>CAWIQX010000001.1:0-9171 GCA_963838395.1 uncultured Actinomycetes bacterium
CGTCGAGGAGGCGGCCCGACAAGCGCATGCAGCAGCCGTGAGCCTGACGCGGTAGCGCGCACGGCTGACGCTCAGTAGCCTCGAGACGCTGTGGCTGCCGAGCTCCCGCAGGGCACCGTCACGTTCCTCTTCACCGACATCGAGGGCTCGACGCGGCTGCTGCACGAGCTCGGCCCGGAGGCCTACGGCGTGGCGCTCGGCGAGCATCGGCGCCTGCTGCGCGAAGCCTTCGCCGCGTACGAGGGGCGTCGAGGTCGATACGCAAGGCGATGCATTCTTCGTCGTCTTCCCGACCGCTCCGGAGGCCGCGGCGGCGGCACGTGAGGCGCACACGGCGCTCGCAGGCGGGCCGATACAGGTGCGCATCGGCCTCCACACCGGCGAGGCCGATCGTCTCGGGTGGCGCATACGTCGGAGCGGACATCCATCGCGGCGCTCGCATCGGTGCGCTCGCTCACGGAGCCCAGACGCTCGTCTCGCCGACGACGGCAGCCTTCCTCGAGGACGTGACGCTCCTGGATCTCGGGACGCACCGGCTGAAGGACTTCACCGGGCTCACCCGCGTCCATCAGCTCGGCTTCGGGGAGTTTCCGCCTCTCCGGACGCCTGGCAGCATCGAGCTTCCGGCACCGCCGACGACGTTCGTCGGGCGGGAGCACGAGCTGCTCGAGGCGGCTGCGGTCGTGCTCGATCGCGATCCCAGGCTCCTCACGGTCGTCGGATCCGGTGGTGCCGGCAAGACGCGGTTCGCCATCGAGCTGGCACGTCTCCTCGCCGACGAGGCGGAGGGCGGGACGGTGTTCGTCCCGCTTGCGCCCGTCCGCGAGCCCGGCCTCGTCCTCGCCCCGCTCGCGCAAGCCCTGGGTGCGAGCGCACCGGAGTGCGCCGCGATCGCGTCGGCGCTCCGCGGCAGGCGAACACACGTCGTGCTCGACAACCTCGAGCATCTGCTTCCGGACGCAGCGCGTTCTCGTCGCGCAGCTGCTCACGGCGGCCCCGGAGCTCCGGCTGCTCGCGACGAGCCGCGAGGCGCTCCGCGTCGCAGGGCGAGCGGCGGTTCGAGCTGCCGCCCCTTGCCGACGACGAGGCGGTCGCCCTCTTCCTCGACCGGGCCAAGGCGACGGGAAAGCATCGAATCGACACCCGCAGTCGCCGAGCTCTGCCGGCGGCTCGACGGTCTGCCGCTCGCGCTCGAGCTCGCTGCGGCGCGGACGGGTCTCCTTCTCCCGAGGAGCTGCTCGAGCGTCTTCGCGGTCGGCTCGATCTCCTTCGCGGCGGACGAGACGCCGACCCACGCCACGCCACCCTCCGGGCGACGATCGCCTGGAGCTACGACCTGCTCGAGCGAGGAGGAGCAGGCGCTCTGCGCTGGCCTCTCGGTCTTCGCTGCCGGGTGCACGCTCGAGAGCGCCGAGCTCGTCTGCGGCGCCGACCTGATCGACCTCGAATCGCTGCTCGACAAGAGCCTCCTCCGGCGACGGGTCGGGCAGCTCGGCGAGCACCGCTTCTGGATGCTCGAGACGATCCGGGAGTACGCACACGAGCGTCTCGCGGAATCGAGCGAGCCGGAGCTGCTCCGGCGGCGCCACGCAGAGCGAATGGTCGCGGTCGCTCGCAAGGCGAAGCTCGAGGACGACGGGTCGTCCGTGCTGCAGAGGCACGAGCTCGCGCTCGCGGAGCGAGACGACCTGCGGGCGGCGCTCGACTGGGCCGCGAGAGCCGACGTCGAGTTCGGAGTCCGCCTCGCCGTCTCACTCGAGAGCTTCTGGGCTGCCCACAGCCCGGCCGAGGGCGCCAGGCGACTTCGCCTTCTGCTCGACCGCGCGGAGGCGGTTCCTTCCCCGCTCCAGGCAGCGGCGCTTCGCGTGCTGGGCGCTGCCTCGACCGTCTCGGGAGAGGTCGACTTCGGGGTGCAGCGATACGAGGAGAGCGCTGCCATGTTCGACGCGCTCGGAGACGAGCGCGGCGCCGCCAACGTCCGTGTCCGGCTCGCGCTGCACGAAGGCTGGGACGGTGATGTCACGCGCGCGCGCGACCTCGCGGAGGAGTGCCTCGACACCGCGCGCAGGTACGAGATGCCCAGGCTGGAGGCAGAAGCGCTCTCGGCGCTCGGGAGCGTCGCTCGCGCCGGAGGTAAGCTCGACGAGGCGTGGGAGCTCTTTCGTCGCAGCACGGAAGCCGCATACGCGTGCGGCTTTCGCTGGTTCGCGGCGAACTCGCAGCTCGACCTCGTCGAGCTGGGGCTCGAGCTCTCGCGGCTCGACGAGGTCGAGGCCGCCGCGAAGGACGCGCTCGGCGTCGCCAGGTCGATCGAGGACCGCCGACTGACGGGCTGGCTGCTCACCGGCCTGGCGCTCGTCGAGCAGCGGCGCGGAAACCTCGAGCGCGCCGGCCGGATGTGGGGCGCGGTCACGGCTGCAGCAGAGCACGAGGCGACACTGGCGGATCCCGAGCTGATCGAGTTCGCCGAGCCACTCGTGCAAGCAAGCACCGCCGAGCTCGATAGCGCGTTCGCGCATGGGACGAGCGCTCGAGCTCGAGGAAGCCGTCGCACTGGCACTCGGCGAGGATCACACCGGGGAGTAGCTGGCGGGGGTGCGCCCCACGCGCAGCCCGAGTCGAATCCCTCCACCGATGCGCGCCGCGCTCCCGACCGGCACGGTGACGTTCCTCTTCACGGACATCGAAGGTTCGACGCGGCTGCTCCATGCCCTGGGGCCGGAGGCGTATGCCGAGGCGCTCGGCGAGCATCGCCGCGTCGCTCCGCGAAGCATTCGCCGCCCACGGCGGGGTCGAGGTCGACACCCAGGGCGACGCGTTCTTCGTCGCCTTCCCAACCGCGGGCGGCGCTCTCGCCGCCGCCGGCGCAGGACGGCGCGCTCGGGCCGGCCCGATCTCCGTCCGGATGGGAGTGCACACGGGCACCGACCGTGACGGCCGAAGGCTACGTGGGGGTCGACGTCCACCGCGGTGCGCGAGTCGCCGCGCTCGCGCACGGAGGCCAGGTGCTCTCAGCGAGGCGACGGCGCGTTGTCGAAGCGCGCTGACCGACCTCGGCCGCCACGTCTGAAGGACTTCGACGCCCCGCCCGGCTCCTGCAACTCGGCACCCGATCGTTCCCTCCGCTGCGAACGCCGGGCGCCGTCATCCTCCCGACACCGGCGACCCGATTCCTCGGTCGCGACCAAGAGCTCTTCGACGCGGTCGCGCTCGTGCTCGAGCACGACCCGGCAATCGTCACGATCCTCGGACCGGGCGGAATCGGCAAGACCCGCTTCGTGCTCGAGCTCGCACGCCTCTTGGCCGAGGACGCGGAGGGCGGCACGCTGTTCGTCCCGCTTGCCCCGTGCTCGACCCGAAGCTCGTGCTCCCGGCCTCGCAGAGCGGTCGGCACGGAGAGGCCGGAGCCGCAGGCGATCGCGGCGCGAATTGGCGAGAAGTGCACGCATCTTGTGCAGGGCGGCGAGCTTCTCTCGGTGGCGAGCGCGGTCGCGGTCGCCCTCGGCGAGAGTCAGACGGTTCCGTAGAGCTGCAGGATCACCGACACGTACTGCTTCGTGTCGTCGAAGAGCCCGCGCTCGCGAACGGCACGGGCGCCCTGGTAGTAGGCGGCGAGCGCCAGCCTCACGTTCCCGTCGAAGTTGTCGAGCTGCCACCGGAGGAGTCGCACGCCGGCGCGGATGTTCCCGTCGTACGTCCTCGGCGTCACCTCGCCGAGCAACACCTCGTCGACGAACTGCCAGCTCTCCGGGAGCAACTGCATGACGCCGATCGCGCCCGCGCTCGAGACGACGTCCTGCTGGAACCCCGACTCCATCCACGCGACGGCACGAGTGAGCTTCGCGTCGACGCCGTAGGTCGCCGACCAGCGGTCGAGTGCCGCCCGGATGACGTCGCGGTCGACGTCCTGGCCGGACGGGCCGACATAGGCGCCCTGTGGCAGGGTGAGCCGCTGGCCGGGCACGATCGTCGCCATCAGCGACAGGTCGTTCGCCATCGCAACGCGCTTCGGGCTCACGTGATAGCGCTGGGAGATCGAGAAGAAGCTCTCCCCCGCGGCGACGCGGTGGGTGAGCCGAGCCTCCCGCCTGACCACGGGCTTCGAGGTCGTTCGTCCACCCGCCCGCGACCGGGAATCCGCAGCCGCTGTCCGGGCGCGATGACGCTCCTGAGCGTGAGCCCGTTGAGGCGGGCGATCGCGGTCGCATCGACGCGGTAGCGGCGACCGATCGAATAGAACCCTTCGCCCGCCAAGACGACATGCGTGAACGTCGGTCCCGTCCGCGGGGCAGTCCGCCGCGCTTGCCTGGGCTTCGCCGCGATGCGGACCTTCGCCGGGCGCCCGCGGGCGAGCGCTCGGAAGGTTCGAGCTCCGGCGATGCCGTCCGTGCCCAGCCGGTGTGCCCGCTGAAAGCGGCGGAGCGCTCGCGTGGTGGCGGCATCGAAGCGTCCGTCGATTCGCCTCCGGGCGAGCCCGTACTTGCGAAGCCGGAACTCGAGCACCGAGACGTCCCAGCCCACCCGCCCGCGCGTGAGGCTCCGCTGCCCGAGGAGCGGCTTCCCGAGCTTCCCGAGCTCGCAACGCGTCGCATGACCGACGCGACCCGTCGGCCGGATCCCTCTCGTTCGTTGCAGACGCAGGACGGCGCCCCGGGTGAGTGGCCCGGAGACGCCGTCGATCGCGCCGCCGTAGAGCCTGTTCGCGCGCAGGCCGATCTGGAGCGCCGCGACCTTCGCGCTCGGCGCCGCCTGGCCCACCTCCGAGCACCCGAGTGCCACCGTCGAGGCGAGGACGATCGAAATCACGTACCGCACGGAATGACGGTCCTTCGCCGTTCGCGCCGCCGCCCCTTCCCGCTCGAGACCTGCTTCGCCTCGAATCGAGCGCCCTGACCGGGCTACAATCCGCGTCGCTGCCTTCCCCGGTAGCTCAATTGGCAGAGATCCGGCTGTTAACGGAGGAATTGATGGTCGAGTCCAACCCGCGGAGTGCACCCCTGCTTCTGGGATGCGACCCTGAGACGCACCGTGGCCTCCCAGCCGGGCGAAGCCCGGCTCCGGCCGCCGAGCGCACCGCACCACAGATGAGATCCGGAGCCCGAGCGGGCTACAATCTGCCTTGTGCTGCCTTCCCCGGTAGCTCATCCATATTGGCAGAGCATCCGGCTGTTAACCGGAGGGTTGGTGCGACCTTACACCGCCGTCCGCTGAACGCGCTGGGCGTCTCAAACCTTCACGGAGCGGTGGAGCTATCCGGAGCACGACTCGACAATTGTCAAGCGGGCTGAGTCAATCACCCCAAGTCGTCCCGCTCCGTTCGACGGCAAAGAGGGCGGGACGGCTCGTACGGTGCTGTAGGCCGGGCGTGGCAGACCCCCCGGGAACCACGCTCGGCCTTCGGCAGACCCTGGGCGGCGGGCGCACGGTGACCGCGAGGCAGCCCTCGACCTCGGAAGAGAACGGTCAGTATCGTTGCACCAACGGCCGCTGGCGAACCTGGACGTCCCCCCCGTCTGGGCGCGGAGGATCGGCCGCAAATCCTCCGCCCGCCGGCGGCCGTTGATCGCTCCTCGCTCAGCGGGGTCGTTCGCTCGAGCGCTCGAGCACGTACAGGCGGATCTCCCGTCCAGCCCGCTGCCGGTAGCCCGCATACCCGGGCCAGATGTGGAGGGCCTCGGCCCAGTAGCGACTCCGCTCGGCATCGGAGGCCTGCCGGGCGCGCATCGGCCGCTCGCCGCCGTTCACGGCGACAGAGGCGTCGGGGCACGCATCGAGATTCAAGGCCCAGGCCGGATGGTTGCGCCGCCCCCAGTTGGATGCGACGAGGACGACGCGCTCGCCGTCCTCGACGTACAGCAGGGGAACGGTGCGTGCTTCGCCCGTGCGCCGTCCCGTCGTCGTCAGGTAGCAGAGCGGAAAGCCCGTGCCGAGGCTCGTGAGCGACCGGCGTCGCCCGTCGAAGTGCGCATCGAGCGGCGGGAGCACCCGGGACGCCACCCACGCGAAGGGTCGCGTGCGCCCGAGGGCGCGGACGAGCCCGGCGTACGGGTTCACGAGCCTCTAGCCGAGCTCGGCGAGGGCCGACCGCACCTTGGCGAGCTGCGCCTGGAGCGCCGTCGCCCGGACGAGGTCGGAACCGCCGAGCTTGAGGTCGCGCCTGAGCTTCTGCTCGTGGACGCGGAGGACGAGCTCGCGGCCCATCCTCTCGTCGATCTCGTCACGCTCGGCCCGAGCACCGAGCTCGGCCCGCAGGGCGACGAGCTCGGCGTCCTCGTCACCGCCATGGACGAGCAGGTCGCGGAATCGCCGGTGCACCGGATCGTCGAAGTGGTCTGGCGTGAGCGCGGCGAGCTCGGGTACCAGCGAGGGGTTCCCGACGATGGCCGCGAGGAGATCGCGCTCGCGCTGCATCCCTGCTCCGAGCACGCGCGGGGTCGCGTCGTCGGCCGGCGCGGGCGTGGCGGCAGATCCGGCGCGCGCAGACGCAAGGCCGGCGAGCGTCTCGCGGGGAAGGTCGAGGCGATCGGCGAGGAGGCGTAGCGCGTCCTGGCGCTCCGGCGAATCCTCCGTGCGAGCGAGGATCTCGCGTGCCCGAACGAACGCCTCCTGCCGGTCGTCGGTTCGCTCGAGCTCGATCCGCACGCGGTAGTAGACGTAGCTCTCGGCCGCACCGAGCCGACTCGCGAACGAGTCCGGCGCATCGGCGGGGTCTTCTCCCTTCGGCAGCGCGACGACGCGCACGTCGAAGCCCTGGCGGATCGCGAGCTCCATCCCGCGCAGCGTCGCCTCCTGTCCCGCTGCGTCAGCGTCGAAGCAGAGAAAGAGGCGCTTCGTGAGACGGCCGAGCTCGCGGAGCTGGCTCTCGGTGAGCGCGGTGCCCATCGACGCCACGACGGGCTCGACCCCGGCCTGTCGGAGGGCGATGACGTCGGTGTTGCCCTCGACGACGATCGCGCGGTCCTGCTTCGCGACGGCGGTTCGCGCGAGGTGCAGCCCATAGAGCACGTTTCCCTTCTTGAAGAGCTCGCCCTCGGGCGTGTTGACGTACTTCCCTCGCAGCGGGTCGTCGTCGCGGAGCTTGCGCGCCTGGAAGCCGACGACCCTCCCTCTCGCATCGGCCAGCGGGAACATCAGCCGGAACGGGAAGTAGTCGTTGCCACGGGCGTTCGCGAGGCCCGCGGCCTTCACCTCCTCGACGTCGAAGCCACGCTCACGCGCTTTCGCGACGAGACCCGTCCCGCGCGAGAGGCCGAGGCGGAACTCGCGCGTCGTCTCCTCCCGGAGCGCGCGCCCGGCGAGGTACTCCCGCACAGGCGCGCCGGCCTCCGTCTCCCAGAGCATCCGCTCGAAGTACGCCGTCGCCTGCTCGAGGAGGGCGGTCAGCCGCTCGCGCCGCTGCCGCGCCGCGTCCTCGCGAGGCGACGACTCCTCGTACTCGAGCGGGACGCGGAACCGCTCGGCGAGCCACTCGATCGCGCCGACGAAGTCGAGGTTCTCCGTCTCCTGGACGAAGCGCACGACGTCCCCGCCCTTGCCGCAGCCGAAGCAGTAGTAGAGCTTGCCGACCGGGTCGACGGAGAAGCTGGGCGTGCGCTCCTCGTGGAACGGGCAGCGGCCGCTGTAGCGCGCGCTCGACGCGCGCCGCAGCGCGGTTCGGGCCGAGACGACGTCGACCATGTCGGCCGCGGCGATGACCGCGTCCTTGCTCTCGTCCTTGATCCGCGGCACTCCGCGCCGACCCTAGATGATTGATGCCACGATTCGCGCGTCCGGCTGCGCGATCTGATGGCATCAACCATCTACTCCGCCCCGGCGAACGCGAGCGCGAACCGGTCGGTCATGCCCGCGATGTAATCCGTCACGCGCGTCGACAGGTCGCCCTCGCCCTCGGGGAGAAGCGCGGGATCGGCGACGAGTCGGGCGAGGATCGTGCGCACGACCCGCTCGGCCCGCTCGTGCTCCGGGGCCGCCTGCGGGCCGAGGTAGACGCGGTCGAACATGAATGCGCGCAGCGAGAGCATCGCCTCTCCCACCTCGTCGCTCTGGACGATCTCACCCGCAGCCTCGGACGCTTCGACGAGGTCGTGGACGAGCGCGTCGATCCGCGCCGAGCCGCTCGCCCCGAGCAGCGCGATCTCCGCGACCGGCAGGTCGTCGTCCGCGAGGATCCCGTAGCGCAGCGCGTCGTCGATGTCGTGGTTGACGTACGCGATCCGATCGACGATGCGGACGATCTTCCCCTCGTGGGTCTCGGGCTCCTGCGGCCCGGTGTGCGTGAGGATCCCGTCGCAGACCTCGTGGGTGAGGTTGAGCTGACGCGCGATGCGGTGCGACTGCTCGTTGTGCCGGAAGCCGCCGCCGAAGCGCTCGCGAAGGGCCTCGTCGAGCGCCTGCTCGCCCGCGTGCCCGAACGGCGTGTGGCCCATGTCGTGACCGAGGCCGATCGCCTCGACGAGGTCTTCGTTCAGCCTCAGGGCCCGCGCGACGACGCGGGAGATCGCAGTCGTCTCGAGCGTGTGCGTGATGCGCGTCCGGTAGTGATCGCCCTGAGGGTCGATGAAGACCTGGGTCTTGCCCTTCAACCGTCGGAAGGGCTTCGAGTGGACGATCCGGTCGCGGTCGCGCTGGAACGGCGTCCGGACACTGCATGCTTCTTCCGGTCGCACCCGGCCGCGCGTCTCGTACGAGCGGACGGCGTGCGGCGCGAGCGTGACGTCCTCGAGCGCGCGGATGCGCTCGGCGAACGTGTCTGAGATGCGCCCGGCAACCTCCATCCTCTCAGCGTAGATGCGGCCTCGGCGCTCGCCGTGCTGCATTCTCAGACAACGAGCAGCATCGCCGCGAAGACGACGCCATGCGCCGTCCAGATCGCCGTCCGTGGCGCGTTGCCGCGGACGAGCGAGCGAATCCGATCCTCGTCGTACCCCCGTGCGAGCCCCGTATGTGCCGGCCCCTGCACCAGGGCGGTGACGACAACCGTCGCAGCGGCGAGTGTGGCGCCGAGGACGGCCAGCCACGCGGGCACGTCCGCCGGCCGCTCGACGACGAGGATCGCGGAGGAAGCGACCTCGACGAGCCAGGGAACGGCGATGAGCCAGGTCACGCGGACCAGGTGACGCGCGTGGTACGCGACGAATCCGTCGGCTCCGACCGACGCGAAGAGCGGGTAGT
>CAWIQX010000002.1:0-11575 GCA_963838395.1 uncultured Actinomycetes bacterium
ATCCCGACGGCAACGACCTGATGCTCCATCACCGCTATTCGCCCCGTGCTTGAAGTCGAGCGCGTCGACTACATCCGTGTCCCGGTGACGGATATGGAGGAGGCCAAGCACTTCTACGGCGAGGTGCTCGGTCTCGAGCGGAACCCGAACTCGCCGAGCGAGGACTGGATCGAATACGAGGCCGGCAACGTCACGCTTGCCGTCATGACGCCGCATACGCACGAGTACGCGTTCACCCCATTGCCTCCCTCGACCATTGCCTTGCGCGTCCCCGACGTCGCGGCGGCTCGGGCAACGCTCGAGGCCGCAGGGCTCGAAGTCGCCGAGATGTGGGATTCGGGTGTCTGTCGTGGCGCGGGTGTGAGTGATCCCGCGGGGAACCGCATTCTCCTCCACCATCGGTACGGGCCGTACGCGGACGGTTCCCGGCCATGATCGACGTCGAGCGCACCGACTTCGTCGGAATCCCAGTGACCGATCGAGCTCGCGCGGTCGAGTTCTACGGTGAGACCCTCGGCCTGAAGCGCAATCCACTCGCGCACGAGGAGTGGCCGGAGTTCGAGACCGGCAACGTGACGATCCTGCTGAACACGCCCGAGCAGACCGGCGTGCCCTTCAGCCCGAGCAACACGGCGCTCGCACTTCGTGTCCCGGACGTCGCCGAGGCGATGGAAAAGCTGCGCGAGAAAGGCGTCGAGTTTCTGTTTCCCGAGAGCTACGACTCTGGCGTGTGCCACATGGCCTTCTTCAAGGATCCCGACGGGAACTCGCTCATCCTGCACCACCGGCACGCCCCGTATTCCGACGGCTCCAACCCCTGATGCAGGTCGAGCACGTCGACTTCGTCTCCTTTTTGACCCAGGACATCCCGCGGGCGAAGCGGTTCTACTCCGAGATCCTCGGCCTGCAGATCGAGTCGGAAGGCGAGGATGACATGGAGTTTCGTGCGGGACAGGTCACGCTCGACGTCTTCGATCCGGCGAGCCAGGGTCAGCCGTTCGCGCCGAACCTCGGCGGTATGGCGCTACGCGTACCCGATGTCGATGCCGCACGAGCCGAGCTCGAGGCCAAGGGCGTCGAGTTCCAGGGCGACACCGTCGTGACGAGCGTGTGCCGCATGGCGTTCTTCCATGATCCGGACGGAAACTTGCTCATGCTCCACCGGAGGTTCGATGCCTGACGTCAGGGGCACCGGAACGCGCGAAGACCCCTGGGTGCTCGAGACGCCTCCGGGGTCGTCCGAGTACACGATGTACCGCGACGAGGACGCTGACCCGCCCGCTCTCGTCTGCCACGTCGGCTCCACCAAGCTGAGCTACGACGCGCGTGCGATCGACGATCTGCGCGCCATGCTGAAGGAGCACGGCGACTGGATGGATCTCGGGGCGGCCGATGAGCAGAAGGTCGCGAAGGAGGGCACCGTCGAGGCCTGGGCACGGTCCTCGTCCAATCCGCTCGGCGGGTGGTACGGGCTCCGCAAGGGGTATCGAGGTCGCTTCGGGATGTATCTGCCGCCTCTGGTCGAGGCGCTCGGCCTCGCCGAGCTGACCCACGAGGCGCGTAACAACAGGATGAGGGCGCTCTAATGGGTGCCTCACGCACCGAGATCGAAGCGCTCTACCGCGCGCTTCCCCTGCCCACGACGAAGGACGAGCACTGGCGCTTCACAGACCTCCGCGGCTTCGATCCCGACGCGTGGACCGCGAACGGCTCCGCAGAGATCGCGTCGGCCCCGTCGCTCGTCGATGTCGAGGTCGCCGGCATCGCTCGTGTGGGAGAGGCAGGCATCGAGATCGAGCGAGCGCCGGACGGCATTCGGTTCGAGCCCCTGACCGACGAGCACGAGCTCCTCTACTCGCTCGTCGGCTGGGACGAGAAGTTCGCCGCGCACAACGCGGCCATGTGGAAGCACGGCCTGCTCGTGCACGTGCCACGCGGCGTCGTGGTCGACAAGCCGCTGTACGTGCGAGTAGCCAATGCGGTCGAAGGTGGATCGCTCTTCTGGCGGCTCCTGATCGTGGCGGAGCCGGAGAGCCGCTTCGCGGTCATCGAGGAATATGCGTCGTCGTCTCCCGAGCTCTCCGCGTACTCGAACGCGGCTGTCGAGATCGTCGTGCAGGATGCGGCGAAGGTCGAGTACATCTCGTTGCAGAACTACTCCCGGAGCACGTGGCACTTTGCGTCCCATCACGGGCGCGTCGAGCGCGACGCCGAGCTGGACTGGGTCGCCGCAGGGTTCGGCTCCGCCAAGGGCAAGGTGCGGATCCAGAACGACCTCGCGGGGCCGGGCGCGACGTCGCGGGTCACCGGGGCGTACTTCGCCGACGGCACGCAGCACCTCGACTACGACACGTTCCAGGAGCACATGGCACCGTCGACGACGTCCGACTTTGCGTTCAAGGGCGCGCTTCGCGACGAGGCTCGCACGGTCTGGCGCGGGATGATCCGCGTCGAGGAGGGCGCGCAGAAGACGAACGCCTATCAGGAGAACCGCAATCTGCTCCTTTCGAAGACCGCGCATGCGGACTCGATCCCCGGCCTTGAGATTCTCGCGAACGACGTTCGCTGCACGCACGGTGCGACGCTGGGGCGAGTCGACCGCGAGCTGCTCTTCTACCTGATGACCCGCGGGCTCAACCGAGCGGAGGCCGAGCGAGTGATCATCCGCGGCTTCTTCCAGGACGTGCTCGACCGTGTCGAGCTCGAGCCGGTGCGCGAGGCGCTGGCGGCCGCGCTCGAGGCGCGCATCCCGCAGACGTAATCTCAGCCTCGCGCGTCCAGCTCCTCGCGGAACCTCGCGATCGTCTGCTCGAGCCGCGCCACACGTTGCTCGAGCAGTCCGACTCGGTCCTGGTCTGCCGGTGCGGCAATTGCGGCCTCGACTGGATCGTCGCCCTCCAACCGATGTGCGTAGCGTTCCTCCTTCTGACCCGGTCGACGCTCGAGCCGCGCGACCAGCTCCCGCTCAATGAGGCTTGCCAACGCATCCTGGATCTCGGCGAGCGACGTGAATGGATGCAGACGCTCGGCGCGTTGTTTCAGCTCCCCCGGTGTTTGTGGACCCCGCAGCATGAGAACGGCGAGCAACGAGATCTCGGCCGGGGACACGCCGATCGCCTCGTCGAGCAGGTGCCGGTACTTCGCAGCGCGGCTGCCGGCGCCGCTTGCGAGACGCGTCCAGCCCTTGCGCGAGAGCCGCTCGAGCGCCGAGCGAATCGTCGGCTCGTCGTACTCGACCACGGGATCGCGGTTCGTCGCCTGGTTGCAGGCGAGTCGAAGCGAGTTCAGCGACAGCGGATACGCGCCTGGCGTCGTCCGCTGCTTCTCGATCAGGCTGCCGAGAACCCGGATCTCGATGGCGTCAGCGTCCATCTGGGTCGTAACGCTACTCTGGATCCATGCCCGAGAAAGTGGAGCTGACCGAGGCGGAATGGCAGGATCGACTGACCCCTGATCAGTACGAGATCCTGAGAAGGAAGGGGACGGAGCGCGCGTTCACCGGGGCGTACGTGGACGAGCATTCGCCCGGCGTCTATCGCTGCGCGGGGTGTGGGGCGGAGCTCTTTCGCTCCGAGGCCAAGTTCGATTCGGGAACCGGGTGGCCGAGCTTCGTAGAGCCAGCTGAGCTGGAAAGCGTCGTGGTCGAAACAGACGTGACCTACGGCATGGTTCGCACCGAGGTCATGTGCGCGACGTGCGGCGGGCATCTCGGCCATGTCTTCGACGACGGGCCAGGGCCCACGGGAAAGCGCTACTGCATCAACTCCGGCGCGCTCGATCTCGAGCCGGCCTCCTAGCGCTATCGTCGCGCTGTGACGAGCTGCTGCCGCGCTCTGCCGTGCGAGCAGGTCTTCAAGCCGCGGCTGGCGCGCAAGAGCCTCGAGCGGCATCGTAGGAAGGGCCTCGACGACCTCGAGCAACGAATGGTCGCTGCGGCGTCGGCGGCAGGGCTCGACGGCGCACGTGTGCTCGAGATCGGAGGAGGAATCGGCACCTTGCAGTCCGCGCTCCTGGTCGCTGGTGCGGCCAAGGGGGAGATCGTGGAGCTCGTAGGCGCCTGGGCGCCCTACGCGCATGACCTTGCGCGCGAGCGCGGGCTCGAGGAGCGGACGACGTTCCGCGTCGCCGACGTGCTCGAGAGCCCTGAGGCCGTGGAGGACGCGGATGTGGTGCTCCTGAACCGCGTCGTCTGCTGCTCGCCCGACGGCATCGCGCTCGCGGGGCGCGCCGCCCGTCTCACGCGGCGCACCCTCGTCCTCAGCTTTCCGCGGGACGTCATCTGGGTTCGCGTCGGTCTGCGCCTCGTGAATATCGGAATGCGACTCCTGGGCCGCTCGTTTCGTGTGTTTCTCCACTCACCGTCCGCGCTCGTCTCGAGCGCGGAGGCCGGCGGGCTGGCGCTCGCGGAGTCCGGAAACGGCCGCCTGTGGGCGTTCGCCGCGTTCCGTCGTGACACATGACCGAGATCGGTCTCTTCCCGCTCCCGCTCGTACTGCTTCCGACCGAGCAGGTGCCGTTGCACATCTTCGAGGAGCGCTACAAGGATCTGATCGCGGAGTGCCTCGACGACGAGGCCGAGTTCGGCCTGGTATACGCGGACGAGGCGGGAATTCGCGAGATCGGCACGCGCGCGGCGGTGATCGAGGTGCTGACCCGCTTCGAGGACGGGCGCATGAACATCCTGGTCGAGGGACGTGGCCGCTTCAGGCTCCTCGAGCTCACGAGCGGGAGAGCTTTCCAGACCGGTGAAACCACATCGCTCGAGGACGTCGATGACGTCGCCGACGCCGATACGGAGGAACGAGCGCGCGCGCTCTTCGATCGCCTTCGCGAACTCACGTCGAGCGAGATCCAGATGCCCGAGCCCGGTACGCCTCGGCTCTCCTACGTTCTCGCCGCTCGCGTGGAGCTCGCGGTCGAAGCGAAGCTCGAGCTGCTCGCGGAGACGTCGGAGAACGTCAGGCTGGAGCGTGTGTGCGAGCTTCTCGAGGAGGCGGCAGTCGCCGTCGAGCGGCAGCGGACAGCTGCCGAGCGCGCGGCGGCGAACGGCAAGGTCGAGCTCGGGTGAGCCGACGTGGCAGGGGTACGATGCGCCTGTGGCCGTGAGCACCCAGCCGAAACTCGACGTCCAGCGTATCCGGGCTGACTTCGCATATCTGGACGAGCTCGTGAACGAGAAGCCGTTCGCCTATCTCGACTCGGCTGTATCGACGCAGAAGCCACGCCAGGTCCTGGATGCGATGCGGGAGTTCTACGAGCACTCGTACACGAACGTCCATCGCAGCGTCTACCGGCTGGCAGAGCGCGCCACGGAGGGTTTCGAAGGAGCGCGCCAGAAGATCGCCGCGTTCGTGAACGCGCCGTCGGAGCGCGACATCATCTTCACCCGCAGCTCGACCGAGGCGCTCAACCTCGTCGCCTACGCGTGGGGGCTCGACAATCTCGGAAAGGGCGACGTCGTCGTCGTCACCGAGCTCGAGCATCACTCGAACTTCGTCCCCTGGCAGTACATCGCGAAGCGCACGGGAGCGAGCTTCCGCCACATCCCGATCGACGATCAGGGCGAGCTGCAGCTGGACGCGCTCGACGGGCTGGCACGCGAGGGCCGGATCAAGGTCGTCGCCAACAACCTCGTCTCCAACTCGCTCGGCACGGTCAACCCGGTCGAGAAGCTCGCAGCCTGGGCGCACGAGCAGGGAGCGATCATGGTCGTGGACGCGGCCCAGGCGGCGCCACACCGCCCTCTCGACGTCCAAGCGCTCGGCTGCGACTTCCTCGCGTTCTCCTCGCACAAGATGTGCGGACCGAGCGGTGTCGGGGCGCTCTGGGGGCGGCGGGAACTGCTCGAGGCGATGTCGCCGTTCAACCTCGGGGGCGAGATGATCCGCTCCGTCTCGATGGACAAGACCACCTGGAACGAGCTCCCGTACAAGTTCGAGGCCGGCACGCCCGCGATTGCGGAGGCGTACGGCTTCGGAATGGCGATCGACTACATCTCCGAGATCGGACTGGAGGCAATCGAGCGGCACGAGCACGAGCTCGTCGCGTATGCGATGGGCCGTCTGGCCGAGCTCGACTGGGTCACGGTGTACGGCCCGCCCGCTGACCGACGCGCGGGGATCGTCTCTTTCAACATCGACGGCGTCCATCCGCACGACGTCGCGCAGCTGCTCGACTGGGAGGGCGTCGCGGTACGAGGTGGACATCACTGCACGCAGCCGCTGATGACGCGTCTCGGGATCAGCGCCACCACCCGCGCGAGCTTCTACGTGTATTCGATCCCCGAGGAGGTCGACCGCCTCGTCGACGGGCTCCACAAGGTGAAGAAGTCGCTCGGATGAGCGAGTTCGACCAGCTCTACCGAGAGCTGATCCTGGATCACTACAAGAATCCGCGGAACCACGGTCTGCTCGAACCTGCCGACGCACGCGCTGAGGGACAGAACCCGCTGTGCGGTGACGAGGTCACCGTCTCGGTCCGGCTCGGCGACGGTGACGTGATCGAGGAGGTCGGCTTCGACGGGCGTGGCTGCGCGATCAGCCAGGCCGCGACCTCGATGCTCACCGACCTCGTCAAGGGAAAGACGGCCCTCGAGGTGGCCGAGCTGCCGAAGGAAGCGTTGCTCGACGAGCTCGGCATCCCGCTGACGCCGGTTCGCCTGAAGTGCGCGATCCTCGGCCTCGGAGTGCTCAAGGTGGCGCTGCACAAGGCCAAGGGCACGCCGCTTCCCGAGGAGTGGGGAACGTCGACCCGCGACCTCGTGCTCGACTGACGGGCGCGATGACGGAGATCGAGGTCTGCCTGCTCGAGGAGCTCCCGCCCGGCGCGATGCGGCTCGTTCCTGCGGGCTTGCGCACGATCGGCGTCTACAACTGCGCCGGACGCCTGCATGCGATCGAAGATCGCTGCTCCCACGACGACGGCCCGCTCTGCGAGGGGGATTGGGAGCCGGATCTGTGCATCGTCGTCTGCCCGCGCCATGGCTCGCGCTTCGACCTCGAGTCCGGCATACCGATGACCTTGCCAGCGTTCGAGGCCGTTCCGGTGTTCCCGGTCTCGGTCAGGGACGGCATGATCGTCGTCGACGTGGAGGACTAGGTGCTCGACGATCGGGTGCGCGCAGTCCTCGACCGCTTGGAGCACGAGGATCGGGCCGAGCGCGAGGCCGGTCTGCCGGCGGAGAGCCGCTCACGACAGGTCGAGCCGACGACGGGGCGCTTCCTGTTCGCGCTCGCGGCAGCACAAGCCGGGATCGAGGTGCTCGAGATCGGTGGCTCGCGAGGCTACTCGTCGACCTGGCTGGCGGCGGGCGCTCGCGTGCTCGGCGGTCGCCTGGTGTCGCTCGAGCACGATCCCGAGAAATGCGCCGCGTGGCGCCGGAACATCGCCGAAGCCGGTCTCGAGGAATGGGCCGAGCTCGTCGAAGGCGACGCTTTCGCGACGCTCCGTCAGGCTGAGGACGTCTTCGATCTCGTCTTCTTGGACGCCGAGAAGGAGGACTACGAGGCGCTGTTCGCGTTAGCCAGACAGCTCCTCGAGCCGGGCGGCCTCGTCGTGGCGGACAACGTTCTCTCTCACGCGGAGCCCCTCGCCGAGTACTCGGCCGCTCGTCAGGCCGACCCGGCGCTGTCGAGCGTGAGGCTCCCGTTGGATCGAGGACTGGAGCTGACGGTCTTGCTCAGCGAACCTCGGACATGAGCGCGTGCACGTTCCGGTCCGGATCGCGGAAGAACGTCATCCACAGCTCGTGGTCCGGCATCTTCGCGATCAGGTGCGGGTCGTCGTCGAACGGCACCCCGCGGCCCGAAAGCTCCGCCCGCGCGCCGTGGATGTCGTCCACGCGAAAATAGATGGTCGAGCTCGGATGGTCGAACTCGGCGCTCTCCGCGACGGAGAGCATGAGCCGCACGTCGCCACACATGAAGAAAGCGAGCGGCCCGGCTTCGAACAGGTAGTCGAGACCGAGCGCATCACGGTAGAAGGCGACTGCACGTTGCACGTCGCCGGAGTTGATCGCGATCTGACCGATGCTCTGGATGGGGGTCGCCATCGTGTCCTCCTGACATATTCTTAGCTAGGCTAAGCAGATACTTAGCAGAGCTAAGGAGACCATGTCAAGCACGCAAGGTACGGACGTACGCGAGGTTGCCGATCGCCTGCACTCGGCGGCGATCCACCTTCTGCGGAGGGTGCGTCGGGTCGACGACGCGAGCGGCCTCACCGCTGCGCGGCTTTCTGCACTTTCCGTCGTCGTGTTCGGTGGTCCCACGTCGATGGGTGAGCTGGCACGAGCCGAGCAGGTCTCCGCGCCGACGATGAGCAAGCTGGTTCGAGGGCTCGAGCGGGACGGTCTCGTGGCCCGCGAGATGCACGAGCGCGATGGCCGATCGGTTGTCGTGCGGTCGACTGCGAGCGGCCGCAGCACCTTGCTCGCGGGGCGGGATCGGCGAATCTCCGAGATCGTGCAGCTGCTCGATCGGCTGTCGCCGGAGGACCTCGCCGTGCTCGGGTCTGCGGCGGCGATCGTCGAGGACGTACTCCGTCCGCATCCATCCGCCTGAAGTGCGTATGCTTTCGCTACCGCGGAAAGGAGGTGGTCCGGCTTGAGTGATGACTGTACGGGCAGCGGAGGTACCAGCGGGTAGAGGCGTGCCCCCGGGACCACCGGGAACCGCCTAGCCAGCGTAGGGGGCTCGCGACTCGCGCCGCACGGTGTGCCTCGAAAAGAGGTTCCGTGCCGAGAAGCGCCTCTACTACTTCAACGCTGGTCACCGTAGGTTGAAGAAGGGCCGCTTTGCGCGGCCCTTCTTCGTTCTCGAGCACCGTCGAGTCAGGCTGCGACCGCGATGGGCATCGCCTCGGCGACGAGTGCCGTGAGATGGGCGCGTAGACGCTCGGCGAGCAGGGGGTCGGTCAGGTTGCCGCGGCCGTCGAAACGTTGCTGCGCGGCCGACACCGGTAGCTCGCCCTCGACGACGCGAGCGCCGCAAATTCCGAGCACCCTGCGCAGGTCCTGCTGAGCCCAGATCGCCCCGTACTGGCCGGTTGTCGCGCCTGCGATGGCGACGGTCTTGTTCTTGAACGAGCTTCCCCGGTGCCGTGCTGACGCCCAGTCGATGGCATTCTTCAGCACTCCGGGAATCGAGCCGTTGTACTCGGGAGTGACGATCAAGAGCGCATCCGCCGCTTCGATCCGCTCACGGAGTTCGCGTGCGGCGCTCGGTGGGTCGAAGTCACCCTCGTCGAGATCCTGGTCGTACGGCGGAAGCAGCGCCAGGTCGTCGTAGAGATCCACGACGACGCCTTCGGGGGCGAGCTCGACGGCCGCGCGTGCGAGAGCCGTGTTGTACGACCTGGAGCGTAGGCTTCCGGAGATGGCGAGAATGTTCACGTCAGGCCGCTCTGACGGCGGCGAAGTTGGCCCTGAGAACGACCTCGTTGGGGAGTAGAAAGTTGCCGCCGGGAAGCGGTGCGTTCCAGTTCAGCCCGAACTCGGTGCGGTCCACGATCCCTGCGAGCGCGATGCCGATCCGGTCGTTCCCATAAGGGTCGACGCCGGCTCCGACGAAGCGGCCCTCGAGCTCGATCGAGTTGGTGACGTCCTTGATGGTGAGGTCGCCGCGGACGACCAAGTGGTCGCCGTCGTTCGCGATGGCGGTCGACTCGAAGCGGAGCTCCCGGAAGCGCTCGGTATCGAAGAAGTCGGGTGACTGGACGTGCCCGTCGCGGGTCTCGTCGAACGTCGTGATCGTGGATGCGTCGACGCTTCCCGTGATCGACGGCGTCTCGCCGCCCTCGATCGTCCCGGTGAATCCGGGGACGCGTCCCTTCACGGTGACGAGACCGAGCTTCTCGATCTCGAACTCGAGGGCCGACCAGACGGGGTCGATCGACCACGTGCCTGATGGGATGACGGTGGCCGGGGCATCTGAGACGATGGTCATGGACAATACTCCTTTGCGTTCGCTATTATTGAGTACGCAAGTAACTATATGCGAAGAATATATGCCTAGTCAAGTATTGAGTACTCAACCTTTAGCGGCACAAGCATTTGTGTCGCTCATGCGCGCTCACGCCGCGGCGACACGCCGGTTGAACGCTCAGCTCAGCGCGGAGCACGGGCTTACGATCAGCGACTTCGAGGTCCTGCTACGCCTCGGACAGGCCCCGGAGCGGCGACTCCGGCGGGTCGATCTCGCCGGTGAGCTTCTCCTCACGGCTTCGGGGATGACGCGGCTGCTCGACGGTCTCGAGCAGGCCGGGTATGTCGAGCGGGCTTCGTGTCCGGGAGACCGGCGGGTGGTTCACGCGGTGTTGACCGACGCCGGGCTCGAGAAGCTGCGCGACGCGGCGGCCAGTCACTTCGCGCAGGTCGACGACCTGTTCGGTGCACGCTACGAGGAGCACGAGCTCGACGAGCTGTCGGCGCTTCTCTCCAGGCTTGGTGGGAGTGAGCCCGTGAACTGCGAGCCTCCCGAGTCCTAGCGGGCGACTCGGGCAGGCGTCATCCCGCTCCTAGGTGTCGCGGAAGTTCTGCCAGTAGCGGCTCGGGGTCGGCCCGCGCTGGCCCTGGTACTTCGAGCCGATGCCCTCCGAGCCGTACGGCCGCTCGGCCGGCTCGGTGAGCTCGACGAAGGAGAGTTGGCCGATTTTCATCCCGGGGTAGATCGTGATCGGGAGATTGGCCACGTTCGACAGCTCGAGTGTGACGTGGCCGTCCCACCCCGGATCGATGAAGCCGGCGGTCGAGTGGATGAGCAGCCCCAGCCGTCCGAGACTGGACTTGCCCTCCAACCGCGCTACGAGATCGTCGGGCAGGGTGACACGCTCGAGCGTCGAGCCGAGGACGAACTCGCCGGGGTGCAGGATGAACGCCTCGTCGTCCGCGGCCTCGACGAGCTCGGTGAGATCCTCCTGCTGCTCCTTGACGTCGATGTACGGGTAGCGCGAGTTGCGGAAGACGCGAAAGTAGCGGTCGACGCGCACGTCCAGACTCGACGGCTGCATCAGTGCCGGCTCGAAGGGGTCGATGCCGATCCGGCCCTCGCCGAGCAGCCGCCGGATCGTTCGGTCGGACAGAACCACGCGCGCGATTCTACGACCCGGATCCCTTGTAACAGTTTGTTACTAAGTGACCCTGGTCGGCAGGCGTGAGCGCTCTCAACTGCGGTAAGGTCTTTCCCCCTGGTGTCGATGCTATTTCCACCCATCGACCCGAACGAGCGGTTCCGTGACCGCCGGGCTGCAGTGCGGCGACGAAAGCGCCGGCAGCGCGCGGCATTGATCGGAGCACTGCTCGCGGCGGTCGCAGTCCTCGGTCTCGGAGCCCAGCTCGTCGGCGACGGAACCGAGCGTGCCGCCGACGGGTCCGCCGGCGCGGAAGCGTTGACTGCATCGGGCTCGGGTCCGAGGCCTCTCCCCGTCGAGATTCGCGGAGTGCATGTGACGATGGGCCTGGCGTCCCTGCCGGGCAAGCTGGCGGAGTACGTCGATCTCGAGCGCGAGGGCCTGACCGCGATCGAGCTCGACATCAAGGACGAGAACGGCCAGATCGGGTTCACAACCAGCTCGTTGC
>CAWIQX010000003.1:0-16145 GCA_963838395.1 uncultured Actinomycetes bacterium
CGTCGCCGGGATCGAGCGCGCGCGCGACCGCCCGGACGAGCTCGTCGAGGAGCGGCGGCGCGTCGTCGCCCAGGTCGTGGGCGAAGTCGACGGCCGCGCGGGCGAGCGCGCCGTGGCGGCGATTCTCGAGGGTCTGGGCGTCGCCTCAGGTTGAGTCCGCGCCGCCTGCCGTTCCACGCCGCAGCCGCGCGAAGGTCGACGGGTGGACGACGGGCCACGGTGCGGCGGTCGGCGGCTCGAAGACCTCGGGGAGCGAGTCGGGCGCGCGCGTTGCCACGAGGAGGTTCTGGCGGTACCAGGGGGCGACGCGGTCGTCGTCCCAGATCCGCCAGCGAAGCGCCCCTGAGCACCGGTAGCCGCGTCCCTCGAAGCGCTCGATCCAGTAGGACGGCCATTGCTCGTTGACGTGCCCGACCCCGCCTTGACCGGGGATCGCCGCGCTGAAGAGGATCACGGGCGCCAGCGAGCACAGCGTCTCGACGAGCCGCTCGCCGGGCCCCGACTCGAGGTGCTCGGCGACTTCGAGACAGAGCGCCAGGTCGAAGCTCCCCAGCTCGTCGAGGGGCTTGCGCAGATCGCGGCGTACGTGCTCCACGTCCGGCGCCGGCTCGTCGCCCGTAGCCGCGTCGACCGACACCGCCCGCGCGCCGAGGTCGGCGAACGCCTGGGCCCACCAGCCCTCTCCGCCACCGACGTCGACGACCGATCGCGGGCGGACGAGCTCCTGCACGATCGGCGCGACGACCGCCGCGCTCGACTGCGCGTCACCCCGAAGCGCCGCGAGCTCCTCCGGGCCGAACGACTCCGGCGCACCCTCGACGAGCGTCGGGCGAGGAGCCCTTCGCAAGGCGAACCGGGGATGGAGACGCCACCAGCGGCTGCGTTCGTACGCCTCGATCCGCAGGCGCGCCTCGGCCAGCTCCCGGAGCAGCCGCTCGGAATCGGTCGCGTCCACTCGCTCCCACCGTAGCGGGCGCGCTGGCGCGCCTACTGTGGCGGCGTGCGACTGGTCATGACGCTGCTCGCGCGCGACGAATCCGACGTCGTCGACGCGCAGATCGCGTTTCATCTTCACGCCGGAGTGGACTTCGTCGTCGCGACGGACAACGCCTCGTCCGACCGGACGACGGAGATCCTCGAGCGGTACGAGCAGGGAGGACATCTGCGCCTGCTGCGCGAGCCGGGCGACGAGGTGCGACAGGGCGCGTGGGTCACGCGCATGGCACGGCTCGCCGCGACCGAGCACGAGGCCGATTGGGTGATCAACTCCGACGCGGACGAGTTCTGGTGGCCGCGTGGGGGGTCGTTGAAGGACGTGCTCGCAGCCGTGCCGCCGCGGTACGGCGTCGTCCGCGGCAGCTGGCGCCACTTCCTGCCCCGTCCCGACGACGGCGCATTCTTCGCGGAGCGGATGACCGTCCGGCTCGCACGCCCCGCTCACCCTGGCGCGAAGGAGACGATCTACCACGCCCACCAGAAGGTCGCCCACCGGGCGCATCCGGAGGTCGAGGTCGAGGTGGGGAACCACAACGCCGAGGCCCCGGGGTTTCTGCCGTTGCGTGCCTGGCACCCACTCGAGGTCCTGCACTTCTCGTTCCGCTCGATCGCCCAGCTCGAGCTCAAGGCGGCCGGCGCCTGGCTTCGCAGCCGGGGGTACGAGCCGACCCTGCACCAGATCCTCCTCGACGAGGCCTACCGGGAGGGCCGCGTCGCGGCGTTCTACGATGCGTTCGCGGTCGACGAGCGCGCGCTCGAGCAGGGCGTGGAGGACGGCACGCTTGCCGTCGACACTCGCCTGCGCGACGCTCTTCGCGCGCTCCGCGACGACGACGGGACGTTCCTGCTCCCCGACGGAGCACGGCGGCTGGTGTTCGAGCGCCCGAGCGCGATAGACGACGCGGCGTACGCCGCAGAGTCGTCGGCGCTCGTCGAGATCGACGGCATCGTGCGCGCCGAGCAGCGCGTGCGCACGCTGGACGAACGACTCGCGGCGGTCGAGCGAGGCGGGCTCGGGGCAGTTCGTAGACTGGCGCGGCGATGACCCTGGTCATGACGCTCCTCGCCCGTGACGAGATCGACGTCGTCGACTCGTGGCTCTCGTTCCACCTGAACGCGGGCGTCGACCTCGTGATCGCGACCGACAACCGGTCGCAGGACGGGACGACGGAGGTGCTCGAGGAGTACGCCCGCTCGGGCCAGGTGCATCTGCTGCGCGAGCCCGGCGAGGATCTGCGCCAGGACGAGTGGGTGACCCGCATGGCGCGCCTCGCGGCGACTCAGTTCGGCGCCGACTGGGTGATCAACTCGGACGCCGACGAGTTCTGGTGGCCACGAGGAGCCTCGCTCTCCGAGGTGCTGGCGGCTGTCCCGCCACGCTACGGAACGGTCGGCGCGTTCCTGCGGGTCTTCTGCCCGAGGCCCGGTGACGGGCACTTCGCCGAGCGGATGACGGTGCGGTTCTCGGCCCTCGCGCCGATCAACGACCCCGCCTCGCTCTACAAGCCGATCCGCAAGATCATCCATCGAGGCCACCCCGAGATCCGCGTCACGCGAGGGAACCACGCGCTGGTGGACAGCCCGTTCGCACCCCTCCGCGGCTGGTTCCCGGTCGAGTGCCTGCATTTCCCGCTGCGCTCGGTCGCCCAGTGCGAGCACAAGGCCGAGCTCCAGGGCGCGGCGTTCGCGAAGCACATCGCGAGACCGCCGACCGCGTACCACGCCGACATGTACGCGGCGCTCGGCAGCGGACGGATCGCCGAGTACTACGAGGCGCTCGTCGTCTCCGACGAAGAGCTCGAGCGCGGGGTCGCCCAGGGACGGCTGGTCGTCGACACGCGCCTCCGCGAGGCGCTGGCGCAGGTTCGCGACGCGGCGGCCCCGGCGCTGCGCTTCCCGCTCCCGACGCTCGTCGAGGACGCCGACTACGCGGTCGAGGCGGCGGTGCTCGGCGAGGCCGACGTCGTCCGGCTCCAGCGGAGGCTCGACGAGCTCGAGCGCCGGCTCCAGACCGTCGAGGCGCGGCTCCCCCGGCGCGCCTACCGGAAGCTCACGCGAACCGCGCAGCGGGTTCTCGGCAGCCGCGCGCCGTCGACCTGACCGTCCGGGACGATCGCGTCGACGGTCGCGGGCCGACGCTTGCGCTGGCCGCGATCGTCGTCGTCGCGGCGGCCGGCTACGCGGCGGCGGCGCAGCTCGTCGACCTGCCGCTCCTGAACCCGGACGAGCTCCGCTACACCCTCGCGGCCCGGGCGCTGGTCGAGGGCGAATGGCTGAACCTGAGGGGGCACGAGTACGGCTACGGGCCCGTCTATCCGCTCCTGCTCGCGCCGGTCCTCTGGCTCGCCGGTGGCATCGAGCTCGCGTACCCGCTCGTGAAGCTCGTCAACGCGACGCTGTTCGCGCTCGCGGCGGTGCCGGTCTACCTGCTCGCACGGAGGCTTCTGTCGCCGTGGTGGAGCGTCGGCGTCGCCGCGCTCTCCGTGGCGATCCCCTCGTCCATCTACACCTCGCTCGTGCTGACCGAGAGCGCGGCGTATCTCGCCTCGAGCGTCGCACTGCTCGCCGTCGTCCTCGCGCTCGAGCGACCGACCGTCGCTCGTCAGCTCGCGATGCTGGGTGCGATCGGTGTCGCCTACGCGATCCGTCCGCAGTTCGCGGTGCTGGTGGGCGCCTTCCTCCTCGGCGCGCTGCTCAGCTGGGCCGTCGCTGCGAGACGGCCCCCGCTCCGCGACGTCGCCCGCCGGCTCTGGCCGACGCTCGGGGCGGTGCTCCTCGCCGGGGCGGCGTTCGGCACCCGACTGCTCCTCAACCGGTCGTCGCCCGAGGACGACCTCGGCGGCTACGGCGATCTCTGGCGCGGCTACGACCTCGTCGAGGTCGCGCGGTTCACCGCCTACCACCTCGCCGGCTGGGAGATCTACCTCTTCGTCGTTCCCTTCGTCGTGGCCCCGATCGTCGTCGTCCAACTGCTTCGCGGTGCCCGTCGCGGAGACGCGCGCGAGGCGGCGTTCGTCTCGGCCTTCCTCACGGTGAACACCCTCTTCGTGCTCATCGCGGCCGCGTTCGCGAGCACGCCGTACGGCTACTCCGAGCTCCACGACAGGTACCTCTTCTACATCGCGCCGTTGTGGCTCGTCGCCTTCGGGGTGTGGCTCTCCAGTGGGCTGCCCCGGCCGCTCCTGTGGACGGCGGTCGGTGCCGGGCTCGCCCTCGTGCTCCCGGCGATCCTCCCCTTCGGGCTCGTGGGCGGCAATCTCGTCCTCGAGGCAGTCCCGACCGCGACCTGGTCGTGGGTCTGGACGGTCGTCGAGGGCACCCCGCACCTGGACGGGAGGCGCGTGCTCGGCCTCAGCGTCGTCGTACTGACGGTGGTGGCCGTCGTCCTGCCCCGGCGCCTGTGGCCGGTCCTGCCCGTCCTCGTCGTCGCCGGGCTCGGGCTCAACACGGTGCTCGCCTGGGAGCGGGTGGGCGATGCGCCCGTCGCCTTCGAGCTGGCCGACGCGGAGAACCGAACCTGGGTGAATGACGCGGTTCCCGATGGGTCACGCGTGACGACGCTGTACGTCTCGCCGCTCGAGTGCCCGTACTCCGAGCTGACGCGGCACGCGTTGTTCCTCACGGAGTTCTTCAACCCGTCCGTCGAGCGCGTCGTGACCCCGCCCGGCTCGGGCGGGGACGGGCTGCCCGTCGATCGGGTGGTCGTCGGTCCGTCGGGGCGACTGCTGCTCGGGGACGGCGAGCCACTCGTCTCCGACTACGTCGTGACCCAGCCGGAGATCGTGCTCGCCGGGCGCCGGATCGCCCGCGAGACCGGCGCGGAGCTCGTCCTCTGGGAGACCGGTGGCGCCGTCCGGCTGGCTGCCGCAGCACGGGGCGGCGACGGCCTTCCGCTCGCCGACTGCGGCTAGCGCCTCTCCGGCCCCGACGCCGGCTTCACGGCGCGCAGGCCGACGATCACCTCGTAGAGCCGGTCGCGGGCGGCGAGCTCCTCGGGCTTCAGGTCGGAGGCGGCGAGGCCGTAGAGGAATCCGGCCGCGCTCAGGACGTTCCCGTAGGCGCGCGCCTCGGCGTTCCCCGCGCCGAATGCCTCCTCCGCGAGTCGCTGCGTCGAGCGGGCGGTGAAGTGCCACCACTCGCCGTACTGCTCGTCCTCGGGCGGGGAGATCTTCGTGATCCCGGGCATCGTCGCGAGCAGCACGCCGCCGGGGGCGAGGATGCGCTGGAGCGTCGCGAGGGCGGCTCGGACGTCGTAGACGAACTGGAGCGTCTGCGTCACGATCACGCAGTCGAATGTGTCGCTCGGGATGTGCGGCGCGTCGGTGAGGTCGCCGACGATGGTCGCCTCCGGGTTGCCCTCGGTGGCCATCAGGATGTCGACGCGCTCGACGCCGCGCCCGAAGCGCGTCGTGTAGTCCGGGGCCGCGATCTCGAGGACGCGGCCGCGGATGTCGGCAGCATGCGAACCGACGAACTCCTCGACGTAGACGCGGTCGATCGGCGTGCCCCGTTCGAAGCCCCAGTTCGGGTCGATCGGGGTCACGCGCCGAAGATCGCCGAGCTTCACCGGGCGGCGCCGGCGCCAGTCGACCCAGGAGGCGCGCAGCGGACGGAGCTTGCGCCTGAGGCTCTGCGGGACGTAGCGACGCGGGTTCAGGGACGACTTCCGATCAAGGCCGCGATCATAGGGCGCTGTGACAGCGGGCCTCGGAGCGGATCGGATCGTCGTCGTCTCTCCGCATCTCGACGACGGGGTGCTCTCGCTCGGCGCGTCGATGGCCGCCTGGAGCAGGGCCGGGACGACCGTCGAGCTCCTCACCGTGCTCGCGTGCGACCCGGGGTCCGCCGCGCCCGTCGGCGGCTGGGACAGGCGGGGCGGCTTCGCGACCGAGGGCGAGTCGGCTCTCGCGCGCCGCGAGGAGGACCGCCGTGCCTGCGCCGCGCTGGGCGCGACCCCGGTGTGGCTCCCATTCGGGAGCGTCGACTACGAGCGTCACGGAGACGACGGCGCCGTGCTCGCGGCCGTCTCGACCGCAGTCGACGGCGCGGAGGTCGTCCTCGTTCCGGGACATCCACTCAGCCACCCCGACCACGCGTGGCTGGCCGCGCTGCTGGACGGCAGCCTGGTCGCCGCCAGGGTCGGCGTCTACGCCGAGCAGCCGTACACCCGGAAGAGCGGGGTCGAGCCGCCAGGCTTCGAGCCGACCGGGAGCGGGCTCCGAGACCGGCTCGCGAAGTGGCGTGCGATCCGCAGCTACCGCTCACAGCTCCCCCTCCTCGGGATGCACCGGAGCCTCCGTCGCGGCCCACATCGCTACGCCCTCGCTCCCGAGCTCGTCGCCTGGCGCCCGGACTACCCTTCCCCGGCGGCATGAAGCTCGTCATGACCCTCCTCGTGCGCGACGAGGCCGACGTCGTCGACGCGCAGCTCGCGTACCACCTCGACGCCGGGGTCGACTTCGTCGTCGCCACCGACAACCGGTCCGAGGACGCGACGACGGAGATCCTCGAGCGCTATGCACGCGACGGCGTGCTCCACCTGATCCGCGAGCCGGGAGACGACCTGCGCCAGAGCGAGTGGGTCACGAGGATGGCACGGCTTGCCGCGACGGACTTCGGCGCGGACTGGGTCGTGAACGCCGACGCCGACGAGTTCTGGCACGCCCGTGGAGCGACGCTCAAGGAGCTGCTCGCATCCGTCCCCGGCCGGTTCGGCGCGGTGCGTGGAGCCTGGCGCAACTTCGTCCCGCGGCCCGACGACGAGCGGTTCTTCGCCGAGCGGATGACGGTGCGGCTGTGCACGCCGAGCTTCCATCCGCACCCACTGAGCACGCACTTCAAGTCCGCCCATCGCGCCCGGGCCGACATCCGCATCGGGCGCGGCAACCACGAGGCGCTCGCGGACGACCTCGTCGCGCTGCGGGGTTGGTACCCGATCGAGATCCTCCACTTCCCCGTCCGCTCGCTCGAGCACTGCCGCCGCAAGTACGTCACCCAGTTCGTCGCGCTCGAGCGGAACGCCGAGAAGGGGATCCCCGGCCACATGGCCGAGGCGTACGACGCCTACCGCGCCGACCGGCTCGACGCCTTCTACGCACCGCTCGTCGTCGACGACGAGGCGCTTGCCGCCGGGCTCGCCGACGGCACGTACGCGATCGACACGCGCCTGCGCGACGCGCTGCGCCGCCTCGGCTTCGGCGCGACCGAGCGACTCCTGGCCCTCGAGCCCGCGCCTGCCGGCACGCCCGTCGAGGACGCCGCGCTCTTCGCGGCCGAGTACACCGCGCTCGGGGAAGCGGACCTCGGGGCCTCCTTCGGCGCGCGGATCGACGACGTGGAAGCGCGGCTCGTCAGCCTCGAGCGCGGCCCCGCGGCACGCGTCCGCCGCCTCGTCGGAAGCGCGCGTCGGTGAAGGGGCGGCTGGATCGACTGCTGGCGTTCGTGCCGACGCGCAAGGCAGCGCTCGCCCTCTTCGTGCTCGCGCTCGCCGTCTTCTGGCTCCAGGCCCTGGGCTGGCCGATGGCGAAGGGGAGGGACAGCTGGGACTACCTCGTCTACTACCTCCAGCTCTTCGACTCCGACCCGCCTCTCTCCCAGGTGCAGCTCTTCCGGGCGCCCCTCACGCCCCTCGTCGTCGGGCTGCCGCTGGACCTTGGCGGCACCGTCCTGCTCGAGGTCGTCTTCGGCGTGCTCTACGCCGGCACGGTGGTCGCGTGGAGCGCGACGGCGCTCACCTTCGGCCGCCTCGCGGCGCTCGCCTCGGCCCTGCTGCTCCTCGTCTATCCCGCCTGGGCGACGCTCTACCACCAGGCCTCGAGCGACGCGGTCTTCGCGACCGGTCTTGCCGTCTGGGCCTTGATCCTCGCGAGAACGCTGCGACGGCCGTCGACGGCAGGGTTCGTCGTGCTCGGACTCGGCCTCGCCGCGCTCGTCCTGATCCGACCTGCGAACCAGATCCTGCTCCCGGCCGTGCTCGCGCCGCTCCTGGCGGCGGCCGTTCCCTGGCGGCGTCGGCTCGCGTGGGCCGCGGCGTGCTCGGCCGCGGCCGTCCTGCCGCTCGCGGGCTGGGCCGTCCACAACGACGTTCGCTACGGCGACCGCACCGTGACGCGTGGCGGCAGGGCCTGGGTGCCGTTCCTCCGCGTGTTCGCCGCCGACCGCTCGATCTCCCCCGGCAACGGGGCGGCGTCACAGCGGCTCGGCCGGCTCGTCGAGGACGAGGTTCTCACGAGGGAGCCGTTCGCGTCGCTCGAGGTTCCGCTCGACGCGTACTTCGCGAACGGGACGAACTACGAGACCGTCCGGCTGATCGCGCTCTCGGACCGCGTGCTCGGCCGCGACAGCAACTACGACGTCCTCTTCGACTCGGCGGTGGAGGCGATCCGCGACGACCCGGGCGGCTACGCGCGGGGCGTCGCCGACGTCTTCTGGGAGTTCCTCATGCAGCGGCCGCTCCGCGAGAGCGTCGCGCCCCGCGCGCAGACGGCTCCGTCGCCACCCGCGCCGACGTTCGAGAGTGACGGAGTCGTGCTCCCGAACCCCCAGGCGACGATCCTGCTCGAGGGCGTCCCGTACGGCTTCGTCTGGTGCGCGTCCGACTACATCGACTCCTGCACGCTCCGAGACCCGTCGCTCGTCTGGGACGACCCCGACATTCGACGCCGCTACCGCGAGGTCGTCGCCCAGGTGCGGGCCTGGGACGCGGAGCTTCCGTCCCGCACCGGCGAGGCCTGGCCGACGGAGATCCTCAACCGGATCACCCCGCGGTTCCCGCGGCCGCCGCTCTGGCTCGCCGTCGGGGTCGTCGCGCTCGCCTGGCGGCGGCCCCGCGGCTGGCGGACGATCGTCGTGCTCTGGGCCGCGGCCGCGGCGGTACTCCTCGTCCACGCCGTGTCGCAGGGGGTCGCCCCGGAGTTCGCGCTCCCGCTCTATCCGTTGTTCATCGTCACCGCTCTGGGGGCGCTCGCGGGCGAGCGGGACACGCGGCGCACGGCAGCGCGCTGATGCGCCTCGGCGCCGCGTGGCTCCCGGTCGCAGCCGTCACCCTCGTCGGCGGAGTCCTGCGGTTCGCGACACTCGACGCGCAGAGCTTCTGGCTGGACGAGCTCGTCACGGTCTCGCTACTCGATCGTGGCCTCGGGGACGCGCTCGCCGAGGTACCACGGTCCGAGGCGACCCCGTACGCGTACTACGTCGTCGCCTGGGTGTGGGGAGAGCTGCTCGGCCTCGGCGAGGTCGGCCTCCGGTCACTCTCGGCGCTCGCGGGCACGGCGACGATCCCGGTCGCCTACGGCGCGGGGGCGGTGCTCGTGTCGCGCCGCGCCGGCCTCGTCGCGGCAGCGCTCGTCGCGGTGAACCCCTTTCTCGTCTGGTACTCGCAGGAAGCCCGCTCGTACGCCCTCTTCACGCTGGTCGGCGCCGGGTCGGTGCTCGCCTTCGGCTGGGCGCTCCGCGGGAGCAGCCCCCGGCTCGCCGTCTGGGCGGCGATCGCCGCGCTCGCCGTCGCGACGCACTACTTCGCCGTCTTCCTCGTCGCCGCCGAGGCGGTCTGGCTGCTCGTGCGGCTGCCGGCGACGCGGCGCGTCCTCGTCGCCTCCCTGCTCCCTGCGGCGACGCTCCTGGCGCACCTCCCGCTCCTGCTCGAGCAGCGCGGGAACGGCGCCGCGGTCGCCGGGTCGTCCCTCCTCGAACGGACGGCGGGCATGCCGAAGAACCTCGTCGTCGGCTACAGCTTCCCGGCCGAGGCGCCGGGAAGCGCGATCGCAGCGGTGCTCCTCCTCGTCGGGCTCGCGCTCGTCGTGCGCGTCGCTCCCCGAGAGCGGCGCGGAGCGCTCGTCGCCGGCTCCCTCGCGCTCGTCGTCGTCCTCGTCCCGATCGTCCTCGCGGTCGTGGGTGCCGACTACCTCAGCGCCCGGAACGCGATCGTGGCCGTCGTCCCCGCAGCGGTCTGCGTCGGTGCCGGCTTCGCGACGGGTCGGCTCGCGCTCGCGGCCGCCGGCCTGCTGTGCGCCCTCTCGGCCGCGATCGCGCTCGCCCCGGCTCTCGACACGAGCTACGGCCGCACCGACTGGCGCACCGTGGGCGAGCGGCTCGACGCGGCTGACGCCACGCGGGCGATCGTCGTCACGCCGTTCATGAGCAGGACGCTGTGGCGGCCCTACCTGACCGACCTCGCGGAGCCCGCAGCGGACGGCGCGACCGTCCAGGAGCTCGCCGTGGTCGGCCTCGCGACGGAGGGGGGCTACTCGACGGGCCGCATCGTGCCGCCGAGCGTCGCGACGCCGGCGCCGGTCGCGGGATTCCGCGTCGTCGCAGTCGAGCGAAGGCCGACCTACACGCTCGTGCTCTACCGGGCCGACCGCCCGCGGTTCCTGTCGCTCCGGACGCTGACGGGGGTCGCGCTGACCGACGAGCAGCCCGGCGTGCTCGTTCAGGACGCCAAAGGGCGGGCCGACGGCGCGGCTAGCATCACGGAGTGAGTCGAACCGGAAGCGCGGTCGAGGAGGGCCGGACGACCGAGAACGTCGCGAACGGCACCACCCCCGGCCAGGTACCACCCGAGCGGACGGTCGACGCAGAGGCGGCGAGCCGCGTCACGGTGATCCGGCCGGCGAGCCGGATCCCACGCCTTGCCGTCGGTGAGCTCTGGCACTACCGCGAGCTCCTCTGGACGCTCGTCTGGCGCGACGTCGCCGTGCGCTACAAGCAGACCTTCCTCGGCGTCGCCTGGGCGATCCTCGTCCCCGCGTTCACCGCGCTGATCTACGTCGTCATCTTCGGCAAGTTCGCAAACTTCCCGGCCGGCGAGACGCCATACCCGAGCCTCGTCGTCGCCGGCGTCCTGCCGATGCAGTACTTCGCGTCCGCCCTGACGCTCTCGAGCCTGAGCCTGCTCGCGAACCTCCCGCTCGTCACGAAGGTCTACTTTCCGCGCACGCTGCTGCCGCTCTCGGGCGTCACGGTGCCGCTCGTCGACTTCGTGATCGGCCTGCCGATCCTGCTCGTGCTGATGGCCCGGTACGACACGTGGCCGAACGGGTGGCAAGTCCTCACCGCGCCGCTCTTCATGCTGCTCGCCGTCGTGACCGTCCTCGGGCTCGGCCTGCTGCTCTCGGCAATCAACGTCCGCTACCGGGACGTGCGCTACATGATCCCGGTCTTCCTCCAGGTTCTGCCCTTGCTCTCGGGCGTCATGTTCGCGGTCGACCAGATCCCCGAGAAGTGGCAGCTGATCCTCTCCTTCAACCCGATGACCGCGGTGATCGCCGGCTGGCGGTGGGCGATGCTCGACGCGGCCCAGCCCGACATGGAGCATCTCGCGATCGGCGTCGCGGTCGCCGTCGCGCTGTTCGTCACCGGCCTCGCCGCGTTCCGCGCGTCGGAACCGCGCTTCGCGGACACCATCTGATGCCGATCGCGATCGAAGTCGACTCGATCTCGAAGAAGTACCGCCTGGGCGAGTATCACGCGGCGTACGGAACGCTGCGGGAGACGATCGTGCATGCGACCCGGCGGCTCACGGGGCGGGAGCACAACCGTCCGAGATCGGAGATCTGGGCTCTCCGCGACGTCTCGTTCGAGGTTCCCGAAGGGCAGGTGCTGGGCGTCATCGGGCGCAACGGCGCCGGGAAGTCGACCCTCCTGAAGATCCTCACCCGGATCGCGGCCCCGACCTCCGGACGGGCGGAGATCCGCGGCCGCGTGGGCAGCCTGCTCGAGGTCGGGACGGGGTTCAACCAGGAGCTGACCGGGCGCGAGAACATCTATCTCAACGGCGCCATCCTCGGCATGAAGCGCCGTGAGATCGAGTCGCGCTTCGACGACATCGTCGAGTTCTCCGGGGTCGAGAAGTTCATCGACACACCGGTGAAGCGCTACTCGAGCGGCATGTACGTCCGCCTCGCGTTCGCGGTCGCGGCGCACCTCGAGCCCGAGATCCTGTTCGTCGACGAGGTGCTGTCGGTGGGCGACTCGGAGTTCCAGCGTCGCTGTCTCGGTCGCATGGAGGAGCTCGCCAACTCGGGTCGGACGGTCGTCTTCGTCTCGCACACGCTTCCTGCGGTCGCCCAGCTGTGCGACCGGGCGATCTGGATCGACAGTGGCAAACTCGTCGGCGACGGGCCGGCCACGGAGCTCATCGCGAGCTACCTGCACCACACTCACGCTGCCGGCACGGAGCGCGTCTGGACCGAGGAGACGGCACCCGGGAACGACCTCGCGCGGATCCGGGCGATCAGGGCTCTGCCCCACGACGGGATGCCGCCGGGTGTCGTCGACGTGCGGCGCCCCATCGGGATCGAGATCGTGTTCGACGTCCGGCGCGAGGGCAAGCCGCTCTTCCCGAAGATCAAGGTCATCGACCAGGAGGGCGCGATCGCGTTCAACGCGATGGACACGGACGAGCGCTGGCTGGGGCCGACCGCGCCCGGCTCGTACTCCGCGACCGCGTGGATCCCGGGCAACCTCCTGAACGAGGGGCCGGCGATCGTCGAGGCGGCGATCTGCAGCATCGACTTCCCGAAGCTCGAGCACCACGCCGCGGTCTACGAGGCGGTGTCGTTCGAGGTACTCGACGCCGGCGAGGGCGACTCCGCGCGCGGATCGTTCGGCGGCCAGTGGCGCGGTGTCGTCCGCCCGATGCTCGACTGGAGGGTCGAGCGGGTGTGATCGATGCCGCCGGCGCGACGGTTCCCGGCGTCAATCTCGTCGGCTACCTCGACGCCGAGCTCGGTCTCGGCGAGATCGGGCGGAAGGTGGCCCGCGCTCTCGAGGCGGCCGGCGTCCCGTACGCGGCGATCCCCTACGCCGGGACGCCGAGCCGTCGGACGCAGCAGCCGGGGCTCGCGGCCACGACCCGGGCGCCGTACGACACGAACATCGTCTGCCTGAACGCCGACGAGCTCCGCTCCCTCGTCGCCGACGTGGGCACGGGCCTCTTCGCGCGCCGCTACACGATCGGGATCTGGTTCTGGGAGACGGACGTCTTCCGCGACGGGAGCGCCGATGTGTTCGTCGACGAGGTCTGGACGACGAGCGAGTACGTCCGGGACGCCGTCGAGCCGCATGTGACCGTCCCCGTTCACGTCGCGCCGATGCCGTTCGAAGCACCCGCCCAGCCGGTGGTGTCGCGCGACGAGCTCGGTCTTCCCGCGGGCTTCGTCTTCCTCGACCTCTTCGACTTCGTCAGCGGGGAGCGGAAGAACCCGCTGGGCCTCGTCGACGCCTTTCGCACCGCGTTCGCGCCCGATGAGGGCCCGGCCCTCGTCCTCAAGACCATGAATGGGCGCGAGCGCAGTCCACGCCAGCTCGAGGAGCTGCGGTCGGCCGTCGCCGACCGGCCGGACATCCTCGTCGTGGACGGGTACGTGGAGGCGAGGGAGCGCGACGCCTTGCTGGCGTCGTGCGACTGCTTCGTCTCGCTCCATCGCAGCGAGGGCCTGGGCCTGGCGCTGGCAGAGGCGATCTCGTACGGGAAGCCCGTGATCGCGACCGGCTACTCGGGCAACCTGGCGTTCATGGACGAGGAGACGAGCTACCTCGTCCCCTACGGCCTCGTCGACGTGCCGCGGTCATGGTGGGCATCCGCGCCGGGTGCCGTGTGGGCAGACCCGGATCTCGAGGCGGCCGCCGCCGCGATGCGTCGGGCCTGGGAGCACCCCGACGAGGCACGGGCCCGTGGGGCGCTCGCTCGCGACAGGCTCCTGGCGCGGTTTCCGCTCGAGCGAACGGCACGCTTCGTCGAGGAACGGCTTGCCGACGCCCGTGCGCGAGGAGCGATCGACGCCCGGTCGAGGCGGTCCGACGGGCGACCGTCGCTCCTCGAGGCGTCTCGGATGCTGGACGAGGCACCCGGCCACGGGCTCGAAAGAGGGCCGCGCTTCGCGCCGACCTCTGTGATCCGTCGCCTCGTGCGTCGTGCGCTCTGGCCCGAGCTGGAGGAGCGCCGGCGGCTCGACACCGCGACGCTCCAGGCGCTCGCGACGCTGCAGCGCACCGTCGAGGAGCTGGACGCGCGTGTCCGGCTGCTGGAGCGAGAGACCCTCGGGACCCCCGAGACGCGCGACGGCGCCTGAGGCTCAGCTCAGCGCGAAGCGCGTGACGTCGTCGAGCTCGCCGAGCGCGCCCGAGTACTCGTAGCTCCGCACCGTCAGCGACGCGAGCGAGGCCGGCGACGAGTACGTCGCTGTCGCCAGAATGCGCGGATCCGTCGTCGAGAAGCCGCCGCGGTGGAAGCCTGCGGTGTTGCAGAAGACGAGCGTGCCGGCCGGCCCCGTGAACGTCTGCACGGCCTCGCCGGGGATGCGGGCCTCCAGCTCCTCCTCGGTCGGGTAGTTCTGCCCGAGCGGCTGCCAGCCCCAGGCGTCCCCGTGCTGCCCGCCGGGCTGGCTCCCGGCGACGAACTGGAACGGCCCCATCTGCTCGTCGACGTCCACGAGGTAGAGGAAGACCTTGAGCAGGTGCTTGTCGTCGTAGTCACGGTGCCACCGCTGTGACGAGATCCGCTCGGCGGCCGCGGGCTGCGGCACCGAGTACCAGACGTCGACGTACTCGAGCTTCGACCACATCTCGAGGTACGCGTTCGCGAGGTCGAGGAGCCGGTGCGAGGCGACGACCCGGAACCACGGATCGTCGAGCCCCAGCTCGACGCCGTAGCTCTGGAGCCGGACGACGAACTCCTTGCCCGGCCGCACCCGCACATGCTCGCCGCCGGCGGCGAGGTCGGCCTCGGTCGAGGCGACGAAGCGGTCGCGCTGCTCGACGAGCGCGCGCCACTCCGCCTCGTCGGGCACGACCTGCTGGAACGGCCGGACCGCGAACCCGTGCTCCCGTACCTCCGAGAGGACGCCCTGCTGCACGTCGTCGAGCTGTGGCGGCGCCTCGCTGAACTGACCGCGGCTGGAGCGATTCGAGAGGAGCCGGTCGTGCAGCTCGTAGGTCGCGCGGATGCCCTGCCGCTCGAGCGTCTTGGCCACGCCGTCGGCCCGGTGCGTGAACACGCGATTGACGCGCTGTGAGAACTTCGTCCGCTGTCTGTGCATCGTGGTCTCGTCTCCGCCGAGTCGCCTACGCCTACGGTACCCGCGGCAACCGATGGCCAACGTCTTCTACCTCTTCCGCGACGCGCCGCAGCGCCGGGCGGCGCTCGAGCTCGAGCCGGGCTGCGCGGCGCGCTACCTGCTGAGCGGCATGGATCAGCTCGCGGAGCGCGGCCACGCCGTCGGGCACAACCTCGAGCGATCGGGGCCGGCGCCGTGGGCGCGGATCGCGGGAGGTGCACTGAAGCGTGGCCTCGAGCGTGCCGGAGGGTACGGCGGCGACTTCGCGACGGTGCTCTCGTCGCTCGGGCGGCTGAATCGTGCGGACGTCGTGTTCTCGACGGTCGACACGGTTGGCATCCCGCTCATCCTGCTGGCGCGCAGCCGTGCCGTGCGCTCGCCGGTCGTGTACGCCGCGATCGGCTTGCCCGAGCGGCTCGAGCAGCTCCGCTCGAAGCGCATGGAGCGGCTCTACGCCAACGCGCTCGGCTCGGCGGCCGCGATCGTCGCGTACAGCCGCCACGAGGCGGACCGGATCGACGGCTGGCTGCGCGAGCGGGGCGTCGATGTCCGCGTCGAGTTCGTGCCCTTCGGCGTCGACGTCGACGCGTTGGGGCCGGTGAGCGCGCCGTCAGAGGTCGATGTCGTCTCGATCGGGGCGGATCCGCACCGCGACTTCGAGTTGCTGCTCGCGGTCGCGCGGACGCGCCCGGAGACGAGCTTTCTCGTCGTCACGACGGCCGAGCGGGCACGTTCGCTCGCCGCGCGGCCGGCGAACGTCTCCGTCGAGACCGACCTGCCCTTCGACGAGATGCGCCGCCGGCTCGAGCGTGCGCGCGTGGTCGCTCTGCCGGTACGCGACAACAGCTACTCGGGTGCGACGACCGTGCTCCTCCAGGCGATGGCGCTCGCAAAGCCGGTCGTCGTCACTGAAACCGCGGCGATCGCAACGGGTTACGGGCTCGAGCACGGGCGCAACGCGCTGCTGGCCGCCCCGGGGGACGAGCGCGCCTTCGGCCTCGCGGTCGGGCAGCTGCTCGACGACGAGCCGGGAGCAGGAGCGCTCGGATTGCGGGCGCGGGCGACCACGGAGGAGACGCTCACGTGGGAGCG
>CAWIQX010000004.1:0-10466 GCA_963838395.1 uncultured Actinomycetes bacterium
GCCATCCGCGCGCCGAGACGGCTCCCTCGTCGACGTGGCGACGGAGACCATCAGCTCGCAGATCCTCCACGGCCGGCTCAGCGCCGGCGACAAGCTCCCCACCGAGCGCGAGCTCGTCGAGCAGCTCGGCGTCTCGCGGACCGTCCTCCGGGAGGCTCTCTCGAGCCTGGAGGCCCTCGGACTGGTCGAGACCCGAGGCACCCGCGGGCGGTGGGTCGCGACAGGAGGCTCGTCGGAGCGCAGCCGCACGCTCGTCGGTGCCTGGCTGCACCAGCACGCACGGGAGATCCTGGAGGTCGACGAGATCCGCTCCGTGCTCGAAGCCCATGCAATCCGCGCGATGTCGAGGTGGGACGCGATCGAGGCGGCGACAGAGGCGGCCGTCGCACTTCGGGCCCAGACCGAGGCGCTGGAGCGTGGGGATGCGGTCGCGGCGGCGGAGGGCGATGCGGCCTTCCACTCCGCGCTCGGCGCCTACACGCAGAACGCGGCCCTGCGCAGCCTCATGCAGGGCCTCATCGACGCGAGCCGCAAGGGCGCGTACGCCGTCTACTCGCTGCCGGAGACGGCGGCCTCCTCCCTCGAGCAGCACGACAGGATCGTCGAGGCGCTGGCCGCGTCCGACGTCGAGGGCGCGGCGCGGCTCGCGCAGGAGCACATGCTCGACGTCGCCCGCCGATACTCGGCCGCTCCGCAGGGCCCCGAGGGCGGCGCGTGATCAGGCGGTTCAGCCTCGTCCGCAAGCGCCCCGAGCTGTCGTCGGAAGAGTTCCTCGCGCGCTGGACCGGCGAGCACGTCGAGCTCGCGAAGCGACTGCCGGGCCTGCGCGGGTACGTGATCCACGTCTTCGACGACGACGCGGCGCCCTACGACGGGATCGCGATCACGACGTTCGACTCCCGCGCGGACGCGGAGCGCGCCTTCGCCGATCCCGCCCTCGCGGAGGGGCTGGCTCGAACACGCGACGAGTTCGCCTCGTCGGTCGAGGTCTATTTCGCAGAGGAGCACGTGATCGTCGAGGAGGGCGCGATGAGCGCGACGGATCGAGGGAGGAAGCGGAGCCTCGAGGTGACGGGAGGGCCGGCCCAGGCGGCGGCGCGCTCGATGCTGCGGGCGATGGGGTGGACGACGGAGGACCTGCAGCTGCCGCAGGCGGGCGTGGCGGCGACCTGGAACAGGGTCACTCCGTGCAACATGCACCTCGACGAGCTCGCGGTCGCCGCCGGCGACGAGCTGCGGTCGCTACGCGTCCTCCCGCTCCTGTTCCACACGATCTCCGTCTCCGACGGGATCGCGATGGGGACCGAGGGGATGCGGGCCTCCCTCCCCTCGCGGGACTGGATCGCCGACTCGGTCGAGCTCGTCGTCCATGCGGAGCGGATGGACGGCCTCATGACGATCGCGGGCTGCGACAAGACCCTGCCCGGGATGATGATGGCGATGATCAGGCTCGACCTGCCGTCGGTGTTCGCCTACGGCGGGTCGATCCGGCCGGGCTGCTTCCGGGGCGAGGACGTCTCGATCCAGGACGTCTACGAGGCGATCGGCGCACAGGCGACCGGGCGGATGACGCTCGACGAGCTCACCGAGCTCGAGTGCGTGGCGCTGCCGGGCAAGGGCTCGTGCGCGAGCATGTACACCGCCAACACGATGGCGAGCGTCTCGGAGGCGCTCGGCCTGACCGTGCCCGGCATGGCGTCCCCCGCCGCGGAGGACCCGGCACGCGAGGCGATCGTCCGGCGTGCCGCGGCGGCGCTCGTCGACGCGCTCGAGAGCGATCGCCGCCCGTCCGCGATCCTCACGAAGGCGTCGTTCGAGAACGCGATCGCCGTCGCGGCCGCGCTCGGCGGCTCGACGAACGCGTGCCTGCACGTGCCGGCGCTCGCGGGGGAGGCGGGGATCGAGTTCGGCCTCGCGGACATCGACAGGATCTCGCGCCGCACGCCGCAGATCGCGGAGATGCGCCCCGCCGGGCGGTTCATGATGCAGGACCTCCACGTCGAGGGCGGCGTGCCCGTCGTGATGCGCGAGCTCCTCGACGCGGGCCTGATCGACGGCGACGCGATGACCGTGACCGGCCGGACGCTCGGCGAGTCGCTCGCGGACATCGGGCGTTCGACGGAGCCGCAGACGCCGGTGCTGCACACCGTCGCCGAGCCGGTGAAGGCGACCGGGGGCTATGCGGTCCTGTGGGGGAACCTCGCGCCGGAAGGGTCCGTGATCAAGGTCGCAAACCAGGCGGCCAACCGTCACCGCGGGCCTGCCAGGGTCTTCGACTCCGAGCAGGAGGCATTCCAGGCGGTCTCGGACGGGCGCATCGTGGCGGGCGACGTCGTGGTCGTGCGCTACCAGGGGCCGAAGGGCGGGCCGGGCATGCCCGAGATGACCCACCTCACCTCGGCGATCGTCGGGGCGGGGCTCGTCGAGCAGACGGCGCTGCTCACGGACGGGCGCTTCGGCGGCGGCACGCAGGGGATCTCCGTCGGGCACATCTCGCCGGAGGCCGCGGCGGACGGGCCGCTTGCGATCCTCCGCGACGGCGACGTCGTCGAGATCGACGCGGAGGCGAACCGGCTTCACGTCGACTTGCCCGACGACGAGATCACCCAGCGGCTTGCCGTCGTCCAGCATCCTCCGTCTCGCTATCCCACGGGTGTCCTCGCGAAGTACGCCCGCCTCGTTGGTTCGGCTGCGACCGGCGCGCGGGTGGAGGCTTGAGCCAACAGAGCTATGGCCCGCGCAAGGCTGTAGCTCGCAACGGAAGGCTGAAGCTTGGTCTGACAGGGTTTGCCAGCCTCTTACAAGGAGCCGGTGGCAAGCCCTGCCCTGCTTTGACATCTCTGTCTGACCAAGAGATACTAGCTCTTGCTGCTAGGAGCCAACGTCACCAGAAGCGAGGACCTGCGCCGTCGGAACAGCGATTCAGCCGCGGTCACGCGACACGAAAGGTCAGGGTGAGGCAGTGTCATTTCGGCGATACCCATTCCTTGCGATAGCGCTCCTCGTTCCGGCTGTCTGGTTGGCCGGAACCGCGCAGTCGCAGTCCGCTGCGGCGGGCTCGCTAGTCATCGCGGCTACGACGCCGCCTGACACGCTCGACCCGCAGAAGAGTGCGCTCAATCAAACTTGGCCGACATGGCAACTCAGTTACGAGTGCCTGGTACGGGCCGATCCGGATGGAAGGATTCGCCCTCTTCTGGCGACGAGCTACAGGGTCAACGACGCCAGCACGGTCTACGACTTCACCCTCCGTCAGGGCGTGAGATTCCACAACGGTCAGCTGCTGACGCCCAACGATGTCGTTTACACCTTCACCCGACTTCGTGCGGAGGGCATTCCGTATGCTCAGAACCGGTTCCCCACCCTGCAGAGCGTTTCGGCTCCGACTGCACGATCTGTTCGCTTCACGCTCTCTCGGCCTGATCCTGGGTTCCTTCTCAACATGGGCGATCCGTTCACGGTCGGCTGTGCCATTCTGAGCCGGACCGCGGGGCCGTCCACGAACCTCGCTCTCAAGATGGTCGGCACGGGTCCGTTCGCGATGGTGTCGTACGCGCCGACGCGTGAGATACAGCTGAAGCGCTTCGAGCGCTACTGGGGTACCAAGGCGAAGCTCAGCAAGCTCCGGGTCGCCTACACACCTGAGGCATCGGCCCAGCTCGTAGCGCTGCTTGCGGGTAAGGCCGACCTGATCTTCCCCGACCCGTCGCTCATCCGTCCGCTGCAGAGCGCGAGCAAGATCGTCAAGATCGGCAGCGTCATTGCGGCAACGACGCTCCGCGTCGAGATGAGCGCCGCGAGGGTTCCCATGAGCAACGTCAACGTTCGCCGCGCGATCGAGCTGGCGATCGACAAGCCCGCCGCAGTCCGAGGAGCGTACCTCGGCTATGGCGCTCCTTCGTCTCATATCCCGAGGGGATATGGCTGGGCGCCACCTCTCAACGCGTACACCTACTCCGGGAAGCACGACGTGGCAGAGGCGAAGAGGCTGCTGACACAAGCCGGCTACCCGGGCGGGTTCAGCACGTCCTACCTGTACATCGCCGGGTTCTCGCCGGCATCGGATCGCTTCGCGCAAGTGCTGAAGAGCCAGCTTGGCGCGGTGGGGATCGATCTCACCCTTCAGCCGGTGGATACGCCGACGTACCTGGACCGGCTGGGCAAAGCGGACTACGGCCTCGCCTTCAACCAGTACCCGTACTTCTCGGATCCCCTGCTCTACGTCTCACCTCGTCCGAACCGGAACGGTCCCGTGCCGGGTGAGGTCCAGCGGCTCGTCGACCAGGCGCGCGCGGCGACGTCCAGCGCGAGGTATATCCAGGCGATTCGCGAGCTCTCGCTGGCGGAGGACTCCGTCGGCTTCCCCAACCTCGTGGTTGCATCGCCGACGCAGTTTGTCGCCTATCGCCGAAATGTACGCAACGTCAAGATCGATTTCTCCGTCAGCTGGTTGTTCCTCACGAACGTCACTGCCTCGTAACGACTTGAAGTTGCAAGGTGTGACTGACGACCGGTCGCGGCATCGACGGAGCGCCGCGACCGGTCGTCGGCCTTGACACTCGACCCCGTTCCCGTGGTTCTCTCGGTACGAGACCTCACGAGTCGTTTCTTCCTCCCAACCGGGGTCGTCCATGCGGTGGAGCGTGTTTCCTTCGAGCTGCATGCTGGTCGGTCGCTCGGGATCGTCGGCGAGTCCGGATGTGGAAAGACGGCCACGGTCATGTCCGTCCTCCGCCTGCTGCCCGCTCCTGGCCGCATCGTCGGGGGGCACATCACGTTCGAAGGGCGGGAGCTCCTGGATCTCCCAGATGAGGAAATGCGCCGCATCCGCGGAGCGCGCATTGCCCTCATTCCCCAAAATCCCGGGTCCGCGCTGAACCCGGTCCTGACGATCGGCTGGCAGCTCCGAGAGGCGCTTCAGGCACATCAGGAGCTGTCGCGGACGGAAACTCGCGATCGCATCGTCGAGGTCCTCGATCTGACCGGGATTCCCGATCCGCAGCATCAGCTCGACAGATACCCCCACGAGTTCTCAGGGGGTATGAAGCAGAGAATCCTCATCGCGATGGCCATCGCGAATCACCCCGCGCTTCTGGTCGCCGACGAACCGACCACAGCCCTGGATACGACGATGCAGGCGAAGGTTCTCGAGCTGATGTCCGAGCTCGTCGACTCCTTCGAGATGACCCTGATGCTGATCACCCACAACATGGGCGTCGTCGCGAGTGTGTGCGAGCGGGTGGCCGTCATGTACGCCGGACAGATCGTCGAGATGGGGTCGGCAAGTGATCTCTTCCGCGCGCCGCTGCATCCGTACTCCGACCTCTTGCTCGGGTCGACGCCGCGTCTCGACGGTCGCCGCTCGGCGGAGCGGGTGATCGAGGGGAAGCCGCCGGATCTGATGATGGCTCCGGCCGGCTGTTCCTTTCGAGACCGGTGTCCGTTGGCGGAACCCGGGTGCGCAGAGCCTCCACCCTTCCTCGAGGTGGTCGAGGGGCGCCACGTCCGGTGCTGGGTCGCGCAGAGGGATACATCGAGCCGAGATCTGCCGCGGCGTTCACCTGCTCGGTCGGCGGCAGAGCCGTCGACCTCGACGGACGATGGTGAGCCATCATGACGCAGGCGTCCCACGTCGGCCCGGTCCCGGATCTCCCCGGCAACGTCGTGCTCGCCGCTCGCGACGTCAAGAAGCATTTCAAGGGGCGGCGGGGGCTGGGCCGACGTCACGGCACGGTGTACGCGGTGGACGGCGTGACGTTCGAGCTGAATGAGGGCGAGACGTTTGGGCTCGTTGGCGAATCCGGATGCGGGAAGTCGACCCTGGCCCGGCTCCTCGTGGGACTCTATGCACCCACTGCAGGGACGATTCTCCTGCACGGCGAGGTCGTTCACGCAGCCGGTGCCGGCCAACGCCTCCGGGGCAGGCTCCAGATGGTCTTTCAGGACCCTGCAGGTTCGCTCGACCCGCGACGTCGCGTGGTGGACAGCGTCGCCGAGCCACTCATCGGGAGTCGTGCCCGCAAGGAGCGGAGAGCCGCGGCCGTGGAGATGCTGGAGCGGGTCGGCCTCAAGGCAGAGCTGGGGGATCGGTATCCGCACCAGCTATCGGGCGGGCAGCAGCAACGCGCGTGCATCGCACGGGCTCTGGTCGCGGATCCGGCGATCGTCGTCCTCGACGAGGCGTTGAGCTCCCTCGACGTCTCGTTGCAAGCCCAGATGATGTCCCTGCTGCGCGATCTGCAGGCTGAGTTCCGAGGCACCTATGTGTTCATCACCCACGATCTCGCGACTGCCTTCGAGCTCAGCACGCGCATCGCGATCATGTACCTGGGCGACATCGTCGAGCTCTTGCCCGCGGATGCCTTTCGGCAGGGCACGCTCCATCCATACTCGCGCGCGCTCGTGGAGGCCGTCCTTGTTCCCGACCCGGCGGTCCAGCGCGGCCGGAAGCTAGTTCAACTGAGCGGAGACGTCCCGAGCGCGTCACTCCCTCCTCCGGGGTGCCGTTTCCACACGAGGTGCCCCTACGCGCAGGAACGCTGCTCGCACGACCGCCCGCCGCTCGTGCAGCATCGCGCAGAACACTGGGTCGCCTGTCACTTCGCCGGTGCGCTTCCGCCCCGCGCCGAGCAACCAACCTCCGGTTCCCTCTAGGCAGCTCCCGGGCATGTTCCGATTCATTCTCGGGAAGACCGCCGGGCTCGTGGCAGTCCTCTTCGCCGTTTCGATTCTTGTGTTCTTCCTCGGCCGGGGAGTGGCGCCCGGTGACGTCGGAACCGTGATCATCGGTACGGATGGCGCCACAGAAGAACAGATCGACGAGGTCCAGCGGGAGTTGGGTCTCGATCGCCCTCTCCACCTCGCGTACCTCAAGTGGTTGGGTGATGCAGCGCGTCTCCAGCTCGGAACGTCCCCGATCAGCGAGTTGACGGTCACGTCCCAGCTGGCGCAACAGCTCCCCGTCTCACTTGAGCTGTCGTTGCTCGCAGTCTTTCTGACGACGCTTCTCGGAGTGCCCCTCGGCGTCGCCGCCGCAGTTCACGCGAATCGGGCTTGGGACATGGTCATCCGGGTCGTCCTCCTGAGCGTCTTCTCGATCCCGGTTTTCCTCACGGGAATCCTCCTGCTCCTCGTTGGCGCGAACCGTCTCGGACCGTTCTACCGGGCCGAGTACGTGCCGATCACAACAGATCTTCTCGCCAACTTGCAGAGCATGGTGCTCCCCACGATAGCCATTGCCATTCCGACGTCTGCTCTCACCATGCAGATGACGAGGGCGGCGATGCTCGAGGCGCTATCCGAGCCGCATATTCAGATGGCCTACGCCAAGGGCGCGAGTCTCAGAAATATCCGGTATGTGCATGCGTTGAAGAACGCACTCCCAGCGATACTGACGCTCCAAGGATTCCTCTTTGGAATCTTTCTCGGAGGTCTTGTCGTCGTCGAGAATATTTTTAATCTTCCCGGTCTTGGTCGAGGGATAGTTGTCGCAATCAATCAACGAGATTTTCAACTTCTGATACCACAGACGCTCATCATCGCAGCGTTCTTCGTCCTCGCCAACACATTGGTTGAGATCATGCATCCCCTACTCGACAAGCGCATCATCGAACAATGAGCACGAAGACGGTCGACGCCAGCGCCATCAGCTCGGACGAGAGTCGCGCACGGCGACGGAGGACGAGCAGGTACGGAGCCCTCGGAAAGATCAGCGCCTTGATCCTGCTGATGTACGTCGTTGTCGCGATCATCGGCCCGTGGATCGAGCCGTACGATCCGAACGAGCTGAACGTGGGGCTACCGCTCTCGCCTCCGTCCGCCGACCACTGGTTCGGGACCGATGAGCTCGGACGCGATCAACTCAGTCGAGTGATCGCGGCGATTCGGGTCGCGATCGTCGTCGCGTTCACCTCCGTCGGGCTTGCGTTGATCATCGGAGGCTTCGCCGGCATCGCGGCGGGGTACCTCCGGGGAGGTATCGACACGGCGACGATGCGCGGCATGGACGTCCTCTTCGCCTTCCCGGAGTTGATCCTGGCGATCATCGTGATCGCCGCGTTGGGGCCCTCGATCGCGACCGCGATCATCGCCATCGCCTGCGTCTACGTGCCGCGGTTCGCTCGAGTGGCTCGTGCCGCGACGTTGACAGTGAAGGGGCAGGCGTACATCGACGCGGCGCGGGTCTCGTCGCTCAGCACGCCCCGCATCGTCTTCAGACACGTCATTCCGAACATCCGAGCGCCACTGATCGTCATGACCGCGCTGAGCATGTCGACGGCGCAGTTGGCGTACGCCACGTTGAGCTTTCTCGGATTCGGCGCGCGGCCGCCCCAGGCCGATTTTGGATCGATGCTCTCGGCTGCACGGAACTTCATGACGTTCGCCTCCTGGCTCGTGATCTGGCCTGGGCTCACGCTGGTCATCCTGATCGTCGCGTTCAACCTCTGCGGCGACGCCGTCCGTGACGCGCTGGATCCTCACTTCGGGAAGAAGTCATCGTGAGCGACGGTCCCACTCCCGTCGGTGGTGCTGCGCCGGACTGGGTCAAGGGCCTCCGCATTGTGGTCACGGGTGCCGCGGGCGCCCTGGGTCGCGTGCTCGTCGAGGAGGCGGTGCGCCAGGGGGCGGACGTCGTCGCGACCGGTCGTGCTCCGGGAATCTCCGATGTCGCTCTCCCGCCGGGCGCGCACAGGCTGATCGCCGACCTTGCCGACCCACACCAGTGTCGGAGTCTCGTCGAGCGCGCCGCGGCCGAGCTCGGCGGCATCGACGTCTTGATCAACAACGCAGCCGTCTTGACCCACTGTCGAATCGCCGACCTCGAGCCTGCCGCTCTGGACGACTCGTGGGGGATCAACGTCCGCGCCCCGGTGCTTCTCACGCAGACCGCGATTCCGTTTCTCAAAGCGAGCCGGTCTCCGTCCCCGGCAGTGGTCAACATCGTCTCTGGTGCCGGTTTCACCGGCGGGGTAGCGGCGGTGACTGCCTACGCGATGACGAAAGCCGCTCTGATCGTGTTCACGAAGTCCGCTGCGCGCGAGTTCGGGAGCGACGGGATTCGGGTCGTCGCCGTCTCCCCGCCGACGATGGAGTCCCAGATGCAGGCGGCCCTCGACGACGAGTCGCGGCGCAAGGTGCGAGCAGCCAACGTCCTCGGTCGCATGTTCGAAGTGGAGGAGGCTGCGCGCCTGGTGCTCTTCCTCGCGAGCCCGCACGGGAGCAGTGTCACAGGCACCACCGTGGACGGGACCGGAGCGATCATCTCGTGATCGGAGACCAGGCCGACCGCAAGCGGAAGAGGTGCGGGTGACGAGTGAGCCACCCACCATCCTCCTCCCCTCCCGCCACCGCGCTCGCCTCGACGGTTCTCCGTGCGCAGCCGTGTGGTACGAAGACGTCACGGGGGCGGCTACCGCCGCGGCGAAGACGGATGCCGTCTGGCTCGCCGGCTTCGCCCCGGCGGACGTCGTCAGCGAGGTGCTCGAGCGAGGAGGCGAGCGACTCCGCTGGGTGCACTACAACTCGACCGGCGTCGAGCACATGCGGCTGAACGAGTTCCGTGAACGGGGCGTGATCCTGACGAACGGTGCCGGGTTGTATGCGCAACCGATCGCGGAGCACGTGATCATGTGCATGCTTGCCGCGCGCCTCAATCTGCTCGGGCTCGTGCGTGCACAGTCAGCTGGGATCTGGGATCCCGAGGTAGAGAGCGAGCACGAGCTCCAGGGTTCGGTAGCCCTGATCCTCGGCTATGGCGCGTTGGGCCGGGCGGTGGGCGATCGCGCTCGGGCGCTCGGGGTCACCGTCCTCGGTGCCCGTCGCCGCGGCGACGCACCCATCGAGGACGGCGTGAGCAGTAGCGATACCTGGCGAGCACAGCTTCCTGAGGCAGATTTCGTCGTGCTCACGTTGCCCTCCACACCCGAGACGCGCGGCATCCTGGGCGAGCCGGAGCTCGCCTCGATGAAGGCCGGTGCGTGGCTCATCAACGTTGCGCGCGGAAGCCTCGTCGACGAGGGGGCTCTGGTTGACGCACTGTCCAGTGGACACCTCGGCGGAGCCGCTCTCGATGCCTTCCAAAACGAGCCCTTGCCGCCTGCGCATCCCTTCTGGAAGCTGCCCAACGTGCTCCTCTCGCCGCACAGCTCGTGGCGATCGTCGCGTCTCGAAGAGCGCGAGGTCGCCTTGTTCAGTGACAATCTCCAGCGGTTCATCGACGGGGACAGGCTGCGGAACGTCGTCGATCTGGACGCCGGCTACTGATGAAGCCTGGGTGTCCAGCAAATCGCAGAGGCCAGCTCGAATGTTCCCGGGGGAAAGGCTCGTGAGCTCGACTCATCCGGACGTCGAGACGTGCTTCGCACGGTTAGCGGAGCGCGGGGTCGGCAAACGCTGGCAGGCCTCGATGGAGGGGCTGGTCGTCGGCCTCACCGGTGCGAACCGAAGGCTCGTCCGCTACGACGAGG
>CAWIQX010000005.1:0-14032 GCA_963838395.1 uncultured Actinomycetes bacterium
ACCCTGTCGCCGGGGCGAGGAGCCTGGGCCGGGCGAACCGTGGTAGGGCGGGCGGGATGACAACCGGCGTGAGCCCCGTCCGCTCATGACGCCCACCATTCGGGCTCGGACGTACATTGCCGCGACATGTACCCGCAGACGCCGCTGCGGCCCAGGCCCGCATTGTGACCATCGACGTTAGGAGACTCGCCCTCGGAACGCGCGAGAGGATCGCGGGAGCGGTGTACGGGACCATCGTGGTGCTCGCCGCTTTGGCCGCGGGAGCGACCGCGTACCAGTACGACCTCTGGCGGCTCGGCGCGATCGTCTCAGCGTCCGTGTTGATTCTTTGGATCGCCCATGCGTATGCGCATGCGCTCGGGGAAAGCCTGCGGCTGGGTCGACGCCTTACCCGCACGGAGCTGATGACGATCACAGGCCGCGAGCTAGCGATCCCGCTCGCATCCGTCCTACCCTTGGCCGCAATCGCTCTCGGCGCCTCGGGTGTGGTCCGGGACCGGACCGCTATCTGGCTCGCGCTGGCGATCGGGGTCGCCACGCTCGCAGTCCAGGGGATTCGCTATGCGCGCCTCGAACGGCTGAGCCGCATCGGCACTCTCATCTCCGTAGCTCTCAACCTCAGCCTTGGCCTGGTGATCGTCGCGCTGAAGGTGCTCCTCGCCCATTGACTGTATGGCGCGGTAAGGGGCAGGGCGCCGTCCGGGCGTGTCCTCTCCGAGGTCGCCTGACCTCCGTCACGATCTGACATCCGTCTGACACGCCCGTCGTGAGCACCGTGAGGTTGGATCCTGGTGGCGGGAAGTCGAGACCTGTGTGCTCTCAGCGAAGAGCCTCCTCGAACCGCGGGTCGTCGCGTACGGCGGCGAAGTCGTCGTCTCGGTGCGCGTCCTCGCGGAACCGCGGGAGCAGTTCGACCGCCCGTCGGAGGTGCGCGAACATGTCGTCGTCCGAGTCGCCCGCGAGCGTGGCGAAGCACGCGTAGTTGTAGTGGAGGCCTGGGTGATCCGGCATGTGCTCGAGGCCCGCGCGAACCGCTTCGACCGCGTCGGTATAGCGCTGGTCACCGTAGGCGACCATCGAGTCTCGATGGAACGGCCACGCTTCACCCCAGTCGAGCGCCTGATACGCCTCGCCAGGAGTGGCGCCGAGCGCAAGGATGGTTCCGTCGCCCGTCGCCTTGCGCTGCGACTCCGGCCTGACGAACACAAATGTTCCCGCGGGCGCGTCGACCGTCTCGCCGTCGATCTCGAAGGTCGCCTTCCCGTCAAGCACGACGTACAACTCCTCCTGGCCCGACCCCGTCTCGTCGTGCTCGCCGATCAGCGAGCCGCCCTTGCCGGGCCTGTAGGCGTTGACTCCGAACGCGCGGATCCCGAAGTGCTCGCGAACCGGGATATCTCTATCGCGCCGCTCGATGTCGTCGAGGCGCGCCACCCGCCACCTTGCGGTGTCGTTCATCCGTGTTCACCTCCGATTGCGCGGATCAGTTGGGAACGACGGGGTGCAAACTAGCCCCGGACGCTACAAGCGCAGCAACGCGCCAGCTGCACGGGCGACCAGTCCGGGCCTCCGCCTGGATAGTCGTGCGTCCGCACACTGCCGGGCGTCCTTCCGGGTCGACGCTTTCCAGGTGCCGAATCGGCTCCAGCCCTCGGGTGATACTGGCCGGGTGTACTCCTGGCCGTTGAAGCCGTTCGACCGGTCTCACCCGGTGCGCGGCTACTTCAACGACCCCCGTATCTCGGGGACCTCGCGCGCGTTCCACTTCGGGATCGACATCTCGGCACCAAACGGCACTCCCGTCTACGCGGTCCGCGCCGGAGTCGTGCACCTCGGCAGGCCACGGTCGCTCTCCGTCACCGACGGCGACCTCGCCTTCGGCTACTGGCACATCGTCCCGGCGGTGCGCCACCTCCAGCGCGTCAAGAAACATCAACTCGTGGGGCATGTCGAAGCGCCATGGCTGCATCTCCACTTCGCCGAGCACCGCTCGGGTGTCTACCGCGACCCGTTGCGACCGGGAGCGCTGACCCCGTGGCGCGACACGACCAAGCCGCGCGTGACGAGGATCGTGCTCTCACGCAACGGCCGGGCACTCGACCCGGCAGCGATCTCAGGCGCCGTAGACGTGATCGCCGAGGCACACCAGATGACACCCCGCAAAGTGCCGGCCCCCTGGGATGGCCTGCCCGTCACACCGGCCCGGGTCCGCTGGCGCGTGCGCCGTGCCGGCCGCACCATGCGGCCCTGGCACACACCGATCGACTTCGGCAAGCAACTGATGCCAAAGGAGGCGTTCCGGCGGATCTACGCGCCCGGAACGCGACAGAACCGGGAGGGCAAACCCGGCCTCTACCGCTTCTACCTCGCCCACACCTGGAGCACCACGCTCCTCGAGGACGGCCCGTACCGCCTCGAGGTCGAAGCCTCCGACCTCCGCGGCAACAACGGCAGGCTGCACCTCCCCATCACCATCGCCAACAACGTCTAGCTCCCTCGACGTTCGCATCGCGATGGGGCTTCTTACGAGAAGCATCTCTGACAGGCTAGGCCCCGATGGGTGAGACACTGGCACACCACAACGACCCACCGTCAGGTGCGGAGGCAGTTCTGAGCGTGCCGCGATGAACATCTTCTGGGGATTCGTGATCATCATCGCCGTAGCCGCGGTCGCGGTGGCGGCGATGCTGTTCGTCCGTCGAACGGCACCGGATGGCAGCTACTTCGAGGACGGTGATCGTGCCTCGGGGGTCTTCGGGGTCCTGGCGACCGGGTTCTCGGTGCTGCTCGGGTTCATCGTCTTCCTCGCCTTCGCAAGCTACGACCAGTCGCGAAGCGGCGCCGAGCAGGAGGCGCTGATCGTCGTGCAGCAGGTCGAGAACGCGCAGTTCTTCCCCCAGGCTGCCCGGGGCGAGCTCACCGGTCAGCTCATCTGCTACGGGCGCTCGGTCGTGAACGGCGAGTGGGACCGGATGCGTGACGGCACGCAGGGAGATGCGATCAACCCGTGGGGGGTGCGGATGTTCCGCACCTTGCAGAGCGTGCAGCCGGAGACGGCGGTGGAGCAGTCCGCCTACGACAAGTGGCTCGACCAGACGTCCGCGCGGGAGGAGGCACGGCTCGATCGCATCCACGGTGCCGTCGGCGTGATCCCGGCCCAGCTCTGGATCGTGCTCTTCTTCATCGCGGGCGTGATCTTCGTCTACATGCTGTTCTTCGCCGACAGCGGCGAGCGCGCGATCGTGCAGGGCATGTTGATGGGGTCGGTCGTCGCGGTGATAACCGTGCTGCTGCTGTTGCTCAACGGTCTCGACAACCCGTTCCACCCGGGCGTGGGCGGCCTGGAACCCGTGGCCATGGAGCGCTCGCTACGGATCATCGACGAGGCACTCGGCGCGGTCCAGACGCAGGTGCAGCTTCCCTGCGACGCGGTCGGGACGCCAACGTCGTGACAAGCGACGACGGGGGGCGCAACTGGGTGGAGCTCGTCGCCACGGTGCTGCTCGCCGTCGCGACCGTTGCGACCGCGTGGAGCGGCTACCAATCGACACGCTGGAACGGGGAGCAGGCGAAGGCGGGTGCCCGCGCGAACGCGCTGCGCATCGACTCGGCGAAAGCAGCCGGCCTGGCGAACAGCCAGACGCAGATCGACGTCGCCACCTTCACGCAATGGGTCAACGCCTACGCCCAGGAGCAGACGGAGCTCGCCGACTTCTACTTCAAGCGCTTCCGCGAGGAGTTCAGGCCCGCCGTCGACGCTTGGGTCGCCACCACGCCCCTACGGAACCCCGAAGCTCCCCTGACGCCATTCGCGATGCCCCAGTACAAGCTCGCGGCCCGCACCGAGGCCGACCGGCTCGACGCCGCGGCGGAACTGTCCGCCGCGGACGCACGGAGGAACATCCAACGCGCATCCAACTACGTGCTCGGCGTCGTCCTCTTCGCCTCCGCCCTGTTCTTCGCCGGTATGAGCACGAAGCTGACCTCACCGAGGCTGCGCATCGCGATGCTCGTGATCGGCTGCGCCGTCTTCATCTGCACCGGCATCTGGATCGCCACCTCGCCCGTCAGCCTCTCCGTTTGACCAAGAGCAGCGTGCCGTCAGCGGCGGTCGTGGATGGAATTCGGAGGTCGCGTTCGCGCATCGACGCCCGCCAATGGACTCAAACGTGTCACATACGCCCCCGCCGCCCGCACCTACCGTGGCCAGTGGCCATGCTCGAATGCGACTTCTGCGGGTGCTACTCCCCCGAACCCGGTAAGGGCTGGGTTGCGTTCCCGAAGGAGGACCACGCCGGAAAAGCCGAGCCCGCCGTTCTCGTCTATTGCCCGCCGTGCGCCGCCGCCGTCTTCGGTCACCGGACCGACGTCGCCGCCGACCACGTCTGCATCTGGAAACCAGTGGCGAGCGATACGCACGGGCCGAGCCCCGAAAACGACTAGGAGCCATCGGACTCCGCACGAGGCTTCGGGAAGTCATCACCTCGCCGGCCGCGAGTTGCACGATCCGTCCGCTAGTCACCGGGATTCAACGAGGCGGATGGGCGTGGCAGAACTCCCGTACGGCCTCGTTGACGCGCTCGGGCTGCTCGAGGTTGCTGACGTGACCGCAATGGGGAATCACGATCAATTTCGTGGCGGGAAGAGCGCGCTCGAACTGGCGCGCGACGCTGAGCGGTGACCGCACGTCCTGCGCGCCCCAGATCAGAAGCGTCGGCACGGTGATTAGCGGCAGCAGATCGCGCTGGTCTGTCTCGGCCATCAGCAGCAGCGCATGACGGAGGCTCTCGGGGCGGACGTCCGCTGCCATCTCCTCGAGGAGAGCGGTAAACGCGGCGGGCGGGTCGCCGGCGAACCAGCCCGGAAGGGTGGGATCGAAGTGGTCGTCGGGCACGGCCAGCATCTGACGCAGGCCCTCGACCCGGGCACGCACCTCCTCCTCGGGCAGCGATCCCTTCCAGCCGGCGTAGGTGTCGATCAGGATCAGCGTTGCGACGAGATCGGGATGGTGGCGGTAGAGCTCCAGCACGACCGTGCCACCCCAGGAGAGGCCGGCGACGTGCGCCGGGCCGAGCCCAACCTCCTCGATCAGCGCCGCAAGGCAGTTCGCGTAGTCCGGGAGGCCGAAGTCCGCGGGGACGTCCGAGGATCGGCCCGGCCCCCGGCTCGTCCCATGCGACCACGGTGAACTCGTTCGCCAAGGAGGCCAGCTGCGGCTTCCACATGCGACCGTCCACGGCAGCACCGTGCACGAACACGAGCGGCCGCCCTTCTCCCGCACGCTCATAGGCGATCTCGAGACCGTTCACCCGAACGACCTCCACCGCCACAACGTACACCCCCGCGAAACCAACATTCTCAAGCCGCTCCGGGGACCGGGAGGATGTCCCGCATAGCCAATTGGGCGCCGCCCCGCTGCCAGGACAAGCAGTGACCTGCGTACGATGCCCGCACAGCGAAAGCCGATTCGAGTTGGAGGAACGCGGGTGCACGTCAGCGTCACAAGGACTCACGACCCACTCGACCAGCCGATCGAGCTGGCGACGATCGCAGGCGAGGAGATGCTGCCGTGGCTCCGCGGGATCGACGGGTTCGAGGGCCTGCTGATGCTCTCGGACGCAGCAACGGGCACGACGCTCGTCGTCACGTTCTGGGAGAGCGAGGAGGTCGCGCAGCGGCACGGCGAGGCACGCAGGCAGTTCCGCGAGAGCATCACGTCCGCCGTGAAGGTGAACGTCGTCGACACGAGCGGTTACGAGTTGACGTTCGCACACCTCGGGCCCTGGGCGGCCGAGCGCGCCGACGGCTGAGCGAACCGTGGCCGGAAGGGGCCGACCCCAGCCCTCGCCGCGACGATCTCCAATCCACCGCCTCGCGCGGACTGAGTGCCGATTTGCCGGGACGTTGGATACCGGGTGCGCCTATCTCGACAGGCGTAGGCGACCCGATCTGGCTTGGCTACGCCGATCAGGCGCGTCCCCGTGACACCGTCGGACGCCGGGTAGGAGAACAGTCCGCTCCCGAACGAAGCGGTGTGCTGGCCCTGCTCTCTCTGGAGCAGGGCCAGCACTGCCCGCGGACCTCGGAGAAGGGCTCTGGTGTTCTCAGCGAGCCTGTAGCTCTCGCTCGCTTTCGTGCCATCGGACGATCAAGGCGTAGAGAATGATGATGTTGAACGTCAGCGTGACAAGCAGCCACACCTGATCATTGGTGTTGCCGAGAAAGCCGAGTTGGCCAAACACGTTGACGCTCACGAGCAGGATTGACACCCACCGCGCCCAGCTCGCCCCATTGAGCAGAGCGAAACCGACGAGCACCAAGACGGCGCCCCAAATCAGCATGATCCAGCCCCAGCCTGTGATGTCGAAGACCAGGTAGCCCGCCTGTGTGGGGACGTAGTAGTCGTCCTCCAGTAGTGCGATCAGGCCCTGGAAGATGCTGAGCCCACCGAGGAGCACCATCAAGATGCCGGCGAACCCGATCCATCCGGCCATGCTCCGTGAATTCATCGCTGCCTCCCGTTGGGAGATGCGGTAGTCGCATCCGATTAGGACGTGGTTTCGTCGAAAGGCTGCTGGATCCTTGCTCCGATTACAAGCCACCGCAGGGAATGGCCCGAGGGCGCGGTGACGTCCGACCGTCACCCAACAAGGCGTCCGGTCGGCTGAACGCGGCGGCTAGCCGCTCGCGCTCGTCAGTTCTTTCGCAGGAGTCGCGTTGGTCGAACGCGGTCGTCGAGCCCAAGGCGGTGAGCCGTTGCCGTGCTGCGGCTGTCGACCACGCGAGGCGAGTCTACGGCTGTCCTCGGGGTTTCCCCACCCGGTGACGTTCGGACGCGGTGACCCCAATCAGGGGTCCCATAGGATTGCGCCATGCCATTCACGCTCAGGAACCTCAAGGAGGACCTGGAGGACATCGGGTCCAAGTTCGACGGCGCGCAGGACCTCGAGTTCCGCGCGGCGACCAAGGCGCTCGAGCTCGAGGAATCCGGCCTGTGCTACCAGCGCGTCCCGCCCGGCTATCGCTTTCCGTACGGCCACACGCACGTCAAGCAGGAGGAGGTGTACGTGGTGCTGCGCGGGAGCGGGCGGATGAAGCTCGACGACGAGATCGTCGAGCTCGGGGAATGGGACGCGGTGCGCGTCCCGCCCGGTACGTGGCGAGGCTACGAGGCCGGGCCGGAGGGCCTCGAGATCCTCGTCATCGGCGCGCCCAGTCTCGGCGACGCTCCGCGCGACGACGTCGACGGCCAGCGCGATTGGTGGGCCGACTAGCCAGATCGATCATGCTGTGCCTAGCCGGGGAGGCGCAGGAAGAAGCCCTCACGCCGATGACCCGGAACGCACCACGACCTCGCACCGCGCAGCGGGTGGCACTGATCGCAGGGTCGCTCGTCGGTGTCCTGTCGTTCGTCGGGCCAGACGCAGGCGGTCGCTACGGACTGCTTGTCGCCGCCGTGGCGGCGTTCGTCGGGTGGCTGGCCTCGCGGGCAGGTGCGAGTCCGTGGCGGATCATCTCGAGCGTCCTGCTCGTGGTGGTCGCGGCTCTCCTGTCCAGGGTAATCACCTTCGTCGTCTTGTATCTCTGGGCGTTCGGCTAGGCCGGGGAGAGCCCCCTACAAGAGCCTCCAGAGCATGCGGACGCCGGCTGTCGTCTTACTGCGGAACGTGACGAGCGCCACGACGGCGAGCCCCGCCGCGACCACCGGCACGAGCGAGCGGATCTCGGCTCGCAGCGCGCTGAGGTCGTCGTCGAGGCGCTGTCGCTCGGCGGCGATCTCGAGGCGGATCTCCTCGGTGCCTCGCTTCTCAGACATGGCTCTGCACCGTCTCGACCGTGCGCGTGGCCTCCTCGATCGCCTGAGTCGGCGTCGGGGGCGAAGCCTTCTTGACGAAGCGCATCGCCAGGTACCCGAGGAGCGCCGCCAGGAGGAAGAGCATCACCGCGACGATCAGGAGCGACAGCCAGAGCGAGAGGGCCTCGCTCAGCCCCGCCGCGATCGTGGCGAAGACAAAGCCGATCGCATAGACGACCAGGACGAGCGCGCCGACGGCGAGACCTCCTGCGATCCCGACCGCCGTTGCCTTCTGTTTCGCCTCGAGCTTCGCGAGCTCGAGGTTCAGCTGCACGAGCGTTCGCGTCTGATTCTTTATCGCCTTGACCCGGGTCAGCACGCCGAACATGGCTGGAGCATAACCGGATAGGCAACGAACTCGGTCGACACGACGAATCGCCGGTTGGCCTCACCCGTCCCTTCGCCGACGGCGAGCCAGCCCGACTCCCCGTGCCACGGCCGCGCCCGCGAGGACGACGCCTGCCGCGACCACGAGGAGCAGTCCGTGGCTCGCGGTCGCGCCGAGGACGTCCTGGTTGTCCCGCCAGTTCTCGATGGCCGTCCAGGCGATCACGACGGAGGCGCCGAGCACGCCCGCCACGCCGACCCACGAGCCTCGGTTCATCGACCGGGTCCAGCCGAGCGCGAACGCCGCGACGATCAGGACGAGCCACCCGTTGTTCGGTCCCTGCGTCCCGTTGAGAGTCACGGGCCCGTCGCTCGCCCACGTCGAGAAGACGCCGACCACCGCTGCGGCGATCGCGACCCATGCGACGATGCGAATCGCGAGTGCGCCGGCATCCCGGGGTGTAGCTTCCTCCGGCAATGAGCCACGACGCTAGCAGGGGATCTGCTGGACGACGGGGGCGCGCCGCTCTCGCGGTCGTCGGCTTGCTCGCGGCCCTCTTCTTCGTTCTCGTCTACCGGCAGGTGCTCGGGATCACGCAGCGGCCGAGTTGGCCGCCACCGGCCGGCGCCGTGACCGGGGCATCCGCGCAGGCCGCAACGGAGGCGTTCGACGCGGAGGGCGGGAAGCGCCCTCACGACGCTGCGCTCGACCTCGCCTGGTCGACGGCGGCGACGATCGACCCCTGGGTCGAGGGCGCCAACTTCTTCCCGCGCATCTTCGCGGACGTCGAGGCAGCCCGCTCGTCGGTGCACATCCTCATGTTCGGGTGGCGCGAGGGCGAGGTCGGAACCAGGCTGGCGGAGCTCCTCGAGAAGAAGCTCGACCAGGGCGTCGAGGTGCGGGTGATCGTCGACCGGTTCGGCTCCCGGCCTTACCAGGAGGCGCAGGAGATGTTCACGCGCCTCGCCGATGCCGGGGCGCAGATCGTGGTCAACGACGTGTTCCCGATCGACCGGGACGGGCTCTTCCCGGACGACCGGAGCTTCGACTGGCGACAGGACGAGGTCGGTCGCGCCGACCACCGGAAGCTGTACGTCATCGACGGGAAGGTCGCCTGGACGGGTGGTGCGGGCATCGAGGACCACTTCGAGAACGGTGGCTTCCACGACGTGATGGTCAGGGTCACCGGCGATGTCGTACGGCAGGCACAGGCGGCTTTCCTGACCAGCTTCCGCGGCCACGGCGGCCCGTTGCCGGACGACCTGTCGCGGCACTTTCCCGAGCCGACGGATGCCGGCGAGACGCCGATCGCCGTCGCTCAGGTGATCCCCGGCGGGTTCGTCGCGGCCTCGCAGGCGCTCCGCGAGCAGATCGACGGCGCGCGCCGCCGCCTCGACGTGATGAACCCGTACGTGACCGACCGCGACATGATCGAGCGGGTGCTCGCCGCGGCGCGCCGCGGAGTGCGAGTCCGACTGGTCGTGTCCGAGACGTCGAACAACAAGCAGGCATCGGCGGCGCTGAGGCATCGGTATCCCGACCTGATCGCGGCGGGCGTCGAGATCTGGGAGCTGCCGGGCACCGTCGTCCACGCCAAGGTCGTGATCGCGGACGACGTGGTCAGCTTCGGCACGGTGAACCTCGACTCGTGGGCGCTCTATCGCAACTCCGAGATCATGATGCTCGCCCGTAGCGCCGAGGCCGCGGCGCTCTTCGAGGAGCGACTGTTCGAGCCCGACATCGCGCGCTCGACGCGCGGTGAGCCGCCGTCCGGGACGCGCGAGCGCCTCGAGAGCTGGCTCTGGGACAAGCTCACCTCGTTTCTCTGAGCGGCCGCGCTCGAGCGCTACGACTCGCAAGCGGGTGAACGTGTTGTGCGTCGTGGCCCGGAACACTTATGGTCTTCCCGGATCGGAAACCCGAGGAGGACCACGTGATCGCAGCGGACTACCCGTTTCTCGACCTGATGTTGACGATGGTCATCTTCTTCCTCTGGATCCTGTGGTTCTGGCTCCTCATCACGATCTTTGCGGACATCTTCCGGCGCCACGACATCTCGGGCGCGAAGAAGACCCTCTGGATCGTGTTCACGATCCTCGTGCCCTTCCTCGGCGTCTTCGTCTACCTGATCACGCAGAACGTCGGGATGACCGAGCGCCAGCTGGATCGGTCGCGCGCAGAGCGTGAGCAGTTCGACGACTATGTCCGCCAGACGGCCTCGAGCGGTGGTGCCGCCGCGGAGATCGAGAAGGCGAAGCAGCTTCTCGACAGCGGCGCGATCACGCAGGCCGAGTACGAGATAATGAAGCAGAAAGCACTCGCGTAACCGAACGACACGGGAGGTTGAGGAGATGGCCGTCCAGACAGGAGTGCTGAGCGGGCTCGAGCCGCGCGCCTTCTGGGCCCACTTCGAGACCCTGACGACGATCCCGCGCCCCTCGCGTCACGAGGAGCCGGTCATCGAGCACGTTCGGTCGTGGGCCGGCGAGCACGGGTTCGAGCTCCTGCAGGACGCGGGGCGGAACCTCGTGATCCGTGTACCGGCAAGCGCCGGACGCGAGACGGCGCCGACGCTCATCCTCCAGGGCCACCTGGACATGGTGTGCGAGCGCGACCCGTCGAGCCCGAACGACCCCGCCGAAGGGCGGATCGCGCTCGTCCGCGACGGCGAGTGGCTGACGGCGGACGGCACGACGCTCGGCGCCGACGACGGCGTCGCGATCGCGGCGATGATGGCGCTCGCCGAGGACGATGCGATCCAGCACGGCCCGCTCGAGCTCCTGATGACGGTCGCCGAGGAGGTCGGCCTCGAGGGCGCGAACGCGCTCGACGGCTCGATGCTGACGGGCTCGGTCCTCCTCAACCTCGACAGCGAGGAGGACGGTCGATTGACCGTCGGCTGCGCCGGGAGCACGGACACGTGGATCCATCTCGATGCCCCGCGGAAAGCGGCCGGCGACGGCGCTGCGGCTCTCGCCGTCTCGGTGAGCGGAGGGCAGGGCGGGCACTCGGGCTCCGGGATCGCGCTCGGCCGGTCGAACGCGATCAAGGTGCTCGGCCGCGCGCTCCGCGAGGCGCACGCGACGGTCCCGTTCCGCCTCGTCTCTCTCGACGGCGGGAAGAGCCGGAACGCGATCCCGCGCGACGCGGTGGCCGTGGTGTCAGTTCCCGCCGATCGCGCGGACGCGTTCGGCGACGCGATCCGGAAGGCGAACGAGACGATTCGCGACGCGTTCGCGAAGACGGATGCAGGCGTCGCGGTCGCGGTGACGCCCGCCGAGGACTCGACGGCCCACCCGTGGAGCGAGGAGCACACGGAACGGCTCCTCGACGCGATCGCCCTCGTTCCGACAGGGCCGCTCGCGATGAGCCCGGACTTCGACGACCTCGTCGAGACGTCGACATCGCTCGGCGAGGCGATCACGGACGGAGAGCGGCTCACCCTGCACAGCCTGTCGCGGTCGTCCAACGACTCCGCGATGCCCGACGTGATCGCCACGCTCGACGCCGCCGGCCGGCTGGCGGGCGGCTCCCTCGAGGAGAAGTTCAACTACGGCGGCTGGCGGCCCGACCTCGACTCGCCCGGGCTCGCGGCGGCGAAGATCGTCTACGAGCGCCTGTTCGGCGAGCCTGCGATAGTCACTGCCGTGCACGCCGGGCTCGAGACCGCGGTGATCGGCGGCAAGGTCGACCACCATCTCGACATGCTGTCGTTCGGGCCCCAGATCGAGTTCCCACACTCGCCGGACGAACGGGCGAGCATTCCGACCGTCGAGCGGTTCTGGCGGCTGCTGGTGGGATTCGTGGACGAGATGTCGAAGCCCGGTGTGTCGTCATGATCCGTGGCCCCCTCGTCTGGATCGTCGTCGTTGTTGGAATCGTTGTGGTCATCGGCGTCGCCGCGCTGCTCGGGGACGACGACAGAGGCGAGACGGTGTCGGCCGGCGAGTGGGCCCAGAGCGTCTGCGGCACGGTGGCCGTCTGGCGAGGTGAGCTCGAGTCGATCGTCGAGGACATCCGCACGCCGACGTCAGCCGGCTCTGGCTCGGAGGAGCCGCAGTCGGAGACGCCCCAGGGACGCACGGGGTTCATCCGCCAGGGGCTCGAGCGGGCGGTCCAGGCAACCGAGACGATGGTCGAGGGGGTCGAGAACGCCGGGACGCCCGATACGGCGCAAGGGGAGGACGCGGTCGAGCTCGTCTCCAGCTGGACGGACTCCGCCCTGGACGACCTGGAGGATGCCGAGGAGTCGCTCGACGACGAGGCCGACTCGCTCGAGGAGTCGATCGAGCAGCTGACGGAGGCCGCGGGCGCGATCGCCTCGACGCTGGCGAGCGGCACGAGGACCCTCGTCGAGGTGCGGCGCGCCGATCCCGAGCTCGCGGCAGCGCTCGAAGGCGCAAGCACGTGTCAGCAACTGGGTGAGGAGACGAGCTCATGAGCACGACCGACTGGGTTCTCGTCGCGGTTCAGGGCCTAGTCGTCATCGCCTTCATTGCGCTCGGCGTCCGCTCCGGCGGCATCGGGCTGGGCATGTGGGGCGGCGTCGGCACCCTCGTACTCGTCTTCCTCTTCGGGCTCGACCCGGGCGAGCCGCCCATCAGCGCGATCCTCATCATCATCGCGGTCATCTCGGCCGCGGCGGCGATGCAGGCGGCCGGCGGCGTCGACTACATGGTGAAGATCGCGAGCTCGGCCCTGCGCGCCAGGCCGAAGCTGCTCAACTTCGTCGCGCCGTACGTCTCGTACGTCCTCACGATCCTCACCGGGACGGGCAACACCTTCTTCTCGATCATCCCGGTGATCAACGAGGTCGCGTACTCGAACAAGATCCGGCCCGAGCGCGCGCTTGCGGGCTCGACGGTCGCATCGGCTGCGGGGATCACGTCGAGCCCGGTGGCCGCCGCGATGGCGACGCTGCTGCCGCTCGTCGAGATCTTCAACTACGACCTGATCGACGTGATGCTCATCACGATTCCGGCGAGCCTCGTCGGCATCTTCGCCATGTCGGTCGTCATGAGCACCCACGGCAAGGATCTCGACGACGATGCCGAGTTCCAGCGCCGTCTGGCCGCCGGCGAGATCAAGCCGCCCGCGCCCCCGGCCGACATCGTCCTGAAGCCCTATGCCAAGCGGAGCGTCGCGATCTTCCTGACGGGCGTGCTCGCGATCTGCGTGTTCGGCTTCGTCGAGAGCATCCGGCCGACCGTCGCCGCCGAGGGCGGCGGCGTCGAGCCGATGTCCGTGACGCCGCTGATCCAGATGATCATGCTCTCCGCCGCAGCCCTCATCCTCGTGCTGGCGCACGTGAAGGCCAGCGACGTCCCCGGCACGCCGATCTTCAAGTCGGGAATGGTCGCGATGATCGCGCTGTTCGGGATCGCCTGGATGGCAGACACGTTCATCGCCAACAACGAGGACGCCATCGTCGAGGCGCTCGGCGGCATGGCCGAGAAGTGGCCGTTCATGATCGCGGTCGCCCTCTTCCTGGTCGCCGGGCTGACGACGAGCCAGTCGGCCGCGACGCGAACGATGATCCCGCTCGGACTGGCGCTCGGGATCGGCGCGGGTTACATGATCGCCATGTGGACGGCCGTGATGGGGGTGCTGTTCCTCCCGGCCAACGGCACGCAGATCGCCGCCGCCGAGGCGGACGAGACCGGCACCACGACGCTCGGCAAGCGCGTCGTCGACCACTCGTTCCAGCTTCCGCTGCAGGTCTGCTGGATCGTCACCGCGCTCGTCGGGGTCGTGATCGTGTGGCTCTTCTTCGGCGACCAGACGCCCGCACCGCCCGCACCCGCTACGCCGACGCCGTGAGATGAGCGTCCGCGGGGCCGCGTTCCTCG
>CAWIQX010000006.1:0-38775 GCA_963838395.1 uncultured Actinomycetes bacterium
TGCCGCCGGCCGCGTGCGCGATCCTTTCGCGGAACCCGCCGGAGACGGCGTCGCCGATCAGGGCGTCGGCCTGCTCCGGCGGCAGCGGCTCCAGCCGCAACGCCGCCGGCCAGGTCGGGCGCTGCTCCACCAGCTCGGGTCGGGCCATGCACAGGAGCAGAAGCGGCGCGCCGGCCGAGAGCAGCGCCGTCGACTCGACGAGATCGAGAAACGTCTCCGCGCCCCAATGGATGTCATCGAAGACGACTACGAGCGGCGCCTGCTCCTCGAGCAGCTTGCGAAACGCCCAGGCGATCTCGTCGCCGCTCGTCCCGACATCCGACTCACCGAGCAGCGACCGGATCGCAGCTTCCGCCACCGGGTCCGACGGCAGCGCCGCCAGCTGCTTCACCACCTCGACGACCGGCCAGTAGGTGATCCCGTCCCCGTAAGGCAGACAGCGCCCGCGCACGACGCGGCCCTCCACCGTGGCGAGCGCCTCGGCGACCAGCCGCGACTTTCCCACACCTGCATCGCCGACGACCGTCGCGAGCTCGCAGCGCGCCTCTGTCTGCGCGCGCTTCCATGCATCGGCGATCTGCTCGAGCTCCGGCTCGCGGCCGACGAACCGCGACGCATGACTTCGCTCCGGCGCGCCCAGCACGGAGACGAGCCGGAAGGCCGGCGCCGGGTCCGACTTCCCTTTCAACGTGAGCGGCTCCACCGGCTCCGCCACCACGGCGTCGTGTACAAGCGCATGCGTCGCCATGCCGATCAGCACCTCGCCCGGCGCGGCAGCCTGCTCGAACCGCGCCGCCACGTTCACCGCATCCCCCGTCGCAAGCCGCTCCTCCGTTCCCGTCACTACCTCGCCCGTGTTGACGCCGATCCGGCCACGGATGCCTAGCTCCGGGAGCGCGTCGCGCATCTCCACCGCCGCCCGGCAGGCCCGCAGCGCGTCGTCCTCGTGCGCCGCGGGGATCCCGAACACCGCCATCACCGCATCGCCAATGAACTTCTCCACAGTGCCGCCGTGCGCCTCGACGATCGCCCTCATCCGCTCGAAGTAGCGCGCAAGCAGCGTTCGCAGCGCCTCCGGATCTACCGACTCCCCGAGCGTTGTCGACCCGGTGACATCGCAGAAGAGGACTGTCACCGTCTTGCGGATCTCACGCGAGGCCTCCGCAGTCGCGAGCGCCGCGCCACACCCGTTGCAGAAGCCTGCGTCGAGCGGATTGCTCCGCCCGCAGCTCGCGCAGATTGACACGGGCTGAGGCTAGGGCATCGTGACGCGATCCGAAAGCAGCCGACGCATGTACGCGGCGTCGCTCGCGGCCGGGGCAGCGGGGACGAACGGCCCGCTCGCGATCGGTCTGCTTCCCCGCACGCGGCCCCGGCGCCTCCACTCTGCCGAAGCGCTGTCGATCCCGAAAGTGGCGGGTCTCGGCATGTCCTGTAAGACCGAAGCTCCTTGCCGTGCGACGCAGGCAGTAGCTCGCTGGTAGACGCGAGCAACCTTGCGGGCGAGAGAGCCGCCTCGCGACGCGACATCGACCCTATGCGCATGCGGTTTGGAGAACCAAGGGTCGTCGGAAATGACCCGCGACGAGTGATCCAAGTGCCCGCGCGCGTGGTTGTGGCTCGCGACCCGCCCACCCTCGGTATGGGGCCGCGAGCTCCGGGCAGCGCCTCGCGCACGGTGTCTGAAGGTGTCTCGTGGTGTCAGCGCGCTAACACTGCCTCGGTTGGGCGGCTGAACGACGCGAAGGTTGGTCTCCACGATCGTGCGCTCCACAGGCGGCAACACGGAGTTGCCGGAGCCAAGAGGAGGACACGATGTTCAAGCGGCACATGACGAGGAAGGCGCGGTTGGCGCTGGCAGGTCTGGTTGTACTGATCGGCATCAGCGCGATGGCAGGCACGGCGAGCGCAGGGACATGGGGGCGCGCAGTGGATGGTTACGGTGTCGGGTCACAGACCGAGGCCAAGCTCCTGGTCAACTGCGACTCAACCCCGATCGGGAACGGCTGGAAGGTCTGGACGGTGACGGCAAACCTGAACATCTTCAGCGCCCAGGCCGGAGACGAGATCAGGGCCTACTTCAACTTCTCGACGCAACGCAACTATCAGTCGCCCCTGTACACCGTTCAACCCTCGCCGATCAAGTTCTACGCGTCCGGCAACCTGACCAACTACCGGGTGTACACCTGGACGCAAACCGTCCGGTCCACGGAACCGTCGCAGTGGGTGCAGTTCGCCTTCCGCGCGGTCGGAGTCGCGGCCGGCGCACGCGTCGACGTCACTCCGGAAGGGCTGGACGACCAGGTGATCCTGAGCTTCGACCCGGCCACCGGCCAGTTCAAGAGCGACGCCGAACAGCCCCGATAGCCGGGGCCGCCGTGGGCACGTACCCCAATGTCGCTAACGACCTCATCGCGGCATGTGACTCGTACATCGAGAGGCGGATCACCCTGGCTGATCTCCAGTCGTGGGTCTCGAACGTGGCCGACCAAATCGCTCTCGTGGACGAGCGGGACATCCGCGAGTACCTCGAGGACGCGGAAGCCGAGTTGGAACTGATCCGATTCACCAGCGACGACGTCATCAACGAGTCGAGGCGTGTTGCGACTGAGGTCCGGGCTCGAATGGTCGCCTACCTCAGCGCATAGCCTCAGACCGCCGTACACGGGGAGCTCCGCGCCGTGCTGCTCCACGAGCACGTCGGCCGAGTGCGGGACGGCCTCGTTCTTGACTGGCGACCCTCACCCTGGCCCTGCTCGGCTTGACGGGCCGCCGGGCACACCGCACGGTGAGAGCCTCGTATGAGTGGGGCGTTAGTAGAGGCCGACAGGATCCGCGACATGGACTGCGAGCCGACAAGGCGCCGGGCGGGCGTGTTGCGGGGCTTCCGGCTTGCTGTGCTGGTGGGGGTTGTCCTCGTGGTGTGTGCGGCGGACGCGTCGAGCGGCAGTTCGTTGTCGCCGCCCGTCAACGGCAGGATCGCGTTCGTGCTGCGCTCCGATCTCTTCACGATCCGGCCTAATGGAACCGGCCTGATGCATCTGACGAGCGGCCGGGACGTTGACGACGACCCTGCCTGGTCACCGGGTGGCCGCTGGCTCGCCTTCGCCCGCATGTCGCGGGACAGCAAGGTGACGAGTGTGTATCTGGTTGGCGAGCGGGGCGGCCAACCGAGATTGTTGTTGCGGGGCGCCCGCTGGCCGGAGTGGTCACCGAACGGGCGTCGTGTGGCGGTCGTTCGCGACGGTCGCACCTGCTCTCGATGGTGCCCGCGTGCCCGAGATCTATGGACGGTCGGGTCCGCCGGCGGCAGTCCACGCTTGGCGCTAGCGGGGGCATGGGAGAGCGACTGGTCGCCCTCGGGGCACGAGTTGGCAGCGATACGTGCAGACGGTGTCTGGATTGTCCGAGTTGCGTCCGGCGCAGCCCGACGGGTCAGCAGCGTCAGAGGCGGAGTGTCGCTTGACTGGTCACCCGATGGCAGTCAGCTCCTGCTCCTAGCAAGCGACGGCATCATCACCATCTCCGTGGCGGACGGCTCGGTGAAAACCTTGGTCGCGCCACCACGACGACCCGCGCCTGGTGACCCGCGTCCACCCTGCTCAGACTCGCTGAGTGATCCTGTTTGGTCGCCTGACGGGAGATGGATCGCGTACCAGGAGATCCGCTGCGTCACGGACAGTGGCCCTCCCTTCGACTACTACGCGATTCCGATCATCAGCGCAGACGGGAAGTGGCACAGCGAGATCAACAACCTCGTTTGGGGCTGGACGTCCGACTCCGGAATGTCCGACTTCGTCTGGTCGCCCGACTCGCGGATGCTCGCGTACATCGACGACAGATTGATGTCCCAAGGTGAAGTCCTCCTCGAGACAGCAGATATCGCGGGAATCAACTACGAGCAACTGAAGGGCGGGCTCGATCAGTCCCCAGTCGCGCTTGCGTGGCAACGGTCTCCCGGACGGTAAGCCTCGATGGATGGCGCCTTCACGCCGAGCAGACGCACGAGTCTTGCCGGCGCCGTGTTGTTCGCCCTCGCCGGCGTGCTCCTCGGGACGGCTGCGGGAGCCGCCGCGACCAGCGGCGAGGGCAGCATCGAGGTGGTCGATTCGATCGTTCTCAAGTGCGCCGCGGGGAAGCGGCGGGGCCGAGGGACGGAGCTTCCGCGGGGTGACCTAGCTCCGCGCTGCTAGTCGACGAGGTTTCAAACCAGGCGAATCGGGCTATACCCGTTACGCGCGTTGGTTGTCTTTGACGGCGTCGAGGGTTCGTACGTTCCTCTTCGATTGTCACCCCGACCTGAGCGCAGCAGAGAGTTCGTTCGGACTCCCTGTCCTGTAGGAAAGAAGGAGCCTCACATGTTTGCGATCATTCGTCGTTACGACGGCGTGGACCAGAATCGGTCGGCCGAGCTGACCCGCAACGTCAACGAGACGCTTGTCCCGAAGCTCGAGAAGCTCTCCGGCTTCGCGGGCTACTGGCTGATCGAGGCCGGCAACGGCGTCTTCAGCTCGCTCAGCCTCTTCGAGACTCCTGAGCAGGCCAAGGAGTCGACGGTGATCGTCGCCGATTGGATGCGCGACGAGAAGCTCGACACCGCGATCCCCAACGAGCCCAAGATCACGAGCGGCAAGGTCATCGCTCATAGCAACCGCGTTCTGGTCGCCGCGTAACTCGACCGCACCGCGTTCGGACGAGAAGGGCCTGGCTTGCCGGGCCCTTCTCTCGTTCCGCCCTCTCGACCGCGCTGCGCGGGAGCGCACGTCCGATGGCGCGTCGAGCAGCAAGAGAATCGGGTGCGCGAGCGTGCGGAAATGTCCCTTGAGCTGTCGGCCAGCGCGGATGCGCCCGATGCGCCGCCGGACGTGGGTCAGGACTCGACGAGGATCACGAGTGTTTCGGGGAGTACCCCGCCGTGCTCCCGCGGCTTGAGTCCCCATCGCGGCCATGAGGGCATCCATGTCCGGGACGTCCATCAACACGCCGACACGGGTGCGGTTTTCCGGGTCGGCGAACGTCCGGATGTTGGTAACGCCGAGGGGCCGAAGAGCTCCTCACGCTTGGGCGAGGCGAGCCAGTGGTCTGTGTCGTCCGCGACTGGAGTGGTTTAGCTATCGCCTGAGACGACAACACTACGTTTGCCGCGGTCACAGGGGAGCGCCAAAGCCGACGCCGTGCCACAAACACGGAGAGGCGTAGGTGGATTGGGAGAGGGGCAACGCACAATCTGGGCAGGCGTCTGGGGAGTTCGCGATCCTGCTTGGCGGAATCGTGCTCCTCTGCATCGTCGCGGTTCTGCTTTTCGCCCTCGTGCTGCGAGGGGACTTCCGCTCGAGCGGGGAGCAGATACAACAACCGGCACAGCCTCGGGCACCGCTCCCCAGCCCACAGCACGCTTGGCCTGCCACGTTCGCGGAATGCGAGAACGGCGGCTGGAAGAACTTCTCGCAGTTCGAGAGTGAAGAGGAGTGTGTGGAGTACGTCGACGGCCTCACGCCGTAGAGACGGCGCTTCACGGAGGCCGGCCGGCTAGCTAACCGTTGAGGAGCGGGGGTTTGCGCAGGGTAGCCTCGCGTACGAGCGGGCTTCGCCGGCGACGCGCCCCCTCCCACGGACGTCGCAGCCTCGGTGGGCCCGCTCTTCACCAGTGCCCCTCAGAGCCTCGCCGCGCTGAACGCGAGCACGTCGGCCGTGTGCGCGACGGTTGGTTTAGCTCTCGCCACAGACGACAACACTGCTTCCGCACGGAACCTGCGGCGATAGACACAAGCTCGGCGCTCGACTCGCGGCAGCGCCGGGCTTCTGTTCCGCCTCTCTCCGGGCGGCAGTACAAGTCGGCAAGCACGATCAGGGAGGGAGGAAGCAATGAAGTCACTTCGCCTCGTGAGATGGGTAGGCGTCGTAGCGGCGCTTACGTTGTTGGTGGGAGTCAGTACGGCGAGTGCTGGCAGGTGGGTATTTCGGAAGCTGTTTCCAGAAGGACTGCAACGACGAGGGGGCCCGATCCAGTTGCGAGCCGGGTGGGCGACGAGCATCGGGTAACCAAGAAGTTCTTGGACGTGCAGCAGGTCAGATACACGGTGAACGGTGTGTCGACGACGACGACAGTCGGAAGCGTTGCCAACTGGAGTCCGATCACGCAGACAGTGAACCCAGCTGGCGACACGCTGTACCTCACGACCTACACCACGCCGGTGCTTGCCACGCTCGCGGCCGGAGAATCTGCGACCGTGTCAATCGTGTTCATCGTCACCAAGAAGGTGTGGGACGACACACGCACCAGCTATCCCGCCGGCCCGCTCTGGCAAGAGAGAACCTGCACCGTCACGGCGACGTAACTCCCCCGCCGTTCCACTGGAGGGCGCAGGAGACTGCGCCCTCCACCCTCACAGGCGCTCCGCGTCTTTGGGAGCACGTCGGCCGAGCACGGACGGATTCGGACACGCCGGGGGGTAGAGCGCGGCCATGACGCGGTTCAACATGCTCGGCCAGCTGATCAACCGCTTGCGCCGGCTTGGGGCGACGCCCTCCGTGACGTGGTCTTTCGAGCAGGCCTATACGCGACCGCGGTAAAGGCAAAGGGTGCGCCCCGGAATGTGCCCGTCGGCCTCCCCTTATGGCGGCGGGACGCTTGGGCGCGCGCGTACGACCCGGGGCGAAACGCCGACCCGTTGCGTAGGAGTCGGGGGCCTGAAGCAAGACGACGCTGGCTCTCCCGAACTTGTGGCGTGGCTACGCGCCAGGTGGTCGGTACTGAACTTGCTCCGCCCTCCGGAGCGCATCGATCGTTTCGTCGACGGTCAGGAGAACAGTCGTATCGATCGAGCTGAGGGCTCCGCCGCTACCGATTGCCAGCGCGACCGCGGCCATGGACACGTTGTCAGGGGCCTCCCAAAGCGTGTAGCCGTCGTGTTTGCCGAAGCCGTACCAGAACCCGTGGAGCTTCCCGCCGACCGACTCGATGTATGACTCAGCCGCCTTTCGGCGGTCCTCTGGGTTGGCGATCAGCCTGGCCCAGGTCTCGGGGGTGTAGCTGAACTTCGAAAGATAGAGCGGCATCGTCTCTTCCTTTCTCGCGTTCGCCGATCCGGCGTGTTGCCGTTAGGCGGTGACCATTGCACGGCTACGAAGCTGTCGTTCGTCGATTCTCGTCGAGCGTGCTACTCCGGCGTGAACGTGGCGACGACCGGCTGGTTGCCGGTGTTGTCGTTCAGCGTGTACTCGACGCCTTCTTTCAGATCGATGTCGATGAAGACGGACGTGCCGGCGGGGATTGTCTGCATCGCGCCGTAGAACTGTGCCGGAGGCGTTCCCTTCCCCTCGCCTTGCTCGAAGAAGCGGTCGAGGTCGTCCAGCTCTGTCCCCGGCTCGAGCGTGACGAGGAAGAACTCACGCTCTCGGTCGTCGGCGTTACGCAGCTCGATCGTCTGCTGACCCGAGCTCAGAGGCGGAATCTCATAGCCAGCGTCATTGGCCACGATTACCGCGTCGGGCTCCGGCAGTTCTGCGCCCGAGTCGCCCGTCAACTCGAACTCCTTGAGCATCCCGAGCTCGACGTGCGGCACACCGTTCGGCGAGGGGATGAAGCAGAGGAACACGTAGGTGCCGGCTCCCAGCTCCCGTGTCAGGCCCAGCTCCTCGCCCGGCGAGAGCAGGGGTACGCCCCCAGCGTCCGTGAACCAGTCGGGAGGATCTTCCTGCTCTGACGCAAGGGCCGCCTTGACGTCATCGAGCGTCTTGCCCGGTGCGAGCCGTCCGAGCGCGTATTCATGGAGCTCATCGCCGACGTTCGAGATGTTGAACCTGACGACACCCGCCTCCGCCTCATCGAGCATCACGAACGCGTACTCGTCGCCCTGCACATCGAGCGCCCGCGCGCCCTCATCGCCCCCACCGCCGCAACCCACCAAGGGGAGAGCAACCGCCACTGCAGACAGTCCTGCTGCCAGACGCACCGCAGACCCCTCCTCGTCGGTTCCCCGGTTACTAACCGTCTCAGACGCAACTCGAAACACGGTCAGGCAAATCCGGCTAGATGTTCCGCTCGCCATCCAGCGGCCGCCATTCGCCGTTGCCGAGATAGATGACGCGCTTGGGCACGGTTAGGTTGCGAGGGTGACGCATGAGTTCCGGCTGGTTGTGGGTTATTCATCCCACCGCGCCGGATGCCAATTATCGGATAGAGGTCGTCGGCGAGGTCGACCCCGAGAACTTCAACGCCGACGTCCAGGTGATCCGCTACCTAAAGCCCGCTTCAGCGCGACCTTCTGCACGCTCGCGAACCTCCACTGGCTGTTCGAGAAGACGCGGAAAAGGAGAGTGCGACGGCGACATGTGGATCAGGTCACCAGACATGGTGATCGTGCGCCGATTCGACCGAGAAACGATTGAAGCGACGGTGGCGGCGCTCATCGCTGAGGGCGACATCAGCTCGGACTAGACATGAGGGACTCCTAGGTCTAGTTCCCATGTGCGTGCGCGGAAAGGCCAAGCGCGCACGCGCAAAATGGCGGCGGTAAGCCGATTGCGAAGGCGATGGAGACGTCGTGCTGCAGGCGGTCGACGGCGGCGGCCATGACTGGCCGATGTCCCCGACGCTCGACGCGACGTCGCGGGCACTCGTGTTCTTCGAGGAACACCCACTCCCCGAGACGCGCTCGATCGATAGCGGCTCGAGGACATTCCTGCCCCGCTTCGCACGACAGGTCGCAACGAAACGACGACACGGGTAACTGGGCGTCGCGCACGCTGGCGAACTAGCTTGACTACGAAGACCCGTGGCGGAGCGGGTCGGACACGGTACTCAGGGGACATTCCCGCACGCTCGCCCAGCCGAGGGCAGTTGGGTCATGCATCGAGTCGGAGGACGACCTCGTCCGTGTCCTCGTTGCGCCCATGAGCGAACCCGCGCCCCTCGCCCACGATAAGAAAACCGCACTTCATCAACACGCGAATCGACGCGACGTTGTCGCTCGCAGCGCCAGCGTAGAGCGGACGGGTTGCCTCCAGCTGCAAGAACTCTTGCAGGGCACGCGTGGCAATGCCGCGACCCCAATCTTCACGGCCTATCCAATAGGTGACCTCGCGGTGACCCTCCAAGTCGAAGCTCGCAATCTGACCCACGACTCGACCGTCGATCTCGACGACCCTGTTCGTCGTAGACACGTCGCTCCTCAGCCGCGCCCACCGTCGCTCGAAGGCGGTTCGATCATTCTGATCCGGCGAAGTGAACGCGGCCATCCGTATCGCGTCGCGATCCGTCCAGTGCTCGAACAGCACGTCGAGATCGCGATCTTCGATCTCGCGAAGGACAAGCTGTCCCGAGCCCTCCCGCACGGCTGTAACGCTAACTGTGCCGCAAGCTCAGGTGTCATTCGCGAACGCAGGCACAATCGACTGGCGGCATGATCGACGGAGTCTCGGAGGTCTCGCTCCACGACGTTGATGCACGTTCCGCGACACTAGGGATCTTCCTGTCATTCTTCGCCTGATGGTCGGTCGGCGCTGGGACGGAGATGAGCGCGGCGAGGGCATCGCTGACGCTCTGCTGTTCGTGCCCGGCGTCGAAGAGCTGCTCGCGGAAATGCGAAGTCCGGCCTGGGTCGCTGAAGAACCTGAGCTACATCTCCTGCCGCACGTGCAACGCTCGTGCGAGTCGCTGCCGCTCCAATTCGTCGACGCACGTGCTTCCGAGGACGGCTCTTTCGACATCGAGCTCGGCTGGACGGGCCAGACGCAGGGCATCGCCGCTGTGCGAGCTGCCGTCTTTTCGCTCGTCGGGGGCTTCGCCGAGGTCTATACGTACATCCGGCAGCGCAGGAGTAACGCGGAGGGTAACGGTGAGATCGTGACCTTCGAGATCGTCACGGGCATTCTCGGGGAAGAGAGCAGCTTCATACCTCACGGACACACGATTCGCGTCAGCGTCACAGGGGCCTTCCAGCCACCCCTAGGCCCTGATTGAGCGGACGGGTGACGCCGAACGACTCAGGCGTCATTCGTGAACACGGGCGCAGGCGAACGTCTGTCGGGAGCCTTGGGCATCAAGGGCGATCTGGGGCTTCGCTCAATTGCCCACCGCTGGGTCGGGCATGAACTCGCGGATCTCTCGAGCGCAACGGCAGGCGGCCGCATGCTGGGGAACGAGATCAGGTACCGCGTCATCTCATGACTCCTTTCTCGGCGGCCTGCTCCGGCCGCATCTCAGCCTCGCCCGTACGCGGTAGAGACTGACAACCACCGAAGACTCATCGCTGCTCCGGCCGGTCCGGGTTCACCTCGTCAGGCGTAATTCCCGAACGCTGGCCCAGCCGAGCGCGCATGTCCCAAGCTCAGGAGCTTGCCGGGCCGGGGGTGAACAGCTTCCAGTTTCCCTCGGAGACGACTTCGACCGCACCGTCGGCCACTTGGATAGCGGTCTGATCGTCGATCGCGTACGTCGGGACTGGTACTTCGGAGGCCCACTTTTCGACGTTGGCCATCGAGGAGTCCTCGAAGCCCTCGCGATCCAGATGTACGCGCAACGCGAAGTCGACCAACCCCAGCGCCCTATCGCCTTCCCGCGCCTGATCGCTGTCTGCGGGCACGTACCGAAGATTGAACTCCGCGTCGCAGTTGTAGGGGGTCATCACGATGCTGCCGGCGCTCACCCCTACGTAGACCGACTCGCTGAGCGACGGCAAGAGGTCTGCCAGGCCTGACTGCCGCATCCAGTAACACAGGTAGAGGACATTGCCGCCCCACACCAACAAGGCGTCGGTCTCCCTGACAATGGGGAGCCAGCTCTCCTCTTGGATGCTGGGCAGCGCGGTGAGTTCCAGCACCCCCAACGACTTCCAACCCACTTCGCACAAAGGGCTCGAGGCCTTACCGCAGACCGCTCGCCATGCCCCGGTCGGACCGTCGGGGAAGGGATAGATCGCGGTCGGGATGATGAGGGCGCTGGACTCCGCGATCGGTTTTCCCAACAGGCCGACGAGTGCGTCGTCGATGCTCGGGTTACTGATGCCGGCGGAGGTGAGAAGAAGCTTCATGCGTTGTCTCCCGGAGTCGTACTGCAGGCGAGAACCTGTAGGCGCTTGCGGATCCCTCGTAGAGACTCGCAGACCACCAAGAACTCATCGGCGGCCAGGTCCAGCCTCACGGCTTCAAGGGACATTCCCAGAACGCAGGCGCCGTCCAGGCTCTCGCCTCCGGGCAATGCCCTCGACCTGGCGGCGTCGGCAGACGGAGAGCATGCGCTGCAGGGGGCCATCTCCCCTTCTGCCTCGCTCGAGCCACGATGGCCTACCAGCGGTAACCGGACAGTTATGGTCGGGTTGGTGACGACGCGAAAGAGTGACCGATCGGGCGTGGCCGCCCCGCTGGATGTGAAGACGCTGCTCGCTTCCGTGGAAGCGGCCCCGCCAGTCGATGCGGCAGAAGTCGTCGCCGCCGCCTTGACGGATTCTCTGGAGGCGCGCGATGTCAGCTTCCTGATCGCCGATTACAGTGGCCGATCATTGATCCGGCTGAGTCACGTCCGGCGCATGAACGCTGACGATGATGATCTAAGCCGCGAGCGCGGACAGGCAGTGACCCTGGCCGGCACACCGCATGGTCGTGCGCTCGCGGAGCAGGACGTCCAGATCGTGAACGACTCAGATGGATTCCGGGTTTTTGCTCCCGTGACGAGTCGAGGCGAGGCGGTCGGTGTGCTGGAGCTCGGACTCGATGCCGAGCCTGACCAGCAGGCGCTCGCAGTCGTGGCGGCCGGGGCGCACGCCCTTGCCTACATCGTGATCGCCAACCGCCGCTTCACCGACCTGTTCGACTGGGGCCAGCGTTCGGTGCCGCTTTCGTTGGAGGCGGAGCTCCAACATCGACTCCTGCCCGCCTCGTACACCTGCGAGGGGGGGCAATTCACGCTGGCCGGGTGGCTGGAGCCAGCAGGCGACGTCGGCGGAGACACGTTCGACTTCAGCGTCGAGCGAGATACCTTGCATCTCTCCATCACTGATGCGATGGGCCACACGCTGAACGCGGCCGTGCTGGCAACAGTCTTCGTGGGCGCGTTGCGAAACGCTCGCCGTCGCGGCGTCAATCTCGCGCAACAAACCCAGCTTGCCAATGAGGCGCTATACGGGTTCGGCGACGATAGTGACTTCGTGACCGGGCAGGTCGTACGGATAGACCATGCCTCCGGTCTCGCACGATTCGTGAACGCCGGACATCCCTCGCCGATCCTGATCCGGGAGGGCCGCGCAGAGACCGTCAAGTTGGCCCCTGGTCTCCCGTTCGGGGTATCACTCGATTACGACTATGCCGTCCAAGAGCTTCAGCTGGAAGTCGGAGACCGGCTCGTCTTCGTGACCGACGGAATCCTCGAGCGCAACGCAGCCAATGTGAATGCGCTAGAGCTCCTCGAGCAGACACGAGAGCTCCACGCACGCGAGGCAGTCCAGGCGCTTACACAAGCCGTGGTCGATGCCTGTGGTGGCGTACTTCGAGACGACGCAACAGTGATGTGTGTGGACTGGCACGGCGGCCCGACAGGAGCACGGGACGCAAGCTCGGGTGCAGATCAGTAGCAAGTAGGCCCGGGCCCTTGCCGCCCCGCTCTGGGGACATTCGTTGCGCGATTCCGGTCCCGCCACGGGCTTGTCGGGGGCGGTGACCGGACGTTTGGCCCGGAACCTCGCGCCGCTCGAGACCGCTCGGTGCGGTTGCGGAGGCGAATGAGCTGTGGCGAAGACTGTGGCACGGGCTGTCCGCTTCAACCTGAACTGGATTGCGTCAGCAGGTGTCGGGTCGTAGGCTGCCCGAATGCGGATTCTCTACCTTTCCACCGCGGGGTCGGCGGACGCCACCCGAGCGTCGATTCCTCTCCACATCGCGGCGAACGGCTCGATCGAAGCGGGACAGGAGTGCGCCGTGGTGCTGGCCGGCGACGCGACCGAGCTCGCCTCACGCGAGGCAGCGGAGCGCGTCGAGGGGGTCGGCGTCCCGCCGTTACGAGAACTACTCACGAAGCTGGTCGACAACCAGGTTCCCGTTTTCGTCTGAAAGGGTTGCGCGGTCGCCCGTGAGGTGACCGAGGAAGACCTCGAGTGGATCGGAGCGCGCTGGCTCACGCCTCCCGAGCTCGCTCGGATGATCGTCGAGTACGACCGCGTCGTCGGCTCATAGCCCTCGATCGTCCGCGGCGTCACCGTCACACACCACTCCGGCTGTTCCTCAAGCCACGATCTGTGTGGTGCAGTGCCCGACGCTCGGTCGGTCGACCCCGGCGCCACACCGTTAGGTCGATCGCGGGTTCCCGATGGGCTTCGGTCGTGGGTGACCCCAGCCAGCTCGACCTCGCGACGCTCTAGCAGCCAAGGTCGCGTCTTCCGCTGAGTTGCCGGATATCGGGGCCGGAGACCACAAAGCACTGAGCCGACCTCTGCGTGTCTGTGGCGCCGACAGCGCATCGGTGGATCGTCGCGTGAGAATCGGCGCTCGCGGTCGCACCCACCTCGGTGCATGTCGCCGGCTGGCCGAGCTTGTCGGAAACACGCTCGGAGACGCTTGCCGACGCGAATGGGTGCGCGGTGAATATCCCGAGCAATCCCAAGACACACGCGAGCGCGAGCGTCGCCGCCAGCTTCGGCGAAACCAGAAACTCTCGCCAGTCGGTCTTGACCGAGACGGGCGCAGGTGGCTCCGTGACAAGCAGAGACGGGAGGGTGACCGGTTTGGGCTGGTGGACGCGTTCGGTCACGCCTTGCCACAGTTCCTTGGTCAGATCGTCCATGTCACACCTCCCAACGCGTCAGGGGATAAAGCTGCGCGAGAGACTCGTCGGGGGAGGAGCGTGTCTCTCGCGCAGCGACGCAAGCCCGTGCAGCCCCGCCTGCCGCAGCGGTTGCCGCCAACTACCCCCCGGCGGCGATCCGCCCGTTGAGCGGGGGATGACCTCGCCGCAACCGAGCTCGCAGGGGCAACAGTAGGTGCCGACGTTGGGGCCGTCGGGGACACGATTGGGTCAATTCGACCGCAGTCCGACGCACCCGGCCGACGTGCTCGCGAGCAGCACGGCGCGGTGCCCGATGTGGCTCACGCTGCCGTCCAGGCGTTCTCGTCGGGCGCCTTGTAGTGGTAGCTGTCGTCCTCGGGCGGCTCGACGACGGGCGCTGCCTCCTCGGCCCTCGCCCTGTCGGAGGACGACAGCAGCCCGTCGCGCTCCAGCCTGCCGTGCATGGTGTACGCGGAGAGGAGATCCAATCGCGCCTTGGTCGGGTCGATCTCGCCCTCGTGGTCGCTGTCGTGTGGTTGCGGCTCTGCCATGTCGTCGGCCTCCCTGAATGCTCCGATCCCGGGAATGCACGCACGGTAAGCGCGGCTGCCGCGGTCCCCAATGACACGAATGAGCCCATTGGCGGGCACCACGCAGGGCCAACCCGCGCATTCCGACGCGCGCGCACGCGACATCACCTACGAGCGGGCGCGAGACTAGCGTGCGGTTAGCAACGGGCCGAGGCTACGCCGCGAGTGAAGTCGATCGAGGCGGGACAGTGGTGAATAGCCGCACTTCGGCCGTTGTCGTGGGGACCCTCACCAAGCCTTCCGGCAACGTCAGGCATCGGGCGTCCGTCTCTTCCCGCACGACCCCGGCCCGCAGAACCGAACTCGTCTAGCGAGTCAGCGCTTGCGCCAGAAGACTGCGTTCCAGTCGACCGCCTCGAGTTCATCGATGATCGCGTTGTTGTCCCGGAAGTCATCGACGGCGGCTCGGCACGGGTCAATCAGTAGGTAGTCGTCGATGATCACGTAGCCGCCCGGAGAGAGTTTGGGGTAGAGGTTCGTGAGCGCGTCCCAGGTTGACTCGTAGTGGTCCCCGTCCAGCCGCATCACGGCTAGTTGCTCGATTGGTGCGGCCGGCAGAGTGTCCCGGAACCATCCCTCGAGGAACTCGACCTGAGCGTCAAGGAGCCCGTACCTGTTGAAGTTGGCGCGCACCTCCTCCAGAGGCACCGCGAGCTCCTTGTACTCGTGGAAATTCGCTCCCGCGTCAGCCGGATAGCGGTCGGCGTCGGGTGGCGGTAGCCCTCGGAACGAGTCTGCGACCCACACGGTTCGATCCGAGATGTCGTATGCCTTGAGGACGGCGCGCATGAGGATGACTGATCCACCTCGCCAGACACCTGTTTCGATGAGATCGCCGGGAACACCCGAGTGAATCACCGTCTCGACGCACGTCTGGATGTTCCGTAGGCGCTCGACTCCGATCATTGTGTGCGCGTGCTGTGGCCAGTCCCTTCCCTCCGCGCGCCGCTCGGGATCGAAGTGTCGCTGCCTGACGAGCTGTATTCCGCGGCGCTCCAGGAGTGAGGTCACGGATCGCTTTAGTCGTCCCCTTGGCCGAACTCGAATCAGCTCCGGATGCAGGTAGATGGCGTCGAGGAGACTCCGACGCATCAGGTCGAGGTAGAGCGCCCGCGCATGCGCCGCGATGTCGCCCTCGCTGCGTTCCACCGGCCGGACGCTAGCTCGAACGACGACCAATTCCAATGGGTCTCCGAAACGACCATGGTGTAAACACGCGGGCAGTGAGGTGTGATCGTGTACGTCGTGTGGCGGTTCGGCGGAAGTTGCGACGTTGGGCGATCAGAGCCGTCAGCACGGCGCATCTGGCGACCTATCGCGTGAGCAGGGGACGTGTCCTTGGCTCGGTGGTCGGCATGCCGGTGCTCTTGCTCACCACCGTGGGCCGGCGGTCGGGGAAGGCGCGCACGACACCGCTCACGTTCCTTCGTGACGGAACCGACCTGGTGGTGATCGCATCGAACGGAGGCGCGGACCGGCCGCCCGACTGGGCGCGCAATCTGCAGCACACACCACGCGCGGTCGTCGAGATCGGGACCGACAAGCTGGTTGTCACGGCCAGGGCGGCGTCGGAGCAGGAGCGCGAGCGGCTCTGGAAGGTGATCACGGCCACGTACGCCGGCTACGCCCGCTATCAGGAACGTACAACGCGACGGATACCGGTCGTCCTTCTCACACCCGAAGGCCGGCAGTTCGACGGGCCGAAATGCCTCGCACGCGACGGTGTGTTGACCTCAGCGCCTAGCGCTACCCCTCCGACCACACTGGAGGGATAGCGCTGTAGACGAGCGTGGCCTGCTGCTCGGCGAACTCAGCGAGGCTGAGCTCGAGCCCGAGGGCGCGAATCATCTTTCCGCCCGCGGCTTCAGGTGGTCCGACCTATTTCCTGCCCTTGCCCTTGGCGTCGCTGTTTCCGTTGCCTCGGGCGTCACTGGCGCCGTTGTTGCTTGTGGTCGCGTTCGTGTCGCTGCTCCCGCCGGCGTCCGTGGGGCACGCGGAAGGGTGGAGGGGGCTTCCGTATTGGCCGGGCAGCGCATCGCCGTGGGCCGTGTGCGCGGGGAGAGCGCTGACAGAGATCGAGATCGACACGTAGGGGTTCGTCTCGGAGAGCGTGCGGTGGCAGATCAGCACCTTCGCGCGACCCTGGCCTTGCCCGGCGGATGCGCCGTTGCTCTGAGCGGCAACTGCGGACGAGCTCGCGCTGGCGGACGCGATGACCGCCGCGGTCAGCGCGGCGAGCATGATCGTCTTCATGGATGCGAGCCTCCTTGAGTCATTCGTGCCCTGGAGCCTCACGATGCTCGGAATCGCTCACACCGCAATAGCTGGTCTGAGCGATTCGTGCCGATCGCGAGGGAGGAACTCAGCGATCGCCGCCCGTTCGCCTGCGTAGGATCGCCCAGATGCACGAGCGTGAGACGGACGATCAGATGCGTGCGCATTTCGACCAGCGTGCGGGCGAGTACGACGACTGGTGGCTCGGTACGGGATCGTTCGCGGAGCGCGAGCGCGACCGACCCGGTTGGTCTGCGGAGGTCGAGCAGCTCATCGGCGTCGTGCACGCCTTGTCCCCGGCCCGGGTGCTCGACGTCGCCTGCGGCACGGGCTTCCTCACACAGCATCTGCGCGGCGAGCTGGTGGCGCTCGACCAGAGCGCTCGGATGGTCGAGATTGCTGCGGCCCGCATGCCGCGCGTCCGTGTGCTCCAGGGGGATGTCGCACCGCTGCCGTTCGGCGACGGCGAGTTCGACAGGGTCTTCACCAGCCATTTCCTCCACCACCTGTCGGCTGCCCGACGCGCCGCCTTCATCGCCGAGGCCCGTCGCGTCGGGCGCGAGCTCGTCGTCGTCGAGGATGTGCGCCGCGCGGACGCTCCCGCGGAGGAGCGGCCTGAGCAAGTCCACAGCGATGGTTCACGCCATCGCATGGGCAGGCACACCTTCACGGCTGCCGAGCTCGTCAGCGAGCTTGGCGATGGTCACGTGCTCCACGACGGGCGCTGGTTCGTAGCCGTCGCCAGCTGAAACCCCCGAGGACTCGATCAGCCTCCCGACGGCCACTCGCGGTCGCAGGCACGTTCCGGAGTGCTCAGCCGATCCGCTCCGCCAGCTCGACGATGCAGCTCGATTACTTGGGCGCCGACCAGTCCTGTGCGACTCGCCATTCGCTCCTGAGCACGGCCGCATAGACCTCCGTGGTCTTCGCCGTCCCGCTCGTGGCGTCGAGGATCGCCTGCGTGCGGGCCGCGCGCGCAGGCAGACCTCGCCTTCGTGGCACCTCCCCGAGGAACTCCCACGTGCCGTCCTCTACCTGGCGCAGGACTACGAATGCGGGCCCTGACGGCGACCCGTCGGCCTTATCGGCCATCGAGACCTCCCTCTTGTGGATCCGAAGGCTGACACACCGCGATGACTTTCAGCTCGCCCGGAAGTCATGCTCTCGAGACGATCGTAGAGCGAGTCGAGGAGGGTGAGATGGGACGCATCGTCGTAACCGAGTACATCTCCGTCGATGGTGTCGTCGAGGCGCCAAGCGGTACCGAGGACTTTGCGCGTGTCGGCTGGATCGACGACTTCCGGCGTGGGCCGGAGGGGGACGAGTTCAAGGTCGACGAGACGATGGCGTCGGACGCGCTGCTGTTCGGTCGCGTGACGTACGACGGTTTCGCCCCGGTCTGGCCGCTTGTCGAAGGGGCGTTCGCGGACAAGTTCAACGCGATGCCCAAGTACGTCGTGTCGTCCACACTGGAGGATCCGGAGTGGAACAACACGACCGTGCTCCGGGGCGATGTGATCGAGGAGGTTGGAAAGCTCAGAGCGCAATACGAGGGCGACATCGTCGTCCACGGCAGCCCGCAGCTCGCGCAGACGTTGATCGAGCACGAGCTGGTCGACGAGCTGCGCCTCATGGTCTACCCGGTCATCGTCGGCGCGGGGAAGCGCCTCTTCGCCGGGACGAGCGGACCGAAGCGGCTGCAGCTCGTCGAGGCGAAGACGGTGGGCGATGGAGTCCACATCCTCGTTTACCAGTCAGGCAATCGAGGGTCGTGAGATCCTTCGAAAGGCCGGATCTCGGCTAGCCGCGCGGAAACCCGGGGCCCGGTACGAGCTCGATGTCGTCGTTGCCGAGAGCGCGAGTCCCCTCGGGGACGAGTGCCGCGACGACGGCCGTCTCGCTCCCCTTCACGCGCAGCAGGCGCATCGGCTTGGCGCACAGGTACTGGTCGCCCCACTGGCGCAGGGCATTCAGCGCGGTGAACAGGTCGGATCCTTTCCGGGTGAGCCGGTACGCGAAGCGCGGCGGCCGCTCGCTGTAGGCGACCCGCTCGAAGATCCCCTCGTCCACGAGCCGGCCGAGGCGGTCGTCCAACACGTTCGCGGCGATGCCGAGGCTGTCCTGGAACTCACCGAAGCGCGCGATCCCGAGGAACGCGTCGCGGATTATCAGCCAGGTCCAGCGGTCGCCGATGATCTCGAGCGTCCGCGCGACCGAGCACTGCTCCTGGCCGACGTAGTCGCGCTTGAGCACGAATCGAAGCGTACGGGTCGGGGTTGCATGAAGCTAGTCACTCTTGTAGCGTCACTTTCGTCAAGCAAGTCATCGCCGGAAGGAGCCGCCCTCTTGTCGAAAGCCGTCAACGCCCCCGACACCGTCGTCCTCATCCACGGGCTCTGGATGACCCCGCGAAGCTGGGAGCAGTGGGTTCCGTACTACGAGGGCAAGGGCTACAAGGTGCTGACGCCCACCTACCCCGGCTTCGAGATCGAGGTCGAGGCACTGCGAGAGGACCCCTCGGTCATCGCGTCGCTCACGGTGCCCACGGTCGTGGCGCATCTCGCGAACGTGATCACGGAGCTCGAGCAGGCGCCGATCATCATGGGCCACTCGTTCGGCGGGACGCTGACGCAACTGCTCCTCGATCGCGGCTGCGGCGCTGCCGGCGTCGTCATCAACTCTGCCCCCACCGAAGGCGTCCGCGTCAGCCCGCTGTCGCAGATCAAGTCGCTCTTCCCGGCGCTCAAGAGCCCTTCCAACCGCCGCAAGGCTGTCGGGTTCACTCCGGACGAGTTTCACTACGCGTTCACCAACACGCTGAGCGACGAAGAGTCGCGCGAGGTCTATGACCGCTTCCACATCGCCGCACCAGGGAACTGGATCTGGGCCTATGGCCTGATCGCCAACTTCAAGCCCGGACACCAGGAGACCTGGGTCAACTACAAGAACCCGAACCGCGCGCCGCTCCTCTTCATCGCGGGGAGCGAGGATCACATCATGCCGCCGTCGGTGAACCGGTCGAACGCAAAGCACTACAAGGGAGACACGATCACCGAGTACCACGAGTTCGAGGGTCGCGACCACTGGACCTGTGGTGCGGACGGCTGGGAGGCCGTCGCCGACTACGCGCTGGAATGGGCCGCAGCACGCGCGATCGGGGCCGACGCAATCGCTGCCGCCCGCGCCTAGCCGGCAACAGCGAGGGGACTTTCGCAACCCTCGATCCGTAGTCCCTTGCGAAAAGCGCGGGCCGTCAGCTGTGATCTCATCGTGCTGTCGGTGCTGATCGAGGACCGGCCGAGGAGTCTCACGTGAGCGTCGGTGTCGTCGGTCGACTGGCTGCTCGCCTCGGAGGAGCCCGGGATCGTCGCGCAGGTGATCCTTCAGACACAACGCCGCCGTTCTCAAGGCCCGGAGGCAGCCGACGCGTCTCTGGTGGGCCGCCTCCCGGGCCTCGAGCCGGGCACCAGGCAGGTCAGTTGCCTGATCTCCTCTCCCGCGGTGCACCGTATGACGCGGAAGCTACGCCGCTCCTCCGGTGCGGTGGGTACCGGGCCGGTGACGAAGCGGTATCGACGGTGTCGTCCGGCGGCGGGGTGCCGACTACTAGGCTGGGTGAAGCGCATGTCAGAGCCGGTGAGGGTGACGCTGTACAACGACGCGGGCTGCCCGTGGGGGTACTCCGCGAACCCGGCGTTCCGCGTGCTCGAGTGGCGCTACGGCGCGCAGCTCGAGTGGAGACTCGTGCTGATCGGGCTGACGAACGTGGCGCAGGAGTACGTCGACCGGGGCTATACCCCGCTGCGCTCGGCCGAGGGGTACGCGCGACGCTTCCGCCGGTTCGGCATGCCCCTCGCGCCGAACCCGCGGGCGCGGATCGTCGGGACCGGTCGCTCCTGTCGAGCGATCGTGGCGGTGCGCTTACAGGCGCCGGGGCGGGAGTGGGCGGCATTCCGGGCGCTGCAGTTCGGGTTCTTCACGACCACGCTGCTCCTCGACGAGGACGAGAGCCTCGCGACAGTGCTGAGCGACGTGGAGGGGATAGACGTCGAAGCGGCGATCGCCGCGATCGACACACCGGCGGTCGAGGACGCCTACCAGCGAGACCGGGCCGAGGCACGCAGCGCCGCCGGCTCGCCCACCCAGCTGCAGCTCAAGCACGCGACCACCGACGGCCCCGTTCGGTACACGGCTCCGTCGCTCGTGTTCGAGCGCGCCGACCGGCGCCTCGAGGCCGGAGGCTGGCAGACGATCGAGGCGTACGACGTGGTCGTCGCGAACCTGATCCCGGACGGCGAGCGCCGAGGAGCGCCGGACGACCCGCTCGAGCTCTTGACCGCGTTCCCGGGCGGGCTCACGACCCAGGAGGTCGCGCAGCTCCTCACGCGCGGCAACGACGCCCCCGACCGGGTCGAGGCCGAGGCGTCGATGCTCAGGCTGGTCGCCGACGGGACGGCGACACGTACGCCGCTCGGCGACGACGCGCTCTGGACGAGAGCCGATACGCACGAGTCGTCGGCGCTCCGGGCCTAGGGGCCGCGCTCAGAACGCGTTCGCGGCCGACTTCCACTCCTGCAGGCGCTGCGCGATGAGCCTGGCGCGCTCCTCCTCGCCCCCGCTGTCGAGCACCTCGAGGTCCGAGAGGTCGGCTCGAAGGTAGATACCTGCGGTTCGGGCATTCAGCCCGGGATCGCGATCCGACCGTGTCGTCCAGTACCCGTTGGCGCGGTCGGCGGTCTCCACCAGGATCTCGCCGGTGCCCTCGAGCTGCGGGGCATTCGGGTGCCGAGGACGCTCGCCCTTCCAGAAGTAGAGGATGCCGGCCGGATCCCTGCGCTCCTTCGCAGCCTCGCTCCAGTAGCGGGCTGAGAGCGTGCCGTCCTCCTGCCAGGCACGGCCGGTCACGTTGAGGCCACCGTCGCGGTCGCGCGAGATGCGCAGGAGGCTCACCGCCGACGGCTCGCCCTCGCTCCGCTCGGTGAGCGAGAGCTGCCACCACAGCCCCTCGACCGCTCCTCGGCGACCCTCGGTCTCGATTGCCTTGCGGAGCTTCTGGTTGATCGACCGGACCTCCGTCGCGCCGCCGGCCGTGTCGTACCGGACGGTGGTCAGCCCGAGCAGGTCGGTCGGGAGCTTCGAGCCGCTCGCGTGGAGGATGAACGTGCGGCGGATACCGAGCGCGCCGCCGAACAGCCCGGCCTCGAACACCACGTTGTCGCGCGGGGACGCCTGCCCGGACCGGGACGCATCCGTCGTGGTCCAGTCGTCCTCGGCGAACACGAACGCGGCGAAATCGACCTCCTGGGAGAGCTCGACGAGCCGGTCGAGGGTGGACCGACCCGGGTTGAACGTCGTCGTCCAGGGCTCGACATCGGCAACGTCGGCTAGCCCGCGCGTGATCGCCTGGAGCAGCTTGGCCTGTTTGCCCGATGAGCCCAGGAAGATGCGCGGCCTGATCATGCGCGAGGGGCCGTTGGTGTGCTCAGCGTCGGCATCGACCTTCGAAACGTACTCTGCGCGTCCGGCTTCGCGGGCCTGTACCAAACTCGCCCTCCTCCTGATCCAGGCCCCGCCGGCCCTCGTCTTCCTGACCGTGGTCTCGCGATTCGGGTCGACCTCGAAGGCTGACCATTCGGCTTGATGAGGGCAAGGCCATCCAGTCCGCCGCCGCGGTGAGACTCGCATGCGCTGCCGTCGTCGTCCTCGTCACGGTCGTGATCGCCGGCATCGTGACGCGCAGCGCAGCGCGCGCGCTCGAGTCGACCGTCGGGGAGACCACATCGCCGTCCTAGGACAGCGGCTACCGTGGGGCGGACGTGGGAACACCTCGATCACTCGCGACAGGGGAGATCACGGAGTTGATCGAGTCGGGCATGGACGCCGGCGAGATCGTTCGCCGGATGGTCGCAACGGGGGGCTGGTCAGAGGACGGCGCCGTCGGCTTCGTGTCCTTCCTCGCCCACGGCCCGGACGCGCCGACGCGCTCGACTGGAGTCGAGCAGGGCGTTCGTCATGGGGAGACGGCGTAGCGTTCGCCGTACCTCGGGGCTCTCTGTCAGACGTCGAGCCCTCGGTTGGCATGTTTCGCAGCGGCGCGCTTTTCGGTCCGTCGCTCCTTGAGCGTCTTCTGCGCAGGCTTCTTTCCGAGCTTCTTGGGTTTCTGCGAGCCCTTCATGTGCATCCTCCCTGGTCGCTGAGTGGACAGCGCTCGTCGGCGTGACGCCAACGCCTCGTCGGGGTGCGAGCTCCATGACCGGAGGCGACGGCGCAAGGCGTACGCGCACGTCGAGTATCGCACGGATCCCGGCCAGCAGTTCCGCGCGGGACAGGGCTCGTGACCCGGCTGGGATCGTCGCAACCTCGGCGGCCCCCTCGGCTCGCTTGTACCATCGGGAGTCGAACAAGGAGTACGAATGGACACCCTGGACGAGGCCCTGCGAGCGCGCATCGACGAGTTGGCAGGGTCGGACGAGGGTCGGCAGCCAATTCTGTCCACGACCGGGACACAGGTTGCGATCGCGGAGCTCATTGCACGGAATGACCGGCTCGAGCGGGCGGTCGGCGAATTGAGCCTCGAGATCGAGGCGCTCGCCGCCTCGCTAAGAGGCGGCACGGCAGTGCACACCGCCGCCGCGTCAGACCGCTAGAAGGTGTCGGCCATCGAGCCGGCCGCGGCAGCCCCTGCGCCGGGCGACGGGCTCCGCATCGCAATGCTTGCACCGATCTCGTGGCGCGTCCCACCGCGTCACTACGGACCGTGGGAACAGTTCGTGTCGCTCCTGACCGAGGGCCTGGTTCGTCGGGGAGTGGACGTCACGCTGTTCGCCACGGCCGACTCGATAACCAGGGCACGTCTGGTGGCGACCGCACCGACCGGATACTCCGAGGATCCGGGACTGTCGGCGAAGGTCTGGGAGGCCCTCCACATCTCGGCGTTGTTCGAACGAGCGGGTGAGTTCGACGTGATCCACAACAGCTTCGACTTCCTGCCGCTCACATACAGCGATCTGGTCGACACACCGGTGGTCACCACGATTCACGGCTTCTCCTCCGAGCAGATCGTCCCCGTCTTCGAGAAGTACAACGCGAGCGGCTACTACGTCGCGATCAGCGACTCGGACCGGCACGAGCGCCTGGACTACGTGGCGACCATTCACCACGGCATCGACATGGACGAGTTCGAACGGGGGGAGGGGCCGGGCGACTACCTCCTGTTCTTCGGAAGGATCCATCCCGAGAAAGGCACCGTCGAGGCGATCGACGTTGCCCAGAAGGCTGGTCTGCCGCTGATCATCGCGGGGATCGTTCAGGACCACGAGTACTTCGAGCGATGCATAGAGCCCCGGCTCGACGGATCGCGGGTGACGTACGCCGGCCCCGTGGGCCCCGATCGCCGCGGCGCCCTCCTCGCCGGTGCGCGGGCCCTCCTCCACCTCGTCAGCTTCGATGAGCCGTTCGGCTTCAGCGTCGTCGAGGCAATGGCTTGCGGAACGCCCGTGATCGCCCATCCGCGCGGATCGATGCCTGAGATCGTCCGCGATGGCGTGAACGGCTTCCTGGTCGGCTCTCTCGAGGAAGCGGTCGCCGGCGTGCGCGCGGCCGCGTCGATGGACAGGACGCTCGTTCGTGCCTCGGTCGAACGGCGCTTCGACTCGAACCGCATGGTGGACGACTATCTCGAGCTCTATCACCGCGTCGCGGCGCTCGATCGCGCGCGCCGCACCTAAAATGTGACAGATCGCACAAGTTCGGCTATTCTCGGTGGGCGTCCGGTCGAGCGTCGTAGCCGCCGAGGCATTGGCACTCCTCTTCAGCTGTTCCCTTTGGCCCGGGCGGAACGAGGGAACTCGTTCGAAGCGATTCGATCGGCAGCTTGGCTACCCGGTCGGGAAGAGGTGAGTGCAGATGACCAGGTTCCTCCAGTGGCGCATGATGACCTGGGGCCTCGTGCTCTGGAGTGGGTACGTCGCGACATGGGCGGTGATGACCGGCTCCGGGCCCCGCCGTCGTCACCCTCTGGTGGCTCATCGGCACGACCGTCCTCGGCTCGCTGCAGACGCTCGCGCGAGCTCGACGCTCGGTCGTCTGACGAGCCCGCTCGGATCGAAACGGAGCGCGGCCACGCGTCCGCGCCGCGGCTCCGTTGAAGCACCCGCAGGATGCGGTCCGCAAGCCCTGACTATCCTGGTGCTCCAGGGCACGGGAGATCGCCCACGTGAGGAGCCAATGACGCGCGCACCCGACGACCAGGAAGAGCTCCGGAAGAGCGCGCTCACCGCGTTCCTCGATGCGCGAGTGCAAGAGGGTTATCGCGTCGAGACTCGCACCGACACGCACGCGATCATCGCGCCGGCTGACCGGCGTCGCTCGCTCCTCGACCTGTTCCGAAAGCCACAGGTGCCCGCACGTCAGGTGATCTCGGTCGACAGCGACGGCGTCGTCTCGATGCGCCCGGCCGAACCGCTGCGTTCCTGACGTCCACCGCTCCCCCGGCCGCGGCCGGCGGAACCAGTAGCGACGGCCGCCGGGGGGTGGGTGATGCGGTCGGTACCATGGGCTCGACCCGGCCAGGCTTCGGCGGTTGAGCGCCAGCACGCCGGACACCTGCCGAAAGGGGCGCACGGGCACCGTGCGTACTGCGATCTTCTCGACGTACCCGCCGCGCGCGTGCGGGATCGGAACCTTCGCGTTCGACGTGCGGACGTCGCTACTGGCGATTCCGGGCGTCAAGAGCGTCGGGGCGATCGCGATCGTCGATGAGGCCTCGAGCCCGCAACGGCACGACGTCCTCGCAACCGTGTCGCAAGCCGTGCGGGGCGACTACGTCCGAGCGGCAAGGCTCCTGGGCCGACTCGACATCGACGTCGTACTGCTACAGCACGAGTACGGGATCTTCGGGGGCACCGACGGCGAGTACGTCTTGTCGTTCGCGCAGGAGCTCACTCGACCGCTCGTCCTGACGCTTCACACCGTCCTGTCGGCGCCGACGGATCACCAACGCGCAGTGCTCACCGCGCTGTGCGAGGAGGCGGAGCGCGTGATCGTCATGACCGAGACGGCCCGAGGGCTGCTCCTCCGGATGAACGGCTGCGCCCCGGACAAGATCCGCGTCGTGCAGCACGGGGCGCCGGCCGTCCTTGGGCGCGAAAGCGGCAGCGGGTCCGTGCAGTCACGTGGCCTCGATCGACTTCGGTCACGTTTCGTCCTCTCGACATTCGGGCTCATCTCTCCGGGGAAGGGCATCGAGACGGCGATTGCGGCGTTGCCGGCGATCGTGGAGCGCCATCCCGAGGTGCTGTACCTCGTCGCCGGGAGAACCCACCCAGAGGTGGCGCGGGTGGAGGGCGAGCAGTATCGGCTCCTCCTCGAGCGACGCGCCGTCGACCTCGGGGTCGCGGATCACGTCGAGTTCGACGATCGCTTTCTCTCCGTCACGGAGCTGGCTGAGCTGCTCCACGCGACCGATGTCTTCCTGACGCCGTACCGCAACCCGGAGCAGATCGCGTCCGGTGCGCTGACCTTCGCCATCGCCGCCGGGTGCGCTGTGATCTCGACGCCGTACCTCTTCGCGAAGGACATGCTCGCGAGCGGCGCAGGGAAGCTCGTTCCCTTCGACGACGTCGCCGCGATCGAGAGTGCGGTCAGCGGCTTCATCGAGAATCCCGACTCACTGGCCTCTGCCCGCGCGGAGGCTCGGCGGATCGGAACCGAGCTTGCCTGGCCGACGATCGCCGAGGAGACGGCGGTCGTGCTACGCGAGGCTGCTGCGGCCCAACCGCGGAGAGAGCCGATTCCGATCGTCGAGCTCGAGCTCACGTCGGTCAGGACGGACCACCTGCGGACACTGGTCGATGACGTCGGGATCGTTCAACACGCCACGGGCGTGATCCCGAGCTGGGAAACGGGCTATTGCGTCGACGACGTCGCCCGTCTCGCAGTCGTCGCACTCGAGCTCACCGGCCGCACAACCGATCGCCAGTGGACACCGGTTCTCCATCGCTCGCTCGCCTTCTTGCAATTCGCCACCGGACCCGAAGGCACCGGGATGCGGAACTTCATGGGCTACGACAGGCGCTGGCTGGACGAGCCGCATGTCGGCGACCATGTCGGCCGAACGATCTGGGCGCTCGGTGAGATCCTCGCGACCGCCTGGATTCCGGCGTTCTCGGGCCCGTCACGGACACTTCTGGACGCACTCGTCCCGTCGCTCCACGTGGACGTCTCGTTGCGGACGGCCGCCTACACCATTCTCGGCCTGGCGCGCCTCGATCCCGATCGTCTCGACCACGACGCGAGGGTGCTCCTCGAACGGCTCGTCGAACAGATCGCCTCCGCCTACCACGGCTCAGCAGACGGATCGTGGCAATGGTTCGAGGACCGCCTCGAATACGACAATGCGCGGCTCTCCCAGGCGCTCATCGTCGGCGGTTCAGCCCTCCGACAGCCCGCCGACGTCGCCATCGGGCTCGAGTCGCTCGCATGGCTTGGCGACGAATGCGGCCTGGGTGACGGCATGCTGCGCCTGCAAGGGCATCACGGGCGAGACCGCGATGAGCCCGCGCCCGGTTCGGGGGACGAGCAGCCCCTCGACGCGACCGCGTTCGTCGAGGCCGAGCTCGCCGCGCTTGTCGCGACGGGGGATGGGGAGCACGGAGCGCGCGCGCGCAACGCGTTCGACTGGTTCCTGGGCCGAAATCGGCTCGACCGCCCGCTCTACGACTTCGCAACGGGGGGCTGCAGCGACGGCCTTGGCGAGAGCGATCTCAACGAGAACCAGGGTGCCGAATCCACGCTTGCCTTCCATCGCGCCCAGCTGCTGCTCGATGCCGCCGCGCTCCCGGCCCACGACCGACGCAAGATCCGGGCCAAAGCGGCGTGACGTCGAACCACGAGGTCTTCCGGCGCCATGCCGGTAACCCGATCCTGACCGCGGCCGATTGGAGCCATCCGGTCAACGCGGTCTTCAACCCTGCGGCGGCGCTGGTCGACGGTGAAACCGTCGTTCTTGCGCGCGTCGAGGATCGCCGAGGCATTTCTTATCTGTGCGTTGCTCGCTCGGCGGATGGCCTGAGTGATTGGTCGATCGATCCGGAGCCGCTGCTCGCGCCGGCGGACGGGATCGAAAGCGAACAGTGGGGCTTCGAAGACCCACGTGCCGTCTGGGTGGCAGAGCTCGAGCGTTGGTTGATCACCTGCACGGCGTACGGCCCGAGCGGCCCGGCCGTCTATCTCGCGTCGACGACGGACTTTCGGACGGTCGAGCGGACCGGAATCATCTGCCAACCGGAGGACAAGAACGCGGCGCTCCTGTCCGAGCGGGTGGACGGGCAGTGGGTCCTCTTTCACCGGCCGATGACGTCGTACGGCGGCTCACGCGGCGAGGTCGTTCTCTCCCGGTCGGACGACCTGACGAACTGGGGCCCGCCCGAGCAGGTCTTGCAGCCGCGGGAGGGCGCGTGGTGGGACTCGCTTCGCATCGGCATCGGACCGCCACCGCTCCGCACGGACGACGGCTGGCTGGTGATCTACCACGGAGTCAAGGAAACCGTTGCCGGCACCCTCTATCGCGTCGGTCTCGCGTTGACGGCCCTCGACGATCCGGCGCGCGTCCTCCACCGCGCCTCGAATTGGGTCCTGAGTCCTTCCGCCCCGTACGAGCGCGAGGGCGACATTCCGAACACCGTATTTCCGTGCGGGCTCGTGCACGACCCGGAATCCGGCGAGGTCCGGCTGTATTACGGAGCAGCTGACACCACGATCTGCGTGGCGACGGCACAGCTCGAAGACCTGCTCGACGTCGTCCGCTCCGACTGACTCACCGGCGGGTCTTGCCGCCAGGTCGTTCTGAGCACGACTTCTGGGCAGGCGTGGGGGGTCGTCTCGCGCCGGTCTACATGGGGAGTGGTTCGATCGTTCGCTCGTTCGCGCAGTCGACCGCCCAGTCCTCGCAGATCGAGCGAATGGCCTCCACGTCTGACGGCGTGACCTGCGCGTACACGATGACCTGATTGACGATGGATTCGCTGCCGGGCCCCATGTCGTGGACTCGCACGGCGTGCACGCGCACGTCCCCTGCGACCGTGCAGACACGTCGCCCGAGCCGATCCACCTCGGCCAGGGTCGCCTCCCTGCCTGTCAGAAGACCGAAGTTGACCACGATCTCGGGGAACCCGTTCGCTGCTGGGCGGATGAACGCCGTGGTGGTATCCATGCGTGACTGATACCCGCACGTGCGGCGCCTGGAACGACCCGGACGAGGGATCTCTGCCGGCCGGGACGGCGCGAGCTAGAGCTCTTCGAAGCGTCGCCGGGGATCGGCGGGCAGTGGCTCCCAGAAGCAGACGTACTCGGCCGCGACGTCCGGCCGGTAGCCGAACAGGGTGTTGGCGCACGGCGGGCAATAGACGGCGACAACCGGTCCGTCGATCGCGTCGTGGTCGTCGGCGAGGCGCGCGACCCAGCCTTTGCCCCGGTTGGTCGAGCAGCACCCGCAGAAGTCGCAGAGAAGCATGTCGCGCAGGAGACTCTACGGCGTTCCTGGCCTAGCCCGTAGCTCCCGGGTCGCTTACGGTGAGTGTGGACGCTGGCGGTAGAGCGTTCGTCGGGAGAGGGGGAACCGATGTGGCCGTTCAGGCGAAAGCCGACGGAGGGGGAGGTCGACCTCGGGCGCAAGGCGCTCCGAGAGTCACAGTTGGCGATCACGAAGCGCTACGGCTGGCAGTGGTCGGAGACGGGAAACGAGCACGAGGTACTGCGGGAGTCTCTCGAACGTCACGAGCCCGGTCTGCCGGTAGCGGAGCCTCGGCCGTCGTGACCTGACGCGCTCAGCGCGCCTTCGAGCTAATTGCGCCCGCCGGTTCGTCGAGCAGGCTCGTGCATCTGGCTCCGGGCGCAGCGGCGGCTGCGACACGGGTCACGATCACGTCCTCCCGAACGGAGCTGGTCGACGCCGGCGGCCCTCGCGAGCGGGTAGACCGGTCTGAGACACTCCGCCGCATGGAGCCGTCGGAGGAGATCCGCCGCGTCGTCCATCGGTGGATGACAGCAAACTCCGAGGGCGACTCGGAGTCCGCCCTCGGGCGGATGTCGGAGCACCCCGGGGCGCTGACCATCGGCACGGATCTCGCCGAGTGGACACAGGGGAAGCAGACACGGGCCATCTGGGGACGTCAGATGGAGGAGCTGGGCAGCTTCCCCATGATCTGGGACGAGATAGAGGCCTGGGAGGAAGCCACCGTCGGATGGGCGAGTGCGAGGTTCACGCTCATCGCGGGGAATGGGAGCTTCGACGCGCGCGCGACCTACGTTCTCCACCTCGAACGCGGCGAGTGGAAGATCGTGCAGATCCACTGGTCGCTGCCCGTGTCGAACGAGACGCTGGGCCATGGGACGTTGACGGTGACACTCGAGGGGCTCGAGCGCACGATCCAACGCGAGCAGCCAGACCTCTCGGGCACACTCGCCGCCGACGGCACCGTGACGATCGTCTTCACCGACATCGTGGACTCGACCGTCCTGACGTCCCGGCTCGGCGACTACGCCTGGCTCGATCTCCTCCGACGACACAACGGCGTGATCGAAGACGTCACCGCGGCACACGGGGGGACGGTCGTCGAGACGCAGGGGGACGGAGCCATGCTGGCGTTCTCGAGCGCACGTCGGGCGGTCGCCTGTGCGCGAACGATCCAACGTGAGATCGCCGGTGCGTTCGCCGATGCATCGCCGCCGATCAGCGTCAGGATCGGCGTCCACACCGGCGATGCGCTACACGAGGCCGACCAGTTCTTCGGCACCGCAGTGCACTACGCGGCGCGTGTCGCGAGCCACGCCCTCGGAGGCGAGGTGCTCGTCTCCAACCTCGTGCGCGAGCTCGTCGCTGGTCCGGGGATCGAGTTCCTCGAGGGTCGCGACGTGGAGCTGAAAGGGCTCGAAGGCTCGCACCGGCTCTTCGCCGTCGACCTCAGCTGAGCAGACTGCGCGAGCGGTAACGCGCTAGCCCGCGTCAGGCGACCCGTGCCCCTCCGGTTGCTCGACGCCGACCTCGGTCGGCTGCGGTGCCGCGATGGGCGATTCTTTGGCCTGCCCGCCGTTCTGAAGCTGTTGTCGCCAGCCGGCGAGGATGCGGTGGACGTTGGCGGCGCCGAGGATTGGTCCTTGGGGGATTTCGAGGTGGGTGGGGTGGAGGATGAAGGGGCGGGTCTGGAGGCCGCCGATGCCGCCGTGGAAGGTGATGAGTTCTTCGAAGGCGCAGCCTTCGTCGAGGATTGGGTCGTAGAAGCTGCCGACCATGATGTCGCCGACGTGGGCGAAGCCGTCGGTGCGGAGTAGGTGTTGGGGTGCGTGGGGGGAGAAGGGGGCGAGTGGGTCTTCGCCTTCGATGCGTCCTTGTGTGAGGTAGTGGGTGCCGTTGCTGCCGAGCGCGACCGCGCCGTGCTCGGCGGAGCGGACGAGCAGCCAGCCGACGTGCGGATGGTTGCGGAGGGCGGGGATCAGCTCGGGGTGGCGTTGGTTGATCTCCTCGAGCGTCAGTCGGCGGCGTTCCTCCATCAGGTAGATGAGGCCGAGGTTGCCGGAGCCCATCACGACGACGTCGCGGTCGGACACGTCGTTCTTGGCTTTCTTCTGTTTCTTGCCGGTTGCTTCGCCGATCGCGTTGCCGACCATCGAGCTTTGCTCGTCGCCGCCGGCGATTCCCTGGACGTCACCGCTGGCGAGCGCACGCTCGACGAGTTCGTCGAGCCCGTAGCCGTTTCGTTGCTTGAAGGTTGCGCCCTGTGTCTGGCCGTGGTCTGAGAGGACGACGATCTCGTACGGCCGCGGTGCGTAGCTTGAGGGCGCAGCTCGATCTGGGCGAACTTGTCGTCGAGCTTGCGTAGTGCCTCCAGGGTGTCGGCCCGTTCGAGGCCGGAGTGGTGTGCGACCTCGTCGTAGCTGGAGAAGGTCGCGTAGATGGCGGGGCGGCCGCGCATCATGTCGGTGAGCACGCCGGAGACGATCAGGTCGCGGACAAAGACGCAGAGCGCGCCACGCATCAGCGGGTAGATCCCGCCGCGATGGCCACGCGGTTGCACGTCACGGCGGATCGCACGAAGCGCGGCCGTCCATTCGAGGATCACCTCCCAGCCGAACAGCACCAGGGTGCGGGTTGCGTTGTCGCCGTTGGCGAAGAAGGCGCGGTAGCCGGGGTTCGACTTCTTCTCGGCGTCCATCCGGCTGACGGTGAGGATCACCTCGTCCGCCTCGCCGGAGAGGAGGTTGCCGCGGCTGGCGCCGCCGTTGACGAGCAGACCGATCCCGGTGCCGAGCCGCCGCTCGAGCTCGGCGCAGTCGGGTGGCGCCGAGCAGGTCATCATCGTCGCGGTCTCCTTCTCCACCCAGCGGAACGCCGAGATGTCCTCGTTCGAGCCAAGCAGGATCCCCGCCTGGCTCGCCCCCGTCTGCGAGGAGAGATCCGTCTCCCACTCCGCCAGACTGTGCGTCTCCCGCGCCCAACGGGCCATGTTCGGCGCGTTCCCATCGCGCATCGCCCGCCGCAACACCGGCAGCGCGAGCCCGTCGATCTCCAGATAGACGATCCCAGGGACGTCCGTCGACGCGATGATCCCCTGACGACGCGCAATCCGGTGCGCGATCCGGATCGCGGACATGTCATCGGAGCCGAAGAGCACCGCTAGCACCAGGCTCACCGCCGCCACCACCAGGGACGCAAGCAGCGCCCAGCCGAAGTTGTCGACCGTGAGGATCCCGTCGGTGAGTGCGTCGGTTGCCAGGAGGATCGCGGCGTCCGCGATCAGCACCAGCAGGAAGCCGAGGACCAGCGTCAGGGGCAACCGCAGCGCCGCCAGAACCGGCGGGATGACGGCGTTCAGCGCCGAAACGATCACGGCCACCAGCAGCGCGCCCCAGAAGCTCTTGACGTCGACACCCGGAAGCACCCAGGCGGCGACCATCAACGCGACACCCGTGGCGAGCCACGCGACGACGAGTGGGAACAACCGGAGGCGCGGGCGCTCGGGCTTCCAGGCGGTGGACTGACCGTATGTCCGCTCGGCTTCGCTTGGCATCGTGCTCTCCTCCTCGTGTGGCGCCGGAGGAATCATCCTCCACTTCGTGATTGTGGCGGCGAAGGAACCGGCCGCCCACTGACGTCGCGCACTCTGTTTCCTCTTCGTCGTCGGGCGGGAACGGCTACCGCGGGGCCGTGCGCCGACTAGCATCCGCAGCCATGCGCCGGGCCGTGCTGTTCGCCGTCGACGGGGACGCAGCCGGCCTGCGCGCCGTCGAGCGCGAGCTCCTCGAGCGGTACGCGCGCGACTACGACGTCGTGTGCCTCGCCTCGGCGAAGGAGGCACGCGCGCGACTCGGGGCGCTCGCCGAGGACGAGACACCGGTGGCGCTCGTGCTGGCGGCGGAGGTTCTGGCCGGTGGGAGCGGCCCGGAGCTCCTGGCCGACGCGCGGCACCTGCATCCGCATGCGAAGCGCGCGCTCCTCATCGGCTGGGGGGAGTGGGGCGATTCGGCCACGGGCGACGCGATCTCCGAGGCGACCGTCCACGGGCATATCGATCACTACCTCGTCCGCCCGCTCGAGCCGCCGGACGAGGCCTTCCACCAGGCGACCTCGAGCTTCCTGCTCGAGTGGGCGGAGGACCAGCGCGTTGCCCCGCATGCGGTCCGCGTCGTGGGCGACGCGTGGTCGGGGAGGGGATACGAGCTTCGCTCGGTTCTCGAGCGCTGCGCCTATCCCCACCGTTTCTCGCTCGCCGACTCGCCCGAGGGAGCCGCCTTACTCGCCGAAGTGACGCCGAACCGGCCCCTGCCTGTGGTCGTCATGCCCGACGGGAAGGCATTCACGAATCCCTCCGATCTCGAGCTCTCGCGGGCCAGCGGCTCACCCCCTGGAGGCGACGAGGATCAGTTCGACGTGCTGATCGTCGGCGCGGGGCCGGCCGGGCTCTCCGCGGCGGTCTACGCCGCATCCGAGGGGCTGCGGACGATGGTGGTGGACAAGGCCGGGATCGGCGGTCAGGCCAGCTCGAGCGCGCTGATACGCAACTTCCTCGGCTTCCCGCGCGGCATCAGCGGCAGCCGGCTCGCGCAGCAGGCGCACGAGCAGGCGTGGGTCCTGGGCGCGCGCTTCGCGTTCATGCACACCGTCACCGAGCTCGTGCCGGACGGCGACGGCCACCTCCTGAGACTCTCGGAAGGTGGCGAGGTGAGCGCCCGCGTGGTGCTCCTCGCGACCGGCGCGAGCTATCGCCGCCTCGATGTCCCCTCGCTCGAGAGCCTGAACGGCGCAGGTGTCTATTACGGCGGCACGTCGTCCGAGGCGCCCGCGATGGCAGGTCGCGACGTCTACGTCCTCGGCGGCTCGAACTCCGCCGGCCAGGCAGCGCTCCATCTCGCGCACTACGCACGCCGCGTGTCGCTCGTCCTCCGGGCGGAATCGCTGTCGGCGCGGATGTCGCACTACCTCGTCCGCCAGATCGGCGTGACGCCGAACGTCGAGGTGAAGCCCGAGACCGAGGTCGTCGGCGGCGGCGGTGACCGCGGCTGGCTCGACCACCTCGTGCTCCGCAGCCGCGTGACGAAGGTGGACGAGACGGTTCCGGCAGACGGGCTCTTTCTGATGATCGGCGCCGACCCGCTGACCGGCTGGCTCCCGGCAGAAATCAGCCGCGACGAACGCGGATTCCTCCTGACCGGCGCCGACCTTCCCGGCAACAGCTGGCCGCTCGCGCGCCCCCCGTTCCGGCTCGAGACGAGCATGCCGAGGGTCCTTGCGGTCGGCGACGTCCGTCACGGCTCGGTGAAGCGCGTCGCGGCAGCGGTCGGCGAGGGGTCGATGGCGATCCAGCTCGTCCACCGGGTGCTGGCGCTCGACGGCCTCGAGCCGTGGAACGCGGAGCCCGAGACCAGCGGCGACGTCGCCGCGGTCTAGCGAACGGTCGGCTCGGCGCCAGGGCTCAGACGCGCATCCCCGGCCTCGAGCCACACGACCTTGCCATGGCGTCGAGCCCTTCCGGGACTACCCACGGGGACCTGCAGCCAGTCGCGCCAACCGCACGAGCCGTCAGTCCGAGCTCGCGTGCGCGGCTTCGTCCTCTAGCAGCGCGACGACGGCGTTTGCCCAGTCGGCAACGTCGTCGAGCGGCTCCTGATCGCGGATCGCTCGGAAGCCGGCGGTCAGGACACTCAGCTCCTGCGTCGTGAGCGAGCGTCCGGCGTCGTCCTCGGCGGGGGGATCGGTCCGGCCGAGGTCGGCTTCGGCCTTTCTGGCCCCGGCGAACCGGGCGACGGCCTGGTGGTCACCGACGACCTCGGCGAGCTGTTCCATGAGCTCGTCCACCCGCTCGCGTCCCTCCGGGGTGAGGCCGACGACGGCGCGGGCCAGGTACTCGGAGTGGTGGTCTGACGTCGGCATGGTCCCCGCTCGTCGTGATGATCGCACCGTCGTCGTGACCCGGCAATCGACCTACGGCGTGAGCAGGGAGTAAGGTCGACGTGTGGCGGACCGACATCCCGTCGTGCTGTTGCCGGGCATTGTGTTGCCTGCCGAACCTGCCTATGCCGCGTTGCTCGATGTGCTCGGGGAGCGTGCCGACGCCGTCGTGAAGGATCTCGAGGTGTACGAGACCGACCGGCCGCCGCCGGGCTACGGTCTCGGGGTCGAGGTCGAGGGCGTCCTCCGCGAGGCGGACGCGCACGGTTTCGGACGCTTCCACCTCGTCGGGTATTCCGCCGGCGGGGCTGCCTCGCTCGCCTTCGCGTCTGCACACGGCGGCCGTCTCCGGAGCCTCGCGCTCCTCGAACCGGCCTGGGCGGGAAACGACAGGACCCCGCGGGAGGAAGGGGTGGCACGGAGCCTTCGCGCGCTCGACCCACTCCCACCGGATCAGTTCATGGCCGGATTTCAGCGCCTCCAGCTCGCAGCCGGCGTCGACCCACCCCGGCCTCCCGATGGCCCGCCTCCGGCCTGGATGGCGACCCGGCCCGCGGGCATCCGCGCCGTCCTCGACGCTTTCGACCGGGGTGAGCTCGACGCGGACGCGCTGCGGGCGTTCGACGCGCCCGTGTACTTCGCGCTCGGCGGCCGCAGCAACCCCGACTACTTCGGCTGCATGGCAGAGCGGCTGGCGGCAATGTTCCCGGACTTCGCGATCGAGGTCTTCCCGGAGCGCCACCACTTCGACCCGCCCCACCGGGTCGAGCCGGAGCGCCTCGCCGACTCGCTGCTCGGTGTCTGGCAGCGTGCCGAGGCAGAGGCGCGTAGGGTGGCATCGTGATCCCCTGGGTCATCTTCGCCGTCGTCGCCGTGCCGCTCGTCGTGATCGGTTTCGCATCGATACGTCGCCGTAACGAGGTCTCCGAGCACCCGGTGACCGAGGACGCTGCGGCTCGGGCTCGCACCGAGCGCGAGTTCGCCGAGGCCGAGGCGTACGAGGCGCAGTGGCGCGAGGAGAACAAGGATCACCACCGCGAGCGCTTCCCGTAGCGCGCCCGCGAGCTCGTGTCGATAGCGCTTCTGTCGGCGCGACGCGCCGAACGGGTTGCCACAATGGTGTCGCCGCGACCGCCAGGCTGCTCGCCTGCCGGTACGACGGCGGACTGAACCTTGACGCACGGCGAAGGCGCGGACATCCTGATTCAGGTCGACGCGAGGCTGCTCTTACGAGGGCCGGCGCGGTTCACTCGCCCTCCGACGGCGTGTCCGAGCGAACCTGGAAGGAGCAAGAAGTGACGGAAGTCGACGAGGGCCTCCTCGAGTCGGATCCGGCCGCGGCGGCCTCGGACGAGGTCTCGACGCACGTCCTCCAGGAGCACGACACGAAGGGCACGAGCTCACGCCGGTCGAGGGACGTGCAGCAGTTCACGCCGTCCGAGCGCGCCGCTCGTGGCAAGGGCGCGCGCCGCGACGTGCCGCGCTCGGTTCACGGGGAGTGGCAGCCGGGGGCGATGCGGCGAGACCCCGTCGACCTTCTCGAGGAGCAGGCCCAGACACGACTTCCCGAGCTCGGCCCGATCCGTTACGGGCGGATGCTCGCCTCGCCGTTCGCCTTCTTCCGCGGTGCCGCCTACCTGATGGCGGCGGACCTAGCGGACGGCCCTCGGACCGGCTTGCACGCGCAACTCTGCGGCGACGCGCACCTCTCGAACTTCGGCATCTTCGCGGCGCCCGACCGACGGCGTGTCTTCAGCATCAACGACTTCGACGAGACCCTTCCGGGGCCGTTCGAGTGGGACGTCAAGCGGCTCGCGGCGAGCTTCGCGGTCGCGGGTCGGGAAGGCGGTTTCGGCGATGCAGAGCGTCGCGCGGTCACGACGACGGCCGTGCGTCAGTACCGCGAGGCGATGGCCAACTTTGCCGAGATGCGGAACATCGAGGTCTGGTACACGCGCCTCGACGTCGCGGGCATCCTCGAGCACTTCCGGAGGACCGCCTCGGGCAAGCAGATGAAGCGCCTCCATGCGAACGTGGTGAATGCCAACACGAAGGACAGCCTGCGCGCGCTCTCGAAGCTGTGCCGGACGGTGGACGGCGAGCTGCGCATCGTCGGCAGGCCTCCGCTCGTCACGCCGATCGAGGACGTCCTACCCGGTGCGGAGCGAGCGCACCTGGAGGACGTCGTGCGTCGCATGATCCGCACGTACCGCCGCACGCTGCCACGCGACCGCCGCAACCTGCTCGAGAGCTATCGCTACGTCCACGCCGCACGGAAGGTCGTCGGCGTCGGCAGCGTCGGTGCCCGTACCTGGATCCTGCTCCTGGTCGGCCGCGATAACGACGACCCGCTCTTCCTGCAGTTCAAGGAGGCTCAGATGTCGGTGCTCGAGCCGTTCCTCGGGAAGAGTCACTTCACCCAGCACGGACAGCGCGTCGTCGAGGGGCAGCGGATGATGCAGGCAGCGCCCGACATCCTGCTCGGCTGGGAGCGGATCGTGACGATCGACGGCGAGAAGAGGGACTTCTACATCCGGCAACTCTGGGACGCGAAGGGCTCGGCTGACGTCGAGCTGATGGATCCGGCGGCGCTCGAGGCCTACGGCAGGATCTGCGGCTGGACACTCGCCCGCGCCCATGCGCGCTCCGGCGACAGGGTTGCGATCGCAGGCTATCTCGGCAACGGCGCCTCCTTCGACCGTGCGATGGCGTCGTTCGCGGAGACGTACGCCGATCAGAACGAGCGCGACTACCGCACGCTGCAGGAGGCGGTCGCCTCGGGCCGCGTCGCCGCCGAGCCGGGCGTCTGACGCCCGGGCCGAACCGAGTGGCGACCGAATGACGGTGTCGGCACGGAGTCTCGAGCTGCGCTCGGTCGCGCAGCGCGTCGCGGACGCGCTCCCGGCGGCGGTCGAGGAGGTGGTGCTGACCGGGAGCGTCTCGCGTGGTGTCGCGGACGAGGTCTCCGACATCGAGATGCTGGTCGTGACGAGCGGCGAGCCGGAGCTCGAGGAGTGCTTCACGCTTGCCGCCGCCTGTGGGCTCACGGGCCTCGGAACGTGGGGCCGGCAGGGGGAGCCGACGAAGCGCGTCTCGGGATCCCGGGACGGCGTGCCGGTCGAGCTCGTCTGGTGGTCACGCGCCCACGCCCAGACGACCGTCGACGGCATCTTCGCGGGGAATCCCTCCTCCGCGGCCGACGCGCTTGCGAACGGGGTCGCTCTGCGCACGGCCGGGCTGCTCGCGGACTGGCAGGAGCGGCTACGCCACTATCCGGACGAGCTCGCGACTGCGCAGATCGAGGATGCCGCCCTGACATGGGGTGGGTTCGCGCCGGCGGGCCTGCTGACGCTCCTCCGTCCCGGAGAGCGGCTGGCGCTGCTCGAGCGGATGGTCGACGACGCTTCGCGGGTCGTTCGCATCGTCTTCGCACTGAACCGCGTCTGGCCGCCGACGCTCAAGCGGCTCGCGGACCGGGTCGCCGCGCTGCAGCACCGGCCTCCGCGCCTTGCGGAGCGGATCGAACAGGCGCTGACGGAGCCGGATCCACGCCGTGCGCTGCTCCTCCTGACCCGGCTCCAGGCCGACACGGTGGCGCTTGCCCCGGACGGGCCGAACATCGTGCGCGCGCGGACGTGGCTCGACGATGGTCTCGCGATCCTGGGCCGGCCGCCCGCGGCTCCGACGGCTGATCAGGAGTCGCGGGGATACAC
>CAWIQX010000007.1:0-8701 GCA_963838395.1 uncultured Actinomycetes bacterium
TGTCGCGACTGACCCTCCGAGCGGAACGTGATCGCGGCGCGACCCTGTGCGTCGGCCTCGAGCCGGACGCCGGAGGCGTTGCGCGCGATCAGCTCGGACGCCGTCGCCACGGGCGCGCAGGCGAGCGCGGCGAGGAGAGGGACGAGAAGGATGCGGCAACCCTTCATCGGCGACCTCCTAGGCTAGCCGCTTCGCCCAGAACGGCTCGTCACCGCGCTGGGTGTCTCCGGGAGTGTCGAGTCGCAGCGCCACGCGCAGGGCCTGAAGCTGTCGGGGTCGGGCAGCTCAGCGGCGAGGGCGGGTACGGATCGGCCCCAGAAGATCCGAGAGCCCTGCGAACGCGAGCCCCTGCTCAGGCTGCGAGGGCGACGAGCGAAGCACTCGGAGGTCGCGGGTGCCCGCCGTGGCGACGCCTGCCTGCCAAGCGTGGTCTTGCCGATGCCCGGCTCGCCCTGACACGAGCACGCTCGCCGACGTCGACTCCCGCGCGAGGAAGGCGTCGATCGCATCGAGCTCGCGCTCCCGTCCAACCGTCGCCATACGACCTCATAGCACGGGTTCCGACGGTTGAAGCATCGCGGACACGGATCCCAGCCACCGGGAAGGAGCCCCTGCGGCGCAGGGGCTCCTTGGATCTCGTGCCTTACCGTGTTACGCCGGCAGTGCCGGCCCCCAGCCGAAGTACTTCTTGCCCTGGTTGCAGCTTCCTGAGGTTCCCTTGCCACCGCCCGAGTAGCCGCCGCCGGGCACGCACGACCAGCCCTTCGGGCTCTTCAACTTCGTGAGCGCCTCGCCCTTGAACGGTGTCTTGACGAGCGTCTTCGCCTGGGTCTTCGCGTAGGGGCACGGCACGCCGTCGACGATCACCTTCCAGGCGGTGCCCTTCAGAGCCGTCCCGGTCATCGGATCGACGCGCGGACCAAGCCGGTCGCTGAACGTGCCGCAGGCCCCTCGGTGGCGGACGCCGCGGCAGGTGCCGCGACGGCCGAACCGGGCCACAGCGCCGCTCCGAGCATGATCGCGAGTGCGGCGATCCTGGTGGAACTCCACTTGCTCATGGCTTCTCCTCTCGTTGACTCATGGACATCTCGTTGCTGGACGTGCCGCATCCGGCTCACCCCTTCCGGAGCTTCCCGTTGACGCACAGCCGGCCCTTCGGGGGGCCGAGCATGCCGGTCTCGTCGTCTCCCGCCCGCACGTCGAACGCCTCGCAGCAGTTCGGCTTCCCCTTCGGGCAGCACAGCCCCGTCCCGCCGGGGACGGCGATCGTGCCGGGCGGACAGCAGGCGGCAGCCTTTCCGCTCGAGCCCGGCCGGAACGTCGTCCGGATCGCAGGGCAGCACGTCCCGTCGACGCAGCGGCCCTTCGTGGAGGGGCAGCAGGCGCCGTCGGAGCACCTCTTCGGACACGGGCAGAAGCCGCTCGCGGCAGAGCCGCAGCCGTGATCCTTCGGGCAGACCCACGACATCTGGTTCGGGTGCTGCTCGTCGTTGTTCGGCCCCTTGCAGCACTTCTCGTACTGCGGGTAGTAGTTCCCGCCCTCGTGCGTGCCCATCGGGATCGCGACGAAGCACCTCACAGGCCTGCCCGCTGCGCCCTGCGCGGCGCCTCCGAGCGCCCGCTCCGGACGCAGCCCGGGGAAGGCAGCGACGGCGAACGCCGCTCCGATCACGCGCACCGCGCGCCCTCGGGGCATCGGGGTCGCGAGCGACCGTGCCAGGTCGTCGAACGAGCCTCTCATCGTGCGACCTCCTCTCTCGTGTGTGAAACGGGCCGACCGCCCGCCAGTGCGAACACGCCCTCGGCGCCGCCGGTGAGGGGCGAGGCAACCCGTCCTTCGCGGTCGAGCAGCACCGCCATCGGCGTCCCCTCGGCGCCGAAGGCGCTTCCGACCTCGAAGTCGAGGTCGACGACGACGGTCGAGTCGAATCCCTCCGCCCGCGTCGCCTCCTCGTCACCCGACGAGACGACGAGCAGCCGCGGCGCAGTCGCCGGCCGGTCACGCTCCCACTCGAGGAGCTCGTCGCGCATCGAGCTGCAGAAGCCGCAGTCCGGGCTCCAGAAGAGGACGAGCGTCTCCCGCTCCGGGTCGGCGAGGGGCACGGGCTCTCCGTCGAGTCCTGTCAGCGCGACCGTCGGCTGTGCGCCGATGGACACGCCCGCGTCGTGGTCGTTCGCGTGGGCGTGCTCGAGCTGCTCGAGCCGGAGGAGGACGGCGCCGTGCGAGCGGAGGAGCGTGATCAGCACGGCGCCTCCGACCACGACGAGCCCCGCGATCACGAAGCCGAGCGCGAGCGCCAACGCCTCGACGCCGCTCAGGCGCCCGGCCCAGTCGACCGCGCTCGGCGAGTGCCCGGCAACCGACGTCGCGAGCACGGCGACACCCGCCCCCGCAAGCAACCCGTTGCGTGCGAGCGTCAGCCGGCTCGTCGGCCCCGAGTGCAGGCTGCCGAAGCAGTTGCAGTCGGGCGTGCGCCCGAGGGCGAGATTCACGGCGATCGCAGCGGAGAAGATTGCCAGGAGCGCCAGCGCCCCTCCGGCGCCCGCGACTCGCGTCGTCGCGGGAGGAGGAGCGCTGCCACCGCGAGCTCGGCAACCGGGATCGCGAGCGCGAGCGGCCCGACCAGGCGCCCGGGGGCGCCGAACGCGGCTATCGCCGTTCGCGTGGCGTCGAGGTCGCGGAGCTTTGCGAGGCCCGCGAACGCGAAGACCGCTGCCAGGGCGACTGCCGTCGCGAGTCCGAGAGCGCCCATCGTCAGCACCTCGCGATCGACGTCGTCAGGACGGTGGTCTTGCCGGCGGCGAGGACGCGTGCGGCGACCTTGATTCGGGTGGGCAGCCCGGCCGTGCCGACGCGTGCGGTGAACGGCGCCTTCCTGTCGATGCCCGCTGCCTTCCCGCCGACGGAGAACGTCACCGAGGTCACGGCGGACCCCTTGGCCGGACGCACGACGGTCGCTGAGCGCCTTCGCCTTGCAGGTCGCGACGAGCGTCGGCTTCGCCGTCGTCGACGGGGTGAGCGGCGGCCTTGCCGAGCGTCAGCGAGATGTTGTCGACGTAGGCGTGATTCGCGCCGTTCCCTCCCGCGCTGACGGCGATCACGACCGCGATCCCCCGCGTGCCCTGCGGCACGTTCGCCTGTGCGGTGCGTGGGAGCAGGCCGGTGAGGCGCTTCAGGTCGTCACGGGAGACCGGGCCGACGCGGACGCTCCCGAGCTGAGTGCCGGCCGCATCCAGGAACCTTGCGCTCACGGTCGCGAGATCCTCGGCCGCGGCGTACCCGCCGAGGAGGGCCGTGAGCTTCGCCGCGACCTGACCGGCGTCGATCTCGGTCGCCGCTGCGGAGACGTCGATGCTCTGGGTCGCCGTGTGGGACGTCGGTCGACCCGAGTTGTCGCCGGGGCCGCCGGCGAAGAAGTTCTTCCCGCCGCCGATCGTCGCCGCGAACGCCTGCGTCAGGAAATCGCCGTCGCGCGGCGCGTACTGATAGGTCGAGAGGTTCCCGGTCGTCGTCCAGCCGACCGGCTTGACGACGGTGTGCACTGCCGTCCCGGGGCTGTCCTCGGCACCCGGATTCTGGACGAGATTGCCTGTCGGGATCGCCGTCTCACGGGCGGCGAGCGGGGATGCGAGCGCGAGCGCTCCCCCCGCGACTGCGAGCAGGACGCGCCAGCTCATGGTGTCCTTCCTGGTTGGGCGTCGGCGTGCTCGCCGACTGTTTGCACGATGCGCTCGGGCTCGAGCCCGGCCCTCGCGGCGATCGCCCGCACCGCTGCCGCCGACGGACCCTCGAAGACATGCATGCACATGTCGTCCTCGGGGACGAAGTAGGAGCGGAGGTGGCTGACCGTCGTTCCTCCCGTGGCGCTCCGCGCCCGGGCGACGAGGTCTTCGAGCCCACCCGCCGGGAGGCGGGTGACGTACGTCTCGAGGATGAAGCTCGGCATGCCTCCGACGCTAGGAGGCGGCGCGCGAGCCCGAAACAGAGGTTCCCCTACTGTTTCGAGCCGCCCGCGAACCGGGCCGCGAGCTCCGTGCGGGAGCGGACGTCGAGCTTGCGATAGACCCGCGTGAGCGTCACCTCGACGGTCTTCACGCTGAGGTGGAGCTCGGCCGCGACCTCTTTGTTCGACCGTCCCGCGGCGACCAGCTCGGCGATCCGGCGCTCGGCGTCGGTCACGGCGTCGGGATCACTCGCGCGTCGTCCCGAGATCCGCGCGAGCTCGCTCCGCGCGGTCTGCGCCCAGAGCGTCGCGCCGGTCTCCTCGAACAGGCGAAGCGCCTCGGCGAGCGACTCGCGGGCCTGCACCCGCCGTCGCGCGCGCCGGTGCGTGCGGCCCAGGTCGAGCTGCGTCCGTCCGAGCTCGAAGGCGTTGCCGAGCTCCTGCCCGACCCCGAGGGCGACGTCGAACGCGGCGACGGCGGCGTCGAGCTCGCCCGTCTCGGCGTGGAGCTGGCCGCGACACCTCGCAGCGGTCGCGAGCGTCCAGGGGTAGCCGCTGGCGCGCCCGCGCTCGTCGAGCCAGGCGAGAAGGGTCGTCGCCGCGTCGAGGCGGCCGAGACCGACCAGCACCTCGCCGAGGTCGTCATGGAATCGCAGCCAGTTCGGCTCGACGAACCCCGCTGCGGTGGCGACCTCCGCAGCCCGCTCCAGGTGGCCCGCCGCTCCGGCGTGATCGCGCAGCGACAGGTCGACGAAGCCGAGGATCGCGAGATGCCGCAGCAGGTTCCGGTGATTCGACCTGCGCTCGGCGGTCGCGACGCCCTCCTCGGCCAGTGCGCGTGCCTCGGCGACGTCGCCGCGATGCGCCGCGACGAACCCCCGCGGGTACAGGAGATCGCCGCGGATCGTCTCCCTGCCGGTCTGCTCGGCAAGCTCGTCGCCTCGCTCGGCGAGGTCACCGGCGAGCAGCCAGTTTCCCGCGAGGCATTCGAGCTCCGCCCGGAAGCGGAGGACTTCCGGCAGCGCCTGCACGAGCCCTTGCCGTTCGAGCAGCTCGACCATCGCCTCGGAGCGGCCGCGCGCCTCGGCGAACTCGTCGGCCGTCGCAAGCAGGCCCGACACGGCCACCGTCGTCCGGTAGAGGCCCACGGTCTCCTCGAGCCGATCGGTCTGCCTGACCTCGTGCAGCGCATCCACGCGCGCGAGGAGATCGCGTCGCAGCCCGAGGCCGAGCAGCTGCTCGAGCCTCGCGACCATGCTGAGCGCGTCCGCCAGCGTCGCCGGATCGTCGAGCTCCTCGGCGAGCCGCAACGACTCGCGTGCGTGGCGGATCCCCTTCCCGAGATCGCCGCCGACGGTCGCCTCGGTCACGTAGTCCGACTCGACCGACTGCCGCTGACGGGTCGTCTCCGCCGCTTCGAGCGCCTGGTCGAGCCAGTCGAGCGCCGTCTCGTCTCCGAGCGGCTCGATCGAGAGGAGCTGCAGCGCCAGCGAGCGCTCGTCACCCGTGCGCGCCGTTGCCCGGAGGCCCTCGGTGAGCTCGCGAAAGTGCTGCATGTCGCCCGACTGGAGGTGGTACTCGGCGGCCCGCACGCCGCGACGCCATGCATCGTCGGCCTGCTCCGGTGGTGTCGCTCGCCACGACTGCTCGACGAACGTCGCTGCGGCCTCGGGCGCGCCGCGCAGTCGCGCCCGCTGCGCAGCATCCTCGAGCGCGACGGCGAGCTCGGAGTCGTGTCCCTCGCTCGCGAGCGCGAGATGGCGGACGCGCTCGTCGGGGTCGTGCACGAGCTCGGCGAGGGCTGCGTGGCACGCGCGTCGGCGGCTCGGCCAGGCGTCGCCGTAGACGGCTGCGCCGGTCAAGGGGTGGGAGAAGCGGATCTCCGAGGCGTCGAGCACGAGCATTCCCGCGTCGATCGCCGGCTGGAGCAGCGCGCTGGCGGACGATCCCAGCGCGGCCTCCACTACGTCGAGGGTCGGCGTCGCGAGGGCTGCGACGACGAGCAGCGAGCTTCGTGTCGTCTCGGGCACGGCGTCAAGCCGCTCGCGGAGCGCCTCCGCGACGCTGGCCGGCAGTGGAAGCTCGAGTGCGCCCGTCTGCAGGCCACGCTGCTCGGCGAGACGAGCGAGCTCGAGCGCGAAGAACGGATTCCCACCAGACCCGACATGGACGCGCGTCAACACGGGCCGGGGGAGCGAGTGACCGAGGTGGGCCGCGATCACCCGATGGAGCGCGCCGAGGCTCAACGGGCCGACGCGCACACGCTGGGGCGGGCCGAGAGCGGACGTTCCCGGCGGGGAGCGTCCTTTCTCGCCCGTGCGCCAGCTGAAGAGAAAGCGAACGTGGTCGTCCGGCGCGATCCTGCGGAGGGCGAACTCGAGCGCCGCCTGGGACGCTGCGTCGAGCCACTGCGCGTCGTCGACGGCGACCAACACGGGGTCCTTGCGCGCGAGCTCGCGCAGGCACGAGAGCACCGCGGCGGCGATCGTCTGTGGAAGCGGCGGCGCACCAGCGGGCTCGGCGAGCGAGAGCGCCACCTCGAGCGCCTGGCGCTGTGGCGCCGGCAGCGCATCCGCAACCTCCTGGAGCGAGCCGCCGACGAGATCGGCGAGCGCGGCGAACGGCACGCCTGTCTCGGCGCTCGCGGGCCGAGCTTCGAGCACGCGATACGAGCCTTCTCGTGCGAGTGCCACGCCGACGCGCCAGAGCGTCGTCTTCCCGATTCCGGCCTCTCCCTCGAGCAGGAGCACCGGGGAGGCGCCCTCGTGCGAGCGGTCGAGGAACGACTCGAGCGCCTCGAGCTCGGCGTCACGCCCGACGAGCTCGGCGACGTCACCCAAGAACCGAGCGTAACCCGCTCGGGCGACGCTGTCGCCGGTGTGGGCTACGGCGTCTCGGCGAGCTCGCGCAGCTGGCGCCGTACGAAGAGGATGCGCTGCGCGACCGTAGCCACGCGATCGCGGCGAGCACGTAGATCGGCCACTGGAGCAGGCCCCAGGGGGCGAGGCCGAGGCCGACGGAGATGAGCACCACGCGTTCGACCCGCGAGCCGAAGCCGACGTCGCCGCGCAGTCCGATCGCCTCGGCCTTTGCGCGCGTGTACGAGACGAGGAAGGAGCCGATCACGGCTGCGAATGCCGCCATGAGGGCTATCTCGTTCCCGTCGTGCATGAACGAGAGCCCGATTGCGGCGAGGATCGCCGCCTCGCCGACGCGGTCGAACGTCGAGTCGAGGAAGGCGCCGAACACCGTCCCCTTGCTCGCGGCCCGGGCGAGTGCGCCGTCGAGGATGTCGGCCACCGAGCCGACCACGAAGAGCGCTCCGCCCAGCCAGAAGAAGAGGTACTCGTTCCGCTGCTCGAAGCCGACGAGGACCGCGCCGGCGAGGCAGAGCAGGACGCCGGCGAGCGTCAGCATGTCCGGCGTCAGCTTCGTCTTCGCGACGCTCTGCATGTAGCGCTGGAGAAACTCCCGCGCGGCCTCGACGTACTCCTGCTTGAGGCGGTCGAACGGGTTGACGCGCGGTTCCTCGCGCGGAGTCGTCACGCGGCGCGGGTGAGGACGCTGCGCAGCCGACCGCGGAAGAGGACCGCCGCGACGACGAGCGCGACGAGGAAGCCGGCGGCGCAGTCGAGCCAGTAGTGGTTCCCCGTCCCCATGACGGCGAACGTCACCCACGCGGGCCAGGCGAGCCAGAGGATCCGCGCGACCTGCGTTCGGCAGACCGAGGCCATCACGATGCCGACGATCAGGGCGTCCATGGCATGGAGGCTCGGCATCGCGGCGAACGGGTTCGCGGCGAAGGACACGAGCCCGCTGTCGTGGCTCACGGACGCGTGCTCGGCGAGCGTGTCCGAGAATCCCCACTCCGGGAACATGCGCGGCGGCGCGGTCGGCATCAGGACGTAGCCGAGCAGGCCCACGAGGTTCGCGGCGATGAGCCAGTTGCGGAAGTCGGCGAAGCGCTCGTGGTGACGGAAATAGACCCAGAGGAGCGTCAGCCCGACGACGGCGAACTGCGACAGCCAGTAGGTGTACGATGTCGCCGCGATCAGGAGGCTCGACCGCTCGACGAAGTCCTGGATCGCGGGCTCGACGAGGGTGCGGAGCTTGTTCTCCGCCTCGATCACAGCGTGCCATTCCAGAATGCTTCGGCAACGCCGCGGTCCGCGGCGCCGCGCGCCGCCTGGTAGACGGCGTAGAAGCCGAACCACACCGCGAACTGAAGGGCGAGATGAGCCCATCCGCGCGGCAGCCGGCGCTCCTCGGCATACCCGGTCAAGCAGCCGATTCTATCCAGGCAGTCGGGCGGGCGGTCTGACACCATCCCCCAAACGGGCGAGGAGGCTGCATGGGCAGTGACGGTGAAGCACGATGACGAGCTCGAGCGGGACTACGGAAAATGGGCGCGGGTGCGACGCTCGCTCGGCGTCGGATCCTTCGGCGTCAATGTCGTGGAGCTTCGACCGGGCGATTCGATCCCGGCGCACGATACACGGTACGGGGCACCAGGAGCTGTCTCGTGCTCGAGGGCATGCTGATGCTCTCGCGGACGGAGCCGAGACCGGCTCCGTGAGGGTTTGTCGCCGGCCTCGACCCGAGCCGAGCGGACCGTGCGGAACGACGGTGATTCCGTGGCGCGGGTGCTCATCGCCTCGGCGCCCGTGACGAGCGGGTACGAGCCGATGGGGTGGGCGAGCAGGTCGGGCGAGGCTTGCCTCGCCCTCGCCCCTCGCCGTCGCCGTCGTCAGCCGCCG
>CAWIQX010000008.1:0-17107 GCA_963838395.1 uncultured Actinomycetes bacterium
TGATCGCCGTCCAGGAGCTTCGCGGCGATGCTCGTCGTCATCGGGCTGGAGCCGCTCGCCCGCCGGACCGGCGGGCTCACGGATCTTCCGCCCTGGACGACCCGGGTCGTCGGCGCAGCGGTCGTGGTCGCGCTCCTCGCGCCGTCGTTCGGCGGCGGCGTCGCGCTCACGCTCGCGTGGCTCGCCGTCGCCGTCGTCATCCGCGCGCGGTACGCCGCACCGGCCGCCGTCGTCCGGGCATAGCCAGCTTTCGGCTACGACCTCCGCGTTCCGGCGATCAGCAGGTAGGGCCGGTCCATCGAGATGCCGCTCTCGGTCGCCTCGCCCTCGAAGAACCCGAGCAGCTCGGTCTTGAAGGCCTCCGCCCGCTCCGGGGGAAGCGCCCCGAGCAGCGTCTTGATCGGGCCGAACGCCTCGGACATCTCCGTCCACATCTCCTGGGCGGTCTCGACCTCCCATGGGGTGTCGCGCAGCGTGATCGTGAGCTCGAAGTCGTCGCCGAGGAGGCCCTCTGCATAGCCGGGCTCGCCCCACGAGGCGGCGATACCCGCGCCGGGCGGCGGCGGCGGCGCATACGAGCCGATGATCTGGAAGAACTCGTCGACCGCGCCCCCGGACGTCCAGGCCGACAGTGCGAGCTTGCCGCCCGGCCGGCAGACACGCGCCAGCTCGGACGCGACGGCCCGGTGGTCCGGCGCGAAGATCGCGCCGACCGACGACGTGACGATGTCGAAGGCAGCGTCCGGGTACGGGAGGGCCTCGGCGTCGCCCACGTCGAACATGACGCCCACGCCGCGCTCGTCCGCCTGCCTGCGGGCGGTCTCGACGAGGGCGGGCGAGAGGTCGGCACCGGTCACCGTCGCGCCCGTCGCCGCGGCCATGAACGCGAGCTCCCCGGTTCCACAGCCGACGTCGAGCCAATCCCGCCCGGGCGCTCCGTCGACCGCGTCGATGATCGTCTGGTGCATGTCCGCCAGCGTCCAGGCGATGCGCTCGAACGGTGCCGAGCCCCACATCGCAGCGTGCCGTTCCTTCAGCTCCTCGAATGCCATCGGGCCTCCTTCGTGATCGCTCCGACCCCGTCGTGACGAGCCTAGTACGCGGGTGGACCGGCGCCCACCCTGTTCACCGGATGTTCAGGGACCGACCGCGGGCCGGCCGTTCCTTCGCGGCTCGCTGAGATAGAGGTGCCAGAGCAGGCGCGCCGCACTTGCGCGGTGCGGCCGCCACGCGTCGCCGATCACCTCGAGCTCGGCGGGCGACGGGCGCACGTCGAGCCGCCGAGCTCGACGCGCGGCCTCCTGCAGGGCGATGTCGCCAACGGGCCACGTGTCGGGCCGCCGGAGCGCCGAGAGGAGGTAGACCTCCGCCGTCCAGGGGCCGATGCCCGGCAGCGCGACGAGCGCCTGACGGACGCCGTCGTCGTCGAGCACGGCTACTGCCTCGAGGTCGAGCGACCCCTCGAGCAGCGCCGCGGACAGCGCGCGCACGTACCGGTTCTTCTGGCGGCTGAACCCGTCGGCGCGGAGCTCCTCGTCGGACGAGAGGACGACGCCGTCGGGCGTGACGCCGCCGAGGCGAGCCTCGAGCCGGTCGTACGCGGCCTTCGCCGAGGCGAGGGACACCTGCTGCTCGAGGATCAGGAGGACGAGCGTCGGGAAGCCGGGCTCACGTGACCAGAACTCGGGGAGCCCATGTGCCTCGACGATCGCCGCGAGATCGGCGTCGGCAGCGCACAGGTCGGCGGCAGCTGCGCCGAACGTCGTCTCGTCGAGCATCCCGTGACGCTACACAGTGGACGTCCAGCGTTCGTCCAGCCGGCCCGCGCACCCTGCGTCGAGAGCGCGGCGGTCGCCCCGTCGACGTTGCCGTCGGGCACGCGCTCGGCTACGGTGGCGGCATGAGCCGCGTGCCCGTGCTCTCGTCGATTCCGCTTCCGGGCCTCGCGCTGCGCCTTCTCCTCCTTCCCCGCTAGGGGAAGCGATGCGCACATACACCCGCCGTGCTCCCCGCACACCGCCGGGAGTGGTACGCCCCCGTCGAGGAGAGACCCATGCCGATGCCGTTCGAGCACTACCGTCCCTACGCCACCGTCGACCTTTCCGACCGCACCTGGCCCGACGTCGTGCTCGACCGGGCGCCGATCTGGTGCTCCACCGATCTCCGCGACGGCAACCAGGCACTCGTCAACCCGATGGACGGGTTCCGGAAGCGACGCTTCTTCGATCTGCTCGTCCGCCTCGGCGTGAAGGAGATCGAGGTCGGCTTCCCCGCCGCGTCGAAGGCCGACTTCGACTTCTGCCGCCTCCTCGTGGAGGACGGTGTGATCCCCGACGACACGACCATCGCGGTGCTCACGCAGGCGAGGCCGGAGCTGATCGAGCGGACCTACGAGGCCATCGAGGGCACGCCACGCGCGATCGTGCACCTCTACAACTCGACCTCGGAGACGCAGCGCCGCGTCGTCTTCCGCCTCGACCGCGACGGGATCACCGAGCTTGCCGTGCGGGGCACAGCGCTCTGCAAGGAGCTCGCCGCGGGCACCTCGACCGACGTGGTGTTCCAGTACTCGCCTGAGAGCTTCCACCACACGGAGCTCGACTACGCGCTCGAGATCTGCGAGGCCGTCGCGGAGGAGTGGGATCCCGCTCCCGACAAGAAGATGATCGTCAACCTGCCGACGACCGTCGAGGCCTTCCCGCCGAACGTCTACGCCGACCGCATGGAGTGGTTCTGCCGGAGCTTCACCCGCCGGGACGGCGCGATCATGTCCGTCCACCCGCACAACGATCGCGGGACGGCCGTCGCGACGGCGGAGCTCGGCCTGATGGCCGGCGCCGAGCGCGTCGAGGGCTGCCTCTTCGGCAACGGGGAACGGACGGGGAACGTCGACCTGATCACACTCGCGCTGAACCTGCTGACGCAGGGCATCGATCCGGCGCTCGACCTCGCAGAGCTCGACGAGGCGCGGCGCATCGTCGAGGAGTGCAACGAGCTCCCCGTCCATCCGCGCCACCCGTACGTCGGCGAGCTCGTCTACACCGCCTTCTCGGGCTCGCACCAGGACGCGATCAAGAAGGGCATGGACGCCCAGGAGCGATCCGGGTCCGACGTGTGGGACGTGCCGTACCTGCCGCTCGACCCGAAGGACGTCGGCCGTGACTACGAGGCGATCATCCGCGTCAACTCGCAGTCGGGGAAGGGGGGCGTCGCGTACCTGATGAAGACCGAGCACCACCTCGACCTCCCGCGCGGGCTCCAGATCGACTTCGCGCAGAAGGTGCAGGCGATCACCGACGCGCGAGGGGGCGAGCTCACCGCCGACGAGCTCCTCGAGGCGTTCACCGGGCACTACACCGGCGTCACCGAGCCCTTCGCGCTCCTGTCGTACACGCACGAGAGCGGGGAGGAGGGCGACCGCCTCGTCGCGCGGATGCGCATCGACGGAGAGGACGTCGAGGTCGTCGGCGAGGGGAACGGCCCGATCGCAGCGCTCGTGCACGGGCTCGAGCAGCGGCTCGGCTTCGAGGTCGACGTCCGCGACTACCACGAGCACGCGATGTCGAAGGGGGAGGACGCGACCGCCGCCGCGTACGTCGAGGCGGACGTCGACGAGGAGGCGCTCTGGGGCGTCGGCATCCATCCGTCGATCGTCACGGCGTCGCTCCGCGCCGTGGTGAACGTCGTCAACCGAGCGCACGCGCTCCGCTCCGCGCGGGACGAGGCGGTCGCGGCGTTCGACGGCTGACGGGGGCTGCCGTTTGGCGTGTCCGGGCGAGGGGTATCGCCCTTCCCGGGCACGACCAAGGAGGAATATCGAATGGACACGATCTGGTGGGTTGTGATCGTTGTCGCGGTGGCGCTCGTGATCCTGGCGGTGGCGGCAAGGAGCTACTCGCAGTCGAGACGTCGGACGGCGCTCCGCGACCAGTTCGGGCCGGAGTACGACCGGACCGTCGGCGAATCCGGCTCCCGCCGGAAGGCGGAGCGCGAGCTCGCAGAGCGGGAGCGCGTGCACGAGTCGCTCGAGATCCAGCCCCTGTCGGAGGACGCGCGAGCCCGGTTCACTCAGGACTGGCAGCGCGCCGAGCACCGCTTCGTGGACGACCCGGAGCTCGCGGCACGCGAGGCCGACCGGATCGTGCGTGACGTGCTCGACGAGCGCGGCTACCCGAGGGGCGATTTCGACAAGCAGGCCGACGCCGTGTCGGTCGACCACCCGGAGGCCGTGCAGCGCTACCGGCACGGGCACGAGATGGTGCACGGCAACGGAACGAACGGCGACGACCGGACCGAGAACCTCCGCAAGGCGATGGTCGACTTCCGCGAGGTATTCGCACAGCTCGTGGAGGCGCGTCCCGACGCCGAGAGGGAGCCGGTCCGCTCGTAGCGCCCGTCCCCGGGACGATCACGCGCGGCGCCCGGCGTAGGCCAAGCCGGGCGCCGCTATAGTTCCCCTCTCGCGGATGTAGCTCAGTTGGCTAGAGCGTCTGCTTGCCATGCAGAAGGTCGAGGGTTCGAGTCCCTTCATCCGCTTCAAGGAAAGCCCCGGAAACGGGGCTTTTTCTTTGGCCGTGAGACTTGTGTTCGGTCGAGCGTGGCGTTTGGCTAGGGCTTGGCTAGGTTCCTCGCTCTCGCGTGCATGCCGACCGCGGCCCCCAGCATCCCGCACGAGATGGACGAGGAACACTCCGAGCCACTAGGCAAACAGGGGAACAGGCTGATCGCGAGGACTGACCCCGTTCTATCGGTCGAACCGTAGATCCAACAGCGTGAGCACCGGGAGCTTCGTTGGCCGTCCGCCGGCGAGGCGCACCGCGAAGCGCTCCGCGATCGGCCCGTCTGCGCCTGCTTCGCAGAGTTCGCAGCCGTGATCAGTGACATCAGCGACCACCCAGGTTCCGTCTGGGCTGCTCTCAAGCCAGTCGATCTCGCTGTAGCGACAGCCGCTCCTGCGAGAGCACTTGAACGCCGCGATACGGGTTGGTGTTCCGGCTCCGGAGAGCTGCGCTCTATACAGGGAACGGCCGCGTCCGTAGAGGACGGAGTCGTCGCCGAGCGTGGCGAGTTTGATCGAGTCGAAGCCGTCCAAGGGGCTGCTCCTCGTGCGGAACCGTGTGAGTTGGCGGGCGGCGCCCGACTCGAGGTTCGCCGTCCAGATCTGGCAGCGCTCGAGGCAGCCGGCTGCCCACACAACCGAGCGACCATCCGGCGTCACGAGCACATCGCCGATCGCACTCGAAGCAGGGCCGAGTTCCCGAGGCGGGTCGCCGCTCCGGAGGAGCAGCAGCCGCTCGCGACCTTCGTAGCTGAAGAAGATGCAATCCCCCGGGTTCTCGTTGGCGGAGACCAAGACCCCGCCGTCGGGCAGCACGGCTTGCGGAAGGACGGAAACGGGCGCACCTCTCGGCGGCCGCCACAACGCAACCGGCGCCGTGCCCTCCAAGGAGACCATCACCAGCGCCTCCGTCCTCACGCAATCGCGGTGCGCGGCGATCGCGAGTGCAGATCCGTCGGGGGCGAACGTCGGCTCTCCCAGCCCCACTGCTTGCGGCGCGATCCGTTTCGCCTGCGCGAAGGTCAACACTCGCCGCATCCCCGTTCCGTCGCGGTTGACGATCATTACGGATGACGGGTCTCCCTTGGACTGGCGCACAAAGGCGATCTTGGTGCCGTCCGGGGAGAACACTGCGTCGTCGTCGAAGCGGATCTCGTAGCGTGCGACTTTGCGCGTCAGCGGCCTGCGCCCCGTTCCATCCAGCCGTCCGATCTCGATCGACTGCTGGAGGTCCCGACCGGGATGAGGGCAAGAGGACTGACGCACCAGGCGGAGAGACAGTCGCCGATCCCGCACGACCCGTGCCGCCCGATGTGCCTATCGCCCAGGAAGTCGGCCAAGAAGAACCGCCGGCAGCGCTCCCCGTCGCAACTGCTCCAACCACAGTGACAACGAGGACGAACCTCGTCAGCCCCCGCACCCGTCTACCCCCTGCGAGACACACGCGTGCGCATCTTCACGCGCCGCCGGCCAACTGCAAGCGCACCCAGGCGCGGAGTTCCTCGAGGGAACTCGAGCACGTGGCCGATGCCGCGGCTACGGATCCGCTGCGGTCGTAGGTGGCTCGGGAAGACCACCGAACCAAGTGTCGACCGCACCCGGCGCGATACTTGAACGCTGAAACTCCACTGCTACCGCGGAGGGGGGCGGGTACTCCTCGGGGCGCCGGCCGCTACCCTCCTCGTCCGGGACGATGGCAGTCTCCGCTGGATCGGCCGGGGCCGGTCACAGTGCCCCTAGCGAGCATCGGGAGCTCTCCTGGAGAGCGTGCGGCAAGGAGTTGGCCCCTGGTGCCGAAGCCTCTCGCAGCGCAAAGCCCAATCGACGAGTGGTCTGTCGAACTTCCCCGGGAGTCACAGCGCGGCTTCGCTGGATTTCGCGTCGGCCTCGGCAGCTCCAGGGAGACGGTTGCGTTCCGGCGACGGCTTGTCGGCCTGGGGGCCAACAGCTGCGATTCGCTTGGCGATGTATTCAGCGTCGTCCTTGACCCAGCCGAGCAGGGCCGAGCCTCGGGTGTACTGCCATGGGAGACCGAGGAAGTAAAGGCCAGCCGAGTCGGTTACCCCACGCTCGTGGCGGATACGGCCGCTTTCGGTTGCGACTGGAGCCGTGATCCAGGAGTGGTCGAGGTCGTAGCCACTGGCCCAGATCACGACGTCAACGGCGATTTCGCTGTTATCCGCAAACGTGATCGTTCGTCCCGAGGCTCCGACAGTACGGGCCTTCATTTCAACCCCGCTCTTTCGCGCTGCGCGAGGGCTGGAGCCAATGAGCACATCGCGTTCTCGCATTCGCCGTCCGAGTCGGGAGTCGACGGTCTTGTGCAGCAGCCCGAGCTTTCCGAGCCACCAGAAGAGATCGCGGCCCAACAGTCTCTGTGGCAGCGGTGTCTGGCGCGAGCCGACGGAGAGACAGACGCGGTGGGTCGCTGAAAGCTCCTGCGCGATCTGGAACCCGGTATTGCCGCCTCCAACGACGAGAACCGTTCCCTGCGGTACGTCCGCCGCCTTCCGGTAACCCACACTGTGCGTCTGGAACACCTCGGCCGCGAGCTCGCCTGCGAAGGTCGGCACGCGAGGGATCTGGAACGGTCCGGTGGCGACGACAACCTGGTCGGCTTCGATCGTCCGCCCGTCGAGCTCGAGGAGGTACTTGCCGTCCGAAGCCGACACCGAGTGCACGAGGCTGTTGAGTTCGATCGGGAGATCGAACTCCGCTGCGTACTGCTCCAGGTAGGAGATCACTTCGTCGCGCGTTGGGTAGCCGTCGGGGTCGCCGGGGAAGTGCAGTGCGGGGAGCGCGTCGTAGCGTCGCGGTGTGAAGAGAAGCAGCGAGTCCCAGCGGCCGCGCCAGGCCGCTCCGACCGAGTCAGCCGCTTCGAGGATCACGAAGCGCCGTCCTTGCCGGGTGAGGTAGTAGCCCAGCGCCAGGCCCGCTTGACCGGCCCCGATGACGGCAACCTCGTAGCGCTCTCGCAGCTCTTGCACGGTGTGTCCGGTTGCGCTGGCCGGGTTCGTGACACTGCCGCCGCTCACGCCGTGGGCCTACCTTCGGCCGCGGCGGGCTTGACGTTGAAGTTCAGCATCATCCCGCCCTCGTGGTGCTCGGCGATGTGGCAGTGCATCATCCAGACGCCGGGGTTGTCGACGCTGAGCAAGACGTCGACCGTCTCGCCGGGAAGCACGAGCACCGTGTCTTTCCAGACGAGGTTCGGCTCCACAGCCCCCGCGCGGCTGAGGATCAGGAAGCGCCCCGCACCGTGGACGTGGAACGGGTGGTGCATCGGATGGTCGGACTCCATCTCGTTCACCAGTCGCATCTTCACCTGATCACCGACTTCGAATTCCCAGTCGATCGCATGGTTCTCGGCGCCGGTTGTACGGTCGACCAGCTTCCAGCGCATGTTCTCCGGTGTGGTCATCCGGTTGACCTCGACCATGTCGTCCTCCCACTCGATGGCGCCGGGAGCGCCATGCCCGTGGCTCTCGCCATGGTGCGCGTGCTCATCGCCCTCGGAGTGATGGTCGTGGCCCTCGCCGGCGTGATCGTGCTCGTGGGTGACGCGATGCTCGTGTTCATCGGCGTCGTGCTCATGGTGATCGCCATGAGCTTCGTGCTCTGCACCCGGGTCGATGAGCGCGGCGGACAGGAGTTTCATCCCGCACTTGGGGCAACGGCCCGGCTCGTCGCTCACGACCTCCGGGTGCATCGGGCAGGTGTACGTCGTGGGTGCGGCCGTCGCGAGCAGCGCCATGCCGCATTTCGGACAGCGGCCCGGCTCGTCGCTCACGACCTCCGGGTGCATCGGGCAGGCGTACACGACTGGCCCCTCGGGCACTCCCATGTCCATCTCGGCGACAAACGCCAGTGTCTTGTCAGGGGCACTATCCAGGTGCGCGCTGATCCGCGCACGCTCGGTAGCCATGTCTGCGTTGTGGCGTAATTCCTCGAATCGCCCCGCGAGCGGCGGGCTCGCCGCCTCATCGAGAACGGTGATCGCCGCGAGCGGATACGTGCGGTTGGGGGTCCGATGCTCCAACGTCACCTGCCCCGGCTCATCGAACAGCACATCCACCACTGCCCGCTCGGACGGAGCAAGGAGCACCTCGTCCACGAACTCCTCGCGCTCATAATGTCCGCTGTCGCCACCCACCAGCTTCATCCGCGCGCCGGGTAGCCGGACGTTGAAGACGCGTGTATTGGCAGTGTTGGTCAAATAGAGCCGCACCACCTCGCCCCGACGGGCTTCCAACGCGAGCTCCGGCTCGCCGCCCGCAAGGATGACGTTGCCGAAGCGACCCATCGCGACATGGGTCGGCTCGGAACGGCTGAACGGCGCCACCCTCCCGTCTTCGATCAAGACGTCGTCCAAGGTCAGGACGACCTCGCGGTTCACCGGCGGCCAGTAATCAGGGTCTGCGGGAACGACAACCATGTTGCCGTACAGCCCGAGCTCCTGGCCGTAGTCCTCACGGATGTGCGGGTGGTACCAGTACAAACCAGGATCAGGGCACTGCAGCCGATACGTAAAGCGCCCACCGACCGGTATCGGCGCCTGCGTCTCATGCGTACCGTCATACCGGTTCTCCAGACGCAACCCATGCCAATGCACCGTCGCGTCCAGGTCGCCCCCGTTGTCGACGTGGACGACCACCTCCGTCCCCTGACGAACCTTCAGCGTCGGACCGGGAATCGACCCGTTGTAGGCCAACATGCGAACCGTTGAGCCCGCGAGCTCCTTGGCCACCGGCGCGATACGTAGATCGAACTCGTCCCCGTCGCCGAGCTCCACGCACTCGACACGAGCGGCATGCGGCAGGCCGCGCGTTTCGGTTGGGAAGTGCTCTGTCGTCTCCGCGACAGCGTCTCGGACATCATCACCCATCGGAACGGTCCTCCTCGTCTCCTGCGGTACCTCCGGTCAAAGGGACCAATGATCAAGAGTTTGATTGACCGGCGTTCGCACTAGCGGCGGAAAGAGCAGAGGGTCGGTCACGTTGTCCATCAAGATCGTGATCCGGACGGCGTCGACCGGCGCGAGCGGAATTGCGACGTGTTCGGCGCTCATCGTCGCACCTCGGGTTCCGTCCCTCGGAGCAATACCGCGAGGAGCAGCCATGTCAGGAGTCCGTATACGAGTGCTCCGCCGGCGCCGAAGATCGCGAACTGCTCCTTGACGTTTTTCGAGATCACGTACGAGGTCACGAGCCAGCCAAGCGCCCAGAGGGGCGGATTCGCGACCGCCCACCAAAACCAGCCAGGAACTCCCCGCCGCGCCAGCACCAGCGATTGCATCACACCGACCCCGATGCCGGTGACCGCACCCATGAGGACGATGTCGCCGCGGTCGATCCCATAGTCGACAAGTGCCGAGCCGGCCGCCAGGCCCACGGCCATGCCGACCATCGTGGCTGGAATCCACAGCCATGAAACCCACTCCTTGAGCGCGAACCACTGCGCCGCCCCCGCCACCGCACCCACGACCAGACCCGCGACCAGAGCCGCCCCCACTGAGTCGACCCCGTCAACAGCCAGGTCTGCCAGCAACCCACCGATCGGAAAGCCGACCAGAATCGCCACCGGCCAGGCCCATAGACGCCGCGCGACCGGACGCCAGTCGTCTCTGGTTGCAACCATTCCCGACTCCATTACCGCCATCTTGGGCTCCTAAGTCGTCGGCACCGGGATGCCACCTTTTTTGGGTTGTTTCGAGGCGTGGCCTTCGACGTGTACGTCCGGCAGCCAGTTCAGCCATGAGGGGAGGTACCAGTTGTGATCACCGAGGAGCTTCATGCTTGCCGGAACAAGAACGCAGCGAACGATCGTCGCGTCGATCAGGAGGGCCACAGCGACCCCAAAGCCCATCTGTTGGAACATGACTAGGTCGCCTGCCGCGAACCCGGCGAAGACAGCGATGATGATGAGCGCGGCGCCGGTGATGAGCCGCGCCGTGGAGCTGACGCCGAAGGAGACGGAGCCTGCGGTATCTCCGGTCTGCGCGTAGCGCTCCTTGATCCGGCTGAGCAGGAACACCTGGTAGTCCATCGAGAGGCCGAAGAGGACGGAGAAGAGGAAAAGGGGCACCCAGGCCTCGACCGTGTCGACCTGCTGGAAGCCGAAGAGCTCGTTTCCGACGCCCTTCTGGAAGACGAGCACGAGCAGCCCGTAGGCGGCTCCCACTGCCAACAGGTTGAGTGCGATCGCGACAGCCGGGATGACGATCGAGCGGAACGCGACGGTAAGCAGGATGAAGCTGAGCCCGAGCACGAAGGCAAACACGATCGGGAGCCAACCACCGACGAGGTCGAAGTAGTCCGCGTTTTCGGCGCTCGCTCCGCCAACGAGCACGACCGCACCGACATCGCCAAACGCGTCTGGGATCAAGTCGGCGCGTAGGTGGCGGATCGCGCTCGTCGCCTCGGCCCCGTCGGCGTCGCCCGCGACGGGAACCGAGATCAGCACGATGTCACCGCTTTCCGACTCGGTCTGCGTCGCTGCGCCAAACGTCCCCTGGTCATCGAGGCTCGACCTGAGCCTCTCGATGGCCGATCGAACCGGTGCGGTGGACACATCGCCCTGCACGACGATCTGGGCCGGGTCAACCCCGATGCCGGGGAAGTCGCGGTTCAGCGCGACGAACCCCTGCTTGGAGGGGAACCGGTCGGGAAGAGTGCTGAGCCCCGAGAAGCCCGTGTCGATTGCGAGAACGGGAGCGGCGGCCGCGAGCAGAAGAGCCGTCGCCCCTAGGAGACTCAGCAGTGGGCGACGCATCACACCGCCGACGAGCGCTGACCAGAAGGGGCTCTCCGAACCCGCGTTACTGATCGCCCTGCGGCCGATCACAGGGATCCGCAACGCGTTCACCCGATCGCCGAGCAGTCCCAAGACGGCGGGCAGCAGCGTGAGCGCCGCGAGCACCGAGACGATGCCGACGAGGATCGCGCCCAGCGCAAGGCTCCGCAAGATCGTGTCGGGCACCAAGAGCATCCCGAACATCGCCAACACGAAGGCGATGCCGCTGAAGAGAACCGCCCGGCTCGCCGTCGCCCCGGACGCCACGATCGCCTCGATCTTCTCCAGCCCCCGCACTCGCTCTTCCCGGTAGCGCGAAAGGATGAACAGCGCGTAGTCGATCCCGAGGGCGAGGCCCATCGCCGAAATCATGTTCACCACGAAGAACGAGACCTCGAACGCCTGCCCGACGAGAGCGGTCAACGCAACCGCGATCACGATCGACAGCAACCCCATCAGCACCGGCACGAGGCCCGCCACGACCGCCCCGAACACAAGCAGCAGGATGATCAGCGCCGCCGGCAGCCCGATCAACAGCTCGCCTTTCTGCAGATCCTCTTCCGAGAGCTTCTCGAAGTCGGCATCGGCCGTCAGAGAACCCGTGATCGCAACCTGGAACCCATCGGCCCCGTCCGCCGACTTCACGAGCTCGACCAGCGGAGCGACCTCGTCGCTTCGCATCACCAGCGGCACCATCGTCGCGTGCCGATCCTTTGAGACAAGCGACTCGTCGTCCGACGAGTAGTAGCTCTGCGCTTCCGCGACAACGCCTAGTGCCGAAGCGCGCTCACCGAGCATCCGCACCTTCTCCTGAAACTGAGGCTGGTCGACCGTAAAGCGATCCGATCGCACAACCACGATCTCGCTTGGAGTCGGCACAGGCGGGAAGCCCGAGTGGATCAGCGCCTCAGCCTGCTTCGACTCGGGATTGCTCGTGACATCACCCTCGCTCGTCAAGGCATCTCCGAGCAGCAGCGCGATCACGACGAACGAGACAAGCGTCGCGCCGACCCAAGCGCCAACGGTTCGTTTCGGGTGACCGGCGCAAGCACGAGCCAAACCCTCAGTCGAGAGGCCCACGCACAACTCCCTTCTTCGTCGCGCTCAGCGCCAACCGTTCACGGCCAACGCCTGAGTCCGAAGGGAGGGCAGAACCCACTACACCCTCGACGCTCGAGCTGAACCTCCTTCGACGCTACCACAATATGTTGCAAATCGCGCAATCTCCCCGCGCGCGCCCGACCCCCCCGCGAACCATCGCTCGGGAAGCCTCGCGTCGACCGCACCCCTCGCAATACTCGAACCCATGAGCCCCGCTGAAAACAACCAAGAAACAACGCGGCCCGGCGGCATCACCGGCCACGGCTTCAAACCCGGCCAATCAGGCAACCCAGGAGGACGCCCCAAAGGACTCGCAAAGACAGTCCGCGAAGAGTGCGGCGGGTCGCCCGTACGTCTTGCCCGCGTCCTGCTGGACATCGCCGAGGATCCGAAGGCCCATAACCGTGACCGAGTGGCAGCGACTCGGGAATTGCTTGACCGCGGGTGGGGCAAGGCTCCTGCGTTCGCGTCTATGGAGGCTGACGATCCGCTCGAACTCTGTGAGATCGCGCGGGAGATTCAAGGGATTGCGGACGAGCTTGCAGCGAGGCGAGAACCGAAGGCGTAGCCCGCTTTCCACTGAAGCGTGCTGCCTGTCGAGCGAAGCGGCGCGACTGGCACGGCTGGCTAGGTTCGAGGCTAGGTTTGGCTGTCGGTTCCTGTCACACCGAGTCACGCAGGAGAGTGGAGCGTCCCACTACAAAGCGGTTCGGCGGCCCGTGGCGGCTGGTGTCCTCGCGTGCAGCGTCCTTGCCATGCAGAAGGTCGAGGGTTCGAGTCCCTTCATCCGCTTCACGGAAACCCCCGCAAACACGGGGGTTTCTTGTTGCAGCGACAGTTCCGAGTAACGCCCGCAGGGCGGATAGTCAGGTTTCGGCCCTGTCCCGAATGGACGTCTAGGCGACCGAGCTCGAGCGTGGCATCGTGCGCAGCGGCGCGGTGAAGCTCGACCTTGTTCCGCCTCGGCCCGAGCGCGAGCGCATCTGGTGGCGTCGGACTAGCCTCCATCGAAGGATCTTCATGCTGGAGTGGCAGCTCCAGCGGGCAGAGGACTTCGCCGTCTACGACTGGGCGCGGGGCGAGCGAGAGTTCATCGAGTGGCTGGGAGACGCGGTTACGTTGCCGGGGGACGTTGAAATGTGGCGGAGCTATGGCGTTCCGCTTCGGGTCTTGCGTGCTGCCCAACGAAACGCCGAAGGGATGGGATAGGAACCCGACACACTTCGCGGTCGTCCTGTCACGGAGTACCCGCCTACTCTGTCGGTCGTGAGTCTTGTGCTCTTTGTCGCTGGACTCAGTGCTGCTGTTCTCCTCGCGCTGGGGGTCGGCCGAACGTACTGGAAGCGGCGAATCGGGCGCTGGGCGGACGAGCACGGTCTGACCCTTCTCGACTTCAAAGGCGGTCGGTTCCACGAGGGGCCGAGAGCCTTTCGGCGTTCGGACAACCAGTTTGCGTTCCGGGTCGTGGTCGAGGACGGGTCGGGGCATGAACGGACGGGGTGGCTGACGTTCGGCGGCTACCTGTCCTTCTGGCCGACCGGATCGCCGGACGTGCACTGGGACGATTGAAGGGCCTCGTCGCGTCATCGCGTGGCGCCACGAAGGCTCAGTTCGCGTTCCTCACGGCCAGGTAGATGAAGACCGCCAGGAAGACCGGCGCGACCAAGGTGAGGAGGAAGACGAAGACGGCCTCGGGTGTTCGCTGCCGTATCACCACACCAAGCGAGATCAGGGGGCCGAGGATCGTGAGCGCGGCACCCAGGTAGAAGAGCCGGTCTACGTCCCAGTACGAGAACACCAGCACGAGCCCGGCGATCATCACGAGCCACGAGAGCAATGCTGCTCGCCACAGCACGGACCGACTTTACGTTCACCGTCACGGGTCGCCGCGCACCGGCATCGAGAGGCCGGGTTCCTTGCGTATCGCGTGCGCTCGCGACTTGACAAGAGTGTCCCGAAGCGACAGAGTCGCCGGGCCGTCAGCTGCCCGGGGCGTCCGGGCCTACTTGGAGCTGCGGCAATGAGCCTGTCCGACCTCATCGCTCTTGGTGTGCTGCTCGCGGTCGGAGTCGCCTTGTGGGCACTCACGGCCGTCGGTGCAGCGAAGCTGATCTGAGCCCGCTCCCTCGCCCCGCATCTAGAGTCGGCGGCATGGCCACCGGCATCGTCTACCTCCTCAATTTCCCCGACGGCAAACAGTCGGCGCTCAACCGCATCGGAGCCGAGCCGGCCGTCGAAGGGACGGAGATAGCGCCCGGTTGGATCATCGACCGGATCCAGCTCGCGAAGGGCGGCAGCTACACCGACGACGGTTTCCCGATCACCTTCGAGGTCTGGCTCGAGCGCAAGCCACCTCACGAGGTCGAGCTCTAGCGGTACGCCGCATCCGAGGATTCGACCTCGCCCTCCCCCGAAGGGAAGGAGGGCGAGGCTCCGGCGTACCCGGACTCCATGCCTCCCATGGGCGACTGCGGCGAACCCGAGGATCCGGGCTGGCTCTAGCCCATCGACGGACGAAGCGTCGCGCGCACGGGCCGCGGCACAGGCGTGCGCGCAACCCTCTCGACGGCGCGCGCGACGTTGTCCGACGGGCAGGTCACGACTTCGGCGTCCGAGCCGTCGAGGTGGAGGACGATCACGGCCCCGTGATCGGCCAGTACGTGCGCGCGCGTGCCGATCTCGTGGATCTGGCGGCCCGCGCGCACCTCCCTCAGCAAGAACACCGTCTCGCCGGGTGCAAACTGCTCGCCGCTGTGCCTCATACCCGTACGAGACGTCGAGTTGCTCCCTCGGTTGCCGCTCCGAACCATTTCCTTACCGGACGCTGCCTCGCTCCGGGTCGGCCGGATTGCGAGCAGCGCGGTGTGCCGATGTCGTTAGAGGGCTGTTAGCCGTTCAGCCCACACTCGTCTCGTGCTCGAGGTGCGGATCGACGAGAGGAGCGGAAGGTGCCGAGCAGACACTGCGTCCAGGGGATTGCGGCGGGGCTATTGCTGACCCGTCGCAACGCGAGTAGGGTGCGCCCGGTGCCGCGGACTCTGGGGTCAGGTCGCAGGCTCGGAACAGCGCTCGTTCTCCTGAGTGCCGCGCTTGCGCTGCTCGTCGCGGCGAGCGACGGACGGAGCGCGCAGGGCGCCGCGGCGACCAACACCGCCACGTTCCAGGACTCGAGCGGCGAGGACGCGTCCGCCCCGGACGTCACCTCGGTCACGGTGGCGAACGACGACCAGGCCAACCTCACGTTCACGATCAGCATCCCGAACCGGCCCACCCTGACGGGCGACATGGCGGTCCTCGTTGCGATCGATTCGGACGCCAACCCGTCCTCCGGCTCGGCCGACTTCAGCGGCGCCGACTACATCATCGAGCTGGACGGCCCGCTCCAGGGGCGGTCGACGGCCGCGCTCTTCCGCTGGGACGGCACGGACTTCACGGCGACAGGCGTGTCGCAGGCGACGCTGATCTTCTCGTACGCGAACGGTCCGACTCTCAAGCTGAATGCGTCGGAGATCGGTGGGACGAGGCGGTTTGGCGTCTCCGTGCTCGCACTCAGCGGGATCGTGCTCGGCCCGGACGGCCAGCCCACCTTCGAGAACGTCCGCGTCGACTTCGCGCCGGACCGAGGGAGCTACACCTACGACGTGAAGATCACGCCGCCGAGCCTCGTGCTCGGAAACGGCGGCTCGCGCCCGGTCAGGCCGGCCGCCGGCAAGCTGTTCTCGCAGTTCGTGTCCGTCGCCCGGAGTGACGGCGCCGCACTGCAGGGCGGCACGGCGACCTGCCGGGTAACGGTGGGAGGCGCGCGGGTCGCAGCCAAGGCCTCTGTCGTCACGGGCGGCCGGGCGAGCTGCACCTTCCGGGTTCCGAAGACGGCGAAGCGCAAGACGAGTCGCGTCGCGGTCACGGTCAGCTCCGGCGGGCTGACGGCCACGAAGAGCTTCTCGGCACGGGTCGCCTGACCCCGGCCGGTACCATCGCGCGACGGATGGCGATGCGGGGACGGCGCCGAACGAACCTGGGACGTGCGCTGGCGCTCGCGGCGCTCGCACTCGTGGCCGTCTCCGGCGCCGAGGGGGGTCCCGCGTCCTGCCCCCGGTGGAGCCCGCGGAGGTCTTCGTCGAGCCGACCTCGCAGGAGCTGCAGGCGACCGAGCTCGCTCCGCTGCCGCACGCCCGTCTTCGGCTCGAGGGCCTGCGCACATCCGCCGCAGCGGCCGCCGTCGTGGGCGACCGACGGCTCTGGCCGGCTCTCGATCGTCGGTCGAACAACCTGTACATGAAGTACTTCACGCTCCGGGCGATCGGGTCATCCATCGAGGTGTGGATCGCGAGCGACGACGACGGCATCTCCAAGGGGCTCGAGTTTCCTCCGGGCGATTGCCGAAACGACGACCGCGTCCAGATCTCCGATGCCCAGGCGCAGACGCTCGTTCAGCAGTTCGACGGCACGATCTACCCACGGGAGTCCGCAGCCTTCAGCGTGCCCGTCCCCCGGGACGGATCCCGGGCGACGCTGCCGGCGCGCTCGGCGCTCGCGCCGGACTACTACTCCGGTGACGGCCGGCGTGTGGTCGCGCTGGTCGACAACATCCGCGACGAGGGCTTCTACGACGTCAACGTGCGTGTCGGCGTCGGCGGGGTGTTCGTCCCGTCGCTC
>CAWIQX010000009.1:0-13196 GCA_963838395.1 uncultured Actinomycetes bacterium
CGCGAGCACGTGACCCGGCCGCGAGCGCTCGCGCCGCGACGAGCTTCTTGCCCATCTTCTCGAGCGGCTTCGCCTCGCTCGGCAGCGGCCGCTTGACCCCGTCGCCGATCGCGGCCGGGACGCGCTGCGAGGTCGCGGACGAGCTTCCGCATCCCCTCGGGCATCAGCGAGAACGCATGGTCGGTGCCCTTCGCCGCGTGGCTCAGCGTGAAGTGCTTCTCGACGACGCGCGCGCCGAGCATGTACGCGACGAGCGACATCGCGATCCCGTCCTGGTGGTCGGAGAGCCCGATCACGAGCTCGGGGTAGCGCTCGCGGAAGGTCTCGATCACGCCGAGCTTCAGCTCCTCGACGGCCGCGGGATAGGCCGCGGTGCACTGGAGGAGGCAGACCGCCGGGTTGAGCGGGACGATCGTCTCGACGGCCCGGTCGACGTCCTCGAGGGTCGCGCCGCCGGTCGAGACGATCATCGGCTTCCCGAACGAGGCGACGTGGCGGAGGAGCGGCGTGTTGCGGAGGTCGCCGGAGGCGATCTTGTAGGCGGGGAGGTCGAGCTCCTCCAGGAGGTCGGCGCTCTCCTCGTCGAAGGCGGTCGCGAAGAAGACGAGCCCGAGCTCGCCGCGCGGTCGCGCAGCTCGCGGAACGCGTCCGCGTCGAGCTCGAGCGCCTCGCGGTGCTCCCCGTAGGTCGCGCCGAAGCTCTGCTCGTTGTCGTACGGGGCTGTCGTACAGCGCCCGCGTGTAGAGCCGCCGGTTCGCGCGCTTCTGGAGCTTGACCGCGTCGACGCCCGCGTCGCGGGCGGCCCGGAAGAGCTCCTTCGCCTTCTCGAGGCTGCCCTGGTGGTTGTTGCCGATCTCCGCGATGACGAAGCAGCCGGTGTCGTCGGCGATCCGGCGCCCCGCGATGCTCAGCTCGCGCACGGCGCGATCGTAGCCTCAGGTCCGGGCGGCTTCGCGCCGACACTGAGCGGATGCCCGCTGCGCGCCAGGATAGGGTGCCGCCCGTGGCCGAGATCCCTCACGATCCTCATGCCGGTCTACAACGAGCTCGCGACGCTCGAGCGCGCGGTCGACGACGCGCTGACCGCCGAGCTCCCGGTCGACGAGCGGCAGCTCGTGATCGTCGACGACGGCTCGACCGACGGGACGCGCGAGCTCCTCCGCGAGCGCGAGTGGCCGGACAACGTGACCCTCGTCTTCCACGAGCGGAACCGCGGCAAGGGCGCCGCCCTGCAGACCGGGCTCCAGCACGCGACGGGCCGGTGGTCGGCGATCCTCGACGCCGACCTCGAGTACCGCGCGGCCGACCTCGGCCCGCTCCTCGAGCCGCTCCTCGACGGCGAGGCGAAGGTCGTCTTCGGGACGCGCTCGTGGTCGAGCCACTCCGCGTTCAGCTTCTGGTACGTGATGGGCAACAAGGGCGTCACGCTCGCGACGAACGTGATCTACAACTGCTTCATCTCGGACGTGATGACCTGCCACAAGGCGATGAGCACGGAGCTCTTCCGCTCGCTCCGCCTCCGGGAGCGCGGCTTCGCGATCGAGCCGGAGATCACGGCGCGCGTGCTCCGCGCCGGCGAGCGGATCTACGAGGTGCCGATCACCTACGCCGCGCGCTCGCGCGAGGAGGGCAAGAAGCTCACCGCCCTCGACGGGCTCCGCGTGCTACGGACGCTCGTCCGCTGCCGCGTCGACTGACGCCGGGTCGGCACCGTTCGCGACGGTCAAGCTATTCGTTCGCTCGAGGTGGGCTGAAGCCAAGCGGAGCGTCGCGGCGGAACAAGCTCGCGCATGCGCTCTCGGGTCGGGGGCCAGCTCGCGCAACAACTGTGCCTTGACGAACGGGGAGCCGAGCTCGAAAAACTCTTCCCAAAGCTCGAGGGTCGGGTTCGGCGCTAGCTCGGAGCCCGAGGCAAGTGTCACACGGGAGAGCGACGACACGAGCGCCTCGAGGGGGTAGACGGCATCGAGCGTGAGTCCGTGATCCATCGCCCGGCGCGAGAAGCCGATCTCGTAGCTCGTGATGACGTAGTACTTGTCCGACACGGGAACGTACGACGAGCGGAACTCATTCATCAGTTCACTCGCGAGGGCGGTGCGGCTGAAATAGACGAAGTACGATTGGAGGTGGTAGCTCAGCATCAGGCTGTCCGTCGCGCCGACGATGTCGCAAGGACTCTGTCCACCCGCTGCAGGAACGCTTCGAGGGCGTCCGGGACGACGTAGACGCTGTCGTTCATCAGTGCGACCGAGTCGGGCGACATCGTGTCGAGGACGAACCGGACCCCTGCGTGGTATGCGCCCCAGTCGTAACCGGAGTTCGACACCGAGAGCACGTGGGCGGCATCCCGTCGAAGAAGCGGCGCGCAGTCAGCGGAGCGCACAGCCGACGTGGAGCAGACCACGACGCGACGTCCGGCGCGCGCGAGTGCCGCGAGGGTCGAGGCCACGTGCGGATCGATCAGCCCGCCCGATCGTGGTGGGCGTAGACGCAGGCTGCGCAACCGTCCCTCTCAGCACCTGAGCGCCGCGTCGAGTCTCGAGAATCGGGACGGATCCGCGGCCGGGAGGTCGGCGTGGGTTCCCCCCGACCTCGAGGCCGCCAAGGAACCTGACGACGTCCGAACCGCGCGGATTGGGAATCGGCGCCAGATCGCCGGGTCGAACCACCGATTCGGCCGTCGCTCGTACGGATGCGACACGAAGTCCTCGAAGCGGCTCAGGCCCTGGAGGTGATGGTGGAACTCTGTGCGTACCAGGCCCCATCGAAGAGGGGGACGGATCGCGGCCTTCGCGCCAACCGCGCCTCAGGTAGTCGTCGAGAAGGGCAATCTCCGACCCGGCCGGTATGAGCGGGAGTACCAGTCGGCGAACGTCGAACATCGCAGCCAGCGTGCGTCGTTTCGGGTCGGGCTTGGCCGCAACAGCCAGTGCTGCCCTGACCATTCCGTGCCTGCGCGGAGCGGGCGAGTCAACCGCCACGAGCGCGAGGTGACCATGTCTGCACGACCTCCGTCTTGTCGGCGAGCTGGCGCTCCCGCTTCTCGAGCAGCAGCTCACGGGTGCGGAGTGCGTGACGGAGGAGACGCAGCTCGTCCGCGAGTGCGTCGGCCCGTCGCTCGGAGCGTTCGCGCTCGTCGATCTGCTCGCTCATCGTGCACCCCATGTCTCCGGCCGACATCCCGGTCCATGACGGCGATCCTCCGCGAGAGTCAAGCCTACCCGCCTTCCCACTCCATACACCCGCCCGCCCCCTCCTGGCGCGCTGCCGCGCAGCGGTCGCGTCTGCGCAACGCGCCGCCGGGACTCAGATAGGTTCTCCCCGCGGTGGATTCGGACATGCTTCCCGGTCGCAGTTTCGAACGGAAGGCGACCTTAGCGTCCTCTCGCGCCTTTTGCTTCGCGCCAGCTAGGCGCACGCCCGAAGTGGCTGACCGGTCTGAGCACCTGGCACGCCCACATTCCCTTTGCCTTCTACCTCGTCGACCTCCTGCCCCGCGGTCGCTCGTCGAGCTCGGGACGCACTGGGGCGATTCGTACTGCGCCTTCTGCCAGGCCGTCGGCAGGCTCGACTACGACACGTGCGCACGCGGTAGACACGTGGGAGGGCGACATCACATCGGCGCCGTACGCGGCCGAGGCGCTCCTGGAACAGCGCGGGCACACACGATCCTCTCTACAGCGGTTTCTCGGTGCTCGTACAGTCGACCTTCGACGCCGCGGTCGGGCTTCCGAGGACGGGCCGTCGACCTGCTGCACATCGACGGCTACACACACGTACGAGGCGGCGCGCCACGACTTCGACGCGTGGCTGCCGAAGCTCTCGAGCGCGCAGGCGGCCGTCCTCCTCCACGAACGCAGGACGTGGTCCACGACTTCGGTGTCTGGCGGCCTGGGAACAGGTACAAGGAGCGAGTACCCGAGCCTCGAGTTCCCGCACGGCAACGGGCTCGGCGTCCTTGCCGTGGGTAGGAAGCAGCCGCTGCACGTGCGAGGGTTTCTCGAAGCAACCCGCGAGCATCCCGCGGAGGTTCGCGGGCTCTTCGCGGCGCTGGGTCAACGCGTGACGCTTCTCGCCCAGAACGATCGGGTGCAAGCGCAGATCGGGGCACTCGAGAGCGAGAAGCACGAGCTCGCGGCACGCAACGAAGCACTTGCCGCGCGCGTCAGCGCGGCGGAGCTCCAGCTCGGCGAGATCATGCAATCGGCGTCGTGGCGGGGACGGCGTGGGCGCGAAACCTGAGGGCTCGCGCGACGCGCCACTGACGACGACTCACCTGACCGGCGCGGCTCGATCGATCGAGGCAGCCGACCGCCAGGGGTAGGCGACCCTCGGTGGAAAGGCGAGCTTGTAGCCGGGTTCGCCGAGGTCGAGATTGGGATTGAAGCTCGGATCCGACGACAGGGTGGATCCCCAACGCTCCAGCATCAGCCGGCACTCCGCGAAGGTGCTCCCCGACGCGCGGCCAGGTCGGGGGGGCCGAGCGACATCGACTCGCCGTGGACGAGCTCCGCACCGCCGGCGAACACGACCCGCCAGCCAGCTTGCTTCAGTCGGATACACAAGTCGACATCGTTGAATGCGATTGCAAACCTCTCGTCGAAGCCGCCGACACCGGCGAACGCCGCTCGTCGGATCGTCATGCAGGCCGCCGTGACGCATGACAGGTCTTGATCCAGCACCGCGCGACCGTGATAGCCGGTCGACGCACCGGGGTCGCCATGGTGGAAGTGCCTGCGACCCCCGCTGCTCCAAGAATCACGCCGCCATGCTGGACCGCGCCGTCCGCGTACAGAAGGCGTGCTCCGACCGCGCCCACGCCGGGCTGCAGCAGATGACCGACCATCAGATCGAGCCACCGAGGCGTGATGACCGAGACGTCGTCGTTGACGAGACAGACGACCTCCTCGACCTGCTCGATCGCCCAGTTGTGAACCCACGCGTAGCTGAACTAACGGGACGGATAGGCCATCAGGCTCACTCGTGGGTCGCTCGCGAGGCGTTGGAGGACATCGCACGCCGCGGGCTCCCGCTGGGTCTTCTCGTCGATCACGATGGACAGGGCGAAGTCCGAATAGTCGGTCTGGCGGAGAACGCTCTCGAGACAGGGGCCGACAGAGTCGTGCAGGCAGCCGGTCGCGACGATCAGACGGACGCGAGGGACGACCCGTGGGAGGCGGTAGACGACGCGGACACCGATCGTGCCGACGGGCTCGACCGTCGCATCGACGCCGCTCGAGGCGAGGTGAGCCGCCACTACGTCCGGACTACCGGCCGCCGGCCCGACGAGCCTTCGATGCACGAGGACGTGCGGGAGATGGACGATCTGTGAGGGTTCCGTGTCGCGGGTGAGCCGGAGCAGCAGATCCCAGGCCTCGTCGGCAGGAACCGGCTGCGAGAGCCAGCTCGCCCGCGCCCGACCGATGCGGAACGCCGCCAGCCCACCGACGTAGTTCGTCGAGAGGAGCAAGGCAGGGTTCCAATCGGGCTTGAACCAGTGGTCACGACGACGATCGTTCGCGTCGAGCCGATCCTCGTCGGCGTAGACGAGGGCTGCGGCCGGATTCTCGTTAAGCGCGTGCGCCAGGAGCAGGAGCGCATGTCGTCGAAGACGACTCGTCGCGTCGAGGACCACGCCGATGTCGCCACTCGCTGCGGCCAGCGAGATTCCGAGGGGTCTCGCCCCCGCCTCCTCTCGCTCTGCGGTGACGAAGTGGATCCGAGCGTCACGCATCCGCGCCGACGCGATGGCGTCGCGAACCGAGAAGGCTTCCTCGGAGCAGACGCACACCAGTTCCCAGTCGCTGTAGATCTGGCGCTCGAGAGACTTGACAAGCGAGTCCGACGTGCGAAGCATGAGCGTCCTAGAGGGAGACCAGCAGGGAGACGAGGGGTCGACCCTGGAGCGACCTATCAAACCGTCGCATGGCCGGCTCGTCGTCGCTGCCGAGGCGGTCGTACCGCTCGGTCCAGGTAAGGTACGGATCCGACTCCGACGGGGCCGCGCCGCGAGGCGGTCTCCGCCACGGTCGCCCGTTCAACTGGGAGAGACGGGTGCGGAGTCGCACGCGAGCACGCAGCCAGCGGAGCCCCTCCAGAGCGGCTTCCCGAAGCGAGCGAGACCCGTTCACGTCGTACCCCCATCCTGCTTGGCTGCAGCGGGTGTCGTGGGATACGGCCCGCTCAGCGCAAAGGCGTCACGCATGCTCTGGGCGTACGCAGCTCCATGAAAGGCGGTCGATGATCCGTTTCCGTGCAGCCGTCAGCAAGTCGGGCACGTAGCTCGGCGTCGTGGAGCAGCCGGGCGACTTCCCGGCGCAACGCCGCAGGGTCACCCGGTGGCACGAGCACCCCCGTTACGCCATCCTCGATAGCGTCGACGAGGCCGCCGACAGCCGTCGCCACGACCGGCCGTCCCGTACGCCATCGCCTCGCGTGCGACCATCCCGTACCCCTCGCGCCGTGACGGGACGACGACCACGGAGGCCCGCTCGTAGTACGCCCCGAGCTCGGCGGGCGGAACGAACCCGACCGCCTGTGGGAACAAGGAGCGTAAGGGGCCGTCTCCCACCACCACGAGCGGCAGGCCGCGAGCCGCTTCGGCCAGCTCGCGGACGCCCTTTTCCGACGAGAGCCGCCCGACATACAGGGCGTGGGCAGGCTCCGCGGGCGCGACGACGTCCTCGGGGATCGCGACGCCGCTCGGGATCACGCGGACGTCGAGCGCGCCGAGCGCGCGCGCCTCGGCAGCGAGTGCGGTCGACGCACAGACGACGACCCCTGCCCGCCGCACGAGCCGTCGCGCGAGCGGGGCGACGTGGCGCGCAAGCGCGACGTCGGAGCCCCAGAGCTGGAGGACGAAGGGCTTCCTGGTCGCAAGCGCAGGGATGGCGCTCGGCAGCCAGTGGGCGTGGACGACGTCCGCGTGACGAGCGGCGCGTCGTGCCGCCCGCGCGAACGCGAGCAGGAAGAGCGGCATCGCCAGGAGCTTCCACGGCGCCGCCCGCAGGTTGTTCGGTATCCCATCTCCGTACGCGATGCCGTAGTGCCGGAACGACGCGGGCGATACGACGACGACCTCGACCCCTGTCGCCCGCAGCGCCTCGACGCCATCCCGGACAAATGCCCCGGCGACGTCGTCCGCATGCCGCGGGTACGACGTCGTGAGGACGACGACCTTCACCGAGGCTCTCGGAGGTGGTGCGCGAGCGCGGCCGGCGCCGCGATCATCAGAAGCGCCAGGACGTAGAAGTAGTAGAAGGACATCGTCAGGTAGAAGACGTTCGAGACCATCGTGCTCACGAGCGCCGCGGTCAGTCCCCAGCCGAGCGGGCGGACGCGCGCGGCGAGCGGATTGCCGGCGGCAGCCAGCGAGCGCCCGATCCTCCGCGTGAGGGCTGCACGCCGGAAGAGGTAGACGAGGAACGCCGCGAAGAGGAGCGTCCCCACGAGGCCGTACTCGACGAACGAGGCGACGTAGAACGAGTGCGGCCCGAAGTTCGTCTTCCCGGTCTGGAACTCGTAGTAGACGGAGAACGTGTTCAGCCCGAGCCCGAAGAGCGGATTCTGCGCGAGCACGTCGGGGATGAACGAGTAGACGATGAAGTGCGTGTCGGCCCCCCTCCCCTCGGTCGAGAGCCGCGAGCTCAGCACCTCCGAGAAGAACTCGATCCGGCGGGCGACGAAGACCGCGAGCCCGAGGGCCAGCACGCCGAGCGGGATGAGGAACTGCGGCTTCAGCAGCATCCGGCGATACGGGATCGCGAGCACGAGGAAGCCGCAGCCGAGCCCGAGGAGACCGCTGCGCGAGAGCGTCGCCAGGTCGACGACGACGAGGAACAGGAGGAGCAGGGCGAGCGGCACGCGCAGCCGGTGCCCGCGCTCGAGCCGGAGGTAGATCGGCAGCAGGAGGAGGATTCCGGCCGCGAGCTCGATCCCGAGGTGGTTCGGATCGCCCGTGAGGGAGTTGACGCGGTAGACGAACGAGCCCTCGATCGCGCCGAAGATGTTGATCCTGCTGTCGCCGCCCGTGATCGGCTGCAGCCAGGCCTCGTCGAGGTTCGCCCCGGTCGTCTCGGCGACCGCGAGCTGGAGGATGCCGTAGGCGCCGTTCGCCGCGAGGCCGCCGACGAACGCCGCGAGCGTCAGCCAGTAGAACCGCATCCCGCGCCGCGCGATGAGCGCCACGCCCGCGACGAGGAAGGCGAAGTGGAGCAGGAACTTGATCATCCCCTTCGCCCACTGGGCGAGCGACTGTGCCGTCTCGAGGTTGAACCACCCGATCAGGTAGACGAGGAGAAACGCTGCGAAGAACGCGAGCGTCACCGCCGCCGCCCGCGCGAAGTGCCCGTCGAAGCGCTCGATCCGGTAGACCGCGAACGCGATCAGGAAGACGAATGTGACGACGTCCGAGAACGACATCGTCCCCGCGACCTCCCACTGGAGCTTCGCGAACGTGACCGTGAAGACCGCGGCGAAGAAGAGCCCCTCGACGAGCGGCGCGCGAGGCGCGGCGGCGCGACTGCGACCGTCGGCGCGCGGATCGAGGGCGACGGCGCTCATGCGCGCGTCATGGTACGGCGGCGCGTCCGGGCAGGGTCAGCGAAGGCGCCGGATCAGGCGGGCTGGAGCTCGAGCTCGGCCTCCAAACCGGCGCCGCGCGCCTCCGCACGGGATTCCAGCCCTTGCTCGTAGGACGAGATGCCGTCGTACAAGACCTTCCACCGGAGGCAGCCGTCCGCAGCGACGACGGCATCGACGTAGCCCACGCCACGGACGCGCTCGAGCAGCTCGTCGGCTTCCGCGCGCGTGTCCCGCCGCCCGAAGACGAGGTCGAGAGGCTCGGTCGACCCGGCAGGCGCCACACGGACACAGTCGTCGCGGCTCGGGAAGGGCGCTCCGTCGGCCGCCACCAGCAGCGGGTACCCGACGAGCGGGACGGCGACGATCGCCGCCGCGGCGAGGCGCAGGCGAGCAGAGCTCACGGCTCCTCGCCCCGTCGCCAGACAGAGCACAGGAGCAGCGGCACGGCAACCGCTGCGAGGAGGATGATCGACCCCGTGTAGCGCACGATCGGGTTCCCGGACTCGTCCGCCGTGAGCGCCAGCTCCTCGAAGCCGACCGTCGACCACACGCCCCCGGCGAAGAGCAGGAGGGAGACCAGCGCGACGAAGGCAGCGAGCCGACGATCGCCCCAGACGGCCGCGGCGACGAGCGCGATCGTCGCGACGAGGGGCACTACCGACCAGCGAGCGGTCGAGTAGAGAACCTCGAACGAGAGCCGGATCGCGTCGGCGAGTCGGTCGCCGCCGAACGACGTCGGTGTTCCGGACGGAAGGTCATGGCTTGCGGCCCAGAGGCGCCACGGAAGGATGGCCAGCCCGACGGCGAGAGACGCAATTGCAAGCCGCGCCCAGTCTCGGGGCCGGGAGACGACGAACGCGACGGCGAGCACGGCAGCCGCGAACAGGATGCCCTCGCGCTTCGTGTTCACCGCACCGGCGAGCAGCACCGCAGCCGCCACGAGGCGCCAGCCGGCCCGGTCGCGTAGCCACAGGGCAAGCAGCAGGGCCGCAACCACGACGAAGACGTCCACGAGCATGTCCGCCTGGGGCACCAGCAGCCGCTCGCCGAAGCGCGGCACGACGAGGACGAGCAGGAGGGACGGCCAGAGGAGCCACGGGGGTGCGTGGCGATGGAGCAGCCCGGCGATCGCGGCGACGGCGCCGACGACGAGGAACCAGAACTGCACGTGCAGGGTCACGACGTCCGCGCCGCCGATCGCGTGGAACGCCGCGGCGTCGAGGATCGGCTGCAGGGGCGGGTACGTGGCGTTCGGAGTCGTCGTGAACACGTGCTCGTCGAGGCTCCCGAAGAAGAAGATCGCCTTGCCTTTCGGCACCCAGAACGCCCACGCGTCGTATGCCTGGAGGCTGTGGAGCCGCGCCGCGCGGAACAGGGCCTCGAGAAAGAGCCCGGTGAGAGCGATGCCGGCTGCCGAGACGAGCAGCATCGGCGTGCCACGAGGCAGCGCGAGACCGCGCGGGACCGGCGACCCGCGGAGCAACCCGACGGCGACACCGGCCACTGCGAGGGCGACGAGCGACACCACGACCTGGACCCCGCCGAACGGGACACCCGCGGCAAGGAGCGCCGTCCAGGCGACTCCGAACGCGGCGACGCCGAGCAGGTACCCGAGCCCGGTGAGCCGCAGGACGGCGCCCCACGTCCGGAAGCCTCGGACTCCCCAGAGGAACGAGAGCCCGACGAGGACGTACGCGAGGTTCAGCGCCGCGAGCCCGGCGAGCGCGCGCACCGTCACGTCGGACGTCTCAGGATCGCAAGCCCTTCCTCCGCGTCCTCCCAGACCGGAGCCGCGCCCGGGTACGCGGTTCGATCGCACGCGAAGCAGAGGATCCAAGCCGCATCGGGATCCGTCCGGCGCGGCAGCAGGAAGTACCGCATGTAGTTCTCGAGCGTGTCGGGGATGGCGAGCTCGCTCCAGCTCGCCCGCGGCTCGCCGACCGCGACGGTGAACGTCTCGTCCTCCGGAATCAGCCCACGGCTCTCGACGGCGATCGCCTGCGCGGGTAGCACCGAGTTGCCGCCGCCGAGCTCGCGATCGACCTGATCGAGCCGCGCATTGGCCCGGGCAGTCCGATTCGCGTCGGCGAACGCCTGGGGGTAGAGCCACACCAGCGCGACGAGCATCACGCCGACGCAGAAGACGACGACGACCCGGCCGAGCGCACCCGGTGCGGCGAGAAACCGTGCGAGTGCGTCGTCGATCAGGCGAGCGTATCGCGCAACACGGCGGCCATCTCCTCGACCCGCGTCCGACGGGACAACCGATCGTGCCACTCCGGCGAGAGGTCGACGTCCGCGAGCCCTCCCTCGCGCCAGCGTGCGTGTAGCTCCTCGAGCCCGGCGCGAATGGCGGCCGGGTCGTCAGGAGGCACGACGACCCCCGCTCCCGTGTCGCGGATGAGCTCGGCGGCCGCGCCGTCGAGCGGGACCACGGCGAGGATCGGGCGCCCGACGGCGATGTACTCGAAGACCTTGCCCGAGAGAACGCCCCGACCCCGGCCGCCCGCCTCGGGAATGAGCAGGAGGAGCGCCTCCGAGTCGCGCTGGAGCGCGAGCGAGTCCGCGCGTGAGGCGTACGGCAGGAGCTGGAAGCGGTCGCCGAGGCCGAGCGTCTCGGCCCAGGTGCGGTCGGCCTCGCGGAAGTCGCCGAGGAAGCGCGCGGCGACGTCGAGTCGAGAGTCGGCGAGCGCCTGCAGGAACGGTCGCGGATCGCGGCGTCCGAAGAAGCTCCCCGTGTGCGTGATCCGGAAGCGGTCGGCAGGGTGGTGCACGAGGCCGGCGACGTCATCGAAGTCGGCGCCGTTCGGGATCGTGACGACCGGGCCTCTCGGTTCGAGCGCCCTGGTCTCCGCTGAGATGGCCTCCGAGACGCACGTGATCGCGTCTGCGCGACCCGCCACGAGGCGGGCGACCTGGCCGTGCAGCGCCGCCTTGGCCTTCGTCGCGGTCGTGTCGGCGCGCCGATGGGCGTGCGCGACGAGCGAGTCGCGCAGGTCGGCGACCCAGCGGATGCCCGTGGCGCGCGCGATCGCGGCGGCGATCAGGTGCGTCGATCCCGGCGGCGAGGTCGAGACGACGACGTCGATCCCGTGCTCGCGCACGAGCCGGATCCCGGCCGGGATCGCGGTCAGCGCCCAGGTCGCGTTCTCGTCCGGCACCACGAGCCGCCGGAGCTGGAGGCGTGCCTGCGTCAGCGCCCGCTCGAGCCCCTGGGTGCCGACGAGGACCTCCGACGGCTTCCCGCCGCTCACCCCCACGTACCGGGCGCGATGCACCCAGGCCTGGGACGGCATGCGGAGGCTTTCGTCGCGGTGGAGCCACCGCGGGTCGTCGGGGGCGAGCACGTGCGTCTCGATGCCCATGGTCGGGAGGTACTGCGCGAGCTTCAGCGGCCGCTGGACACCGCCGCCGCCCGCAGGCGGGAAATAGAAGCTGACGAGAAGGGTCTTCATCCGGCGGCGATCGTAGTGGCCGTCGGCGGTCACCCGGCCCGCAAGCGAGCTGGAACGATCCAGTTCACGCGCGCGCCAGGCCGCGCAGGAACGCGTCGGTCTCTGCCAGCGCGTCAGGGGTGCCGATCTCGTAGAAGCGCTCCCGCGCGGCGAAGCCCGCGAGGCTTCCGCGAGCGGCGAGCTCGGTGCACACGTCCGAGAGATCTGCGGATCCATCCTGGTCGAACACGCGCGACTCGAAAGCGAGCAAGCCGTAGTCGATCCAGCGGGCGCCGAGCGGCGGGCGTCGCTTGCCGTACGCCGTCACACGGCCCTCCTCGAACACGGCGTTGCTCGCCCCCCACCTGCCCTCGTTCTCCAACACTGTCATCAGACCCGGCAACGCACTGTCCCCGAACGTCTGCTGGACCGCACGATGGTCGATCCTGAGGTACGCATCGCCGTAGGTGACGAGGAACGCGTCGCCGAGCAGGTGCAGCGCACGCCGAAGGGCGCCGGCGGTTCCCACGGGCTCGGGCCCGTCGAACGCGTACCGCACATCGACACCGAAGCGCGCTCCGTCCCCGACGGCCTCGGCGATCTGCTCTCCGAGATGACCGACGCAGAGGACGACGCGTCGAGCGCCGTGCCCGGCGAGCAAGCGAAGCTGGTGGAAGACGAACGGCTCACCGGCCACGCACACGAGGGCTTTAGGCCTGTCCTGCGCCACGTCCCCGAGGCGCGTTCCAGCCCGCCGGCGAGGATTGCGACCGGGAGCAGCGGGGACGTCTGGGGCGTCACGGCCGGCCGGGACGAGGTCAATCGCGGCCGACGCGTGCGTACGCGGCCTCGACGCACCGCCAGCCGTAGGCCGCCGACTCCAGGTCACCGGCGAGCGGGCGTCCGTCGTCGGCGCGGATCGCATCCGCGAATTCCTGCCACTCTCGGCTCCATGACTGGTCGTCCGCCGAGAACTCGATCGTCTCGACATCGGGAGGGCCGAGCTCCGGCTTCATCGCGTAGACCGTGAGCCGTTGAGGTCCGTAGGATCCCGCGAGCCCGTCCACCTGGAGCTTCGCGGAGTGGCAGAAGATCTCGAGCGAGAAAAGGTTCTTCCACTCGGTCCAGCTCGAGTGGAACATCGTCCAGGGACCGCGGTGCTCGTCGCCGAGGACGATG
>CAWIQX010000010.1:0-13927 GCA_963838395.1 uncultured Actinomycetes bacterium
CGCCGCTCGCCTTCCCCGACGTCGCGCTCGTCGCCCCTACGGCTCGCGACGTCCCATCCGGCCTCCTCCACTGGGAGGCGGTGGCGGCGAAGGCTGCGGCCGTCCTGCCGGAGACGCTCGTCTTCGCCGCCATCTGGTGGTCCCCCGTCGCCCTCGTGGCGGCACTCCTGCCGCTGTGGCTCATCCGGCTCGGCGCTGCGTCCCGCGATCGCCATCGTTGCGACGTGCCTCGTCCTCCTCTCGCCGGCAATCCACTGGTGGTCGTTTGGCCCGCTCGGATTGCTCGCCCCGCCGCTCCTGGGCGCCGTCCTCGCCCTCGCTGCGCTCGACCGGTGGCGGGCGAGGGGCCTCGACGTCGTCTCGCTCGGCGCCCTGGCCGTGGCGGCGCTCTGCGTCGCGAAGGCGGGGCTCGGGTACGCGCCGTGGACGATTCCCCTCGCGGCGGCGGTCTTCGTCCCGACGCTCGCCGCCGCGCTCGCGTCCGGCGGTCGGCGCGTCGCGCTCGTCTGCCTCGGCGGCGCGTTTGCAGCCGGCGTCGTCGTCGCCGGGCTGATCGTCGCGCAGTCGAACTCGGTCGACGTGATCGCCGGCACGGTGTATCCCGGCGCTCGGCGGAGCCTCGGCGAGTTCGTGGGGCTCGGGCTGCTCTTCGGTGCCCCACACACGTGGATCCTCCAGGCCGGCACGACGATCGCTCGCGGGACGAACGAGTCGGAGGTGACGAGCAGCTACCTGGTGCTCGCGCTGCCGAGCCTCGTGCTGGCATTCGCCGTCCGCTGGCGAGGGCTGCCGGCTCGCGCCCCGGCGATCGCCGCGGGTGCCGTCCTGCTCGCGTGTCTGACGTGGATCTCCGTCGACTGGCCGGCGTCGGTGGGTCTGAAGCTCGCACCGTTGACCCTCGTCACGCCGGAGCGGCTGGCCCAGGTGGTCGGCCTCGTCGCGACGATCGTGTTCGCGCTCGTCCTCTCCGCCTGGGCAGATGCTCCGCGTGGCGACCGGCGACTGGTCGTCGCCGCCTCGTTCGGCCTGACGGCCGTCGCGACGGTGCTCGGCGGTCAGGCTCTTCGCGAGGAGGCGCTGCCGAGGCTGCCCTGGGCGGGCATCGTCGTGGTGGCCGCCGTCGTCGGGCTCGCGGTCGCTGTGGCGATCTGGCGGCCCGACCGGCCGCTGGCGCTTGCCGCGCTTCCCGTCGTCGCGCTGCTCGTCGTCGTCGCCGCCAACCCGCTGCAGCGCGGCCTGGGCGACCTCCGCTCCTCGCAAGCGGCGACTGCCGTGACCGAGGCCGGCCGCTCGGTCGGCGACGGTGCGCGCTGGGCCTCGGACGACATCGTCTTCGACGCGCTCCTGATGGCCACCGGGCAGACATCGCTCACGGGTCAGCAATGGGTCGGCCCGCAGGAGGCGGCCTGGACCGTGCTCGATCCGCGCGGCCGCAGAAAGACCTCGTGGAACCGCGGCGCGTCGTACATCCGCTTCGAGTGGACACCGGGCATGCCGACGCGGATCGGGAACCTCGCCGAGGACTCGATCCTCGTCCGGATCGATCCGTGCGCGCCCGAACTCGAGCAGCTGGGTCTTGCGCTCGTGGTCTCGATCGAGGCCCTGGACGCGCCCTGCCTGGCGCCGAGGGGCCGGATCGCCTGGGGAGGGGCAAACCGCTGGTTCTATGCTCGGCAATCGGGTGGGGGGAGCTGAGACTGCGAGCTCGGCCTGAAAGGGCATGACTCGGTCTGCGGATGCCGGTCTAATGCGCCGCGGCGCTCCTGACGATGGGATCCCAATGCTGATGCGGCACGGAACAGGGTGACGCGAGTCCTCGTCACCGGCGGCGCGGGCTTCGTGGGCGGAAATCTCTGCCTTGCGCTCGCGGAGCGCCGGCCCGACTGGGAGATCGTCGCCTTCGACAACCTCCATCGCCCTGGCTCCGAGCTCAACGTCCCCCGGCTCCGAGACGCGGGTGTCACGTTCGTCCAGGCCGACGTCCGCGACCGCGAGGCTGTCCTCGCGGTCGGCCAGATCGACGCCCTCGTCGAGGCGTCGGCCGAGCCGTCCGTGCTCGCCGGGGTGACCGGCGGCGTCGACTACGTCGTGGGAACGAACCTCGTCGGCGCCTTCCACTGTCTCGAGCTGTGCCGCGCCCACGACGCACAGCTCGTCTTTCTGTCGACGAGTCGCGTCTACCCGGTCGCGGCGCTCCGCAGGATCGCGTACTCGGAGGGAGAGACCCGCTTCGAGCTCGGCTCCGCGCAGGCGCTGGCCGGAGTCTCGGAGAGAGGGGTCTCGGAGCAATTCACGCTCGACGGTGCCCGCACGCTCTACGGCGCCACGAAGCTCGCCGCGGAGCTCCTCATCACGGAATACGCCGAGACCTTCGGTCTCAGGGCCACGGTCGACAGGTGCGGCGTCATCGCGGGCCCCTGGCAGATGGGGAAGGTCGATCAGGGCGTGGTCGCACACTGGGTCCTCGCGCATCGGTTCGGGCGGGAGCTCCGATACATCGGGTACGGGGGCTCCGGCAAGCAGGTGCGCGACGTGCTCCACGTCGACGACGTCATCGATCTCGTCGTCGATCAGCTCGACGACCCCGGTCGCTGGGCGGGCGCGCTCTACAACGTCGGTGGTGGGCGTGAGGGGTCGATGTCGCTGCTCGAGCTGACCGAGCTCTGTCGCGAGCTGACGGGCGCCACGGTCGAGGTGGCGATCGAAGCACAGGATCGGCCGGGGGACGTGCCAATCTACGTCTCGGACTGTTCCGCGCTTTTCTCCCACACGAGCTGGCGTCCGCGCCGCACACCCCGCGCGATCGTCGAGGACACCGTGACCTGGGTCGAGGCCCATGAAGAAGCTCTCCGTCGACTGCCACACTGAGGCCAGAGGGGGGCCGTCGTGTCCGTCGTGATCGTCACCGGCTCGGGCGGGCTCGTCGGCTCGGAGTCCGTGCGCCATTTCGTCGAGCAGGGGTACGACGTCGTCGGGATCGAGAACGACATGCGCGCGCGGTTCTTCGGGCCCGACGCGTCGACGGCACCGCAGACACGGCGTCTGCTGGACCGCTACGACGCGTTTCGCAGCGTCGATCTCGACATTCGCGACGCGGACGGCGTCGACCGGCTGGTCGAGAGTGTGAAGGGGCTCGCGCTCGTGATTCACACCGCCGCCCAGCCTTCCCACGACTGGGCCGCGGGCGAGCCGCAGACGGACTTCGGCGTGAACGCGGTCGGCACGCTCAACCTGCTCGAGGCGATGCGGCGGCACGCGCCGGACGCGACGTTCGTCTTCACCTCCACGAACAAGGTCTACGGCGACCGCCCGAACGCGCTCCCGCTCGTCGAGCTCGAGACCCGGCTCGAGCTGCCCCACGGGCACGAGTACTTCGACGGCATTCCGACGTCCATGTCGATCGACGGGTGCCTGCACTCACTCTTCGGAGTCTCCAAGGCGGCTGCCGACCTGCTCGTCCAGGAGTACGGGCGGTATTTCGAGCTGCCGACCGTCTGCTTCAGGGGTGGCTGCCTCACCGGGCCGAACCACGCCGGCACGCGCCTCCACGGGTTCCTCTCGTACCTGATGCGCTGCACCGTCACGGGCGAGCCGTACGTCGTGCAGGGGTACGACGGCAAGCAGGTGCGCGACAACATCCACAGCGCCGACCTCGTCCGGGCCTTCCAGGCATTCCACGATCGCCCACGCGCCGGAGCCGTCTACAACATCGGCGGCGGGCGCGAGAGCAACTGCTCCATGCGCGAGGCAATCGCGCTGTGCGAGTCGATCGCGGGCAGGGAGCTCGACTGGTCGCTCGCCCCGGACGCGCGCGTCGGCGATCACCGCTGGTGGATCAGCGACCTCTCCGCCTTTCGCGACGACTACCGGGACTGGGAGCTCGCGTACGGGATCGAAGAGATTCTGCGGGAGATCTACGAGCAGAACCACGACGTCTGGACGGCGGCCGCGTGAAGCTCTCCGTCGTGATCCCGGCGCACGACGAGGCGGGCTCGATCGTGGAGACCGTGATCGAGATCGCCGACTGCCTCGCGGCCAACGAGATCGACTACGAGGTTCTCGTGGTCGACGACGCGAGCGAGGACGGGACGGGCGAGCTCGTGGCCGACCTCGGCGTCCGCAACCCACGGATCACCTGTATCCGCTCGCCGTACCCGCCGGGATTCGGCTTCGCTGTGCGCGCCGGGCTCGACCGGTTCGACGGCGACTCGGTCGTGATCGCGATGGCAGACGCCTCCGACGATCCTCAGGACATCGTCACCTACCATCGCGTGCTGGCGTCGGGAGCGGATTGCGCGTTCGGATCGCGGTTCGTGAGCGGCGCGAGGATCGAGGACTACCCGCGCGTCAAGCTCGTGCTGAACCGGATCGTCAACACCGGCATCAGGGTTCTCTTCCGGCACGGGTACAACGACACGACGAACGCGTTCAAGGGATACCGCCGCGAGGTGATCGAGACGGTTCAGCCACTGTTCTCGAACCACTTCAACCTGACCGTCGAGCTGCCGTTGAAGGCGATCGCACGGGGTCATGGGTACGAAGTCGTCCCCATCGCTTGGCGAAACCGAACCTCCGGCGAGTCGAAGCTGAACCTGCACGAGATGGGCAGCAGGTACCTGTTCATCGTCCTCTACGTCTTCCTCGAGCGCCATCTGAGCCGGGGCGACTACCGCCGCACGGGCGCGCCGCAGCCGCCGAGCCAGCGGCAGGAGCTCGGAGATCAGGGTGCTGCCTCGGCGAGGGCCGACGAGTCGATGGCTGCGGAGCCCAGGTAGTTCGAAGCGCGGTCAGCCGCGTGGCCCAGAGCGTGGGCACATCCTGACGGCGCTCGAGGGGCCGGCAAGCTCGATTCGGAGCCGAGCAGACCTCACCGGCCGGATGTCCGGGACGACGACGTCCACCATCGTGCCAGCCGTCAGGTCCACGACGAGGGGCCTCGTTGGCGGTAGCGCGAGGCCGAGAACGGCCGTGCTCCGCTCGCGACGACGTGCGGACACGCCGAAGCGCCGGCCGTCGGGGCCAAGGAAGGTGGCGGACGGCCGTGGCCCGGCCGCGGTGATCAGGAAGCAGTCGCCGCGTCGCACGACCTCCGCGTCGACGACGTCAGCGACGCGCACCGCGACCGGAGCCGAGGACGCCGTCGACACCGGTTCGGCCCGGAACCGGTCTCCGACGAGCACGAGCAAGGCCTCCTCGTAGGCCGCCGGCGGTGGCGTCCGAGCGACGCCCCGGAAGAACCGGTCCTGGGTCGGCGAGCCGTGTGCCTCGATCGTCCGCACGAGCAGCGGCACGGGCGGCATCACGCCGTATCCCGACGTGGGATCGATCCAGGGCTCGCCGTGGTACTCCTGGGCGAGGACGACGAAGGCGCGCGTGCGGTCGGCCTGGCCGAGTAGAAGATCCCGTTCTCCCCGTAGAGGCCCGACGTTCGCGAGCGTCACGAAGGCGCACGCGACGCCCACGGAGGCGGCCCAGAGCACCTGTCGCGTGCGCTCGGCCTCCACGCGTTCGCGCAGCAGCGCGAGCGCGTCGGCAACTGCGAGCACGAGGAGGAACCCGGCGACGTAGACGTACCGACTGATCACGGCGTAGTCGAAGTCGAGGTGCGCCCGGACCGATCCGGCCAGAACGTAGAGCGCGACGATCGCCAGGACTGAGGCCGTCGCGAGCGGACGTGGCCGGCGCACGATCGCCGCCCAGGCGAGCCCGACCAGTGCAGCGACGAAGCCGATCCCCGCAACGATCTCACCCCGAGGCAGAAGGCCGGCCCCGGTCACAGCCGCCGTCGAGTGCGCGACACCGCGCGCGACGAACCCACCGATCTCCGCCGGCGACGCGACCTGACCGAGGCCGTCGACGGGCTCGTGCCCCGCCCAGGCGTACCACGCGAGATACGCGGCGAGCGGCGGGACGACGGCGAGCGCGCGTCGTCGGAACCGCGGCTCGAGCAGCGTGCGAACGGCTGCGGCGACCACGAAGACGAGACCAATCCCGGAAGACATGAGCGACGCGAGCAGCAGCGCCGAGGCCGCGACCGGCGCCCACCTCCCTCGTTGCTCGAGCGCGACGAGGCACCAGACACCAAACGCGACGGAGCCGACGAACCCCGTCTGGAAGGCCCAGAAGAGATTCTCCGCCCCGCTCCCGAGAAGCAGCAGAGGAACCGAGACGAGCGTTGCGGCCAGTCGGCCGATCCGTCGTCGAACGAGGACGTATGCGCCCGCGACGGCGATCGCGTGGAGGACGACCACCTGGGCGAGGTAGGGCAGGTAGGAGTCGAGACCGACGATGTGAAAGGTGGCGCGATACGCGAGGAGCGGCAACGTCGACCAGTGCTCGTTGACGGGTCGGAGGAAATCCGACCAATTTCCGTCGAACGTGATCGAGCGCCACTCGTCATGCCAGAACGTGAGCGAGCGGCCGAGATAGAGAACCACTCCGGCGGCGAGCGCAGCCGCGCCGACGAACGGCAGATCGCTCCACGCGACTCCGTGCGCCTCCGGGGGACGAGAGCTCATCACGACGCCCCCTCTCCATATCCGAAACCGATGAGCGCGCAAGCGTCGAACCGACGCAGACCGTGAGCGCGGCCCCAGACGCCCGCCGGATCGCGCCACCCACGGGTCTAGCTCAGGTCCGCACATTCGGTGGATCGATCCGACGGCACGACGCGCCACACTGTGGCGATGCGGCCGCCGTTGACCGTGTCTGACGCCGTGCCCGAAGCACGGTGCAGCTCCGCCGGAGCATCGAGAAGGATCTAGCGGCGGGGGCGAAGGTGCCACGCTGGGTCGCATTTCGCGCGTGGCCGCGCTCGACGGCACGGTCGGCGCGGGCGTCGTCTTCGCGGGCGCCCTGGCGCTCTTCGCCGTCCAGTCGCTCGCGGTGGCGCTCGTCCTGGGACGGGACGCCGAGGACTACGTGATTCACGGGTGGGAGCTCTTCCGGCACGACCCGCTCTTCCCGAAGCTCATGCTCGCCCGGACGCCGGTCTCCGGCCTGGTGATCGACGGGCTCTACGCGCGTCGGTGGGGCGGTGGCCTCGAGATCGGTCTCGGCCTCCTCTTCGCCGGTGCCGTCATGGGGTGGGTGGCCGTCGCGCGCCAGTGGGGACGGAAGCCCGCCGATCGCGATGTTCGTGCTCCTGGCGGTCGTGCCGGCCTTCGGTCTCTTCTTCCACCGGGTGTCGAGCGACCCGGTGTTCGCGGCAATTCTCGCCCTGGTCGCCTACACCGCGATCCGCCTCGGGCGGCGGCCGACGGTTCCAGGAGCGCTCGCCCTCGGCGTCTCTGTCGCCCTGCTGATCCTGACGAGGCCGTCAGGTCAGCCGTTCCTGCTTCTCGCGCTGCTCCCGCTCGGTGTGACGCTTCCCTGGAGGAGGCGCGTCGGGCTGAGCCTCATCGTGTGACCGCGGCCGCACTAGCCCTGGTCGCCGGATGGGCGGTTGCGAATCACGTGCGCTATGGAGAGCTCACGGTCGCGCACGGCGGCAGGAGCGGCGTTCCTCTCTACCGCGTGTTCGTCATCGATCCGAAGGTCAGCCGAGACAACGGCCAGGCGTCGCTCGCGGTGGCGACGGCGGTCGAGAGACGGCTGCTCTCGCTCGAGCCGTATCGCTCGCTGGGGTTCGACGTGGACGAGATCCTCGCGGCTCAGAGCGTGTGGGCGCTCGACGACGTCGTCTATGCGACCGAGGCGGAGTACGGGGCGACGGTCGGCGCGGAGACGCTGTTCCGGGCAGGGATGGAGGGCGTGCGGGCTGACGTCGGCGCCTACGTCGCGTGGAGTCGGGCTCGGTCTCACGGGGCTCCTGCTCCTGCCCTACAGCCCCGGCTACGCGATCGCCGGGCGACGCGCAGGCCGGACTCCGGGAGCTGCGACGCGGTGCTCGGCCAGCCGGGCCGCGGTCGCCGGATTCCCGGAGATGTCGACGGCCAGTCGTCGGTCTGGGCGCAGGCGATGATCAAGTCCTGGGGTCTCGAGGCGACTGACCGCTATCGCATCGTCGGAGGTCTCCGTCCCCTCGCTGACGCGATCTGGCCGTCGCTCGAGCGGCGGGGGCTCGTCTGGAGCGACCCGGCCGACGCGGCGCGCTACGCCGACGTCCGGGAGCGGCTCCGTGGGTTCGTCGAGGATGCGTCGAACGGCGACCGCCACGCCGGCGCCGCGCAAGCGCTTCGCGTGGGCAGCCTGCTGCTCCCGGCGAGCGGCTTCTGGATCCTCGTGGCGCTGGCGTTCGCGCTTCGCTTCCGTCCACGGGGGTTGTGGTCGCCGACCCTCCTGGCGGCCGCGAGCCTGCTCGTGCTCTTCCAGACCGCCCTCGCGTTCCCCCCGCATCCTGACTACGCGCTGCCGTTCGTGCCGGCGTTCGTGCTCCTCGCGCTTGCAGCGCTGGCCGGTCGCGGTGCGCGCACGGCGATCGGCCGGTCGCCGGATACCGAGGCAGGGCAGGCATGAGCTCCGACGCCACCGGGAGCACCGCCGCGACGCCACGGCGCGGGCGCCCGACAGTGTCGCGCGCGGTCACGGCGCGGATCGTGGAGGCGTGCGCGGTCGTCGCCGTGCTCGCCGGCTTCGTCGGGTATGTGGCGCCCACCCTGAGCGCCCCGTTGCTCGAGGCGCATCCGTTCCGCCAGACGCAGACTGCCTGGACGGCTCGGGAGTTCCACGAGGGTGGCTTCGACCTTCTGCACCCCAAGCTTCCCGTCTTCGGGGAGCCGTTCGAGGTGCCGTTCGAGTTCCCGCTGTACCAGGCGTTCGCTGCGCTGGCGATGGAGCTCGGCCTGGCCGAGGACACGGCGCTCCGGCTCACCAGCCTCCTCTGCTTCGTCCTCACGGCCGCGTTGCTCTGGGGCCTCGTCCGGTACGTGGCCGGCCCGGTCAGCGGCGTCGCCGCTCTCGTCGCGTTCGCGTTCACGCCCCTCGCGCTCCTCTGGAGCCGCACCTCGATGATCGAGTACCTCGCGACCGCCGGCGCGGTCGGTTTCGCGTTCGCCCTCGTGCTCTGGCGCGACCGCGGGCGCCCGGTGTTTCTCGCGCTGGCGCTCGCCGCCGGGCTCGTGGGGATGCTCGTGAAGCCGACGACCGCCGTTTTCTGGATCCTCCCCGCGCTCCTCTACCGACCGCGGCGGAGGAGTGCCGAGGCGCGGCCGGGCCGCATCCGATTCTGGACGGCCGTCGCGGTCGGGGTGCCGCTCCTCGCAGCGGCGCTCTGGACGCGGCACGCCGACGCGATCAAGGCAGCGAGCCCCGTCACGGAGTGGCTCACCGGGTGGAACCTCCGCCGCTGGAACTTCGGCCGGCTCAACGACCGGATCGAGTGGGATCAGTGGGAGGTGATCCTGCAGCACGCATTCCCGACCCTCATCAGCCTGTACGGGCTCCTGCTCGTCCCCGCCGCGATCGCGGTCTGTCGGTCTCCGCAACGGCGCTTCTGGCTGGGGATCGTGAGCGCGGCGGTGCTGCCGGTGCTCGTGTTCATGAACCTCTACGTCGCCCACGACTACTACCTCGTCGCCGTGAGCCCGGCGGTCGCGGCCCTGGTCGGGCTGGGCGCCGGCCAAGCGTGGTCGGTCGCGCGGTCTGTCGTGCGGCCGCGCTGGCTCGTCGCGGCGCTGCCTCTCGTCGCGGTGGCGCTCGTCTGGGGCACGGTCGAGCTGAAGGCCGACTACTGGGCCCGGATCGACGGCGCAGCGAACGATCCGATCGTCATGCCGCTCGCGGGCGAGATCGCAGCGCACACGGCCGCCGACGACCCCGTCGCGGTCGTGGGGCTGGACTGGTCGCCCGCAGTGCTCTACTACGCGCACCGCCGGGGGCACATGGTGACCGACCGCACCAAGGATGTCGCGTTCGACCTGATCCACCGGGACGGCTATCGCCATCTGGCCGTGCGCGATCCGGTGCTCGACGACCTCTCGTTCCTCAGCCGCTGGCGGTGGATCGCTGCGACGGGACCGCACATGTACGGCCTCGCGGACACGCCGGCCGAGCTCCCGCCCGCGGCGGTCGTGGCCACGGACCCGGACAGCGAGCTGTCCGCTCGGCTCGCGCAGGCCCCGACGCTTCGCCGGGCACCGGAGGAGATTGTCTGCGGGCGAGGCACGCGCGTGGCGGCCGGACGGCGTGGGACGTGGCTTCGTCTAGGGGCCGCGTCGCCCGAGGCGCGTCTCGTCGTCGGTGATCTCGCGCCCGTCCCGGTAAGGCGTGCCATCTTCGTTGCGTCTGCCCCGTCGCCCGACGGGAGCGTGGTGGTCACCTGCACCGGTGCGTCGGCAGCTCCCACTCGAGGGAGTCTCGGATGCCCCCGGACCGTCGTGAGCCACCGGTCGCCCGTATCCTGAGGCGCCGTGAACGTCGTCTCCCTCGAGACACTCGCCTGCGACGCCGGTTGGCGGCCCTGGCTCTTCGTCAAGGCGACGACCGACGACGGGCTCGTCGGCTGGTCGGAGGTCACGGACTCGCACGGGTCGCCGACCGGTCTCGCCGGTGTCGTGCGCGATCTCGCGCCGCTCGTCGTCGGTCGCAATCCGCTCGCCGTCGAGGCGATCCACTGGGACCTCTACCGGCGGACGCGGCAGAGCCCCGGCTCGATCGTGCAGAAGGCGATCGGCGGGATCGAGAACGCGCTCCTCGACCTCAAGGGCAAGGCGCTCGGCGTCTCGGTCGCTGAGCTCTTCGGCGGCCCGACGCGCGAGACGGTGCCGCTCTACTGGTCGCACTGCGGCACGACGCGCGCGCGGGCGTGGGAGGTGACCGGCACGCCGAAGCTCGACTCGTACGACGCGGTCGCCGAGCTCGGGCGCGAGGTCGTCGACCGGGGCTACCGCGCCTTCAAGACGAACATCGTCGTCCCCGGCCCGGAGCCGCAGGTGCTGATGCCCGGCTTCGGCCGCGGCGGCGGGATCGACCGAAACCCCACGCCCGAGGTGATCGACGCGCTGACGAAGCTGCTCGCCGCGTTTGCCGAAGGCACGGGCGGGAAGGCTCAGCCGATCGTCGATCTGAACTTCAACCTCACGACCGAGGGAATCGTCCGCGTCGCGCGCGCGCTCGAGCCGTTCGGCCTCGCCTGGCTCGAGGTCGACTCCTACGACGCCGCGGCGCTCGCCCATGCGCGCCGTCGCTCGCCCGTCCCGCTCTGCTCCGGTGAGAACCTCTACACCCTGCGGGGGTTCCGTCCCTACCTCGAGGCCGGGGCGATGGACGTCGCCTCGGTCGACGTGATCTGGAACGGGTTCGCCCAGTCGCTGAAGATCGCGGCCCTGGCAGAGACGCACGAGCTCGCCTGCGCGCCGCACAACTACTACAGCCACCTCGCGACCTTCATCGCCGCGCAGTGGTGCGCCGCGATCCCGAACGTGCGGCTGCTGGAGGTCGACGTCGACGACGTGCCCTGGCGCGAGGAGCTCACGACCACCCTTCCCGAGATCCGTGACGGCGAGCTCGTCGTGCCGTCGGGGCCGGGATGGGGCTGCGACGTCGACGAGAACGTGCTGAGGGCGCATCCCGTGTCGACGTGACCTATGCCCGGCGCCGGCCGCACGGCGCCGCGGTTCTCGCAGTCGCGCTCGTCGCACTGGAGCTCTGTCTCAGGGCGCTCGTCGGCGGGCCGTACATCGGTGCGACGGCGCTGCTCGTTGCGGCATGCGGGGTCGTGCTGGTGCCGTACCTGCCGGCCGAGCTCGGCCGCGCCTCCGTGCGGACTGCCGTCGTGCCGGCGCTCGGCCTCTCCTCGTTTGCGGCCCTCCTGACGACCGCGTCGCTTCTCGGCGTCCGGCTCGGCGGCGTCTCCATCACCCTCGCCGTGGCTGCCTTCGTCGCGCTGCTGGCGCTCGCGTCGGTCGGCGTCGAGAACGGTTCGGCGGGACACCCCGGCGCCGACGCTTCGGCCCGAGCTCCTCGCGCTGCTCGCCCTCGCGGCCATCGCTGCGTTCGCGCTCGCCTCGTCCTGGGACATCGCGTACCCGTTCCAGGCGCGCGGGACGGATTGGGGCCACTACCTCCTCTACGCCGACCAGGTCGCCACCCAGGGGCACCTCCTGATCGACGACCCGCTGGCGGCCGAGGACGACAGGATCTTCGCCGACCCCCCCGCGGTCGGAGCGCTCTACGGCAGCGTCCTCGTGCTCGACGGCGTCTCGTCCTGGTCGCTGACGGCCGGCATCGCCGTTCTCTCCGCGCTGACGGTGCTGAGCGTGTACGCGGCCGCCGCAGCGCTGTGGGGCAACGGCGCCGGCCTCGTCGCTGCGGGCGCCTTTGCGGTTGCCCCGATCCGGCTCGATCCAGCCTATTGGCACGGTCTCGGCACGACGTTCGCGATCGTGTTCGTGCCGCTCGTGGTCATGTCGCTCGGGCTGCTCTTTCGCGGCGCGCGAGGTTGGCGGCAGATCGTCTTCCTCGCCGTCGTGCTGCTCGGCGTCGCGGCCGCGCACGCGACGAGCGCGATCGTGGTGGGCGCGTTCGTGATCGTCGCACCCCTCGTGGATCTCGGCGTGCGCTCCGCCAGGGCGCGAGGGCAACCCCGCGCCGTGCTGCAGTCGTGGGCGAGCGACGGAGTCGTGACACCGCTTGCGTACGCCGTCGTGCTCGCGAGTGTTCTGGGTGTGGGGGTTCTCGGGCACGTGTTGCTGCAGGAGCGTGCGCTGGGAACTCCCGTGGGCTCGCGCTTCCTCGACCCGGACTGGCTCGATCGCGCGGCCGTCGAGCACTACTACGGGGTGCCGTTCCTCGCCGCGTCGCTCGTCGCGCTGGCGCTCGTCCTCACGTCGAGACGGCTGCGCGAGGACGCCGCCCTCCTCGCCCTGGCGTCGCTGGCGCTCGCGTGCGTCCTCGTCAGCCAGCTGTGGCGCGTCGACGTGTCGTTGGACTACCAGCGCGTCGTCTACTACGTCGGCGTCGGGCTGGCGCTCCTGATCGGCGTCGCATTCCTGCGTCGCGGCGCCCACGTCGTCTGGATCGCTGCGTTCGTCGTCGTACTCGTCTTCGTCGCTCGCGCCTCGGTCGGGCTTCGACTGCCGGAGCGTGTCGTGCAGTCCGAGCCGCGCGCCGCGGCGGTCTCCGGCCTCGTCTCCTTCAAGGACAGGCTCGACCGTGGCGAGCTGCCCGACACGAATCTGATCGTCAGCGACGGGTGCCTGCACTTCGCCGTGCCCTACCTCGTCCGCCGGCCGACGCTGCCGGCGTTCGGTGAGCGGCAGGTCGGCTTCGTCGACAGGCTGCCGCTCGCGCGGCAGGCCGCGGCGATCCTCGCCGGCGGCACCGAGGGGGCCGCGCTGGCGGCACGACTCGGCGTGCGCTACGCCGTCGCGGACCCGGAATGCGTGCCCGACCTCGCGGAGACGCTCGGCGGGACGACCGTCGTCGCGAACGACGGCGTGGTGGTCGTGCGGCTGCCCGAGCGGGGTTGAGGCTCAGCCGGCGGGCGGCTCCGGGCCACGGGTCGGAGCAGCGCCCAGGGGCGCCGGGAGCGCGCTCAACCGCGTCACGAGCCCGCGCGGGAGCCGGTGGTGGCGGAGGCCCAGCTGGAGCCCGGCGAACTTGCCGAGCTCGTACACGGTCGTGTACGGGATCCAGCGCCGCCGGCCGGTTCGCCAGAGCCACGCGAGCTCGCCTCGCGCGTAGCGCCCGCCGGCGCGACGGAGAGCGGCGCGCGAGGCGTCGCCCTCGACGTATGCGTGCTCGGCGGAGACGCCCGAGTCGAAGAACCGCCGGAACGCCGATGCGATCGTGTACGCGTGCGAGTGCCGGACGGCCGCGCTCGGCTCGTACACGAGCGCGAAGCCCGCGCGGAGCACGCGACGCGACCACTCCTGATCCTCGCTCATCGTCAGATCGTCGCGAAACGGGAAGCGGTCGAGCACGGTCCGAGGGACTGCCGCGTTCACGTTGGAGAAGAGCGTCGACTCGAAGCTGAGCTCGTCGCCGG
>CAWIQX010000011.1:0-15283 GCA_963838395.1 uncultured Actinomycetes bacterium
AAACGCGAGGGCCGGAGTCGGGCGCCCGGTCGCGGGGCGAACGCACGCACACAATGGGTCAACCGGCCGGAGACCACCCGCCCTCGAGGGACGACCGACGCGGAGGTCTCGTCGGCGGGCGCTCCCTCTTGATCCGACGGCTTGTCAGTCAGCCCCTCCGCTCTAGATCGCTCACCCAGCACGGCAAGACGAAGAACACGATGTCATCCACCGTCGTCCTCAGCGAGCGTCCACTCGCCGCTCGGATCGCCATGGACCGTCGTGCCGTCCACGCGCTCAAATCGGTAGGTGCCCGCCTACCCACGCACAGCTGGCGCGGGAGGTGGGTCGTGACCGCGCGCCCGATGGTGATCACAGCAAGCGCCGTCACGCCCGCCAGCGACTCCCGGTGACCGCGGAGTCCGAGCCGCTCGAGCTCAACCCGGACGCGCCGAGTGCCCCTTCCGCAGTCCGGCCTGCGCTCGGGACGCCTTGCGACGCTCGCCCGGGTAGGGCACGCTGAAGCCGATGGAGCTATCAGAGAGCGCCCGGGAGCTGATCGAATCGGGCTCCCTCGCGCACCTCGTGACGCTCAACTCGGATGGCTCGCCCCAGGTGACGTGTGTCTGGGTCGGACTTGAGAACGACGAGATCGTCTCGGGACATCTCCGCCCCGATCAACGAAAGCTGCGAAACATCGCTCGAGATCCGCGCGTCGCGCTCTCTATCGAAGGAACCGCGCTGCAGCCGCCCGGGCTGAAGCAGTACCTCGTCGCCCATGGACGGGCGCGACTCGTGGAAGGCGGCGCGCCCCAGTTGCTCCAGCGGCTCGCCCACGTCTACCTCGGGCCTGACGTCACCTTCCCACCCATGGCCGACCCGCCTCCCGGCAGCGTGATCCGCATCACCGTCGAGCGGATCGGCGGGGTCGGCCCGTGGTCTGCGTAGCTTCCATCGCCGTTTCGTTTCAGCCAGAGGACAGGCGCGCCGTGGCGAGATGAGGAAGGACGTCCGCGAGTTCATCCGCCGGCTCGAGGCGGCCGGTCTCACAGTCGAGTCGACACCCGGTCACTACCGCGTCCTGCGCGACGCCAAGCCGCTCCGGAAACAGAACGGGATGCCCTTCATGCTGCCGTTCTCGCCCGACACGATCCGCTGGCGCAGAACGGCGATCGTCGAGCTACGCAAGCTCGGCATCAACCTCTAGCCCGGCCAGGACGCCAGGGCGACCGTGGACGAGGGGCCACGAGGTCTCGGCAAAGCGCCGAATGGCCAGCAGCGTGAGGGAGATGAGCAGGGCGCCGCCGCCGGGCGTCGAGGTCGTGGTTCGCGCCGACCTCGGTCGTGCGAGTGGGAGCACCACGTATCAAACCCGCCTACTCCGCCGACCAAGACGAGCTTCTGGGTCACGGACGTGCCCGGCCGAAGAGGCGGCACATGGTTCACATTCTCAGGCGAGCGTCATACCTGTCAGATCCAGCGACGGCGTCTGAAAATGACGTAGAGGCTGAGAGAGACGAGCAGCATCAGCGCGAGCGCGAGCGGGGTAGCCAAGTCGCCACTTGAGTTCGGGCATGTGCTCGAAGTTCATCCCGTAGTTCGTTCCAACGAGCGTCGGGGCGAAGAGGATCGCGGCCCAGGCGGAGATGCGCTTCACCTGCTCGTTCTGCGCGTGGCCACACGACACCATCCCGCGCGCGGTGCTTAACTGGCCTTAATGCCCGATGACGTGCCCGTCATCGTTGTGGGCGCTGGCCCGGCGGGGCTTTCGACTGCGGGCGCCCTCGGGCGGGTCGGCATCCGTGCGACTGTGCTTGAGCGCGACTCTGAGGTCGGCGCACGCTGGGCCGAGCGTTACGACCGTCTTCGGCTCCACACGCTCAGGCGCTTCTCCGGTCTCGCGCACCATCCACTACCGCGTGAGCTTGGGCGCTACGTCGCGAAGGACGAGTTCGCACGTTATCTGCGCGACTACGTGGTGCGGTTCGGACTCGACGTCCGCCTCGACACGGACGTGGCGCGCATCCGCGCCGATGGGGACGGCTGGGTCGTCGAGGCGCCGGCTGCCGCGCTCCGCGCTCCTATCGTCGTCGTCGCCACCGGGAAGTACGACGCTCCGGTTGTCCCGGAGTGGCCCGGCCGGGAGACATTTCGCGGCTCGCTTGTCCACTCGAGCGGATACCGCTCCGGAGCGGACTACGCGGGCCAGCGTGTGCTGGTCGCGGGCTTCGGGAACACTGGTGCGGAGATCGCGGCCGACCTCGTGGAATCGGGCGCGAATCGGGTTGCCGTCTCGGTACGAACCTCGCCTCCGATAGCCCGCCGGGACGTCGTCGGCATCCCTATCCAGCTGCTGGGAATGGCAGCCTCCGTGCTGCCGCCTCGAGCTGCAGACCGGATCGCGTCGGTGCTACGGCGGGTCACGATCGGCGACCTCAGCCGTTACGGCCTCGGGCCGGCCGAGTGGGGGCCGTTTACCGCCCGGCGGCCGCCGATCATCGACGTTGGCTTCCTACGCCAGCTCCGCGCACGGCGCGTCGAGATCCTGCCCGCCGTCGAGCGCCTGACCGAGCGCGACGTCAGCTTTGCCGACGGTCGCAGCGAGCCGTTCGACGCCGTCGTCGCGGCCACGGGATACAGGAGCACCTTGGCCGACCTCGTCGAACTCGATGAGGAGCCCGCGCGAGCGCCCGCAGGCGGAGCTCCTTGGGGCGCCGGCTTGCCGCACGGGCTATACGTGATCGGGCTCCGGGAGACCGTGCGCGGCGACCTCTTCGAAACCCGGCGCGACTCCCTCGCGCTCGCCCGCAAGATCTCGCGCGACCTCGCTTCCCAGCGCTGAGCAGCCCTGACCTGATTTCGGCTATCAAGGCGGCCGGCGCCGGATGGGCGCGTCATTGCCTGCTGCCGATGGGGCCTGGTCGTAGGCCCGTCGGTAGGGGCCGGGCATGCCGGCCCCTACCGTATTTGCTAGACGTGAGCGAGGGCCGGTGTCCAGACGCCGGTGGTGGCGGCGTCTCGCGCGTAGTCTGCGAAGTCCCGCGGCTCGCGGCCGAGCGCCCGCTGGACGCCGTCCGCAAGGTGGGCGTTGCGGCCGTCGAGCACCTCCTGGAAGAGATAGACGAGCAGTTCGATCCATTCGCCCGGAACTCCCTGCTCCTCCAGCGAGGCGGAGAAGTCCTCGATCGACGCCGGCGCGTAGCGGATCTCCCTGCCCGCCGCCCGCGCGATCTCCTCGACGGCGTCGGCGAACGTCAATAGTCGCGGTCCGGTCAGCTCGTAGATCTCGCCCACATGGCCGTCCTCGGTCAGCGCGGCGACCGCGACGTCGGCGATGTCGTCGGCGTCGACGAACGGCTCGGGCGTGTTGCCCGCCGGGAGCGCGAGCTCCCCCGCGAGCAGACCGTCCAGGAAGTAGCTCTCGCTGAAGTTCTGGCTGAACCAGGTCGAGCTCAGAGTCGTCACCTCGGTGCCCGCGTCCCGCACAGCCTGCGCGGAGAGCTCCGCTTCTGGCTCGCCGCGGCCGGAGAGGTGCACGAGCCGCGGAATCCCGTTCGCGACGGCGAGCTCCGCGAAGGAGCCGAGGATCTCCGCGACGCCCGGAAGGACGTCAAGGTAGTGCTGCACGTAGACCGCCCGGACGCCCTGAAGCGCCGGCGCCCACGTGTCGCGGTCGTCCCAGTCGAACGGCGGTTCCCCCGAGCGTACGCCCTTGCGCGTCGGGATGCCGCGGGCCGTCAGCCGCTCGACGACTCGGCGGCCGGTCTTGCCACTGCTCGCCAGGACGAGGATCGGCTTCGTCATGTCCCTGCTGCCTGTCATTGTCGTCTCCTTGGTCGAATTGCAATGCGTCCAGTGTCTCCCATGTTTCAAGGACTGTCTATGACTATGAAGCGGAGATACGTGCTCGAACGTCCAGAGTTCCGGACGCTCGACGGAAACGTGCTTCATACTCGAGCCATGGACCCGATCGACCCCTGGCCGCCCGCGGATCCGCTCGGCGAGGCTCTCCACTTCCTCCGCATGAACGGCGCCTTCTACTGCCGCTCCGAGCTGACCGCGGAGTGGGGACTGACGCTGCCGCCGCTCGAGGACTACCTCTGGTTCCACGTCGTGACGTCGGGCGGAGCCTGGCTCGAGACCGACGGAGCAGAAGCGACCTTCCTGCGGGCCGGGCACCTCGCGCTCGTGCCGCACGGACGGGGCCACGCTCTCCGGAGCGCGCCAGGCGTTCCCGCCCCCGGGATCCTCAAGCTCGAGCGGGAGCAAGTGAGCGACCGGTACGAGATCCTCGTGCACGGGGAAGGCGGAGCACGGACGACGCTCATCTGCGGCGCGGTGCGCTTCGGCCATCCTGCGGCGCGCAACCTCGTCGCCTCCCTCCCGCCGACGATCTATGTGGAGGCGTCGAACTCGCCACAGGCCGAGTGGCTGCAGAGCACCCTGCGGCTGATGGCCGCGGAAGCGAGAGAGCTGCGACCAGGCGGCGAGGAGGTGGTCACGCGCCTCGGCGACATCCTCGTCATCCAGGCAATCCGCTCCTGGATCGAGACCGACCCGGCCGCGCGCGCGGGCTGGCTCGGCGCGCTCCAAGACCGGCACATCGGCCGCGCGATCGCGTTCATCCACCGCGAGCCGGCGCGGGAGTGGACGGTTGCTTCGCTCGCGCGGGAACTCGCCATCTCCCGCTCCGCTCTCGCAGCGCGCTTCACGGAGCTGGTCGGCGAGCCGGTCATGCAGTACGTCACCCGCTGGCGCATGCATCTCGCACTCAGCGCCCTCCGTGAGGAGCGAGTCACGGTTGCGGAACTCGCGAGCCGCCTCGGCTACCGGTCGGAAGCGGCCTTCAGCCGTGCGTTCAAGCGCGTCGTCGGCGTCCCGCCCGGCGCCGCGCGGCGAGAGGCGCTCAGCCCGACGCCAGCCGCTCCGCAATGACGTCGAGGAAGCCGCTCCAGCCTTACTCGGCGCCCTTGTCCTGGTCAGCGGTCAGGCGGCCGCCTCGGAGCCGGTGCCACACCTAACGCATGACCGGAGCACTCTGCTCCGGCAAGCTCCGCAGCGGTGATCGGTGCCGCTCGGGCGACGGTCGCGAACGCCCACCACTTCCTCTCGCGCGCACGCGCGCGCACGCGGGTTAGGCGAGCAGATCGGTGACTCCAGTGTCACGGCCGAGCACGTGACACGGTCCAGCACCATGTGCTCTTTCACCCCCGGTGACGGGCCTGGCTCACTGTTTCAAGCCGTTTCCGCCTGGCCGCGCACTCCTGGCAGTAGAGCACCCACGCCCATGCCTCCCATCTAACGCACGGTGCGCTCCGCCAGCAAGCCGGCGATCGTGGCCACGTCAGTAAGCGCCGGGCGCTCCTCCACGATCAGCCGCTCGAGATACCGGAGGGCGGCCGACTCGTACCGCCGATCTTTCTTGTCGCCGTACAGGCGGACGAGTGCGAGTGCGTAGTCGAGAGGCAGCTTCTCGAACTCGCGGGCGACCGTTTCCGCGACTATGAGGTTGCCGTTCGTCACTGCTCGCCAGAAGATCGCGCCAGCCGATCCCTCGAGTTTTCCTCCAGACACGTACCGCGAACATACGTTCGTTTGTGCCTGGGGTGCAAGACATCAGCGCGCGGCTCCTCGACGCACACGAGGTAGCCGACTGGCTCGGCGTGCCGGTGTCGTGGGTGCGCGAGTCGACTCGTTCGGGGGCGCTCCCGTGCGTGGAGCTCGGCCGTTATCGGCGCTATGAGCGACCGCGGTGGAGGAGTGGATCGCCGCCTGCAGGCGACCGGGCCGGCCGATCGTGTTGCGAGGCGGCCGACCCGGCAGAGGGGTCTAGCGCTTGATGATGTTCTGCACCTCGATGATCTCGGGTTCGCCCGAGAACTCGATCCCGATGTCAGTGAGGATCGGCATCAGCGTTTCGCCGAACGCCTGGAGCTGCTCGCGGGAATCCCAGACCTCGCTGACACGCATGTTGTCTTCCGGTCCGAAGGCGACGTGGAGCTCCATGCCTTGCGCCGGAAACTCCCCGGTCTCCTTCAACCGCCGAATGCTCTCGTCGTACTTCTCCTTCGTCACGTTCGTCGGGTTGAAGCGGACGAGAATGCTCACTGCGATCCTCCTTGATGGGTAACAGCGAGCCTATTCCCGCTGAGCAGGCGATGCGCGGGTGACGGCGTGGCGGTGGGGTCGGCCCTTGCGTCTGGCCGATCAAGGTCCTATTGCCCTCGTCCCGAACGCCCACCACTTTCCCTCGCGCGCACGCGCACGCACGCGAGGAGTGACTGGCGCGAGGGTACAACGAGCGTAATGCGGTGGGGTCCCGCGATCTCCGCAGGCAGCGTGCCCGGAGGTCATGGCTCTACGGGGAACTCGCGCGGCCGATGGCCTGGTAGAGCCGGACGAAGACGGTCAGGCGCCCTCGACGCCGACCGACGAGAGACGCGAGCGAAACTGTGCCCAGCCGGCAACATCGCCCTTCGCCTCGAAGATCTCGAACGCCTCGGCCGCCACGTCCGCCGCCTCACCGGTCCTACCGGACAGCGCCAGGACCTCGGCGAGGTACGCACGGGCGACCGAGCGTGCGTTGTTGAAGTCCCCTGTTTCGGCGAGCGCCACCGCTTGACGTGAGCTCTGCTCGGCCTGCTCGTGCTCGCCGCGGCGTGCGTGGAGCAGCCCGCTGAGTATGTCGAGCCAGACGAAGTTGATGAGATCGTCGGCGGCGGTCGTCTCGCGCGCCTTCGCGCAAAGCTCCTCGATCTCGTTGTCCTCCGCTCCTGCGCGGTACAGGCACTCCGCGAGCCAGAGAGCCTGGGTGGAGTAGAAGCCACGGTCGCCGATCCCTTCGAGGATCTCGAGACTTTCTCGAAGCACGGCCTCCTCGCCGTGGAAGTCGCCCGCCCGGAAGGCGATCTCGGCTCCACCCTGGGCGAACGTAGCGGCGGTCATGGTGAGACCCGCGTCGACATATACCTGGCGTGCTTCACTCCAAAGCTCGTGGGCACGGCCGACGTCTCCTCGCATGGCATGCAGGCGTGCGTTGTCCACGCTCGACCATGCTGCTGCGAGCAGGCCGTACTCGTGTGCCCGTAGCGCCCGGATGTGCTCGAGTGCCTCGTCGACCGGCATCGGACCGGCCTGATAGCCGGCGCCCAACCTGCTTCCAATCATTCTTCTCAGTCGTGCGCCGCTCTTGCCGGCGCGCTCGAGATGCGCAAGCGCGCGCTCCTCCGCCTCGACCGTCTCCTGCACACGCAACCTCGCCCATCGATCCATCGCGACGCTCCACCAGTAACGCGCGAGACCGTACTCGTCCCCGGACGCCTCGAAAACGGCCCGGGCCTCGTTCCGCCACGCCTCGCTGTCCTCGAACGAGCTCGCGTTCGTAGTGAGCCTCATGGTTGCCATCGATACCGCGGCGTGAGCCCGCGTCACGGGGTCGACGGCTTTCCTTGCCTGCGACAGCACGTTCCAGGCCTCGTCAGAGTTCGACTCGACGAGCGCATCTGCGTACTCTGGTGCGAGCGCGAGACGCGCCTCGTCCCGCTCCGGCAAGAGGCTGGTCGCACGCCCGTACAGTGAGCGGCCGGCGTTGAAGTCGCCGCGCTCGAGGGCTCCTCGGCCGGCCGCCGCGAGACACGCCGAAGCACGACGCGCGAGTCCATCCAACGTCGCGTCGGAGCGGTCGAGCTCGACCCGGTACCGGTGCGCCTGCTCGAGGTGATAGCCCACGATCTCGTCGCTCTCGACGAGGTCGTGGCCCGACAGCCACTCGGCGAAGCGCTCGTGGAGCTCGGCGCGGGTGGCCTTCGGCAGCGCCTCGTAGGCGGCGTCCCGGATCAGCAGGTGCCGGAAGCGGAAGCCCTCGTCGTCCGGAAACGTCGGTGCCGTCGACCGGATCAGCTCCTTGCGCACCAGCGTCGCGAGATGCGACCCGACTGCGGGTCGAAGCGGATCCGGAGAGAGCTCGGACACGGAACCTCGGTGGAACACCTCACCCTCGACAGATCCACGCTCCATGACCGCGCGCACGTCGGCGTCCAGCGAGTCGATCCGGGCCTGGAGGAGCGCGTGGATCGTCGGGGGCACGACGATCTCGTCTCCCCCACCGTGCTCGCGCACCATCGCGAGCATCTCCTCGACGTAGAGCGGGTTCCCGGCCGACGCCGACGTGATTCGCGTGCGCAGCTGCGCATCGAGCGGCGCGTCCGTCACGAGCCGGTCGATGAGCGCCTCACACTCCTCGGCGCGCAGTGGCTCGAGGAGCAGCGACGTCGCGTTGAGCTTGCCTCCGCCCCAACCGGGCCTCGAGTCGAGCAGCTCCGTCCGCGCGATGCACAGCAGGAACACGCGTGCGTCTCGCGAGAGATCTGCGATGTGCTCCACCAGATCGACGAAGACCGGCTCTGCCCACTGAAGATCGTCGATCACGACGACCTGCGGGCGTTCGGCGGCGCGCACCTCGAGGAGCCGCCGGAACGCGAGCTGCGTCTCCGGCGGCGACGTGCCGATGACAGAGTCGGGCTCGACACCGATCGCGATCAGGATCTCGACGAGCGGCCAGTACGTGATGCCCTCCCCGTACGAGAGGCACCGCCCACGAAGGACGTCGGCCGAGCCGCCCACCCGCTCGAGGAAGTCCGACACGAGGCGCGACTTCCCGATGCCCGCAGGCCCGAGGAGCGTGAAGAGGCGACAGGTGGAGTCCGCGACCGCATCCTCGTAGTCGCGCCAGAGACGCCGGCGCTCGCGGTCCCTCCCGACGAGCGGCGTCTCGAGCCGCCGCGCAAGCCAGTCGGCGTGATCCGCCACCACGAGGAGCCGAAACGCCTCGACCGGCTCGGATTTCCCCTTCAACGCGAGCGGCTCAACAGGCTCGACCTCCACGGCGTCGCGCACGAGCAGCCGCGTCTCGGCGCCGATCAGCGTCTCCGTCGCAGCCGCCGCCTGCTCAAGTCGCGCAGCCACGTTGACCGCGTCTCCGGTGACAAGCGTCTCACCCTCGCCGCCGACGACGACCTCGCCCGTGTTGATCCCGATCCGCGCCTCCAGGCCGTGCTCCGCGATCACCGCACGCATCTCCGACGCTGCACGCACCGCGCGGAGAGCATCGTCCTCATGCGACACCGGGATCCCGAACACCGCCATGACCGCATCGCCGACGAACTTCTCGACCGTGCCACCATGACGCTCGATAATCGCGCGCAGATCCTCGAAATAGCGGCGCATACGCGCCCGTAGCGCCTCCGGATCCGTCGACTCGCCGAGCGCCGTCGACCCCACAAGATCGCAGAAGAGAACCGTCACGACCTTGCGCTGCTCGCGTGCCGACGCCGCCGCCTGCCCTGTCAGCGGCGCGGCACAGAACGGACAGAACGGGAACTCCCCCGGGAGCTCCCTACCGCAGGAAGGGCATGTCGACACGCGCGCAGTCTATGGAGCCTCCACTGCAGCGAAGGCACGCATTCCTTCTCGACGAATCTTCGGGTGGAGCACGATGCAAACACCGATCCGTGCCCTCGCACGAGCCATTCCGTCAGGGATCGGCGCAACCCGACTCGGCGAGTCGGGGCCTCTCGGTACCCACCCTCCCCTCGCCTGAAGGCGCTCCCGCGATGATGGACGAGCACATCCAGTTCGCGCCAATCGCGACGCTGGAGCGCCTAACGACCTGGTATGGAATCGCCGGCAGGACGCTGTTCCATTGCACTGCGGCCGGGGTCGGCGCGCTGGCGATTGGGACGGTTACATGCCAGAGTCCTAGCGCGCGGCTGGTGCAAGCTCTTGGGAGTCCTGTCTTGTGATCTCGGCGATGAGGACGGCGTGAGCCTCCCGGAAGGCTTCAGCCTGCGGTCGGCCCGCGACGAGGATGCCGAGCGTGCGGCCGAGCTCGTCAATGAGGAGGCGCGCGTCCACCTCGGGACGCCGATCTGGTCGACCGAGCAGCTGCTGCGGCACTGGAGCAACCCGGTCGTCGACCGCGAGCGCGACGTCGGGGTCGTCGAGGCGCCCGGCGGGGAAATCTGCGCCTGGCTCTCGGTCGTCTGCGGCCCGCCGCACGTCGAGGTCTTCGCGCTCGGGGTCGTCGGGCTCGCCTGGCAAGGGCGCGGTGTGGGCGCCTGGGTCCTCGCCGAGACCGAGCGGCGGGCGCGCCGGTTCCTCGAGCTCGCTCCGGCAGGCGCGCGTGTCGTGATCCACGCGGGCGCGCTTGCCGACGAGCCCGCCGTCGGGGCGCTGCTCGTGGCAGCCGGCTACCACGAGATCCGCCGTTTCCAGCTGATGCGAGTCGACTTCGCAGGCGTCCTGCCGGCCCCGGACGTGCCGGCAGGCATCCGCATCGACCAGCTCGACCCCGAACACGACGTGGCCGCCGCGTTCGACGCGCACCACGAAGCCTTTGCCGACCATTGGGGCGAGACGGAGGAGACGCCCGAAGAGTTCCGGCACTGGCTCATCGACACGCCGCGATTTGACAAGGAGGTGTCGCTCCTCGCGCGGGACGGGCCGGTCGTTGCCGGGTACCTGTTCGCGTGGCCCGACGCGGAGGAGGACCCGTCGCGCGGTTACGTCGCGGCACTCGGCACACGTCGTCGTTACCGCGGCAAAGGGATCGCCGAGGCGCTGCTGAGGCACGTCTTCCGCACGCTGCTCGACCGTGGCAAACGAGGCTGCGACCTCCACGTCGACTCAGACTCGCTGACGGGCGCCACGCGCCTCTACGAGCGCGTCGGCATGACCGCACACCCGCGCTTCGCCACCTGGGAGAAGGAGTTGCAGCCCGGGAGCGCCCGCGGGTCGTGAGCGACGGCGCCCGGCCCGCCCGGTGAGCTCCGACCTCGCCGAGGGTGCTCGCGCGCACGCGCGCGCACGCGCGGGACTGACGCGGCTCGACGGTACCCCTCCCCTGCGCGATCCTCATCGCAGTGGGGCCTGATCCCCGACGCTACCCCCATGCGTGCTCGCGGAGCAGCACGGCGCGGAACTCCTCCAAGCCCCGCGGCTCGGCTACAGGTCGACTAGCGCCGCCACTCGGATGCCGCATCCGAAAGCAGTACTTCCACGCGTTCCCCGACCGCGTGGAATGCCAGTTCAACGATTACCCACCGCACGGGATCCTGACAAGTCCGGCGCAAGGTTCCGTAGACGGGCGTCCGCGGTCCTAATCCGAGAGCAGCCGTAGCAGACTGATCGGCAACGAGCGTGGAGCGGCGACTAGCACCGCCGTTTCACGGGTATCGCGTCGACATGCCGCGGGGGGATTCCCGGGAGTCGCTCCTCCACCGAGCGCTGCCTGTCTATCTTGGGCTGCTGTTCGCCGTCCTGACGGTCGTCGCGGTCGTCCTGTTGTTCATGGTTCGTCACGTCTTGCTTGTCCTATTCGTGAGCGTGCTCTTTGCCGCGGCTCTGAGCGGGCCTAGCGAGTGGCTTCACCGGCGCTCTCGGTTGCCGCTCGGGCTGGCGGCGGTGCTGATCTACATCGTGTGCTTCGCGCTCATCGTCGCGATCGGGTGGGTCGTCGTGCCTCCCTTGCTCGGCCAGGTTGTCGAGTTCGCCGACCGCGCCCCGGAGTACGCCGAGCGCTACGAGGGGATCCGTGAGGCGTACGCCGAGCTTCGGGCCGACTTTCCGGTGCTGCCACCGTTCACCGAACAGCTGTCGCGGCTCGGAGACGCGATCCTCGACCGGGCAGGCGAGCGGGCAGCGGCGCTTCCCGGCGACGTCTTCTCGATCTTCATCGACCTACTTGCGGTGTTTTTTGTCTCGCTGCTCCTCCTGACGAATCGGCTGCGTATCCGCGACTTCGTCCTATCGCTGACGCACCCCGATCATCGGCGTCGCGCCGGCCTCGTGCTTGACCGGACCTGGCTGCGGATCGGCGGGTACCTCCGGGCGAAGGTCATCGTGATGGCGATCGTCGGGGCGCTCACCTACGTCTCGCTGATCGCGATCGGGGTGCCGTTCGCGATTCCGCTTTCCGTGATCGTCGCCTTCGGAGAGCTGATCCCCCTCGTCGGCAGCTGGCTGGCGCGCATCCCACTCCTCGCGATCGCAGCGCTCGACAGCCCGCGAACGTTCGTGCTCACGTTCGTGGCCTCGATCGTGATCCAAAACCTGCAGGGATACGTGATCTCCCCGCTCATCGAGGGCGATCAGCTCGACATCCACCCCTTGCTCGTCTTCGTCGCCGTTCTCGTGGGCGCCTCCCTCGGCGGGGCCATCGGCGCATTCGTCGCCGTCCCCGCCGCAGCGATCGTCGACCTCCTCGTGCAAGAGGTCGTCGTCCCCTGGCGCCGTGCACAACTCAGGGGCTCCGCGGCGGCTTCACCGCGCCGACCAACAGCCCACGCACCATGAGCATGCGACGCCGTTGACCGGTTGCGAGGAAGCGCGTCGTGGTGGCCGCGCGGCCAGCCGTTCGTGCTCGTCCGCCGCCAGACTCGCACGCCGACGCGTGGCCTCCTGCGCCGCTTTCGAGATGCGCGGCGGCCAGCCCGACTGGGGCCTCGCGTGAGCGCAGCTGCGGCCGTCGCGAACGCCTACCACCTGCTCTCTCGCGCACGCGAGGGGATCTCCAATCCGGTAGGCCGGGCTCGAGCGCCTGAGATCTGACAAGCGTCTAACACGCCGTCGCAACGCGTTTCCCCATCGGCGATCCCGCGCGACCTCCGACTAGGCGAGTCTGTGTACCTCGGTACCCCTCCCCCTCGCGATCGTCATCGCAATGGGGCCTGGTGCCCGGGTCGAACGGCGGCTAGATCCAGCCTCGATTGCGGGCCATCGAGAGCACGAGCACGGCGATGGCGAGCATCGCGGCGATCACCGCCCAGAACATCCAGACCAGGTCGAAGAGGCCGACCTGGAAGTTCATCCCCATCACTCCTGCGAGCACGGTCGCGGGCAGGAGAATCACCGTGACCAGGGTGAACAACTTCATGATGTCGTTTGTCCGCTGTCCGATTCGGGCGACGAGGAGGTCGAATGAGCCACGCGTCGACTCCTTCGCTTCTCGTGCGGCCTCCACTGCCTGTGTCACCCGACTCTCGATGGCGGCGAACCGCTCCGCCGATGTCTCGGTCGACAGTAGGTCGAGCTCGGGATGGGCGAGAGCGACGATCACCTCACGGTGCGGGGCGAGCGCACGTCGCAGCGTCCCGATCGAGCGGCGCAGTTCGACCAGCCGTGCGAGCTCGTCGGCCACGTTCTTGGGGATGTCGGCCATGATTCTCGCGTCAAGCTCTTCCAGTTCGCTCTCGACCTCCTCGAAGGCGCGGAAGTAGCTGGCGACGACCCAATCGGCAACCGCCGCGACAAATGACGGGGAGTCCAGCTCTCCGATCTGACCTCCTCCTTCGGCGCGTTCGCGGAACTCCTCGAGCACCTCGATCTCGGCCTCGTGAGCTGTCACGACCCAGTTGGGGCCGAGCACGCATTCGACGGGACGGAGGACGGGTTCGCCGCCCTCGCCGCTGGCCACATACAGCGTCACATGCAAATGCTCGCCCGCGTCCACCAAGGAAGCGCGGGGCGGCTGCTCGAGCAACCTTCGTGCCTGCTCGTCACTGAGCTCCAGAGCCTCCTGCACAGCCGCGACCTCGGCCTCGGTCGGGTCGCGTAGTGCCAGCCACAGCAGCGCCTTCTCCCCGAGCCCGTCGAGCGTCGGTCGCACGTCCTCCACGCGCCTGGACTCGCGCTCCTCGAACAGGAAAACCGTGAGCATCCTCCGTTGGTTCCAGAGAGGCCCTCGTTTCCCTGTCCGATGGTGATGCGGGGCGAGGCTCGGTCGGAGCTCGCCGTCGTCCGAGGCGCGATCAATCGTCGATGACGGCGCTACGGTGCGCTTCCGTCGAGCCCGACCCCGGTCTCGGGATCGAAGAAGTGAAGGCGCGTGACGTCGACCGCCAGCGTGAGGGGCTGGCGCTCGCGGGCCTCCGTCGTTCGCTCGAGGCGGGCGATGAAGGCGACGCCTCCGCCTCGCTCGCGCTCCGCGGCCAGCCTCGCCTCGTGGTCCTCCGCATCGTCGACGACCACGACCTCTCCTGTCGTCACGGGTTCCGCGGGCACGTTGAAGTGGACGTACACCTCCGAGCCCATGTCCTCCCGGATGTCGCAGACGACGGAGATCATGCGGTCGGGAGGCGCGTCCCGCAGCACCGCGGCGTCCTCGATGTCCTCGGGCCGGATCCCGAGGATCACCTGACGTCCCTCGTATCCGGACAACCGGGGGTGTCTGTCGAGCGTCTCGGGCACGAGCCGAAGCCGATGCGGGCCGAAGGCGACCGAGACCTCGCCGTTCTCGCGCGCGACGTCGGCCACGACGAGGTTCATCGCCGGCGAGCCGATGAACTCGGCGACGAACAGGTTGCGCGGGCGCTCGTAGAGCTCCTTGGGGACGGCGATCTGCTGGAGGAACCCGTTCCGCATCACGGCGACGCGATCGCCCATCGTCATGGCCTCGGTCTGGTCGTGGGTCACGTAGATCGTCGTCACGCCGAGGTCGCGCTGGATGCGCGAGATCTCGGCGCGCATCTCCACGCGCAGCTTCGCGTCGAGGTTCGAGAGGGGCTCGTCCATGAGAAAGGCCTGCGGGTTGCGGACGATCGCCCGCCCCATCGCCACGCGCTGCCGCTGCCCGCCGGAGAGGGTGCGCGGCTTCTTGTGGAGCGAGTCGGTGAGGCCGAGGATGCGTGCGGCTTCACGCACGCGAGTGTCGATCTCCCCCTTCGGCAGCCCACGCATCTTCAGCGCGAAGCCCATGTTCCTCGCCGCGTCCATGTGCGGGTAGAGCGCGTAGTTCTGGAAGACCATCGCGATGTCGCGGTCCTTCGGCGGCAGGTCGTTGACCACGTTGCCGTCGATCCGCACCTCCCCGGAGGTGATCGGCTCGAGGCCCGCGATCATCCGGAGGGCGGTCGTCTTGCCGCACCCGGACGGGCCGACGAACACGACGAACTCCTCGCTCGCGACGTCCAGCTGCAGGTCGGTCACGGCCTGCGTGCCGTCGGGGTAGACCTTCGTGAGGCTCTCGAGGGTGATCTCGGCCACGTCTGTCTCCGGAACCGGAATCTACTAGCATCGGGCCGGTCTCATGGAGGCGCAGGCGGCACGGGTGAAACCGGCTGGGCGGCGCTGGCGGCATGCGCTCGAGAGCCGCCGCGTTCTCGCGCCCTTGCTCATCGCCCCTGCGGTCATCTTCATGGTGCTCGTGGTGGGCGTCCCGTTCGTCTGGGCGATCTACCTGAGCTTCACCGACGCGATCGGCGGGTCGCTCTCCGGCAACTGGGTTGGCTTCGACAACTTCACGAACGCG
>CAWIQX010000012.1:0-148534 GCA_963838395.1 uncultured Actinomycetes bacterium
TCGCAGCCCTGCTGATCGTCGGCTCGGCTGGAGGAGCGAAGTCCGCCACCGTCGCGGTGCCGGCCGGCTTTCAGGAGACCACCGCCTTCAGCGGCCTGACCAACCCGACGGTCGTCCGCTTCGCCCCCGACGGCCGCGTGTTCGTGGCGGAGAAGAGCGGCCTGATCAAGGTCTTCGACAACCTCGTCGGACACGACGCCGACCGTCTTCGCCGACCTGGCGACGAAGGTCCACAACTTCTGGGACCGCGGGCCTGCTCGGGCATGGCGCTCGACCCGAACTTCCCGATCCCGACTTCCCGCACGCCTACGTCTACGTCCTCTACACGCACGACGCGGCGATCGGCGGCACCGCGCCGCGCTGGGGTACGGCCGGCGCGACTCCGACGGTGCCCGAACCCGCCCGGGCGCGACCACCGACGGCTGCGTCGTGAGCGGCCGCCTGTCGCGCCTGCAGGCGCGCCGGCAACGTGATGACCGGCTCCGAGCAGGTCCTGATCGAGGACTGGTGCCAGCAGTACCCGAGCCACTCGGTCGGCACGCTCGAGTTCGGCCCCGACGGCGCCCTCTACGTGAGCGGCGGCGACGGCGCGAGCTTCAACTTCGTCGACTACGGCCAGGACGGCAACCCGCGTCAACCCCTGCGGCGATCCGCCGGGCGGCGTCGGACGCGACGCTGACCCCGCCGACGGCCGAAGGCGGCGCGCTGCGCAGCCAGGACCTGCGCACGCCGGCGACCCGGTCACGCTCGACGGGACGGTCATCCGCGTCGATCCCGACGACCGGCGCCGGCCTGCCCGACAACCCGCTCGCGGCGAGCCCGACCCCAACGCGCGCCGCATCGTCGCCTACGGCCTCCGCAATCCCTTCCGCTTCACGTTCCGCCCGGGCACGAACGAGCTCTGGGTCGGCGACGTGGGCTGGAACGACGTGGGAGGAGATCAACCGGATCGTCGACCCCGACCGACGCCGTGCGTCGAGAACTTCGGCTGGCCCTGCTACGAGGGCGCCGCAGCGCAGCCCGGCTACGACGCGCCGACCTCGAGCATCTGCGAGAACCTCTACGCCGCGGGCCAAGCGCCGACACGGCGCCGTTCTTACGCTACCACCACGCGACAAGGTCGTCCCCGGCGAGACGTGCCCGACCGGCAGCTCGTCGATCGTCCGGGCTCGCCTTCAATTCGGCGACCGGGCAGCACGCTACCCGGCCGCCTACCAGGGCGCGCTGTTCTTCGCCGACTACTCGCGCGACTGCATCTGGGCGATGCGCACGGGCGGCGGCCCGCTGCCCTCGCCCGAGTCGATCGAGACCTTCGTCTCGGCGCCGCGAACCGGTCGACCTGCAGTTCGGCCCCGGCGGCGACCTCTACTACGTCGACTTCGACGGCGGGACGATTCGGCGTATCCGCTACCTCTCGTCGAACCAGCCGCCGACTGCCGTCGCAACGGCCAACCCGACGAGCGGGACCGCGCCGCTCCTGCGTGAACTTCGACGGACGGGGCTCGAGCGACCCCGAAGGGCCGGTCGCGCTACGCCTGGGACCTCGACGGTGACGGCGCGTTCGACGACTCGACCGTCGCCCAGCCTGCGTTCACCTATCAACCCGGTACGTACTCGGCGAGACTCCGCGTGACCGACAACCAGGGTGCGACGGCGACGAGCTCGCCGATCACGATCAATGCCGGCAACACGCCGCCGGTGGCGACGATTCTCACGCCCGGCGCCTCGACAACCTGGAAGGTGGGAGACACGATCTCCTTCTCGGGCAGCGCATCCGACCAGCAGCAGGGCACGCTTCCAGCTTCCTCGCTCTCGTGGGAGCTCCTCATCCAGCACTGTCCGGCGGGCTGTCACTCGCATCAGGTGCAGACCTGGTCGGGCGTCGCGAGCGGTTCGTTCTCGGCCCCCGACCACGAGTACCCCTCCTCGCTCGAGCTCCGTCTGACCGCGAACGACGCCAACGGAGGCTCCGACACCGAGTCGGTGACGCTGAACCCGCAGACGGTCGTATTGAGCTTCCAGGCCTCGCCCTCCGGCCTGCAATTGACGGTAGGTAGCTCGAGCGGCACGACCCCGTTCACCCGGACCGTGATTCGAGGGTCGACGAACACGGTGACCGCGACCTCGCCGCAGGTACTCGGCGGAACGTCCTATGCTTTCTCGAGCTGGTCGGACGGTGGAGCGCAGACCCACTCGATCGTCGCCAACGCCGCCGCCACGTACACCGCGACGTACGCACCAGGCGGCGGAGGCGGAAGCTACAACGCCGCCGTGCTGGCAGACTCCCCGCTCGCCTACTGGCGCCTGGGCGAGACCTCGGGGACCACGGCCGCCGACTCGAGCGGCAACAATCGCTCGGGCTCGTACGTCGCCTCGCCCTCCTTGAACCAGCCGGGAGCGCTGGCGGGCGACACGAACCGTGCCGTCGGCTTCAACGGCTCCAGCCAGTACGTGAACGTCCCCTACGTGGCGGCGCTCAACCCCGCACAGCTGACGGTGGAGGCCTGGGCTACCCGACCGGCGGCCAGGGGACCTACCGCTCGGTGGTGACGAGCCGCGACTGGGCGCCCGGGGCTGCGCGCGGCTACATCCTCTATGCCGCCTCCGACAACACCTGGGAGTTCTGGCTCGGAAACGGCGACTGGGACATCGTCAGCGGGCCGGCGATCGTCTTGAACCAGTGGACGCACCTGGTCGCGACCTATGACGGCACGACCGCCCGCATGTACGTGAACGGCGCGCTCGTGGGCTCCACGGGAGCCGGCTACCTGCAGAACACGCAGCGGCCGCTGCGGGTGGCGACCGGTGCGACCGATCGCGCGCCGCAGTACTTCCTGCCCGGGGCGGATCGACGAGACCGCTGTCTATGGAAGCGCGCTCTCGGCTGCGCGCGTGCAGGCGCACTACACCGCGGGCACCTCGGGTGGAGGAGGCAACCAGCCTCCGACCGCGGTCGCCTCCGCCTCGCCGACCGGCGGTCCGGTGCCCTTGACCGTCAACTTCTCGGGCACCGCCTCGAGCGACTCGGACGGGACGATCGCCTCCTACGCCTGGGATCTCGACGGGGACGGCCAGTTCGACGACTCGACCGCCGCGCAGCCCTCCTTCCAGTACACGGTGGCCGCGACCTACACCGTGCGCCTGCGGGTGACCGACAACGGCGGGGCGTCCGACGACTCCGACCCGCTCACCATCACGGCGACCTCGGGCGGCGGAGGCGGCAGCTACAAGCCGCCGTGCTGGCAGACTCCCCGCTCGCCTACTGGCGCCTGGGCGAGACCTGCGGGACCACGGCCGCCGATCTCGAGCGGCAACAACCGCACGGGCTCGTACCTGGACACGCCCTCCTCGGCCAGCCGGGCGCGCTGGCGGGCGACACGAACACGGCCGTCGGCTTCAACGGCTCCAGCCAGTACGTGAACGTGCCCTACCTGGCGGCGCTCAACCCGGCACAGTTGACGGTCGAGGCCTGGGCCTACCCGACCGGCGGCCAGGGACCTTCCGCTCGGTGGTGACGAGCCGCGACTACGCGCCCGGGGCCGCGCGCGGCTACATCCTGTACGCCGCCTCCGACAACACCTGGCAGTTCTGGCTCGGGAACGGCGGCTGGAACATCGTCTAGCGGGCCCGCCGATCGTCTTGAACCAGTGGACGCACCTGGTCGGGACCTACGACGGCACGACCGCGCGCCTGTACGTGAACGGCGCGCTCGTCGGCTCCACGGCAGCCGGCTACCTGCAGAACACGCAGCGGCCGCTGCGGATCGCGACCGGCGCGCACCGATCGCGCGCCGCAGTACTTCCTGCCCGGGCGCGTCGACGAGGTCGCCGTCTACGGAAGCGCGCTCTCGGCTGCGCGCGTGCAGGCGCACTACACGGCGGGCACCTCGGGCGGAGGCGGCAACCAGCCTCCGAACGCGGTCGCCGCGGCCTCGCCGACGAGCGGGACGGTGCCCTTGACCGTCAACTTCTCGGCACGGGCTCGAGCGACCCGGACGGGACGATCGCCTCCTACGCCTGGGATCTCGACGGGGACGGCCAGTTCGACGACTCGACCGCCGCGCAGCCCTCCTTCCAGTACACGGTGGCCGGGACCTACACGGTGCGCCTGCGGGTGACCGACAACGGCGGGCGCGTCCGACGACTCCGACCCGCTCACGATCACGGCGACCAGGCCGCGGAGGCGGCAAGCTACACGCCAGCGGTGCTCGCCGACTCCCCGCTCGCCTACTGGCGCCTGGGCGAGGCGAGCGGCACCACGGCCGCCGACTCCAGCGGGCAACAACCGCACGGGCTCGTACCTGGACACGCCCTCCTCGGGCCTGCCGGGAGCGCTGGCGGGCGACACGAACACGGCCGTCGGCTTCAACGGCATCGAGCCAGTACGTGAACGTCCCCTACCGGCGGCGCTCAACCCGGCTCAGTTGACGGTGGAGGCGTGGGCGTACCTGACCGGCGGCCAGGGCACCTTCCGCTCGGTCGTGACGAGCCGCGACTGCGCGCCCGGGGCTGCGCGCGGCTACATCCTGTACGCCGCCTCCGACAACACCTGGCAGCTGTGGCTCGGGAACGGCGAGCTGGAACATCGTCAGCGGGCCCGCCGATCGTCCTCAACCAGTGGACGCACCTGGTCGGGACCTATGACGGCACGACCGCGCGCCTGTACGTGAACGGCGCGCTCGCGGGCTCCTCGGGCAGCCGGCTACCTGCAGAACACGCAGCGGCCGCTGCGGATCGCGAGCGGCGCGACCGATCGCGCCGCCCGAGTACTTCCTGCCCGGGCGCGTGGACGAGGTGGCCATCTACGGCAGCGCGCTTTCGGCGGCACGCGTGCAGGCGCACTACACGGCCGGCACCGGCGGATAGCGTTCGTCGGACGACGGCGCTCGGGATCGGGCCCGGCAGCTACGCTCGGACGGCTTCGCGAGAAACCACGAGCGACGTGCGCTCGGCGTCGCGCAGCGACGGCCGCACGTGGTCGTCGGCGGAGGAGATGGAGGAATGCCCGAGAACGCGACAACGAGGATGCCAGACGGGCCTCGGATCGGGGTCATAGGCGCAACCGGTGCGGTCGGGCGCGTCACGCTCGAACTCCTGCGCGAACGCGGACACGCAGTCGGTGCGGGCATTCGCCTCGTCTCGGTCGGCCGGCACCCGACTCGGCGAGCTCGTCGTCGAGGAGGCCACAGAGGACGCTCTCAGTGCGGGCGATCTCGACATCTGCCTCTTCTCCGTCGGCGCATCCGCGAGCCGCGAGCTCGTACCGCATGCAGTCCGCGGAGGAGCGCTCTGCATCGACAAGTCGTCTGCGTTCCGGCTGGACGACGGCGTCCCGCTCGTGGTCCCGGAGGTGAACGGCGAGCGCGCCGCGGAGCACTCCGGGATCCTCGCGAATCCGAACTGCTGCTCGATCCCGCTGACCATGGTGCTTGCGCCGCTGCAAGATGCCGTCGGGCTACGCAGTGTGCGCGTCGCTACGTATCAGTCGGCCGCCGGGGCCGGGTCGCAGGCGATGCAGCGACTACGCGAGGAGACGGTCGAGGCGCATGACCTGCGCATGGACTGGGACTTCGACGGGCTCGAGTTCGAAGAGGAGTCGAAGATCCGCGCGGAGACACGAAAGATCCTGGAGCTTCCCGACCTCCCGGTGAGCGCGACGTGCGTCCGGGTGCCGGTGCTGGTCGGGCATGCCGAGGCAGTCTGGGTCGAAACCGAGGAGCCACTCGAGGCGGATGAGGCGGAGCGACTGCTCGCCGCTGCGCCGGGCCTGCGATCGGAGCCGTTCCCCTCGCCTCTCGGCGCACACGGGCCTGGACGAGGTCCTCGTCGGCCGGATCCGGCGCGACTCCGCTGCCGAGAACGGGCTCGCCCTGTTCCTGGCCTGCGACAACCTGCGCAAGGGCGCTGCTCTGAACGCGATTCAGATCGCCGAGCTCGTGCTCGAGAGTCGCGCAGCGGTCTAGCGCGCGCGAATCCGCGAAGGATTCAGCCGGGGGGCGCCGGCGCGGGCGCCGGCTGGAACGCGTCCTTGACGACCTGAAGCACCTTCTCCCGGGCGCCTTCCTCGACGGGTTGGAGCCCGCCGAGATCGAGCCGCGCCAGCTCGATCCGGCCGACGGAACGGACGGTTCGGAACCCGAAGTCGGCCAGGAAATCCCGCGGGAAGACCGTTCGATGCACGAGAAACCGCTCCGCCGCGGTCGTGCCCTCCCGGTAGCGGTACGCGAACGCCTCGAGGGCGCGGACGCCCTTGTCCCGGGTCTCGCCGATCGCTGCCAGGAACAACGACTGCTCCACCCAGGGCTGCGAGTCCGAGAGCAGATACGCGCAGGTGACGAGCACCGCGTCGTCCGAGGCCGGGCCGGCGGGGAGGTCGGCGGCCCGCGGAAAGAGCTGCGCCGGGCCGTACTGCATCGAACCGAGCACCCGACCGTCGTCATCGCGGTAGACCGTGCCCCACGCACCCCACTCCGACTCGGCGCGCTCGACCCACTTCCGCTTCTCCGGCTCGCGGTTCCCGCGCGACTGCCACCACACACAGGACTGGCAGACGGCCGGCGCCGTCTCGAGCGTCGCGCCCGTGAGCCCGGCGAGACGGGAGGTCATCGCCGAGGAGGCGGCGGGCTGACGGTGCCGAAGACGACCTCCACGGACGCGGGCGTGACGTTCGCCATGCGCTCGAGATACTCCGAGACGCGCCGCTGCACCTCCTTGCCGACCTCGGCCGAGCTCTGTCCCCACTCCAGCTCGAGGTCGAGCTCGATCGGCGAGCGTGTCCTCGTCGCCGTTCACGGAAACGGACTTGCCCCGGTTGAGCGGCCCGTTCGCGAGCCCGGAGACCCCGCCGACCCCCAGCGCGGCGTCGGCCGCGTAGCGCGCGAGCACGTCCTGCAGAGATGAGGGGACGCCGCTCCATCCTACGACGATCGTACAACCAGCTCGGTGACCTCGGGCCGGGCGAAGAAGCGAAATGGGACGAACGTCGTCCCGAGGCCGGGAGAGACGTGCAAGACGCTCGTGCCGTAGCGAAAGAGGCCCTCGACGTCGCGTATCCGCGGGTGGGCGAGGTTGAGCTTCCCGCCCGGGTAGCGGCACGACGATCTGACCCGCGTGGTAGTGCCCGGCCAGGATGAGGTGGAACGCGTCAGCGGGAATCCGCCGCGCGATGCCCGGGAAGTGGCAGAGGAGGATACGGAGCAGCCGCGCCGGCGTCGGCGAGTAGCTGAGGCTCGGCCCGCCGCGCGGCATACGTCCTCGGATCGACGCCGACGATCTGCACCGGCTTCCCGCGCAACTCGAGCTCGAGCGCCTCGTCGGCGAGGACGACCACGCCATCGAGCGTGTCGAACAACGCCGGATCGACGCGCTGCGAGAACGGATCGCGACTGTCGGCGAAGTCGTGGTTCCCGAGGACGACGAAGCAGGGCGCGAGCTCTTCGCAGCAGCCGCTCGAGCTCGGGAATGCCCGCGTTGCGCGAGAGCAGGTCGCCGGTCACGACGACGAGGTCGGGACGGCGCTCCCTCGACCCACACACCGCCTCCTCCACCGCCCGACGCCCTCGTGAGGGCACGCCGAGATGGAAGTCGGAGAGATGGGCGATGCGCAGGCCGTCGAGCTCCGAGGGAACGCCGTCCAGCGCGACCTCCAGCACACGCTTCCGAAGCCAGCCCGCCTCGAACCAGCCCCAGGCGAGCGCTCGCGACGGCAAGCAGGCCCACCCCAACGCGATCCAGACGGCGATCACGCCCGCGAGCGAAGCGCCAAGTTACGAGTTGTAACTCGGCGTCCCTTTCGGCCGTGCCTCTGTGTGGCCGGGTGTCAGACGGACAGCTTCTCGACGACGGGCGCGACGGAGGTCACGTGGCGCTTGAACTTGAGGTCGGCTCCGTCCAGGCCGGCCGCGACCCCGATCAGCTGCGAGAGATGCAGGATCGGCATCTGGAAGTCCTTGCCCGTCTGCTCGCGGAGCTTGAGCTGCCAGGCATCGAGCGAGAGATGGCAGAGCGGACAGGGCGTGACCATCGCGTCGGCGCCCGCCTCGCGCGCCTGCTCGATCGGCTGGATGAGCTCTGCGAGCGCGACCTCCTCGCGGGCCTGGATGATCGGGAACCCGCAGCACTTGATCTTCGCGGGATAGTCGATCGGCTCGCCGCCGCACGCCTCGATGATCCGCTCGAGCGAGGAGGGCTTGTCCGGGTCCTCGAAGCCGAGGAGCTTCGACGGACGCAGGATCTGGCAGCCGTAGAAGGGTGCGATCTTGAGCCCCTTGAGGCCCTTGTGCGCGGCCTCCTGGAGCAGCTCGTAGCCCTCTCCGGCCGCGATCAGCCAGAGCAGGTGCATGACCTCGACACCACCGGAATACGCAGGGGCGCCGACCGACTCGAGGTTCTCGTTGACGCGGTCGAGCAGCGCGACATCGCCCTTGAGCGCATGGTTTGCCTGGCGCAGGTTGAGCGTGCAGACGTTGCAGACCGTCATCAGCGTGTCCGCGCCGGTCTCCTCCGCGTAGGCGAGGATGCGGGCGTTCAGGTGGAGATAGAAGTCGGGCTCGGCCTCGTGGATGTCGCCGGCGCCGCAGCAGGTGACCGACTCGAGCTCGATCAGCTCGAGGCCGACCCTCGGCGCCAGCGCCTGCGTCGAGGTGTCGAGCTCCTTCGCGGAGAGCGCCGCCAGACAGCCCTTGTAGTACGCGACGGTCCTCACTCGACGACCTCCTCCCCACGGTCCGGAAGCGGCAGCGGCGCCGGGAACGAGCCCTCGCCGTACGGCTCCTGACCCTCCTGCTCGTGCTCGAACTCGACTCGGGAGAGCGCGTGCTCGACCTGCACGATTCCCGCGGCGCCGTCGCGGCCCTGCTGCTTGACGAGGTCGTAGAGCGCGCGTGCCTCCCCCACGTTCTCGGCGACGTGCGGCGGAACCGGAGGCGGCACCTTGCCGCGCTTGAAGAGCTGCATGGCGAATCCGACCTCGGTGAGCGCGCTGACGACGCCCTGGGTCTTCGGCACGAGCTCGGTCTCGCGCAGCCAGCCCGTCGTCTTCGCGGAGGTCACGAACCACTTCGCGTGCTTCGCGCCCATGTCCGAGTCGATGCCCTTCTCCATCGCCTGCGCGCCGAGCTTCGCGATCGCGTCGCGCGGATCGACGCCCTTGGGGCAGCGCTCCTGGCAGAAGTAGCAGCGGGTGCAGTCCCAGATGCCGTGCTCCTCGGAGTACGTCTGGAGCCGCTCGACGTCGGCCTTGTCTCGCGCGTCGCCCACGAAGCGCATGCCCTTCGCGAGGGCCGCCGGGCCGAGGAAGTCGGGATCGGCCTCCATCGAGTTGCACTCCGAGACGCAGCAGCCGCACATGATGCAGAGCGACTCCTTGTGGATCACGTCCATCTGCTCCTGCGAGACGATGTGCTCCTTCTCGCCGGGATCCGCGTAGCCCGAGTCGAGCCACGGCTGAACGGCGCGGATCTTCCCCCAGAAGGGCTCCATGTCGACGACCAGGTCCTTGACGACCGGGAGGTTCCCCATCGCGGAGATCACGGGGACGTGGCCGGACTGGACGATGTCGTACATGCGGGTCTTGCAGGCGAGCACGGCCGCGCCGTCCATGCGCATCCCGCACGAGCCGCAGATCATCATCCGGCAGCTCTTGCGATACGCGAGCGTCCCGTCGACCTTGTCCTTGATCAGGTCGAGGACGTCGAGGAGCGTCACCCACTCGGGAGCGTCGACCTCGTACTCGACGAGCTTCTTCTGGCCCGCGACGGGGTCGTAGCGCCAGATCTTGAGGGGCACCTGCATCACGTCAGTACTTCCTCTCCTCGGGCTCCCATTTCGTCATCGTCACCGGCTTCCAGTCGAGCTTCGGGGCGTCGTCCTCCCAGGTGACGAGGGTGTGCTTCAGGTAGTTCTCGTCGTCCCGGCCGGGGTAATCGTAGGGGCGGGCGTGGGCGCCGCGGCTCTCCTTCCGCGCAAGCCCCGAGACGATCATGCAATCGGCGAGCTCGAGCAGGAACCCGAGCTCGAGCGCCTGCGTGAGGTCGGTGTTGAAGACGTCTCCCTTGTCGTCGACGACGACACGCTCGTAGCGCTCCCGCAGCTTCTGGACGAGATCGCCCTGCGCGAGCATCTGCTCCTCGCGCCGAAAGACGCCGAAGTTCACGTGCATCGTCTCCGCAAGCTCGTCGCGGATCTGCCAGGGACGCTCACCGTCGGTACGGTCGAGCAGCGCCTCGAGCTCGCGCTGCGGCATCTCGCTCGGCGGACTCGGGCACGGTGATCGTCGTGTTGGAGAGCGCCCAGTCCGCCGCATGAGCGCCCGCTCGCTTGCCGTACGTGATCGTCTCCATCAGCGCGTTGCCGCCGAGCCGGTTCGCTCCGTGGACGGAGACGCAGGCAACCTCGCCGGCCGCATAGAGACCCTCGAGGCTCGTGCGGCCCCAGACGTCGGTGTCGACGCCGCCCATGTGGTAGTGGGCGCCCGGCCGAACGGGGATCGGCTCGAAGATCGGATCCACGCCCGCGAAGGTCATCGAGAGCTCGCGCGTCCCGTGCAGCCGCTCGAGGATTCGCTCGGCGCCGAGATGCCGCAGGTCGAGCATGACGTTGCCGTCGATGCCGCGCCCCTCGTCGATCTCCGTCTGCTCGGCTCGCGAGATGACGTCGCGCGAGGCGAGCTCCATCGCGTTCGGGGCGTAGCGGATGAGAAAGCGCTCGCTCTGGGCGTTCAGGAGATACGCGCCCTCCCCGCGGCACCCTTCCGTGATCAGCACACCCGTCGGCGCGAGCGTGGTCGGGTGGAACTGCATCATCTCCATGTCCTTGAGCGCGACCCCCGCGCGCAGCGCCATGGTCATACCGTCGCCCGGTGCAGGCATAGGCGTTGGTCGTACCGGTGTAGAGGCGGCCGGCGCCGCCGGTGGCGAGGATCACCGTCTTCGCCCCGATCGACTTCAGGCCGCCGTCGAGCAGATCCCAGGAGATCACGCCCTGGCAACGATCGTCGTCGATGACCAGCTTCCAGGCGAAGAACTCCTCGTAGGTCTTGATGTCGCGCTTCATCACCTGCTCGTAGAGCACGTGGATGAGCACGTGGCCGGTGATGTCGGCCGCATACGCGGTACGCGGCTCGCCGGCGGCTCCGAACGGACGCTGCGCGATCCTCCCGTCGGCCGTGCGGGAGAAGACGGCTCCCCAGTGCTCGAGCTGGTAGACGTCGTCCGGGGCTTCCTGGCAGAGGATCTCGATCGCGTCCTGGTCGCCCAGGTAGTCGGAGCCCTTGACGGTGTCGAACGCGTGCTTCTCGGGGTCGTCCTCGGAGGCGTTTCCGAGCGCTGCGTTGATCCCACCCTCGGCCGCGCCGGAGTGGCTTCGAACGGGGTGGATCTTGGAGATCATGGCCACGTCCGCGCCGGCGTCGAAAGCCTCGATCGCCGCGCGCATTCCCGCGCAGCCGGCGCCGACGACGAGCACGTCGTGCTTGGCCTCCATGTGAAGGACGCTACCTGATCGCCTCGCCCGCCTCAGGCTTGAACTACGCTGCGGGAAAAGACCGCGCGCGCGCTCGTCGCAGCGGTCATCGGGACCGTGCAGACGGGTCGAGTTCCACGGCACGCGCCGCTCCACGAACGGAACCGCCAGCCCTTCGCCGGTGTCGCCGTCAGCCGCGACGGGGACGAACGACGGAAACGCCGCCGAGCAACGCGGCCGGCAGGTGATCCCGGCGCGCGAGCTACGCACCGCTCCCCGGCCCGACACCGCGACGGAGAGCCGTGTAGACCGAAGGCGCGAAGAGCGCGGACACGGCGGCTCCGGGCGCCACCGTGACGACGCACGTCGAGGCGCCCGTGCACGCGCCGCTCCAGCGAACGAGCTTCGACCCCGGACGGGGAACGGCTCTCAAGGTGAGGCGCGTCGAGGCGTTCCACGTGGTCGTACAGGTCTGCGCGCAGTCCAGACCCGGGACGTCGGCCGACACGCCGCCGGGGCCCGAGATGGTCGCCGTGAACGGTTGCTGGCGATCGAGTTGCACGAGCCAGGGGGAGTCCTGGGAGTCGGTGAAGGCGCCGGCATGGCCGTAGTAGTCGTCCCGTCCGGGATCGAGCAGCTTGGCCTCGAGCGGCGAAGCATCGAGGAACGGATGCATGAGATCGGCCATCGAGTCGCAGGTGTGGGCGCCGTTCGGATCCGGGCACCGGTGCGGGGCGGCGCGCGGGACGGCACCGAGCGTGTGCAGGAGCTCGTGCGCGGCGACGACCGAGACCGGAGCGCCGGAGCACGCCTGCACGTACATGACGGCGAGCCCGAACCCGGTGGCGTCGCTCGCGCCCTGGCCGCAGAGATCGGGCTGCGCCACCGGGCCGTCGTAGTAGACGAGGTACTTCGTGAACGGCGATCTGAAGCCCGCGGCAGGGAGCGCGTTGAAGAGCGTCACGAAGCGTCCTTCGATCGGAGCCAGCTGAGCGCTCGACTGCTGCAGGCGGAGGACCGTAAGGTCGAGCTGAGGGCCGCAGGCGAGCTGGGCCAGATCGTTTCGCGGCACGCGTGAGGGGTCCTCTCTGCGCCACCAGGCATCGATCGTCTCCGCGTCTGTCTGCATGAGGCTCGCAAAGGTCGAGAAGTGGTCCGGCGCGTCCGCCGGGAGGACGTAGATCCAATGCACGGGTGAGCCCGAGGTCACATTGGGACGAAGATCGGCTCGCACGGGTGTTCCACACCAGGTCGCGGCGCTTCGAGCCGGGACGCGGGGTGTCGCGACGCGGTCGCTCGTGACGTGTTCGAGCCGCACGTCCCGGGTGACGAGCCTGGGCTCGACGCCGTGGCGAACGGAGCCGGAAGAGACGGAGACGACGGCAGCCAAGAGGACGACCGAGGCGAACCGCGAGCGCGTCAGCACCTACGGTCTCGTGACGCTCACGGTGACCTGTCCGGCGGCGCCATTCGGCGTCACGCGGACGAAGAGCGTGCGCTGCCCGCAGATTCCCGTGGCTAGGCGCTTTCCGCGCTGCGACACCCACTGAGCACGTCGGAGGACTGTGCTCCGGTTCGCCGAGACGAGAGCGATCTCGTGCAGCCCGTTGCGCGGGAGTGTCGCGTTGAGCACGAGGTTCCCGTCGAGTGGCGTCGGCAACTGAATCAGCCATGCCTTCTTCGCCCCCGCTCGGAAGCTCCGCCGGAAGACCGCCTTGCGACTCGCTGTCCACGGATCGAGCACATCGCGCTCGGCCGCCAACAAAGCCGGCTCGTCCGGATAGAAGCTGGCGTCGATGATCGGCCAGGTCGCGGTCGTGATCCCCACCTTGCGCTCGTCCATCAGCCGGTAGGCCTCGGCCCAGGCCTCGCCCGGGTTTCGCTGGTAGTTCGAGCCCTCGTCGCCCGGAAACGCCTCGCGACGCGCCACGCGCGAGCACACGGTCGCCGCACTCGCCCAGTTCTTCGGTCCCCACTCGATCGCGCGCCAGGGCGTGTTCACCCGGTGCCAGGCGACATGGTGACCGTACTCGTGGCGCAGAACCTCCTCGGCCGTCGTGCCGTCGCGCGCGAACTCACCGAGCGAGACCACCTCGTTGCCGGAGTAGCAGCCCAACGCACGAAAGCCGCAGAGGTCTTGTACTTCCGCCAGCGAGGCGATGTTCGACCTAAGCTGCGCGAGCTCGGGGCCGTGCGTCAGGCTGGCGAGGAACTCCGCCCACTTCTCTGGCGTCTCGGCGGGCAACGACTCGGAGACGAACACCTCAACCACCTCTCCCGTCGACGCAGTGACCAGCCCACCGCGCCACTCGATGGCGCTACGCGCCGCGCGGTCGATCCTGGCCGCTCCGGTCGGGCCCTCGAACGACCGTGCGAGAGTCTGGGCTGCCGGAGTGGGATCGGCGTCCTGTGCTCGGGTCGCGGCTCCCGCCGCGACGAGGACGAGCAACCCTCCGAGGAGGGCGGCAACGCGCCGGGTGGCCACCAGGCCCTTATATCCGCGCCTGCGTGAAGAAGAAGTAAGAATCGCGTCTGTTAGACGCGAGGTCCGGCCGCGGCCACTCCGGGCGAAACGTCTCGGAAGCGCTCGAAATTCTTGCGGAACATCTGGGCGAGCTCGCGTGCCTTCTCGTCGTAGGCTGCCGGATCGGCCCAGGTCAGGCGAGGGTCGAGGAGGCTCGACTGCACGCCGGGCACGGCGACCGGGACCTCGAAGCCGAACAGCGGATCACTGCGGTACTCGACGCCGGCGAGCTCGCCGGAGAGAGCGGCGTGCAGCAGCGCGCGGGTTGCGGCGATCGGCATCCGGTGGCCCTCGCCGTACGGCCCGCCCGTCCACCCGGTCGAGACGAGCCAGACGGTGGCGCCGTGCCGGTCGAGCCGCTCGCCGAGCAGGTTCGCGTACACCGAAGGCGCCTGCGGGAGGAACGGGGCTCCGAAGCAGGCGGAGAACGTGGGCTGGGGCTCCTGGACCCCGATCTCGGTGCCGGCGAGCTTCGCGGTGAAGCCGGAGAGGAACCAGTAGAGCGCCTGGTCGCGGGAGAGGCGCGCGATCGGAGGCAGGATCCCGTAGGCGTCGGCGGTCAGGAAGAAGACCGAGCTCGGATGGCCCGCCCGCTTCGCGGGCAGCGCGTTCGCGATCTGCTCGAGCTTGTACGCCGCCCGGGTGTTCTCGGTCTTGGAGTCGTCGTCGAGATCGAGGATCCCCTGCTCGTCTACGACCACGTTCTCGAGGACGGTGCCGAAGGCGCGCGTCGTGCCGTGGATCTCGGGCTCGGCCTCGGGGGAGAGACGTATCACCTTCGCGTAGCAGCCGCCTTCGAAGTTGAAGACACCGTCATCGGCCCAGCCGTGCTCGTCGTCTCCGATCAGCTGGCGCTCCGGGTCGGCTGAGAGCGTCGTCTTGCCGGTTCCCGAGAGGCCGAAGAAGATCGCGACCGAGCCGTCCTCTCCCAGATTCGCCGAGCAGTGCATCGGGAAGACGCCCGCGAGCGGAAGGCGGTCGTTGAGGAGGGTGAAGATGGATTTCTTGATCTCCCCCGCGTAGTAGGTGCCTCCGATCACCACTTCGCAACGCGACGGATGAAGAACGACGAACGTGCTGCTGCGCGTGCCGTCCTCCTCCGGATCCGCCTCCACGGCGGGCGCGTGCAGGACGAGCGCGTCGATCGCCATCTGCTCGAGCTCCTCGGGCGAGGGATCGATGAACAGGGTCCTCGCGAAGAGCGCATGCCACGGGCTTCCCGTGAGCACCCGTACGGCGATGCGGATGGCCGGGTCGGCGCCGGCGAACGCGTCCACGACGTAGACGTCGCCGCTGCCCAGCTCCGCCCTCACCTTGTCTCGCAGGCGCTCGAACGAGTCCTCGGAGATCTCGGCATTCACGTCGCCCCACCAGATCCGCTCCTCCGAGCCGGGCTCACGGACGATGAACTTGTCCTTCGGCGAACGGCCCGTGTGGACACCGGTATCGACGACGAGCGGCCCACCCTCCGCCAGGGTGGCATCACCGCGCGCGAGCGCGTGCGCGTAGAGCTGCGACGTCGTCGGATGCCAGTAGATCCGACCGCGTACGTCGATGCCGTGCTCCGCGAGCGAGCCTCGTTCCGGAACCGTCGCGATCATCGGAGGTCGTTGGTCGTCATCTGAGAATCCTGGCTCATCGTATTCGCTCGAAAGCGCTCGACGGCAGCCGAGACGGGATCGAGCCAGGCTCCGGCCCGGGGCAACGTGACGAGCGAGCCTCGACCCGAGCGCAGGGCTACCCCGTGGAGACCCCGAGGAATGAGGGTGTAGGACCCGTGCGCGCCCGCCGCCCGAGCTCGCTCGAAGCCACTGCGCGAATGGCTCGCGCTCACCCCCGGAACCAGCGGAAGCCAGCGGTCCCAGGCACCGTGCACGACGTCGAAGCGCTTTCCGCTCAGAGTCCGGAGATCGAGCTGCGTCGGAATCCACGGCGCGAGGCCGAGAACCGCTTCCACCCGCTCGTGGTCGGCCACCCCGATGGCAACGGCTCCGCCCATCGAGAAGCCGACGAGGATCGCAGGGCGGGCGGCCGCGTCGAGCGCGTCGGCTGCATCCTCCATGCACGAGCCGAGCTCGTTCCAGCTCTTCGTCCGGTAGCGAACCTCGATGAAGGCGATCTCCGGAAAGCGCTCCGCCAGGCGTTCGGCGAGCCACTCGCTGGTCGCGCTCCACGTTCCCGGCACCCGCCTCGCGGTGCCACCGTTCACGAGGATGGCCGCGAGCGGCGCGTCGGAGTTTCGGGCGCGCGCTTCGGCGCCGCGGGCCAGTGGAAAGGTCTGCTGCATCGTCGGATGGTGACGGTCGCCGGAGGTGACCGTCACTCGCCCGTATCGTCCGCCACACCGACAGCGGCCGTCGGTTCACCGTCGTCCCGCGCAGCGAGCTCGGCGAAGCGTCCTCGCGCGGCGACGAGCTCGTCGTAGGTTCCGATCTCGACGACGCGCCCCCGATCGAGTACCACGATCTGATCGGCGTCGCGAACGGTCGAGAGCCGATGCGCGATCGCGATAGTCGTGCGGCCCTCGGAAAGGCGCTCGAGCGCCTCCTGCACGAGCCGCTCCGTCTGCGTGTCGAGCGAGGACGTCGCCTCGTCCAGCACGAGCACCGGTGGATTCCGCAGGATCGTGCGCGCGATCGCGATGCGCTGCTTCTCACCACCTGAGAAGCGGTATCCGCGCTCGCCGACCATCGTGTCGTAGCCGTCCGGAAGCGTTGCGATCAACTCGTGGATCTGGGCAGCCTGCGCTGCGTCCTCGATCTCCTCGTCTGTCGCCTCCGGTCGCGCGAAGCGGAGGTTCTCGCGGACCGTCGCATGGAAGAGATACGTCTCCTGCGAGACGACGCCCACGGCTGCGGCCAGCGACTCGAAGGTCAGGCTCCGAACGTCTGCACCGTCGATCGAGACGCTGCCCTCGGTCGCGTCGTAGAGTCGCGCGACGAGGTAGGCGCACGTCGTCTTGCCCGAGCCGGTCTCCCCGACGAGCGCGGTCTTGGTTCCCGGCGGCACCTCGAACGAGACGTCCTGGAGCGTCCACGCCGCGTCGTCGTAGCGAAACCAGACGGAGTCGAGCCTGACCTCTCCGCGCGCGGTGGGGAGCACCTCGGTGCCCTCGACGATGTCGACCCGCTGATCCAGGTACTCGAAAATGCGGTCGAAGAGCGCGAGGGAGCTCTGCACCTCGACCTGCACGCCGAGCAGGCTTCCGATCGGAAAGAAGAGCCGTGTCTGCAGCGTCGTGAAGGCGACGAGCGTCCCGATCGTGATGGTCGCGGAGCCCTGCGCGATCGTGAACCCGGCAAACCAGTAGACGAGGGCGGGCATGACCGCGAAGGTCGTCTGAATCGCGGCCATCATCCAGCGTCCCGTCATGCGGCTGCGCACCTCGAGCTCGGCAAGGCGCCCCGACTCGGTCTCGAACCTGCGCGCGAGGTCCTCGGTGCGCCCCATCGTCTTCCCGAGCAGGATCCCGGAGACCGAGAGCGACTCCTGCACGATGGAGGAGACGTCGGCCAGGGACGCCTGCCGCTCCGCCGTGACCTTCTTCCGCTGGTCTCCGACTCGCTTCGTCAGCCAGACGAAGAGGGGAAGGAGCGCAAGGGAGAACACGGCCAGCCGCCAGTCGAGGAGCACCATCGCGACCACGGTCGCGAGCACGGTCGTGACGTTCGCGAGCACGGAGGTCGCGGTCGAGGTGACGACGGTCTCGATGCCTCCGATGTCGTTGGCGATCCGGCTCTGCACCTCGCCGGTGCGCGTGCGCGTGAAGAACGCGAGCGAGAGCCGCTGCAGATGCCGGTACACCTGGGTGCGCAGGTCGTGCATGACGCTCTGCCCTATGCGGTTGGAGAGCAGCGTCTGCCAGACACCGAGCGCGCCGGTCACGATCGGGATCACGACCATGCCCGCCACGAGCGCCGTCAGCAGGCCGAGGTTCTCCTCGGGAATGGCGACGTCGAGCACCTCGCGAAGCAGGAACGGGGAGATGACGCCGAGGCTCGCCGAGACGAGGATCAGGCCCGAGACCGCCGCCATCCGGGCGCGATACGTGCTGAAGAGCCGGACGATCCGCCGGAAGTTGGCCTGCCGCACGGCAGGGTCGGCGGGACGCTCGGGCGGGTCGCCGCCGGCAAAGGAGTCGAAACGTCGGCCTGGCACCTCGTAAGCGTGCCTGCGACGGGATAGCGTCGGTCGGTGACCGCGCGGCCGCTATATCGCAACCGCGACTTCGTCCTCCTGCAGAGCGGCCTGCTGCTGTCCAGCGCCGGCTCGCAGATGACCGCGATCGCGTATCCGCTGCTCGTCCTCGCGCTGACGGGCTCTGCGGCGAAGGCCGGAGTGGTGGCGTTTCTTCGGCTGCTCGCGATGGCCCTCTTCGCCCTCCCCGCCGGGCTCGCCGCCGACCGCTTCGACCGAAGGTTGCTCATGATCGCCGCCCACGCCGTCCGGGCGGTCGCCATCGGCTCGCTTGGCGCGCTTCGTGCTCCTCGACGAGGCCGTCTACTGGATCGTCCCGGCGGTTGCGTTCGTCGAAGGCGCCGGCGCTGCAGTCTTCTCGGCCGCCCAGTCGGGAGCGTTTCGCGCCGTCGTCCCGACCGCGCAGCTCCCCGAGGCAGTCGCCGTCGTGACCGGCAGAGAAGCGGCCGTCAGCGTCGCGAGCCCCGCCCTCGGCGGCGCGCTCTTCGGCATCGCCCGCGCCCTGCCGTTCCTCGTCCATGCGGTGCTCTACGCGTTCTCGGCAGTTGCACTGCTCGCGATGCGCACGCCGTTCCAGGAGGAACGCGACGCCGACCGCTCCTCCCTGCGGACGCGCCTCGTGGAGGGCTTCCGCTTCCTCTGGGAGCACGCGTTCCTGCGGACGACCGCGCTTCTCTTCGGGCTCGCGAACTTCGTCGGGCCCGGCGTGATGCTCGCGATCGTCGTGATCGGGGAGGAGCAGGGATTGACGAGCGGAGAGGTGGGGCTGCTGCTCTCGTCGTTCGGCGTGTTCGTGCTGCTCGGAGCCTTCCTCTCGCCGTTCGTCCGGCGCCGGCTTCCCATCCGTGGCGTGCTGCTGCTCGAGCTGTGGACGTGGACCGGGTGCGGGCTCTTCCTCGTCTGGCCGAACGTCTACGTGCTGACCGCGAGCATCCTCCCCACGGCTCTCGCGATTCCGTCGACCGACTCCGTCGTGCACAGCTACCGCTACGCGATGACACCCGACCGCCTCCAGGGACGCGTCGGCAGCGTGTGGACGACGATCGGGCTCGCCATCGCCCCGCTCGGCCCTCTCGTCGCCGGGCTCCTGCTCGACTCCGTCTCGGCGCGCGCGACGATCGCGGTGTTCGCTCTCTTCGGGCTCGCGCTGGCGGTATGGGGCACGCTGAGCCCGTCGATCCGCTCGGCGCCGAGCCTCGCGGAGCTCGCGGAGCTGCCGGCGCGCTGAGCGCGGAAGGCTCGTTGCGCCCGGCGGCGAACGTCGAGAGCATGGACACGTCGGCGGCGATCGACCGCTTCCTCGAGCACGGCGGTCTCTCGGCAGCCACGCAGCGCGCGTATCGGTCCGACCTCGACGCATTCGCGCGCTGGCTCGGTGAACGCGAGCTGAGGCTCGAAGACGTCGACGCGCGCGTTCTCGCGGAGTGGATCGCCGAGCTCGGTCGCAGCCGGCGGAGGCTCGCTCTGGCGACGATTTCCCGCCGCATTGCCGCGGTTCGCTCCTGCCTTCGCTTCACATTCGGTCCGGCCCGAGCCCCCGATGCGACGTTCTCGTCGGGGCGCTCTCGACGGCTTCCTGATGCACCGAACGGCTCGGAGGTCGATGCGCTCCTCGAACAAGCGGAGGGCTCGTCGCCGCTCGCGCTTCGCAACCGGGCGCTGCTCGAAGTCCTCTACTCGGGGGGTCTCCGGAGCGCCGAGGCAGTCGGGCTCGACCTCGCGGACCTCGACTTCGAGCGTGAGGCGATACACGTCCGTGGCAAGGGTGGGAAGGAGCGGATGGTGCCGCTCGGCGAGGAGGCCGCGGAGCATGTCGCCCGGTACCTCCGCGATGCCCGGCCCGAGCTTGCAAGCGGGGCCGCCGACGCGCTCTTTCTCTCCGCGCGCGGCCGCCGCCTCGACACGAGCACCGTTCGGCGCCTCGTGCGGAACCCGCACCGCCTGCGGCACGCGTTCGCGACGCATCTGCTCGAAGGCGGAGCCGACCTGCGCACGATCCAGGAGCTCCTCGGCCACGCCTCCCTCTCCACGACGCAGATCTACAGCCACGTCGACGCGAAGCGGCTGCGCCGCGTCTACGACCGCTCGCATCCCCGATCGTGAGAGGAGCGGCGCCTCTGCCGCCGAATCGGTCCCGGCCGTGCCCCCCCTTGCCTCCGACCCCGATCTCGACCGCTATCTGCTGCTCCTGTCGGCCAGCCGCTCCCCTCGCACTCTGGATGCCTACCGTCGCGACCTCGCAGCGCTGGCCGAGTTCCGGTCGGGGCCTGCGGGCGACGCGACCGTCGAGGACCTCGAGCGCTGGCTCGCCGAGATGCGCGCTGCGGGGCTGGCTCCGTCGACCCTCGCCCGTCGCGTGTCGGCCGTGCGGACGTACTTCCGGCACCTGATCCTCATCGGCGCGAAGGTCGAGAACCCGGCCGCGGCGATCAAGCTCCCACGACGCGGTCGCCGTCTTCCGAGAGCACTCTCCCCTTCCGAGACCGAACGGCTCATCGAGGCGGCGACCGGAACAACTCCCCGCATCCTCCGTGACCGTGCGCTGGTCGAGCTCCTGTACGGAGCAGGGCTGCGGGTCTCGGAGGCCATGGGGCTCGAGAAGAACGCAGTCGATCTCGAGAACCGCATCGTCCGCGTGCACGGAAAGGGCGGCAAGGATCGTCTCGTCCCACTCGGGCGTCCGGCCGCGGAAGCAGCGCGGCGCTATCTCGCACTTGGGCGGCCCCAGCTCGACCGACGCTTTCGGCCCGAGCTCTTTCTGAACGCTCGCGGTGGCGCGCTCACCCGGGCCGGCGCGTTCCTCATCCTGCGACGGCTCGCCGAGCGGGCCGGCCTCGAGCCGGAGCGCGTGCATCCGCATCTTCTTCGCCACTCGTTCGCGACACATCTGCTCGAAGGAGGTGCCGATCTCCGCTCGGTGCAGGAGATGCTCGGACACGCCGACCTGGGGACGACGGAGCGCTACACGCACATCTCGGACCGGCGCCGCCGCGAGGTCTACTTCCTCGCGCACCCGCATGCCCGCCGGAAAGCTCCACGCTCGGACGCGACCTCGTAACAACTCCGCAACGAGTCCGGGCGCCGTTCGATCGGCTCCCTATACTCGCCCGCCTGAGGGATCTGACCTCCCCACTCCGCGAGCTGTTCGGCTTCGACGCGTTTCGTCCCGGACAGGAGGAGGTCGTCCGCGCGGCGATCGCCGGCCGCGACACGCTGGCGTTGATGCCGACGGGCTCGGGGAAGTCCCTGACGTATCAGCTCGCCGCGATGCTCCGCCCGGAGCCCACGCTGGTGCTGTCCCCGCTGATCGCGCTGATGAAGGATCAGGTGGACAAGCTGCCGCCGCAGATCGCTCGGACGGCGACGTTCGTCAACTCGTCGTTGTCGGTGGACGAGAGCGCTGCGCGGCTCGAGAAGGTCGCCTCGGGCGAGACCAGGCTCGTCTACGCCGCGCCCGAGCGTCTCCGGCAGGGGCGTTTCGTCGAGATGCTCCGCACGATCGGAATCGGGCTCGTCGTAGTGGACGAGGTCCATTGCGTGAGCATGTGGGGCCACGACTTCCGCCCGGACTACCTCTTCATCCGCCGCGGGCTCGAGGAGCTCGGCGATCCGACGATCCTCGGGATGACGGCGACCGCGACGCCGGAGACCGCACGAGAGATCGGAGTCGCGCTGGGCCGCACACCCGAGGTCGTGCACACCTCGGTCGTGCGACCGAATCTTCGCTACGACGTCGCTCAGGTCGTCAACACGGAGGACCGCCTCCACATCCTCGTCGAGCGGCTTCGCCGTCTGAACGGGGGCTCGGCGATCGTGTACGCCCGCTCGCGCCGTTCGACGGAGGAGGTGGCGAGGGTGCTGCGCGGGCACGGATTCCGCGCGGAGCACTACCACGCGGGGCTCGAGTCGGAGGAGCGCACACGGGTGCAGGACGACTTCGTCACCGGCCGTACCCAGGCCGTCGTGGCGACGACCGCGTTCGGCATGGGCATCGACAAGCCCGACGTGCGGCTCGTCTGCCTGGTCAACTACCCCGACTCGCTCGAGGGCTACGTGCAGATGGTGGGTCGAGCCGGGCGCGACGGCGTCCCCAGCGAGACGCTTCTACTCGCGAGCCCGAGCGACGCGGTCGCCCTGCGCCGCTTTGCCGTCTCGGACGTCCCCGAACCTTCCGATCTCCGCGGGATCTACCGAGTGCTGCGGGACGCCGACAGAAGCGTCGATCCCGCCGAGCTCGGCGCTCTCGTTTCCGAACGTGATCCCCGTGTGCTCGTCGGAATGCTCGAGCAGGCCGGGCTCGTGCGGCGTGGGTTCGACGACGGGCGCCGAATGACCGTCGAGCTGCTCGCCGTCCCCGACGACGCCGCGTCACGTGTCGAGTCGCTGCTCGCCCGCGCCCGGCTGGTCGCGGAGTCGCGAGCGGACCGGATCATCGCCTTCGCGGAGACGCGTGTGTGCCGCCACGCACAGGTCGCAGAGCACTTCGGAGAGCAGTTCGTCCCGCCCTGCGGGACCTGCGACGTGTGCGCCCCGCTCGCGGAGACGTCCGGCCCGATCACGCCGGCTCCGCCCTTGCCCGAGGACGTGGGAGAGGCGATCGTCGACGCCGTCGCGGCGCTCAAGTGGCCGATCGGGCGGCGCAGCCTCGTCGCCACGCTCTGCGGATCCCTGAAGGCGCCACCGTCCGCGCGAAGCTCACTTGCCTACCGCTTGCTCGCTGCGGCGACGGAAGCGGACGTGAAGCGCTGGGTGCAGCTCCTCGAGCGTGCTGGCGCGCTGGTCGAGGAGACGACACCCGACGGGTTCCGCGTGCTCAGGGCCGACCCGGCTGCGCCTCGCCCCACGATCAGAACCGGAGCGACGACCGAGGACGTCGACGAAGGCGTCGCGGCGCGCCTGCGAACCTGGCGGCTCGAGCGCTCGCGCGCGGACGGCGTTCCCGCCTACGTCGTCCTGCACGATTCGACGCTGCACGAGCTCGCCGCGATTCGCCCGCAGACCCACGGAGAGCTCGCCGGCGTCAAGGGGTTCGGACCGGTCAAGCTCGAGCGCTACGCCGAGGATCTGCTCGCCGTCCTGAGCGCGTAGACGAAACCTCGCGGTCGCCTACGAGGACGGGTCGGGCTGATCCAGGACCTTCTGCGTCTGTGCCTCCCTGAAGCGACGCAGGCGCCCCTCGATCTCGCCTTCGGAGCGCGCGAGGATCGCGGCGGCGAGAAGCGCCGCGTTGACGGCTCCGGCCCGCCCGATCGCGAGCGTCCCGACCGGGATCCCAGCGGGCATCTGTACCGTCGAGAGCAGCGAGTCGAGCCCGCCGAGCTGCGTGCCCATCGGGATGCCGAGGACGGGCTTCAGCGTCTGGGAGGCGACGACCCCCGCCAGGTGAGCCGCACCACCGGCGGCTGCGACGAACACCTGGACGCCACGCGACTCGACATCCGCGACGTACGCCTCGAGCGCGCCAGGTGTGCGGTGCGCGGAGAGCACTCGAACCTCGTATGGGATCTCGAGCTCCCGCAGGGTCGTGACGCAGTGCTCCATCGTCTCCCAATCGGAGCTGGAGCCCATGATCACGGCGACGGCTGGGGTCATTTCGCGAGCGCCTTCTTCTTCAGCGATGCCTGGACGACCTTCGCGGTCTTGCGAAGCTCGGCGTCGGTCTCGTCCGCCTCCGCGATTCCCTCGAGCAGCTGGAGCGTGTCGCTCCTGGCCGCGCCGTTCTTCAGGCAGATGACCGCAAGGCGGCGCACCGCGAGGTTCGGATCGCGCGCGGCAAGCTCATGCAGCAACGGCCGAAACGCGTTCACGTCGCCCGGATGTCCGCGGGAGAGCCCTTCGAGTGCGATCAGCGCCGACCCGCGAGCCGCGGGGCTCTCGTCTTCTAGCCCGCGCCGCAGGAGCTCGAGCTTCTGGCGAAACCGAAACTGGGCGATCGCGCGGTATCCCTGGGCGCGCACGCGATAGTCGCTGTCCCTGGCCGCCGCCTCGATCTCCTCGTCCCATTGCACCCGCAGCGTGGCGAGCGAGCGCTCGTCGCCCGCCTGCGCGAGCGCGTCCGCCTGCGTCGCCGCGTCCGCGAGGCTCATCAGAGCGACGACAACGAGCGCGGGCCTGGCCCGACGTAGCGCGCGGCCGGTCTGATGAGCCGCCCGACGCGCTTCTGCTCGAGGATGTGCGCCGACCAGCCCGCAACGCGAGCGCAGGCGAACATCGCGGGTGTGAGCTTGGCGGGGATCTCGGCGACATCGAGGACGATCGCGGCCCAGTACTCGACGTTGGTCGCCAGCACGCGCTCCGGATGTCGATGCTGGAGCTCGGCCAACGCCGCGGCCTCGAGCGCTTTCGCCGTCTCGACGCGAGTCGACCCGAGCTCCTCGGCAGTCCGCGCGAGCAAGCGCGCGCGAGGATCCTCGGCCCGATACACGCGGTGGCCGAAGCCCATGATTCGCTCGCCGCTGTCCAGCAGGTCCTTCACCCACGCTTCGGGGTCGCCGCTCGCCGCGACCTGGTCGATCATCGGGATGACGTGCGCGGGTGCTCCTCCGTGCAGCGGGCCGGAAAGCGTCCCGATCGCCGCCGACATGGCGGCTCCGGCATCCGCTCCCGTCGAGGTCGCGATGCGGGCGGTGAACGTGGAGGCGTTCAGTCCGTGCTCCGCCGTGCTGATCCAGTAGGTGTCGATCGCCTTCACGTGGGCCGGGTCGGCCTCGCCGCGCCAGCGGAGCAGGAACTTCTCCGCAGCCGTCTCGCCGCCCGAGACGACCAGCCGTCGGGGACGGGGTCCTCGTTGCCGTCGGCGACGCGCGCCGAGCGCGCGACGATCGCCATGATCTGCGCCGAGATACGCGCGAGATCTTCACGAGCCTGCTCGTCGGAGATCTCGTGCAGTTTGCCGAATCCCCAGACGCCGGACAGGCGGGCGATCTCCGCTTGCACGTCGGCCGGTGCATTTCCCGTCAACGAAGGCGGCTCGTACGGACTCCGGCTCGGGCATTCCCGGCTCGAGGCTCTCGTCGACGAGCAGGCCCCAGACGTTCTCGTACGACACGTTGCCGACGAGCTCCTCGATGTCGACCCCCCGATAGCGGAGCGAGCCTCCTTCGCGGTCGGGCTCCGCGATCTCGGTCTCGACGGCGACGACGCCCTCGAGCCCCGGCTTGAAGTCTGCGACCTCACTCATCGGGCGGGACGGTACCTGACGAGAGGAATGCTGAAGGTACGATCCGGCGCGCCCATGGGCCACCGCGTAACCCTCATCCCCGGGGACGGAACCGGCCCTGAGCTGACCGAGGCGACCCGGCGCGTCCTCGAGGCGACCGGAGTCGACCTCGACTGGGATGTCCGTCAGGCCGGCGTCGACGTGATGGAGGAGGCCGGGACGCCGCTCCCTGCCGAGACGCTCGACTCGGTCAAGGAGAACGGCGTCGCGCTGAAAGGGCCGATCACCACTCCGATCGGGACCGGCTTCCGCTCGGTCAACGTCGCTCTCCGGCACGAGCTCGAGCTGTTTGCGTGCCTGCGACCCTGCAAGACGTACCCGGGGGTCCGAACCCGCTACGAGAAGGTCGACATCGTCGTAGTCCGCGAGAACACGGAGGATCTGTACGCAGGGATCGAGTACGAGGCAGGAAGCGCGAACGCGAACACGGTCATCGAGATCTTGAATGGCCTGCAGCCAAAGCAGATCGCCGCGGGCTCGGGGATCTCCGTCAAGCCGATGAGCGTGGAGGCGTCGGAGCGGATCATCCGCTTCGCCTTCGAGCACGCACGCGCGAACCATCGCCGCGAGGTCGCCGGAGTGACGAAGGCGAACATCATGAAGTTCACCGACGGGCTCTTCCTCGACGTCTTCCGGTCGGTCGGGCAGGACTACCCGGACATCGCCTCGCGCGAAGTGCTGGTCGATGCGCTCTGCATGCAGCTCGTCCAGCGGCCGGAGGAGTTCGACGTGCTCGTGCTCCCCAATCTCTACGGCGACATCGTCAGCGACGTGACCGCGGGTCTCGTCGGCGGGCTCGGAGTCGCGCCGGGCGCGAACATCGGCGCCGACGCGGCGGTCTTCGAGGCGACTCACGGCTCGGCGCCGAGATACACGGGCCTGAACAAGGTGAATCCGACGGCGATGATCCTCTCCGGCAAGCTCATGCTCGAGCACCTCGGAGAACGGGAGGCTGCGCAGCGGCTCGAGCGCGCGGTGTCCGCCGTGATCGCCGAGGGCACGCGCGTCACGTACGACCTGAAGCCCACCCGCGACGACCCGACCGCTGTCGGCACCGCCGAGTTCGCCGACGCGATCATCGGGGAATTGGAGGCAGGAAGCCCGTGAGACACAAGGTCACCGTCATCGGCGCGGGGCTCACCGGGCGCACGATCGCCCAGGAGCTCGCCCGCCGCGACTACGCGAACGTCGTTCTCGTCGACATCGTCGAGAACCTTCCCCAGGGCATCGCGCTCGACCTCGACCAGGCGGCGTCGGTGCTCGGCTACGAGCCCACCGTCACCGGATCCAACAGCTACGACGACACCGCGGGCTCGGACGTCGTGGTCGTGACCGCCGGCGTGCCGCGCAAGCCGGGTATGAGCCGCGACGACCTGGTGACGACGAACGAGAAGATCGTCGGCTCGGTCACGGAGCAGGCGCTCGCGCACTCGCCGGACACGATCGTCATCGTGCTCTCGAATCCGCTCGATGCGATGTGCCACGTCGCGAAGAGCGCCTCCGGGCTCGCCAAGGAGCGCGTGATCGGCCAGGCCGGGATTCTCGACACGGCGCGTTTCCGGGCGTTCATCGCCTGGGAGACCGGCGCCTCCGTGCGCGATGTCCACGCGCTCGTCCTCGGCGGGCACGGCGATCAGATGGTTCCGGTCGTGTCGGCCACGACGGTCGGAGGTGTCCCGTTGACCAAGCTCGTGTCCCGAGAGCGGATCGACGCGATGGTCGAGCGGACCCGCAAGGGCGGCGGCGAGGTCGTCGAGCTCCTCGGGACGTCGGCCTGGTACGCGCCGGCAGCGGCGGTGACGGAGATGGTCGAGGCCGTGCTCCTCGATCAGAAGCGGGTCCTTCCGTGCACCGCCTACCTCGAAGGCGAGTACGGGGTCAGCGAGCTGTACATGGGGGTGCCCGTGAAGCTCGGAGCAGCAGGGATCGAGGAGATCGTCGAGCTCGACCTCTCGGAGCAGGAGCAGGTGTGGTTCGAGGAGTCGGCCGCAGCCGTGCGGGACGTGGTCGGCGTTCTCGGGAGGTCGTAGAGGCGAGGCGCGACCCTCGCCGCCGTGCCTATGGACCTGAATCTGGAAGGACGCACCGCAATCGTCTGCGGCGCCTCGGCAGGGATCGGGCTCGGCGTGGCCGAATCGCTCTCGGCCGAGGGCGCGAACGTCGTCATGTTCGCCCGCAGCCCGGACACGCTCGGCCGAGAAGCAGAGCGCCTTGGAGGCATCGCGGTTCCCGGCGACGTCACGAGCGCTGACGACCTCGAGCGGCTCGTGCAGACGGCCCTGGACGCGCACGGAGGCATCGACATACTCCTGAACAACTCAGGAGGACCTCCGCGGACGACGGCCGTCGGGCTGTCCCCCGACCAAATCGAGACCGCCGTGCAGCTGTTGCTCGTCTCGGTGGTTCGCCTGACCGGGCTCTGCCTGCCCCACCTCGAGCAAAGCGACGCGGGCCGCATCGTCAACATCACCTCCAGCACGGTCAAGGAGCCGACGGACAACCTCGCGCTCTCGAACGCGGTGCGTCCCGGCGTCATCGGTTGGGCGAAGTCGCTCTCGCGCGAGCTCGGCCCGAAGGGCATCACCGTGAACTCGATCGCCCCTGGGCGAATCGACACGGCGCGCATTCGCGAGGTCTATCCCGACGGGCCGAGCGAGGCCGACCTCGAGGCGATCCCGCTCCGCCGGCTCGGCACGCCACGCGAGATCGGTGACCTCGTGGCATTCCTCTGCTCGGAGCGGGCCTCCTACGTTACGGGCACCGTGATCGCCGTCGACGGCGGCCTCGTCCGCGGCCTCCTCTGAGAGCGTGATGCGACCGTGAAACGGTTCGCGGGAATTCTGGTCGCGCTCGGCCTCGTCGGCTTGGCGGTCGCGTTCACGCTCTGGATCTTGCCCGCGGAGGAGTTCATCTTCACCCCGGGGAATGCGAAGCCGCTGGCCGAGCGCGTCACCGTCGAGGGCGCACGGCCGGTGGCCGAGGGAGACGTGTACTACGTCGACGTGTTCGTTCGCCGGACGACGCGCCTCGAGGACCTCCTTCCCTTCCTGCGCCCGGAAGGCTCGACGGTCGTCCCGGAGCAGGCGCTCCTTCCGGCTGGAACCTCCGAGGCAGAGCGCGACCGGCAGACGTCCGAGGAGATGAGTCGCTCCGAGCTGGTCGCGTCCGCCGTCGCGTTGCGGGCGCTGGGGAAGGACGTGCGTCGCGACACCGAAGGGCGCGCTCGTGATCGACGTCGCCTCCGACGTCCCCGCGGCCGCCGTGCTCGACTCCGGGGACGTGATCGTCGCAGTGGACGGCGTAGCGGTTCGCACTCCCGACGAGCTCCGCCGCGAGATCGGGCGGCGCAAGCCCGGAGCCGAGGTCGAGCTCACCCTGCGACGTGACGGAGAGACCGAGAAGGTCACGGTTCAGACGATCGCGAGCCCGGAGGATCCCGAACGGGCGATCGTCGGCATCAGGGTCGACCAGCAGGCCGACATCGTCGTGCCGATCGACATCGACATCGATCTCGGCCGCGTCGGCGGCCCGTCCGCCGGGCTGCCGTTCGCACTCGAGATCTCCCGCGCGCTCGGTCGCGACGTCACCCACGGCTGCAAGGTCGCGGCCACCGGGGAGCTCGCCCTCGACGGATCCGTGCTCTCGGTCGGCGGGCTGCAGCAGAAGACGATCGCCGCGCGCAATGCGGATGTGGATGTCTTCGTGGTGCCGGCCGGCGCGAACGCCGAAGAGGCGCGGCGGCATGCGGGAGATCTGCAGATCATCCCTGTGGAGAGTTTTCAACAGGCGTTGCAGACGTTGACAACGTCTGCCAAGAATTGCTGAATTTGCAGGTGTTTTTACTGTTCTGAGAACAGGCGCAAATTGCGGGCGATTTGTCCCGTGGGGGCTTGTCCGAACCGGATCGGCTCGACAGAATGCGGGCTGGTCGTTGAGGGGCGGCCTTCGGAGAATGACGAAGACACGCTCACCTGCCACCTGCGACGACTGTTACTTCCGACGCGAGGGCCTGTGCGCCCTTCCCGGGAATCAGCCGTGCCCGACCTTTCGCGCGGCGCAAGCCGGCGTTCTCTCGCCACCGCGGCAGCCTCAGCTCGTTCCGCGCCCGCTGCAGCCCGTCGCCGTCGGTCACGCCGCGTAGGATTCTCCTCGTGGAAGGGCCAGACTCGAGCCCCGCGACGAAGCGCGACATACCGTGGACGCTGATCGTCCTGGGCGTGCTCGCGCTCTACGCCGTCGTCATCGCGCTCAAGAACAGCGAGAAGGTCAGGGTGGACTTCCTCTTCTTCTCGACGTCCACCCGCCTGCTTCCCCTCATCATCCTCTGCGTCGCGATCGGCTTCGTCGGCGGCTTTCTCTTCGAGCGCTCGCGAGCACGTCGCAAGCTCGACGCTCGCTAGAGCAGCGTTGCGAGACGTTCGACGCCTTCTGCGATCCGCTCGGGCGTCTCGTAGCTGAAGGCGAGGCGCGCGGACGAGCCTCCGCTACCTGAATCGTGCGGGAAGAAGTCCCGGCCCGGCACGATGCCGACGCCGCTCTCGCCACCGCGCCCTGCGAGCTCGGAGGCGTCCCGAGCCGCCCCGAGCTCGAGCCAGATGAAATAGCCACCCTCGGGCCGGCTCCACGACGCATCGTCGGGGAACGTCCGCTCGAGGGCCGAGATCATCGCGTCGCGGCGCTCGCGCAGCTCGCCGCGTACGCGTTCCACGTTCGGTTCGAAGCGGCCGCGCTCCACGAACTCGGCGATCGTGGCCTGGGTGAGATACGGCGGCGAGATGTAGGTCGAGACGGCTCGCTCTTCGAAGCCCTTGGCTTCGGTCGCCGGGAGCACGAAGTATCCGGTTCTGAGCCCGGGGGCGACCGTCTTCGAGAACGAGGACGTGTGTGTGACGAGGTCCCCCTGCATCAGCTCGTGCAACGTCGGAACGGGTTCACCCTCGAAGCGAACGAGCCCGTAGGGATCGTCCTCGAGCACGGGGAGCCCATGCCGCTCGGCGATCTCGGCCACGCGGAGCCTTCGCTCGGGCAAGAGCGTACGTCCACTCGGATTCTGGAAAGTCGGGATCGTGTAGAGGAACGAGGGCTGATCTCCGGTTCGTCGAAGCTCGCGCTCGAGCGCGTCTGGGTCAAGACCCTCCTCGTCCATCTCGAGCGCCACGACCTCGATCGACTCACGGGCGAGGATCTTCAGCGGGCGGTCGTACGTCGGCCCTTCCACGAGAACCCGGCCCGGCCGACGCGTGAGCGCCTCGGCGACGTAGAGCACGAACCCGTGGAGGCCGCCGACGGTCAGGACCACGCGACCGGGGTCGACGCCGTGACGCGCGGCGACCCACTCCCGCAAGGGTCCGTATCCGCCACCCGGCCCGTACGAGAAGACCTGCGCTCCGTCCCGAAGAGCCACCGAATGCGCGCAGTCGGCGAGCTCGGCGGTCGGAATCAGCTCCGGCGCAGGTGCGCCGCGCGCGAACGAGATGGACGTGACCACGCCGGCGAGCCTAGCGGTGGAGAAACCGGCGCGAACTTTCGAGGCTTGCAGCGCCGGCACTGTCAATCGCGCCCCCGGCGTCACGTCGCGCGCCTCGCGCCGAAGTCCGGCGCGACTACGCGCGAATCAGCTCGGCGACGAGCTCGGCGGTCTGGGTCGGAGTCGTGCCGACGCGGATGCCTCGAGCCTCGAGCGCGTCCTTCTTTGCCTGGGCCGTACCGGCCGAGCCCGAGATGATCGCGCCCGCATGCCCCATCGTCTTCCCGGGCGGCGCGGTGAACCCGGCGATGTACGCGACGACGGGCTTCGTCATCTCGGCCTCGATGAACGCGGCGGCCTTCTCCTCCTCGTCGCCGCCGATCTCACCGACCATCACGACCTGCTCCGTTTCCGGATCGGCCTCGAAGAGCGAGAGCATGTCCACGAACGACGAGCCGACGATGGGGTCGCCTCCGATGCCGACGATGGTCGAGTTGCCGAGGCCGAGCTGGGTCAGCTCGTGTCCGATCTGGTACGTGAGCGTGCCCGAGCGGGACACGAGCCCGATGCTCCCCTCTCGAAAGATCTCCGCGGGGATGATTCCGACGTTCGCCTTCCCGGGCGACAGCGCTCCCGGGCAGTTGGGCCCGATCAGCCGAATCCCTTGTCGCTCGATGAACGCATGGATTCGCAGCATCTCGTGCACCGGCACCCCCTCGGTGATGCAGATGATCGTCTCCACGCCGGCGTCGATCGCCTCGTACATCGCGTCGGCGGCGAACGGGGCAGGTACGAACACCATGGCGGTGTTGGCGGCGGTCTCGGCTACAGCGGCGGCGACGGTGTCGAAGATGGGGATGCCCTCGACGTCCTGCCCGCCCTTGCCGGGCGTCACTCCCGCGACGACCTGCGTGCCGTGCTCCCGGTTGCGAAGGCCGTGGAAGCGCCCCTCGGATCCCGTCAGTCCCTGGACGACGAGCCGGGTCTCGGTGTCGACGAGGATGGCCACTACGCCGTCGCCGCCAGCTCGACGGCCCGCCGGGCGCCGTCGAGCATCGTCGCCTCCGCATGCACGTTCGTCGCGTCCGCATCGAGGAGCAGGCGGCGCCCTTCCTCGGCGTTCGTCCCGTCCAGCCGGACGACGATCGGGTGCTGGATTCCCATCTGCGCGAGCGCCTGCAAGATCCCGCGAGCGACCTCGTCGCAGCGGGTGATCCCGCCGAAGATGTTGAAGAAGATCGAGCGCACGTCCGCGTCCTTCGTGATGACCTCGAGCGCATCGACGACACCCTGAGCGTCGCCGCCGCCGCCGAGGTCGCAGAAGTCCGCCGGCCGGCCGCCGACGAACGTGACGACGTCCACGGTCGCCATGGTCAAGCCGGCTCCGTTCCCGAGCACCCCGACGTCACCGTCGAGCTTCACGTACGTGACGCCCTTCTCGCGTGCGAGCGCCTCGAGCGGGTCCGCCGCCGCGACGTCGCGCAGTTCCGCGAGGTCCGGGTGCCGAAAGAGCGCGTTGTCGTCGACGGTGAACTTCGAGTCCAGCGCTCGGACCTCGCCGTCGGGCGTCACGATGAGCGGGTTGACCTCGCAGAGCGTCGCATCGCAGGCGATGAAGGCCTGGTACAGCTTTCCGATGATCGCAACGATTTGCTTCTGCTCAGCCGGATCCTCGACGCCAGCCTCGATACACGAGCCTCCGCGCGTGCCATGGGTGAAAGCCCTCGAGTGGATCGACGTGCAGTCGGACGAGCGCGTCCGGGTTCGACGCGGCCACCTCCTCGATGTCCATGCCACCCTGCGTCGTGAACATGAAGAGAGGACGCTTCGCGCCGCGATCGAAGGCGATCGACAGGTAGTACTCGCGTGCGATCTCCGAGGCGCGCTCGACCCAGACCTTCTCGACCGTGTGGCCTCGAATGTCCATGCCGAGGATCTCCGCCGCTCGCTCCTGCGCGTCCTCCGGCGTCTCTGCGAGCTTGATGCCTCCGGCCTTGCCGCGCCCGCCCGTGAGAACCTGCGCCTTGACGACGACCGGCCCTCCGAGCGCTTCCGCGGCAGCGCGCGCCTCTGCCGGGCCGGTCGCGAGCCGGCCCTCCGATACGGGGATTCCGAAGCTGCGGAAGAGCTCCTTCCCCTGGAATTCGTGCAGGTCCAAGGCGCGGGCGAGTCTACCCGGCAGCGCGTCGCCCCGAGGCGATCACCCGTGTGTGCGAGCATGACACGATGAGCCGGACGACGATTCTCGTGCTCGTGGCGCTCGGTGCGGCCCTCGCTGGTTTCACGTTCTCCAGCGCGGCGAAGCGTCTCCAGGACGACGAGCCCGCCGCCGAGGCGAGCGTCGCCGCGCCCCCTCAGAGCGCTTCCCTCGGCTGGCGCGAGACACACGGTACGAAGGGGGAGCACCTCGTCTTCTCGGTCGACTCTCTGCAGGTGACGCGCAACGGGTGGCGCGCGAAGGTCGCGCTCGAGAACCGGTCCTCCGTCGCGTACGAGCTGGGTGATCCACGGGCGACGTTGAACCGCGCGTTCGGGGTGATGCTGTTCTCGACGGGGAAGATCGAGGAGCTGAACGAGTTGAACGCGAGCAATGCGCTGCCCGCTGTGCGCGCTGCGGCGCGCTTCGAGCCGGCTCTGCCGACCATCCTGGAGCCCGATGCGACGTGGAAGGGGACGATCTCGGCGCCGGGGTCACTCGCCGCCGGAAGCTGGGTGCGCATCGTGTTCGGCACCCTGGTCTCGGTCGGCAATCCTCCCCAGGAGCTTGGCGACAGGGTGGTCTGGATCACGGATCGCGCGTACCGCCTCCAGTCGTAAGAGAATCGTCCGACGACTCAGACGACGAGCCGAGCATCCAGAGCTCGTTGGGCCTCGGGCTCGGCGCCGCAGCTCGCCGGGACGACGGGGCCGGCAATCTCTTCGACGCTCGCCGCGTGCCCGCTCCCGTCACGGGCGCGGAACCGCACGACGGAGCCGTCGACGGCGTCCAGCCGCAGATCTGCGATCTCCTCGAATCCCAGGGCTCGCCGGACCTCGTGCTCTGCCGCTTGCACGCGCGCGTCGAAGCAGGTCCGCCCCCGGTAGTGATCGAGCACGACCCGTCCCGCCAGGGCGTTCAGCGTCACGAAGACGGCGTTCTCCGGGCGTACGCGACCCAGCTGTACGCCGCTCGGCAGGACGAGCACGTTCGCCGCAAAGCGGTGGCCCCCCTGGTGGGACGAAAGCCAGAGATCGTCCTCGGCGACGTGCCCGTCGAGAGCGCGGAACACCGCGGTTCCGCGGAGAGCGCAGCATCCGTCGCGGCTCCCATGACCGCAGACGAGGACGAGCGAGCGCGGCGAGTCCTCGCCCGCGGTGTCGAGATCCAGCTCGGCGAGGTCGTCGTGACGCCCGAGCTCGATTCGTCGCACCTCCGCCCGCGCATCCTCCGCCCGGATGACGAACGCGACCGGATTCCTCCCGGACCGCCCCGGCCGACGAATGAAGAGGACGCGCGATCGCGCCGTTCGCGCCAGCCAGCCGTCGACGGCTTCGTGGGCGACCCCGGGCAGAGTTCCGATGGTCGCTACGTCGCGTCCCCACGCTCCCGAGACCTCGATGAGCAAGAACCGCTCCGCGGTGGACGCGGTCGCCGCGAGCCTCTCGTCCGCGGCCGCCGAGAGATCGGAGCACCGCTCGGTCGAGCTCACGTCGCCGCGGGATCGGACTCGATGACGCAGATCAGGTCGCCCTGGGCAACCGGCTCGCCGGGTCGCACACGCAGGTCTGTGACGACTCCGGTGCCGAGCGCCGCGATCTCGTTCTCCATCTTCATCGCTTCGACCACGCAGATCAGAGCACCGGCCGCGACCTCGTCGCCCTCGGCCACCGCCACCTCGAGAATCGTCCCCTGCATCGGACTGACGACGGCGCCACTCGCCTCCCCGCCCAGACCCTTGCTTCGCTCTTTGTGTCGACGCGCGGTCTCTGCCCACGCGGGCTCCGGGTCATGCACGCGCACCTCGTGCCGGCGACCGTCGAGCTCGACCTCGATGACGCGTGCGTGCGTGAGGCGTGACACGCCGTCCGACGTACTCTCTCCTTCTGTTTGCTCATGAGGCAACGGAACATCACTCAGCTGCCGCGCGCGCTCCGCAAGCTCTTCGGACTCCACGAGCCCGCCGCAGGTCTGGCCCTCCACGAAGCACTGGCTCGAGAGGAGCGCTCGGTGGAATCCGATGAGCGTCGAGGGCCCCCCCACGACGAACTCCTCGAGGGCACGCAGCGCCCGCCGACGCGCTCGCTCCCGGTCGGTGTCGTGCACGATGAGCTTTGCGATCAGCGGGTCGTACAAGCCCGAGATCTCGTCTCCTGCACGAACCCCTGAGTCGACGCGGACGCCGATCCCGCCGGGCTCGCGATACGCCGTTATGCGACCCGGCGTCGGCAAGAAGCCGCGCGCCGCGTCCTCTGCATTGATGCGGCACTCGATCGCATGCCCGTGAAGCCTCACATCCTGCTGAGCGAAGGAAAGCGGCTCGCCGGCTGCGATTAGGATCTGCTCCCGGACGAGATCGATCCCGGTCACGGCCTCGGTGATCGTGTGCTCGACCTGGATCCGCGTGTTCATCTCCAGGAAGTAGTACGAACCGTCGGAGGTCAGGAGACCTTCGATCGTCCCGGCCGACCGGTACTCGACCGCGCGGGCGGCCTCCACCGCGATCGACCCGATTCGCGCGCGAAGCTCCGCGTCGACCGCGGGCGACGGCGTCTCCTCGACGAGCTTTTGATGGCGCCGCTGGATCGTGCAGTCACGCTCGCCGAGATGGACGACGGTGTCGTGGGCATCGGCGAGGATCTGTACCTCGACGTGTCTCGGATCCTGGAGGTACCGCTCGACGTAGACCGCCGAGTCGGCGAAGTACGCCTCCCCCTCTCGGCTCGCGGCCTCGTACGCACGCTCGACCTCGTCCGGGCCATGGGCAATCCGGAGCCCCTTCCCCCCACCTCCGGCGGAGGCCTTGATCGCGATCGGATACCCGATCTCGGCGGCCACAGCGAGAACCTCGTCCGGGCTCTCGGCCGGCTGCGTCGAGCCCGGGATGATCGGGATTCCGGCCCCCCGCATCCGCTCCCGAGCCGCGATCTTCGATCCCATGGCCTCGATTGCTTCCGCCGGGGGGCCGACCCAGACAAGGCCGGACTCGACCACTTGACGGGCAAAGGCGGCGTTCTCGGCCAGAAACCCGTACCCCGGATGGACCGCCTCTGCTCCAGCGCGTTCCGCAGCCTCGATGATCCGATCGCCGCGCAGGTAGCTGTCCGCAGCGGGGCCTGTCCCTATGAGAAAGGCCTCGTCCGCCTTGGAGACATGCAGCGACCCACGGTCAGGCTCGGAGTACACGGCCACCGTCACGATCTCGAGCTCGCGCAGGGAACGGAAGATGCGGACGGCGATCTCACCGCGGTTTGCGACGAGAACCTTCGTGAAGGGCGGCATGAGAGACGTATTCTCTCGGAGAGTGAGCCTCCCGGACCAGCTGACGGTCGCGCGTGTCGCCGCCGTACCAGCGGTGGTGATTCTCTTCGCCTGGGATTTTCCGAACCACGCCTACTGGGCGACCGCGGTCTTCGTCGTCGCAATGGCGACGGATCAGATCGACGGGTGGCTCGCGCGCCGCCGCGGAACGAGCTCGCCGCTCGGCAAGCTCCTCGACCCGGTGGCCGACAAGGTGCTCATTCTCGCGGCGCTCGTGATGCTGATCGGCGAAGGGGTAGCGCCGGCATGGATGGTGGCACTGATCGTCGTCCGCGAGATTCTCGTCTCGGGGCTTCGCCTCGCGGCGGTCGAGCGGGGAGTCGTCCTCGGCGCGCGCGATCTCGGGCGCCTCAAGACCTGGGCACAGGCGGTGGCGGCAACGATCGCCGGTTTTGCCGCAGCCGGCGCATGGAGCGAGGACATCGCGTGGTGGGCACTGCTCATCGCGCTGGCGGCGACGTGGATCTCCGGGCTGGACTACGCGCGGGTTGCGCCGGGTGTGCTCCGCGGCGAACGCGCGTAGCGCGCCGCGCACGCCTCGACTCCGGAGTCCACGCCTTCCGACGCGGCGAGTCGGGCCCACGCCGTCACCGGTCGGCCGGGCCCGATGTCCAACCCGGCACCGGCTTCCTCGAGCGCACGCTCGAGTGCCGCCAGCTCGACACGAGACATCGAAGGCGTCACCTGGAGACGCATCCGGCCCATTCTGAACTACGCGATCGGTAGGAGGCGGGTGCCCGTCGCCTTGAAGGAGGCGACCACCACATCGCCCTCACCGAGTGCAAGGCGCGCGATCGACGACGTGGTCACCTCGGCGGTGAGCGGCCCGACACGCACTCGAACACGATTTCCCAGGGACACGATCGACGACACGGGCGCTCGCACATGGTTGACGGCGGAGTCGTTCGGAAGCGTCACGGGACAGAGAGACCTCCCAGGGATAGACCGCAACGGCCACGCGTCCCGAACCCTGCTCCGTCGTCCACAACGCGCCCCCGCCGTCGAGTGCAATCTCGGTCAGGCCGTCGCGGCCCGGAGATGCGATGCCGCGAAGCAGGTTGGCCCCGGTGAAGCTGGCGACGAAGGAGTCGTTCGGCGACCCGACCAGCTCTTGCGGACGTCCGAGCTGGAGGATGCGACCTTCGACGAGCACGCCGACGCGATCGGCAAGCGTCGCGGCGTCCTCGTAGTCGTGAGTGACGAGAAGCGTCGGCATCCGCAGCTCCCGCAGGAACTCGTGCAGCTCCGCGCGGACGGTGCGGCGGGTATATGCATCGAGGGCCGATAGCGGCTCGTCGAGGAGGAGGACGTCCGGCTCGCGCGCGAGCGCTCGAGCAAGTGCGACGCGCTGACGCTCTCCGCCGGAGAGCTCGGTCACCCGCGCGCCCGAAAGCTCTGAGATTCTCAGCCGCTCCAGCAACCCTGGCACTTTGCGTCGGTCTCGTGCGCCGAAGGAGATGTTCGCCCGCACGTCGAGGTGGGGAAACAGCGCGTACTCCTGAAAGACGAGCCCGACGCGACGCCGTTCGGGAGGCAGATCGATGCCGCGCTTGCGATCGAGCCAGGTGTTGCTGCCGAAGGTGACCGAACCCCGCTCCGGTCGCAGGAGCCCGGCGACCGCGCGGAGCACGCTCGACTTGCCGGCTCCCGAAGGACCCACCAGCGCGAGGGTCTCCGGCCCGACCGTGAGCGTCAGCGCGAGACGGAAGGAGCGGAGACCGTGATCAAGGTCGAGTTGGAGCGTCTCCATGCGAGTACCAGCTTTGCGGTGAGAAGGATGAGCGCACTAGCGACGACGAGGAGCGCGCCGATCGCGAGCGCGTTGTCGAACTCGACGTCGAACTCCTGGTAGACGGCGAGCGAGAGCGTCTGCGTGACGCCCTGCAACGACCCCGCGAACATGATCGTCGCGCCGAACTCTCCGAGGCCGCGCGCGAACGCGAGCGCCGCGCCCGCGCCGAGCCCTCCAGCGGCAAGCGGAAGGGCGACTCGTACGAAGGTCCGTCCGGGCCCGGCGCCGAGCGTGCGAGAGGCGGAGACGAGATCGGGATCCACGGCCTCGAACGCGGCAATCGCCGTCCGCACGTAGAAGGGGCTGGCGACGAACGTGACCGCGAGCACCACGGCGACCTTCGTGAAGGCGATGTCGATTCCGAGGCCGTCGAGAGTTTCGCCGAGCAGCCCGAGTCGTCCGAATGCCGCGAGAAGACCGATGCCCGCGACTGCAGGCGGGAGCACGAGGGGAAGCTCGACCAGGGTGACGAGCAGCGCCTTGCCTCGAAAGCCCCGAGTGGCAAGGAGATAGGCAGTGGGAGTTCCGAAGAGGATGATCAGCGCCATCGCCACGAGATTCGTCTCGATCGTGACGCGGAGCGCATCGCGTGTGACCTCGCTGGTGAGCCCCTCGCGCAGGTCGCCGGGCGAGAGCTCGGCGAAGATCGCGACGATCGGGAGGAGCAGGAACCCCAGCGCTGCGGTGGTCGCGACCGCGAGCAGCGCGCCGAAGGGCGTGATTCTCACGGGAGCCCGAAGCGCGCGGCGCGCAGCTGGCGCCTTCCGTCCGGGCCGAGAACGGAGATGACGAAGTCCTGGGCCGCCTCGGTGTCGACGGGCTGCGCGGCGATCGCGAGCTCGTAGACGACCGTCGGCTGGGCTCGTGGGGGAATCGCGACCCCCCGGGCGCGGTCGGACACCGGCGCGACGTCCGTCAGGTACACGAAGCCGGCATCGGCTTGACCGAGCGCCACCTTGCCGACGATGCCCTTCACGTCGGGCTCCAGGCTCACCGTCTTCTTCAGCACCCGGAGCAGCCCCAGCCGCTTGAGCACCTCCCGCGTGTACAGACCGATCGGAACCTTCGGACCCGCGACGACGAGGCGGAGGTTGGGACGTTTCGCCAGGTCGAACACCGTCTTGATCTTCGCCGGATTCGAGCGCGGGACGATGACGACGAGCGAGTTGGTCGCAAACGCCACCGGCTTTCGGACGAGCTGCTCACGCAGCAGCGCTTGCGAGTAGAGCGGGCTCGCGGACAGGTACACGTCGAACGGCGCCCCGCGCCGGATCTGCTCGGCCAACGAGTTCGAGCTGCCGAAGGAGTAAGCGGCCTCGGGCTCGATCCGAGGCAGCACCTCGGTGAGCGACGCAGCGGCCAGGACAACAGGCCGGCCGGCGGCTCGATCGCCACCCGCAGGTGCGGCCGATACTGCGATACCGAGAACGACGAGCGCCAGCACTCCGGGGACTGACAGACGAAGGCTCATCTCTCGACCATCACGCTCGTCGCCTTCACGATCCCTGCTGCCGCCATCCCGGGCCTCAACGCAAGCTGCTCCGCGGACTCGCGAGTGATGATCGCGACCACCCGGGCCGGCTCCGTCACGTCGATCTCGACCTTCGCGAGCAACCCCTCGATCTCCACCGACCGCACGACCCCGCGGAAGCGGTTCCGAGCAGAGAGCTCGTCCGACGCTTCCGCCCCTCGTAGACGCTCGACCTCCGCGGCCGAGACCACACGCCTGTTCGCAGAGTCGCGCTCGACACGGATCTTCCCGGCCTTGTCCCAGCGCCGAAGCGTGTCCAGCGAGATGCCGAGCGCGCGGGCAGCGTCCGCGGCGGTGAACACACGCTTAGGCATTGCCTATGTATATCACCCACGGTCACGTCTCGTTTACGGGCACGAGATGAATGCACGATGCTGGAACCAAAGGTCGGGCGCGACTTACGGCGAAGATTCGTGCTCACGGGAATGAGTCGGCGCGCCGTGTCAGAGCGGGATGTTCCCGTGCTTTCGCTTCGGCTTCGGCTCGCGCTTCGTGAGCGCTGTCTCGAGTGCCGAGATCAAGACCGGTCGCGTGCGCCGCGGCTCGATCACGTCGTCCACGTACCCACGCTCCGCGGCCGCGTACGGGTTCGCGAAGCGCTCCTTGTAGTCGGCGATCAACTCCTCGCGCCGCGCGTCGGGATCGTCCGACTCGGCGAGCTCGGAACGGAACACAATGTTGACGGCACCCTCCGGGCCCATCACGGCGACCTCGGCCGTCGGCCACGCGACGTTGAAGTCGGCTCTGATGTGCTTCGAGGACATGACGTCGTATGCACCGCCATACGCCTTGCGCGTGATCACCGTGAGTTTCGGCACGGTCGCCTCCGCATAGGCGTACAGGAGCTTGGCGCCGTGCCGGATGATCCCACCCCACTCCTGCGCAGGCCCCGGCAGGAAGCCGGGGACGTCGACGAAGGTCACGAGCGGGATGTTGAACGCGTCGCACGTGCGTACGAACCGCGCCGCCTTGACCGAAGCGTCGATGTCGAGCACTCCGGCGAGCGCGCCCGGCTGGTTCCCGACCACGCCGACCGACTGGCCGCCGAGGCGGGCGAAGCCGCACACGATGTTGTCGGCGAAATGCGGTTGAACCTCGAGAAACTGCGCATCGTCGACGACCCGCTCGACCACGTGCTTCATGTCGTACGGCTTGTTGGGGCTGTCGGGGACGATCGTGTCGAGCGAGGGATCCTCCCGCTCGACCGGGTCGGTCGGCTCGGCGAACGGTGGTGGATCCACGTTGTTCTGAGGGAGGAAGGAGAGCAGGTACCGCGCCTCTTCGAGACATGTCTGTTCGTCGGGCGCCGTGAAGTGCGCGACGCCCGACTTCGTCGCATGCGTCGCCGCTCCCCCGAGCTCCTCGAAGCTGACGTCCTCGCCGGTGACGGTCTTCACGACGTCGGGCCCGGTGATGAACATGTACGAGGTCTCCTCCACCATCAACACGAAGTCGGTCATCGCGGGCGAGTACACCGCTCCGCCGGCGCAGGGGCCCATCACGAGCGAGATCTGCGGCACGACGCCGGAGGCCTGGACGTTCCGCCAGAAGATCTCCGCATAGCCCGCGAGGGAGACGACTCCCTCCTGGATCCGCGCGCCGCCCGAGTCGTTGATCCCGATCACGGGACAGCCGTACTTCACGGCCAGATCCATCACCTTGCAGACCTTCTCGGCGAAGACCTCCGAGAGCGAGCCGCCGAAGACGGTGAAGTCCTGTGAGAAGACGAAGACAGTGCGACCGAAAATCGTCCCGTGGCCCGTCACCACCGCGTCGCCCCAGGGTCGGTTCTCGCGCATGCCGAACTCGGCCTCGCGATGCCGAACGAAGCGGTCGAGCTCGACGAACGAGCCCGGGTCGAGCAGCTTCTCGAGTCGCTCGCGGGCGAGCAGCTTCCCGCGCTCGCGCTGGCGCGCGACGTGCTTCTCGCTGCCCGCGTGCAGCGACTCCTCGCGCAGCTCCTCGAGCCAGCGAAGCTTGGCCTCGGTCGTGTCGTGGAGGTCGGCCATGGATCCGGAGCCTAACCGGCTCCGCAACCGATCAGGGCGTCACGTCGAGGTCGTAGTTCGCGGTGCTGAAACCTAGATGTGGCGCGAACGCTGCTAGCGTCGGAGCGTGTCGGTACCGGTCGACCGCTCGACGACGTGGCCGTACGAGGACGGCGAGCCGGGCGCATTTTCGTACGCGCGGTTCTCGAGCCCCACGGTGGCCGAAGCGGAGCGCGCACTCGGGGAACTCGACGGAGGAGAGGCGCTGCTCTTCGCGTCGGGCACGGCGGCGTCCGCCGCCATCGTTCTGGCGCTGCTCTCACCCGGCCAGACGGTCGCCCTCGCAGAAGGCGCGTACTACGGGACCGGGGTGCTACTCGGGGAGCTCGAGCGCTGGGGTGTCAGACACGTCGAGTTCGACCAGAGCCGGCAGCCGCCTCCGGAGGCGGATCTGATCTGGATCGAAGCTCCGTCGAACCCGTTCCTGACGATGCCCGACTTCGAGGCCGCAGCGGCACACGCCGCGCCGGTCGTGTGCGATTCGACGGCGGCGACTCCGCTGCATGTGAAACCGCTCGAGCTCGGATGCGAGATCGCTCTCCACTCGGCGACCAAGGGTCTGGCCGGACACGACGATGCCCTCGTCGGAGCGCTGGTGCTCCGAGATCCCGAGACGGCGGCGCGGCTGCGCGAGTTCCGTACCCGGACAGGACTCGTAGCGGCCCCCGACGTCGCTTGGCTCCTCCTGCGAGGGCTGCAGACTCTCGAGGTACGCGTCGCCCGCCAGACCGAGAGCGCGCGTGTGATCGCGACCCGTCTTAGCGAGCACCCTGCCGTCGCGCTCGTGCGTTATCCCGGGTTCGGGGCGCTCATGTCGTTCGACGTCGTCGACGCCGATGCCGCTCGCCAGGTCGAGACGAGGACGCGGTTGATCGTCAACAAGACGAGCCTCGGCGGCGTCGTCTCACGAATCGAAGCGCGATCTCGCTGGGAAGCGGAACGCGTGCCCGCAGGGCTCCTCCGGCTCTCGGTCGGACTCGAGGATCCGGAGGAGCTCTGGAACGATCTCGCGCAGGCGCTGGCCGACTAGCGCTGCCTAGCTTCTCCCCTGCAAGAGCACGCTCAAGCCGCCGAGCGCCTTCGCCCCTTGCGGCTGCACGCCGTGCCAGGTCGCCTGCGCGTTAGAGATTTGAGGCTTGGCCAGCGCAGGCTTGCTGATCTGGGTCGTGGCCCATGCCGGCTTGCTCACTTGGGTGTTCGCCGTCGCGACCCGACTGACCTGAGCCTGCGCCGTCGCCGGCTGCACGCTCGCGGATGCCTGTTGCGCGAACGCGAAGGTTCCGAGCACCGCTGCGACCGCCGCGACAGTCGCCGGCTTCCTCGCCGAGATGTGCGCCTCGACATCGCCGGCCGCTCGGTCGACCACGTCGCCGGGAGCACCAGCCACGGCCAGGAACGGTTGGATCGCCGCCTCCGGAAGGCCCCAGCCGATGAGCTCCGCAATGGGATCCTGCTCGACCTTCTGCCGGAACTCGTCGTCCGCGTAAATCCGATCGACCAGCTCGCCGATGCGGTCACGATCGTGCTCCGCGGCCGTTGCAAGATCCGAAAAACCCTCGTTGCGGAGTGTCGTGAACGGATCCTGCTCGAGGGCAGTGGCGAAGGACTTGTCTCCGTACAGTCGCTCGGAAAACACGGAGACCAACTGCGTGCTCATGCCTTGGCTCCTCTCGTTGAACTCGACCTCTAGACGCTTCAGAAAGCGCTTCATCTTCCCGCGCCCCCCGACGGCTACCCTTGAGGCATGTCCTTTCTCCGTAAGCCAGACGCCATGCCCACCCCGGACGCGGCCCTCTCGGGACGTGAAGCTCCGATGCCGGGCCTCGGCGACCACCTGGTCCTCGGTACGGCCCTGACGCCGCCTTTCCCGGACGGCACCGAGCAGGCGATCTTCGGAATGGGTTGCTTCTGGGGCGCCGAGCGCTCGTTCTGGCAGGCGCCGGGCATGTTCACGACCGCAGCCGGCTACGCGGGCGGATACACGCCGAACCCGACCTACCAGGAGGTCTGCTCCGGCCGGACCGGGCATACGGAGGTCGTGCTTGCGGTGTTCGACTCCTCGGCGACCACGTACGAGGAGATGCTGCGGATCTTCTGGGAAGGGCACGACCCGACACAGGGCATGCGGCAAGGGAACGATGTCGGCACCCAGTACCGCTCGGCGATCTTCTGGACGAGCGACGCTCAGCGCGACGCCGCGCTCGCTTCGCGCGAGCGTTTCCAGGCGGAGCTCACCAGCGCGAGGTACGGCTCGATCACGACCGAGATCGCGGAGGCGGGCCCGTTCTACTACGCCGAGCCGTACCACCAGCAGTACCTGGCGGCGAATCCGAACGGCTACTGCGGCCTCGGCGGAACCGGCGTCAGCTGCCCTATCGGCACCGGCGCCACAACCGCCGTCTGACCTGAGCGCTCACGGCGCGGTCTCGACCGACGCTGCCACGTCGGTCTTCGCGGGCCGGTCCGAGGTGAGGCCGGTGCCGCCGGCGAGCCGCTGGGCGAGGTAGATCGGGATGATCGAAACGATGATCACGAAGAGCGCGACGACGTTCACGATCGGCTGCTCGGCGGGCCGGAAGAGGCTCGCGAAGATCCAGATCGGGAGCGTCTGGTCGGCACCCGCCGTGAAGACCGTGACGACGACCTCGTCGAACGAGAGCGCGAAGGCGAGCAACGCCCCGGCGAGCAAGGCGGTTCTCATCTGCGGGAACGTCACGTAGCGGAACGTCTGCCAGCTGTCGGCGCCGAGGTCGGCGGAGGCTTCGTCGAGCGACCCGACGGTGCGGCGCAGGCGGGCGAGCGCGTTGTTGTAGATCACGACGATGCAGAAGGTCGCGTGGCCGATGATGATCGTCGCGAGGCCGAAGGTGATGCCGAGCGGAAGCGGCTGGAGGACGTCCTGGATGGTCGCGAGCAGCGCCAGGCCGGTGATGATCCCCGGAAGCGCGATGGGAAGGATCACCGCGAAGCTGATGACCTCCCTGCCGAAGAACCGGTAGCGAGAGACCGCGAGCGATGCGAGCGTGCCCAGTACCACCGCGATCGCGGTCGCACCGAGCCCCGCCAGCACCGACATCTTCAGAGCGTCGCGGACATCCTCGTTCTCCCACGCGACCGAGAACCACTTCGTGCTGAAGCTCTCGATGGGCCAGCCCTGCGTGATGCTCTCGTTGAACGCGTAGAGGCCCATCACGACGAGCGGCACGTAGATGAACCCGAGCGTGAGGACGACGGCGCCACGGAGCAGGTACCGGGTGAGGCGCGACTCGACCATCAGCAGCTCACAGCGACTTGAAGGCTCCCAGCCTGCGCGCGACCAGGAGGTAGACGACCATCACGACGATCGGGACGAACGAGTACGCGGCCGCTACCGGCAGCGCCTCGCCGCGAATCGAGTAGATGACGGTGCCGATGAACTGCTCGCTCGTGATCAGCCCCGGCGCGATGTAGTCGCCCAACGTCAGGGAGAACGTGAAGATCGACCCGGCGACGACGGCGGGAAACGCGAGCGGCAGGATCACGCGCGTGAACGTCGCGAACGACCGCCCGCCGAGGTCGGACGACGCCTCGAGCAGCGAGTTCGGGATCCGCTCGAGCCCCGCGTAGATCGGCAACACCATGAACGGCAGCCAGAGGTACGTGAAGACGAGCCAGAGGCCGACCGTGGAGTACCCGTCGAACGTCACGCCGAGGGGCTCGAGTGCCCAGTTGATGATCCCGCCGTCCGAGAGGATCGTGCGCCACGCGTAGGCCTTGACGAGATAGCTCGCCCAGAGCGGCATCAGCACCGCGACGACGAGGATGTTGCGCATCCGGGGAGAAGCGACGCGCGCCATGTAGTACGCGATCGGGAACGCGATGACAGCGTCCGCGATGGTGACCAGAGCCGCCATCTGGATCGTCCGCCAGGCAACGTCGCGGAAGACCGGCGTCTCGATGATCCGCCGGAAGTTGTCCAGCGTGAACTCGTAGACGACCTCGCGCGTGAACGGGTCGGTCTCCCAGATCGACGAGAGAAGCAGGACGAAGAGCGATCCGAAGTACACGACCACCATCCACCCGACGGGCAGCGCGAGCAGCGCCGCGAGCCGCACGCGGGGATGGCGGTAGAAGAACGTCGAAAGACGCCGCCCCGGGCTTCCCCGAGGCGGCGTCTCCGCGTGCGGGACCGACGTCAGCGGGGCTAGCCCCTGATCTCGGTCCAGGCGGCTTCCCAGTCCTCCTGGGTCTTGCACACCTCCCCGCGGTCGTCACCACAGTCGGCGACCGGGGTCGTCCAGTAGTACACGTCCTCCCAGAACGCATCGTCTTCCGCGTGCTGCTCCTCGCAATGGTTCGCGTTCTTCGTGAGCTCGCACGCCTTGAGGTTGGCCGGCGCCTCGCCGAAGCCTTCGGCAACCGCAGCCTGCGCCTCCGGCGACGCCATGTGGTTCATCCAGAGGTACATGCAGTTCGGGTTCTGCGCCTTGGACGAGACCATCCACGTATCCGACCACCCGGTGGCGCCCTCGGTCGGCTTGGTGGACTCGACCGGCTGGCCGTCGGCCTTCAACAGATTGACCTGGAGCGGCCACGTCGTGCCGATGACGCTGTCCTTGTTGGCGAACGACTGGATCTGCTTGTCGTAGAGCCGCCCACCATTCGCCGACGTTCGGTGCAAGCTGCTTCATGAGGTCGACAGCCGCGTTGAACTGCTCCTCGTCGAGCTGCGTACGGGTCGTCGATCCCGAGGTCGGGCTGCGTCGCCTTCAGGTACAGAGCGGCATCCGCGATGAAGATCGAGTCGTCGTAGATCGAGATCTTTCCCGCGTAGTCGTTCGGGTTGTCCCAGATCGCCGACCAGCTCGTCGGGTGCAGGGGTCACCTCGTCAGTTCGCCACGCGAGCGGGTTGTAGCCGCGTCCGTGAGGAACGCCCATCGCCTGGCCGTCGAGGGAGTTGTGCACCTGCCCCGTGAGCGGCTCGTAGATGTCGGCGTAGTTCGGGATGAGGTCCGCGTTCGATCGGAGCGACCTCACCGGTCGTCATCAGGCGCACGGTCGCGTTACCCGACGCGACGATCCCGTCGTACTCGCCGGTGCCCATGAACGTGATCATGTCGTCCGATGTGTTGGCGTCCTTCAGGGTCACCTTGCATCCCGTCGCCTCCGTGAACTCGTCGACGAGCTGTGCGTAGAGCGGCCACTGGACGATGTTGACCTGACCCTCCTCGCGCGCCAGCTCCTGGATCTCCTCGAACGACGTGCCGAGGCCCTCGAGCTCCGAGCTACCGCCCGAACTCTCGTCGTCACCTCCGCCACAGCCTGCGGCAACGAAGCTGAGCGCCGCGACGAGCAGGCCGAACGCGGCCCATCGTGCGACGCGTGTCCTGCGTCCCTTCATTCCGTTCCTCCCTCCGGTTCGTCGATGATCGACTCCTGCTCCGGGCGCCACGCGACTCGAACGATGCGCCCCTTCGTCTCGAGCACCTCGCTCGAGCCCTCCTCGAGGTTCTGCTCGAGGACCTGCAGCTGACCTCCGCGATCGAGAGTCACGTGGTACCGCGTGACCGGGCCGACGTACTGCACGTCGGTCACGACTCCCGGCTCCACGCGCCAGCCGGACTGCGGCTCTCTTCCGTCGTCGAGGAGGTCGATCTTCTCTGGGCGTACCGTGTAGCGGCGCCCGTCCCGCTCGATCACGTTCGATACGCCTACGAAGCCGGCGATGAACTCGCTCTGCGGATGCTCGTAGACCTCCGCCGGCGGCCCGATCTGCTCGATTCGGCCCTCGTTGAAGACGGCAAGCCGGTCGGACATGGTCAGCGCCTCCTCCTGGTCATGGGTCACGTAGACGAACGTGATCCCGACCTCGCGCTGAATCGACTTGAGCTCGATCTGCATCTCCTGCCGCAGCTTGAGGTCGAGCGCGCCGAGCGGCTCGTCGAGGAGGAGCACCTTCGGTCGGTTGACGATGGCGCGCGCGAGTGCGACCCGCTGCCGCTGTCCGCCCGAGAGCTGCGACGGCTTCCGGTTCCCGTAGCTGCCCGAGCCGCACCATCTCGAGCGCGGCCTGAGCGCGCTCGCGGCGCTCTCCCTTCTTCACCTTCTTCACCATCAGCCCGTACTCGACGTTGTCCTGCACGCTCATGTGCGGGAAGAGCGCGTAGTCCTGGAAGACGGTGTTCACCGGCCGGTCGTACGGCGGCAGGCTCGACACGTCCTCGCCAGCGAGTTCGATCGTCCCTTCGTCCGGAGTCTCGAAGCCGGCGATCATGCGCAGCGTCGTCGTCTTGCCCGAGCCCGAGGGTCCGAGCATCGTGAAGAACTCTCCGTGAGCGATGTCGAGATCGATCGCGTCGACCGCAACGACGTCTCCGTAGCTCTTCCTCAGGCCGGCGACACGAACGTCCGGCACGCCGTCATGCGGCAAGCGATTCCTCCAGGATCGCGAGGCCCGCCTCGAGATCATCCTCGCCGATCGTGAGCGGCGGCAGGAGGCGAATCACGTTTCCGTAGAGCCCGCACGAGAGCAGGACGAGTCCGCGCTCGAAGGCAGCCGAGACGACGCTTTGCGCCCTCTCAGGTGAGCGCTCGGCGAACTCGAACGCGAGCATCGGGCCGAGACCACGGACTTCGCCGATGTCGGAGTGGCGACCGGCCAGCTCGTCGAGTCGAGCTCGCAATCTTGCTCCATGCTCGCGCGCCTGCACCAGGAAGTCGTCGTCGGAAACGATCTCGAGAACGGCGATCGCGGCCGCGCAGGAAAGCGGATTGCCGCCAAACGTGCCCCCGAGGCCGCCGACGTGGACAGCGTCCATGATCTCGGCGCGCCCGGTGACGGCACCGAGCGGGAGACCGCCGCCGATCGACTTGCCCGAGATGACCAGGTCCGGCTCTACGTCCTCATGGTGGTCGACAGCCCACATCTCGCCCGTGCGACCGATGCCGGATTGCACCTCGTCGTCGACGTACAGGATCCCGTGCGAGCGGCAGAGCTCCTGGAGACGGAGGAGGTAGTCAGGAGGCATGGGAATGAACCCGCCCTCTCCCTGCACCGGCTCGAGAACCACGCACGCGACGGTAGAAGGATCGACGTCCGCCTTGAAGAGATGCTCGAGGGCGGCGATGGCGTCGTCCGAGGAAACTCCGCGGTAGGGATACGGAGCCGGTACGCGATAGACCTCCGGCGCAAAGGGACCGAACCCCTTCTTGTACGGGTTCACCTTGCTCGTCATCGTCATGGCGAGGAGCGTGCGGCCGTGGAACGCGTACTCGAAGGTCACGACCGCTGGGCGGCCGGTGGCCGCGCGGGCGATCTTGACCGCGTTCTCGACCGCTTCTGCGCCCGAGTTGACGAGCATCGAGCGCTGCTCGCCGGCGCCGCAGGGCGAGAGCTCGGCGAGTCGGCGACACACCTCGACGTACGGCTCGTAGGTGCCGACGACGAAGCACTGGTGGAGGTACTGCTCGGCCTGCTCCTGCACGGCTCGGACGACCGCAGGATGGCGATGGCCGAGGTTCTGGCAGCCGATTCCGCCCGCGAAGTCGATGAACGAGCGCCCGTCGGCGTCGGTGATGCGGGCGCCTTCCGCGTGGGCGACAACCAGACGCGGCGTCGACACACCGGGCGCGACGTACCGTGCTCGGTCCGTCGCGATTCGCTCCGACTGGGTGCCCTCCGTCACGGACATCGCGCGATTATGCACCTACCGAAGCGGGATTTCAGCGTTCATGTGCACGGACCGCGGGCCGCTTGGAGGGAGCGGGGTCTACGATTCGAGAACGCCGGAGTAGCTCAGCTGGTAGAGCAAGTGATTTGTAATCACTAGGCCGTGGGTTCGAGTCCCGCCTCCGGCTTCGCGCGAGCAACCTCGAGAGCGGGGTCAGAGTCCAGGGCCTGACCCCTTCTCAGGGTTCCTCAGGCGAGCACCTCGCGCGTCTTCTGGTGGGCGAGAATCTTGCGCTTGACCCGCTGGAGGGCGTTGTCGATCGTCTTCGTGTCGCAGCCGAGATCCTCGGCCATCTCGTCGTAGGAGTTGCCCTCGAGGTAGAGCCGGAGTGCTTCCGACTCGAGCTGCGAGAGCCCGGACCCGAGGCAGAACACGAGACTCTGCAGCTCCTCCGTCGAGATGACGCAGACGGAAGGATCGTTGACGATCGAACCGGGGAGCGCGTCTCCGAGGGTGCAGTCTCCGTCCGACTCCTGGCCCGCGGGGGTGTGGCTGAACGAGACGTACGTGTTGAGCGGTGAGTGCTTGAAGCGGGTCGCAGTCTTGATCGCGGTGATGATCTGCCGCGTGACGCAGAGCTCGGCGAAGCTCCGGAAGGACGTCTGCATGTCCGGGCGGAAGTCGCGGACCGCCTTGTAGAGCCCGATCATCCCCTCCTGGACGAGATCGTCGCCGTCGCCGCCTGCGAGGAAATACGAGCTCGCCTTCAGGCGAACGAAGCCGGTGTACTTCCGCATGAGCCCGTCGAGCGCCTCCGTGCTGCCGTTCCGAGCGCGCAGCACGAGCTGCAGGTCTTCAAGCTCTCGTTGAGCCTTCTGGGCCGTTTTCGGTGCGGTGGCGGTCTGAGCAGACATCGCGTACCCCCGTGTTTGCGCCGTCGTTGAGCGATTCCCGATCGAGCGTCTCTCGATCAAGTCTCACCTTGAAGTTGAGGGAGAAGCTAGCACCATTCAGCGAGCGATACAAGGGGTTTGCGAAATTAGTAGATTGCTAGGAACGTATGTTCGCTCGTTCGTCGACTCACGCTGCCGTGCAATCGCGAATCCACTCGCTGCAGGCGTCCGCCTGCGGGGCTACTCTCGTCTCGGCGTCCCGGACGTCGTCGCGCCGCAGCGACGACCCGGGACGCTCTAGGTCTTCTCGCCCCGACGGAGACGTTCGAGTCGTTCGCGGGTCGTCCTGGTCGAGCCGATCGCCGACACGGCTTCCCGAGCCGCGCTGCTCCTGCTCGCGATGTTGCGCCGGTTGCAGGTCGGCGAGAAAGAGCCGGGACGTCAGTTTCCGCACCTCCTGGCCGGACACCCTGCGCACGGCGTCGTCCGAGGAGACGATGCAGACGAGCTCGGTGCCTCGATGCTCGGCGGCGAGTCGCTCCAGGAGGTCGTCGGCATGGACCGCGTAGCGGACGGACAGCGGGCCGATCTGCCGTTCCTCGCCGGCTCCGTCGAAGACCGCGACGCCGCGAGCACCGCGCTCTGCGACGAAGCTCGCGAGCACGTCGATGAGCTCCTCGGGGCTCGAGAACTCCCCCGCGTGCAACACGTTGAACCCGTCGAAGAGATAGAGAGTGGGATCGGCCACGGGTCAGTCGGCGTCGACCCGCTGGCGTCTCGCCTCGTAGAGGAGCAGTGCCGCGGCCACGCTGACGTTGAGCGAGCCGACGCGGCCGGAGAGCGGGATCGAGACGACCGCATCGCAGGTTCGGCGAACCAGGGGGCGGACCCCCTTGCCCTCTGCGCCCAGCACCAGTGCGACACCACCTGTGAGATCGGCGCTCCACATCGAGAGCGACCCCTCGGAATCGGCGGCGTACGTCCAGAGGTCGGCCCCCTTGATCTCTGCGAGGTAGCGCGCGAGATTCGGCACCACCGCAACGGGAAGGTGCTCGACGGCGCCGGCGGAGGACCTGCAGACCGCCGGTGTGACCCGCACCGAGCCGTGCGCCGGAACCACGACTCCCGTCGCGCCCGCTCCCTCCGCGCTCCGGACGACCGCGCCCAGGTTGTGCGGGTCGGTGACCTGGTCGAGGCAGACCAGCAGAGGACGCTCCTCGCCCGCCAGCGTGTGGGCGTCCGCGTACCGAAACGGCTCGCACCAGGCGACGACACCTTGATGGTCGCGCGTGCCGGCAGCGTCGCTGAGCAGCCGCTCCGGCTTGACCTGCGGTCGCGGGCCGGAGTCGAGCCACGGAATCTGCGCCGCGGCGCGCTCGGTCGCCCAGACCTCGAGGAGCTCCCGTGGCCCGCGCACGAGCTCTCGAACCGGTCGCCGGCCGTAGACGAGGTCGCGCGTCACCGGATGCGCACGAGCCGGTACCGTCTGGCTCGTCGCGAACCTCCCAGCCCGCTCGTTCGAGCTCGGCGCGCAGCCGATCGGCCTCCTCGAAGTCCTTCGCCTCCCGGGCCGCCTGTCGCTGCTCCGCAAGCTCCGCTTGCGTCTCGGGGCACCTCGTCGGCGTCGGCGAGCGAGCCGAGCCCGAAGACATCGAGCGCGCGCCGGAGCAGGTCATGGTCTCGCCATTCGTGCATGACCGCGAGCGCCGCAGGGGTGTTGAAGTCCTCGTCGAGCGCCGCGGCGAACCGTTCCCACGAGCCGTCGGGAGCGGCCTGATGCGCGCTCCGGAAGACGTCTCGCAGGCGATCAGCTCGCGCCGCCGCCTGCTGCATCACCTCGTCGTCGAAGTCGACCGGCTTGCTCCAGGCACCGGTCAGATGGAACACGAGCAGCGCCTCCCGACCCCAGACGTCGAGCACGTTTCGCAGCGACACGACGTTGCCGAGCGACTTGGACATCTTCGCGGCGTCGAGCTCGAGCATGCCGTTGTGCATCCAGATCCTGGCAAACGCGTGGCCCAGGCTCCGGGACTGCGCGAGCTCGTTCTCGTGGTGTGGGAAACGAAGGTCGTTCCCGCCACCGTGGATCTCGAACTCGGAGCCGAGGAACTTCTCGGCCATGGCGGAGCACTCGATGTGCCAACCAGGGCGTCCGCGGCCCCCAAGGCGACTCCCAGGCTGCGTCCTCGTGCGGCTTCTGAGATTTCCAGAGCGCGAAGTCTCGCTGATCTCGCTTCAGCTCGCTCGTCTCCTGAGTCACCATGTCCTCGAGCCTGGCGCCCGACAGTCGACCGTAGTCCGAGAATCCGGCGACGCTGAAGTACACGTCGCCGTCCGCCACGTACGCCTTCTCCTTCGCCACGAGCTCCTGGATGAACTCCACGATCTCCGGGATCGTCTCGGTAGCACGAGGCTCGAGGTCGGGTCGTCCCAGTCCAAGAGCATCGGTGTCCTCGAAGAACCACACCGTCGCGCGCTCCGAGAGCTCCCGGCTCGGAACGCCCTGGGTGACGGCTTCCGCGTAGACCTTGTCGTCGACGTCGGTGATGTTGTGCACGAGCGTGACCTCGTAACCCGTGTGCCGAAGCCAGTTCCGAAGCCAGATTCCGAGGACGAACGGTCTCGAGTTGCCCACGTGGATCCGCTGGTACACGGTCGAGCCGCAGACGTAGATCCCGATCGGCCCGGGCAGGGGCGGCAGCTCGACGAGGTCGCGCGTAAGGCTGTCGTACAGACGCATCCGGCGATCGTACTCAGGGCGAGACGGCCCGGCGGGCGCGCTCCAGGGCCTCGTCTCGCGGCACCGCCGCCAGCACGGCCCAGAGCTCCGGCCCCTTCGCGGCGCCCGTGAGCGCGAGCCGGAGGGAGCGCAGATCGCCGCCCACGGCCTTGAGCTCCCGCAGGACGGAGCGGGACTCGTCCGGGGAGAGCTGATCGGGGCCGTTCGCCCGGAGCTCGCCGAAGCGCTCGAGCGTCGGTCGCGCGTCGGGCGGGAGAGACGCCTCGACGGGGGCGACGACGAACCGTGCGTATTCGCGAGCCTCGACGAGCGAACGCGCTCCGCGGAGCGCCGGCACGGCCTCGATCGGGGCCTGCGCCGCAGCCGCCAGCTCCGCATCGCTCATGGCCGCGATCGCGTCGATCGCGAGACGCCGAAGCCGAGAGAGATCGAGCTGGACGTCATGCGCGGGAAGGCCGAGCTCGTCGAGATATGCACGCACACCCTCCGGCGGGAAGCCACCCTCGCGCAGATCTGCGATCGAGGCATGACCATGCCTCTTGGAGAGCTTCTTCCCGTCCGGGACCGAGGATGAGCCCGTGATGGATCACCTCCGGCAGCTCCCCGCCGACGGCACGCGCGATGCGCCGCTGCAGCTCGAGGTTCGGGCGGTGATCGGATCCACGGAGCACGTGGGTGATCTCCAGCTCGAGGTCGTCGACGACCGAGGCGAGTTGGTACGTGGCGGTGCCGTCTGCGGCGAAGCAGGGTTGCACCCCCGCTACGCAGTCGCACAGCGTCCTCCTCATCACGCTCGGCGGCGCCGGCCGCAACCGCGCGCTCGGCGGCCTTCGCGTAGAGATCCCAGCGCCTGCTCTGGCGCACCGGCCCCTCGTCGAAATCGATTCCGAGCCAGTCCAGATCTTGCAGGATCGCGTCCTCTCCGCCTTCGACCGTCCTCGTGGGATCCGTGTCGTCGATCCGCAGCACGAGCACCCCACCTCGCTCGTCCGCGAAGGACCGATTGGCCACCGCTGTGAGCGCGTTCCCGAGATGCAGCGAGCCCGTCGGGCTCGGGGCGAAGCGGACACGGACGCACGGCTCAGGCGTCGATCGTGACGTGACCCGGCTGAGAGCCGACGCGATCGAGCCACGCGCGGATCGCCGGATACGGCGCGAGATCGAACTCGCCCTCGTGCGCGACGTGCGTGTACGCGTAGAGCGAGATGTCCGCGATCGTGTACCTACTCGCCGACGAGGAACGCCCGCTCGGCGAGATGGCTCTCCATCGCGTCGAGCGCCGCATATCCGCCCTTCATGCGCGCGCTCGCGCCGGTCGCCGACGAACTTCTCCGGGCTCCCCGAGTACGCGATCCAGAAGCGCGCGACGGCGATGTGCGGCTCGTGGCTGTACTGCTCGAAGAACATCCACTGCAGCGTCTGCGCGCGCTCGTACGCGTCGTCCGGGACATACTGCGTCCCGTCGCCGCAGATACCAGAGGATCGCGTTCGACTCCCCGAGCGGCCGGCCGTCGTCGAGCACGAGCGTCGGGACGCGAAGCCCGGGGTTGAGACTCGCCCAGAAGCTCCGCTCCGGTCCGAGCGATCGACCACGCTGACACGTCGACCGTCTCGTACTCGAGCCCGAGCTGCGCGAGCAGAAGGCGCACCTTGTAACAGTTGCCGGAGACCGCCGAGTTGTAGAGCAGCATCGGCATCAACGGTAGTCGGGATTGGGGAAGTCGAAGCGGCACCCGGCATCCCAGAGCGAGCGCTGGTTGCCGTGCGCCGGAATGCCGCCTGCGTCCTTCAGGAGCCGGGCCGCGTGCAGAAGGTTCCAGGTCATGAAGGTGGTGTTTCGGTTCGTGAAGTCGTTCTCCGGACCGCCCGAGCCAGATCGAGATACGAGGGGCCGGGACCGGCCTCGCCGATCCAGCCCGCGTCGGCCTGCGGGGGAATCGTGTACCCGAGATGCTGGAGCGAGTAGAGGATGTTCATGGAGCAATGCTTGATGCCGTCCTCGTTCCCGGTGATCAGGCAGCCGCCGACCTTGCCGTAGTAGGCGTACTGCCCGTGCTCGTTCAGGATGCTCGAGTTCCCGTACAGGCGCTCGATCACACGCGTGCACACCGACGACTTCTCGCCGAGCCAGATCGGCGAGCCGAGAACCAGGATGTCCGCTGCCTGCACTCGCTCGTACAAGGCAGGCCAGTCGTCCTCCTCCGCGCCGTGCTCGCGCATGTCCGGCCAGACTCCCGGTGCGAGCTCGTGGTCGAGGGCGCGGACGTACCCGACGGCTACCCCGTTCGTCTCCATGATCGCCATCGAGATGCGCATCAGGCCCTCTGTGTGGGACAACTCAGGCGACGGCTTCAGCGTGCAGTTCACGTAGAGGGCGTTCAGATCGGAGAAATCCCAACGACTCGTCGCGCAGAGCTCGCGCTGGAAGTCGGTCAACGTCATGGTGATCCTCCTGTTCGCATTGGGTTCGTGGCGATCATCACCTCCGGCCACGATAGGTTGCCGGGTGAATGGCGTCATCTCGTGCGTTTGCGGCAACGCTGATGGTGATCACAGGAGCCCTCGCCGGTTGCGGGAGCTCGGACGTGGAACTCCGAGGGGAGGCGGCGTCCATCGGCGGCGCGGTGCAGAAGCAGCAGGTTCGCGTTCCCGGCGCAGGCGGAGGCGGGCGGTCGCTGCACGCCCGGAGAGCACCCGCTCCGTCTGGGAAACGGACGAGTGGCCCGCATGCGCGTGACACCGGGCTCGAGTGCGAGATCGCGGGGCCTCGATCCTCATATTTCACGGTGCCGGCGGATCGCCCCGCGAAGGGCTCTTCGTCTTCCGCGAAGCGTGGGAGGAGCCCGGTCTCGTCCTGCTCGCGCCCGGAGTCACTCGGAAGCACCTGGAGCGCGCTCCACGACCATGAGGATCGAGACCTCGAAACCGTCAACCGCGGCGCTCGCCGAGACCTGGAAGCGCTGCCGGATCGATGCCCGGCGAGTTGCCGTCGGAGGGTTCTCGGACGGCGCAACCCATGCGCTCTCGATCGGGCTCCAGAACGGCGGCATCTTCCATTCGGTGATGGCCCTCTCACCCGGCGGGTTGCTCGACGTCGCGCATCGAGGGAAGGCCCGCGTGTCTTCATCGCGCACGGAACCGGCGACGACGTGCTCCCGTACTCGCGCACGCGTGCGAGCATCGTGCCCGGCCTGCGCGGGATCGGGGTACAGCGTCACCTTCCGGAGCTTCGCCGGTGGCCATGAGGTGCCGACGAGCATCTCGCGCGCAGCCGTCCGCTGGTACCTGCGCAAGTAACGGCCGGCGTGGAACATCTTCTCCTGAAGTGGTTCGCCGAGCCACGGACGCGACCTTCCCTGGCGTCGCACCCGTGACCCGTACGCGATCCTCGTCTCCGAGATCATGCTCCAGCAGACGCAGGTCGAGCGGGTACTTCCGCGCTACGAGGCGTGGCTGAATCGCTGGCCGACCGTCGACTCCCTTGCAGCGGCGGCTCCCGCCGACGTGATCCGGGAGTGGCAAGGGCTCGGCTACAACCGGCGCGCGCTGAACCTCCACCGCGCCGCGGAGAGCGTCGCGGCCGGTGGCTGGCCCGCCGATCTCACCGAGCTTCCGGGTGTCGGCTCCTACACAGCAGCCGCGATTCGCTGCTTCGCGTTCGGCGAGGAGGTGTTGCCGGTCGACGTGAACGTCGGGCGCGTACTGCGGCGCACCGGCGAGTCGTTCGGCGCAGCGTCCGCGCAGGCGCTCATGGATCTCGGCGCCACGATCTGCATCGCTCGCATCCCACGGTGTGACTCGTGCCCGCTCGCCGCCTCGTGTCCGTCTCGCGGTGTCCGCGAAGAGCCGACGCGGCGCCAAGGGCCGTTCGAGGGCTCGTTTCGCCAGCGACGCGCGGACACGCTTCGCCTGGTGGCGGCAGCGCCACTGCCGACCGCAGCGCTCGACGCCGAGGCCGTTCGCTCTCTCGCGCGGGACGGCCTGGTCGAGGTGGCCGACGAGCTCGTCCGCCTCCCAGGCGAGAGCGACGGCTGATCAGAGTTGGTGGTGCATCCAGACGTTCGGCTCGACATACGTCCCGACGTCGGTCTCACGGTCGATCGTGACGAGCTCCAGGGCGCCCGGAACGACGTAGTCGCCGTCTTCGGGGAACAGCATGCTCGTCCACCCCTCCCACTCCGAAACCGTTCCCGTGATCGTCATCGACTCTCGGACAAGGACGCACGATCTCTGCACCGAGCCTCGCATGCACGCGAAGCCACGGATCGATGGGCAGCCCGTCCTCGGTATTCCAAGTGATGTAGCGCTCGATCGGAACGAGCGGGTAGCGCGCCTTCCAGCTCGGCCGCACCGGCGCGACGAGCTGAGCAAAACCATGCTCCGACGACGCTCGTGCGCATCCTCTCGAGGCAGAGCGTGCTGAGACCCTGTCCCTGTCGGCCGGGCAGGATCATTACCTGGAGCGCTGTGACAGCGTTCGGTGGTTCATCGGCGTCGGTGCCGCGCTCCATGACGTCGTCCCAGCCGCGGTCCGGTAGGTCGGCCAAGTCGACCTGGACCGGGAGCGAGTTCACCTCAGCGACGAGCTCGTCCGAATCCTCGTCGAGAAGGAAGTGCTGGAAGGCGCCGAATCGCTCGTACAGGAGGTGCCATCGTTGTCCGGCCACGGGATCTTCGAACATGAAGGGCGGCCACGCGTCGAGCAACGGGCGTTTGCGCTGCTCGAGGTCGGGCCGCTCGTCGAATGTGAAGAAGCGAAGACTCATGCGTGCCGGATCAGCGCGACTGCCTGGGCCGCCAGACCCTCGCCGCGGCCCGTGAATCCGAGCCCGTCCATGGTCGTCGCCCGTACGCTCACGCGCCCACGCTCCACGCCGAGCGCGCCGGTCAGCCGCTCGCCCATCTCCTCCCGCAGCGACGCGATGCGAGGCTCCTCGCCGATCAGCACACAGTCGGCGTTGACGAGCGACCACCCTGCGTCACGCACCTCGCGATAGGCCTTCCAGAGCAGATCGAGCGACGACGCGCCACGATACGCGTCGTCGTCCGAGGGGAAGAACCCCCCGATGTCGCCGAGATCGGCGGCGCCGAGCAGAGCATCGATGAGGGCATGTGCAACGACGTCCCCGTCCGAGTGGCCCACGAGGCCACGAGGGTGCTCGATGGCAACCCCGCCGAGCACGAGCGGAAGGCCGTCCCCGAAAGCGTGGGCATCCACGCCGATCCCGACCCGGAGCTCGCTCACGAGAGCGAGGCTAGCGCGTCCGGCAGCAAATCCAGCGAGTCGATCGTGAGTGCTGAGGCAGGTGCCGTCTGGAGACGCCCCCAAGGGCCACGTCTCACGTGCACCGCAACCAGTCCGGCTGCGAGCGCCGGCAGGACGTCGTTGTCGACACGGTCTCCGACGTACGCGAGCTCCTCGGGAGCACACTCCGCGAGCTCTACCAGACGCTCGAAGAAGCGCGGATCCGGCTTCCGGACGCCGAGCGTGGCCGAGGACGAGATCACCGCCGCCGGGAGCGCGGCCTCGCGTGCCCAGCGCTCCAGAGCCTGGGTCTGGTTTCCAACGATCCCGACGCGCAGGCCGAGATCGCGAGACGGCCGCGAGACACGGAATCGCGTCCGGATAGAGGTCTCCGAGCTCGTACGTGAGGTCCTCCCACCAGCCGGCCGGCTGTTCGATGCCGAGATGCCGCCAGAGCTCATCGTGCTCCTCGCCCCGCTCGATCGTCACGCCGAGGGCCGCCCAGACGACGTGCGGCTGGAGACCGGAGCGCTCCGCGAGCACTCTCCACCACCGCTCCTCGTCGACGAGCGTCTCGCCGACGTCGAAGAAGACCGCCTTCAACGCCATCGGTCGTCTCTACGGTGCCTGGCACTGGAAGGGTGACAACCGTGCGCCGATGTGTGCACAGGCCGCCTGTCCTACGAGGACGCGAGCAGCGTCTCGACGAGCGCGAGGTCGCCGGCCGTCGTCACCTTGAGGAGTCGCGGGTCGCCCGCTGCCACCGCGACCCGCCCTCCGGCGCGCTCGACGAGCGACGCGCAGTCGGTGGCGTCCGGGAGATCGCCCGACAACGCACGCCGTAGACCTGCCGCGAGGAACGCCTGGGGCGTTTGCGCACCGACGAGATCGCCGCGCTCGACCGTCTCCACGACGATGTTGCCGTCGACGCGCTTGACGGTGTCCGGGATCGGAAGCGCCGGAATCACGCCGTCGAAACCTTCCGCCAGGGGAGCGAGCACGCGCTCCACCACCGCATCGTCGAGCAGAGGTCGAGCCGCATCGTGCACGAGCACCACCAGCGCATCCTCCGGAACATCCTCGAGACGCTGCGCGAACCGAATCGGCCCGGGTCGCACCTCCGGTCACGCAGGAGACGACCTTCGTCGCGGCCAGCTCTTCGGCGAGGAGAATCGCCGGCTCCTCCCATCCCGGCGGCGCGGCGACGACGATCGCGTCCACCCAGGGCGACCGGTCGAGACGATCGAGGCTCTCCGCGAGGAGCGGCCGACCCCCGAGGGGCGCGAATGCCTTCGGACGGTCGATCCCGAGACGCTCTCCGGCGCCTGCGGCGACGAGCACTGCCCAAGTGGCTCCGGCTTCGCCGGAACCCTCGGGCCCACTACGCACTCGCGGTGGCTGCCTTGGCTTTCGGTCGGGACTTCGGCTTCGGCTGGCCCGCGCGCGAGAGGACGTCGTCGAGCCATTCTGCTGCCTCGTCCTCGCTCATCGCCTTTGCGTACATGAGCTCCGAGGCGAGGATCTTCTTGGCCTTGACGAACATCTGCTTCTCGCCGGTGGAGAGGCCCTTCTCGTTGTTCCGCACCGCGAGGTTCCGCACGACTTCAGCAAGCTCGAAGATGTTCCCAGTCTTCATCTTGTCTCGGTTGTGCTTGAACCGGCGATTCCAGTTCTTCGGCATCTCCGTGGATCCGCCCGACAGCGTCCGGACGACCATCGTCACCGTCCGCTGGTCGATGACCTGCCGCAGACCTACCCGCTCCGCGTTGTCACAGGGGACGTTCACCGTCATGTCGTTGTGAAGGATCTGGATCGTCAGATACTCGCGGGTCTCGCCGAGGATCTCCCGTTTCTCTCTCTTCACGACTGTCCCTGCGCCGTGGTGCGGATAGACCACCTTGTCGCCGATATCGAACAAGCCAGCCTCCCCGAGGTTCGTATTTGCCGCCATCACGAAAAAGCGCCGGCAGTGATTTCCCTGCCAGCCACAGGCCACATGATAGCGGTTTTTCAACACGGGCTTAACGGAATGGCAACGTCCGTGGCAACAGTTACGCAGTCTGTCCCAGGCCCGCGTCGAGAGCGGCCCGTAGCGTCTCCGCAGTCGCGACCTGTGGTCGGTCGCGCGGCGGCGTGCCCGCTGGCGCGATGACCCTCGTCAGGCCGAGCTTCGCGCACTCGTCGATGCGTCGTTCTGCCTGAGCGGCCGGTCGCAGACGACCGGTGAGGCCTGATCTCGCCGAATGCCGCTGCACCTTCGAGCGCCGGGACCCCGCGCGCCGCGGACGCGATGGCCAGCGCGACCGCGAGGTCTGCGCCCGGCTCCTCGATGCGCATGCCGCCGGCGACGTTGACGAACACGTCGGCGGCTCCCAGACCTCAGCCCGGCGTGCCGTCCGAGCACCGCGACGAGCATGGCGAGACGTTTCGGATCGACGCCCGTACCCACGCGCCGTGGCATGGCCAGGTCGGAGGGCGACACCAGAGACTGGATCTCGAGCAGGATCGGCCGTGTCCCTTCGAGCGCGCAGCCGACCGCCGCTCCGACCTCGCCAGGGTGCGTCGAGCCGAAGAGCTCGGAAGGATCCGGAACGCCGACGAGCCCCGAGGCGGTCATCTCGAACACGCCGAGCTCGTTCGTCGACCCGAAGCGGTTCTTCGTCGCGCGCAGGATCCGGTGCTGCGTGGTAGCGATCGCCCTCGAACTGGAGCACGCAGTCGACGAGGTGCTCGAGCACGCGGGGCCCGGCAACCGCGCCGTCCTTCGTCACGTGACCGACGAGAATCGTCGCCACTCCGGCCTTCTTCGCGACCCTGAGCAGCCGACCTGCTGCCTCTCGCACCTGAGCGACGGAGCCCGGAGCGGAGGCGAGGTCGGACGCGTGCAGAGTCTGCACCGAGTCGATCACGCACACGTCGGGACGCTCCTGTTCGAGCGTCGCGCACACGGTGTCGAGATCCGTCTCCGCCAGGATGTCGACCGTCTCGGCCCCGCCCAGGCGTGCGGCTCGGAGCGAGACCTGGGCGGCGGACTCCTCCCCGGTCACGAGCAGTGCGCTTCGGCCGGCCCGAGCGATCGCCCCGAGCGCGCTCAGGAGCAGCGTGGACTTGCCGACCCCCGGCTCGCCGCCGACGAGGACGAGCGAAGCGGGCACGAGCCCTCCGCCGAGCACGCGGTCGAGCTCGGGAACTCCCGTCGAGATCCGCTGCCCCTTCGCTCGCCGAGACGTCTCCGAGCGGCGTCGGCGTCCGCGCTCGGGACGAGGTCGACTCCTCCGAGGCGTGCAACTCCTCGGCAAGCGTGCCGAAAGCGCCGCAACCGGGGCACTTCCCGAGCCAGCGTGGGCTGGCGGTGCCGCACTCGGTGCACACGTGCTGAACGAGGACTTTCGCCGCCACCTGAGCCAGTGTAGGAACGCGGTCCGACGCTCTTCGTCACGAAAGTAGCGCCGGTTCGCTTGCAACATCCGCGCTCGTCGATAAGAGTCCACCGAAACCGCCGCACAAAGACCACCTGAAAGGACGGGCCGCATGGAAAGATTCAACGCCCTCGGGCGCGGAACGCAGATGATGCTCGTGGGAGGAGTGCTCCTCTTCATCGTCCTGTTCTTCCCCTGGCAGGACTTCGATGTCGGAGGCTTGGCCGACGAGTTCGGCGTCGACGCGACGTTCAGCGGCTGGCGCGGCGTCGGGGTGATCCTCGGACTCTTGACGATCGTGCTCTTGGCCTGGGTCATCGTGCGACTCGCCGCGGTCGACATCCCGCTGCCGGTCTCGACGGCCATGACGGCCGCGTTGATCGGGACGCTCATCCTGATATTCGCGGTCATCAAGATGCTCACCATCCTCGGTGACGAGACGACGATCTGGAGCTGGGTCGGCCTCGCACTCGCAATCGTGATCGCCGTGGGCGCATTTCAGACGGTGCAGGAAGCCGGTGGCGTCGACACGCTGAAGAGCGAGATTCCGAACCGGCCGGCTACCGCGACGATGGATGCGCCTCCGCCGATGGCTCCACCACCCCCGCCTGCGTCCGAGGCCGCTCCCTACGAGCCTCCGTCGTCGACGGTCGGTCCGGAGCCATCGGTCGGCCCCGAGCCGGACCTGACGCCGGACGAGCCGCGCGACGATCGCCAGACGTAACCCGTTCGAGGGGTAAGACGCGCTGCGGCGGCCGCCCGGCCCGCAGCGCGTCCTCCTCGAAAACGCGCAAAATCCGCAATTCGCGAGTACCGTCTGTAGCGAACGACCTCGCAGAACCGTACTCCGAAAGGACAAGCCATGGACAGGATCAAGGGCCTCTCGACCGGCTCGAAGATCGTTCTCGGCTGCGGCGTCTCACTCTTCTTCTCGCTCTTCTTCACCTGGCAGAACCTTCAGGTCGACTTCGGGCGAGCGGGTATCGCCACGCTGACGCTCGACGGCTGGGACTTCTGGGGACTGCTGATCGGCCTCGTGACCATGGCGGTCGTCACCCTGGTCTTCGTCGTGCACGCGACCGAGCTCGAGGTGTCGGAAGACGTCCCCTGGGAAGGAGTCATTCTCGGCCTCGCGGGCCTACTTCTCGGGCTCACGGTCCTGAAGAACCTCACCGACGCCGACTCGGCGTGGATGAGCTATCTCGGCCTGGCCCTCGCCGCCGGCGTCGTCGCAGGGTCGTATCTCGACTGGTCGCGAGAACGCGTCTGGGAGCGTCAGGTCAACCGCTTGAGCAGGAGCACTCGGTCCTCGCCAGGCCCGTCGTAGTCCTCCGCCACGCGATCGATCTGGAATCCGAGCGCCGCGTGGAAGGCGACGGAGTCCTCGTTCCCGGGTGACGTGACGCAGCGGATCACGGACCTGTCCGCGTCGCGCACCTCTGCGAAGAAGCGCTCGTAGAGCGTCCGCCCGACACCCGCGCCCCGATGCTCCGGGGACACGCCGACAAAGTGGATGTACGCCTCCTCCGGGTCGGTCTGAGAGAGAAACCCGCACACGAACCCGACGAGGTCACCGTCCGCGTCCTCGGCGACGAAGCTCGTGCCCTCGAAGTGGAGGAAGAAGAGCCGCGGCAGCATCGGCGCCATCTCGCGGCCGCCCCACCACACGTTGACGCGGCCGATGACCCGCCCGTAGTCGGACGGCTTCGCCCGCCGGACCGAGACTGCGCTAGTCGTCGTCGGAGGGATCGTCGACGGGCTCGTCGTCCGGAGCGCCGACAGTGGCCGGAACGGGCGGGCCCTCGACGATCTTGATCACGACCGGCGGTTCGTCGTCGACCGGATTGTCGCGGCGGTCGATCACGACCGTCGACGAGGCCGACAGCTCGCGGCCCAGGATGAAGTCTGCGAGCGGATCCTCGATCAGCCGTTGGATCGCGCGGCGCAGCGGCCGTGCCCCCATCGACGGGTCGTAGCCCTGCTCGACCAAGAGCTCGCGCGCGTCGTCCGTGAGCTCGATGACGGTGCCGTGCTTGGCCATCTCCTCGCGCACGCGCTTCATCAGCAGATCGACGACCTCGAGGATCTCCGCGCGCTCGAGCTTGTGGAAGACGATGACCTCGTCGATGCGGTTCAGGAGCTCGGGCCGGAAGACCTTCTTGAGCTCCGACATGACCCGCTCCTTCATCTCGTCGTAGGAGAGGCCGCCCTCGTCGCCGATCGAGAAGCCGAGCGTCTGGTTCTTCGAGATCTGGGCGGCGCCGAGGTTCGACGTCATGATCACGATCGTGTTGCGGAAGTCCACCTTCCGCCCCTGCGCGTCGGTGAGCTTTCCCTCTTCCAGGATCTGCAGGAGGATGTTGAAGACATCCGGGTGCGCCTTCTCGATCTCGTCGAGGAGGACCACCGAGTACGGCTTGCGCCGTACGGCCTCGGTGAGCTGGCCGCCTTCGTCGTAGCCGACATAGCCTGGCGGTGAGCCGACGAGCCGGGACACGGAGTGCTTCTCCATGTACTCCGACATGTCCACCTGGATCATCGCGTCCTCGTCCCCGAACAGGAACTCCGCCAGCGTGCGCGCGAGCTCGGTCTTCCCCACCCCCGAAGGGCCGAGGAAGATGAACGAGCCGGTCGGGCGCTTCGGATCCTTGATGCCCGCGCGGGCGCGCCGGATCGCCTTGGAGACGGCGACGATCGCCTGGTGCTGCCCGATGACGCGCTTGTGCAGCTCCTCCTCCATCCGGACGAGCCTCGTCGTCTCGGCTTCGGTGAGCTTGAACACCGGGATACCCGTCCACATGGAGACGATGTCGGCGATCTCGTCCTCGCCGATCTCGGGCTGCTCGTCGTCGGCCTGGTTCCGCCAGTCGTCCTCGAGCTCCTTCTTCTTCTGCGTCAGCTTCCGCTCCTTGTCGCGGAGCTGGGCCGCCTTCTCGAACTCCTGCGCCTCGATCGCGGCCTCCTTGTCGGCGCGCACCTTCTCGATCTCGTCCTCGAGCTCGCGGTAGCGCGGCGGCGCGGACATGGTGGCGATGCGGACGCGCGAGCCGGCCTCGTCGATCAGGTCGATGGCCTTGTCCGGGAGATAGCGGTCCTGGATGTAGCGCTCGGCGAGCTGAGCCGCCGCCGACAACGCGTCGTCGGAGATCTTGCAGCGGTGGTGGGCCTCGTAGCGGTCGCGCAGGCCGCGCAGGATGAGCACGGTCTCGTCGATCGTGGGCTCGTTCACCCGCACCTGCTGGAAGCGGCGCTCGAGCGCGGCGTCGCGCTCCAGGTACTTGCGGTACTCGTCCAGCGTCGTCGCGCCGATCGTCTGCAGCTCTCCGCGGGCGAGCGCGGGCTTGAGGATCGACGCTGCGTCGATCGCGCCCTCGGCCGCACCCGCGCCGACGAGGTTATGCAGCTCGTCGATGAAGAGGATGATGTCGCCGCGCTGGGTGATCTCCTTCATGACCTTCTTCAGGCGCTCCTCGAACTCCCCGCGGTACTTCGAGCCGGCGACGAGCGCGGCAAGGTCGAGGGAGTAGATCTGCTTGCCCTTCAGGAGCTCGGGCACCTGGCCCGCCGCGATCCGCTGCGCGAGGCCTTCGACGACCGCGGTCTTGCCGACGCCCGGCTCGCCGATCAGGACCGGGTTGTTCTTCTGTCGGCGCGAGAGGATCTGCATGATCCGCTCGATCTCGGTCTGCCGGCCGACGACGGGGTCGAGCTTGCCCTCGACGGCCTGCTTCGTGAAGTTGCGGCCGAACTGGTCGAGGAGCTTCGAGCTCTTCGTCTTCTCGCCCGGGGGCGCGCCCGCGCCGGCCTGACGGCGGCCAGGGCCGGAGAGCATGCGGATGATCTCGTTGCGGATCTTTTCCGCATCCGCGTCGAAGTCGAGCAGGATTCGCGCAGCGACGCCTTCGTTCTCGCGCACGAGCCCGAGCAGGATGTGCTCGGTGCCGATGTAGTTGTGGCCCAGAGACAGAGCCTCGCGCAGCGCCAGCTCGAGCACCTTCTTGGCGCGCGGCGTAAAGGGAATCTGCCCCGTGGTGACCTCGTCGCCCTGGCCGACGATGCGCGCGACCTGGGCGCGGACCTCCTCCACGGTGATGTCGAGCGACTCGAGGACGCGGGCAGCGAGGCCCTCTTCCTCGCGCAGCAGGCCGAGCAGGATGTGCTCGGTTCCGATGTAGTTGTGCTTCAGCGCCCGCGCCTCGTCCTGCGCGAGAACCACGACCTGCCTCGCTCGTTCGGTGAATCGCTCGAACAACCTTCGACCCTCCTTTCCCCTTGTTCGTCTCCGGAGGCCGCCGGGGTTTGCCGCGCTCCGGGTCGAAGGTGAGGTCTGATCGTAGCCGACTGCCTCAGGGTCAGGTCCTTGCAGAACTGTTCACGGATTCTCATCGGCTTGTAATTCCCCTTCCCTGAGTCGGCAGGTGCGGTCGTTAGTCTTCAGCCCGCCTTGAAGGTTCTGCTCACCGGATCCTCCGGCCAGATCGGCACGAACCTCGCCCTCCGGCTTCGACGCGATGGGCACGAGGTCTTCGGGATCGACAAGAGGCAGAACACCTGGACCGACGAGTTCCCGTACCTCCTCCAGGATCTCGCCGGCCACTACGCGCCGTTCCGGGGAGGCATCAACGGCGTCGAGTACCCCGAGGTCGACCTCGTCGTCCACCTCGCCGCGCACGCGAAGGTGCATCAACTCGTCCGGCAGCCGCACCGCGCGCTGGAGAACGCGGTCATGACCTTCAACGTCCTCGAATACGCGCGCCTGCTGCACATCCCGATCGTCTTCTCCTCCAGCCGCGAGGTGTACGGCGACGTCCACCGCTTCGACGAGTACCGCGAGCAGGTCGCCGACTTCGCGTATGCGGAGAGCACCTACTCGGCCTCGAAGATCGCCGGCGAGGCGTTCATCTACTCCTACGCGCGCTGCTACGGCCTGCCGTACCTGGTGTTCCGCTTCTCCAACGTCTACGGCCGCTTCGACAACGACCTCGGCCGCATGGTCCGGGTGATCCCGCTCTTCATCCACTCGATGCTGCGAAACGAGCCGATCACGATCTACGGCGGCCGCGACAAGACCCTCGACTTCACGTACGTCGACGACTGCACCGAGGGGATCGTGCGCGGGATCGAAGCGCTCGCGGAAGGCAGGGTCGTCAATCAGACGATCAACCTCGCGTACGGGCAGGGAAACACCCTCGTCCACTGCGCGGAGCGGATCGCCGCCGAGCTCGATGTCGACCCGCAGATGACGATGGCCCCGTCGCTTCTCGGCGAGGTGACCCACTACGTGGCCGATCTCTCGAAAGCCCGTGAGCTTCTCGGCTACGACCCGCAGGTGCCTCTCGACGAGGGGATCGCGCGTGCGGTCGCGTGGTTCCGCGAGCACCGCGACGCTCACCCGGACGAAGACGTCCCCGTGACCGCGGACCACGAGGGGACACTCGGCGCGTCATCCGTCTGGAAGTCCGCCGCAGCCCGTTAGACGCGGCTACTGCGGGGAGCGCAGCGCCGGGAACAGGATCACGTCGCGGATCGTGTCCCGGCCGGAGAGCAGCATCGTCAAGCGATCGATCCCGAGCCCGAGCCCGCCCGTGGGGGGCATCCCGTACGAGAGCGCCTCGACGTAGTCCGGGTCGCCGCGCTCGCCCTCGACGTGCTCCGACTGCGCCTCGAAGCGCGCGCTCTGCTCCTCGGCGTCGTTGATCTCCGTGAACGCGTTCCCGAGCTCCATCCCGCCGGCGAAGTACTCGAAGCGCTCGGTCAGCGCGGGGTCGTCGTCCGTCAGACGGGCGAACGGTGAGAGCTCGATCGGGTAGTCGTGGACGATCGTCGGCTGGACGAGGCCGGGCTCGACGAAGTGGCTGAAGGCGTGATCGACGAGCTGGGGCCAGTCCTTGTCCGCGTTGGTGTCGACTCCGCGCTCGTCGAGCCGCGCGCGCAGCTCGTCCGGGTCGCGCGTCCACAGCTCCAGCTCTTCGAGGGCATCGACGAAGCGAACTCGGCGCCAGGGCTTCGCGAGCACGATCTCTTCGCCCCTGAACGTGACCCGATCCGTACCTAGCACCTCGCGCGCGACCTGCTCGACCAGGCCTCGATGCGCGCCATCGTGTCGCTGGTAGTCGGCGTACGCCTCGTACCACTCGAGCATCGTGAACTCGGGCTGATGCTTGTAGGAGACGCTCTCGTTGCGGAAGTCCTTCCCGATCTCGTAGACGCGCTCCAGGCCGCCGACGATCAAGCGCTTGAGATAGAGCTCGGTCGCGATCCGCAGGTACAGGTCCGCGTCGAGCTCCTGCGAGTGCGTGACGAACGGGTGCGCGAAGGCCCCGCCGTAGCGGGGCTGGAGAATCGGCGTCTCGACCTCGACGAAGCCGTTCCCGTCGAGGATCCGCCGGATGGCCGAGACGACCCGCGATCTGAGCAGGAAGAGCTCGCGTGAGTCCTCGTTCATGAGCAGATCGAGGTAGCGCTTGCGATAGCGCGTCTCCTGGTCGGTGACCCCGTGGAAGGTGTCGGGCAGCGGGCTCCGGTTCTTCGACAGCGTCGTGAGCTCGTCGACTGCGAGCGAAGGCTCGCCTCTCCGCGAGCTCGCGGGGGAGCCGACGACGCCCACGACGTCGCCGAGGTCGACGTCGATCGGCCCGACTCGGCTCTCGTCGCAGAGGAGCTGGATGCGGCCCGAGCGGTCGACGAGGTCGAGGAAGCTGAGCTTTCCGTGCCCGCGGCGCGCCATAACCCGTCCGGCGAGTCGCCGCTTCTCGGGCGATTCCGCCTCCGGCTCGAGGGCCTCGGCTTCCTCGCGAACCGCCGCGATCTCGTCGCGATCGGGAAAGCGCTTGGGCGGCGTCATCGCGCGGCTCAGCCTAGTGCGCAAGATCAGAATCCGCTCGCGCCTCGCCCTGGCGAGACGACTACCTGGTGCGCACGCTCTGTGAACCGCTCGAGCAGGCGCGAACCTCCGTCCCGGAGCCGACACGACCCGGTTACGCGGCCTTGATCTCCATGATCTTGAACTTGAGCTTGGAGCCTCGCGGGGTCGCGACCTCGACGGTCTCGCCCTTCTTGCGGCCCATGATCGCCTTGCCGACCGGCGACTCGTTGGAGAGCTTCCGCTCGGCCGGGTTGGCTTCCGCGGAGCCGACGATGAAGTACTCGGTCGTCTCCTTCGCGTCGACGTCGCGCAGCCGCACGACCGAGCCGACGGAGACGACGCTCGTGTCGATGTCCTTCGGGTCGATCACGCGCGCGTTCGCGAGGCGCTCCTCGAGCTGCGCGATGCGATGCTCGAGCATCATCTGCTCGTTCTTGGCGTCGTCGTACTCGGCGTTCTCGGCGATCTCGCCGAATGCACGCGCCGCAGCGATGCGCTCGGCGATCTCCCTGCGCTTCTCCGTGCGCAGCCGTCCGAGCTCGCTCACCAGCTGCTCATGGCCCTCGGGAGTGAGGATCACATCCTTCAAGAAATACCCTCCGAGATAGACGGCGAGGCCCCGCCGGCCCCGTCGAACGGCCGGGAATGGTAGCTGCGACGGTCGACGCTGCGCAAGACCGGATCCGCTCGCGCGGATTCGTAGTCGCGCACGCGATCCCCGAACGCGTCCCGGAGTACCGCCTTCAGTTCACTCACCTTCGAGCTCTACGATTGGCTCGATGATCGACCTTCGCACGCCCTGGCACATCGGCCCCGTCGAGATCCCGACGCGCCTCGTTCTCGCCCCGATGGCGGGCGTCAGCGTGCAGGCGTTCAGACGGCAGGGACGCCGCTACGGCGCCGGGCTCGTGTGCTCGGAGATGGTGAGCTGCGCGGGGATCGAGCACCGCAACGAGCGGACGCTCGGGTACCTCCGGGTTGCTGCGGACGAGCATCCGCTCGCGATTCAGCTCTTCGGCTCGGAGCCGCGAGCGCTCGCGAACGCGGCGAAGATGGTCGAGGCGGTCGGTGCCGACATCGTCGACCTCAACTTCGGCTGCCCCGTCAGGAAGGTGACGCGGACCGGGGCGGGCGCAACTCTGCTCGAGGATCCTGTGCTCGCCTGCAGCATCGTCGAGTCGGTCGCCGACGCAGTCGATCTCCCGGTCACGGTCAAGTTGCGGCGCGGCCTGGCCAACGGCTCGCGCTCGTGCCTGGAGCTCGGGCCACGAGCTCGTGGAGGCCGGCGCTGCGTCGCTCACGCTCCATCCGCGCTCCGCGCAGCAGATGTACACCGGAACCGCCGATCATGCGCTGACGGCCGAGCTCGTCTCTCTCGTCGACGTCCCCGTCGTCGCGTCCGGAGACGTGACCTCCCGCGCGCACGCCCAAGCGGTCTTGGCAACGACCGGCGCGGAGGCGGTCATGGTCGGACGTGGGGCGCAGGGGAACCCCTGGGCGCTCGAGGAGATCGTCGACGGCCACTCGACCACGCCGTCGCGCGAAGAGGTCGCAGCCGAGCTCGTCCTCTTCATCCGCGAGGCCGTTCGCGAGCTCGGGGAGCGTCGGGCCTCGAGCTTCCTGAAGAAGTTCTACGGCTGGTATCTGGGCCAGGGCCGTTTCCCCAAGCCGTTCAAGCAGGAGCTCGTCCTGCTCGAGTCGACCGAAGAGGTCGAGCGACGGCTCCTTGCCGCAGCGCCTGGGGCCTTCGAGATCCTGGAACGGCTCGAGGCCGAGATTCCGTCAGGCGACGAGGTGACGCTCGAGCTTCCGATCTCGGTCTACGGCGGTGGATGATCAGTCGTCTCGATCGCGTCCGGCGAAGGCGGTCGCGACGCCTAGCGCCACATAGACGCCCCCGGACACATAGCGCTGCGACCCGCAGAAAGCTCCGAGATCGCCGCAGGAGGCCGCCGGCGGCGTCGGCGGTCAGCGCCCAGCCGAGATCGAGGACGAGGGCGATCGCGACGAAGACGAGCCCGAAGAGCCCGATCTGGAGCGCAGGGTGCGCGGCATCCGGGTCGACGAACTGCGGGAGGAAGGCGAGGAAGAAGAGCGCGACCTTCGGATTGAACGCGTTGACGAGAACGCCCTGGGCGAAGACTCGCCGGAGGCGCACGCTCGGGGACGGCCCTGGCATCGGTCTCGTTGCGCCGACCGGAGAGGAGCGTCCAGAGCCCGAGGCCGATCAGATACGCGGCACCCGCGTACTTGACGACCGAGAAGGCCAAAGCCGAGGACGCGAGCAACGCCGACAACCCGACAGCGGCCGCAGCGACATGCACGAGCGCGCCGACCTCGATCCCGAGAACCGACGCGACGCCTGCGCGCCGACCCTGGTGGATGCTCCGCGTGACGATGTAGATCACCGCCGGGCCGGGCACGGCGATGAGTGCGGCCGAGGCGAGCGCGAAGATCGCCAGCGTCCCGGGATCGACGATCACGCGTTCAGCTCCCAGACCATGCGCAGCCCGTCGAGCGTCAGGAAGGGGTCGACTCGCTCGATCGTCCGCGAGTGCGGGGCGACGAGGTCCGCCAGGCCACCGGTCGCGATCGCGGGGGCCTCGACGCCGAGCTCCTCGCGGATGCGGCCCACGATTCCATCCACCTGGCCCGCGAAGCCGTACACCAGGCCCGGACTGGAGACCGCCGACCGTCGTCTTGCCGATCACCGTCGCAGGCGGCGCATAGTCCACCTTCACGAGCCGTGCGGCGCGGGCGAACAGCGCCTCCATGGAGGTCTCGATTCCCGGCGCGAGGACGCCGCCGACGTACTCGCCCTCGGGCGAGACGACGTCGAAGTTGGTCGAGGTGCCGAAGTCGACGACCACGACGGGCGCGCCGTACCGCTCTTTGGCAGCGACTGCGTTGACGATCCGGTCCGGCGCCGACCTCGCGCGGATCGTCGTAGCGAATCGGGATGCCCGTCTTGACGCCCGGCCCGACCACGAGCAGCGGCGCATCTGCCCACTTGCGCGCGAGCTGCTCCCACTCGCGGATCAGCACCGGAACGGTCGAGGCGAGGGAGATTCCCTCGACGCTCGTCGAAGTCCAGCAGGCCATTCAGGAGAACACCGAGCTCGTCCGCCGTCGTCGACCGCTCGGTCGCGACGCGCCAGTGGTCACGGAGAACGCCGTCCGAATAGAGCCCGAGAACGGTCTGCGTGTTGCCGACGTCGACGGCGAGCAGCATCGCCCAAGTGAATCAGAGCGGTCGAGATCGGGGTGTTGTAGAGTCGGCGACAAGGTGTCTCGGAGGCAGAGTCGCGGCTGGACAGGGCTCGAGATCGCACTCGTGCTCGCGGGATTCGCCGTCGCCCTCAGCGCTGCTCTCGAAGTCCTTCGGCGTAGGCGAGCGAAAGGAGCGCGCATGGCGGACGCAAAGCAGATCGTCCGACGTCTCATCGAGGAGCCGTGGACCGGCAACATGGACGTGATCGACGAGCACATCGCCACTGGCTACATCGGATACGACCCGTCTGCTCCCGAGCCGATCAGCGGGCCGGCGGGCGCGAGGGCGCAGATCCAGCAGTACATCGACGGATTCCCCGACGGCCGCATCGTCGTCGACGACCAGATCGCCGAAGGCGACAAGGTCGCGTCGCGGTGGACGGCGCGCGGCACCCAAACCGGCGAGGTGGCAGGCATCGCGCCGACGGGCAAGGGCGTGACAGTCTCGGGACTCACCATCTCCCGCCTCGAGAACGGCATGGTCGTCGAGGAGTGGACGACGTGGGACACCCTCGGCATGCTCGTGCAGCTGGGCGCGATTCCCGCGCCGGCACAGGCATAGAAGGCGAGGCACGAATCGTCGAAGGGCCGCTCCGGCGGCCCTTCTGATTGCAGAGTGGAATCCGCTGAGGCGGATTCACTCGCGCGACGCTTCGTGCGAGCCGGAGTACCGCCGCGAGCAGTTTCGCTCTTGCAGGGGCAGGGCTGCACGCCGAAAGGGCGAAGGATGGCTTCCCGGAAATCGCCATGTCCAGCTTCTTCGCGTCCCGTCATATGCCGTGCGCCGACTGCGGCGCATCGGTCGCGGCCGAGAACAGGGACGAGCACACCTGCGATCCGGAGCGCGTGCTCGAGTTTCGCCTGTTCCAGCTCCGCGAAGGAATCGCAGAGTTCGACGGTGACCTTCGTAGGTACCTGGAGTCGGCCGAGGGCCGCTTCGAGCAGTGGCTCGCCGAGCGCGACCGGCCTTCTTCTTAGGCGCAAGACCGGAGATCCCTGAAGGCATCCGCTTCGCGGCCGCTACCCGTGCAGCCAAACAGCAGAGACCAGATGCGCTCGCGCGAATTCCGGTCGCGCGAAGATCCCTGAAGGCGTCCGCTTCGCGGCCGCTTCCCTCAGGACGCTACGAAGGCTCGTCGTCGCCCGGGAACTGCTGGCCGATGCGCTCCGCCAGCGCTTCGGCGCTCAAACGCGGTTCCTCGCCCTCGCCCCTGAGCTCCTCGATCGTCACGTCGCCGGAGGTGTAGACCTCCGCTCGCGGGATGATCCGCGTCGGCCGGTTCTTGTCCCAGACCCAGACGTCCTCCATCCGCACGTGGAAGAACGGATAGCTCGCCTGGGGCAAGGACTCGACATCGAGCTGGTTGCAGAGATACGTCGCGTCCTGCGTGAGAACGCAGTAGCGGAAGAGCCCGAAGACGGCCGAGTACTCCCGCTTCAGGGAGATCTCGAGCTCAGCCTCGAACTCGTCGAGCTCGTCGAGGTGCGACACGCAAGTCAGTCTAGACAGTTGGCGCAAGCCTGGAATCCGCTCGCGCGAATTCCGGACGCGCGTAGATCACTGAAGGCGTCCGCTTCGCGGTCGCAACTCGGTCGCGCTCAGACGAGCTCTTTCAGCACATCCGAAGCCGTCCTGCCCGGGGATGTTCAGCTCGGGCTCCAGATCGACGAGCGGCTCGAGGGCGAAGCGGCGCTCGTGCAGCCGAGCGTGCGGCACGCGCAGCCCCGGCTCGTCCACGATCTCGTCGCCGTAGACGAGCAGATCGAGGTCGATGGTTCGCGGGCCCCACCGCTCTTCGTCGCGCACCCGCCCGAGCTCCTGCTCGATGCGCAGGAGCGCGTCCAGGAGCTCCCACGGCGACAAGCTCGTCTCGACGGAGACCGCGCCGTTCAAGAAGTCGGGCTGGTCGGTCTTCCCGACCGGCTCGGTCTCGCGCAGCTGTGACACCGCCAGAACCTCGACTCCGGGCTCGCCCGCGAGGAGATCGACTGCTCGCAGCAGCGTCACCTCCTTGGGGCCGAGATTCGCACCGAGGCCGATGTATGCGCGGGTCATGGTCGGGCGAGTCGGCTCAGGCCCCGTGTCCACCCCTCTTGCGACTTCTCTCGACGATGACTGCAGCGTGGTCTACGGGCGGGTCCAGCACGACGTCCGGCTTGCGAACGCGCACGCGCACCCGCTCGACTGCTGCGAAGCGCTCCAGGATGCCGTCGACGACCGCTCCAGCGAGCCCTTCGAGCAGCAGACGCTCCGGTCCGGCGAACACCTCGCGCACGAGGCTCGCGAGATACCGGTAGTCGACGGTCTCGTCGAGATCGTCACTCGAGGCGGCGTCGTCGTCCACATCCACCCAGAGATCCACCAGGAAGCGCTGTCCCAGCCTGCGCTCTTCCTCGAGGTAGCCGTGATGCCCGAACAGCACGAGACTCTTCAGCTCGATGGTCATGTATTCACCTTTCCCCGTTCTACCGCGGCCGCAACCGCGAGTGCCTCAACCGTGTCTCGAACATCGTGCGCGCGCAGCATCCAGGCGCCGCGCTCGAACGCCGCGACCGCCCCTCCCACGGAGGCTGCCGCCGTCCCCTGTGTAGCCGACGGATCGCCCAGAGCCTTGCCCAGCGTGCTCTTGCGCGAGAGCCCGACGACGATCGGGCGGCCGAGAGCCCCGAGGACGTCGAGGCGGCGCACGAGCTCCAGGTTCTGATCGGGAGTCTTGCCGAAGCCGATGCCGGGATCGATGCAGATTCGTTCCTCGGCGATGCCGCACTCGATCGCGAACGCGATCCGCTCCTCGAGAAACGCGAACACTTCGGCCACAACGTCGTCGTACTGAGGGCTCCTCTGCATCGTCCGCGGCTCGCCCAGCATGTGCATCAAGCAGACATATACGCCATGGTCGGCCACGACTTCGGCCATGGACGGGTCTCCGCGGAGCGCGGTGACGTCGTTGACCATCTCGACGCCGAGCTCCAGTGCTCGCCGCGCGACCTCGGCCTTGGACGTGTCGACGGAGACGGAGATGCCTTCCAACCCTTCGAGCACCGGGAGGATGCGCCTGAGCTCCTCGTCGACGCCCACGCCTACCGCGCCCGGCCGCGTCGACTCCGCGCCGATGTCGACGAGCGCAGCCCCTTCGGCCACGAGTCGTCGCGCATGTTCGACCGCGACCGAGGGCGTCGAGAAGCGTCCCCCGTCGAAAAAGCTGTCCGGCGTGACGTTCACCACGCCCATGACCGCCGGGCGTGGCCAGCGATCCTCGATCGGCAGGCGCCTGGACGAGCTCAACCCGTGGAGCGTAACGCCGCACGGGTCCGCGGAATGGCGCAGAATGCACGTCCATGAGCACAGCACCCTCCACCAGTGGCCCGCTCGGGCAGCCGCGCGGGATCGGTTTCGGAATCCTGCTCTTCATCATCACCCTCGGGATCTACTCGCTCTACTGGGTGTTCAAGACGCAGGACGAGGTCAAGGAGCACTCGGGGATCGGCGTGGGCGGAGTCCTGGGCCTCGTCATCTGGATCCTCGTGTCGCCCATCAGCTGGTTCCTGATCCCGTCCGAGATCGGGAAGATGCACAAAGCCGACGGGCGCGAAGCACCCTTCACGGGCTGGACCGGGCTTTGGGTCCTCCTACCGATCATCGGGGGCATCGTGTGGTTCGTGAAGATCCAGGGAGCGCTCAATCGCTACTGGGAGAGCAAGGCCGCCTCGTCCGTGCCCGCGAACGAGCCGGCGATCGCGTAGGACGCACCGAAGGAGATCGGAATGCGGGCTAGCGCACCGCGCGCACTCCTGCCCGCGATCGTGGTGCTGGGATTGGTAGCCGTCGTCGCGATCGCGGCGACCGGATCTACTCGAGGCGGATCGGACGAGACACGGCGGCCGTCCGACATCGTCCTCGACACGTTCTTCACGTTCGCGCTCCTGGCGCTGATTCCGGCGGCAGCGCTCTTGATCTACGGGCTCATGCAACGCAAGGCGATCGCACATGAGGTCGCTTCCGGCAAGTACCGACGGAACAGCGTGCTCCTGTCGTTCCTCATCATGGGGGCGGCGCTCGCGATCGCTTACTACTTCAGGCGCCGTCCTATAGTGCTAGGGAGCTTCGAGGAGAACGATCCCATCCTGGAGCCAGGGCTGGAGCGACCGAAGCCGGAGCTGCCCGACGCAGGCGGAGCGTACGAGCCCGAGCTTGCCTGGATCCCGCTTCTGGTGCTGCTGGCTCTCGTCGCAGCCGGGGTCGGCGCGTACGTCGTCGCGGGACGACGCCGAGCACGTGTGCTCGATCCTGATCGGGTCCGGCTGGCCGAGGAGGCCGCCGACGTCTTGGACGAATCGCTCGACGACCTGCGCGCGGAGCCGGACGCACGGCGGGCCGTGATCGCGGCGTACGCTCGTCTCGAGCGCACCTTTGCCGCCTCGGGACTCGCTCGCGCGCGCCAGGAAACCGCGGAGGAGCACGTGAGCCGGATCCTCGGTGACCTCGACGTGGACAGCCGCCTCGTAAGGCGGCTCGCCGACCTCTTTGCTCGCGCGAAGTTCTCGAACCACCGCGTGGACGAGTCCATGAAGGACGAGGCGATCGTCGCGCTCGAGCAGATCAGAGATGAGCTCCGCGCCGCAGCGCGCCTGAGGCTCGAGGCACGGATGCGTGTGCTGGCGGAGCGGACGGCCACCTCGTGAGAGGCAATCTGTGGCGTGCCGCACGGTCCCTGTTCCTCCCCACGCTGGCGCTTGTCGTCATCCTGGCGTTTCTCCCGGGTTGGTTCGATGTCGCGATTCGCGTCTACGCGCTCTTGGTCACCGGAGTCACGCTCGCGCTCATGATCTCCGCCTTGCGCCGCGCGTATCCACCCGCACGCCCGCTGCGGAAGCCAGGAAAAGAGCCCGCGACGGGGCGAGAGAGGCCGGCAATGCTGGCGCGGCTCGAGCAGGAGGTCGTACTCGGCGCCGCGGGCTCTTTCGACCTCCATCACCAGCTGCGGCCTCGACTGCGAATGCTCGCCGCAGAGCTCCTGAGCGCACGACGCCGTCTCTCCCTGGACGGTGACGCGCACCAGGCCCGCGAGGTGCTCGGAGAGGAAACTTGGGGCCTCGTCCGCAAGGATCGGCCCCCGCCCGCGGATCGCCTCGCGCGCGGGATGCCTCCCGAAGCACTGAATCGCGTCGTCGCGTCGCTGGAGCGCTTGTGATGGAGCTCCGACGTGTCCATGAGCTCTCAGGGGAGATTCTCGACGAGGTCGAGCGAGCCGTGGTCGGAAAGCGCGATCCGCTCGAGCTCGTGCTCGTCGGCTTCCTCGCGGACGGCCACGTGCTCCTCGAGGACTACCCGGGCCTCGCCAAGACTCTCGCAGCGCGGTCTTTCGCGCAAGTGCTGAGCATGCGCTTCACCCGCATCCAGTTCACGCCCGACCTGATGCCTTCCGACGTCACGGGTTCCTCGATCTGGAACCAGCGCGACGTCGATTTCGAGTTCCGGCCAGGGCCGATCTTCACGAACCTTCTCCTCGCCGACGAGATCAACCGCGCTCCGCCGAAGACGCAGGCTGCGCTCCTCGAGGCGATGCAAGAGCGCCAAGTGACGATCGAGGGCGAGACGCACCGGCTGGAGCCGCCGTTCCTCGTCATCGCGACCCAGAACCCGATCGAGTACGAGGGCACCTACCCCCTACCCGAGGCGCAGCTGGACCGCTTCCTGCTCAGGTCGGCCTTCGGCTATCCGGCGCGCGAGCACGAGGTGGAGGTGCTCGGGCGCAGGATCGAGCGCGGCGTGGACGAGCTCGAGCTTCACCCGGTCGTCGACCGCGAGACGCTTCTCGAGATGCAGCAGGCCATCGAGCAGGTGTACGTCGCCGAGAGCGTACGAGGGTACTGCGTCGACCTCGCGGCTGCGACCAGGCGATCCGAGAGCTCGGCAGTCGGCGCAAGCCCACGCGGGAGCCTGGCGCTGCTCAAGCTGTCGCGCTGCAAGGCCGCTCTCGCAGGGCGAGACTTCGTGCTCCCCGACGACGTGAAAGCCGTCGCCGTTCCCGCTCTTTCCCATCGCCTCGTTCTGCGCCCCGAACTCTGGGTTCAGCGAATCTCGGCCGAGGACGTCGTGCGGGATGTGCTCGCGACCGTGCCGACACCACCGCCAGAAGACCTTCCCGAAACATGACCCGCCGCGGTAGCCCCCGCCTCGAGGGCTACGCGACCCTCGCGGCGGTCGGCCTCGTCGCGGCGCTGGCCCTTCGTCGGCCCGAGCTCGCCATCGCGGCAGCGCCCTTTGCCGTCGTACTCGCGATCGGTCTCCAGCTCGCGCGGGAGCCACGAATCGAAGTGCAGTTCAGCGTCGCGGGCGAGCGAACCGTGCAAGGCACGCGCGTCGACGCGGAGATCGCGGTTCGCGCGAAGACCGCCGTCGACCGGCTAGAGCTCCTGCTCGAGCTTCCGAACGGTGTCGAAGCAGAGGGAGACAGCGCCGTCGCCGTCCGCCTTCGAGCCGGCGACGAGCGCACGATTCCACTGCAGCTGCGCTGCTCTCGGTGGGGTGTGTACGACGTCGGGATGATCGAAGCGCGCGCTCGCGACCCGTTCCGGCTCGTCGTCTGGGAGGATCGCCTCCCCCGACTGAGCGGGTTGAAGGCGTACCCGCACGCGGAGACGCTTGCGAGGGTCCTGGACGCGGCCGAGACCCAGGCATACACCGGGAGCGCAGTAGCGCGGGAGAAGGGCGACGGAATCGAATACGCGGACATCCGCGACTACGTCCCCGGTGACCGTCTGCGTTCCATCAACTGGCGGGCGTCGGCTCGTCGAACGAGCCTCGTGGTCAACGAGCAGCACCCGGAACGAAACACGGACGTCGTGCTGTTCGTGGACAGCTTCGCGGATCTGCGCGACGGGGCTCGAAGCACGCTCGACGAGGCGGTACGTGCCGCGGCGACGCTGGCCACGCGCTACCTCGAGCGCAGGGACCGCGTCGGACTGGTGTCCTTCGGTGGGATCCTGCGCTGGCTGCGTCCGGGCCTGGGGCCGTCTCAGCGCTTTCGGCTGATCGAGACCTTGCTCGAGACGGGAGTCGCGCCGACGTACGTCTGGCGGGACGTCGACCTGGTCCCGGCGAGGATCCTGCCTCCGAAGGCTCTGGTCATCGCGTTGACGCCGCTGGTCGATCCGCGCTTCGTCAGGACGCTGCAGAACCTGCGCGCCCGTGGCTTCGATCTCGTCGTCGTGGAGATCGATCCGGTCGAGGTGGTCCAGGCCGGGAGGAAGGAGCTCGAGCGTCTTGCGTATCGCCTTTGGCTCCTCGATCGCGAGGTGCTCCGGTCTCGTCTCGAACGCCTCGGAATCGGAATCGCGCGCTGGGGCGACGGCGTGGCGCTCGAGTCCGCCCTCGAGGAGGTGAGGACATACAGGCGCTACGCGAGAGTCGGACGCGTCTAGCCGCAGGGGGCGGAGCTGTCGTCTCCGCGATCGCGCTCGCCTCGCTGCCGCTCGCGCGCGCCAACGAGGACGCTTTCGTCGACGTCGGTTTCCGGGTCGCGGCGCTCGCCGTGCTCCTCCTCGTGAGCGCGCTCGTACTCGGGTGGGCGCCGCTCCTTCCCGCCGCACTCGTCGTGCTCGGGGGCATGTACGCGGCGCAACTCGCCATCGACGACGCGCCGCTCGACGGTGCAGCAGCGCTCGCCGCCGCCGGGTTCCTCGTGACCGCGGAGCTCGGATACTGGTCGCTCGAGGAACGCGACTCGGCGCGGGCCGAGCCGGGCGAGGATCTTCGCCGGGTGGCGTTCGTCTCTGCGCTTGCTCTCTTCGCCCTCCTCGTCGCAGGCCTGCTCCTCGTGCTCGTCGAAGGCGTGCGAGCGGGAGGGCTCCTCGTCGATCTCGCCGGCGCCGTGGCCGCGGGTGCGGCTCTGCTGCTCGTCGTCGTGATCGCTCGTCGATCTGATCGCGGGCACGAGACATCCACCGATCGGGGCCGTATGCCTTGAAAGGGTGATGACTAGAGCGCGCCGCGCACCGATCTAACGCGTCAGTGAAGCGACGCGCCGCCATACTTCTCGCCGTCGTCGCGGCCGTCTGCGCAGCAGGCGCCGCCGCGGCACCGCAGCGCGCCGAGCACCACGCCGGAATCGCGCTCCACCTCGTCGAGGGGATCAACGCGATACGCGCGCAGCACGGGCTGGCGCCGGTTCGTCCAGCTCCGTCGCTCCGGCTCGCCGCCCTCGCGCACACCCGGCTCCAGGTGAAGCGCGGCGCCTTCACGCACGACTCACCCGACGGCTCGTCGTTCTCCGACCGGATCGCGCGCTTCTACGGCCAGCGGGGCTTCTCGCGCTGGGGCGTCGGGGAGAACCTCCTCTACGGGCCCGTGACGATGAGCCCGGACGAAGCGCTCCAGGTCTGGCTCGAGTCCCCGGCCCATCGCAGGATCCTGCTCGAGCCGAGCTGGCGCGACATCGGAATCGTCGCCCTCGCGGCGAACCAGGCGCCGGGCGAGTTCGGCGGTCACGACGTCGTCGTGATCACGTCGGACTTCGGCATCCGCAGCCGCTAGGGATCCGACGACCCGCGTCGGTCGTCCTTTGCACGCTGAATGAAGTGCTTGCTGACTGAAGCGTTTCGCGAGCCGCGTTAGCTTGCCGCGCCCTCGGGCGGCGGCGGCTGCATGGCGGTGCCCGGGATCGGGCGCGGCTGCGGCTTCAGCTTCGGCTTCTTGTCGGCCTCCGGCTCGAGCTCGGGCTCCTCCGGAACCTCGTCCGGGAACACCGACTCCTCCGACTCGCCGGCGAGCAGGCGCTCGTACTGATCCTTGTCGATCGTCTCGCGCTCGATCAGGATCGCGGCGAAGCGGTGCAGCTCGTCCATGTGCGCACGCAGAACCTCTGTTGCGGAGGCGTGGGCCTCCTCGATCACGCGGCGGATCTCGTCGTCGATGTCCTTCGCGAGCTCCTCGGAGTAATCGGGCTCCGAGCCCATGTCGCGCCCGAGGAAGGGAAGATCGTGGGCACGGCCGAGAACGCGGGGGCCGAGCTTCTCGCTCATGCCGAAGCGCATGATCATCTGCTTCGAGGTTGCGGTGACGCGCTCGAGGTCGTTCGCGGCGCCAGTCGTCACCTCGTGGAACACGAGCTCCTCCGCCGCGCGACCACCGAGCGTCATGGCGAGCTCGTCCATCAGCGCCGACCTGGTGGTCAGATAGCGGTCTTCGGTCGGGAGCGAGATCGTCAGCCCGAGCGCCTGGCCCCGCGACACGATGGTGATCTTGTGCACGGGGTTCGTGTTCTCGAGGTAGTGGCCGACGAGCGCGTGTCCCATCTCGTGATACGCGGTGATCTTCCGTTCCTTCTCGGAGAGGAGGCGCGCCTTCTTCTCGGGACCGGCGATGACGCGCATGATCCCTTCCTCGAGCTCGTCCTGGCCGATCATCTTCTTTCCACGGCGGGCGGACAGGAGCGCGGCCTCGTTGATGAGGTTCGACAGGTCTGCGCCGGTGAAGCCGGGCGTACCCGCTGCGAGCGTGTCGAGGTCGATCTCGTGCGCGATCGGCTTTCCGCGCGCGTGAACCTCGAGGATCTTGCGGCGGCCGAGCCGATCCGGGCGGTCGACGACGATCTGGCGGTCGAAGCGCCCCGGGCGCAGGAGTGCAGGGTCGAGGATGTCCGGACGGTTCGTGGCGGCGATCAGGATGATGTTGTCCTTCATCTCGAAGCCGTCCATCTCGACCAGGAGCTGGTTCAGCGTCTGCTCGCGCTCGTCGTGGCCGCCCCCGAGCCCGGCGCCACGGTGACGGCCGACAGCGTCGATCTCGTCCATGAAGATGATGCAGGGCGATGCCTGCTTGGCCTGCTCGAAGAGGTCGCGGACACGCGAGGCGCCGACGCCGACGAACATCTCGACGAAGTCGGAGCCCGAGATCGAGAAGAACGGAACGCCTGCCTCACCGGCGACCGCGCGCGCGAGCAGCGTCTTTCCGGTCCCCGGCGGCCCGTACAGGAGCACGCCCTTCGGAATGCGTGCGCCGAGCGCCTGGAACTTCTTCGGGTTCTCCAGAAACTCCTTGATCTCGTGGAGCTCCTCGACCGCCTCGTCCGCTCCGGCGACGTCCTTGAAGGTGACCTTCGGCGAGTCGGGTGACATCCGCTTGGCACGGCTCTTGCCGAAGCTCATCACCTTCGAGCCACCGCCCTGAACCTGATTCATGAGGAAGATCCAGAACGCGATCAGGATCACGAACGGAAGGACGCTGATGATGAGCGACCACCAAGGAGACGATCCCGTTCCCTTGGAGTCGAAGCGGACGTTCTCCCTCTCGAGCAGGTTCTGGAACTCCGTCGCGGACTGCGGGGTCGGGTAGTTGACCTTCGCCTTACCGCCCTCACCCACCAGCGTCACGGTGATGGACTGCCGCCTCGGGTCGAATACCGCCTCGTCGACGTTCCCGTTCCGAACCTCCGAGATCGCCTCGGAGTACGTCATCTTGCGCTGCTCAGAGCGCCCCGGCAGCAACGTCTGACTCGCCAGATAGACGAGGACGACGATGATGATGAGCGGAAAGAGCGCGCTTCTGAAAAACCGGTTCACGTCAGTGTCGGGAGGGTAGCACCATGGTTCTTCGGCACTCGTACCCCTGACCCTGGACACCCGTTACGGGTGCATTGAGTAGCTACGTGGCGTTCGGCACGAGATCCGGGTGCAACACCGCGACGTACGGGAGGTTCCGATACCGCTCTGCGAAGTCGAGGCCATACCCGATCACGAAGCGATTCGGGATCTCGAAGCCGACGTACCGCACGGGAACGTCGATCTCCCGCCGCTCGGGTTTCGTCAAGAGTGTGATCACCTCGAGAGATGCGGGCTTGCGAGCGCTCAGGTTGCGCATCAGGTACGACAGAGTCAGCCCGGAGTCGATGATGTCCTCCACGACCAGCACGTCCCTACCGGCGACGTTGATGTCGAGATCCTTGAGGATCCGCACGACGCCGGACGAGTCGGTCGCGGCGCCGTAGCTCGAGATCGCCATGAAGTCGATCTCGCACGGAACCGTCAGCTCGCGCATGAGGTCGGCCATGAAGAAGACTGCGCCCTTCAGGACCCCCACGAGCAGGAGATCGCGCCCCTCGTAGTCGGCCGAGACCTCGGCGCCGAGCTCGACGATGCGCTGCTGCAGCGGCCCCTGCTCGATGAGCACCTCGCCGACGCCCTGTTCCAGCTCAGCCTGAGTCATCGTGCGCATCCTTCCATGCCCGCACCGTTCCTTCCCAGCCTGGTGCTTCCGCGATTCCCGGAACGACGACGACCTCGTCCCCGGAGACGACGAGCGGCCATGCTTCCCGCTCGCCCCGCGGCACCTTGGCGTCCACGAAGAGATCCTGCACTTTCTTGCGCCGCCCCGCGAGTCGGTCGCCCGGGCGACGGGTCCGCACAACGAGCTCGGACGCGTCGCTCTCGAGCCGCCACGGCCCGAAGCTGACTCGTCCCTCGAGCCGGACGGTGTCGTACTCGCGCACTGCGCGCAAATCGTCGCCGAGGTCGGCCGACTTCGTCCCTGCGCGCGAGGAGAGCAGCTCCGCAAGCGTCCGCTCGAGTGCCCTCGGCAGGCGGGGCCGCTCTTCGGCGAGCGACAGAAGGTTTCGGTCGGCGCCGGGATGCAGGCGCCGGAGGAGCGGGAGGATCTCGTCGCGAATCAGGCCCCGCTTCGTGTCCGGGTTGGAGGAATCGGCTCGGAAAGTCAGGCCGTGCTCGCGACAGTACGCCTCCGTCTCCTCTCGCCAGAGCGAGAGCAGAGGACGGACGATGCCGTCCTCGCGCGCCGGCCTGATTCCCTTGCTGTTTCCGGACGCGACGAGCCGATAGAGGATCGTCTCGACCTGATCCGAGGCCGTGTGGCCGGTCGCTCGCAGGCCACAGCCCTCCGTGAGCGAGTAGCGGAGCTCTCGCAGGTCTGCCTCCGTCGAGGGACGGGTACGCCCGACCCCTACACCTTCGATCACCTGCGCGTCGAGATGCTCGCGGCAGCAGCGCGCATCGTCCTCCGACTCCTCGCCGCGCAGCCCGTGGCTCACGTGGAGAGCGGACACGCGATATCCGAGCGAGCCGAGGCTGTGCCAGAGGCACGTCGAGTCCGCTCCTCCGGAGACGAGGCAGACGACTTCGCCGCCGGGCGCGATGAGGTCCTGCGCTCGGATGAAGCTCTCAACGCGATCGAGAAGCGTGGTGGCCATGCGCCAATTGTGCCGAGCCTACGAAGGAACGCGGAACCGCGGGTCGAGGCTCCAGGCCTCGAGCACCCCGGCGGCCGCCTCGAGCTCGCCGGCCTCCAGTCGATAGGGCAGAGCGTGCTCTACGGGCACGAGCATCAGCGACGCGGGTACGAGGCCCTGGGCGGCATCGACGACGTAGCGGACGGCGAGGGCGTGCGTGACGACCAGAGCGCTCTGCTCCGGTCTGGCGAGCACCGCTCGCACGCCCGAGGCGTAGCGGGCGGCCGCTTGCGCACGACTCTCACCGCCGCCCGGCGCGGGCAACCCGGGCGCCTCCGTGCCGGCCCACTCGCGATAGGCGGACAGGAGGCCACCGTCGAAGCTCCCGAAGTGGATCTCGTTCAGCTCGGCGACCACGATCCGCGCGACTGTCTCGTCCCTCCAGAGCAATCTCGAGGGTCTCCTCCGTTCGCCGAAGCTCCGTCGAGACACCGAGATCGATCGATTCGCCCGCAAGGAGCTCGCCAAGAGCACGAGCCTGGTCGACGCCCTTCTCCGTAAGACCCTCCCCAGGGACGGCGTACGAAGCGAGCCCTGCCTCGTTCGACCCGGCAAGCGCGTGGCGCGCGAGGAAGACCGTCTCCATCGCCTAGAGCAACACGGAGCGGTAGTCGAGCGCGTGCTCCATCCCGATCGCCTCGTAGAGGCGGATCGCGGGCTGGTTCTCGGCGCGGACGAAGAGACACACGGCGGGGACGCGCTCGAGCAGCAGCCTGCACAGATCCTGCAATCCGCGAGCTCCGTACCCCTGGCGCCTCGCAGCCGGGTCGACCCACACCTGCTGCAGCTGAACGGCCGAGGGCGTCCAGGCGGACGCCTCGGCCTTGAAGCGGATCACGCCGTCCTCCGCCCACAGCCAGGAGCGGCCTTCCTCGATCTGCGTGCGCGTCCGCCAGCGGAACCCCTCCGGGTCCCGACGCAGCGGATCGACTCCGATCTCCTGCTCGTGCGCGGCGGCACAGGCGGGGACGAGGAGCTCGAGATCGTCCGGAGTCGCTGCGCGGAGCGCTGTCTCACCGGCCGACGGCGGATGGCGAATCACGAACACGGGCTGCCCGGGACGGTCCTCACGCGGTCGAGACATGCGTTGGCGCACCTCGACCCACAGCTCGGAAACGGCTCTCGCCTCACCGATCAACATCTTCGGCGAGACGCGCGCAACCTCCCGCGCGAAGGCACCGCACCCGTCTCCCGAGGGTACGGCGTTGACTCCGACATGGCAGAGGGCTTGCAGTTCGTCGTCGACCGCAAGTCCCACGAAGCGGCCCAGACCACGTCTCGCCACGTCCTCCAGGAAGACGCGTTCGACCGGATCCTGCTCGCAGAAGCGAAGGATCTGCTCGCGCGAGGGATCGATGAGCTTCACCGCCACTCGTGAAACTCTAGGCGCGCCCTCCGCTATAGGCTTCGGCGGTGCCCATCCACCTCCGTGCGGAGCCCGGCGACTACGCGGAGGCGTGCCTCCTGCCAGGCGACCCGCTGCGCGCGAAGTACATCGCCGACACCTTCCTGACCGACGTCGTCCAGGTGAACGCGGAACGCGGGTTGCTCGGGTTCACCGGCCGCTGGGAGGGAAGGCCGATCTCCGTCCAGGGAACCGGAATGGGCTGCCCCTCGGCGACGATCGTCTTCGAGGAGCTCATCCAGCTCGGCGTCACGCGCCTGCTCCGGGTCGGAACGTGCGGGGGATTGCAGTCCGATCACGCACTAGGCGACCTGATCGTCGCCTTGTCCGCCGTGCCTGCCGACTCGACCGCGACCCACCTCGTCCTCGGCGAGCCCCACTGTCCGACCGCGAGCTGGGAGCTCATCCACGAGGCCGTCCACGTCGCGAAGCAGGCCAAGGAGACGCTTCGCGTCGGTCCGATCGTGTCCAGCGATCTCTTCTACAACCCCGATCCGGGTCAGTACGAGCGCTGGTCGAAGCGCGGGATCCTCGGGGTCGAGATGGAGTCCGCTGCGCTGTTCACCCTTGCCGCGCTGCGCGGCGTTAACGCAGGTTGCCTCCTGACCGTCAGCGACATCCACGTCGAGGGCGAGTTCGTCCGGATCGGGGATGACGAGCTGCGCGCCGCAGTGGACCGCATGACGCGGATCGCGCTCGAGACGGCGACGGCCGGACACGGCCATTAGCACGGTCTTCCTCGTCAACCCCGCCTCCGCGGCCGGCTCGACCGGACGCCGCTGGCCGGAGATCTCGCACGCCGCCGCGACCCATGGATTGACGGGCGACGCGCTCCTGTCCGAGGAGCCGGGCCAGCTCGGCACGCTCGCTCAGGAGGCCGTGCGCAAGGGAGCGGAGCTGCTCGTCGTGGTGGGAGGAGACGGATCGGTCAACGAGGTGGTGAACGGGATTGCCGGCGCCCACGACGTCGAGATCGCCGTGATCCCGCGCGGGACGGGCTGGGACTTCGCTCGGAGCCTGGGAATCCCACGAAAGCTCCCGGAGGCGACCGAGGTCGCGCTCAGGGGCCGGACCCGCGTAGTCGACCTCGGGCTCGTGACCTACCGCACCTGGTCGGGTGCGGAGGCTCGAACGCACTTCGCGAACATCGGAAGCGCGGGGATCAGCGGGGCAATCGCAAAGCGAGCGAACGAGACCTCGAAGGCCCTCGGCGGGAAGATCTCCTACTACTGGGCGACCCTCGCCGCCTTCGCCCGCTGGCAGACGGGTGAGATGCGCATCTCGGTCGACGACGAGATCCGCGGCGGGAAGATGATCGACGCCATGGTCGCGAACGGCCGCTACCTCGGTGGCGGAATGATGATGCTGCCGGACGCCGAGCCGGACGACGGCGTCTTCGACGTGCTCTTGATCGGCGATGTCACGAAGCGCGATCTCCTCCTGACGCTCCCGAAGAGCTACCGCGGCAACCACCTTCCCCATCCACGGCTCGAGGTGCTTCGCGGCCGTGTCGTCACCGTGGACGCCGACGAGCCGCTTCCGATCGAACTCGACGGCGAGCAGCCCGGGACGACGCCAGCGCGCTTCGAGCTCGTGCCGCAGGCCTTGCGCGTGCGCGTGCCCCGCTCGGACTGAGTCTACGAGGAGGGCTTGCGAGGAGCCGAGCGGCGCGCGGGCGGCTTCTTCAGTGCCGCGAGCTCGCGCTCCAGCTTGGCGACGCGTGCCTCCAGAGCATCGATCCCGCGCACCTTCTTCCCGAGCTCGTCGACGCGCGTCCGGAGGTCGTTGAAGGCCCCCAGAGCGCGCTGACCGCCGGGAAAGTCGGAGAGCCGCTGGAGCGCCTCCTCGCCCGCATCCGCGAGGCGCGACAGGTAGTCCTTGTCCTCGGCGCTCTTCTTCCGTGACGTCGTGTCTGCCATTGGCGCTAGTCATAGCACTTCACCCTCGACCGCGTCACACTCCTTGACCCGTGTTTCACGTTTCACTAGCGTGCCCCGCAATGCGGCACGGCCTTGCGGCTCTCCTCGTCGTCGTCGTCTTCGCTGCACCCGCAGCCGCGGCGCCAGCCGCGGCAGATTTCGTCGTGTTCATAAGCACGGGAGTCGGCGCCGGCCAGCTGTATGCCGACGGGGCTACCGTCGACATAGGCCGTCTGACCTTCAGGGCAGGCGCACTCGTCGACAACGACGGCGGCGAGGAGGCTACGGCCCGCTTCCGATTCACGCTCCCGGACGGCCTCCGATACGGAGCAGACGGCCCCGACCCGAGCGAGTCCTGTACTGCGACCGCTGCGACCGGTGAGTGCGGAACAGGCCTCCTCATCGGCACGGATCCGTCACGGAGGTCGGCGCTCTGGCTCTGGGATGTCGTCGCCGACGTGCCCGGCAGATACGTCCTTCGCGCCGAGATCGTGCAGACGTCCGTCTCCGATCCAGTCCCGGCGAACAACGCCGCCTCGATCACGGTCGTGGTCACTGCGTCGGGCGGCGGAGGCGCGGCGACCGTGTCCGCGAGCACGATCAGGACGACGCCTGCCAAGCCCAAGGCCGGAGCCGCGGTATCCGCGACCGTGCGGGTGACCGCGGGAAGCGCACCTGTCCGACCGACCGGCGTCACCTGTACGGGTTCCGTCGGCGGAGGCAAGCTCAGGGCAACACCTCGGTCTGGATCGGGCACCGCGACGTGCGTCTATCGGCCGCCGAAGAGCGCGAGCGGGAAGACCCTCCGGGGGACGATCTCCTTTACCGCCCGGAGCACGAAGTTCACCAGGCGGTTTGCGACGAAGCTCGGCTGAGCTCGGTCAGCACTTCGGTCAGCGTCTCCCCGGCACCGGCGTCGATCGAGAGGAGCGCACGCTCGTCCAGCGCGCTCGGGCCTCTGTTGACCACGGCGAACGAGCGCGCCTCGAGCGGAAGACCTGCCACCGGCCAGACCTCGAGCGACGATCCGACGACCAGCATCAGCGCAGCCGACCGCGCGAGCTCGATCGCGCGCTCGAGTGCCCCGGCGGGAAGCAGCTCGCCGAAGAGCGTGACGCCCGGCTTCAAGATCTCCCCGCAGTGGCTGCAGAGGGGAGCGGGTCGCTCGTCGAGCTGTGCCAGGACGTCGGCGGTGTCCTCGCTCCAGAGACAGTTCGGGCACTCCGCGGTGCGGATCGAGCCGTGCACCTCGACGACGTCGCGACTTCCTGCTCGCGCGTGCAGCGCGTCGATGTTCTGCGTCACGATCGCCCGAATCAGCCCACGTCGTTCGAGCTCGGCGAGCGCCAGATGACCAGCGTTCGGCTCCGCCGCGAGGAGCGAGTGGATGCGCGCGCGATAGAACCCCCAGACGCGCTCCGGGTCGCGCCTGAAGGCCTGGATCGACGCGACTTCGAAGGGATCGACCTCGGCCCAGATACCGGTCGCGGAGCGGAAGTCGGGAATGCCGCTCTCGGTCGAGATGCCCGCTCCGGTGAGCACGACGCACGGCTGCCGCTCGGCGATGAGAGCGGCTAGATCAGCGGCCGACACCGCTGGATTCTAGGGTTGGGCCCCGTGGACGGCTTCTCGTTCTCGACCGAGGTCAAGGTGCGCTTCGCCGAGACCGACGCCCAGGGCATCGCCCACCATGCGTCGTTCCTCGTCTGGTTCGAGGTTGCACGCGTCGAGTACCTCGAGCTCCACGCGGGTGGATATCAGTCGATCCGCGATCAGGGAATCGAAGCGCTCACCACCGAGGTGCACGTGCGCTATCGGCGAGCTGCCTACTTCGACGAGCGGCTGACGGTCTGGACCCGGTGCGTCGACGTTCGCGGTGCTCGCTTTCGCTACGAGTATCTGATCACCCGAGGTGACGAGTCGGTCGCTGACGGGTACTCGCTCCACGCAACGGTCGATCGCGAGACCTATCGACCGGTGCGAGTGCCCGCTTGGCTGGCCGAGGCAGTTACGGCTTCTGAGGACTAGTTCCGGCGCGCTCGCCAGGCGGGGTCTTCGACGTCTCGCCCGCTGGAACCTTCGGATCCTTGACAGGCGGCTTCGCCGGCTTCGGCGCCTTCGTGCCGACCCGGACGACTCGCGCATGGGATTCGTACGACGTGTTCCAGGTCTCCGTGCGCAACTCGTTGCCGTTTCGGTCGAAGATCGTTCGCGTGACCGAGGTCTCGCTCGGCGGCGTGCCCTCCTCCTCCACGACGGTCCTCCCGCGTGCCAGCGTGGGGTCTTCCTTGCGCTCGACGACGACCGGTCCGGTGATCTCCATCGTTCCCTCCGAGCTGTCGACCCGACGGTCCTCGCCGCCGTAGATCGAGACCACGATCCCGTCGTACTCGACGAAGCCCTTCACCAGCACCCAGTGCTTCGTGTCGTTCTCGAACTTGAGATCGAGCGAGGGCCAGTAGACGGTCGCGTCGCGGCCGAGCTGGTAGCGGCTGATGTAGAGGGCGTGGGGATTCCGCTCGGTGATCCTGAGACCCGCCTCCCAGGCCGCGTTGAACACGGTCGTGGCGACTTGTGAGGTGCCCCCACCGATCTCCTCGGCGTACTCGTTGCCGATGATCACGGGAGCGGAGCGGAAACCCTTTTCGACCGTCCTCTCGCCGATCGTCTCGTTCAGCGAGAACGTCCCTCCGGGGGCGACGAGCGTGTCGTCCAAGAGCGATACGCCGAGGCGGAGGTTCGTGATGCGATCGGACGTCCCCGAGTTGTAGGTCTTGTAGGCGGACATCCGGCGGTCGATTCCCATCGCGAGCGCGTCGGCGGTGGTCCGCTCCGGCGCGGCTCGCACGATCGTCAACGTCGCGACTCGATTCGTTCTCGACGTCGCTGCTCGAAGGAGTGAGCGCGCAGCCTTGGGAATGTCGAGCTCCGTGCCGTTGCTCGAAGGGACGATCTGGACGCTCTCGCCCGAGACGGCGAATCCGGCGTCTCGCGGCGGCTTGCCGACGCGCTCGGCGAGAGCCCGGAAGTAGGCGTCTGCCCGCGGCCCCGCGATGGCGAGGCGAGAGCCGCCGTCCCGAGGGAGCGCGAGGAGCGTCGCGATCCGCCGCGCGGGAACCTTGAAGCTCCGCTTGGCTCCGCGGAGGACCACGGGGCCCGAGACCGCGATGCGGGCTCTGCGCGCGGCCGACGCAAGCTCGTTTGCGGTCACGTCGGGCGGCGCGACGACAACGGGCAGCAGGACCTTGCCGCCCAGGCGGTCGAGCGACCCGAGCCCGCGCACGACCGTGTGTGCCGCCTCTTCGAGCGCGAGCTTGCGGCCGACGCGCTCGGGAAGCACCTCGATCCGTAGACCGTCGCGCACGAGCGCTGCGTTCTTCGGCGGTCGATCGACCGAGTCCGCCATGCGCGTCGAGGGCGAAGTCGAGCGCGGCATTGGAGACGGCGAGACGCGGCAACACTTCGGCGCCGAAGAACCGCGTGTGCAGACGCCGGAACCCGCGGATCGGGCCAAACCCGTCACCGGCCCGGGCCGCCGCGGCGACCGCTCCCGTCCAGTCGGGTCTGACACCGAGCTGGTTCGCAGCGAACGCGTAGGACTTCTCGCCCGCGACGAACGTCACCGGGTCCTCGGCAACGTCCGAGAACAGCAGGTCGAGCTTCGCGACGGCCTGGCTCTGCGTGAGCCCACCCACGTCGACACCGCCGACGCGCGCTCCGGCGGCGAGCTCTCGCGACGAGCCGGCGAACGCGAGCCCGAGCAATACACCGACGACGGCAAAGAGGCCCGCGACGACCGCGAGCGTCACGAGCAGGGAACGGCTGCGCCCGCGACGACGAGCACGCGGGGCGATCAAAGGCGAGTCGGCGCGCACCGGACGCAGGATTTTAGCTGGCTACGGGCTGTTCCAGTCGGTCGAATTCAGGGAGGGCTTGGCGGAGTGGGCGTCGCAGGAGTGCCGCTAGAAGACGAAGAGCTCGACTCCGCCCGAGACGTACAGGCCCACGCCCGTGATGTAGGAGGCGAGATCCGAGCACAGGAACGCGATCGCATTTGCGATGTCCTGGGGCTCGCCGGGTCGCTTGAACACCGTGCGCGCGACGATGCGCTCGTTCATCTTCGCGTTCGCCATGTTGAACGCCTCGGTGCCGATCACCCCGGGGACGATGGCGTTGCACGTGATGCCGTGCCTGGCTCCCTCCATCGCAAGCGTGCGCGTGAGCCCGAGGGCTCCTGCCTTCGTCGTCGAGTAGCTCGCCTGGCCGAAGCCGCCGAGCGTGCCCGCCACCGAGGCCATGTTGACGATCCGGCCCCAGCCGCGCTCCTTCATGTGGGGCCACACCGCCTGCGCGCAGTTGAACGATCCACTCAGGTTCACGCGCAGGTCACGCTCCCAGAGCTCGGGGCTCTGATCCCCGATCTGGCCCACGTGGTCGAGCGTGGCAGCGTTGTTCACCAGGATGTCGACCGAGCCGAGCTCCTCGACCGTCCGCGCGACCGCGGCGCCGACCTGGACGCGGTCGGTGACGTCGCAGCGAACGGCGAGCGAACGGCGGCCGAGCGCACGGATCTCCTCGACCGTCTCCTCCGTGTGCACCATGCCCTGCGCCCGCGCGGCGGTCGCGAGCGCGCCCCAGCTGTCCGTCTCCTCGGAGAGCTCGGACTCCACCAGGATGTCCGCGATCGCCACATCCGCGCCTGCACGAGCGAGCGTGAGCGCATCGGCGCGGCCGAGTCCGCGCGATCCTCCCGTGACGAGCGCCACGCGGCCGGAGAGATCGATCTCGAGCGCCACCGCGCGATCCTACGCTGCTAGAACCGCGCGCGTGTACCGGATCGACGTGGCAGAACGGCGGGCGCGGCTCGTCGATCGGCATCGACTCTCGCCCGAGAAGCGCGCGCGGAGCGCGCTCGCCGCGACGAGGTCCGTCGTCGTCCTGCATTCGACCGACGCCGTCACCGTCTTCCTCTCCGTCCACGCGCGGGCCGACGTCGAGCCCGAAGACGTCGAGCACGAGCTCTACGAGGAGCGAACGCTCGTGCGCATGCTCGGCATGCGCCGGACGCTCTTCGTCGTGCCACGCGAGCTCGTACCGATCGTGTACGCCGCATGCACACGGACGATCGCCGTTCGAGAGCGCCGCAGACTCGAGAAGATGATCGAGGACAGCGGCCTCTCGACTCGCCCCAAGCCGTGGCTCACCCGTGCCATGACAGCGGCGCTTCGCGCGCTCGAGGACCGAGGCGAGGCGTTCACGTCGGATCTCACGAAGGAGGTCCCGGTTCTGGCGAAGCGTCTCCGCTTCGGCGTGGGCTCGAGGTTCGAAGCGACCCAGAGCGTCGGGTCGCGGGTCCTTCCGCAGCTCGCGATGGAGGGCCGGATCGTCCGCGGGCGTCCCCGTGGAACGTGGGTCAGCGGCCAGTACCGCTGGGTGCCGCTGGAGGCCTGGCTGGACGGCCCGATTCCGAGAAGTCGAGCGAGGAGCAGCGCAAGCGGAGCTTCTCCAGAGCTGGCTCGCCGCCTTCGGGCCCGCAACCGAGACCGATATCCGCTGGTGGGCTGGTTGGACGGCCCGCGAAGCGCGAGCGGCGCTCGCAGGCGGTGCCTCACGCGCTCGTCGATCTCGAAGGCGCCACCGGATTCGTCCTCGCGGACGACCTCGAGCCCACCCAGAGGCTCGATCCTTCAGCCGCCCTGCTCCCGACCCTCGACCCGACGACGATGGGCTGGAAGGAGCGAGAGTGGTACCTCGGCCCTCACGCAGCGTCTCCTGTTCGATCGCAACGGCAATGCGGGGCCGACCGTGTGGTGGGACGGCCGCGTCGTCGGCGGCTGGTCTCAGCGCCGCGACGGCGAGATCGTCTTCCGGCTGCTCGAGGACGTGGGGCGAGAAGCGGTCCGAGGCGGTCGAGAGCCGAGGCGGCGACGCGTGGCAGCGTGGCTCGGCGAGAACCGGTTCTCGCCCGGCTTCCTGCCGCCCTTTCAGCGCGAGCTGGCCGTCATGTAGGAGCGAGGCACGCCGCGCCCCGGCATCAGCCGTCGTCCCTCGGCAGGAAGATCTCCTTCGCGATCACGAGCCGCTGGATCTGCGACGTGCCCTCGTAGATCTGGAAGAGCTTGGCGTCTCGCATCAGCTTCTCCACGGGATACTCCTTGATGTACCCGTAGCCGCCGAAGACCTGCACCGCGTCCGTCGTCACCTTCATCGCCGTGTCCGCCGCGAACCGCTTCGCGAACGAAGACTGCAGCGTCGCGCGCTTGCCCTGGTCGTGCAGCCACGCGGACTGCCAGACGAGCAGCCTCGCCGCCTCGATCTCGGTCGCCATGTCCGCGATCATGAAGTTGACGCCCTGGTGCATGGCGATCGGGACGTCGAAGGTGACCCGCTCCTTCGCGTACTCGACCGCGAGCTCGAACGCCGCCTGCGCGACGCCAACGGCGCCGGCCGCCGTTCCCGGGCGCGTGAAGTCGAGGGTCTTCATCGCGATCTTGAACCCCTCGCCCTCCTCGCCCAGCCGGTTCTCGGCAGGGACTACGACGTCGGTGAGCGCGAACGCGGAGGTGTCGGTCGAGCGCTGGCCCATCTTGTCCAGGTGCTTCTCGATCTGCACGCCCGGCGTGTCCATCGGCACGACGAACGCCGAGATCCCGCGATGGCCCTTGCTCGGGTCGGTCTTCGCGAAGACGACCGTCCAGGCCGCGTAGCCCGCGTTCGTGATGAAGGTCTTCGAGCCGTTCAGGACGTAGGAGTCGCCCTGCCGCACGGCGGTCGACTTCATGCGCGCGACGTCGGAGCCCGCGTCCGGCTCGCTGAGCCCGAACGAGCAGAGGATCGGCTCCTCGAGGAGCGGCGGCAGCCACTGCTCCTTCTGCTCGTCGGTCCCGGCGATCAGCACCGGCGCAGCGCCGAGGCCGTTGGCTCCGATCGAGGTGCCGATCCCGGAGCAGCCGCGATTCAGCTCCTCGCCGACGAGCATGCCGTCGAAGGACGGGAGCCCGATACCGCCGAGGGACTCGGGCACGTGCAGGTTCATGAGGCCGAGCCCGTGCGCCTTCGCGATCACGTCCACCGGATGCGTGGAGTGCTCGTCGTATTCGGCCGCCTTCGGGCGGATCTCCTTGTCGGCGAACTCACGTGCGAGCGCGCGCAGCTCGCGCTGCTCGGGCGTGAGCTCGAACGAGACGCCGCCTGCGATCCCGGTCTCAACTGCTGCCATGTACTTCGACTCCTGTATCGATTGACTAGTCAGTCAACAAGTGTAGGCGGCCACCCCCGCACGGTCAAGACGATGGTCGGGGGTCAGGCTTCGGTCTGACCCCTTCTCGTAGGATGTGGCCATGGCGACCACGACCGACCGAGCTCTCCGCCCTCGATCCCCTCGACTACCTCGCGATCGACGAGCTCCTCGACGACGAGGAGAAGGCGATCCGAGACACCGTCAGGCAGTTCGTGCGCGAGCACGTCCTCACGGACGTGGGCGACTGGTTCGAGAAGGGGGTCTTCCCGCGCGAGCTCTTCCCCGAGCTCGCCAAGCTCGGCCTCTACGGCATGCACCTCGACGGCTACGGCCTGCCCGGCGCGAGCTCGGTCGCCTACGGGCTGACCTGCATGGAGCTCGAGGCCGGGCGACGCCGGCGTGAGGAGCGCGGTCTCGGTGCAGGGCTCGCTGGCGATGTTCCCGATCTGGCGCTTCGGCTCGGAGGAACAGAAGGAGCGCTGGCTTCCGCCGATGCACCGCGGCGAGGTCATCGGCTGCTTCGGGCTGACCGAGCCGGACGCCGGCTCCGATCCCGGCTCGATGCGGACGCACGCGCGCCGCGACGGCTCGGACTGGATCCTGAACGGCGCGAAGATGTGGATCACGAACGGCTCCATCGCCGACATCGCGATCGTCTGGGCGACGCACGGACGACGGCGCGATCCGCGGCTTCATCGTCGAGAAGGACATGCCAGGTTTTTCCGCGCCCGAGATCCACAAGAAGCTCTCCCTGCGCGCGTCGGTCACCTCGGAGCTCGTGCTCCAGGACGTGCGCGTGCCCGACGAGAACGTGCTCCCCGACGCGACGACGCTGCGCGGCCCGCTCTCCTGCCTGAACGAGGCCCGCTTCGGCATCGTCTGGGGCGCGGTGGGCTCGGGGCGAGCGTGCTTCGAGTCAGCGCTCGAGTACTCGAAGGAGCGGATCGTCTTCGGCAAGCCGATCGCCGGCTACCAGCTCACGCAGCAGAAGCTCGCGGAGATGGCGCTCGAGCTGAACCGCGGCACCCTTGTCGCCCTCCATCTCGGCCGGATGAAGGACACGGGGACGCTTCGGCCAGAGCACGTGAGCCTCGGGAAGATGGGCAACGTTCGCGGCGCGATCGAGGTCGCCCGCTCCGCGCGAACGATCCTGGGCGCGAACGGCGTCACGCTCGAGTACCCGGTGATCCGGCACGTGAACAACCTCGAGTCCGTGCTGACCTACGAGGGCACGCACGAGGTGCACACGCTCGTCGTCGGTCAGGCGTTGACCGGCGAAAACGCCTTCCGCTAGCCGAGGAAGAACAGCCGGAGGCGGGCTCCCACCCGCCTCCGTGCTGCAACCGCTACGGACAGGTGACCTCGGGATTCCAGTGCGCGAACATGTCTGCCGGGTTGTGGCCCCAGACCCAGGCATGCAACGTGTAGAAGCCCACAGCCGGGACGAGAATCACCATCTCCCGTCCGAACACGGTCGGCGGCGGCCCTGACTGGCCCGGGCGGGTTGGAGCCAGGACCCGGGACGACGTATTCCACGGATACGAGCTTGAGCTCCCCGTTTGCCGCCGGCGCGTAGACCAGGCCCTCGGGCTTCAGAGGGTCTACCACCATGTCGTCGATCAACGCCTTGTTGAAGTAGTGGTAGCCCATCGCCCCGGCCGTCGGGTGCGCGATACAGCCGGTGATGATCCTGTTTCCGAGACCGTTCACGTACCCGAGCTCGTACCCGGCTTCCTTCGCCGCATCGACGCGGTGGAACTGGGCCGTGACCTGCCGCACCCCCGCCAGTTCGTCCTGCCGGGCGTAGGCCATCGTGGGAATCAAGACCACCACCACGAGTAGCGCCGAGCCCAAGGCCAAGCGGGCCCTTCCACTTCATCCTCTTTCGTTGCATGGACCTGCAACCTCCTTCTGCGCTCCGAGAGCGCCTCATGGGTTCCCGTTTTCTCCACGATCTGGTCGCAAGGCCAGCACGAGGCCGAGCGCGAGCAGCGTCGTAGCGAGCGCTGCGGCTGCGCCCACACCGGCGTCGGCCCAGTGGAAACCGTCGTCGCGCACGCTGACCACGACCGTGGACGGCCGATCGCGGCTCGGATCGGGCGGAGGAGTCTCCGCATGGCTCGACGACGGCGCCACGCACAGCAGCAGCGCCAGCACCACGAGCCAGCGAAGCCCCCTCGCGACGCTCACTCCCGCCTCCTCTGCCAGAACGACCACGCCTCGAATCTGGGCCGGCGCGCTTGAGCAGCCCTTGAGCTCCGCTTGTGCCGTGCTTGAGATGGGCGGAGAATGAGGCCGCGTGCCCAGCCGTACGGACCCGATGGAGTTCCGCGTTCTCGGCCCATTCGAGGTCTGCGAGGGCGGACAGCCGCTCGAGATCGGCGCCGGCAAACAGCGGGCGCTGCTCGCCGTGCTTCTCCTGCGCTCCGGCGAGGTCGTCTCGACCGACCGCCTGATCGACGCGCTCTGGGACGAGGACCCGCCCGCGAGCGCCCTCAACAGCATCCACGTCTACGTCTCTCAGCTCCGCAAGGCGCTCGGTAACGGGCATCTGGAGACGCGGGGGCACGGGTACCTGCTCGCGCTCGAGCCCGAGCAGCTCGATCTCGGTCGTTTCGAGCGCCTGCTCGGCGAGGGTCGTGAGCTCCTCGCCGAGGGTGAGGCCGAACGTGCAGCCGAGGTGTTACGGGCCGCACTCGCGCTCTGGCGAGGGCCGCCCCTCTCGGACTTCGCGTCCGAGCCTTTCGCGCATGGCGAGATCGCTCGCCTCGAGGAGCTACGCCTGTCCGCGCTGGAGGAGCGGGTCGAGGCCGACCTCGCACTCGGCCGCCACGCCGAGCTCGTCCCCGAGCTCGAGGCGCTTGTCCGCGAGCATCCGCTGCGGGAGCGTCTGCGCGCTCAGCTCATGCTCGCCCTCTACCGCTCGGGCCGCCAGGCGGAGGCGCTCGACGCGTATCAGCAGGCGCGCAGGATGCTCGCAGAGGAGCTCGGCCTCGAGCCTGGCCGGAGGCTGCAGGAGCTCGAGGGCGCGATCCTGAGGCAGGATCCGGAGCTCGATCCGCCGGCGCGAATGCTCGCGTCCGTTGGTCGGGCGTTCGCGCCGAGGCGGCGTCCTGATCGCGATCGGCGCTGCCGTTCTCCTCTCTGCCGCGGCGATCGCCGTCGCCGGCAGCGAGCTCACCGGCGAACGACGGCCCGGGGCTGGCGGCCGCGTCGGCGAACTCGGTCGCGGCGATCGACGCGGGCTCGAATCGGCTCGTCGCCGAGGTCCCGGTCGGCAACGGCCCGACGAGCGTCGCGGTCGGCGAAGGCTCGGTGTGGGTGACGAATGCGCTGGACCGCTCCGTCTCGCGCATCGATCCCGAGACGGGCGACGTCGTCCAGCGCATCGACGTCGGCGGCGATCCGAGCGGGATCGCGGTCGGAGCCGGCGCGGTCTGGGTGGCGAACTCGCTGGACGGCACCGTGTCGCGGATCGACCCGCAGACGAACCGCGAGGTACAGAGCGATTGCGGTCGGCGTGACGCCGACCGCGCTCGCCGTCGAGCGGCGGCGCGGTCTGGGTGACGAGCGCGGAGGAACGGAGTCGTCACGAAGATCGACGTCGTTCGGGGCCGCGTCGTGGACAGGATCCCGACCGGCGCGCTCGGTCGCGGCATCGCCGTCGGCGGCAGGAGCATCTGGGTCACGGACGGGTCGAGCCGGAGCGTCGTCCGCATCGATTCTCGGCGGGGCAGTCATCCTCGAGACGGTGGGCGTGGGCAACGGGCCGACCGGCATCGCGTTCGGCGACGGCTCCGTGTGGGTCGCGAACTCGCTCGACGGCACCGTCTCGCGCATCGACCCGGCCACGAACCGCGTTACCGCCACCATCCCGGTCGGCGAAGGCCCTGACGGCATCGCTGTCGGATCAGGTGCCGTCTGGGTGAGCGGCGAGTTCTCGGAGGAGATCGCGCGCATCGACCCCGTGGAGAACCGTGTCGTGGAGCGAATCCCGATCGCGAACCGGCCGAAGGGGCTCGCCCTCTCGGGGATCAGGTCTGGCTCGCCGTCCAGGCCTCCGGCGCCGGCCATCGGGGCGGGCGCCTGGTCGTCGGCGGCCCATGGCGGTGATCCAGGGCTCGATCGATCCGACCTTCACGAGTTGGGCCGGGACACAGACGGCGCTCAGCGCGGCCTACGACGGGCTCGTCGGCTCCGCGCGGCGCGGTGGGGGCGAGGGCGGCCAGATCGTGCCGAACCTCGCGCGCTCGTTGCCGGTCGACACGGACGGCGGAACCCGGTACGCCTTCCAGCTCCGCCGCGGCATCCGCTACTCGGATGGGACGCTCGTCAAGGCGAGCGACTTCCGGCGCGCGTTCGAGCGGGCGCTTCGTGCACGGCTGCCTTGGGAGCAGTGGCTGCTCCGTTCGTGGGTGCCGACGCCTGCAGGCGACGGCCGCGGAGCTGCGATCTCAGCCGGGGCATCCGGACGGACGACGCGACCGGGACGATCGTCTTCCACCTCCGAGCGGCCGAGACGAGCGAGTTCCTGCGGATGCTGATGTACGTGCCACCGATCCCGCGTGGCACGCCGAACAGGGACCATGGGAACGCGTCCGGTCCCGTCGACCGGCCCGTACATGGTCGAGAGCTACGTCGCCGGGACGGGCGCTCACGCTCGTCCGCAATCCCTACTTCCACGTGTGGTCGAGCGCTCGCCCGCCCGGACGGATTTCCCGACGAGATCGAGCTCAGGCTCGGAACCGTGCGAGCGGCGGCGTCGCGGCCGTCGAGCGAGGGCGAGCCGACGTCTCCGCGCGTCCCCTCGAGCAGCCCGAGGACATCGCGGCGCTCGAGGACTTCAGGGCGCGCTTCGCCTCGCAGGTCCACGTGCACGCGGCCCAGGCGACGGTCCTCCTCTTCCTCAACACGACGACATCCTCCGTTCGACGACGTCCGCGTGCGGCGCGCGGTCAACTACGCCGTCGACCGTGCCGCCATCTCGAGCGTCGTACGGCGCAGGCGTCTGCCCAGCCGACATGTCAGCTCCGCCCGCCGGGCACCGTGGGCTTCCGGCGCTACTGTCCCTACACCGCCGCCCCGAGCCAGACGGGCGAGTGGAAGGCGCCGGACCTCAGCGCGTGCGCGGCGCCTCGTCGCCGCTTCGGGGACGCGAGGCATGAGCGTGACGGTGTGGACGTACCCGGGCTTCTGGGAGGCTGGCCGCCGAGGAGGCGGTCCGCGCGCTCGAGCGAGCTGGGCTACCGGGCGAGCATCAGGCGAGCCGAAGAACCTCGAAGCCTACGTCGCGAAAGCGACCGATGAGAAGACGCGGGGCGTGCAGGCCGGGATGGTCGGCTGGTACGGCGTCTCCCGGACGGCCTCGCTCCCTCCTCACAGTCTTCAGGTGCAGCCCACCCGATCTCAGCTTCTTCTGCGATCGGCGGATCGACGCCCGAATCGCGCGTGCGCTCGAGCTCGAGGCGACCGAACCCGGACGCCGCAGTGGCCGCTGTGGGCGAGGATCGAGCGCGACATCGTCGACCTTGCGCCCTGGGTTCCGCTGTTCACGCCCGTCGCACGCCACCGTCGTCTCCGAGCGCGTGGGCAACTACCAGCACAACCCCGAGTGGGGGCTCTGCTCGACCAGCTCTGGGTGCGATAGCAGCGCGCCTCGGGCCGAGGCGCTGCTAGTCCTCGTCCTCCCAGTACTCGACGTCAGAGCCGCGTCGCATTCGGAACAGCCGCTCGCCTCTCGCCGTGGCCGCGATCTTCCCGCTGTCCAGGTACTCGATGACGTCGGGCTCGGCCAGGGTCGAGAGCATGAGCACCCGGATCGGGCTCTGCGGTGAGATTGCTGACCTGGTGCGCGCCATCCTTCCCGCGTGGAAACGCGACGACGTCACCCTCCCGCAGCTCCTGCTCGCCCTCCGGCGTGCGCAGCGTCGGCTGGCCACGAAGGACGATCAGCCACTCCTCGTTTCCATGATGGGTGTGATACGGCCACAGCCTGTCACCCGCCTCGAGCTCGTACATGCTCCCGCCGATCAGCTCGGCGCCGATGTGTGCGCCGACCCACGCATCCTTGCTCCGCCAGCCGGGCCGATCTTCGGTCCGATCCCAGTCGTCGCCGTTCAGATTGAAGATCTTCGGCACGCGGCGAGCCTAGGGCGCTCGAGCCGCCGAGCGCGAGCTCGACCGCCGTCCGCTCGGCCCGCGCGACCTCCTCCTCCCCGTCCGGGAGCTGACCCAGCACCCAGCCGGTGAGCACCTCTTCGAGGCCGCCGTAGACGATCCAGCTCGCGAGCTGAGCGTCGACGTCGCTCCGGAAGCTGCCGTCGGCCTGCCCCTCTTCGATGACACGCTGGACGATGGTGAACGCCTGCCGCACCTCGTCGACCTGAGTCTGGAGCTGTGGGCTGCGGGCGACCTCGCGCACCATCACCGTGACGAGGGCGGGGTCGTTCCGCCAAGTCCGAAGCAGGATCTTGGCAATGCCTTCGAGCTTCTCGCCGGCGGGACTCGTCGGCGGCTTCTACGGCCCGGAAGCGATCGAGCAAGTCGCTGAAGTTCTCCCGGAAGACGGTCTCGAGCACCTCTTCCTTGGAGCCGAAGTAGTGGTAGAGGAGGCCGTGAGCGACCCCCGCCTCGGTGGCGATGTCGCCGACCCGCGCACCGTGGTAGCCGCTCCGGGCGAAGACCCGCACGGCAGCATCGAGAATGAGCTTCCTCTTCTCCTCCTGGGCTATTGAACGGTCAGTCAACGCCGCCGAGGATAGAGGTACGCTCCGCCGGCGTGCAAGCGCTGGCCGGGATCCTCGTCGTCGACTTCACGCGCTACCTTCCCGGCGCGTACGCAAGTCGCGAGCTCCTGCGGCTCGGGGCACGCGTCGTACGAGTCGAGAGCCCAGAGGGTGATCCGATGCGCCAGACCGCGGCCGCTTGGGATGCGGCGTTACGCGGTGGGGTCGAGTCCGTCGTCTGCGATCTCAAGAACGAGCCGGGCTTCGCACGCGCGCTCGCGGATCGTGCCGACGTCGTTCTGGAGAGCTTCCGACCGGGCGTCGCGGCACGCCTCGGCGTCGGCCCCGAGGACGTGCCGCGCTCGACCGTCTACTGCTCGATCACGGGCTTCGGAGCGTCCGGCTCGCACGCAGCCCGCGCCGGCCACGACCTCAACTACCTCGGCTGGGCGGGGGTGCTCGAAGACACCGCGCCCGGGTGGCCGCCGGTGCAGGTCGCCGATCTCGCGGCCGGTGCGCTCGGAGCCGTCGTCCAGATCCTGGCCGCTCTGCTCGAGCGCGAGCGCACCGGCGAGGGAGCGCGGATCACCGTCTCGATGACCCACCGCTCTCATGACCTCGTCTCGCATCGCCTCGGCGGAGAACCGGTGCCGCGGATGCTCACCGGAGGGCTCGCGTGCTACCGGACGTACGCGACGGCCGACGGGCGTCATCTGACCGTCGGCGCGCTCGAGCCGAAGTTCTTCGCGCGGCTCTGTGAGCTCGTCGGCCGACCCGACCTCGCGGCACGTCAGTACGCGGCCGACCAAGACGGGCTCGCGGACGAGCTCTCCGAGATATTCGCCGCCAGGTCGCTCGCGGACTGGCTCGCCCGCTTCGGGGACGAGGACGTCTGCGTGGGTCCGGTCTCGACGCGAGAGGAGGCAGCGAGGGAGTTCGGATCGCCCTCTGCCGAGGAGCCTCCCGCTCTCGGAGAGCACACCGAAGCCTGGCGCCGCGATCTGAACATGTAGAGGCCGGCATGCCCGGCCCGTTAGGACGACACCGCGAGGCCGAGTGCTGCGGGCAGTGCGAGCAGCGTGTCGATCCGCTCGGGCTCGTCTGGACGCAATCCGTCGCGATCGAGCAGGATCGCCTGCATGCCGAGCGCGCGGGCGCCCTCGATGTCGTCCTCGTAGGAGTCGCCGACCATCGCCGCCTCCCCGGCCGCCACGCCCAGCGTGCGCAGCGCGGACTCGAAGATCGACGGATGCGGCTTGATGTTCCCGTGCAACCTCGAACCCACCATCGCGTCGACCTCCAGGCCGTGGTGCGCGACGAACTCTTCGAGGTCGCGCTGACCGTTCGTGACGAGCCCGATCTTCAGGCTGTGCCGCCGAAGCTCCTCGAGCACGGGGAGCGCGTCGTCGTAGAGCGAGAAGTTCTCGTGCTGCTCCCACGCCCGCACCATGTCCGTCGCGCACTCCCTGGCGCCGTCCGCATCCCCGCCCATGCCGCGGACGATGTGCTCGGTGAACGCGATCCAGATCTCGTCGTCGTGCACGAGCGCGCGATCGCCCTGCAGCTTCGCGATGGCCGCTGCCCTCGCCTCGTCGTAGCGACCCGGCACGAGCGTGAGCCCGTGCCGCTCCCCCACGCGCCGGTACCCCTCCGGCCCGAGCTCCGGCCCGGGCCGAAAGAGCGTGAAGTCGACGTCGAACAGCACTGCGCGAAGCACAAGGAGAGGATAGGCACGAAGGCACGAGCCTCGATCCGAGCCGCGTTCGAGCTGGGAGGCTGGCGCAGCGAGCTGGGTTGTGGGCAACGCGGGGGACCACAGGTTCCCCCGCGATCTAGCTACGCTTTGCGCGCTCGGGGTGTGGCGCAGCCTGGTAGCGCGCTCCGTTCGGGTCGGAGAGGTCCCCAGTTCAAATCTGGGCACCCCGATGGGCACGGGGGAACCATGCTTCCCCCGTGTGCCCTCTTCCTCAGCTCGTGGTCTCTCGAGTCACGCGTCGACAGGCCTGCGGGCGTGGTATCGCCATCCGACCTTCAGCTGCATCGACGACCTGGCTCGCGTCATCCTTCATCGTCGGGAGGCGTTGCGCAGTTCGCGTGAACCGCGTTATGCTCAGAGGGATGCTGCAAGCTCTCGAAAGGCGGGTCGGTTGACCTGCCGAACGAAGCGAGTCTCTGCAAGCCCGACCGCGCTGTCCGCGCGAGCGGGCTTTTTTGTTGCCGTTGTTCCTTACCGTAGGAGGTACTTATGGCCAACCACCTGACGCCTGAAGAGCTCGCCAAGGAGACGGGGATCGACCGCGAAGAGGTCATCCGCATCTGCGTGGAGGAGGGCGTGCCGATCTACCACGGCAAGATCGACAAGACGCTCTTCCAGGCGACGCTCGAGGCAGTCGGGACGGCGGCGTCGCGCTCGTAGGGCGTTAAGAAGCCTTCGCCCGGCTGCGCGTCTTGGCTTTCGCGCGCGCCGGCTTCTTCTCGGCGGCGTCACCCTTCTTCGCCGCTGCCACGCTGGCCTTCAAGGCCTCCATGAGGTCGATCACGGGCGCCTCGGCCACTGGCTCGGGTACGGCGATCTCCTCACCGCGCGTCTTCGCCTCGAGGAGCGCGCGCAGGTCGCGGCGGTAATCGCTCGCGAGCTCTGACGGATCGAAGTCGTCTTCGAGGCTCTCGATGACCTGCTTGGCGAGCGCCAGCTCCGTGTCCTTGACCTTCGTCTCCTCGACGGCTTCCGCGATCTCGGCCTGCGAGTACACGTCCTCGGCGACGAACAGCGTCTCGAGTGAGAGCGCGTCTTCCCTCGCGCGCACGAGGCAGAGGCTCTCGCGTCCCGCGCGGACGAAGCGGCCGAGCGCGGCGGTCTCGGTCTCGCGCATGGCCTCCAGCAGGAGGACGTACGGGCGGCGCTGCGCCTCGCCGGAAGCGGGGACGAGGTAGTAGTGGCGGTCGAAGTAGATCGGATCGACCGCGTCATCCCGGACGAAGCTCCGGATCTCGATCGAGCGGGAGTCATCCGACCGCTCGATCGCCTCCAGGTCCGCATCCTCGACGATGACGAACTGGCCCTTCGCCACCTCGAAGCCCCGCACGATCTCGTCTTGCATCACCTCGCGGTCGTGTGTGGGGCACCAGCGCTTCTGCTTGATCGGGGTAGCGCACTCGCGGTGGAGCAGGCGGAAGGAGACGTCCGACTGGCGCGCGGCCGGCTTCGTCGCCGGAGCAAGGCCGACGGGGATCGAGACGAGGCCGAAGCTGAGGGATCCGTTCCAGGATGTGCGCATGTGACAGGGGAACTGTAGAGGGATTCAGCTCTTTCGTCGCGCCGTGCCGAATCCCTCCGAGTAAGCTCAGAGACGTGACCGAGACCGCATCGGCTGCACCGGAGACGCGTCCGCCCGCCGGACCTCGCACGATCGCGCGCCTCTGGCGAGACGCCGTCGCCGCCGAACGGGACACGCCTGCCTACCTCGTCGAGCACGAGGAAGGAGGCGGGTGGCGTGAGGTGTCCTGGAGCGACGCGGACGAGCTCGTGCGCGCGTATGCGAACGGGCTCCTCGCCCGCGGCGTGAGCAAGGGCGACGCTTTCGGAATCCTCGCCCAGAACAGCCTCGACTGGGCACTCATCGATTTCGCCCTGGCGCAGATCGGCGCCGTCGGGATCCCCATCTACGCCAACAACTCCGCACGCGACGTCGGCTATCTCCTTGCTCACTCCGAAGCGGTCGGAATCGTCTGTGAGGACGCTGCTCAGCTCGCGAAGGTCGAGACGATGTCGGACGAGCTTCCGCGACTCGAGCACGTCCTCACATACCACGACCTCGCCGGACTTGCCGCCCACGGCGTCGACTTCGCGCGCACCCATCCAGAGGCTCTCGACGACGCGTCGTCCGCCATCGACGAGGAAGACCTCTACACGATCATCTACACGTCGGGGACGACAGGGCCCCCGAAGGGCTGCATGCTCAGCCATCGCAACTACTACGCGATGACGAGCGTGGTCGACTCGATGCAGGACCACTACCGGGCGGACGACGTGATGCTCCTGTACCTGCCGCTCGCGCACAACTTCGGCCGGCTGATGCTCCTCACGGGAGCATACGTGGGGTTTCCGATCGCGCTCCTCCCCGACCCGCTGCGAGTTGCGGAGGCGATGCTCGCGGTACGGCCGAGCGTGCTGCCGAGCGTGCCACGCGTCTACGAGAAGGTGTATGCCGCGGTGCAGTCCCGCTTCGACGAAGCAACGGGCGTGAAGCGGCGGCTCATCGACTGGGCGCTACCGATCGGGCGTGAGGTCAGTCGCCTGCAGGCGGACGGGAGCCCGATCCCACGCGGCCTTGCCATCCGCCATCGTCTCGCCGACCGGCTCGTCTTCAGCAAGGTGAAGGAACGTCTCGGGGGGCGGCTGCGAATCCCCATCTCCGGAGGCGCCCCACTCGCGAAGGAGATCGCGGAGTTCTTCGACGCGGTCGGCATCCGCATCCTCGAGGGCTACGGGCTGACGGAGTGCACGACGGCGGCCAGCACGAACCGCCCAGGGCATCTACCGCTTCGGCACCGTGGGGCCCGCTCTTCCGGGCTTCGAGGTCGCTGTCGCCGACGACGGCGAGCTGCTCGTCCGTTCCCAGACGGTCTTCCAGGGCTACTTCAAGGATCCGGAGGCGACCGCCGCCGTGCTCAGTCCTGACGGCTGGTTGCGGACCGGGGACGTCGGCGACATCGACGCTGACGGCTTCATCTCGATCACGGATCGCAAGAAGGACATCCTCGTCACCGCCGGCGGGAAGAACGTGGCGCCCCAGAACATCGAGAACGACCTGAAGACGTCCAAGTACGTCTCGCAGGCACTCGTGGTCGGGGATCGGCGACCGTACGTCGCGGCGCTGATAACCCTGGACGAGACGGAGATTCTCCGCTGGGCGTCCGAGCACGGAGTCGACGGAGACGTGGCCTCGCTCTCCCGCGACGAGCGCGTTCGCGAGGTCGTTCAGGAGGCGGTCGACGACGCCAACCTCGAGCGCTCGCGCTTCGAGCAGGTCAAGCGCTTCGCGCTCCTCCCCCGGGATTTCACCATGGAGGAGGGCGAGGTCACGCCTACGCTCAAGCTCAAGCGCCGTGCGGTCAGCGAGCACTTCTCGTCCGAGATCGAGGAGCTCTACAGCTCGTAGGCCGTTCCCGAGAGTCCGCTGCGTGCGGATCCCTCACGAGGGTCTGACCCTGGACATGTCTCGAACAGCCAGGTGAAACGTGCCAACTTGGTGCCGATCGATACACAGGTTGTCCCGCGGCGGTTCCCGCCCTGTGAGTTAGCTGTCGGCTGGCGCTAAAGGCCGCGGTTAGAGGATGCGACGCGCGCCGACCCAGCTCGAGTAGCCGGCCAGGCTGGAGATCTTGACGACGTCGCCCGTATGCGGAGCATGGATGAACTGGCCGCCGCCGATGTACATCCCCATGTGACTGAGTCCGCTGAAGAACACGAGGTCGGCCGGCTGCAGGTCCTCGTATGCGACCGGAGTGCCGTAGCTGTACTGCGACGCCGCGTGATGCGGCAGCGAGATCCCGATCTGTGCGTAGACATACGAGATCAACCCCGAGCAGTCGAAGCCTGTCGACGGGCTCGATCCGCCCCAGACGTAAGGCGTGCCCAGATGCTGCATCGCGAGCGAGATGACCTGCGAGGCCATGCTGCCGTCGGGCGGGGGAGCGACCGGAATGGCGGTGTCCCCGAGGTCGACCGCCGTGTACGTCAACTGGTCCTGCGTGTCGAACGCCTGCTGCTGAGCCAGGCGCTCCGCCGCGAGGCGAACACGCGCCTGTTCCGCCAGCTGAGCCTGGCGACGTCGCTCTTCCGCCTGCATCTGCTCGATCTCGTCCTTGACCGAGGCCAACAGCTGCGCCCGCTCGGCGAGGCGGCCTTCGATCGACTCCCTCTGCGCGGCCCGTTCCGCGACGACCTGCGCCTGCTCGACGCGTGCGTCCTTCAGGTTCTCGCGCCGCGTTTCCACCTCGCGTCGGAACTCCTTGACCTCGGCGAGAATCCGCGTGTCCTGGCTCGAGACGCGCTGGATCGCATCCAGCCGCGCCACGATGTCGTCGAGGCTCTTGGAGCCGAGCAGAACCTCCAGCGTCGAGTCGCCGTCACCGTTCACGTAGAGGTCGCGGAGGCGTTCGGAGATGCGGCGCTGCGCGACGTTCAAGCTCTTGCGAGCGGCGACCAGATGGCGAGCGTTGCTCTCCAGATCGGTGTCGATCCGGTCGAGCTCGACGTTCGCGTAGTTGTAGGACTCGATCGTCGCCGCGAGGCTCATGTCGAGCTCTTCGAGCTCGGCCATGATCGCCTGCGCCTGGGCGCGCTTCTCCTGGACGCCGGGGTCGGCGGCCGCCCCGGCAGCAAAGAGCAGCGCAACACAAAGCGACCCCGCAGCCAAAGCCGTGAGGACGACGATTCTCGGCGTCCATCCGGTTGTCGAGCCCTCAAACGTCATCTTGCTTCGACCCCGGACGGACCCGCCGGTGGCGGTCTTGCCCGTCACAAGTCGGGGACCCTAGCACCCCGTCCGGACGCCTGCAACCCGCAACAAAACTGAAAAAGTCTGCAAAGCGGGCCTTTCCTCGAGGCGCACAAACCCGGTTCTGTTAGGGTCCTCGGCTCGTGCGTAGGGGAACGCGAAGGTGGGGCCTGCTTCTCGTTGCGGTCCTCTCGGGAGTGCTCGGGCTCGGAGTCCTTCAGGCGGGCGCCGCGGAGCAGCAGAGGAGCCGCATGAAGGTGGATGCGGTCGCATACCACCTCCCAGGACGGACCGCGAGCGGGCTTCCGGCACGCAGAGGAGTGGTGGCGGTCGATCCGACGCTGATCCCGCTCGGGACGCGACTGTTCGTCCCGGGATACGGCAACGCCGTCGCTGCCGACGTGGGAGTCGCGATCAGGGGCCGCATCATCGATCTCTGGATGCCGAGCGACGCCGAAGCCCGCAAGTGGGGCCGCAAGACCGTGGTCATCACGATCTATCGCTAGCCGAGCCTCGAGCCGAGCGGTGATGGTACTCGTGCACCGCCGCGTGACCCTTGCCCCGCGCGATCATGTAGCGATTGGCGAGGAACGCGAACGGATAGGCGATCACGAACCCGCCGGCGATCGCGGCCCACAGGAGAGGGTCACCGAGGCCCGCCTCCATCGCGCCTGGCACGAGCAGTACGAACGCGTTGTCGATCAATTCCATGATCGTGATCGACACCGTGTCCGCCGCGAGCGCGATCGGCACGATCGCGCCCAGGGTGAGCCCGGCGCGAAAGAGCGGTACCGACGTCAACGCGAAGCCGAACGTGTACGCGAGGCCTACTGCCAGCACGACCGTGGCGAGGTTTCCCCAGCCGAGGGCCGTGCCGATCGCCACGCCTGCGACTTCGCCGATCACGCAGCCGATGAGGCAGTGCGTGGTAGCCGATACGGCCAGAGAGTTCAGGCTCTGCATTTCGTGAGCTCCGTGTTCCGGGTGGACGCTACCGTCGCTCACGAGCGGCTGCTACCCGTCACCGTCGCGCTCGAACCATCTCGCGGGCTGATCTGACCGTCGGCATAGTCCGCTACAAGATGACGATGAACCGGTCGTTCGTCGCTCCGCTGCTGGCCGGGCTCGTCGTCGGCTGGGCTCTTGCCGGCTCGAGCCCCGCCCCTACGCAGGCAGCGGCGCCCGATCTGTCTCTTGCGCTCGAGCGCGCTCTCGCCGCGCCCGACATCTCCGCGCGCCGCACCGCCGCGCTGGCAATCGACCTCGAGACCGGGAAGGTCGTCTTCAGCCGAAACGAGACAATGGCTCTCGCGCCCGCCTCCGCCGAGAAGCTCGCCGTATCGTTCGCGGCACTCCGTCTCCTCGGCCCCGGCTACCGTTTCAGGACCGAGATCGCGGGTCGCGGCGAGCTCGTGGGCAGGGTCTGGCGAGGCGATCTCTTTCTCGTCGGGCACGGCGACCCGACGTTGGCCCCGGCCGATCTCGACGCACTCGCCCGGGGCGTAGCGTCCTGGGGCATCCGACGTGTGACCGGGCGTGTGCTCGGCGACGAACGGCACTTCGACTCGGCACGCTCGGCGCCAGGCTGGAAGCCGTGGTTCCTCGGGGTCGAGTCGGCACCGCTCTCGGCGCTCTCGGTCGACGACGTCGTGATGAGCGGCGCCAACGGATCGGCCGCAGCTGCCGCACGAGCCTTCGCTCGTGCCCTCGCCGGCCGCGGGGTCTCCGTCGGCCGAGCTCCGGGCACGGCTCGAGCTCCCGCGAATGTGCTGCCACTCGCCAGCGATCTCTCCGATCCGCTGGCCGAGATCGTGCGGACGATGAATCGCGAGAGCGACAACTTCATCTCCGAGATGCTCTTGAAGGAGCTCGGCGCCGGCGTGGCGCGTCGCGGCTCGACGTCCGCGGGAGCGGAGGTCGTCTACGCGGAGCTTCGCGCTGCCGGCGTGCCGCTCGCCGGCGTGCACATCGCAGACGGGTCGGGCTTGTCCCGCTCCGACCGGCTGACGACCGCGGCGCTCGTCGCCATTCTCCGGTCGGGCGCGTCGGATCCGGCGATCCGCGACGCGTTCGTCACGTCGCTCGCCGTCGCGGGCGTCGCGGGAACGCTGAAGAAGCGGCTCGACCGCCGACCCACCAGGGGACGCGTGATCGCCAAGACCGGAACGACGAGCATCTCCTCGGCGCTCGCAGGCTTCGTTCGTCGCCGCTACGTCTTCGCGATCATCCAGAACGGGTCGCCGGTGCCGTACTGGTCGGCGCGACAGGCGCAGGATCGCTTCGTGACCGTGCTGGCACGTCGCTAGAAGTCGGTATCGGGCTCCCACTTCATCCCGCGCTCCGACCCAGCAGCGCCTCGAGATCCCCTTCCGAAAGAACGGGTACGCCGAGCTTCTCAGCCTTCTGCGCCTTCGACCCGGGGCTCTCGCCGACGATCACGCCCGACGTCTTCACCGGACACCGACTCCGAGACCTTCGCGCCGAGCGCCTCCAGTGCCGCCTTCGCTTCATCGCGCTTGAAGCCCCCGAGGGTCCCGGTGATCACGTACTGCTGCCCGGTGAGCGGGCCGTCCGCCGGGCGTTCGTCCTTCTCCCCTTCCATCTGGATGCCGAGATCCCGGAGCTCGGCGACGAGCGCGCGGTTCTCCTCGTCCGAGAACCACTCCGCGATCAGCACCGCCCGGTCGGGCCCGACTCCCTCCACCTCTTCGAGCTCGGACTGCGTGGCGTCGACAAGCGCTGCGGCGGAGCCGAAGTGCCGCGCGAGGTTGCGCGCGATCACCCAACCGACCTTGGGGATGTTCAAGCCGAAGAGGACGCGCGAGAACGGTTGCTCCTTCGACCGCGCGATCGATGCAATCGCCCGCGCAGCCGAGATCTCTGCGTATCCGTCGAGCGCTTCGAGCTGCTCCTGGGTGAGCCGGTACAGATCGGGCAACGAGCGTACGAGCCCCTCGTCCCACAGCTTCTTGAGCGTGTTCGAGCCGACTCCCTCGATGTCCAGCGCCGATCCCGCCCAGTGGTACAGCGTCTCCAGGCCGCGAGAAGGACACGCCCGGTTGGGGCAGCGGTGCATCACCTCGCCCGCGGGCTTGACGACTTCGGTCTTGCAGAGCGGGCAGCGCTTCGGCATCTTCCACGGCTTCGTGCCCGGCTCGTGCTCGCCCGCAGGCCCTACGACCTGCGGGATCACGTCTCCGGCCCGCTGGACGATCACGAGATCGCCGACCCGGATGTCCTTTCGACGAATGTCGTCCTCGTTGTGCAGGGTCGCGCTGGAGACGGTGACACCGCCCACCTGTACCGGCTCGAGCTCCGCCAGCGGGTTGAGCACGCCGGTGCGGCCGACCCGCACATGGATCGCCTGAAGCCGCGTGACCGCTGCCGTCGGCGCCCACTTGTACGCACGGGCGAAGCGCGGCCTGCCGTGAAGCGAGCCGAGCGCCTCTTGCTGAGCGAAGGAGTCGACCTTGATCACGATCCCGTCGATCTCGTACCCGAGATCGGCCCGCCGGGCTTCCCAGGCTGCGCACGCCTCTGCCACCTCCTCGATCGACTCCACGCGCTCGGCGTCCGGGTTCGTGCGGAAGCCGAGCCCACGGAGCCACGAAAGTGTGTCCCACTGTGTCGGCGGGGCCGCATTGCCGTGCACGCCGATCCCGTAGACGTAGATCGACAGCGGGCGCGAGGCCGTCACCGCAGGGTTGAGCTGGCGAAGCGAGCCCGCAGCCGCGTTTCGCGCATTCGGCGCGGGCTTGCGGCCGGCGGCGAGCTGCGCCTCGTTGAAGCGGTCGAAGCCGGCGAGTGGGAAGTAGATCTCGCCGCGCACCTCGAGGACGTCGGGGTGCCGTGTGCCTTTCTGCTCGATGAGGCGAAGCGGCACGGACGCGAGCGTGCGCAGGTTGCCCGTCACGTCCTCGCCGCGGAGCCCGTCTCCACGCGTCGCTCCGCGCACGTAGATGCCGTTCTCGTAGACGAGCGACACGGCCGAGCCGTCGATCTTCGGTTCGAGGACGTAGGCGATCTCCTCGTCGCTATCGAGCCTCTTTCGCACGTCGTCGGCCCATTTGGAGAGCGCCTCCGCCGTCGTCACCTTCTCGAGCGACCCCATCGGAGAGAGGTGCTCGACCTTGCGAAACCCGTCCGCAGGCGGGGCGCCGACGCGCTGGGTCGGCGAGTCGGGCGTGACGAGCTCGGGATGCTCGTCCTCGAGCGCTCTGTAGCTCGTCGTACAGGACGTCGTACGCGGCATCGGAGAGCTCCGGATCGTCGAGGACGTGGTACCGGTAGAGGTGGTGCTCGACCAGCCGCCGGAGCTCGTCGACGCGCGCTGCCGGTGAGATCTTCCTCGGAGTCGTCCTAGAGGACATCGAGGAGCTCCTCCGGGGAGCGCACGAACGCATCGGGCTCCTGTGCCAGCAGCGTCTCGTCGGAGTGGATACCTCCCCACCCGACCGCGACGGCGAAGGCGCCCGCGCCCTTTCCCGCCTGGATGTCGAACGGCGAGTCCCCGACGTAGGCCGCGTCCGCGGCGCTGGCGCCCAGCTTCTCGAGGGCGTGGAGTACCGGCTCGGGATCGGGCTTGTGCCGCTCGGTGTCGTCGTGCCCGACGACGACCTCGAACTGCTCGGCGAGCCAGGGAAACCGAGCGAACGCAAGAGCAACAGTCCGGTGCCGCTTGGCGGTCACGATTCCGAGCCGCACCCCTTCGGAGCGGAGCCGGGGCAGCACCTCCATCATCCCCTCGAACGCCTCGAGCGTGTCGTGCAGCGGATCGTTGTGCTCGCCGGTAGACCTCGACGAGCTCGTCGACGCGCCCCGGGCCGAGCTCGGCCATCTGCGCGACCAGACCTTGGCCGCCGACGGTCGCCGCGAGCTCCTCGTAGGCGATGTCGCGGTCGAGGACGGTGCGAACCGCGTGCTGCATGGACGCGAGGATGATCGGCCCGGAGTCGATCAGCGTCCCATCGAGGTCGAAGAGGACGACACGGAAGCGCATGCGGCGATCGTAGCCCGGCGGTGACAGACACTCAGTATTCGACCCGTTCGAGGTAGAGCCCCCACGGCGGAGCGGTCAGACCCGCCTCGTCGCGCGGCCGGCCCTCGAGAAGCCGCTCGACGTGAGCGGGCGCGTCGGTGCCGAGCTCGAGCATCGTCCCCACGAGCGTCCGCACCATGTGCCGGAGGAAGCTGTTCGCCGAGATCGTGAAGTCGAGGTGCTCGCCGGTCCGCTCCCACGTCGCGCCGAGGACGTTCCGGACGAAGCTGTCGTGCTCGGTCTGGGCGGGCGTGAACGCCCGAAAGTCGTGCGAACCGGGGAGCAGCGAGGCTGTTGCCGCAAGCGCCTCGAAGTCGATCGGGCGCGGCCAGTGCAACGCCCGCCGGGCGTCGAGCGGCGCAGGGGCTCGACGGGTGAAGCACTCGGTAGCAGTACGAGCGCGAGACGGCCGAAAAGCGTGCGTGGAACCCGTCCTGCGCACGCTCGGAGCTCACAACCGCAACGTCACCCGGCAACGCCGACGTCAACGCCTCGGCGGCGCGGTGAACAGGCGCGCCGGCTCGCACACTGACACTCGCCACCTGGCCGCGCGCGTGCACACCGGCGTCGGTGCGACCGGCGACCGCAAGCCCGTCCCACCCGGGATACACGGCGTCGAGAGCGTCGCGTAGCACCCCTTCGACGGTACGCGCGTCCGGCTGCCGCGCCCAACCGCGGAAGTCGGTGCCGTCGTATTCGAGCGTGAGCTTGAGGATCACCAGGACACCATCTGCGAGGATCGCACTGTATGGGGGAGCGCAGGTACGACCTCTACTCCGACGAGTTCCGCGCCTCGACGCACGAGACCTACACGGCGATGCGCGAGAGCGACCCGGTCTTCAGCCAGCCGGGAGTCACTTCTGCCTCGGCGCTCCCCTGGCGCGGCTCGAGGCCCAGATCGCGCTCGAGACGCTCTTCGCGCGGAGGCCAAGCCTTCATCTGACTTCCTCGCCCGACGCCCTCGACTACTGTCCGATCCCGCTCTTCCGGAGCCTCGTCTCGCTCCCGGTCGCCTGGAGGCCGTAGCTACGGCTCGAGGCGTAGCGCCTCGTTGGCGGAGCTCACGGTGAGGCCTGGCTCCGGCCCTCCGCCGATGACGAAGACGCGACCGCCCAACGCGGCCATCCCGATGCCGTGCCGTGGCGTGGCGAGGTCTTCGAGACGAATCCAGCGCCGGTCGGCGATGCGGTAGGCGAGAACCTCCGCGATAGTCCCCGCCGGCTCCTCGCCGCCCGCCGAGACGACGTGACCGAGAAGAGCTGCTGCGCCGGTTCCGCCCCGCGGATCGGGCACCGGCGCGAGGCGCGTCCAGCGCTTCGCTCCGGGACGATACGACTCGAAGTGCAGGAGGTTCGTGTCGAGGCCGGCCGTTCGGCCGCCGATCGCGTACACGGTCCCTCCGAGCGCGGTCACGCCCAGGTGCTCGCGCGCCGTCGGCCCGACCACGACCGACCAGCGCTTCGTACGAAGATCGAACGAGAGCGCATTTCGCGCCAGCCTGCCGGCAGCCGTGACGCCCCCTGCGACGACGATCTTCCCGCCGGCTACGCCAGCACCCGCGGCGGCGCGTGGGAAGGGCAGGCGGGGCAGCGCGCGCCAGCTCCCCGCTTCGAGGACGAACGCGCTGCGGAGCGGCATTCCCGCCGCCGTATAGCCGCCGAGCACGTAGAGCTTGCCGCCGGTTCCGACGGCCATCGAGTGATGGACTCCGATCGGCAGATCCGGCAGCCTGCGCCAGCTGTTCCTGGCAGGCGAGTACGCATCGACGCGAGTCGCTGCGCTCCTCTCGAGCGTCAGACCTCCGAGGACGACGATCTCGCTACCGACAGTCGCCGCGACGACTTCGGTGCGCGGCAACGGCATAGGAGCGCGCGCCTCCCAGGCATACGAACCCGCCGCCGCCAGCGGAACGAGCACGAGTGCTAGAGCAACGCAGAAGACGCGCACGCCGTGAGGGTAGTCACGCCGGATCGACTACGAGCATGAGGCCCTCGACTGCGCGCACGATCACCCTGGTGCCCCGCGTCGCAGCCTCCCGCACAGCGAGCCTGCCAGAGCTCGCCGCTGATCTTGACCTGGCCCTCGGGCCAAAGGGCAGACGCCGCGACTCCGACCTTGCCGACCAGCGCATCGACCCCGACCGACGCCTTGCGCCGCTTCGACCACCAGATGAAGAGCCCGGTCTCGGCGATGTCGAGAACAGCGGCCACGGCGACCGCGACGAGCCCCCATGGCGAGGGAAGCACGAAGATCGCGAGTGCGAGGGCGATGAGGACGAGCACGACCCTGAGAGTACTTTCGAGCCGATCCACCACCCTGGGGCGGGGTCGGGCTGGAGCCTGGCCCCGTCTGAGGACTACGCCTCGGCGGGAGCAGTCTCCTCGCGGCGGGCGCGAGGAGGTGCGAGCGGCGACGCGGCAGGCTCGTAGTCGACGAGCTCGAGGTAGACCATGTCGGCCGCGTCGCCCTGGCGCGGGCCGAGCTTGACGATGCGCGTGTAACCGCCAGGGCGGTCGGAGAAGCGCGGAGCGATCTCCGCGAACAGCCGGTGGACGACGTCGTTGGAGCGAAGCGCGGCGAGCGCCTGCCGGCGGGCATGGAGGTCGCCGCGCTTCCCCAAGCGTGATCAGCTTCTCGGCGAACGGCTTGACCGCCTTCGCCTTGGCCTCGGTGGTCTGGATGCGGCCGTGCTCGATCAAGGCGCCCGCGAGATTCGAATAGAGCGCCTTGCGATGGGCGGAGTCTCGCCCGAGCTTCTTTCCCGACCGCTGGTGACGCATTACCCGATGCTGTCCTCGCCCTTGAGCATCAGGCCGTGAGAGGCGAGCGCGGAGCGGACTTCCTCGATCGACTTCCGTCCGAAGTTCGGAATCGCGACGAGCTCGTTCTCCGACTTCGAGGTGAGGTCGCCGATGGTCTCGATACCGACCCGCTTCAGGCAGTTGTACGAGCGGACACCGAGCTCGAGCTCCTCGATCGGGAAGTTCTCCATGCCGTGCGTGACCGGAGCTTCCGCTGCAGTCTCGGCCGCCGTCTCCCCCAGGCCCTCGATGCGATCGAGGTCGGTGAAGATCGCGAGCTGGCGGATGAGGATCTCGGCGGCCTGCCCGATCGCGTCGCGCGGGTCGAGCGACCCGTCGGTGGTCACGTCGAGAACGAGCTTGTCGTAGTCGGTGCGCTGCCCGACGCGAGCGGCCTCGACCTCGTACGCAACGCGTCGCACGGGCGAGAAGATGGAGTCGATCGGGATGACGCCGATCGTCGTCTCCGGTCCCCGGTTCAGCTCGGCGGGCACGTATCCACGGCCGCGCCCGATGGTCAGGGTCATCTCGAGCTTGCCCTTGTCGGAGACGTGGGCGATCTCGAGCTCCGGGTTGAGGATCTCGAGGTCGGCCGGTGCCTCGATGTCGGCCGCGGTCACGACCCCGGCGCCCTTCTTCGCGATGTAGACCTCGATCTCGGGCGACGCGCCGTGCAGGAGCACGATCAGGTCCTTGAGGTTGAGGATGATGTCGGTCACGTCCTCGCGGACTCCCGGAAGCGTCGTGAACTCGTGCGCGACGCCCTCGATCTTGACCGCGGTCACCGCGGCGCCCTCGAGCGACGACAGGAGCACGCGCCGAAGCGAGTTTCCGAAGGTGTTGCCGAAGCCGCGATCGAGCGGCTCGATCTGGAAGACGCCGCGATGGTCGTCCGCTTCCTCGTGGGCGATCCGCGGAGTCTGGAACTCCATCAAGCTGGTGCGTGTAGCCAAAGTGATCCTTTCTGGTTCTGGTCAACTAGAGGGCCGGGCATGCCCGGCCCCTACTTCGAATAGAGCTCGACGATGAGGGATTCCTGGACGGGCACGTCGATCTCGTCGCGCTCGGGGAATCGGAGAACTTGGCCCGTGAGCCCGTCGTGGTCGGCCTGGAGCCACGGAGCGACCGACGCAGTGAGATCCGTCGCTTCCCGGACCAGCTGCTCGACCGGGCTGCCCGGCCTGAGCGAGATGACGTCGTTCGCTTTCACGCCGTAGCTCGGGATGTTGACGCGCCGCCCGTTGACCTGGAAGTGGCCGTGGCGGACGAGCTGGCGGGACTGTGCCCGCGACCCGGCGAAGCCGAGACGGTAGACGACGTTGTCGAGACGCGTTTCCAGCAAGCGCAGGAGATTCTCTCCAGGAGCGCCCTGCCCGCGGCTCGCCCGCTCGTACGTGCGACGGAACTGCTTCTCGAGCAGGCCGTAGTAGCGCCGTGCCTTCTGCTTCTCGCGCAGCTGGAGCAGGTACTCGCTCTGCTTGATGCGGCCACGTCCGTGCTCGCCCGGCGGATAGCTGCGGCGCTCGACCGCGCACTTCTCGGTCAGGCAGCGCTCACCTTTCAGGAAGAGCTTCAGCCCCTCTCGGCGGCAGAGGCGACACTTGGGCCCCAGATCGCGAGCCATTAGACGCGCCTCCGCTTGCGCTGCCGGACACCGTTGTGGGCCTGCGGGGTCACGTCCCGAACCCCGAGGATCTCGAGGCCGGCCGCCTGCAGCGAGCGGATGGCGGTCTCGCGGCCCGAGCCCGGACCCTTGACGAAGACCTCCACCTTCTGGAGGCCGTGCTCCATGCCCTTGCGCGCGGCGTTGTCAGCGGTGACCTGCGCGGCGAAGGGCGTGGACTTGCGGGAGCCCTTGAACCCGGCCGAGCCGGCCGACTCCCAGACGATGACGTTGCCCTCGCGGTCGGTGAGGGTGACGATCGTGTTGTTGAAGGAGGTCTTGATGTGCGCCTGGCCGATGGCGATGTTCTTCTTGACCCGGCGTCTCGTGCGACCCCGAGCCGCAGACCTGCGAGGAGGGGCCACTACTTGGACCTCTTGCTGCGGCCGACGGCCTTCGTCGGGCCCTTGCGCGTTCGCGCGTTGGTCTTCGTCCGCTGCCCTCGCACCGGAAGGCCGCGGCGGTGTCGGACGCCTCGATAGCTGCCGATCTCGGTCAGCCGCTTGATCGCGCCCGCGCGGTTGCGGCGAAGATCGCCCTCGACCTCGAGATCCGAGTCGATGTAGCTGCGGAGCTTCGTGACCTCTTCGTCGGTCAGGTCGCGCACCTTCTCGTCGGGATCGAGCTCGAGCACGCGGCAGATCTTCTGCGCGGTCGAGGGACCGATGCCGTAGATGTAGGTCAGCCCGATCTCGAGCCGCTTCTGGGTGGGGAGGTTGACGCCTGCGATGCGTGCCATGTGTCGGCTAGCCCTGCCTTTGCTTGTGCCGGGGATTGGTGCAGATGACGATCGTGCGGCCATGCCGCTTGATCACGCGGCAGCGCTCGCACATCGGCTTGACGGACGGACGGACTTTCATCGGTACCTCGCTTACTCGGAAGTCTGGAAGTCGGGTGTCAGAGCCTGAAGCCTGACACCGAGGCGGCGCAAGCATGACAGCCCCGCACCGCGGCCGGTCATCGTAGCAAATGCCTTCCCGCAGGCAGTCCGACGCGCGGGGTGAGAATGCGTGGCCCGTCGGGCGTGATGGCGATCGTGTGCTCGAAATGAGCCGCGAGCGAGCCGTCCTCGGTGGAGATCGTCCAGCCGTCGTCGGCGATCGAGATGTCCGGGCCTCCGGCGGTGATCATCGGCTCGACCGCGATGGTCATCCCTTCGGAAAGCCTCGGCCCTCGACCGGGATCGCCGAAGTTCGGAATGTGCGGATCCTCGTGGTAGTAGCGCCCGACGCCATGGCCGACGAGGCTTCGGACGACCGAGAAGCCGGCGTCCTCGACGACGGTCTGCACCGCGTGCGCGATGTCTCCGACCCGGTTCTCGTGGCGCGCCTCCGCGATTCCCGCCGCCAGCGCCTCCTCGGCGACATCCAGCAGACGCTGCGCCTCGGGCTCGATCTCACCGACCCCGAACGTGTACGCGCTGTCCGCGATGTAGGCGTCGAGCGTGACCCCGACGTCGATCGTGACCAGGTCGCCGCCCTCGATCCGGTACGGCCCCGGGATTCCGTGCACGACGACGTCGTTCGGCGAGATGCAGATCGCCTTCGGATAGCCCTTGTAGCCCGCGGAGGTCGGGATTCCGTCCCGCTCTCGGATGAACGCGTCGGCGGCCGCATCGAGCTCGTCGGTCGTGATGCCGGGAACGATCAGCGAGCCGACGTGCGCGATCGTCTCGGCCACGAGTGCTCCTGCGGCAGCGATGCGCTCGATCTCCCGGGCGCTCTTGCGGATGATCACGAGCTTCTCACCTTCTCGGGGTCCGAGTCCAGAGAGAGGCTTCGGGCTCGGGCCGAAGCCTGACTCCGGCAACGCTGTCCGAGCGCCTCCTCGATCGCGGCGAAGACCTCGTCGACGGTCTGCTCGCCGTCCACGGCATGCAGCCGTGCGTGATAGCGCTCGACGACCGGCTCGGTCAGGCCGTGGTACAGCCGTAGCCGATTGCGGATCACGTCGGGCGCGTCGTCCTGTCGCCCTTCCGCCGCGCGTCGCTCGAGCAGCCGCTCGAGAGCGACGTCGTCGGACACCTGCAGCAGGAGGACGACGTCGAGCGGCTTCTCGATCTCCTCGAGCATCGCGTCGAGAGCCTCCGCCTGGGGAACCGTGCGCGGGAAGCCGTCGAGCACGAAGCCGTGCTCGTCGGCGAGGCGCTCCCGAATGAGGTCGACCATGAGATCGTCCGGCACGAGCTCGCCGTGCTCGAGGATCGGCTCCACGCGCCGGCCGAGCTCCGAGCCGTCGGCGATCGCCGCGCGCAGGATGTCACCCGTCGCGACGTGCGGGACGTCGTAGATCGCGGCGATGCGCTTCGCCTGCGTTCCCTTCCCTGACCCCTGCGGTCCGAGGATGAGGATTCTCATGTGGTGAGCGCTGGAGGCGAGGCATGCCTCGCCCCTATTTGAGGAAGCCCTCGTAGGAGCGCATCATCATCTGCGACTCCATCTGGCGCATCGTGTCGAGCGCGACGCCGACCGCGATGAGGACCGACGTTCCACCGAGCGCACCGGCGCTGGCCTGGGAGAACCCGCCGTAGGCGATGAAGAGGCTCGGAAGGACCGCGACGAGTGCGAGGAAGAGCGATCCCGGAAGCGTCAGGCGCGAGAGGACGCGATCGAGATACTGCGCGGTGGGAGGCCCGGGCCGGATGCCGGGGATGTAGCCCGCCGTGCCGGCGCAGGTTGTCGGCCTGGTCGACGGGGTTGAACTGCACCGCGGTGTAGAAGTAGGTGAAGATCACGATCATCAGGCCCTCGATGAGCAGGTAGATCCAGTCGCCCGGCTGGAAGTACTCGTTGACGAAGTCCCGCGTCACCGGGAAGTACTGCGCCATCGTGGGCGGGAAGGCGAGGATCGCCGCCGCGAAGATGATCGGGATGACGCCCGCCATGTTGACGCGCAGCGGCAGGTAGGTCGAGCCGCCGGCGGTCATGCGCCGTCCCACCATGCGCTTGGCGTACTGGATCGGAATCCGGCGCTGGCCTTCCTGCACGAAGACGACCGCGGCCACGATCGCGATTGCGATCAGCGGGTAGAAGAGCTTCTCCATCGGCCCGCCGTTCCACCAGGCGGCGATGCCGATCGGCGCGCCGACCAGGATCGACGCGAAGATCAGGATCGAGATGCCGTTGCCGACCCCGCGCTTCGTGATCAGCTCGCCCATCCACATCAGGAGCGTGGTGCCCGCGGTGAGCGTGACGACGATCAGCACGAGCTCGCCGGCGCCCGCGTCGAGCGCGCCCTGGTCGCGGAAGAGGAACGCATAGCCGGTCGCCTGCAGCGCCGCCAGCACCACGGTCAGGTAGCGCGTGTACTGCGTGATCTTCGCGTAGCCCGCCTCTCCCTCCTTCTGGAGCTCGCCGAGCCGCGGGATGACCACGGTCAGGAGCTGGAGGATGATCGACGCCGTGACGTACGGCATGATCCCGAGCGCGAACAGCGAGAACTGGGACAGCGCGCCGCCCGAGAAGAGGTTGAGCAGTCCGAGGATCGTGTCGCCCCGGCCCGAGAAGTAGTTCTCGATCGTCTCCGAGTTGACCCCTGGGGCGGGGATCCAGGAGCCGAGCCGGTACCCCGCGAGGATCATCGCCGTGAACAGCACGCGGCGGCGAAGCTCGGGGACGCGCCAGGCGTTCGCGAGCCAGGAGAACATGGTCTAGGCGGTCTCCTCGGGCGGCCTCGGCCTCGGTCTCTATGTCGTCCTGCACCTCGGCCTCCAGCCTCCTCCGTCTCCTCGGCAGCCTCGGTCTCCTCGGCCTTCGGTGCGCTCGCCTTGTGATGCTTGCGCTTCTTCTTGACCGGCTCGCCCCGGAGCCAGGTGACCGAGCCTCCGGCAGCCTCGATCTTCTCGACGGCTGTCTTCGAGAATCCGTGGGCGGAGACCGTCAGCTTCTTCGTCAGCTCTCCTTCGCCCAGCACCTTCACGTCGATCGAGAGCTTGCGGACGAGCCCGCTGGCCTTGAGGGCCTCCGGCGTCACCTCCGCGCCTGCGTCGAAGCGACGCTCGAGATCGCGCACGTTGACGGGCTGCGTGTACGTCCGGAAAGGCCCGATCGGCATCGCGTCCGCCGAGGTGTTCCCGCGGAGCTTGCCGAGGCGCATGTCGATCGGCATCTGGCCGCCCTCGAACCCGGCGGGCATCTTGTGCGACCCGGCCCTCGACTTCTGGCCCTTGATGCCGCGACCGGAGTAGCGCCCCTTGCCCGAGCCGAGGCCACGCCCGACGCGCTTGCGCGCCTTTCGGGGCTGAGCGGGCTCGAGGTTGGAGAGGTTGAGCTCTTCGGAAGCCATGGCTACACGCTTTCGACGCGGACGAGGTGGTTGACCTGCCGGAGCATGCCCTGCAGCTCCCGAGAGTCCTTGTGCTCGGAGGTGCGGCCGATCTTTCCGAGCCCGAGCGCGCGCAGCGTACCGATGTGCCGGTCCGTCTGGCCGATCGTGCTTCGCACCTGGGTGATCTTCAGCGAGCTCACGTGGTCTCCTCGGAGACAGCCGCCTCGACGGGACTCTCGTCGGCGACGGGCTGCGCCACGGGCTCGGCGGCCGCGCGTTCCAGCGCGAGCGCCTCCTCCGTGCGCGCGAGCGTCGCCGGGCCGAGGGATCGGGATGACGTCCGCAATCGTCTTGCCGCGCAGCTGCGCGACGTCCTCGGGACGAACGAGCCTCCGCAGGCCCTCGACCGTCGCCCGGGTCATGTTGATCGGCGTCGTGGTGCCGAGGCTCTTCGCCAGCACGTCGCGGATGCCGGCCAGCTCGAGCACGGCGCGCACGCCGCCGCCGGCGATGACACCCGTTCCCTCGCTCGCCGGGCGCAGGACGACGCGCGCGGCGTCGAACTGGCCGACGATCTCGTGCGTGATCGTCTGCCCGTGCTTCGGAACGGTGAACAGGTTCTTCTTGGCGTCCTCGACGGCCTTGGAGATGGCGAGCGGGACCTCACGCGCCTTCCCGTAGCCGAGGCCGACCCGGTCGACCTCGTCGCCGATGACGACGAGCGCGGTGAACGAGAACCGCCTGCCGCCCTTCACGACCTTCGCGACGCGGTTGATCTCGATGACCCGCTCCTTCAGCTCGCGCGAGTCCGCAACTTCCCTGGTGCTCAAAATCGGAGTCCTTCCTCGCGCGCGCCGTCCGCAAGCGCCTTCACGCGTCCGTGGTAGAGGTAGCCGCCGCGATCGAACACGCAGCGTTCGATTCCGGCCTTCTTGGCCGCCTGGCCGAGTGCCTTGCCGACTGCGGTTGCCTGGTCGGTCTTCGAGCCGGACGTCGACACGGCCGTCCAGGCCGCGGAGGCGAGCGTGCGTCCGCTCGCGTCGTCGATCAACTGCGCGAAGATCCCGCGATTCGAGCGGAACACGGCGAGCCGCGGGCGCTCCGCGGTTCCCGCGATCTTGCCGCGGATGCGGCGCTGTCGGCGCATGCGCGCCTGGCGCTTCGTCAGAACCGTCATGCGCGCTTCCCGACCTTCCTGCGCACCTGCTCGTCGCGGTAGCGAATGCCCTTGCCCTTGTAGGGCTCGGGCGGCCGGACCTTGCGAATCTCGGCAGCGGTCTGGCCGACCGCCTGCTTGTCGATGCCCTTGACCACGATCTGCGTCGGAATCGGAACCTCGAAGCTGATTCCCGCGCGCGGCTTGATCGTGACCGGATGCGAGAAGCCGACCGCGAGCTCGAGCTCGGTGCCCTTGAGCTGCGCGCGGTACCCCACCCCCTGGATCTCCAGATGCTTCTCGAAGCCCTTCGTGACGCCCTCGACCATGTTGGCGACGAGCGTCCGGGTGAGCCCGTGCAGCGCGCGATCCTCCCCGCGGTTGGTGGGGCGAGTGACGACGATCTCGGCCTCCGTCTTCTCGATCTGCATGCGCGCCGGCACGACCTGGCTCAGCTCGCCGAGCGGGCCGTTGACCTGCACGCGACCGGGCGAGAGCGCAACCAGCACTCCCGACGGCAGCTCGATGGGCTTTCGGCCGATGCGCGACATGCCCTGCTCCGCTTACCAGACGAAGGCGATCACTTCGCCGCCGACGCCGCGCTCGGCGGCCTGCCGGTGGGTGATCACCCCGGTCGAGGTGGACATGATGGCGGTGCCGAGGCCCCCGAGCACGCGCGGCAGACGATCCTTGCCCGGCGTAGACACGCCGGCCGGGCTTGGACACCCGCTTGAGGTCGGTGATGACGCGGCGGCGGTCGCGGGCGAACTTGAGCTCGATCACGAGCGTCCGGAACGGCAGAGGCTGATCCTTCTCGTCCTTCGTCTCGATCACGCGGAAGTCGGCGATGTAGCCCTCGTCCTTCAGGATGCGCGCGATCTCCTCCTTCATGCGAGAGGTCGGCATCGACGCGGATTCGTGCAACGCGCGATTCGCGTTGCGGATACGGGTGAGCATGTCGGCGATCGGGTCGGTGAGCACGTTTCCTCCTACCAGCTCGACTTCGTCATGCCCGGGATGGCGCCCTGGTGGGCGAGCTCCCGCAGGCAGATTCGGCAGAGCCCGAACTTGCGATAGACCGCGCGGGGACGACCGCACTTGTTGCAGCGCGAGTACGCGCGCACCTTGTGCTTCGAGCCCCGCTGTTGCTTGACGACGAGCGACTTCTTGGCCACTTACTGTTCCCTTCTCTCTCCGGCGAACGGCATGCCGAGGGCACCGAGCAGCGCGCGCCCGTGCTCGTCCGTCGTCGCCGAGGTCGTGATCGCAATGTCGAGCCCACGGACCGACGGGACCTTGTCGTAGTCGATCTCGGGAAAGATGATCTGCTCCCGGATCCCGATCGAGTAGTTGCCACGCCCGTCGAACGAGCCCGGGTCGAGCCCTCGGAAGTCGCGGATGCGGGGAAGCGCGATCGAGGTGAGGCGGTCGAGAAACTCGTACATGCGCGCGCCGCGCAGCGTCACGCGCGCGCCGACGGGCATGCCCTCGCGCAGCTTGAAGCTGGCGATCGACTTGGTGGCGCGGCGCACCTGCGCGCGCTGCCCCGAGATGACGGACAGCTCGTCGATCGCCGCATCGAGCGCCTTCGCGTCCGTCTTCGCCTCGCCGACTCCCATGTTCAGCGTGACCTTGGTGACGCGCGGCGCCTGCATGACCGAAGGCAGACCCGAGCTCCTCCTGAAGGCGTGCGCGGATCTCCGACTCGTACCGGTCCTTCAGGCGCGGCACGTAGGTCTCCGGGGTCGGGGCTTCGCTGGCCACGGTCGCAGAGCTCACTTGTCGATCTCCTGCCGGCAGCCCTCGCGCTTGCAGACGCGCACGCGGACGGTCTCGCCCTTGATCTCCTTCTCGACGATCCCGACGCGGGTCGGAAGGCCGCAGACGGGGCAGACGACCATGACGTTCGAGACCGGCAGGGGCGCCGGCTTGTCCAGAATGCCGCCGGGCACGACCTGCGCCCCGCCCATGCGAGAGGAGTCCCTGATCGGGCGGGGCTTCGTGTGCCGCTTGGAGACGTTCAGGTTCTCGACGATGACCCGCTTCTCCGACGGGCGCGCCTCGAGCACGCGGCCGCGCTTCCCGCGGTCCTTGCCGGTGATGATCTGAACCATGTCGCCCTTCTTGACCTTCATCTTCACGGACACCTAGAGAACCTCCGGAGCCAGGCTGACGATCTTCATGAAGTTCTTCTCGCGGAGCTCCCGCGCGACGGGACCGAAGATGCGGGTCCCACGCGGGTTGGACTGCGGATCGATGAGGACGGCGGCGTTCTCGTCGAAACCGATGAGCGTGCCGTCGTCTCGGCCGTAGGGCTTCTTCGTCCGCACGACGACCGCCCGCACGACCTCACCCTTCTTGACCGCGCCCTGCGGCGTGGCCGACTTCACGGTAGCAATGATGATGTCCCCGACCCGCGCGTAGCGGCGATGGGATCCCCCGAGGACGCGGATGCACAGGATCTCCCGCGCGCCCGTGTTGTCCGCCACCCGAAGCCTGGATTCCTGCTGGATCACTTCGCGGCCTCGACGACTTCCTGCAGACGCCAGCGCTTCTGCTTCGAGATCGGTCGTGTCTCCACGATGCGGACGACGTCTCCGATCTTCGCCTGGTTCTCCGCGTCGTGCGCGTGCAGCTTGGTGCTGCGGCGGATGACCTTCTTGTACATCGGATGCACCTTCACGGTGTCGACGCGAACGACGATCGTCTTGTCCGAGGCCGCGGATACGACCTTGCCCTGCCGCTCCTGCCGGCGACCGCGAGCATGCTCCGGCTTTGGCAGACGGGTGATCGCCTTGCGCTCGGCAGAACGCTCTCGCTTCGTCTTCGTGCGCTGGGGACGCAGCGCGCGCGGGAGCCGCTTCTTCTTCTTCTTCGGCTCGGACACGGCCGCAGCCGCAGGCTCAGAGGGCTCCGCGCCGTCGCTCGCCGCAGACGCCTCGTCGGCGACAGCTTCCTCCTCGACCACCTCGTCTGCTTCTGCAGCGGGCATCTCTTCGACCGCTTCCGCAGCGGCAGGCTCGTCGCCCACCGCGTCGGGAACGTCCTCGGGCTCGGCGGTGGCAGGCTCGGCAGCCGGCGGATCCGCCCCTGCCCCCTGCTCGTCGGCCTCGGCCGGGGCTGCTTCCTCCGGCACGTTCTCGACGTCCGCCACGCCGTCCGGGGCGTCGGTCGTCTCCGCCGATGCCTCCTGCGGCGCGACTCTCGGTCTCGTCCTGCGTCTCTTCGCTCGGGTTCACGTTTTCCTCTGTCATGTCGTCAGTCCTCTGGCACGTTCGTTCTTGACGGTCAGGATGCGCGCGATCTCACGCTTGGCGGTGCGCAGCCGGGCGCTGTTCTCGAGCACGCCTGTCGCGGTCTGGAAGTGCAGGTTGAAGAGCTCCCGCCGGGTCTCGGCCATCTTCCGGTCGAGCTCGTCGTCGGTCAGGGCCCTGAGCTCTCTAGCTCTCAAAGAGATCGGCCTCCCTCTTCACGAACTTGGTTCTCACGGGGAGCTTCTGGCCGGCGAGTCGGAGCGCCTCCTTGGCCAGCTCCTCGTCGACCCCGGCGAGCTCGAACATGACGCGGCCGGGCTTGACGACCGCGACCCACCCCTCCGGTGACCCCTTGCCGGAGCCCATGCGGGTCTCGGCAGGCTTCTTGGTGAAGGGCTTGTCCGGGAAGAGGTTGATCCAGACCTTCCCGCTTCGGCGGATCTTCCGGGTCGCCGCGATGCGAGCTGCCTCGATCTGGCGGTTCGAGATCCATCCCGCCTCCATGCTCTTGAGCCCGTAGTCGCCGAACTGCACGGTCGTCTGACCCTTGGAAAGGCCAGCACGGCGTCCGCGATGATGGCGGCGAAACTTCGTCTTGCGCGGCATCAACATCAGACGTCATCCTCGGCTGCATCCTCGGCTGCGGGCGGCTCCGGAGCGACCTCGGGTGTGGGCTCGGAGGTTGCTTCAGCCGTCGGCTCGGGAGCGATCTCGAGCGTCGGCTCGACCACGGCCTCTGGAGGCGGTGGTCTCCGCCAGCGGCTGCGCTCCGGCCTCGGCTGCGATTGCACCGACGTCCTCGCGGCGCGGACGCTGAGTCGCGCGGCCTCCGGGACGCTGTCCCTTCCGCTTGCGCTGGACGATGCCGAGGCCTTCGCGATCCACGTTGCGTCCACGACCCTCGCGAGACGCTCCGAGCCCTTCGCCCGAAGAGCCCTGTCGCCGGCGCGCCTGATCCTGGTCACCGAGCCGAGAATCCTGCCGCCGGCTCCCTCGAAGCCCTCGGGCATGATCTCGCCCTTGTTGATCCAGACCTTGACGCCGACCTGGCCGGCCGTCGTCTTTGCCTCGGCCTGGCCGTAGTCGATGTCCGCCCGGATCGTGTGCAGCGGCACGCGGCCCTCGGAGTACATCTCTCGGCGGCTCATCTCGCCACCGGTGAGTCGGCCGGCCGCGGTGATCTTGATCCCCTGAGCCCCGGAGCGCATCGCGGAGGCCAGCGAGCGCTTCATCGCGCGGCGGAAGCTCACGCGGTTCTCGAGCTGCTCGGCGATCGACTGCGCGACGAGCTTCGCGTCGAGCTCGGGACGCTTGATCTCGTTGATGTTGATGTGCACGTTCTTCTGCGTGAGCGCGTGCAAGTCACGACGCAGCGCGTCGACCTCCACACCGGACTTGCCGATCACGATGCCGGGGCGCGCGGTGTAGATGTCGACGGTGATCCGCTGCTTGTCCTTGCGGATGAGGATGTCCGAGAGCCCCGCATGCGAGAGCTTGCCGAGGATGTGCCGACGGATCTTGACGTCCTCGAGCAGATAGCCCGCGAACTCCTGTCGACTCGTCCACCAGTTGGACTTCCAGTCGTGAATGACGCCGACGCGGAACCCGCCGGGATGCACCTTCTGGCCCATTACGCGACAGCCTCCTTCTTGCGTCGTCTGGAAGCCTTCGGCTTCGCAGCGGAAGTTGTGCCCTCGGCGGCGGTGGCAGCGGTCGCGGCGGCGGCAGCGCCGGCTCGACGGCGGCGCCTCGGCGTCGCCTCGGGCTGCTCGACGAGGACGAGAGTCACATGGCACGTACGCTTGCGAATGCGATTGACCCGACCGCGAGCGCGCGGCTTCCAGCGCTTCAGCGTCGGGCCCTCGTCCGCGTAGGCGACCTCGACGACGAGATCGTCACCGTCCAGCCCGTGATTCGCCTCTGCGTTCGCGACTGCGGAACGGAGCACCTTCTCGATGTCCGTCGCGGCAGCGCGGGTGCTGAAAGCGAGCACCGTCCGCGCCTCGGGCACCGTGCGACCGCGAATGTGGTCGAGCACGAGCCGCGCCTTCCGGGAGGAGGTGCGCACCCATTTGGCCTGAGCGCGGACCCGCTGGCGGTCGTCTGTTGCAGCTGGACGCTCATGTCCGCTTCTTCACCTGGGCCTGGCGGTCGCCGGAATGGCTCCGGAACGTTCTGGTCGGCGCGAACTCGCCGAGCTTGTGGCCGACCATCTGCTCGGTCACGAACACGGGCACGTGCTTGCGGCCATCGTGGACGGCGATCGTGTGCCCCACCATCTCCGGGAAGACCGTCGACGTGCGCGACCACGTGCGGACCATCCGCTTCTCGCCGGTCGCATTCATCGCCTCGATCCGGCTGAGCAGCCGTTCCTGGACGAAAGGCCCCTTCTTGGACGATCTACTCACTTAGCGCTTCCTCTCCTTGCCGCGGCGCCGGCCGCGGACGATCAGCTTGTCGGACTCCTTGTGCTTTCGGCGCGTGCGCTTGCCGAGCGTCGGCACGCCCCACGGGGTGACCGGATGGCGACCGCCCTTGGACTTGCCCTCGCCGCCGCCGTGCGGGTGATCGACCGGGTTCATCGCCGAGCCGCGCACCGTCGGCCGCTTGCCGAGCCACCGGCTCCGGCCGGCCTTGCCACTCGACTGGTTGGCGTGATCCGTGTTGCCGACCTGGCCGACCGTCGCCCGGCAGGTGAGCAGCACGCGGCGCAGCTCCCCCGAGGGGAGCCGCAGCACGCCGTGGTCACCGTCCTTCGCGACGAGCTGGACCGAGGAGCCCGCCGAGCGCGCCATACGTCCGCCCTGGCCCGGCTTGAGCTCGACCGAGTGGACCAGCGTTCCGGTGGGGATGTTGGCCAGCGGAAGCGCGTTACCGGGCTTGATGTCGGCATTCGGGCCGGACTCGACCGTCGCGCCGACGCGAAGCCGAGACGGCGCGAGGATGTAGGCCTTGACTCCGTCCGCGTAGTGCAGGAGCGCGATCCGTGCCGAGCGGTTCGGGTCGTACTCGATCGCCGCCACCTTGGCGGGCACGCCGTCCTTCGTGCGCTTGAAGTCGATCGTGCGGAAGCGACGCTTGTGGCCGCCGCCCTGGTGACGCGTGGTGATCCGGCCACGGTTGTTGCGGCCGCCCTTCTTGGTCAGCGGCTCGAGGAGCGACTTCTCCGGCTCGGACTTCGTGATCTCTTCGAAGCCCGACGTCGCCATGAAGCGGCGGCCGGGACTCGTGGGCTTGTACTTGCGCAGGGCCATCAGACTGCGGCTCCTTCGAAGATCTCGATCTCATGGCCCTCGCGCAGCTGCACGATGGCCTTCTTCCAGCCCGGCCTGCGACCCTTCGTGAACCCACGCCGCTTCGGCTTGGACTGCACCTTGAGGATCGCCACCTTCTGGACCTTCACCTCGAAGAGCTCCTCGACCGCCTGCCGGATCTGGGTCTTGTGCGCGTCCTCGTGTACGCGAAACGTGTACTTGCGATCGGAGATGAGCGAGTAGCTCTTCTCGGAGACCACCGGCGCGAGCAAGACTTGATTCGGATGGAGGCTCACTCGGACGCCTCCGCGTTCTCGGCGCCGGCGCGGGCAAGGACGAGCGGGAGGGCGGCCTCGGTCACGAGCAGCGAGCGTGCCCAGACGACCGAGACGACCTCGAGCTCCGCAGGCACGATGACGAGCACTCGGTCGAGGTTCCGGAACGACTTGACGAGAACCTCTTCGTCCTCGGTCGCGACGACGAGGGTCGGCCGCTCGGACCACTCGGCGATGAGCTCGGCGGCCTTGCGGGTCGACGGTGCGTCGAAGCTGGAGCCGTCGAGCAGCGCGATCGTCCCGTTCGTCGCGTGGTCGCTGAGTGCGCCTTTCAGCGCAGCACGGCGGGCCTTGCGGTTCACCTTCACCTCGAAGCTGCGCATGCCGGGCGGGAACGCCATACCGCCGCCGGTCCATTGCGGCGCGCGCGTCGTGCCCGCGCGTGCGCGTCCCGTTCCCTTCTGCCGCCACGGCTTGGCGCGGCCGCCGGCGACGAGGCCGCGGCTCTTTCCGCCACGTGTCCCCGCGCGGGCGGCGTTCATCTCCGCCCGTACCGTCTCGTGGACGAGATGCGGCTTCACCTCCGCGGCGAACACCGAGGCGTCCAGGGCCGCGTCTTTCGCCTTCGTCCCGCCGAGCACGGGGGCTTTCGGTGCAGTCGCCATCGGTGCTACGCCTCCCGGATCTCCACGAGCCCGCTCGCCGACCCGGGAACCGAGCCCCGAACGAGCAGGAGATTGCGCTCGACGTCGATCTCGTGCACGACGAGCCCCGGCTGGGTTACCCGAACGCCGCCCATGCGCCCCGACATCCGCATCCCCTTGAAGACGCGCGACGGTGTCGCGGACGCGCCGATCGATCCCGGGGCGCGGACGTTGTGCGAGCCGTGCGACACCGGGCCGCGCGTGAAGCCATGGCGCTTGATCGTGCCCTGGAACCCCTTGCCGATCGAGATCCCCGAGACCTTGATCTTCTCTCCGGGCTCGAACGCCTCGACCGTGACCGTCTCGCCGACCGTGAGGCCGCTCTCGCCGCGCATCTCCACGAGATGGCGGTGCGGCCCGGCGCCGGCCTTCGCGAGGTGACCCTTCTCGGGCTTCGACAGCTTCCGCTCGGCGACGGGCTCGAACGCGAGCTGCACGGCGTCGTAGCCGTCCGTGTCGACCGTCTTCACCTGCACGACCGGGCAGGGCCCGGCCTGGATGACGGTGACCGCGGACATGCGTCCTGACTCCGGGTCGAAGACCTGGGTCATGCCGAGCTTCTTGCCGAGGATGCCCTTCATCTCTCGGCTAGAGCTTGATCTCGATGTCGACCCCGGCCGGGAGGTCGAGCCGCATCAGCGAGTCGACCGTCTTCGGCGTCGGGGAGTGGATGTCGATCAGGCGCTTGTGCGTGCGCACCTCGAAGTGCTCGCGCGAGTCCTTGTCCTTGAACGGGCTTCGGATCACGCAGTAGACGTTCTTCTCGGTCGGCAGCGGGACCGGCCCCGTGATGGTGGCGCCGGTGCGCTGCGCCGTCTCCACGATCTGGGACGCGGAGCGGTCCACCTGCTGGTGGTCGTAGCCCTTCAAGCGGATGCGGATCTTCTGTTGCGCCATGGGATGAGGGTGTAGGGGACGGGCGAGCCCGTCCCTACGCGATGATCTCCGTGACGACGCCGGCACCCACCGTGCGGCCACCCTCGCGGATGGCGAAGCGGAGACCCTGATCCATCGCGATCGGCTGGATCAGGTCGATCTCCATGTTCGTGTTGTCGCCCGGCATGACCATCTCCTGCCCCTCGGGCAGCTTGATCGAGCCGGTGACGTCGGTCGTCCGGAAGTAGAACTGCGGCCGGTAGCCGTCGAAGAACGGCGTGTGCCGCCCGCCCTCGTCCTTCGAGAGCACGTACACCTCGGCCTTGTAGTGCGTGTGCGGCGTGATCGAGCCGGGCTTGGCCAGCACCTGGCCGCGCTCGACGTCCTCGCGCTTGATGCCGCGGAGCAGGGCGCCCGCGTTGTCGCCGGCCTGCGCGTAGTCGAGCGTCTTCTGGAACATCTCGAGGCCCGTGATCACGGTCTTCTCGATCGCGGGATGGATCCCGACGATCTCGATCTCCTCGCCGACCTTCATCATCCCCTGCTCGATGCGGCCGGTCACGACCGTGCCGCGGCCGGTGATCGTGAACACGTCCTCGATCGGCATCAGGAAGGGCTTGTCGACGTCGCGGACGGGCTCGGGGATGTAGGAGTCGACGGCCTCCATGAGCTCGAGGATCTTCGGCGTCCACTCGGGATCGCCCTCGAGCGCCTTCAGCGCCGAGACCTGGATGACCGGGATGTCGTCACCGGGGAACTCGTACTTGGAGAGGAGCTCGCGCACCTCCATCTCGACGAGCTCGAGGAGCTCGGGGTCGTCGACCATGTCCGCCTTGTTCAGGGCGACGACGATCGACGGCACCTCGACCTGGCGGGCGAGGAGGATGTGCTCGCGCGTCTGCGGCATCGGGCCGTCCGCCGCGGAGACGACGAGGATCGCGCCGTCCATCTGCGCGGCACCGGTGATCATGTTCTTGATGTAGTCGGCGTGGCCCGGGCAGTCGACGTGCGCGTAGTGCCGGTTCTCGGTCTCGTACTCGACGTGCGCGGTGTTGATCGTGATGCCCCGCTGGCGCTCCTCGGGAGCCTTGTCGATCGAGTCGAACGACGCCACTGCGGTGTTCGTGCCGGACTCGGCGAGCACCTTCGTGATCGCGGCTGTGAGCGTCGTCTTGCCGTGGTCGATGTGACCGATCGTTCCGACGTTGACGTGCGGCTTGGTGCGCTCGAACTTCTGCTTGCCCATGGGTGATTGCCTCCGGGTACTCGTTTGACCTTGGTCTTTACGCTGGCTTGTCGCTCGACACGAGCGCCTCGGCGATCGTGCGCGGTACTTCCTCGTAGCGGTCGAACTGCATCGAAAACGTCGCGCGGCCCTGCGACATCGAGCGCAGGTCGGTCGCGTAGCCGAACATCTCCGCGAGCGGGACGCTCGCTTTGATCGCTTGGAGTTGCTCGACTGCGACCCGCCGACCGGCTCGAGTTGCTCGATCCGGCCGCGACGGCCGTTCAGGTTACCAATGACGTCGCCGAGGAAGTCCTCCGGCGTCACGACCTCGACCGACATGACCGGCTCGAGGAGCTTCGGCTTCGCCCGCTTCATGCCCTCCTTGAACGCCATCGAGCCGGCGATCTTGAACGCCCGCTCGCTCGAGTCGACGTCGTGGTACGAGCCGTCGACGAGCTCGACCCTGATGTCGACCACCGGGAATCCGGCGAGGATGCCGGAGCTCATCGCCTCCTCGATGCCGGCGTCGACGGCGGGGATGTACTCCTTCGGGATCTTGCCGCCGACGATCTTGTCCTCGAACTCGTAGCCCGAGCCCGGCTCCTGCGGGTAGAGGTTGATCTCGACGTCGCCGTACTGGCCGGAGCCGCCGGTCTGGCGCACGAACCGCCCTCGGATCTTCTCGGCCGGCTGCGAGATCGTCTCGCGGTACGCGACCTGCGGGCGGCCGACGTTGCCCTCGACGCGAAACTCCCGCAGCAGGCGGTCGACGATGATCTCGAGGTGGAGCTCGCCCATCCCGGCGATCAGCGTCTGGCCCGTCTCCTCGTCCGAGGACACGCGGAAGGTCGGGTCCTCCTCGGTGAGCCGCTGCAGCGCTGCGCCGAGCTTGTCCTGGTCGGCCTTCGTCTTCGGCTCGATCGCGACCGAGATGACCGGGTCGGGGAAGGACATCGACTCGAGCACGATCGGAGCGGTCGGGACGGCGAGCGTGTCGCCCGTCGTCGTGAACTTGAGCCCGACCGCGGCGGCGATCTCGCCCGCGCCGATCTCCTCGCGCTCCTCGCGGTGGTTGGCGTGCATCTCGAGGATGCGGCCGAGTCGCTCGGTCTTGCCGTTCGTCGTGTTGAGCACCCGGTCGCCGGCCTTGATCTGACCCGAGTAGACGCGGAAGTACGTGAGCTTGCCGACGTACGGATCGGTCATGACCTTGAACGCCAGCGCGGCGAAGGGCGCCTCGAGCGCGGGCGCGCGGGTCGCTTCGTCCGTCGACTTGGGGTCGACGCCCTGAACGGGCGGGACGTCGAGCGGGCTCGGGCAGGTAGTCCACGATCGCGTCGAGCAGCGGCTGCACGCCCTTGTTCTTGAACGCCGAGCCCGCGAGAACGGGCGTGACGCGGCCGGAGAGCGTTCCCGCCCGCAGTGCGCGCCGGATCATCTCGGGCGTGACCGCGGCCTCGTCCTCGAGATACGTCTCCGTGAGCTCGTCGTCGAACTCGGCGATCGCGTCGATGAGCGCGTGGTGTGCAACCCCCGCCGCGGTGGCGAGCGCCTCGGGAATCTCCTCGATCGCGAACTCGGTGCCGAGCGCGTTCGAATACGTGATCGCCTTCATCTCGACCAGGTCGACGATCCCCGAGAAATGCTCCTCGCTCCCGATCGGAAGGTGGATCGGCACGGGTGTCGCTCCGAGCCGGTCGCGCATGGACTGCACGGCCGCGTCGAAGTCGGCGCCGGTGCGATCCATCTTGTTGATGAACGCAATGCGGGGCACGGCGTAGCGATCCGCCTGACGCCAGACCGTCTCGGACTGGGGCTGCACACCGGCCACGGAGTCGAAGACGGCGACCGCGCCGTCCAGGACGCGCAGGCTCCGCTCGACCTCCATCGTAAAGTCCACGTGCCCGGGCGTATCGATAATGTTGATCCGATAGTCGCGCCACGAGGCGGTCGTGGCCGCAGACGTGATCGTGATGCCGCGCTCCTGCTCCTGCGCCATCCAGTCCATCGTCGCGGCGCCCTCGTGCACCTCGCCCATCTTGTGGGTGCGGCCGGTGTAGTAGAGGATCCGCTCGGTCGTCGTCGTCTTGCCCGCGTCGATGTGGGCCATGATCCCGATGTTCCGGACACGGTCCAGCGCGGCGGATGTGGCGACGGCGCTCATGGTGTCGGCCCTACCAGCGGTAGTGCGCGAAGGCCTTGTTGGCCTGCGCCATCCGGTAGATGTCGTCCTTCTTCTTGTAGGCACCGCCCTGCTGGTTCAGCGCGTCGACGAGCTCGCCGGCGAGCTTCTGCGGCATTCCCTTCTCTCGCCGGTCTCTCGCGTTCTGTACGAGCCAGCGCAGCGCGAGCGTCCGCGCGCGCCGCTGCGGAACCTCGATCGGAACCTGGTAGTTGGCGCCGCCGACGCGCCGCGAGCGCACCTCGAGCACCGGCGTGACGGTCTTGACGGCCTGCTCGAGCACCTCGAGCTCCGGCTTGCCGGCTCGCTCGGAGGCGATCTTGAGCGCGTCGTAGACGATCAACTCGGCGACGGACTTCTTGCCGTCCAGCATCAGCCGGTTGACGAGCTGCGTGACGAGGACCGAGCCGTGTACTGCGTCGGGCTCGAGCTGGCGGGGCTGGATCTCTGCGCGGCGAGGCACGATTCCCTCTAGGCCTTCTTCGCGCCGTACTTGGAGCGTGCCTGGCGTCGTTCGGAGACACCGGCGGAGTCGAGCCCGCCGCGGATCACCTTGTAGCGAAAGCCCGGAAGGTCCTTGACACGGCCGCCGCGCACGAGCACCACCGAGTGCTCCTGCAGGTTGTGCCCCTCGCCCGGGATGTAGGCGCCGACCTCCATGCTGTTGGTCAGACGCACGCGCGCGACCTTGCGCAGCGCGGAGTTCGGCTTCTTCGGAGTCGTCGTGTAGACGCGCGTGCACACGCCCCGCTTCTGCGGCGCCCCGCGGAGGGCCGGCGTCTTCGTCTTCGACTTTCGGGGTCTTTCGCCCCTTGCGGACGAGCTGATTGACGGTGGGCACGCTGCTCCTAGCGACGGTCGTATGAACTCACACAGAACGGCCAGCAGGCACGACATGCCCGCCAACCAAGCCGCGGGATGGTAGCAAAGACGGCTTTTCCGCGCGGTTCCGAAAGTCCGTCCGAGCGATTACGCTACGCATGTCTCGGAGGCGGCAACTGACTGAAACGACGATTGCGGTGCTTGCGGCATCCGGGGTCGCTCTCGCCCTGGCGATCGTGTCGGCGGTCAGGATCGTCCGGGCTCAGACGCGGCGTAGATTCGAGGCCATGCTGGTGCGCGTGGACGACCAGCTCGGATCGATCTCGGCGTCCTTGCGCGACGCGGTCGAGCGCTCCGACGAGACGACCTCGCTCGTCGAGGCGGAGCGCGAGGAGATAGCGGATCTCGACGCCGGGCTCGAACGGGCGGCGCACCGGATCGAGCGACACGAGCGCGGGGTCGGGGGCGGCCCGCTGGCGTACGCCGCGGAGCTCGAGCGTGAGATCGCCAAAGCCGGTGCCGTGCAGCGTCCGCTCACGCTCGTCCTGATCGCCGTCCACCAACGCACCGGCTCTCACGATGTCGAGCGAGCGGCGACGGAGATCGCGGCGCTCCTCGAACGTGTTACACGCATGGGCGACATCATCGTCCGCCGGAGCTCCGAGGAGATCGGAGTGTTGCTCCCGGCGACGACCGTCGAGGGCGGGCGACGCTTCGACCACCGCTTGCGCGCCGAGCTCGAGGGATCCGTCGATCCGCACGCGCGCTGGTGTCGATCGGCGTCGCCGAGTGGAAGCCGGGCGAGACCGGCACGTCCCTCGACGCTCGTGCGCGCGCGGCGACCGAGCGTGACGGCGTGAAGCCGCTCGAGCGCTCCGGGGATGCCTCGACCTTCCGGAAGCGCGCTAGCGAGCCACAGCTCGAGATTGGACTGGCAGCGTCCAGTTCTCTGAGTACAGTGCGGTGGGGGTGCCTCGTTCGAGGGGCTTGGCCTCCCCCGAACGCGTCACTACAAGGAGTGCGGTGCACGGAGAACTGAGGTCGGTGGTGTGGCGACAGCCGTGGTGATCGCCGTCGTGGCGGCCCTCGTGGTCGTAGCGGCGGCGCTGGCGCTCGTCGTGGTACGACGCGCCTCGACGTCCGCTCCGGAGCCGAACGAGGGCCTCGTGCGCGCGGTCGACGAGATGCGCCTGAAGATGGACGAGCTCTCCAACGACCTCTCGGAGGCGCTGGAGCGAGCGGAGCGGGAGAATCGGCGCAACAGGCTCTTCGGCGAGCTCGGCGGCTCGATCGACCTCGAGGAGCTGATGGACCGCGTCCTGGACGCCGCGATGGAGATCCCCGGATTCGACGCCGCGATGATGGTCGTCGAAGGGCATGGCGCCGCGCCCACCGTTGCGACCCGCGGAATGACTGCGCAGGAGACCGCCAAGCCTCCGACCTCGGGAGTCGCGGGCGCGCTCGCCGGGACGATCACCGTGACGTACCGCTACGGCCGAGACCGCGAGCCACCGGACGCCGAGCTGATCTCCGGCGGCGTGTTCATCCCGCTCATCGGGCGCGAGCTGAGCCCCGTCGGAACGCTCTCGCTCTTCTGGCGCTCGCGCGACTACGAGCCACTCTCGGAGCACATCGAGCAGGCCGAGAGCCCTCGTCGAGTCCAGCATTCCCGCACTCGAGAACGCGCGCCGCTACGGCGAGGCGCGCAAGCTCGCCGAGACGGACGCGCTCACCGGCCTCTACAACCAGCGCTACTTCCACGAGACGCTGCGGCGCGAGGTCCTGCGCGCTCAGCGCTACGAGCGCGCGCTCGCGCTCATCGTCTTCGACGTGGACGACTTCAAGTCGATCAACGACAAGGTCGGGCACCTCGCGGGCGACCGGGTTCTCGCCCAGGCGGCCGATCGACTGCGCGAGGCCGTGCGCTCGGTGGACGTCGCCGCCCGGATCGGCGGGGACGAGTTCGCCGTGATCCTCCCCGAGTCGAGCGCCGAAGATGCAGACCAGCTCTACCGCCGCGTGCAGAGCTCGATGCGCGGGACCTCGCTCGGCCCGGCCGAAGACCGCCTGCGTCTGTCCGCCGGGATCGCCGAGCTGCAGCACGGCGACACGGCGGCGGGCCTCTTCGAGCGTGCCGACGGAGCTCTGTACCGCGCGAAGGACCTCGGCAAGGACCGCGCCGACGTCTCGCGCAGCGTCGATCGCCCGTAGCGCGTTCGCTACGTCGCGGGCTGCGCGACGAGCTTCGGCGTCTGGGTCGGCGCGGGCGATCCGCCCGCCGGCTCGATCGTGATGGCGACGACCGCTCCGGGCTTGACCGCGACGGACAGGGGCACCATCGTCTCCGCGCCCTCGAAGACCGCGGCCGAGGAAGGCGCCTTTGCGTTCGGCTTGATGACCCACGCCTGGTAGTCCTTACCCGCGGGCGGAGGCCCGAGGCCGTCGAGGATCAAGACCCCGCGGCCATTCGCTCCGAGGGCGAGGATGATCCGACCGCCCGAGTTCGCGATCGGCATCCGCTTCGTGCTCGGGTTCGCGAGCAGCGAGATCGCTCGCTCGGCTTCGGACACCGTGGGCGGCAGCGCGACGGCGTCGTTGGCATCGTCGGAGTCGAGGCTCGAAACGAGCGCCGTGGTACCGAGGGCGATCGCGGCCACGCCCACGAGTGCTGCGAGCGTGATGAGCACCGCAGCCGAAGGCCGGCGCTTGCGGCGGAAGCTCGAGCGGCCCGACGGTACTCGCCCGGGTCGGACTCGGACCAGAGGCGGGCACCGAGGTGGCCGATCCGTTGGAGTCGGGACGTGCGACTGCCGCGGACGGTGTCTCCTCCACCGGCGCGACCATAGTGACGGTCTCGGCTGGAGGGTCGGACGCGTACGGCGCGGGCTCGAAGCGCGCGGACGGGAACGTCGCGCCGGTGTCCGAAACCGGAACGTGAACGGGCTTCCAACGACGCGAGCGGACGTGGTACACCACGTACGCCGCCGCCACGACCGCCCCGAGGACGATCAGCGTCCGAATTCCCCGCAGTCCCTCCACCTCCCGGACCAAGCCTCCGTTGGGAATGCCGACCGGTCGACGCGATACTACTACTCGCGGCAACATCGAGAGGAAGGGGACGATCGAGATGACCATCGCGGTCTACGCGGCCTCCGTTGCGCTCGCAACGGCGTGCGTCGTCCTCCTCTTCGTCGCCATCCGGCGCCTGCTGGGCCGGCAGGAGGAGATCGTGGCCACGATGCTCCGCCGCTACGACGAGAGGCTCGCCGAGTTCGCCCAGACCCTGAACGATGCTGTCAATCGCCCGCATCCGCCACCCGCGCTCAGTCGCCGAGGAGGAAGCTCGCGCGATTCCCGAGCACGGCGTGATGCGGCTGCTCGAGCTCGCCAAGGAGCGGATGTCGGCCGACGCGGCCGTGGCTGTCGTGTCGGCGCCGAGCAAGGAGCCGATGCTCGCGACCGTCGGGCTGTCGCAGGCCGAGGTCGCCCAGGTCGGGCGCATGGGCGTTCCCGACTACCGGGGTGCGAGGGCGCTCCAGGTCGCCTTCAACGGCGAGGCCGCCACGCCGCCCGGGAGCACGCCGATTCGTTCGGGCCTCGCCGTGCCGCTGCTCGACGTCGAGGACGGGCAGGGAATGCTCGCAGTGCTCACGCGCGCACCTGACCGTCGCTTCAGCGAGCTCGACATCACCACGCTCGAGGACGTCGTGAGCGGGACGCGACCTGCGCTCGAGGCGTCGCTCGAGCTTCGCGAGCCCGATGCCGTGCCCGAGCTCGACGCCTCTGACCGAGCTCTACGACCGTCGAGCGTTCCATGCGCTGCTCGACCGCGAGCTCGGCCGCGCGCGCGGACGGCGGGAGCCACTGGCGTTGCTCATGATCGACGTCGACCGGTTGACGACGATCAACGCTCGCATCGGGCATCTCGCGGCCGATGACATCCTCGTGCAGATCGCTTCCCTGCTTCGTGACGTGGCCGGCCATGACGACCTTCCCTGCAGAATCGGAGGCGGCCGCTTCGGAGCGCTCCTTCCCGGCGGAGACACCCGCGAGGCCGAGCGGCTCTTCGAGCGCTTGCAGGCGACGTTGCGCGAGCAGCCGTTCCCGGAGGTCGGGCTCGTGACGATCTCCGCTGGTGCGACGGAGCTCATGCAGAACGACGACGCCGCCGCGCTGCTCGGTCGCGCGGATGCGGCCCTCGGGCTCGCGAAGGTATCCGGGCGCGACACCGTCGTGGCCGCCGGCCAGCACTCTGCTTAGCTGGCGCAAGTCGGAAACCGCTAGCGCGGATTCCGGACGCGCAAGATCTCTAAGGGCGGCCGCTTCGCAACCGCGGTGGCGTGGAGCGAAACGCGCCGTCGCCGCTTCCGGCCTCGTGCATGGCGAGGAACGGCGCGAAGCTCGAGAGGGATGCGACTCCGCGTTCCGGAAGCCGGTCTCGCTCGCACACGAGCCGGCTCTGCGCGTTCTTCTGCTGGTTGATCGTCCAGGCGACATAGGCGTCGGCCCGTCGCTCGCTCGCGAGCTCGCGCACGATGGCCGGCCGCGCAGTGGCGAGCGGTACCGCTCCGAGTGAAGAGGCGTCCTCCACCGCTCGCACAGTGAACAACCCTTCGGCGGTCCGCAACTTCACGTGTCGAACCGCTGGCCAGGTCGAACACGCTGCGCGGAGCCGAGGTCGCGAGCGCGAGCCCGGTTCCCTCCGGCAGCCAGCTCGGCGCCGGCGAGACGACGAGCCTGCGCGCGGGAGCTGCGGCGAACGTCGTCCGAAAGCGGGTGATGTCGGCGGTCGACGGCCGCGGCGTGACGAGACGCCCCTGGATCTCGGCTCGACGAAGCTCGTCGCCGACGATTCCCCGTGCGACTGCGAGGCTCGCGCCGGCCTCGGCCAGAGCAGCCCGGTACGCCGCCCCACTCCCGCCGAACCGCGCAGCGACGATGCGGCGCTCCATGGCGAGGATCTGCTCCGTCTTCACCGGTGCGCGCTGACGCTCGACCGACACGGACGACGAGAGCGGTCAGCGCGAGCTCGCGATCGCCCGTCACCTTCGCCAGCGCCGCGACGGCGGAGGCGGTGAGCGCTTGCCCGTCGTAGACGCAGCGAACGCCGGCGGGAAGGTCGATCTGGCCGGTGCGCCGGTCGGAGTCGAGCTCCTCGCCGAGGATCTCGGGCGCGTCGCAGAGCTCCGGATCCCGCGCCCACAGCCAGACACACGCCGCGAAGGTCTTGTCCGGATCGTTCGAGCGCTCGTTGCGCTGCGCCCACCCCCACGACCAGACATGGGTCAGCCGGAGCTCACGGGATACCTGCTCGGCCGCGAACGCCTGCCACTTCGCGACGTCGAACCAGCGTGAGCGCGGCTGCAGCCCTTCGCGCCCACCCGAGCCGGCACCGGTCTGGAAGCCGATCATGAGGCCGATGCGAGACGGCGGAACGCCGATCGCGAACAGCTTGGCCGCGGACGATCGATAGCCCGTGCGCAGGCGCCGCGAGCCGTCGACGGCGCCGTCGCGCCAGATGAGGTTCGCGTTCGCGTACTTCTCGAGGACGATGTCCGATACCTGTCCGATCGCTCGCCACCACACCCCGGCGTCTCCGCCGGTGAAAGGCTCGCTGGAAACGAGCAGCGCCGGCCGGCCCCCGCGCTCGGCAAGACGGGTCACGAAGCGAAGCACGTTCGCGCGGTAGCGCTCGGCCGTCGGCGTCAGCGGGGTGGGCAGCGAGGCGCCCCAGAGCTCGTTGAGCGCGATCAGCGGCCGCTCGCATCCGCTCACGGAGACGGCGTAGTCGAAGAGCGAGTCCGCGCGCCGGTTGCATCAGATCGGGATCCGCGGGCTCCGACGGAGTACCGACACGCTTGCGGAGATACATGTCCCAGTGCACGGTCGCGGCCCCGGCCGTGCGCGCCTCCGCGGCGAGCAGAGGGCCGCCCGTGGCCACGATGATGCCGGGCCGCGCGAAGCGCTCGCGCCAGAACGTCACCGAGCCGTCCGCGAAGTCGATCCACGCCGGAGGCTGCGGATCGGCGACGCCGCAGGAGAGCTCGTCAGGCTTCGCGGCAGCCGAGCCGACGAGCGCAGCGGGCGCACCCGAGAATGCAGAGAGCTGCGACGAGAAGCCGTTTCACCGTCGGCTACAGGTAGCAGAAAGTCGTGACCCAAAGATCAACATCGGTGGTCGTAGGGGCCGGGCATGCCCGGCCCCTACGACGGCGGAGCGGCTAGTCCTCTCCGCCGGAAAAGCACCTGCGTCGCTGTTACGACTGCTCCTCTTCGGCGGGCGTCTCGAGCTCGGCGACGTCCACGTCTCCGTTCGCGGAGAGCTCGTCCTCGAACGGGAGGCCGAGCGCGTCGAGATCGAAGCCGTCGCCCTCGCCGATCTCCTCGAGCGCGGCCAGGAGCTCCGCCTCCGCCTCCGGTCGCGCGAACGTCACCGGAAGTGGCTCGGTCGGCTCGATCGAGATCTGCCGGTACTGCTTGAGACCGGTCGCGGCGGGGATGAGCTTGCCGATGATCACGTTCTCCTTCAGTCCGAGCAGGCGATCGGTCTTGCCCTCGATGGCCGCGTCGGTGAGCACCTTGGTCGTCTCCTGGAACGACGCCGCCGAGAGGAAGGACTCGGTCGCGAGCGAGGCCTTCGTGATGCCGAGGATGATCGGCTCGAAGGTCGCCTGCTCGCCCTTCTCCTTCTTCACCCGCAGGTTCTCGCGCTCCAGGACGACGCGGTCGACGAGCTGCCCGGGCAGGAGCGCGGTGTCGCCGGCGCTCTCGACCCGCACCTTCTTCAGCATCTGGCGCACGATCAGCTCGATGTGCTTGTCGTGGATCTCGACGCCCTGCGACTTGTAGACGTTCTGCACCTCACCGACGAGGTACAGCTCGGTGGCCGTGGCACCCTTGAGCGTGAGCAGGTCGGTCGGGTTCAGCGAGCCCTCGTTCAGCGCGTCACCCAATTCGACCACCTGTCCGGTCGCGACCTTGAGCCGCGTCCGTCGCGGGAAGGCGTACTCCTTCGGATCCGGGAGCTCGCCCTTCTCGTCGATCGCGGTCGGAGTGATCGTGACCTTGATCGTCCGCTCGGAGTCGTCGACGTCGACCTTGCCCGCGACGTCGGCGAGCGTGCCGGCGCCCTTCGGGTTGCGCGCCTCGAAGATCTCGACGACGCGCGGGAGGCCATGGGTGATGTCCGCTCCGGCGACGCCACCCGTGTGGAAGGTGCGCATGGTCAGCTGCGTGCCCGGCTCTCCGATCGACTGCGCGGCGATGATGCCGACCGCGTCGCCGATCTCGGCCGGACCGCCGGTGGCCAGGAACGTCCCGTAGCAGAGGCGGCAGAGACCGTACTCGGCACGGCACTTGAGAACCGACCGGACCGGGATGGTCGCCGTGGCCGCATGCTCGCCGAACTCCTCGACCAGCTTGCGAAGGCCACTCATCGTGATCTCCTCGCCCTTCGCGATGACCAGGACCTTGCCCGGCTTCCCGTCCTTGATCGGCTTCATGACGTCCAGCGCAGCGACTCGGCCGGCGACGCTCTTGTTCGGTGCCTCGTCGAGGATGAGCGCGAGGTCGACGTACTCCTTGGTCCCGCAGTCGCTCGGGTTCTTGCCGGGCTGGTCGCGGATGATGACGTCCTGGGAGACGTCCACGAGCCGACGCGTGAGATACCCGGAGTCGGCGGTACGGAGCGCCGTGTCGGCGAGGCCCTTGCGGGCACCGTGCGTCGAGATGAAGTACTCGAGCACGGTGAGGCCCTCCATGAAGTTGGCCTTGATCGGCCGCGCGATGATCTCGCCCTTCGGATCGGCCATGAGACCGCGCATGCCCGCGAGCTGACGGATCTGGTTGAAGGATCCGCGTGCTCCCGAGTTGGCCATCATGTAGATCGGGTTCGTCGGCGAGAGGTTCTCCATCATCGCGTTCGCGACCACCTCGGTCGCCTCGGTCCAGATCGCCACGATGCGCTCGTCGCGCTCCTCCTCGGTCATGAGGCCGCGGTCGTACTCGCGTCCGACCTTGGACACCTCCTCCTCGAACCGGGCGAGGATCTCCTCCTTGGTGCCCGGGATGACGATGTCGTTCTTGGAGATCGTGATCCCGGCGCGCGTCGCGAACCGGAAGGTGAGCGACTTGATCACGTCGAGCGCAGCCGCGATCGTGTTCGGCCCGTAGCGCTCGACGAGATCGCCGATGAACTGGTCGAGCTCACGCTTGGTGAGCGTCCGGTTGAGGAACGGGTGATCCTCCCCCTCGCCGCCGGTCGCGTCGTGCAGAGCACGCTCGACCTCGGCGTTGAAGATGACGCGACCGGGCGTCGTCAGCAGGCGCTGGTCGCCCCACTCGTACTCGATCGGATCCTGGAAGCGCATCTGCTCCGCCTCGACCGCGAACTCGACGTCCTCCTCGGTGCGGAAGCGCGGAAGACCGTTCTTCTTCAGCGACTTCGCCAGGTCGGCGGCCGTCATGGAGTCGAGGTCGTGCTCGCAGTAGGTCAGGAAGTAGGCGCCGAGCACCATGTCCTGCGTCGGCGTGGCCAGCGGTCGCCCGCTCGCGGGCGAGAGGATGTTGTTGGCCGAGAGCATGAGCACGCGCGCCTCGGCCTGTGCCTCCGCCGAGAGCGGCAGGTGCACGGCCATCTGGTCGCCGTCGAAGTCGGCGTTGAACGCATGACAGACGAGCGGGTGAACCTGGATCGCCTTCCCCTCGACGAGCACCGGCTCGAAGGCCTGGATGCCCAGTCGATGCAGCGTCGGCGCACGGTTCAGGAGCACCGGATGCTCGGCGATGACCTCCTCGAGGACGTCCCAGACCTCGGGGATCATCGACTCGACCATCTTCTTGGCCGCCTTGATGTTCTGGACCGCCTTGCGCTCGACCAGCCGGCTCATGATGAACGGCTTGAAGAGCTCGAGGGCCATGATCTTCGGCAGGCCGCACTGGTGCAGCTTCAGCTTCGGGCCGGCGACGATGACCGAGCGACCCGAGTAGTCGACGCGCTTTCCGAGCAGGTTCTGCCGGAAGCGTCCCTGCTTGCCCTTGAGCATGTCCGACAGCGACTTCAGCGGGCGGTTGCCCGGGCCGGTCACCGCACGTCCGCGGCGGCCGTTGTCGAACAGTGCGTCGACGGCCTCCTGCAGCATCCGCTTCTCGTTGTTGACGATGATCTCCGGCGCGCCCAGGTCGAGCAGCCGCTTGAGCCGGTTGTTCCGGTTGATCACCCTGCGGTAGAGGTCGTTCAGGTCGCTCGTCGCGAACCGTCCGCCGTCGAGCTGGACCATCGGCCTGAGCTCCGGCGGGATCACGGGCACGGCCTCGAGGATCATCCACTCGGGCTTGTTGCCCGACTTGATGAAGGCCTCGACGACCTTGAGCCGCTTGATCGCGCGCTGCTGCTTCTGGCCCTTGGAGGTCTTGATCGTGTCGCGCAGGGAGAGCGACTCCTCGTCGAGGTCGAGGGCGCGCAGCAGGTCGCGGATCGCCTCCGCCCCCATGCCTCCCTGGAAGTAGACCCCGAAGCCGTACGGCGAGCCGAAGCGGTCCTTGAGCTCACGGAAGATCTGCTCGTCGCCGACGATCATCTTCGGCTCGAGCTCGCGGAAGAGGAGCCACGTCTGCTCGAGGCGGCGAACCGCGTCGACGGAGGCCTCACGCGTGTCCTCGCGGCGCACGTCCATGTCGGCCACCATCTCGCGGACCTTCAGCGCCCACTGGGCGACCGCATCGAGGTCGTCCTTGCGCGTTCCCTCGACGAGGCAGAGGTCGTAGGCGAGCTCGCGGACGGCGGCCGCATCGGCGTCGGGCTCGACCGCTGCCAGCACGGCTGCGAGCAGTCCGTTGCCGGTCTCGCGCGCGCGGTCGAGATTCTTCCGATCGACCGAGGAAACGAGCGCGGTGTCCTCGTCCGAGAGCTCCGCACCGGAGAGAAGACCCTCCTGCACGCGCTTCAGATGCTTGGTGATGGCGCCCTTCTTCGACCCGGAGGCCTTGTCGAGCTCTGCACGCAGGGGCTCGAGCGCGGCCTCGATCTGCATCGCGGCCGCGGCCACCGACTCGACCTCGCGTGGAGCCAACCGGCGATCGTCGCGCGTCGAGGTCTGGCGGACGAGCTCGCGGACGCGCCGCGGATCCTCGTTCGTGATCTTCTTGGCGAGCTCGGTGAACACGCCGCCCCCGAGTGCTCTCAGCTCCTCGAGAGGAGGCATGGCCGCCTCTTCGGCCCAGTTGTTCAGGCCGCGCGCCCAGAAGTCGTCGTCCTCGTCGAAGTTCCGCTCCTTGCCCGCGGCGAAGTAGTCGCGCCGCCGGCCGAGCCGGTCGTCGAGCGCGGACAGCGCCTCGTCGCGGTCGAGGTAGATCCTCTCCGTCTCTCCGGCGACCTTGTCCTCGAGATCGGCGAGATCGGACTGGCGCTTCTCGCGGTCGACCTGGGTGACGATCGAGGCGGCGAAGTAGAGCACCTTCTCGAGCTCTCGCGGCGCGATGTCCAGCAGGTAGCCGATCCGGCTCGGAACGCCCTTGAAGAACCAGATGTGCGAGACCGGAGCCGCCAGGTCGATATGACCCATGCGCTCGCGGCGCACCTTCTGCCGGGTGACCTCGACCCCGCAGCGCTCGCAGATGATGCCCTTGTAGCGGACGCGCTTGTACTTGCCGCAGTAGCACTCCCAGTCCTTCGTCGGACCGAAGATGCGCTCGCAGAAGAGGCCGTCGCGCTCCGGCTTCAGGGTGCGGTAGTTGATCGTCTCCGGCTTGGTGACCTCGCCGGAGGACCAGTCGCGGATCTGCTTGCTCGAGGCAAGCCCGATGCGAATCGCGTCGAATTCGTTGATGTCGATCACGTGTTCAGCGCCTTCTTTCTTCGTCGGTTTCGTCTGATAGCGTCCGCACGACCCGGGCGAGGCCAAGCCTTCGGCCCCTACGCAATCAGTCCTCGACCTCCACTTCGACCTCGCCGGCCTCGACCTCGACGGCAGGCTCCTCGCCGTCGACGTCTGCGAGCTCCTCGTCGGCAGCGAGAACCAGCTCGCCTGCCTCGTCCGGAGCCTCGCCGCCCTCCTCGACCTCCTCGGCCGTGGGCTCGCGCGCGGCCGCGCGGAGCGAGCCGGGCGACAGATCGATGCCGAGCTCCTCGGCAGCCCGCAGAAGCTCGTCGTCCTCCTCGCGAACCTCGACCTCACGGCCTTCGTCCGAGAGGACCTGGACGTCGAGCGCAAGGGACTGCATCTCCTTCAGCAGCACCTTGAACGACTCCGGGATGGACGGCTCGGCGATGTTCTCGCCCTTGACGATCGCCTCGTAGGCCTTGACGCGCCCGATCGTGTCGTCGGACTTGATGGTGAGCATCTCCTGCAGCGTGTACGCAGCGCCGTAGGCCTCCAGGGCCCAGACCTCCATCTCTCCGAAGCGCTGGCCGCCGAACTGCGCCTTGCCGCCGAGCGGCTGCTGGGTGACGAGCGAGTACGGGCCCGTCGAGCGGGCGTGGATCTTGTCGTCCACGAGGTGCAGCAGCTTCAGGATGTACATGAAGCCGACCGTCACTTCCTGGTCGAACTGCTGCCCGGACTTGCCGTCGTAGAGCGTGACCTTCCCCGAGCTTCTGCTGCCGCGCGGGGCGGACTCGTCGACGGCCATCTGCACGTGACCGTTCGTGGCCGACTGCGCCCATGCGACCAGCGCGTCGTCGACGTCGCCCTCGGTGGCCCCGTCGAAGACGGCCGTCGCGACCGAACGGGGATCGGGAGCGTTGATCGGCGCCCGCGCGCTGACCGGGCCGCCCTCGGGGAAGACGCCGTGCGCGGCCGCCCAGCCGAGGTGGGTCTCGAGGATCTGGCCGATGTTCATACGGCTCGGGACGCCGAGCGGGTTCAGCACGACGTCGACCGGCCGGCCGTCCTCGAGGAACGGCATGTCCTCTTCCGGGACGATCTTCGCGATGACGCCCTTGTTCCCGTGGCGGCCGGCGAGCTTGTCGCCCTCCGCGATCTTGCGCTTCTTCGCGACGTAGACGCGGACGAGCTCGTTGACACCCGGCGGCAGGTCGTCGCCCGCATCGCGGGAGAACGTCTTGACGCCGATGACCTTGCCGCCCTCGCCGTTCGGCACCTTCAGCGAGGTGTCGCGAACCTCGCGCGCCTTTTCCTTGAAGATCGCGCGGATCAGCTTCTCCTCGGCCGTCAGCTCGGTCTCGCCCTTCGGCGTGACCTTGCCGACGAGCAGGTCGGCCGGCGTCGACGTCGGCCCCGATGCGCACGACACCGCGCTCGTCGAGATTCGCGAGCGACTCCTCCGAGCGGTTCGGGATGTCGCGGGTGATCTCCTCGTCTCCGAGCTTCGTCGACGCGCGCGTCGATCTCGTACTCGTGGATGTGAATCGAGCTCAACACGTCGTCCTTCACGAGCCGCTCCGAGATGACGATCGCGTCCTCGAAGTTGAAGCCCTCCCAAGGCATGAAGGCGACGAGGAGATTGGCGCCGAGCGCGAGTTCGCCGCCGTCGGTCGAGCTTCCGTCCGCGAGGACTTCACCCTTCTTGACCTTGTCGCCGAGCGTCACCACCGGCTTCTGGTGGATGAGCGTGCCCTGGTTCGAGCGCATGAACTTCGTCATCGGGTACTCGTCGCGCGTGCCGCGGCCTTCGACCACGATCCGCTCGGCGTCCACGTCGACGATCGAGCCGTCGTTTCGGGCGAGCACGACGTCCCCGGTGTCCACCGCAGCGCGGAACTCGAGGCCGGTGCCGACGAGCGGAGCCTGCGGGATCATCAGCGGGACAGCCTGCTTCTGCATGTTCGCGCCCATCAGCGCGCGGTTCGCGTCGTTGTGCTCGAGGAACGGAATGAGCGCCGTCGCGACCGAGACGATCTGGGCCGGGGAGACGTCCATGTACTCGACGTCCTTCGGCGAGACGATGACGGCCTCGCCCTCCCGCGAGCGGCAGAGCACCTGGTCGTTCTCGAACTTGCCCGACTTGGGATCGACCCGCTCCGACGCCTGCGCGATCGTGAACTGTCGCTCCTCCGCGGCGTCCAGATAGATGATCTCGTCGGTCACCTTCCCGCTCTTCACCACGCGGTAGGGCGTCTGGATGAAGCCGAACTGCGAGACGGTCGCGAACGATGCGAGCGATCCGATGAGCCCGATGTTCGGAC
>CAWIQX010000013.1:0-33196 GCA_963838395.1 uncultured Actinomycetes bacterium
CCGCAATAATCCGGCGATGCCGAAGCACATCACGGGCCCGGGGCGGATCGCAGCGCCCGGAGAGCCACCGAAGCAGATCGAGGAGTTCGTCGGCCGGGTCAACTCCGGAGACCGATGCCGTGAGCATCGCGCCGATGGTCAGTCCCCCGGGTTGGGAGGAGCCGGCGCAGACCCCAGAGTTCGACGAGTACACGGTCGTCCTGCGCGGGCTCCTCCGGATCGAGCACGACGGCGGAGTCGTCGAGGTCCGGGGCGGTGAGGTCGTCGTCACGTACGGCGGGGAGCGGGTTCGCTACTCGACGCCTGGTGAGGGCGCGGAGTACATCGCCGTCTGCGCCTCCCGGCGTTCTCGCCTGACACCGTCAACCGGGACTAGTCCCGGTTGACGTGTTCAGCGACTCCGACCGGCTGGTCGAGCGCTTCCCGACCATCGTGGGCGGAGCTCTGCACGTGCGGGGCGTGGTCAACGGCAGTGCGTCCACCGAGCTCAGGCAGACCTTCCGCGACGAGCAACGGCGAATGTGCAAGCGGATCGGCGTTCGGCCCCTCGCGGAGATTCCGAGCATCGCGGCGTGGCGGCGTGTATTCAGCGCCTTCGGGGTCGAGCCGACCCGCTATCGCAGCGCGGGCGAGGCGCTTCTACGGCGGTTGACCAAGCAGGGCGGGATCCCGAGCTTGAACGCACTCGTCGATCTCGGCAATCTCGTCAGCGTCAAGTACGGGCTTCCCGTCGCCGTCTTCGACCAGCGGAGTGTTACCGGCTCCACCACGGTGCGATTTGCCGAAGGAGGCGAGTCGTTCACCGACCTCGGCGGTGACGGGTCGGTCTCTCGGCCGGAGCCGGGAGAGGCGATCTTCGTCGACGACGCCGAACTCGTCAGCGCACGCCGCTGGTGCTCGCGCCAGAGCGCCGAGAGCGCTGCGCGGGAGGAGACGATCGAGATCCTCGTCACGGTCGAGGGACATCACGAAGGTGCGGCCGAGGACGTCGCCAATGCGGTCGAGGATCTCCGCCTGCCGCTCCACCGTCACGCCGGCGACCCGGAGATCGCGGCCGCGGTCCTCATGCCGTCACGGCCGGTGTTCGCGGGAATCGTGAAGAGATGACGGCTAGCGGAGAAGCGTTGCGCGGTCGGATCGCCGTGGTCGCCGGCGCGACCCGCGGCGCGGGTCGCGGCATCGCCGCCGCACTGGGCGAAGCCGGCGCGACGGTGTCTGCACCGGCCGCAGGAGCCGTGGCGGAGCGCTCCGCGTCGGACTACGACCGCGCCGAGACGATCGAAGAGACCGCCGAGCTCGTCACCGAACTCGGTGGCACCGGCGTCGCGATCGCGGTCGACCATCTCGATCCGGAGCAGGTGAGGAGCCTCGCCGAGCGGATCCGGAGCGACCACGGCCACATCGACGTGCTCGTCAACGACATCTGGGGCGGCGAGGTGCTCAAGGGCGGGCCGAGCGAGTGGAACACGCCGATCTGGAAGCACGACCTCGACAAGGGGCTGCGGATCCTGCGCCTCGCGATCGACACCCACCTCATCACCTCGCACCACCTGCTGCCGCTGCTGATCGACGAGCCCGGCGGCCTGCTCGTCGAGGTGACCGACGGCACGCCGACGTACAACGCGTCGCACTACCGCATCTCGGTCTTCTACGACCTGGCCAAGGTCGCCGTGAACCGGCTGGCGTTCTCGCAGGGCCACGAGCTCGCAGCCACGGAGCGACCGCGGTCGCGGTCACGCCCGGGTTGCTGCGCTCGGAGATGATGCTCGAGAACTTCGGCGTGACCGAGGAGGACTGGCGCGACGCCCTGCTCGTCGGCGCCTCCGGGCTTCGCGCTCTCCGAGTCGCCGCGTTACGTCGGGCGCGCCGTCGCCGCGATGGCGGCGGATCCCGAGCGGGCGCGATGGAACCAGCAGTCGGTCACCTCGGGCCAGCTCGCGCGCGAATACGGGTTCACCGACGTCGACGGCTCGCAGCCCGACGTCTGGCGCTACATCGACGACGTCGAGCGCGGCCGCGACACGAACCCCGACGACTACCGGTAGGAACTGTTCCTGAGATTTTACCGTCTGACGCGCGAGAGCGCTGATGATCGTGGTCAGCTCCTGCGGGCGGGACGATATCTGCCAGCGCCTGTTCGGCAGATCGATCAGGCCACGTCGCGCAACTCGGCCAGGCCTGCGAGAAACGTGCAAACCTTTTTCAGCGCGTCCTCGCAATCCTCGGATGCGACGCGGGTGCAGATGACGGGGCCGGGTACGTCGAGGGGCGGCGACATCGTCCCGGAGTTGAGCGCGGCTGCCTCGCGGAGGGTGATCCTCCTGGGCTGGGGAACGGCTTGTTGCCGGAACGTTCCGAGCCGCGGGTCGCTGGAGCCCGTCGAAGGTACTCTTCTGTTTCGAGCCATTCTCGAGATGGAAGCGGCTTCTCCGGCGGTGTCGAAGTCTGGATCCAGCGGCGCCCTTCGCGGGCCACGTCTTGAATTGCATGCATCGTCGCGATCTGTTCGGTACGCGGTTGCTCTACGCAGAGCCGGGAGCCCCGGTGCCACTGCGGACGGCGACCACGAGTGTAGCTTCTGCCGCTGTCACTGAATCGTACATATCGCGTCGATGTGGTCGGAGAGCGTGATCGAGGATCGGTCGGCGTCGGTCGACCCAAGACCCGGCAGCGTCAGAGCCGTGACGTCGTGCCCGTCAGCGCGCAGGGCGGCGGGCCCTCGTCCCACGCCCAGGCGCCGAGCCAGAACCCGGGAACCAGGACAATGGGTGCGCTCATGCCTGGATGCTAGTCGCCGGTGGCGCGCCAACGGTCGACTGAGATGAATTCGCAGAGAAGTCGGGGTCTACAATCGCGACCCACACTGAGGTGAGACGTGGGAGCGATACACGTACACGAGTTCATGAGCCTCGACGGTGTGATCGACGCGCCGACGTGGACGTTCGAATACGGCTTCCACCCGCGTATGGGAGAGGCTATCGGCGGCGTCACGGAACGTCGTCGAGGCATCCTCCTCGGGCGGACGACCTACGAGATGTTCGAGCCGGCGTGGTCGACACGAACCGTCGAGGACGATCCGGGAGCGCCGTTCTTCAACGAGACCACCAAGTACGTCGTTTCCGGAACGCTAACGAACGCGACCTGGAGGAACTCGAAGGTCGTCGGGCCGTACGACCCGGCCGCGATCCGCGGCCTGAAGAACGAGGTCGACGGCGACCTCTATGTCAGCGGCAGCGTCACGCTGGTGCGAGCGATGCTCGCGGACGGCCTGGTCGACGACTCCATCTCTTCGTCTACCCGCTCACGCGCGGGTCCGGTCCGCGGCTCTTCCCCGAAGGAGCCGCGCCTCGCAGCCTGTCGCTGCGACCTGCGAGTCGTACGAGAACGGAGTGGTATACCTGGCTTACCGACCGGAGGCGTAAAGCCGCACAGAGGACCGGGGGCCGGGCGACGTCGCACCATGCGCTTCGCTACGACGGAGGAGCGCGACACGACGATGCAGTACGGCGTCGAGGAAGGAACCAAGGGTGGCTACGCGCGCGTGGACGAGCTGCTGCAGCGACTACCGTTCGACGCGTGACCCGCTGACGATGGCATGCTGACCCGCCCGGAGGAGGTATCTCGCAATGGCTGAGAAGAAAGCTGCAAAGAAGAGCAGAGCAGACACCAAGTCGTCCACGGGATTCACGGCCGAAGAACGCGCGGCGATGAAGGAGCGCGCCCAGGAGCTGAAGGCGGAAGCCCGGAAAGCGGATGGGGAGAAAGCCTTGCTCGAGAAGATCGCCGAGATGCCAGCAAAGGATCGCGCGATGGCCAAGAAGCTCCACGCGATCGTCACGGCCAGTGCCCCGGGCCTCTCGCCGAAGACCTGGTACGGGATGCCGGCGTATGCCAAGGACGACAAGATCGTGTGCTTCTTCCAAAGCGCGGACAAGTTCAAGTCGAGGTACGCGACGTTCGGTTTCAACGACACGGCGAACCTCGACGATGGATCCATGTGGCCGACCTCGTTCGCGCTGAAGACGCTGACCGCCGCCGACGAGAAGAGGATCGGCGCGCTCGTGAAAAAAGCAGTGGGCTAGGGCAGCTTCCTCCGGGCACGCCCGAGTGCCTGGCCGCCCGCGAGCACGGGCTCGAACAGGTCGCCGTGCTCCGCGACGCGCTTCAGCGCCTCGGGCATGCCGAAACTGCGCGGCGTCAGGTTTTCCGTGAGCTCGTCCCAGCGCAGCGGCGTGGACACCGGCGCGCCCGCCTTCGGCCGCACCGAGTAGACCGAGGCGATCGTCTTTCCCCGCGCGTTCTGACGGTGATCGACGAGCACGCCCTCGCGCTTGCGCTTCAGCCATTCGGTCGTGACCAGCCCTGGGTGCTGCTCCTCGAGCCCGCGTGCCACCCGCTCCGCGAACGCGTAGGTCTGCTCGTAGGTCGCTCGGCGCGCAATCGGGACGAGCACGTGAATCCCGTCGGCGCCGCTCGTCTTGACGTAGGACTCGAGCTCGAGCCGTTCGAGCTCCTCGCGGATCAGGTGAGCGACGCGGACTGCGAGCGCGAAGCCGCCATCGGGCGGGTCGAGGTCGAAGAGAACGAAGTCCGGCCGATGCGGCTTGTCGACGCGCGAGTACCAGGCGTTCATGTCGATGCAGTTCATCTGCACCATCCAGAGGACCGCCTCCGGCGAGTTGACGAGCGGAAAGTCGACGAGCCGCGATCCGCCTCCGCGCGGGTGGGTGCGGTAGGTGCGCGTCGGGATCCAGGAGGGCATCCCCTTCGGCGCCTGCTTCTGGAAGTACACCTCCCCGGCCACTCCGTAGGGCGAGCGCTTCATCGTGAACGGCCGGTCGCGCAGGTGCGGGACGAGTACTGGCGCGATCGCCCGGTAGTACTCGAACAGGTCGCGCTTCGTGATCCCTTCGTCGGGGAACAGGACACGTTCCGGGCTCGAGAGGCGGACCGACCGCGGTGCCACGCAGCGGGTTGTACCTGTCCGGTGGTGGGGATGCCGCCGCGCGAGCCAGGTGCTTGCGTGGGTCGCTGTGTGCATCCAGCGCGCCGCCGTGCTCGCTGGGACGGCATGCATCAACCAGGCCGGGTGGACGGGTTCGCCACAGTCCGTTGCGCTAGCTGCTCTGCTCCGCGTGCCCGCCGGAGCGTTCCGATTCCCTGACAGCTCGGTAGAGCAGCCCACCTGCAACTGCCCCGGTGACCGGTCCGACGAGATAGATCCAGAAGTCCGTCCACTCGCCCGCGAAGATCGCGGGGCCGAAGGAGCGAGCCGGGTTCATCGATGCCCCAGTCACGCCTCCACCGAACAGCGAGTCGAGTGCCACCGTTCCGCCAACCGCAATCGCAGCCGCCGCGCCGACCGCACGAGTGTCCGTCGCTACCGCGGTGATCACGAACATGAGCACGGCGGTCAGGACGAACTCATAGACGAGGGCGGATCCCGTGCCGACGCTAGGGACGGTTGCACCAAGCTTGGCCGGCGTGCCTGTCCAGAGCAGGTCAAGGAGTCCAGCCGCCGCCATTGCGCCTGCGAACTGCGCAGGTATGTAGGCCGCGGCCTCGCGAACCGGAAAGTGGCGTGTTGCCGTGAAGGCGATGGTGACGGCCGGATTGATGTGGGCTCCAGAGAGATGCCCCGTGGCATAGATCATCGCCATGATCACCAGGCCGAAGGCAGCCGCGATCCCCGTCTCGCCCAAGGAACCGCCGCGCTCGCTGTTCACGACGATCGCCCCGCACCCTGCGAACACGAGGGCGAACGTGGCAACCGCTTCTGCCAAGCAGCGGCGGACGAGCGAGGGTCTAGGCAAGGAGCTCGATGAGAAGCTTCTGGACGCGCTCGTCGATTTCGTCGCGGATCTTGCGCACGGTCTCCAGATCCTGGCCCGCAGGATCGTCTAGCGTCCAGTCCTCGTAGCGCTTGCCGGGATAGACGGGGCAGGCGTCGCCGCAGCCCATCGTGATCACGACGTCGGCCTCGCGTACGAACTCGTCGGTTAGGGCTTTCGGGGCGGCCTCGCCGAGGTCGATGCCGATCTCGTCCATCGCCTGGACCACGACGGAGTTGATCCCCTCGGCAGGTTGCGTACCGGCCGAGCGGACGTGGACGCGGCGTTGGGACCTCTCGGTGAGTAGCGCGGCTGCCATCTGGCTGCGGCCGGCGTTGTGGACGCAGACGAAGAGAACCTCCGCCGCAGGGCTCATGCGACGGCGCCGGTGGGCGAGAACACGTCGCGCAGGCGCTCGATTGCGCCAGGCGCTAGGCGGTAGTAGGCCCAGGTGCCGCGGCGCTCGGCTTCCACGAGGCCCGCCTCGCGCAGGATTCGCAGGTGGTGTGACACGGTTGGCTGCGAGATCTCGAAAGCCTGCGTGAAGTCGCACACGCAGCACTCCTCGGCCGAGGCCAGTCGATTGACGATCGAAACGCGGGTCGGGTCGGCGAGCGCCTTGAAGGTCGTGGCCAGCTCCTCGGCTGCCTCGCGGCCCATAGGGCGCGCATCCGAAACGCAACAGATGGGCTCGAGTACGGAAGGCGTATTCATTGACGACCGTCAATGTACCATCTAGACTTCTGCATCGACAAACTTCGATGAAAGGAGGAGCCCCATGGACGCATGGTGTTGTGACAGCGACTGCTGCGATGCCGGGGACGGGTGCTGCTGAGGTAGCCGTGCGGCGGGCGTGGGCGTCGCCCGACGCCCACGCCGCTGCGATAGAACGCCGGCGGTGGACGTCTACTCGATCGCGATCGACGACCCGCGCCGCAAGGACGTTCGAGCTCTCCTCGAACAGCATCTCGCGTTCGCCCGTGCATCAACACCGGCTGAGTTCAGTCACGCGCTCGACCTGCCCGGGCTGCTCGACCCCTCGATCACGTTCTTCAGCCTCCGGCTCGAGGGAAACCTGCTCGGGGTTGGGGCGCTCAAGGAACTCGATCCTGAGCACGTCGAGATCAAGTCGATGCACACGTCCAAGGACGCGAGAGGGCAAGGTGTCGGACGGGCGATGGTCGCACAGCTGCTCGCCGTTGCGAAGGCGCGCGGCTATCTTCGAGTCAGCCTAGAGACCGGCACGACGGACGCATTCGAGCCCGCGCGCCGGCTGTATGCCGACGCCGGTTTCGTGCACTGTGAGCCGTTCGGGAGCTACTTGGAGACCGGGAGCAACTACTTCATGACACGTCTTCTCTAGTTCTCAGAAGAGGACGTTGCAGAACGGCACTCGACCACCGTCCGCCGCCGAGCGCGCAACCTCAACGAGCCCAAACGTCGACCTGCACGATGCGGAGCTTGCAGCCGCGGATCCCGGCTACCCGCAACTACTGAGGGGCGGGTAGTTTCCGTTGTTGCCAGCGGTGGCCGCCTAGGCTCTGGACGAGCCCGCGAAGGAGTGCCCATGCAGACCCGCCCGCTTCCCGAGAACCCCGGTGCCCGCTCCCCCGCGGGGGCGGAGATCCGCTACTTGATGGGGGGCACAACCGGCGACATGATCCATTCCACTGTCCCGCCATGGCAGGTGAACCGGGCGACCGTCCATGCCACGGTGAGCGAGTTCTGGCACGTCCTGTCCGGCCGGGGGGAAATTTGGCGTCGTGACCAGAGCGGGGAAGAGGTGACCGTTCTGACGCCGGGTGTCTCCATCGACATCCCGGTCGGTACCGCCTTCCAGTACCGCTGCACCGGGGCGGAGGCGCTGCGGTTTCTATGCATCACGATGCCGCCTTGGCCGGGCGACGCGGAGGCAACCTATATCGAGGGTCCGTGGGTGCCGACAGCGCCAGACGGACCGGTGTCTTCCGCCACCTCATTCTGAGGCGGATTTTCGGTGGTGGGAAGGCTACGCACCCCCCCGAGAGCAGGCCCGCCCGTCCGGGTGCTTTCGCGAGGGGGAGCACTCGTGGGTTTCCTTTCCGAAGTTCGTTGCGAGCCTGATGCCTGGAGTCTTCGAAGCCAACGTCGAAGCCTCACTCGGTCGCGACAGTTGACACAACACGTCCGCGGGCTAAGAATCGCCTCGGCCTATTCCCGGAGAAGGGGGTCGACGTGTCCTGGAATCTCACAGGCAGCTACTTCGAGACGTGCTCGTGCGATCTCATGTGCCCGTGCAACTTCTCGTTTGACCACGGCGCGACGTACGACTACTGCCGCGTCACGCTTGTCTTCAACGTCGCAGAGGGCGACGTTGAGGGAACAGATGTCAGCGGACGTACGGTCGCCGTCATCGCAGACACGCCGAAGGTCATGACCGAGGGCAATTGGCGTCTCGGCATGTTCGTCGACGAGGACGCGACCGACGACCAGATGGAGAAGCTGACCGCCGTCTTCGGCGGGCAGAAGGGCGGGCCGATGGCCGGGCTGGCCCCGCTGATCGGCGAGGTGCTCGGCGTTGAGCGTGCTCCCATCGAGGTTGTCGAGGAAGGCCTTCGCCACAGCGTCCGCATCGGAGACGCGATCGACTTCGAAGTCGAGGACATCGTGCCGTTCGGCATCGAGACCGGGGAACCTGCTCGCCTGGTCGGCGTGTTCCACCCCGTCGGATCCGAGTTGACAGCTGCCGAGGCGACGCGGTCACAGATAAGCGCCTTCGGCATCGAGTACGAGGGAAAGACGGGACTGTCGGCACCCTTCACGTGGGCAGCTTGAGCTTTTGATCGCGTCGACCCACGAACGCGCACCCGGCTCCGGGGGGCTCGCGCCGGCTCTTGCGGCGTCCAAGACGCGCCTCGGGCTGATCGCGCTTCTCTTCGGTCTCGCCGCAGTTGGTTGGTTGTGGACGGGGGACAAGATGCAGGGCATGGATGGTGGGCCGTGGACGGAACTCGGAACGCTCACGTGGTTCGCGGGCGTCTGGATCGTGATGATGGCGGCGATGATGTTTCCGTCGGTCGCCCCGACGGTCGCCCTCTATTCGAGCATGACTAACAGTCGCTCGCCGGTCGCGCCCCTGCTTTTCACGTCCGGATACCTCGCTGCCTGGACGAGCATCGGCGTGCTCGCCTTCGCGGTTGCGACCGCAGGCGACCGCATGTCGGGCGACGTGCTCGCATGGGATCGTGCCGGTCGCTGGATAGCAGGAGCGACCTTGATCGTCGCGGCCATCTACGAACTGACGCCGCTCAAGGACGTGTGTCTCGGCAAGTGCCGAAGTCCGCTCGGGTTCTTGCTCGGCTCCTGGCGCAGCGGACGTTTGGGGGCGCTCCAGATGGGAGCGAGGCACGGGGCGTGGTGCATCGGCTGTTGCTGGGCGCTGATGGCATCCCTCTTCGCTCTGGGGGTCATGAGCCTCGCATGGATGGCCCTGGTAGCCGGGCTCATCGCGTTCGAGAAGCTGATTCCGTCCCGTCGTGCCGCGATTTACGGGACGGTGACGATCTTGATCGTGCTGGGCGTACTACTACTCGCGGCTCCCGACGCGATTCCCGCACTCACCATTCCGGGGAGCGACCCGATGACTCCGATGGACGAGATGAACCCTTCAATGTCTCCGATGGACGAGATGAACCCTTAGTGGGCTAGATCAGTTAGCGGGCCTCCCCAAGGACCCGAGCCCGGCCGACGATGTGGTCGAGGGGGGTGCCCGACCTGTACCACGAGAGTTGGAATACGGGCCGCGTTGCGAGGGCGATATGTTCCGCAGATGTCAGGTGACGGTCGCTCTCGACGGTGCCCACACAACGCACAGAACTCGCATACGTCAGTCGGCGACGGCGCTCCAAGTCGTCGTCGTGCCCAGTGGGCCACGCTTCGGCCATGCAAATTTGCGCCAAGGGTTCGACGCCTTCGCGAAACGCCGAGAACTCATTTAAACGACGAGCCCGGAAGCGGCGCTACTCCCGTCGGCGACCCCGTTCGTGAGGCGTGACGCGGAGTCGCGGGATGGGATCGTCAGTGGACTTACGGCTCGTGGGATCGGCGTTCGGCCGGAGGTTGACCGATCCGTCCTGAACGACTCGCATGAAGTGCGAGTCCAGAGAGAAAGGCCCGCGTTAGGGGGCCTTTTCCACAAGCCCTCTGACGGACTCGAACCGTCGACCCCCTCCTTACCATGGAGGTGCTCTACCGACTGAGCTAAGAGGGCGAGACCGGGACTGTAGCCCAGGGGCGCGCGATGCAGGGGGGAGGATTCGAACCTCCGAAGGCTGAGCCAGCGGGTTTACAGCCCGCCCCCTTTGGCCACTCGGGAACCCCTGCAGGGCGCGCAATTGTAGCCGGGCGCCGCGTGGCGCCTACGATCCCGGTCGTGGAGCGCTTCGATGTTCTCGTGGTCGGCGCCGGGCCGGCGGGCTCGGCGACTGCGATGCGTCTCGCGCGCGGCGGGGCGCGCGTCCTGCTCGCCGACCGCGCCCGCTTTCCGCGCGATAAGCCCTGCGGGGGCGGACTGACGGGCCGTGCGCTGCGGCACGTTCCGTGCGACGTCTCGCCGGTCGTCGAGCACGTCGTCGACCGCTTCGTTCTCCGCGCCGACTATCGGACGAGGGTGGCTCGCGCGAGCGCCACGCCGGTGATCCTCATGACCCAGCGCCGGAAGCTCGACGCGTATCTGGCCGAGCAGGCCACGGCGGCCGGAGCCGACTTCCGTGACGGTGGGTCCGTGAGCGAGCTCGTGATCGAGGCTGGCAGTGCCCACGCGACGGTCGGTGAATCGCGGATCGAGGCCTCCTTCGTCATCGGCGCCGACGGTGCCAACGGCATCGTCGCCCGCTCGGCCGGGCTGGGTGCGGGGATCCGCCCCGGGGTGGCGCTCGAGGGCAACGTCTCGTGGGCAGACCTCGAGTCGGGCCCGTATCGCGGCACCGCGTGGGTCGAGCTCGGCGTCGTGCCCGGGGGGTACGGGTGGGTCTTTCCCAAGGGCGACCACGCCAACCTGGGAGTGGGTGGTTGGCTGGAGGAGGGGCCGAGGCTCCGCCTGCATCTATCCCGGCTCGCTCGAGCGCACGGGGTCGAGCCGGAAGCGCTCAGCGAGGTCCGCGGGCATCGCCTCCCGATGCGGCGGCCCACCTCGCGCTCGGCGAACGAACGCGTGCTGCTCGTCGGCGACGCTGCCGGGCTGGTCGACCCCTTGTCCGGTGACGGGATCTACGAAGCGTTTGTCTCCGCCGAGTTGGCCGCCAAGGCGGTCCTCGGGGGACGTCCCGAGGAGTACGAGCAAGCGCTCGCAGGAGCGCTCGACCGGCACGCAGCTGCGTCCTGGAAGGCCAAGCGCGTCGCGGATCGCTTCCCCCGCGCGTGCCTTTGGGCTATGCGCGCGCCGGGGGTGTTCGACGCCGTGGTCGGTCTCCTGCGCGGCGATCTCGCCCATCCGAGCGAGGCTCGCGGGGTCGCGCGCCCGCCGCTCCGTGCGCTCGCACGGTTGGCCCGGATGACTCCGCCGGTCCCTTGATCTAAAGACGACCACCGCTCGTGCCGATGCACGAGCTTGTCCATGGATCTGACGGCCGTGCTCCGACATGCGGTCGAATCGGGCGCCAGCGACGTCCACTTCAAGGTGGGTCAGCCGCCGGTGCTGCGCTTCGACGGCGAGCTCGCTCCAGCCGAGAGCTTCGGCGTGTTCGGCGACGCCGAGCTCGAGGCGGTCCTCGACCGGGTCACCGCGGCCGCTCCCGAGAGGAGAAGGATCTTCGACGAGTCCGGCGACCTCGACATCGCCTACTCGGAGCCGAGCCTGCCACGCTTTCGGGTGAACGGCTTTCGGCAGCGGGGAGCGATCTCGTTCGCGTTCCGGGTCATTCCCGACGTGATCCCGAACTTCGGCGACCTCCACCTCCCCGACGGTGTGGCGCAGCTTGCCCAGGAGCAGCGCGGCCTGGTGCTCGTCACCGGCGCGACCGGTTCGGGGAAGACCACGACGCTCGCGGCAATGCTCGACCACATCAACTCATCGAGGCGCCAGCACATCGTGACGATCGAGGATCCGATCGAGATCCTCCATCCGGACAAGGGTTGCATCGTCAATCAGCGCGAGGTCGGCCTCGACACGGAGAGCTTCGATCAGGCCCTGCGCCGGGTGCTACGCCAGGACCCCGACGTCATCTTGATCGGCGAGCTCCGCGACGCCGAGACCGCGCAGGTCGCGCTCCAGGCCGCGGAGTCGGGCCACCTCGTCTTCTCGACGCTGCACACCCTCGACGCCGCCGAGACCATCAGCCGCATGGTGGAGTACTTCGCGCCCGAGAAGCAGCCTCAGATCATCTCGATCATGGCCGGCGTCCTGCGTGGCGTCATCAGCCAACGGCTGCTGCCCAAGGTAGGAGGGGGGCGCATTCCGGCAGTCGAGGTCATGGTCACGAATGCGCGCATCGCCGAGCTGATCAGAGAGCGGCACACCGAGGAGATCTCCGATGCGATCGCAGAGGGCGAGTTCTTCCACATGCAGACCTTCGCCAAGGCGCTCATCGATCTCGTCCTCGCGGGCCTGGTCGACCGCGAGACCGCGGCGAACGCGGCGACCAACCGGCACGACTTCGAGATTGCGGTGGAGCACGCGCTCAAGAGCCGTGCAGCCGCGAGCTCGGAACCGGTCGAGGATCTCGCTCAGCCGGTCTCCGCACCGGTGCCCGAGCCAGAGCCCGAGTCCGCGCCTGAGCCCCTGGGTCTCCGACTCGCGGGCTCCTGACGATGCTCCGCGTCGTGCGATCGCTTCGAGGTCAGTCCGGCTACACGCTGGTCGAGCTGATGACGGTGATGGCCATCCTCGGCTTCGTCCTGGCCGGCCTGACGGCGATGTTCCAGTCCGGGATCCGCGCGGAGGTGCGCGCGAGTCGCGAGTTCCAGGCGCAGCAGAACGCGCGTCTGGCGATGGACAAGATCCGACGCGAGCTCCACTGCGCCAACGCCATCTCGGCGCCAAACGGGACGGCGGTCGCGACGGTCACGGTCACGCTTCCGACCGCGTGCTCGGGAACGGCTGCGACCGTCACCTATGCGACCCAGACGGTCGCGACGGGACGCTGGCAGCTCACCAGGGCGGCAGACGCGGGTGCGGCCGTGGTCGTGGCCGACTATCTGACGGCGAGCACGCCGTTCACCTACTACATCCCGGCGGCCGGAACGCTCGGCCGGCTCCGCGTCGACATCCCGGTGAACCTCAATCCCACCGACACGGGCACGGAGTGGCGGCTCCAGGACGACATCGTGCTCCGGAACACGATCCGGTTGTGATGTCACCCGAACGAGGCACACCATGCCTCCCCCGGCTGAGGGACGACCGATCGCCGAATCCTCAAGAGACTGAGATTCCGGCGTAGACGGCAGCCGGAGAACACCACAATCATGCGGCCACAGTTCAGAGACGAGAGCGGCGTTGCGCTGGTCATGGCGGTCTGGATCCTCGCGTTCCTGATGCTCGCCGGATCGACGCTCGTCTTCTATGCGGGATCGGGAGCCAGTCATGCCGAGGTTTCGACCGAAGACGCGAGGGCGGTCAACCTCGCCGAGGCCGGAGAGAACTACGCCCGTGCGATTCTGTTCAACGCCGCCGATCCCACCGACGCGGCCGCGGTCGGCTCCGGATCGCTGACGCTCGAGGGCGGGACGGTGAACTACTCGGGAACCTACAACTCGGGCACGAAGATCTGGACGCTGACGGGTACCGGCACGCATGCGAACCCGACCGGTGCGACGGGGTCGATCTCACGATCGGTCTCGAGCCAGGTGCTCGTAGCCACTACGCCTGGGCTCGATCCTGCGTGGGGGTACCTCTTCGCGGACACGACGAGCTGCACGACGCTCGGCAACAACCTCACCATCGACGCCCCGATCTACGTCAGGGGCGATCTCTGTATGGAGAACTCCGCGCTCATCACCGCAGACCTCGTGCAGGTCCGCGGGAAGGTGCAGATCAGGAACTCGGCTTCGATCGGGACCGCGCCGGCACCGGTCACTCAAGTGAAGGTAGGTGGCGGTTGCCGCTACCCGTGGAGCGGCTCTTACGTGTCGCCGTGCACATCTGCCCACAAGGTGTACCGCACGGTCTTCTCGAGCACGGTGCCGGATCTCACGAAGCCGGCGGTCGACCTCCCGACGTGGTACACGAACGCGAAGCCCGGTCCGATGAGTCCGACATGCACGACGGGCAGCTTCCCTGGGCAGTTCGACAATGACACGGCGCTCAATCGCAGCAACCCGATTCAGAATCTCTTTCCGACCTCGTCTTACGACTGTCAGGTCAAGGACGGCAGCTGGGGCCGTACTCGGGCGCATCGCCTACACGCCGGGCACCCCCGGCGCATTTCGCGTCGAAGGGGTGGTGTTCTTCGATGGACAGATCGAGTTCCAGGGGAATAGGGACGTCGTGTATCAGGGTAGGGGCTCGATCTACGCGAGTGACACCATCACGATTCGCAATTTCGTCAGATTTTGCGGAGTCGCGACGTGCGACGCGACCTGGAACCCGGACGCCAACCTGCTCCTGCTCGTCAGCGGCGCAACAGCGCCCATCGGGTTCACGATCGAGAACAACTCGACCTGGCAGGGCGCGATCTACGTCGTCAACGACTTCTCCCAGGGAAACAGCGTGATCGTGTGCGGGCCGGTCATCGCGCAGGAGCTGTTCATCTCCAACAACACGGACAATTGCTTCGTCCCGTTCTCGACTGGCGTGCCGGGGATGCCTGGAAGCGCTGCCCCCACGCTCGACCTCGTGAACGTGCCCGACAGCTACACGACCGACTGAGAATCGCTTCAGGAGTGGCGCTGCGGTGCCGATTCCTCTCGACATGAGTTGCGGCGACTCTTCTATCGCGCGCACGCGTGCGCGACGAGCAGGGGTTCGGGCTGGTCGAGCTGCTCGCGGCGATGATGGTGCTGATGATCGGCATCCTCGCGCTCTTCGCGATGTTCGAGTCGGGCATCCGCCAGATCAAGCGCTCGAGCACCGTCACCACCGCCGGCGCGCTCGCCGATCGTGAGATGGAGAACTTCCGCGCGATCCGCTACGACTCGATCGGGCTCCCGGACGGCCTCGTCACGGCCGCTGCCTCTCCCTACTCGTCCGACCCGGCGTACCAGGCGACCGCCGCGAACCGGGTCGCGCTGAACGCCTGCGGAACCGCGCCCTGCACGACGAAGGTGCCGGTACAGACGTTGACCGGAGCTGACGGCAAGAGCTATCGGGTGGACACGTACGCCACGTGGCAGACCATCGCGGCCGGTCGCGCGGTGAAGCTCGTCACGATCGTCGTCCGCGACGCAGCCGATACGACGAAGGTCTGGGCGCGTACTGCATCCTCCTTCGACGCGTCGACCGGCGAGTAGTCCGTGAACGCTGCCGCCGCGGTCTTCACGCTCGCTCCTGCACTCGCGCTCGGGAGCTTCCTGAACGTGGTCGTCGCGCGGGTGCCCGCACGCCGCTCGCTTCTTCGTCCGCCGTCCTCCTGCGGGAGCTGCGATCGCGAGATCCTGTGGCGCGACAACATCCCCGTTCTCTCCTACCTCCTGCTCCGGGGCCGCTGCAGGCACTGCTCCGCACACATCTCGCCGCTCTATCCGGCGGTCGAAGTGGCGACGCGCGGTGCTGGCGGTCGTCTGCGTGGCGGTTTTCGGCCCGACGGCCTACGGGGTGCTCGCCGTCGGCTTCTGCGCGCTTCTCGTCACGCTCTCCGTCATCGACGCCCAGCACCGAATCGTCCCCAACCGCATCGTGCTCCCGGCTTTCGCAGTGATCCTCGTCGCCCGAACGCTGATCGACCCGAGCGCCGAGTGGCTGCTCGGCGCCGTCGCTGCCGCCGGATTCCTGTTCCTCGCCGTCCTCGCGTACCCGAAGGGGCTCGGCATGGGTGACGTGAAGCTCGCGCTCGTGCTGGGCGCGATGCTCGGGGCGACGGTGGCGGTCGCGCTCTTCGTCGGCTTTCTCGCCGCGCTCCTGCCCGCTCTCGTCCTCCTCGCGAGGCATGGAGCGGCTGCCCGCAAGATGGCGGTCCCGCTCGTCCCCTTCCTGTCCTTCGGCGCCCTGATCGCCCTCTTCTTCGGTGAGCGCATGCTGGATCGCTACCTCGAGCTCTTCTGAGGAGACCGTCAAGCCGTCGCGTCGACGCTGCCGATAACCCCTTCGAGGGATGCCGCCCATGACCGACATCGCATGAAGCTCCGACCCTCCGGATCCGAGCACGCCTCCGAGCAGCAGCTCGCTGCTCCGTTCGGCGTCAACGAGACGGCGGAGCTCGTCCTCGACCTCCTCGGCTCGACCGAGCTGGTGGGCTCCGACCAACTCGCGCTCGTTCGCGGGCGCACCTCCGAGGGCGCCTCGGTCACGGATGCCCTGATCGAGGAGGGTGCCGCGGCGGCGGACGGCGTCGCCCGCATGCTCGCCACCCGCCACCATCTCCCGCTCGTCGACATCGCCGCGTCCGGCGTGGCCGCCGACGCCGCGCAGATGATTCCCGTGAACACGCTGGAGCGCGCGGTGGCCGTTCCCTACGCCTTCGAGGACGACGTGCTCAAGGTCGTCGTCGCCGATCCCGGGAATCTCCATGCCATCGACGAGCTCCGGCTGGCGACCAGGCACCCTCTCGAGCTCGCGGTCGGCTCGCGGGACGACATCGTCGTCGAGCTGCAGAAGCTCGTTCGGGCCGCAGAGGCGGTCGGGACGGCACTGCTCGAAGCCGAGGCCGAGGCGGAGGACGAGTCCGGAGACGACCTCGACGCCGATGACGGAATCTCCGACGGCCCGCTCGTGCGGCTCGTCAACTCACTCATCTTCCAGGCGGCGGAGGAGGGCGCCTCGGACGTCCACTTCGAGCCGCACGAGGACGCGCTCGTCGTCCGCTTCCGGGTCGACGGCGTCCTGCGCGAGGTGCAGCGAATCTCGAAGAGGATGTCAGCGGGCGTCACCACGCGACTCAAGGTGCTCGCGAAGCTCGACATCGCGGAGCGCCGAAAGCCGCAGGACGGCCGAATCACGCTGTCGACGGCAGCCGTCGGCCGGCTGCTCGACATCAGGCTTGCCACGCTGCCGACCGTCGAGGGTGAGAAGGTGGTCATGCGCCTGCTGGACAAGTCGAGGCGTGCCCCGACCCTGCTCGAGCTCGGGCTCTCGGAGGCAATGCGGGAGCGGCTCGCGGGCATCGTCAGCCTGCCGACCGGCGCCCTCGTGGTCACGGGCCCCACCGGCTCGGGCAAGTCGACGACGCTCTACGCCTGTCTTGCCCAGATCAACCGCCCCGAGATCAACATCATCACGGTCGAGGATCCGGTCGAGTACCGCCTGGCCGGCGTGAACCAGGTGCAGATCAACGTGCGCGCAGGACTCACGTTCGCATCGTCGCTCCGCTCGATCCTGCGCTCGGATCCCGATGTCGTGATGGTGGGGGAGATCCGCGACGTGGAGACGGCCAAGATCTCGATCGAAGCCGCTCTCACCGGGCACTTCGTCCTCTCGACCCTGCACACGAACGACGCGCCGTCCACGATCACCCGCCTCGGCGAGATGGGCGTGGAGCCGTTCCTCACGGGCGCGGCGCTCTCGGCGGTGCTCGCGCAGCGCCTGGCGCGAAAGCTCTGCACGCATTGCTGCGAGGCGTACACGCCGTCCGAGGCCGACCTGCTCGAGGCGCGCGTGTCGCAAGAGGTCGCGCGCGCGTCGGACGGAGCGGTCTTCTACCGCAAGAAGGGCTGCCCGCGCTGCAACCAGACGGGCTACCGAGGCCGGATCGGCCTCTACCAGCTCCTCACCATGTCCGAGGAGATCGCATCTCTCGCCGTCCGCCACGCCAGCCGCGACGAGATCGCCCGAGCGGCGATGGACGGCGGCATGCGCACGATGTGGGACGACGGGATGGAGAAGGTCGCCACCGGACTGACCTCCGTCGAAGAGCTCGCGCGCGTCCTCTCGTAGCACCGCCGCGGGCGCGGCGCCTGGCTCGGTCGGATCTAGGAGGCGTGGACTTCGCAGCCGAGGACGATCAGCGCCTCGACGGCGTGCGTGACGAAGCGCGTGGCCTCGACCGGGCTCCTGAAGGTGTAAGGGCCGGGGCGAGCAGGCTCCTCGGAGGCGATGCTCGGCGGCCACACCTCCGCCTCGACGACGCACGAGTCTCCGAAGTCGACGGCACGCAGAAGCGCGACCGAGCGTCCGTCGACCCGCGCATGGCGCACGTAGAGCTCGCGGGCGGCGTCGGGCCGTGCGTCGCCTTCGATCATCGCCGCGCCTGGGCGACTGCTTGAGCGACGGTCTGGCGGTCGGTCACGCCCAGGGATGCCGTGACGACGCCGGGCCGGCGGAGCACGAGCACCGCGGGATCCGGCAGAACGCCGGTCTTGGCGACGAGCGGGCGCACGAGGCGCTCGCTGAGCGCGCTGACGGCGACGAATCCGGCGCGCCCCCGGGCTCCAGCCCGTGCCTCTTGACGCACGAAGGCATCGACGCTCGCGCCCGGCAGATAGACGGCGACCACGACGACACGGTTTCGGCGCAGCGCGTGACGAATCGGGAGAGGGAAGCCCTCGCCCGGAAGCTTCGCCTTGCGGGAGGCCGCTGCTTTTCGGACGGGCGCTTTCGGCGCGGCCTTCGTGGTCCCCGGCGCAGGCTTCGCAACGGCTGCGGTCGCCGCAGCTGGTCGTGTCGTCGCTGCGGGTCGCAGCACCAGAAAGAGAAACGCGGCGAGCCCGACGGCGACGAGCACGCCGACGAAGGCGAAGACGCGTACGGGTGGGGTCAGAGTGACGCTCACGACTCTCCTATCGGCAAAGGGTCGAAGCCGCTTTACGGGCAAAGAGAAGGGCGCGGTCTCCCGCGCCCTTCGGTCGATCACACGGAGGTGCTGCTTAGCAGGCGCCCGTAACCGCCGTGGTGACGCCGGGGCCAGCGATCTTCCAGGTGCTGCCGCTGACGGTGCTGTCGACGCAGTAGGTCGTTGCCGTCACGACTGGGGCTCCGTCCAGGTTGACGTTCTGGTCGATCGCCTGGAGGGCCGCCACGGTCATACCCGTGTAGGTGCCGTTGTCGGCGTAGAACGCCTCGACCGCGGGAAGCGCTGCACGAACGTTCGCCTTGGCCGAGCTGTCCGCCGCGCGGCCCCGGAACCCGAGGTACGAGGGGACGGCGATCGCGAGCAGGATGCCGATGATGATGATCACGACGAGGAGCTCGATCAGGGTGAAGCCCTGCTCGGTGTTCCCGTCGAGACGCTGCCGGATCCGCTTGAACATGAGGTGGTTCTCCTTCCGCAGTCGGGGGGTTGGTTGGGGGTCTTGCGCCGCTGCTGGGAGAGAAATCGGCCTCGAGTCGGACCGCCATACCCCAGATTGGGTGATTCGCGAGTGACCTCGCGGGGGAGGCGTGGCGACGTCCGACACTGCCGCCGGATCCGGCTCAAGGTCAGGGTTTGGAGTGCCGATAGCCACCCTGTTCATGGACGCGCCGCCGATCTCGATCGACGACCTGTTGGCACGCGCGGTGGAGGCCGGTGCTTCGGATCTCCACCTCGTGCCGGGCGCTCCGCCTGCCATTCGCGTGCACGGCGAAGTCCTCTGGCTGGAAGGCACCGAGTCCCTGAAAGCCGACGACTCGCGCACGCTCCTCTATCGCATCCTCTCGACGGAGCAGCAGAAGCAACTCGAGGTACTGCGTCAGCTCGACTTCTCCCACGGCGTACCGGGGCTCGGCCGCTTCCGCGTAAACGTCCACTTCCAGCGCGGCACACTGGGCGCGGCATTTCGTCACGTTCCCGCCGAGCTGCGCACTCTCGAAGAGCTCGGCCTGCCGGACTCGCTGCGCGACCTAGCGATGAAGCCGCGCGGACTCGTCCTCGTCACCGGCCCGACCGGCTCCGGAAAGTCGACGACTCTGGCCTCGATGGTCGACGAGGTCAACCGGGCGAAGCCTCATCACATTCTCACCATCGAGGACCCGATCGAGTTCGTGCACCGTCACAAGCGCTGCGTCGTCACCCAGCGCGAGATCGGCCAGGACGCTCCGACATTCGCCGAGGCGCTCCGCGCGGCGCTCCGCCAGGATCCGGACGTCGTCCTCCTGGGCGAGATGCGCGACCTCGAGACGATCGGCACCGCGCTGACCGCCGCCGAGACCGGCCACCTGGTTCTCGCCACCCTGCACACGCAGAGCGCTCCTTCGACCATCGATCGCGTCATCGACGTCTTCGCGCCGGCGCAACAGGAGCAGGTGCGCATGCAGCTTGCGAGCACCCTCCAGGGCATCGTCACCCAGACGCTTCTGCCCACTGCGGACGGAGCCGGTCGCGTCGCGTGCCTCGAGATCCTCTTCCCTGACGACGCCGTTCGGAACCTGATCCGGCAAGGGAAGGTCGAGCAGATCTACTCGGTCATGCAGACCTCGACGCAGCGCGGGATGCAGACGATGGAGCACGGCCTGACCGAGCTCCTGAAAAGGCGGGTCGTCACCGTCGAGAGCGCCCTCGCGGTCACGAGCCGCAGGGAGCAGCTGCTCGGAATGCTGGAGCGGAGCGGAATCGCCGTCGACCTTCCGTCCCCGGCCGCCCAGTCAGCGTCATCGTCTCTGCGCCTGGCGGGGAGCGCGTGATGGAGCTCCGCAAGCGCAAGGCGCACGGCCGACGCCTCGCCCGTGGCCAAGGAGCAGAAGCGTGCGAAGAAGCTCATCGGCCTCAAGATCGGCGCGTCCCAGATCGCCGCGGCCCGCGTCCTCAACAACGGCGTGGCGGAGCTCGTCGAGGCTGTTCGGGAGCCGCTCGAGCCCGGTGTGATGGTCTCGGGGGAGATTCGCGACCCGATCGCCCTCTCGAGCGCGCTCTCGCGATTTTTCGAGCTGCACAAGCTTCCGAAGAAAGGTATCCGCCTCGGGATCTCCAACAACCGCATCGGCGTTCGCGTGTTCGAGATCGAAGGGGTCGCCGACGCCCGCCAGCTGGAGAACGCGGTTCGCTTCCGTGCCGAGGAGGTCCTCCCGATCCCGCTCGACGAGGCGGTGCTCGACTGGGTCGTCCTCGACGACCGTACGAACGAGGACGGCACGTCCGTTCTCCGGATCCTTCTCGTCGTCGCGTACCGCGAGGTCGTCGACCGCTACCTGCAGGCCTGTCGCGGGGCGGGTCTCGAGATCGTCGGCATCGATCTCGAGGCGTTCGCGCTTCTTCGCTCTCTTGCCGCACCCGGCGATCCCCTCGCCGGCGGGGGCGCGCTCGTCGCGATCGCCGTCGGCCACGACCGCACCACGATCGCCGTGTCCAGCGGAAAGCACTGCGAGTTCACACGCGTCCTGGACTGGGGCGGATGGTCGCTCAACGTCGCGGTCGCGCGGGAGCTGGACAAGGCGCCGAGCGAAGTCGAGTCGATCAAGCGGCAGCTCTCGTTCGCGGAGCCGGTCGCAGTCGAAGGGCTCTCGATCGAGCAGAGCGCAAAGGCCTACGAGGGGATCCAGCGCGCTCTCGCCGCGTTCGCCCGTGAGCTCATCGCCTCGCTGCACTTCTACCAGGCTCAGCCCGGTGCGCTCGGGATCGGGGAGATCGTCCTGACCGGTGGAACCGCGCACATGCCCGGGCTCGTCGAAGCGGTCGGCACGACAAATCGGCGCACCTGTAAGGCTCGGCGACCCTTTCCGGCGCGTGAAGCTCGGGCGAAGCGCGCCCGACGAGACGCAGGCGGGCTCGCTCTCGATCGCAATCGGCCTCGGGATCGAGGACTAGCCACTCATGCGCGCCGTCAATCTTCTTCCCCGCGACGAGCAGCGCGAACGCCTGCAGGGCGCACGAACCCCGCTCATCATCGCGGCCGGCGGCGTCGTCGCCGTCACCGCCTTCGCCATGCTCCTCGCCTCCTCCGCGACAGGCTCGGCCGACGATCGCCGGGCGGAGCTCGAAGCTCTCGAAGCCGCGATCGTCGCGCTGCCCAAGGGCCAGGAGGACACCGCCGTGAGCCAGGGCTCCCTCGTGCGCGAGCGCACGGATCGCGCCGCCGCGCTCTCTGCCGCTCTCTCGACCCGCGTTCCTTTCGATCGCCTGCTGCGCGAGATCTCGTTCGTGCTCCCGGAGGACACGTGGCTCACGCAGCTCGACGCGATTGCGCCTGAAGACACCGCCCCGGTTCCCGCCGGCGCGGCGCCGCCCCCGCCCGCGACGGCTGCGCCGCCGGCGGGAGTCACGATCGAAGGGGCCACGTACCCCACGGCTCCGTCGCCCGCGTGCTTGCACGCCTGAGCGTCATCCCGTCCCTCGAGAACGTCCGCCTCACCTCGAGCGCACGGGTCGAGCCGCAGAACGAGTCGCCGAGCGGGGAGACGAAGAGCAAGCCTCAGAAGCCCCGCAAGCCCTTCGTGACGTTCATCGTGTCCGCCTCGCTCAAGCGGGGAGCGACGCCATGAGAGCGCGCGTCGAGTCCCTCTCCTCGCGGACGCTGACGATCGCCGCCATCGGCGCGGTCGTTCTCTACGCGGCGGTCGTCTGGCTCCTGCTGGTCTCGCCGAAGCGTGGCGAGGCAGCCGAAGCGGGGTCCGCCGTGGCCGCGGCGGAGGTCGCCCTCGCGGAAGCGCGAGCAAGCTCCGGCCGTCCGGGAAGCACAGGCGGCGCACCGGTTGCGGACGTGTTCCGGCTGGCGAAGGCCATGCCCGCGAGCGCAGATCAGTCGAGCCTCGTGCTCGAGTTGAGCAAGCTCGCCGAGCGGAGCGGCGTCACGCTCCGCGTGATCGCGCCGCAGGAGCCTCTGAGCAGTGTGGGCGGGCCGACTCGCATCCCGATCTCCGTGACGGTCGGCGGGAGCTACTTCAAGATCACGAGGTTCGTGCGGAGCACGCAAGCGCTCGTCAAGATGCGGCGCGGAAAGCTCAAGGCGAAGGGTCGGCTCTTCGCGGTGCAGAGCATCGAGCTCGGCGAGTCCGCGACCGAGAAGTTCCCGCTGCTGGACGCGATCGTCGTCCTGCACGCATTCGTCTACGACGGGCCGATCGTGCCGGTCGAGATCCCCGAGGCGACCGACGAAGAGCTCGAGCCGAGCTCGTCGGCGGCAGGGAGCACCTCCTGATGGCCAAGGCGAACCCGCGCGCCGCACGCGAGCGCAAGCAGAAGATCTTCGTCGCCGTCGGCGGACTCTTGCTCCTCGCACTGCTCGCGATCCAGCTTCCGAAGATCATGGGCGGCTCGACGAGCGAGGCGTCGCCGACAACCGAGACCACGGTCACGGGGGAGGCAGCAACGCCTACCTCAGGCGTCCCGAGCGGCGCCGTTCCGGCTGCAGTCGTCGACACCGGTGGACCTGCCGCGGCGGGCACGAGCCAGCTCCGCTCCTTCGGCGTCTTCGACCGCAAGGATCCGTTCGTCCAGCAGATCGAAGACCCGGACGAGGCCGAAGACGCTGGTGCTGGCACCGACGACGGCGGTAGTGGCGACGCCGGAAGCGGCGGCAAGGGCGACGGGAACGGGGGCAAGAACGAGCCGCCGCCGAGCGAGGACTTCTCGACGGACGATCCCGCCGCGCCAGTCGCGACGGTGATCTCGGTCAACGGCACGCGCCAAGCGCTGGAGGCGGGCGCTGTCTTCCCGGCTGCCGATCCCGTCTTCGTGCTCATCGCGGAGAACCCGAAGGCGAAGACCGTGACCGTCGGCATCGCCGGCGGCTCGTACGCGAACGGCGCCGGCGGGACGAAGCTTCGCGTCGGCAAGCCGCTCGTTCTCGTCAACACGACGACGGGAGCGCGGTACCGGCTCGTGCTCGTCGCGGTTGGCGAGGGTGAGCCGGAGAAGAAGCCGGACGACGACCCCGACAAGCCGTAGCTCCATGGCCGCGTTCGCCTACAACGCGATCAACTCGCTCGGAGTCGAGTCCGAGGGCCAGATCTCTGCGGCCGACCGCACGTCGGCGCGTGAGCAGCTGCTGCAACGTGGCCTGCGCCCGGTCGAGCTGAGCGAGATCGGCGAAGAGACGTCGGGGGGCCGCCGCAAGAAGGTCAAGCAGCGGTCGCTCCAGGTCTTCTCGCGGCAGTTCGCGACGATGATCGATGCCGGTCTGAACGTCGTGTCCGCGCTCCTCATCCTCGAGCAGCAGACCGATGACAAGGCGCTCTCCGAGGTCGTCCGCGAGGTGCGGGCCGACGTCGAGGGCGGAATGCTGCTCTCCCAGGCGATGGCGCAGCATCCGAAGGTCTTCGACCGGCTGTACATCGCGATGGTCGAAGCCGGGGAAGCCGCCGGCATCCTGGACACGGTTCTCGATCGCGTCGCTCTCCAGATCGAGAAGGAGATGAAGATCAAACGACGCGTCAAGGGCGCGATGATCTATCCGACGCTCGTCCTCTGCTTCGCGTTCCTCGTGCTCGCGGGGATGCTGATGTTCCTGGTCCCGATCTTCGAGGACATCTTCAAGGACCTGGACGGCGAGCTCCCGATCCTGACGAAGATCATCGTCGCCGCCTCCGATGTCCTGAAGGGGTACTGGTTCATCGTCTTCCCCGCCATCGGAGCCTCGATCTACGGCTTCCGGCGCTGGAAGAAGACTCCCTCGGGAAAGCAGGTGTGGGATCGTTTCAAGCTGCATGCGCCGGCCGGGATCGGCAAGGTCGTCCTCAAGGTCACGATGGCGCGCTTCTCGCGCACGCTCGCGACGCTCGTCGCCGCCGGCGTCGACATCATCAAGGCGCTCGAGATCTCCGGCCAGACCGCCGGCAACTGGGTCGTCGAATCCGCGCTCGCCGACGTCCGGGCCAAGGTCCACCAGGGGATCCCGATCGCGGAGCCGCTCATCGAGAATCCGGTCTTTCCTCCGCTCGTCTCGCAGATGGTGAAGGTCGGTGAGGAGACGGGCGAGCTCGAGAAGATGCTCGACAAGATCGCCGACTTCTACGAGGACGAGGTGGACGCGTCGATCCAGGCGCTGACCTCGATCGTCGAGCCGCTGATGATGATCGGCGTCGGCCTCGTCGTCGGGATCATCATCATCGCCATGTACATGCCGATGTTCAAGCTGCTCCAGCTCGTCGAGTAGTGCGCAAGACCGGAATCTGCTCGCGGAGATTCCGGTCGCGCGAAGAGCCTACGGCCGCTTCGCGGCCGACACGCGAGAGGTCAAGGGACGCGGCAGTCGCCGCAGGCGCCGCGGAGGACGACGTCGTGCGCGGCCAGCTCGTAGCCTCGCCCGCCCGCGACCCGACCGAGCGCCCGCTCGAGGTCGCTGTCCTCGAACGGCTCCACCTTGCCGCAGTCACCGCAGACGAGATGGTGGTGATGGTCGCCACGCGGATCGATCCGCTCGAAACGGGAAACTCCGTCGCCGAGGTCGACCCGCTGCACCAGCCCGAGCTCGTCCAGCCCCTCGAGCGCGCGGTAGACGCTCGCGATTCCGACCCCTGTGCCTTCGGAGCGAACGCGGTCATGGATCTCCTGCGCCGAGAGGCAGCACTCCTGGCCGCCGAGGAACTCGACGACGACTCGGCGGGCACCGCCACTGCGTCCGCTCCCGGCGCGCATCAGGTCGAGCACGTGATCCGTCCACGGTTCCGCCACGACGATAATGATACCCGTTCTCAACGACGTGCTAGCGTGGCCACGTGCGTGTCCTGGCGCTCGTCGTGCTCTTGGCGTTCGCCGGTTGTGGTGGTGGTGCAGCCGGCGACGAAGGCTCCGACTCCGTAGTCGCGGCCTTCTACCCACTGGCCTGGGCAGCCGAGCGGATCGCGATCGACGGAACCGAGATCGTGAACCTCACTCCGGCGGGGGCCGAGCCGCACGATGTCGAGCTCTCTCCGCGTGACGTCGAGACCATTCGTACTGCCCGACTCGTGATCTATGCGGGGGGCGGCTTCCAGCCCGCGGTGGAGGATGCCGTCGCCCAGCGGGACGGAACCTCCGTCGACGTGCTCGACGGGGAGCCCGACCCACATGTCTGGCTCGATCCGGTGAGATTCGCCGACGCTGCGAACGAGATCGGCCGGGCCCTCGCGCGCCCGGATCAGGCTGCGCTTCTCGCCCGAGAGCTCCTGGAGCTGGACGAGGACTATCGGCGTGCGCTCCGACGCTGCGAGCGCAGAACCCTCGTTACGAGCCATGCGGCCTTCGGCCACCTCGCGGCGCGTTACGGCCTCACGCAGCTCTCGCTCAGCGGCGCCTCGCCCGAGGCCGAACCGGGGCCGCGCGAGCTCGAGCGGCTGATCGCCGACGTGCGAGCGTCCGGTGCGACCACGGTCTTTGCCGAGCCGCTCGTCTCGGATCGAGTCGCGGAGACGGTCGCGCGTGAAGCCGGCGTGAAGGTCGCCGTTCTCGATCCGCTCGAGGGCCTGAGCGACGACAGGCTTGCGACAGGCGAGGACTACCTCACCGTCATGCGCGCCAACCTGGCGGCCCTGAGAGGCGCCCTCGGATGTCGCTAGCGGTCGCGCTCAGCGGTGTCTCTTTCGCGTACCGCTCGGGCTTCGACGTCCTGGAGGGCATCGATCTCGAGATCGACGAAGGCGAATTCGTCGCGATCGCGGGTCCGAACGGGGGAGGGAAGACGACCCTGATCAGGGTCGTCCTCGGCCTGGAGCGACCCTCGCGCGGGACGGCATTGTTGTATGAGGAGCCGGCTCACCGGTTCTCGCGACGGCGGACGCTCGGCTACCTCGCCCAGCGCTCGGAGCTGGGCGGCGATGCGCCGGCGACAGTGCGGGAAGTGGTTTCGGCCGGTCGCCTCGCGGCGGGAGGGTTGCTCGGCCCGCTGCGCCGGCGCGACCGGGAGCTCGTCACCGAGGCAATCGGGCAGGGTCGGGCTCGCCGAGGTCGCAGACACGCCCGTGCGGACCCTGTCGGGCGGGATGCAGCAGCGGGCCTTCATCGCGAAGGCACTCGCCGGTGAGCCGTCGATCCTCGTGCTCGACGAGCCGACGACCGGCGTCGATGCCGAGTCCCAGGAATCGCTCGCGTCGCTCCTTGCTCAGCTGCACTCGGAGCTCGGCGCGACGATCCTCTACGTCTCGCACGAGTTCGGAGCTGTCGAGCGCTTCGTCGAGCGCTTGGTACTCGTCCGGCGGACGATCGTGTTCGACGGCCCCCCGCAGGCGTTGCCGGGTGTCTGGCACGACCCGTCGCACACTCATGCTTGAGTCCGAGTTCATGCGCCTCGCGCTGGGTGCGGGCGCTGTCGTCGGGGTTCTCGCTCCCGCCGTCGGCTTCTTCCTCGTCCAGCGCCGCCAGTCGCTGGTCGGCGACGGAATCGGTCACGTCGCGTTCGCGGGTGTCGCGGCGGGCATCCTGCTCGACGTCTCCCCGATCCTGACGGCGCTCGTCGCCGCGCTCCTCGGCGGCGTCGCGATCGAGTTCCTGCGCTCGAAGGGAAAGACGGCAGGAGACCAGGCACTCGCGCTCGTCTTCTACACGGGCATCGCGGCCGGTGTCGTCCTCATCTCCGCCGCCGGCGCTCTCAACGTCGACCTCTTCCAGTACCTCTTCGGGTCGATCCTCACCGTGAGCCGGAGCGACCTCGCGCTCATCTCCGTGCTCGGCGCGGTCGGGCTCGCGACCGTCGGTCTGCTCTATCGCCCCCTCGCCGGGATCGTCGTCGACGAGGAAGGGCGCCCGCGTCGCCGGCGTCCCGATCGGTGCGCTCAACGTGACCGTCGCGGCGCTGGCCGCGGTGACAGTCGCCCTGTCCATGCGGGTGGTCGGGATCCTGCTCGTGGCGGCGCTCATGGTCCTTCCCGTCAGCGCGGCGACCCGGATCGCGTGGAGCATGCGCTCGGCGTTCCTCCTGTCCATCGCCGTCGGCCTCGTCTCCTCTGTTCGCGGGGCTGACGATCTCGTACTACGCGGACCTACCACCCGGTGGAACGATCGTCCTCGTCTCCGCGGCCGTGTTCGGCCTGGCCCTGGGCGCGGGAGCGCTACGCGGCCGCTGACGCGTCCGGAGCGGCCGACGCATCGGCACCGGGCTCGTGGCAGTCGCGGCAGCGTGCCTCGTACTGCTCGGCTGCGCCGACCAGCACCGTCTCTCCGGAGTACGGAGCGGGCTTCCCGTCGACGAGCCGCTGGGTGGTGGTCGCCGGGCCGCCGCAGCGGTGGCAGACGGCCTGGAGCTTGTCCACGAACTCCGCGTGCGAGAGGAGCTCGGGAATCGGCCCGAAGGGAAGCCGACGAAAGTCCTGGTCGAGCCCGGCAGCGACGACGCGGGCGCCGCCGTCGGCGAGATCGAGCGACGCTCCGACGACGGAGTGCTCGAAGAACTGCACCTCGTCGATCCCCACGACCTCGAAGCCCTGCGCCCGAGCGACGAGCTCCGCCACCGAGGAGACCGGCACGCCGCGCATCCGCGCTCCGGCGTGGCTGACGACGTCCGCCGCGTCGAAGCGGTCGTCGATCCTGGGCTTGAAGATGACGACGCGCTGGCCGGCGATCTCCGCGCGCCGCAGCCGGCGGATCATCTCCTCGCTCTTGCCCGAGAACATCGGCCCGCAGATGACCTCGAGCCAGCCTCCGCGCTGCGGGGGAATGCGGATCACGGCCGCGATCCTACGAGCCCGACCGGTCGGAGCACCATATGGGCTTCCGCTGGTTCAGCCCACATGATCCGCGAGCGCACGCGCCATCGGCCACGCGCCTTCGGACGTGTTCGAGATGATCGTGCACGTCCGCCGCGTGTCCGGATTGTGCAAGCTCTGAAAGGAGACGCCTGCGTCGTAGCCCTCCAGGATCACGGTCTTGCTCGACTCGTGGAGCCAGAAGCCCAGGCCGTAGCGCTTGGACTCGGACGGCGCCTCGCTCCGGGGCTCGACCATCTCCGCCACCCGGCCGCTGGGGACGATCCTCCCTGCGAACAGCGCCTCCCAGAACGACGCGAAGTCCGCGACCGTCGAGTAGATACCCCCGTCGCCGCTACCGAGCACGGGCAGATGGAAGATGTTGGTTCGCGGCCCCTCGGTCGAGAGGTACCCGAGAGCGGCGCGTCCGGGCAGCTCGTCGGAGCGCAGATACGCCGTGTCGCTCATCCCGGCGGGCTCGCACACGCGACGCCGGACGAGCTCGTGGAAAGGCACGCCGCTCGCCCGCTCCGCGATCAGCGCCAGCACCACGTAGCCGCCGTTGCAGTACGCGAAGCGCTCATCGGGCGCGAAGGCGGTGGGGTACCCGTCGAGCACCGCGAGATAGCTCTCGGCCGAGTCGAGCTCGTGGACGGGAACCGGCAACACGTAATCCGTGATCGCCCAGCCAGCGTCCTCGTCGTAGTAGTCGCCGATTCCGGAGCGGTGCGCGAGAAGATGCTCGATCGTCACAGCGTCGTCGATCAGCGGAAGGTCGTCGCCGAGCACCGAGCGCGCCGTCGTCGAGAGCTCGAGCGAGCCCTCCTCGATCAGACTCACCACTGCGAGAGCCGTCAGCCCTTTCGCTCCGCTCGCGATCGCGAATACCGTGTCGACGCGGTTCGGGGTTCCGGCCGCCCGGTTGGCCAGCCCGAATGCCGCCGCGAGCTCGATCTCGTCGCCTCGATCGACGCGAACCACGCCCGAGAACTCGTGCTCGCGCGCAAGCTCGCCGACGAGATCGTCCAAGGCCTCCATGCGGCGCCAGCGTACTCGGATTCGACCCCGAAGCCCTTCTGTCGCGCTGCTACACTCTTGCGCGCGCGGCGGCGTAGCTCAGTTGGTTAGAGCAGCGGAATCATAATCCGCGTGTCGCAGGTTCGAGTCCTGCCGCCGCTACTCGCAACCTCTCTGCACGCACCCCGAGTAAACGAGAACGGATAATGGCAACCGGAGTCCGAGTCGCAATCACGCTCGCCTGCACCGACTGCAAACGTCGGAACTACCAGACCCAGAAGTCGAAGCGGAACTCGCCGGACCGGGTCGAGTTCAACAAGTACTGTCGCTGGTGCGGTAAGCACACGGCGCACCGCGAGACGAGGTAGAGACGTGGCGCGTGAGACACGAAAGCAAAGGCGCGCGGCCCGGGCTGCGGCCGACGGAGCAGCAACCGGTCGCCGTAGCCGACAGGTGCAGGTCCGCCCGGCGCAGCAGCCGGTCAAGCAGCAGACCGGCCGAAAGGCGCAGCAGCCCCGCGGGCAGTTCATCCGCGAGTGCGTCGCCGAGCTCCGGAAGGTCGACTGGCCGAACCGCGCGCAGACGTTCCAGGGTGTCGTCGTCGTGATCATCGCCTGCGTGATCGTCGGCGGCGTACCTGTGGGGCCTCGACCAGATCTTCCGTCCCCTCGTCGACCGCGTCCTTCTCTAGGAGCCAGGAGCCCCGATGTTTCTCTGGTACGTCATCAACACCTACTCCGGGCACGAGAACAAGGTGAAGACCAATCTCGAGCACCGGATCGTCTCGCTGAACCAGGCGCCCGCGTTCCGCCGGGTGGTCGTCCCCACCGAGCAGGTCATCGAGACGAAGGACGGCCAGAAGGTGCAGACCGAGAAGCGCGTCCTTCCCGGCTACGTGCTCGTCAACATGAACCTGTCGGACGAGTCCTGGACCGTCGTCAAGGGCACCCCCGGAGTGACCGGGTTCGTGGGGGCCGGGGCGAAGCCCGTGCCGCTCTCGCAGCCCGAGGTGGACCGCATCCTCCACCACGGCGCGCCGGTCGGCGCCCAGGGTCAGAAGGCCGTGGTCGAGTTCTCGCTCGGCGAGTCGGTCAAGGTGACGTCAGGCCCGCTGTCGGACTTCGACGGCGAGATCGTCGACGTGAACCCCGACCAGCAGAAGCTGAAGGTGCTCGTCGACATCTTCGAGCGCCAGGTTCCCGTGGAGCTCAGCTTCGACCAGGTGAAGAAGATCGACTGATGGCCAAGAAGGTACTCACCCTGATCAAGCTGCAGATCCCCGGCGGGCAGGCCAACCCGGCGCCGCCGGTCGGTCCCGCGCTGGGACAGCACGGCGTCAACATCATGGAGTTCTGCAAGGCGTTCAACGCCCAGACGGCGCAGGAGAACGGGCGCATCACACCGGTCGAGATCACCGTCTTCGAGGACCGCTCGTTCACGTTCATCACGAAGACGCCGCCTGCAGCCGTCCTGATCAAGGAGGCGCTCTCGCTGGAGAAGGGCTCCGGGGAGCCGAATCGCGAGAAGGTCGGCCGTCTCACGCAGGCTCAGCTCCGCTCGATCGCCGAGGCGAAGATGCCCGATCTGAACGCACGCGACGTGGACGAGGCGATGAAGGTCATCGCCGGCACCGCTCGCTCGATGGGGGTCGAAACGCAATGAGCGTCCACGGCAAGCGCTACCGAGCCGCACACGAGCAGATCGACCGCGAGCGCGCCTACGCGCCCCTCGAGGCCGTTCGAATCCTCAAGGGAGCCGACGGCGCGCGCTTCGACGAGACCGTCGAAGCGCATTTCCGGCTCGGCTTGAACGTCCGCCACGCCGACCAGCAGCTCCGCGGCACAATCATGCTGCCGCACGGCATCGGCAAGGACGTCCGCGTGGCTGTCTTCGCCGAAGGCGAGAAGGCACGCGAGGCGGAGGACGCCGGCGCCGACATCGTCGGCTCGGCCGACCTGGCGACTCGTATCGAGGAGGGCTTCCTCGACTTCGACGTCGCGATCGCGACTCCCGACCAGATGGGCGTCGTCGGCAAGCTCGGTCGCGTGCTCGGCCCGCGCGGTCTGATGCCGAACCCGAAGACCGGCACGGTCACGTTCGACATCGGCAAGGCCGTGACGGACTCCAAGGCCGGGAAGCTCGAGTACCGCACCGATCGCGGTGGGAACGTCCACCTGCCGATCGGCAAGAAGAGCTTCGACGAGCGGGCACTGCTCGAGAACTATGCCGCTCTCATCGAGGAGATCGTCCGGGCCAAGCCCTCGGCCGCGAAGGGTCGTTACATCAAACAGATCACGCTGGCCACGACGATGGGCCCCGGGATCCACGTCGACTCGACGAAGACGAGGGACATCACCGAGGAGCTCGAGGAAGCTACAGTCCCAGCCTAGGCACAGACCTAGCAACAGACGTCCCGCCAAAGACCGCTGGCAGCCTCGAAGAGATTCGGAGGCAGAGGTCCAGCCGAGGCAGGTTCTCGAAGGGCTCTCGCCCGCCAGGACCCGCCTCGTGCGGGTTTCGTCATTTCAGGAGGACATGGACATGCTGAAATCCGACAAGGAACGAATCGTCTCCGAGCTCGCCTCGGATCTGCGGGACGCGGACACGCTGATCGTCGCCGACTATCGCGGGCTCACGAACAAGCAGCTCGAGGCGCTGCGCGACGACCTGCTCCAGCACGGAGCACGGTTTCGCATCGTCAAGAACACGTTGACCCGGCGCGCAGCCGCAGGAGGCCGGGGCCGACGCACTTCTCGTCATGCTCGAAGGTCCGACGGCGATCGCCTTCATCGAGTCCGGCGGCGATCCCGCGGCCGTGGCGAAGGCGCTCGCGACCAAGGCCAAGGAGACCAACGTGCTGACGCTGCGCGGAGGGATCCTCGAAGGCAAGACGCTGTCGGGCGAAGAGGTCGACCGGCTGGCGACCTTGCCGCCGCTCGAGGTCCTGCGTGGGCAGCTGGTCGGCGCGATCGTCGCGCCGTTGACCCAGCTCGTTGCGCTGGTGAACGCGCCGCTCCGCAACCTGCACGGCCTGATCGACGCGCGGATCAAGCAGCTCGAGGAGCAAGGCGAGGTCGCTTCGCCCGTCGAGGCCGAAGCCGCCGCGCCTACCGAGGTGGTCGAAGCAGCCGACGACAGCGCGCCAGATGCACCGTCGGATTCCGCCTGAGCGGAATCCGACGACCAAGACACAGACGGCGAACCGTCCGCCGAGACAACTGAACCAGCTCAACAAGAAGCAGAAGAGGAGGAGAACTAGATGGCAACCGACGTATCCAAGGTGCTCGACTCGCTCGGCAAGATGACCGTGCTCGAGCTCGTCGAGCTGAAGAACGCGATCGAGGAGGAGTGGGGCGTGACCGCCGCCGCTCCCGTCGCAGTCGCCGCAGCAGGGCCTGCCGGCGACGGTGCGGCCGCCGAGGAGGAGAAGGACTCCTTCGACGTCGTCCTGACCGGCGCCGGCGACAAGAAGATCCAGGTGATCAAGGTCGTGCGCGCGATCACCGGGCTCGGCTTGAAGGAGGCGAAGGACCTCGTCGACGGCGCTCCCAACGCGGTCAAGGAGGGTGCCGCGAAGGAGGAGGCGGATTCGATCGTGGCCCAGCTCGAGGAAGCGGGCGCTGTCCGTCGAGCTGAAGTAAGGAGTCTCTGGCTGTTAGGGGCCGGGCGCGCCCGGCCCCTGACCACCCGACGCTGGCCGAGCCGCGCGAGTTGCCCGATCCGCTACACTCTTCCGACGCACCCCATCCGCTCCGAACAGCGGTTGCGGCGGGGT
>CAWIQX010000014.1:0-1255707 GCA_963838395.1 uncultured Actinomycetes bacterium
CCCGCGGGCCGATCTCGACACCGTCCTCGATGACGACCTGCGGCGCCGCTATCAGCGAGCCCTCGCCGAGGACGACGCCCGACCCGATCTGGGCGCCGTACTGCCGCAGGATCGCGATCTTCTCGTCGGGCGGCAGGAGGCGGAACGAATTCGAGTCCGAGCGGAGACGCTCGAAGAAGGTGGGATCGAGTGCGCCTGTGCTCTCATCCAGATCGAACGAGGCGGGCAGGCTCACGTTCTCGGTCGAGAGACCGGCGAGCGCGGATTCGCCTCCTGGAGAGGCAGTGGCCTTCTGGCGCGCGATCAGCTCCTCGACGTCCTTCTCGGTGATGAAGCCGCGCTTCTCGATCGCGGCCAGGTCGACGCCGTGGCGCTCCGCGAGCTCGGCCGCCTTGCGCGTCGCCTTGCGCTCGGTGGGAGAGGGCTTCGGCGCCGTCGTCTCCCGCTCGGCGTCCTGGTCGAGCGAGTCGAGCTCCTCCGCATTCTCCGCGATACGCGCGACCGTCTTTCCGAGCTCGACCTCGACGCCCTCCTCGTAGAGCTGGACGATCGTTCCGGCTCCGGGTGCCTCGATCTCGACCGTCGCTTTCGTGGTCTCGACGACGCACACCGGCTGCCCCTGCTGCACTTCCGCGCGATCCTCGACGAGCCACTCTGCGAGGAGGGCGAACTCGGTGTTCGCGTCCTCGCGCGTCAAGACGATCTCGAGCACGTCCTTACTGTCTCACGCCTTCGAGCGCGACGATCGCCTCGACCACGTCGTCCGCGCTCGGGAGCATCGCATCCTCGAGCGGGCGGGCGGAGGGAATGATCCCGTCCCGCGCGGCCACTCGCTGCACGGGCCCGCGCAGATCGCTCCAGCACGCCTCCTGCACGCGCGCCGCGATCTCGGCGCCGAAGCCGCCGGTGAGCGTGCCTTCCTCGGCAGTCACCAGCGCTCCGGTGCGAGCAACGGACTCGTAGAGGGGCTCGAGCTCGACCGGCAGGAGCTGCGAGAGAGCGACCACCTCGCAGAAGATCTCGTGCTCGAGGATGAGCTCCGTCACGGCGTCCAGCACGACGGGGACCATTCCACCGTACGTCACGAGCGTCGCCGTCCCCTCGCTGAAATCGGTACCCGAGAACGTCAGCGCCGGATATGGCCCGTCGCTCTCCCGCACAGCGAGCTCGCCGATGTGCCCGTCCTCGGGCCGCCGGTTCGGGCGTCCGTACATCAGCTTGTTCTCGATCAGGAAGACCGGGCGCTCGTCCTCGACCGCCGAGACGACGAGCTCGCGCAGGTCGTGGCACTCGCTCGCCGCGACGACCACGATGTTCGGCACCCCGAGCAGGAGCTTCTCGAGCGACTGGCTGTGCGTGGGCCCGTATCCCCGCCGGCCGCCCATCGGCGTGCGCACGACGAGCGGGACGGTGACCTGGTCGTCGTACATCTCGCGGAACTTCGCGATGCCGTTGACGATCTGGTCGAGGCCGAGGGCGATGAAGTCCCCGAACATGATCTCCAGGATCGGGCGCTGTCCACGGAGCGCCATTCCCGCGGCGACGCCGAAGAGCGACGCCTCGGAGATCGGAGTCGTCAGCACCCGGTCCGGATACGCGTCGCTCAGGCCCTGGCTCACCTTGAAGGCCCCGCCGTACGGGTCGAGAATGTCCTCTCCGAGAAGGTAGACGTCGTCTCGAGCGGCGAACACCTCGTGCAGCGCCTCGTTCAGGACCTGGACGCAGCGCTTCATGCGGCCTGGGGAGTCGCGGCCGGCGCGTCTTCAGCCGCTGCGATCGTCTCGGTCAGCCGTCGCTCGCACATGTCCTCGATGCGGGCTCGCTCGTCCTCCGCAAGCCGCACGCCGGCAACGGTGAGCGGATCTCGCTCGCGGCGCTCCTCGATCTCGGCCGGGTCGCGATTGTCGTCGCCCTTCGAGTGGGGGCTGTATCTATAGGTGTCGAGGACGAGGAAGAACGGCGCGCCGGTCTCTCGAATCCTCGCGACTGCGCGTCCGGCCGCAGCGTGGATCTCCTCGACGTCCGTGGTCTCCAGCTCTGCGGTCTCGACACCGAAGGCTGCGGCTCGCGCGGGAATCGACCCTGCGAGCTCGAGCTCGACCGGCGTCGACTGCGCGTAGTGATTGTTCTCGACGACGAAGAGCACGGGCAGCTTCCAGAGCGAGGCGATGTTCAGCGACTCGTACGTCACGCCCTCGCCGAGAGTGCCGTCGCCAAGGAAGACCGTGGAGACGGCTCCCGTCCCTCGCTGCTTCTCCGCGAGCGCGATGCCGGTGGCCACGGGGACGATGCTCCCGAGGACGCCGTTCGAGTAGAAGTTGCCCTTGCACAGGTGCTGGCTGCCGCCCTTGCCGCCGCACACACCCGGGGCCTTGCCCATGACCTCGCAGAGCAGGCCGAAGTCGTCGTCGGTGAACGCGAGGTAATGGCCGTGGCAGCGGTGGTTCGAGAAGATGACATCGCGCTCGGGCTCGAGGTGATCGATGATCCCGACCGCGTTCGCCTCCTGGCCGATGTAGGTGTGGGTCGTGCCCACGAGCTTTCCCTGGGCGAAGAGGTCGAGCAGGGATTCCTCGAAACGGCGGATGAAGAACATCCGCTCGTACAGGTGTGCAAGCGGCGTCATAGCTACAGGTAGCCGAGGTCGGCGAGCCGCTTCTCGACCGTCGCCTCTTCTTCGTCGGTGAGCTCGCGCCGCTCCGCGCTCTCGAGCTCCCGAAAGACGAGCTCTCTGAGCTCGGTCGGCACGTCGGCGGGACGGCTCTCGAGCTCACGAGGGTCGAGGTCGAGGTTGTACGCCTCCTCCTCACCGCTCTCCACGTGCAGGATCAGCTTCCACGGCGGCATGCGGACCGCGAGCTTCGTGAGCGCGCCCTTGTCGGTTCCCGCGATCACGGCCGGGCGGTCGGCCTCGACCTGCAGCAACGACTCTCCGTCGATCTCGCGCGCGGGGACACCCGCGAGCTCGAGGAGCGTCGGCATGAGATCTACCGAACGAACCTGCTCGGCGACAACGCGCGGCTCGAGCCTCCCGGGCGCGGAGAGGATGAGCGGCACGTTGACGATCTCGTCGTTCAGCGTCGCCCCATGCATGTGGTACACGCCCTGCACGTCCGCCTTGTCCGTGAAGCGCTCCCCCCAGGACTCGCCGTGGTCGGACAGGAACGCGAAGACCGTGTTCTCGCGAAGACCGAGGCTCTCGAGCTCGTCGACCAGCGAAGCGACGAGCGTCTCCGACTGGCGCTCGACCGCTCTGCGATAGCCCTCCCGCATCGCCTCGAGCGCCGAGGCGGAGTCCGACTGGATCCCGCCGATCACCTCCTGCTTCGCCGAGAGCCAGTCCTTCCGCTCGGAGTGGAGGATGTCGTAGGGCATGTGCGTCGCCCAGTTGTGGAAGAAGAGCAAGAACGGGCTCGCGCGGTTCGCGCGCAGCCAGGAGATCGCTCCGTCGAGCGTCTCGCTCGTGCCCTGGACATTCGCCTCGGACATCTCCTTGAAGAGGTAGTTCGTGTCGAAGACGAACGTCCCGATCTCGTAGCCGTGCGCGGAGAGGGCACGAAACAACGTCTCCGTGGTCGGGTCGAGCTCGGCGTCCCAGTGCAGGTAGCCGTGGTGGTGCGGATAGAGGCCGGTGACCATCGAGGTCATCGCGGGAGCGGTCCACGGGGCGGCGCTGATCGCCTGGTCGAAGCGAATCCCGCCGGCCGCGAGGTCGTCGATCGTCTTCGTGTTGACGAAGCGCGCGCCGTAGCAGCCGAGATGGTCGGCGCGCAGGGCGTCGGAGACGTAGACGACGACGTTCATGAGCGCGGCCCAGTGTATTGAGAGCCCAGCGTAGTGACGCTCTACTCTGAGCCCCCGTTGAGGCTCGCGATCGGTGTCTGCTATGCGAGGGTCGTCGGCTACGGGGTTCTCAACGCAGCGTTTCGCGAGCTGGATCGTCCTCCGGTCGAGACGGAGAACCGCGGTCGGGCTAAGCCTAACTCTCCGACCGATCGGCCTGACCCCCGTCCGATCAGCGAGCCGCGAGAACCGGGAGCATGCTCGTCCCGCGCAGACCGTCCGGCTCTTCGATGCCCAGGATCTCGAGCACCGTCGGCGCGATGTCGAGCAGGTGTGCATCCGCGCGGCCACGCGCTTGGACTCCCGGACCGGCCACGATGTAGAGACCGTCCTGCGCGTGGTTCGCGTCGTCGGGGCCCGTGTCGTTCTCGAGTGTCTGGATGCCCTCGCCACCGCCGATCGTGCCGACCGAGCGCCAGAGCAGGTCGCCGAAGACGACGATGAGGTCGGGCGCGACGCCTTGTGGCTCGCCGTACAGCTCCTCGGGCGTGTAGACCTTCGTCGGAATCGGGTTCCCCGCATCGTCCGGAATCTCCGAGATCCGCCGTGCGAGCTCGTCGCGAACGGCCTCGTACCGGTCCTGAGGGATCACGCCCTCCGGCTCGCGTCCCTCGACATTGAGGAAGACGCGCGCGTAGTAGCCACCTTCCCCCCACGCCGTCGTCTTCGACCAGTCCACGCCCACGTCTCGAAGCGAGGACGCGCCATCCGGCTCCGCCACGGTCGCGAGCAGGCCCTCCCGACGGAGCCACTCGTTGATCCGGATGCCTCCGTCCAGCCGCTTCGCTCCGTGATCCGAGACGACGAACACGACCGTGTCCTCGTCCGCATGCTCGAGGAGCCCTCCGATCAGCCCGTCGACGTGCCGGTGGTAGTCGAGGATGGCGTTCTCGTACCGGTTGCCGGGCTCGTGCTTGCGGTGCTCGGGATCCATGTACTTCCAGAACCCGTGGTGCATCCGGTCGGGGCCCATCTCGACCATGGCGAAGAACGTCCATGGCTTCGTCTCCGCGAGGTGCTCCGCGAGCTCGAAGCGCGTATCGGTCATCTCGTACACCTGCCGAAGCAAGTAGTCCTTGTCCTCTGTCCGGAAGTCCTTGGTGTCGAAGATGTACTCGCCGACGACGCCTTCGATCTCGTCGCGCAGCGCGGCCGGATACGTGTACTTGCTCTCGATCGAGGGCGTGAGAAAGCAGCTGACCATCGCACCGTTCAGCGGTCGCGGCGGATAGGTGCCGGGGACGCTCAGCACCACCGACGACCCTCCTGCACGCGTGACGAGGTCCCAGAGCCGCGGCTCCCGGATCGCGTCGCTCATCGCGATGAAGCCGCCGTCGTACGTGTGATCGGAGCGGTTGCGGAAGCCGTAGACACCGAGGTCGCCCGGCGTCTTCGAGGCCATCATGCAGGACCAGGCCGGCACGGTGATGGGCGGGATCACCGAGGTCAGGCGCCCGTAGGAGCCGCGTGCCATCAGGCCCGAGAGCGTCGGCAACTCGTCACGCCAGCGCTCGAGGACGAGCGAGGGCTCGGCGCAGTCGAGCCCGATCAGCATCACCTTGCGCGGCACGCGGCAACGATAGCCCCACGAGCCGCCACAATCCCTTCCATGCACACGGCCCCTAAGCACACGGCCGAGACGGTCGTCATGAAGTTCGGCGGCTCCTCCGTGGCCGATCCCGAAAAGATCCGCCACGTAGCGCGACGGCTCGTCGAGGCGCGCGAGAGGGGCATGCGCGTCGTGGGAACGATCTCCGCGATGGGCGAGACGACCGACACGCTGCTCGAGTTGGCCCGCTCCACGTCGCCGGACCCGAACCCCCGCGAGCTCGACATGCTGCTCTCGACTGGCGAGCGGATCTCGTGCGCGCTCGTCGCGATGGCGGTACACGACCTCGGTCACGAGGCCGTCTCGTTCACCGGATCACAGGCCGGCATCCTCACCGACCCGGTACACACGAAGGCGAAGATCCGCGAGATCACGCCGGTTCGTGTGCTCGAAGCGCTCGAGCGCGGACGGATCGTGCTGGTCGCGGGATTCCAGGGCTTCTCGCGGGACACGATGGACGTGACGACGCTCGGGCGCGGTGGGACCGACGCCACCGCGGTCGCCCTCGCAGCGGCGCTCGGCGCCTCCTGCGAGATCTACTCGGACGTCGAGGGAGTCTTCACCGCCGATCCCCGCATCGTTCCGCAGGCGCGCAAGCTCGATGTCGTGTCGTACGAGGAGATGCTGGAGATGGCGGCTTCCGGTGCCAAGGTCCTGATGCTGAGAGCCGTCGAGCTCGCCCGAGGGCAGGGCGTGCCCATCCACGCGCGCTCGACCTTCTCGGGCGAGCCCGGCACCTGGATCGAAGACGTCGCCGGCATGGAAGCGGCGATCGTGTCTGCGGTCACGCATTCCGAGGACGAGGTCGTGTTCGCGCTGCGCGGCGTTCCCGACCGGCCGGGGTCAGCAGCGGCGATCATGGAGGCGGTAGCGGCCGAGCACGTCAGCGTGGACACCATCCTCCAGAACGTCGCCCACGGGCCGGCCGAGATCTCGTTCGGCGTCCCTCGGGAGGACGTTGCCGCGACCCGCCGCGCCCTGGCCCGGGCTCAGGAGACCCTCGGCGCGATCGAGGTCGAGGAGATCGAGGACCTCGGAAAGGTGTCCCTCGTCGGAGCCGGGATGCGCTCGAACCCAGGTGTGGCGGCGCGCATGTTCCAGACGCTGGCAGACGAGAGCATCAACCTCCGGCTTATCTCGACCTCGCCGATCAAGATCACCTGTCTCGTCGCGCGCGCAGACGTCGAGCGCGCGGTCCGGGCGCTCCACACGACGTTCCTGGGAGGAAGCACCTGAGCCGCTCGATCGTCACCTGGGTCGTCCTCGTCCTCGCGGGACTGCTCCTGCTCCTCGCGTCGGCCGCGGTCTGGGTCGACCGCGTCGCGCTGAACAACGACGTCTTCGTCGACACGAGCACCGAGCTCATCGAGGACGACGCGATCCGCACTGCGGTCGCCACGCGAGCAGTCGATGAGCTCTTCACCTCGGTCGACGTCCAGGCAGAGCTCGAGCAGCAGCTCCCGGACGACTACCAGCGACTCTCCGGGCCAGCTTCCGCCGCCCTGCGCGAGGCCTCCTACCGCCTGGTCGAGCGGGCGCTGGAGCAGCCCCGCCTGCAACGCATCTGGGCGCTGACGATCGACCAGTCGCACCAGACGTTGGTCGCGTTGCTCGAGGGCGGCGGCGACACCGTCTCCACCGAGGAGGGCGCGGTCACGCTGGATCTGGAGGTGATCGTCCTCGAGGCGGCAGACCGCATCGGCCTGCGCGACCAGGTCGCGGACCAGATTCCCGAGGACGTCGGGCGCATCGAGATCCTGCGCTCGGACGAGCTCGAGGCGGCGCAGGACGGCGTCAACGTCCTGGAAACCCTGGCCTGGGTGCTCCCACTGCTCGCGCTCGCCGCCTTCGCGCTCGCCGTCTGGATCGCCGGCGACCGGCGTCGTGCTGTGCGCAGGGTGGGCGTCGTGGTCGCGGTCGTGGGGATAGTCGGACTGATCGCAGTCAACGTCGGCGGCAACTACGTGGTGGACTCTCTCGTCGCGGAGACCGAGAACGAGACGGCGGCCGCGAACGCCTGGGACATCCTCACCGACTTGCTCCGCCGGTCGTTCTGGTGGTTCATCGGGGTCGGGATCCTCTTTCTCGTGGTCTCGTGGCTGGCCGGGCCCGGCCGTCGCGCGGTGGACGTGCGCCGCGGCCTCGCTCCGGCTGTCCGCCGACGCGTCTGGGCCTACGGGGTGCTCGCGATCCTCACTCTGTTCCTGCTCGTTACCGGCCCCGTGGGCGATTTCGCGCGATATCTCGTCGTCCTCACGCTCGCCGGGCTCGGTGCCCTCTGGATCGAGGCGATACGCGCGCAGACCCTGCGCGAGTACCCGGACACGTCCGGATCCGAGCTCCTCGAGGAGACCCGCGCTCGACTCACCGGCTGGTGGGAGACGCAGCGCGCGCAGGTCGCGAACCCGCAGAGTGCCGGCGACGCCCGAGCAGGGCGGCACGTCGATCACCGCCCGGCTCGGAGAGCTCGCAGACCTGCACGCACGGGGCGCCCTGACCGACGAAGAGTTCGCCTCCGCAAAGACGCGAGTGCTCGCCGGCGAATAGCGGCGGCAGGCGACGCCCCGCGGGCGCCGAACTCTCCCGCGTGGACAATCGCTGGCTTCAGGCACTCGTGGCCGCCGCCATCTGGCTGGCCGTCGTGCTCGCATTCCGCTTCGCTCTGCGCTTCGCCTTCGTGCGCTACGAACGGCGTCTGGCCGAGCGAGACCCGGCGGTTGCAGCACGCCGGCGGACGACCTTCAGCTTCCTCCTGCGCGCGGCCGTGGCGATCGTGTCGCTCATCGGCGTCTGGAGCGTCCTCTCGATCTTTCCGGCCACCACCGAGATCGCGCGCGCGTTTCTCGCCTCGGGTGCGGTACTCGCGCTGGTCGCGGGGCTGGCTCTCACGACCCCGCTCGGAAATCTGGGATCGGGCGTGTTGCTCGCCTTCACCCAACCGGTCCGGCTCGGCGACCGCATCACCGTGGACGAGCACACGGGGATCGTCGAGGAGATCTCCTTGAGCTATACGGCGCTCGTGGCCGACACGGGGCGACGGATCTTCGTGCCCAACTCGAGGATGGTCTCGATGACTCTCGTGAACAACTCGATAGACGACCCTCGTCGGCTGGTCACGGTTCGCGTTCCCGCCCGCATCGACGCGTCACTCGCGGAAGCGCGCCGTGTCACGGAGGAGGCCGCGTCGCGGGTGCGGGAGGGCTACGAGCTCGACGTCGACGTTCAGATCGGCGAGCTGACCGACCGGACGGCGTGGCTCGAGGTGGTCGTCTTCGCCCCGTTCGGCGCCGACGTCTCGGTCGTAGCAAGCGAGATTCGCGAGCAGACGCTCGCGGCGCTCGGTGACGCCGGCTACCTGCCCGCCGCCTAGCGCTTTCGGAGCGTCATCCGGCCGCAGCCGACTGTCGTCTTGCCCACAGCGTCGCGTTCAGGAAGGCCGCGCCGGTGACGAGCCGACTGAGGACATAGAGCCAGACGAGCATCGTCGCCGCCGCGCCGAAGGCGCCGTACGTCTCCTCGGACCTGCCGAGCCTCGGCGCGAAGTAGAAGATCACCGCGATCTGGATGAGCTGGTGACCCACAGTGACGAGCAGCGCGCCTGGGAGGAGCTCGCGGACGTCGGTCGCGCGATGCGGAAGCATCCACATCGCAACGAGCGCCACGCCGGTCGTGAGCACGAGCGTGAGCAGGGTTCCGACGAGCGCGGTGCGCCCGAGCTGCGCTTCGAGCCACGTCACGCCGACTGCGGAGAGGATCGCGACGAGAAAGAGCCCGTTGAAGATCGCGACCGCGCGGAACGGGCGTCGGATTCGCGGCGGCTCGAGCTGCCACGCGAGCGCGTGGGCCAAGACGAGCGCCCGAACCGCACCGATCGTGAACCAGGCGAGGAAGAAGAGCCCGAAGGCCAGGACGAAGTACGCGCTTCGGTCGCCGGCCTGCAGCGCCTCCGAGGCTGCCTGCGCCGCGGCTGCGCCGATTCCGAAGCGGCGAGCTGCATTCTCGAGGCCGTCCGGGTCGAGCTCGGTCCAGAAGGAGAGCACCGCGGCGACCACGAGCCCGAACGGCACGAGCCAGAGAAAGATGCGAAACGCCACGCCGCCGGCGATCAATCCGCCGCCCAGTTCGCGCTCGGTGGTCAGGACCTCCCGCGCGAGTGGTGCGCCGGGCAATGCCTCGCCGCGCTCGCGGAGGGTGGTCAGCCGCTCGGCGAGGGCAGCCGTCCGCGATCGTCCTCCGCCGTCCACCGATCGAGCGTAGTCCGTCTCACCTGCGGCAACCGCTCGTTCACCACCCTCGCCACAGTCGAGCTGCTCGAGTTCGCCTAGGATCCAGCCACCGTCAGAGCCCAAGAGGAGGTCCCCACCCTTGGTCTTCAACCAGCTGAGCGCGCGCCGGTGAGCACCGCGACTCCTGAGGTCGTCCGTGCACTCATGCCGCAGCTGAAGGAGGAGCTCGCGCAGCTGGTCGCGATCCCGTCGGTCTCGGCCGCCGACTTCCCCGAGGAGACGCGGCCGGCGCTGCTCGAGACTCGCGACGCGCTCGTAGACCTGCTCCGCGGCGCCGGCGTGGAGAAGCTCGACGCATTGGAGCTTCCCGACACCGCCCCCGTCGATCATGGGCGAGATCCCCGGCCCGCCGGGCTCGCCCACAGTCCTTCTCTACGGGCACTACGACGTCGTGCCGGTCGGCGAGGAGTCGAAATGGGAGTCGCCGCCGTTCGAGGCGACCGAGCGAGACGGAGCCATCTACGGACGCGGCTCCGCCGACTCGAAGTCGAACATCCTCAAGCACATCGGAGCGCTGCGGGCGTGGGACGGCAAGCCACCGGTCGGAGTCAAGATCGTCATCGAAGGCCAGGAGGAGACAGGGAGCGCCTTCACCACGTACCCGCCGACCCGGCCCGAGCTGTTCGCGGCGGACGCGATGGTGATCGGGGACATGGGGAGCATCCGGCCCGGCGTGCCGACGCTGACGATCGGCCTGCGCGGGATGGCGGTCGTGACCATCGAGGTGCGAACGCTCGCGGGCCCGAAGCACTCGGGCCAGTTCGGGGGAGCGGCTCCCGACGCGCTCCTCGCGGTGCTCCGCGCGCTCGCGTCGATGCACGACGAGCACGGCGACGTCGTCGTCGACGGGCCTCCGACGCGAGGAGTGGGCCGGAGCGTCGTTCTCGGATCAGGAGTTTCGCGAGCTCGCAGAAATCGAGGAGGGCATGCCGTTCATCGGCACGGGCGGGCTCGGCGAGCGCCTCTGGTCGGGCCCTGCGCTCACGGTGACCGGCATCGACGTGCTGTCGGTCGAGGGGGCCGTGAACGCTGTCGTGCCCTCCGCGCGCGCGAAGGTGAGCATGCGCCTCCACCCCGCGCAGGATCCGGCAGAGGCGCAGGCCGCCCTCATCGAGCACTTCGAGGAGTCGAAGCCGTTCGGGATCGAGCTCGACGTACGGGCGGCCGAGACCGGCAAGGGCTTCCTCGCCGACACGGCGGGGCCTGCCTACGACGCCGGCCGCGCCGCGCTCGCGAGCGCCTGGGGCGCCGACACCGTCTTCGTGGCGACGGGCGGCTCGATCCCGCTCGTGAGCGCCCTGAGCGAGGCAGCGCCGAACGCGGAGATCCTGATGTTCGGCACGACTGACGGCTTCGCGAACATCCACGCGCCCAACGAGCGCGTCCTCCTCGACGAGTTCGAGAAGGCCGTACTCGCCGAAGCCGAGTTCTTCGGGCGCTACGCGACGTCCTTCGAGACCCGGGATGAGAGATCGTGACGAGTGCACCGGTAGCGATGCCCGAGAAGCCACCGCTGATGCAGCGGATCCTCGGCGCGATCGAGCGCGGCGGGAACAAGATGCCGAACCCCGCCATCCTGTTCGTCTGGCTGTGCGTGATCGTGATCGTCCTCTCCGCCCTCTTGGCCTGGGCGGACGTCAAGGTCACCTACCAGGTCGTCGAGCCGCCGCCGATCCTCGTCGAGGAGACCGTCCCGGGCGGTTCCACTCAGCCTTCCGGCGGTCTGCCCGACGCGTCGATCCAGGAGGGCGACTACACGGTCAAGGAGGAGACAGCGGCCGTTCAGAGCCTGCTCTCCGCCGACGGGGTTCGCTTCCTCTTCACCTCGTTCGTCGCCAACTTCAGGAACTTCGCCGCGGTCGCGATCATCCTGGTCGTGATGATCGGCGTCGGCCTCGCGGAGGCCGCAGGGCTGATCGGCGCGCTGATCCGCAAGCTCGTCAGCGTCTCGTCGGAGGCGATGCTGACCCCGATCATCATCTTCATCGGCGTCCTTTCGAGCATCGCTTCGGATGCCGGGTATCTCGTGCTGATACCCCTCGGCGCCGCGGCGTTCAAGAGCGTCGGTCGCAACCCCCTCGCCGGGATGGCGGCTGCGTTCGCCGGGGTCGCCGCCGGGTTCGGCGTCAACTTCCTGATCACTCCGCTCGACGGCGTGCTGACCGAGATCACGAACGACGCGAGCGCGCTCGTCGATCCCGACCGCTCGATCGACCTCGCGGCGAACCTCTACTTCGGGATCGTCTCCACGATCCTGGTCACGATCGTCCTGACGCTCGTCTCCGTGTACATCGTCGAGCGGGGCCTCGGCCGGCACGACGCCTCGCTGGAAACCGACGACGAGTCGCTCGACGCCGACAAGGGCCCCGAGGTCTCGCCGGAGGCGGAGGCGAAGGGTCTTCGCTACGCCCTCTTCGCGACCCTCGCCGTGCTGGGCGTGATCACGCTTCTCACCGTGTTCCCGGATGCACCGTTGCGCGACCCGGTCACGGGAGACATCGTCGGGGACTCGCCGTTCATGGACAGCCTGATCGTGATCATCACGATCATCTTCTTCGCGGCAGGACTCGCCTACGGGCGCGGAGCCGGGACGATCCGGACGAGCGACGAGGTGCTCGCGTCGATCACGAAGTCGTGGGCCGGCCTCGCGAGCCTCCTGTTCCTGTTCCTGTTGATCGCGCAGTTCATCGCGTACTTCAGCTACTCGAACATGGCGCAGGTTGCCGCTGCGAGCCTCGGCGACTGGCTCGAGGATGCCGACATCGGGGCGGTCTGGCTCCTGCTCGGGTTCGTGCTCGTGACGATGCTGGTCGACCTGATCATGCCCGCGGCGATCGCCAAGTGGGCCATCCTCGCCCCGATCTTCATCCCGCTCTTCCTGCGGCTCGACGTCGCGCCGCAGACGGTGCTGGCCGCCTACCGCGTGGGCGACTCGCCGTTCAACGTGGTCACGCCGCTGATGGCCTACTTTCCGCTGATCATCATCTTCGCGCAGCGCTATCGCAAGGACGCCGGTATCGGCACCGTCGTCGCGATGATGCTCCCGTACGTCCTCGTCCTGTCCGTGATCTGGACGCTCTTCTTCGTCGCGTGGTACCTGCTCGGAATCCCGCTCGGCCCCGGATCGCCAGTGCACAACGAGTGACGCTCTCCGAGCGCTTCTCCAGGTGATGTCCACTCCGTTCGTCTCCACCGGGCAGCTGCCGCCCGCCGAGGTGGTCGGCCAGCTCGTGTCCGCTGCCTACGCGCGATATCGACACGAACGGGAAGGAGCGAACTCGGACGTCTACCCCGCGCTTGCGCGGGCAGCGGGCGATCTGTTCGGCATCTGCGCCGTCTCGACGAGCGGCGAGGTGGCGGCAGCCGGCGACGCGGACGTCGAGTTCTCGATCATGAGCGTGTCCAAGCCGTTCGTGTTCGCCCTCGTCTGTCAGGTCGTCGGCGCGGAGGAGGCTCGCGAGAGGCTCGGTGCGAACGCCACCGGCCTGCCGTTCAACTCACGTGCGGCGGTGGAGCAGAGCGCCGACGGACGCACGAACCCGATGGTGAACCCGGGCGCGATCGCAACCACGAGCCTCGTTCCCGGTGCGAGCGGCGTCGAGAAGTGGACGTTCATCTCGGAAGGCCTCTCGCGCTTCGCAGGCAGAGCGCTCGCGCTCGACGAGGAGGTGTATGCCTCCGCCTCGGCAACCAACCACGTGAACCAGGAGCTCGCGCACCTGCTCGAGCGAGCCGGTCGGATCTACTGGGAAGCGGCAGAGGCGGTCGACCTCTACACGAGGCAATGCTCCCTCGCGGTGAGCGCGAGGGATCTGGCGGTCATGGGCGCGACGCTGGCCGACGGCGGGGTGAATCCCGTCACGAGCGAGCGCGTGGTGGACGCGGAGACCTGCCGCTACGCGTTGGCCGTGATGACGACCGCCGGCCTCTACGAGACCTCGGGCGACTGGCTCTACGACATCGGGCTTGCCGGGAAAGAGCGGCATCGGCGGCGGAATCGTCACCGTCGCGCCCGGCAAGGGCGGGCTCGGCACGTTCTCACCCCCGCTCGACGCTGCGGGCAACAGCGTCAGGGGTCAGCTCGCTGCGAAGTTCCTCTCCCGGCACCTGGGAATGGATCTCTTCGCGTCGAACCCCGAGGGGTGATCGGAACCACCTCTCTGGCTCGCTCGGGGCTGATCGGCGTGCTCGTAGCGGCCGCGCTCGCCTTCCCGGCGCTCGCGCAGCGCCGATCTCGCGGACGAGACGGAGCTTGCCGAGAAGTACGCGCCGGTCGTGCGGATCGTCGAGCAGGCGCAGGAGTGTGGCTACGGCGAGAAGTACGGCCCGATAGACGTCGACCTCCTGTTCGACGAGCCGACCGTGGCCTTGCGCGGGCCTTGGAACGTCACCGACCTGGTCAAGATCGGCCCTGCCGCCGACGATCTCGGCAATCGCTTCGACTATCACCTCGACTTCCCGGGCTCGACGCTCGAACCGGGCTGCGACTACGAGCGCTGGACGAAGCGGCTCATCGAGGGAAGCGATCCCACGGTGTACGCCCACGTCGCGAACGAGCCCTCCGAGCCAGGGAAGCTCGCTCTCCAGTACTGGCTCTTCTACACCTACAACGAGTTCAACAACCTGCACGAAGGCGACTGGGAGATGATCCAGCTCAACTTCGACGCTGCCGATGCGGGCGAAGCGATCGACGAGGAGCCCGTCACGGTCGGCTACAGCTCCCACGAGGGCGCCGAGCGCGCCGACTGGGGCGAGGACAAGCTCGAGCTGGTCGACAGCACGCATCCCGTCGTCTACCCGGGTTCCGGCTCGCACGCCAACAAGTACACCGAGGCGCTGTACATCGGCAGCTCGGCGGAGGCCGGTGTGGGCTGCGACGACACGCGCGGCCCGCATCTCGAGCTCCGCCCGGACGTCAAGACGATCCCGAGCGACGCTGACGCGGCGGTGGCGGCGTTCCCGTGGCTCTCCTTCGAGGGTCGCTGGGGAGAGCTTCAGCCGGCGTTCTTCAACGGCCCGACAGGGCCGAACCTGAAAAGGCAGTGGACCGAGCCGATCGCGTGGTCGGAGGAGTGGAGAGACCGGAGCTACGCGGTGCCTACCGGGGGCGTGTTCGGGACGGGCGCGACCGACTTCTTCTGCAGCGCCGTCGCCAGAGGCTCGACGGCACTCATCCAGCTGCTGCGCAATCCCACCGTCACCCTTCTTCTGCTCGGTGCGTTGGTCGCGCTCGTCGTCTTCGTCGTGACCCGCACACCTGGCGGCCCGGTGGCACCGCTTCGACTTGCGCGACGACGGACGGGTGGTCAGATCCTCTCGTCCGCAGGTCGGATGTACGTGACGACATGCGTCGCTCTTCCTCGGGATCGGCGTGCTGCTCATTCCGCTCAGCGTCGTCATCTCCGTCGTCCACGGAGTCATCCTCGGCGGCTTCGGGCTGGCTGGAGTCGATACGACCGGAGAGTCCGCAGGCTGGCTCGTGCTGCTGCTCGTTGCCGTCGGAACCATGCTCACGCTCCTCGGCTTCGCGGTGGTCCAGGCCGCGACGGTGTGTGCGCTCGTCGAGGTCGACGAGGGGCGGGACGTCGGCGCGATGCGCGCGTATCGGCTGGCTCTGCGGCGATTTCGGCCACTTCTGGTCGGGCTCGCGGCTGGTGTCGCCATCTGGGCCGTGCTCTCTGCCACGGGGTTGCTCGTCCCCGTCGCGATCTGGCTCGCAGTGAGCTGGCTGCTCCTCGCCCAGGTCGTCGAGCTCGAGGATCGTTCGGCGTTGCAGAGTCTCCGCCGAAGCTCAGCGCTCGTGTGGGGTCGCTGGCTTCGCGTCGCCTTCATCGTCGGAATCGGCGCGCTGCTGGCGCTCGCGGCAGGACCGTTGCTCGGGGCGCTCCTGATCTTCCTGACGGAAGCGCCGCTGGTCGCTCCTGAACATCGTCGCGGGCGTCGTGTACGCGCTCGCGATGCCGTTCGTCGCCCTCACGACGGCGTATGTCTACTTCGACGCCAGAGTCCGCGAGGAGCTCGCGCCCGAAGGCGCTCCGAAGGAGCTGCCGGCCGAGATCGAGCTTCGACCGGCTACGGGCAATTGACTACACGCAGTCTTTGAGCCCCTGGGCCTCCGGCAGCGACTCGAGCTTCTTCAGCGTGTTGTTCTCGATCTGTCGAATGCGCTCACGGGTGACTCCGAACGCGCGCCCGACCTCTTCCAGCGTGCACGGCTGAGATCCGTCGAGGCCGTAGCGGAGCTCGATGACGCGGCGCTCACGGTCGGGCAGCGCGGACAGGGCGACCTCCACGTCCTCCCGACGGAGCGACAAGGAGGCCGTGTCGAAGGGGGACTCGGCCGCCTCGTCGGGCACGAAGTCGCCGAGCGACGAGTCCTCGTCCTCCCCGATCGGCTTCTCGAGCGAGATGGGCAGCTGCGACATGCGCAGGATCTCGCGCACCTCATCCGGGTGGATGTCGAGCTCCTCGGCGATCTCCTCGGGCTCCGGCTCGCGGCCGAGGCGCTGGACGAGCTGGCGCTCGATGTGCACGACCTTGTTCAGCTTCTCGACCATGTGCACGGGAATCCGGATCGTGCGCGCCTTGTCCGCGATCGCCCGCGTCACGGCTTGTCGGATCCACCAGGTGGCATATGTCGAGAACTTGAAGCCCTTGCGGTAGTCGAACTTCTCGACCGCGCGGATGAGCCCGAGCGAGCCCTCCTGAATCAGGTCGAGGAACGAGAGACCACGGCCCAGGTAGCCCTTGGCGATCGAGACGACGAGCCTCAGGTTGGCCTCGGTCATGTGCTGCTTCGCGTTCATGTCACCGCGCTCGATCCGCTTCGCGAGCGAGACCTCCTGGTCGGCGGTGAGGAGCGGCACCTTGCCGATCTCGCGCAGATAGAGCCTCAGGGAGTCGAGCGACGGCTCCACCGAGAGATCGAGCTTCGGCGCCGCCTTCTCGTCTTCGAGCGGAGGCTCCTCCTGCGGAAGCGTCTTGTGCTCGACGCCTTCGACCAGCTCGATCGAGTGGTCGATCAAGTACGTGTAGAAGTCCTCGACCTGCTCCTTCGTGAGCTCGACCTCTTCGAGCCCGGCCACGATCTCGTCGTACGTGAGGAATCCTCGCTCGAGACCGTGCTCGATGAGGCGTTGCAGCTCCTCGACTTCGGGAAGAGCAATGTCGACGGACAGCATGGGTAGGCGACTCTCCTCTCGCGCTCGAACGGATGTACGAACTGCCCTGCCTCTCGAGCCGGTCCTGCTCGCCGCTCCGGCTCTGCCACCAGGCGCCGCATCCTAGTGCGACTTGGCCGATTCGCAAAGGTCCAATGCAGACAGTTCGGTGTCTGACACCTTTTCCACACCTCCGCCGACGGAGTCGTGTCAGGTTCGGACAGCGCGCAACTCGCCGACGATCTCGCCGCGCGAGTTCTCGATCGGTACCGCTCCGAGCTGCTCGGCGTCGAGCCCGAGCCGACCGAGGAACGCCGCGAGCGCGCTGCGCACGGCGCGCTGGCTTCCGTCCTCGATCTTGAGTGCGATGCCGACCCCGTCGGCTGAGACCGCACAGAGAAGCCCTTCCGCCCCACCCTTGGCAACCCACCCGGGCTGGGTCTGCATGAGCATGGTGTCCGCCGCGAGCGGGCCACGGATGAGCTCGGGATGCGCGCGCATCGCAGCCATCGCTCGCTCCCCGGCCTCCAGCTCCGCGAGCCGCGAGAACGCGTGCGCCATCCGCTCGAGCGAAAGGGCGAAGGTGGGGATGCCGCAGCCGTCGACACCGATCGGGATCTCCGCAGGATCCACTTCGGTCGCCGCGGAGACCTCGTCGAGCATCGTCTGCTGGCACGGATGCTCGAGGAGTCGGTACCCGTCGAGCGGCCATCCGTGCGCGCGGCAGAGAGCCAGCATCCCGGCGTGCTTTCCGGAGCAGTTGTGCTCGATGCGCGTCGGCCCGGCGTCGCCTCCACGGGTCCCGCACTCGAGATCGTCCTCCCCCGCCGGCGCTTTTCCGAGCAGGCTGCGGACGGCCTCGAGCTGCTCGGGGCGCGCGAGATGGGACGCGCACGCGATCGCGATCTCCGTGTCATCGAGGTCCGGTCGAGCCCGCAGGAGCGGGAGAACTTGGAGGGGCTTCGCCGAGCTCCGGAAATAGGTGACGAGCTCAGCGTCCCCGGCCGAGGCGATGATCTCGCCGCCGGCGACAGCAACGGCATGCGCTCGATGCCGTGCCTCCACGACGTCGCCCCGCGTGGCTTCGACGACGATGGCGTCCACGGCGCGGAGCGTAGTGCCACGAACTCGACCTCGTGAAATCGTGAAGCTTGCGAATGGTCGGCGAATCCCGTATGTTCCGCGATCATCGACCGTGTTCCCGACTACGACCTCGACGACGTGCTCGTCGTCGACGAGCCGCAGCAGCTCCGCGCGCTCGCGGATCCCTTCCGCGGAAGGGTCATCACGCTCCTGCGCGAGCGCGCAGCCAGCACGACCGAGCTCGCGAGCGTGCTGGAGACGCCGAAGGGAACGGTCGGGCACCACCTGAAGGTGCTCGAGAGAGCCGGTCTCGTCCGGGTCGTCAGAACGCGAAAGGTCCGGGCGCTCACCGAGATGTACTACGGCCGGGTCGCGCGCCTCTTCGTGCTCAAGACCGACGATTCGATGCCCCACGACCTGAGGCGAAATGCGATCGCCGCGACGATGCTCCGCCAGGCTGCGGACGAGCTCATCGCCGCGGGGCTCGACAAGGAGACCTCGGCGATCCTGCACGCGCGCCTGGCGCCTGCCGACGTCGTGCGCTTCCAGAAGCGGCTGGCCCGACTGCTCGCGGACTTCGAGAACGCCGAGGATCCGGCCGGCGAGATGCACGCATTGACGTTCGCCCTCTTCGAGGCGACGACGATCCTCCCGCTGGAACGAGACGATGCCTAAGCTCTGGCCGAGCGGCGGGCTCTGGCGACACCGCGACTTCCTGAAGCTCTGGTCGGCGGAGACGATCAGCCAGTTCGGGTCGCAGGTCGACGATCTCGCGATCGGCTTCGTGGCAATCGTCGTTCTCGACGCCAGCGCCTTCGAGGTGGCGCTGCTCGGCACGCTCAACTTCCTGCCGTTCATCCTCTTCACGCTGCCCGCAGGAGTCTGGGTCGATCGGCTTCGCAGAAGGCCGATCCTGATTGCCGGCGACTTCGGCAGGGCGGCACTCCTGGCCACGATCCCGATCGCCTACGTCGCCGATGCGCTGACCCTCTGGCAGTTGTACGTCGTCGTCTTCCTCACCGGCTTCTGCACGGTGTTCTTCGACGTCGCGTACCAGTCGTACCTCCCCGCGCTCGTCGAGCGCGACCAGATCATCGACGGCAACTCGAAGCTCGAGATCAGCCGCTCCGCAGCGCAGTTGGGCGGGCCCGGTTTCGCAGGCGCGCTCGTGGAGATCTTCACCGCGCCCTACGCGGTGCTCGTGGACGCGATCAGCTTCCTCGGCTCAGGGCTCATTCTGCTCGGCATCCGGAAGCACGAAGAGCCCCCGGTGAGGGAGACGGTCGACGGCCGCAAGACGAGCCTCTGGACGGAGCTCAAGGAAGGGCTGCGCTTCGTCCTCGGGAACCCGAACCTGCGAGCGCAAGCCGGCTGCACCGCGACGTCCAACCTGTTCTCGAGCCTCGCGTTCTCGATCCTGCTCGTGTTCCTGGTGCGCGAGATCGGGCTCTCGGCGGGAGTGATCGGGATCGTGTTCTCGATCGGGGCGACCGCCTCGATGCTCGCGGCGTTCACGGCAATGCGGTCTCGCCGCCGTTTCGGCATCGGGCCGACGACGATCGTCATGGCCGCGCTCTTCGGGCCGGCGACGCTGCTCGTCGCCTTTGCGCCCACCGGCAACGCAGCGATTCCCTTCCTCATCGCCGCGCAGCTCGTCGTTCTTCTACACCGTCGTCGTCTACAACATCATCCAGGTGAGCTACCGGCAGGCGATCTGCCCGCCCGGCTGCAGGGACGCATGAACTCGGTGATGCGCTTCCTGGTCTGGGGCACGATCCCGATCGGAACGCTCGCCGGTGGCGCGCTCGGAACGTGGATCGGCCTGCGCGAGACGATCGTCGTCGGAGCATCGGCGGCGGATTCGCTTCCTCTGGATCGTGTTCTCGCCGCAGCGACACCTCCGCGACATGCCGGAGCCGATCGAGGACGAGCCCGCACGACCGAGCTCGGCGCGACGCTTCCCGGTGTCGCCGATCCTCTGTCCCGCTCCGACCCCTGACGTGCGGGTCTGGCCGAGCGGCGGTCTCTGGCGCCACCGCGACTTCCTGAAGCTCTGGTCGGCGGAGACGATCAGCCAGTTCGGTCGCAGGTCGACGATCTCGCGATCGGCTTCGTCGCAATCGTCGTTCTCGACGCCAGCGCCTTCGAGGTGGCGCTGCTCGGCACGCTCAACTTCCTGCCGTTCATCCTCTTCACGCTGCCCGCAGGAGTCTGGGTCGATCGGCTTCGCAGAAGGCCGATCCTGATTGCCGGCGACTTCGGCAGGGCGGCACTCCTGGCCACGATCCCGATCGCCTACGTCGCCGATGCGCTGACCCTCTGGCAGTTGTACGTCGTCGTCTTCCTCACCGGCTTCTGCACGGTCTTCTTCGACGTCGCGTACCAGTCGTACCTCCCCGCGCTCGTCGAGCGCGACCAGATCATCGACGGCAACTCGAAGCTCGAGATCAGCCGCTCCGCAGCGCAGTTGGGCGGGCCCGGTTTCGCGGGCGCGCTCGTGGAGATCTTCACCGCGCCCTATGCGGTGCTCGTGGACGCGATCAGCTTCCTCGGCTCAGGGCTCATTCTGCTCGGCATCCGGAAGCACGAAGAGCCTCCGGTGAGGGAGACGGTCGACGGCCGCAAGACGAGCCTCTGGACGGAGCTCAAGGAAGGGCTGCGCTTCGTCCTCGGGAACCCGAACCTGCGAGCGCAAGCCGGCTGCACCGCGACATCCAACCTGTTCTCGAGCCTCGCGTTCTCGATCCTGCTCGTGTTCCTCGTGCGCGAGATCGGGCTTTCGGCGGGAGTCATCGGGATCGTGTTCTCGATCGGGGCGACCGCCTCGATGCTCGCCGCGTTCACGGCAATGCGTCTCGCCCGCCGTTTCGGCATCGGGCCGACGACGATCGTCATGGCCGCGCTCTTCGGGCCGGCGACGTTGCTCGTCGCCTTTGCGCCCACCGGCAACGCCGCGATTCCTTTCCTGATCGCCGCGCAGCTCGTCTTCTTCTACACCGTCGTCGTCTACAACATCATCCAGGTGAGCTACCGGCAGGCGATCTGCCCGCCCCGGCTACAGGGACGCATGAACTCGGTCATGCGCTTCCTGGTCTGGGGCACGATCCCGATCGGAACGCTGGCCGGAGGCGCGCTCGGCACGTGGATCGGACTGCGCGAGACGATCGTCGTCGGGGCCATCGGCGGCGGGCTCGCGTTCCTCTGGATCGTGTTCTCGCCGCAGCGTCACCTCCGTGACATGCCCGAGCCGATCGACGACGAGCCTCGCACCACCGAGCTAGGTGCGGCGCTTCCCGCCGTCGCCGACCCGCTCTCGCCCACCGACCCCTGACGTGCGGGTCTGGCCGCGCGGCGGTCTCTGGCGCCACTCCGACTTCCTCAAGCTCTGGTCTGCGGAGACGATCAGCCAGTTCGGGACACAGATCTCGCAGCTCGCGCTGCCGCTCGTCGCGATCCTGATTCTCGACGCGAGCACGTTCGAAGTGGCTGCGCTCGGGACGGTCGAGTTTCTCCCCTTCATCCTGTTCACCTTGCCGGCGGGCGTCTGGGTCGACCGGTTGCCCAGGCGTCCGATCCTCATCGCGGGCGATTTCGGCCGAGCCGCCCTCCTCCTCTCGATCCCCATCGCCTACATCGCAGACGTCCTGACCCTCTGGCAGCTCTTCGTCGTCGGCTTTCTCTTCGGAACCTGCACCGTCTTCTTCGATGTCGCCTACCAGTCCTACCTTCCCGCGCTGGTCGAGCGAGAACACATCATCGAGGGGAACTCGAAGCTCGAGGTGAGCCGCTCGGCGGCACAGATCACCGGACCAGGTCTGGCCGGACTTCTGATCGAGATCTTCACTGCCCCGTACGCCATCCTCGTCGACGCGATCAGCTTCCTCGGCTCCGGCTCCTTCATCCTCGGGATTCGCGAGCGGGAGGAACGGCCACCTGCGGCGACCCCCGACGGCGAGCCATCGAGTCTGTGGATCGAGTTGAAGGAAGGCCTTCGCTTCGTCCTCGGCAACCCGAACCTGCGGGCTCAGGCCGGTTGCACGGCGACGTCGAACTTCTTCTCCAATGTCGTTTTCGCAGTCGTCCTGGTCTTCCTCGTTCGGGATCTCGAGCTCTCGCCGGGGCTCATCGGGGTCATCTTCTCGGCCGGTGGCGCGGGCGCGCTCATCGCCGCCGTCACGTCGCGTCGCCTGTCGAATCGCTTCGGCATCGGACCGACGACGATCGCCGTCGGGATGATCTGGGGCCCGGCGAACCTGCTCATCGCGTTCGCTCCCGACGGAACCGCGGCCGTGCCGGTCCTCGTCGCCTCGCAGCTCCTGGCCGGCTTCGCGATCGTGGTCTACAACATCGTGCAAGTCAGCTACCGGCAGGCGATCTGCCCGCCGAGGCTGCAAGGACGGATGAACTCAGTCATGCGCTTCCTCGTCTGGGGGACGATCCCGATCGGAGCGCTCACGGGTGGGACGCTCGGCACGCTGGTCGGGCTACGGGAGACGATCACGATCGGCGCTGTCGGCGGCAGCCTCGCAATCCTCTGGATCCTGCTCTCACCGCAGCGCCACCTCCGCGACATGCCCGAGCCGATCGAGGAAGAGCCCACTCCGACGGAACCGCGCGCAGCGCCTCCAGGCGTCGATCCGCTCTCCCGAACCGGAGGTCCTTGACGTGCGAGCGTGGCCGACCGGCCGACTCTGGCGACACCCGGACTTCCTGAGGCTCTGGTCGGCGCAGACGATCAGCCAGTTCGGCTCGCAGGTCTCGCAGCTCGCGCTGCCGCTCGCCGCGATCCTGATCCTCGAGGCGAGCGCCTTCGAGGTTGCCCTGCTCGGAACTGTCGAATTCCTTCCGTTCCTGCTCTTCGCGTTGCCGGCAGGGGTCTGGGTCGATCGGCTGCGGCGCAAGCCGATCCTCGTCCTCGGCGATCTCGGGCGAGCAGCGGCCCTCGCGTCGGTGCCGATCGCATATGCCTTCGACGCGCTCACCATCTGGCAGCTCTACGCCGTCGGCTTCCTCGTCGGCATCGGCACGGTGTTCTTCGACGTCGCGTACCAGTCGTACCTGCCCTCGCTCGTCGACCGAGACCAGCTCGTCGACGGCAACTCGAAGCTCGAGATCAGCCGATCCGCAGCGGCGCTCGCCGGCCCCGGGCTGGCCGGCGTCCTGATCGGGGCACTCACCGCTCCGTACGCGATCCTTCTCGACGCCGTCAGCTTCCTGGGGTCGGCGGGCCTCATCGCGCGGATCGGCCGTGCCGAACATGTTCCCGAGCCGACGGAGAAGCCGAGCATGCGCCGCGAGCTCGTCGAGGGGCTCCGCTACCTGCTCGGCCACCCCTTCTGGCGGCCGCTCGCACTGACCGTCGCGTTGTCGAACTTCTTCAACACGCTGGCGTTCTCGATCTTCCTCGTCTATGCGGTGCGCGACCTCGATCTGTCCGCGACCGTCATCGGGCTCGCCCTCGGAATCGGAAACGTCGGCTGGCTGCTCGGCGCGGTCGCCGCCAACCGTCTCTCGGCGCGCCTCGGGGTCGGGCGCACGCTCGTCGGCTCCGCGCTCGTCTTCGGACCCGCCCTCCTGCTCGTGCCCGCCGCGCCGCAGTCGCAGCCGCTTCCCTTCCTCGTCGCTGCACTGATCCTTGCGTCGTTCGCCGGGATCGTGTTCAACGTCACCGGCCTGAGCTTCCAGCAGGCGGTCACCCCCGATCGCCTGCTCGGACGCCTGAACGCGACGAGAAGGTTCATCGTGTGGGGTGTGATCCCGCTCGGCTCACTCACCGGAGGTGCGCTGGCCTCGACCATCGGGCTCCGGTCGACGCTCTGGGTGGGCGCGATCGGCGGGTCGCTCTCCTTCCTGCCCCTCCTGCTCTCGCCCGTCCGCTCGATCGGCCCAATGGAGGATGCGGTCCGCCAACATGCGCCCGTGATCGCCGAAGCGACCGATGCCTGAGCTCCCCGAGGTCGAGGCCTGGGTGCGCGAGCTCGCTCCGCTCGTCTCTGCGTCCCCGATCGAGCGCGCGGGGCCGGCGCATGTCGCGACGCTCAAGACGATCGACCCGCCTCTGTCGACGCTCGAGGGCCGCCGTCTCGCCGGCGCCGAGCGCCGCGCGAAGAACCTGGTGTTCCCGACCGAGGACGGCGAGCTCGTACTGCGCATCCACCTGATGAGCGCCGGACGCATTCGCTATCTGCAACCCGGCGCGAAGGGACCGAAGCGGCCGATGTTCCGGCTCGGGTTCTCCGGCGGCGGAGAGTTGATCCTCACCGAGGGCGGCAAGAAGAAGCGCGCGGGAGTGTGGCTGACCACGCCCGAGCAGCTCGACGCCGATCTTGGCCACCTCGGCCCGGATGCGCTCGAGGTCGATGCGGCGGCGCTCGGAGAGATCCTGACCCGTGAGCGCCGGCAGCTCCATCCCCTGCTCCGCGACCAGCGCGCGCTCGCGGGCATCGGCAGGGCGCACGCGAACGAGATCCTCCTCCGTGCGCGGCTCAGCCCGTTCAAGACGTCGACGGAGCTCACCGAAGCGGAGACCGACCGACTTGCGTCCACGATCCACGAGGATCTCTCGCGCGCCCTGGAGCTGCGGCTGCGAGGCAAGGGCGACAAGGACGTCTACCTGATCCACAACCGGCTCGGGGAGCCCTGCCCGCAATGCGGCAACCCGATCGCCCGCGTGGATTTCGAGGAGCACACGATCTTCTACTGCCCGCACTGCCAGACGGGCGGGCGGCTCCTCAAGGATCGCCGGCTCTCCCGTCTGCTCAAATAGCGCGATGAGCGACACCGTCAAGCTGGACGACGACCTCCAGGCCTCCCAGCCCGAGATCGGGCTCGCCCTCTCTCGCGCGGGGGTCACCGGAGTGCAGAAGGCGGTGCGGATCCGCCGCGGAGACGCCGAGACGGTGATGGCGGCGACGATCGACTGCACGGTCGACCTCGCCGCCGACCAGAAGGGCGTGCACATGTCGCGCTTCCCGGAGCTCTTCGAGGGTGCGATCGACCTCCTCGTCGACGGCGAGGCGCTGCTCGTCGAGGTGCTCGCGGAGCAGATCGCGAGCCGGGTCGTCGAGCGCCAGCACGCTTTGCGCGCCGAGGTGTGGATTCGGGCGCAGTGGCCGGTTCGCCGGCGAACGCCGGTGACCGCGCTCAGGACCCAGGAGATGGTGATGCTCTGCGGCATCGCTGCGGCGTCCGAGCGCGGGACGCGTCGGGTCGTCGGCGTCGAGGCGCACGGGATCAACGCCTGCCCCTGCGCGCAGGGTCTCGTCCGAAACCGCGCGAACGAGCGACTGCTCGAGGCTGGGTTCGAGTCCGGCGATGTCGAGAAGATCCTCGACCTCGTCCCGATTGCGACGCACAACCAGCGCGGACGCGGAACGCTCTACGTCGGGAACGGAGCGCGATCTCGACGCCGAGACGCTCATCGGCGTCGTCGAGCGCTCGATGAGCGCCCCGATCTACGACCTCCTGAAGCGTCCGGACGAGCTCTTCGTGGTCGAGCACGCCCACTTGCAGCCGCGCTTCGTCGAGGACTCCGTGCGCCATGCCCTCCGAGACGCCCTCGACGCTCTCCCTCAGCTCGACGATCGCGACTTCCTCCTCTCGAAGCAGGTGAACTTCGAGACGATCCACATCCACGACGTCGTCGCGGAGCGCTTCGGAACGGTCGGGGAGTTGCGTGGCGAGCTCGAGTCGGGCGAGCCGAGCGCGCGCCAGACCACGTTGGCCGACTGGCTCGCCGTCGTAGTCGCGCCAAGATGACGACGAGCGGCTGGCTCGGTGCGATGTGGCCGGTGGTCGGCCGCCATCTGCCTCCTGCGCCTGCTCGCGTCGTGGAGATCGGGTGCGGCCCAGCCGGCGGGTTCGTCCCGTTCCTCCTCGAGAGCGGATACGAGGCCGTCGGGGTCGATCCCAAGGCGCCGAGCGGATCGCACTACGCGGGTATCGAGTTCGAAGGCTTCGAGTCCGCGCAGCCGTTCGACGCGGCGATCGCGTGCACCTCACTCCATCACGTGCGTGATCCAGGAAGGGTGCTCGACCGACTCGTGGCCATGCTTCCGAGCGGCGGGCGAGTGGTCGTCGTCGAATGGGCGTGGGAGAGGTTCGACGAGGCGACGGCGAAGTGGTGTTTCGCGCGCATCGAAGAGCATGGGTCGAGCTGGCTCCACCGCCACCGCGACGAGTGGGTGGCCTCTGGACGTGAGTGGGATCAGTACCTTCGTGCCTTCGCGAGCCACCACGGGCTCCACAGCGCGCAGGAGCTGCTTCGCGCTCTCGACGAACGGCTGGATCGTCAGCTCTCGGAGGACGGGCCGTACTTCTTCGCAGACCTTTCGGGGATGACCGACACGGAGGAGCTGGCGGCCATCGAGGCGGGGGCGATCCGGGCGGTCCGCACCGACTGGGTCGGCGTCCGGCGGTGACGCGTGCTCAGGCGCGCCCCGGGCGCCGGAGCTCGAACCGGTGCTCGGTTCCGCCGAGCAGGCGGCGGATGTTCAGGCGGTGCAGGAAGATGACCGCCCCCCCACCGGCTGCAGCGAACACGAACACAGGCCACGGGTAGCCCAGGAGGAAGACGAGCACGACGAGCGCGAGCGCCGTCACCATCGATGCCAGCGACGCATATCTCGTCGCCAGGAACACGACGAGCCAGACGGCGACGCAGCCCAGGGCCGCAAGTGGCGCGAGCGCGAGGAATGCGCCTCCGGCGGTCGCGACCATCTTTCCGCCCTTCTCGAAGCGAAGGAAGATCGGCCTCGCGTGCCCGATCATCGCGGCGGCACCGGCGAGGACGCCGACGAGCGCGCCGCCCGCCCACAGACCGAGCAGCGCAGCCGCGCACCCCTTGCCGAGGTCGAGCAGCGCGACGGCGATCCCGAGCCGCCGCCCGTAGACGCGGAACACGTTCGACGCGCCGACGTTCCCGCTTCCCTGCTTGCGAATGTCCTCGCCGCGGAAGATTCGTGGCAGCCAATAGCCGAACGGCAGCGAGCCGAGGAGGTACCCGCCGACGACCGCGGCGGCTTCGATCACAACCGCGCTGACCTAGGCGGTCGGGATCCGGTAGGCGTCGATCCAGCCATTCACGACGCTCCAGTCGAGGTTCCGGAGGAAGGCCTCGATGTAGGCGGCGCGGTCGGTCTGGTAGTCGAGGAAGTACGCGTGCTCGTAGACGTCGAGCGCCACGAGCGGCGTCGCGTTCCAGACCGGGAACGTGTTCTGCGCATCGCCGACGTAGTTGAAGAGCCGCCCTTCGTCCCAGTCGTACGCAGTCCAGGCCCAGCCCCGGCCGGCCATCCCGGAAGCCTTGAGGTCGGCCCGCCAGGCATCCGCAGACCCGAAGTCGCGCTCGACGAGCCCGGCGATCGCGCCGCTCGGGTTGCCGCCCTCGCCGCCCAAGTGCTCGAAGTAGATCTCGTGGTTCTTGATCCCTCCGATCGCGAACGTCAGGTCGACCTTGAGCGCGCGAAGGTCGGAGTAGACCTGGTTCGCCGCCTCGAGATCCACCTCCTGGAGCCGTCCCAGGATCTCGTTCCGCTTCGTGACGTAGCCCTGGTAGAGCCGATAGTGCGCATCGATCGTCGTCCGCGAGATGCCGTCCAGCTCGAGCAGAGCCTGCTTCAGCTCACGGGGCCTGATCTCCACGAAGTTCGCCATCCGGTTGACTCCTTGCGGCTCGGTGCGGAACGCCGCGGAGCATATCCTTCTGCCCAGCCGCAACTGGAGAGGAGCAGGTCATGGCGTTCAGCGTTCCCGCACTTCCCTACCCGTTCGACGCGCTCGAACCGACGATCGACGCGAAGACGATGGAGATCCACCACGACAAGCACCACCAGGCCTACGTGGACAACGCCAACAAGGCGCTCGCCGAGACCGAATGGGCGGACTCCCCGGTCGAGGAGGTGCTCGCGGCGCTCAAGGCCGGCGAGGTCCCCGAGGACCTCCGCGCGGCCGTCCAGAACAACGCCGGCGGACATGCGAACCACTCGCTGTTCTGGGAGATCATGGGGCCGAACGGCGGCGGCGAGCCGACCGGGGCCCTCGCCGACGCGATCGACGACGCCTTCGGGGACTTCGCCGCCTTCAAGGAGAAGGTCACGCAGAACGGCGTGACGCGCTTCGGCTCGGGCTGGTCGTGGCTCGTCTGGAACGGGTCGGGCCTGGAGGCGTACTCGACCGCGAACCAGGATTCACCGTTGCTGCAGGGCCACTCTCCCCTGCTCGGCATCGACGTCTGGGAGCACGCCTACTACCTGAACTACCAGAACAAGCGCCCGGACTACCTCGCGGCGTGGTGGGACGTCGTGAACTGGGACGCCGTCGCAGCACACCTCGGGACGGCCCGCTCGTAGCAGCGGGTCGCAAACCGGGGGTGCGACGCGCTCGTAGCAAGGAAGCGATGTCAACGTCGCTCGCCCTCCCGGTTCGTTTCGGTACCAGGCAACGGGAAACCATGACCCACGTGCAGCGCCGAGACCCGACGGACGGCGAACTCATCCAGCTGATCGCGGGCGGTGACCGGCCCGCGTTCGAGGAGCTCTACCGCGCGCTACGCGCGAGCGGTGCTCGGCCTCGCGCTCCGCCGCCTCGGTGACCGTGGACGCGCGGAGGACGCGGCGCAGGACGCCTTCCTCGCGATCTGGCGCTCCGCGAGGACGTACGACGCCCAACGCGGCAGCGGAGCGCCGTGGGTCTATGCGGTCGCCCGGAACGCGATCATCGACGGCTTGCGCCGAACGCCCGAGCCCGCGCTCGAGGTCCCGGACGCGCCAGGCGACGATCCAGGGCCGCCCGATCGCGCCGAGGCCTCCTGGCAGGCGTGGCAGGTGCACCGCGCACTCGAGATCCTCCCGGAGCACGAACGGCCGGTCATCGAGCTCGCCTACTGGCGCGGCCTCTCGCAGAGCGAGATCGCCGACTCGCTCGGTATACCCCTGGGAACGGTGAAGACGCGAACGCGAAGCGCGCTCTCGCGGCTGGCGCAGGAGCTGGACGGGACGCTCGAGTGAGCGGTCGACCACCCGACTTCGACGAGCTCGTCGGCCCGGGGGTCGAGTCCGCGGAGCGCGAGCGGCTCCTGCGCGTCCACGATGCTCTCGTCCTGGCGGGACCACCTCCCGAGCTCTCTCCGGGAGCGGCGCCTCCCGTGCCGAAGCTCGTGCCGCTGGCGCGTCGACGGCGATTCGGCGTTCTCGCGCTCGCCGCCGCGCTCGGAGCAGTCGCGTTCGCGGTCGGGTACCTCGTCGCCGAGAGCGGCGGGACGAACACCGATCGCGTGATCGCGATGAGCGGAACCGGGGGCGCAAGCGCCTCGCTCGAGGTCTTCGAGATCGACGACGCCGGCAACTGGCCGATGGAGCTCGGAGTCGAGGGACTAGCGCCGCTCCCGAGCGGCGGCCTGTACGAGCTGTGGCTGACGAAGAACGGGAGGCTCGCGGCGCTCTGCGGAAGCTTTCTGGTCGAGAGCGACGGGACGACCGTCGTTCCGATGAACGCGCCGTGGCGCTTCAGCGAGTTCGACGGCTGGGTCGTCGTCGAGGCCGGCTCGGAAACGCCCGTTCTGTCGACGTGAGTCCCGTTCCCGAGATACGGATGGCGACTTGGTGCGCGCGCCGCGGGAGCGGGCGTACGACGCGCTAACCGGCGCCGAGCACCTCGATGCCTGGTTCACGACGGGCGCCGAGGTCCGACGCCCGTCCTGGCGGGACGATGCGCTGGCGCTGGGTCGACTGGGGACCGGAAAGGGTCACGGAGGAGGACTGGGGGCCGGTGCTCGAAGCCACGCGTCCGGAGCGCTATGTCTTCCGGTGGCAGAACGAGCTCGGTGGGACAACAGTCGAGGTCGATTTCGCCGATCACGCCGACGGAACGGTCGTCCGCCTGCGCGAGCACGGCTATCCGGATACACGAGCGGGCTGGGCAGGCTTCTCGGGACTGCTCGAGCGGCTGGGGCGAAGCGCTGACGCTGTTCAAGTTCCACATCGAGCACGGCTTGCGGTACTGACGCCCCGGATCAGGCTAGTGGCGCTCGTCCTTCCGGTTCCCGAAAACGTGCTATGAGACACGAGAAATGCGCACGTTTCTGCGACCGCTCGTAGTGGTCCTGGTGCTCGGCACGGCGATAGCCGGCAGTGCGGGCGGAACTCCGCGCGCGGACGTACGCGAGGGCGGGATCTTTCGCGTCAGCTTCATCTCCTTCGATTACATCGACCCGGCGCTTGCCTACTCGGGTGAGTCCTGGGCTCTCCTCGACACCACCTGCGCACGCCTCATGACGCTCCCGGACAAGCCGACGCCGGAGGGATTTCGGCTCGTGCCCGAGGTCGCGGCGGACTTTCCAAGGATCTCGCGGAACGGGAAGACCTACACGTTCAGACTGCGAAGTGGCTTCCGCTTCAGTGACGGAACACCGGTCCGCGCAAGCGCGTTCGCGCGTGCGATCAACCGCACACTCGCCGAGGGGATCGAGTCCCCGGGCCTCCAGTACACCGGAGACATCGCCGGCGCCGCGGACGTCCTGTCCGGTAAGACTCAGGCCGCAGCGGGAGTCACCGCACGCGGGAACACGCTCGTGGTGCGGTTCACGCGGCCGATCGGCGACTTCGCGGCCAAGACCGCGATGCCGTTCTTCTGCGCGGTGCCGCCGACACTGCCCTCGGACCCCGAGGGCGTCGGCCCGTTCCCGTCCGCCGGCCCGTATGTCGTCACTGAGTATCGGCCTGGCGAGAGAGTGTCGCTCCGGCGAAACCGCTTCTACCGGGGTACGCGACCGCATCACGTCGACGGCTTCGACGTCGACCTCCGGGCCTCGGGGCCGGCCGAGGTCCTGGACCGGGTCGAGCGCGGCGATGCGGATGGGGGTACGTCATCGCGCCCAGCTACTTCGAGCCGGGAAGGCGACTCGTCGCCAAGTACGGCCTCAACAAGACGCAGTTCTTCGTCCGGCCCGGTCTGATCCTCAGGCATCTCGTCTTCAACAGCGCCCGACCGCTTTTCCGCAACAACCTGCCGCTGAGACGAGCAGTGAACTTCGCCATCAACCGGCGCGTGCTCGCGCGAACGGCGACCGGCACGCCTCTCTCGGATCGCCTCACGGACCAGTATCTGCCTCCGAGCCTGCCGGGTTTCAACGACGCCGACATCTATCCCCTCGAACGCCCGAACCTCGGTCGGGCGAGAGCGCTCGCGCGCGGCAACCTCCGCGGCGGAAAGGTTGTCCTCTACTCGAACAACGGTTTTCAGCCGCTCGCGGTCGCGCAGGCAGCCAAGCAGCAGCTTGCCGAGATCGGGCTCGAAGTCGAGGTGGAACCGCTGGCGGGTCCCGGGCTGCTCAGCAGGATCACCCAGCCAGGAGAGCCCTGGGACATAGTGCTCATCCTCTGGGCCCCGGACTTCGTGGATCCGTTCACGTACCTCAACGGACTGTTCGACCCACGAGTCCGCAGCGGGGGCAACATCGGGCGCTTCGACTCGAGCAAGTTCAATCGGCTCATGCGGCAGGCGTCCCGCTTGCAGGGCGGCGAGCGCTACCGGGCGTATGGGGCACTCGACGCGCGGCTCTCCCGCGACGCCGCGCCATCCGCGCCGATCAGCTTCTTCACCGACCCGACGCTGGTTTCGAAGCGCGTCGGCTGTGTCGTCCTGCGCCCCACGCTCGACCTGACGGCGGCCTGTCTCAAGTAATCGAGCGCGTCAAGGCGCCTGGACGGCGACCCAGACGAAGCCATCGCCGACGACTACCCCGTACGGGGCGTTGCCGATCTCGATCGTCTCCACGACTTCGTTCGTCGCCGGGTCGACGCGCGACACGGTTGCGTCCGCAGTGTTCGCGACCCAGACCGCCCCGGAGCCGACCGCAACGGCCGTCGGCCCTCGTCCGACTCCGATCGTGCGCGCCGCACCCGAGGCGACGTCGATCCGCGTGACGGAGTCGTCGCCGGTATTCGCCACCCACACGGCCCCCTCTCCGAAGGCGATTCCGGTTGGCCGCCGGCCGACGCCGAACGCCCTCACGGCACCCTCCTCGAACGTGGCAGGGTTGAAACGTTCGACTGTCGACTCGCCCGAATTCGCAACCCAGACGGCGCCGCTACCCACCACGATTGCCGAGGACACTCCACCAGTGAAGGCCGACGCGGCTACTCGCGCGTCCGTCGGGTCGATCTGCGCGATCGTCGAGTCCCCGAACGCAGCCCAAACGGAACCGTCTCCGACCGCGACCACGCCCGTGCGCGCCGTTCGGGTCGCAACGTCGATGGAGCTCGTCACCCGGTTGAACTGCTCGTCTACCCGCGAGACCTGTCCGCTCATCCCGTGCCCGACCCAGACACCGCCTGCGCCAACGTCCAGCCCGGTCGGCGTCTTGTTGTCGAGCGAGACGGTGTCCACCGCCGAGCGCTGTGCCGAATCGATCCGCGTCAGCGTCCGATCCTCCAGGTTTCCCACCCAGATCGAGCCTTCCCCCGCGGCGATCGGCCCTGGCCGAATCCCGACCGGCACCTCGCCGACGATCGCGTTCGATCCCGCGTCGATGATGCCGACGGCATTCGCGCGAACACCCGCGAGCCCACCCGAGGAGTCCCGCAACGCAAGGGCCGCGACCGCCACGAGCGCGCCGACCAGAACAAGGGCTACGGCTATGAGCGCGGCGCGACGCCGCCACGACCACGACTGGATCGGCGGCTGCGGCAGCGTGCCCGGGCTCCGCCGCGCCGCGCAGGGGTGGGAACTCGAGCGGTAGTCCGTCCGCCGCAGCCTGGTAGATGCGGACCGGGCGATCGAGGTCCTTCAGCTGCTGCTCGCCGAGGTCGCGGAGGTGGATGTGGAGATCCTCCTCCTCGTCCTCGAGGAGGGTCTGCGTCGCCTGGGAGATGAGGATCTGACCTCCGTACCCGGCGGCCCCGATACGGGCCGCCCGATGGACGGCGAGCCCGGTGTAGCGACCGCCCGTTGCAGTCGCCTGGCCCGTGTGCAAGCCCATGCGAACCTTGATCTGCACGCCTTCCGGCCAGGAGTGAGACGAGATCGCGAGCTGGCCCTCGACAGCCGCCAGGAGTGCATCTCGCGCACTCGAGAAGGCGACGAAGAAGGAGTCGCCCTGGGTATCGACCTCGTAGCCTCGGTGCGCTTCGAATGCCGCGCGCAGCAGGCGCTGGTGCTCCTGGAGCACGCTGCCGTAGCGCTCCCGCAGCAGCTTGACGAGCCGTGTCGACCCTTCGATGTCGGTGAAGAGGAAGGTGACGGCTCCGCTCGGCAAGTCGGCCATGTCGCCCGCAGCGTGAACGTTCGCCGATCCGCTCGCAAGCGACGGCTGAGCGGGGTGCCAAGCTGTCGTTGGCTTCCGGGCCAGCGGCTATCGTCGATTCCGATGCCCGAGGAAAGGCCGGATCGTCCCGTCCGTTCGCAGTACGAGGAGTTCATGCGCCACGTCTACACCTCGGGAGCGCCGAAGCAGGACCGGACCGGCACGGGAACCGTGAGCGTGTTCGGACACCAGATGCGCTTCGACCTCGCCGAGGGGTTCCCGCTGGTGACCACGAAGAAGGTGCACTTCCCGTCCGTCGCGAACGAGCTCCTCTGGTTCCTGCGCGGCGACGGCAACGTTCGCTGGCTGCAGGAGCAGGGTGTGACGATCTGGAACGAGTGGGCCGACGAGGACGGGGATCTCGGACCCGTGTACGGCGTGCAGTGGCGCACGTGGCCGACGCCCGACGGTGGTCACGTCGACCAGATCGCCGAGGCCGTCCGGCTCCTTCGAGAAGAGCCCGACTCTCGTCGCATCGTCGTGAGCGCATGGAACGTCGCCGACCTTCCGAAGATGGCGCTCATGCCGTGCCACGCGTTCTTCCAGCTCTACGTCTCGGACGGGAGAGTGAGCTGTCAGGTCTACCAGCGAAGCGCCGACGTGTTCCTCGGCGTCCCGTTCAACATCGCGAGCTACGCACTCCTCACGCACCTGCTCGCCCAGCAAGCCGATCTCGACGTCGGCGAGCTGATCTGGACCGGCGGCGACTGTCACATCTACGACAACCACCGCGAGCAGGTGGAGACGCAGCTCTCGCGCCGGCCGTTCCCGTACCCCTCCTTGAGCCTCGCGCGGCGCCCGAACTCGATCTCCGAGTACGCGTTCGAGGACTTCGAGGTTGTCGGCTACCAGCACCATCCGCCGATCCGCGCTCCCGTCGCCGTGTGAAGGTCTCGCTCGTGGCAGCCGTCGCGCGAGACGGCGTGATCGGGCTCGAGGGTGGCCTTCCCTGGCGGATCCCCGAGGACGCGCAACGATTCCGAGCCCTCACGATCGGACACCCGGTCGTCATGGGCAGACGAACCTGGGATTCGCTCCCGACGCGCTTCCGCCCGCTCCCGGGCCGGCGCAATGTCGTGGTCACGCGCAACCGTGCCTGGAAAGCCGTTGGCGCGGAGCAGGTCGGCTCGCTCGGGGACGCGCTTGCTCTGCTCGCCGGTGAAGCGCACGTGTTCGTCATCGGCGGCGGTGAGCTGTACGCCGAAGCGCTGCCGCTCGCGGACGAGCTGCTGTTGACCGAGATCGACGCTGAGATGGACGGAGACACGTTCTTCCCGACCTGGGAGCGGACTTTGTTCGAGGAGATCTCACGCGAGCACCACGTGTCGAAGACCGGCGTCCCGTTTTCGTTCGTCACGTACGCACGACGCCAGTCCCCGAGTGGTTGACAGCTCCGGTCGCGGCTGTTGGTGTATGAGGCCGGAGGCTCGCCGAGAACGCGCGCGCGCCTGCCGACCATCCACCGGACAGGAGGCTTCCGTTGCTTACGAGGCTCGCTCGCTACATCGGCCGTCATCACCTCGCTCTGCTCGCGCTGTTCGTCGCGCTGGGAGGCACGAGCTACGCGACCGTCCTCAACGTGCCGAAGGCCAGCGTCGGCACCCCGGAGCTCAAGCGCAACGCCGTGAAGGCCGCCAAGATCGCTCCCAACGCCGTACGCACGGCTCACGTGTTGAACGGCTCCCTTCTCTCCGAAGATTTCAGAGCCGGCCAGATTCCCCAAGGGCCGAAGGGTGACAAGGGGGACAAGGGGGACGAGGGCGATCCGGCGCGACGAACGTCGTCGTGCGCACGCAGAGCCCCTGCCCCGGAGGGCTGCCGACCAACGTCCACTGCGTGACGATCCCCAGGTGCGAGGCCGGCGAGCGGGCCGTCGGCGGAGGGGCGGGCATGGCCGGCAACCTCGGTGACGAAGAGCTGCAGCAGAGCTATCCCATCGAGGCGGATGGAACGAGTGCCGAAACCGGGGACACGCCGGTCGACGATGGGTGGCGATCATCGAGAACAAAGCGAACTCGATGCAAATCCCCACTGGCTACGTGGTCTGCGTACGACCGTGAAGGACTCAGGCGCGAGGGGACGACGACCCTCACGGCTGACTCGATCTCGAGACCGGAGGTCAGGCCAAGCCTGACCTCCGACCTGTGCCTACGCTCGTCTGATCGCGAGCACGCTGGCCTTCCACGAGCCGCTCGGCGCCTCGACGTCGACCGAGTCCCCCACCTTCGCGCCGAGCAGCGCGCTGCCGAGCGGTGAGTCGGGAGAGACGCCGCCGACAGCCGAGATCTCCACCTCCATCGTCTCGCCTCCCTCGTCGGAGAGCTCGACGATCGACCCGACGCCGACGCTGTCGTTCGTCGAGTGCTCGACGGTGACGGCGTGGTGCAGACGTTCTTTCAAGATGTGGATGCGCCGCTCGAGGAGCCCCTGCTCGTTCTTCGCGGCGTGGTACTCGAAGTTCTCGGAGATGTCGCCGAACTCGCGGGCGCGCTTGATCGCTTCGATGATCTCCCTCCGCCGCGGGCCTTCGAGCTCGGCGAGCTCGCTCTCGAGAGCGGACCGCTGGTCCTGGGTCAGGTGCTCGGCTCTCTGCTCGTTCACGCGGCTAAGGCTAGCTGCGCTGCATTACGCTCTCGCACGACCGACCTGCGACGGGAGAAGGAGGGCATGGTGGCGACCGACCTGGAGCGCTTCGTCGAGGCCGACGGACGTGCCGATGCCGTCAAGGAGGTTCGGCGACGGATCGACGCCGAGGGGATCCAGTACGTCTACTACCAGTTCCCCTCCGTCACCGGCCGCATCATGGGCAAGGGCGTCCCGGCGCAACACTGGGAGACGATCGCGCAGAAGGGATTCCAGCTCGTCTACGGCGCAACCGCCAACCTCTTCACCGACCGGCACGGCAACTACATCGGATACGGGCCGGAGGCCGCCGAGCTCGTCGGCGTCCCGGAGCCGGAGACGTTCGAGACCCTCCCGTGGGATCCGCGCGTCGCGCGCGTCTGGTGCATCTGCTTCCGCAATCGCGAGGAGCGCGAGAACGGCGGCGCGTTCCTCTCCTCGGACTGCCGCGGAAACCTGAAGCGGATGCAGGCCGAGTTCGAGGAAGAGACCGGCCTCCACCTCCGCGCCGGCACCGAGCCGGAGATGATGTGGCTCAAGCTGCAGGAGGACGGCACGCCCTCGGTCGAGGGCATGACCAAGCCCTACTGCTACCACATCGACCAGTTCTCCGAGCTCCAGCCGATCATCCACAAGGTCATCGAGTACGGGCAGAAGCTCGGGCTCGACATGATCCAGGGCGACCACGAGGACGCGCCCGGCCAGATCGAGCTCAACTTCGGCTTCGACCGCGCGGAGCGGACCGCGGACAACCTCTCCACGTTCCGCCAGGTCTGCAAGGCCGTCGGCCGCGAGCTCGGCGCCTTCCCCTGCTTCATGCCGAAGCCGTTCATGGGCGTCTCGGCGAACGGCTGCCACCACAACATCTCGCTGTGGGAAGGCGACGAGAACGCGTTCATGCCCGACACGGACGACCAGCAGAAGCCGAGCCAGCTCGGCCTCTATGCGATCGGCGGGATCCTGGAGCACCTCTCGGCGCTGACCGCAGTCACCGCGTCGACCGTCAACTCGTACCGCCGCCTCTGGGACACCGGCTTCTGGGCGCCCGTGTTCGCGGACTGGGGCTTCCAGAACCGGACGACCGCGCTGCGGGTCTCGGCTCCGGGCCGCTTCGAGTACCGCTCGGTCGACTCGGCGGTGAACCCGTACCTCTCGATGGCGGCGCTGATCGCCGCGATGCGCGACGGGATCGACCGCAAGCTCGACCCGGGCGAGCCCGAGGAGCGGAACATCTACGAGGCGATGGAGGCGGGCAAGGAGGTCAAGCGCATCCCGATGACGTTCGGCGACGCGCTCGACGCGCTCGAGGCCGACGAGGTCGTGAAGAAGGCGCTGCCCGACGAGATGTACCGTGTCTTCATGCACTACAAGCGGGACGAGTGGGAGCGCTACTGCGCCACCGTCACCGACTGGGACGTGTCCGAGTACCTCGACGTGCTGCCCTAGCGCCATGTGCGGGATCGCAGGGATCATCTACCGGGACGGGTCGCAGCACCCGATCGGGGACGAGATGACGCAGATGCTCCAGTCGATGAAGCACCGCGGCCCGGACTCGACCGGCTACGCGCTGTACGGGACGCCCGAGAACGGCAATCTCGTCATGCGCTACAAGCTCGCCGACGCGAACACGCCGCGTGACTTCGACTTCGAGGAGAAGCTCGGGCGGCATCGCTCGATCGTCGAGTCGCGGCTCGAGTCGCTCGGAGCGCGCATCGACGCGGTCGAGGAGGAGACGCCGTACGCGTTCCGGGTCTCCTTCGACTTCGACGGCGACCTCAAGCTGCTGGCGGACTTCGTCGAGGACATCCCCGACGCCGAGGTGCTCTCGCTCGGGCGCTCGCTCGAGATCGTCAAGGACCTCGGCGACGCCGAGACCGTCCACGACCAGTACGGCCTCTCGGAGTTCACGGGCACGCACGCGATCGGCCACGTGCGCATGGCGACCGAGTCCGAGGTCGACATCGCCGGCGCGCACCCGTACTGGGCGTACCCGTACTCCGACGTCGCGGTCGTGCACAACGGCCAGCTGACGAACTACTTCATGTGGCGCCGCCGCCTCGAGCGCGCCGGGCGCCGCTTCATGTCCGAGTGCGACTCGGAGATCATCGCCGTCTACCTCGCCCAGGAGATGACGAACGGCGCGACGCTCGAGGAGGCGATGGACAAGTCCCTCGACGAGCTGGACGGCGTCTTCACGTACATCGCGGTCACGAAGGACGAGCTCGGCGTCGCGAAGGACGAGCTCGCCGCGAAGCCGCTCGTGCTCTACGAGTCGGACGATCTGGTCGCGCTCGCCTCCGAGGAGATCGCGATCCGCGCGATCGTCGACCACGAGATCGACACCTACGACCCGTACGAGCGCGAAGTGCTGGTCTGGAAGCGATGACCCAGGTCCGATGACGCAGATCACCTACGACGCACGAGGGCTCGCGGAGCCGTTCGCGGAGGTGCCGAAGGTCTCGGAGATCGACGGCGAGACGCGCGCGCTTCGACGCGAAGGAGCTGACGACGCGCCAGATCAACCTCGAGCTCCGCTGGCTCCTCTACGAGGAGGGCGTCAAGGAGGTCGAGATCGCGAACCCGGGCTCGAAGCACTCGCTCGGCGTCGGGATCCTCACCCGCTGCCGGATCCGCTTCGCCGGGAGCCTCGGCTACTTCGGCTGCGGCCTGATCGACGGGCCCGAGATCCACATCACGGGGCGGGTCGGCTGGTCGGCCTGCGAGAACATGATGTCCGGGGTCGTGGTCGTCGACGGCAATGCGGGCTCGCTCACGGCGGCCGCGCTGCGCGGCGGCGACGTCGTCGTCAAGGGGCGCGTCGGCGCGCGGAGCGGGCATCGACCAGAAGGGCGGCACGATCATCGTCGGCGGCTCGGCCGGCTCGATGACCGGCTTCATGATGCAGCGCGGCCGGATCATCATCTGCGGCGACGTCGGGCCCGGGTCTCGGCGACTCGATGTACGACGGGACGATCTACGTCGCCGGGAAGGTCGAAGTCGCTCGGCATCGACTGCGTCCCCGGCGAGTGGACGGACGCGGACACGGAGCTGATCGAGCGCAAGTTCCGGATCTACGGGCTCGGCGAGCCGCCCGAGTTCCAGAAGTTCGTCTGCGGCAAGGTGCTCTACAACTACGACAACCTCGAGCCCTCCGAGAGAAAGCTGGTGATCTGTAATGGCCGACGAGACCGCCCCCTCCAGCAAGAACGTCCTCGGCCGGAGCCGGATCTTCACGCCGGAGGTCATCAACGACATCCACGTGAAGGCCGAGCTCGGCCGCTACCGGATGCGCGGCTTCTCGATCTTCAAGCCGATGCCGCACTGGGACGAGCTCGTCTTCCTCCCCGGCACGCTCACGCGCTTCGTCATCGAGGGCTACCGCGAGAAGTGCGTGACGAAGACGGTGCTCGGCGCGCGCTTCGCGAAGAAGCCGCTCGAGCTCGACATCCCGATCTACATCACCGGCATGTCCTTCGGGGCCCTGTCGCTCGAAGCCAAGATGGCGCTCGCGAAGGGCGCGTCCATGGCGGGCACGGCGACCTGCTCGGGCGAGGGCGGGATGATCCCGCCGGAGCGCGACTACTCGACCAAGTGGTACTACCAGGTGATCCAGAGCCGGTACGGGTTCAACCCGCACCACCTGATGCTCGCGGACGCGATCGAGTTCTTCATCGGCCAGGGCTGCAAGGTCGGGCTCGGCGGGCATCTCATGGGCCAGAAGGTGACCGAGCAGGTGGCGGAGATGCGCTCGCTCCCGGCCGGGATCGACCAGCGCTCGCCCGCGCGGCATCCGGACTGGCTCGGGCCGGACGACCTCTCGCTCAAGATCCAGGAGATCCGCGAGGCGACCGACTACCAGGTGCCGATCCAGCTCAAGCTCGGGCGCGGCGCGCGTCTACGACGACGTGCGCATGGCCGCCAAGTGCGGGCCGGACATCATCTACCTGGACGGCGGCGAAGGCGGCACGGGCGCAGGCCCGCACATCGCGACCGAGGAGACCGGCATCCCGCTCATGGCCGCGATTCCCGAGGCGCGCCGCGCGCTCGAGGACGTCGGCCTCGCGGACGAGGTCGACCTCGTCGTCGCAGGCGGGATCCGGAACGGCGCCGACGTCGCGAAGTGCCTCGCGCTCGGCGCGAAGGCGGTCGCGCTCGGTCACGCGTCCCTGATGGCGCTCAACTGCAACAAGGAGATCCCCGGAGTCACCGACTACGAGGGCACGATCGGCGTTCCGGCCGGGCAGTGCTACCACTGCCACACGGGCCGCTGCCCGGTCGGGATCACGACGCAGGATCCCGAGCTCCGCAAGCGCCTCGTCGTGGAGGAGGCGTCCGAGCGCGTCTACAACTTCCTGACGACGCTGACCATGGAGCTGCAGATGCTCGCGCGCGCGTGCGGGAAGACGAACGTCCACTCGCTCGAGCCCGAGGATCTCGCGGCGCTGACGATCGAGGCCTCGGCGATGGCGCGCGTCCCGCTCGCCGGAACGACCTACACCGTCGGCCAGACCGAGCAGGAGATCCTGGCCGAGGTCAAGCGGCTGCTCGCGATCAAGGCCGAGGAGGAGCTCGAAGTAGCCGGCGGAGGTCGCCGATCTGAGGGCGGTCGAGCAGTGAGCGACGAGCCACGGCCACGAGCTCGCCTACTCCGAGCCCGAGAAGATCAAGTCGATCGACGCGGAGTTCCTCTCCGGGCGGCGCTTCCCGTACCAGGAGGACATCGTCGCTCGTCGAGGACGTCGACCTCGACGCCGCCACGCCGGGCGAGGACCTGAACTGGCTCGAGGACATCGAGCTCTTGCAGGAGGACGGCACGCCGGCGGTCTTCGACCGCTACATCAACTCCTTCATCAAGATCTACTTCGCCGATCCCCGAGGGCCGCGAGCACGAGCTCGCCCGCAAGGTGCTCGTCACGCACCTCCAGTCGGGAAACTCCTACGGGATCCAGCTGAAGGAGCAGCACACGAAGTTCCCGCAGCCCGAGCTCGGCCCCTGGGTCGAGGGCTCGAAGACGGTCGGCACGGACTGGAAGCCGCCCGTGCTCGAGGGCTGGGAGCGCCCGGCCGGTCACTGAAGCCGTCCTGGTCGGAGCCGGAGCGTCGACCGATCGCCGAGGAGGCGCTTCGGCGCCCGCAGCTCCCAAGCCTCCCTCAGGAAGCTCGCGAGCAGACGAGGATCGGCGCGGCGGAGATCCACGCGCACGGCCGCGAGGCGCTTGCCCCACCACACCTCCGCACAGGTCTCGGGCTCGCTCTCGACAGCCGTGAGGATGCCGCCCTCGTCCAGCATCACGTTCATGTGCTCCTCGTCCCACAGCGTCGCGAAGATCTTCCCGCCGACGCGGAACGAGGGCCGGCCGTGATGATCCTGCTCGACCGCTTCGGGCAGGGCGAGCGCGCACTGCCGCGCCTGTTCGCTGGTCATCGTCATCCGTCAGCGCAGCAGCTTGCACGAATCCGCAGCACGAGGCAGCTCGCGGAGACGATGTCGGTCGGAGCGGCGCTCTAGGGCACGCGGACGAAGCCGCTCACGGTCGTGGTGTCGCCGTCGCCCGAGGTCTGGAAGACGAGCGAATCGACGGCCTCGACGCCGTCTCGCGCCTCGGCCGGGATGCTCTCCCCCGCCAGGCTCTCGATCAGCGGGCAGCAGCCCGTCGACGTCCACGTAGACGAAGCCCTTGGTGCGATCTTCGAGCCCCACGTCCTCCGCAGCCTGACGAAACTCCTCGGAGTCGGCGAGCTTGGCGCCGTCGCCGGTGAGCAGCGCGAGCGCATCCTCGTCGCTCGTCACGACGATCGTGTCGGCGTCCAGCCGCGCGTAGCGGATCGTCACGTCGTCGACGACGAGCTGGGAGACCTCGACGCCGTTCTCGATGGTCGTCGTCACTTCCGTCTGCATCTCGGTCGCGAGCTTGCGGGCGACGCGGTCGACCGTGCTCCACGTCTCGTCCGGGTCCGGCGGCGCGAGCGCGAGCGTCACGTCGGGAACGTCCGCGCCGGGCCGCACGTAGAGCACTCCCTCGCCGGAGAGCGCCTCGAAGATGCCGTCCAGCGACACGCCCGTCGCCTCTTCGATCGACCTCGAGAGCTCGTCGAGATCGATCTGGCCCTGCAGCCGGTCGAGCGTGCCCTGGGTTCCGCCGAAGGAGACGGCGGCGACGGCATCGGCGGGCACGCGCCGGAAGAGCTCGGGCTCGTAGTGCGTGTCGCCTCCGTCGGGCGTGCGCATGCCCATCGCGATGAGCAATCCGTCGTCCTCGGCGGAAAGCGACGCGGAGAGCCAGTCGATCCCGAGCTCGACCTCCTCCTGCGTGGCGTCCTCGACGAGCGAGCTCAGCTCGTCGGTCAGGACAGCCATGTTGACCCAGACGAGACCGAGGCTCTCGTCGGGCAGCGCGTCCAGACCGGCCACGAACGCCTCGTCGTCCTCGATCGTCCCGCGCTCGAGCGCGGCGCGATACTCCACCAGGTCGGCGTCCGTCTCCGCCAGCGCGACTCGACCTTCGACCTCGCCTCGGACCACCTCCTCGTCGCTCTTCGCGAGCAAGCGCGTCGAGCTTCTCCTCGCTCTCCGGCTCGAGCAGGACGATCGGTCGCAGCTTCGCGGTGGCGACGATCACGACCTCGTCTCCGAGCGCCGGGGCGACGTCCGTCTCCCAGTCGAGACCTTCTTCGGACAGGCCCTGCTCGATCGCGCTCACGAGACCGTCGCGCACACCCGGGATCCGCTCGAGGACGCTTTCGGCCTTCTGCCACTGGGACGAGTCGTCGTCCGTCGTGATCCTCGCGAAGACGACGGCGTCCGCCGGCGCCAGGCTCGCCGATGCGGGGATCTCGGCAGCAGTCTGGTCGGCGCCGCACCCGGACGACGAGCGCGCCGATCGCCAGTACGGACGACCAATGCGAGGCGGCGAGCCATGCTCACACGCTATCGGCCCGGGCCACGGCCGACTTGAGGTCGAGTCGCCCGTTGATTACATACTCGGTGCAATGCGGACACTCGTCCTCCAGCACATCGCCTGCGAGCCACCCGGCGTCTTCGAGGACGTGCTGCGCGAACGCGGGGCCGAGCTCCACCGCGTCGAGCTCGACGAGGGCGAACCGCTCCCCGACTGGCGAGGGTTCGACGCGATCGTCGCGATGGGCGGGCCGATGTCCGCGAACGACGACGCCGAGCTGCCGTGGCTGCCGCCGAGAAGGAGCTGATCGGCGAGGCCGTCCGCGCCGGGCGTCCCGTTCTGGGGCGTCTGCCTCGGCGTCCAGCTCCTCGCCGCTTCGCTCGGAGCGCGCGTGTATCCGGGGCCGGAACCGGAGGTCGGGCTTCTCCCGGTCACGCTCACTCCCGAAGCCGCGCGGACCCGGTGTTCTCCGCCGCCTCGCATGGCCTCGTCACCCTCCAGTGGCACGGCGACACGTTCGATCTACCGACGGGCGCCGTGCGGCTCGCCGGCTCGCCCGCCTATCCGAATCAGGCGTTCCGCTTCGAGCGCGCATACGGTGTGCAGTTCCACCTCGAGGTCTCCGGCGAGATGGCGCGCGAGTGGGCCGAGGTGCCCGAGTACGTCTCGTCACTCGAGCGCACGCTGGGCAGAGCGGGCGCGCCCGCGTTCCTCGCCGCTATCGAGGAGCGGGCGGACGAGATGCGCGTCGCCGGCCGGGCGCTCTTCGAGCGCTGGCTCGATCGCGTCGTGCTCACGACGGCGGTCGTGTAACGCATGGCGGTCGAGCTCGTCTACACGGAGAGACGCTCCGAGCTCACGCAACCCCGGGCCGAGAACTTCGAGCGGCTGCGCGACCGGCTCGCCGAGGCATCGGACCAGGCGGTCGAGGCGTCCCACTACGAGGAGGTCGACCCGCAGCGGCTAGCTCGAGCAAGCGCCATCGTCTTGAGCGGCTCCTCGGCACCGTGGTCGGTGCGCGATCCCGCGGAGCTCGACCGGCTCGGAGCTGCCATCGTCGCCGCCCGGCGCCCGGTGCTCGGGATCTGTGCCGGGATGCAGCTGCAAGCGAGGTTCGCCAGCGGCACCATCGGCCCGTACGGAAGCTCGGAGCACGGCTTTCTCCCGATCCAGATCCACGACGACGCGGACCTCCTGCGCGGACTGCAGTCCGAAGTCGTCGTCTTCCAGGATCACGACCACGAGATCACAGTGTTGCCGTCCGGATTTCGCGCGCTCGCGTCGAGCCCCGCATGCGCCATACAGGCGATTGCCGATCCGGTGCGACGCTGGTGGGGGACGCAATTCCACCCCGAAGAGTTTCGTCCCGAGCACCCGGCGGGCGAGCAGGTGCTGCGGAGCTTCTTCGCGCTCGTCGACTAGGAGGGCTTGGCGGAACGGGCCTCGTCGCAGGAGTGCCGCTGGTCGTCGCGAGGCAAGGACGCAGGGAGTGCCAATAGCAGCGGCTATCGGCGCGACCGAGGACGCTGCATCGTGGCGATCCAGCGCTCCTCCTGCGGCATAGCGTCTGTTTCGCCAAGCCCTCCTAGAGATCGCCCCCTCGAAGCAGCGCAACGACGCGCTCGACATCGGGCGTGAGGGTGCGGTCCTCGTCGATGGGCGCCACGACCTCGGCCAGCTGGGCGACCACCCGCTCGAGCAGTGGTGCAGCGGGCGCCTCACCGCGCAGATGCACGGCCTGACGAAGCGCCACGAGCTCGTAGGCAAGCGCCGTTTCCAGGTTTCCCAGCATCGCCTCGAGCCGCTCCGCGGCGAGGAACGTGAACGCCTGCACATCCTCCTGGCCGGTGGACGTGTCGATGGCGTGAATCGACGCAGGTGCTGCGAGCAGACGGTTCTCCGCGACGAGGCCGACGACGGCCTTGTGCAGCGACACGGCACCGGCCTGCACGCCGGGGCGGCGGGCGAGCTGCTCGGGCAAGCCCGAGAAGCGAGCGTCCAGCAAGCGGTGGAGATGCTTCTCGACGAGGTTCGTGACCTGCGCGGCAGCGAGCGCGACGCCCTCCAGACGCAGCGTGACGTCGATCGCATGGAACCCCCCGGCCGGGTACAGACCCTCGGGCTCGTCATCCTGCGCAGCCAGGAGAACGGGGCTGTCGGTGACCGCGCGAAGCCGCGTTTCCACCGTCGCCCGCAGCTCATCGAGGGCTCGCGCGAGCGCTGCGTGCACCTGAGGCACGACGCGGAAGGACACCGGCGATTGCAGCTGGTCGCCCCAGTGCGCAGCCCCGTGTAGGAGCTCGAGGAGGCGCCGCCCGACCTGTTGCTCGGCGTCGTCTTGTCCGAGCGAGACGACCCGAGGTGCGAACGGTCGCGCCGAGGCGCCGACGACCGCGACAGCGAGTGCCGTCGCGACCGTCGCCTGATCGAGAAGTCGGCTGCCGAGATCTCCGAGGCGAACTCCCAGCGCGGTCGCAAACGGCGAGCCGTTCAGGAGCGCGACTCCCTCCTTGACCGCAGGGTCGTACGGGTCGGTGCCGATACGAGCGAGCGCTGCTCGGGCCGGCACGAGCTCGCCGCCGAGCTCGACGACCCCTTCTCCGATGAAGGTCTGGAAGAGATGCGCCAGCGGGGCGATCTCCCCCGACGCTCCGTATGGCCCGCGCGGTACGACGGGGCTCCAGCCTTCGTTGAGCCGGTCGGCGAGGAACCGGCAGAGCTCGGGCGTCGCACCCGGGAAACCGCTCAGGAAGCCGACGAGCCTGAGCAACATGGCGCCGCGGACGACCTCACCGGGGAGCGGCGGACCGAGACCGGACGCCCTCGCGGTCAGCAGCGAACGCTGGAGGGTCGCCTGATCGTCCTCGCCGACGGTCTCGCTTGCGAGATAGCCGAGACCCGTCGTGACGCCGTAGGCAGCGACCCCGGTCTCGAGATGCCGAAGCAGCGCGTCCCGGCGCCGGCCGACGTTCTCGAGGAGGCGTTCGCTGACGGCGATCGGCTCCCCGTCGAGCACGATCCGCCGATAGGTCGGAAGGTCGAGGCCGTCCCAGCGGTCGAGCTCGACCATCAGCGATACCGCACTCGCGTGCCCATGCCTTGGTCGAGAGCTCTCAGCCAGAGCATGTGCGCAAGGGCAACGTCGGTCGTGCCGAGACCGCGGTGCCAGAAGAGAATCCGCTCGTCAGCCCGCTCGCGGCCGGTCTTCGTGCCCACGAGAATCTCTCCGAGCTCGGCGTGCAACGACTCCTCGGTGAGGAGCCCGGCGCGGACATGGGGTCGGAGCGCGCCGAACTCGTCGTCTCGCCGGCACTGCGCCCAGTCGTCCACGACCACTTTGTCCATGGCCTCGAGCACGTCGAGCTCGAGCGCGCTCTTCGTCCCGTACGGGATGAGCAGGCTGCACGCGTCGAGCCAGGCGGTACGGAGGATCGGCTCGGGCTCAGAGAGGCGCGTCGCCTCGACGACGATGTCTGCGCCCGTCACGGCCTCCTCGATGGTGTCGGTCACGCGCACGGGCTTGTCCAGTGCCGCCTCGAGTCGTGCGCCGAAGGCTTCGCGCGACTCAGGCCGGCGGCTCGTCACGCGGATCTCGTCGAAGGCGAACAGGCGATCGAGCAGCTCGACGTTCGAGAACGCGGTGCCGCGCGAGCCGATGTGCGCCAGCACCCTGGACTCCGGACGCGCCAGCTCCCTCGCCCCGAGCGCGGTGAGCGCGCCCGTCCTGCGCTCCGTGATCTCGGTCCCGTCGACGATCGCCAGCGGCACTCCGGTCCGGGGGTCGTACAGCGTGATGAGCGCCAGCTCCGAGGGGAGCCCGCGCGTGTAGTTCTCGACGAAGTCGCCGACCACCTTGACCCCGGTCGCCTCGAGCGGCCAGACCGTCGCCCGCAGCACGTTGAAGTGCCCCGGAAAGGAAGGATCCGGGACGTGTTGCACGCGTTCGTCCAACGTGACCTTGCCTTCGCCCTGGGCGCGGAGGGCGTCCTCCACTGCGCCCAGGACGTCGGCCGCGGCGAGTCCGAGCTCCTCGACGTCGCCGCCTGACACGAACAAGATCTCGAGCCCGTCGGTCTTCACCTCGCGCCATACGCTAGTGGAGTGTTCGCTCGCGACCCGACTGCAGCTCGCCGCTCATCGTTCGACCGCGACTGCAGGCGGCCGAGAACGGCGGATCCAGCGGATAGTTACCGCCGCGTCTCGATCGCTGCGATGGGCACTCAGTCCCCGCTGTAAAACGGGTTGCGGAGCGCATTGCGCCGCTTGACCATGGCGGCGGCCCCAGCAGGGTCGCGTCCTTCGACGCAGACGCCAAGCGCCTTCCGCGTCGCTGCTCGGCTCGCATGGCGCACGGCGGTCTCGTCCTCCGCTACGGGGTCGACCCACACAGCAACCAGCACGAGCAGATCTCCGCTCGCTTCGATCAGTTCGTCCGCGACCGCGTCGAGCACGCCCTGGCCGATGCCGAGCTGCGCGGCTCCCCACGTCATTGTCTGGTGAGCATCGCCGAGGGCGGTTGCCTTGTTCATCATCAGGGTCGGCGGCCAGACGGGCTCGTATTCCTGTTGCGTCGGGCCAACGCACACGAGCACCGGGGTGTGCCCGGGAGCAGGGTGAGCAAACATGCCCAAAGCGGATGCGGCGGTCGGAGTGCCGCGGCGGGCGAGTACGACGTTGACATGGGAACCGTTCGGGGCGATACCACTCCACCCCTCGCCGACGCGTCCGTCGAGCTCGTCGAGGTTCATATGCTTCCCTCCAGGTCGAGAACGACGCGGATGGCGTCGGGGGAGTGCATCGATTCAGAATCCATGCTCGACCTCGTCAAGCGGGAGACGGTGCGAGATCAGGCGGTCGAGCGGCAGGCGGCCGCGCCGATACAGATCCAACGTCAACGGGAAGTCGCGCTCGGGCTTCGCTCCACGGATTTTCATGCGGCGCGACTCCGGAACCTTCGCCTGCAGCCGACGCAACTCCTCGAGCGGGATGTGGCAGCGCATCAGATGTCCATCTTCGGCCTCGACGAGCGGCGGCTCCTGTTCGACACAGATCGCACCGAGAAAGCGGGGGCAGCGCGTGTGGAAGACGCAGCCCGAAGGTGGGGAGGCTGCACTCGGGATGTCGCCCTCGAGCTTGATCCGATCGCGACCGCCACCGTCGATCGTCGGCACCGCGGAGAGGAGCGCTTCGGTGTAGGGATGGTGTGGCCCCGCGAAGACGACGTCGGCCGCGCCGAGCTCCTGGAGTCGGCCGAGGTAGAGGACGGCGATGCGGTCCGAGATGTAGCGGACGACGCCGAGGTCGTGAGAGATGAACACGTACGCAACTCGCTTCTCGGCTTGGAGCTCCACGAGCAGATTGAGGATCGCGGCCTGGACGGACACGTCGAGCGCGGACGTCGGCTCGTCGCACACGACGAGCTTGGGGTCGCCGGCGAACGCCCGCGCGATGGCCACACGCTGCTTGAGGCCGCCGGAGAGTTGAACGGGCTTCTGCGTGAGCGTGCGCTCCGTCAGGCGGACGCGCGCCACGAGGTCGTTCATGCGCTCCTCGGCCGCACGTCCCGTCACACCCGCGAGTTTTCGCAGCGAGCGGAGCAGGATGCGACGGACGGAGTGGCGGCGGTTGAGGGCCGAGTCCGGGTTCTGGAACACGATCTGAAGGGCACGAAGTTCCTTCCGCGAGCGCTTCTGGTAGCGCTCGGGTAGCGGCGTTCCCTCGAGCGTCGCGCTTCCCGACGTCGATGGGACGATGCCCAGCAGCGTCCGCGCGAGGGTCGTCTTCCCGCTGCCCGACTCGCCGACCAGGCCGAGCGTCTCGCCCGGCCAGATCGCCGCGCTGACGCCCGTGAGCGCATGGACGTCGTGACCGCGTTGCTTGAACACCTTCGTGAGTTCGTCAAGCTCCACGAGCGCCGGCTGCGAGCGATCGACTCGCGGCAGCTCGAGGTCGGCTGCCATCTCGCGGGGGAGGTCTCGCGCCCGTTCGTGGTACCAGCACCTGCTCTGGTGCCCCGAGGAGACGACGTAGTACGGAGGCTCCTCCGCATGGCAGCGCTCGTCGGCGAGCGCGCAGCGATCGGCGAAGACGCAGCCCGGGAGCTCGATGCCGAGCGGCGGCAGGAAGCCCGGGATCGTGTCCAGGCGGCCGTGGTCCTTGTGGACGCCCCCGCGCGGTATGCAGCGAAGCAGGCCGACCGTGTACGGATGGCGCGGGTCCTGGAGAACGGTCTCCACCGGTCCCTCCTCCACGAGGCGCCCGGCGTAGAGCACACCGACCCGGTCGCACATCTTCGAGATCACGCCGAGGTTGTGGCTGATGAAGAGCACAGCCGTATGAAGCTCGGCCTGAAGATACGCGACGAGGTCGAGCACCTCCGCCTCCACGGTGGCATCGAGCCCGGTCGTCGGCTCGTCGAGGATCAGCAGGGTCGGGACCTTCGCTAGTGCCATCGCGATCACGACGCGCTGTTGCATCCCGCCCGAGAGCTGGTGCGGGTAGCGGCCCATGACGCTCGAGGGATCTGCGATCTGCACCGTGACGAGCGCCTCCCGTGCGCGCGCGTCCGCCTCGCTGCGAGACGCGCCGAGCACCGTGAACGCTTCCGCGACCTGGGTGCCGACGCGCAGACCGGGATTCAGCGCGGACCCGGGGTTCTGGTAGACCATCGAGACAGTTCGCGCGTGGTAGTCGCGGAGCTCGCGGCCGCCGAGCGCGAGGACGTCGCGACCGGCGACCGAGATCGCGCCCCCTGAGATGCGGCCGTTGCGCGGCAGGTAGCGCACTATTCCCAGGGCGGCGGTCGACTTTCCGCAGCCCGACTCACCCACCAGGCCGAACGAACGCCCCCGCTCGATCGAAAAGGAGACGCCCCGGAGGACCGGTCGGTCGATTCCGCGCACGCGGTACGCGAGCTCGAGGTCGGAGACCTCGAGTGCCGGAGCGGACACGTCGGCGCTCACCGCTCGTACACCTCGCGGATGCCGTCGGAGATGAGGTTTGCGGCGATGACGAGGCTTGCGATCGCGAGTGCCGGGAAGAGCGTCATCCACCAGTACGGATCGATCAGTGTCCAGTACTGGTTGATCTGCGCCGCCCAGTCGGGCGAAGGCGGCTGGACGCCGAAACCTATGAATGTGAGTGTCGCGACCGTGAAGATCGCGTATCCGAGCCGTACGGTGAACTCGACGACGACGAGTGGGAACACGTTCGGGAGGATCTCCGAGAACATGATGTAGTGCGAGCGCTCGCCCCTGAGCCGAGCGGCCTCGACGTACTCGAGCTCGGTCTCGGCCAGCACGGCCGCGCGCACTGTGCGCGAGATCACGGGTGCGAAGACCAAGCCGATGGTGAGCGTGACCACCCACCGGCTCGTGCTTCCCACCGCAGTCACGATCAGGATCGCCAGGATGATCAGTGGGAGAGCAAGGATGGCGTCGACGACGCGGCTGACTCCGTCGTCCACGAGGCCGCGGAAGTAGCCCGTGATGAGTCCGAGAGTGGTTCCGAGGACGGTGCCGATGAGCGTCGCCGCCGGTGCGATCACGAGGATGCTCCGCGACCCCGCGAGCACGCGCGAGAGGATGTCGCGGCCGTTCGTGTCGGTTCCGAAAGCGTGGCCCCATTCGGGCGGAAGGCTCGTCGGGAACTGGTTGTCGAAGATCGGGTCGTACGGAGCAACGCCGGGGAAAAGGGCACAGAAGACCCAGAATGCGAGCACGAGGGTGCCGATGAGCACGGTGGGCGAGCGGAGGATGAGCCGCAGGCGCTCGGCCCGTGCGGCCCGCGTCTCGCGGAGCGGCGGTGCAGGTCCAGCGAGCTCGGTCACTCCGAGCCTCCGAGCCGGATCCGTGGGTTGAGGGCGGCGTAGAGGATGTCCGCGACCAGCGTGAAGACGAGGTAGACGATTCCGATGACGAGCACGCTGGCCGTCAGGAGCGGCAGGTCCTTCTGCCGCGCGGACTCGTACGTGAGCAGGCCGATGCCCTGGTAGTTGAAGAGAAGCTCGACGGCGACGAGGCTGCCCACGAGGTATCCGACCTGCACGGCGACGACCGCGATGGTGGGCGGCAGCGCGTTCCGCAGCACGTGCTTGCGCACGACGACCCTCGAGGGGAGCCCCTTGAGATACGCGGTTCGCGCGTAGTCGCTCTCCAGCGCCTCGACCACGCCGGCACGCGTGATCCGGGCGATGTAGCCGAAGAGAACGAGGGTCACCGTCAGCGCGGGAAGCAGCAGATACTTGACCTGCGTCAGGACGCTGGCGCCCTCGTCCGCCTGTGCGGTCACGGGCAGCCAGCCGAGCCAGATCGCGAACACGAGGATGAGGACGATCCCGGTCACGAACTCGGGCATCGCGGCCAGTGAGATCCCGGTGATCGTGACCGTCTTGTCCGTGAACTTGCCGTAGCGGAGGCCCGCGATGATGCCGCCGAGGATCGACACCGGCACGCAGATCAGGAAGGCGACGAGCGCGAGCTTGAACGAGTTCACGAGCGCGGGCTCGAGGAGATCCCAGGTCGGTACTTGCTTGGTCAGGGATGTGCCGAGGTCACCGTGCAGCAACCCACCCGCCCACTCGACGTACTGGGTGAAGACCGGACGGTTGGTCCCCAACTGCTCGTTGAGCTCGTCGACGGACTCCTGGGTCGCGAACGGGCCGAGGACTGCGCGGCCGACGTTACCGGGGAGGATCGTGGAAATCCCGAACACGATCACGCTCAACAGGAAGAGCGTGATGAGCGCGAGCCCGAGGCGCTTGAGGAGGAAGCGGGTCACGAAAGCAGGAGGCGGGCCGCGGGCCGGAGTGCGCCCGCCGCCCGCTCGTCTCGTGCTTCGCTAAGGGGCGAGGCCGACCTTCGCCAGCCGGATGTGCGAGATGCCCTCGGGGACGTAGTTCCTCACCTTCGAGGAGCTCGCCGTCACGTACTTGATGAAGTAGTCCGTGATGACCGGCGTGTCACGGAGGAGGATCCCCGCCATCTTCTTCGTGGCGGCCCGCTGGGCCGCGACCTCCGCTGCTCCGAGGTACGTCCTCGCGAGCGCGTCGAACGCTGGATTCTTGTAGTGCGAGGCATTCCAGTCGCCCGTCGACATGTAGGAGCGGGTTAGGAAGATGTTCGGCACTCCTCGCGCCCCGTACTCGGTCAGGGTCGCCGGTCGGTTCAGCCACGGCGTCGTGGTTGCGTAGTCCGCACCCGCCGGCTCGGAGTCGTAGTACTTCGACGAGTCCATGATCTCGAGCCCGACATCGATGCCTGCCTGGCGGGCGTAGGCCTGGATCGCTGCCGCATGGTCAGGGTGGTCGAGGAAGTTCCAGGTCGTGAGGGTGAACTTCAGGTCCTCTGCGCCCGCTGCCCGGAGGAGCGCTCTCGAGAGCTCGAGATTCTGGGTGCGTTGCTTGGTCGAACGATCCGTCGACAGCGAAGCCGCGCCAGAACGGATTGTCGTTCCCGAGCGTCGCTGTGCCGAGCATGATCCGCTCGATCTCCTGTGGTCGGTTGATGGCGAGCGCGACGGCCCGGCGGACCCGTGCGTCGCGGAACGGCGCGACGTCGGTGCGCATGCAGAACTGCCGATGGCCCGAGATCGGGAGCGCGTAGTACTTGTACTTCGAGTTGTTCCGGAACGGCTGGGCCTCCTGCGGCGAGAACTGCATGGCGAGGTCGATTTGCCCCGCCCTCATAGCGAGGACGACCGACGCGGAGCTCTGGAAGAACGTGATCCTGACACCGGCCAGCGGGACGCGGCCGCCCCAGTAGTTCGGGTTGCGGACGAGCTCGGCGCTCCGCTTGTCGACGTACCTCCGGAGCCTGAACGGCCCCGTCCCGATCATCCCGCTCGCGACCCAGGTGCCTGGCTTCGCCGCGATGGCCGCGGGCTGGATGATCGCCTGGTAGGTCGTCTGGCTGAGGAGGTACGGGAAGACGCCGATCGCCGACTTGAGCCGGACGACCACCGTGTACTGACCACGTGCAGACACGCCGGATGCGTCGAAGAAGGGTGAGAGGCCGGCGTTCGAGCCCTTCGCCGTCACGTACTGCTTCAGACTCGCAACGACGTCCTGGGCGGTCAGCGTCTTGCCGTTGTGGAACTTGACCCCCCTCCGGATCTGGAAGGTCCACACGGTCGCGTCGGCGTTCGGCCTGAAACTCGATGCGAGCCAGGGCACGACTCGGCCGTCTGGTGTCGTGAAGGTCAGGTACTCGCCCGGAATGCCCGAGAACGCGAGCGAAGGCCCCTCGTTGAGCAGGTACGGCTCGAGCGACGCTCCGAACACCGGGATGCCGAGCCGGATCGTGCCGCCGGCCTGGACTGCTTCGAGTGGTGCGCCGAAGGCGAGCTCGGGCTCACCCATGAAGCGCAGCAGTGCGCCGATCGTCCCGGCGCCGAGCCCGAACATCGTCGCTCGTCGGAGGAAGTCCTGACGGTCGAGCTCGCCCCCGACCAGTTCGTCGATGACGTTGTTCTCGAGCGGTCCTGCCTCGCGGCGGAACTCCTCGACTGTCCTCCGAGTCTCTCGGTCCATTCCTTCCCTCCTATACAGGCTGCGGCGATGACGAACGGACGGTTCGCGATTCTCGAGGAGTCGTCAGTCGACAGCTCGCCCGTTCGTCTCGTGGATTCGCATTCCACGTCGATACGGTGGTTTATCGCACGTGCCGTCTTGGCTCGTCAAGTTGCGTTCTGCATGTGGATAGCGGTTCCGGAGCGGTGTACGCTCCGAGCGATGACGGCGGTGAAGCCAGTGGAGGCAACGGCGGTGGAACGTGAGTGCGCCGACCGCAGGCCGTCCACATCGGCGGGAGCCACGCGCGAGCTCGGAATCCCGAAGAGCGCGCTACTCCTGACTGTGCCGTACTCGTCGAGCTGGTCGTCATCTGACGGAGCTGCCGCGCTGGTTGCCGTCCTTCAGCTCGCATCATCCATGAGCTCGATCGGCGACGAGTCGTCACGATGAGGATCGTCGGGGTCAGAACATGGGTCGTCGGCAATCCGCCGCCGTCGTTCGGCGGCCGCTACTTCATCTTCCTCAAACTCGTCACGGACGACGGCATCGAGGGCGTCGGCGAGGTGTACGGTGCGACGTTTGGACCGCGCGTCGTCGAGCGAATGATCGAGGACGTCTTTGCGCACCACGTCGACGGAGCCGATCCGTTTCGCATCGAGACCCTGTGGCGGAACGTCTACGGACGGGGATACTCGGGCCGGCCCGACATCTCGCTCGTAGGCGTGTTGAGCGGGATCGAGATGGCGTGCTGGGACATCGTCGGCAAGGCGGTCGGCAAGCCCGTGTACGAGCTGCTCGGCGGTCTGGTGCACGAGCGACTGCGCACGTACACGTACCTCTATCCGGCGGAAGGCGATCCCGACCGACGTCTACATCGACGCGGATCTGGGCGCAAAACGCGCCGCCGAGTACCTCGCGCTCGGTTTCACGGCGCTGAAGTTCGACCCCGCGGGCCCGTACTCGACGTTCGACCCGCGCCAGCCGAGCCTCGAGGAACTCACGCGGTCGGAGGAGTACGTCCGCAAGGTTCGCGATGCCGTCGGCGACCGCTGCGATCTGCTGATCGGAACGCACGGCCAGTTCACCACGGCCGGCGCGATCCGCCTCGCCAAGCGGCTCGAGCAGTTCGTCCCGCTCTGGTTCGAGGAGCCGACTCCGCCTGCGAACCGAGAGGAGATGGCCCGCGTCGCCCGGGCGACGTCGATCCCGATCGCGACGGGCGAGCGACTCACCACGAAGGACGAGTTCGCGTCCGTGCTCGGGACGGGGGCCGCCGCGATCCTGCAGCCCAACCTCGGCCGCGTCGGCGGCTTGCTCGAGGCAAAGAAGATCGCGGGCATGGCCGAAGCGCACTACGCTCAGATCGCACCCCACCTCTACTGCGGTCCCGTGGTCGGTGCGGCGAACATTCAGCTCGCCACCTGCATCCCCAACTTCCTGCTCTTGGAGGGGATCGAGGTGTGGGGCGGCTTTCACGCCGAGCTCCTCGAGACGCCGATCCGGTGGGAGGACGGCTACGTGATCCCGCCGAGCGCGCCCGGACTCGGCGTCGAGCTCGACGAGGACGTGGCCGAACGCCACCCCTACGACGGCGACGAGCTGCATCTGGTTCCCCTGTACACGCCGTTGAACTGACGCCGATGGGCGACGACGGCCGACCCGGCGTGCGAGCTTCGGCCGAGGACGCTGGCCGATGGAGCTCGGACACGAAGGCGCGGACGCCGTCGAAGCCGTGGGCAAGGGGCTCGACCCACGGCAAGCTCGATCTCGCCCGTGTCGTGACCACGTCTAGGACCTCACCGCAGTCGCGGACGGGCGAAGGGAGTGCGCCTCGTCCTCGTGGGCGACGGGTAGCGAGCTCAGAACCTCGGTAGCGGTCCGCCGGTGTAGAACGCGTACTCGCCGTCGCGCGCGAACCGCTCGACCCCGCGGGCGAGAGCCACCTCGTCGAGCTCGACCCCGAGGCCCGGGCCCGCTCGGGACGTCGAGCAGGCCACGCTCGGGCGAGAACGGGCCGCCCGCGATCACATCGTCGGTCGTCCAGCGCAGGAGCGACTGGCTCGGACGGTCGAGGTACGCCGTGGCGGCGGCGACCTGCAGGTACGCCGCGGTCGCGATGCCGAGGTCGCCGCTGTAGAACCAGAAGCCGACGCCCGCCTCCTCGCAGGCGGCGATCAGAGCGCCGCGTTCCCGCGATGCCGCCGCAGAAGCCGAGGCCGAGCACGATCGTGTCCGGGACCCCGAGCTCGGCCGCCAGGGCGACGTCGGGAGTGTGGGACGAGAACGGGATCGCGGTCGAGTCGCGCAGCTCAGCCAGCTCCGCGAAGGATCCGACGGGCTCCTCGACGTTCGCGATGTCGAAAGGCTCGAGGAGCGCGAGCGCACGACGTGCGGTCTCCAGCCGCCAGCCCATGTTCGCGTCGAGTCGCAGCGCGCGGTCGGGGCCGATCGCAGCGCTCACCGCCCGCACGAGCCCCACGTCCTCCTCGACCGGATGGACGGCGACCTTGCCCTCGAAGACGGGCGAGTCGTGCTCCTCGACCATCCGCGCGCAGAACGCCGCGACGTCGGCCGGAGAGTCCTCCAACCCCGGCCTGTACGCGAAGTACTCGCTGAACTCGACCTGTGTCCGAACGGCGCCCCCGAGGAGATCGTGCAGCGGGACGCTCTGCTCCTTCGCCGCGATGTCCCAGAGAGCGATCTCGACTCCCGCGAGCGGATTGCGGATCAGCACTTCGGCGTCGCTCGCGGTGCTCGACGGGTGGAGGCTCGATCCCGCCCAGCTCGGCGAGCAGCTCGGCCGTCTCGCGACCGACGAAGCCTCTGCCCGAGCTCGCCGTTCAGCGAAGCTGCATCGGACGGCGAAGTGGCCTCTCCCAGTCCCACGACCCCGTCGTCGGTCGTCACCCGGAGGACCGTCCGGCTGATCCCGGGGACGACTCCCGACGCCATCAGGTAGGTCGCCTCCAGCGGAACGTTCACCGGCCAGGCCTCGACACGCGCGATGCGACTCACGCAGACGATCCTGCACGATCGCCCTGCGCGAGATAAGAATGAGGCGGTGATCGACCCGACCCGCTTCGAGGCTCTTGCTGCCCGCGCGCACGATCTCTCCCCGGCCGAATGCGCCGCTCTGGCCCGCTCTGCGGCCGAGCTCGTCGACCTCTCGGCTCTCGACCGCAGCGGCGCCGGATCCTTCGAGCTTCTCTGGCGCGACGACCACTCCGAGGGCTGGCTGAACACATGGTGGGAGCCGCGCGACACCGGCTTCCACGACCACGGCGGATCCTGCGTCGGCGTCCACGTGCTCGGAGGGCTCAGCCCGAGCCGAAGGGCTCGTCGTCGGCGGCCCGCGGCGCGTCACCGACTATCGAGCCGGCGAGTCGTTCTCGTCTCCGGCCACCGGCATCCATCGCATGGAGCACGAGCCCGGGGCGGTGACGATCCACGTCTACTCCCCGCCGCTCAGCGGCGATCGGGCACTACGACGTCGTCGACGGCGAGCTGCACAGGCACGCCGGGGAGGCCGGACGAGATCTCCCCGCCGAGCCCAGCGCTCACGGCCTCGCTGAACCCTGAGGGCGACGTCTAGACGGCCGAGGCGAGCTCGTCCGCGTAGGTGATCGCGATCCGGCCGAGCGCGCCGGTGGTCATGCCGAGCTCGTAGTGGCCCATCCGCCAGAGCGCGGGCGAGTACGCGTGCAGCGAGGTCGCCGGCGGGCCGCCCGCGTGGCGGACGCCATGGATGTACGAGGCGTCGAAGTCGAAGACGGAACCGGGCGGGTGCTCGCGCGTCACCTCGCGGATCCAGCCGTCGGGGCTCCGCTCGAAGTGATCCTCGTGGAGGATGCCCTCGCAGACGTGCACGGCGCCCGAGGAGACGTCGTGGTCGTGATAGCCCGTGTCCTGGGCGTCCAGCCAGCAGATCAGCCAGACGTCGAGATGCGGATCGCGATAGAGCTGGATGAAGTGGCGCGTGGTCGGGTCGTGGCGGACGAAGCGCTTCCAGAAGCGCGGCTCAGCAGCGAGGTCGACGACCAGCTGCGCGAGCGCCGGCCGGTCGAGGTCCACGTCCTCCGGCACCCGCTCGTGAATCCAGCGGGTCAGTCCCTTCAGACGAGTAGACGTGCCGGGTTCTGGTTGCAAAGGGCGTCTGTCACAGCATCGCCGAAGCCGCGGACAGCGTCCAGACCTGGCTCTGGATCGAGCACGGGCACATCGGTACCGAAGATCAGTTGGCTCACGCCGTACGTCGCCATGCAGAGCTCGAGCGCGCGATTGCCGTAGGAGGAGGTCTCGAAGAAGACGCTCTCGTGGAGGACGTCACGGCCCGACACTCCCCGCGAGCGCAGACGCTCGAGCTGGAAGGGCGCGCCTCCCGCAAGCATCGAGAACACGACGCGCAGGCTCGGCCAGCGCGACACGCCGCCGGCGAGCCAGGCCGCGTACCCGGCCTGCATCTGCGCGGTGTAGTCGACGACGGCCGCCCACCAGGGCGGAGCTCCTGCAGGCGGGCGTGCAGCCGGACCGGGATGGACGAACAGCACGGCGTCCTGGCGTACGAGCTCGTCGAGCGTCGGAGCGAGCGAGTCGAGGTCGCCGAGCTCAGGCGCTCCGATGCAGGCGCCGGCGAATCCCGTGAGATCGGATCCCGCGGCGAGGGGCACGAGCCTTCCCGCGGACGCGGCCGCAAGCTCGAGAATCCCACGCTCGTAGGTGTCCACGAGCTCGGTCGCCTCTTCGGTCGGCAAGCGCGCCGATGCCCAGAGTCGGCTGCAGCGACACGACGGCGACGTCGAGCTCGCCAGCGATCGAGCAGCGCGAGCCGCGACGCCGAGGTCGTGCGCGCCGAGGTCGATCTCGCTCGCACCTTCGCCGGACGAGCTCGAGCATGGAGCCGCGGAGTCGCGGCGGGCTCTCTCGCCGGGCGAGGAGCTCGACGAACGGCTCTGGCCACAGATGCTGGTGAAAGTCGACCGTCGGCACGCTGCTGATCCTTGGCGACCCTAACGACGCTCGGGCTTTACAGCTCTTCGGCGAACGCGCGGTTCTCGGCCTTGAGGCTCTCGTCCGTCCCGAAGTAGGCGTGCTTGGACATGTCGGGCGAGTATCGGCTACCCGGGGGCGTGCGGCCGAGCGCCTCTGCCAGGCTGCGCACGTGATGCGGCGCGGCGCCGCAGCAGAGCCCGATGTAGCTGATACCGAGCTCATGGGCGTCCCTCGCGAACTCCGCGATCTCGTAGCGGTTGCACGTGAACGGATCGAGCGCGGTCGGAAACGGCATGCCACCCGGAAGCTCCGTGCCGTTGTCGTCGCGCAGGGACTGGAACGAGGGCTGGTGCTCATGCGTCCGGTACGGCACGGGCAGCGCCGCGACGTGGCCCGAGACCGCCTCCCGAACCTCGCGGAGGAGCGGCATCAGCGTCTCTGGGCCGCGCCCGCAGTTCAGGCCGACGACGTCGGCACCCGCGTCTTCGAGCTGCTTGCACGCCTCGCCGAAGCGCAGGCCGTCGCGCGTCGTGTCGGACTGGTGCGCGATCATCGTCACGACGGCCGGGTAGCCCGCCTCCTTGATCACCTCGAGGGCGAGCAGTGCCTCGGCGACGTGCGAGAAGGTCTCCGCGATGACGAAGTCGACGCCCGCCTCGGAAGCCCAGCCGACCTGCTCCTCGAACATCGCCCGCGCGGTCGTTCTGTCGACTCGGCGTCGTCGGCATAGACGTTGGTGTTGCAGATGTCCCCGGCGAAGAGCGCGCCGCTCTCGTCTGCGACCTCCTTCGCGATCGCGAGCGCCCGGCGGTTCAGCTCCTCGAGAAGATGCTCCTTCCCGACGATCCGCATCTTCTCGCGGTGCGCGTAGTAGGTGAACGCCTCGACGACGTCCGAGCCGGCGTGGACGAAGTCGCGGTGCAGCTGGGCGACGACCTCGGGATGGTCGAGCACGACCTCGGGCACGAACGCGCCAGCCTGCAGATAGCCGCGTCGCTCGAGCTCGAAGAGATAGCCCTCGGCGCAGATCACGGGGCCCTTGTCGAGCCGCTCGAGGAGCCCTTCGCTCACTGAGCCCATCATGTCAGAACGAACCAGCTCGACGACCGGGTCGAGGTCAGGCGAAATCGTCTCCCCCGCGTCGGTGAAGGGAACGCGCTCGCGGACGAGCTGGTAGGCGCGAGCGGTTCCGGCGCCGAGAGCGGGAGAGCCACGCAGGTCGACGGCCTGCGCTGCGATCGTCAGCTCGATGGCCACGACGCGAGCGCCCAGGCTCACCATCTCCGCGAGCCGGCGAGCGCCGAGCGGAGCCATCGTCGTGCGGTCTTCGATGCCCTCGTGCTGCGTCGTCGAGGCGAGCTCGAAGGACACGGGCTGGGCCAGCAGACGCGCCTCCGCGACGATCCCCTGCACGGCCGCTCCGAGCTCGCTCAGCGCAGGCTCGGCCAGGTGCGGTCGCGCGGCGAGCCCTTCCGGGAGGCCCGTGAGCGGAGACTGCAGCATCTTGAGCGCCCGCTCGGCCGCGCTCGTCAGCGCCGGGGCCAGAGCGATCCGCAGGAAGTCGAGCGCGGCCGCGAGGGGCACGATGTCGAAGTTCCCTGCCGCGACGACGCGCCCACCCTGGGCCACGACCATGGGGTTGCCCTGGTGGGCGTTCAGCTCCACCGTGAGGACGCCCTTCGCGTAGCCGAGCGCGTCGCGCGTCGGCGCCGTTCACCTGGGGGAGCGTGCGAAACGTCAGCGGATCCTGGAGGTTGCGCGGTGGCGCGTCCCAGAGGTAGCTGCCCTCGAGCAGCGCACGGAGACGCGCGATCGTCGAGCGCAGCCCCGGATGCGGGCGTGCGTCCGCCACGGCCTCGTCCACCAGTCCCGGATTGGCGGCGAACGCCTCGAGGTCGAGCGCGCCGGCGACGTCGAGTGCGTCGAGCAGCGTCTCGCAGTCCGCCACGGCCAGCGCGGCGAGACCCGTGGAGAACGCGTTGTTGTCCACCAGCACCAGCGCCTCGCCGGCTGCGAGCTGGAAATCGTCGAGGAGCCCTTCCACGAGATCGGCGTTGGGCGCGAGATCTGCCTGGCCGACCGAGCCGAGCATCCGGACCCGGGGCGCTGCGCCCGCGTTCAGCCGGTCGACGACGAGCTGCGCGAGCTCGGGGCGAACCCCCGGATATCCCTGCGCGAGCCCGTTGGCGAGCTTCACCATCGCCGCGCGCACGCCCGTCCGCCGGCGCGCTCTGCCCCTGGGCGACCAGGTGACCGCGGATCAGCTGCCGGTTGAAGTGCGCCTGCTCCTCCTCGATCGCGAAGCGCTTGCGCATCCCGACCCCGGTCGAGAACCCGTAGACCTGCTGCCCCGACGCGAGTGCTCCGCTCGACCACCGCTCGCGAGGCGCGCATCTTCTCGATCGCCTCCGGCGCCAGCTCGACCTGCTCGCCGCCACGCGCGACTCGAACGACCTGCTCGAGAGTCAGGTCGTCACCGGTGAGGACGATCGTCAACCCCAGACCAGCGCTGCCGTCTTCGCGATCGTCTCGAGCTTCGCGCGCTCGTCCTCGACGGTGAGGTCGTTGCCGAGGACTGAGGTCGCGAAGCCGCACTGCGGCGAGAGCGCGAGCCGCTCGAGCGGGCAGAACGCGCTTGCCTCCGCGATCCTGGCCGCGAGCTCGTCGACCGTCTCGCGCCGGCCGCTCTTCGTCGTGACGAGGCCGAGGACCGCCGTCTTCCCCTCGGGCACCGACCTGAGCGGCTCGAACGACCCCGAGCGCGCGTCGTCGTACTCGAGCATCAGCCGCTCGGCGTTCACGCGCGCGAACAGCCGCTCTGCCAGCCAGTCGTAGCCGCCCTCGACGAGCCATCTCGACGCCTGGTTCCCACGACACAGATGCATGGCGAAGGTCACGCCCTCGCGGTTGCCGTAGACCAGGTTGTCGAGCTCGAGGCCGAGCTCGAGCCAGCGGTCGGCCGGCCAGCCGCGGCTCGCGTAGAAGTCCCGGTAGGTCGGGTCGAGGAGCAAGGGGTAGTGCGGCGCATCGAGCTGGATGTACGTCGCACCGAGCCGCACCAGCTCGTCGACCTCCTCGCGCAGGATCTCGGCGACGTCGCCGAGGAACTCCTCCAGGCTCGCGTAGGCACCGCTCGAGCGCTCGGGATCCCAGAAGTTGGCGAACAGGCTCGGGCTCGGCAGGGTCACCTTGAGGATGCGCTCGGTGCGGGGACTCGCATAGGCGAACTCGTCGGCCGAGAGAAAGCGCCGCCGGCGAAGCTTCGACTCCACGGCGATCGGCGGCCGCTCGACCTTCATCTCGCCGAGCTCGCCGCTCTGCCACTCGCCCCACAGGAACGCGTCCAGGTCCCACTCGCCGAACCCCTCGACCGCCTCGGTCATCTGACTCTGGAAGGAGAGGCGGCGCATCTCGCCGTCGGTGACGACTGCCATCCCCGCCTCCTCCTGGAGCCGGAGCGCGGCGTCGACGGCAGCGTCCTCCGCCTTCTTCAGGCCCGTCGCGTCGAGCTCACCCCGCTCGAATCGCTCGCGCGCGTCGAGCAACTCCGGCGGCCGCAGCAGGCTGCCGACGACGTCAGAGCGCGCCTCGAGCACGCGGCCACTGTATGCGACCGTCGCAGTTACGCGAGCGCTCGTGCGTGGGCTACGGAGACCACGTCGCCCTTCTGCGCGGAGAGCTCGATCGCACGGGCGACGTGCGCCGATGCCTCGCTCCTGCGCCCGCGCGCACGTTCGATATCCGCAAGGGCGAACAGGACGTCCGAGTGGACATCGAGCGCGTCCGTCCGCTCGACGAGCTCGAGCGCCGCGAGCGCGACCGCCTCGGCAGCATCGAGCTTTCCGTGAGTCGTGAGCGCTATCGCCTCGGCGAGTCGCGCCATCACCTGGCCGAACGAATGATCGGGCTGCATCTCGGCGCGGCTCCTGCGTGCAAGCTCGACGGCCTCTTCCGCCTTGCCCTCGAGCGCCAGGATTCGCGCCAGTTGCGGCACCACCCACGACAGATAGCCGACGTCCCCGATCTCTCGGAGCCGGACGTCAGCCGACCGAAGCTCCTCCTCCGCCACCTCGAGACGCCCTGACTTTCGCTCGACCAGCTCGAGCTCGCACACGACCCCGAGTGCCGAGACACGATTGCCGAGCTCCTCGTAGAGCTCGACCGCCCGCGAGCACTCCTCGCGTCCGCGCTCGAACTCGCCCGTCATCGCGAGCAGAAAGCCGCGTACGCGGGCGGCGAACGCCTCAACGAGGCTCGCTCCTCCGGACCGCTCGACGAGCTCGTCACAGCGCCTGAGCCCGTCGGTGACCGGCGTCGGGCCGTGGCAGGTCGCCATCGCAATCGCTCCGAGGGCACGGAGCTCCTCGCGCCGGTCTCCGGCTCGGCGTGCGTGCTCGACCGTCCGCTCGGCGGCGACCAACGAGTCCGCGTAGCGGCCGATCCGGAACCGCGCCCAGTGCACGAGCCACCAGGCGCTCGCGAGCCCCCGTTCGTTCTCGTGCCGTTCGAGCTCCGGCAGCGCGCGCTCTGCCGTCGCTTCGAGCTCGACCATCGAGAATTCGGCGTCGGTCTGCGCACGAAGGTTGAGGAGGGCGAGCTCGGCACGAAGCTCCACCGCGCGGGCATCGTCGCGCTGGGCGGCCGCTATGACCTCCGACAGCGTCGCCCGCGCGGGTTCCAGGCGGCCGGATCCGGCCAGGGCACGCCCGAGCTCCAGGCGGAGATCCCGACCGAAAGGATCGTCGATGGGCACCAGCTCGCAGGCGCGCTCGAGGAGCTTCGCCGCCGCACGATCGTCGCCGAACTCGATCGCATGACGTCCACGGGTCGCCAGCAGCCGGGCACCCCTGGCTGCGATCTCGGTGGTCTTCTCGTCCCTGAGTCCGAGCTCCAGGCGATAGCCCGTGGCATCGGCGAGGTGATACCCGACGATCTCGGTCGGCCCGCTCGGCTCCCGCGCGAGATAGTCGGCCAGGCGGAGGTGGAGGTCCGCCCGCGTTTCCTTGGGAGTCTCCGCGTACGCGGCTTCGCGGACGAGCGCGTGCGCGAACGAGAACGCGTCGCCATCCAGCTGATCGGCGCGGGGCCGAATGAGCTGGCGCCGGGCGAGCGAGACCAGGATCGTCTCGACATCGTCTCGCAGTGTCCGTCGGCAGCAGCGCTACGAGCGCGGAGTGGCGAAACTCCCGCCCTTCGACCGCCGCGACCTGGAGCACTCTGCGCTCGGCTGCCGCGAGACGGTCGATCCGTGCCGCGAGCAGCGCCTGGATCGTCGGCGGAATGACGAGCTCCGCGCCCTTCTCCCCGCCGCTGTTCAGCGCCAGCAGCTGCTCGAGGAAGAAAGGGTTTCCGTCCGCCGCGTCGACGATGCGGCGGAGGTCGTCGGCGGCGAGGTCGCGCTCCGGGCTCAGACGCTCGGCGAGCGTGACCGACTCGTCGTCGGCGAGGGGTGTCAACACGGCGAGAACGGCGTTCGCTCGCGGCGCCGACCACGCCGGCCGTTCCTCGAGCAGCTCGGGCCGCGTCAGGCACAAGATGACGATCCGCGCCCCGCTCGAGAAGCTCGCGACGTACTCCAGCAGGTCGAGCAGCGTCTCCTCGGCCCAGTGGATGTCGTCGACGACGAGGACGAGCGGTCGCTCGCGTGCTAGCGCCTCGAAGAGCCGTCGAAACGCCCAGGACGTCTCTTCGCCGGAACCGCTGACGGGATCCGCTCCGAACGCGCCCGCCACGCCGTCCGCGATCGCCTCTCGACGCTCGTCGTCCGCCACCAGCTCGAGAACGGCCGCGCGTGCATCCGCGCCGAGGACGGGGCGGAGAGCCTCGGCGAGCGGCAGGAAGGTGATGCCTTCCCCGTACGGGGCGCAGCGCCCGATCAACACGCGGACCGAGTCTCCGAGCTCGGCCAGGAACTCCCGCGCCAGCCGTGACTTCCCGACCCCCGCGGCGCCTACGACGGTCGCGAGGACGCACTCGGCGTTCACGGTGGCGCGACGGAGAGCACCCTGCAAGATGCCAAGGTCGTGGCGACGCCCGACGAGCGGCACGTCTTCCCGCCGCTCGAAGGGCGACACGTTCGGAAGCACCCGGACCAGTCGGAATGCCGGGACGGGGTCGGCTTTCCCCTTGAGGACGAGCGGCTCCAACTCCTCGACCTCGATCGCATCGCCGCCGAGAACCCGTGTCCGCGCTCCGATCAGGATCTCGCCGGCCGCGGCAGACTGTTCGAGTCGCGCGGCGATGTTCGTCGTGTCGCTCGAGACGGTCAGTCCCTCCGCACCCTCTCCGGACACGAGCACCTCACCCGTCGAGACGCCCGTGCGCACGCCAAGTCGGATCCCGAGGTTCCGCTCGAAGTCGTCGTTCAGGAGCTCCAGACGCTGCCGGATCTCAGCAGCTGCGCGAAGCGCGCGGAGGGCATCGTCCTCCCGCGCGGTGGGCACGCCGAAAACCGCGACCACCGCGTCGCCGATGAACTTCTCGACCCTTCCTCCGTGGCGCTCGACCACGTCGCGGACGTCGTCGAAGTAGCGTCGAAGGACACGCCCGAGCACCTCCGCGTCGAGTGTCTCGCCGAGGCTCGTGGAGTCGGCGATGTCGGAGAAGAGCACCGTCACCGTCTTGCGGAGCTGCACGCGCGGAGTCTACGAACGACCGCGAGTGTTAGAGCTCGCGCGCAGCATCGCGAGTGGCCCCGAGCGCGGTGGAGGAGCACGGCGCGACCGTGCTCGTCGCCGAGCTCGCTCGAAGAGCGCGAGGCTCTGCTCGTACAGGTGCTCGGCCGCCTGGTCAGTGGCCGGCGAGTCCGAGCGAGCTCCCGTACGCGCGCAACGCCTGGGCGCGCAAGCTCTGGCGGCACCGATTCGGCCTTCGGGATGCCTCGAAGAGGCGCTCGAACCAGCGGATGCCTTCGTTCGGGTCATCGAGCGTCCAGAGCTGCTCGAGCTCGGTCGCGATCTCCAGAGCCCGAGCGCCGGTCGACTCGCTCCGCATCGCCCAGGCGAGCGCGCCGCGAAAGTTGTCGCTGCTCGGCCAGCGCGATGTCGAGCCGCTGCCCACCGGGACGGAGCTGTGCCGGCGTTCAGATTCGCTTCCTCGGCGACGGAGAGGAAGTGCTCGGCGTGTCGCCGATACATCTCGTCGGTGTCGGGCGACTGCATCGAGTAGCTCGACGGCGTACTCGCGGATCGTGTCGAGCATCCCGAGGCGTCCGCTTCCCAGCGGCGGACGAGGTTCTTCACGACGAGCGACTCGAGAGTGTCGAGATCGGCGTCGCAGACGGCCTCCGCCGCCTCGAGCGTGAAGCTTCCCCGTGAAGACGGCGAGGTTTCGGAAGAGCTCCTGCTCGTCCGGCTCGAGCAGCTCGTAGCTCCACTCGATCGTCGCGCGCAGCGTTCGCTGTCTCGCGGGCGCGTCGCGCGAGCGGGAGGCGAGGAGCGGCAGCCGATGGTCGAGCCGCGCGAGGAGCTCGTCCGGCTCCAGCAGCGCGACCCGTGCCGCCGCGAGCTCGATCGCGAGTGGCAGCCCGTCGAGCCGCCGGCAGATCTCACCCACGGCGTTCCGTCGGCTCGGAAACCGTGGAGCGACCGCGCGGGCTCGCTCGACGAAGAGGATCGCGGCGTCGTCATCGGCCAACGGCTCGACCGGATACCGCTGTTCGGATTCGACGTGCAGCGGCTCGCGACTCGTGACGAGGACCTTGGCGTTCGGGGTCCCGCCAGCAGCGACGAGATCGATCGTCGCGGCCTCGATGACCTGCTCGAAGTTGTCGACGAGGACGAGCAGCCGCTTGTTTCCGCGACGTACTCGTTCAGACCGGCGTCGGCGCCGATGCGATGCTCGCGATCGCACGCTCGACCAGAGTCAGGGTCGCGGAGCGCCTGCAGTGGGACCCAGAAGACACCGTCGGGGAACTGCTCGACCGCTTCGGCAGCGAGCTGGAGCGCGAGCCGTGTCTTGCCGCTTCCGCCCGGGCCCGGTGAGCGTGACCAGGCGATGTCGAGCGCACGAGCTCGCCTGCCTCTTCGAGCTCGCGCTCCCGGCCGACGAGCCGGCTCGGCTGGATCGGCAGGTTCGTCCGAAAGAGGGTCTTCAGCGGCGGGAAGTCTCGCATCGCCGAGCTGGTACAAGCGCTGCGGGGCTGTCAGGTCCTTGAGGCGATGCTCGCCGAGGTCGCGTAGCTCTTCGCCGAGTCGAGCAGCTGTCGCGTCGTCTCCGAGACGCAGAACCTGGCCGCCACCGCTCGGTTGCTCCGCCGGCGAGGGAGGCTCTACGATGGGCCGCGAAGAGCGGCAACTCTCCTGGAGGTGTGCATGTCCGAGAAGATGTGGGGCTCCGAGCCTTTCTGGGGGCTCGGGTACGAGTGGGATCCGGACTGGTTCTACACCGACCGGCAGAAGGAGCTGCGGTCGCTTCTGATCGAGCTCTGCGAGAAGGAGCTCCGCGCGAACGCGAAGCGCTCCGACGACGAGCTGCTCTACCCGCGCCGGAACCTCGAGCTCCTCGGAGAGCACGGCTTCCTGGCGCTGACCGTTCCCGAGGAGTACGGCGGGCTCGGCGAGAACCACGTCGCGTACGGGATGGTCTGCGAGACGATTGCGCGCTACGGCTGCGCGTCGACCGCGATGTGTTACGTGATGCACATCGGCGCGGTGAACACGATCATGCTCCGCCCCACGACCGAGCTGATCGACAAGTACATCCGCCCGCTCGGAAGCGGCAAGATCGGGACGCTCTCCTATTCGGACCCCGAGACCGGGTCGCACTTCTGGTACCCGATCTCCTCGGGCGCAGAGCGCTCGAACGGCGGCTACAACGTGCGCAAGAAGGCGTCGTGGACGACCTCTGCGGGCTTTGCCGACTTCTACGTCGTCCAGACGACGAGCCCCGACTTCTCCGGCTACGACGACCTGTCCGTCTTCGTCATCGACGGGGACGATGTCGAGTCGCAGCCGTCACTGTGGGACGCGCTCGGGCTTCGCGGCAACCAGTCGGGCCCGCTCGAGGTGCCGAACGTCGAGGTGCCGCTGGAGCAGATCGTCGGCCCGGAGGGCGACGGCGCCGCGTCGAACGACGAGTCCGTCGACCCCTGGTTCCTGATCGGCTCGTCCTCGGTCTGGAACGGCATCGCGCTCGGCACGATCGACATCGCGAAGCGCCACACGACGCGCAAGCGCCACGTCGACGTCGGACTGCGCGTCGCCGACTACCCGACCATCCAGGACTACGTCGGCGAGGCCGTGATGGACACGAACGCGAGCCGCGCCTTCACGTACTCCGTCGCCCAGGCGATGGACAAGGCGACCGACGACAACACGAAGAACCTGGCCGTCGGAGAGTTCGCCCGGGCCGACTTCCTGCACTGGGCGTGGCAGATCAAGTTCATCGCGGCCAAGAACGTCGCGCACGTCGTCGACAAGATGCTCCACGCCTGCGGCGGCTCCGGGTACAAGCGCGACATGGAGCTCGAGCGCTACCTCCGCGACGGCAAGGCGGGCTGGGTGATGGGCCCGACGAACGAGGTGCTGCGCCAGTTCGTCGGCAAGGCGGTCCTGCTCGGCTTCGACTCGCTCGACTACTGGAACCAGACGTACAACCGGCGCGCGGTCGAGAACGAGGTCAAGAAGCTGGACGCGGACGGCAAGCGCGAGCTGGCCGAGAAGCTCGTGGCCGAGGCGGCCGAGCAGGAGGCGAAAGCGCCCGCCCAGAAGGCCTGAGGTGAGTTCGCCGAGCGCAGGAGTTGCAGGTTGGGGTCAGACCCCGGGCCTGCTACCGGAGGATCCCTTCCTCGAGACGTACCTCGTCCGTCCCGGCGGGGCGACCGTCGTCTCGCTCGGTCCGGACGAGCGCTTGACGGTCGTCGACGCGTACGGGGGGCAGGTCGCCGAGCTCACGGTGCTCTCGCCCGAGGGTGCGGACGACGCGGACGCGGTGGGCGCGCGAGCGGATGCACCCGCGACGGTGCTCCGCGAGCTCGTCCGCAACGGAAACGGGTTCTTGCGCCGGCTCGCCGCCCCGAAGCTCGATCCCGAGGAGGCGCGTCGCGATCCGCCTCTTCGAGACCATGTCTCCACCCGGAGCGTCGCAGTCGTTTCGCGCCGAACGGGCGGTCAAGGTCGTCGTGGCCGCGCCTGCGGGCCGGATCGTCGACGGCGCTCCACCTCCCTCCGACCTGCTCGTCGAGATTCGGCGGAGCATCCCGAGGAAGTACGAGCCAGCTCGAGCTGCCGCCGCCACTGGCCGAGCCGCGGCTCGACTTCCGTGTCGACAAGGCGACGGCCCTGGCGTACGAGGTCCGCGCCGGTGAGTACATCCAGGTCATCGACGTCGAGGGGAAGCAGTGCTCCGACTTCCTCGCCTTCCACCGGGGCCGGCTGGAGAACGGCGTCGAGCGTGGCCTCGATGCGACGGTGACCCGGTCGATCACCGGAACGGCATATCCCGAGCCTGGCCTCTTCGGCAAGTTCTACGACGCGGACATGAACCCGCTCGTCGAGGTGGTGCGCGACACGGTCGGACGCCACGACACCTTCCAGCTGGCCTGTTACGCCAAGTACTACGAGGACATGGGGTATCCGGGCCATGTCAACTGCACGGACAACTTCAACGGTGCCCTCGATCCGTTCGGGGTCGCGAAACGCGAGGGCTGGCCCGCGCTCAACTTCTTCTTCAACACCGCCTACGCCGACCGCTTCCTGGCGACGGACGAGCCGTGGTCGCGACCCGGCGACTACGTGCTCCTGCGGGCGCACGACGACCTCGTCTGCGCCTCCTCCGCCTGTCCGGACGACATCGACCCGGCGAACGGCTGGCAGATCACGGACGTCCACGTGCGCGTGTACCCGGCCGAGCACTCGTTCTCCACGGCAATCGCGCGGCGCGTGACCGCCGACGCAGCCCCGGTCCTGACGCGGGAGACGAGCTTCCACCCGCGGACGAGCGAGCTGACGAAGAGCTTCACCGAGTACCGCGGCTACTGGCTGCCTCACTGCTTCGACAACGAGGGCGCGATCGCGGAGTACTGGGCCTGTCGCGAGAAGGCGGCGATCATGGACCTCTCGCCGCTTCGCAAGTGGGAAGTCCTCGGCCCCGATGCGGAGACGTTGATCCAGACGGCGATCACGCGCGACGCGCGGCGGCTGTCGGTCGGCCAGGTCACCTACACGGCGCTCTGCAACGAGACGGGCGGGATGATCGACGACGCGACCGTCTACCGACTCGGTCAGGACAACTTCCGCTTCGTCGGCGGGGACGAGTACGACGGCATCTGGCTCAAGGAGCTCGCCGAGCGGCACGAGCTCAAGGTCTGGATCAAGCCTTCGACGGACCAGCTGCACAACGTCGCGGTGCAAGGCCCCGCGAGCCGGGAGATCCTGACGAAGCTCGTCTGGACGCCACCGACCCAGACCTCGCTCGAGGACCTGCGCTGGTTCCGCTTCACCGTCGGCCGGATCGGAACCTACGACGGCATCCCGATCGTGGTCTCGCGCACCGGGTACACGGGAGAGCTCGGCTACGAGGTGTGGTGCCACCCCTCGGACGGGCCGGCCGTGTGGGACGCGATCTGGGAGGCCGGCGAGGAGCATGGCCTGACGCCGCTCGGGCTCGAGGCGCTCGACATCCTGCGGATCGAGTCCGGGCTCATCTTCGCCGGCTACGAGTTCGACGATCAGGTCGATCCGTTCGAGGCCGGGATCGGCTTCGCCGTCGATCTCGAGACGGAGGAGGACTTCGTCGGGCGCGACGCCTTGCGGGAGCGAAGGGCACATCCGCAGCGCACGCTGGTCGGCCTCGAGCTCGAAGGGAACGAGACCGCCGGGCACGGAGACGACGTCTACGTCGATCGGCGCAAGATCGGTGTCGTCACGAGCGGCACGCGAAGCCCGGTGCTGAAGAAGAACATCGCCCTCTGCCGCATGGCCGTCCAGTACGCCGACCTCGGCACGCGGGTCGAGGTGGGCAAGCTCGACGGCCTCCAGAAGCGGATCCCGGCGACGGTCGTCCGCTTCCCGTTCTACGACCCGGAGAAGACGCGCCCCAGGTCGTAGGGCCGGGCGTGCCGGGCCTCGACCTCGACACCGCGATGATCGATCACTTCACACCGGATCAGATCGACGACTTCAACCGCGACGGCTTCCTGGTCGTGGACGAGGGCCTGGTCTCCGAGGATGCGCTCGACCGCCTCCGCGAGCGCTACCTCCGCCTGTTCGACGGCGAGTACGAGACCGGGATCAGGCCGGACGAGGTGAACTGGGTTCCCGGGCGCGACCCGGAGGACCGGACGCGCCAGCTCTGCAACGCGTGGAAGTCCGATTCGATCGTCGCCGCGCAGGTGCTCTCGGAGAGAACGGCGCGGCTTGCCGCGCAGCTCGCTGGGTATCGCGGCGTTCGCATCCTTCAGGACAACGTCCTCTGGAAGCCGCCCGGAACGAAGGCGATCGGCTTCCATCAGGACTCCTCGTACGCCGACTACCTCGTGCCGGCCGAGATGATCACCTGCTGGATCTCCCTCCACGAGACACAGGCCGACGCGGGGCCGCTCGAGTTCGTGCGTGGCTCCCACACGTGGCCGAAGTCGCCCCCGTCCCGTACGGAGTTCCACGCCCCGGAGGACTGGCTCGCCGGAGCCCGCGCCGCCGCACCCACCGGCGCCGAGCCCGAGACGGTGCCTGTCGTCGTCAAGCCGGGTGGCGGCTCGTTCCACCACGGCCTGACGTGGCACGGCTCAGCTCCGAATCGAAGCGGCAACGTCGCGCGCATGGCGCTCGTCTCCCATTTCATCCCCGTCGAGACCCGCTTTCACGAGACGAACGTCGACGTGACGTACTCCCGCTACCGCCGCCGCGGCGACCTCGCGCTCGACGAGTCGTTCTTCCCCGTGCTGTGGGACGAGTCCGGCTACCGCACGCCCTGGCTCTCCGAGCTGCCGGCGCTCTAGCGCCTATCTTTTCGCCTCGTACCGCGTCGACTACCCACATGCGGAAGCGGCGGAATGCGCTCGGCCTCCTCGCCGCCGCCCTGGCCGCCGCGATGCTCGCAGGCACGGTCCAGGCGCTCGTCCCGTCCGATCCGCAGGCGTCGCATCCGACGTACGCGGGTCTCAACCTTCCGGCGGCCTGGGACGTGACCTCCGGCTCGCCCCGAGTGGTCATCGCCATCGTCGACACCGGCATCGATCCGAGCCACCCGGACCTCGCCGGCGCAGTCCGCGTGGGACGCGACTTCGTCGACCGCGACGACGATGCCACGAATCCGCCGGGGGGACACGGCACCGCCGTGGCCGGCGTCGCCGCGGCTCGGGCGAACAACGGGATCGGCGGGATGGGAACGTGCTTCTCGTGCGCGCTCATGTCGCTCCGCGTGCTCGGCCTCGACGGGATCGCGCTCAACACCAACACCGCAGCCGCGATCGACTACGCGGTCGACCACGGCGCGGCTGTGGTGAACGCCAGCATCTACGGGCCCCATGCCCCACCGACGCTGCGGAATGCGATCGTGCGAGCTCGCGCAGCCGGCGTGCTGGTGGTGGCGGCCGCGGGCAACGAGGGCACGGCCGGGCCCCAGTACCCTGCCGCCTTTCCCGAGACCATCTCGGTCGGAGCAGCAGCGACGAGCACGAGTCTCGCCCGCTTACTCGAGCTTCGGCGGCTGGCTCAAGTTCGCAGCACCCGAGTGCGCTCCGGTCACCGCCATCGGCGGGGGAACGGACGTCGGCTGCGCGACCTCGGTCGCAAGCCCGCTAGTCGCGGGGATCGTGGGGCTCCTCCGCACGCAGGCGCCGTTTGCCACGGCGGACGAGCTCGAGTCCGCCCTCGGACGAACCGCTCGACCCATTCCCGGAAGCCGCCACGGGCTGGTGGACGCCGCGGCGCGCGCTCGTCGCGCTCGGGCGGCCGGAGCCGCACCTGCAACCGGCGGTCGTCGGCGAGCCGGTCGTCGGCGAGTCGCTCGAGGCGTTCTCGGGCGTGTGGTCGGGTGCAGGGCTCACGGCGGCATTCCAATGGGAGCGCTGCCAGAGCTCGTGCGCGCCGATCGACGGAGCGACCTCTACCCGCTACGAGGTCACGCCAGGCGACGTCGGGTTCGGGCTTCGGGTCACGGCTTCCTCCGACGCGACGAGCCCGACGACCTCGGCTTCGACCGCGCTCGTCGTCGAGGCACCCGGGGTTCGAGAGCGTCCCTCGATCGTCGGTCGCGCGCGGGTGGGAACCTTGCTGACCGCGCGGCCAGGAACCTGGTCGGGCACAGATCTTCGCTTCGCGACTTCCTGGCTCCGGTGCCGGGGCGTGTGCACCGAGATCAAGGCGGGAGCGAGGTACCGAGTACGAGCCGCGGATCGCGGCTACAGGCTCAGAGTGGCGGTGCTGGCTTCGAACTCGGTGGGATCGGTCTCGGCGCGCAGCAAGGCGACCGCCGTCGTTCGCTGAGTAGGTCTACGCGGTCTCGCGGAACCGGGCCGCGAGCACCTCGATGAGCGCGATCGCGGCTCGGGGATCGGCCGCGAGCGCCGCGAGCAGCGCTTCTCGCGACACCGCGACACAGCGCACTGGACCGTCGGCGTGGATGTCTGCGATACGACCGCCGCTCGGGTCGAGCACCTCGATCTCGCCGATCAGCTCACCGGCGCCCAGGATCAGCGAACGCCCCGGTCGCTCGACCCGCACGACGCCCTCGAGCACGAGCAGGAGCTCCGCGCCCGGCTCGCCGATCCGCATGATCGCAGCGCCGTCCTCGTATGCGCGCTCCTCGCCCAGCGAGAGGATCGGATCGAGCAACTCGCGCGGCAGCAGCGAGAAGACATGGGGATCGCGGACGATGCGCTCGTAGCGTCCCCCGTGGAAGAGAAGCGGCTCCCCCTCCCCGTAGCGCGCGTACTCGACCTGCCCGAGGAAGAGCGAGTGATCGCCGCCCCAATACGAGCGCACGACTCGCGAGATCAAGTGGGCAAGAGCGCCTTCGACGAGCGGGGTGTCGTGGACGAGCTCGAAGCGAGGCTCGACCTCCTCCTCGACGACCCGCCCTGCGAAGCGGTCCGAGAGCGTTGCCTGACCAGCCTCGAGGACGTTCACTGCAAAGCGCGTCCCCTCATGCAGCAGGTTCGACATCCGGGCGCGGCGATCGACCGAGACCAGCACGAGCGGCGGCCGCAGTGAAACCGACATGAACGCGTTCGCGGTCATGCCGTGCACGGTCTCGCCCGAGCGGGTCGTCAGCACTGTCACGCCCGTGGCGAACATGCCGAGCGTGCGACGAAAGGCGATCGCCGGGTCCCCGTCGAGCCCCTCGCCGAGCTCCAGCGCCTCTGCCGGCGGGGCGGCGTCGAACGACGCGCCGAACGCCTCCGGCGCCGAGATCGCAGTCTCGATGCCGACCTCGAACTCGGGTGGCCTCGAGCCTTCCATGGAAGGATTCTGACGGCAGAGGGGCGGCATGCGCCGCCCCTCTCGTCGGACGAGAACGCTATGCGACCGGCCGCGCCGCCTCTTCGAGCAGTGCCGCCTGGCGCGCGTCCGGAACGGCCGGTGCGTCCTCGCGCCAGTGCGGCCGCTCGCCGTCCTGGATGATCCGCCGGAAGAGGAAGAGCACGATCGCGAGGATCAGCACGCCGAACCCGATGATCTTCTCGGTCGTCCCTCCGTACCCGCCCGCCGCGGTCTGGAACCAGCCGACGCCGAAGAAGGTCAGCACCGCAGTGACGACGGCGAGCACCCAGGCGATCGGGATCCAGATCGGGGAGAGCTTGATCGGCCGTGGCCAGTCCGGGCGATCCCTCCGCAGCAGGATGAACCCCGTGATCGCGAAGAAGTGCGCGAGCACGTACCCGATGTTGCTCGCCGCCAGGATGCCGAAGATGTTGCCGATGAAGAGCACGAAGCAGATGTTCACGATCATGTCGAGCGTCATCGCACGACCGGGGACGTTCCACTTGTTGAGGCTGTAGAGCTGCTTCACGGTCATGCCGTCGCGGGCGATGCCGTAGAGCGCGCGCGATCCGTCGGCGGTCGCGGTGTTCATCGAGATGACGAAGCTCGCGACGATGACGACCACGAAGAAGTTCGTCAGCGCCGTCGAGCCCGTGAGCGTCTCGAGGGCTCCGACGTAGTCGAAGGCCGCGACGGTCTCCTCGCCGACGCCGCCGACGAGTCCGAGCGGGAGCAGGATGTAGACGGCAAGGGTGAACATGCAGGCCGAACGCAGAGCGAGCTTGGTGTCGTTGACGGTGTCCTTGTACTCGGGAGCAAACGTCGCGCACGTGTCCACTCCCCAGGACGACCAGGCCATGATCCAGAGCCAGACGAGCGACAAGCGCACGACCTCCCAGGTCGATACCGAGGTGGCCTCGTCACCCGTGCCGGCAGTCCCGTCGAGAGCGCCCCACGTGAGGTTGGCGCTGTCGAAGTCCCCGTTCAGGAAGGGCAGGATCATGAACACGAAGAGCGGGATCATCAAGAGCGCGCCGGCGAGGTAGCCAAAGCCCACCGCCACCCGGATGCCACGGAAGTTGAAGAGCCAGACCGCGAGAATGAGCCCGATCGCGATCAGATGGGGCAGCCCGATCGCCGCATTGCCCGTCGAGAAGTACCCCTCACCCTCGGAGCTCCCGAAGAACGCGCTCCCGAAGGGCTCGTCCGGGAACCACGCGGCGGTGATGATCTGCCCCGAGAAGACGCCGAGGAACGCCAGCACCACGGACCACGCGAGCCAGTACCCGAACGTCGAGATGGGCCCGATGAGCGTGAAGTGCTTGCGCCAGCCTTCGTGCGCGTAGAGCGGGAAGCCGCCCGGCTTGTCCGGGAACATGGCGGCCATCTCGGAGTAGAGCGTCATGATGAAGAACGCGAGCCCGGCGGAGATCCCCCAGAGGAGAACCGAGCCCCAGCCGCCGATGTCGCCGACCGAGTACCCAAGCGACCCGAGCAGGAACCCCGGCGTCGCCAACGCGATGACGAAGCCGTCCCACCAGCGGAGCTTCTTGAGGAGCTGACGTTCTTCGACGACTGCTTCAGCCACGACCAAACCTCCCTCGAGAGTCTGCGGGGGACCTTCCGCCGGGGGACGTATAACACCCTCGCAGCCCGAATACAATCCGCCGATGGGCGCTCCGCAGCCGATCACGATCCGGTGCGAGTGTGACGAGAGCGGCACCGTGCCCTACGGTGAGCGCTGGACCTGCCCGAAATGCAGCCGCAGCTGGAACACGGCCCAGATCCCGCTCGAGGCCTACTCGCAACGCCAGCGACAGATGAGGCGGTTCCAGGTCGAGGTCGTCCTCTTCGCGGTGCTCCTGCTCGTCGTATTCGTCCCGCTCGTTCTCTTCGTGGACGGCAAGTACCTCTTCCTCGGAATCATCGTTGCCCTCGCCTGGATGTTCCTGTACATGCCGTTCTGGCGCCGGCGCCTCCGCCGCGCCGTTGCGAACGCACCTCGCTGGGAGCTGCATCCGGAGTGACGACGGGGCTACGGACGGGTGGCGTCGACACACAGGCTCGTCCCGGATCCGCGCCGCGGCCAGTTCTCCTGGCGACGCTCGATGCACCCCTCCTGGAAGAGGCGGCTCGCTTCGGGGTGGACTCCGCGGTCGAGTCGGGTCAGCCGCTCATCGTCGTGAACGCCGTCGAGACGACCCTCGGCCCGTGCTCGAGAGTCCTCGGCTACGACTACATCGCGACGCCGGAGATCGAGTCGTCGCTGCGCGCGCCCGCCGACCTCGCGCACGGCCTCGGCGTTCGCGTCGAGCGGATCTGCGTGCGCTCGACCCAGCCGGTCGAGGCGCTCATCGACCTCGCCGGCGAGCGTGGAACCGGGCTCCTCGTCCTCGGCGCCGACCCGTCACGCATTCGAGCGCGCCGCTATCGCCGAGCCGTGCGAAAGATCCGCGACCGCTCGGCCTGCCTGCTCTGGCTGCCCGCAGACTGAGTTGCTACCTTCCCGTCGTCGTGTTCGCAACAGCGTTGGCGTCCAGGCAATAGATTGAGCGTCCCCAAGTCCTCTCCGTACGTCGTCGTCGGAGCCGGAATCCACGGCCTCTCGACGGCGTACCACCTCGCGAAGGAGCTCGGCTCTCGCGAGCTCGGTTCGGGAGCGGACATCGTGGTCCTCGACAAGTCACGCCCTGGAGCGGGTGCATCCGGCATCGCCTGCGGCGTCGTCCGCAACAACTACTTCCAGCCCGCGATGAGCGAGCTGATGCAGGCGTGCGTCGAGGTCTGGGAGTCCGATCCGACGGCGTACGCGTACAACCCGGTCGGCTACATCGCGCTCGGCGCGGCCGTGCAGGAGGCCGACCTGTCGGAGACGTATGAACGGCAGGAGCGGATCGGCTATCGCTCCGAGCTCATCCTCGGCGAAGCCGAGGTGGACGCGCACATGAAGGCACTCTTTCCCGACTGGCGCGCGCAGGGCGTGACCGTGTGCCTGCACGAGCACCAGGGCGGTTTCGCCTTCAACATGGCCTCGGTCGAGGGTCTCCACGGCAAGTGCCGCGAGGTCGGAGTCTCGGTGCTGTCCGGGGTCGAGGTCACAGGTTTCGAGGAAGCATCCGACGGCTCGATCGTGGGGGTCGAGACGTCGGAAGGGCGGATCGAGGTCGGGGAGCAGGTCGTCATCGCGCCGGGCCCGTGGGCCAAGGGGTTCTGGGCGATGCTCGGGATGCCCGACACGATCGACGTGCGGACACCGTCCGGCGAGGTCGTCCCGAATCGCCCTATGTGGACGTACTGGAATCTGCAGGAGGGCGAGGTCGGAATCGATCCGCTGCGCTTCGCGACCGCGGACGGAGGGCCGCCGCCGGTCATCCATCTCGACACCGACGCGCCGCTCGTAACCGACGACGGCAAGACCCTCTCGGACGAGCTCTGGGGGATCTACTTCAAGCGCGACCGGCACTCGGTGCAAGGCGGCGCCTCACCCCTGGTCGTCGAGGACGACGTCGTGCTCGACCCCTACCCGCAGACCACCGACATCGACCCGGAGTTCCCCGATGTCTTCTGCGCCGGGCTATCGCACGCGATGTCTCGCTTCGAGGGCTGTCGGGCGCTGTACAAGCAGGCGCGCTCGGGCGGAGTCGGCGCCTTCACCGTCGACAACTTCCCGGTCTTCGACTATCTCCGCCCGAACCTGTACGCGGTCCTCGACTCGAACCACGGCTACAAGATGATCGGCGTCGGGCAGGGAGGTCGCAAGCGTGCTCATCGGAGACCACTCGCGCCTGCTCTACCCGTTCCGCTTCGAGCGCTTCGAGACCGGCGATCTGCACCCGGTCTCGAGCTCGCCCTATCCGTGGTCCTGAGCCGGGGTGAGGCTTAGCCCGACCCCGGACTTGCGCCGCACCGGGCGCCTCGTAGACGATCAGCGCGTGCTCCTGATCCTCCTGCTCGGGTTCGCGCCGATCGTCATGTGGCTGACACTCGCAATCGCGCTGTACCTGACGGTGGTCGAGCTGCGCGAGATGGAGCCGCCGCCGCACTACCTGTGGTGGAGCTGGTGGTTGCTCCTCGTCTTCATGACTCACTTCGTCGGTTATCTGATCCTGAGGGCCTACGCTGTCTACCGACGCTGGAACGCCCGCACGGGGTGACAGCGGCGGGAATGGCAGCCCGCCGACCGCTCCAAGAGAGCGGCGCGGGCTCCGCGATCACCCGCTCGGCAAGCTTCTGCTCTTCGCGCTCGTTCTCCTGGCTGCGGTCGGCGTCGCGCGCACGTGTGGCTCGAACAACAAGGAGATCTCGCAGGACGAGGCAATCGAGATCGCCAAGGAGAACGCCTCGTTCGAGCCCTGTCCCGAGCTGCAATGCGTGCAGATTCGCTATGTGCCGCGAGGGATTCCGGTGCGCGGGTACTGGGGGGTCGTCCTCTCCGACAAGCTGGACTCCAACGGCGAGCCGAACCGCACGGAGAGCTTCCTGATCGACGTGCAAACCGGGCGAAGCGGCGAGGGCCTGAGTCGTTGCTTCCGTGCTCTATGTAGCTCGCCGACATAGTCACGGCCCGAACCTCGGCCGAGGCGAACATGGAAACGCGGTAGCCCGCTTCATACGGTCTTTCGCACACGTCGATCGCGGTACCCGCCCGAGGAGGGGGGTTCGATGATCTCTTCGCTCGTCTCGTCCTGGCTCGCCCAAGCGGCACCCACAGCCGAGGAGGTCCAGGCGCAGGTCACGCTCGACTCCCAGATCCTGACGGAGCAGTTCTATTTCTGGACTGTCGTGATCATGTGGCTGATCCACGCGGGCTTCATGGCGTACGAGGCAGGCGCGGCGCGACGCAAGAACGTCATGTCGACGGCGATGAAGAACATCCTCACGATCGCCGTCGTGACACCGAGCTTCTACTACTTCGGCTGGTACATCTACGGGTGCTTCGAAGAGGGTTGGCCGAAGGACGGGCACGGCAGCCCGACCGTCGAGGGCCTCGAGGTTCTCGCAGGCTTCTGCCAGAACACGGCTCCCTGGGCGGCCCAGATGGGCCCGAACCTGCAGGACCACGTCAGCGCGGTCTTCTTCCTCGCCTTCCTCCTCTTCTCCTGGACGACGGCGTCGATCATGTCGGGAGCGCTCATCGAGCGGGTCCGCCTCTCCGCGTACCTGATCCTCGCCGTCGTGCTCGGCTCCGGCGTCTGGATCATGGACGCGGCCTGGGGCTGGAGCGGCGGCGGCTGGCTGACGACGCGCTTCGGCTTCCACGACTCGATCGCGTCGCTGGTCGTGCACGGGGTGGCGGGCGCGTTCACGTTAGGTGTCCTGCTCAATCTCGGGCCGCGCATCGGCAAGTACACGGTCGATGGTGCGGCGCGAACCTTCCGAGGGCACAACACGCACCTGACCCTGATGGGGCTGATGCTCATCTTCACGGGGTTCTACGGCTTCTACGCGGCCTGCCTCGTCATCCAGTCGACCGTCTTCCCGGGCTGGCTGAACATCTACTTCTCGCCGACGACCCTCGGTGCGATCGCGTTCGTGATCACATTCGGCTTCGCCGGCGGCTTCACCGGCGGTTGGTTCGCGAGCAAGGGCGACCCGTTCTGGACTCTCTCCGGAGGCCTCGCCGGAGTCATCTCCGTGTCTGCCGGCGCCGACGTCTACCACCCGTCGCTCGCGTACCTGCTCTCGATCTCGGGCGGCATGCTGGCGGTGTACGCGGGAACGTTCATCGAGAAGAAGCTGCGGATCGACGACGCGGTCGGCGCGGTCGGGGTGCACGGCGTCTGCGGCTTCTACGGCGTGTTCCTCGTCGGCATCTTTGCCGGCGGGTATCCGACCGGGATCAACAACGTCGAGTCGTCCTTCGGCGGCCAGCTGATGGGGATGCTGGCCTTCCTCCCGCTCGCGTTCATCCCGGGCTACGTCGTCAGCTGGATCCTGAAGAAGCTCAATCTCCTGCGCGTGCCGGCCGAGGTGGAGCTCGAGGGCCTCGACCTGGCCGAGTTCGGACAGGACTTCTATCCCGAGTTCGAGCGCGTGCCCGAGATCGTCATCGAGCCGGACGGGCGCGAGGTGGATGCGCGCGCCGGTGCTCCTCGACGCATACTGGCAAACGAACGGCAGAGCCGAGACCCCGGTCGGTACGGGAGAGAGGAGCTAGGCGATGTTCGATGCGTTCCCGTTCGACGAGTGGGGCGAGGACATCGCGGAGTTCTGGACGTACGGCGGCGAAGGCTCGACCGGCACCTACATCATGACCGCGCTCGGCGTCGCAGCGATGCTCATCTCGCTGATCGGCTTCGTCGTGCTGGAGCAGCAGCAAGCTCCGGCGCCAGACGGAGATGCTGAGGGCGTCAGGGGCGCTCGAGCGGCCAAATGTCGTCGTGACGACGACCACCACGACGATCATCACCTCCGACTAGGCGCAGGAGAGGAATCGACATGGCAGACAAGCAGATCGACTTCCCACCGCTCCAGAAGGAGGTCAGGTGGGTCGCGCCGTTCATGTGGGGCCTCTCGCTCCTCTGCATCGTCATCGTCGTGGTCGATCCTGCTCTCCGACCTCGACGGGCCTTTCATCGGGCCGTGGGGATAACTAACGTTCGGTAGATGTCACGGCTCTATCTCCGCTGCGCGGTCTGCAGCAGACAGCAGGCAGAAGGACTGATCTCGGGAGCCGGTTGGGGCCGGCTCGAGCTGCCGCAGGGAAGTCACGTCGAGCACCCGGCACTTTCGGGCTCGACGTTCCGTGCCTGCCCGACCTGCATCAGCCGCGACCCGAACTGGCAGACCGGGCTCCTCGCGTCGCTGGGGCTCGGGTTCGGCGCTTCGGCACCCCGCCCAGCGGCCTAGAACAAACCGACGGTCTCGCCGTCCTCGTCGATGTCGATCGCGAACGCGGCCGGGTTCTTCCCGAGCCCGGGCATCGTCATCATGTCGCCGCAGAGGGCGACGATCCAGCCCGCCCCGGTGTAGGGACGAAGGTCGCGCACCGGAACCGTGAAGCCGGTCGGAGCGTTTCGGAGCGCCGGATCGTGCGAGAGCGAGAGGTGCGTCTTCGCCATGCAGATCGGAAGCTCGCCCAGGCCTGACTGCTCGAACTCCGCGGCCTTCTTCTTCGCGGCAGGCAGGAGATCGACCCCGTCGGCGCCGTAGACGCGCGTCGCGATGAGCCGGATCTTCTCCTCGATCGGCGCGTCGAGCGGATACGCGAACTCGAAGCTCGATTGCTGCTCGGCCGCCGCGATCGCTGCCTCCGCGAGTGCCGTGGCACCCTCGCCGCCGCGCTCGAACGCCTGGTTGATCTCCGCCGCATAGGCGCCGTGCTCGAGCGCCAGCTTCCGCACGGTCTCGAGCTCCTCGTCCGTGTCGGTGGGAAAGGCGTTGACGCCGACGACCGCCTGCAGCCCGTAGCCGTTCACGATCCCGATGTGGCGGGCGAGGTTCTGAGCGCCGATCTCGATCGCGTCCAGACCTCCGTCCGGATCGCCCGCGTGGTGCTTGAGCGCCCGCACCGTCGCCACCAGGACGACGGCATCCGGTCGCAGGTCGCCGATGCGGCAGGTGATGTCGAAGAACTTCTCCATGCCCATGTCCGACGCGAAGCCCGACTCCGTGACGACGTAGTCGCCGAGCTTGAGCGCGACCCGGTCGGCGACGAGCGAGTTGTTGCCGTGCGCGATGTTCGCGAAGGGGCCGCAGTGGACGAAGGCGGGCTGCCCTTCCAGGGTCTGCACGAGATTCGGCTTGACCGCCTCCTTCAGCACGACGGCCAGCGAGCCCGCGGCGCTTGAGCTGCTCGGCGGTCACCGGCTCGCCGTCGTAGGTCTGGCCGACGGTGATCCTTCCCAGCCGCTCGCGCAGGTCGTGCAGGTCGCGCGCGACGGCGACGAGCGCCATGATCTCGCTCGCCGCCGTGATGTCGAAGCCGGTCTGGCGCGGATAGCCGTTCGCCTTGCCCGCCGAGCCCCGTGACGACATCGCGGAGCGAGCGGTCGTTCATGTCCAGGCAGCGCCGCCAGGAGATCGCGATGCCGGATCGAGGCCGAGCACGTTGCCGTGCATCAGATGCGCGTCGATCAGCGCAGAGAGCAGGTTGTTCGCAGCCGTTATCGCGTGCAGGTCGCCGGTGAAGTGGAGGTTCAGGTCCTCCATCGGCACCACCTGCGCGTAGCCGCCGCCGGCGGCGCCACCCTTCACGCCGAACACCGGGCCGAGCGAGGCCTCGCGCAGGCAGAGGACCGGGTTCTTGCCGAGTACGCCGAGGCCCTGGGTCAGCGAGACCGACGTCGTCGTCTTTCCCTCGCCCGCGGGTGTCGGCGTGATCGCCGTGACGTTGATCAGCTTCGCGTCCGGCCGGTCGGAGAGGCGCTCCAGCACGGAGAGGTCGACCTTGGCCTTGTAGCGGCCGTACGGCTCGATCTCGTCGGGGAGCAGCCCGGCGTCGGCGGCGACGTCGAGGATCGGGCGGAGCGTTGCGCTCTGCGCGATCTCGAGGCTCGATGGCATCTGGGTCTTCATCGCCGGGAGGCTAGTGGCTCACCGCTGCCGCGGCCAGCTCGGAGACGAGCGTGTCCGTGTAGAAGCGCTCGAGCGCGAAGGGCTCGATCAGGTCCGGTGTCTTTCCCGAGGCCACCAGCTCGGCGAGCGTCACTCCGACGATCGGCGCAGCCTTGAACCCGTACGTCCCCCAGCCGGCCGAGAGGTGGAAGTTGTCGATCTCGGTCTTGCCGAGCAGCGGGCTGTAGTCCGGCGAGAGGTCGCAGAGGCCGGTCCAGGTGCGGAGAATTCGGATCCGCTCGAGCTGCGGGAAGAGCTCGAGCGTGTGCTTCGAGGAGTACTCGAGGAAGGAGAGCGTGCCCGTCCCCTTGTAGGTCGTGTACGGCTCGATCTCGGCGCCGATCAGGAACTCGCCGCGGTCGGTCTGCGAGATGTACACGTGCAGCTGCGAGGAGACGATGATCACGTCGAGGAACGGCTTCATCGGCTCGGTGACGAAGGCCTGGAGGATGTGCGTCGTGATCGGGAGGCGCACGCGCGCGAGCCCGGCGACGAGGGACGACCAGCCGGCGGTCGCGCAGACGACCTGTCCGCACTCGATGCGGCCGCGCGGCGTCTCGACCGCGACGATGCGGTCGCCTTCGCGCTCGAAGCCCGTGACCTCCGTGTTCGGGTGGATCTCGACCCCGAGCTGGTCGGCAGCCCGCGCGTAACCCCAGACGACGGCGTCGTGGCGGATGATCCCGCCCGGAGCGTGATAGAGGGCGCCCGAGGATCGGATAGGAAGGGCGATCCGAGACGTCGAGCGGTGGGCAGAGCTCGTGGATCTCCTGCGGGCCGACCACGCTCGACTTGATCCCGAGCAGCTTGTTCACCTCGGCCCGCTCCTGCATCGTCACCAGCGCCCGGTCCGAGTGCGCGAGCGTGAGGTGGCCGTGCTGGGAGAACATGAGGTTGAAGTCGAGCTCGGCCGAGAGGCGCTCGTACAGGCGCACGCTCTCGCGGTAGAACTCGGCGCCTTCGGGAGTGCGGTAGTTGGAGCGGATGATCGTCGTGTTCCGCCCCGCGGCGCCGGAGCCGATGTACGACTTGTCGAGCACGCAGACGTCGCGGATGCCGTGCCGCTTCGCGAGGTAGTACGCGGTCGCGAGCCCGTGCGAGCCGGCTCCGACGACCACGACGTCGTAGCGGCGCTTGAGCTCGCCGCGCGGCCGCCACATGCGCCGGACTCGGAAGATGTCCTTCACGCTGCCTGGCCGCCTTTCGATTCGGTCCGGTCAGGCTTCAGATCCACCCCGGTGTTGGCTAGCCCGGCCGCCGCGTCGAGCACCGCCACGGCAACGTCGTGCGCCAGCTCCTGCGGCACGTAGACGCGGAAGCGCTCGCCCTCGTCCCGCAGGAAGATCCCCGTCACGCGCGAGAGCAGCGGCCCTGCCGCAGGCAGCGCGTCAAGGTCGAGATCGGTCAGCCGACGCATCAGCTGCTCGCCCTCGATCGCGATTCCGGCCAGTGCGCCGGTCGCGTCGTACGCGAGCACACCGACCTCGCGCAGGCGCGCGACGACGTCGGCGGGATCGTCGCCCGTGAACAGGAACCCGCGCCGTGGAGTAAGCCGCACGAGCTCCTCTCCCGGGCGCGGCGCGACGAGGTCGAGGTCGCCGCGGATCTCGACCTTCCCGTGCGGCCACAGATCCTGAACCACCGCCGAGTCGGCATCCTCCAGCGCTCGCCGCAGCGGCGACGTCGTCGTGCCGTCCGCGCAGCGCGAAGGTGAGAGGAAGTCGAGCAGCGTCACGAGCGCATCCGCTTTCCGTCGACGTCGTAGAAGGCTCCGGACTTGACCCGGCCGCCGAGCAGTTGCCGGTCGACCCGGACCTCGAAGCGCGTCCCGTCCTCGCGCCCGCTCGGCGGGCAGCCAGGCGAGCCCGATCACCGATCCGACCGCTTCGCTCCGGCGCGCGCTCGTGATGCGGCCCGCCGGATAGCCCTCGATCACGATCTGCGCGCCCTCGGCGGGGACGACTCCGTCCTCCATGACGAAGCCGACGAGGCGCTCGAGCGGCTCGCGCGCGGAGAAGTGCTCGACCGCGAGCTTGCCGACGAAGTCGTCCTTGTCCATCTTGGGCAGCCAGGGCATCGCCGCCGAGAGCAGGTTCGACTCGGAGTCGGTGTCCTGGCCGACGATGACGTGCCCCTTCTCCAGACGCAGGATGCGCTGCGGCTCGAGCCCGAAGGGACGAGCGCCCTCGGCGACGAGACGGTCCCAGAGGAACTCGGCGGCGGGGCTCGGGAAGTGCAGCTCGTACCCGAGCTCGCCGACGAAGCCGATGCGCAGCGCGAGGCAGGGGATCCCCGCGACCTCGAGCTGCTTCGCATCCAGGTACTTGAGCTCCTCGTTCGAGACCTCGTCCTCGGTGAGCCGCTGCAGCGACCTCTCGCGCCCGCGGCCCGGCGAGGTTCAGCGCCGCGAGCGCTCCGCGTGACGTTGACGATCTCCGCCTCGTAGCCCCAGACCGCGTTCCACCACTCGAACCAGGCGGTCACCGAGTCGGCGCCGGTCGAGGTCGTCGTGACGTAGTACAGCTCCTCCGAGAGCCGCCCGATCGTGCCGTCGTCCATGATCCGGCCGCCGTCCGAGGTCAGGACGCCGTAGCGGATGCGACCCGGCCGCATGTCCGCGAAGCGGTTCGGATAGAGGCGCTCGAGGAGCGCGGCTGCCTCCGGGCCCTCCACGAGGATCTTCCCGAGCGTCGACACGTCGATCACGCCCAGGGACTCGTGCACGGCGCGAACCTCGTCCTCGGGCTGCTCGGAGTACGCGTACGGGCGCTTCCACGGCCCCGCCCACTGCATCTTCGCGCCCGCTTCCTCGTGCCGGAAGTGCAGCGCCGATGCGCCGCGCGGGCTCGAAGTGGCGGCCGGCGAGCAGCCCCATCTCGACCGGCGACCACGGCGGACGAGCAGTGGTCGCACCGAGATCGCTCTCGTACGCGCGCACCTCCTGCGCGTAGAGCCGGATCGAGGCGAGCTGGCAGAGCTTTCCCTGGCACGGCCCCATGGTCACGGTCGTGTAGCGCTTGGCGAGCTCGATCGAGTCGAAGCCCTCGGCGATCGCGCGCGTGACGTCCTTGGTCGTCACGTCCTCGCAGATGCACACGAAGCACTTCCCCCGCCCCTTGTGCTTCGGCGGGACGTCGATCTTCTGGAGACCCTCGCCGGTGACCGTTCCCACCGCCTCGACGCCGTGCGGGAAGGTCGTCGGGACGAAAACCCCGAGCGAGGAGTCGAACTCGACGCGCGCGCCCGCCTGGGCGAGCAGGGAGTACGCGGGCTGGCGTCCTCCCGAGGCGACGACGAGATCGCACGCCATTTCGTCCCCGTCGACGATCAGCGCTCGCACGCGGCCGCGCCGACGCTGGGCTTCGAGCTCGCGCACGGGCGTCTCGCGCAGGTCGACGACACGCTCCACCGCGACTCCCGCCTCGCGTAGGTCGTCGGCGACCTCGAGCCCCGGCTCGTCGGCTGCGAGCACCACGGCGCGCTCCCCGGGCTGGATCGAAAAGTCGTGGATCAGGCGGCGAACTGCGCTCGGCAACATCACGCCGACCAGATCGTTGCCGGGGAACACGACCGGCTGCTCGAGCGCACCCGTCGCGACGATGATCCGCTCCGCCCGGTACCGGTACAGCACGGTTCCGCAGTCCACGGGGACGAGACCGCCCTCCCAGATCCCGAGCGCGCGTGCGGGTGTCAGCACTTCGACTCCGGCCAGCTCCGCGAGCTCTCGGGGACCCTCGTCGACGAGCACCACGCCAGGGCCTTCGGCTGCCGCAGCGAGGGCGGACGCGCGGCCGGCTTCCGATCCGCCGACGACCAGGACGCGCGCGCGCCGGTGCTCCACGTCATAGCGCCGCGAGTGCCCTCCCCGCTCGTCGACGCGACCGAGCCCGGCGAGGTTCCGCAGAACCTTCTCGTACAGCGGCCAAGCGCGGCGCGGCCTGATCATCGTCCGGTAGTAGAAGCCGACCGGGGTAAACGGCCCTCCGACCTTGTCGGTGAGCGAGAGCACGTCGAGGTCGAGGTTTCCCCATACGTTCTGTTGGTCGACCTGCGCCCCCGCGCGCAGCGGCTCGACGCAGACGCGGACGTTCGGAACCCCGTCCACGGTCATCATGCAATTGGGGCAGTGGCCGGTGCAGCAGAGCAGGCCGCGTGTCCGGTGGTACTTGAACGAGCGCGAGAACGTCCTCAGGCCGGCCGCGTAGAGCGCGGAGCCGAACGTGTCGCCCTCGTAGCCCTCGATCCGCTTCTCGCCGAAGCGGAAGACGACGGGGCGGTCGCGGTCGATCCTCTCGTTCTCCTGCCGCGCGAGTCTCATGATCGCGCGTCCGGAAGCGTGGTCGAGAGCACCTCGTTCGTGCGCGTGTCGCGCTCGGCGAGAAACCACTCGCCGCAGCCCGTCCGGTGCTGCCACCACTCGCGCTGCGGCCCGGCGACGTTGTCGCGGAAATAGACGTATTCGGTCAGCTCACGCAGCGAAGGAGAGCCGTTCTCGGACCTCTCGGGCCTGCGCGTCACCTCGCCGAAGAACGCGTACTCGTCGACCGGCCTGGGGCCGCAGTGAGGACACGAGAGGAGAAACGACATATCCGGGGTCACTCCGCCATGAATTGCACTCTCAGCAACGCTGTGTCACTATCTGCAACGAAGCTACACGGATGTCCCGCACTCGTCAACCGTCCACCCGCCGCATCGGCGCCGCCCAGCGCGCGATCGCGGTGCTCGACACGCTCGCCGAGGCAGGTGAGCTCGGAACCAACGAGATCGCGCGCCGCACCGGCATGACGCCCAGCACCGTATCGCGTCAGCTCGGCACACTCGCCGCCTCCGGGCTGGTCGAGCGCGTCGCCGCGTCGGGCCGCTATCGCCTCGGCCTGCGGATCGTCCACCTGGCGAACGCGCTGCTTGCCCGGCTCGACGTGCGAGAGGTCGCACGACCGCATCTGGTGGCGCTCGTCGAGGCGACCGGCGAGACGGCGACGCTCTCCGTTCCGGGTGACGAGGATGCGATCACGGTGGACTTCGTTCCGGGAAGCCATCACGTGCAGCCGGTGTCGAAGCTCGGCCGGCCCTCTGTCGGGCATGCGACCTCGGCAGGCAAGGTCATGCTCGCCTTCTCCGGGCGAGAGCTTCGTGACGAGCCGCCGTTGCGCGCCTACACGCCCCGAACGATCACGGATCCGCAGACGCTTGCACGGGAGATCGCGCAAGTGCGCGAGCGCGGGTGGGCGCAGGCAGTTGGCGAGCGCGAGCCGGACCTGGCGGCCATCGCCGCGCCCGTACGCTCGAGCCGGGGAGAGCTCGAGGCGATGATCGCGCTCCAGGGCCCGAGCTCTCGCTTCGACGCGCCGGCGATGGAAGCAGCGGTGCCGCTTCTCGTCGAGCGGGCCGACGCGATCTCGAGCGAGCTCGGCTGGCGCGCGCACTGACGCGCATAGACTCGGCTGCAGTGAGCTCCACGGCCTCGAAGTCCGACATCGACGTCCTGATGGATCTGAACCGCGACTACGTCAGCTCGGTCCAGAACGGCGACGTCCGGCGTTTCGAGGAGCTCCTCGCCGACGACTTCCTCTGCTCGAACCCTGACGGATCGCTCGTCGATCGCGAAGCGTTTCTGGAGCAGACCGCGAAGCCGGTCACGATCTCGGGGCTCGAAGCGCACGACGTGGAGGTTCGTCTGCTCGGGGACGTCGCGATCGTCCATGGGCGAACCACATACGCCGGCCCGGACGGTGCGCCCGGCGCTGGGCGCTACACCGATGTCTGGGCGCGTCGCAATGGACGCTGGCTCGCGGTCTCGGCGCACGTGACGCGCGGCTGACGCATGACTACGGTCGGCGTCGTCAGCCTCGGTGCGATGGGGAGCGCGCTGGCGGACGCGCTCACCAGAGGTGGCGCCCGCGTCGTCGCGACGCTCGAGGGACGAAGCGAGCGCACGGTTCGGCTCGCGGAACGCGCCCCGTCCGCGCTAATTCTGTCTGACCTGGGCGCCGTTGTTCGCGAAGCGGACGTCGTTCTCTCGATCGTGCCGCCCGAGCACGCGAGCGCCGCTGCCGAAGCCGTCCTGAGGATCGCGCGAGCGCATTCCGTGCAGCCGCTCCTCGTCGAGCTGAACGCGATCGCGCCGACAACCGCTCACGAGATCCAGTCCGCGGCATCCGCAGCAGATGTCGAAATGGTGGATGGCTCGATCTCGGGGCCACCCCCCTGGAAGCCCGGCAGAACCCGTGTGTATCTCTCGGGGCCGCGCGCCCAGGAGGTCGCCGCCCTTCCGTTCGAAGGTGTCGACCGCATCGTCGTCGGTGACGAAGTCGGCGTCGGCCTCGGCGGTGAAGATGAGCACCGCATCGGTCTACAAAGGCACCACAGCGCTCCTCTTGCAGGCGCTGGTCGCGGCGCATGCGAACGGCGTCCTCGAGCACGTCGTCGCCGATCTGCAAGCCGCCGCACCCGAGCTGGTCGCGAACGTCGAGCGGCGCCTCGCGAGCGCGGCGGCGAAGTCGGGCCGCTACGTCGGCGAGATGCACGAGATCGCCGCGACCCAGTCGGCCGCGGGCCTCACGCCGGCTCTGTTCGAGGCGCTGGCCGAGATCTACGCCGCGCTCGCCGAGACGCCGGCGGCGAGAAGAGCTCCAGAGGGGCTCCCGGAAATGGAGTCGCTGGAGCAGCTCCTCCGGAACCTTCGCGAGGCGTGAGTCATCCTCCCTGCACCGACCAGAGCTCGCCCTCGGGCGGTTGCATCGCGATTCGCTAGCCGCCTCCCACGCGCGGGTCGGTCTCGATGGCCGGGGATGTGAAACCCTCGGGGCCCCACCACTTCGCGAGCAGCTCAGGATCGGTGCACGCATCGAAGACGAGCGAGTGCAGGTGCGTCGAAGACCCGCTCCATGTGCAGCCTCAGCCCTGAGTGCTCGCGCAACGGCTACGCCCCATTCGCCCCCGGGATCCAGCTCGTTCCGGCGAGCGGGACACGTGCCATCGCTGCCGCCTCGACCGTGAGGGCGACGAGATCCTCGGGCTCCAGGTTGTGCACATGCGACTTGCCGCAGGCACGCGCGAGCGTCTGCGTCTCGAGCGTGAGAACCCGCAGGAAGTTCGCGATCCGGCGGCCGCCCAGCACGGGGTCGAAGCGCGCCGCGAGGTCGTCGTCCTGGGTCGAGATCCCCGCGGGATCACGTCCTGCCTGGTAGTCGTCGTAGAAGCCGGCCGAGCTGCCGATCTCCCGGTACTCGTCCTCGAGCTCCGGGCTGTTGTCACCCATCGCGACCAGGGCGGCGGTGCCGATCGAGACGGCGTCCGCGCCGAGCGCCAGAGCCTTCGCGACGTCCGCCCCGCTCCGGATGCCGCCCGAGACGATCAGCTGCACCTGCCGGTGCATCCCGAGCTCCTGCAGCGCGTCGACGGCGAGCCTCGTCGCAGGCAACGTCGGGATGCCGACATGCTCGATGAACACGTCCTGTGTCGCCGCGGTGCCGCCCTGCATCCCGTCCACGACGATCGCGTCGGCTCCCGCCTTCACCGCGAGCTGGACGTCGAAGTAGGTGCGCGACGCGCCGACCTTGACGAAGATCGGCTTCTCCCAGTCCGTGATCTCGCGCAGCTCGCCGATCTTGATCTCGAGGTCGTCCGGGCCCGTCCAGTCGGGATGCCGGGAGGCGCTGCGCTGATCGATGCCCTTCGGCAGGTCGCGCATCTCGGCGACACGGTCCGAGATCTTGTGCCCGAGGAGCATGCCGCCGCCGCCGGGCTTCGCTCCCTGTCCGACCACGACCTCGATCGCGTCCGCGCGTCGCAGGTCGTCGGGATTCATGCCGTAACGCGAGGGGAGCAGCTGGTAGACGAGCGTCTCGGAGTGCTCTCGCTCCTCGTTCGTCATCCCGCCGTCGCCGGTGGTCGTCGAGGTGCCGACCTCGCTCGCGCCGCGTCCGAGCGCTTCCTTGGCGGGCGCGGAGAGTGCGCCGAAGCTCATGCCCGCGATCGTCACCGGGATCTTCAGCTCGAGAGGATTCTTCGCAAAGCGCGTGCCAAGGACGACGTCGGTCGAGCAGCGCTCGCGATAGCCCTCGAGGGGATAGCGCGAGATCGAGGCACCGAGGAAGAGCAGATCGTCGAAGTGCGGAAGGCGACGCTTGGCACCGAAGCCTCGGATGTCGTAGATGCCTTCGCGCGACGCGCGCTGGATCTCGGCAATGACGGTCCGGTCGAAGAGGTACGACTCGCGGAGGTTCCAGGTGCGCTCGGCTTGCGTCGTCACTAGTACGCACCCGCGTTGTCGATCCGGAAGTTGTAGAGCTCCCGCGCAGAGCCGTACCGGCGAAAGTCGGCCGGATCGGCGTCGATGTCCGCTGCGTTCAGCAACTCGGAGAGCTGCGCGCGATGCTCCTCCCGAAGCTCCTTCTCGACGCAGTCGGCACCGAGGCTCGCGACGCTCCCGCGCACGTACAGCCGCGCTTCGTAGATCGAGTCGCCGAGCGCCTCCCCCGCATCGCCGCAGACGATGAGCGAGCCGGTCTGCGCCATGAACGCGCTCATGTGCCCCACCGAGCCGCCGACGACGATGTCGATCCCCTTCATGGAGATCCCGCAGCGCGCGGCCGCGTCACCGCGAATGACGAGCAGCCCCCCGCGGCCGGTCGCTCCCGCGGACTGGCTCGCGTTCCCGTCGACGGTGACACGGCCCGACATCATGTTCTCGGCGAGGCCCGTGCTCGCGTTGCCGTGGACGCGCACGCGAGCGCTCTTGTTCATGCCGGCGCAGTAGTAGCCGACATGACCCTCGATCTCGACCTCGACGTCCGCGTCCAGGCCGCAGGCAACGGCGTGCGCTCCGTTCGGATTGACGATGCGCCAGGCGCCCGGGCCCGGCGCTCGAACAAGATCGTGGAGGCGCTGATTGAGCTCGCGCAGGGGAGTCGTCTCGAGATCGACGAGCTCGGCGCTGGTCTGGCGGGTCTGCGCTGCGACCGCCATCACACGAGCTCCTTCTCCCACACGTACACGACGCCCGGCTCCGGCTCCCACATGCGCGCGTCCGCCGACCCGGGTAGCACCGAGAGCGCGCGCCACTCCGAGCCCATGGCGACCCACTCGTCGGTCTCGGCGAGCACCGCCGGCTTGCAGGCGATCGGATCGCGCAGGACCGCGAACCCCTCGGCAGTGCCGACGGCGAAGGTGTAGAAGCCGTCGAGATCGGCCAAGCAGCCCTCGAGCGCCTGCTCGAGCGACCAGCCCTCGCGCATCCGCCACGCCAGATAGCCGGCTGCGACCTCCGTGTCGTTCTCGGTCTGGAAGTCGATCCCCTCGCGGCGCAGGTTCTCGCGGAGGCGGTTGTGGTTCGAGAGCGATCCGTTGTGCACGAGGCAGAGATCGAATCCGGTCGAGAACGGATGCGAGCCCTCGGTCGTGACCCGGCTCTCGGTCGCCATCCGCGTGTGCCCGAGGGCATGCGTCCCCTGGAAGTCGGTGAGGCTGAACTCCGCCGCGAAGTCGCGCGGGAGCCCGGTCTCCTTGTAGATCTCGATCACGCTCCCCGCGCTCATCACCCGCAGGTCCGGACGGTTCGCTCGAACCCACGCTTCGGCCTCCGCGGCGTCGGTCTCGACGACGAAGACCGCGTGACTCGCTCGCACGCCCGGATCGGACGACCCGCCGAGCTCGTCCTCGAACCGAGCTGCGAGACTCGCCCAGTCCTCGTGCGGATCCGCTGAGAAGAGCGTCAGCTTGCTCGACCCGGACGGCGCAGGGTCGCGATACACCGCGACGCCGGCGCTGTCCGGCCCGCGATCGTTCATCTGCGCGAGCATCGCCGCTAGATGCACCCCGAGGCGCCCCTCGATCTCAGGGGACTTCGCGAACAGGCCGACGATTCCGCACATGTGTTCAGAAGGTACACATCGTCGTTGCCCTGAATACCTTCGGTTCCACGATTTTCACTCTTCGCGTATGGAGCTTTTATCCATATTCAGAACCGCGTCAGGTACTCCCGGATCTCCCAGGGCGTGACCTGCTCGTGGTAGCGATTCCACTCCTCGCGCTTCACGCGGATGAAGTAGTCGACGTAGTCCTCGTCTCGTCCCCGTCCGAGCGCCTCGCGCAAGACGTCGTCGTGCTCGAGCTCGTACGTTGCTTGCAGCAGCGTGGCCGGCAGCGTCTCGAGGCCGCGAGCCTTCAGCTCGTCGTGCGGCTGCGCGTACAGGTTGTCCGCGTTCGGCTCGCCCGCGTCCAGACCTCGCTCGATCCCGTCGAGCCCTGCCGCGAGCACCGCGGCAGCCGCCAGATAGGGGTTGCACGAGCCGTCGATCGTGCGGTCCTCGATCCTCCCGGGACCGGGGATGCGCAGCATCTGGGTGCGGTTGTTGTACCCGTAGGTGATCCAGACCGGAGACCAGGTGGCGCCGCTCGTCGTCGTCCCGAGCTTCAGTCGCTTGTACGAGTTCACGGTCGGGGCGGTAACCGCGCTGTATGCGCGAGCGTGCCCCTTCAACCCACCGATGAAGTGGTACGCGGTCTCCGAGAGGCCCAGCCCGCGGGGATCCGACTCGTCCAGGAAGAGGTTCGTCTCGCCGTCCCAGAGCGACATGTGGAAATGGCACCCGTTCCCCGTGAGGTGGGAGAACGGCTTCGGCATGAACGTCGCGATCATCCCGTGCTGCTCGGCGAGCGTATGCACCATGTAGCGGAAGAAGATCCCGCGGTCGCAGCTCGTCAGCGCGTTCGCGTAGGTGAAGTTCTGCTCGAACTGACCGTTCGCGTCCTCGTGGTCGTTCGCGTAGTTGCCCCAGCCGAGGTTGTTGCAGTTCCGCGAGACCTCCGTGAGGAAGTCGTAGCGCCGTGTCAGTCCCGCCATGTCGTAGCAGGGCTTCTCGAGCGTGTCATGCGGGTCGGCGATCTCGATCGAGCCGTCTTCTCGCTGCTTGACGAGGAAGTATTCGAGCTCGAGCCCCATCTTGAACTCGAAGCCCTTGTCCTCGGCGAGCGCGAGCATCCGCCGCAGGATGGTGCGCGGGCAATACGCCCAGTCCTCGCCTTCGACGGTGACGTCGCAGGCGAAGCGCGCGAGGTTCTGCTGCCAGGGAACCGGCGTGTAGCTCGCGAGATCGGGGATCGCCGCGATGTCGGGATCGCTCGGAACCTGCCCGATCTCCCCGGCGGCGAAGCCGGCGAACCCGGCGCCGTCCGTCAGCAGGCCGTCGAATGCCTCCCGCGTGTCGACCGGGACGAGCTTTGCGCTCGGTCGCGCGTACATGTCGACGAACTGCGCGAACACGAACTCGACACCGCGCGCCTGCATGTCCTGCCAGACGGCGTCCGCGGACAGGGCCTCTCCAGCCATTGCTGCGCCTCCATGAGTGTGGAGGGATAGGGGTAACACCCGCGTTCCGTGGGTTGAAGGTGCGGTTTCTCCACACCTTCGGCGCGACTATGTGTGTGGTTTCGCCGCCTGCGCAGCCTTCGATCCCAGCGCCTGCTCGAGCTTCACCATTTTCACGGCGATCTCGATCATCAGCCAGTCGTCCTTGCGCAGGTCGAGCCCCGAGAGCTCGGCGATCCTCCGCAGGCGCTGACGCAGAGTGTTCGGGTGCACGAAGAGTGTCTCGGACGTCTGGCTGATGTTGCCGTGACGGCGCAGGAACTCCTCGAGCGTCAGAACGAGCTGGGATCCGCGCTGGGCGTCGTACTCGGCGAGGCGCGAGACCGCATCGACCGTCGCGTCCCGGATCCCTCCCTCGACCGCCACCCGCAGCAGGTACTTGTAGGCACCGAGATCCTCGTAGGAGAGGACGGCGGGCCCGCCTCGCAGCACGACCGTGCCGAGCAGAGCTTGTTGGGCCTCGGCGAAGCCGTCAGCGAACGTCGCCTCACCCTCGCAGACGCTCGAGACGCCGACCGAGGCAGGCTCGGCGAGATCGCCGTGGATCCGCTGGAGCCGCTCGAGGAATGAGTCGAAGCTCGTGGTGGACAGGTTCACGAGCGCCCGCAGGGAATGCTCTCTTCGGTCGAAGAGCGAGCCGGGAGCGGCAAGTCGGAGCGCTCGCTCGAGAAGATCGTTCGCGGGCTCGGCGACGAGGACCGCGTGCGGCTTGGACAGATCGCAGCCCAGGCGTGTCGCGCGACCCTCGAGATCGCCGCGCGGCCGGCCGCCGGAGAGCTCCTCGAAGAAGTCCTTGATCAGGTTCTTCTCCGTGAGCTGCTCGATGACCTGCACCTTCTTGAGTCCGACCGCGACCTGGCTCGCGACGGCGCGCGCGAGCTCGACTCGGACACTTCCTTCGGCGACCAGCAGCCCGATCAGCTCGTCGTTCGCCACGAGCGGAACCGCAACTCGAGTGCTGCGTCCCCCACGCGCCAGCTCGGGTCCGAGCTCCGCCAGGCCGAGGGTGTCCCGCGCGTTCCCCGGCTCTGGATCGCTGGCGACGCGCTCGAGCTCCTCACTCCCAGGGTCGAGGAGGTAGACGTGACAAGCTCGCGCGGCCAGCAGCGGCCGCGCGCCGGAGACAACGGTCTGCAAGAGCTCCTCGAGCGCGGCAGCACCTGCAATCGCCTCCGCGAGCTCCGTCAGTCGCTCGAGGTCGGCGACCCGCATCCGCGCCTCCTCGTACAACCGCGCGTTCTCGATGGCACTCGCGACGAGCGAAGCGGAGGTGACCAGGAAGTCGACCTCGTCGTCCGAGAACTCGCGCGGTGCCTCGGTATGCGCGGTGATGACCCCGATCACGTCGCCCGAGCGACCGACGACGGGAAGGGCGAGCAGCGACTGGAAGCGCTCTTCCTCGAGCTCGGGGAAGTACTTCGTGCGTGGGTCGGTGAGCGCCTCGTCGCGGATGAACGCCGGCTCGCCACGCTCGGCCGCCCACCATGCGAGTCCCTCGCCGCGCTCCATGACGACCTTACCCGCCTGCCGCTCGTACGGCGGCGACGCCGCGCGCAGCACCAGGCGCTCCCCGGTCTCGTCGAGCAGGTACGCGAAGCAGGCTTGAACGCCGCTCGCATCCGACATCAGTCGGACGACGGCTTTCAGCACCTCGGTCAGCTCGAGCGACGAGGCGACCGTCGAGACGATCTGCTGAAGTGTCTTCTCGCCGGTTTGCAGCGGCATTGTCCCGGATCGTACGACGCGCGACGGCTCCGAGTCCAGCCCGCGCGAGCAGGCAACGTCAGGTCGTGCTTCCGAGGCGATCGGCGTGCTCGACGGCGCGGGCGACTTCGACGCGAGACGCGACATCGAGCTTGCGGAAGATGTTTCGCATGTGCGTCTCGACGGTCTTCGGGCTGAGGAACAGCGTCTCCGCGATCTCCGGATTGGTTCTGCGATCGACGACGAGCCGCGCGACCTGCCCTTCGCGCTCCGTCAGCGCATCGACACCGACCGCACCAGCCTGGCCCGGTTGCGTGCGCCGATGCACGTGGCGGCCAAGCCGTCGCAGCTCGTGATCGGCTGCGTCACGGTAGCGACGCGCTCCACAGGCATGGAACGCCGTGGCGGCCCGCTCGAGCTCCGCCACCGCCCGCCCAGGTTCGCCGGCCTGCGCGAGCGCTCGGCCGGCGAGCGCGCGCGAGAGCCCGGCTTCTACCGGCAGGCCGACGTCGTCCGCGGCGGCTGCGGAGGCGAGCGCTCGGTCGGCCGCTGATGCGGCATCGCCAGCGGCAAGCGCGACGATTGCCCTGGCGCGAGCTGCCATCGAGGTCGCCATTCGGAGTCCTCCCATCGAAGCTGCGGTTGCCTCCGCGCAGGCAGCGGCGCGCTCAGCGTCGTCCGGGCGGCCCAGCGCCAACCAGCAGCGGGTCAGCAGCTCGAGCCACTTTGCTCGAAAGCTGCCCCCCGGCATGAGCGGGATGTCGACTCCGCCCGTACGTTCGAGGAGAAGCTCGACAGCTCGACTGAGACCCGGGTCGCCGGTCTCGAGGCGCGCGGCTGCAAGGGCCAGCCCGGTTGCCGCCGGGACGAGGCCGTTGTCCATCCCGCGGGTCAGCTCCACGCTCTCCTCGGCCGCACTCACAGCTATTTCCGTATCGCCTGCCGCGAGCGCCGTGAGTGAGCGGTTGAGGAGAAGACCCGCCAGGCTCTGGGCATTGCCCAGAAGCCGGGCCTCCTCGACGGCGGCGTCGAGCATCTCACCGCCGTCGGCAAGCTCGCCGCGCAACATCCTGACCCAGGCGAGAAGCATGTAGGCGAAGTTCACGACAGCCGGCTGCCCCGTCTTTCGAGCAACGGCTATGACGCGTTCGGTGTGGGCGCCCGCCTCGTCGAAACGGTCGAGGTAGAGCTCGGCACCTGCCAGGTTGATGCCGGCATCGAGCCGGAGCGCCAGCTCCTCATCTGAGAGCGAGTCGACAAGGGCGGCAGCCTCCGAGCGATACGTCTCCGCCTCGGCAACCCTGCCACACAGACCTGTGCCCCACGCGAGGATGGCGGCGGCGCTCGCGGTCAGCGGCTGGTTGCCGAGCGGCCGGGCAAGTTCGAGCGCCGGGCTGGCCCACGCTCCTATCTGCTCGAACTCCATCCTGTACACGCCGTCGAGCGCGAGTTCGATCATGAGCGCAACGGCTTCGGGCGAACCGGCATCCTCGAGGCCCGCCAACGCTCGTTCCAGGCGGCCGTGCGCATCCGCGTGCAGACCGAGTAGGTGCTCGACTCCGGCGCACGCCGTCGTGAGCGGGACACGCAGCGCGACGGCATCCGCCGGTACGAGCTCGATGCTCTCGAGGAGCGCAGAGTGCGCCTCTACGAAGTGTCCGCAGGTGGCCAACGCTCCCGCGCGCGCGAGGTGGAGCTCGACCCGCGACTCAGCGGTGGCGTCATCGGCGAGGAGTCGAAGTGCGCCGGCGTACCAATGTGCTGCGATAGCCGGCGCACGATGAGCTGCTCCGTCCCCGGCCTCGCGCAGGGTGGCGACGGCGATTGGGTCGCCCTGTCTCCCTGCGCGCTCGACATGGTGAGCACGCTCTGCCGCGCCCACACCGCGGGCCGCGAGCGTCTCGGCACTCCGCTCATGCGCGCCGAGCCGCCAGGCAGGAGGCGCCGACTCGTACACAGCCCGTCGCACGAGGGGGTGCCGGAAGCGAAAGCGGCGGGGAACATCGGTCTCTCGGATCAGGTCGAGACGCAGCAGCTCGTCCACAGCATCGAGTGCCGACGCCTCAGAGACTGCGGCTGCAGCGGTCGCAAGCTCGGGGTCGAACGGATCGCCGGCGACTGCCGCTCCCTGGAGCACGAGGCGCGCATCGTCGTGGAGGAGTGCGAGCTCTTCGGCCAAAGCGGCCGCGACGAGCGGCGGCACTTGCAGATCTGCCAGCGAGTCGTCCGGCGTGGAGCCGGCGAACGCGTGCGTACTCTCGGCCGACCGGGCGAGCTGCTCGAGGTAGAAGGGATTGCCGCCGGTCTCCTCGTACAGAATCGCCGCAGTCGGTTCGTCAACCGAGGCGCCGAGGAGCTCTCCCGCCTCGCCGCGGGTCAGAGCGCGGAGCTCGAGGCGGACGAGGGTCCCCGCGCGTAGTGCGCTCTCGATCGCTGCCGACAGCCGCCCCGGCGTTTGCCTTGGCCGGACGGCGATCGCGATAAGGACAGCCGCATCGGGTGGCCGACGAAGCAGCGAGCCGAGCAGGTCGACGGATGCGGGGTCGGCCCAGTGGCCGTCGTCGAGCGCGAGGACGAGGGGCTTGGTCGCCGTCAAGCGCTCGAGCAGCTCGCGTACCGCGCGATGGCTGCGGTAGCGCTCATGGCGGAGGCCGCCATCGTCCGAAGAGGCGAAGCGGGCGAACGACGGGAAGACATGCGCGAGTGCGCTGCGGGCGTCGTCGCCGAGCGCATCGCGGCGATCAGGCTCGAGGCTCTGCAGGAACTCGTCGAGAGCATCGACGAACACCCAGTAGGGCAGCTCACGCTCGAGCTCGGACGCGGTGCCGGAGAGAACGAGGTGGCCGCGCGCGCCTGCGCGAGCGCTCAGCTCGGCGAGGAAGCGGCTCTTGCCGATCCCCGGCTCGCCCACCAGTTCGAGCGCGAGCGACCGTCCCTCATCGAGTTCGGAAAGCGCATGATCGAGCTCGCCGAGCTCCTCGGCGCACCCGACAAGCTGCTCGGCAAGCACGGCCATTTCCTTTCGGGACAACCATAGATCAGGGATGTCGAATCGAGAAATCAGGGTGCTCCCCCGATGTCGACTGGGCCGAGCGACGTCAGGCTCACGTGTGTGTCCCAATACCTGCTGCACCACCGGCACGAGCCGCACGAATGCGGAGTCGTGTTTGCCTCGTTCAAGGGGCATGAAAGTCCGCTTCGCCGTCAGGTGGCTCTCGCCTCGTGCCGCTCGGGCGGGCATGCCATCTGGTGGACCGTGGAAGCCGGATCCGAAGAAGAGGCCCTCGGCCTGCTGCCGTTCTACGTAGCCGAGCGCACCAACGCAGCCAGCGTCAGCGAGGTCGAGATTCCGTGACCCGCCGGCCCACCGTCAAGCAAGGAGAGAGGGGATGGAGATGAAGACGGCTTTGATCCAGAAGCAGGAACAGGAGCGAGAGCACGAGCAGAAGCAGAAGCACCCCACCTCGCCACCGGCACTCGTCACTGCCAAGGACGTCACCCGCAGATACGGGGTCGACGGCGACATCTGCGTTAAGGCTCTTCGCGGCGTGTCGCTCGATGTCGAGAGCGAGAAGCTGACCGCCGTCATGGGCCCGTCCGGCTCGGGCAAGTCGACGCTCATGCACATCCTCGCCGGGCTCGACCGCCCGAACGAAGGCGAGGTGACGATCGCCGGCACCGACATCACGGAGCTCGGGGACACGGAGCTGACGAAGCTCCGGCGCGAGCACATCGGCTTCATCTTCCAGTTCTTCAACCTCCTGCCGATGCTCACAGCGCAGGAGAACGTCGTCCTCCCGATCAAGCTCGCCGGCGAGAAGCCGGATCCCGAGTGGGTCAACGAGCTGACGACGCAGCGTCGGCCTCTCCGCGCGACTCCAGCACCGTCCATCCGAGCTCTCGGGCGGCCAGCAGCAGCGCGTCGCGATCGCCCGCGCGCTCGTCTCGCGTCCGACGGTCATGTTCGCGGACGAGCCGACGGGCAACCTCGACTCGACGACCAGCGGCGAGATCCTCGAGCTGCTGCGGGACTCGGTCACGAGCCTCGGCCAGACGACCGTGATGGTCACCCACGACGCGCACGCGGCTGCGATCGCCGACCGCGTCCTCTTCCTCGCCGACGGCCTGATCGTCAAGGACATCGGGCAGTCGACAGCGCGGCGAGATCTTCGAAGCGATGGAAGAGGTGAGCGCAGCATGATGGGAGTCACGCTCCGCGGCCTCCTCGGACGCAAGATCCGGAGCCTGCTGACCGCGTTCGCGGTCGTGCTCGGAATCGCGATGGTCAGCGGCACCTACGTCCTGACGGACACCTTCCAGAAGGCCTTCGACAACATCTTCACCGAGTCGTACGTCGGCACGGACGCTGTCGTCAGCGGCAAGCAGCTCCTCGAGTTCTCCTCGAGCGGCAGGGCGCCCGTACCCGCGAGCGTGCTCGAGGAGATCCGCGCGCTGCCCGAGGTCGGGGCGGCGGCGGGCGGCATCTTCGACATCCAGTCCAACTCGAATCCGGCACAGCTCGTCGACGCCGACGGCAAGAAGATCGGCGGACAGGGCGGTTCGCCGACGTTCGGCGTCGGGCTCGACTCCAGCCATTTGCGGTTCTCGCCGCTGAGCCTGACCTCGGGCGAATGGGCTCGCGGCTCGGACCAGGTCGTCATCGACGCGAACACGGCCTCGAGCGAGGGGTACGGCGTCGGCGACACGATCGGCGTTTCCGCGCTCGGGCCCGTCGAGCAGTACGAGATCACCGGCATCGCCAAGTTCGGCTCGGTCGACTCGATCGGAGGCGCGACCTTCGCCGTCTTCGACGTGCCGACGGCGCAGGCGCTCTTCCGGAAGGAGGGGCATTTCGACTCGATCTCGGTCGCCGGGAAAGCGGGAACGTCGCCGGAGCAGCTCGTGCAGAAGCTCGAGCCGCTCTTGCCGGAGACTGCGGAGGTTCAGACAGGGGCTGCCCAAGCGTCGGCCGACGCAGCGGAGACGAACGAGGGCATCGCCTTCATCACGTACATCCTGCTCGGGCTTCGGCGGCGTCGCGCTCTTCGTCGGCGCGTTCGTCATCTTCAACACCCTTTCGATCACCGTCGCGCAGCGCACGCGCGAGTTCGCGACGCTGCGCACGCTCGGCGGCTCGCGCAAGCAGGTGCTCTGGTCCGTCGTCATCGAGGGATTCGTGATCGGGCTCCTGGCCTCGGTCGTCGGCCTCTTCCTGGGCCTGGCCGTCGGGAAGGGGCTCAATTCCCTCTTCGTCGCGATCGGTCTCGACCTGCCGCAGGCGGGGACGGTGTTCGCGACCCGAACGGTCGTGGTCAGCCTTCTCGTCGGAACGGCGGTCACGGTGCTCGCGAGCATCGTGCCGGCGCTCCGCGCGACCCGCGTGCCGCCGATCTCCGCGGTACGCGAGGGGTCCATCCTGCCGACCTCTCGCTTTGCGCCCTATGCGCCCTACGTGGCGCTCACGACCATCGCGCTCGCGGTGGTGTCGCTCGGCGTCGGGCTCTTCGTGAACGGGCTCGCGACGGCCGGGCTGCTGCTCCTGCTGGGTGTCGGGACGATCGCGCTCTTCCTCGGTGTCGCGTTGCTGGCGTCTCGCCTCGTCAAGCCGCTCGCGGCAATCGTCGGCTGGCCGGCGCTGCGCCTGGGCGGCATGGCTGGTGAGCTCGCCCGCGAGAACTCGATCCGCAATCCGAGCAGGACCGCCTCCACGGCGGCTGCGCTGATGATCGGGCTCGCGCTCGTCACGGTCGTGGCTGTGCTTGGCGCGGCGCTTCGCAACTCGACGGAGGGAGCGGTCCGCGACGAGGTGTCCGCGGACTACGTCGTGAGCTCGCAGAACGGGTTCGATCCGTTCCCGGCGACCGTCGGAGACGCGGTTGCATCCACGTCGGGTGTCGAGCTGGCCTCGAGCGTCCGTTCGGATCAGGCGCTCGCCAACGGAGCCGACGAAGCCGACGTCACGGGTGTCGATCCCGGGTCGATCGCGACCTTCTACACGTTCGACTGGACCCAGGGCTCAGACGCGACGCTCGGCGAGCTCGGTACCGACGGCGCGATCGTGACGAAGGCGTTCGCGGAGGACAGCGACCTGTCCGTGGGGGACCGCTTCCCGCTCGCGACCGCGAGCGGGAAGGAAATCGACCTCGTCGTCCGCGGGATGTACGACCCGTCTCAGCTCGCAGGCCTCCTGGGCGGAATCTCGATCAGCCGCGAGGCCTTCGACGCAAGCTTCCCGCGGCCCCGGAACCTGTTCACGTTCATCAACGTGAGCGGTGACACCGGGAGCACGCAGCCGAGCGCGCTCGAGCAGACCGTCGCCCGCTTCCCGGACGCGAAGCTCCACACCGAGTCCGGGTTCGTGGCAAGCCGGACGAAGGAGTTCAGGACGATCCTGAATCTGCTCTACGTCCTGCTCGCGTTCTCGGTCGTGGTGAGCCTGTTCGGGATGGTGAACACGCTCGTCCTGTCGGTGTTCGAGCGGACACGGGAGCTCGGAATGCTGCGCGCTGTCGGGATGACGCGCCAGCAGGCGAGGCGGATGATCCGGCACGAGAGCGTCATCACGGCGCTGATCGGTGCAGCGCTCGGCATCCCGCTGGGCGTGTTCCTCTCGTTCCTGATGACCCAAGCCCTGTCGCAGTACGGCGTCGGGTTCTCGCTTCCGGTGCTGCCGCTCGTCGTCTTCACGGTGGTTGCGATCGTCGCCGGCGTCCTGGCGGCAATCCTGCCCGCCCGCCGCGCGGCACGCCTCAACGTTCTCCAGGCACTCCAGTACGAGTAAGCAACCGATCGCAAGGGGCCGCCCCTCCGCGGTCCCTTGCGACGAGGAGCACTCATGACTCAGGACCGACCAGTCCAGAGGATTCTCGACAAGGCGCTCGCCGACGGCGCGCCACCTCAAAGCGGAGTACGAGCGACGCCGGATCGCGTTCCTGGACAGGATCCTGCTGGAGAGATGATGACGACGTCCATTCAGGGCGAGCGCCCCACGGGATCCGGTCCGGCGCGCGACGCGGCCTCGGTGCAGGAGCGGGCGGGCGTGCTGACCGAGGCCCTGGTCGCCCGCGTCGCGCTCGGGCTCGTGGCACTGCACGTCGTCGACGACAACTTCCTGCAGCCGAACCCGGGCACGTCGGCGGACGATCATCTCGTCAGCGGCCTGGTGCCGCTCGCCTTGCTCGTCGCCGCAGCCTGGACGTATCCGCGCCTGCGCTCAGGACTCCGCGTTTCGATCGCTCTCGCGGCGGGCGGCTTCGGCATCGTCGCGGGCGTCGAGGCCTATCACTACACGCGCGAGGTCGGTCCCTCCGGCGACGACTTCACGGGATTCGTCTCGATGGCCGCTGGTGTCGTGCTGCTCGTGCTCGGGGCCGTGACACTGTGGCGGACGAGGAGGACCGACGACCGCCTCCCGCGCCGCTACCTGCGCCGGGCACTCGTCGGCGTCGGCGCACTCGCGGTCGTGTATGTGCTTCTGGCTCCCATTTACGTTTCGTACGTGTTCACGCACGTGGGGCGCGCGGCGGTGCCTCCCGCCGAGCTCGGCACCGCCCACGAGGATGTTTCCTTCACGACCGCCGACGGGCTCGAGCTCGAGGGCTGGTACATCCCCTCCAGGAACCGTGCAGCGGTGATCGCGTTCCCCGGCCGCAAAGGACCTCAGCGGCACGCGCGAGTCCTCGCGGAGCACGGCTACGGGGTGCTCCTGTTCGACCGGCGGGGCGAGGGCGAAAGCGACGGCGACCCGAACGTCCTCGGCTGGGCGGGGAAGAAGGATCTCCTCGCCGCGGTGGAGTTCCTCCATCGCCGCAACGACGTGGACGCCGACCGCATCGGCGGCATCGGGCTCTCCGTCGGCGGCGAGATGTTGATCGAGGCGGCGGCGGCGACGGGCGGCGTCAAGGCGATCGTGTCCGACGGCGCGGGCATCCGTTCGCTCCGTGAGGCGCTCGCGATCCCGGACCGGCGGAAGTGGTTCGAGGCCTCGCTCCTGCATGCCGTGGTGACACCCGCGGTCGCGCTCTTCTCGAACACGATGCCGCCACCGAGCCTCGAGGAACTCTCGGCCGAGATCGCTCCCAAGCCCGTCTTCTTCGTCTACACGAAGCCGGGCCAAGGCGGGGAGGCCGAGCTGCAGCAGCTCTACTTCGACGCGGCAGGCCAGCCGAAGACGATCTGGCTCGTTCCGGGCGCCGACCACACGGACGGCATCGAGGCCGAGGCAGCCGAGTACGAGCGACGCATGATCGGATTCTTCGACCAGGCGCTGCTGGAGAAGCGATGAGCGCCTCCGCGCACGAGCGTGGTCTGAGCGGCGCTGAATCGGCGAGCCCATCGCGAAGCGCAGGCGCGGTCGCAGGTATGGACGGAGGCGAGGGTCGGCCGGGCTGCGCTCGGGCTCGTTGCCCTCCACGTCGCGGACGACAACTTCCTGCAGCCCGAGCCGGGCATGTCGGCCGGGGATCATCTCCTGAGCGGGCTGGTACCGCTCGGGCTGCTCGCGCTGGCGGTATTCGCATACCCACGTCTGCGCGCCGGTTCTCGCGCCATGATCGCGCTGATCGTCGGCGTCTTCGGTATCGCGGGCGGAGTAGAGGCCGCCTACTACACGCTGAACGGCGGCCCGTCCGGCGACGACTTCACGGGGTGGCTGTCGCTCGCCGCCGGCGTCGTGTTGGTCGGCCTCGGAATCGTCACGCTCTGGAGGACGCGGCGCACGGACGACAGCAGGCGGCGGCGGTACCTGAGACGCCTGCTGCTCACGATCGCGGGACTACTCGTCGCAACTCAGATCATGTTCCCCCTCGTCATCGCGCAAGTCGTGACGCATACGGCACGCGCGCACGTCCCCTCCCCGGATCTCGGCGCCGCCCACGAGGACGTGGCATTCACGACCTCCGACGGTCTCCGGCTCCACGGGTGGTTCGTGCCGTCGCGGAACGGTGCGACCGTGATCGTCTTTCCCGGCCGGTCGGGCCCCCAGCAGCAGACGCGAATGCTCGTCCGCCACGGCTACGGCGTGCTGCTCTTCGACCGTCGCGGAGAAGGTCGGAGCGACGGCGATCCGAACATCTTCGGCTGGGGAGGCGATCGTGACCTGCATGCCGCGGCCGTGTACCTGCAGTCGCGCGAGGACGTCGACGGCTCGCGGATCGGCGCCATCGGCCTGTCGGTCGGAGGTGAGATGCTGATTCGCGCGGCCGCCCATTCGGACGCTTTCGGGGCGATCGTCTCCGAGGGAGCGAGTGGGCAGTCGCTCCGCGACGAGCTCGACAACCCGGGCCTGTCGGACCGCCTCCTCGACCTCCCGACGCAGGTGAGTCTCACCGCCGCGCTCGCGGTCCTCACGAACAGGCTTCCCCCGCCGAGCCTGAGGAGCGAGGTCGCCAAGATCGCGCCGACGCCCGTGTTCTTCATCTACGGCGAGCACGGCCAGGGTGGCACGGAAACCGTGCCCAACAACGGTTTCTACGAGGCCGCTCGTGAGCCGAAGCAGATCTGGGAGGTTCCGAACGGCCAGCACGTCGCCGGAATCACCACCGTGCCCAAGGAGTACGAGCGGCGGGTCATCGGCTTCTTCGAGGACGCATTGCTGGAGCGGAAGTGAGCTCCCGAACGGAGGTGAGAAGCATGGAAGGCGAGCGCCGCATGCGGGTGCGCCGAGCCGTTCTCTTCGGCGTTCCGCTGCTCTACGTGGTCCTTGGTCTCTTGCATGCCGACAATCCCGAGATCGGCGACGAGACCGGGTTGTTCATCTGGCTCCACATCGGTCAGCTCTTCTTGATCGGCGGACTCGCGTACTTGCTCTGGCTGCTCGTCGAGGGGCTCGAAAGCCGGGCCGCGAAGGTCGCACGGGCTCTCATTATCCCCTTCGTCGTCCTGTACACGGCGCTCGACGCCGTCCTCGGCATCGCGTGGGGGATCGTCGGCCGAGAAGGCGAATGAGCTTCCGGTTGCCGACCAGCCTGCGGCGGGTCGGCTCATCGACGCGCTACTCGAGCCCGAACCACTCGGGTACATCCTCTATTTCGGGGCGGGTCTCCTCTGGCTCGCCGTGGTGCTCACCGTCGTCGTCGCGCTCTGGAAAGCCGCTCCCAAGCCTGCGCTCGTCCTCATGGCCGCGGGCGCGACCGTGTTCGCGCTCGGCCATGCACAACCGGTGGGGCCCATCGGGATGACGCTCTTCCTGGCCGGCGTTGCCTGGCTCGAACTGCGGCCGCGCCGGGAGGAAGCCGGACACGCGGCTTCGCTACACGGAGAGCCCGGGTAACGACCCTCGACCCGGTCAGTGAACCGCGACCGCGCCGAGGTGTGGCTCGTAGGCGCCGGTGTCGACGATGTCCGCGATCTGCTCGACGGCGAAGCGCAGCTCGTCGTCGGAGTTGAAGTAGTGCGGTCCGAGTCGGATGCCAGCATCCGGGCGGAAGTCGCAGAGGATTCCCCGAGCCTCGAGCTCCGCGTGCACGGCGGCGAACTCCGGAACGCGGAGAACGACCGATCCGCCGCGGCGAGCGGGATCGCGAGGGCTGCTCACGTCGAACCCAGCCGCATCTGCCAGGTCGATGAGGAGTTGCGTCTGCCGTAGGGAGTTCTCGCGGATTCGAGCGACGCCGATCTCCTCGACGAGGTCATAGCCGGCTGTGCCCGCGTAGTGCGCGGCCGGATTCGGAGTCCCCGTGAGGAAGCGCGCGGCGCCTGAGGCCGGGTCCATCTCCTCCTCGAACCCGAACGGCCGCGCGTGGCCCTGCCAACCGGCAAACGTAGGCGTCAGGCTCTCGGCGAGATCCGGCCGAACGTACAGCCATCCGTTGCCGGGCCCGCCGCAAAGCCACTTCACCGAGCCCCCGACCGCAAAGCTCACCCCGAGGGAGGTGACGTCGAGCGGGACGATCCCGGCCGACTGATAGCAGTCGAGAACCACGTGCGCGCCGACTTCGTGCGCGCGACGGATGATCGGCTCGACGTCCTGGATCTCGCCGGCCTTGTACAGGACATGGCTGATCGGGACGAGCAGGGTGCGCTCGTCGATCGCCTCGACGATGTCGCCCTCGTTCTCGCACACGACGACCTCGAGGTCCGGCTGCGCCTGGTAGAGGTAGCGAACGGAGGGAAAGGTGCCGCGCTCGTAGACGCTGCGGTTCCGCGCGGGATCGACCGGCCGAAAGCAGGAGAGGGCGATCGCCTCGGCGATCGTCACGTTCTGCTGCATCACCGTCGAGCCCGGGGGCGCGCCGATGAGGCGGCCGATCTGGTCGCCGACGGTCCAGGACGTCGCCCACCAGCCCTCCGCCCAGGCGCGGATGCCGCGCTCCTCCCACATGCGCCCGAACTCGGCAAGGCGCTCGCCGGCCTGGCGGGGCATCGGCCCGAGCGAGTGCGAGACGAGGTAGGTCGTGTGTGCCAGGATCGGGAACTCGGACCTGTACTCCACTAGGTCGCGCACGCCCGCAGGGTAATTCTTTAGGCTCGCGCGAGTGCCGACCCGCGTCCGCTTCGATCGCTTCTACACGTACGCCGAGCTCCTGGAAACGCTGGACGCCTGGGCCGACGAGTTTCCAGGTCTGCTCACCCTCGAGTCGATCGGCCAATCCTACGAAGGCCGGGAGATCCGGCTCGCGACGGTGACGAACCTCGGGACGGGGCCACCGGAGGAGAAGCCCGCGATCTTCGTTCATGCCCAGATCCATGCGATGGAGTTCACGGGCACCACGGCGGCGCTCCACTTGCTCGACCGGCTTCTTCACGGGCACGGCGACGACGAGCGGGTGACTCACGCACTCGACACTCGCACGTTCTACGTCGTCCCTCGCGTGAACCCGGACGGCGCGGATGCGGGGCTCGCCGACGGTCGCTTTCGGCGCTCCAGCGTTCGGCCGTACCCGCGCGACGAGCCGCAGGACGGACTGCACCGCGAGGACGTCGACGGCGACGGGCGCTTGCTGATGATGCGCCTTCGCGACCCGAACGGTTCCTGGAAGCCGCATCCGGACGATGGGAGGCTGCTCGTCGCGCGGCAGCCCGACGACTTCGAGGGCGAGTTCTTCAGGGTCTTCCCGGAGGGCACCATCCAGAACTGGGACGGGGTCAACGTGAAGATCGCGCCGGTGCTCGAAGGCCTAGACCTGAACCGCAACTGGCCGGCGGACTGGGCGCCCGAGGGTGAGCAGCTCGGTGCCGGGCCATACCCCACCTCGGAGCCCGAGGTGCGCGCACTCGTCGAGGCGATCGTCTCCAGGAAGAACATCACGAGCTACATCGGGTACCACACCTTCAGCGGAGTGCATCTCCGTCCGTACTCCGCTCGCTCGGACGAGGACTTCCCGACCACCGACCTGCGCGCGTTCAAGCTCATGGGCGAGGAGGCCACGCGGCTGACCGGCTACCCGTCCATCTCGATCTTCCACGACTTCAAGTACGACCCGAAGATGGTGATCAAGGGCGGAGACATCGACTGGGTCTACGACTTCCTCGGCGCGTTCGCGTGGGTGACCGAGTTCTGGAGCCCGCAGCGCACCGCGGGCCTCGCGGACTACCACTTCATCGACTGGATCAGGGATCACCCGCCCGAGGACGACCTCGCGATCCTGAAGCTCGCCGACGAGATCGGCGAAGGCTACGTCGACTGGTATCCGTTCGAGCATCCTCAGCTCGGGCCGGTCGAGCTCGGTGGCTGGGACCTCGTTCGCTTCTGGTTCAACCCCCCACTCTCCCGGCTGCAGCAGGAGGTCGAGCCGCACGCCGACTTCGCGCTCTTCCTCGCGCTCGTCTCCCCCCGGCTCGAGATCAAGTCGTTCGACGCCGAGCTTGTCGGCGAGGGCGCGCATCGTCTCGTGCTCGTCGTCGAGAACTCGGGCTGGCTGCCCACCAACGTCACTCAGAAGGCGCTCGACCGCAAGGCCGTGCGACCGGTCGAGCTCACGCTCGAGCTGCCCGACGACGCGCGGATCGTGACCGGGCAGGAGCGAGAGGAGGCCGGTCAGCTCCAGGGCCGGGTGGAGAAGCGCGCGGTCCTCTGGTGGAACGTCGACCACTCCACGAACGACCGGACGAAGGTCGAGTGGGTCATCCAGGCGAATGCCGGCGAACGCGTCGGAGTCGTGGCACGTCACGAGCGCGCGGGCACCGTGCGCGCCGAGCTCACCCTGTAGCCGAGGGCGAGCATGCCTCGCCTCTACGAGAAGCGCTCCAGCTCGACGAGTGCGCCGCGTTCGCCGACGTGGTCGACCTGGAGCGTCGTGTGCTCGATCCCGAACTCGTCGTGGAGCAGGCGCGCGAGCTCCAGCCGTCGTCCGTGGCAGTCCTCGCCTCGGCCGACGAGCACGTGCGCGGACAGCGCGGGAAAACCCGAAGTGATCGTCCAGATGTGGAGGTCGTGGACCTCCGCAACTCCCGGTGCACGAGCGAGCCGCTCGCCCACCGCGCGTGTGTCGATCCCACTCGGCGCCGCCTCGAGGAGGATCGCGGTCGAGTCGCGCAGGATCGACCACGAGCTCACGAGGACGAGCACGCCGATCAGGACACTGACGAGCGGGTCGGCCTCGAGCCAGCCGGTCGCGAGAATGACCACCGCCTGCGACGACGACCCCGATCGAGCCGAGGACGTCGGCAACGACGTGCCGGAACGCGGCCTCGACATTGAGATTGCCACTGCGGCCGCGAAACAGGATCGAGCCGGCGGCGACATTTACTCCTATTCCGACCAGGCCTATCACGAGCACCCAGCCTCCGAGCACGTCGGGCGGGTCACGAAACCGCTGGTAGGCCTCGTAGAAGATCCAGATCGCGAGCGCCACCAGCGCGACCCCGTTCGCGAGCGCCGCCAGGACCTCCGCACGTTTGAACCCGTACGTTCGCTCCGGTGTCGCCGGCCGTTCGGCGAGCCAGACGGCAAAGAGGGCGAGCGCGAGCGCGACGTTGTCGGAGAGCATGTGCACCGCGTCGGCCAGGAGGGCCAGGCTTCCGGTCGCGAGCCCGCCGACCACCTCCACCACGGTGTAGACGGCCGTGATCGCGAGTGCGAGCGCGAGTGCTCGGCGGCTGCCGCTCCGCGCGTGGGAGTGATCGTGGCTCATGGACGCGTTCTACCCGCTCGACACCACCTCGGCGGCCTTGCCGTGTTCGGAACTTTCATCCCCGCCGCTTGGAAGCCGTCTTCGTGCAGGGCATCATCCACGAGTGCGCGTCAAGCTCCTCGCGATAGTCGGCGCGATCGCCTTCGCCTCGGTGGTCGTCGTCGTCGCGTCGGCGCGAACGACCGCGAACGGTCTTCCGTCCTACACGGACGGCTGGCAGAAGTGGCCCCGGATCAACGCGAAGCCGTTCACCAGCACGGGGCCGCTCTCGAGCGCCCACTCGGGCGTCAAGAACGTCTACGTGAGCAAGCGCAAGGCTCGGCTCGAAGTACCCGAACGGCACCGTGATCGTGAAGACGATCATCAGGCCCGGCGCGAAGTACGTCGGACAGTTCGCGACGATGCGAAAGGTCGACGGCCGCTGGCGTTACATCGAGTACGAGCGCTCGAGCGCTGCGGCGCGCTACTCGCTGCTCGCGCAAGGCTCGCTGTGCCAGAGTTGCCACGTGATGGCCAAGTCGAACGACTTCGTCTTCACGAAGCGGTAGCAGGTAGCCGAACGGCGGCGGGGTCACCGCCGCCGCCGAACCGACGCGCTGGCTCGCTAGTGGGCCGTCGTCGCTCTGCTTCGGTATCCGCGAAGCAGAAGGACCAGGCCCATCAGGATCGAGATGATCCCGACGAGGACGCCGAAGACCCCGCCGACGAACATGAGCAGGATCCCGACGACGAGGAACGCGACACCGAGGATGAGATTGAGGAGCATGGCGGGCTTTTCTCCCTCCACTCGAGGTTTCCTGCACGCCGGCGAGGCGGCTCGGCGCGCTGTCGCGTACTGGTTCGGTCAGGACTTGACGTGCCTGAATGCCTCGATCGCGCGTTCGAGGTGCTCCGGCTCGAGGGCAGCGGACATCTGCACCCGGACCCGCGCAGCGCCCTCCGGGACGACCGGGTAACCGAACCCGGTCACGAACACGCCCTCGTCGAGCAAGCGCTCGGAGAGCGCCATGGCGTCGGCGGTCTCGCCCACGATGATCGGAATGATCGCGGCCTCGCCCTCGAGTGGTGCGTAGCCCGCCTCGACGAGCATCTCCCTGAACGTCTGCGAGCGCTCGCGAAGAGTGACGAGCAGCTCGGGCTGCTCGAGCATGACCTCGACGGCGCGAAGCGCGCTGCAGGCGACGGTCGGCGGGAGGGCGTTCGAGAAGAGCTGCGGCCGTGAGCGCTGGGCAAGGAGGTCGCAGACTTCCTCCGACGCGGCGACGTACCCACCCGCGGCGCCGCCGAGCGCTTTGCCGAGCGTCCCCGTGATCACGTCGACCTGGCCGAGCAGGCCGTAGTGCTCGACTGTGCCGCGGCCGGTCTCACCGAGCACTCCGACGCCGTGCGAGTCGTCGACCACCACGATGGCGTCGTGCGCCCGCGCAAGCTCCACGATCTCCGGGAGCTTTGCGAGATCGCCTTCCATCGAGAAGACGCCGTCGGTGAGGATGAGCTTGCGTGCGTCGCTCGGCGCCGCCGCGAGCGCGTCGCGCAGCGCCTGCATGTCCGAGTGCGGGTAGATGACCTTCGAGGCCGGTCGCGAGAGCCGGACCGCGTCGATGATGCTCGCGTGGTTCAACTCGTCGGTCAGGATCACCGTCGACGCGTCCGTGAGCGTCGGGATGACCGCCTCGTTCGCGTTCCAGCACGAGACGTACGTCAGTGCGGCTTCCGTGCCGGAGAGGTCGGCGAGGGTCCGCTCGAGCTCGAGGTGCGGCTCGAATGTCCCACAGATGAAGCGAACCGACGCCGTTCCGGCGCCGTAGCGCTCGAGACCCTCGATCCCCGCGCGCACGACCTCGGGGTGCGCGGCGAGGCCGAGATAGTTGTTGGAGGAGAGCACGATCACCTCGCCTCGGTCGGCCATCTCGACGACAGGCCCCTGTGCCGAGGACAGCGTCAGGAAGCGCTTGTAGGTGCGAGCGTCGCGCAGACCGTCGAGCTCCGCGCCGACCTGCTCTACCAGGGTGGTGTTCATGGGGTGGCTCCGTTCGGCTCGAGGACGATCTTGCAGGCCTCACCTGACTCGAGGAGGGCGAAGGCCTCCTCGAAGCGCTCCAGCGGCATGCGCGCGGTGATCAGCGGCGCGAGGTCGACGACGCCGTGCTCGAGGAGCCAGCGAGTCGTGTACCACGTCTCCCAGATCTCGCGCCCGTTGATCGCCGACACCGTCAGGTTCTTGAAGATGAGCGACTCGGCGATGTCGATCGTCGCCGGACGCGAGGGGATTCCGAACAGCACGACGTTACCGCCGTGGCGCACGATCCCGAACGCGTCCTCGATCGCCTTCAGGGCGCCGGACATCTCGAAGACGACTCCCATGCCGACACCCTCGTTCTGCTCCGCGAACCACGCCGGTACGTCGTCCACCTCGGCGACGTTGACGACCGCGTCCGCGCCGAGTGAGCGGGCGAGATCGAGGCGATAGGGCACGTGGTCGGAAGCGAGCAGCCGTCCGGCACCGAACGCCCGCGCGATGGCAATCGCGAATAGCCCGACCGGCCCGCAGCCGAGAACCGCGATCGCGCGTCCTGCGAGATCCTGCGTCGACGTCGCGAAGACGGCATTGCCGAAGGGTTCCTGGAGGCACGCAATGTGCGGCGGCAGCTTCGTGCGGTCGTTCTGCCACACCACCGAGGCCGGGATCGCCGCGAAGTCGGCGAAGCCTCCGTCGCGGTCGACGCCGAGGATCTGCGTTCGCTCGCACATATGCGCCTTCCCGGTGCGGCAGTGAAAGCACACCCCGCACGTGACGTGGCTCTCCGCGGACACGTAGTCGCCTTCCGACACGCCCTGCACGCCCTTCCCCAGCGCGACGACGGTGCCGCAGAGCTCGTGTCCGAGGGTCAGGGGCGGCGTGACCCGCTCGGACGACCACTGATCCCAACGTTGGATGTGCAAGTCGGTTCCACAGATGCTCGCAGCCTCGATGCGCACGAGGACCTCGTCCGCGCCGGGTGTCGGAACGGGGACCTCGTCCAAGACGAGCCCTTGCTCGGAACCCCGCTTTCGTACGGCACGCATCGTCTCCACGGCGAGACGATCTTGCCACGCCGCACCCGCCGGGCCGCACGAGACCACCAGCTCGGCGTCTCTCAGCAGTCCATGGATTCGCCTCCTGGCTCGCGGAGGGGCTGCGGGAGCGGCTGCGACGATCCGACGCTTCCGTCCAGCGCTCTGAGCGCGGCGGCGATTCGGAGAAGACGCGCCGGCGTGTCCGCGAAGACGACCACGGTCGAGCGTCCGGTCTCGAGCTCGAGCCTCGTGCCCTCGTCGAAGAGAAGCGCCGGCACGCCGCGCACGCTCGTCCGCTCGGCGAGCCTGCTGCCGAGCGCGTCGCCGTACAGACCGAGGTTCCGGCGGCACGCGGGCCAGACCTGGATCTCCGCAGGCGGCGCACACCCCGCGTCGTCATGCGGCGCGCACTCCCCGTAGACGAAGGAGACGAACTCGGCGGAGCCTTCTCGACGGAGGACCGCGGCGAGCGGGAGGCCGTCGACGCGCTCGCCGGCGTTGAACAGCGCCTGGTCGCGTGACGCGATCGGCGACTGCGCACCGCCGGCCGACGGCGAGCCGAGCAGCGCCAGCCCGAGGGCGAGCGTCGCCACCGAAAGACTGAGCTCGCTCGCAGTTGCACCGTTCAGTGACCCACCTGGTGGACCTGGATGAGCACGGTCCAACCGTCCGAGCCTGCGTAGTCGCCGTCACATTGCTTGAAGCTCTGCGTGTTCCCCCACCACAGACGACTGGAAGCGTGGCCCGCACTCGTGAAACGCCGCTCCAGCTCGTCCCGACCCTGGTCGAAGCCGCTTCCCGCCGGGCCGTTCGCATCGACCGCGTGCCCACACGGGAGAGGCAGCAGCACGAGGTCTTCGTGGTGCGCGGCGGCGAGGGCCGTCCAGCCGAGAGCCGCGTCCGGATGTTGGCCGCGCAGACGGACGTGGAACCGGGAGCCCTGCCCGCTCGCGCGCTGGGCGTGGATCGGGCCGCAGCCGCCGTGCTCGGCGAAGAACTGCGTCGATCCGGAGGACGTTGTCCAGCCTGAGTGGGCCTCGACCTGGCTGGCCGCACGCGCCCAGGTCCCCCAGCCCGTGAAGACGACGTTGACGGGATCGACCCGGTTGGAAGCGCTCGCGGGACAGGCGGCGTGCGTATACGGGTCGGAGCCGTCGAAGTGCGCGAGAGCGGGCGTTTCCGTCGAGCGAGACGAGCGCTGCGGCCAGAAGGGCGAAGGCGAGTCGGTGCATGTCTCGAGCGTAGGGGTCGCCTCCACAACTCCGTGTGTCAACTTCGCGCCAAGACAGTCACGCCGGGCGACCGGATTGCAAGATCGGCAGCGCCGCGTACGGTGCGACGTGTGCAGGACTTCGACGTCGCCGCTACCGCGACCCGACTCGCGGAGCGGGGAGGCGGCTACGAGAGCATCCACTCGTCGGCTGGCCTCGAGGTCGGCGTGTACGTGCTCGTCGCCGGCGAGGAGGACAAGCAGACACCGCACACCTTCGACGAGGTGTACGTGCTCCTGGACGGCGAAGGCGAGATCGAGATCGAGGGCGAGCGCAGCCTGCTTCGCCGAGGCCAGGGAGTGTTCGTGGAAGCCGGCGTAGAGCATCGCTTCCACCCCTACGACGAGCTGACGCTGCTCGTCGTCTTCAACGGGCCGAACTCGCTGTCGCTCCCCCAGTAGTTCTAGAACACGTCGACCGGCGTGCCGATCTCGACGAACCGGTAGACACGCGCCGCTTCGCCCTCCGGCAAGCGCACGCAGCCGTGCGAGGCCGGGTACTCGGGCACGTGCGGGTACTGGTGAGTCGCGATCCCGCCGACGAAGTATGCGGCGTACGGCATCCACACGGAGAAGGGCACCGACCAGGACATGATCTCCTTGCGGTAGACCCGAAACGAGCCCGACGGCGTGATGCCACCGGCTCCGGTCGAGGTGTGCACGGCGCGGAAGACCTCGCCTTGCTCGATGAGCAGCAGCACTCCGAGATCCCGATGGATCTCCACGCGACGGCCGGCACTTCGATCTCGCGGCCGTGGGCGGTCGGCGTTCGCGAGCGCTACCTGAGTCTCTCCGGTCACCGTGCCGGTGCGGGCAAGCCCTTCCCATCCCTGGAACGCGAGCAGCGACTGCGAGGTGACGTAGTCGAGGGAACCGGTCACGTCGGCCCGCGAGAGGTAGCCGAGCTGCCAGAGCCGAAGCTGGATCCCGCGGGTGCTGTACAGGTAGCGCTTCTCGCCCTCCGTCGCCCGCCAGGCTCCGGGGCGCACCCCGAGCCGCAGCACCGTCGCCAGCCGCCCTTCTGCGGAGACGGCCGCGTATTCCTGTGGCCCGCCGAGCCGCGAGAGCGTCCACGTGATCTGGGCGAGCCGCGTCCGCACCGTCTGATCCGACCCCGGCCCGAAGAGCGAGCGCGAGAAGCTGACCAGCCACATGCCCTGACCGGACCGAAGCGAGCGCAGACGCACACCCGGGCGGATCGCCGTCCGCAGGCCGCGCGCGCGTTCCTCGCGTGTCGGCCCCTGCGTGAGCTCGCGAAGCGCGTGCATGCGCGGAGCAACGCCCCTGGGCACCACGCGCTCGACGCGGACGAGCTTGCCGTGGCGGACGAAGCCGACGTCGACGGTCTTCGGCGCTCCGGCGACCTGCGCGACCTGCGCCACCTGCGCGACCTTCGCCTGCACCGGCAAGCCCGGAGCCGCGGACGGTTCGAGGTCGACGATGAGCGTGCCGACGACAGCGAGCAGAAGGGTGACGAACATCAGTCGCATTTTGCGGAGAATTCTTCGCGATGCCAGACAAAACGCCTGCACACTCGGAGTTGTGAGCGACGGGGTCAAGCAATGGGGGCTCCGCTACCGAGCACATAACGGCGTGCTTCGCTGGGCCGTGGCCGTCGCGCCCGCGAAGTACGGGCCCGATCGCCCGTCGCCGCCGCTGCCGCTCGTGATCTCCCCTCACGGCCGTGGGGTGCGCGCGAGGACGAACGCCCGGTTGTGGGGAGGGCTGGCCGGGCTCGGCGACTTCGTCGTCATCTGCCCGGGCGGGATGGGGCGCCGGCTGCCACTGCACTCTTGGGGTTGGCGCGGCCAGATCGACGATCTCGCCCGCATGCCCGCGATCCTCGCGAGCGCTCGCCCGTGGCTGCGGATCGACGCCGCGCGCGTGTACGCCGTCGGCGGGAGCATGGGCGGCCACGAGACGCTCCTGCTGCTCGGACAGCATCCGAGCCTGCTTGCGGGAGCCGTCGCCTTCGACTCGGTCACCGACTTCGGACTTCGCTACCAGCAATTCGCCAACAGCCCGCGCGGATCCATGCTCCAGGCGCTCGCTCGGGTCGAGGTCGGCGGGACGCCGCGCACCGACCCGCAGGCGTTCGTCCTGCGAAGCCCGATGCACTGGATCCGCGAGGTCGCGGGCTCGGGAGTCCCGCTCCAGGTCTGGTGGAGCGATGCGGACGAGATCGTCGTCAACCAGCACACGCAATCAGCACGGTTCTTCAAGGAGCTGCAGGCGCTCGAACCGCGCGGCCGTCTCGAGAAGGTGACCGGCTCGTGGGGGCACACTGCGAAGAGCTACGCCCAGCTGCAGCTGCCGGGCGCGGTCGCCTGGCTCGGCCTGATCCCGGACGTCTGATCCGAGTCAGACGCCGTTCGCGATCGTGACCTCGGCCTCCGCGGTCGCGAGATTGCCGGCGACGTCCCAAGCGCGGACGACGACGCGGTAGCGGCCGTCCGGGAGCCGCGTCGTGTCCCAGTAGCGAAGCGGGAAGAGCCGGTACCAGTAGACGCCGTCGCAACGCACCGAGCTGTGGAAGCGCATGCAGCCGTTCGCGGGCAGGTTCTGCTCGGTGCCGGGGGCAAAGTGGCGACCGGCCGGAAGTCGGAGCATCTGCTCCGCGCGGAACACCTCCCGGCGGCGCACCGCACGACCGGTCTTGACGTCTCGGATCGTGACCGCGAGCCGAAACGGGTGGTGAGGGGCGGCGAGCCACGGCAGCTCCCGGAACCAGCCGATGAAGCTTTGCGGGTCGCTCACGCAGGTTCGCACGTCGACGCGACCGGAGAGGCGGTTCCGGTTGAGGCGTTCACCCTCCTGCGGGAGACGAGCGACGCTCGTCTTCGGCCGGCGGGTCCAGCTCGGAGTCGCCGGTGCGTAGAAGCGAATCTCTCGGATCTGCGGGGCCGCCCGGTCGACGAACGGATGGAGCTTCCCTCCCGGGCGGAGCGGGTTGACGACGATGGACGCACCGGTCGTGATGACGAACTCGCTCAGATGGACGTGCCACCCGCCCTCCCACGTCCAGCCGATGTGCTGTCCGGGTATCACGACCTCGCCGATCGAGACGACCGGATCGATGTGCCCGTATCCGAAGTGCCCGATCCGCACGGTGCCCCGACGGCCTCGCGGGGTTGCCAGCGACACCGGGCCTCCTTCGATCGCGTACACACGATGCGTTCTCCCGGGCGGCGCACCGCGCTCGGGGCGGTCGTCGCGGACGGCGACATCCACACCCTCGTGGTAGACGGCTCCGCGCTCGGGATCGGGTCGAGGATCCAGGAACGAACCGCGGATCGGATGCTGCTGGCGATGCGGTCGAACCGGCCATCCGCGCCACGCGTCGTTGTAGACCTGCGGAACCTCGAGCTTCCCGGGCGTCGGCGACACGCACCCGCACTATCGCAGTCTGGGCCACGGTTTCGCGTCACCCGTACGGCAGGATGGGCCCGTGCACCTGGACGCCCAAGACGGGATCGTGGCGCTCGTGCTGCTGGCAGCGGTGGCGTCGCTGCTCGCGCTTGCTCCTACGCTCCGCATTCCGTATCCCATCCTCCTCGTCCTGGGCGGTCTGGCAATCGGCGTCGTGCCCGGGATGCCGGAAGTGGAGGTCGAACCGGAACTCATCTTCTTCGGAGTGCTCCCGCCGCTTCTCTACGGCGCGGCGTTCTTCACCTCACTCAGTGACCTGAGAGCGAACGCCAGGCCGATCGGGCTCCTCGCGATCGGCCTGGTGGTCGCCACGACCCTCGGGGTCGCCGTGGTCGCGCACGAGGTCATCGACGGGCTGACCTGGCCGGCTGCGTTCGTGCTCGGCGCTATCGTCTCGCCGACCGATCCGCTCGCCGCGACCGCGATCGCGAGACGTCTGGGCGTGCCCCGCAAGCTCGTCGCGATCGTGGAAGGCGAAAGCCTCGTGAACGACGGGACGGGGCTCGTCCTCTACCGCGTCGCGGTGGCCGCGGTCCTCACCGGCTCCTTCTCCGCGGTCGCGACCGGCGGGCAGTTCGTCCTCAGCGTCGCCGGCGGAGTGGCGGTCGGGCTGGCGGTCGGGTGGATCGTACGTCAGGTCCGCCGCCGACTCGACAACCCGCCCGCGGAGATCACGATCTCGCTCATGACGGGCTACTTCGCCTTCGTCCCCGCCGAGCTGCTCGGCTTCTCCGCGGTACTCGCGGCGGTCACGGCCGGGATCTACCTCGGCTGGCACACGCCAGAGCTCACCAACTCGCAGGTTCGTCTCCAGGGCATCGCCGTCTGGGAGATCGTCCAGTACCTCCTGAACGCGCTGCTCTTCGTGCTGATCGGTCTCCAGTTGCCAGTGGTCGTCGATGCGCTGGATGACATATCCACTCCGACGCTGCTCGGGTACGCCGCGGTCGTGAGCCTCGCGGTGATCGTCGTCCGCTTCGCCTGGGTCTTCGCCGTCCTCCATGCGCCGAAGAAGATCGTCCGCCGCATGTCGAGCTGGCGAGGCGCCGTCTTTCTCTCCTGGGCAGGCATGCGTGGCGCGGTCTCGCTCGCGGCAGCTCTGGCCCTTCCGCTCGAGACCGATTCGGGAGCGCCCTTTCCGGGTCGCGACCTCATCCTCTTCCTGACGTTCTCGGTGATCCTCGCAACCCTCGTGGGACAGGGCTTGACGCTCCCGCTCTTGATCCGTGTGCTCGGGCTCGAGGAGGACGGGGGCGATGAGCGCGAGGACGCGAAGGCGCGCATTCGTGGTGCCGAAGCCGCGATCGCGCGGCTCGAAGAGCTCGAGGCCGAGGACTGGGTGCGCGACGACACCGCCGAGCGCATGCGCGGTCTCTACCGTTTCCGGACCGATCGTTTCACGGCCCGTTTCGACGAGAGCGACGACGGAGCAATCGAGTCGCGCTCGCAGGACTACCAGCATCTCCGGAGAGAGCTGCTCGAAGCCGAGCGGAATGCCATCCTCGAGCTTCGGCGAAGTGGAGCCATCTCGAACGACGTCTGGATCCGGGTCTCCCGCGACCTCGACCTCGAGGATCAACGCCTCGACGCCTGAGTGTCTCACCGACACGCTGGCGCGACTGACGCCGTGGCGGCTCGAGGTCGAGGTCCGACGAAGCTCGCCGGCGGCACCCACCGCGTGCGTGTCGCAGAGATCTAGAGCTCGGCGCACTCTGCTGAGAGCGGCGGCCACGCGGACGTAGGATCCGAGCGAAATGGAGCCGCCAGCTTCGGAGGCAATCGGGGATGCGCTCGAGCGCGGACGGGCTTCGTACACGAAGCACGCGTGGGTCGACGCCCACGAGTCGCTGTCACGCGCCGACGACGTGAGTTCGCTCGTTGCGGATGATCTCGAGCGGCTGGCGACGTCCGCGTACATGCTCGGCCACGACGACGAGTACGTTCGCTGCCTCGAGCGCGCTCACTACTCGTACCTCGATGCGGGCGAGATACCGAGAGCTGCGCGCTGTACGTGGTGGATCGGTCTCAATCTGTTGATGCGTGGCGAAGCGGCGCCCGCAAGTGGATGGTTCGCACGCGGGGAGCGGCTGCTCGAACGCGACGGGCTCGACTGCGTCGAGGCGCGGATACCTCCGACTCGCGGTGATGCTCCAGCACTTTGCGGATGGGGACTTCGAAGCGGCATACGCCCGTGCGGCAGAGGCTGTCGAGATCGGGGAGCGCTTCGGCGATCGCGACCTGGTCGCGCTCGGCGTGATGGACCAAGGCCACGCTCTCCTCGAGCTAGGGCGAACGAAGGAGGGTCTCCGACTCGTCGACGAGAGCATGATCGCGGTCACCACCGGCGAGCTGTCGCCGATCGTGGCCGGCATCCTCTACTGCAACACGATCGCGGTCTGTCAGGGCGCGTACGAGTTGCGCCGCGCGCGGGAGTGGACGACCGCGCTCACCCTCTGGTGTGAGCGCGAGCCCGACATGGTGGCCCACACGGGCGTCTGCCTCGTACATCGGGCCGAGATCATGCAGCTCCAGGGGGCCTGGAAGGCCGCACTGGACGAGGCCCGGAGCGTCGGGACGCATGCGCAGGGAGTGCTGAATCGGCGAGCGTCCGCACGCGCGCTGTATCTCGAGGGCGAGCTTCATCGCTTGCGAGGGGACTTCGCGGCAGCGGAGGAGGCGTATCGCGCGGCAGCCCGGTGGGGCGAGGAGCCTCAGCCCGGGATGGCGCTGCTTCGGCTGGCGCAGGGCAAGAGGGAGACGGCTCTGGCCGCGATCCGCCGGATCGTCGGCGAGACCGGTCCACCGCTGAAGCGTGCGGCACTGCTCCCCGCGTACGTCGAGATCGCGCTGGCCGCGGCCGAGATCGAGGAGGCCGAGCGCGCGAGCGAGGAGCTGGCGGAGATCGCGCGGGCTCAGGGAAGCGACGCGCTGGGCGCGATGTCGGCTAACTCCGCTGGAGCTGTCGCGCTGGCCCGGGGCGACCCCTCGGCTGCCCTGACAGCGCTCCGCAAGGCGTGGAGTGCGTGGCAGGAGCTCGAGGCACCTTACGAGGCTGCGCGGACTCGTGTCCTCGTGGGACTTGCCTGCGCTGCGCTTGGCGACAACGACGCGGTCGGGCTGGAACTGGAGGCGGCGCGCAGTGCCTTCGAGAAGCTCGGAGCCGTTCAGGACCTGGCGTCGAGTGGACTCTCTCCTGAGAACCTCGGCGTCGCGCGACCCCCACGGGTTGACCCGTCGTGAGCTGCAGGTACTACGCCTGGTCGCGGCCGGAGAGACCAACCGGGGGATCGCGACCGAGCTCGTCCTCAGCGAGAGAACGGTCGATCGACACGTCAGCAACATCTACGCCAAGCTCGGGGTATCGAGCCGCGCCGCAGCCACCGCGTACGCGTACGAGCATCAGCTGGTCTGAGCTCGAGTACCCATTCCGCCAGACGCGAAGGTTGGGTAGTTCCTCGGAAGCGCTTCCTGGTCGCGGCTCCTAGCGTCTGCGACGAAGGTCATTCGACGAAGGAGGAACGCCTTGAGCAAGCCATTCGACGCGATCATCGTGGGCGCGCGGTGCGCCGGATCGCCGACGGCGATGCTGCTCGCGCGTGAGGGCTACCGGGTGCTGCTGGTCGACAGGGCGACATTCCCGAGCGACACCGTCTCGACGCATCTGATCCATCCGCCGGGCGTGGCGGCGCTCGAGAGCTGGGGACTGCTCGAACGTGTCCTCGCGACCGGCTGTCCGCCCGTGGACACGTATGCGTTCGACTTCGGCCCGTTCACGATCTCAGGGGCTCCAGGGACAACGAGCGCACCCGTCGCCTACGCGCCGCGGCGCACGGTGCTGGACAAGCTGCTCGTGGACGCCGCCTCCGAGGCGGGCGCGGAGGTCCGCGAGGAGTTCACGGTCGAGAGCCTCCTGGTCGAGGACGGCCGGGTGGTCGGGGTTCGCGGGCACGCCAGAGGAGGCAAGACCGTCGAGGAGCACGCTCGCGTGGTGATCGGGGCGGACGGGCGCTACTCGCTGGTCGCGGACGCCGTCGAGCGCCGACGAGTACAACGAGAGGCCGCAGCTGGAGGTGAGCTACTACAGCTACTGGAGCGGTCTCGAGATGGACGGCCGCTTCGAGACCTACATCCGCCCCGGACTGGGGTTCGCGGCGTGGCCGACGAACGACGGCCTCACGCTCGTCATCGTCGGCCGGCCGTACGCGGAGTTCGAAGCCGCGAGAACGGACATCGAGCGCACGTACCTCGAGACTCTCGAGGCCGTGCCCGACTTCGCAGAGCGGATACGCGCGGCCACGCGCGAGGAGCGCTTCGCGGGAACCGCTGTCCGCGGCTTCTTTCGAAAGCCCTACGGCCCGGGTTGGGCGCTCGTCGGCGACGCGGGGTACAACAAGGACTTCATCACCGCGCAGGGGATTCACGATGCGTTCCGCGACGCCGAGCTGTGCGCCACGGCTCTGGGGGAGACGTTCTCCGGCGCGCGTCGGCTACGAGGAGGCCATGGGTGAATACCACGCTCGTCGCGACCGGCAGGTCTTGCCGATGTACGAGTTCACGAACGACCTCGCGACGCTCGCTCCCCCGCCGCCCGAGCTCCAGCAGGTGCTGGGTGCGGTGGCCGGCAGCCAAGAGGCGATGGACGGCTTCGCGCGGGTCGCCGCCGGAGTAACGTCGCCGGCCGAGTTCTTCTCGGACGAGAACGTCGGCCGCATCTTCGCCGCGGCAGCATGAGAAGCGTCACGGCCGGCCCCTCGTGTACGCCCGGAGACGCTGGGACGTCGCGTAGCCTCCGTGCCCTGAGCGACCCTGGATGGCTTGACGCCTCGGAGCTCCGATCGGCCTCGGGTGCATGCGGCTGTCGACGGACGAAGACCGGAACGAAGAGCGCGCGCTCCGACGATCGCGGCCGCTGTCGAGGCGGGCATCACCGTCTTCGACACCGCCCACGCGTACGCCCTGGGAGAGTCCGAGCTGGGTCACAACGAGAGGCTTCTGGCCCGCGCGCTTCGTGGTTCGGGCGCAGACGCGAGCGCGCGCGTCGTGACCAAGGGAGGCATGACGCGAGCCGGCGGAGGCTGGATCCCGGACGGCCGGGCCAAGGCGATTCGCGCGGACTGCGAAGCGAGCCTGGAGGCCCTGGACGGCCTGCCCATAGACCTCTACCTCATCCACGCACCGGATCCGCGGACGCCGTGGCGAACATCGGTGCGCGCCCTGGGTCGACTCGAGGACGAGGGCGCCGTGCGGCGTGTCGGACTCGCAAACGTCAACCGCCGCCAGCTGGACGAGGCACTCGAGCTCGCCCCCGTCGCCGCGGTCCAGGTCGCGCTCAGCCCCTACGACGACACCGCGCTCAGAGGAGGAGTCGTCGAGCGCTGCGTCGAGAAGGGGATCGCCGTGATCGCCCACTCTCCGCTCGGAGGGCCCCGCAGGGCGGGTCGGCTCGCCCGTCTGCAAGTCCTCGCCTCAGTGGCGGAGGCACACGGTGCGACCGCGGCCGAGGTCGCGCTCGCATGGTTGCTGGAGCTCGCACCCGTGGTCATTCCCATTCCCGGCGCGCGGCACCCGGGGACCGCGCGCTCCGCCGCGCGCGCGGCGACACTCGAGCTCGAAGCCGACGACCGAGCGGTCCTCGACGAGACGTTCGGCGCGCCGGGTGCTGGCTCGTTCACCACGGCGGCACGCGGCCCAGGCGGCCGACGTCGTGGTCGTGATGGGCGTTCCCGGAGCCGGCAAGAGCCGCGTCGCAGAGCAATACGCGGCCCGTGGCTATCTCCGGCTGAACCGCGACGAGCGTGGGGGAACCTTGCGAGAGCTCGCCGGCTCACTCGACCAGGAGCTGGGCTCGGGCACCCGCCGGGTCGTCCTCGACAACACGTATCTCACCAGGGCGACGCGAAGCCACGTGATCGAGACGGCGAACAGACATCGAACCGCGGTGCGGTGCATCTGGCTCGATACGCCGCTCGCGCAGGCACAGATCAACGCCGTCGAGCGGATGCTCGAACGTCTCGGTGCTCTCCCGACTCCGGAGGAGCTGCGGACACGCGCACGTGAGCCCGGCGTGCTCGCGCCGACCTCTCAGATGCGCGCGTTCCGCGAGCTCGAGCCGCCGTCCGCCGACGAGGGCTGGACGACCGTCGAGCAGGTTCCCTTCACCCGTGAGCCGTCCTCGCGCACGCGGCCGGGAGTCTTCGTCGCGGCGGCCGCACTGAGGCAGCCGGACTGGGAGCGCGCACTGGACGGGGTCGATCCCGGAAGCGCCATACCTCGTCTTCGACTGGAGCGCGGACGGGAGCCCGGGCGACCTTGCCGAACTGGCCGAGCGGCTCGGCGAGCGCCTCGCGCGGGCCGGTCGAGAGCGCCTTGTGCCCGCACGGCGGCGGACCGCCTAGGTGCTGGTGCCGCCCGCCGCTTCCGGGTCTGCCTCTCGCGTTCGCGCGGGCGCACGACGTCGATCCTGCGCGTTCGATGGTCGTGGGGCTCTCACCCGCCCATCGGGCGCTCGCGACCGCACTCGGCGCCCGGTTCGTTCCCGCCTGAGCCTTTCAGAACGATGCGCGCGCCGTGCACACCTCGCCTGACGGGTTCGTAGCCCGAGCGCGGAACCGATCTGCGGCGGGTGTGTCGCTCACGACCCGGCGTGCCTCGAATGATCCCGACGGCGGCCGCGTCGTACGCGCTCCCGCGGAACACGCGCGTGCCGTTCCGCTCCAGGACGATCTGCCAAGTGACGCCGTTGCGATTCTGGTCGACCTCGAACTCCACCTCGACCCGTCCGTTCTCACGGCTCAGCTTCAGCTTCGACGTGCTCGATTTGGTGCACGCGCCCCTCACGAGCACGTCGCCGTCCTTCGCCATCCCCGCTGACACGACGGTCAACGCGAATCCGACCACCGCCAGCGACCGCGACACCTCTCACACTCAGCCTCGAGCCGACCATTCTGCGACCTCCTCTTCTCCCGTTTCGGTGCCCGGATCGAGCACGAGCAAAGCATCGCCTGCGGGCGAGTGAGGCGCGGGCTAGCGAGGAGTAAGGAAACGGCAGATCCGGGTTCGAGCTCGGTTCGCCTCAGGGCATGTTCGGCTGGCGAGGAGGAACCGGCATCGACGTGTACGGCGGAGGGCGCCGGCGCTGCAACGTCTTCTCGAACATCACCCGCACCGGCTGGATCAGCGTCGCTGAGACCGACTCGTCCCCTTCCTCACCGCTCGGCGCACCGCCGGTGCGAGCGCGCCAACGACGAGCACACGCCGCGCTCGCGCGCTCACCAGGTCATGAAGGCGCCTTGGCCGAGAGCCCTGCGCGGACGAGCATCTTCTTGAGAGCGGGGGAGGCTCGATACCAGCCCCCGTGCGCCTGCTCGACCTCCCAGAACCGCTGCCCGGGCTTCATGTACGTGAGAACGACAGGCTTCGCATAGGGATACACATGTTGGACGACGCGGCTCGAGCCGTTGTTTGGCCCGGGCACGACGTAGACGACCTTGTACCTGGCTCCGAGCGTGCCGCTGGGTCGAGAAGCGAGCGTCGGGTCGGGCGACTGACCGAACACCTGCGGGAAGAAGCCGCTGGCGGAGGCCAGCGCGCCGAGCATGGTGCCGGGCACTTCGCCGTCACCGCTGACGACGAGAGCGCGCTCGACTCCCGGTCCGGTGATGAATGCGTTGACGGGTCCCTTGGCGACGGCTATCGCGGGGAGTGCGAGCGCGACGAGCGTCGCGAGGATCAGGTACCTGCGCATGACCGCCCTTTCGTCGAAGTTGCGCTTGGATACACCTCCTGCGCCGCGGAGGTTCTCTGGTCGCACTCCTCGACGAGCTATGACAACACATGTGAATCCCGGAGCTCGACCCGACTACCACGCAGAGGTCGTGCGGGCATTGACCTCGATCGGCGATCCCGAGCTCGGCGAGGCCATCCGCAAGGGATCGCGGCTCCGAGCTCCAGCACCTCGGGATCCGCTTTCCCGCGCTGCGGAAGCGGGTCAAGCAGGGATTCTCGTTCTACGACCTGCCGGACGAGGACGTGCTCGAGGTCTGGGACGCACTCTGGAGATCCTCCCCGTATGGCGATGTGCTCTTCGCCGCTCTGGAGTACTACGCCCCGCTCGTCCGCAAGCACGTGAGCCCGGATCTCTGGCCCGTGATCCGGCACTGGAGCGCCCGCGTGGACAACTGGTGCCACAGCGACGGCTTGAGCGGCCTCTACTCCAGGGCTCTCGAGGCCTACCCGGACGACGTGTATCCGCAGCTCCTGGACTGGAACGCGGCGGAGGGCGAGTGGCTACGGCGCATCTCCCTCGTCAGCCTGGTCCACTATACCGGCAAGAACGCCGTCTTCCTCCCGCCCGGGAAGGTGCTGCCGCTGGTCTCGACCTGCCTCGGCGACACCCGGCACTACGTGCAGACGGCCGTGGGCTGGGTTCTCCGCGAGATGGGGCAGGTCTATCCGGACGAGGTCGGCCACTACCTCGAAGACGCACGCGTCGGCAGATCAGCGCGTCCGCGTTCTCACGCGCCATCGAACGGCGGAGCCCGGACGAGCGCGCGCGGCTCCGAGAGCTGCGGAAGTCCGCCCCTGGCTGAGGCCGTCTGCCGCATCGCGACCACGTTGAAGACTGCGACGGGTCGCCTGAATCCCTTGAGCGTCAGCTCGCCGACCGGCTCGACGTCCGCCTCGTCCTCGACCTCTGCGCAGAGACGCTGCTCGATCAGGATCTGCCCACCGGTCGCTTCGTCCGCAAGGCGGGAGGCGAGATTCGTCACCGCACCGATGGCCGCATAGTCGGAGCGGCCCTCGAAGCCGACCTCGCCACAAGTCGCATATCCCAGAGCGATGCCCGCACCGAAGTCGAGGTCATAGCCGCGGCGTCTCCACAGCGGCGTCAACTCAGTCATCGCCTCGCGGAGCGCGCATCCCAGCCGGACCGCTCGCAGCGCCGCGTCGGGAACCTCGATCGGGTCGTTGAAGAAGAGCTGGACGCCGTCACCCTGCAGGAAGCCGACGGTCGCGTCGAACCGCCGCACCAGGCCGCCGATCGTGCCGTGGAACTCCGCGAGCACTCGCATCAGCTCCTCCGGCTCGACCGCGTCGACGAAGCTCGACCACCCGCGGAGGTCGGCGAAAAACATCGCGACCTCGCGACGGTGGCTGGAGAGGATCGTCTCGTCGCCCGACGAGACGATCGCGTCGGCGAGCTGCGGCGACAGGAACCGCTGGAGCCGCCGCAACCGCTCGAGCTCCTCGACCTGAGTGAGCACGCGCTCCTCCAGCGTCCGGTTGAGCTCCTTGATGGTGTCGTGGTAGCGCTTGATCCGCAGGAGCGAACGGACCCGCGCGAACAGCTCGTCGTGGTTGAACGGCTTCGCGATGAAGTCGTCCGCCCCGGCCTCGATCGCCTGCGTCTTCTCGGGGCCGTCGCTGGCCGTGAGCATGATCACCGGCAGCATCGCGGTCTCCTCCCGCGCCCGTAGCTCTCGGCAGACGGTGTAGCCGTCCACCTCGGGCATCACCACGTCGAGCAGGACCAGGTCCGGACTCGCGGAGCGGGCGAGCTCGAGCGCGGATGGCCCGTCGCCGGCCGCGACGACGTCGTAGCCACCATGCCCGAGAAGCGCTTCCAGCAAGCGCACGTTCTCGGGGACGTCGTCGACGACGAGGATCGTGGCGCCGTCGTCGCTCATCGACGCGCCACCCCTGAGAGCCGTTCGACGACGGCGACGAGCTCGACGATGTCCACCGGCTTCGAGAGGTAGAAGTCGAAGCCCGCCGCCAGGAAACGCTCGCGGTCGCCCTGCATTGCTTGCGCGGTCAGCGCCAGCACCGGGATCGAGGCGGTGCGTGCGTCCGCGCGCAGCCGTCTCAGCGTCTCGACGCCGTCCAGGTCAGGGAGCTGGATGTCCATGAGCACGAGGGCGGGCTCATGCGTCGTCGCAAGCTCGATCGCCTGCGCGCCGGTCGTCGCCTCGAGCGTGCTGTATTCCTTCGCCTGGAGGACGTCTCGGACGAGCTTCATGTTCCGCTCGTTGTCCTCGACGACCAGGATCTGCGCGCCTGTCATCTACGTCCGCTCGCGGGCAACGTGAACACAAACGTGCTTCCCCTGCCGAGCTTGCTGTCGACCCAGATCCGGCCTCCGTGGAGCTCGACGAGCTGTTTCGACAGCGCCAGGCCGAGTCCGGTGCCCTCTCCCTGCGCGACACCCGTCTCGGTCTGCTGGAACTCTTCGAAGATCCGCTCGTGATCTTCGGGAGCGAGGCCGGGTCCGGTATCGGCGACCGACACGATCACCTCGCCGTTGACCTGCGACGAGCTGACAGCCACCGCCCCGCCCGCGGGCGTGAACTTCACGGCGTTCGAGAGCAGGTTGAAGATGACCTGCCGGATCCGCCGCTCGTCTCCTTCGACGACGTCGACCCCGGGATCCGCCGAGAGGGTTATCTGCACGCCGTCCTGCAGCGCTCGCTCGCGCACCATCACGACGCCGCGCTCGAGCGCCTCATCGAGCGAGAAGGGCGCGACCTCGAGCTCGATCTGCCCGGCCTCGACCTTCGACAGATCGAGAATGTCGTCGATCAGCGCGAGCAGGTGGTTGCCCGAGGCGAGAATGTCCTCGAGGTACTCCTCCTGCTTCGCGTTGACCTCGCCGACCATCTTCTCCCTGAGCACCTGCGAGAAGCCGATGATCGCGTTCAGCGGCGTCCGCAGCTCGTGGGACATGTTCGCCAGGAACTCCGACTTGTGCTTGCTTGCAGCCTCGAGCTCGCGGCTCTTCTCGTCGAGCTCGCCGAGCGCCGTCTCGAGCTCCCGGGTCCTCTCCTCGACTTTCTCTTCGAGACCTGCATAGGACTCCTGTAGGCGCTCGGCCATACGATTGAACTCCTCGGCGAGCGCGCTCAGCTCGTCGGTGCCCTGTACATCGATTCGCTGGTCGAGCGCTCCCGCGCCGATCCTCGCCGCCGCCACCTGGATCGACTCGATCGGACGCACGAGCCTGCGGGCGAGCACAACGCTCGTCCCCACGGCGAGTGCGAGGAACAGAACCAGCAGAAGAGCGGTGCGTTGGATCGTCGAGTTGAGCGGGGCGAACGCCTCGCTCAGCGGCTCCTCCACGAAGACACGCCAGCCGGTCTGGTCGATCGTCTGGTAGGCGCTCAGCACCTCGGTTCCGTCGGGGTCGCGCCCGGTCGTCACCGAGCCGGCCACGGGCGCTCCGTTGTCCAGCGCTGTTCGCACCTGCGGCAGGCCGGCCATGCTCGTCCGCTTCAGCACCAGGTTGATGTCCGGATGGGCGATCAGCCGCCCCGCCGAGTTGACTGCGTACGCGTAGCCGGCCGAGCCGACGCGCGTCTGTGAGATCACCTCGCTCACGAACCTGAGGTCGACCTCGGCCACAACCACACCACGGCCGGGACGGCCCTCCGCGACCGAGATGGTCATGTACGGCTGGGATTGCCTGCGGAAGCGGACAGGGCCGAAGTAGCTGCCTTCGGCTCTCGCGACTCGGAAGCGCGCTTCGCTCGCGTGGCTCCTCTCGCTCGCCGGGAGGTTGACGTCGAACTGCGAGACGCGCGACTTCTCGATTCCGGACCCGTCGAGATAGCTGACTTCGCTCACCTCGGGCACGCGGTCCTCGAGACGTTGGTAGTCGAGCTCTCGCTCGTCCTTCGCAGCGCTCCCGCCGCCCCCGCTCGGCGGGCTCGAGACGACTCTGATCTGATCGAGGATCTCGTTCAGGTACTGGTCGATCGACGCCTTGGTCGTCGACGCCTTCTCGCGTTGGATGTGTCGCAGCGCGTCCTTGTTGTCCTCGTACGAGAAGTAGAGCTCCGTGAGGCTGCTCGTGAGCAGGGCCGCGACCACCAGAGCGGCGACCAGGCCGACGTACTTCCGGATGAGCCGGCGTCGCGGCCGTGCGTCCGTTCCGGCGCTGGTCTCCAACTCGCTCGCGGTTACCGGTAGACCAGGATGTCAGCCTGGCGGATCACTCGCCTGGGCACCTTGATACCGAGCCGGCGCGCAGTCGCGAGGTTGATGGCGAAGTCGATCTGGGGAATCTCCTTGACCGAGAGCTCGTTCGGCGCAGCGCCGTCGAGGATGCCGTCCACGTAGCGGGCGGCCTCGACGCCGATGGGGTAGAGATCGGAGCCGTAGGAGAAGAGCGCTCCCTGCTCCACCCAGTCCTTCCGGTGCGCCTGCACCGGCAAGCCCGCACGCTTCCCGAGCCTGAGGGTGAGCGCCGTATGGTTGAGTCGGAGTGTCGACGACAGCAGCATCGCTGCGTCGACCTCGTCCGGCCCGAGCGACCGGAACACTCGCTGGATGTCCTCGGCATCCGACGCTTCTCGGACCACCAGCTCGACTCCGAGCCGCTCGGCCGCGGACTGGGTCTCCGCCAGCAGATACTCGTAGTTCGAGTCCTCCGGGTTCACGAGCGCGAGGATGCGCTCGGCATCGGGAATCAGGAGCGTGAAGTACTCGAGGTGCTTCGCGACGAGATCGCGGGCTCCGAAGACCCCGGTGAGATTCGTTCCGGGGTTGGCGAGGCTTTCGACTAGCCCGTCCCGCACTGGATCGTTCGGGTGCAGGAAGATGACGGGTGTCTGAGATTCGACCGTTGCTTTCTGGGCAGCTTGGATGGACTGATCTTCGAAGGCCACGATGAGATCGACTCCCTGGCCGACGAACACCTCGGCCTGGTTCTCGGCCTCCGACTTGTCTTTCAAATTCCTCCACATGAGCGTGACACTCTCGCCGGCGAGATCGCAGCTCTTTCGCTTCTCCTCCAGGCAACGCTCGACGTCGGGATCCGGCAGATCCCACCCGAATCCGTTCTCGAGCTCCAGGGCCAGCCCGTCGAGGGATCGGGGAACGTGATCCAGACCGACATGCATGAGCCCGACGCGCGGGGTGTCCTGCGCGGTCGAGCCCTCGTCGTTCGAGCCTGCCCAAGCGGCCAGCGCACCCGCCACGAGCACGGCGCCACCGAGGGCCGCGAGCGAGACGACGAGCAAGCGCGTGTGTCTGCGATCAGGGAGCCGTGGCATGGGTATTGCCCTCCTCTCCGTGCGACGTGTCCGGCACGCGACGCGCGCATGTGACGATCTTCACACTTGAACGAGCGTGCGTCCAGGCTACGCCGAACGGGCAGAAGCTCCTAGCAGGCCTGCTTGCCTTCGGTAGGGGGTGCTAGCACCCATCAGCGAGCGCAGTAGCGGCGCACCTCGTCCGGAAACTCGCTGACGCTGAGCGGCTTCGCGAGGAAGCCCGCGAAGCCTGCGGCGTCGATCCAGTCGCCCTCACGTTCCAACGGCAGCGCGCTCAGCGCGACCACGGGGATCCGGCTCGTTCGCTCGTCGCGTGCCAGCGCTCGGGCGGCATCGGTGCCGTGCATATCCGGCAGGCGGAGGTCCATCAGAATCACGTCCGGAAGATGCTCGCCGGCGAGAGCCATTCCTTCGCCGGCACTTCCGGCCTCGAGAGTGCGGAATCCGGCGCCGCGCAGCACGTCCCCTGCGAGCTTCAGGTTGCTGTCGTTGTCGTCGACGATCAGCACGAGCGGGCGCTCGCTGCCTGGTCGCCGGCTCACATCCGCGCTTGGAGCCCGACGCGTCACGGCCGTATCCTCGTTCAATGCCGATCCGCCTCGTGCTCGCTGAGGACCACTACCTCGTCCGGGAGGGTCTCCGGCGCTTGCTCGAGACACAGCAAGAGCTCGAGGTCGCAGCGGTGTGCGGTGACCTGGACTCGCTGCTCGCAGCGGTCGACGCCGAGCGTCCGGACGTCGTCGTCACGGACATTCGCATGCCGCCGGGCGGGTCGGACGAGGGGATCCAGGCCGCCGCGCGGCTCCGCCAGACGAACCCGGAGGTCGGCGTCGTCGTGCTCAGTCAGTACGCGAACCCGAGCTATGTTCTCGCCCTGCTCGAGGACGGCAGCGAGGGGCGTGCGTACCTCCTGAAGGAGCGCGTGAAGGATCTCGAGCAGCTCGTCGCCGCGATCCATACCGTGGCCGAGGGCGGTTCGGTGCTGGACCCCAAGGTCGTCGAAGCACTCGTCGCCGACAACGCCCGTAGTGAAGAGTCGCCGCTCAACGAGCTGACTCCGCGCGAGCGCGAGGTTCTGCACGAGATGGCCGAGGGGAAGAACAACGCGGCCATTGCCGAAGCGCTGTTCCTGACGGAGAGGTCGGTCGAGAAGGTGATTCACTCGATCTTCCTCAAGCTCGGCCTCCGGTGGGAGACCGCCGTCCACAAGCGCGTGAAAGCCGTCGTCCTGTACCTGGCTGAGAGCGGCTGAGGTCATCGTGAGAGCGGGAACGAGCCCGAGATGCGATCGGGCTCGGAGGCGATCGTCAGTACGCCGCCGAGCGCTTCGACCCGATCGCGCAGCTGCTCGAGCCTCGCATCGGAGCGCGGGCCATCGCCGGCGATCTCGAAGGTGAGCGCTTCCGCCTCTTCCCGCACCGTGATCGCCGCCGGGGTCTCGCCGCCGTCTGGTCGAGGACCTCGAGCCAGCACATGGAGATCGTCCGCGCGACTTCGGGCGGATAGTTTGCGCCCGCGGTAACGTCGACGGAAGCCGGAACTCCGGCGGTCACTGCGGCCGAGCGCAGCGCTGCGGCAAGTCCACCCAACTCGAGCTGTGACGGGTAGATCCACTGCGCAAGCTTCGACATCTCGTCCAACGCCTGTTGAACGTCGCGACCCATGTCGTCGAGAAGCGCTCGTGCTGCAGCGGGGTCGGAGCCGGCCAAGGGCTTTGCGAGCTGAAGGTTGACCGCGAGCGCGACGAGGTGCTGCTGTACGCCATCGTGCAGCGCTCGCTCGATCCTGCTGCGGTCTCGGTCGGCCGCCAGGACGAGCCGCTCCCGGGACGCACGCAGCTCCGCGACCTCGTTGCGCAGGTGATCGAGCGCTTCGTACAGCTCGTCGGCGTGCGGAGTCTCCAGTGTGAGTCGACCTCCTCTCGGTGCTGGCGGAAGTTGTGCGCGATCAGCGCGCCGCCGTCAAGCGCGCCAGCACCCTTTGCGGGCCTGGCCAGCCTCCCTCCACACTCGCCTGCCCGCACCGTAGTCGCCGCGGCGCCGAGCTCCTAGCCTCGCTGGACTCAACACAAGGAGGCGACAGGCGATGAGAAAGCTCATAGGCGTAACGGCAGTTCTCACGGGATTCGCTCTCGTCGCGATCGCAGCGACCGCTCTCGCGACATCGAGCGTCGGTGTGACCAGCACGACACTTGCACAGGGTGGCGTCCGCGACATCGACGTCATGGTGAAGACGGGCGAATGGAAGCTCAAGATCGACACGAAGGGTCCTTCGACGCTCGCCGTGACCGAGAACAGGGTTGCACCGGGCGGGGACTTCGGTTGGCACAGTCATCCTGGGCCCAGCCTCGTGATCGTCAAGTCCGGGACGTCGACCTTCTACCGAGGTGACGATCCCGACTGCACTCCCGAGGTGCACGCCACGGGGACGGCCTACGTCGATCCCGGCGGCGTCGTCCACATCGCACGCAACGAGGGCACCACGGAGCTCGTCGTGCTCGTGACCCGGCTCATACCCGAGGGTGCAAATCCGCGCATCGACGAGGCCGACCCGGGCAACTGCAACTTCTAGACGACGACGCGAGCGAGACGAAGGGCGGAGGCGCTCCGCCTTTCGTCTCGCAAGCGGAAGCGGCGTCGAGCTCCGCGTGTCCGTCAACTATCCCGGTGCGCGGGGTTCTCCGAGGCTTGCACGGCGCTGAACCGGGCGCCCCGCCAGGCGACCGCGTCGACGCCGAGCCGGGTGATCTCATCGTCGCTACATCCGAACGAGCGCACGTAGTCGACAGCAGCCTGCAAAGCGCTGCTCGAGTGTTGGATCGACACGATGTGCCGCCCCGAGTGAATTTCGTACTTGCGGCTCATCTACATGTAAGACGCGGTCGGGACCGGAAACTTGTGCATGCGGGTGGCTAGAGCAGGGGTGTGAGTACGACGGTGATGCGCCCAGTCTTCGCACCACGCCGGACGACGTACCGCGTCACGAGCTCGTCGTGAGCGAAGTGGAGGACGGCGAGGTGGATATGGGGAAGGCCGCCGTAGGACGCAGGGACGGGTCCCTCGAACCGGAATCGCCCCGAGCGATCCGTGCGAACGCTGCCACGCCCGCTCGGGCGATAGCCGTTCGGCCCCGCTTGCCAGAGCACGACGCGTGCGCCCACGACGGGCTTGCAGTCAATGCCGAGCACGCGCCCCTGGAGCACGTGGCCGGTCCCGATCTTCGCCCGGCGCGGCGCGGAGATGCCACCCTGCTGGAAAGGACCGGCGCCGTCACTCTGGGTCGGCCGGCAGACAGTCGGCGCCCCTGACGCAGTAAGCGCGAGCCCGCCTGCAATGGCTGCGGCCGTCACGAGGCACGCAAACGTCCGGAGCATCACCGCGCAGGATAGCGCCGCGGCTCAAAGCGTCACATTTGTTCGTTCGCCTGCAGCCACCGCGAAGCGGGCTGGTTTTCCGAGAAGGCCGGCGCGGGGACTCGATCCGAAAGCAAGCCGCGACCACCTCACCCAAAACGCCTGACAAGCTGGCGGTATGGGACAAAGACGACGTGCCCAGGGCGTGCGGCCTTGTAGTTCGTGTACGAGTAGAAGAGGCCCGCCGCTTCGATCTGCGCGCGAAGCGGCCCTTCGCCGAACCCCTTGGTCGGCGTGCTCAGGACGACGTCTCGGCCGTCTGCCAGTCGGATGAGATGAACTGCGGTATCGCTCACGCAGACCGCTATCCCGCCGTGGGCGTCTTCTAAAAGTCCTTTGGCCTTCGGCCAGGTGCTGACGAGCCTCCCGCTGTCGAGGTCGTACACGTCGACAGAGCGTCCCCGTTGGACGACGAGAGAGGAGCCGTCTAGCGCCACGCGGCTCACCTCAGCCACGCGGACGTCCAGTGTCCGAACAAGCTTTCCACCCGCATTCAGAACCTCGAGTAGGCCCTTTCTCGCCCCGACGACAATCGCTGGCCCGTGCACGCCTACGAGTCGCACTCCGCGCGGAAACGTGCGCAACCGTGTCGCTTTGCCGGGGTATGCACGGTACAGCCTCGACTGTGGCTTCAGTTCGGGGTAGTACATGGAGAAGACGAGTAGCTCGCCGTCCCCGTGCAGGTCACGGATGCGTGAGCTGTCTCCACTCGAGAACCCGTACACGTCCTCGGGAGCGCGGCGGGTCGGTGTCGCAGTCAGCACGTCCCAGTACGTGTTGTGGTTGTGCTCCCTCTCGGCCCAGAGGATCCTCTCGCCACCGAGCGCGATCTCCGTGATCTCGAAGATTCGCCCCTCGGACTCACCCGGACAGAGGTTCGTCGTACGAGGGAAGCCGTCGACCCTCCCGGTCGAGACGTCCCAGAGCTCGATGCACGGGCCAGGACCTCGGCCGGAATAGAGCATCGCCACGCGAGCACCGTCCGCAGCCAGCTGATCGATCGCCCGTGTTGACCGGAACACGCGCTCCCTCAGCGGGAGAGAAGCCGGCAACGAAGGGGCCCACACAGCGGTGAGGCCGGCAGACGTCGCCGGGCGATTAGCGGCCGACTTTCCGGCAACTCCGGCCGAAACTGCGGCAACGACGGCCGCGCCGAGCGCGCCGAAGAGCAACCGCCTGGCGGGAACCGCCATCGCCTGCCAGTATCGCATGTCACAAGGACGCGATTTTGAGATTCTGCATGTCTGCCGCCGTTGGATTGATCGCGGTCGCGATCGTCGCAGCCGCGCACGCAGGTGACGATCGCTGGGGGCCGACGTATGGCCCGAAGCCTGGCCCCGTCGTCGCACTTGCGGTAGATCCGAGAAATCCGATGATGGTGTATGCCGGCACACCTACTGTCTGGGACGCCGGAGACCTCAAGAGCCGCGGTGCGCTCTATCGGAGCACGAACGGCGGTCGTCGTTGGGTCGCCTCCGGTCCCGAAGGAGTCCTCGAGGTCACCGTCGATCCACGCACCCCGGCGACGGCCTACGTCGGGACGGACTTCGACGGCGTGCTCAAGAGCACAGACGCGGGGCGCACATGGCGAGCGGCTCGGTCGGGCCTCCCGGAGATCGAAGTCAACACGCTTGCGGTCCACCCATCCCGACCGCAGCTCGTCTACGCAGGGATGGGCGGCTACGACGGGCTTTTCAAGTCCGCCGACGGTGGCGGGCACTGGCGCAGATCGGGGCTGCAGCAGTACACGGTGGAGGTCCTTACGATCGACCCGAGCACGCCGAACGTGCTATACGCGGCGATCTGGGATCCCCAGTTAGCCAATGATCCCAAGAACCGCTTTGCGAGAAGCATGGATGGAGGACGGAACTGGAGGGCACCGCTGTTCGGTCTCAGGTCCATCTGGTCGCTCGCGGTTAGCCCGGCGCGTGCCGGAACCGTCTTCGCCGGTACGTCGCGCGGCGTCTTCAAGAGCACCGATGGAGGTCGTCGCTGGTCGCGATCCGGACTTGGGGAACGGGGTGCTGTGGTGGCGGTCGTCGTTGACCCTCGCAACGCCGCAACCGTCTACGCGGCGGAGTACGGAAGGGGCGTCTTCAGGAGTACGAACGGTGGCCGTACGTGGACGCCGCTGAACACGGGGCTTACGAATCTCGAGCTCCGATCGCTCGCGATCGCCGCTACCGGCCGCACAATCTACGCTGGCACCGACGTCGGGGTTTTCGACTACCAGCTTCCTGGATGAGTCGGTGCTTAGGTCGGTCCGAGCCCAAGCCCGCCACCTCATCCTGCTGGCGACCATATTCACCGCGGTCGTCCTGACGGTTTCCCTCTCAGCCTGCGGGGTTTGGCGGTGACAATCACCGCCCCGCATGGTCACCGAACGGACGACAGATCGCGTTCTTCGGCTGTCGCTGTGCCGTCGGCGAACCCTTCAATCGCACTCTGGCCGATCGCAACTCGCTCTACATCGTGAAGCCAAATGGCCGGGGTCTGCGGAGGCTCGCCGATCGAGCCGCCCTTTATGGGGGCAATTTCCCCCAGTGGTCGGGCGACAGCTCGAAGCTGCTCATCGAGCGCAACGTTCCGTGGGGTAGCACCATCCTGTTCCTCGTCAAGGTCGGCGGTGGGATCCGGCGGGTAGCGACGCCTCCAGCGCCCCCGTGGGGACAACCCGCACAGTCTCCCGCCTTGTCGCCTGACGGGCGAAGCGTCGCTTACGTGACCGTCCCGCCCGGTAGGACGTCCCCCGAGCTGCGTGTCGTGAGCACGCTCGGGGGACCATGCAGGCGTCTAGCACGAGGAGCGACATGGGATGTCAACTGGTGACTCGCAGACGAGATCAGTTCGATCCGCCCGCCTTGAGCTCCCGCTCCTCGATCCGCAGGTAGCCCGAGCGAGCTCGGATCGTTGTCAGTGATCCCGCGGCTCACGCTCAGCGAAGCTCACCGCAATCTCCGTGAAGTGCTGCAGGCTCGGCGAGCCCTCCGCGAGGTACCGCTCGAGCCACCACATCGCCGCCTCTCGTACTTCGGTGACTCGCGTTCGGCATATCGACGAAACCCTGCCGTGCTGCGGTCACAAATCCAGTGGAACTGTCATATAGGAGGCATGAGCAACGAGGAGCAACGCTCCGACACCGAGCTTCTGCTTGAGGCGCGCACATGCCCTGAGCCGTTCGGTGTCTTCTACGAGCGGCACTTCGCTCTGGTGCTTGCGTTCTTTCGCCGCCGGGTGGCCGGCCCAGAGGAAGCCTTTGATCTCACTGCCGAGACCTTCGCTTCCGCACTTGCCTCGCTGCCACGGTTTCGGCCGGGGCCAGAGCCGCCTCAGGCGTGGCTGTTCGCAATCGCACGCCACAAGTTGAGCGAGGCTTTGCGCAGCAGTCGGATCCAGGACGAAGCGCGGCGGGCGCTCGCAATGCAACCGATCCAGCTCGATGACGAGGCCATCGAGATCCTCGAGATGACGGCATCGGCTCCGGCGATCGAGCTCCTCGAGACGCTCGCTCCCGAGCAGCGCGAGGCGGTCAGGGCTCACCACCTCGAGGAGCTCGGTTACGCGGAGATCGCAGCCGAGCTTCGCTGCTCAGAGAGCGTCATCCGCAAGCGTGTGAGTCGTGGCCTGGCTGCACTGCAGGTCCAACTTCGAAACGGAGAGGCCCGATGAGTGATCCGGTACGCGAATTGAAGCTAGAGCTTCTAGCGGCGGCTGAGCGCCAGCAGGGACAGGCGGCTCTCGTCAGTCCAGGCGTGGCTCCGAAGATCCCCCGCTGGTTCAAGCGCTCTCATATGAAGGGCCGCCGGCGCCTCGTCGTGCTCGCTGCCGTGGCGCTCGTCGCCGTCGCAACCGCTTCTGCGTTCGCCGTGCGCGCCTTCGTCCCCGACAAGGGCATCGTCGGGCTGCCTCCGATGGGCGCGACGCCGAGTACTCCCGAGAACGGAGTGCTCGAGATGTACATCTTGCTCCACCCGGTAGGGCTTCGCCCGTTGGTCGCGGGCAAAGAGGCAGGCCGGTTTGGCCGGAGCTGGGTGTACGCCGACGGGCGGCTGATCCGGCTTGGTGGTGGCCCGGTCAACGGAAGGCTGCGCCGCGGCTTCATCGAGCAACGCCTCACACGCGAGGGAGTCAAGCTCCTGCGATTCGAGATCGTCTCGACCGGCCTGTTCGGCCACGAGCGTCCCTGCATGAACTTCATCCAGCTGCTCCACGGCGAGCAGCGAGTCGCGCCGGTCACCGTAAGGCAGAAATTCTGCTCGAAGGAGGGCACGCCGACCGCGGCGACACCGCAGCAGAAACAGGCTCTCGAGCGCCTAGTCGGCCGGCTTGCGAATCCAGAGTCGTGGCTGCCGGCGAGCGCATGGAAGCAGCGGAAGTTCAGGGCGTACGTGCCCTCCAGATTCAAGGTCTGCGCCTCGGTGGGCGTGTACGACCCGCCGGACCTCAAAGGGCGCTCCAAAAGATGCGTCCAGCTCGCATCGCGGCCTTGCTACCGGAGGCAGCCCAGAACGCGCTCCGCGGCAGGGACTGGAATGCGAGAGGGGCCGGGCCTGGCTGCTTCGCAGTGACGACCAACGAAGCCCGCTCGCTCGCCAAGGCTCTCGACCGTGCAGGACCCGCAACCGCAAGGAAGGGCGGTGGCATCGATCTGAACTACAAGTTCGATGTTCCAGGCCCGAGCCGCCAGGTCTGGATCAGCTTCGGCCCGTTCCTCCCGCACGGCGAGACCACCTGCTCGGGGTGCGGATGAGGAGCCCGGTTCCCAAGCCGCGACAACCGTGGAAGCTCACGCGAGGTTCGTCGAATCGATCCGCTTCGAACAGTCAGCTGATTTCAGCCCGCCCGCCTCGAGACTCCCGCTCCTCGATCCGCAGGTAGCCGGCGAGCTCGTCAGTCTTCCCGCACGAACCCGAGTTCGTTTCCGTCCGGGTCCCGAATCGTGAACTTGCGCGAGCCGTAAGGCGTGTCGAAGAGCGGCTCGACCACGTCGGCGCGGTCACGAAGCTTCGCCCACCAAGCATCTACATCACGGACGCTGAAGTTGTATCGGCCCGCAGCGGGAACGGGCTCCATCTCGGAGAGGGCAAACTGGGTCGAACCGGTCTGGAAATGCGCGTACTTCGGAGCCTCCGGGGGCCAATGGCTCTGCGGCGGCAATTCGAGGATCGACTCGTACCACGCAGCAGCGCGGTCGAAGTCACTCACGTTGACGCGCACGTGTTCCAGACGAGGGGAGTCCATGGCCAGAATCTAAAGGTCGAACCACTTCTCAGTGGCTAGTTCCGCCCGCCCGCCTCGAGCTCCTCGCTCCTCGATCCGCAGGTAGCACGCGACCTCAGGATCGATCACCGGTCTAGCGGCTCGCGCTTTGCCAGACTCGCCGTCATTTCCGCGACGCTGCAGCCTCGGGGAGTCCTCCGTGAGATACCGCTCGAGCCACCGCAGTGTCGCCGTTTCGAACTTCGGTGACCCACGCTCGGCGTACAGATGGACGAGCTCCAGCCAGCCATAGAGCTGGTCGCTCGATTCGCTCGGCGGAAGCGGACGCGCGGGCGGCTGAGCGGCCTCGACCGGACGTTCCATGCCTCTACGGGGTTCAACCGCCCGTAAGCGGCATAGCGGAGAGCCGGGCGGTGTCGCATACTCGACGGAGGCTGTTCGCCGATGCATATCAGAGCTGCACTCTTCTTCGCTGTTATCGCAGCCGCCGTTGCAGCCGGCCTCTCTCTCGCTGGCAGCGGCGTCTGGACACCTTCGAGAGACCTGGCTCGCGTCAATGCCGTCGCACTCGCAATCGACCCCGAGCGGCCGTCGACGATCTACGCGGCGACCTACCAGAGTGGCGTCTTCAAATCCACGGACGGAGGTCGCCGTTGGCGTTCGGCGGGAGTCGGGCAAGGAGTCCGCTCGCTCGCGATTGACCCGTCGTCACCCTCGACCGTCTACGCGGGTACCTGGCGCCGCGGCATCTTCAAGACGACGAACGCGGGTGCGACCTGGGATTTCCTCAGGCTCCCCCACAACGACATGGGAGTCCTGGCTCTGGTCGTCGACCCCGAGCATCCCGAAACCGTCTACGCGGGGACGGAAAGCGTGGGGGTCTTCAAGACGGTAGACGGGGGAGCCACGTGGAGCGAGACCAACGCGACGATCGGCCGACGCATGATCCTCTCGCTCTCGATCGACCCGAAATCTCCGCAGACGCTCTATGCGGCGACGTTTCGCGAGGGTTACAGCCACGGGAGCATCTTCAAGACGACCAACGGTGGCAAGAATTGGCGCGAGCTCAAGCGGGAGAACCTGGCTACCGGGGAAAAGGTCGCCGTCGATCCGCGAAGGCCCTCGACGCTATACGCGATTCTCGACCATCGGCTCTATATGAGCACCGACGGCGGCGCCACATGGAGCCTCGGCGCACCCCGCCGGGGGGATACCCAAGCGCCGTCGCCGTGCATCCCCATACGTCGCACATCTATCTCGGCATGTGGTTTGACCGGCGAACGCTCAGGACAGAACCCCAACCTTCGAGCGCCGTCTTCCGCAGCGTCGACGGAGGAGGTACGTGGCATCCGTTCGGAAGCGGACTTGAAGTTCCCCGCCGATCGAAGTCGGGGACAACGCCGCCGTCCTTGAACGACCTGGCGTTCGCGCGTGATGGACGTGCCCTTTTCGCGGCTACCCGTAGCGATGGCGTATTCGAGTACTCGTTTGCACGGTAGGCGGGCTCCGGCCGCTCCGTTCTGGGGGCGTGCTGTTCGAGGAACCCGAGAGAGCCCGTCTGGCAGCGAACGCGATGCCCGAGCCGCCAGGTGATCCTCGTTAGTACGGGTACCGTCGCGATCGTGCTCGTGCTCACCGCAGGCCTCGCGGCGTCCAGCCTCGCGCTTGCTAATGACAGTGTCTGGGGTGGGTCGCTGGATCAGAAGAATTCCCGAGACCACAGCGCTTGCCGTCGATCCGAAGACCCCGACGACTGTCTACGCGGGAACCCAGCTCGGGGTCTTCAAGACCACGGACGCAGGCCGCCGCTGGCGATCCATGGGTGCAGGCTTGGGGCGCAAGCGGGTCTTGGCACTCGCGATCGACCCTCAGACGCCCGCCACGGTTTACGCCCTGGCGGACTTCGGCCTCCATGCCCTCAAGAGCGGCGTGTTCAAGAGCACGAACGGGGGCGGCAGCTGGCGAGCTGTCAACACCGGTCTAGGACTCGGTAGCTCTGCACGAACACTCGCGATCGACCCGCAGACGCCGGCGACCGTCTACGCGGGGACGGGCGGTGGTGTTTTCAAGAGCAGCGACGGGGGCTGGTCATGGTCCGTCCTGAGCGCAAGTCCGAAGCACGTGTTCGCGTTCGCGCTCGACCCGGAGACGCCGACGACGCTCTACGCGGGCACTTTCGCCAGCGGCGTTTTCAAGAGCATCGACGGAGGCGGAAGCTGGCAACCGGTCAATGTGGGCTTGACGGACGGGCTCGGTTTCATACAGGAGCTCGAGATTGACCCGCAGACGCCGGCAACGCTGTACGCGGGCACCCGAGCGGCGTCTTCAAGACGACGGACGGCGGCGAACACTGGACACTCCTGACCGGTGGGCAGATGCTGGGGGTGCGGGCTCTTGTTGTCGACCCCGATGCGCCAACAACGATCTACGCGGGCATCGTTACCGGTGGCGGTGTCTTCAAAAGCACGAATGGAGGCCGCAAGTGGCGAGCGGCGGGCGTCGCACGCAGGCAGGTGTGGGAGCTGGCGATCAACCCGCAGAAGACCGCGACTCTCTACGCGGGTACCGGTGGTCGTGGCGTTTTCAAGAGCACGAACGGAGGCAGAACCTGGCGAGGCGTCAATGCGGGTCTGGTGCACCCGTAAGCGTCTCCCCGATGTTGAACGTCCCTTCCTGCTGTGCCACGATCTTCTTCTCATGGGCATGACGATTCGCACACTCGGTTTGCTCCTGATCCTGCTGTTCGCGTCACCAGGCTCATCGGCTGCGGACGCGGTTTCGGTAGGTCAGATCGCGTTCAGATCGTCGAAGAACTCCGGAGTATTCGTGGTCAACAGCGACGGCACACAACTACGACGGCTCACCCGCGGCGTCGACCATGACCCAGTGTGGTCGCCGGACGGGACCCGGATCGCCTTCGTTCGATGGATCATGGTCGGCATCGACCGAGACGAGATCGTAAGACGACCCGCGATCCACGTCGTGGACGCGGACGGTTCGGGCTTGAGCAGGCTGACCCCACCAGGCACTTACGACGAGGAACCGTCGTGGTCTCCTGACGGACAGAGGCTTGTCTTCGTACGAAGCGCCGATGTCGGCGATGGTCTCGATGCGGACATCTGGGTCATGAGTCGCCGACGGGCGAAGTACTCGCCGTCTCACGCGGCACCCCGGTGAGGATGAAACACCCGACTGGTCTCCTGACGGCAGCAAGATCGTCTTCCATCGCGACGACGGCGACGAACTTCACGTGTTCGTGATGAACGCCGACGGAACTCATCAGCGGCGCCTTCTGCGCGAGCGCCGACAAGGACAAGCCGCGGCGTGGTCACCCGACGGGCGAACGGTCGCTTTCTTCGGCTTCCCGAAGGAAGTCCTCTATGTCTCGAACGCACCTGGCGGAAGCCTGCGCATTCTCGCGCGCAATGTGGAGACTGACCGTCCACCCCAGTGGTCACCCGATGGAAGCAAGATTCTGTACGAGCGGTTCACGGAGCGCTCGGCGATCCACGTCGTCGATTCGGCCGGAACGCCGCGTAAGCTCCTAGTCGCCAACGGCGATGAGGCGGACTGGTCGCCCGACGGAACCGAGATCGTCCTCCTGGGGGACGACGGAGTGCAGGTCGTGACGCTCGCGAGTGGCAATGTCCGCAGGATTGCGACCGTCGCTGGATATCTCGAGTCACCAGCCTGGAGTCCCCGGCGCCCGTGACGCCTGCATTTCGCCTGACGCTCCGCGTGGAGGGCGTGACCGCGGAAACGGGCGCGGCTGCTCGACGCGATAACGGTTCATCGCTTACTCGCACGCACGCACGCGGAAGGAAGGTGTCCGTACACAGCGCTATACGCGAAAACCCCAAACCGACCGCGTATTGCGGGCGGGCCCGCACCGCTTGAGGCACCCCCCACCCCTCGCGGCAGCAGTCGAGTTTCTCCGCCGCCAGGATGGGCCGCCTGAGTGAACGCGTTCAGGGAGCGTCTGTTGCCCCGTCTGTTGCCCCCTCGTCACCTTACGCCGAAGCGGTGAAATACGAATACGGGGCTTTGCAGGGACTTCCGTGAAGCCGACGCGCGGACTCGAACCGCGGACCCCTTCATTACGAGTGAAGTGCTCTACCAGCTGAGCTACGTCGGCGAAGCGTGCTGAACCGCGGATTCTAGCCGCGGATCGGCGAACCCTCTCGCCGCCTGATTCGCTCGTACGTGTCGCCGTAGATGAGCTCGCGCACTCCCGTGGACTCGAGAAAGTCGCGCGGGAAGCCGAGTTGCGGCTGACCCGCGTCGTCGATCGCTTCGATCTCGGCAGGCTCGAGCGTGATCTCCGCTGCGGCGAGATTCTCGACGATCTGCTCCTCCCGCGTCGCCGCGATGATCGGAATGATCGTCGGCGGCGAAAACCGCTGGCCGGCCCAGGCGATCGCGATCTGGGACGGCGTGCTCTCGTGCGCGTCTGCGACCTCGCGCAGAGCGGCCACGACCCGCTCGGTTCGCTCCGAGACGCCGTCCTCGGGCCAACGGCGCTCCTCCGCCGGCTTGCCCGTCAGAACTCCGGCGCCGAGCACGCCCCACGGCACCACCGCGAGCCCGAGAGCGGCCGCCATCGGCAGGAGCTCGCGCTCCGGGTCACGACTCGCGGCGCTGTAGGGGATCTGCAGCGCGACGAACGGCGACCAGCCGCGCAGGTCGGCCAGCGTGTTGGCCTGCGCAGCGAGCCAGGCGGGCGAGTCCGAGATGCCGACGTGCAGGACCTTGCCGAGTCGCACCTGGTCGTCGAGCGCGCGCACCGCCTCCTCGATCGGCGTCAGGTCGTCTCGCATGTGCAGCCAGAGCAAGTCGACGTAGTCCGTCCCGAGCCGCTCCAGGCTCTGCTCGAGCGCCCGCACCAGGCTCTTGCGATGGTTTCCGCCGGCGTTCGGATCGTCGCGATCGAGCGACAGCGTGTACTTCGTCGCGATGACGAACCGGTCTCGATCCCCCGCGACCAACTCGCCCACGTACCGCTCGCTGGTGCCGTCCGTGTAGTTGGAGGCGGTGTCGATGAAGTTGCCGCCGGCCTCGACGAAGCGGTCGAAGATCGCGCGGCTCTGCTCGAGGTCCGCGCCCCAGCCCCAGTCCGACCCGAAGGTCATGGTTCCGAGCGCGAGCTCGGAGACACGGAGGCCGCTGCGTCCGAGGATCTCGAGACCGAGCGGCTGTGCTGTCGTCTGCATGGTTCGATATATATCGAATGCATATGATTCCTGTCAAATGAACGAGATCCCCGTCCGCGACGTGATGCCGACAACGCCGAAGCTCACGGTCGAGACCGAGGCGCGCTCCGCGCTCGAGCTCCTGATCGGGCTTTCGGTGGCGACTTCACCGGCCGAGGCGCACGACGAGACCTGGGTGCCGCGGCCCGAACGCTGGTCCGCAGAGCTCCGCGAGGCCGTCGTCCGGGTCGGAGAACGCTCTGGCGAGGCGTGGCTGCACCTCCTCGGTCTGGCGCTCGAACTGCCGGCACCCGACGCGCGATCGTTCGTCAAAGCCCTCGCGCGCGTGGACGCTCTGGAGCTGCGACGCCACCTCGTCGGCGTCCACGTGCCCGCGTGGGTCGGCCTCGTCGGCGCGACCACCCTCGAGCAGGCTGCGGCGGGCGACGAGAAGGCGATCGCAAAGCTGCTCGAGCACCCGCGCTACTACGCGGGTCGCGCGGCCGAGGCACTCCCCACGCTCCTGTCCGACCCTCCGAAGGAGACGAAGCGACGCATCGTCTCGGTGCTACGCCTGTTCGCCGAGGAAGCCTTTGCGCCGAGCGAGAAGGAGATCATGGCCCCGATCGCCGCAGCGGCGGAAGCCGCGCGCGGGCTCGCCGGGACCCTGACCCCGCAAGCGCTGATCGCGCGCGTCACGCGAGGCTACGTCTACGAGCCCGAGCCGGAGTTCGACCGCGTCGTGCTCGTCCCGCACGTCGCCGCGCGCCCACTCCTGCTCCTCTGCCAGCACCGGACGGCCCGTGTGATCTGCTACCCGGTCTCGCCGCAGCAGCTCGACCCCGAGGCCGCCCTGGCCGAGGAGACGGTGCTTCTGGGCAGGGCGCTCGGAGACGGGCGCCGTGTATTCGATTCTCAGACGCCTCGCGAGCGGACGACGCGACGCTGGACGAGCTGGCCGGCGCCGCCGGGCTCGCGAAGTCGACGGCGCACCACCACCTCGCGCAGTTGCGCGCCGCCGGTCTCGTCACGCTCGGCGGGAACGCCCGTGGCTACTGGTACGCCCTTCGCCCAGAGGGTCTGGCCGACGCGCAGCGGGCTCTCGGGGAGCTCGTTCAGGCACCGCGTGAGCCCGCGCGGCCACTTCCGCGAAAGCGCCGTTCCGCGGGCCGGCCACGGGTCACGAGGAAGCGATAGGGGCCGACGAACCGACGTCCGCCGCAGGCTCGCGATAATGGGGTCGTGCTGCCGAACGGCGTCGAGCTCCACCAACTCGAACCCCACGCCGACTCGCGTGGCGTCTTCACCGAGCTCTTCCGCGACTCGTGGGGACTCCCGGTCGAGCCCGTGCAATGGAACGCGGTCCGATCCGAGGCCAACGTCCTGCGCGGGGTGCACGCGCACTGGCAGCACGCGGACTACCTCACGGTGGTGGTCGGCAAAGCTGCGATCGGGCTCCACGACCTCCGCGAAGGCTCCGAGACCGAGGGCGAAGGATGCGTCATCGAGCTCGACGCCGACGCCCCGGCCGCGCTCGCGATTCCGCCGGGCGTGGCGCACGGCTTCTACTTTCGCGAGCCCTCGATGCACGTCTACGCGGTCAGCCACGAATGGGACCCGGCGGACGAGCTCGGTTGCCGCTGGGACGATCCCGCGCTCGATATCGCGTGGCCCTGCTCCGCGCCGCTGATCTCCGACCGTGATCGCGAGCTCGGCCCGCTCAGCGCGCTGCGCGACGCCTGGCGAGCAGCGCTCGCAGCGGCCGCGCATTGACGAGACGCTGGCGAAGCCGCCACGTGCGCGTGGCGAGCACTGCCGCCAGCGCATGCTTCTCCGCCTGAGCACGAAGGTTCTCGTCCTCGGCGGAGCGGAGCACCGCGGCTCGGGTCAGCGCGTCGAACTCGTCGGCGAACCCCGGCTCGCGCGACCGGCGAAACCAGTCCTCGAGCGTCGCGGCGCGCTCGCTCGGGTCGATCCTCCCCCAGACGATCGAGGGGAACCACAGAAACGTCGCCGCGCGCTCCGGCGACGCCGCGGAACCCCGGAATGCCGAGCCACTGCAGCCACATGTGGTGGTCGGTGTGCTCGTCCGCCGGTGTCGTCCGCCAGCCGTGCGGGAGGCGCCGGTAGCCATCCAGGGTGTGCGCGGCTCCGGAGAGGCCGATCGACTCGGTTCCCGAGCGCGCCAGCTCGACGAACTCCGCGCGGCCCATGTTCCGGGGAAGAAAGTTGAGCGTCCCGTCGAGATCGATCCAGAAGTGCGGGCTGTGCGCGAGGTCCGCGTTCTCGAGCAGCGCCCGCATCTCCGACACGTGCCCCGGAAGCAGCAGGTCGTCGTCGGAGAGGTAGCAGACGATCTTGCCCGTCGCCTCGCGGAGTGCCTCGTGGCGGTTGAGCTCGCCGTGGCGCGGCCCCTTGGGCAGATCGAAGAAGCGGACGCGATCGTCGCCGGCAAAGGGCTCGAGCGCCGCCCGCGTGTCGTCCTCGACGCCGTCCCCGACGACGAAGACCTCGACCGAGGCGTCGGCCTGGTCGAGGGCGCTTCGCACCGCGAACGGAAGCAGCGCCGCATGCCGGTACGTGGGGATCAGGATCGTCGCGTCGATCATGTCGCGCGCGCGAGTGCTCGAAGCTCTCCGATCGCCGAGACGATGGCCGCGCCCTCGACCGCGCTCGAGCGCGGCGGCGGTCCTCCGCGCAGGTGCTCGACGAAGACGCGCAGCTCGGCGAGGAGGGGGAGCTCCCCGGGCGTCCGAATCGCTCTTCGAGAACGCCGTCCGGGCCGTCCCGGTACAAGGTGACGTGCTCGTCCCAGCCGCCGCCGAGCACGGCGACGCCATCCGCGCAGTAGAGCTCGACCGTCCGTTTCGACTCGGCTGCCCGGCCCGAGACCTCGATCGTCTGCCACCAGTCACGGCCCTGGAGAACGCCGCTCAGGTGGACGGCGTCCTCGCCCTGCCAGTGCGCGACCGCCGATTCGGGTCGTCCGATCCGACCGAAGATCTCGCAGCCGATCGAGAGATCGTGCGGCGCCAGCACCCAGACCGGATCGACGTCGTCGTGCGCGCTGCCCCATCCGACGCGCACCGTCTTCACTCCCGAGACCGCGCCCAGCCGCCCGTCTCGGGCGATCGCGGCCAGCTCCAGCACGCCGGGGTGGTAGCGCCACTTGTCCATCACGAACAGGCGATCGGGCGCGCGGGCGGCCAGGCGCTCGGCGGCCGCCGGGTCGTCCGTCAGCGGCTTCTCGCAGAAGACGGGCACGTCGTGACCGAGCACCTCGTCGAGAACCGCCGCATGCGTGCTCGTCGGCGTGGCGACGACGACGCCGTCGAGCCGAGGAAGCGATCCGATCTCGGCGACGATCGCCGCCGCGCCGCCCTCCTTCGCGCGCGCGCTGCTCTCCGGAGAGCGCGCGACGACCGGCACCTCGCAACCGAGCGAGACCAGGTCGCGCAGGATGTGGCGGCCCCAGTTTCCGCAGCCGACGAGCCCTACGACCATGCGTGCGCGCCGCGCAGCTCCCGCTGGAGTCGGACGAAGAGCGCCTCGAGCGCGAGCGACGGGTTCAGGTTGAACTCCTCGAGCGTGCGCCAGGTCTCGCGCACGACTTCGGCGGCCTGCAACGGCCCGTCTCCGAGGTCGCGCGCCACGTCCTCGCGCAGATCGTCCAGCCGATCGGCGTGCACCGCGGCCGACTCGGCTCCCGCCGCGACGACGACGAGATCGCGATACCAGGACTCGAGAGCTTCGAGCCCTGCGAGAAGCTCCTCGCGCTCCGCTCCGCGCTGAGCGCGCCGCACACGTTGATCGGCCTCGCGAGCGGGAAGGTCGACATCGTCGAGCGCCGCTTGCTCTCGCTCCTTCGCCTCCTGCCCGTGCTCGTCGGAGATCGCGAGGAGCGCCGCGGCGGCATCTCCGGGCTCGAAGCCGGAGTCGAGATACGTGGAGCGCGCGGTGGCGATCAACGTCTCGCGCCGGTCGGCCGCGGCCGAGTCGAGCAGCCTGCGCGCGCGGTCGAGTCGCCCCGCCGCGGCGCGTGAGAGCGCGCGGATCTCCGTCGTCGCTCCGCTCGGGCGCGTGCTCGGAGATCCACTCTCGCACCGCGCGCTCCGAGAGCCGGCGGAAGGGAACGAGCTGGCAGCGCGAGAGGATGGTCGGCGGCAGCGGGCCGAGCTCGCTCGCCACCAGCACGAGCACCGCGTAGGGCGGCGGCTCCTCGAGATCCTTCAGCAGGGCATCGGCCGCGTCCTCGTTCATGCGCTGGGCGTCGAGGATGAGGTAGACGCGACGCTCCGCCTCGAAGGGGCGCATGTGCAGGTCGTGCCGCAGCGCGCGCACGTCGTCGATGCGGATCATCTCCCCGAGCGGCTCGAGAACGTAGAGGTCCGGGTGGGTGCGAGCCTCGACACGACGCTCGTCACCGAGCAACGCCGCGGCGAATGCGATCGCCGCAGTCCGCTTTCCGACGCCATCCGGGCCGTGCAAGAGGTAGGCGTGCGCGGGCTCGTCCGCGAGCGCCGCCTCCAGCAGCCGCTTCGCCTCGAGCTGCTCAGGCACTGACGCGAAGTGCTCCATGCACCTCCTCTGCGATCTGCTCAGGCGGATTCGTCCCGTCGAGGACGACGATGCGCTCAGGGAAGCGCTCCGCGAGCTCGCGATAGCCCGCGTCGACGCGGCGGTGGAACTCCTCGTCCTCGCGCTCGAGCCTGTCGTGCTCAGCGCCGACCCGGTCGGTGACCTGGGCTGGATCGAGTAGCAGCAGGAAGGTTCGATCGGGCATGACTCCGCCGACCGCTGCGAGGTTGATGTCGAGCACCCGCTCGAGCCCGAGCCCTCGGCCGACTCCCTGGTACGCGACCGAGGAGTCGACGTAGCGGTCGCAGATGACCGACTCGCCCCGCTCGAGCGCCGGCCGGATGACCTGCTCGACGTGCTGCGCGCGCGCCGCCGCGTAGAGCAGGGCCTCGGCCCACGGCTCGACGTGACCGCCGTGCAGGACGAGGTCGCGGATCTGCTCGCCGAGCTCGGTGCCGCCCGGCTCGCGGGTGGCGAGGACGGTCTCGCCGTCGGCCTCGAGCCGTGCCCGCAGGAGCTCCGCCTGCGTCGACTTGCCGCTGCCGTCGAGGCCTTCGAAGGAGACGAACATCGGACTTCATCCTACGGCGGCGGTCTGTCTGACGGACGCCGTCCGTAGGATGCTTCCGATGCGAGCCGTCGTCACCGGCGGTGCCGGATTCATCGGATCTCACGTCGTGGACGCACTCGTCGCGCGCGGCGACGACGTCTCGGTCGTCGACTCACTGGCGACCGGGAAGCGCGAGAACGTGTCCGAGAGTGCCATGCTCCACGTCCGAGACATCCGCGAGCCACTCGACGAGCTCTTCGACGAGATCCGCCCCGAGGCGATCTTCCACCTCGCGGCCCAGGCGGACGTCCGTGTCTCCGTGGAACGTCCGGTCGAGGACGCCGAGGTGAACGTGATCGGCACGATCCGCGTGCTCGAAGCTGCACGCCGTCACGGCGCGCAAGTCGTGTTCTCGTCGACGGGCGGTGCCATCTACGGCGAATGCAGCGAGCCGGCCCGCGAGGACTCGCCGCTCCACCCGCTCTCGCCCTACGGGACGTCGAAGCTCGCCGGCGAGGAGTACCTGCGGATGTCCAACCGGCTCTACGGGGCGAAGCACGTCTGCCTCCGCTTCGGAAACGTGTACGGGCCGCGGCAGGATCCGCACGGCGAGGCGGGAGTCGTCGCGATCTTCCTCGGCGCGCTCCAGGACGGAGAGCAGGCGCAGATCTTCGGCGAAGGAACCCAGACGCGGGACTACGTGTACGTCGGAGACGTGGCGCGGGCCACGGTCTCGGCGATCGGCCAGGACGGCGGCGTGTTCAACATCGGCACCGGACGCGAGACGTCCGTGGTCGAGCTCTACGAGCTCTGCCGGGAGGCTGCCGGCATCGGAGCAGGAGGCAGTCCATGCGCCCGCGCGCCTGGGCGAGCTCCAACGGAGCTTCCTCGATCCGAGTCGAGCCGCGAGCCGAGCTCGGGTTCATGCCCATGGTCGGGCTCGAGGACGGCCTGCAGGCGACGTGGGAGTGGGTCGACGCTCGGAAGGACTAGAGCCATCACGCGCGAATCGAACCGCTCGTGGACCACCCGCTCGCGGCACCCGACGCTCTCGTCCGACCCTGGCGCCTCGCGGCGTACGCCGCAGGAGCGGTCGCCGTTGCGGAGCTCCTCCTCCTCCTCGTCATCGGCGGCGGCGCGCTGATCGGCACGATCTCGGATCGCGTCCAGCTTGCCGCCACGGAACGCGCCCAGGCAACCCCTGCTCCCGCCAGACAGGCCGCTGTCACCACCCGCAAGCGAACGCCGGTCCCGGTCGCCAAAGCGCCACGCGGTCGAACGGTCGTGATGGTGCTGAACGGAAACGGGCGCACCGGCGCCGCCGCGAGCGCCGCCTCGCGCGTGCGGGGCCGCGGCTACCGGATCGGCACGGTAGGGAACGCGCCGAGCACCGACTACGCCCGCAGCTTCGTCATGTACAAGCCCGGGTTCGCCGGTGAGGGTCATCGGCTGGCGAAGGACCTCCGCGTGACGCAGGTCGGGCCGCTCGACGGAATCCGCGCCGCGGAGCTCGGTCGGGCCCAGCTCGTCTTCATCCTCGGCGCGTAGCTCGTGCCCGCGATCCGTTTCTGCTCCGCCTGCGGCGCAGAGCTCGCCTCGCAGCCGCCAGTCACGTGCGCAGCGTGCGGGACGAGCCACTGGCTGAACCCGAAGCCCTGCGCGAACGCGATCGTCGTCGACGGCGACAAGGTGCTTCTTGCCCGCCGCGCCTACGCGCCCTGGAAGAACGGCTGGGGTGCTCCCGGCGGGTTCTGCGAAGTGGGAGAGCATCCGATCGAGAGCGCAGAGCGCGAGGTTCTCGAGGAGACGGGGCTCCGGGTGAGGGTCGATGCATACCTCGGTGTCTGGGTGGACACGTACGCCGACGACCCGGCGGAGCCCGGCGCGACCGTGATCAACGTGGCGTACTACCGCGCCACGTCGATCGGGCGGCAGCGAGAGCGACTTCGACAGAGCCGAGGTGAGCGAGCTTCGCTGGTTCGGCTGGGACGAGCTCCCGTCCGATCTGGTGCCGCCCGGCACTCTCGCAGCGGTTCTCGCTGCGGCACGCTCGGACGCGGTGCTCGCGGATCGCCCCGGCTGACAGGCACTCGCTCAGCGCGGCTCGCACGCGCCGCGATCGACCGCCTCGCGTGAGACGTCGAGCGGGCCGCCTTCTCTCCACTGCTGCCCTACAGGATCGAGCGTGTAGGCCTCGTTCAGAAAACGGTACGCCGCGCAGAGCCTGCGGGGCGCGACCTGGAATTCGAAGAGCCCGAGGGCGTACCACGTCTCCGGGTTCTCCGGCTGCAGCTCGACCGCGTCCACATACGCTTCCTCCGCCAAGCGCCGGAAGCCCTGGGTCTCTCGTATTCGGGCGAGCGCGAACATCGGCTCGATCGAGAACGGATTCAACGCTCTCGCCGAGTCGACGCGATCTCTCGCCCGCGCGAGGTCTCCCTGCTCGAGCGCCTGCGTCGACTCGCGCGCTCGCACCTCTGCGAGCCGCGGCAGAGCGAAAGACGCGAGCAGGACGACGGCAAAGAGCGCTGCGCCGATACCGAGAACTGGCCTCGCCCGGCGGGTGCCGGGCGCCCATCCTGCGCTTGCAAGGACGCCGAGCGCGACCATCACGGGAGCGGTCACCGCGAGGAAGTCCCACGTGTAGTCCACGAGGGCGTGCAGGAGATACGCGGCCGGCGCGGCGACGAGCGCTACCGCGGCGGCCCGCTCCGCACCGGCGAGCCGTCTCAGTGCCGCAACGCACGTCGCGCCCGCCGCGAGCACGAGCGCGATGAAGAAGCCGAGTGCGACGAGACCGCCGTCGGCGAGCTGTTGCAGCGGCACGCTGTGGGGCTGGACGACATTCCGCGCATCGGAGCGATAGCGCTTGCGCGCGATCTCGAACGTGCCCGAGCCTGCGCCCTCCGGCGCGCTCCCGGCATACACGTCGACGGCTTCGTTCCACCAGCACCAACGGTTGCTCAGGTCGAGCGATCCAAGGCGGCTCGGGTCGTTCTCGAGCTCCGCGCAGGAGACGTCCGACGAGACGGCGCTGCCGACCGCGACGGCGACTCCGCCAAGCAGCGCGGCGGCGCAGACCCCGGCAACGGCGAGGAGCAAGCGTCCGGCTCTCCTCCTGCGGTCCGCGCCAAGAGCACGCCTCGATCCGAGGGTCACCAAAGCGATGACGACCGCTGCGCCGACCAGCGTGAGAAAGCCCAGCACGGCGCCGTCCGCGACCCGATCGGCGCGCTCGGCGACGTCCTCCACGAGGGCCGGCCGCGTGAATGCCCAGCCGCCGACCAGCGCAGCGGGTACCGCGGAGGCGAGCAGCAGGAGGGCGCCCTCGACACGGCGTCCTTCCGAGAGGACCAGCCAGAGGAACACGACGACCACGGCGGTCGCGACGCCGACGCGGGAGAGGGTGAGGAGCAGCGAAAGCGTGGCGGCGAAGACGAGCAGCCCTCCGGCTACGCGCGCCAGCACCCGGTGACCGGGCGAAGCGCCGAGCCAGAGCCCGAGCGTGAGAGCGATGTCCGCGAGCAGCGCAAGCGCGTTCCAGTACTCCACGGGCTCACGCAGGCGAGCCACCCGGTCTCCCTGGGGATCGAGCGATGGAACGGATTTGGCGACGCAGGGCCCACGCAAGGACGACTCCGGTGACGAACGCGAGGAGACCAGCTCCCAGGCGTGTCGCGGCTCGACCGCCGAATGCGGCGAGAACGGCACCGAGCCCGAGAAATGCCGCGAACGCCACGCTCTTGTTGAACGCGTCCCAGCTGCGGTCCGGGGCGATCGACCACCAGGCCGTGGAGCCGATCCAGGCCACGAGCAGCAACATCGTCGCGACGAGGGCGCCCCCCGATCGTCCGAGCTTCGCCGGCGGCGCCAGCCCGAAAGCGATCGCGAGGAGCGCCGCCGCGAGCAGCACGACGGCCGAGCCGCCGACCGGAAGCACTCCCTCGATGCCGGACCCGTCGCCGGCGAACGCGGCCCCGAGCAGCGTCCCCCCGACGAGCACGGCGAGAGCGACGGCGACGCCTCCGAGCGCCCGGCCCGACGGCTCCGGCGCCGCATCCATGGCGCGCCAGGCTACCAGCGCCCGCACTGTTTCCCCGTTTCCGGAGAGGGGTATCCGATCGTCCGTCTAACAATTCGTTTACCCTGCACTCACGCCGACCTCACCAGGAGCCGGAAGACTCGTCTTACTTCTCAGGCCTCCGGCCTCGCCCGTGATACCGCATACCTCGTCCCCATACCGTCGCGTCCACGTACTCGCTGCGCTGCTTGCGCTGGCGGCGAGCGCACTCGTCGCCCTCGCGGTGCCAGGCCCGGCGCTGGCCTCCGCGTGCGGAGACAAGGTTCTCGCGGACTGGTTCGACAACGGTCGCATCGACCGCCTCTACCAGGCGCATTGCTACGAGGAGGCGATCGACGCGATCCCGGAGGACCTCGAGCAGTACACGGACGCGCAGGAGGTCATCGGTCGCGCACTCCAGGCGTCGCTTCGCGGCGAGCTCGATCCCGGCGGCGTCGATCCGACCCCCGGCGACGACCCCTCGAGCGGGCCGGGGAGCTCCGGAAATCCGGGTAACCCGGGTGACCCGAGCGATCCGACCGACCCGGATCCAGGGTCCGAGGCGACCCCGGAGGTCGACACGACTGGCATCTCGTCGGTTCCCATCCCGCTCCTCGTACTCGGTGGGATGTCGATCATGCTGCTCGCGGCGGGCGGTCTCGGCTACCTCTCTCGGCGGCGCGCTGCGGCACGCGACGACGGGGCTCACGGCCCCGACGACGACCTGCTGATCTAGCTGCGGCGTTTGCTAACCGGCGCTGAGGGTAGGCGTCGGAATAGAACGTTCTCCACTTTTCGCCGAACGTGCGCCGTTTGCTCACCCTCATCGCCGCTCTCGCCCTTTCCGGCATCCTCGCGCCGGGCGGGAGCCAGGCGGCCGCGCAGTGCAGCGACACGGTCCTCGCCGACTGGTTCGAGGACGGCCGCATCGACCGCATCTATGCACTTCCCTGCTACGAGGATGCGATCGCGGCCCTGCCCGCGGACCTCCGCGACTACACGGATGCCTCCGACGTGATCGGACGAGCGCTCACCAGCGCCGCTCGAGGCCAAGTCGAAGTGCCGAGCGATGATACGAACGGCTCGCCAGTGACGGGAAACGCACTCGACCCCTCGTCGGCATCCACTTTCCCGCTGCCGTTGCCCCTCGTGCTGCTCTTCGGCCTGGCGGTGGCGGTGCTCGCTGCCGGTGGACTCAGCTCGCTCGCCCGCCTGCGCCGCGGGCGGTGAGGCGGCGCCCGCCCGGTAGAATTCAGCGAGCGTGGCGACGTCTGAATTAGCGGAATTTGCAGGAAATTCCGAGTTGATCCGTACCGTCCGGCTCGCCTCCTACGCTGCCAAGTCCGCTCTCACGACGCTCGACGCTCCGCCGAGCGGGAGGACCTGATGTCAAAGACCGTTCGGGAGGAACAGATGGCAACGGCGAAACAGGCAGAAGCACCGAAGGTCGACGCGACCCCGGAGGAGATCGTGAACACGGTGGTCGACTCGGAGGCGAGCGTCGCTCCGGGCCGCTTCTTCACGATCCCCGGACGCGACCCCTTCGAGGAGGTCGAGTGGGAGCTTCGCCACGCCCACATCCCGGGCAAGGACGGGCCGGCTTTCGAGCAGAAGGACGTCGAGTTTCCCAAGTTCTGGTCGCAGACGGCGACCAACATCGTCGCCCAGAAGTACTTCCGCGGACGCATGTCCTCTCCCGAGCGCGAGCGCTCGGTCAAGCAGATGATCGGCCGCATCGTCGACACGATCGGCGGCTGGGGCCGCGAGGGCGGCTACTTCGCCACCGACGACGAGGCCGAGGTCTTCGAGTCCGAGCTCAAGGCGATCCTGGTCAATCAGTACGCGTCCTTCAACTCGCCCGTGTGGTTCAACGTCGGCTTCGAGGCCAAGCCTCAGTGCTCGGCGTGCTTCATCCTCTCGATCGAGGACTCGATGGAGTCGATCCTGGACTGGATCCGGCGCGAGGGCGTCATCTTCCGCGGCGGCTCCGGCTCGGGCGTCAACCTTTCACGCCTGCGCTCCTCGAAGGAGCAGCTTTCGAAGGGCGGCTACGCCTCCGGCCCGGTGAGCTTCATGCGCGGCGCCGACGCGTCGGCGGGAACGATCAAGTCCGGCGGGAAGACCCGGCGCGCGGCGAAGATGGTCGTCCTCGACGTCGACCACCCGGACGTCGAGGAGTTCATCTGGTGCAAGGCCAAGGAGGAGCGGAAGGCGCGCGTCCTCGAGGCGGCGGGCTACGACATGACGCTCGACTCGCCCGACTGGGCGTCGATCCAGTACCAGAACGCGAACAACTCGGTGCGGGTCACGGACGCCTTCATGGAGTCGGTCATCGAGAACAAGGAGTGGAACCTGACCGCGCGCACCGACGGCTCGGTCGTCGAGACGAAGGACGCGCGCGACGTGCTGCGCCAGATGGCCGAGGCCGCGTGGGAGTGCGCCGACCCGGGAGTCCAGTACGACACGACGATCAACAGCTGGCACACGCTGCCGAACACCGGCCGCATCAACGCGTCGAACCCCTGCAGCGAGTACATGTCCATCGACGACAGCGCCTGCAACCTCGCGTCGTTGAACCTCATGAAGTTCCGCCGCGAGGACGGGGAGTTCGACGTCGACTCGTTCGAACACGCGGTGGACGTCGTGTTCCTCGCGCAGGAGATCGCGGTCGGCTACTCGTCCTACCCCACGCCCGAGATCGAGCGGAACGCGAAGTCGTTCCGTCAGCTCGGCCTCGGCTACGCGAACCTCGGCGCGCTCCTCATGGCGCGCGGGCTCCCGTACGACTCCGACGAGGGTCGTGCCTATGCGGCTGCGATCACGGCGCTCATGACCGGCCGCGGCTATCGCAAGTCGGCCGAGGTCGCCAGGCGCATGGGCCCGTTCGAGGGCTACCGCCCGAACGCGGCAGCGATGATCGGAGTGATCGCGAAGCACCGCGCCGCGGTCGGCAACATCGACCACTCGACCTCGGTGCCGGATGACCTGCTCGGAGCTGCGCGCCACGCTTGGGACGAGGCGCTGGAGCTGGGCGAAGTCTCCGGCTTCCGCAACGCGCAGGCCACCGTGCTCGCTCCCACCGGAACGATCAGCTTCATGATGGATTGCGATACCACCGGGGTCGAGCCCGACTTCTCGCTCGTCAAGTCGAAGAAGCTGGTCGGCGGCGGCGAGATCACCATCGTCAACAAGACCGTCCCGATGGCGCTCGAGAAGCTCGGCCACGCTCCGAACGAGGTCAGCGAGATCGTCGCCTTCATCGACGACCGGAACACCGTCGTCGGCGCGCCGTACCTCAAGCCAGAGCACTTCCCGGTCTTCGACTGTGCGATCGGCGATCGCGCGATCCACTACATGGGTCACGTGAAGATGATGGGCGCGGTGCAGCCGTTCATCTCGGGAGCGCTCTCCAAGACCGTGAACCTCCCCGAGGAGACGAGGGTCGACGAGATCGCGCAGCTCTTCGTCGAGTCGTGGCAGCTCGGCGTCAAGGCGATCGCGATCTACCGCGACAACTGCAAGGTCGCGCAGCCGCTCTCCGGGAAGGCAGACGCCGGCGCGACGACGCTCGCTCCCGTGTCCGGCGCCGTCGGCCCGCTGCCGCAACGCCGCCGCTTGCCGGACGACCGCGTCGAGGTCGGGCGCAAGTTCAAGGTCGGCGAGTACGAGGGCTACATCCACGTAGGCCTCTTCGAGGACGGCACGCCCGGCGACATCTTCGTGGACATCGCCAAGGAGGGCACGACCCTCGCCGGCCTCATGAACTCGTTCATGATCTCCGTCTCGCTCGGGCTGCAGTACGGCGTGCCGCTCGAGGTGTACGTCTCGAAGTTCAGCCACATGCGCTTCGAGCCGTCGGGGATGACGAACGATGCGGACATCCGGGTCGCGAAGTCGATCGTCGACTACATCTTCCGCTGGATGGGGAAGAAGTTCCTCTCCACCGACCAGCAAGAGGAGGCCGGGATCCTCACGCCGGAGGTGAAGGCGCGCCTGGCGGCCGCCTACGACGAAGCAGGCGAGCATGCGGCGACTGCCGCGGCTCTTGACGCACCGCCGCCGGGCCAAACCGCTCTCTTCAACCAGTGGGAGGATGCCGTCGAGTGCGCGAAGTGCGGCGGCCGCATGGTCAGGACGGGGAGCTGCTACACCTGCAGGGACTGCGGGACGAACACCGGCTGTAGCTGAGAGTTGCCGACTGCTCATGATGTCGAGAGCCGCGGCGGCGCGGCTCTCTGATCGACTCATGCGCCCAGACTCCGGGGCAAAGAGAATGCGTCGCGTTACCCGTATCAGCGGATCAAGACCAGGGGGTCTCGTCGTGCTGAGGCAGGCAGTCGAGAATCTCGATCCAGGACACTCTTCGAGCCGACGAATGTGCGCCGTCTGGTTCAGCTTTGAATCGCCTGCCCCGCGACCAGGGCGGCCAGATGCTCGACGCGCTCGCTCCAGGCAGTAGCGTCCACCGTCGTGGCAGACCTCGCCGAACTCTTCGAGCGCAACCGCGCCTGGGCGGCCGAGATGGTTGCGCGCGATCCCCACTTCTTCACCGGGCTCGCGGAGCGTCAGTCGCCCGAATACCTCTGGATCGGCTGCTCGGACAGCCGCGTTGCGGCGAACCAGATCGTCGGGCTTGCTCCGGGCGAGGTCTTCGTCCATCGCAACGTCGCGAACGTCGTCGTGCACACCGACCTCAACTGCCTCTCGGTGCTGCAGTACGCGGTCGACGTCCTCGGCGTGAAGCACGTGATCGTCTGCGGGCACTACGGGTGCGGCGGCGTGCGCGCGGCGCTCGACGGCTCACGGCATGGGCTCATCGACAACTGGCTCCGGCACGTCATGGACGTTGCCGACAAGCACGCCGGCGAGCTCGCATCCCTGAGTGACGAGGCCAGGTTCGAGCGGCTGTGTGAGCTCAACGTCGTCGAGCAGGTCGCCAACGTCTGCCAGACGACGATCGTCAGGGACGCGTGGACGCGTGGGCAGGATCTCACGGTGCACGGCCTCGTCTACGGGCTCGAGGACGGGCTGCTCCGCGATCTCGGCATGAGCATCGCCTCGGCCGGCGCGGCGCCTTGACGAAGTGTCCCCGCCCGAGCCATGGCGGACATGTCGTCAACGGTGAGCTAGCCCTAGGAACAACCCCACGTACACCCGCCCCGGTACGACTTGCGGGGCGGAACGCAAAAACGCAGTAGCGTTGCTCGAATGGTGACGGCGGAGGAGGTCCTCGGGATCACAGCCTTTGCGGCCCTCAGCGAGAACGACCGCGAGCGGCTTTCCCGGGCGGCCGCCGACATCAGCCTCGTGCCGGGCGAGTACGCGGCACACGAAGGCGGCGAGCGAGCGCTCTTTGCCGTACTCGAGGGCAGCATCGAAGCCGTCAAGCTCGTCGACGGCGTCGAGCGGGTCGTCGGCGAGCGCCACCCGGGAGATCTCTTCGGCGAGGTGCCGATAACGCTTGGGACGGTGTTCCCCGTCGGCTTTCGTGCGGCGGAGAGATCACGAGTCATGCGAGTCGAGCCCGGCGACTACTACGCCGTCGCCGCCCGCGCGCCGGACGTCGCTCGGGAAGTCGGCAAGCTCGCGAGCAACCGGATCGGGGGACCCGGGGGGCTGCAGGGCATCGCGGCGGATCCACCTCCGCCTCGTGCGATCGTGTTCGGACCCCGGTGGGATGCGTCCTGCACCGAGTTGCGACGCTTTCTCGATCGGAACCAGATCACGTTCACGTGGCTCCAGCCGGACTCGTCCGAGGCAGCCGAGCTGTGGGGAGGCCCCCTACCGCCGGAGGGAGATTGCCCGGTGATTCGGATCGTCGACGGCAAGACGGTCGTTCGGCCGGAGCTTCGACGGGTCGCCGAACTGCTCGGGCTCGGCACCGAGGCACTTGCAGCGGAGTACGACACGGTGATCGTCGGCGCGGGACCCGCCGGGCTGGCGGCGGCGGTGTACGGCGCTTCCGAGGGCCTGCGAACGGTCGTCGTCGAACGCGAGGCTCCGGGCGGTCAGGCGGGGACGTCGTCGCGGATCGAGAACTATCTCGGCTTTCCAGCTGGTGTCTCCGGCGACGAGCTGGCGAGCCGTGCGCTGAGGCAGGCGCGGAGGCTCGGCGCGGAGATCGTCGTGACGCGGACGATCACGCGCATCGATGCCGCGACCCGCGAGGTACACCTCGACGGCGGCGACGTCCTCCGAGCGCGGACGATCATCCTCACGTGCGGCGTCGCGTGGCGGCGCCTGTCCGTCGAGGGGGTCGACAGGCTTTCCGGAAAGGGCGTCTTCTACGGTGCGACTCGCAGCGAGGCGGCAGCCACCCACGGCCTCGACGTCCATGTCGTCGGCGCAGGCAACTCGGCGGGACAGGCGGCGGTGTACTTCTCCACCCACGCGCGCAGCGTCACGATCCTCTGCCGCGGCGAGAACCTCGAGAAGAGCATGTCGCGCTATCTCATCGAGCAGCTCGGCCGCGCGGCCGAACATCAGCGTGCTCCACCGCACAGAGGTGGTGGCCGTACACGGCGACACTTCACTCGACGCGATCGATGTCGACAACGCGGAGACCGGCGAGACGACACGGCTCGACTCCGGAGCGCTGTTCATCATGATCGGCGCCGATGCCGAGACAGCCTGGCTACCGCCCGAGATCGCGCTCGACCGGCACGGCTACGTGCTCACCGGCTCCGACATGCGAAACGGCGGTCGATGGGAGCTCGAGCGCGACCCGTACCTCCTCGAGACGAGCGTCCCGGGCATCTTCGCCAGTGGTGATGTTCGACTCGGCCCCGTGAAGCGTGTCGCTGCTGCCGTCGGCGAGGGCAGCATGGCGATCGCCTTCGTGCACCAGTACCTCAGGGAGGCCGAAGCGCGAATCGAACGGTAGCGAGCATCGCCGACGGGAGCGGACAGCGGAACCTCACGCGATGGACACCCCTCACATGGTGAGGACGATCTTTCCTCGAGCGTGCCCTTCGCCCAGGTACCGAAGGGCGTCGCCGATCTCGCCGAGCTCGTAGCGCCGGTCGATGACCGACGTCACCTTCCCGCTCTCGAGAAGCTCTCGCAGGATCAGCATGTCCGGCTTGTCGAGCTTCGCGATGAAGAACACGACCTTCCGGCTGCTCCGAATTGCCGCCGCGCGCACACCGACCATGTGGCCCAGTGGTCCGAGGAGCCGATTCGTCTTCGGCCCTCCGACGATGACGAGGGTCGCCTCTGGCTCGAGCACGCGTTTGCACTCGGACCACGACCTGCTCCCGGCGACGTCGAGCAGGAGGTCGTAGCGCCGATCGCTCCGCGTGAAGTCCTCCTGGGTGTAGTCGACGACGTGATCGGCACCGAGCGATCGCGCGATGTCCACATTCGCCGTGCTACAGACGGCGGTCACCTCCGCTCCGAGCGCCTTGGCAATCTGCACGGCGAACGTGCCCACGCCTCCGGACGCACCGTTGATCAGGACCTTCTGCCCTGGTCGTAGCCGCCCTTTGTCGCGAAGGCCCTGTAGTGCAGTGACCGCCGCGACAGGAACGGCCGCGGCTTCCTCGAACGTCACGTTCGCCGGCTTCGGCACGATCGCCCGATCCGCGCGAGCGCAGACGTACTCGGCGAAGGCGCCGTTTCTCCCGCCGAACACCTCGTCGCCCGGTCGGAACTCCGTGACGTTTCCGCCGACCGCCTCTACCGTCCCCGCGTAGTCGACTCCGAGTCGATTGCTCTTCGGCTTGCGGAGACCCATCTGGGTGCGGCCGACGTACGGCCTCCCCGTCACCTCGTACCAGTCCGCGAGGTTGAGCGAGGCCGCGCGAACCCGGACGAGAACCTCGTCGTCCGTAGGCACTGGCTTGTCGACCTCTCGCAGCTCGACGACGTCGGGCGAGCCGAAGGTGTCCCGGACGGCCGCCTTCATCGCGCTGGTTCCGCCGTTGACGCGAGAGGACGACGTTTCCGGTCTTCTGCCAGCTCTCGACGTACCTGGTCGCGTCGACGACGTCCTCCAGCGGGTACGTCCGGTCGATGACTGCTCGGAACTCTCCCGGCCTCGATGAGCTCCTTGAGGAAGAGGATCGTCGTCTCGCTTGTGTCCCGAGAGCGTGAACACGACCTTCTTCCTGCCGAGCAGCGAGGTCACGAGCGCGAGCGGGAAGTTGTAGAGGCGGTCGGTCGCGACGTAGAGCCCACCCGGTACGAGCGAGCGTCGCGAGCGAAGGAACGAATGCTTTCCGACCGCGTCGAGGATGACGTCATAGGTCTGGCCGTTCTTCGTGAAGTCCTCCTGCAGATAGTCGATGACCTCGTCTGCTCCGAGCGAGCGCACGAGCTCGACGTTCTTCGTGTTGCACACCGCCGTGACGTGGGCGCCGAAGTGCCTGGCCAACTGCACCGCTGCGGTTCCGCAGCGATCCCGATGCTCCGTAGACGAGGAGCCTCGTACCCGCCCCGACGTTTCCCTCCCTGAGGTGCCCCCGGGCCTGACTCACGCCGTCGCAGACCGCCGCCGCCTCGTCGAACGTCATGCCGGCGGGCATGCGCGCGAGCAGGCCGGCTTCTCGCACGCAGACGTACTCGGCGTGCGCGCTGCTCCGCAGGCCGAAGACGCGGTCTCCGACGTCGTAGTCGCTGACGGCGGCACCCACCGCCTCGACCACCCCGGCGAACTCGGTGCCCAGAATCCTGCGCTTCGGTCGCCTGAGACCGAGCATGAACCGCCAGATGAACGGGTTGGCCTTGCGCATGTGGCAGTCCGTCTGCGTGACCGTCGTGGCGTGGACACGGACGAGAATCTCGTCGTCCTGCGGGACCGGCCGCTCGACCTCCTCGATTCGCAGCACGTTCGGGCTCGCCGTACCTGTCGTGGACTACAGCTCTCATGCCGTGACTCCAATCATTGTCAGGACGACGTTTCCCGTCTTCTGCCCCGTTTCCACGTACCTGGTCGCCTCGACCACGTCTTCCAAGGGGTAGCGCCGGTCGATGACCGCTCGGTATCCGCCCGCCTCGATGAGCTCCTTGAGAAAGAGGACGTCGTTCTTGGAGTACTTCGTTATCCCGACGCTCACCCTCTTGTCGCCGAGCCAACGGGTCACGAGCGCCAGGATCGGCGCGTGCCACATGAATCCGAGGTCGGTTTCGACATAGATGCCGCCCGGCTTCAGTGAGCGCCTGCAGCGTCTGAACGAGTGCTTGCCGACCGCGTCGAAGACGACGTCGTACGTCTTGCCGTTCTTCGTGAAGTCCTCCTGCAGGTAGTCGACGACCTCGTCTGCCCCGAGCGATCGCACGAGCTCGAGGTTCTTCGTGTTGCAGACCGCGGTCACGTGGGCGCCGAAATGCCTGGCGAGCTGCACTCCAGCGGTTCCGACGGATCCTGAGGCGCCGTACACGAGGACGCTCTTCCCTTCCAGGTCGCCGGCCTTTCTCAGGCAGGCGAGGGCGAGCGCCGCTCCGTCGCAGACGGCCGCGGCCTCGTCGAAGGTCAGTCCCGCCGGCATTCGTGCCAGCGCACCGCTCTCCCGAACGCAGACGAACTCTGCGTGCGCTCCCGAGCGGACGCCGAAGACACGGTCGCCGACGACGAACTCGGTGACGGCCGATCCAATGGCCTCCACCTCGCCGGCCAGCTCCAGCCCGAGGACCTTCTGCTTGGGCCGAAGCAACCCGGTGAAGAAGCGGGTGACGAATACCTCGGCGCTGCGAAGTCCGCAGTCGGTCCGGGTTACGGTGGATGCGCGGATCCTGACGAGGACTTCGTCGTCCTCGGGGACGGGCCGCTCGACCTCTTCGAGTCGCAGGACATCCGGCGGCCCGTACCTCTCGTGGACGACAGCCTTCATGGTGTCGCTCCATTCACGGTCAGGACGACGTTGCCCGACTTCTGCCCCGTCTCGACGTACCTCGTCGCCTCGACGACGTCCTCCAGGCGGATACCGGCGGTCGATGACCGCCCGGTACTTCCCGGCCTCGATGAGCTCCTTGACGAAGCGGACGTTCTCCTGCGTGTACTTCGGGATCGGAAGCGTCACCCTCTTGTCTCCGAACCAGCGGGTCAGCAAGGCAAGCGGTGGGACGTGCCACATGAACCCGAGGTCGGTCTCCACGTAGGTGCCGCCGGATTCGAGTGATTGCCGGCAGCGCCTGAACGAGTGCTTTCCGACCGCGTCGACGACGACGTCGTACGTCTTGCCGTTCTTCGTGAAGTCCTCCTGCAGGTAGTCGACGACCTCGTCGGCGCCGAGCGATCTCACGAGCTCGAGGTTCTTCGTGTTGCAGACCGCGGTCGACGTGGGCGCCGAAGTGCTTGGCCAACTGCACCGCTGCAGTTCCGATGGCTCCAGACGCGCCGTAGATGAGGATGCTCCGACCCTCGAGCGGGCCTGCCTTTCGAAGGCACGCGAGGGCGATGATCGCTCCGTCGCAGACGGCCGCAGCTTCTTCGAATGACATGCCGGCCGGCTTGTGCGCGAGCGCCCCCTTCTCCCGGACGCAGACGTACTCGGCGTTTGCGCCCGACCTGAGACCGAAGACCTCGTCGCCGACGGCGAATTCGCGGACGTCCGTGCCGACGGATTCGACCACTCCCGCCAGCTCCATGCCGAGGATCCTCTGCTTCGGTCTACGGAGTCCGGTGAAGAGCCGCGAGAAGAACGGGTGTGCTGCCCGTGAACCGCAGTCGGACCGAGTGACCGAAGTGGCGAGGACCCTGACGAGGACCTCGCCCTCCTTCGGGGTGGGACGTTCGACCTCCTCGAGCCGCAGAACTTCTGGAGGCCCGTATCTGTCGTGGACAACAGCCCTCACGTTTGCTTCCTCTCTTCGCGCTGAAATCGATGAATCGGGCCGCCGTGGCTCCACGCCCGCCCCGCTCTGAAGAGCTCCGCAGGCCTGCCGCCCGCGGGGCCGGGCTTGGCTCGGCGCCCGGTCGGGATCACCCAGCCGTCTTCGGCGACGATGCTCCGGCGGAAGTTCGCAGCGTCGAGCTGCACGCCCCACACGGCCTCGTACACCGCCCGCAGCTCGGCCAGGGTGAAAGTGGTTCCGACGAACGCCGTGGCGATGCCGGAGACCTCGAGCTCGACACGGGCACGCTCGATCGCATCGCGCACGATCTGCAGGTGGTCGAACGCGAGCACGATCTTGCTCTTGAGCACCTCGGAGACGGGGATCAGGGCGGCGTCCGCAGCATCCGTTCCCGCCGCGACCGCTCCCACGTCGCGAAGCACCGCGAGATACGCGACGGTCACGACGTTCATGCGTGGGTCGCGCTGAGGATCGCCATACGCACCGAACTGGGTCAGCAGGCTCGGCACGTCGACGCTGGTCTCCTCGCGTAGCTCTCGCCGGGCAGCCTCGTCCAGCGTCTCGGTGGGACGCTTGAAGCCGCCCGGAATCGCCCACATTCCCTCGAACGGCGCTTCACCGCGGCGCACGAGCAGCATGTGCAGTGCGCCTTCCGACATGGTCAGGATCACGACGTCGACCGTCACCGCGAAGGCCGGGAACTCGGACGGGTCGTAGCCCGGCGGAACGGCCGCGTCTCTGGGCTTGGCCGTCACGCGCCCGAGTCGCTCGCGGTGCCCCGACGCACGCGCGCGCCGGTGGGACGGTTCCGCGTCCGGCGCTCACGATCACGCCGGTCGAGGTGCCGCAGATAGTCGAGCGGAAGCGGGGCAAGAAGCATGTTTCCTCCTCAGGTTTAGGTCGTTCTGACGCTTACTGTAGCAGGTCGTTCTGGTCTTGTCGACCAAAACTTCGGTAGCGTGACCTAAGCCTTGGGTACGTCGACTCGATGGTGACGAGCTCGACTGGCGTAGAGAGCCTTCTCGCGACCACGCACTTGTCGAAGTAGCCGTCGTCTCCGGGCACGGCCGGAAGGTATGGCGATGAGTTTCGTCCGCGCGCGGAGTCTGATTCACACAACGCTGGCAAGAGGAGGAAACGAGATGCCGACGCGTATCGACGAGCAGTTCGAAGCGACGTTGCAGAAGAGCCCGGCGAAGGGCGGCTGGACGTACGTCGTCTGGTCCGAGTCCGTCCAGTTCTTCGGAACGCGCGGACTCGTGAAGGTGCGTGGATCGATCGACGGGCATCCGTTCCTGAGCTCGTTCATGGCCATGGGAGACGGCACACACAAGCTCCCCGTCAAGGCAGACGTCCGGAAGGCGATCGGCAAGGAGGCCGGAGACACGGTGACGGTACGGCTCGAGGAGAGAACGTGAGCAAGCTTCTGCAGAGCGTCGGGGCGATTACGCTCTTCGTCGAGGATCCGAGGCGAGCGAAGGCGTTCTACGAAAAGGTGCTCGACGCGCCGGTGATCTACGAGGACGAGGACGCCGCGACGATCGGCTTCGAGAACACGATGATCAATCTGCTCAGCCTCCCAGCGGCGCGCGAGCTCATCGACCCCGGAACCGTCGGCGGCCCCGAGGCCGGTTCGCGGGTGCAGCTCACGATCTGGGTGGAGGACGCGGACGCGGCGTGCGTGGAACTGAGGAGCCGTGGCGTCGAGCTCTTGAACGGGCCACTCGACCGGGAATGGGGTGTGCGGACTGCCTGCTTCGCCGACCCGGACGGCCACGTCTGGGAAGTCGCGCAGAAGCTCCCCGAGCCCGAGGGCTCCTAGGACGATGCTCTCGGGGAAGTGCCGCTGCGGCGCCGTTCGCTACGAGGTCGAGGATGCGTTCCGCTACGCGATGAACTGTCACTGCTCGGAGTGCCGGGCGGCTACCGGCTCGGCCTTCAAGGCGTTCGCCGGCATCGAGCGCGAGAAGCTTGCGATCACAGCGGGATTCGACGACATCGCCGTGTTCGGGGAGGACGATCTCAATGACACACGTTGCAGGGCGTGTGGTTCCTTCCTCTTCTCGCTGGTACGGGACGGCGCGTACGTCCACGTCGCAATGGGATCGCTGGTCGATGCCCCGGCGATCCGGCCGAGCAAGCACATCTACGTCGGCTCCAAGGCTCCGTGGTTCGAGATCACCGACGACCTGCCGCAGTTCGACGAGCTCTAAGCGTGTGATTACTCTCGACCGACGGCTTCAGCGAGGCGTTCTGCGGCCCTGGACGGTATCGCCGGTTCGGCGGGGTCGACCGGATCCGGCTGCCGCCGACGGCCCGCGCGCGGGGTATTGCGGCCGGGGTCCGGAAAACGGCTCGGCCGAGTCTCGAGGCCGGGCCGACACGTAGATTGCCGCAATGACCTTTGCGGTCGCGGCCGACTCGTACGACCGGTTCATGGGCCGGTACTCCGTTCCCCTCGCGCCCCGGTTCGCGGACTTCGCGGACGTGGTCGCCGGCCAGCGGGTGCTCGACGTCGGCTGCGGGCCCGGCGCGCTCACGACGGAACTGGTCGGTCGGCTCGGCACAGACCGCGTTGCCGGCGTCGACCCCTCGGAGCCGTTCGTCACCGCCGCCCGAGAGCGCAATCCGGGCGTCCAGGTGGAACATGCGCCGGCCGAGCGGCTGCCGTTCGCCGACGAGGAGTTCGATGCAGCCCTGGCCCAGCTCGTCGTCCACTTCATGGCAAACCCGATTACCGGGCTTTCGGAGATGGCACGCGTGACTCGCAAGGGCGGCGTCGTGGCAGCGTCCGTCTGGGATCACGCCGGCGGGAAAGGCCCGCTCAGCCGCTACTGGGACGCGGTGCGCGAGCTCGATCCCGACGTGATGGACGAATCGAAGCTGGCCGGTGCGCGGGAGGGTCACTTGACCGAGCTGTTCGACGCGGCCGGCTTGCGCGAGATCCAGGAGACACACCTCGAGGTGAACGTCGAGCATGCGACCTTCGAGGACTGGTGGGATCCGTTCACTCTCGGCGTCGGCCCTGCCGGCGACTATGTCGCCCGCCTCGACCCCGAACGACGAGCCGAGCTGCGGGAACGCTGTCGCGAGACCTTCCGCACGGAACCGTTCGTGCTGACGTCGCGCGCCTGGGTTGCGCGAGGTCTGTCTGCTTGACGCGCCCCGGTGACGACGACACCGCCCCACTCGGCAGGGTCGACGTCAGCGATCGACTGCGAGAACGTCCAGTGGTGGCCGCCGATGTCCTCCGCGTTGTACTGGCGCTCGCCGTACGGGTAGTCGGTCGGTGAGCTCGGGATGCGTGCGCCGGCCGCCAGGGCTTGCGTGTGGTGCGCATCGACGTCCTCCACCCGGACGAGCACGGATTGTGAAGCGATCGCTCTCGAGCCACCGTCGGTCACGATGATCGCACCGTCGCCGTACACGAGCTGCGCGCGGTGATTGCCTATGCGCAGGCGCACGGTGAAGCCGAAGGCCTCGCAGAGCCAGTCCGCTGCCTCGACGACGTCGGCATAAGTGAGCTCCGGAATGACCGTCGCTGCGGGCACCGAGCGATTCGCGACCGTCCCGCTCACGTCGTTGACTTGCCCGTTCCGACCATCACGAGGCTTCTTGCCGCACGAGCTGCTGCACCGCCCACTCGTTGCCGTCCGGGTCGCTGAAGAAGAGGAACCTCCCCCACGGGAAGTCCTGCACGTCGCTTGCATCGACCCCGCGGCCGACGAGCTCGGCGTGCGCCGCCTCGATGTCCGAGACCACCAGCTGCATCCCCTTGACGGAACCGGGAGGCGCGTCCGAGATCCCTTTCCCCAGGGCGATCGAGCAGGCAGAGCCCGGGGGAGTCAGCTGGACGAAGCGAATCTCGTCCGAGACCGCATGGTCGTGGTCGGCGTTGAAACCGACCTGCTCGGTGTAGAAAGCCTTTGCGCGATCCACGTCCGAGACGGGAATCGCGACCAGCTCGAGCTTCCAATCCACGTCCGCTCCTCTCGTTCGACGTTCTCCGGCGGACGCTATCGATCTGCGTATGCGAACATACGTTCGTGTGTGTCGAACCAACGATTCTGCATGCTGACCTGGACGCGTTCTTCGCCTCTGTCGAGCAGCGGGACGATCCTCGCCTTCGCGGACGGCCCGTCATCGTCGGCGGCGGGGTCGTGCTCGCCGCAAGCTATGAGGCCAAGGCGTTCGGCATCCGCACGGCGATGGGAGGAAGGCGTGCCCGCCGGCTGTGCCCTCACGCGATCGTCGTCCGGCCACGGATGCCCGCGTACTCGGCGGCGAGCAAGGCGGTGTTCGAGGTCTTCGAGGATACGACGCCGCTCGTCGAAGGGCTCTCGATCGACGAGGCGTTCCTCGACGTGCGTGGTCTCCAGCGGCTCGCGGGCCGGCCGACGGAGATCGCCGCGCAGCTGCGTCGAAAGGTGCTCGAAGAGGTCGGACTCCCAATCACCGTGGGGATCGCCAGGACGAAGTTCCTCGCGAAGGTGGCCAGCGCGGTTGCGAAACCGAACGGCCTTCTGCTCGTTCCGCCGGACGACGAGCTCACCTTCCTGCATCCACTCCCCGTAGAGCGCCTGTGGGGAGTCGGCCGCGTCACCGCCGAGAAGCTCTCGAGGCGTGGATTCAGCACCGTCGGGCAGGTCGCCCGTCTCGAGGAACCGCTGCTCGTCGCGATGCTCGGGCGTGCGTCCGGCCGGCAGCTGCATGCCCTCGCACACAATCGGGATCCGCGCCCCGTCCGCGTCGGCCGGCGTCGCCGCTCGATCGGAGGACAGCGTGCGCTCGGTCGCAGACCGCGCTCGCACGAGGACCTGGACGCGATCGTGATCGCCCTCGTCGACCGTCTCGCTCGCCGCCTGCGCGCGGCCCGCCGCCTGTGTCGCACCGTCATCCTGCGGCTGCGCTTCGGCGACTTCTCGCGCGCCACTCGTTCGCACACGCTGCCGCAGGCGACTGCGCACACCCAGACGATCCTCGACACCGCCAGAGGCCTGGTCACGATCGCCAGGCCGGCCATCGAGGCTCACGGCCTTACGCTTGTAGGTCTCTCGCTGACCAGCCTCGTTGACGACGCTCCGTTTCAGCTTGCGCTGCCCTTCGAGACGCAGCACGACATCTCGCTCGATCTTGCGCTGGACGAGGTGCGTGACCGGTTCGGATCCGCCTCGGTGACCAGAGCCGTGCTGCTCGATCGCGAGCCGGGGATCGCGATGCCGCTCCTTCCCGATTGAGTGAGAATGGGAGGATCCGAGGGGTCGGGTTCCTACCGCAGCCGCACGTTCGCCTATCGCCCGGCGCGCACCGCAGGCTCGCAGCGTGACCGGGAGGATCTGGAGGTGAGACGAGGAACAACGTGAGCCGCTGGCTCCCGCGAGCTGTTGCGAGTGGAAGGGGGAAGGGTGGTGGTGCGGCAGGTCCCTGGTACGTTGGTGCGATGCGTGTCGCAGGATGAGTGGTGATCGTGCAGCTCTGAGCAGGTGCCGAACGCACGCGTGCGAGCAGAGCCGATTGGAGGGAACGTGCGGCACGAACGTCGGAGCGGTCGTGTCGGCAGGCGCGTGCCGGGCTGCGAGAGCGCGAAGCGCGGTGCCCCGCCGATCCGGCCGACAGTGTGGCGCGACCGGAGGTGAGATCGATCCGATACAGGCTGGACGAGGACGCTCGGCGCGACCTGGAGAGCGGCGTACGCGACGCCGTCGACGGCTGAGATGTCGAAGCCGGCGTTGTCACCGACATCGACACCGAGAGCACCGACGCTGACGAGTGTGCCGTTGTTCGGCGGATTCTGGACGTGAGGAAGTCCCGGCTGGCGTCGATGTCGAACAACGTCGTCGTCGTCGCGCCGGCGACGCTGTTCGTGTACGCCGAGCCGACGATCCGCGGCGTCGCTGATGCGCCGGCATCGCCGGCGGCATAGGTCAGCGTTCCGTCCACGAAAGCAGTCGCTCCGGTGTCCGGATGCAAGCGCAGGTTCTGACGCACGTCCGAGGTGGCCGAATGCGGTCGACGGTCGGGTTGAAGTCGAACCCGAACGACGCGCCGGAGAGCGCCGGCGAGAACGGGGCGGCCCCGATCGCCGTGGCCGCGCCTGTCGCGACATCGATCCGATAGAGACGGCTCGCGGTCGACAGTGCAACGACCTGCTTGTTGGCGGGACGCACGTCGAGGCCGACGATCTGCTCACCGGCCGGGAGACCGGTGAACGCGACCCGGCTGATGGCGGTGGGCGTGTCGCGTTGAACGTGACGAGTCGGTTCTGGGTGTCGACGCCGTAGAGAAGCTCGCCGCGTCGGCGGTGGCGGCGTTGCCGAGGCCGGCCGCGCAGAGAAGAGCAGCGGCTACCAGAAGTGGACGAATCCGGATCACGAGAAACCTCCGAGTTGTGTGCCCGGCATTCGCACGGGGACGGCCGACGTTTCGCTCGGGAGGCGGCGTACCGAGTCCGAACTGTTAGCGTCACCACCCGTCAACCGAGAGCGGAGGAGGAGAGATGCACGTACGCGTCGCACGTTTCGAAGGGATGGACGTCTCCCGCATCGACAGCGACATGGAGGACTTCAGGAAGATGGTTCGCATGGAGGAGGCGCCCGAGGGGATGCCCGAGGAGACCTTCACCACTCTCCGCGACAACGTGCGTCGGGTGATGTCGCTCGTCGACCGGGACGCAGGAGTCTCCATCGATCTCATGTTCACGGACGACGCCGAGGCCGCACCGAAGGTGCACGAGGTGCTCGACGGCATGAGCCCTCCGGACTCCGCCGGACGGCGAACGAGCGTCGGGACGTTCGAGTTGATGGTCGACGAGCAGCTGTAGCGATCGGCGCTACACGCCCTCGGCCTGAGGCTCGACTGCAGTCTCGGCGTGGGCGGGTGCCGTGCCACTCTCCCGGAGGAGAGCGGCGCCGATCGCAGCAGCGGCTATTGCGAAGATCGCGCCGACGAGGAATGCAGCGTGGTACCCGCCCGCCAGCGCGGCGAGCTCGTCTTCTCCCGCCGCGAGGAGGCTGTCCGTCCGCGTAGCGGCAAGGCTGGCCAGCACCGCCAGCCCCAGCGCCCCGCCCATCATGAACGACGTGTTGACGACGCCCGAGGCCAGTCCTGCCTCGCTCGGCTCGACGTCGCTCATCGCCGCGAGCAGCACCGGGTTGAAGGCGATGCCGGCGCCGATGCCGAGCAGGATCATGCTCGGAAGCACGTCGACGACGAAGCTTCCGTCGACCGGTGCTCGCGCGAAGAGCAGGAGCCCGAGCGCCGGCGAGCAGCAACCCGGTCGCAAGCGGCAGCCTGAGCCCGAAGCGCATGACGAGCTTGGCGGAGAGGCCGACCGAGAGCGCGCCCATGATCAGGTTTCCGGGCAGGAACGCGAGGCCGACCTCGAGCGGGCTGTATCCGAGCACGAGCTGCAGGTAGAGCGCGGAGAGGAAGAACCAGGCGAACATCGCTCCCGCCCAGAGAACGCCGACGACGTTCGACACGGCCACGTTGCGCAGCTTGAAGAGACCGAGCGGCATCAGCGGCGAGCGCACGCGCGACTCGATTCCGATGAAGATCGCCATCAGCACCGCCGCCGCTCCCAGCAAGCCGACCGTCCGGGCCGACGTCCAGCCGTTCTCGTTGCCGTTCACGATCGCGTAGACGGCGAGCATGAGCGAGGCCGTCACGGTGACCGCGCCGGCGATGTCGAGTCGTCCTTCCGCGCTGATACCGGGAACAGCGGGCAAGCAGACGGAGCGACAGCGCGACGACGGCGACGCCGACCGGAAGGTTGACGAGGAAGATCCACTGCCAGCTCAGCACGTCGGTGAGGACGCCGCCCAGGAGGACGCCGATGCTCCCGCCTCCCGAGGCGACGAAGCCGAAGATGCCCATGGCCTTCGCCCGCTCGGCGGGCTCGGTGAACAGCGTCATCATGAGCGAGAGCGCGACCGCGGAGACCACGGCGCCGCCCACACCCTGGACCGCACGCGCCGCGACCAGCATCTCCTGCGAGCTCGCAAGCCCGCATGCCAGCGAGGCCAGCGTGAAGACCGCGATGCCGATCAGGAACAGCCGGCGATGGCCGAAGAGGTCACCCAGCCGCCCTCCGAGGAGGAGAAAACCGCCGAAGGTCAGCAGGTACGCGTTGACGACCCACGCGAGCGACGCCTCCGAGAACCCGAGGTCCTCCTTGATCGAGGGCAGCGCCACGCCGACGATCGTCACGTCGAGGACGATCATCAGGTCCCCCAGGCAGAGGACGATGAGCGCGAGCCAGCTGGTGCGGTTGTCCATGGCCATCAGGCGATGCTCCTTTCGTCGGTCATGAACTATCAGACCGCCGACCCGCGCGGAACTCATCGGTCGAGCGGGTGCCTCCTGGCAGACTCTTCGGTGGGGGAACGAGCTCGAGCGGCGGGCGCAGGCGCGGTCGCCGCTGCCGTCTGGGCGGTCCAGGAGCCGCTCGACCGGCGGGTGCTCCGCTGCGACTACTCGGACGTCGCGATCGTCGGCAAGGCGCTCACCCGCGGACCAGGCTGGCGCGTCGGGCTGGCGTGCACGTGACGAACGGCGCGCTCTTCGGCCTCGCGTATAGCCAAGCACGACGGATCCTGCCCGGCGTCGGCCCGCGGCGGCTGGCACTCGGCATGGCGCTCGTCGAGCACGTCGCCCTCTACCCCCTCTGCTATTTCGTCGACAACTACCACCCGGCCCGCGGCACGCGCGGGATCCCGCCGCTGCTCACGAACCCGCGCGCGTTCGCGCAGGCGACCTGGCGGCATGCGGTCTTCGGCTTCGTGCTCGGCGCGCTCGCCCGCCTCGCCGTTAGCGACTTCGCACGAGACCGACGAGCCAGCGCGGGATCGCGCGACGCGCGCTGCTCAGTGCCTCGCGAAGCGCCGGAGCGGCCTCCGCCCCGTGCACGCCCTCGCCATGGCCGCAGAGGACGTGCTCGGGAGCGAGCTTTCCGAGCGAGCGAGGGGGAAAGAGGCGCAAGAGCGGATGGACTGCGAGGGTCTCGCCGGGCGCGAGAAAGTAGGACGCGGTGCCGAGTGCGTCCGCGACGACCAGGGTGTTTCGCTCGGGCCACCAGAGCGCGGCCTCGCGCCACGTGGGGAAGTCGACGGCGCGCAGCACCCGAAACGGCGAGCCCGGCACGCCGTCGCGGGGAGCCACGTGCACCGGGACGTCGTAGCGGGCGGCGAGCGCGGCGGCGTCCCGCCCGTGCCGGTCGAGGAGCTGGATCACGCCCACGACCCGTCCGGAAGCGTCGATCCGTGCTTCGAGCGCCGGATCGTCGACGGGGTCGACGAGCCAGACGCGCCCGTCGTCCACGAGCGCGTGGGAGGCGCGCTCGAGGCGAGGAGGCTCGTCGGCGATCCAGCCGAAGCCGAACGGGAGCTCGTCGCAGAAGCGCGTTCTCACCTCGAAGCTGCCAGGATCGGCCGATGACGGAGCGCGAAGGCTGGCTCGAATGGAAAGGCCACCGGACGTGGTTCCGGGTCGTCGGCGAGCTCGGGTCGGGACGCGATCCACTCCTCTGCCTCCATGGCGGGCCTGGCTCGACGCACCACTACTTCGCTCCTCTCGAGCGGCTGGCGGCGGAGGGTCGCGCCGTCGTCCTCTACGACCAGCTGGGCTGTGGGCGCTCCGACCGGCCCGTCGGAGATCGAATGGAGTCTCGGCGTCTTCCTCGACGAGCTGGCGGCGCTGCGCAGCAGCTCGGTCTCGACCGCGTTCATCTGCTCGGCACGTCGTGGGGCGGGATGCTCGCGCTGGAGCACGCACTCTCGGGATTCGGCGGGCTCTCGAGCCTCGTCCTCTCCTCGACGCTCGCGAGCGCCGACGAGTGGGAGTCGGAGGTGAGGCGGCTGCGCGATGAGCTGCCGGCCGATGTGCGCGCCGTCCTCGACGAGCACGCACGCGCCGGGAGCTACGACACTCCGGCGTACGAGCGGGCGGAGGCCGTCTTCAACGCGCGCCACTTCTACCGCGGCGACGCAGATCCGCCCGAGCTCGAGCGGATGCTGCTCGAGCGCGGACGGGAGAGCTACCGCGCGATGTGGGGGCCGAACGAATGGACGCTCACCGGCGCGCTCCGGGGTTGGGACGTGCGTCCGCGACTTCACGAGCTCGACGTCCCCGCGCTCGTGATCCGAGGGCGGTACGACCTCTCGACCGAGACGATCGCTGCCACACTCGTTCGCGGCCTCCCGCAGGCGCGCGAGGTCGTCTTCGAGGAGAGCTCCCACACTCCGGTGCTCGAGGAGACGGAGCGGTATCTCGAGATCGTCGGTGGATTCCTGCGAGAGAGCGAGGGACGGTAGACCCGTGTACCCGCCCTAGCGCCCGAGAACATGCCTGAGCGCGCCGTCGAGCTCCGGATGCGCGAAGTCGAACCCTTCGCCCTGGAGCTTGTCCGAGACGACGCGCTGCCCGCCGAGCAGGATCTCCTCCCCCATCTCGCCCCACGCGAGCCGGACGGCGACGCCCGGCAACGGAAAGATCGTCGGGCGGCCGACGACGTTCCCGAGGGTGTTCACGAAGTCGGCATTCCTGACGACCCCGGGTGCGGAGAGGTTGTAGATGCCCTCGATCGGCCGCTCGAGCGCGAAGAGATAGGCGGCTGCGACATCGTCGACCGTCACCCAGCTCCACCACTGGCGGCCGTGGCCGATGCGTCCTCCGAGGCCCATGCGGAACGGAAGCAGCATCCGAGCGAGCGCACCCCCGTCCTTGGAAAGGACGATGCTCTGCCGGAACCGCACCAGGCGGACACCTGCCTGACGCGCCGGCTCCGCGGCCGCCTCCCAGGCTTCGACGACGTCGGCCAGGAATCCGGCACCGCGCGGGCTCGCCTCCGTGAATTCCTCGTCGCCTCGCTGTCCGTACAAACCCATTGCCGATGCCGACAAGAGCGCGGGCTGCGGGTCGAGCGCTGCGGCGGCCTCGGCAACGATCCGGGTTCCTTGCACGTGCGAGTCGAAGATCCGTCTCCGGACGGTCTCGGTCCAGCGTTGTCCGATGTTCTCGCCGGCCAGGTGGACGATCGCGTCGACGCCTTGGAGCGCAGCGACGTCGATCGTCTCGGCCACGGGGTCCCACTGCGCCTCGCCCGCACTCTGTGTTTCCCGACGAACGAGCGAGACCACGTCGTGGCCTGCTCCGCGAAGGACTGGCACGAGGGTGGAGCCGATAAGGCCGGAAGCACCCGTGACGGCAACGCGCATCGATCGAGCCTACCCGCCGCCCGGCGGGCCGCCGCCGGGCGAGCGACGGGCTGGTTGCACCAGCCGAACTCCCGACCGGTGAGGTGCAGGCGGATTGCGGTTCCGAACGAGAGGAACGATCCCGGCGGGTCGATGAGTTTCGTCCCTCCGGCCGGTCCTTCTCGTCGATGGCAGCCCCAGGGCCGCACACGCTCGCGTTCGCGATCCGCGGCCCAATCGCACGCGCCGACCTTCCGGGCCTGTGTGCGCGGGTCTGCGCGCTGCTCGGCGCGACCACTGGTGCGAGCGTCGTCCTCTGCGACGTAGCGGGGGTCGATCCCGATGCCGTGACGGTGGATGCCCTCGCACGGCTCGAGCTCGCCGCGCGGCGCCAGGGTTGCACGGTGCAGCTGTGCAACGCGTCCGACGAGCTTCTCGAGCTCGTCGCGTTCATGGGCCTCGAGGATGTCTGCCGGGGCGGTTCGCGGAGCGATGCGTTCCCGAACCGAGTCCGGTCTGGGTCGTGAAGCCGGCCTACGGAGATTGGAACTCGAGCGGCAGCCCGAAGAGCGGGAACAGCCGCTTCGTGTCCAGGAAGAACGTGAACTCGACGATCTTGCCGTCCTCGATCTCGAGCACCTGGAGCGCCCACGGCTCGTAGCCGTCACCGCTCTCGCTCGGCTTGTACTGCCCGAATGCGGGAGCGCCGTTTGCCGACACGGTGGGGATCACCCGCGAGTTGCGACAAGCCGCACCGGGGCCGACCCACCAGCTGAGGATGTCGTCGCGACCTGCGAGCCAGAGATCGAACGGCGGCATCGACTGCGTCGCGTCCTCGTGCACCAACGACGTGAGCGCTTCCATGTCGTAGCGCTCGAACGCCGCGAGGTAGCGCGCCAGCAACTCGGCGTCAGCCTCGTCGACGGAGAGCGGCGCGTCGGTCGTCACGTCGGTGGCGTCCAGCGTCGCGCGTGCGCGCTGAAGAGCGCTGTTCACGGAGGCGACGCTCGTCTCCAGGAGCTCCGCGACCTCCGACGCCTTCCAGCGCAGCACCTCGCAGAGGATCAGCACGGCGCGCTGCTTCGGCGGGAGGTGCTGCAGGGCTGCGACGAACGCCAGCCGAATCGTCTCGCGTGCCACCGCGACCTCAGCCGGATCGCCCTCCGGGGCAACGCGGCCGTCCGGAATCGGCTCGATCCAGGTCACCTCGGGCAGCGTGTTCAGGTTCTCGGCGACGGGCTCGCGCGCCGGGCCCAGGTCCATCGGGAGAGCACGTCGCTTGCGGCTGTCGAGCATGTCGAGGCAGACGTTCGTGGCGATGCGGTAGAGCCACGAGCGGAGCGCCGCTCGGCCCTCGAAGCGGTCGAAGCTCCGCCATGCCCGCAGGAACGTCTCCTGCACTGCGTCCTCGGCCTCGAATGCCGAGCCCAGCATCCGGTACGCGTAGCCGGTCAGCTCGGAACGATGCTGCTCGAGGCGATCCGCGACCGGAGGGGCGGCGGTGAGCGATGCGTTCTCCACGCCGACCATGCTAGGCAATCAGCGCGCAGTCACGCTTCGGAGAGAAGGTACGAGACCAGGAACCCGGCGACGGTCGCGAATGCCACGTAGGGACCGCCGCGCTCGTACGCTTCGGGCAGAACGGACTCAGCGAGAGCCGCGAGCACGGCGCCGGCCGCAAATCCGAGCAACACCGCGAGCAGGTTGCCGGGGGCGTCACCCAGGAGCAGTCGCCCCGCGACCACCGACGCCGCGATCAGAACCGCGGCGACCGTCCAGATCCCCACGACGTACGTCGCCGACTTGCCGTCGTCGCGCATGCGGGTTGCGCCGCCCAGAGCCTCCGGGACGTTTGCGATGAAGATGGCGACGAGCAGCGCAAGGCCGCCGCCTTCGACCAGGCTGACCCCGAGCGCGAGACTCTCCGGAATCCCGTCGAGCACAGCGGCGGCGAGGAGCCCGAAGCCGATGGCGCTGCCGCGCATGCGGTCCATCAGCTGCTTGTCGAGAAGGATGAACGTCGCGGACCCGGCGAGAAGGCCGAACGCCGCGTACCACACGCCGCCGTACTCATCGGCGTCAGCCAGGAGCTCGAAGGAGAGTGCGCTCGTCAGAGCGCCGCCTCCGAATGCGAGGACGACGGCGTACAGATGGTCGGAGAGCGTCCAGCGGACGCCGATCACCGCACCGATGACCAGGGCCGCCGAAGCGACGCTTCCGTAGACGATCGCCTGCCCCATAGCGCCGATCATGACGGTGCGCTCACCTGCAGCGGGTGAGTGGCGACTGCTCGAGACCGATCAGTAGTGTGAAGGCTCATGAGCGACACCGCCGTCACTCGCTCAGCCCACTCAGGGGCACGTGAATCCGTGGCTCGTACTCGTCCTCGTCTGCATGGCGCAGTTCATGGTCATCCTGGACGCGACGATCGTGAACGTGGCCCTGCCGTCGATCCAGGACGACCTCGACATGTCGGAAGCCGACCTGCAGTGGATCGTCAACGCGTACACGCTCGTCTTCGGCGGCTTCCTTCTGCTCGGCGGGCGTGCGGGCGACCTCGTAGGGCGTAAGCGGATCTTCCTCGTCGGCGTCGTGATCTTCACGGTCGCCTCCCTCTTGAACGGGCTCGCGCCGAACTCGGAGGTGCTCATCGTCTGCCGCGGTCTGCAGGGCCTCGGTGCCGCGCTCGTCGCTCCCGCGGCGCTCTCGATCATCACGACGACGTTCGCCGAGGGCCCGGAGCGCGCGAAGGCGATGAGCGTGTGGGCGGCGATCGCCGTAGGAGGCGGCGCTGTCGGCCTCGTCGTCGGTGGGATCCTCGTCGAAGCCCTTTCCTGGCCGTGGATCTTCTTCGTCAACATCCCGGTCGGGATCGCGGTGTTCGTCGCCGCCCTGAAATACGTGCCGGAGTCGAAGGACGAGCGCGCGCACAAGGCATTCGACCTCGCCGGCGCCGTGACGGTGACCGCCGGTCTCATCGTCCTCGTCTACGCGATCGTGGAGGCGCAGGAGAAAGGCTGGATATCGGCTCAAACGCTGATCGTGGGCGGGATCGCGCTCGCGCTGCTCGCCGCGTTCGTGCTCATCGAGCGCCGCTCGGTCGAGCCGCTGGTGCGACTGAGCATCTTCCGCGTGCCGACCGTGCGCGCCGCGAACGTGGCGATGTTCTTCGTCGCAGCGGGCCTCTTCGCGATGTTCTTCTTCAACACCCTCTACCTGCAGCGCGTGCTCGGCTACTCGGCGCTGGAGGCCGGCCTCGCCTTCCTGCCCTTCACCGCGGGGATCATCATCGGCGCCGGTCTCTCGCAGGGTCTCGTAGCGAAGGTAGGCGCTCGGGAGCTTCCCCTCATCGGAATGACGATGGCGGTGGCCGGGATGCTGTTGTTCATCCGCCTGCAACCCGGCGGCGAATACGTGACGGACTTCCTGCCAGGGGTCATGCTGGCCTCGATCGGCATGGGGCTCACGTTCGTGCCGGTCACGCTCATCGCCACGAGCGGCATTCCGAACTCGGATGCGGGACTTGCGTCCGGGCTCTTCAACACGTCGCAGCAGATCGGCGGGCGCCGTCGGGCTGGCGGTTCTCTCCACGCTTGCAGTGAGCGCGACGGAGGACACGCTTGCCGGCGTCGGTGGACAGCCGAGCGAAGCCGATCAGGCGCAGGCGCTCGTCGACGGCTTCCACGTCGCATTCCTCGGAAGCGCGGTGCTCATCGCTGCTGCCGCGGTGCTGCTGTTCCTGCTCTTGAAGCGTGAAGACGTCGTCGCGGTCGGCGAGGGCGAGACCGCGTCGGCGCCCGCCGTTTAGCCTCTAGTTCAGGGCGGCGACGAGCCGCGCCAGCACGTCGTCCTCCCACCCGTTCATGAAGTCGGCGTGCGCGCCGAACTTGCCTGACGAGAGGCGAGCGTGCCGTGAGGTCGACTGGTAGATCATCACGAGCGAGATCGTCGGCACCCGCACCGGGTGCGACGCAGGGCACGCGCCGGCTGCCGAGTACGCCATGTGGCGCTTGTGGTCGGCGCTGTCGGTCGCGCGCCCGTTCCAGCAGTTCGGGAAGCGCACGTTGAAGACCAGCGCACTCTCCTCGGAGCACTGCGGCACGACGACGAACCGCTTCGCCGCGCCACCGCCGCAGCTCCACGAGACGATGCTCTTCTGCTGAGGTCGTCTTGCGTTCGGATCCCCGGCGACCATCTTCAGCCCGTCCGGCAGCGACACGATCGAGGACGACGTGTGCCTCGTGTAGTAGAGGATCGCGGCCAGCGGAGGCAATGGCTCGGTTCCTTCGTACAGCGTGGGCGTCCAGTACGTGGATGCGTCGGCAGCGACGTCACATGTCGTCTCCCCGCCGCGGAGCGACGCGGGCGTCGACGAGGCGTCCACGCTCGTGTTGCCGATGTACGTGTGGTTGTGCGAGCGGCCCGGCGCTCCCGGAAACACGATCGGATCGTCGTTGTTGCGATGGCTGAAGCCGCAGGCGACGTTGAAGTACCGGCCTCCAGGGAATCCGGCGGCGGCGGCGGCCGCGACGCCCAAGGAACATCCGGGACGCGCCGAGAAGGAGTCGTCGAGGCGAACACGGTCGCGCAGGCCCCGGCTACGAGGGCACTGACGAGAGCCAGGCGCGCGAGGCCGTGCGAAGGACGCGGAATGCCGGCAGGCGATCCCCAGCGGTGCTCGGCGCAGCCTCACCTTCTCACCGTCTCCTTGAAACGTACTACGACTTCGGCCGCGAGCCAAGGCAATTCCTCCGATCATCGAGGCCGGACCGGGGTCTGCGACGAGGACAACGGCAGGCTGCGGCCGCCGGGCTAACCACCTGACGCGGCTACACTCGACGGACACCGGACGAATACCGACGGCGCCATCTGCGCCCTCCCTATCCGTTCATGGCAGGAGGAGCGGCGCGAATGGCAAGCAATGCGAGCAAGAAGCCGGTGCTCGGTCCAGGACGACGTCGCCTACCGGGTCGCGCGACGAACGGCAAATCGTCGGAAGGCGGCCGAGCTCGCGCCGGAGACGGATGCGCAAGGCCTCGTCGAGTTCGCGTGCGAGTGCAAGGGCGGCGACTGCGAGCGCTCGGTTCGTGTCCCGCTGTACGTCTACCGCCGCCTGCTGGACTCCGACCAGTACCTCCTGCAAGCCGGGCATCACGCGTTCACGAGCTATCGGACGATCGTCCAGCTCGGCCTGATGCGGATCGAGGAGAAGGCGTAGGGAGCTACGAGAGTGCGTCTGCGTCGGTCGTGCTGGTGAGCTCGTCGGCCTGGGGAATAGGCATGCCGAACTCGTCGTACTCGACCATCGGCGCGCCACCCTCGGCCGCCGCCAGCTTCTTCGCCCTCTTCTTCTCCAGCTTTCGCTCGCGCTTCTCCTTGACGTTACGCTCACGCGTCAGCTTCGCCATCGTCTGCTGTCTCTTGGTCGCCATGGCAGTACCCTAGCCGGAATTCCTAGGAACAGGTGGCGCTCGGACGCCCCAGGAACCGGAGCGCGCCGCGGCAGAGACCAATCGCGGCCCGCTGCTGGTACGTCGCCGTCGCGAGCAGCCGGTCGTCCGTCCTGTTCGTCATGAACCCCATCTCGACGAGGATCACGGGCACGTCGGCCCAGTTGAAGCCGGTGAAGTCGCTCCGCTCCTGCAGTCCGCGGTCGGGAAAGCCGAGCGCTCGCACGAGCTCGGCCTGGACCGTGGTCGCGGCACGCTTGCTTGCCGTGTAGACGTCGTCCGTCCAGCCCTTCCTGAGTGCGGGATACAGGGTGTGCGAGCCTCGCGCGCTCGGGTCGGTCGAGCCGTCCGCGTGAATGCGGAGGAAGAGCCCGGCGTTCGCCCGGTTGGCGATGCGCGCGCGTGCGATGTTGCCCATGCTCGTCCCGGACGTCCGCGTTCGTGTCATGACGACGCGCACGCCGGCACCCTCGAGCAGCGACCGAAGCCGAGCGGCGACGCGCATGTTCAGCTCTGCCTCGGTGAGACCGGAGACGACACCGCGCGTCCCGCCACCGTCCTTGATCTTGCGCGTGCTCGAGCCCGGCCCGATCGGCTCCGTATCCGAGTTCCCACGCTGGTCGTGGCCCGCGTCGACGACCACGACGGCCGGCGCGCGCGCAGCCTCCGCGGTCGGAAGCAGCACGAGGATCGCGGCGAGCGCGAGACGCCGAGACGGAGCATCGTCAGAGAACGACGAACGAGACGGCGACGAACTGGGACACCGCGGCCGCGAGCACGAGGACGTGGAAGACCTCGTGGAAGCCGAAGGTCGCCGGGAACGGATCCGGCCAGTGCGTCGCGTAGGCGATGGCGCCGAGTGTGTACAGCACACCGCCGATCGCGACGAGCACAGCGGACGCCAGGTCGAGCTGCGTGAAGAACTGCGGCGCGGCGACCACTCCGACCCAGCCGACGAGCAGGTAAACCGGCGCGATCACCCACTTCGGTGCGTCGATCCAGCTGACGTTGAGCAGGATTCCGAGCGCCGCTCCCGTCCACACGCACGCGAGCACGACCGCCGGAAGGACACCGGAGAAGGCAAGCAGTGCGAACGGCGTGTAGGTGCCCGCGATGAAGAGGAAGATCATCGAGTGGTCGACCCGCCGCGCCCAGGCACGAGCGCGAGCGGATCGCCACGGAACCCGGTGATACAGCGCGCTCGCACCGAACATCGCCGCGAGCGCCGCCGCGTACACGGCCACCGCGAAGCGCGCGCGTGCTCCCTCGGCGAGAGCGACGAGCGTTGCTCCTCCGGCGACCGCGGCGAAGAAGGCGTACTGGTGGAAGAGGCCGCGGAGGCGAGGTGGGCTGGGGAGCTCCATCCGCGAATTCTGCCCGCTGCGACCGCCGAGCGAAACTACCGCGCCAGCCGCACGAGTCGGCGCAACGACTGCACGGGCCCGAGCCGCTTTGCCGGGCGAGCATCCGAGGCGCGGAGCTCGAGCGCAAAGCGATACGTTCGACCGGGGACGTAGATGGGGCACTGGTCGGTCCGGCAAGGCGTCATCGAGAGCTTGCGAACGCGCTCACCGTCGGCGTTGAAGAAGGCGATCGTCAACGGAACGAGCGTGTTCTTCATCCAGAAGCCGCCCCTCGTCGGCCCGGGGAATACGAAGAGCATGCCGTCCGCCGGAGCTCTGCGGCGATTCATCAGGCCGAGCGAGCGAGCGCCAGGGGTGAGCGCGAGCTCGGGGCGAAGGGCCCCTCCGTCGAGCGTCAGCTTGGCTGTCGTGGAGCCGAGCTCCGTTGCTGCCCCGGCGGAACCGACGGCCGCGAGCAGCAGCGCCGCGAACGCGGTCAGCAGCAATCGCACGCGCTACGCCACTACCGTCACGGCCACGCGGTGCACGGCGTTGTTCACGTAGCCGCCGAGGTTCCACGGCGGCTCCAGCGGCTGCACGTTCCCTGCCTCGTCCCGCGCCCTGCAGCAGAGCTCGTACTCGCCGGGCTCCGCGTCCCACACGAAGCGCCAGCCGCGCCAGGACCAGCGCCCGTCGGGGCGCTCCGCGAGCTCTGCACCGGACCAGGTCTCCCCACCGTCGACCGAGACCTCGACGCCCGCGACCTCGGCCTCGCCCGACCACGCGCGTCCCTCCAGCACGCACTCGCCGGCCGAGACGATGCGCGCCCGGCTCAGGAACTCGGGAATTCCCGGAGGCACCATCAGCGCGCGCACCTGGATCCGCGAGACGGGCTCGCCCACCTCGTCCTCCTCCTGACGCAACCGGTAGCTACGCCGCTGGTAGTACCCCTCGAAAGGCGTTTCGAGCGCCGTGATGCGCGAGAGCCATTTCACGCTCGTCATCCCGTACCAGCCCGGAACGAGCAGCCTCAGCGGGAAGCCGTGCTGGGGCGGGAGCGGGACGTCGTTCACCTCGTAGGCGAGGAGCACGTCGTCGCGACGCGCCTCGGCGAGCGGGAGGCTACGCGCGTAGAACTGCTCCTCCCCGCCTTCGACGCCACGGTCGAGCCCCTCGAAGAGCACCTCGACGACGCCGTCGCGCAAGCCAGCCTCCTCGAGCAGCGGCCCGAGCGCGACTCCCTTCCAGCGCGCGTTTCCCACCGCCTCCAGCAGCCAGGGCTGGCTGACGACGTGCGGCTCGATGTGCACGCGCCCGTTCCCGGCGCACTCCATCGTCGAGACGACCTCGACGGCAGGTCGCGAGCGCAGATCCTCCAGGGAGAGCGAAAGCGGGCGCTCCACCAGCCCGTCGATCTCGAGTCTCCACGTCTGCGGGTCGACCACAGGGATGTCGTAGTGGATCAGCAGGTAATGGAGCCCGACCGGCGTGACGTCCCAGCGGAGTGCCTCGAGCGGCATCCCGTGGTTACGGGCGGCGAGCTGGAGCTCCTCGACGCTGATTCCCTCGCTCACGACGACAAGGTACTAGCCGTAGGATCGACGAGTGGAGACCAGAGAGCTCGGGCGGAGCGGGATCGCGGTGTCGCGCGTCATCCTCGGCTGCGGGAACTTCGGAGGAGTCGGTTCGGCGCCTGCGTTCTTCGGGCAGGGAATTCGCAAGGACGAGGCGTTCCGGATCATGGACGCCGCCTGGGAGCTCGGCATCACCGCCTTCGACACCGCCGATGCGTATGGCGGCGGCCGCAGCGAAGGCTTCATAGGCGAGTGGCTGGCGGCGAAGGACGGCTCGGTCCGAGACACGATCGTGATCGAGACGAAGACCTTCAATCCGAACGAGGCAGGTGCCGACCACGGGCTCGCACGAGACCGCATCCTCCGACAGATCGACGTCAGCCTCGGGCGGCTCGGGCTCGAACGGGTCGCGCTCTATCTCGCTCATGACTTCGACCCGGACGCGCCCCAGGCAGAGACGCTGCACGCGTTCGACGCGCTCGTTCGCGCCGGAAAGGTCGGCGCTGTCGGGGCCTCCAACTTCACCGGCCAGCAGCTGTCCGAGGCGCTCGGCATATCAAGGCGCGAAGGGCTAGAGCGCTACGAATGGGTGCAGAGCTCGCTGTCGCTCCTCGACCTCGACGAAGAACACGGCGTGCTTCCCGTCTGTCTCGAGCACGGGCTCGGCTTCGAGGCCTACGGTCCGCTCGCCGGCGGCTGGCTCACCGGCAAGTATCGTCGCGGCGGCGCGTATCCGGAGGGCTCGCGGATGACGCAACGCCCGGAGTCGTACGAGCGCTACGAGAACGATCGCGTCTACGACGCGCTCGAAGCCTTCGAGCGGGAAGCTCGGGAGCGCGGGGTCTCGATGGCGGGCCTGGCGACCGCCTGGCTCATGGGTGAACCTGACGTAACAGCCGTAGTCGTAGGGCCGACGCGGGCCGAGCATCTCGAGCCGGTGCGCGAGGCGGTCGCGCTCGAGCTGACTTCGGTGGAGCGCGCCCATCTGCGAGGCTTGTTCGAATGAGCGTTCTCGTCTTGTCGGAGCACGACGTGCGCCGTCTGCTCGACATGGATTCGTGCATCGAGGCGATGGAGGAGGTTCTCGCGTCGCTCGCCCGAGGTGAGCTCTTTCAGCCGCTTCGCTCCGTCGCCCGGCCGCCGGGGGCACCCGGCTTGCTCGGCCTGATGCCGGCCCACCGCGGCGGCGAGTCGCCGGCGTACGCGCTGAAGGAGATCGTGGTCACCCCCGACAACCCCACTCGCGGCCTCGACGCACACCAGGGCGCCGTGCTGCTCCACGACGGCGAAACCGGACAGCTCGTCGCCGTGCTCAACGCATCGCCGGTGACGGAGATCCGAACGGCGGCCGTGTCGGCAGTCGCGACACGCGCGCTCGCCCGTCCTGACGCGCAGCGGGTCGCGATCCTCGGTGCCGGTGTCCAGGCGCGGGCGCACGCTCATGCGATGCGAGTCGTCCTCGAAGACCCGGAGATCCGGATCTGGGCGAGAAACCTCGACGCAGCGGAGCAGCTCGCTCTCGAGGTCGAGGCGGTCGTCTCCCCGTCCCCTGACGCGGCGCTCTTCGGCGCAGAGGTGGTGTGCACGACGACGAGTGCGCGAGAGCCGATCGTCGAGCACCGTTGGCTCGCAACCGGCGCGCATGTCAACGCCGTCGGCTCGAGCATTCCGAAAGCGCGGGAGCTCGAGACCGAGACGATGGCGGCGAGCTCGCTCTTCGTCGACCGACGGGAGTCGACCCTGAACGAGTCGGGCGACTATCTCCTGGCGCAGGCCGAGGGGGCTATCGGCCCCGATCACATCAAGGCCGAGCTCGGCGAGGTGCTCGTCGGGACGCATCCCGGACGCGAGCACGACGACGAGCTGACGCTCTTCAAGTCGCTCGGAATCGCGGTCGAGGACCTGGCGGCGGCCGAGCTCGTAGTTCGCCGGGCGAGGGAGCAGGGCGTCGGCAGCGAGGTCGAGTTCTGATCCCTCTCGAGGACATCGAGCGCGCGCGAGCGCGGATCGCGAACACCGTCGTCCGCACGCCGCTCGTCCGTCTCCACCTGGACGACGCGCCGGCCGAGATCTGGCTCAAGCTGGAGAGCCTGCAGCCGATCGGCTCCTTCAAGCTGCGCGGCGCCGCCAACGCGATCCTCGACGCACCACGCGCCGAGCTCGCCGAAGGAGTGGTGACCACCAGCACGGGCAACATGGCCCAGGGTGTCGCGTGGATGGCGCGCACGCTCGGCATTCCTTCGACGATCGTCGTCCCCGACAACGCGTCTGCCGCAAAGCTCACGGCGGTCGAGCGCCTCGGCGGTCGTGTGGTGCGCGTGCCCTGGGAGACCTGGTGGTCGGCAATCGAGGCCGACCGCGACCAGGCGCTCGTAGAGCTGGAGGGGGTCGACGGCTACTTCGTCCACCCCGTTCGCGACCCGCCGGTCATGGCCGGGAACGGCACCATCGGCCTCGAGCTCGCCGAGCAGCTGGAGAGCATCGACGCGGTGCTGATTCCCTGGGGCGGCGGTGGGCTGACCACGGGCGTGGCGAGTGCGCTCAGGGCCGTCTCGCCTACGACGAAGGTCTACGTGTGCGAGCCGGAGACGGGAGCCCCGGTGGCCGCGGCGATCGCCAACGACGGAGTCCCGGTCCCGGTCGACTTCACGCAGTCCTTCGTGGACGGCGCGGGATCGGGATCGCTTCTATCGGACATGTGGGAGCTGGCGCGACCGCTCGTGACGGACGCATTCCCCATCTCGCTCGAGGCGGTCGCCGCCACCGTGAAACTGCTCGCCGAGCGCGGGCGCATCGTCGCCGAGGGAGCGGCGGCGCTGCCGGTGGCAGCGGCACTCGCCGGAGCTGCCGGCGAAGGACGTGTCGTGTGCATCGTCTCCGGCGGGAACATCGACCCGCGGCGGCTCGCCGAGATCCTCTCCGGACGGATCCCCGACTGAGGCCGCGAATCGTCTCGCCGGAGGAAGCTCGTCGGATCGCGATCCGCGCGCAGCTCCTCGACGGCTCCGCCAAGAGCTTGCTCGACACCGTTCGCCGGCTCGGCTTTCTCCAGATCGATCCCATCTCGAGCGTCGCACCGCCGCAGTACCTCGTACCCTGGAGCCGGCTCGGGCCGTACGACCCCGACACGCTCGATCGGCTGCTCTGGAAGCAGAAGAAGCTCTTCGAGTGGAACGCGTACATCTGGCCGATCGAGGATCTCCCGATCGTGCAAGCGCTCATGCGCAGGCGACGGAGCGGGAAGTACGCGTGGGAGCGGCGAGGCACCGAGTTCCTGCGGAACAACGCCCGCTACAAGCGCTACGTCCTCGGAGAGCTCGAGCGGCGCGGGCCGCTGCTCTCGCGCGAGCTCGATGACGACTCGATCCGGACGTGGGAGTCGCACGGCTGGTATGGCAACCGCAACACGAGCGTGATGCTCGACATCCTCCATGGCCGAGGAGTCGTCGCCGTCGCGGGACGGCGCGGCGGGCAGCGGCTCTGGGATCTCGCCGAGCGCTGGTACCCGGAGACGGAGAGGATCTCGCTGCGCGAAGCCGAGCTGCTGCGTGCCGAGAAGCGGTTTCGGGCGCTCGGAGTGCGGCTCACCTCAGCGGGCTGGGAAGCGCACCCGAACGTTTCGGACGGCCGTATCCCCGATCATGTGACGCTCCTCTCCCCGTTCGACCGCCTGATCCACGACCGCGATCGCGCCGAGGCGCTGTTCGATTTCCGCTACCGGCTGGAGATGTACGTGCCCAAGGCGAAGCGTGAGTACGGCTACTACGTGCTCCCGATACTCGTCGGCGACCGATTGGTCGGGCGAGTGGAACCGGTGTTCGACCGGAAGACCGGCACCCTGCGGGTGGTCGGCGCGTGGGGCGACACCTCGCGCCTGGACGAAGCGCTCGAGAGTCTCGCGACGTTCCTGGGCGCCGAGCGAATCGACTCCCGCGACTAGGATCGAGCGATGGAGTTCGAGACCCGCGCGATCCACGTCGGGCAGGAGCCGGATCCCGCGACGGGAGCGATCACGACCCCGATCTACCAGACGTCCACGTACGTGCAGGACGCCGTCGGGGTGCACAAGGGCTACGACTACGCCCGGGTCGCGAACCCGACGCGGACGGCGCTCCAGGAGTGCCTCGCCTCGCTCGAGGGCGCCGACCACGGCCACGCGTTCTCGTCGGGGCTCGGAGCGGCGACCACGCTGATGCATCTCCTCTCACCCGGCGACCACGTCGTCTGCGTCAACGACGTGTACGGCGGGATCTACCGGATGTTCTCGCAGGTCTACGAACCGAAGGGGTACCGCTTCACGTTCCTCTCCGCGCAGGAGATCTCGAGCGGGCTCGGCGAGCACCTCGACGAGAAGACGCGCCTCGTCTGGCTCGAATCGCCGACGAATCCGCTCTTGAACCTCGTCGACATCCATGCGGCCGCCAACGCAGCGCATGCGGTCGGCGCCCTCGTCGTCGTGGACAACACGTTCGCGACCCCGTACCTGCAGCAGCCGCTCTCGCTCGGCGCCGACGTCGTCCTCCACTCGACGACGAAGTACCTCGGCGGCCACTCGGACGTGATCGGCGGGTTCCTCGCGACGAACGACGACGGGGTCTCCGAACGCCTCGCCTTCCTGCAGAAGTCGCTCGGCGCCGTGCCCGGGCCCGTTCGACTCCTGGCTCGTCCTGCGCGGGGTGAAGACGCTCGCCGTCAGGATGGAGAAGCACTGCGAGAACGCGGCGGCGATCGCCGCCTTCCTCGAGCGGGAGACCCGCGTCGAGCACGTCTTCTATCCGGGATTGCCGACGCATCCCGGCCATCAGCTCGCCGCGACGCAGATGCGGAACTTCGGCGGCATGGTCTCGTTCCTCGCGGCGAGCGAGGAGGAAGCCGTCGCACTGGTCGCCCGTACGAAGATCTGGAAGCTGGCGGAGAGCCTCGGCGGGGTAGAGAGCCTGATCGAGCAACCGGCGCGGATGACGCACGCGTCGACCGCCGATGCGCCGTTCGCCGTGCCGCCGAGCCTCGTCCGGCTCTCGGTCGGCATCGAGGCGGCACACGACCTGATCGCCGATCTCGACGCGGCTCTCGTCGGGTGATGTCGGCCGTCACCGAGCCGATCGAACTCCACCATCTCGACGAGCGGATCATCGGTTGCTACGTGCTCGAGACGCAGGACGGTCCCGCGCTCTTCGACTGCGGACCCGACTACGTGCATCCCTCACCTGAAGGCGGGGCTTGCCGAACGGGGCCTCGATCTCACGGACATCCGCCACCTGCTCCTCTCACACATCCACCTCGACCACGCGGGAGCGGCAGGTGTGCTCGTCCGCCAGCATCCGTGGCTCCAGGTGCACGTGTCCGAGGTCGGTGCCCCGCACCTCGTCGACCCGTCGAAGCTCGAGGCCAGCGCCCGCAGGCTGTACGGACCGAGCTTCGACTCACTGTGGGGCGAGCTCGCCCCGATTCCCGAACGGAACGTCCACGTCGTCGGGGATCGGATCCTGGGCCTCGAATGCTTCCCGACTCCCGGACACGCGTGGCATCACGTCTCCTACCTCGACGCGGACGGAACGCTCTATGCGGGCGATGCGGCCGGAGTGCGCATCGCGCCCGGGAGCTTCGTCATGCCGCCCTGCCCGCCGCCCGAGATCGACCTCGAGGCGTGGGAGCAGACGATCGACGAGATCGAACGGCGTACGCCTGGCCGCCTGGCGCTGATCCACTTCGGGACCTTCGACGACGTGCAGGAGCACCTCGCCGCGCTGCGCGAGACCCTCCACACCTGGGCGAGCCGCGTCGAGGACGGCATGGACGAGCAGACTTTCATCGCGGCGGCGCGCTACGACGCCGCGCAGGTGGAGCCCGAGCTCACCGACCTGTACGACGAGGCCGCCCCGTTCTGGCACCACTACCAGGGTCTCGCTCGTTACTGGAAGAAGAAGCGGGAAGCCGGAGCGCCCGCCGGGTGAGCTTCAGTCCGTGAACGCGTGCGCCTCGAGGTCTCCCATCGAGGCGAACTCGAGCGCCGAGGCGTGCGTCGCCTCCAGGACGACCGGCGGAGCGACCCCGGCCTCGAGCGCCTCGTTCCAGCGCTCCGCGACGACGCACCAGCGGTCTCCGGGCCGAAGCCCGGGGAACATCCACTGCGGCTGCGGCGTGACGAGGTCGTTTCCGCGCGACACCGAGAACTCGAGGAACTCCTCGGTCATCACCGCGCAGATGACATGGAACCCGGGATCGCTGCCGGTATGGCAGTACCCGTCTCGGTAGAAACCGGTCACCGGATCGAATGAACAGGGCTCGAGCTCGCCGCCGAGGACGTTCATGCCCAGCCCGTGACGAGCCAGCGTCCTCGCCGAAAGCGCGCCAACATCGCCGTCAGGCGCACGAGAATCAGGAGGACGAGCGCCGCCCAGACGCCGCGAATCCCCCAGTCGCCTGCGAGCGTGGCGAGCAGCGTCACGGCACAGACGAGGAACGCAACCACCATCGAGCCCGCGAGATAGGGGCCGTCGCCGGCTCCGATCAGGATCCCGTCCAGGGCGAAGACGGCGCCGTTCAGCGGCTGCATCAGCGCGAAGAGCGGCCAGAGGAGCGCGGTCTCGTCCAGCACGGAAGCGTCGCTCGTGAAGATCCTCGGCAGCACGCCGGACAGAGCGAGCATGACGACGGCAAACACGCCGCCGGCTGCCACCGAGAGCCAGATCATGCGCTCGCCCGCTGCATAAGCGCGCTCCGTCCGTCCCGCGCCGAGCTCGCGCCCAACGATGATCTGGCCGGCGATCGCGACCGAGTCGAGAACCAGGGCCAGGAAGATGAAGAGCTGGAACGCGATCTGGTGCGCGCCGATTGCGGCCTCGCCGAAGCGGGTGGCGACCGCGCCCGCCAGCACGAACGAGAGCATGAGAGAGGCCGTGCGGAGGAAGATCCACTTCCCGAGAGTCAGCACCCGCCGCGCGAGGACGAACCTCGGCCGCGCGTCTGCAGCGCTCATCCCGCGGAGGATCACGATCACGAAGGCCGCGCCCATGCCGAGCTGCGCGACCGCCGTGCCCGCGGCGGATCCTTCGATGCCCCAGCCGAAGCCGTACACGAACAGCACCTCGAGGACGACGTTCACGACATTCCCGGCTATCACGATCACGAGCGGCGTCCGCAGGTCGGCGATCCCGCGCAGGTACCCCTGGCCGCCGAGCGCGAGAAACGCGGCAGGGAAACCGATCGCGGCGATGCGGAGGTACGTGACTGCGTACTCCGCGGCCTGCCCGTCGCCTCCCATGAGCTCGACGAGCGGCTCGGCGAGAATCGCGATGAGCGCCGACACCGCGATCCCGAACGCAAGCGAGAGCCAGAGCGCCTGCGCGCCGAGACGCCGCGCGATGTCGCTCTCTCCCGCCCCACCCGCGCGCGCGACCTGAGCGGTCGTCCCGTATTGGAGGAAGTTGAAGATCGCGAACGACCCTCCGAGGATGGTCGCTGCGATCCCGAGCGCCGCCAGCTGCGACCGCCCGAGATGGCCGACGATCGCGGTGTCGACCAAGAGGTAGAGCGGTTCCGCGGCAAGTGCGCCCAGCGCGGGGACCGCGAGCTTGCCGATCTCGCGGTCGTACGGCGAGCGTAGCTTCACGCGTCGTTCGTGGCGGTGATCGTCGCCTCGTAGGCGGCGACGTAGTCCGCAACCATGTGCTCGGGCGAGAAGCGGTCCTCGACCTCGCGCCTGATCTCCGCGGGGTCGAGCGAATCCGCCTGTTCGAGCACCGCGGTGTCCTCCATCTGGCGGTAGTTGTCGACGATGATCCCCGTCCGCCCGTGATCGAGGATCTCGGGGACGGCGCCTCGCCGCGTGGCGATGACTGGCGTGCCACAGGCCATCGCCTCGATGGCAACGAGGCCGAACGGCTCCTCCCAGTCGATCGGGTGAAGGAGCGCGCGGGCCCCGAGCAGGAGCTCGACCTTGTCGGCGTGCCCGACTTCGCCCACGTACTCGATCGACTCGCCGAGGTGCGGACGCACGAACTCGTCGAAGTAGCGGATCTCGAGGGGCTCCCGGCACTTGGCAGCGATTTTCAGCGGCAGCCCCGTCTCGAGCGCCACCGCGAGTGCCCGATGTGCCCCCTTGTCCGGGCTCATCCGGCCGAGGAAGAGCAGATATTCACCGCCCGACTTGCGCCGGAACGGGATAGACCGAGAGATCGAGCGCGTTCGGGCAGTTGGCGATCCAAGGGAGGCCGAGCTTCGGCTTGCGCTGATTCATCGAGATGGAGATCAACTTGACCTCAGGCGCGAGGGAGACGACCTCCTCGTACAGGCGGCCCGGACGCCCTTCGAGAGGCCCGTGCACCGTGTGACAGAACGGCACGTTCTGAAGCCCTCCGAACGCGAGCCCGAGCAGCCCGGTGTGGTCATTCAGGATGTCGAACTCGTCCGCGCGACGTATGGCGTTCACGAGGTGCTGCATCTCCCAGAAGGTGTGACCGATCCATTCGCTCGGAGCGGTGTCGAAGACCGACTCCAGACGCGCGCGCGTCTGCGAGTCGCCCGACGCGAACATCGTGACCTCGTGCCCGGCGTCGACGAGGCCGTCGGCGAGCAGCGCAACGACACGTTCGATCCCGCCGTACGCCTCCGGCGGGACCGGGAACCAGACCGGACAGATCATGCCGATTCGCATCAGACGCCTTCCGCAATCGTTACACGCCCGCGCTCGACCGAAACCGACCAGTTGCGCCCGAACGCCCGCACCCCTTCGACCCGCAGCCCCTCGAGCCAGCTCGGCAGTTCGTCGGTCACGTTCGTAACGAGCCGCTGACGAACGCGGTCCGGCTCGATCCCCAGTAGCACACGCACGAGCAGAATCGGGGTGCCGGCGGCCCACGCCTGCGGACGGGCCGCGGTCGGGTAGGCGATCGGAAACGGCGTCTCGTCGCGCGCGTAGCCCGCGAACACCTCGGGCAGCGACCAGTCGAAGTGGGCTGCAGCCTCGATCAGTGCGCGCGCCACGCGCCTCGCGGCCTCGGGGTAGCCATGCCGGGCGAGCCCCCAGGCGGTGAGAGACGTGTCGTGGGGCCACACCGTTCCGTTGTGGTAGCTGATCGGGTTGTACGCCGCCTCGTCGCTGGCCATCGTTCGGATCCCCCAGCCCGACCAGAGCGATTCCGAGAGGAGCTGGTCGACGACCCGCGGCACGCGCTCGGGCAGGACGATTCCGCTCCAGAGCAGGTGCCCCATGTTCGAGCTGCGGGCGTCGACGCGCTTCTTGTCCCCATCCAGCGCCAGCGCGAAGAAGCCTCCGCGCTCCTCGACCCAAAACGCCTTGTCGAACGCCGCCCGTAGGTCGGCGGCCTCGCGCTCGAGCCGCTCGGCGAGCTCCGGCTCGCGCCACACTTCGCGCGCGATCTCGGCCAGGCCGAGCTTTGCGTCGTACACGTAGCCCTGCACCTCGACGGGCGCTATCGGCGCGTCGGCGAAGCGTCCGTCGTGGAAGCGTTGCGAGTCGCCGGAGTCCTTCCAGGACTGGTTGGTCAGGCCGCCGTCCGCCCGCCGCGCGTACTCGACGAAGCCGTCCCCGTCGAGGTCGCCGTAGCGGTCGATCCACTCCAGCGCGAGCATGGCCGGCTCCCGCAGCCGGCGGACGAGGGTCGCGTCGTCCGTCCAGCGCCAGGTCTCCGCGAGCAGCACGAGGAAGAGCGGCGTGGAGTCGATGGAGCCGTAGTAGCGCGGGAACCAGAACTCGGCAGCCCGGCCGTGCCTGACCTCGTGGACGATCTTCCCAGGCTCGGCGTCGATCGCCGGGTCCACGGCGTTCGCCTGCAGCTCGGCGAGCGCATCGAGAGCGCCGACCGCCGGCTCCGGGCCGAGGAGCAGCGACTGGAGCGAGGTGATCGCCGTGTCCCGGCCGAATACCGTCATGAACCAGGGCATGCCGGCGGCGAAGAGCGGTCGCCGGAACTCGCCCGTGCGCATGCGGAGCGCGGCCAGGTCGGCGATCGAGCGGTCGAACGCACGGCGCAGGCTCTCCCAGCCGCCGCGCACTCGCGGAACGCGCAGCGTCCAGGCGGCGACGACGTCTCCCAGCGTCTCGCGCTCGTCGCTCAGATGCTCCGCCAGCTCCGCATCCGTCTCGGAGTCGAGCGAGGGAACGACGTCGATGGTGAGATCCCAGCGCTCGTGCGGATCGAGAGAGAGATCGAACGTCGCTCCGCCTTCGTGGATTCGACCGTGTTGCGAGAGGACGATGCGGGTTCTCAGGTCGCCTTTCGGGTCCGCGATCAGGATCTGGCCGCGACCTTCGTCGTAGGTGGAAGGTGCGGCCGGCGGGAGGTCCGGCGCATTCTCGGGATCGCCGAGCGCGAAGTCGTGGAGCTTCACCGAGATGATGTCCGCAAAGTCCGCGGCGAGCTCGAGCGAGACCTCGAACTCGAGCCTGTGCATGCTCTCGTTCCGGATCGCGATCCGCTCCTGCATGCCCGTGCCCACGAAGCGCTCGCGCGAGATCGAGAGGGCGTCCTGAGGAAGCCCGTTCAAGCTCGCGTTGCGGAGGAAGAACGACGCTGCAAAGTGCTCGACGCGGCCTGACGACAGGAGAAGCAACGGAGATCCCTGCACAGAGAGCGCGAGCCGTGAGAGAAACCGCGTGTCGTGCGCGAAGAAGCCGCTCGTGAGCTCGCCGATGTCCCCTCGCTCGTCCGACATGCAGAAGGTCGACCCTTCGAGAATCGTCAGCAAGGAGCGGCCTTCATGTCTTCCGGACGATCCTGGCGCCGCCCGACTGCGCAAGCGCCTTCACCACGATCTCGTCCACGTTCACGTGCAACGGCCGGGTCAACGCGAACATGACGCAGTCCGCGATCTCCTCCGGCGTCACCGGATCGACTCCCTCGTACACGGCCTTCGCGGCGTCAGCATCGCCCCGGTAGCGGACGAGCGAGAACTCGGTCTCGACGAGCCCGGCATCGACGGTCGTGATCCGGATCGGGCGTCCGAGCAGGTCTTCGCGCAGCGCGTAGACGAAACCGCGCACCGCGAACTTCGCGGCCACGTAGGACGCAGCGTTCTGGTACGCCTGCCGTCCTGCAACGGAGCCCATGAAGAGGATGTGGCCACCGTCGTTCACGTGCGGCAGGCACAGGCGCGTCATGCGGAGGACTCCGTCCACGTTCGTATGCAGAACCGTCTGCTCGTCTTCGGGATTCGACTCCCAGAACGGATAGCGGCCGAGAGCGAGACCGGCGTTGTTGAAGAGGATGTCGACGCCTCCGAGTTCGTCCGCCGCGCGGCCGACGAAGGCGGCGGCGCTCTCCTCGTCCATGACGTCGAGCGGAAGCGCGAGGTCCGCCTCGACGCGCTCGACCCTGCGCGCCCCGCCGACGACGCGAACGCCGGCCTCTCGCAGCTTCCGCGCGGTCGCCGCGCCGATGCCGCTGGACGCGCCCGTGACGATCGCGGTCTTGCCGGCCAGATCCACGCGCCTGAGACTACTGCGATCAGTGATCCCTCTCGTGAGTGACGCTCGAGGGGTAAAGGCGTGCCGACAGTCACCACATGCGGCGGTGCTCTGCGGCTCTACTCCTGCTTGCCTTCGTGGCGTCCGCCACGCTCGCGTCCGCGGGTGCAAACGCCTCTCGCGTGCCCGTTCCCGAGATCGTCGCGGAGCAGGTCGGCGCCTTCTCTGCGGTCGTCAGGTGGCAGGTTCCGGAGCCGGGGCGCGTCGTGGTCGAGCTCGGCCTGGACGAGAGATACGGAATCTGGTCGACGACGACCGCGGTCCGACAGGCTCAGTCGGGCAAGTCCGCGCTGAACGGGCTCGAGCCCGCGACCACATACCGCTATCGCGTGCTGGCCCGGTGGCGGAACGGCATGCGCGCCGAGGCGCGCGGCTCGTTCCGAACCGATCCCTGGCCGCACTCGGTCGACGCGTCCGCGGCGCCCACTCCCGCAGACGGATCGTCCACCCCTGACTCCCCGTTCGTGCTCCCACCCAAGCTTCCGCCGGGCGTGACGCCGACTCCCCCGTCTCCGGGCGCGATCCCGCCCGGAACTCCGAGAGTCGAGTCCTCGGCGCCGCTCCGCGTCAACGGCGCTGCGGTCTTCCCGCGCATGGTCTGGCGCCAGTGCCCCACCTACTACCCGACGAGCATCGCCGCCGGCATCAACCTCTTCCTCGGCGTCAGCTGCGACGACGAACAGGAGCAGCTGGCCAGGCTCGCCGGACGCGCGATGTCCACCGTCGACGCGGCGACGCCGGGGATCGGCGGCCCTGGACGCGTCGGCTGGCATCTTCCTGACGAGGCCGACGTCTCGGTCGGGGATCCCGAGAAACTCCCGGCGCCGAAGGAGAACGGCAAGGTCACGTTCCTGACTCTGACCGACCACTTCTCGGCCGGCGCCGCGCCCGGACCCTACGGCAGAGACATCTACCCCGGCTTCTTCGCGCGCGCCGACATCATCGGCTTCGACACCTATCCGGTCGAGGTGCGCTGCTCGCTCGACCAGATCGACAACGTCTTCTGGATGCAGCGTGAGTTGATCGCGCTCACGGGCGGCAAGCCGACATTCCAGTGGATCGAGGCCGGGCCGATGGAGCACTGTCGCTCGAACGTCGATCCGACGCCCGGGCGTCGTCCGCGCCGAGACCTGGCTCGCAATCGCAGGCGGAGCGCGCGGTATCGGCTACTTCCCCGACTACTGGGAAGAGGAGATCCGGAGCGAGGTGCGCCACTCGAACCGGGAGATCGTCGCGCTGGCCCCCGCGCTCCTCGCACCCGTCGCGAAGTCCAGCTGGTCGATCCAGAGCCCCGTGCGCGTGGCGGCGCGCCGCTACAACGGCGCCACCTATGTCATCGCCGTCAACACGTCCACCGCCCCCGCGACCGCCGCCTTCAGCGTTCAGGGCCTCGCGGGTCGCAAGCTCCGCGTCTTCCGCGAGGGACGAGTAGTCAGTCCACTCGGGGACTTCGTCTCGGACAAGCTTCCGGGCCTCGGCGTCGCGGTGTACATCGCTCCGCCCGCCGGCTGGTAGACGTGTCCGACTTCCTAGCGGAGGATCGTGCTAGGCCGCAGTTCGACGCGGGTACGCGTCGGCATTCCACGTTGGGTCGGAGTCGCCAACTCCGAAGCTCAGGATCAGTTCTCTCATCGAGGATGAAAGCTCGATGTCACACCGATCCTTCTCTTTCTTGCCCGTCAAGTCCGGCTTCGCCAGAGCGTCCACGTTGGTTGTCGCCTTCGTCATGACCCCTCACTCATCGTCGTTTGCTGTTACGGCGCTCGCCGGACCGGGAGCACCCTGCTCCCAGATGCAGGGCGCTGCCTGATCGATCAGTCCGGTGCTTGTCTCCCCCGACGCATCATGGGTCAATCTCACCCGTCCGGGTGAGAAATCACTCGTTCGAGTGAGCTGAACGGAGATCACGTGGAATGGACTCTTGGCGTACCCGAATGACGCTCCGAGGTCACGTAGTTCGATACCTCGAATCCCAGCGCCCGGACGGGCGACGACTGCAAGGTGCCTCTTATGGGCGGTAGAGGACTTGAACCTCTGACCCCCTGCGTGTAAAGCAGGTGCTCTACCAGCTGAGCTAACCGCCCGTGCCCCGCCGCTGGTCCGACGGAACTAGGTGCCCCCAACGGGATTCGAACCCGTGCTGCCACCTTGAAAGGGTGGTGACCTAGGCCGCTAGTCGATGGGGGCCCGGCTCGGAGTGTAGAGCGGGGACGGCCGCCGGCGTTCCCCCGCCGTGTGCTTCTACACTCGTTCGACCGGGCCGATAGCTCAGTTGGTAGAGCAGGGGACTTTTAATCCCAAGGTCGTTGGTTCGATTCCAACTCGGCCCATAGAGGAAATTCCTGCAACAGAGTCAAATCAGCTGATGATCAAGCTCGGTGGCGCACGCTGTGGGGATCGGCTTCCAGACGGGCTTGCTCCGCGACCAGAGCACTACACCCGTTGACGCGGGCGATTTGAGCGGAGTCGCGCTGCGCCTCGACGACGTCGCAACCGCCGTGTCCCAATTGTCGACGCAAGTGCGCCGCATCGCACACGCGATTACGGAGACGGACGATCGCATCGCCGCGGTCGTAGAGCCTGACACGGGCTCGGGTGCAGGGGACGGCGCGGCAGGTTGACGAGCTTCCGATAAGCCCAAGATTCAGGGTGAGCGTTGAGTTTCGGTTCCGTGCCAGAGGCGTTCGCCCGGTGTGACGCAGGCGTGACGCGACACCCCGGAAAATGCGATTTGCAGGGGGGTTCGAACACCGTATGGGCCTTCTTAGGCCCGCTCGGCTACGCAGATCTGGCTTAGCTGGGCGGGTCATGTGTGCCAAGACCGTCGGGAGCGGTCGCCTGATGCACACCCGATGCGCACTTGCACGTTGTGAAGGCTGCAAGGGCTTGAACCTGGCGCCCGCACCACTGGCGTTGTGGGCGCCTGGGCATGACGCTCGACCTCTGGTACCCGCACATCAATCCGTCGCGCCGACACTCGCGTACAGCCACTTACTAGAGGAGTTGCAGACGCTCAGAAGGAGGGGTCCATGAGAACTCGTGCACTCATCCCGGCTCTCGCTCTCGCAGGCGCCCTCGTTGCCACCGTCGGCGCTTCCGCGAGACCGCAGGCCACGAACATCCAGATCCGGACGGTGCTGAACGCCGCCCAGGAGGTGCCGTCGCCCACCGGCGCAGTGTCGAACGCTGGAGGCACGTTCTCCGCGACCGTCACGAAGTCGGACACAGGGGCGTCCGTCACGTGGCAGCTTTCATTCACCGGCCTCACCGCCAACGCGAACGCCGCTCACATCCACACGGGAGCCGCCGGGTCGCCCGGCCCAGTGGTACTGCCCCTGTGTGGGCCCTGCTCGAGCCCGGCCAGCGGCACCGGCGCTCTGACCCAGGCCGCGCTCGATGCGATCCAGGCCGGCACGGCATACGTAAACGTGCACACACCGACGAACGCCGCGGGCGAGATTCGTGGCCAGCTCGCCACGAGCGCGAGCATCTCGACGGCTCTTTCCTCGCGGCAGGAGGTTCCCAAGCCGAAGGGGAACGTCAAGCGTGCGACCGGAACCTTCACGGCAACGCTCGCGAAGCTGGGGACAACGGGGACCGTCGCGTGGCGACTCCGGTTCTCGAGGCTGACCGGCCGAGCGATCGCAGCGCACATCCACGTTGCTCGCGTCGGACAGAGCAGGTCCGGTCGCGGTGGCCCTCTGCGGGCCCTGCCGAAACGGACAGCGCGGCACCGCGAACCTGACGGCGGCCACCCTGGCTGCGCTCCAGGCCGGACGCGGCTACGTGAACATCCATACGCCGAAGAACCCGGGCGGCGAGATCCGGGGGCAGATCCGTGCGGTCCCGCTCACGATCTCGTGAGCTGATCCGCTAAGCGGGGGTAAGCGAGAGGCCCGCCGGTCGCGGGCCTCTCGCTCGAGACAACCCCTAGGGCCCTTCGAGCTCCGGAGTCAATCGGCTCGCAGCCTTCTGCAGAATTCACCACTCTCGCGACTGCCGCTGCCCCGCCACGAGATACATCTCGCGGGGCTTGCGGTGTCGAGAGGTCGCCCGCTTTCCACCCTCGCTGCAGTCTCGCGAGTGTCTGTGCTCAGGGGCCGCGTAGCGCAGCCGGTCGCCGTCGACGTCCCGTAGTTTCTCAGTTAGGACCCTTGCGCTCCCACCAGGAACGTTGGACAGCTTCGGCCACGAAGCGGCACTCTGAAGCGAATCTTCTCTCCTGGCCCGAGGCTCGTGTGCCGCTCGCCTCCGTGGTATCTCGAGATGGCGCCTGTTTCCGTGAAGCACAAGACCCCGGTGCCGATAGGGCCCGCGGCCAATTCCTTTCCGGTGTTGCGAGCGGTTCCAGCAACACGGCCGTTGACGAGTCTCGTATTCGTGACCTGTTGATCGGTCAGCAAGACCTGGAGAGACGGTTCCTGAACAAATCGGAACTCAAAGCGGGCTCCTGCGGGGACGTACTCTCGGTTGATCGAGAACACGCCGAATGCGATCTCGCCCGGACGGAGCACCGTCGGAAAGAGGACAGCTGGAGGGTCTGTTTCGAGAAGATCGCCTGACCGACTCGTCACAGACAGCCCTATCTCGATGCTGTCCGCGGTTCGACGTCGATTGTTCCGAATGATGAACGGGAGCAACTCGGTCGCTGCGTCATACCTCCCCACGACGATGACATCGATGCGCCCAGGTCGTCCGGCGGGAAGGCGGGGTGAGGCGTTGCCGTCGATGAACGGCGAGTGGCGAGCGTCGAGAGGTCTTACGGACGAAGTTTGGTAGCCGCTCACATCGGAAGTGGTGCTGGCGGCGAAAGCAACGCCGATGACGCAGCAAAGCAGTGCTCTTCGCATTCGTGCGAATCGTTGCGAAAGAGGTGTCCGGGGTCAAGGCGACTCGATACACAAACGTGTACGGCCGGCCAACGGCTGAACGACAACAACAGTCTCAGCGAGATCAGGCGCTCTCATGAGCCGTCCGATGACTAACGTGACGATCCGTGGAAGCCGTGATGCAGTACGTCAACCTCGGCGGCACCGGCCTGCGCGTCTCGCGTGTGTGCCTGGGGATGATGAGCTTCGGCAGGCATGAGAGCCGCGAGTGGGCGCTCGACGAAGCGACCGCCGAGCCGATCGTGCGGCGGGCATTCGAAGGCGGAATCATCTTCTTCGACACCGCCGACGTCTACAACGGAGGACAGAGCGAGGTCGTCACCGGCCGCATCTTGCGCAAGCTCTTCGGGATGCGCGAGGAGTACGTCGTCGCGACCAAGGTGCGTGGCAGAACGATGCCAGGGGAGAACGGCCGCGGCCTCTCCCGCAAGCACGTGCTCGCCTCGATCGACGCCTCGCTGCAGCGCCTCGAGCTCGACTACGTCGACCTCTACCAGATTCACCGCTGGGACAACGAGACGCCGATCGAGGAGACGATGGAGGCACTCCACGACGTCGTCCGGGCCGGGAAGGCTCGCTACATCGGCGCCAGCAGCATGTACGCCTGGCAGTTCGCGAAGGCCCAGCGTGATGCCCCGACCCGATTCGTCTCGATGCAGAACCACTACAACCTGATCTACCGCGAGGAGGAACGGGAGATGATTCCGCAGTGCCTCGACCTGGGCGTCGGCGTCCTCCCGTGGAGTCCGCTCGCTCGGGGGCTGTTGGCTGGGAGCCGAACCTCCTCGGGCGAGCAGCTGACGACTCGCTCCAGGACCGATCCCTTCCTCGACTCGCTCTACCGACCAGACCTCGACGTCCCGGTCATCGACCGCGTTGGAGAAGTCGCGGCGGAGCGTGGCGTGCCTGCCGCACAGGTCGCGCTTGCCTGGCTTCTGCACAAACCCGGCGTCACAGCGCCGATCGTGGGAGCAACGAAGGTCGAGCACGTCGAGGACGCGCTCGCGGCGGAGGCGCTCTCGCTGAGTGAGGACGAGATCGAGCGGCTCGAGGCCGTGTACGTCCCGCATCCGGTCTCGGGGATCGAGCTCTAAGGGGGGCGACCCTGCCCGTGACGCTCGACGATGTGCGCGAGCTCGCGCTTAGCCTTCCGCGCAGCTACGAGGCGGTCGTGCGCGGGCGCGTGAAGTTCAGGGTGGGCCAGATCGTCTACCTGGCCTTCTCCCAGGACGGGGAAACGATGGGCTTCGCGTTCCCGAAGGAGTTGCGCAGCGCGCTCATCCAGTCCGAGCCGCACAAGTTCTCGTTGCCGACCCAGTCGGACATGCGCTTCAACTGGGTGCACGTGCGCCCGGCCGCCATCGACGCCGACGAGATGCGTGACCTCGTCGAGGGCGCCTGGGCGATGTGCGTGCCGAACCGCGTTGCCGCGGAGTACGCGGCCTCGCAGGGATACGAATGCTGAGACCCCGCATCGACTAGCCACCTGTCCGGTTCGCGTTCCCCACGTCGGCCAAGCTGCGTCGCACCCCTCCAGCGCGTGTGCGCGAAGAGGAGGCCACGCGCCAGGGCGCGACTAACCCAGGTCTCCGACTACACACCCTGGTTCCGGAGTCTCGAACGCTCGCTCGTATGCGCGTGTGCACCACCAGCAGCGTCACAGCCTGTCGCGGTTCAGGTCCGTCAGAACGTAGCCCCGCCCGCAGGCTCCCCATCGCTCCACGAACTCAGCGTTGAGCCGTCGCGGGAGGGCGGCTCGGTAGCGCTCCAACTCGTCGTCTCGGGACACGGCGCAGACGGTACCTTCGGTGTCCGGTTCTACGTGGCCGGGCACTCGGGGAAAGGCGGTGATTCTGCGCTACTCGCTCCGATCTGCGTCACGTTGCATCGCCGCATCGAACGCGAGGTCGGATGCGGGGAAGTCCGTTCGCCGGACGAAGGCGAGGGCGTCCTGGGCGCCGTACTCGCGATCCATCCCAGAGTCCTCCCATTCGATCGAGAGCGGTCCGTCGTAGCCGATGCGATTGAGCGCCCTGAAGAGCGCTTCGAAGTCCACGTCACCGTGACCGGGCGACACGAAGTCCCAACCGCGGGCCTCGTCCCCGAAGTTCAGGTGCGAGCCGAGGATGGACCGGCGACCGTCGAGCCGCTTCTTCGAGTCCTTGACGTGGACGTGGTAAATGCGATCGGCGAACTTGAGAGCGAACTGGGCCGTATCCAGGTGTTGATGGGCGAAGTGCGAGGGGTCGAGATTGACACCGAAGGCAGCTCGTCTATCCAAGGCGGCAAGCGCTTTCTCCGTGGTGACGAAGTCGTATGCGATTTCTGTCGGGTGCACCTCGAGACCGAAACGGACTCCCTCGGCATCGAACACGTCGAGGATCGGTGACCACGCTTCGGCGAACGCCTCGTATCCGCGCTCGATCTCGTCGAAGTCGTTCGGCGGAAAGGAATAGAGGAGATGCCAGATCGGGGAGCCTGTGAAGCCGTTCACCTGCGTCAAACCGAAGCGTGCAGCCGCTCGTGCAGTGTCCTTCATTCGCTCCGCCGCTCGCTGTCTCACACCATCGGGCTCCCCGTCGCCCCACACGTCCGCCGGCAAGATCGCCTGATGCCGGGCGTCGATTGGATCGCAGACCGCCTGTCCGACGAGGTGTGCGCCGAGAGCCCAGCACTCCAGGCCATGCCCCTCGAGTAATTGCCTTCGCTCGCGGCAATAGGCGTCGTCGGTCAGCGCACGGTCGACCTCGAAGTGATCACCCCAGCACGCGAGCTCGAGACCGTCGAACCCCCAGCCGGCACACGCGGCTGCGAGGTCGGAAACCGGAAGGTCCGCCCACTGCCCAGTGAAAAGGGTTACCGGCCGAGGCACCGTCGTGGCTCGCTAGGTCGGTCGCTCAACTCGGCGGCGCAGACCCGCAGAAGGTCACACCATCCTTCGCAAGGCAGACGAGTCCGACGAGCTCGTCCCCATCGAGGACTGGGAGGCGACCGTTCGGCCTGTGCTCGAGCCGCTGGAGCGCATCCGCGACCGGCGTATCCTCGGCAACGACTGGTGCCGACGTGTCGACGTACCCGACGGCCGGGACTTGCGGTGCGGCGTCGTCGGGAATCGAGGTCACCGCGCCGTAGAAGCGGTCTCCATCGACGAGGAGCAGCATTTGCACGCTTGCGTGCTCGAGAGCCGCGCGTGCATCGGCCACAGTGACATCGGCAGGAAGGGTCTTCGGTCGCCGAAGCATTACGTCGGAGACGGTGACCTCAAAGCGCGCACTCGACACGTAGCCGATCCTAGTGGCGTCGAGAGCTTTCAAGTCAATCTGCGACTACCGCGCGCAGTAGAGCGAAGCAAAAGTCGTCGAGCCCGACCATTCATGGTCATGCGAAGTACGAATTGGAGTACCGGCCTGTCTCCGCACGCTGCGTTTCGTTGCATCACACTGCTGCACCGAACGAGCGCAGTTGCAGGTGGTTACAACTCATTGCAGGCACCCGCAGTCGTCTTGGCAAGACTTTTGATCCCAAGGTTGGTTCGATTCCAACTCGGCCCACTCGGATCAGCGATACGCCTCTCATGACACGGCTTGCAGGTGTGGCTCGTTCAGGTGCCTCGAGCTGTACTCCCACTCCTCCCCATTCCACTTCCACCCTGGAGCGGGAAGCCCGGCTTCTTCGCCTTTGGCTCTCTGAGCTGCACCGCTCCCGCACTCGCTCCAAGCGCTGAAGCAGGGTACGAGCAACTCTCCAGCCATCTCTTCGTCCTGCTCGAACATGAGACCCCCTTCTCAAGTACGGCCGAGCCGATGCGGAGTCTAGTCGCGACGGTCGCGAGAAGCGAAGATCGCGCAAAGCCGAGGTTCGAAGTACGTGAAGTGGACTGACGCCCGCTCCTCGTTGTCGTCTGACGAACTAGTGCTGGCGGCTCTCGGCTCGCACGCCTGCCCGGGTCGATTGCCGCCAGCCGAACCGCCGGGGCTCAGTCCACGGACAGCAGGTCGATCACGAAGACCAGCGGCTCGTGCGGCTTGATCACGCCGCCTGCTCCTCGCGCGCCGTAGGCCATGGCAGACGGGATCGTGAGCTTGCGTCGGCCGCCGACCTTCATGCCCTGCACGCCGGCGTCCCAGCCCGGGATGACCTGGCCCTTGCCGAGCTTGAACTCGAACGGCTGGTCGCGGTTCCAGGAAGCGTCGAACTCCTCGCCCGACGAGAAGGCGACTCCGACGTAGTGCACCGCCACCTTCGCGCCCTTGGTTGCCTCGTCTCCGCTCCCGACGACGATGTCGTCGATGCCGAGCTCGAAGGGGACGTCTCCCTCTGGCTTCTCGATCTGCGGGCGTTCGAGTGGCAAGGCGGACTCCTAGAGCTCGGTTGACGGATGACGGCCAGGTGGCCGAGCCGGACGCTACACGTCCGCCGCCGAGCCCGCGTTCGTCCGAGCCCGAAAAGATCGGATCGGCTCACGTCGGGCTTTGTCCCCGACAAACTCGAATGACATTCAGACGTCGAAGTTCGACAAGTGGAAATGCGGCTCACTGGAATTGCGCCATGACCGACCAGTGGATCGGGCTCGAGCTGCGCCATCTCACCGCGTTGCAAGCGATCGCCGAAACGGGATCGTTCAAGGGTGCGGCGGCCCGGCTGGGGTACACGCCGTCGGCAATCAGCCAGCAGATCGCGAGCCTCGAGCGAATCGTCGGCACGCGGGTCGTCGCGCGCGAGCACGGGCGAAGAGCGCTCGGACCCACGCAGGCCGGAAGGTCGCTGCTCGGACACATGGCCGCGATCGAGGCGCGGCTGGGCGCGGCGAAGGCCGACATCGACGCGTTCGCCCGAGGAGCGGTGGGCTCCCTTCGAATCGGAGCGTTCGAGAGCATCCAGAGGCGCCTGCTTCCGGAGGTCATGCGCCGTTTTCGAGACGCGTTTCCGGACGTCGAGCTCGAGGTCGCCGAGACGCTCGGCGATTTCGATCTGCTCAGCTCGCTCGAACGAGGCACGCTCGATCTCGCTTTTGCCGTCTTGCCCTTGCCGGATGGTCCATTCCGCGCGACGGTCGTTCTCGACGATCCCTGGGTCCTCGTCACCGAAGCAGGCAGCAACGGCACGGCGCTCTCTCGTCTCACCCTTCGCGAGATCGCCGAGCTACCGCTCGTCTGCTGGCACTCGCCCTTGCCGATCGCTCCTGCGCTGGACAGCTTCCGAGCCGCCGGGATCGAGCCGAACATCGTCCTCCGCTCGGACTACAACGAGGTCGTCCAGGGCTTCGCCGCAGCGGGGTTCGGAGTCGCTCTCATGCCGCGTCTGGCGGTCAACCCCGACGATCCGCCGGACGGCGATCGTCGATCTCGACGGGCTGTTGCCGCCCCGGCGCCTAGCCATTGCCTGGCATCGAGACCGTGCGACGAACGACGCCATCGAGACCTTCGTGTCGCACGTGGCCGAGGTCGCGTCCGAGATCGACGCTGCTCACAGGGCCTCCGCTCGACCGGCGCCCGTCCGCAACGTCGCGGTCAGCTGATCCGGCGCGCGCCGCACTCGTAGACGAACCCCACGTTCGTCCAGGGCCGCCCAGGCCAATTCAGATGCCCTGGACGAACGTTCACGGAGGGGCCCGACCACCCTATCGGCACGGCATGCTCGAACGAAATTACGAATAGGAATCACCGGTCACGATTCGACGCACCGCATTTTTCGGACGGTCAGTCGTTAATCAGGATTCAGACGCGTGAAGAAAAGCTAACCACCTCACTCGCATCCATTCGCGTCTGAATGAGTGACCGACGAAGTGACGATGGTCGGTCGACGCCTGACTGGAAATCAACTCCGGAGGGAGATTCTACATGCGCAAAAGCTCGATCGTATTTCTCGGCGGCGTGCTCGCGATCGTCGCGAGCCTCGTCGTCGGCCCCGCGGCGACGGCCAAGTCGACCGGCGCGAGCGCCGGCACAGTGGTCATCGTTCACGACCAGGAGCCGGGCGGGACGCTCAACAACTTCATCTCCGAGGGGAACGGCTACACGAACGCGCTGGTGATGAACCTGATCATGGCCGGCGGCGTGATCTACGACAACAACGTCAAGTTGAAGCCGTACCTCCTCGACGGCCTCCCGAAGCTCCTGCAGAAGGAGCCGCTCAAGGCCACGCTTCAAGTACAAGGCGAACGCGAACTGGAGCGACGGCAAGCCGGTCACCGGCGCCGACTTCATGGCTTTGTACCGAACGACGATGAACCCGAACTGGGACATCACCTCCCGTGAGGGCTTCGAGGACATCGCGAAGGTCCAGGTGAAGGGCAAGTCCGTCACGGTCACGTTCAAGCCCAAGCGGGCCTACGCAGCGTGGGACGTCCTGCTCGGAACCTCTCCGCTGCCGGCACACAAGGTCGCGGGCCAGGACTTCAACAAGCTCTGGGCGGACTCGGTCGACATCTCGAGCGGTCCCTTCAAGTTCCAGAGCTGGCAGAAGGGTACGCAGCTCACGCTCGTGAAGAACGCTGCCTTCAAGGCAGGCCCGGCGGCCAAGCTCGACCGGCTGGTCTACCGCTACATCAGCGGGCCCTCGCAGTACCAGGCGCTGAAGAGCGGTGAGGGCGACGTCATCGACGCCGTCTCGCCGCAGATCCAGATCGTCGACTTCTACAAGGACTCGAGGTTCAAGGTGCAGGGCGGAGCCAGCTACTCGTGGGAGCACCTCGACTTCCAGCAGGGCGCCAAGGCTCATCCGGCGCTGAAGAAGAAGTTCGTCCGGCAGGCGATCATCCAGGGCATCAACCGGGCGCAGATCCGCGAGGTGCTGTACATCAAAACGGGCCTCGTTCCCAACCCCAAAGACCTGCCGGTTCTGCAGAGCAACATCTTCAAGCCGTTCGAGTCCGCGTACGCCACGCCGTACAAGCGGTGGGGCTTCAGCCAGAGGAACACCATCGCACTGCTGAAGAAGAACGGCTGCACCGGCGGTCCTGACACGGCCAGTGCCGGCAACTCGAAGATCTTCAGCTGTCCTGGCGTGGGTGAGCTCAAGTTCCAGTTCACGACGACGTCCGGCAACCCGCTTCGGGCCCTGACGTTCGAGATCATCCAGCGGCAGTTGAAGAGCGTCGGCATCGAGTTCACGCCGCGCTTCATCTCGCCGGCCGTGCTCTTCGGCGGTGGAACGCTGACCGGCGGCGACTGGCAGTCGGTGATGTACACGCTCACCGGCGGGCCGACCAGCTCGGGCACGTTCTTCGGCATCGGTGGATGCGGCGGAGACCAGAACTACGGCGCTGCCTGCAACAGGAAGGCATCCGCAATGCTGCAGAAGGCGCAGTTCACCCCCGATGCGGCGGCACGCAACAAGCTGCTCCACAACGCCGAGGTCATCCTGGCGGACGAGGTCTTCTCGATTCCGCTGTTCGCCCGACCCCAGCACCTCCTGAGCAGCGTCAAGGTGAAGGGCGCGCTCAGGAACCCGACCCAGCAGGGCGGGACGTGGAACGCCGAGACCTGGAGCGTCGCCTCGTAGGTAGCTCGCTGCACCGACCGAGCCGTGCCAGGCCGTCGGCTGACACGGATCCCAGTCCCGCCCCGGCGCCGCAGGCCGGGGCGGGACTTTCTCCGTGCAGATCCGGGCGATGACCGCCTCGGCCACGCGTCGACGCAGCCTGCGGCTACCGACTGAGGGTCTAGGCGGGTCCAGCTCTATTGGCAGTTACGGAGCGGCGCGTCGCGAGTATGAATGCGCTGGGTACCTCGAAAGGGGTACCCGAACAAGGGGAAGGACACCTCAGGGGAGGGGTCTCTACCTAGAGCGAGGGACCGCTGCGGCAGTTCAGGCCTCTCGTGTCCAATGGTTACGCCCGCCCGCTCGTACGAGGGGACGGTTGGCGGCATAACCGCAGTCAACGTCTTCTCCACGAGGAGAGGGAGGGTCAACATGAAGCGAATGTCCAAGAGGGCGTGGGTCCTCGTTGGCATCGTCGCCGTCGCCGCGACAGCTGCGGTCGGCGGTTACGCGTACTGGACGTCCTCGGGTGAGGGCACGGGCACGGCGGACACCGGCACGAACGTCGCCTTCGTCGTCACGCAGCTTGCTCCGGCACCGCTCGACCTGGTCCCGGGCGGCCCTGCTCAGGACGTCAAGATCAACGTCGAGAACACGCAGAGCTTCAACCAGTACCTGACGTCACTGACGTTCGAGATCGACCCGGCTTGGTCGGAGCAGGCCGATGGTCCGGTGGAAGCCGGCGTGCACCGATGCCGACTTCACACTGGTCCAGCCGACGCGTCGCGAACGTCGACCTGACGCCCGGCAACCACTTCGGCGCGGCATACACCGGAACGATCGCGCTGGATAACACGGCTTCGAACCAGGACAACTGCAAGAGCGTCGCGGTTGACCTCCTGCTTCACGCCAACTAGCTCGTAACACCGGTGGAGGGGCGGGCTGCGGCGCCGCCCCTCCACCACAAGTTCGTGACGTCGAAGGGAGTGTGTTTGTCCGAGATGAGCCCGGTCGATCGAAAGAGCGCAGCACGGAGGGCAGCGATCGCTGCTGTCCTGCTTGGTGTGCTCGTCGTCATCGGGACGGCGACAGTTGCCCGTCGGAGCGGCTGGGGACCACCGACACCGGTCATCAGCTCGGGCCCCCCAAGCCCGACGAGCTCGACGAGCGCGTCGTTCGTGTTCTCGTCACCGCCGTCGGGTGGATCGAACCAGTGCAAGCTCGACAGCGGCTCGTTCGGGGCGTGCACGACTCCGACGACGAAGACCTACTCCGGCCTCGCAGCAGGGAGTCACACGTTCCAGGTTCGGGCGGTCGACAACAAGCGGCAAGACGATCGCAGCCCGGCGTCGCGGACGTGGGTGATCGATGCGACGAACCCCTCGGTCGCATCGATCACCCGCGTCGGCACCTCGCCGACGAACGCGCCGAACGTCTCGTGGACAGTGACGCTTCAGCGAGGCCGTGTCCGGTGTCGACACGGGAGACTTCGCGCTCGCGAAGGTCGGGCTCGCAACCGCGGCCTGACGGGGGTGACCGGGCTCGGGCGCCGCGTACACGCGTGAGCTCGTCGACCGGGTCGGGTGACGGGACGCTTGGACTGAACCTGGTCGACAACGACTCGATCGCGGACGCGGTCGGCAACAAGCTCGGTGGGACAGGAGTCAGGGAATGGCAACTTCACCGGCCAGGTCTTCACGCTCGACCGCAGCGGCCCGGTCGAACGCCCCGACGATCACCTCGGGCCCTTCGGGCCTCGTCGCCTCGACGAGCGCGTCGTTCGCGTTCTCGAGCGGCGAGTCGGGCGTGGCCGGCTTCCAGTGCTCGCTCGACGGCGGCGGCGTACGCGGCCTGCGCGAGCCCGAAGTCCTACAGCGGCCTCGGCCAAGGCGCTCGCTCCTTCCAGGTGCGTGCGGTCGATGCGCTCGGCAACCCGGGCCCGGCGGCAACGCGGTCGTGGACGGTCGACACGGTCGCGCCACCCGCGCCGGTGCTGACGGACAAGCCCGACGACCCGAACGGATCCGCGATCTCGACGTTCACCTGGACGGACGCCGAGGCGGGCGTGACGTTCGAGTGCTCGATCGAGAACGGGCCCTACGGCCCGTGCAGCTCGCCATTCACGTTCGAGGTGATCGTCGACACCTCGAACAACGGCCAGCACCAGTTCGCCGTGCGCGCGATCGACGCCGCAGGGAACCGCTCGAGCGCGACGACCTACCAGCTGGAAGGTGGACAACAGCATCGGGTTCACGATCACCGGGAACGCGAGTGACCTCCTGTACCCGGGGATCTGGCGTCCGCTCCTTCTGACGCTGCACAACCCGCACAACTTCACGATCTACGTCGACCCTGCTCCAGACGACGGTCGCGGACGCGCCCGGCTGCGCGGCAGGCTCGAACGTCGAAGTGCAGCAGTCCGACATCGACTCGACGGTCACGAAGCGCGTCGCGGTTCCGTCGAACGGGACGGCGCTCGTTCCCGCGGCTCGTCGACCTCAGATCCGCCTCAAGAACCTTCCGTCGACCAACCAGGACAGCTGCAAGTCGAAGAGGTTCACGCTCTCCTACTCGGGGACGGCCACGAAGTGATGCGGCTCGTTCAGACGTCGCGGACGGCGAAGCCTGACGGTCGCTGCCTTGGCGGGTGCGGTCATGCTCGGCCGCAACGCTGGGCGCGATCGCCTACTGGACGACGAGCGGCACCGGGATCGCCAAGCGCGAGCTCCGGCACACTGAGCGGCTGCAACGATCTCCGCACCCGGCGTCGAGCGGCTGCCGCACGTGACGATCACCTGGGACGACCCAGGCCGCGATGACACCGGCATCCCAGAGCAGCCAGCCTGACCTACGTCGTCGAGCGCAAGCTCGGCGAGCGGCTCCTTCACAGCGATCGGGAGCCGGCGGCTGCTCCGGCTCGACAGCCCTTCGGAACGACCACGTGCGTCGGACAAGGCCACACCGTCGCGGCACGTACACGTACCGGGTCGTTGCGGACTTCAACGATGCGTGGACGGCCGACATCGAACGAGGCCTCGGTCGCCGTCGGATGCGAACGCGCCGAGCGTCACCTCGATCTCACGGCTGGATCCGAGCCGACGAACGCAGCGACGGTCAGCTGGTCGGTGACGTTCGACGAGGACGTGACGGGCGTCGGTGCTGCGGACTTCGACCTGGACGGCCCTGCAGAGACCGGAGCTGCGATCACGCTCGTCTCCGGCGCGAACGCCGCGTACACGGTCACGGCCTCGACCGGAGTCGACGGGAGCCTCGGGCTGAATCTCGTGGACGACGACACGATCGAGGACGGCGTCGGGAACCCGCTCGGGGGCGTGGGCACCGGAAACGGCGACTTCACCGGACAGGCCTACGTCATCGACAAGTCCGGGCCGACGAACGTGCTGTCGCTCGTCGGTCAGGCGACCGTCCGTGAAGCCCGCACTTCGATGGGAGCAGCATCGTCTTCTACCGCGGGAACGGCGGCGGGGCAGGTGGGACCTTCCAGCTTCGAAACGCCCTGACGGATGCAGGCACCGGCCCGGCTTCGAGCGCGACGTCGGTGCTCGGGGGGACGACGGCGGGCTGGACGCACACCCCGAGCTCGGTGTCGACGCCGTCGGGCGGCCCGTACGTGTCGAACGCGTTCTCGTGGATCGAAGGCGCGGCCAGCGAGCCCACCGTCGATGTCACGGGAGCCGACGTGCTCGGGAACACGACGACGTCGACCCTCGACGTTGAGGGACGATTCCGCCGCACCGAGCGCAGGGGCACTCACGGTCAACGGCCAGGCCGCCAGCGGCGCGGGCACCGCGAGCGGCAACTCGAGCGGGAGCTTCACGATCACCGCTCGCACGGACTACACCGAAGCGCCGAACGCGACCCAATCCGGCCTTGCCTCCTCCACCCTCCTCCGTCGCGTCCGCTGCGCTCTCGAACGACCTCTGCGGCACGTTCGGAGCACCCGTGACGATCACCGGGTCGCCGACTCAGAACGCCGGCGCGGGAATCGCGTCCGGGAACTGCTACCGGTACACGCTCACCGGCACGGACAACGTCGGAAACACCGCCAGCGTCTCGACGACCGTCAAGGTGGACACGAGCCCGCCTGCCTTCGGGACCCCGGCTCTGACGTTTTCGCGATACGGGCAACTTCGCCCACTACCCGGGAACGGGGCTGAACGTCTACTACAACGGGACGACGGGAACGGGGAGCAGCATCACGGTGAACGCTCCCAATGTGGCCGACCCGCAGAGTCGCGATCCAGAAGGTCACCTTCCCGACTCTCGGGAGCGGCTTCGCGGGCGGAGGCGACGATTTGAGCGAGCCCCTACAGCGCCACCTACACGTGGACGAGCTGCGATCGACATCGGGCTCGAAGAACGTCACGGCGGCCAACAACGTGTCGAACACCAGCACGTCGCCTTTCACCCTCGTCCGCGACGTGACGGCGCCCGACGGGAGGAGCGCTCACGCGTGAACGGCACGGCCGCGAACGGCGCGGGCACGACGAGCAACGACACTTCGACGCCAGCTTCCCGATCAACACGCATTCGTCGTACAACGAGACGCTGAACGCGACGCAGTCCGGACTGGCCTCCTCGTCTCTCGTGCGCGAGTCGGCGCCACTCGGCGCGAATGCCTGCGGCACCTTCGGCTCCGCGACGACCATCACGGGCACGCCGACCCAGAACGCGGGCGCGGGGATCGTGTCGGGCAACTGCTACCGCTACACGCTCACCGGTATCGACAACGTCGGCAACACCGTCAGCATCTCGACGATCGTCAGGGTCGACGCGACCGCACCGAACTTCGGCACCCCGGCCCTCACGCTCGCGGACGACGGCCAGTTCGCCCACTACCCGGGAACCGGGACGACCGTCTACTACAACGGGACGGCGGGCACCGGGAGCAGCATCACGGTGGACGCGCCGAACGTCGCCGATCCGGAAACGGGTGTCCAGTCCGTGACCTTCCCGAGCCCAGCGTGGGTTCTCGGGCGGAGGTGCGGACGCCTCCAGCCCGTACGGCACCACCTACACCTGGTCGACCTCGAGCGCCAACGGCTCGCAGACGGTCACGGCGGCGAACGACGTTCGGCAGCACGAGCACGACGAGCTTCACCCTGGCGCGGGACATCACGGCTCCGACGGGTGGAGCGGTCACGGTGAACGCGCTGGCGGCAAGCGGCCCCGGAACGACGAGCTACAGCACAACCGGAACCTTCGGCGGCACCCGCACGGAATACGCGGAGGCTCAGAACGCAAGCGCCATCCGGTCTCGCCTCCAGCACGCTCGTGCGGACGCAGGCAACCCTTGCGGTCGACGGGACCTGCGGCACCTTCGGCTCGCCCACGACCGTCGTCGGTACGCCCTCCGAGACGGCGCTGGCGGATGGCTGCTACCGCTACACGCTGACCGGCACCGACAACGTCGGCAACGCCGCGAGCATCTTCACGACGGTGCTCGTCGACAAGGTCGCACCGACGGCGACGAACGTTCAGCTGACGGGCAACAACGGGACGGTCGCGAGGCGACGACACCGTCGTCATCACGTACAGCGAGCTCATGGATGCGTCGTCTTTCTGCTCGGCTTGGGTCAACGACGGAACCGATCAGGCAGAGGCAGACAACAACGAGGTAGTCATCACCATCACGGAGAACGGTGCCAACGACCTACTCACGGTCACATGCGGCTCCAGACTGCTCGGGCGGCTTCAAGCTCGGAACGATCGCCCTGAACGCGCAACTACGTCTCGACGACCCGGACATTCAGCGGAAGCCGGAGCGCAACAGCCGCTCTGAGCTCAGGTTGAACGTCTCTGCGAGGACGCTTACCGTCGAGCTCGGCGCTCCGAACGGCGCCGTCAACTCAGGGGTCGCAGCCTCGACTCCGAGCTACACCGCGAACACTGCGATCAAGGATCGGGCCGGAAACTCGACTCGGCGCCGGCCCGTACCTCGGCACCAGCTCCCGCTTCTGAGTCAGACCGGCTTGCGGTAGGCCGTCCAGCTGGTGACGACCTCGTAGCCGAGCCCCGCGTACAGGTCGAACGCCCCGTTCGGGTTCTCCGTGTGCACGCCGAGCGCGACCTCGGTCATCCCGCGGTCCGCGAGCTCGCGGATGCTCTCCACGATCAGCGCCTTCGCGAGACCGCGTCGCCGCCAGCGGCGCGCCGTCGAGATGTACTCCGTCCAGCCCCGTCGGAGGCCGAGCTCCGCATTCTGCGCGGTGTCGATGTACGACCGGACCTGACCCGCGACGCCCTCGTCGTCCCACGCGATCTTCCAGAGCGTGAGATCGCGGTAGGGAAGCGCGAGGAAGTGCGCGTACGACTCCTCGGTCGGCGTCACGTAGCCCCAGTGGTCGCGGAAGGCTTCCGCGTCGGCCTCCCAGATCGCGCGTAGCTGATCCTCGGTCGCGGGTCTGATCTCGACGCCCTCCGGGAGCGGGTGGTCTGGTAGATCCTCGACGGAGGGGCGAACCATGTCGGCCGCGTAGGTGACCGGCTCGAATCCGTTGCCGCGGACGAGCGCCGTCGCCGCGGCGTTCGCGTCGTTGATGAAGACCTGGAATTGCTTGTCGGGTGCGTCGTGCTCGGCCGCGATCTCGCGCAGGCGAGCCCTCGTTCCAGGCGAAGTGCGCGGAGCCGATGCCGCGGCTCGCGAAAGCGGGATCCACGAAGCAGACCTGCGTGTAGGTACGCGGCCCGTCGACCTCTTGATCCCAGGACACACGGCTGTAAGCGACGGGCCGACCATCGACCTCGGCGACCAGCAGGTCGCGCTCGGGATCGCAGCGCTCGAGGTGGTCGTAGTGGGCGGCCATGCCCTCGACCGTCTCCACGCGATCCGTTCCCTCTCCTCTCGCGACCGCGTTGATGATGCGGATGAAGTACACGTAGTCGGAGCTGCCCCGGAAGGGCCGAAAGACGACATCGGGGAGCTGCGGTAGCGCCGGCACGCACTCATCTCTATCAGCCAACTCATAGAAACGCATGCGACCATGGAATCTCCGTGCGAGCCAGACAAGGGAGACAGAGATGAACGACCGAGAGCTCACCCGCCGCCGACTCCTCGAGCTCGGCCTTGCGCTCCCGCCCGTCGCCGCTCTCTTCGCCGGCGCCGACGCGCTCGTCCGCGACGCCGAAGCCGCTCCGCTCCTCGCGGCGACGCCGATGATCGTCGACGCCGACGAGCCGACGCCCGAGCTCACCGAAGGCCCCTACTTCACGGCCAGCTCGCCGCTCCGCCGGTCGATCGTGCCCGCCGGCGCTGCGGGAACGCGGTTCGCCCTCTCCGGCCGCGTGCTCACCACGGCCGGCAAGCCCGTCGCTCGAGCGCTCATCGACTTCTGGCAGTGCGATGCGAGCGGTGTGTACGACAACAGCGGCTATCGCTTCCGCGGACATCAGTTCACCGACGCCAAGGGCCGCTACTCGTTGGCGACGGTCGTGCCCGGCGTCTATCCGGGCCGGACGAAGCACATCCACGTCAAGGTGCAGGCACCGCGGCGCTCGGTGCTGACGACGCAGCTCTTCTTCCCCGGCGTGAGCGGCAACCGCGCCGACGGCATCTACACGCCGGAGTGCCTGGTGACGGGTTGGCGCGTGGTGAACGGCCGTCAGGGTCGCGCGCTTCGACTTCGTGCTCGACCTCTAAGGCCACTACCGTCCCGCGCGTGAGCTCGCGCGCGACGCCACGGATTCGCTCGCACCCCTCCGCCGTCGCGGCGGCGGCGCTCGTCGTGCTCTGGCTCGGTATCAGCACGGCGATCGCGGTCTGGTTCTCGGGGAGGATCCAGGACTGGTCGGTCATGACCGACGAGCTCCTGTACGCGAAGCTCGCGACCTCGATCGCGGACACGGGCTCCCCGCTGCCCCAGGTGCACGGAACCTCGATCGCGGTCTACAACCAGCTCTATCCGCTGCTCATCGCGCCGCTCTACGGCGCGCTCTCGCCGCCCGAGGCGTTCCGTGCCGCGCACGTGCTGAACGCGTTCCTCATGGTCAGCGCGGTCTTCCCGGCGTATCTCCTCGGCCGCCAGGTGCTCTCGCGCCCGTGGGCGCTCGCGGCGGCGGGCCTTTCCGTCCTCGTTCCGTGGATGGTGCTCACCGGCTTCCTGATGACCGAGTCCGCGGCGTACCCCGCGTTTCTGTGGGCGGTTCTCGGCCTCCAGCTCGCGATCGCCGCGCCGAGCCCGAGGCACGACCTGCTCGCCGTCGCCGCGCTCGGCCTTGCCGGTCTCGCGCGGACGCAGTTCGCCGTACTCGTCGTCGTACTGCCGCTCGCGATCCTCGCCCACGAGATCGTCATGCGACGGAGCCTGCTCGGCGGAGCTGCGGCAGGCACTCGCCTCGCATCGTCTACTCGCCTCGTTCTACGCCGCGGGCCTCGCTGTGGCGGCAATCCTCGCGGTCGCGGGCTCGTTCGGAAGCCTCCTCGGCGTCTACGCGGTGACGGTCGAGGAGGGCTCCCTGCTCCCCTCCGGCGTCTGGGCGTCGGCGGGCCGCCATCTCGATGCGGTCGCGATCGGCTGCGGGCTCGTGCCGCTGATTCTTGGTGGCGGATGGATGCTGGCGACGCTCGTCGCGTCCCAGGGTCAGGAACGCGCACGCGCTCGCAACGCTTTCCGTGGTCACGATCGCCTTCCTCACGTTCGAGGCAGCGTCGTTCAGCGTCCGCTTCGGCGACTCGGTCGTACGCGACCGCTATCTGTTCTACGTCGTTCCACTGCTCCTGATCGGAGTCGGCAGCAGCGCTGGAGGGTGCGCGCAGGCGGCAGGTTGCCGTCGGCGCCGGACTGGTGACGATCGTCTTCGCCGCCACCGCCGCGCAGCTTCCGTTCACGACGTATCCGGGCGTCTGGGTCGACTCGCCGGCGAGCGTTCTCAACGAGGTGCTCAGCGAGCAGTCCGGGCGAGCTCGGAACCGGGACCTTCGTCGCATTGCTCGGACTGTTGCTCGGTCTCGCACTCGTTCTCGGGCTGCTGCTCGCGCCTCGCATGCCGCTCGCGATCGTCACGCTCGTCGTGCTCGTGGCGTTCTCGGTCCTGACGCTGCGGAGCGAGGTCGACCGCATCGTCACCGGCACCGGCCTGAGCGGTCGCCCGCTCGCGGGCTCGCCCGGCCTCGTTCTCGAATGGGTGGACACCGTCGTGCCCGAAGGGGAGAGCGCCGCACTCGTCGCCTTCCCCGTCTCCACCGCATGGGACACGACCGCGATCCGCTGGTGGGATCGTGGAGATCTGGAATCGGCGGGTCACGCATGCCTACGTCGCCGCGGACGAGAACTTCCGCTACACGCCCTTCCCGCAGCGCGAGCTCGAGCTCGACTGGACGACCGGACGGGCGGCCGAGACGGCGAGCGCTCCGCCCTATGTCGTCGCCGCACCGGGCGATTCACGGTTCCTGCTCGCAGGCCGCGACCGGGCGGCGAACCTGGGCTTCGTGGTCAGGCGGGTCGAGCGGCCATATCGCGCGCTCTGGATGAGCCGTGGCCTGCAGGCGGACGGATGGACGACGCCCGGCCGAACGGCGATCGTCAGAGCATTCGCGCGCCACGACGGCCGCTCCGAGCTCGTTCGTCTCAGGATCCATGTGCGCGCGCCGGACCTCGCTCCTGCGGAGTACCGACTCTCGGCTGCAGGGCGTACCCGCGCCGGCGCGTTGGAGCCGGGGAGACGAAGGTCGAGACGGTGCAGATCTGCCTCGCCGGCGGCGGAAGCGCCGACATCGGCCTCACCGGCACGAGCAGCGCGACGATGGCGGGAGTGCAGCTCGGCCCCGGACGTCGACGAGACGCGGGCAGTAGGCGTCGGCGTCGGCCCGATCAGGATCAGAGTCCCTCGGCGAGTGCTAGCGTGGCGCCGTGGAGCGCTGGCACCTTCCCTCCATCGACGTCAGCGGAAAACGCGAGCCCCGGGTGCTCTTCTCAGCGACCCGAGTGTCGTGCGGTCCTCCTCGATCTCCAGGAGGGCGAGGAGATGGGCGACCACCGGGTTCACGAGCGCGCGATCGTCGAGGTCGTCTCCGGAAAGGTCGAGGTCACGGTGGACGGTGAGTCGGTGGAGTGCGACTCGGGAACGCTGCTCACGTTCGAGCCCGGAGAGACTCGCCGCGTGCTCGCGCTGACGCCCGCGCGCATCGTGCTCCTGCTCGCGCCCTGGCCCGGGGACGGCCACTTTCGTGCGGGTGAGACAACCGACTCGGCGCGGATGCCCGCGAACGCCACCGCGCAACCGCTCCGCTAGGTGGCGAGATCCGATGGACGAGCGCCTGGAGCGCAACAAGGAGAGCGCGAAGGCGTTCTACGACCTCATGTTCAACGAGTCCCGGCCGGCGGAGGCGATCGAGCGGTACGTCGGGGAGACGTACATCCAGCACAACCCCGACGTCGCCGACGGCAAGGAGGCGTTCGTCGCGTACTTCGAGCGCATGGCGCACGAGTATCCCGGCAAGCGAGTCGAGTTCAAGCGTGCGCTGGCCGAAGGAGACCTCGTCGTTCTCCACTGCCACCAGACCTGGCCTGGCGAGCACGAGTACGCGGGCATCGACATCTTCCGCTTCGACGAGAACGGCAAGATCGTCGAGCACTGGGACGTCCTGCAGATCGTCCCCGAGAGGCCCGCGAACGACAACACGATGTTCTAGGGCTTCCCGGTTAGAGTCGACCGCGTTCCCGCGAGGAGGTGGCGATGGCCGACTACACGATCAAGCGCCTGGAGGAGGTCGACGACGTGCTCGGCGACTACCCCGGCGAGATGCGGATGATGACGACCGCGCTCGAGGCCGAGCAGGTCGCGTTCACGTTCCGGCGCATGCCCCAGCACACGGGCGGAAAAGGGTCGTACGGCCACCGGCACAAGACGCAGGAGGAGATCTACTTCGTCGCCTCGGGCAAGCTCCAGTTCAAGCTCGGCGACGACGTCCTGGATCTGGAGCAAGGATCGGTGGTCAGGGTGCCGCCCGAGACCTGGCGTTCCGTCTGGAACGACGAGCCCGAGGACGCCGAGCTCATCATCGTCTCCAAGCGGGTCGAAGGCGGCTCAGCCGAGGACGCCGAGTATCTGGAGAACTTCTGGCCTGAATAAGGCCGGCGCTTCGCATGGCGTGGCATCTATCCGCGAGGCCACGACAGCACCTCGGCGACGGGCCGCCGCCATTGCTCGTGGAACGCCGGCCCTCGCGGACCCGCGCCGCTCAGGATCGGCTCGTTGTCGGGGAAGTGCACGTAGCCGTCCTCGCCCCAGGTGCCTGCGAACGCCATCCAGCTCGGCCTCGAGGCGGTCACCGGGACAAGCCGTGGACGAAGGACGCGACCGCTCCCCGCGTGGTCGACCGGTCGAGCGCCGTACGCCTCGATCACCGAGATCAGCGCCGGCTCGACGAAGCGAGGATCGAGGCGGTGCGCTCCCGGCGCGAAGAAGTTCGCATGCGAGCCGAGTCCGACGTAGACGAGCGGCCGGTGCCCCCGTCGCGCGACCTTCGACCAGGCGCGTCGTGCGCCTGCGCTGTGCCGAGAGAGGCCGAGGACGAGAGGCCTTCCCCGGAGGTCGAGGATCACGGAGACCGCCTCCCAGTCGCCTTCGTGCACCTGCCAGAGGTCGCCGGCCGGGACGGTCGGGCTGTACGCGTTGTACGGGTACCAGATCCAGTACTGGAGATCGATGCGGTTCTTCACCCGGAACGCCGCGCCGTACACGACCGGTGTGGAGGGATGCGCGGCCTGAGCCGAGACGTAGCACGAGGTCGCGGCGACGCCGTCTCGCGCGTGGCAGAGCCTCTGGTCGAGGCGGAGGTCCGCTCCGCCGGCGGGCAGCGGCCCCGGGATCAGCGACCAGGCGGAGCCCGACTTGCCGAGGAGATCGGAGTCGGCGAGGAACCCCTCCACCGGGACCGGCGGAAGCTGCTCGGCCGGATGCAGCACGAGGATCGGGAGCGTGCCTCGAGAGGAGCGCGGCAGGCGTAGGCGCGGCAGAGGGCGTGACATCGACGGCTCCACCGGCCGCGGGAACGACGAGCCAAGTTACGACTTGTAGCTTGGCGAGCAGCGCGAGCCGGCGCACCGCCGCAGTATGGCGGGCGTCGCTACGGTCGGGCCCAGGCGGTCAGCGCCTCGACGAGCGCTCGGAGCCTGGCGCCTTCGGGCGTCAGCACGTAGTCGACTCGCGGGGGCCGCTCGTCACGGACCTCGCGCCGCAGGACGCCCGCCTGCTCGAGCTCGACGAGCCGCTGCGTGAGCGTGCCGGGCGGGATCTCGCCGAGCGCCTGACGGAACTCCCCGAAGCGCGTGCAGCCCTGGTGCGAGGCGTAGATGATCGACACGGCGTAGCGGCGCTCGAGGAGGCCCGCCACGCGGCGGACCTCCTCGGGGACTTCGACCTGGGTCCTACAGCGCCACATTCGACTCGATCGGCGCTTCCTCGAGCGCGAGCGAGAGCACCTCTCCGATGGACATCACGGGATGGAACGCGACGTCCTCCTTCACGTTGTCCGGGAGCTCCTCGAGATCCGCACGGTTCCGCTCCGGGATGACGATGTCGGTGAGCCCGGCGGCATGCGCCGCGAGCACCTTCTGCTTCAGCCCGCCGATCGGCAGGACGCGGCCCTGCAGCGTGATCTCCCCGGTCATGCCCACGGTGTGCTTCACGGGGCGACCCGTGAGGAGCGACGCGATCGCCGTCGCCATCGTGATACCCGCGCTCGGCCCGTCCTTCGGGATCGCCCCTGCGGGAACGTGCACGTGGAACGCCCGACTCTCGAACGCCTCCTCGTCGATGCCGAGCTGGGGCGCCAGAGCACGCACGGTCGAGATCGCGATCTGCGCGGACTCCTTCATGACGTCGCCGAGCTGGCCGGTGAGGAGGAGCTTGTCGCCGTTTCGGTGGGAGGTCGCCTCGATGAAGAGGACGTCTCCGCCCGTCGCGGTGGCCGCGAGCCCGGTGGCGACCCCCGGCACTGCGGTGCGCTCGGCAACCTCGCGATAGAACTTCTGCCGCCCGAGCGCCTCTCGGACTGCCTCCGTGTCGATCTCGACCGGCGGCTCCACCGTCTCGGAGGCGATCGTGGTCGCGGTCTTCCGCAGCACCGTCCCGAGCTCGCGCTCGAGCTGGCGAACGCCCGCCTCGCGCGTGTACTCGCTGACGATGAACGCGAGCACGTCGTCGGGGATCGAGACCTCGTCCTCGCGCAGGCCGTTCCGCTCACGCTGCCTGGGCCACAGGTAGTCGCGGGCGATGGCGACCTTCTCGTCCGTCGTATAGCCGTCGAACCGGATCACCTCCATCCGGTCGAGGAGCGGGCCCGGGATGGTCTCGGTCATGTTCCCGGTGGCGATGAAGACGACCTCGGAGAGGTCGAGCTCCACATCGAGGTAGTGGTCGCGGAACGAGTGGTTCTGCGGCGGGATCGAGCACTTCGAGCAGCGCCGAGGAGGGATCGCCGCGCCAGTCCGCGCCGACCTTGTCGACCTCGTCCAGCATGATCACGGGGTTCATCGTCCCGGCGTCTCGGAGCGCACGGACGAGCCGTCCCGGCAGCGCGCCGATGTAGGTGCGCCGATGTCCGCGGATCTCGGCCTCGTCGCGGATGCCGCCGAGCGACATCCGGACGAACTCGCGACCCGTGGCGCGCGCGATCGACTCGCCGATCGACGTCTTGCCCGTGCCCGGCGGGCCGATGAGCGTGAGGATCGCGCCTGAGCGCCGATCGATCTCGACCCCGCGCTCCTTGCGCAGCTTCGCCACCGCGATGTACTCGACGATCCGCTTCTTGACGTCGTCGAGGCCCGCATGGTCCGCATCGAGCACCTCGCGCGTGAACTGCGGATCGAGGCGCTCCTCGGAGCGCTTGCTCCACGGAACCGCGAGCAGCCAGTCGAGGTAGTTCCGGATCATGGAGGCCTCGGGCGACTGGTCGCCCATGCGCTCGAGCCTCGACAGCTCGCGTTCCGCCTGCTCGAGCACGTTCTCCGGCATCTCGGCATCCGCGATCTTCGTCCGGTACTCCTCGACGACGGAGCCCTCGTCCTCGCCGAGCTCCTTGCGGATCGAGTCGAGCTGCCGGCGCAGGATGTACTCGCGCTGCTGCTTGTCGACTCCCGACTCGACGTCCTCCTGGATCCGCTTCCGAATCTGCATCAGCGCAAGGCGCTCGCGCTGGAGCTCGAGGGCGAGCTCGAGCCGCTCGCGCACGTCGACGGTCTCGAGAAGCTGCACCTTCTGCTCGAAGCTGATGTCCGGGGAGTAGCCGGTCGTGTCCGCGAGCGCTCCGGGCTCGGAGATCGAGCGGACGAATGCTGCGATGCGACCGTCGTCACCGCGCAGCTCGAGGATCTCCTCGACCACGGCGCGGTACTCGCGCTCGAGCTCGCGAATGCGCCCGTCCGCGCTCTCTTCGTCGAGCCGCTCCTCGACGTCGACGAACAGGCGGCCCTGGCTGTCGGAGCCCGCCGCGCCGGCGACGCCACGGTGCAGGCCGTTCAGCGCAACCGCACGACCGCCGCCGGGAAGCCGAATCCGGTCGGTCACCTCGGCGACCGTCCCCACCTTCGCGTACTCGTCGTCGTGCTTCGGGACGAGCAGCACGCGGTCCTCGTCGCCGACGTCGACCGTCAGAGTGACGTTCATGTTGGGGAAGACGACGATGTCGTCCAGGGGCACGAGCAGCAAACGCATCTGGTCTTCGGTCTGGTTCTCGCTCACCACGTCTCCTTCATACGTCTTGTGAACTTGCTTCAAGAAGTGTAGCGACCGAGCTCCAAGGTGGCCGCGGGCAGCTCTCAGCGGCCGAAGTGCGCCAGGGCGCGCGCGGCAATGCGGCCTGCGAGCACGTCGGACGACGATCCGATACCCCACGACCGGTACGTCATCGCCGCGGCGACGAAGACCCCTCCACGCCAGAAGACCAGCCCGGTGTCGTGCCGCGCCTGGGAGATCCACCCGGCCTTGTGGAGCACGTCCACGCCAGAGCGTTCGCCGACGACGCGGTCGAGCTTCGGCGCGTCCTGCACGTGCGCGGTGAGCCAGAGCAGGTGGCGCGCCTCCGCCGGTGTGAGCCCCGGCTGCGCCTTCAGAAGAGGACCTCGTCCCCCCGAAGCGAGCCAGAGCGCGCGCCACAGCATGGCCATGTCGCGGGCGGTCGTGTGCTTGCCGACGCCGAACGCCGGCTGCTCCTCGACCCGGACCGGGATCGGCGCGAAGAGCGACGCGCTTACCTCGTAGCCTCCGTACATCATCGAGTCGGTCATGCCGATGGAGCGCATGAGTGCGTTCACCTGCAGCGAGCCGGCGTAGGTCGAGCCGGCAAGCCAGACCTCGAGCGCGTTTGCGGCTGCGTCGTCGGACGGGATGATCATCTCCCTCAGCAGGCCGCCGACGTACGACGTCGGACGCGGGGATCCCAGAATGCCGGGCGAGGACCGCCGTCGCGATCGCGAGCTTCAGCGTCGAGGCTGCGGGGAAGTGCGCCTTCGCGTTCCAGGCCGCACCCGCTCCGTCGGTGAGGCTCTGGACGTAGAACGCCGCGGTTCCGTCGTACTGGGCCACGAGCGCGTCGCAGGTCTCGCGCGAGCGCCGAGTCCTGCCTGGAGCGAACGAACCGAGGGCTCGCCGCGCTGGGAAGGCCGTAGACGTCACGCACGACCCGCGAAGAGCGGCGGCCGTCGCGCGCAACCGTCAGCACCCGGAGATCGAGATCACCGCGTGGGAGCGTGACCTTGAGCGAGAAGCGCGAGCCGCGGAGCGGCTTCGAGACGAGGACGCGCCCGTTCGCCAGGACGGCGACGAATCGTGTCCCTCGTGCGGCGCGTCCGGTGACGAGCCCGTACGAGACCTGGTGCGGCGCCGGTTGCTCGATCGCCGGCGGAGGCAGCGGAGGCGCATCGACCATGCCGCAACGATAGAGCCAGAACGAAGTCCCAGCCTGCCTCGTGACACGGTGGTACGAGGCCGCTCGTGGCGCGTAGACGTTCGCCGCGATGTCTAGCCTGAGCCGCGTGCCCATTCTCGCCCATCTCGACCTCGACGCCTTCTTCGCTGCGGTCGAGGAGCTCGAGGATCCGGAGCTGCGCGAGAAGCCGCTGATCGTCGGGGGCGACCCGCACGGGCGGGGTGTGGTCGCAACGGCGAACTACGTCGCGCGCACCTTCGGGATTCACTCCGCGATGAGCTCGGCCGAGGCTCTCCGACGCTGCCCCGACGCGATCTTCGTGCGACCGCGGCACAGCCTGTACAAGCAGTACTCGCGCGCTGTCTGGGACACGATCGCGGAGGTCGTCCCCCGACTCGAGCGCACGGGAATCGACGAGGGATACCTCGACATCGGAACGGTCGCGAAGGACTTCGCCGGGGCGCGTGCCGTCGCCTCGGCGGTGCAGACCTCGGTGCGGGCGACGACCAGCCTCACCTGCTCGCTCGGCGTCTCGACCTCGAAGGTCGTCTGCAAGATCGCGTCCGACCGGAGAAAGCCGGCCGGGCATCACCGTCGTACCGCCCGGGCACGAGGCCGGCTTCCTCGCACCGCTCAACGTTCGGCTGCTACCCGGCGTCGGGCCCCGTGCCGAGGAGCGACTGCTCCGTGCGGGGATCGACACGATGGGCGGACTCGCCGCGCTCGCCGACGCCGAGCTCAAGATGCTGCTGCCGGGGACCGTGGGCGTGCTCCTCAGGGATCGCGCGCGCGGCATCGATCCGCGCGATCTCGAGCTCGCCGGCGAGACGATCTCCGTGTCGGCCGAGGACACGTTCCCGCGCGACATCTCCGAGCGCGCGCACCTGCACGTCGAGGTGCGACGTCTCGCCGAGCTCGTCGCCGAGCGGCTGCGCGACTCGGGTCTCTCCGGCCGCACTGTGACCGCGAAGCTTCGCTACGGCGACTTCTCGATCCGAACGCGCTCGACGACGCTGCCCGGCCGGAGTCGACGAGGCCGACGTCATCGGAGATGTCGCATGCGGCCTGCTCGATCGCGGCCTGCGGGACCGGCCCGGCGCGCTGCGCCTCGTCGGCGTCGGCGTGTCCGGCCTCTCGCCGTACCGTCAGCTGACTTTCTAGGGATCGACCACGCGAGGGCGGTGCGACGACGAGTAGACGTCCTTGCGCAGGATCAGGCCGCCCTCGAACGGGAAGATGTCGACGCCGTCCCACTCGAGGCGCCGACCCTGGTCGTCGGTCGCGCTCGCGGTCCACTCGTTGACGACGAGCCCGTCGCGCACGTACGCGCGCCTCCCGCGAAACGCCAGATCGGGCCAGTTCCGGAAGATCTGCTCGAGGTGTCCGGCGACAGCATCCCCCTCGACGCGCTCGCCGGCCGTGTGGTTCTCGAACACCATGCCGGGCGCGTGCAGCGCGACGATCGCCGGCACATCGTGCGCGTTCCAGGCCTGGTTGTAGCGCTCGATCGTGCGTTCCAGCTCGCTCGCGTCGTTCGCGTCGGCCACGCACGCGAGTATCGCGAGCCCGACAGACATTGACAAACGTCGATGTCTTGGTATAGCGTTCCATCGATGAACGTCGATCTGTTCCCCATGCTCGTTCCCGCCGAGTGTTGCCGCCCGCTCGACGAGGACGGCCTGACGACCGAGGACGCGGAGGCGACCGCCGCGCTCTTCAAGGCGCTCGGCGATCCCGCGCGGGTGCGGATCGTCAACCTCCTCGCCCGCAACCCGGAATCGGTGTGCGTCTGCGAGCTCACTCCCGCGCTCGGACTTTCCCAGCCCACGGTGAGCCATCACCTGAAGAAGCTCGTCCAGGCGGGCTTGCTGCAGCGGGAGCAGCGTGGTGTCTGGGCGTTCTACACCCTCGACCGCGAGGGCCTGGAGCGTGCGGCGAGCGTTCTCGATCTGAAAGGAGTAGCCGTATGAGCACGGATCTGCGCGAGGAAGTTCGGGAGCGCTACGCGGAGGCCGCCCGTGGGCTGAGCGAGGGACAGGGCTGCGGGTGCGACTGCGATTCCATCGGCTGTTGCGGCGACGAGTCGACGACGCTCTTCGGCAAGGGCCTCTACGACGCGGAGCAGCGCGCCGGCCTGCCGGAGGACGCGGTCACCGCCAGCCTCGGCTGCGGCAACCCACTTGCCGTCACCGCGCTGCACGCGGGCGAGACCGTGCTCGACCTGGGGTCCGGAGGCGGCATCGACGTCCTGCTCTCTGCGCGCCGGGTCGGGCCGGAGGGAACCGTCTACGGGCTCGACATGACGGACGAGATGCTCGCGCTCGCGCAGCGAAACGCCGCGAAAGCGCAGGCGAAGAACGTCCACTTCCTCAAAGGCCTGATCGAGGCGATTCCCCTCCCTGCGGAGAGCGTCGACGTCGTCATCTCGAACTGCGTCGTGAACCTTTCGACCGACAAGCGCGCGGTCTACGCGCGAGATCCAGCGCGTCCTCCGCCCTGGCGGTCGCGTCGGGATCACCGACATCGTGGCCGAAGACCGGCTCTCTCCCGAGGATCGGGCCGAGCGCGGAAGCCATGTCGGCTGCATCGCCGGCGCGCTCTCGGAGCAGGAGTACCGAGAAGGGCTCACTGCCGTCGGTCTCGTCGACGTCGAGGTCGAGTTCACCCACCGCGTCGCGGACGGCATGCACGGAGCGATCGTCCGAGCGCGCAAGCCCTAGTGCTAGGCGAGCAGCTCCGGCCGCGCCGCAAGCGCCTCGAGGATGCGGTCGATGTCCTCCTCCACGTTGTAGAGGTGGAGCGAGATGCGGAGGTTCGCGTCTCGCTCCGACGTGACGATCCGCTCGCTCTGCAGCGCGTCGACCAGTGCGCGCGGGTCGGTCGAGGCGACGCAGACGAGCGGGCCGTACTCCGCCTCACCGCGCGGCGTGGCAACCGTTGCTCCCAGCTCGTCGAGCCCCGCGAGAAGTCGGTCCGCGAGGCCCCTCACGTGCGCCTCGATCGCCGCCACGCCCACCTCTTCGACGATTCCCATCCCGGCGATCCCGGCGTAGATGTTCGGCACCGGAGGCGTTCCCGCATCGAAGCGCCGCGCATCCGGTGCGGGTGAGTAGTCGGAGATGTCCATCCGGAAGATGTCCTCGTCCGCGAACCAGCCCGTCTGGGTCGGCAGAAGGCGCTCGTGCAGGCCGCGGCGCACGAACATGAACGCGAGACCGGCCGACGCGAGGAGGTACTTCACCGTGCCCGCCGTGAGCAGGTCGACTCCGAGTGCGCCGACGTCGAGCGGGATCGCACCGGCCGCCTGGTAGCTGTCCGCGAGACAGAGCGCGCCCTGCTCGTGAGCGAGGCGCGCGACCTCGGCCACGTCGAGCCGATAGCCCGTGCGGTAGGAGATCGCGGTGCAGCAGACGAGCGCCGTCCGCTCGTCGATCGCCTCGCTCGAAGCGCTCGAGCGGGATCCGTCCGTCGGGATCGGGGCGCACGTGGACGACCTCTGCTCCTCGCAGCTCCTGCGCGTGGGCGATCTGACCGACCGTCGGGAACTCGAACTCCGAGATCACGATGCGATTTCGTCCAGGCTCGAGCGGGAGCGCGCTGACGAGGCTGCTCACTCCCTGCGAGACGGAGGTGATCACCGCCACCTCCTCCGGCGCGGCGCCGACGAGACGCGCGAAGGACGCTCGTGCGGCATCCGCCCGTTCGACCCAGTGCTCCCACTCGGCGCCGTGCTGGTCCCAGCCGGCGAGGTACTCCTCGTAGGCCTGCCGGACGTCGACCGAGAGGGCGCCCTGCGAGCAGGAGTTGGCGTACGTCGTGTGCTCGAAGATCGGGAACCGGGCGCGTACGGCGTGCCCCGGTGGTCATGACCTTCGCTATCGCCCAAGGTAGGCCTTTCGCAGCTCCTCGTGCTGCAGGAGCTCGGACGCCTTGCCCTCGAGCACGATCCGCCCTGTCGAGAGGACGTACCCGCGATCGGCGATCGAGAGCGAGACGTTCGCGTTCTGCTCCACGATGAGGAGCGCGACGCCCGCGTCGTGCACCTGCTCGATGATCTCGAAGCTCCGCTCGACGAGAATCGGGGCGAGGCCCATCGACGGCTCGTCCATCAGGAGCAGCTTCGGCCGGGCCATCAGCGCGCGCCCCATGGCGACCATCTGCTGCTCGCCGCCGGAGAGCGTCCCCGCGAGCTGCTTGCGCCGCTCGGAAAGCAGGGGAAAGAGCGTGTAGACGCGGTCGAGATCCTCGGACAGATCGGCCCGCGGCCGCAGGTACGCGCCCATCTCCAGGTTCTCGAGCACCGTCATCGGCCCGAAGAGCCTGCGGTTCTCGGGAACGATCGCGAGCCCGCGCTCGATCCGGCGGGCCGTCGTGAAGCGGGTGACGTTCTCGCCGGAGAGCACGACGGAGCCCGATCGCGGCGGCACGATCCCGAGGATCGTCTTCAGCGTCGTGGACTTCCCGGAGGCGTTCCCGCCGAGGAGGCAGACGAGCTCGCCCTCCCCGACCTGGAGGTTGACGTCCTGGAGGATGTGCATCTGGCCGTAGTAGGTGTTGATGCCCTCGAGCCGGAGCAGCGGCTCGGGCGTTCCGTTCGTGCTCGGTCACTTCCGCTCCGTGGCCGAGGTTCCCAGGTACGCCTCGACCACTCTGGGATCGGTCGCCACCTGCGCCGAACGATCCCTCTGCGATCTTGATCCCGTGGTCCAGAGCGACGACGCGATCCGAGATTCCCTCGACGACGTGCATGTCGTGCTCGATGACGAGGATCGTGTACCCGCCTTCCGTCCGCAGTCGCGCGATGAGCTCGGTCATCTCGTGGGTCTCGACCGGGTTCATCCCCGCGGCCGGCTCGTCGAGCAGCAGAAGCCTCGGCTTCGCTGCGGTCGCACGCGCGATCTCGAGCCGGCGGCGGTTCGCGTAGGAAAGGCTGTACGCGGGCTGCCGCCAGCGGTAGCCGACCAGCCGGTCGCCGAAGAACGCGAGCCGCTCCTCGGCCAGCTGCTCGATCTCGCGCTCCTCGCGCCGCATGCCCGGCGTGCGCAGAACGGAACGCAGGACGCCCGCTTTCGTGTGGCCGTAGGCCGCGGCCATCACGTTCTCCTTCACCGTCATGTTCAGGAACAGGCGCAGCGTCTGGAACGTGCGCGCAATCCCTCGGCGCGCGATCTGGTGGGGATCGAGACCGAGGATGCGACTGACCCTCGAACAGGATCTCGCCTTCCTCAGGCGGGTAGACCCCGGTGATCACGTTGAAGAGCGTCGTCTTGCCGGCGCCGTTCGGGCCGATGACGCTGACGATCTCGCCCTCGCCGACGACGAGGTCGAGCCGGTCGAGGCACCTGAGCCCACCGAAGGCGAGCGAGATGCCCTGCACCTCGAGCAGCGGCGCTCGCTCTTCCACTAGACGATCTCCACGCGCTGCTTGCCGAAGATGCCCTCCGGCCGGTACGCCATCAGCCCGACGAGCAGCGCCCCGATGAGGACGTAGCGGGCGACCGCCGGCTGCGCGATCAGGAGATTCGCCCACACGCACGCCGCGAGGTAGAGAACGGGAACGAGCCCGACCAGGCGCCAGACGCGGTTCCGAACCAGCGTGAGCCCGAGGACGGCCGCGACCAGTCCGATGTAGGCCAACCGTCCCGTCCACCCGGTCGGCAGACCGTCTTCGGTGACGATGTCCTGCGGCAGCAGGACCCACGCGTCGATGAGCTCGTCGATCCGAGAGCCTCCGAACGCGGTCTCCCCGACGAGCGAGGGACGAACCTGCTCGGCGACCTCGTGCACCACGAAGCCGAAGACGACGGTCGCGCCGATCACGGCGAACGGCTGCCACCACGGGCGCAGCAGCGCGATCGAGCGCGATGACGACGATCCCGTAGAAGATCCAGCTCGCGTTGTCGGCATCGCGCAGCGCCTCCAGGGATCCGTTGATCAGCACCGCGCCGACCGTCACGCCGACCAGGCTGCCCGGCCCCTCCGAGGACGACCATCGCGTACACGGTGATCAGCAGGACGAGGTCGAAGTTCGCCGGGAACACGGCGCCCTGGACGGGCGCGAAGATCGCCCCGGCGACGCCCGCGACGCCCGCGCCCACCGCGAACCCCATCAGCTTCAGGCGGCCCACGGGCATCGTCATCAGCTCTGCAGCGAGCTCGTCCTCGCGAAGCGCCCGCCAGGCGCGGCCGGTGCGCGACTGATTCAGGAGGTAGAGGAAGGAGATGATGACCACGAAGGCGACGAGGGCGACGTAGAAGTAGCCGTCGAGCGAGGTGATCTGCTGCCCGAAGAGCTGAAGGGGGTAGAGATCCGAGATCCCGTTCGGTCCGCGCGACCAGGACGCGTTGACGAGGATGACCAGCCAGAGCTGGAGGAAGAAAAGGGTCACGATCGCCAGGTAGTCGCCGACGAGACGCCGAGAGGGAAGCCCGACCAGGAAGCCGGCGACAGCGGCGGCGACGGCGATGAGCGGTATCGCGATCGCGGCATCCCAGTGGCGGCCCGCGTACTCGGAGGCGAGCGCGGCGTACAGGTAGGCGCCGATCCCGAAGAAGGCGACGAAGCCGAGGTCGAGCAGACCGACCCAACCGACCGCGACGTTCAGGCCGAGCGCGAGCAGACGAAGATCAGGGTGTCGACGCCGACCTGCATGAGGTAGGCGGAGTCGACGAAGAGCGGGAAGATCGCGAAAGGAGCCGCGAGCGCGAGCAGCTTGACCGGCGCAGGTGCACGGTCGATCGCGTCCTGCACGCGGCTGGTGAGCGAGCGAGCGCGCCGCTCCTCCGCGCTCGCGACCCACTCGTCGACGCCGATGCGCGGCTGCTCCTGCTCGGGGCCCTGGTCGAGGCTCATCAGACCTTCTTCACCTCCGGCTTGCCGAAGATCCCCTGCGGGCGCACGAGCATGAACACGATGAGGATGAGGAAGACGACGAGGTCGCTGAAGGCGCTCCCGAGCCGTCCTCGGGTGAAGTCCTCGATGTAGCCGACCGAGAGCGCGTCTGCGAGGCCGATGAAGAGACCTCCGAACATTGCGCCCGGAATCGATCCGATCCCGCCGACGACCGCGGCCGTGAATCCCTTCAGCCCGTAGTTGAAGCCCATGAAGTGGTTGATCGACCCGAAGACGAGCCCGACGAGGACGCCTGCCGCGCCCGCGAGCGCGGAGCCGATGAAGAACGTCTTCACGATGACGCGGTCGACGTCGATCCCCATCATGGCCGCGGCTTCCCGGTCGAACGCCGTCGCCCGCATCGCCTTCCCGAGCTTCGTGCGCGTCACGAGCAGCCAGAGGCCGGCCATCATCACGAAGGCTGACCCGATGACGATGAGGCGGATGATCCAGACGTTGAGCGGGCCCCAGCTGATCCCGACCTCGACGTCCACCAGGTCGAAGGCCTCGTAACTTCGAAAGTCCGCGCCGAAGAGCAGGAGCACCGAGTTCTGGAGGAAGAACGACACGCCGAGAGCGCTGATCAGCGGCGCGATGCGGGGCGCCCGGCGCAGCGGGCGGTACGCGAACCGCTCGATCGCCACTCCGAGAAAACCGCACCCGGCCATCGCCGCGAGCAGCATGAGCACGATCAGGATCCAGACCGCGACGTTCGGATCCTGCGCACCTCCGAGCCAGCCGATCACGCCCCAGCCGATGAACGCGCCCACCATGACCACGTCGCCGTGCGCGAGGTTGAGCAGCTTCAGGATCCCGTAGACCATCGAGAACCCGAGCGCCACGAGGGCGTAGACGCTTCCCAGCGTCACGCCGTTGACGAGGAGCTGGACGAGCTTGTCCCAGTCCACGCGCTGGTTATCTCACAGACGAAGGCCCCGCGACGAGCAGCCCGTCACGAAGACGGGCTGCTCGATCGCAATGACCACCGTGTCTAGCCGACCGGGCTGTAGGTCCCGTTCGTGACCTTGTAGAGGCTGAACCTCGTCGGCAGCGGATCACCCGCTCTGGAGAAGCGAACCGTGTCCCGCCGAAGATCGACGGGATGTTCGTCCTGCGAACGAATCTCGTCACTTCCGCTCGCGTCGCCTGGCCGTTGGCGCAGGCCTTCGTGATCGCGTTCATCGCCGTGAGCCCGGCCATGTAGGTCGCCGGGCCGAAGGCGCCGAACGACCTGTTCTTCGAGTACCGGTTGTACTCGCGGACGAGCCCTCGGGCCTTGGGGTCGAAGTGCAGATCCGGAGCGAAGACCGACACGTAGCCGAGCCTCGGCTTGAACTGCGACGGCGAGTACGCGCCGTCGGTGCCGAAGACGATCGCCTTCTTGCCCTGCTCGCGGAGCTGGTTCGAGAGCGTGTTCGCCGCCGACGCGACCTGGGTCGCGAAGACGACGACGTCCACGTCGTTCCCGACGTTCGCCACGATCGACGAGAAGTCGGTGTCGTCGGCCGAGACGGACTCGCGACCCACCGTCGCGTTCCTGGCGCGGAGGCCACGCGAGATCGAACTCGCGAGCGGGATCGAGTAGTCGTCCTGCGAGTCGATGACGACGACGTTCTTGGCCTTCAGGTTCTTCGTGACGAACACCACGATCTGCGGGGCCTGGATGGCGTCGTTCGGGTTCACCCGGTAGAACGTCGTGTACGGGCGACCCTTGGTCAGGTCGACCGCGGTGGCCGAGCCCGAGACGGCCGCAAGGTCCGGCCTTCTCGTAGAGATTGCCACCGACTCGTACCGCCTGGCTCTCGGACGGGCCGATGATCGCCATGATCTTGCGGTCGGCGACGAAACGCCGCGCGACCGTGCGCGCGACCGGCGCCTTGAGCTCGGTGTCGCCGGCGACGACCTTGAAGCGCGTCCCGCTCGCCCTGTTGTACTTCTGCACCCCGAAGCGAAGCCATGAGATCTGCTCCTGGCCGAGGAACCCGGCCGGGCCGGTGAGCGGCCCGACGAAGCCGAGCGAGACATTGGTGCACGAAGCCAGCTGCGCGGTTGTCGCCGTCGCTTCCGACCTCGCCAGAGCGGAAGTCGCGATCACCGCCGCAGCAAGCAGCCCCAGTGAGGCTGCGATGAGACCTTTCCTCATTTACCCTCCTCTTGCATCGTGTTCTCTTGTTTCTGACGTAGGCAGAGCGGCCTTGTTGCCGTGTTCACATGCTCCGAACACGTCGTAACGGTGCATCACAGCGTGTTCTCCGCGCCGTGTCAATTCTCTAGAGGTAGTACTGGCGCCACGCCTCCCACCACGTGTCCGCACGTGACACGATCGTCCGGTCGTCGACTCGATCGACTCCGGTACGGAAGCGAAGCCTGTCCGGCGCCACGGTGTTCTTGAACTCGACCCTGATCTCGCAGGGTCGTCCCGGATCCCAGGGCGCGACTGCTCCGAGGTCTGCGAGGGCGCGCTTTGCGCCGTCCTCGATCAGCTCCCGGGCCCTCCTGGGAGGAATCATGCGCGCGGAGCCCGCACCGAGTCCTCGCTTGACGGCGACGGTGGTCAGGGCGTCTCCGAGTAGCTCCCGTGCCTCCGCACAGCAGGCCTCGTCGCCGGTGACGAGCAACACGGGGCAGCCCCACGTCCCGCAGAGCGCTGCGTTGATCCCGGTCTCGCCGACGAGGACGTCGTTGAACCACAGGTTCTGATAGTCGCGACCGGAGATCGTGTGGTTCATCACGCCCTTCGCCGCGCCGGCGCGCGCGTGCATGCCCACGAAGAGGGCGGCGTCGCAGCCCTGCTCGAGGAACTCGGTGTACTCCGTCCACTCGTCCTGGACGACGTACTCGCAGTCGGGGTCGAGCTCGTCGGGAATCAGCGAGTTGAACGTCCACCCCTCCCCCGCGCCGTGGCAGTCCATGACGACGATCTCGGTCGCGCCCGCCGCCTTGGCTCCTCTCACGGCGGCGTTGATCTCCGCGGTGTAGAGCCGGCGGCCCTCCTCGTACAGCGCCTCGCCGCCTCCGACCTGCTGCCACTTGACGATCCCGGCGACGCCCTCCATGTCGCTGATGACGTGGACTCGCACCCGAGTAGCGTACGGCGCCCGGACACCGGGCTTCGAGACAAGGCAATTCTGGTCACGGGTCGTGGTCGCCGGCGGGATGGAAGGACGCGTGGTTCACGACGACCGGGAGCCATGATCCGTTCGGACAGGGCAAACCGGCAACTCGCTGCTGTCCTGAGAAATCGCCAGCTCGGAAGAGCCGGTGTCTGCCCCCGGACACGTCCACTTGAACGGGTGGTGGTGTGACGAAGGAGCGCCAAGTTGCCACAACGCGCGACGAATGAGAAGGGCGGCGTCGTCCGCCGCCCCTTCTCGAAGCTCCGAAGCCGGTTCTGATTGCCGTCAGTCCCCAGCCGGGAGTCGTCCTCGCTATCGGCACTACGCTCCACCCACTTGAGCGCCGCAAGACGAGAGGGACAGGGGCGGGGTAGCCGCCAAGCCCCCGCCCGTCCCAGCAGATTCCTCCGAGGAGGAACCGCACTCTCCCCTCACCCGCCACTCACTCACGCGGCCGCCGCATCGTCGCGCGCTGTGGGTGATTCGAAGCGTGAGACACTCACCCGCTCCGGGCGTCACCCCGGCGCGGTTGACTGCTCACCCGGACGGGGTTGACGGCGTCGCTTCACCGCCGACCCGCACCCGTAGAGTGAGTCGAATGGACCGGTTCAGCGAGCGCTTGGCCTCCGGGCCACCGATCGTGGGCGACGGAGGCATGGGCACGCTCGTATCGAGCGCGGTCGCGCGACTTCGCTGCCCGGAGGAGGCGAACCTCCGCGCACCGGAGAGCGTGCTGTCACTCCACCTGGGCTTCATCCGCGCGGGCGCCGAGCTGATCGAGACCAACACGTTCGGTGCGAACCGCCACAAGCTGCGCACTCACTTCCTCGAGGACGAGGTGAAGGCGATCAACGAGGCAGGTGTGAAGATCGCGCGCGATGCCCGCGAGGTTTCTGGCCGCGACGTCTTCATCGCGGGGTCGATCGGCCCGCTGGGCGAGATCGGAGCGCGGCGCGACGACCGAGAGGAGCTCTTCACCGAGCAGGCGGAGCTCCTCGAAGGCAGAGGTGTCGACCTGTTCCTGATCGAGACGTTCTACGAGCTCGACGAGCTCGAGACGGCGATCCGCGCCGTCCGCTCGGTGTCCCCGCTTCCGATCGTGGCGCTACTCACGTTCGACGAAGATGCTCACACACTGGGCGGGGTGAGCGCCGTGCGAGCGGCGGCCGCTCTCGAAGAGCTGGACGTCGCCGCGATCGGAGCGAACCATGGCCTCGGCCTACAGGCCGCGCTGCGTGCGCTCGAGCAGATGAGCACCAGCGGGAAGCCGCTCGCCGCCTTGCCGAACGTCGGCCTCGCGAGTCTTGCCGGGCAGCGTGTCATCTTCCCGCACACGACTCCCGAGTACTTCGCGGACTTCGCCGCGCACGCGCAGGAGCTTGGGGCACGGATCATCGGCGGCTGCTGTGGCACGACACCGACGCAGATCGCCGCGGTTCGGGACGCCGTGGACCAGGGCCGGCGCCCGAGCGCGCCGCTGGTCGTGCGGGAACGCGAGCTCGTGATCGCCTCCTCGCAACCCGAACACGAGACCCTGCTCCAGCAGAAGCTCCGCACCGGCGAGTTCGTCGTCTCGGTCGAGATCGACCCGCCACGCGGGGGGCAAGCCCACGCGATGCTCGACCTCGCCCGGACGCTGAAGGAGTCCGGACACGTCGACGTCGTCGATGTGAACGACAACCCTCGCGCTCGCGCGCGCATGAGCGGGTTGATGGCCTCCGCCACGATCGAGCGAGTCGCCGAGATCGAGACGATCCCGCACCTGACGCCCCGAGACTCGTCCATCGCCGGGCTCGAGTCGATGCTCCTCGGCGCGCACGCCGAAGGGATCCGAAACGTGCTCGCGGTGACGGGCGACCCACCCGAGGCGGGCGACTATCCCGGATCGGGAGGCGTTTACGAGGTCGACTCCATCGGCCTCTCGAAGATCATCACGCACATGAACGCCGGCGAGGATTTCAACGGCCGGGAGATCGATGCGCCGACGTCCTTCTTCCTGGGGGTCGCGGTCAACCCCGCGGCGGACGATCCGGGCTACGAGCTGGAACGCTTCGAGCAGAAGCTCGAGGCCGGCGCGAGGTTCGCGATGACGCAGGTGCTGTTCGATTTCGCGTACCTGGACGACTTCATCGAGCGACTCGGCCGCCCGTGCCCGATTCCGTTGCTGATCGGCATCTTCTACGTGAAGAGCTACCAGCTGGCGCTTCGGCTCCACAACGAGGTGCCCGGCATCGTCGTGCCGGAGCACGTACAAGCCCGGTTGCGGGACGCCGGGTCGAACGCAGCGGAGGCGGGGTTGGCGATCGCGCAGGAGCTGCTCGAAGAGTCACGATCGCGGGCCGCCGGCGCCTATGTCATCCCGCCCTTCAGGCAACCCCTCGCCGCGCTCGAACTGTTCGCGTAGACGAGCTCTACCGCGCGCAATCGGTCGCCAGCCCTCCCGAGCCGGCACCCTGCGAGAGCGCGAGCGCCTCACGGACACGCGTGGGCGGAACGCCGAAGCCGCCCCGCTCACCCGGTCTGCGCGCAAAGATCGTGGTTCGGACACGACCTTCGGCGTCGATCCCGGGACCTCCCGAATTGCCCGGTCGGACCATGCCTCTTATCGCGGTCACCGACTTGCGCACGGGGCCGCGCCCGTATGCATCTCTGCTCAGGAAGTCGCCCGTCTCCCCGAGGCGGCCCGGAGTCCGCGTGAGCGGTCCGTTCTCCGGATACCCGACAAGCGCCACCGCGACGCCACGCTCCGGGTCGGCGAGCCGCAGCGGTCGCCCTCCGAGATCCGGAACCCTCAGCAGCGCAAGGTCGTTCTTCGGATCGAAGACGACGACCGTGGCCGGAAGCGATGTCCCGTCCTGGCGGTCGACGCTCGGACGCTCGATACCCGCCACCACGTGCGCGTTCGTCACCACGAGCTCGGGGCGCGCGATCCAGCCGGACCCCTCGATGCCGAGACCGCAGGCGATGCCGGAGATCCGCACCACGCTTGCGGCTGCCGCGGCGACGTCCGGATCGCGGGAGATCGCCGCCTTCGGCGGAGGCACCTCCGCCGGCGGCCCGACGAGGACGCCGAGCGGGTCGACGCGTTCGAGGGTCTCGAGCAGGCGCTCGGGCGGAAACTCCTGATTGATGCGCGAGAGGATCTCCGACTCTTGAACCGAGCGGCGAAGCTCAGATTGTCCCGGTAGGTAAAGGAGTACCGCCCCGACGGCCCACGAGAGAACGAGGCCCGCCGCCGCGCCGAGCAGCATGCCCGCGACGGAGTCCAGGGCGCGCAGGCCCGGGATCATGCCGAGCGTCGAGCGCAGGGTCACCCCGAGAAACTCCGCGAGGCTCGACAGGAGCGTGCCGCCCAGGACCGCACCGCCGAGAGCGACCAGCGGCGCGTAGGGCGACCCGTCGCGAAGCAGGGTCGGCGCGATACGGGCCCCGACGTACGCCCCAAGCGCAAACCCGGCGAGCGACAGCGCGCCGCGCACGAGCCCTCTCGAGAGCCCGTACAGCCCGAAGAGCAGGACGACGCCGAGCACGATCCAGTCCGCCGTCGCCACGGCCGCAGATTACGTCGCAAAGAGCCCCTTCCCTTTAGAGAGGCGCGGCTACACTAACCCAGTTCCTGGGGGCGTAGTTCAGTTGGTTAGAACGCCGGCCTGTCACGCCGGAGGTCGCGGGTTCGAGTCCCGTCGCTCCCGTCTTTTCACCAAGCCAGATCTCGCGGATTCGAGGGCCCCGAGAACATCGCTCAGGGCCCTTCAGGTCAGATTGGTCAGATTCGGCGGTGAGCGGACCGCGAACGCCGCGCCAAGCTTGTCCGCGATGTCGTCCCGACCTCGCGCTTCCTCGAACTCGTGTGCATAGATGTCGCGCGTTACCGATGCACGAGCGTGGCCGAGTTGGCGCGACGCCCGAACGGATCGATGCCGTGACGCGCGTGAAGCCGCTCTTGCCGTAGAAGATTCGCTCGGCTAGCTCGTAAATGCGCAGGCCGCCCGGCTCGTCCTCCGGGTGGACGAGGAGGTCGTACCAACGGATGGGAATCCCGGCGTCGCACTCCATCTCGGCCGGGCAACCCTCTTGACATGCGGAGCAGAATTTAGTCAAATGTATTAGTCGTATGTATAACGTGGTCGCGCGCCCAGGACACGAGACCGAGCAAGCGCTGCTCGACGCCGCCGAGCGGTTGCTCGTCGAGGTCGGCGCGGCCGGGATCACGACGCGGCGCGTGGCCGAAGAGGCCGGTGCAAACCACGGTCTCGTCCATTACTACTTCGGCTCGGTCGAGCAGCTGCTCGTGCGGGTGCTCGAGCGGTTCACGGAGCGCGTCATTGCCCGCCAGCGCGAGCTCTACGCGTCCGACGAGCCCTTCGTGGAGAAGTGGCGGTCGGCGATGCGCTATCTCGTGAGCGAGGACGCCACCTACGAGAAGATCTGGCTCGAGCTGCAGGCGCTCGCGTGGAATCGCCCCGAGCTGCGGGATCGGCTTGCGCATGTCAACGCCGAGTGGCGCGCCGTGCTTACGGACGCGTTCGACGAGCCGCGGCGCGAGCTGAACATCGACATGCCGCTCGAGGCGCTTGTCTCGCTCGTCATGACGTTCAACATCGGGATCATGGTCGAGCGCCTCGGCGGCATCGAGAACGGCCACGCCGAGCTCCTCGACTGGATCGACGGATGGCTGTCGAGCTGACGGCGCCGGCGCGCGAGCAGACGCGAGCGCGCTATCCGGACGTGGAGGGTTACGCCGAGCGTGACGGCGTGCGCCTCTTCTACGAGGTCTACGGGTCGGGCGAGCCTACGGTCTTGCTGATGCCGACGTGGTCGATCGTCCACTCGCGGCACTGGAAGATGCAGATCCCCTACTTGGCGCGACACTCCCGCGTGCTGACGTTCGACGGGCGCGGCAACGGCCGCTCCGACCGGCCCGCCGACGCCGACGCCTACCGCGAGGAGGAGTTCGCCGCGGACGCGATCGCGGTGATGGACGCCTCCGGCACCGAGCGCGCGGTGCTGGTGTCGGTGTCACGGGGGGCCGAGCGGTCGCTGCACCTGGCGGCGAGCTACCCCGAGCGGATCGACAAGCTCGTCTTCGTCGCGCCGGCGCTGCCGCTGGCCCCGGCGACTCCGCGCCTGAAGGCGATCGAGGACTTCGGCGAGTTGCGCGACGAGTACGTCGGCTGGGGAAAGTGGAACCGCCACTACTGGGTCGAGCACTACGAAGACTTCCTCGAGTTCTTCTTCTCCCAGTGCTTCACCGAGCCGCACTCGACGAAGCCGCGGGAGGACTGCGTCGGCTGGGGTCTCGAGACCGACGCCGAGACGCTCGTCGCCACTCAGTTGGCGCCCCGGCTCCAGGACGAGGAGAGCGTGCGGGAGCTCCTCTCCCGGATCGAGTGCCCGGTGCTCGTGATCCACGGAAGCGACGACGCCGTGCGGCCGTGCGGATCCGGGGCGCGGCTCGCGGAGCTGGCGGGCGGCGAACTCGTCGTCCTCGAGGGGTCGGGACATCTCCCCCATGTCCGCGACCCGGTCAAGGTCAACCTGCTCGTCCGCGACTTCGTGGCCCCGGCCACGCCGCCGCGGAGTTGGGTGCGGGGCAAGTCCCGCCGTAAGCGCGCGCTCTTCATCTCGTCCCCAATCGGGCTCGGGCACGCGCAGAGAGACGCGGCGATCGCCGACGAGCTGCGCACGCTCCATCCTGACCTCGAGATCGACTGGCTCGCCCAGCATCCGGTCACGGCGGTGCTCGAGGCGCGGGGCGAACGGATCCATCCGGCCAGCGCGTTTCTCGCGAACGAGTCGCACCACATCGAGAGCGAGTCGGCCGAGCACGACCTGCACTGCTTCCAGGCGATCCGGCGAATGGATGAGATCCTGCTCGCCAACTTCATGCTCTTCCACGACCTCGTCGGCGAGGAGCCGTACGACCTCTGGATCGGCGACGAGGCGTGGGAGCTCGACTACTACCTGCACGAGAACCCGGAGCAGAAGCGGTCCCCATATGTCTGGCTGACCGACTTCGTCGGCTGGCTGCCGATGCAAGACGGCGGCGAGCACGAGGCGTTCCTGACCGGCGACTACAACGAGGAGATGATCGAGCACATCGCGCGCTTCCCGCGCGTGCGCGATCAGGCGGTCTTCGTCGGCAACCCCGACGACATCGTGCCCGAGCGGTTCGCGTCACACCTTCCGTGGATCCGGGACTGGACCGAGGAGCACTTCTCCTTCGCCGGCTACGTTACGGGCTTCGATCCCGCCGACTTCGCCGACCGGGCGGCGCTCAGGGCCGAACTCGACTACGGCGAGGACGAGCAGGTCTGCATCGTCACCGTCGGAGGCTCGGGCGTCGGCGGCGACCTTCTGCGGCGCGTGATCGCCGCCTTCCCCGAGGCGAAGGAACGCGTGCCGGCGCTGCGGATGATCGTCGTCGCAGGCCCGCGGATCGCGCCGGAGACACTGCCTGCAGCATGACGGGCTCGAGGTGCGCACCTACGTCCACGAGCTCTACCGGCACCTCGCCGCCTGCGACCTCGCCGTCGTCCAGGGCGGCCTGACCACGTCGATGGAACTGACGGCGAACCGACGCCCGTTCCTCTACTTCCCGCTCAGCCACCACTTCGAGCAGAACTTCCATGTCCGCCACCGACTCGAGCGATATGGGGCAGGCCGCTGCCTGGACTTCGAGCAGGAGACGCCGGAGACGATCGCCGCCGCCATCGCGCAGACGATCGGCCGAGAGGTCGACTACCGGCCGGTCGAGACGGACGGCGCTGCGCGCGCAGCCGCCCTGATCGCGCCGCTTCTGGAAGAGGGCAAAGGGTCGAGGGCAAGAGCTACGACTTGAAAGGAGTCGTCATGCACGGACAAGCCAAGCCCGCTTCGTTTCACAACTCCCCGCAGGAGGCGATGAAGGCGCCGGCCGAGGAGTTCCTGTACGTCGCATGCCTCCGCGAAGGCACTGGTGTGGAGGCACCCGACTTCCTGGCCGTCGTCGACGCCGAGGCAGGAAGCATCGTCCACGAGATGCCTTTGCCGAACGTCGGCGACGAGCTTCACCACTACGGCTGGAATCGCTGCTCGTCCGCGTGCCATGGCCCCGATCGCTCGCACCTGATCGTGCCCGGCTTTCGCTCCTCGCGCTTCCACATCGTTAACGTCGCCGACGACCCGCGACGGCCGCGGATCGAGAAGGTGATCGAGCCCGAGGAGGTCATAGCCAAGACCGGCTACACCAGGCCGCACACCGTCCACTGCATGCCCGGCGACAACGTCGTCGTCGCGATGCTGGGTGACGCGGACGGCAACGGTGCCGGCGGGTTTGCCGTGCTCGACGCGAAGACGTTCGAGGTGAAGGGTCGCTGGGAGAACGGCGGTGAGCTGCCGCCGCTGAACTACGACTTCTGGTACCAGCCGCGCAAGAACGTCCTCGTCTCGAGCGAGTTCGGCGAGCCGAACGCCTACGAGCCGGGGTTCGACCTCGCCGACGTCGAGGCTGGGCGATACGGCCGGCGCATCCACTTCTGGAACCTCGAACAACGCGAGCTCGAGCAGACGATCGACCTCGGCGAGAAGGGGCTGGTCCCGCTCGAGGTGCGCTGGCTCCACGACCCGGACGCCGAGGAAGGCTTCGTCGGCGCCGCGCTCTCGAGCGTGATGTGGCGCTTCCACCGCGCCAACGGCTCCTGGGCAGCCGACCCGGTGGTCGAGGTGGAGAGCGTGCCGCTCGAGGGCTGGCCGTTCCCGGTGCCCGGGCTGATCACCGACCTCGTCCTCTCGATGGACGATCGCTTTCTCTACTTCGCCAACTGGCTGCACGGCGACATCCGCCAGTACGACGTCTCCGATCCGACCAACCCCAAGCTGACCGGTCAGCTGTGGCTCGGCGGCGTCATCGGCAAGCCGTGCGATTCGGCGCGAGACCTGAACGGCGGCCCGAACATGCTCCAGCTCTCGTACGATGGGCGCCGCCTCTACGTCACGAACTCGCTGTACTCGACATGGGACAACCAGTTCTATCCGGAGCTGCGCTCATGGCTCCTGCGGATCGACTGCGACCCGAGCGGGGGCATGACCGTCGACGAAGACTTCTTCGTCGATTTCCACGATCGCCCGGAGGGGCCGGCGCGCGCGCACGAGGTGCGCCTCCAGAACGGCGATTGCACGACGGAGATCTTCCAGTGACGCTCGCACACATCATTGGGATCCCGGTCGAGGAAAGCCTCCTGCTCGCGCCCGCGGGCGCAGCGACGCTAACAGCGATGGCGATCGCCAGCCGGACGAGGCTCACCCGCCTGCTCACTCGACTAAGGAGACGCGGATGTAGGCAGTGAGGACCTCGAGCGCGAGCATCGATCAAGCTGGCGTGATCAGGACGAAGCGAATTCGAGGGCTGATTCGACGGCGACAACGCACAGCTGAACCGGGCGCTCCCGTCCTTGAACAAGCCGTTTGCCGTGAGTTGACGAGGGCTCGGAGCTGCTCCCGAGCCCTTGGCCTGTCTGGAGGTCACGGTCGGCTACGGTCGCGGGGTGCCAGACCAATCGTTGGCGGCCGCGGAGCGGGTTCGGGCCGCAGAGGTGATCGCTTCGCTTTCGCTAGCGACCGACCTGGGCATTGTGGTGCCACTCGAGCATGGCTTGCAGAGCACGATGCTCGCGATGCGACTTGCCGATGGGATGGGCGTCGACTCGGAAACCGCCTCGCAGACCTACTACGCGTGTCTGCTCTTCTACGTCGGCTGTACCGCCAATGCAGATGTCGCTGCAGAGATCTTCGGCGGCCACGAGTCACTCACCACGTATGGGATGCCCGCAAGGTTCGGGTCCCGGCCGGAGATGGTCAAGGGGCTCATGCGGGCAATCGCCCCACCCGGCGACGGGCCTCTCGTGCGCGGCGCGGAGCTCGCGCAAGGCCTCCCGAAGTTGGCGAAGCTCTTCAAAGTCCAGATCGCCGCTCTGTGCGAAGTGGCTCAGATGCTGATCGACCGGCTGGGCCTTCCCTCGACAGTGGGAGCGCTCTTCAACTACGCCTCAGAGCGTTGGGATGGCAAGGGCCAACCGGGCCATGCGCAGCGCGACGAGATCCCGTTGCCCGTGCGCATCGTTCACGTCGCGCGGGATGCCACTTTCCAACACCTGCTGGGCGGTGAGGAGTTCGCAGCGGGTGTCCTTCGCGAGCGCGCCGGACACGCGTTCGATCCCGACATAGCCAATCGACTGGCAGATGACGCAGCGGAGTTCTTTGCGCCCGCGATCGATGGGTCGATGTGGGAGCACACGCTGGCCAGCGAGCCAACTCCGTGGCTGACCCTGGAAGGCGATCAGATCGATCGAGCGCTGGCTGCCATAGGCGACTTCGCCGACCTTGCATCTCCATTCCTCGTTGGCCACTCGAGCGGAGTGGCGGACCTGGCGACGGCGGCGGCCACGTGTTCCGGCCTCGCTCCCGACGCCCACACGGCGGTCCGTCGGGCTGCTCTTGTCCACGACGTCGGGCGCGTTGCAGTGCCTACCGGCATCTGGCAGAAGCGCGGGCCGTTGACCGCGGACGAATGGGAAAAGGTCAGACTGCACGCGTATTACACCGAGCGCGTCCTCGCTCATTCCTCGTTCTTGACGGCGCTCGGACCGATCGCCACCTTCCACCACGAACGTCTCGACGGCTCGGGTTACCACCGTGGAATAGGCGCGGCATCGCTCTCGCCGCCCGCCCGGTTGCTCGCCGCCGCGGACGTGTATCACGCAATGACGGAGCCACGGCCTCACCGCACCGCCCTCGCACCAGAGCGAGCCGCGGAGAATCTCAATGAGGAGGTCCGAGCAGGGAGACTCGACGCCGCCGCTGCGGCCGCGGTTCTCGAGGCGGCCGGACAGTCTGTCCCGCGAATCGAGCGGCCGGCCGGACTGACCGAGCGCGAGGCGGAGGTCATCGCTCTGCTCGCGCGTGGGCTGCAGACGAAACAGATCGCAGGGGCGCTCCAGATCTCCGCCAAGACGGCCGACCGCCACATCGAGCACGCCTATCGGAAGATCGGCGTGTCGACACGTGCAGCCGCTGCGCTCTTCGCGATGGAGCACGGGCTCACGACACATTGGGAGAATTCCCAATAGCGCCGGTTGGCGCGCGCTCCTAGCGTCCTCCCCGATAACGACCAGGAGGAGGCAGCGGTGCTCGATGCGTCCGCGGGTTCACCCACAACAGAGCGCGTGCAGACGCTGGTCCTGGGGGCCGGACAAGCGGGCCTCGCGGTCGGGTACCACCTGGCCCGGCGGGACCTTCCCTTCCTGATCCTGGACGCGAACGAGCGAATCGGCGACTCTTGGCGCAGGCGCTGGGACTCACTTCGCCTCTTCACGCCTGCCCGCTACAACGCCCTGCCTGGCATGCCCTTCCCCGGTCCGGCGCGCGTGTTCTCCACCAAGGACGAGGTCGCCGACTACCTGGCCGCGTACGCCGCACGCTTCGAGCTCCCCTATCAGACCGGCATCCGTGTAGACCGGCTGTCGAGAAACGGCGCCGGCTTCATGGCCCAGGCGGGAGACAGGCGCTTCGAGGCGGACAACGTCGTTGTGGCGATGGGAAGCGACCAAATCCCCCGGAGGCCTGCATTCGCCGATCAGCTCGACCCAGGCATCGTCCAGCTCCACTCCGGCGAGTACCGGAACCCCGCGCAGCTCCAAGAAGGGTCGGTGCTGGTAGTCGGAGCCGGAAACTCAGGCGCCGAGGTTGCCATTGAAGTCGTGAAGGAGCACCCGACCTGGCTCGCGGGCAAGGAGAGCGGTCACGTCCCCTTCCGCATCGAGCGCGCGCCGGCGCGGTTCGTCTTCCTGCCCTTGTTGTTCCGCTTCATCGGGCACCGCGTGCTCACGGTGCGAACTCCTATCGGGCGCAGGATGCGCCCAAAGCTCGTCTCCCACGGCGCGCCGCTCGTCCGCGTCAAGCCCAAGGACATCGTGGCCGCGGGCATCGAGCGGGTTCCTCGCGTCGTCGGGGCGCAGGGCGGGCTGCCGCTGCTCGAGGACGGCCGCGTCCTCGACGCGGCGAACGTCATCTGGTGCACGGGGTTCCGGCCCGACTTCTCCTGGATCGACCTGCCGGTCTTCGGCGATGAAGACGAGCCGAACGAGCCGATCCATCGCCGCGGCGTCGTCACCAACGAACCAGGGTTGTACTTCGTAGGCCTCTTCTTCCTCTACGCGATGTCGTCCGGGTTCCTCCCCGGCGTGGGACGAGACGCGGCACACATCGTGAAGGCGATCGCCTCGGGCACTCGGTGAAGCCCCACCGAGCCGACCACGGACACCCCGCCCAGGTTACGCACGCACATCCAGCACTCGCGCCTCGACAAGCCGGACAAGATCCTCCGTGGTCGTCGTCGCGATCCCGTGTCGCCGGCCGCCGCGCACAATCGGTCCCACGATCGCGTCCAGCTCGAGCGGCCGCCCCGCGTCGAAGTCCTTCTGCATCGAGGTGCGCCCATCGCCGCCGCGGAACTCGAGCAGCTGGCGACGGAGCGTCGGAGGGTCGAACGTCGCGCCCTCGGCGAGCCCGACCGCGACCGTCTCGTCGTGAGAGCGCATGAGCCGCGGGTGCCACTCCAGGTCGGCCTGGACCGCGCCGACAGGCGCGCCGAGCGCTGTCGTCGTCAAGGCGAGCGGCGCGAGGAAGCAGAGCTTCTCCCACAGCAACGTCGGCTCGTCAGGAGCGAGCGCGACGTCGAAGCCGGCCGCGCGCAGCTCGCCGGCGATCTCTTCCCGCAGCCGCCCCGGCGCGAGGTCGACGCGTGCGAACGGCGACTTCTGATGCACGACTCCTGGCCCAACCCGCTCCGACTCGACACGGATCGCGCCTGCGAGCACGTGCTCGTAGCGTTCACGAAGCAGTGGGACGTGGTCGACGCCATTCAGTAGTGGAACGACGACGGCCTCACCGACGCATTGCGGCGGCGCGAGCTCGAGCGCCGACTCGAGCTGCGTCGCCTTGGGTGTCACCCAGAGGACATCGACGTCTCGGTCGAGCGACAGAGCCGTCGAGACGTCAACCTCGAAGTCGCCGAGGACGACGCTCTCGACGCAAAGCCGACCCGGATGTCGCACGAGGGTCTCCGGCCGGAGCACGAGCAGGACATCCGCACCGGTGCGGGCGAGCGTGCCGCCGACGAGACCGCCCACACCGCCTGCGCCGAGGATCGCGTGTCGCACACGACCGATGGTAGGCGCGGACGATCGAAGCGGCCGTGGATCGATTCTTCGTCACTCGAGATCCTCGGCGGCCCGACGTCGACCCGAGCGGAAGCTCGTTCCTAAGCCGGTTCGACCGCACCCAGCCCGAGCCACGCGGCCAGATCCTGCAGTTCGGTCCGCACGCCCTTCGTCATGGTGCGAGTGAACGTCACGTCCTCGTGGATCGCGTGCACCCGCAGGACCGAGGCTTTGCGGTCGGCGGTGGCGTCGAGCTTCCCGACCAGCCGGTCGTCGTGGAGAATCGGGAGGGCGAAGTAGCCCCAGCGGCGCTTGGCGGCTGGCTTGTACATCTCGAGCGTGTACTCGAAGTCGAACAGCTCCTCGGCGCGGACCCGGTCGTGGACGAGCCGGTCGAACGGCGAGAGCAGCGCGGTCCGACCCTCGAAATCCTCGCGGAGCGCGGCGGGGTCGACGCGCCACTCGCCCTTGACGCCCTCGACCACTGCCGGCTCTCCGGCCTCACCGACGTGAATCGGCTCCATCGGCATTGCCCTTGCCTTTTGTCGTGCAATCCCCAGCGAGGCGAGCCGCCGCTCGTTCTTGAGCCGGTTGGCTTCGTCGACCGACGGGACCACGACATCGGCCGGGTACACGCGCTCCGGCACGTCCCACAGCCGTTCCCGCCCGACGCGCCCGGCGATCGCGACCTCGCCACGCATCATCAGGAGCCTCGAGCATCTGGGTGAGGTTGCGATTGTTGGTCCACCCGGTCGACGCCCACGGCACGACACACGTGTCCGGGATCTCGCGTGAGCTTCATCGGCCCCGACTTGCTGAGCAGCTTCAGAATGTCGCGCCGGAAGGAGTCGTTCGCCCGCATCCATGCGCGCGTGCTCTCGTAGCTGGGCCAGTCGGCCGCGCCGGCGAGGTACAGGCCCAGGTCACTGATGGGCCGAATCAGCGCGTTGTGCTCGAACAGCGTGCGGTCTTCCTCGAGCGCCCGCTTGAGATCGGCCGGTTGATACGCCGAGCCGAGGCGACTCCAGGCGACGAGGTCGGCACTCGGCGCGATGGCCGCGGTCGGGTCGATCTGCAGGAGGGTCAGGCGCTGGACCACCGTGGCCAGATCGGTCGGCCGAGGGGAGCCGAGGAGCTGCGCGCGCACGGCAATGCGCCGGGCCTGCGCTTTGGTCAGTCGATGCATGCGATAGGAGGCTACGCGCCTGCTCGAGTGACGCACCGGTTCGGGTGGAGCCCTTGCACGCGGGGTTCACCCGCGGCGGCTAGCTTTCGCCGACCCGACCGGAGAAGAGCGCTACGGCGCCGACGATCTCAATCTCGATATCGGTCAGCTGCGCCGCCAGCCCCAGCTCGAGACCTTGGCGGTCGTCTTCGAGATTCGAGAAGATTCGCTTCCGGTTGTACAGACGCATGAGACGGCGGCCGAGCAGGTTGTGCTGGACGCCGCGGCTGAGAATGGTGCTCCCGAAGAAGACGCCGCCCGACGCGAGGTAGGGCCGGAGGTTCGCCACCACGGTCCTGGCCTTCCACGAGAGCTCGCCCGGAAGACAGTGGAAGAGGTAGTTCGCTCCGATCGAGTCGAAGCGCATGTCACCGAGCTCGACCGTGGCCAACACATCCGCCTGAGCGGTCGCGGGGGAGTACCGGCGGATCCGCTGCGAGGCCGCGGACAGCGAGTTCTCGTTCAGGTCGAGGAGCGTGATCTCGGGCGTCTCGACCGGCCACTTGCACTTGTCGAGAAACCACCCCGTGCCGACCCCGACGTCGAGGTGCCGCCCGCCCACGTGGCGGTCGTACTGCTCGAGCATCCTGTGAGCTGCGACAGCGCCAGACGAACCGGTTCGAGAACCCGAGCACGAAGAGGTCGTAGCCCCGCAACACGAGCGGCGTATAGACGCGCTGCCCGGCTTCGACTTCCTCGGACGATGTCGTTGGCTCGTCGGACACATCTCGAAATGTACGCCGATGGCTATCCCGTGAGCGCCGCCTCGACGCGCTCGAAACTGTCGGCCGGCCAAAGCGTCTTCGTGTCGTAGTAGACGTCGAACGCCGGCACCGACTCTGGAAGCGTGACCCACGGCAACTTCGACCGCGTGAAGATGTGGACGTCAGGGGCAACCGACGCGGGGTCGTCGAGCGTTCCGCCGCGCACGAACCGCACCTGGGGGCGCGTGTACTGGCTGAACACCGCGACCTGGCACGTCGGACACCTCCAGACCTTCTGCGCGCTGCCGTCGTCGCGAGGCGCATCGACGGGCTGGGGGTCACCGGCGAGGAGCTCGACTCGGTCGGTCTCGATAAGCAGGTTGATGACGAAGGCGCTCCCCGTCTGCCGCTGACAGTTCAGGCAATGACAGCAGTGAACGAACAGCGGATCGGACCCGAGGCGGTAGCGAACCGCTCCGCAGGCGCAGCCACCCTCACGCGTAACGCTCATGTTCTCCTCCTGAGGAAATAAGGATGGAGTCCCGACTGTACTCCCGTCGCGCGGGTTCCTAGACTCCCGCCGTGGCCACCTGCGCCGAGTGCGGGTACGAGGCCGCCGACTCCTTCAGATTCTGTCCCGAGTGCGGCGCGCGAACGGACGCGCTGGGCCGCGAGCAGCGGAAGGTCGTGACCGTGCTCTTCTGCGACGTCGCGGGTTCGACGGCTATGGGCGAGTCGCTCGACGCGGAGGCGCTTCGCGCCTTGCTGGCCCGCTATTTCGAACGCATGAAGTCGATCGTCGAGCGCCATGGGGGCGTGGTCGAGAAGTTCATAGGCGACGCCGTGATGGCGGTCTTCGGTCTGCCGGCCGTGCACGAGGACGATGCCGTGCGCGCGCTCAGGGCCGCGGCCGAGATGCAGCTGGCGCTGCCCGAGCTCGGCATCGAGGGGCGGATCGGCGTCTGCAGCGGCGAGGTTGTCACGGGCACGGAGGAGCGGCTCGCGACCGGTGACGCCGTCAACGTGGCCGCGCGGTTGCAGCAGGCCGCGCAGCCGGGTGAGACCCTGCTCGACAAGACGACGCTGCGGCTTGCTCGCGACGCGGCCGAGGTGGAGCCCGTCGAGTCCTTGTTCTTTGAAAGGCAAGCGTGAAGCCGGTGCCCACGTGGCGGCTCGTCAACGTGTCGACCGTCGCCACGGAACGGCGATTCGACTCGGCGCTGGTCGGGCGCGAGCGCGAGCTGGGGGCGCTCGCCGAAGCGTGGGAGCGCGTGCGCGAGGGGCAGGCCTGCGAGCTGGTGACCGTCGTCGGACCGGCAGGGGTCGGCAAGTCGCGTCTCGTGGCGGAGTTCCTCGCGTCCGCCGACGCGACGGTCGTGCGCGGGCGCTGCCTGTCGTACGGGGAAGGGATCACCTACTGGCCCGTGGTCGAGGTCCTGACGCGACTCGAGGCGCACCGGGCGCGAATCGAGCTCGATCCCGCTGCGGACGAGGCGCTCGCTGCGCTCCTCGGACAAGGCGGGACGTCCTCGACCGACGAGATCGCGTGGGCGTTCCGCAAGCTGCTCGAGGCAGTCGCGCGTGAGGCGCCCGTCGTCGTCGTGTTCGACGACATCCAGTGGGGCGAGGAGGTTTTCCTCGATCTCATCGAGCACGTCGCCTTCCTCTCGACGGGCGCGACGATCCTGTTGCTCTGCATGGCCCGGCCAGAGCTGCTCGACAGACGGGGCGACTGGGGTGGCGTGCAGCGGCTGCAGCCGCTCGCACCGGACGAGGCGGAGGCGCTGATGGAGGCGCGGATCGGCGGGCGTGAGCTCGACGCAGGCGTGAGCGACCGGATTCTCCAAGCCGCAGGTGGGAACCCGCTCTTCGTAGAGGAGATGGCGGCGATGGTGCAGGCGTCCGGCGATGGCACCGTCGAGGTGCCGCCGACGCTCCAGGCGCTGCTCACGGCACGCCTGGACCAGCTCGACCCGCCGGAACGGTCCGTGCTCGAGCGCGGCTCCGTCGAAGGTGAGGTGTTCCACCACGGCGGCGTCCAGGCGCTGACGCCCGAAGAGCCACGGCTCACGACGCGGCTGACGGCGCTCGTCCGCAAGGAGCTCATCCGCCCCGACCGGCCGCTCTTCGTCGGAGAAGACGCGTTCCGCTTCCGCCATCTCCTCATGCGCGACGCTGCCTACGAGGGACTGCCGAAGGCCGAGCGCGCGGATCTGCACGAGCAGTTCGCCGACTGGCTCGATGTCCACGGCACGGAGCTCGTCGAGCTCGACGAGCTGGTCGGGTACCACCTCGAGCAAGCGCTTCGCTACCGGCGGGAGCTCGGGCAGAGTGACGAGCGCGGGCTCGCAATGCGAGCTGGCGAACGGCTGCGGGGCGCTGCGAGCACCGCCGTCCTCCGTGAAGACTTTCGAGCCATGCTCAACCTTCTGGAGCGCGCGGCCGCGTTGCTGCCCGACGAGCGACGCGACGCACGGTTCGAGATCGAGCTGAATTACGCACGCTTCACCACGGGCCAGCGCCCGGAGGCGGTGATGTCGGGTCTCGCGGACGCTGCGGCGCGGTTTGCGGCCGCGGGCCACCGTCTCGATGAGCTTGCCCTTCGGCTGGACCATGCCGGCTACGCGGCCGTCTACCGACCGACCGTGAGCAGTGTGACGAGACTTCGGGAGCTCATAGACGAGTCCATGCCCGCACTCGAGGCAGAAGGCGACGAGTTCGGGCTCGCCGTCGCGTGGAGCTCGCGCGTCCTCCTCGAGCAGTTCCAGCACTCGCGGGCCGACGTCGCCGCCGCCGCCGAGCGTCTCGTCGAACATGCGCTACGGGCGGACTCCCACCTCTTCGCCGACTGGGCGAACACGCAGCTCGTGCATGCGCACTACGAGGGCGCGACGCCGGTGGAGGAGTGTCTTCGCTGGCTCGACGAGCACCCGGATGTGGAACGGCGACACGTGCTCCCCTACCGGGACCGCCTCCTTGCGATGCTCGGCCGCTTCGACGAGGCGAACGGGCTGCTCGCCCAAGCGGCTGACCGTCTTGGCGAGCGCGGGCTCGGGTCGACGTTTTGGGTTTCTCTCGCGTGGCGTCGCTTCGAAGTTGCCATGTTGGCCGGAGACGCGGGTCGCGCGGAAGCGGCAGCGCGCACGGGCTGCGAGGCTGCGCTCGAGTCCGGCGACCTCGGCAACTTCATGTTTCTCTGCTGCATGCTGGGCCACGCGCTTCTCGCGCTCGGCCGAGACGAGGAGGCTGAGCAGTGGCTCGAGCGCGGGCGCCGCGACGCCCCGAGCGAGGAGCGCATTCCGCAGATGCTGTCGCGTCAGGCTCGTGCCAAGCTGCTCGCGCGACGCGGCGAGCTCGAGGAGGGCGAGCGGCTCGCGCGCGAGGCAGTCGCGCTCGCGGAGGAGACGGACATGCTGAACGCGCACGCCGACGCACTCATCGACCTCGCAGAGGTGTTGGCGCTTGCAGGTGAGGATCCGCAGGCGGAGCTCGAGCAGGCGCTCGCGCTCTACGAACGGAAAGGGAACCTCGTCATGGCGGAGCGCACGCGATCGAGACTGGCTGAGCTCACGGCGCTGCGGTAAGCGCTTCTCATCTTCTCGAGCACCGCGTAGTACTCCGGCCTCACTGCTTCCACGACGTGAACAACCTGCCAGAAGCCCCACGGCAGGGTGTCGCTGACGGCTTCTCAGTCCGGGGTCAGGACGAGTGTGCGAGGAGGCCGCGCCAAGCACGGCCTCCTCGCTGTCCCTCTTCACTTCACGGGCCGGAAGTAGTTCTTCCGTACGTACTTGGCGACCTTCCTGCCGAGCGACGGCTCCCTGCCGGTCCGCGGTGCGGAAGTGGATGCCGCCCCAGACGCGGGCGTCGATGACCTCCGTGCGCGCCTGCGAGAAGCTCGCGAAGCGACGCGGAGGGATCGGCACGCCGTTCAGCGAGCGGCCGGAGACGACTGCTGAACGCGACCTTGTCCCTGCCGAAGAAGTCGGCCATCGTCTGCAGGACGGCGCCGCTCAGGCAGCCGTGGCCCGACGGGTGGTCGGGGAACGGCGGCGTTCCGAGCGGTGGCGTCGTCGCCGTCGCCGGCGCGAACAGCGACTCCCAGTTCGGATCGGCGACCGTGGCCGGGTTGCCGTCCGAGTCCGCCTCCCGGATGGCGGGCCTGGGACGCCAGAAGCTGTAGTGGTACTTGTCGTTCCAGCAGGCGATGGCGGCGTCCGTCGCCGCCAGGTTCACGGAGGCGTAGAGGCGCGCCTGGTCGGCGGTGTCGAGCTCGAAGCGGGCGGCGAGCTCCCGGGCGACCGGGTTCCAGAGGGCGATCGGAGCGAACTGCCAGAAGACGGCGGCGGCAGTCTGGTCTGCCGTCCGGGTCGTGCTCGCAAGCGCACCGAGCTCCTTCACCTCGGCGAAGTCCCTTGCGTAGGCCGCGCTCGTGAGCGCGTTCGGGCCCTTCGTGCGGAACTCGCGACGCGCTCTCTGATCAGGAACGGCTTCAGGTTGCCGACCCAGCCGTCAGGATCGAACGCCGGCGTGGTCGGCCACCCGATCGGCCTCCACTTGCCGGCTTCGGTGCCAATGGTTGGCGTAAAGGCCGCCATGAACCCGTCGTTCTGACGAGCGGCCGATCATCGCCGCCGCGGCCGCCTCGCCGGCCCGGACGCCTCCCTGCTCGGCTAGGCCCGTCTGGAATCGCCGCCAGCGTGGCCTGATAGGCGGTGCCGAGACCCTCGTGTCGGGTCGTGGGCGTGATCGCCAGGAGCACGCGATACGCGGCCGTGGCGGCGGCCGCATCCTGGGAGGCCCGACGCCCGACTCGGACCGTCTTGAGGTCGAGCAGGTACGGCTTGCGGCTGCGGTCGATGGCGTTGACGGCGTCGTAGACCGCGCCCTGGACCATGGCGATGCCGCGCATCTGCCCGTGCGCGGTCGGCCTGAGCAGGACGGTCTCGGCCTGCGCGATCGCATTCCAGTCGCTGACGACAGAGGCCTGCTGCTTCGATCGGTCGGGACCGGCCGCCGCGGCGGACGTCAGCGTGATCGCCGCCGCGAGCGCGACGAGCACGGCATGTGAAGCTTTCATGCGTACCTCCTCTCGAACCTGACTATCAGGCCGATCTTCGACCCGGTCCGTTTCAAGCCCGTTTCAGCCGTGCAACAGCTGTGCCCGGCGGAGCTCGGCTACTGGTCAGGCATTCGGAGTGCGAAGTACTCCACAAGGCCCGAAGCGGCCGGCGGATCCAGGTTGCTGAGGCCGACGACGACGTAGCCGAGCTCGGGGAACACTCGGAGCTCCCCGTTCTGGCCGGGCGCTCCACCGCCGTGGCCGTAGCTCCGCAGCGGCCCCTCCCCCTGTACGGCGAAGCCGTACCCGTACTGCTCCGCTTGCGGGCTGGTCGCTTCGGCGAGCGTGTCCTTCGGGATGAGCTCCCCGGACTCGAGCGCCTCTGCGAAGCGCATGAGATCGCCGACGGTCGAGTAACCGCCGCCCGCGGACGTGCCCCTCACAGGCAGCGTGATGTGATTCTCCGTCCAGTAATCGCCACCGGAAAAGGGCTTCATGTATCCGACCGCACGCTTCGGTACTTCCTCGGATTCGGGTAACGAGTCTGTGGACGGTCATGCCGACCGGACGGAACACGTTGTCGCGAACGTAGTCGTGGTACGACTCTCCGCTCACCGCCTCGATGAGCGCGCCAAGCAGGATGAAGCCGTAGTTCGAGTACTCGTGCCGCGCGCCCGGCTCGTGCCTGAGTCCACGTGCGCCATAGAGCGCTACGTAGTCGTCGAGCTCCTCCAGACTCGAGCGGTTCAGCTCGAACTCCGGTCCGAAGATGTCGCCCGTGCCCCCGGTGTGGGTCAGGAGGTGCCGCACGGTGACCTTCGACGGCCACGTCCTCGTTCGGATAGTCGGGCAAATGCTCGCCGAGGGTGTCGTCCAGCGCAAGCTTGCCCGCCTCGACGAGCTGCAGCGTCGCGACCGCGGTGAACATCTTGTTCATCGAGCCGATCCGGAACTTCGTGTCGAGCGTGTTCGGGATGCTGGCCTCCCGGTCGGCGCGGCCCCAGGCGTCCTCGAGCAGGACCTCTCCGTTCCGAGCGACGAGCACGGCGCCGGAGAACTGGTCTTTGTGCGCAAGCTTCTCGGCACGGGCGGAGAGCGCCGCCAGCGCTTCCGTCTCGGTCATCCGGCGCAGGACGAGGTCGAGGGCGCTCGTCGCCTCCGGAGTGTCGGGAAGCTCGACACGGCTGTCGGCGTCCGCTCCGATCCGCTCGAGACGGATGTCGTCCACGCCGACGCGCAGCGGCCCTCGGTTGTCGGTCTGCGCGAGGCGCAGGCGCACCGTCTGGCCTGCCCAGCGCGAGAGATCGACGCTCACCTCGGCCGGCTCACGCGTGGTCGAATCGCTCGGCGAGGTGCGGAAGACGTTGACCAGCACGTCCGCCTTCGCCACGGAGTCGATCGGCGCCGAGGGATGGAGGAGATCGATCCGGAACTGCTGGTTCGCGTCGGGCGCGTCGTGGACCAGGGTGTCCGGGCTGCTGAATGCGCCGAGCCCTGCGTAGAACACGGTCAGATGAGAGCTTGAAGCGACCGTCCAGCTTCGCACGTCCCGGAAGAGGATGCGCGTCCCGGGGCTCGACATGTCCGTCACCGCCGCGAACTTGCCCTGCGGGCGGATCGGGGACGTCGAAAGGCATGTTGGGATCGCTTTGGTCGGGATCAGGCGCCTCCTGCCCGTCGGAGTACACGAACCAGCCGCCGGAACCGCTGCCGACAGCCTGCCAACCGTCGATCGCGCCAGATTCGAAGTCGTCGACGACGAACGTGCTCGGGTGATCGTCGGTCGAGTCCGTCGCGTCGCATCCGACGAGAACCGAGCTCAGCACCAGCAGCGCCGCAGCTACGGCCGCAGTTCGCCAGACCCGCCCTCGCACAGGCTCACGCACATCCGTTCCGCGGCGTCGGGTCACGCCTATAAGACGTTCGGCACTTCACTTCTTCCGCACGGGCGACCAGGCAGCCAGCCTTCGTTCCACGGGCTGCGCGTCAGGTTCCGCTGGCCGCTGCCGTCGGCGTTCATGACGTAGATCTCGGCGTTGCCGTCGCGCCGGCTCACGAAGGCAATCCTCCGACCGTCCGGCGACCAGGTCGGCGCGAAGTCGCGCGTCGGTTTGCGCATCAGGTTCCGCTGCCCGCTCCCGTCGGCGTTCATGACATGGATTCCACGGGAGCCCGCGAAGGCGATCCTCCGCCCGTCCGGCGACCAGGCCGGAGCGACGTCGGGACCGGCGTTGCGCGTCAACCTCCGCAGCCCGCCCCCGTCGGAGTTCACGACGTAGATCTCGGAGTTGCCGTCGCGCGCGCTATCGAAGGCGATCCGCCGCCCGTCCGGCGACCAGGCGAAGTCGCGCACCGGGCCGCGCGTCACGTTCCGCTCTCCGCTCCCGTCGACGTTCACGACGTACACACTGCCCCCGCCTTGCCCGCGCGTGAAGGCGAGCCTCCGCCCGTCCGGCGACCAGAGAGGCTGCCGGCCGCCTCGCACCAGCCTCAGCTGCCGCGCTCCCGTCGGCGTTCATGACGTAGACCTCCGGCCTATGCGTGCGGGGGCGACCGCGGCCGCGGTCGCGGACGCGGTCGCGGACGAAGGCGATCCTCCGCCCGTCGGGCGACCAGGCGGGAGCGAAGTCGCGCGCCGGGTTGCGCGTCAGCCTCCGCTGCCCGCTCCCGTCGGCGTTCACGACGTAGATCTCGCCGTTGCCGTCGCGCAGGCTCTCGAAGGCGATCGTCCGCCCGTCCGGCGACCAGACGGGGCCGGAGATCCACGCGTTGAGCGTTAGCCACCGCTGCCCGCTCCCGTCGGCGTTCGCGACGTACAGCGGGCTGGGACCCGGGCCGACGCTGCTCGTGAACGCGATCCTCCTGCCCGTTCGCGGGGAGCCCGCCGCAAGGGGAGGCTCCGCGCAGAGCAGCGCCCTCCCGAGCCACGGTACGTATCCAGGCCCGCGGAACGAGACGACCGCGACGCGGTCTCCCTCCGCGCTCGCGGTGACGAGCGTCAGGTAGTCGAGGATGCCGCCGAGGTGGCCCCACGAGCGCCCGCAGGCGAGGTCCATCGAGAAGATCCCGAGCCCCGTGCCGAACACTCCGTAGGTCTTGGCCGTGTCCTTCATCGCCCCAAGGGAGGCGGCGGACAGTATTCGCCCCGAGAGGAGGGCGGAGTAGAAGCGGGAGAGGTCGTGCGCGTTCGAGACGATCGCGCCCGCCGCCCAGGGAAGGTTCGGGTTGTAGCCGGCGTCGTCGAGATCAGAGAGGCGGCGCGTCGTCGGCAGCTCCGTCCGCGAGAGACCGAGCGGATCGAGGACGCGCTGCTCGAGCTCCTCTGCGTACGAGCGTCCCGTGACCTTCTCGATCACGAGACCGAGCGCGATGTAGTTCGTGTTCGAATAGCGCTCCTGGCTGCCGGGCCGGAACGCCAGCGGCTTGGAGGCCGCGAAGCGCAAGCTGTTGATGGGACTGGTCGAGGGCGACCGTTCCGCCTCCTTGAGCCATTCCGGGTAGTCCGTGATGTTCGCGAGCCCCGAGCGGTGACCGAGCAGGTGCCGGATCGTGATCTCCCCGCCCCTTGGAACGACGCCCGGCAGGTGCTCTTCCAGCGTGCTGTCGAGCCGAAGCTTCCCCTCCTCCATGAGCTGGAACACGATCGTGGCCGTGAACGTCTTCGTCACGCTCCCGATGCGAAAGCGCTGATCCGCCTTGGGACGGCGGGTACCCGCCGTGGCCGCGTACTCCTTGCCCCCGACGGAGACGAAGACGATCACGCTCTTCGCCCCTGGAGGCATCTCTCGCGCCACACGCCCGACGGGGGGAGGCGCGCTCGACTCCTCGCCTCCGGCCGGTGCAGGCGCGCCCCCGGCGGGCGCGCCCAGCGCGGCCATCGCGACGATGCCGACCGCGATGAGGCGGTGGACTCGGCCGGGCATCACGACGCGCCCTGCTTCGACCGTCCGGGAGCCCAGGCAAACCGGCCTTCGTTCGCCGGGCTGCGCGTCAGATTCCGCTGTCCGCTCCCGTCGGCGTTCATGATGTAGATGTCCGTGTTGCCGTCGCGCGTGCTCCGGAAGGCGATGGAGCGCCCGTCCGGCGACCAGGCGGGATCGGCGTCGAACGCCGGGTTGCGGGTCAGGTTCCGTTGTCCGCTGCCGTTGGCGTTCATGACGTAGACCTCGGAGTTGCCGTCGCGGTCGCTGACGAAGGCGATCTTGCGCCCGTCGGGCGACCAGGCTGGAGCGGCGTAGGTCCCCACCGGCTTCGGCGTCAGGTTCCGCATCCCACTGCCGTCGGCGTTGACGACATAGACCCCGAGCCGCTTGCTGAGTCGCACGAATGCGATCTTCCGTCCGTCGGGAGACCAGACAGGGTCGGAGGCGAGACTAGCACCGAGACCCTGAGCCGGCGCCCAGCTTCGACGTCAGGTTCCGCAGTCCGCTCCCGTCGCTGTTCACGACATAGAGGTTGAAGCAGAATTGGCCGCAACTCCGAGTTAAGGAAGGCGAGCTTCCGCCCGTCGGGCGACCACGCAAGATTGGGCGTCCGCCCCGGCTGCAGGGTCGTCAGGGGCCGGTGCTCGCTCCCGTCGGCGTTCATGAGGTAGATCTTGGAGCCGCTGAAGAAGGCGATCGTCCGCCCGTCGGGCGACCAGGCGGGAGTGCGCCCGTTGCGCGCCAGCCTCACTCGAAAGCTTCCGTCGGCGTTCACAACGTAGATGCCGGTGGCCGGCGCAGCGGCTGACTGCAGCCACGCTTTCGAAGGCAATCCTCCGCCCGTCTGGCGACCACTCAGGAGTACGGGCCAACACACTGCCCGTCAGCCTCCGCTGCCCGCTCCCGTCCGCGCTCACGACGTAGAGCCCGGGTCTTCGTTGCAGACCGCGGCTGATGAAGGCGATCTTCGACTTGCCTTGCGCAGCGTCCGCGGGAAGCCGAGACCCCGTGGCCGGCGCGGACGCGGCCCCGGAGGTAGCGGCTAGCCCGACGGCCACGACAAGGCCGGCACCGAGGAGTTGGATTGGATTCGCGGGCATCTCGCCCATCCCCTTTCGTCTCGTTCTGCTCGACTGTCGAAGCCCGATGGTCGACCCGGCGCATTTCAGGTCCGTTTCAGACCCGCAACAGCCGTCGGCGTACCGGCCGCGAGACACTCGTCAGACGGCCAGCTGGATCGCTCCGAGAATGACGAGGAGCTCGTCAGGCGTGACGAGCTCCTCGTAGCGGACTTCGGAGGCAGTTGCGGAACCTGACGAGCTCCTTCGGCTCTAGCTCCCGCGGGTAACTCTCCGGTTGGCCTTGATCCAGCGCGCCTTGGCTCGCTTGACGAGCGGCGTGAGGCGACGAGCCTCGGCCTCGTCCCCTTCGAGCCTGGCCGCGTCGATCTGCCCCTCGAGCGTGAGGTACTTCTGATGAAGGGCGATCTCCTCCGCCCGTGGCTCATGACCGTGGTGGAACTCGCTCATGGCTAGCCGAAGCGGATCGATTCGACGATCTGCTGGATCTCCTTCTCGAGCCCCCTGGCCTTTGTCGCGGCCGCGATGAAGAGGCGCTTCCCGTCCACGGCGACGATCCAGACACGGATCGTGTCGCCCACGTCCGTCGTATGCCAAAACGCACCGAGCCTGAACGGTCGCCAGGTGTAGAAGAACCCCGGATCGCAGCCGACGTTCTCGCGAACGGTGAGCACCAGGTGCTTGGCGGGGCGCCCGCCCACGCTGACGTCCGAAGGCCCCTTGACGAGCTTGGTGCCGGGCGCTCTCGACACTGCGGCCGCGAGATCGGCCGCTGATCGACCGACTCGCGGGCTCAGCACACGAGCACACGGATCGGCGTGGTCGCCGCGGGGATAGCCCGTCCAGTAGATGATCGCCTCTGCGTCCTGCGGGCCCACGACGGACTTGTTGAGCGACATCGGCCTTCCGTGAGGCTTGCCGGCCGAAGAGCCGTTGTGCCTTTCCCAGCCGGCCGACCGCGGTGCCAGTAACGAGAACCGAATTCCGTTCTCCGTCACCGTCAGCCGTGCGTTGTGCGAATCCGAGGCGAGACCGACCCTCGCAGCGGTCGGCGAGGAACCGGGTTGCGCTGGCGCTGATGCCGAAGGCGGGGGCAAGAGCATGCCGACGCCCGCGGCGATCACAACGACGGCAGCAGCGATCGCTGGCTTGGCGACGTTCATCTCGGCGAATTTCTGCATGGTGCTCCTCCTTTGTGCGGTGCGATCTCTCACTGCGGAGGCTGCCTTCCGCGTGTTTCAGGTCCGTTTCAGGCGAGCAACAGCTGTTAGCGTCCCGGGCCGGCAGGGAGGCGAGATGGAGTTCCGGATCCTGGGACCGCTCGAGGTGTGGGACGGAGGAGGCGAGGTCTCCCTGGGCGGGCCCAAGCCGCGTGCGCTTCTCGCCGTGCTCCTCCTCCACGCGAACGAGGTCGTTCCCACTGACCGGCTGATCGACGAGCTCTGGGGCGAGGACTCGCCCGAGGACGCCGCCGCCGCGCTGCGCGTCAACGTCTCGCGACTGCGCAAGGCGCTTGCCGCAGGACGTGCTGACGACGAGAGCGCCCGGCTACGTCATCCGGGTCGAGCCCGACGAGCTCGATCTCCACCGCTTCGAGCGGCTGGTGGACGAAGGGAGGGAGCTTGCTCGCTCGCGGCCTTGCGTCCGATGCGTCGGCGCGGCTCCGCGACGCCCTCGCTCTGTGGCGAGGACCAGCGCTCGCGGACTTCGCCTACGAGAGCTTCGCCCAGGCGGCGATCGCCCGGCTCGAGGAGATCAGGCTGGCCGCGCTGGAGCTGCGGATCGACGCCGACCTCGCGCTCGGGCGCCACGACGAGCTGGTCGGGGAGCTCGAGGCACTCGTCACCGAGCACCCGCTCCGCGAGCGCCTGCGGATGTATCTGATGACGGCGCTCTACCGGTCGGGTCGGCAAGCCGAGGCGCTGGACGCCTACCAGGAAGCGCGCCGGGCTCTCGTCGACGAGCTCGGGATCGATCCGAGCCCGGCGCTCCAGGAGCTGGAGCGGGCGATCCTGCGGCAGGATCCCTGCGCTGGACGTCGAAGCGCCGGCGCCCGCCGGTGTCCGGCAAGGTCGCGGAGCGGTCGATTCTCGTCGCGATCACGCACGAGGCACACATCGATGCGCTGCTCGCGGTGGCCGAGCCGCTCGCCCGAGACCCGTCTCGTGTTCTGATTCTGGCCAGGCTCGTGTCGGACGCAGCCGAGCTTCGGGCCGCGTCGGCCTGGCTCGAAGAGCGCCGGTCTGCACTCGAAGCGCGCGGTGTCGTGGCCCGTGCGGCCTCGTTCACGTCGACGGCGCCGGGTGCGGAGCTGGCTCGGCTCGCCACCGAGCTCGACGTCGATCTCCTCCTCGCCGACGCACCCGAGGAGCTCCTGGCCGAGGGAGCTCCCGACGAGCAGCTGACCGCCCTCCTCGAGGAGACGCCCTGCGACGTGGCGCTGCTCGTTCCTCGGGACGCGGCGCCCGAGGGCCCCGTGCTCGTCCCGTTCGGAGGGGCCGAGCACGACTGGGCGGCGGTCGAGCTCGGCGCGTGGTTCGCGCGTGCCGCCGATGTGCCGCTCCGGCTCGCAGGTGCCGCGGCAGTGCCGGAGCACGGCAGGCGCGACGCGAGCCGCCTGCTCTCGCACGGTGCGCTCGCGGTTCAGCGGGTCCTGGGAATCTCGGCCGAGCCGCTGCTGACTCCGCCCGGCGAAGAGGGCATGCTGGAGGCGAGCCGCGACGCCGGCCTGCTCGTCGTCGGGCTCTCGACGCGGTGGCACCGCGAGGGACTCGGCCCAGCCCGCCTCAGGCTCGCCCGAGAGGCCACTCCGCCGATGCTGCTCGTGCGGCGGGGTCTTCGTCCCGGCGGCCTCGCGCCGCCGGCCACGCTGACGCGCTTCACCTGGTCGATCCGCATCTGAGCCGGACTCAGCCCGTGCAGGCCGGCTCGTAGGGCCGCCCCGGCAGGAATTTCTTCCACTCCTCTTGGGTGAGCGTGCGGTTGGCGAGCGCGCACGCGCGCCTCTCCCACGACTCCGGATCGATGTCCCAGACAGCCCCCTCCCCGCTGCCGTGCGTCTGCAACAGGGAGCGCCCGTCAGGGGACACATCGACCATCGCGGCGTCTCTCCCGGCCGTGAGCCTCGGGCCGAGCTGCGCCCCCGTCGCGACGTCGAGGAGCGCCGCATACGGCTCTCCGTACCCCCCGACCGCCAGGGTACGACCGTCCAGGCTGAACTCGAGCGAGTGCACGCCGCCCACGTTCTGCTCGAGCTCGCGGAGCAGCCGTCCCTTCTCGACGTCCCAGAGGTGAACGAACCGGTCGCCGAGCCCGCCGCTGGCAAGCACCCGGCCATCCGGGGTGAAGGCGAGCGCGTAACCGATTACGTCCGGGGGAGCATCGGGTCGCAGCCTCATGACCAGCGAGCGCCGGGTCACGTTCCAGACCTCGACAACTCCTCCTTTTCCTTTTCCTTGCTCGGCCGGCGGATACCCAGAGAGCACGATCGCGACGAGCGGGGCCGCCGGGCTGAAGGCGACGGCGCCGACGGCGCTGCCGTCCCCGACCCGGCCGCGCGCCTCCCCTGTCGCAACGTCCCAGAGCCTCGCGCCGGCGCCGCCCTGCCCGGCTGTGGCGAGCATCGTCCCATCCGCGCTGAGGCTCAGGCCCTCCACCGACTTCTTCGAGACGCTGAACGGCCCCAGCCGGAGCGACCGTGAAGCGACGTCCCAGAGCGTCACCTTGCCGGCTCGGGTGCCGGCCGCGAGCATTCGCCCGTCCGGATCGGACGCGAGCGCGTTCACCTCACCGCCGGTCTTCAGCATGGTCGCGCCGGCTCGGGCCAGCGTCTCGCCGTCTCGGAGCCCAATCCCTCGTCCCTTGAGGCCGACGGCGATCAGCCGTCCGTCGAGGACGTAGGCACCGGGGTGCCGATAGTCCCGGGCCGCCCGGCCGGGCGTGAACTCGAACGGCCGCCCGAGCCCGCGGTCGCCCCCGATGCGCCAGGCGATCGCCGTTCCGTCGTGGCTCGTCGTGTAGAGCGTCTTCCCGTCTGGACTGAATTCTGGCTGCGAGGCGGAGGCCGAGTGGCCGCGCAGGGTCTCGCGGACCGTCGCCGACCGGACGTCCCACAGGGTCACGGTTCCGTCGAGCCCCGTCGACACGACGGTCCTCCCATCGGAGCTGAATGCCAACCAGTTCGGTGCGTCGGTGAGGACGCCGGCAGATGTCCGCACGGCTCCGCTTCGTGTGTCGACCAGCTGGATGCCTCGGTCGACGCCGACGGCGGCAGTGTCGCCGTCCGAGCTCACCGCGAGCGCATGGTGACCGCTGCCGATCCTCACGCGTCTGGTCGCGGAACGGCTCCGGACATCCCACCAGACGAGCTCGTCCTCGTTCGAGGCGGTGACGACCGAGCTGCCGTCGGGCGTCAACGCGAGACCGGGAGCCCCCCAGAGCTGGGCTCGATAGGCGCCGGCATAGTCCTCGGGCTCGATCGGTGCGCCGATCGGCGCCAGGGTGGCAGGGTGGCGGATGCTGATCGAATCGTCAACGGTCTCGCCGGTCGCGACAACGAGTCTCGATCCGTCTCGGCTGAAGATCAACCTCGTGACGGTGCCGTCCACGAGTGTCTCCGCGAGCTGCTCATACGTGCGCGCGTCCAGCAGGCGGACGGAGCCGTCACCGCCGACCGCGAGCGTGTCTCCGTCCGCGCTGTACGCGAGGCTCTCGACCCAGCCGGTCACCGGCGAGGATCGGTCGACCCGAGCGTACGTCCGGGTGTCGAAGAAGAGGAGTCCGTCGCCGACGCTGCCGACCGCGAGCGTCCTGCCGTCGCGGCTGACCGCGATCGCGCGGAGAAACTCGGTTCGGCCGTGCATGATCCCGTCCGCTTTCGGCGAGCGCAGGAGGACTTGGAGCAGATAGCTCCGGGTCTGCGGCGAACGGTCGATCGCGACCGCCTGACGGGCGAGCAGGAGCGAGCGGTCGAGGTCATCCTCGACGAGCGCCTGGGCGCCGAGGCGCTGGGCGAGCTGCGCGGTCTCCGCGTCGCGCGCCTGGCCGCGCTGGACGGCTGCGAAGATCCCACCCGCGACTGCCGCCACCAGCAGGACCGCGACCCCGGCGAGCAGCGCGCGCAGGCGCCGGTTCGTACGCCTGACGCTCTTGGTCTCCTTCTCCGATGCCTCGCGGCTCTCGGTGACGAACTCGCGTTCGAGCTCGTTGACGTCGAGCGCGTGCTCTGCGGTCCAGTCGAGGGCGGCAGCGAGGCGGGCGCCGCGGTAGAGCTCGCTCCGATCGCGTCCAGCCGCGTCCCATTCGCTCGCCGCCTGGGTGATGTGGCGGCGAAGCCGGCGTCCTTCGGTGTCCTCCTCGATCCACTCGCGCAGGCGCGGCCACTCGCGCAGCAGCGCCTCGTGGGCGACCTCGACGTTTCCTTCCGACACGGTGACGAGACGGCTGTCGGCCAGCGTCGCCAGCACGTCGGCCATCCATCTGTCGCGCTCCAGGTCGAGCTCGGCGAGGGGAGCGCGGCGGCGCACCGGCGCGTCGCCCTCGCCCTCGCCGACGAGACGCAGCATGAGGGCGCGCACGAGCTGCTTGCGCTCATCCGCGACGCGGGCGTAGGTGCCTTCGGCCAGCCGCGCGACGGCGCCGTGGACGCCTCCGGACTCGCGATAGGCAGCCAGGGTGAGCGCATTGTCCTGCCGCCTCTGCCAGAGCTCGAGCAGGGCGGTGGACAGCAACGGCAGCGCGCCTGGCTCGCCCTCCACGTCGTCGACCAGCGCGTCCGCCAGCTCGGGCTCGACGCGCAGTCCCACCCGGCCTGCGGGCAGCTCGACGGCTCGCCGTAGCTCCGACGCCTGCATGGGCCCGACCAGCACCTGGTTTCCGCCCAAGCAGCTCGGCAAGTCCCGGGTAGGCTGCGAAGCGCCCGTAGAAGTCGGCGCGCAGGGCAACCACGACGACCGCGCGACCCTCGGGATCGGCGGCCGCGCGGGCAAGGGTGTCGGCGAAGGCAGCGCGCTCGGCGTCGGAGCGGCAGGCGGTGAACAGCTCCTCGAACTGGTCGACGGCGAGGAGGAGACGTGCATTACCGGGGCAGCGCGTCGAGCGCCTCGGCGAGAGGATCCTTCGCTCCCGACACGAGCACGCGGCGAAGCTCGTCCAGCGGCCGCTCGCCGGGTCGCAGCAGCAGACGCCGCCAGCCCTCGCTGCCCGGCAGGACTCCTCCGGCGAGGGCCGGAAGGAGGCCGGCGCGGAGGACCGACGACTTGCCGCTGCCCGACGGGCCGACGATGCCGAGGAAGCCGGCGCCGACGAGGCGGGCGACGAGCTCGGCAACGAGCCGCTCGCGGCCGAAGAAGTAGTCGGCATCGACCGGCTCGAAGCTCGCGAGACCCTTGAACGGGCAAATCCCCTCGGCAGCCACGCGGGCCGGGGTGTCGCGGGCCCGAGAGTGCTTGCGCCTGCTCGCGCGCGAGCTGCAGGTCGATCACCTTGCCGGTCAACTCGGCCTCGACCTCGCTCAGGTCGCTCCTGCCGGCGGCGGCACGGGAGGCGACGTCGACGAGCCGGCGGCTCGCCTCGTCGACCGCGACCGCGAGCGCCGCTCGGGCGAGCTCTCGGCAGCTCGAGTAGCGCTCGCTCTGGCTCCTTCGCCAGCGCCCTGGCGATCACGGCGTCGAGCGCGGCCGGCAACTCCGGCCGCCCGGCGCTCGGCGCCGGCGACTCCGTTTCGAGGTGCGCGAACACGACCGCGAGGTCCGAGTCACCGCCGGAACGGCGGCTGCCCGACGAGGCACTCGTAGAGCACGCAGCCGAGCGAGTAGACATCCGCGCGCCCGTCGATCTCCTCCCCGGCGATCTGCTCGGGTGCGACGTAGTCGATGGTGCCCATGAGGTGGCCGTCGTCGCCGACTCCGGCGTCCTCGGAGACCCGCCTCGTGATGCCGAAGTCCGCCAGGTAGACGTGGTCGGAGCCGTCGGGGCGGGCGCCCGGGTCGAGGAGCACGTTGGAGGGCTTCACGTCGCGATGCACGAGACCGCGCGCATGGGCCGCATCGAGGGCGCTCGCGACCTGCGCGAGGATGCCGATCGCGTCCGCCGGGTCCAGACGGCCGAGTTGGAGGCGCTCTTTCAGGTCACGCCCCTCGACGTAGCGCATGGCGATGAAGAGGAGTCGTCCTCGGTCGTCCCAGCCTCGTAGATCGGGACGATGTTCGGATGGTCGATCGACGCGGCCAGCTCCGACTCGCGCAGGAAGCGGTCACGGAACGACTTCGTCCTCGGCGAGGCCGGCAGCGAGCAGCTTGAGCGCAACCCTTCGCTTGAGCCGCAGATCCTCGGCCAGGTAGACGACGCTCATGCCGCCCCAGCCGAGCAGCGACTCGATCCGGTAGCCGGCGAGCTCGGTGCCGACCCGCGGGTCGTCGCTCACTTGCACTGTGCGCATCCTCGCTTTCGGGGCCTTGCAGGAACGATACGACCGGACCCGGGATTCGTTCTAGGGAATCGGCATTTCAGCGCTGTTTCAGGCGCGTAACGTGCCTGTCGGCTCACGGCGGGTACACGATGCGTCAACCGGCTCGGCTACCGTGGCTCGGATGAGTGGCCGCAGCTCGCTGTGCTCCCTCGTCGCCGTGTCAACCCTCCTCGCCGTGCTCGTTGCGTCGGCGAACGGCGCGTCGAAGCCGATTCCGGTGACCGTAATAGGTGATTCCGTGGCCGCATCGATGCAGCACGTTCCGAGCGCGCAGACGACGCTACGAAAAGGGCTCGAGGTGCGCCTCGATCTCGAGGTCTGCCGCAGGCTGGTGCAACCCAGCTGCGCCTTCAGGGGCTCGAAGCCGTCGACGGCATTGCAGGCGGTGGAGTCAACGGGACGATCGCTCGGTCGCGTCCTCGTCGTCGACGTCGGCTACAACGAGGGAGCGCAAGGCTACGGCGCCGGCGTCGACCGGGTCATGCGGGCGGCAGTTGCCCAGGGAGTCCACGGCGTCGTCTGGGTGACCCTTCGCGAGCAGAAAGGGATCTACCGCCAGACGAACGTCGCGATCCGCAGGGCGGCAACGCGCTGGCCGCAGATGCTCATCGCGGACTGGAACGACTACAGCGCCGGCAAGCCCTGGTTCCGTGGAGATGGGCTGCACATGGGTGCCGCCGGCGCGGCGGCGTTCGCGGCGTTCCTCCGTCCGTACATCTTCCGCGCGGCCTCCTGAGGTCCGCCGAGATCGTCCCACTTCATATTGCATAGTCGCTTTACTTTGGAAACTAATAGGTTTAACATGGCCTGATGACGCAGTCCCCGTCGGTCGTTTCCAGCGCTGAGCTGCACCGACTCGCCGATCCCGATCTGACGCTGGTCGACGTCCGGTCCCTCGCCGCGTTCAACGGCTGGCGCCTGAACGACGAGCACTCGAGGCGGGCACATCCCTGGCGCTGTTTCCTTCCCGAGCGCGTGGCTGGACAGCATCGACGGCGCAGAGATCGAGCGGTTGCTCGACGAGAAGAACATCGTCCGCGGCCGCGAGGTCGTCGTCTACGGTGACGATCCAGGGGACGTCTCGACGTTTCGCGACAGGTTGTCCGAGATCGGCCACACGGCTGTCCGCGCTTACGAAGGCGGCTGGTCGGAGTGGGCGGGCGACGACACGCTTCCCGTCGAGCGGCTCCCGGGCTACGAGCATCTGGTCCACCCGGAATGGCTCTCGCAGCTCCTGGCCCATGAACGGCCGGAGGCGGCCCCGACGGAACGCTTCCTCCTCTTCCACGTCAACTTCGGAGTTCCCGAGGAATACGAGGAGAACCACCTTCCGGGCGCGCTCTATCTCGACACGAATCGGCTCGAGAACCCGATCGACTGGAACCGCCGCTCGCCCGAGGAGCTCGAGTCGGCACTGCGCGCGCTCGGTATCACGCACGACACGACCGTGATCCTCTACGGGCGTGACACCGAAGGGCACGCGGACGAGAAGTGGCCGGGCCGCCGAGCAGGACAGATCTCGGCCTGCCGCGCCGCGCTGATCCTGCACTACTGCGGCGTCCGGGACGTTCGCGTCCTCGACGGGGGCTACGACGCTTGGGTCCGAGCGGGGAACGCGCTCGAGACCATTCCTCGCGCTCCGAAGCCGGTCACGTCCTTCGGCGTCCCCATCCCCCAGAATCCTGAAGTCATCGTCGATATCGACGAGGCGAAGCAGATCCTCGGCGATCCGCACGGGGCCGCCCTCGTCAGCGTCCGGACCTGGAACGAGCACGTCGGCAAGGTCTCGGGCTACAACTACATCCGCCCGGCCGGCCGCATCGCGGGCGACGTCTGGGGGAACTGCGGCTCGGACGCGTACCACATGCAGCACTACCGCAACGTCGACAACACCATGCGCGCGTACCCGGAGATCGCAGCCAACTGGAAGGAGGCGGGGATCACCCCCGACAAGTGGGTTGCGTTCTACTGCGGCACGGGCTGGCGCGCGAGCGAGACCTGGTTCTACGCCTATCTCATGGGATGGCAGCGAATCGCCGTCTACGACGGCGGCTGGCACGAGTGGAGCCGAGATCCCGGCGCGAACCCGATCGAGGTCGGAGAACCCGAGGACGGGCTGGCGGCCTAGCCTCCGAGGATGAGGTTGCTGTCGCCGGACACGTGCCAGAGGTAGCCGTGCTCGACGGCTCGCGGTAGCCGCGAGCGAGCAGCTCCTCGCTCGCCGCGCACGCAGCAGCTCGAGGTGCGAGGAGTCCGACTCGTGCAAGCCGGTCACGAGCCCGTCGAGGTCCACAGGCCGCGCGCCGGTGTGACGACGAGACTCGTCCAGCCGTCGCCCGCGGCCACCGTGCCGTCCGGCTGGGCGACGGTCTCAGCGCGCGAACGACCGTAGTTCCCGTGGCGATCACGCGTCCGCCCCAGGCGTGCACGGCGTTCACCAGTTTCGCCGTGTGCTCGGGCACGCGGTAGCGCTCCGGGTAGGGGCCTCGTGGCTCTCCGGCGAGGAGACGCCGGTGTGCAGCGTGACGGGGGCGACGAGCACGCCCTCGGCGACGAGCCGGGTGATCAACTCGGCGGTGAACGGTCGGCCGGCGCTCGCCATCTCGGCGCTGCCGGGCTCGAGCGCGTAGACGTTCTGGTACGCGGACAAGGGCCAGCGACGGGGCACGTAGCCGTAGCGAATCGGATGCCCGTGCGCGGCCAGATACGCCTCGAGCGGCTGAGCGACATCGAGACGCGCGAGCCAGAGCCGGACGCCCGAGTACGGAGCGAGGATCCGGGCGAAGCCACCGTCGGGCAGAGCCAGCCGGTCACCGACGTGAATCCCACCGAACGGCCGGCCCTCGGACCGAAGCTCGACGATCCAGAAGCGCTCGTGATCTCGATCGTTCGCCGGAGTCGAGAGATGCAGCTCGAGCTGCGGCGCCGTCGGCCCCGTCGCCGGGAGCGCCGCGGCAGTGTGGCCGAGGTGTTGACGACGATCAGGTCGCCGGGCGCGAGATAGCGGAGGCAGATCGAAGAAGCGGGCGTGCGACGATCGAGCCATCGGCGCGATCGGTGACGAGCAGACGGACGCCGTCCCGTTCCAGCCCGCGCGCCTCGGGCGGCTCGCTCGCTTCGAGGCGAACGGCAGGGAGCTCGACTGCGAGCGTGCTCATGCCGAGACCTCGACGAGCTCGCGCGCACGGTAGCGAGCCGCTCGGCAGATCGCCCTCGATCAGCGCGAGCAGGCCTGGCACGCTCTCCTCCGGCGGCGGCCGGTCGGAGATGTCCTCGCCCGGGAAGGCGTCCTGCTGCATCTGCGTTCGCATGTCGCCCGGATCGACGGTGTAGACGCGGAGCTCCGGATGCTCGGCGGCGAGGACGGCGGTCATCTGCGCGAGCGCTGCCTTCGAGGAGCCGTAGCCGCCCCAGCCTTCGTAGCTTCGACCGCGGCGTCGGAGCTCACGTTGACGATCCGGGCGCGATCGCTCAGGTGGGGAAGGGCGAGCTGGACGAGGGCGAGCGGAGCGAGCACGTTGACCTCGTAGACCCGTCGCAGCTCGTCGAGCGGATATGCGACGAGCGCAGGCAGCGGCGTTACTCCGAGCGCGCTCGCGTTGTTGACGAGGAGGTCGATCGGTCTTCCTGCGGCCTCTGACGAGCTCCTCGCGATGCGTGGGATCGGCGACATCCCCCGAGAGCGCCGCGACTCCGTCGAGCCCGCCGACGGCCCGCTCCAGCGCATCGCCGTCACGCGCGTCGACCGCGAGCCGCCAGCCTCGCTCGGACAACGCACGCGTCAACGCGAGCCCGAGACCCGTGATGCGCCGGTGACGATCCCGTTCATCTCAGGCCGCAGTCGGGGCGCCGTGGCGGGCGACCACACGGTCGTAGTTGATTCGCAGGAGCTCGATCGCGTCGCGCACGTCGTCGTCCGACTCGATGCGGCGAGCGCCGAAGCCGGGCTTGCCCGGAAAGACCGGGTGGTAGTCGATCCTTCCTGCGGCATGCAGCTCGTGCCACACGGCCTTCGGAAATCCGATGTGGAGCACATGGTCGCCGTGGAGATGTCCGATCTCCTTTCGGTCGAGGGTGAACGCCGAACTCACCCCGAGAACCGATTCCTGCCTCGACTCCGGGCCACGAGGTGACTTCCTCGGTGATCCGACGGCTGGGCGTTCGTGTCTCTTCCATCTCTCTTCTCCCTTCGAGACGATTGACGGTCGCAACATACAAGTTCAAGTTAACTTGAAGTCAAGCGCCGGCTGTGCTTTTCTGTGCGAGTGTCAGAGCTGCTCACGATCGGGGAGGTCTCCCGTCGTAGCGGTGTGGCGGCATCGGCGCTGCGCTTCTACGAGCAGCGGGGGCTCATCGACTCCGAGCGGCCCGGCCCGGGCCATCGCCGCTATCCGCGAACGGTCTTGCGCCGGATCGCGTTCATCGTCTTCGCCCAGCGAGTCGGGCTGACACTCGAGGAGATCGGCGTCGAGCTCGCGAGGCTTCCCGTGACCGAGCACCGGGACGCAGCGACTGGTCGCGCCTCTCACGAGGCTGGGAGGCCCGGATCGACGAGCGAATCGCAGAGCTCGGCCGCCTGAAGGCCGGTCTGACCGAGTGCATCGGCTGCGGGTGCCTGTCCCTCGACCGCTGCAAGCTCGCCAATCCCGGCGATCGCGTGGCCGGCCTCGGGCCCGGGCCGCGTTCTGGCTCGGCGACCGGCGCTAGCGCTGCGCTGACGGGTGCAGCAGTGGCACGGCCGCCTGCCAGTCGCCCCGCAGGATCGAAACGAGCGACGGCGGGGTGATGAGCAGCGCATCCTCTCCACGCGGTCTCCGTTTCCGCTCCGCGTAGCCGGCGGGCGTCCAGCGAACGAGCTCGGAGCCGAGGACGAGCCACGGCTCGCGGGCGCGCAACACGAACGCGCCCTCGGGAAGCTCGTCCAGCGGCGCACGGTGGTGACGCTGTCGCTGCGCTTCCGAGTCGATGCGCTCGCCGTGGAGTTGCGTCGTCGATCGCGTCGGCACCGATCTGCCTCGGGTGGAGCTCGCGCCAGAGGTCGCCGAAACGCACGTAGTCCTCGCGGCGACAGAGCGCGCACGGTCGATGGCCCGCAGCGAACGCGGTCGCCTCGTCGAGGAAGAAGAGCTCCGTGAACTTGCCGGGCTGGAGCAGCGGGCTTCGCTGCCAGCCGCGGAACTCGAGCCGGCACGCGATCCAGCGCTTGCCGTTGTACCGCCGACGGATGCGACCATCCTCGTCGTGGAGGCAGCCGCGGTTGCCGTAGACGAGGCCGCGCGCCGGATCCGCGATCAGCTCGCTGAGCGGCGTGACCCGATTCTGGCAGCGGCACCCGGCGTCAATCTCGCTCGAGCAGGTCGATGTACGAGCCCTCGACGGTTGCCTGCGGATCGAGGCCGAGCGCAGCCGCCAGGCGGTCGTGCTCGAGCCGGTCTCCCGGTCCGGGGACGTCGGCGCAGACGGTCTCGAGCTCGACGAAGTCGCCCAGATCCTGAACGCGATCGAGATGGACTCTCGTCGAGCCGAGGATCCAGAGGTCACGTCGCTTTCGCACGCAGCCACGCAACCCGTGCTCGGCGACGAGCCGTTCCTTGCAGGTCGCCGGGTCGTCGATCTCCGTCCGCTCGTACCGGCTCACCCGTGCGCCGCCCTCGTCGGGGCGGTCGTAGCGGATCAGCTCGCAGCTCGTGGAAACGCGTCCGTCGGGCCCGAGGTGCGAGATCTCGCGCAGCTTGAGCCGTCCCTGCGGCACCCGAAGGTACGTGTCCACCTGGTCGAGCCGACCCTCGTACCGTGCTCCGAGCTCGGAAGCGACGCGGGCAACGGCATCGAGATCCGTCGCCCGCGTCTTGCTCTCGACATTCGCGCCGTGCATCAGCGCACGGGGAGCGCTAGTACCGATACTGATCGGGCTTGTACGGGCCCTCCACGGGCACGTCGATGTACGCGGCCTGCTCGGGGCTGAGCTCGGTGAGCTTGGCGCCGAGGGCCTCCACGTGCAGGCGCGCGACCTTCTCGTCCAGGTGCTTCGGGAGCACGTGGACGCCGAGCGGGTACTCGTCCGTGCGGTTGAAGAGCTCGATCTGCGCGATCACCTGGTTCGTGAACGAGTTCGACATCACGAAGCTCGGGTGACCGGTGGCATTGCCGAGGTTGAGCAGGCGCCCCTCCGAGAGGACGATGATCGCCTTGCCGTCGGGGAACACCCACTGGTCGACCTGCGGCTTGATCGTGATGCGCTCGACGCCCTCGGTGTCCGCGAGTCCCGCCATGTCGATCTCGTTGTCGAAGTGGCCGATGTTGCCGACGACCGCCTGGTGCTTCATGCGGCGCATGTCGGCGACGGTGATGACGTCCTTGTTGCCGGTCGCCGTGATGAACACGTCTGCGGTCTCGACCACGTCCTCCAGGCGCTGCACCTCGTAGCCCTCCATCAGCGCCTGCAAGGCGCAGATGGGATCGATCTCGGTGACGGTGACGCGAGCGCCCTGGGCGCGCAGCGACTCCGCCGAGCCCTTGCCGACGTCGCCGTACCCGCAGACGACGCACAGCTTCCCCGCGAGCATCAGGTCGACGGCGCGGTTGATGCCGTCGACGAGCGAGTGCCGGCAGCCGTAGAGGTTGTCGAACTTGCTCTTGGTGACGGAGTCGTTGACGTTGATCGCCGGGAAGAGCAGCGTTCCGGCGTCGGCCATCTGGTACAGGCGGTGCACGCCGGTAGTCGTCTCCTCGGTCACGCCCTTGATCTCCGCCGCGACCTGAGTCCAGCGCTGCGAGTCGGACTCGAGCGAGCGCTGCAGGACCTCGAGCACGATGCGGAACTCCTCCGAGTCGGCGCCCGGCCGGATCCGGCACCGCGCCCGCGCGCTCGAACTCCACGCCCTTGTGGACGAGCAGCGTCGCGTCACCGCCGTCGTCGAGCAGCATGTTCGGGCCGCCCTCGGGCCAGGTGAGCGCCTGCTCGGTGCACCACCAGTACTCCTCGAGCGTCTCGCCCTTCCAGGCGAAGACCGGGATCCCCTTGGGCTCGTCCGGCGTGCCGTCCGGCCCGACCGCGACCGCCGCGGCGGCGTGATCCTGGGTCGAGAAGATGTTGCACGAGCACCAGCGCACCTCCGCGCCGAGCGCGACCAGCGTCTCGATGAGCACCGCCGTCTGGATCGTCATGTGCAGCGAGCCGGTGATCCGAGCACCACGCAGCGGCTGCTCGTCGGCGTACTCACGACGTGCCGACATCAGGCCGGGCATCTCGTGCTCGGCGAGGCCGATCTCCTTCCGGCCCCATTCGGCCAAGGCCAGATCGGCCACCTTGAAGTCCAGGGCCGGAACCTCACGCACTTCGGTCTGGGTCATGCGAATCTCCTCGTGTCAGTTGGAAGTAGGATCGCGTCACCTCGAGCAAGTAGGCGACCATCACGTCCTCGTCGGCGAAACGCAGATGGTAGGCGTCGGAGAGCTGCTCGACGCGGTCGATCTGCTTCTTGTTCTGCAGGAACACCGGGCCGAACGGGAAGAAGCTGAAGTCTACGACCTTCGCCTCGAGGCCCCCGTCCGCGAGCAGCTGTGCCGTTCGGCCCTGACCGAGGATCGACAGCTGCATCACGTACGCGATTCCGTCCTCGGTGAGCAGCCGGGGCAGGAGCCGGACGAAATGGTCGAGGAGGTTGCGGCCCCAGTAGTCGAGCGGCCGATGCCCGCTCGGCTCCTCGTACGGGTCGACGGGCATCTGGTAGAGGCTGGCGGCGATCAGGTCGAAGCGCTCGCTCGGCTCCCACTGGTACAGGTCGACGGTCTCACCCGTGAGCCGGTCCGCGACGCCGTTGCGAAACCCGTTCGCGAGCGTGTTGGCGACCGCACTCTCGTCGATGTCGATCGCGTGCACGCGCGCCGCACCGTTCAACGCGAGCTGGACGGAGAGGATCCCGCAGCCACAGCCGACGTCGAGACAGTTCAGGTCGCGCCCGACATCCCCGTCGAACAGCGTCTTCCAGACGAGATAGCTCCCGGTCGTCGGCACGAAGACGCCCTCGTCGACCATGAGCTGCGGGAACGGAAGCGGGAAGACGACCCGGCCTTGCTCGTCGCGCCACGGCTCGACCGGCTTGCAGGTCCAGCTCGTCGCCGAGCAGCCGCTCGTCGAGCGGTGGGCGCTTGCGCCCCGGCTTCGTGCCGGCGACCGCCTTCGCGACCGCGGCGATGTGCTCCGCGGTCACGCCGCAGCAGCCACCGATGATCTGGGCACCCTCCTCGCGCCAGGCGAGGGCGAGCTCCGCGTACGCCGCCGGGTCGATCTCCTCGTCGAAGCGCCAGCGCGAGCCGGCCAGATGGCCGAGGTTCGGATAGACGCCGAGCGGCATCTCCGTGAAGTCCCGGAGCCAGGAGATCATCCCGGGCACGTGGTCGACCGGCAGGCAGTTCATCAGAAGCGCGCCCACGCCCATCTCCTCGAATCGCCGCGCCGCACGCCCGAAGAGATCGCCTTCGGGAGGGCCCCAATGCTGTCCGAACACCCCGCAGACGCCGTGGCGGCAGCGCCGGAAGGAGAGCCAGACCGGAAGCCCGGTCTCGAGGAGCCGCTCGACGGTCTCGAAGATCTCCGGGTCGCGCACGAGCGTGAGCGTCTCGAGCAGGATGAGGTCCGGAGGCTCCTCGGAGAACACGCTGCCGAGCAGCTCGAGCGTGCCACGGCGCTCGGAGGAGTTGACCTCTTCCGAGATCGCGAACGCGACCGCGCAGTCGTCGACGCGGTCGCCCTCCTCGATCGCGCGGCGCGCGAGCTTTATCCCGAGCCGCGCGACGTCCATCCAGTGCGCCGTCGCCCCGCCGCCCGGACCCTGGCGCAGCTCGCGCTCGGGAGCGGACAGGATCGACCAGGTGTCGGTCGAGAGCACGTTGCAGCCCGCGTCGACGTAGCCCCGGTGCACGTCGAGAACTGCCTGCGGCGCTCGAAAGAGCGCCCAGGTGCCCCAGAGCTCCGGGTCGGGCGCGGCGGCAGAGCCGCGCCGCTGCAGCTCGGTGGCGACGCCGCCGTCCAGGACGACGCAACGCTCGGCGGCGAGCATCTCCTCGAGCTTGCGGTACGCGGACGACGGGGTCGTCGCGCGCGCTCTCTGGCCCGACGCGCTCAGCTTCGCTACTCCTCGGCAGCGGGGACGAGCAGCGGCTGCGCTTCGAAGTTGGTCATCTGCCTGAACTCGCCGAAGCGGGCCTCGATCTCGGGCAGAGTCAAGGTTTGCAGCCGCTCGCTGCCGAACGACTCGATCGCGAACGACGCAACCACGGAGCCGAAGACAGCTGCACGCCGGAGCACATCGTCGGTGACCTCCCCCGACTCGAGATGCGAGTCGAGATAGCCGAAGAAGCCACCGGCGAACGAGTCTCCCGCGCCCGTGGGATCGACGACGGTCTCCAGCGGATAGCCCGGGACGAAGAAGAAGCCGCGATCCGTGAACATGCACGCTCCGTAGCTGCCCTGCTTGACGACCAGAACGCGAGGTCCGAGCGCGCAGATCTGGCGTGCGGCGCGTGCGAGATTCGCCTCCCCGGTGAGCATCCGCACCTCCGAGTCGTTCAGAGAGACGACATCCACGCAGGCGATCGTCTCGAGCAGCGACTCGCGGGCAGACTCGATCCAGTAGTTCATCGAGTCGAGCCCCGTGACGACCGCGCCCGAGCACTGGTCACGTACGCGGCGTTGGAGATCGGGCTGGATGTTTGCGAGGAAGGTGACCCGGGACGCACGCGCGCCGGAGGAAAGCACCGGGTCGAAATCTGCGAACACGTTCAGCTGCGTGTCGATCGTCTGCGCGACCTGCATGTCTGCGTCGTAGCGACCTGCCCAGAAGAACGACCGGTCGCCGGCGATCCGCTCGACGTCATCGACGTTGATCCCTCGCGACTGGAAGACGGCGAACTCCTCGGCGCCGAAATCGTCGCCGACCACGCCGACGACTCGCACGTCGGTGAAGAAGCTTGCCGCGAGCGCGAAGTGCGTCGCCGCACCGCCGAGGATGCGTTCACGCCTCCCGAACGGCGTCTCGACGGCGTCGAACGCGACCGACCCGACGACGTGACAGCCATAGTGGTTGCTCCGGGGAATGCGGTGCTGTTGGCCGAGCGAAAACCGAGCAGCGCTAGGACGCAGGGAGCCTCGATATCAGTAGAATCGAGGCGACTGAGGACGACGCGGTGCGAAGCGTTTGCAGCCGGCCAAGGGGCGCCGGATCCCCGGAGCACCGACGACCTGTGGCTCGCGAGCGAGGCCCGCAGCCTCGCGAAGCGCGTCGGCCTTGTCGGTTCGCTCCCACGTGAAGTCGCGGTCGTCGCGGCCGAAGTGCCCGTACGCCGCGGTCTTCGCGTAGATCGGGCGCCGCAGGTCGAGGTCGCGCAGGATGGCAGCCGGCCTGAGATCGAAGTGCTCGACGACCAGCTCGCGAATGCGCGCGACCGGGATCGTCTCGGTGCCGAAGCACTCGACCTGGATCGAGAACGGCTGCGCGATGCCGATGGCATAGGCGACCTGGAGCTCGCAGCGATCGGCGAGCCCGGCGGCGACGATGTTCTTCGCCACGTGACGCGCGGCGTAGGCGGCCGAACGATCCACCTTCGTCGGATCCTTCCCCGAGAAGGCGCCGCCGCCGTGACGCGCCGCGCCGCCGTACGTGTCGACGATGATCTTGCGCCCGGTCAGCCCCGTGTCGCCCATCGGCCCGCCGACGACGAACCTCCCGGTCGGGTTGACGTAGACGAAGTCCTTGTGCTCGAGGCGACCCTCGTCGTACAGGTCCCGCGGGAGGATCGGCCGGAGCACGCGCTCGACGAGATCCGGCTTGATGAGGGACTCCGAGTCGATTCCGTCGGCGTGCTGCGTCGAGATGAGAACGCGCTCGATCTCGACCGGACGCTGGTGTCCGTGCTCGTCGACCTCGTAGCGAACGGTCACCTGGGCCTTCCCGTCAGGCCGCAGGTAGTTGAGCTCCTCCGCATGACGCACCTCGGCGAGCCGCTTGCAGATCTTGTGCGCCAGGGTGATCGGCAGAGGCATGAGCTCGTCGGTCTCGCGACACGCGTAGCCGAACATCATCCCCTGGTCGCCCGCTCCGAGCTTGTCCAGGGGATCGTCGTCGCCCGGCTCGTGCTGCGCCTCGTAGGAGACGTCGACGCCCTGCGCGATGTCGGGCGACTGCTCGTCGACCGCGAGGATGACGCTGCAGGTCTTCGCGTCGAACCCGTACTCGGCCCGGTCGTACCCGATCTCCGCGATCTTCTCGCGGACGATGCGCGGGATGTCGACGTAGGTGGAGGTCGAGATCTCGCCGCCGATCAGCGCCAGGCCGGTGGTCACGAACGTCTCGCACGCCACCCGTCCGTACGGGATCCTCGCGCAGGATCGCGTCGAGTACCGCGTCGGAGATCTGGTCGGCCATCTTGTCCGGGTGGCCCTCGGTCACGGACTCGGACGTGAAGTGGAATTCGCCGGCCGGCCGCTCGCCGTCGTGCGTCATCGCGTGTCTCTCCTTGGTCGGCATCCGGTCCGGACGCTATCGCAGGTGCAGAAGCCCTTCCTGAGAGTAGGATCGATTCGACGCGATGGCAAGGAAACCGAACATCGTTCGATCGCAGGCCATCGCCCACGCCACTGGACCGAATCGATCGAGAGCTGGTGCTCGAATTGCAGAAGAATGCACGGATCTCCAACAAGGAGCTCGCGGCGCTGGTCGGGCTCTCGCCCTCGAGCTGCCTCGAGCGCGTTCGCAGGTTGCGGGAGCGCGGTGTCCTGAGTGGCTTCCACGCGGCGGTGGACCCGGCGCTTCTCGGGCGACCGACGCAGGCTCTCGTGTCCGTTCGGCTCCAGGTGCACAACCGCCACCTGATCGACGACTTCTACAGCCATGTCCTCCTGCTGCCCGAGTCGATCTCGGTCTACCACGTCACGGGTGCGGACGACTACGTCGTGCACGTCGCCGTCGCGGACACGGAGCACCTGCGCTCGCTCGTGCTCGACCTGACCGCGCGCGACGAGGTCGAGCACGTGGAGACGAGGCTCATCTTCCAGGTGCTGCGAAAGCCGGCGATCGAGCCGCTGTGACCCCCATTTCTGGCTGGAGCACGACCGAGCGGACGCTGGACTCCGGCGGCTTCGAGTCGAGGCAGCGTGCGGTCGTTCCGGACGCAGTGGTGGAGTCTTCCGAGTCGGGAGCTCGCTGGCTCGGGATCGCCTACTGGCACACGGTCGGGAGCCTCTTTCGCGGTGGTGTGCGCGCGCGCTGGCAGGGGGAGCGTCCCCGGCTGACCCTGCTCGGTGGCGTCACGCTGCTGTCTTTCGGCCTGCCCGAGCTCGAGTCCTCGGACGAGCTCGTCTCGTGTCGATACGCGATCGAAGGCGGCGTGCTCGCCTCGCGCGCAGGCGGTTCGGTCACCCTCGGACAAGCGCGGCTCGAGGACGGGTTCGAGCTGAGCGTGGTCGTCGAGGAATACCTTCCCCGCCTGGCGGCGCGGGCCGGAGCGCCGAGCTGGACCGGAACGCTGTACGCGAAAGGCCAGAGTCCGTTCCACGCCGCCGTCAGCCGACGGTACTTCGATCTTCTGGTCTCGAGGGCGGACGCGTGAAGGTCGTCGTCTTCGGCGCAACGGGCGTCGTCGGAACCGCGCTCCTGCCGCGGCTGGCATCCGACCACGAGATCGTCGCCGTGTCACGAAGCGCGAGGGAAGCCGAACCGGGTATCCACTGGGTCGAGGGCGATGCGTCGTCGCCCGAAGACGTAGCTCGAGCGGTCGAGGGCGCGGAGGTCGTCTACTACCTCGTCCACTCGCTCGGCTCTCGAGACTTCGAACGCCAGGATCGGATTGCCGCGGAGAACGTCGCCGCAGCTTGCGGGCAGGCGGACGTAGGTCAGATCGTCTATCTCGGCGGGCTCGGGGACGACAGTCCCACCGCCTCGTCCCATCTCCGCAGCCGGCGCGAGACCGGCGAGCGGCTGGCTTCCGGAGCGACTCCGGTCACGACGCTGCGCGCCGCGATGGTCATCGGCAAGGGGAGCGCTGCGTTCGAGACCATCGTGTCCCTCGTCGATCGACTGCCGGCGATGATCACCCCGAGCTGGGTCTCGACGCCCACGCAGCCGATCGCGCTCGACGACATCGTGCGCTTCCTCGCCGGCGTCTGCGGGAACGGGGCCACGCTCGGCCAAGGCTTCGATGTCGGCGGCCCCGAGGTGATGACATACCGGCAGATGATCGAGCGCATCGCGGTCTCTGCGGGGCAGACGACCGCTGATCGTCGAGGTGCCGGTGTTGACGCCGAGGCTGTCCTCTCTCTGGCTCCATCTCGTCACCCCGGTGGGCGCCTCGGTCGCTCGGCCGCTCATCGAGGGGTTGAAGAACCCGACCGTCGCGCGCGAGGAGCGGCTTCGTAGCCTCTGCCGTTCGAGCTCACGACGTTCGATGCCGCCGCGAGAAAGGCATTCGCCGCCGACTGAAGGACGTCGGTCGATGCGGGCCCGGAGTCGTCAGCTCGCCTGTGACGACGCCGGGTCCACCCCGACGAGCTTCGCGTAGGCGATGTAGCGGTGGCTCGCGAAGAAGCGCGGCCAGCACGCCTGCAGGGCAAGCTCCTCCCGGCCACGGCCCTTCAGCACCTCGATCTGGTCGTCTCGCACGATCTTGTGGTCGACGACCTCATAGCGGTAGGTGCCGTACGGCACCTCGAAGGTGATCTTGTCCCCCGGCTGGAGCTTGTCGATGTCGGAGAACGGCGCCCCGTAGGTCGTCCGATGGCCGGCGACGTAGGTGATGAAGTTCTGCCCGGGAAAGCCGGTGCTCGGATGCAGTCCCGGGCCCTTCTTCAGCGTCTCGGTGTCGGTTCCGTAGACGACCATGATCTCGAGATCAAGGCGCGGGACGATCAGGCGACCGATCGGGTCGCCGGTGCCCGTTCGCTTCCGGTACGAGGCGGCGAGCTTCGCCTGGCTCGGTGTCTCGACCGTCCGGCGGCGCGGCGTCGGCGCGATCCGCTCGCGCACGACGCGCACCTCGTAGGCCGACGTGAGCTTCGCCTGCGCTCGCTTGTTGGCGACCAGCGTGAGCGGGTCCTGCCACTGCCAGACCGCCAGCACCCAGAGCAGGAGAAGCGACCCGCCCAGGGCGAGGAGGATGCCCGTTCCGCGCAGCACCCAGCGCATCGAAGCTGTCCTGCCCGGCTTAGGTTTCGCGCCGGCGCGTCCGGTACACGAGGAACAGGCCGCCCGCGAGCAGCAGTCCTCCGAGCACCGAGGGCACGATCAGCGCAGCACCCGTGAACGGAAGCAGACCTCCGGAATCCGCAGAGTCGTCCTGGCCCGCCGACGCGACCGTCGGAGGCAGGAAGATCTCCGGCTCCGCCTGAGGCTCGACGTCGGGCGTGTTCGCCGCCGGCGGCGTCTCACCGCCGTACTGGTTCTCCGCCGGCGAGCTTTGAGCCGAGGCGGGACCGGCAACGGCCAGCACCAGCACCAGCGCGAGCAGCGAAACGACGATCTTGCGCCCAGCGGACGCCTTGTCCCATGTCCTCATAGTTCCCATCTCCCAGATCTAGACAGCCCCAGAGTTATATCCCTACTCACGTTTTACTGGCAATGCCAGGCTTTGCAAGCGTACCTTGCCTCGTTCGGGCACGTACGAAACCTTCGGTTCGTCGGTCACGGACCTTCCTCCAGGTCGCGGATGTGGCTGTCGAGCGGATTCAACGCTCGCGCTCGCCGGAGTGCGGCTTCACGTTCCGCGCCTCTGCTCACGGCCGCCAGCTCGAGCCACACCCGCCAGTGCTCGGGCTCGATCGAGGCCGCCCGCCTGAACGTCTCCCGCGCCGACCCGCGGTCGCCCGCGCCGAACCTGCGCCCGCCCGAGCAGGATCACGGGCTCCACCGACCACGGCGCCAGGCGCTCGGCGGTCTTCGCTTCGGCGACCGCCTTCTCGAAGTCGCGGTCGGCGAACGCTTCGGCCGACGCCGCCTGCGCGCGATTGCCGACCGTCGTGACAGCGACGATGGGCACGAGGACGAGCGTCGCCGCGAGAAGCCCGATGCGCGCTCCACGAGACGTGCCACTCGGCCGATCCGAGGATTCGGCGACGATGACTCCGGCACAGCCGAGAGCGACGAGCGTGAGAATCGGTAGCTCCCAGTCCCAGTCGATCGCCGCCCGCGCGAGGTAGGCGACGAGAACGGCCGCAGCGATCGGAACGAGCGGCCGGTGCCGGTTCATGACCGCGAGGACGAGCGGAAAACCGAACAGGGCCAGCACGAGCGCCAAGCCGACAGGCCCGAGCTCGGCGAGCATCTCCAGGTAGAGGCTGTGTGCGTCCTGAACCGGCGCCGTCGAGGGACGTTGCTCGAGCCAGTGGCGCTGGTAGCTTCCGGCGCCGGACCCGGTGACGGGAAACTCCGACGCGACGTTCCATCCGACGCGCCAGAGCTCCGCGCGACCATTCCCGCTCAGGCTGAAGAGGCGATCGTCGAGATCGTCGCTCTGCTCCGCGCTGTAGTCCGTTGCGAACGATCTCGCGATCGTCGCCGGTCCTCCGAGCATCAGCACACCGCCGACGAGCAACGCCGCAACACCGGCAACTACCGCCCCGTTACCCACGCGCCGCGCGAGCGGTGCGATCCGTACCCGCGATTCGAGCGCGGCGAGGACGCAGACGGCGCCGGCCGCAAAGAGCGCGAGACCGACTCCGACCGCCGCCAGCGCCTGTCCGTCCTCCGCCGCCGCCGCGAGCGTATGGCCACCCTCTTCCGTCAACGGGCCCGATCGAGACGCGATCAGGACGGCGCACGCAGGCCAGGGTGCGATGACCCCGACCGTCAACGCCAGCTGCAGGCGCCGCGGATCGAGCACGAGCGCGACGAGGAGACCCGCCGCCAGGGCCAGCCAGGCGCCGCGGCTGAACGTGAAATAGCAGGTCAGCGCCAGCGGCACTGCGGACGCTGCGGCCGGAAGCCGGACCAGCAGATGCCTATCCCTGGCGACCAGGCCGAACGCGAGGAGCAGCCCGAAGGAAGCCAGGAGACCGAGCGCGTTCCAGTAGCCGACGGGCTCCGAGAGCCGGTAGCCGGCGATCCGATCGAAGACCCCGAGCTGCTCGGGGAACAGCCTCGTGGCCAGCGCGTACAGACAGACGACCGAGATGCCGGCCCACAGCCCGATCAACACCCCAGCTGGTCGCGCCCCGCCGGAGCACGAGACCCAGTGCAAGTGCCGCGGACAGGTACGCCAGCGTGCGCTCCACCTCCGGCACCGCTTCGCTCGGCGATCCCCAGGTCGACGGAGACGAGAGTCCAGATGGCGAGGAGCCCGAGCAACGCAGGCAGCGCGAGCGTGCGGAGGCCGAAGCTCTGTTGCGGACGAACGAGGAGGGCAATAACCGCGAACGAGAGGAACACGAGTGTCAAAGGCCCCCAGGCGGTCGCGAAGTAACCGCCGTCGGCGAAGCCAAGCGCCGCGATCACGCCCGCGGCGGCAATGCCTGGCAGGGCCGAGGCAATGCGAGTGGCTGCTGACGGCGCGGCGACCCGCTCCGGCTCGAGGGCGTGGATCAACGTGCGGCCCTCGGTCGTCGCCGTCTCCATCGCCTCAGGGTACGTCCTTTTCCCGCCTTTTCGAGTGCGCTGCTCACCGCCGCGGGGTAGCGTCTCGGGCAGCGTGAGCCCTCCCTGCACCCATCTCGACGAGATCAAGGTCACCGAGCTGCCGGAAGAGCTCCTGGGTTGCGAGGAGTGCCTGAAGATCGCAAGCCGCTGGATGCACCTTCGCATGTGCCTCGGCTGCGGGAAGATCGGTTGCTGCGACAACTCCCCGAATCGTCACGCGACGGCACACTTTCACGAGACCGGCCATCCGCTCATGCGCTCCGCCGAGCCTCGGGAGGATTGGTACTGGTGCTACGTCGACGAGGTCGGCTGGCAGGTCGGGCACCAGTAAGCCGTGCGATTGGCGTCGCCCTGCCCGCGAGAGCGAATCGGGCTCCCGCACCGTCTGCACGGGCGGCCCGAGCGACGATAGACGCGCCGCGGCGGCCGCGAGCTTTCCAGAGCGCCCGACATCATCCGGTGGGTCGCATCGAGGAGCGTCGCAAGCTGCTCGTCGGACACATCGCGAACGGCGAGCCAGGGCGAGAGCCGACACTCCCAGAGCGCCTCGGCCGCCCACATGTTCCCGATCCCGGCCACGAGCTGCTGGCGTTGCAGAGCCTCGGCCAGGGGCAGCTCGGGAGCCTGCCGAAGTCGCGCGGTCATGGACTCGAGGTCCGGCGGGCGCTCGAGGATGTCGGGACCGAGCCGCCGGACGACGTCCGCCACCCAGCTCGAGAACCGGCCCGTTCCACTGCGAGGCTTCGAGCTTCGCCGAGCGGAGAATCAACCACGGTGCTCCCGCGCATGGTCTCCCCGCGCGGGCGAACGCGCCAGCGGCCCCGCATTCGAAGATGGCTGCGAAGCGTCACTCCACCCTCGAAGTGGAGCAGGAGGTTCTTGCCGACCGCCTCGACTCCCTCCAACCGCCTGCCGTCGAGCCTCCCGGCGATGTTCAGCGCCGCGGCTCGCGGGTGGGGCGTCTCGACCTCGACCCGCTCCCCGACGAGAGGCTGCAGGCGCCGCGCGGCGCGGTGGATGCTGTCACCCTCGGGCACGTTCAGTCGTCGCCAGAGCGCCCGCGGCCTCGTCCCCGGCCTCGCCCCTGGCCGGAGTCCTCGTCCTCCTCGTCGGTCGTCGTCGTCTCTTCGGTCGTCGTCGTCTCGTCCGTCGTCTCGGTGGTCGTCTGCTCGTCCGTCGTGTCGGTGTCCAGCGTCGAAGTGACGTCGTCGCGGGGGAGTGCTCGGGCGAGCGATCTCGCCGGTCGGTACTCGCGCAGTCACGGCGGGGGGCACGAGCGAGCTTCCGGACGCGACGTAGACAGCGAGTCCCAGGCCCGCGGGAAAGGCGAGGCCGACGAGAACGAGAGCGATGAGGCCGACGCGTCGCACGTCGCCCAAGCTAGCAACCGCCTTTCCAAGGCTCGACCAGCCGAGGGTTAGGGTTCGACAGGTCGCGGTGGAAACACCGCTTCCACCCGGGTGCCCGGCCCGTCCACGAGCCTGACCTCGCCGCCCGAGCGCCGCACGAGCTCCTCGACGATGGCGAGACCGAGACCGGTGCCACCGCCGGCTCGCCGTCCGTTGGCTCCGCGGTAGAAACGCTCGAACACGCGAGTCCGATCCTCCGGCGCGATCCCGGGCCCGGTGTCAGCGACCGCAAGAACGCCTGCCCGTCTCGCATGCTCGTCTCCACCCGCACCTCCGCGTCGGCAGAGGAGTAGCGGAGCGCGTTGTCGATCAGGTTGTCCAGCACCTGGGCGAGGTCCTCTCGCTTCGCCCACACCCTGGGCTCACCCCGAGCCCGGAGCTCGAGTCGCTTGCCCGAAGCCGTCGCGGCGTCGCGCCACCTGTTCGCCGCCTCGCCGGCGACTGCCGCCAGGTCGACCGGGCCGGCCGTCGAGTCGGATGCCGTCGCCCGGGCGAGCGCGAGCAGGTCGTCGACGAGAGCCGTCAGGCGGTCGAGCTCCGCCTCTGCTTTCACGGCCTGCTCGGCGGACGGGCCGCCCTCGCTCGAGATCGCCTCGAGCCGAAGACGCAGGCCGGTGAGCGGCGTCCGCAGCTGATGCGAGGCGTTGGCGACGAACTCGCGCTGCGCCTCGATGCTGTGCTCGAGGTCCGCCGCCATCTGGTTGAAGGAGGCTGCGAGCACGCGGAGCTCCTCGGGTCCCTCGTCGGGAGCGCGCGAGGCGAGATCCCCCTGTCCCAGCCGAGTCGATGCTTCGGCCAGCCGGCGAATCTGGCGGCCGAGGGGCAGCTCGAGGAGCCAGGCGACGAGCACTCCGGCCACGATCACGACCCCGCCGAGCACCGCTAGCCGAACCCAGCTCGCGCGCACCGCGGAGTCGCACCGCCTCGGTTCCGGCCGAAAGGCGGACCGCTCCGACGACCCGTCCGCGATCGACGACGGGCACGGTGACGAGCAGCAGGTCCTCGCCGAGCGTGTCGCTGAATCTCGTGCGCGTGTCGATCCGACCCTGGAAGAGCGCGGCGCGAAACTCGGGACGTCCGCTCGTCGCATAGAGCTCGCCGAAGGTGGTCGCGCCGGCGCTGTCCGCAATCACCCTTCCGGAGGCGTCCGTGACAACCACGCGCTGGTCACGGGCCGCGCACTCTCCGCGACCAGACGATCGAGCCGCGGCGAGGGCGGCTCGGCGGCCGGAACGACGAGGTCGGAGACCCGGGCGGCGAGAATCGCCGCATCTCCGAGGACAGCCGCCTCGTAGTCCGAGTCGGCGCGACGCTCGACGGTCAGCGCGAGCGGGATCGAGAGCGCGAGAACGGCCGCCGCCGTGAGGTAGAAGGCGGCGAGCAGGAGCCGGGCACGGAAGCTCACGGGCCGGCGTTCAGCTCTTCCGAGGATGCGAAACGAAAGCCCACGCCACGAACCGTGTGGATGAAGCGCGGCGAGGACGGGTCGTCGCCGAGCTTCTTGCGCAGCGCGCTCACGTGCACGTCGAGCGTCTTCGTCGAGCCGAACCAGCTCGTGTCCCAGACCTCGCGGATGAGCTGCTCGCGCCGAACGACCTTGCCGGCGTTCTCGAGCAGCATGCGCAGCACCTCGAACTCCTTGACCGTCAGCTCGACAGGCTCCTCGCCGATCAGATGTGACCTCGTGCCGGTCGAGCTCCATGCGGACGTCTCCGACCTCGAGCACCGACTCCTCGGGCGAGCCGGGGACGTCGACCCGCCGAAGCACCGCCCGCACGCGCGCGGCGAGCTCCGCGGCGCTGAACGGCTTGGTCACGTAGTCGTCGGCGCCGAGCTCCAGTCCGAGAACGCGTTCCAGCTCCTCGCCCCGCGCGGTGACCATGATGACCGGTGTCCGCGACGCGCTCCGGATCTCCCGGAGGACGTCCTTGCCGTCGCCGTCGGGAAGCATGACGTCGAGGAGCACGAGGTCGGGACCGTCTGCGTGAAAGCGCTCGCGGCCCTGAGCGGCGGTCGCGGCGACCACGACGTCGAAGCCCTCTCTCCCGAGGGCCGCGGCGAGCGGCTCCGAGATCGACTCCTCGTCCTCGATCAGGAGAATCCTGCGCCGAAGCATCGCGATCAGGATATTGCGGGGAGATCCTGCTCCCGCGACCGAAGGCCGCCGGGCGGCTGCCGGCTACCGATCCTTTACCGCCCTCCAGGAGACTCCTGGCAGCCCGCACACCGGCGCTTGGTACCGGCGCGCCTAGGTTGGACCTGTTCACGCACTCGACCGAAGGAGCGTCATGTCCGAAACCACGATGACTCGCAAGCACCTCGGCGTCGGCGTCGCCACAGGCGTTCTCGCCGCACTGGTCGCCGCCGCCCTGCTCTTCTCCGTGACCGCCGAGGCGGCGCCGCAGAAGCTGGTGGGGACGGTCGGCCCCGGCTACAGCATCTCGCTGAAGACCGTGTCCGGCAAGCGGGTGAACGCGCTGACCCGCGGCACCTACTCGATCGCGATCAAGGATCGCTCGGACGAGCACAACTTCTTCATGCGGGGCCCGGGCGTCTCGAAGATGTTCACGGGGATCGAGTTCGTCGGCACGAAGACCATCACCGTCCGTCTCAACGCGGGCAGGTACGCGTTCGTCTGCACGCCGCACTCGGACGAGATGCACGGCTCGTTCTCCGTCCGCTGACCGTCGAGCGGCATCGACGCCAGAGCCGAGGGGGCCGTCATCGGCTCCTCGGCTCTCCGAGCCGTGGCGTAGGCTGGAATACTCGCGTCGTGGATCCTCCGCGAGACCGACGGCGCGAACTGGTCGCGCCGGCTCCTCGTCGCCGGAGTAGTGGTCGTCGTGGTGCTCGGAGGAGGGCTCATCGCCTCCGCGACGATCCCGCGCTGGTGGGCTCAACACCTGGGCGACCAGATCGAGGGAAGCATCGTCACGGGGACGTTCGTCGGCCTCTTCTACGGCTTCGTCTTCACCGCCCTCCCCTTCCTGGTGCTGGCGGCGGTCATGCGCTGGCGGCGCACCGTGCGAGCCATCGCCATCGCGATCGTCCTCGCCGTGGTGCTGGCGATCCCGAACCTGATGACGCTCGGCATCGTCCTCGGAAGGGGAAACGCCGCACACGCGGGAGAGCGGATACTCGACGTCGAGGCGCCGGCGTTTCGGGGAGCGAGCCTCGCCGGAGCGCTGATAGCGCTCGCGATGGGCGCGTTCGTCGGCTATCTCATCGCATCCCGCGAGCGGGCACGCGAGCAGCGACCTGCGCTAGACGCGGCCCGAGAACGTGTCGCAGGAGTTGGCGCTGCCGCCTTCGATCCCGCGAACGAACCAGCTCTGCCGCTGCTCGGCGGAGCCGTGTGTCCACGCCTCGGGGTTGACGCTTCCCTGCGCCTTCTCCTGAATGCGGTCGTCGCCCACCGCGGCCGCGGCGGAGAGACCGTCCTGGATGTCCTTGCGCGTGATCTCCACGATCAGCCCGGTACGCACGGCATTCGCCACCCAGACGCCCGCGTAGCAGTCCGCCTGCAGCTCGACGCGAACCGCGTTCGACTGCGGGCCCGTGTCGCGGCTCTGCGCCTTGCGCAGAACTCCGGTCAGATTCTGGATGTGGTGCCCGTACTCGTGGGCGAGAACGTATGCCTCGGCCAGCGGCCCTCCCGAGGCCCCGAAGCGCGACTGCAGCTGCTCGAAGAAGCCGAGGTCGATGTACACGTTGCGGTCAGCCGGGCAGTAGAACGGCCCGACTGCGGAGCTCGCCTGGCCGCAGCCGGTCGACACTCCGCCGGTGAAGAACGTCGTGCGCGCAGGCTCGTAACCACGGAACGCCGTCGACCAGTGCTTCTGGACGCTGTTGACGACTGCGAGGATGCGGCAGTCCTGATGCTCGTTCGCGTCCTGGCCGGTCTGGCAGTGCTCGAGCGTGGACGACGGCGGCCCGTTGCCTGCAGTCTGGCCGGCCAGATCGTCGAAGGGAGAGGCGCCGCCGCCGGTATCCAAGGGGTTTCCGCCGAGCAGTGCGATGGCGACGATGATGATCAGCGTCACGATGCCGCCGCCCCCGAGCGCCATCGGCGTGCCGCCTACACGGCGACCGCGGATGTCCTCGACCTGCGAGCGGTCGAGCTTCGCATCCTTCCGAAAGCGCATCGCGCTGAGCGTACCCCGAATGGAGCATGCCCTAACTACGCTCTCCGCAATGGAGCGTTCGCCCGACATTGCTCGAACTCGTCCCGCCCGTTCCCGACTCGGCGCTGGCGCTTTCCAGCCATCGCGTTCTGGGCCGACCCACTCGAGATCCATGCGCCGCAGCACGACTCCCTCCTCTACGTCGTCTCGGGGGAGGGCCGTCTCACGAACCGAGAAGACAGCGCGGATCTCGCGCGAGGGCTCAGCCGCGCTCGTCCTGGCCGGCGAGCGAGCTGCTGTCGAGCCGGGCACCGGGGAGCTCGTCCTCCTGCAGGCGACAGTCGGGCCGGAGACCGATCGCCATGCGCCGCTCGGCCCGCGCGAGCACGTCGTCGGCGTCGACACCGCGAGCTCGTCCCGGGCCACCGGTGCACGAAGCTTCCAGGTGCTCTTCGGGCCGCACAACGGCTCGGCGCGGGCGACTCTCTTCGTCGGCCACCTCCCGCCGGGCCGTGCGCCTTGGCACTACCACCTCTACGACGAGATCGTGTGGGTTCCGTTCGGGCCCGGCCGGGTGCTCCGGCAGGGATCGAATGAAGCGCTCGACGCGCGGCGCGGCGTTCCGTCTGCGTCCGCGAGAGGTCCACATCGTCGAGAACTCGAGCTCGGACGAGGAGCTGACCGTGCTCGGGATCTTCACGCCCGCGGGCAGTCCGGCTGCCGCCTACCTCGCTCCCGAGCCGTAGTGGACGCGTAAGGGAGAACACGAAGCCGGCCGGTCCTCCTGTACGACTCGGACTGACGCTTCTGTTGCTTCGCGGCGCGTGTCGTCGCGTTCCTCGACCGGGGCGACGAGCTCGCCTTTCTGCCGTTGCGCGATCCTGCGGCCGAGCCTCGCCTCGCCGGCCTCCCGCGCGAAGAGCGATTCGCGACGCTGGTACCTGGCACAACCCGACGGATCCGTCGTCGGCTACGGCACCGGCGGCGTGCAGCTCCTCGAGGCCATGCGGCTCACACGACGCACCGGCCACGCGCTCGCGCGTTTGCCGGCGGGGATCCTCGACGGCACCTACGGCGTGATCGCGAGCTGGAGAAGCGCCCTCGGGCGCCTGGTTCCGGATCGGCCCGGTCCGAGGCGCTTTCCGTGACTCCTATGCAACCGCGACTTCGCGGGCGAGCGAGTCGACCGAGAGCGGGCGTCCCGAGGCCCGCTCGACCAGCCGGTCCCAGCGGATGGAGGCGCCGGGCGCGAAGAGCTTCTCCCGCAGGAGCGCACCCGCTTCGGGACGCTCCACGAGCCCACCGGCGGCGCTTCGCAGCGCGTCGTTGACCTGCGACGCCACGATCGCTCCGTAGAGATAGGTGTGGTAGTAGACGGGAGCGACCGCGACGTGGATCTTCGCTGCCCAGTCCGGAGCACTCCGGCCGTCGGGAGGCGTTAGCAGCTGGTAGCGAGAGACGAGCTCCCACCAGACGGCGTTCAGGTCGGACTCGGGGTCGGCGTAGAGCGCGCGCTCGAACGCGTTCATGACCAGTACCCAGCGCGTGAAGACCAGCAGCTCGGCAGCTCGCGCGGAACGCAGCCGACTTCCGAGCTCGTCCGCCTCGCGCGCATCGACCCCGAGGACGCGCTCGAGCCACTCGCGGTCTCCCGCCAGTGCGCCGAAGAGGAGCGCCGAGGCCTCGGTGGTGACCAGATGCGTGTCGCGCAACGCCCACGAGAGCTCGTCGTCGAACCCAAGGTCGTAGACCCCGTGGCCGAGCTCGTGGAGCATCGTGTCGGTCCAGCTGTGGTTGTCGACCACGTTCGCAAGGATGCGGACGTCCCCCCCGCGGTCGACGTCGATGCAGAACGCATGCTGGTTCTTCCCGGCCCGAGGGTAGAGATCGCTCCGCTCGACGATGCCCTCGACCTCGAATCCGATGCCTTCGAACGTCCTTCCCGCGAGCGCGACGACGTCCTTGCCCTTGAAGAGCGGGTCGAGATCGACCGAGCCTTCGACCGGAGGCTCCTGGAAGAAGGGGTCGGCGTAGTGCCACGGGCGAAGCTCGGAGACGTCGCAGCGGAAGCGCTCAGCGAGTCGCGCGTCGAGGCTCCCCTTCCAGCGGGCGAACGGCTCGGACGTCGCGCGGTCGGCTGCAGCGAGGGTCTCCAGGAGCTTCTCCTCGTCCATCTCGTCCGTTGCGAGGGACAGCGCGAACCAGTCTCGCTGCCCGAGGGAGCGCGCGGCCTCGTTGCGCATCCGCGCGAGCTCGCGGACGTCCTCGGCAACCTCGCCGCCGACGGTCTTGGACGCTTCCCATGCCTCACGCCGCTCGTCCGGATCCTCGCTGTCTCGCAAGATCTGCTTGATCTCGTTGTCGTCGACCTCCTTGCCGGCGACGACGCCCCGATGCCGGGAGAAGCGGGTCTCGACGGACGCCTCGAGCTCCACGATGCGCTCTCGGAGCGAGCTCGAGATCTGATGCGGGCGCATCGCGTTCGCGATCAACTCCAGCGTGCGGCGAGGAATCGGAGTCGTTTCCGTTGCCTCGCGCTGTCTCGATGGCGCCGAAGAGATCCCGGTCGGCGAGCGCGTCCGAGAACGCGAGCTCCGCGTCGGCGCGCCGTCGCGTGTTCTCGTCCGTCGCGTCGACGTTCGACTCCCACCACGCGATGTTTCGAGCCAACGTGAGCGGACGGAAGGCATCTTCCGCCGCACGGGCCAAGGAGAGAGCGTCCTTCAAGAGGGCCGCAACCGCCGCCGCAACCGCATGCCTCTGAGCATACTCAGTCGTCTAGGGTTTGCCGGATGCCAACCGCCGGTTCGACGAGGACGGTTTCGTGGGGCTGGTACACGGATCCGGCCGTCCTGCAGCTCGAGCGCGAGCGCCTCTTCCGCCGGTTCTGGCAGTACGTGGGACATGCGGGCGAGGTTCGCCGAGCCGGGCTCGTTCACGGCGACACGCGCAGGCCACGTACCGGTCGTGCTCGTCAGAGACGAGGACGGCGCGCTGCGGGCGTTTCTCAACGTGTGTCGGCACCGAGGGTCCCTCGTGTGCGAGGGCTCGGGACGCCGCGCGAGCCTCCAGTGCCCGTACCACGCCTGGACCTACGGCCTCGACGGGAGGCTCCTCGCCGCACCCCGCTCGGCACGTGAGGGCGGGATCGAGACCGACGAGCTCGGCCTCGTTCCTCTCCGGCTCGAGCAGTGGGGACCGTTCCTCTTCGTCAATCCGGATCCGGACGCGCCCCCGCTCTCCGAAGTCCTGGAGGACGTCCCCGAGCGCATCGCAGCCGCAGGCGTCGACGTCGGCGCCCTCCGCTTCCTGCAGCGGTCCGAGTCCGAGCTCGCTGCCAACTGGAAGATCTGCGCGGAGAACTTCCTCGAGTGCTACCACTGCCCGTACTGCGCACCCAGGCTTCTCTGCTGTCATGGATGTGTCTCCGGACGCGTACCTGCTCGAGGCCGAGCGTTGGCTGATGTCCCAGGTCGGCCCGCCCCGCCCTGAGCCTCGAGGCTCGTACGACATCTGTGGGCGAGGTCGAGCGCGGCCAGTTCCACTTCCTGTTCCCGAACACCGTCGTGAACGTCATGCCGGGCCGCCCGAACGTCTCGATCGGACCGATCCTGCCCGTCACTCCCGAGCGCACGTATCGCTTCCTCGACTACTTCGTGCCGCCGGACGCCGACGAGGCGTGGATCGCGGACATGCTCGCGTTCGACGACGAGGTCGGCGCGGAGGATCGGATCCTCGTCGAGCGCGTCCAGCGCGGAGTCGCGTCCGGAGTGCTCGAAGAGGGCCGGCTGCTGCCCGAGTCGGAGCAGCTCGTCGCACACTTCCAGTCGCTCGTCGTCGACGCGCTGGCGTAGCGCGGCTCCGTCGCACGGGCACCGGACGATTAGCTCGGCCGACCGCGTGGGAAGAATGACTCCGATGAAGGTCGCGATCATCGATGTCGGCTCCAACTCGGTGCGACTGCTCGTTGCGGCGGTCGACGCGGGCAACGTGAACCAGATACGCCGAGAGCGCGTCTACCTACGGCTCGGCGACGACGCCTATCGCCGCGGGCGCATCGGCTCACGCAAGCTCGAGGCGACTCGTGCGGTTGCCGCGAAGTACGCGCGGATCGCGAGAAAGGCGGGTGCCGAGCGACTCGAGACCATCGTGACTGCTCCGGGCCGGCAGGCAGAGAACCACGAGGAGCTCGTCCGGGCGCTCGTGAAGGCGACCCGTGCATCCGTCGTCGTGCTGAGCGGCGACGACGAGGGCAGGCTGGCCTGGCAAGGGGCGGTTGCGCGGATGGAGGAGTCTCCCCGGACGGTCGCAGTCGTCGACCTCGGAGGCGGGTCGTGCGAGGTTGCCGTAGGTGACCGGGCGAAGGGACCTGTCTGGGTCCGCTCCATCGAGGCCGGCGCGCTTCGCGTGACCCGCGCCTTTCTCGGCGGGAACCCACCGGACGCCGAGCAGATCTCCTGCGCCCGCGCCGAGATCCGGAAGCTGGCGACGAGCCTGCGTCCTCCCCGGCCCGACGCGGCTCTGGCTGTCGGAGGGACGGCACGCGCGGTCGGTCGCATCGTCGGACGGCCCTTCGGCGTCGACCAGCTGGAGGAGCTCGTCTCGACGCTCGCGCAGGGCCCTGCCGAGAACGTGACGAAGCCGCACGGCATCACCTCCGAACGAGCCGAGACGCTCCTCGGCGGCACCCTCGTCCTCGCGGAGATCGCGGGTCGGCTCGGTTGCGACTTCCAGGTCGGCAAGGGCGGGCTGCGTGAGGGCGCAGCCCTCGCGCTCGCGCGCGCCGACGCAGCCGCCGCCTAAGAGTCGACGGCTCCCACCGCCCGGAGCACCTTCGGGCTCGCGCTCCAGCGCAACGAGGCAGCTCCCGCTGCCGGCACGCCGTCGAAGCGGAGACACATCACTGCGCCCTTCTTCAGCTCGAGAAGGAGAGAGCGCTCGCTCCCGGCGAGCAGGAGCGAGGCCAGCCCCGAGAGCTGGGGCTCGTGTCCGACGAGGGCGAGGGTCGACTCCTCCCGGGCCTGCAGCGCCTGCAGGCACTCGGTCGCCGGCGTGGGAGGCTCGAGCGCCCGAAACTCCTCGGGCGTCGGCCACGTAGCGTCCTCCGCGAGGAGCTCGGCGGTATGCCAGGCGCGCACGAACGTGCTCGACGAGCACGGCTTCGACCTCGATTCCGAGCCGCCGAAGGCCGCGCGCAACGATCCGGAAGCGCTCCACTCCCTCGGCGGTCAGCGGCCGCGCCGAGTCATCGGGCCAGCGAGCCGAGTCGTGCGGCTCGGCGATTGCATGTCGCACGAGATAGAGGTCCATGGGCCGCGGATGGTAGGCAAGGACTGAGGTCAGAGGAGTCACATCCGGAGGCGGTCCGCGTCGGCTCGGAGAGAGCCGAGCACCTCCACGTCGCGTGCGTAGCTGAGGAGTCGGCGTGCGTCCTCGAGGGACAGCCAGCGACCATCGTCGACCTCGTTTCGAAACGCAAGCTCGCCCGCGATCGGCGTCATCGACCAGTAGCGCACGCGCTTCGCGCGTCCACGGATGTCGCGGTAGCGGGTGGTGGCTAGCTCCTCGCCGAGCTCGCAGCGCAAGCCGGTCTCCTCCTCGACCTCGCGGAGGGCACACGCCTCGTCGCGCTCGCCCCGCAGCGCCTTTCCCTTCGGTAGCGACCAGTCGCGGTACTTCGGCCGGTGCACCACGAGCACCTCGAGACCGGTTTCCCCTCGACGAGTGACGACCCCGCCGGCCGCGCGGATCACGGACGCGCCTTGCGCGCGCGACGCTCGAGCAGCCTCCAGGCCTGCGGCCACTCGGCACGCGCGCCTCTTTCGGCGCGCGCGCTCTCGCTTGAGAAGCTGTGCGGACGACATCCGCGGCCTCGGTCTTGCCCTCCGCCCACGCGCGAATGTGCTGTTCGGCGACGAACGCGTCCTGATGCGCCCCGAGCACGTCCTGGAGCACGTTTCGCCGCCTCGACGAAGCGCTCGCCTGCGACCCCGAGCTCGCTGGCTGCAAGCTCGGCTGCATACCGGGTGCGCTTGACCCTGATCCGGGCGGCGTGGAGCTCGTCGTCGCTCGACTTGCGGTCGAGCCTCTCGAATCTCCGGCGCGTCCGCACGAACTCCGCCCACCACAGCTCGGCGAGCGTCGGGCTCGCTCCAGGGGCGGCCGGCGGTGGCTGCGGGTCTTCGAGCCGATCGACCAGGGTGAGATAGCGATCCTCCGACAGAGCCGCGACGGCGGACGCGCGCGCCTTTCGTCTCCGCCGCTCGAGGCCGTCGACGAGGCCGCGCACCGCAGTTCCTTCGTCACCCAGGAGCGAGACCTGCTCTCGCATCGTGCTCGACGAGCACGTCGAGATCGCGGGCGGGGCCGAGGGCCGAGCCGAGCCAACCGAGCTCGGAGCGCAACTCGTCGCCCCACTCCTGATCGACGAGTGGCCGCGCGGCCCGCAGGAATGCTCGCGCCCGGCGTGTCGCGACCCGCATCTGGTGGAGATCCTCCGCATCGCTGCCGAGACGCGTGCCCGGATCGTGCGCCATGAACTCCGCGCGCTGCTCCCGAAGCGCGGCTCGCGAGAACCTCCTGCGGCGTGGCATGTCGCGAGAGCACGACTGTCGCGACGACCGGGGAGAGCTCGAGCGCCCGGAAGAGCTTCGGCCGGAAGCCGGCCGGCTCGGCGCCCGCAGCGAGCAGCTGCTTCTCCAGCCGCCGGAGCGTGCGCTCGTCGCCCTCGCCGACGAGCTCTACTTCGAGCTCGCGGAACCTCTCCTTGACGCGCTGGCCCTCCATGACCGACACGGAGTCCTCGACGATCTCCGCGCCGGCGGTCCTCAGCGTCTTCCGCCGCGTGCGCAGGCGCGCGACGCGCGCTGGCTTGACGCCGCGAAGGTGCACGAGGAGGAGCGCGAGCAGCTCAGCCGGCGGCTGTGCGGGCGAGCCCGGCGCCTCGATCTCGAGACGCGCGGCACCGGACGGGATCTTGAGCTGCCAGAGCCGGCTGCCCTCCTCGGCGCGGTGGCGCAGCGTGAGCCCGTTTCGAGCGAGCGCGAGGTCGGGCGTGTCGAAGTAGCGTCGAGACGAAGTCGCGGCTCGGCAGCTCGACGCCTTCGAGATCGCTCAGGCGAAACCCGTCGGAGGCGGCGAGCTTGAGCTCGTGTTCACGCGTCGTACGCACTACCTCGCAGCGTAATCGGGGATGCGCCAACGGACGTCTCGGAGTGACGAACGTCGCAGCCACGTTCGAATGTCGCCAATTGGTTAACGTCCCGCGCGATGCGGATCAGCCTCACGCCCCGGACGACCGAGTTCTACCGCCTGTTCGCGAGGGCCGGCGAGAATGCGCTCGAGGTGGCCAGGCTCGTCGAGCGTCGCTTCCGCGAGCACCCGAACTCGAGCGTGACGCAGGAGCAGGTGAAGGCCATCGAGACCGCGGGAGACAGCCTCACGCGGGAGCTGATCACCCTGCTGAACACCCAGTACGTGACGCCCTTCGACCGCGAGGACATCTATCAGCTGGCAACGGAGATCGACGACGTCGTCGACTATCTCGAGGAGGCGTCCGACCTGCTCGGCCTGTACGGCGTGGAGATGCCGACGCGCCACGCAGTCGAGCAGTGCGCGGTAATCGTGCGCGCGTGCGAGCAGCTCGCGATCGCCTGCGACAACCTCAAGGGCATGCGCGGCGTGCAGGACGCGCTGGTCAAGGTGAAGCAGCTCGAGGACGAGGGCGACCGCATCCACCGTGACGCGCTCGGCGCGCTCTTCCGCGACGGTGCGATCGATCCCCTCATCGTCATCCGCTGGAAGGACATCTACGCGGGCCTCGAACGCGGCCTCGACGCGTGCGAGACGACGGCGAACGTCATCGCGAACATCGTCGTCAAGAACGCCTGACGCTCCGTGGAGGACGCAATACTCGTAGCCGTCGTCGTCGTCGCGCTGTTCTTCGACTTCACGAACGGGTTCCACGACACGGCGAACTCGATCGCGACGAGCGTCTCGACCGGCGCACTCACCCCGCGGACGGCCGTCATCCTCGCAGCGATCCTCAACTTCGTCGGGGCGTTCTACTCGCTCGAAGGTCGCCGCGACCATCGCGACGGGAATCGTCGATACCGACGCCGTGACGCTGAGCGTCATCCTCGCCGGGCTCGTCGGAGCGATCACCTGGAATCTCGTGACGTGGTTCCTGGCGCTTCCCTCGAGCTCCAGTCATGCGCTGATCGGCGGAGTCGCGGGCGCCGCGATCGCAGCCGCGGGCTGGGACGTGATCAAGTGGAACGGGATCTGGGACAAGGTCGTGAAACCGGGAGTCCTCTCGCCCACCCTCGGCTTCGTCATCGCGCTCACGATGATGTTCGGGATCATGTGGATCATCCGCAGGCGGTCGCCGAGCCGGGTGAACCGCGTGTTCCGTCGAGCGCAGGTGGTATCCGGCAGCTTCGTCGCGTTCACCCACGGCACGAACGACGCCCAGAAGACCATGGGGATCATCGCCCTGGCGCTCATCGTCTCCGGCCATCTCAATGCCGAGGAGTTCGACGTGCCGCTCTGGGTCGTCGCCAGCGCCGCGCTCGCGATGGGGCTCGGAACATACGCGGGCGGCTGGCGGATCATCAAGACGATGGGCACCCGCATCGCGAAGATCGACCCGCCTCAGGGCTTCGCCGCGCAAACGGCGTGCGCCGGCATTCTCTGGACGACCGCCCACCTCGGCGTTCCCGTCTCGACGACGCAGACCATCTCCGGGTGCGTGATGGGCGCAGGCGCGAGCCGTCGCCTGTCGGCGGTTCGCTGGGGAATCGCCGGGAACATCGCCATCGCCTGGGTCCTCACCCTCCCCGCCGCCGGGCTCGTCGGCGCGCTCATGGAGGTCGTGACGCGGATGCCGCTCGGCAACCTCGTCGTGTTCCTGCTCGCAGGGGTGATCGCCGCTGCCGCCTTCATCGGGCGGCGCTACGAGACGCGACGCCTGCTCCCCGCACACGCCTGAGTACCTTTCGGTGGTGGGTGAGACGCCGCCGAGGTCCTCTTCGTCTGCGTCCACAACGCGGGCCGCAGCCAGATGGCAGCGGGACTGCTCTCGCTCCACTCGGGCGGCCACGTCGGCGTGCGCTCGGCGGGCTCGGAGCCGGCGGAGATCGTGAACCCCGATGTCGTCGCGGTGATGGCCGAGCTCGGAGTCGATCTCGCGAATGCGTTCCCGAAGGCGCTCACCGACGACGCCGTGCGCGCGGCCGATGTCGTGATCACGATGGGCTGCGGCGACGCGTGTCCGATCTATCCGGGCAAGCGCTACGAGGACTGGCAGGTGGACGACCCCGCCGAAGCATCGTCCCTCGACGAGGTGCGGCGCATTCGCGACGACATCGACGCGCGGGTCCGACAGCTGCTCGAGGAGCTCGACGTACCGATCGCCTCGTAGGGCGGGCGGCGGCCAGGGGCCGCCGCCTGGACAGGCGCTGCGGGAGGAAAGCTCAGCTCTTGCCGGAGGCCTTCACCGCGAGGCCGAAGTTCGTCCGCGCACGCTTCAGCTGCACCTTCGTGAGCGGGACGAAACGTGCGCGCGCTGCGATCTTGACCTCGTTGTCGAAGACGTAGTCGAGAAAGGCCTGCACTTCCTTGCGCTTGAAGGAGGACCCCTTCGCGTAGATGAAGAGCGGCCGCGAGAGAGGCTTGTACGAGCCCGAGTGAACCGACTGCACGCCCGGAGTGACGCACTGCTCCGTCTTCGGATTCCGGATCTGCAGGGCGTTCAGCCTGCTGCGGTTCTCCGTGTAGTAGGAGTAGCCGAAGTAGCCCATCCCTCCGCGCTCGCCCGAGACGCCCTGCACGAGCACGTTGTCGTCCTCGGAAGCCTGGTAGTCGGTGCGGCTCGCCCGCGCCCTGCCGTTGATCGCCTCCGTGAAGTACTCGAAGGTTCCCGAGTCGGTACCCGGGACCGAAGAGCTTGATCGGCACGTCGGGGAAGCCCGAGCGGACGTCCTTCCAGTTGTCCACCTTGGAGCCCGGCTCCCAGATCTTCTTCAGCTCGGCGACCGAGAGGCACGTCGCCCAGCTGTTCTGCTGGTTGACGACGACCGTGAGGGCGTCGTTCGCGACGGTGAATGCCCGCCACGAGCCGACGTTGTTGGTCTTGCAGGACTGCGCTTCCGAGATCCTCATCGGCCGCGAGGCGTTCGAGAGGTCGGTCTCGCCCTTGCAGAAGCGCTGGAAGCCACCGCCGGTGCCGGAGATGCCGACGGTCACCTTCACCTTCGACGCGCCGGCTCGGGAGAAGAGCTCCGCGGCCGCCGTGGTGTACGGGCCGACCGTCGAGGATCCGTCGGCGGTGACCGAGCCTCCGAGGGTCTTGAGGTCGTACGTGGGGTTCTGGGCCGATGCGCCGACGGCCACGGAGGCGATCGCCAGTCCCGCCAGCAACCCACCGGCTACCGCTATGCCGCGGCGCCCGAAAGAGAGCTTCATCGTCTGTCCCAACTCCTCTGCTCGAATGTCGCTGTCAGCTGCGATGGTCGCGACAGCGGACGTCAGCGGTGGGCAGAGATGGCGTGAACGCGTGGTGGCGGAGTGGTGAACCGACTAGCCGTGGTGGCCGTCTTCGTGCGAGGCGTCCGTGAACTCCGCGAACTGCCCGGTCACGACGAAGGCCGTCTGCTCGCCGATGTCGACGGCGTTGTCGCCGATCCGCTCGAAGCAACGGGCAACGGTGATCTGCCGCATTCCCCACTCGAGCGCCTCGGCGTCATGGACGTAGCCGAGCACCTCGTGGAACACCTGGCGGTTCGCGTTGTCGATGAGGTCGTCGAGCTGGTGCAGGGAGCGGGCCTGCTGCAAGTCTCTCGAAGCGAATGCCGCGAGCGACAGCTGAACCATCTCCGCACAGCGCTCGCCCATGTCGACCAGACCCTCGACGACCGCCTGCCTCGTGCCGAGGTGGCTCGAGAGCTTCGTCAGCTTGGCGATCGTCACGCACTGATCGCCGATCCGCTCGATGTGCAACCCCGAGTGGAGGATCGCGAGGACGAGGCGAAGATCGCTCGCCACCGGGGTCTGGCGCGCGATCACCATCTCCACCTGCCGCTCGAGCGCGAGGTACCGCTCGTCCACTTCGTCGTCGAACGCGATCACCTCGTCGCAGAGCTCGACGTCCTGGGTTCGCAGAGCGTCGATCGCGCCGCGGATCGACCGGAAGACGATCTCGCCGGCTTCCTGGAAGCCGGCCTCCAGGGCATCGAGCTCCGCTTGCAGCCCGACCCTCATCCGAACCGTCCGGTCACGTAGTCCTCGGTGCGCTGGTCGGAGGGGGTCGTGAAGATCTTCGTCGTCGTGTCGTACTCGACCAGGATCCCGCGCCTGGCGCTCCCCTCATCGTCGACGACCACACTGAAGAACGCGGTCATGTCGGCGACGCGCGCGGCCTGCTGCATGTTGTGGGTCACGATCACGATCGTGTACTCCCGCTTCAGATCGTGCATCAGATCCTCGATGCGCGTGGTCGAGATCGGATCGAGTGCGGATGCCGGCTCGTCCATGAGGATCACGTCCGGCTCGACCGCGAGCGCGCGCGCGATGCACAGCCGCTGCTGTTGGCCGCCCGACAGCCCGAGGGCGCCGTCCTTCAGCCGGTTCTTCACCTCGTCCCAGAGCGCCGCGTCGTGCAGGGCCTTCTCCACGCGCTCGTCGAGCGAGCCCTTCAGCCCCAGCACCCGAGGCCCGAAGGCGATGTTGTCGTAGATCGACTTGGGGAACGGGTTCGGTTTCTGGAAGACCATCCCGATACGGCGTCGGAGGTCGACCGGGTCGACGTCTCTCCCGTAGAGATCCGCGCCGTGGTAGAGCACCGGCCCGAGACCTTCGCGCCCGGAATCAGGTCGTTCATGCGGTTGAAGCAGCGGATGAACGTGCTCTTTCCACACCCCGAGGGCCCGATGAACGCCGTCACCGTGTTCCGGAAGACGTCGATGCTCACATCCTCGATCGCCGGCTTTCCGCCGTAGTGCACGGCGAGGTCGGACACGGAGAACACCTTCTCCCGGCGCTCGATGTCCGCACGGTCGAGTGCGCCTCTCGAAGCCTGGGCGATGCGGGTGCTGTCGATCTGCGGAGTCTCCATCTGGGTCATTGCCTCACCACTCGTCGCCGGTAGCGGTTGCGGAGGAAGATCGCCACGGCATTCATGCTGAGGACGATCACGAGCAGCACGATCGCCGCGGCCGCGGCAAGCGTCTGGAACTCCGGATCGGGCTGCTTCGTCCAGTTGTAGATCTGCACCGGGAGCGCGGTATAGGCGCCGAACAGCTCCGGATCGAAGGCGACGTACGTGATCGCTCCGACCATGATGAGCGGCGCCGTCTCTCCCACCGCGCGGGAGAGGGCGAGAATCGAGCCGGTCGCCATGCCCGGGATCGACGCCGGGAGCACCTGACGCCACACCACCTGCCATTTCGTGGCACCGAGCGCGAATGCCCCTTGACGAATCGAGTCCGGGACCGCGCGGATCGCTTCCCGCGAGGCGACGACGACCGTCGGCAGGACGACCAGCGTGAGGATGAGCGCGCCGGCGAAGACGACACGGCCGATGCCGATACCCCGCACGATGAACGCGAGCCCGAGGATTCCGTAGACGATCGAAGGCACGGCGGCGAGGTTCTGGATGTTGACCTCGATCAGGCGGTTCCACCAGCGCGTGCGGTCCGCGTACTCCTCGAGGTAGATCGCGGTGAGCACCCCGATCGGCACGGAGAGCAGGAGCACCAGGAGGCCGAGGTAGAGCGTGGCCAGGATCGCGGGTCTGGCGCCCGCCTCGGCCGGCACGGTCGAGGGCGGGTTGCTGAACAGGTTCGAGCTGATCGCCGGCCAGCCCGTCACGATCGTGTCGACCAGGAGGACGGCGAGCGTCCCGAAGGCGACGAACATCGAGAAGAGCATCGCCGTCTTGAACACGCGGTTCTTCCAGACCTGCCCGCGTCGCCCGAACTGCTCCGGCGCAGGGTCGAAGTGGTGTTCGACGTGGGGCTCGATGACGGTCACTCGTAGACCTCGCGGTACTTGCGCACGAGCCTGATCGAGAGCAGGTTCATCGCGAGCGTCAGCACGAAGAGGGTCAGCCCGACGGCGAAGATGGTCTTGTACTCGATCGAGCCGGTGGGGATGTCGCCGTTGCCGGTCGCACCGATGAACGCGGTCATCGTCTCGATCGTCTCGCGCGGATCGAAGGTGATCTGCGCGAGCTGGCCGGCTGCGATGAGGACGATCATCGTCTCGCCGACGGCCCGTGAGAAGCCCAACACGAACGCCGCGATGATCCCCGAGATCGCAGCGGGTACGACGATCCGGGTCGAGACCTGGAGCTTGTCGGCGCCGAGCGCGTATCCGCCGTCACGGAGATCGCGAGGGACGGCCGCCATCGCGTCCTCGGAGAGCGAGGCGATCGTGGGGATGAGCATCACCCCGAGAACGAGGCTGGCGGCGAGGGCGTTGAAGATCTCGACCTGAACGCCGATGTCACGCAGGAGCGGCGTCACGAACGTGAGAGCGAAGTAGCCGAGGACGACGGTCGGAATCGCGGCGAGAATCTCGAGTACCGGCTTGAGAACACCTGCGACTCGCGCGTTCGCGTACTCGCTCAGGTAGATCGCCACTCCCAGGCCGAGCGGGAAGGCGACGACGGCGGAGAGGAACGAGATCATGATCGTCCCGACGACGAGCGGTACGACGCCGAACTGCCCGTCCAGGAAGAGCGGCGTCCACGTCGTGCCGGTCAGGAACTCCCACGGGCTGACCTCGCCGAAGAACTCGATCGCCGGCAGCAGGAGCGAGAGCACGATGCCGAGCGTCGTGAGCACGGAGACGGCTGCAGCGACGAACAGGATCAGGTGGACGAGCTGCTCGCCCCAGCGGATCCGCTTCCGCGGCAGCGCCACCGACGGCTGGCCGGCGACGGCGTCGTGCGTCGTCACGGGAGCACCTACCCGGTCGCTTCCGCGATCTTCGACTGCTCCTCGGCGAGCTGTTCGTCGCTGAGGGGCACGAACTGGGCTGCCTCCGCGATCGAGGCATTGTTGTCGAGCATGAACTCGACGAAGCCGCGAACGTCCTCGTTCTCGTCGAACGACGACTGCTTGACGTACACGTAGAGCGGTCGGGAAAGAGGCGCATAGCTGCCGTCCTGCGCGGTTTCGGCGCTCGGAGCGACGCAGCCCCTTCCACCGTCGACCTCGAGTGCTCTGAGGACGCTCTGGTTCTGCTCGAAGTACGAGAAGCCGAAGTACCCGAGCCCTCCACGGTTGCCCGAGACGCCCTGGACGATCACGTTGTCGTCCTCACTCGGCGAGTAGTCGGTTCGGCTGGCGCCCTCCTCCCCGTTGACGACGTCGGTGAAGTAGTCGAACGTGCCCGGAGTCCGTCCCGGGGCCGAAGAGGCTGAGCTCGACGTCCGGGAACGAGGGATCGACCTGGCTCCAGCTCGTTACCTTGGAGTCGGGCTGCCCAGATCGCCTTCAGCTGGTCGACGGTCAGGCAGGTTGCCCAGTCGTTCTCGGCGTTGACCACGTTCGTGAGCGCGTCGGTGGCGACCCGCACCTCGGTGTACTCGACACCCGCCTCCGCGCACAGGGCCTGCTCGTCCGGGTCGATCGGCCGCGACGCGTTGGAGAGATCCGTCTCGCCGGCGCAGAAGCGCTCGAACCCGCCGCCGGTGCCGGAGATTCCGACGGTCACGTCGACGTCCTGCTCCGCCTTGAAGTCCTCCGCGGCTTTCGTGACGAACGGTCCGACGGTGCTCGAGCCGTCGGCGGTGATCGCCGCTCCGCCACCCTCACCGCCGCCGCACGCACCGAGGACGAGCACCGCGAGCCCGGCCATTGCGACGGAGGTCGATCTCCGCACGGTCATGCCATCAGTCTCTCGGGCCGATTGCCGCAGCCGGGCCGCCGGCTGGTGAACATGCGGTGAAAGTCCGGTGAACCTAGACCGGAGCGGCGAAGACGCAGCGGATCTCGAGACCTTTGCCCCGCCCGCCTCTCGCGTCGACGGTTCCGCCCGCCTGGGTCACGATGTGCTTGACGATCGCGAGGCCGAGCCCGGTGCCGCGAGACGCTCGAGCCCGGTCGGCCCGGTAGAAGCGCTCGAACAGGCGCGGGAGCGACGACCCCTTCGACGCCGATCCCGTTGTCGCGGCCCGACAGAACGACGGCCCCGCCGTCCTCCCGCGCTGCTCCGAGCGTGAAGGTGGTTCCCGGGCCCGCGTAGCGGATCGCGTTCTCGGCGAGGTTGCGCGCGAGCACGCGGAGCATCCGCGGTCTGATCGCGAGCTCGACGTCCGCAGCGCACTCGAGTCGCAGCTCGACTCCCGCCCGGCTGGCGCGCTCCGCCAGCTCGGCGAGGGCCTCCTCGAGCACCGGGCGAACCGGCGTCGGCCCGAGCGAGACGACGCGTGCTCCTGATTCGAGCTCGCTCAGAAAGAGGATCTCGTCGATCAGCTCGGTGATCTGCTCGACCTCGCGCGTTGCCTGCTCGACGAGCTCGACCACGTCCTCGCCGGGAAGCGTCGCCGTCTCGAGCAGCGTCAGCAGCCGCGCCAACGGCGTTCTCAGCTCGTGTGAGACCGCTGCCGTGAATCCCGAGCGAAGCTCCTCGTAGGCGGCGAGGTCTCCTTCGCGCGAGAAGTAGACGAGCCGCTCGCGGCGGCCGTCAGCCTCGTACGGGACGACGAAGGGAAGGACTCCCGAGGTTCCCGCCAGGAGCTCCGGAGGCAGCCGGTCGCCTTCGCGAACGCCGTCGATGCTCTGGCGCGCGCGCCGGCTCGCGAACAGCACGCGTTCGTTCGTCGTCGAGAACCACCACGGCCTCGCGGCTCTCCTCGACGAGCGCGCGCGCCCGTATGGAGTCCGTGTCCATCGACGCGGGTTCTAACAGAAGGTTTGCGCAACGCTTTCCGGGCCCTCACGGGACCCGAACTCACATGTCGGTGAATCCCTCTGTCCTCTACGAAGGAGAGATGAGATGGGATCGAAGGCACTTGCACTCTTCGCCGCCGCGCTGGCAGCGCTCGTCGTCACGGCCGTGGCCGCTGCAGCCGTGATCAACGGGACACCGGGCGACGACGTCCTGCGCGGCACGGATCAGGCGGACGAGATCCGCGCGTTCGCAGGGAACGACCTCGTCTACGCACGTGACGGCGCCGACGTGATCCGCGCGGGCTCCGGGAACGACGGCGTACGGGCCGGTGACGGCGACGACGCCGCGTACGGCGGGCATGGGAACGACGTGCTGGCCGGCGGGAACGGGAACGACCGCTTGAAGGGTGGATCCGACGCGGATCAGGTCCTCGGCGGGGACGCGGGCGACCGCGTATCCGGGAACAGGGGGCCGGACCTCGTCTACGGAAACGACGGCCCCGACTCGGTCTTCGGAGGCTGGGGCGCCGACCGTTCGTTCGGCGGGAGCGGTGACGACGAGCTGCACGCGCTCGCGGCCGACAACGACCCCGACCTCTTGAACTGCGGGCCCGGCGACGACAAGGCGTTCGTGCTTCGCTCGGAGCGCCCGTCGACGACGCTGGTCGGCTGCGAGACGCTGTTGATCGTCGTCGAGCTGAGCGCGGAGCAGGAGGAGGGCGAAAACTCGGACGCCGACACCGAGGCCGACGGCTAGCCGAGTCCGATTCGACCGGTCCGGAAAGGCGGCCAAGTTACGACTTGTCACTCGGCCGCCTTCACCACCCGGTTACCGCCCGGTAACCGGACGACGGCCCCCACGTCTCCTGGGGGCCGTCACTATGTGGCCGGATGGCGAAGGTCTTGATCATCGAGGACGACGACGTCATCGCCCGCGGGATGGCGCGCCACCTCGAGTCGGCCGGCTTCGACGCGGTAGGCGTAGCCAACGGCGAGACCGGGCTGGCCCGCCTGCGCTACGAGCGGCCCGACGTCTGCGTCCTCGACCTCATGCTCCCCGGGATCGACGGCTGGCGCGTCATCGAGCAGGCGCGCTCGGAGGGGATCGGCACTCCCGATCATCGTCGTCTCCGCCCGAGGCACCGAGCACGATCGAGTGCACGCGCTCGAGATCGGCGCAGACGACTACCTCGTGAAGCCCTTCTCCCTCAAGGAGCTGACCGCGCGCGTGCGCGCGGCGGCCCGCCGCGGCGTCAGCGAGGCCGAGCCGCGCCGCGGCGACGCGATCGTGATCGAGGAGCTCCGCCTCGACCCCGACAACGTGCAGGCGTTCGTCGACGGCGAGAGCGCGGAGCTGACCCCGACGGAGTTCCGGCTCGTGTACACGCTCGCCCGCGAGCAGGGTCGCGTCCTCACCCGCGATGAGTTGCTCCAGCGCGTGTGGGGTCGCCGTGCGTCACACCGCGACCGCACCGTGGACGTCTTCGTCCGCAAGCTCCGCGAGAAGATCGACCGCCAGGCGCCGCAGGCACACGTTCATCCATACGCGCTACGGCGTCGGCTACAAGCTCGAAGCGCTGCCCAAGTCCTAGGCTCGATCGAGGTGGTGCGAGAAGACACCAGGGTCTGACCCTGGACACGTCCGCAACGGGCGGTGAGCGGTGTGTCATGAAAGTGCCGATGTCTCCACACCCCGCGGTATGAGTGAGCTGTATACTTCGCTTCGTTAATGATTAGTGAAGTTATGCTTGATCCGCAGCAGGTCGCATCCGACCTGAGACCCGTCCTGCTTCGCCTCTCGCGCGAGCTGCGCAAGGAGACCGAGCAGCTGGGCGTCACCGCACGTCAGGCGACGCTGCTCTGGCTCGTCAAGCGGAGCCCCGGGCTCTCGCTCGCCGAGCTCGCGGCCGAGGAAGGAATCTCGCCGCCGGCACTCTCGGGCCACGTCGATCGGCTGGAGATCGCCGGGCTGCTCGAGCGGGTGCGGTCGACCGACGATCGGCGACGCGTCGGCCTCAGGTTGACCGACGAGGGCACACGGCTGATGCGGCGCATCCGAGCTCGCCGAACGACCTGGCTCGCAGATCGCCTCCGCACCCTGCAGCCTGCCGAGCTGAAGGCCGTCGAGTCCGCGATTCCCGCGCTGCAGCACCTACTCCGAGAGAGCGCATGACCTCGCTCGCGATCGCACTTCGCACACGCACGTTCCGGAGCCTCCGCCGCCACCGGAACTATCGGATCTTCTTCTACGGGCAGCTCGTCTCGCTGGCCGGCTCGTGGATGCAGAACATCGCGCTCGCGTGGCTGGTGCTCGAGCTCTCGGGATCCGCCCTGGCAATCGGCGCACTCGCGTTCTGCCGCTTCGTTCCTTTCACCGTCTTCGGCCTCGCCGCCGGTGTCGTCGCCGACCGCATGGACACGCGGCAAGCTCGTCATGGCGACGCAAGGGGCAGCGCTGATCGTCTCCGTTGCGCTCGCCGTGGTCACGTTGACCGGAACCGCGACGCTCGCCGTCGTCTATGTCCTCGCGGCGCTCGGCGGGATCGCCCTCGCCTTCGACGCGCCCGGGCGCCAGTCGCTCACCTACCAGATGGTCGGACCGCGCTCGCTCCCGAACGCGGTGGCACTGAACGCCGGACTCTTCAACGGATCACGCGTGATCGGCCCGGCGATCGCCGGTGTGGTCATCGCCCTTGCCGGCACCGGCGTCTGCTTCGTCATCAACGCCTTCAGCTTCCTCGCGGTGCTCGCTCGCGCTGTCGAGACTTCGCGCCGACGAGTTCCACCAGGTCGAGCGCGATCCCTCGGCCCGCATCGTCGAAGGCATGCGCCGAGCGCTCGCGTACGTTCGCCGCGAGCCGGAGCTCCGAGCCGTGTTCACCGTCGTCGCGATCGTCAGCACGGTTGGCTTCAACTTCCACGTGCTCGTACCGCTACTCGCCGGCGAGACGCTCCACGTCGGACCGGAAGGCTTCGGGCTCCTCTCGGCGTCGTTCGGACTCGGCGCACTCGTCGGGGCTCTGGTCACCGCCACGTTCCGAGGTGCGAGCTGGAAGCTCTTCGCGACGGGCGCGACCGGCTTCGGGGTGCTCGCGCTTGCGCTCGCACCAGTCGAGGACGCCGTGCTCGCCGGCGTGCTGCTCTTCGCGGTCGGCATCTCGTTCACGCTCTTCACCGCCAACGCGAACGCGCTCGTCCAGCTCGGGGCGCCCGACCATCTCCGCGGTCGCATGATCGGGCTCTACCTCTTCGCGTTCGTGGGCCTCGCGCCGCTCGGCGGTCTGCTCACCGGCTGGCTCGCCGAGCTGGGAGGAACGCGTCTTGCTTTCACGGTCGCCGGGGTCACATCACTCCTTACGATCGGAGTCGCGAGTCTCAGGCGGCGCACGACCTCCCAGGCATTGACCGCCGCTGCCGAGGAGGCGTAGGCTCCTCCCAGTCTCGACCAGGAGGGGAGATGAAGAAACGTTCACGCTGGGCACTCGGCGCTGGACTCTTTGCAGTTGCCTTGGGCCTCACTGTTCCTGCCGTCGTCGGAGCAGGGCCGGATTCGAGCGCAACGGTGCGCTTCGGCAACCCGACCGTCGGCAGCCCGTTTCAGCCGCCGCTGTTCGACCACGACTCGTCGTTCAAGGCGGCGGACACACTGATCCCGCACACGTCGGTGATCTCGGCCGGAGGCAACGTGACGTTCGACATCGCCGGTTTTCATCAGGCGATGATCTACGAGCCGGGAACGACGCTCGACGACATCGACGTGCCGGCCTTCCCGCCGGAGTCGAACATCCTCATCAACGAGGGCGACGGACTCCTCGCGGCGAGCCCGGTGCCGTTCAGCGGCTTTCAAGGGCCGTGGACTCCGGACTCCGACACGTTCGACAGCCGGGGCGCTACCTCGTCCTGTGCAATGTCACACCGCACTTCGCGTTCGCGAAGATGTACGGCTGGGTCAACGTCAAGAAGTAGACCGAGCGCGAGCAGGGGCGCGCCGTGCGCGGCGCCCCTGCTCGGCTCATATGCCGGGAACACCGGTCGCATCGCGTTCCTGCCCCGTCCGCCGCAGCACGAGATAGGCGACGACGATCGCGCCGAGCGTGAGACCGAGAATCATCGCCGCCGTCGCGTTGACCTCCGGAGAGACCCCGAAGCGAAGCTGGGAGAAGATGTAGATCGGCAGGGTCTCCGAGCCGACTCCCGAGACGAAGAACGACGTGTAGAAGTCGTCGAAGGAGAAGGTGAACGCGAGCAGGCCACCGGCGAGGATCGCCGGAGCGAGCCGCGGTAGCGTCACCTGGCGGAAGGTCGCGAGCGGCCCGGCACCGAGATCGAACGACGCCTCCTCGAAGGACTGTCCCATCCCGACGAAGCGCGCGCGGACGATCAACGCGACGACCGAGGCGTTGAACACGACGTGGGCCGCGAGGATCGTCCAGATGCCGAGCGGCGAATCGACCCCGACCAAAGCGCCCGCCTCCACGAAGAAGATGAGCGCGGCGATCCCGAACACGATCTCCGGGGTGACGAGCGTCATGTACGCGAGCGCGTCGAGCGGCACGCGGATCCGGGCACGCATGCGAGAGAGCGCGAGCGCGAGAAGCGTCCCGAGAACACATGCGACGACGGCGTTCAGGGCCGCGACGGTCAGGCTCGTCTGGAGCGAGTCGCGGATGTCCGGGTTGCGAAGCGCCGCGCCGAACCACTTCGTCGAGAAGCCCTCCCAGTAGAGGACGTTCCGTCCTCCGTTGAAAGCGAGGACGACGACGACGAGGATCGGGAGATAGAGAAAGGCGAACACGAGGGCCACGTGGAGCCCGAGCAGGCGCCTAGCCACCGAACTGCTCCTGTCTCCCGAGCACCCGCGCGTAGAAGAGCAGCGCAACGGTCATCCCGGCGATCACGACCATCGCGATCGCGGCTCCGAACGGCCAGTCGCGCGCCTCGCCGAACTGCTGGGCGATCAGATTCCCGACGTAGAAGATCTTGTCGCCGCCGAGGATCGACGGGATCAGGAACTCGCCCGTCAACGGGATGAAGACGAGCAGCGACCCCGCGATCACGCCCGGCAGCACCAACGGCAACGTGATGCGGCGAAACGCGCGGAAGGCGTTGTCTCCGAGGTCCTGGGCAGCCTCGACGAGCGTCCAGTCCATGCGCTCCAGCGCCGCGTACACCGGCAGCACCATCAGCGGCAGGTAGTTGTAGACGACTCCGATGTAGATCGCCTTCGTCGTGTACAGGAGCTCCGCGTCGGCGATCAGGCCGTCGATCCCGAGCGCCCGGAAGACGGGGAAGTCGGGGTCGAGGACGATCAACCACGAGTACGTGCGGATCAGGAAGCTCGTCCAGAAGGGAACGATGACGAGCATCAGGAGCAGCGTCTTGTGCTTCGCGTAGCGCGCGATGTAGTAGGCGAAGGGGAAGCCGATCAGGAGCGTCAGCGCCGTTCCGATGACCGCCAGCTTCAATGTGCGAAGGAAGATCTCGCCGTACAGCGGATCCCAGAGATAGCGGTAGTTGCCGAGGTTCCAGTTGAACGCGACGTCGGTGAAGCCGGAGACCTCGGCGAAGCTGTAGGCCGCCATGATCGCGAGCGGGCCGAGAAAGAAGACGAGGTACCAGCCGACCGCCGGAAGGGCCAGCCAGCCGGGATAGCGAGGCCCGGTGGCGCCGCCGCGACGATTACTGCGACGGCGCCTCCCGGGTGCGACTTCCGTCGCCACCTCTACAGACTCACGCGCTCTTGAACTCGGTCCAGATCCGCTCGCGCGACCGCGTTCCCTTTGCGGAGACGTTCGCGGAGACGAGCTTCTTCACCAGGTTCGGCGGGCGGGAAGACGTCGGTGTTCGAGTAGATGCTCTTCGCCAGTACGCTCTTCAGCAGCGTCCGCTTCACCGGCGAGCCGTAGTAGGTGAACGACGTCTCCTGCGCGTTGACCCTCGGCTGGTAGCAGAAGTCGATCCACTTGTGAGCGGCGTCCGGGTTCTCTGCCCCGGTCGGGATCACATAGGCGTCGATCCAGAACTCCGCGCCCTCGCCGGGGATGATGTACTCGGCGGGCTTCTCGCCGATGATGACGGCGCTGTCGCCGTTCCAGGCCATGCCGCCGTACGCCTTGCCGCGGATGATCTTCTGCTTGAGGTTCACCGAGTCGATCGAGTGCACGAACGGCTTCAGGTCGATCAGGAACTTCCGCGCCTTGTCGAGCTCGCTCGCCGAGTCGGTGTTGTACGAGTACCCCATCATCATCAAGACCGAGCCGACCGTCTCCAGGCTGCCGTCGAGCAGCGTGAACTTCTTCGGGTACTTCTTGAAGAGCGCGTAGACCTCTCTCCAGGTCGTCGGACGCTCCTTGATCAGATCCTTGCGGTAGACGAACCCGGTCGTCCCCCAGTCCTTGGGGATCGACCACTCGTTCTTCGCGTCGTAGGGCAGGCCGAAGAACTTGGGGTCGATGTTCTTCCTCGCGTTCGGGAGCTTCTTCAGGTCGATCTTCTCGAGCAGCTCTTCCTCGATGAGGATCCTCACCATGTACTCCGTCGGCACCGCGAGGTCGTACCCGCGCGCACCCGCGTTGAGCTTGGCGAGCATGGTCTCGTTCGACGTGTAGAAGCTCTTCTTGACCTTGATCCCGGTCGCCTTGGTGAAGTCCGAGTACGTCTTCGGGTTCACGTAGCCGGCCCAGTTGTAGTAGTGGAGGACGCCACCTCCCTGCTCCGTCGCCCCGAGACGCGCTCTCGGTCAGACGTCCTCCGCCCGCAGCCGCCAGCGCCGCCAGCGCCGAGGCCGCCACGAAGCCCTTCCGGTCGTACCGCCGCTCCCAGAGCGACTCACGCATCACGTCACCTCCGTCGCATCGATTTCCAGAGCGTCCTCGCTCGGCCAGCTGACGAACACGCGCTCGCCCTCCTCGAACGACTCGGCTCCGGCTTTTCCTCGTGTCCGCTGCTCTCGTACCAGCACTTCCTGTCCATCCTCCGTTCGCACGACGCACTGCACCGCAGGCCCGACGACCATTGTCGCGACGATGGTCGCGACGAGTGCTCCTTCGACGCCCGCAGCCTGACGCGTGAGCTGGACCTGCTCGGGCCGAACGGCGACCAGCCGTCCGTTCTGCCGCACGAAGTTGGTGTCGCCGATGAAGTCGGCGACGAACCTCGTGGCCGGCCGGTCGTAGATCTCGAGAGGAGCCGCGAGCTGCTCGATCCTGCCGGCGTTCAGCACGGCGACGCGGTTCGACATGGCCAGCGCCTCCTCCTGGTCGTGCGTCACGTAGACGAACGTGATCCCGAGCTCGCGCTGGATCCGCTTCAGCTCGATCTGCAGCTCCCGGCGCACCTTCAGGTCGAGCGCGCCGAGTGGCTCGTCGAGGAGCAGGACCTTCGGGCTCATCACGAGCGCTCGTGCGAGCGCGACGCGCTGTTGCTGCCCGCCCGACAGCTGCTTCGGCTTCCGTCCCTCGAAGCCCGAGAGCCGAACCAGCTCGAGCATCTCGCTCGCGCGTGTCCGCCGATCGTTCCGTCCGAGCCCACGCTGCTTGAGCCCATAGGCGACGTTCTCCCCCACGGTCAGGTGCGGAAAGAGCGCGTAGGACTGGAACACCGTGTTCACGTCGCGCTTGTACGGGGGAAGTCGCGCAACGTCCTCGCCGCCGATCCTCACCTCGCCTTCGTCGGGCCGCTCGAAGCCCGCGATCAACCGGAGGGTGGTCGTCTTGCCGCAGCCCGAAGGACCGAGGAGCGACAGGAACTCGCCGGCGTGGACGTCGAGATCGATCGAGTCGACCGCGACGACGTCGCCGAAGCGCTTCGTGACCCCTACGAGCTCGACATCCGGCGGGCGCACGTCGCCGGAGGGTGGGTTCCGTAGCTGGGTGGCTTGTTGGTCCACGTCACTTCAGAGACGTGCTACTCGCATTCGCGCGGGCCCCGGGACGCGACAGTATTGCCCACTTCCGCGACGTGCAGGAGCGCTAGGCGGTGGCGCCGTCCAGCGTCCGCAGGTCCCAGAGCGGGCGCCCGAGCTGGGACTCGGTGAACGCCATCACGGAGATCTGGCGCGTATCCGGGTACTCGACTGCCTCAGGGGACGGGCGGGTGCTGACCATCAGGTAGCGAACCGGCTCGTCGGTCTCGTTCTTCAGCTGATGCGCGCCCTCGGGGCCGACAGCGAAGTGGACGACGTCGCCTTCGTCCAACCTGCGCTCCCCGGAAGGCTCGCGCAGTGTCGGACGGCCGCGGAGTACCACGAGCATCTCCTCTGCGCCGTGGTGGAAGTGGTAGAGGCCGCTCGTCGTGTCGGGCGCGATCTCGGCGACGGTCGCGCCGATCTGATCTCCACGCGGGAGCCGGGTGGACTTGCCCGCGGCCCACTCCTCGTCGCTCTCGAATGCCCACTCGTCGCTCCAGATGTTCGGGGTCTCTCCCAACTCGGCCTCCTGGTAGATGCCTGGGCGTCATGATCGGTCGATGGAGTCATACCGGACACCCGACGAGCGCTTCGAGGGCCTTCCCGGCTACGACTTCGAACCGCGCTACGTCGAGCAGGACGGGCTACGGATGCACTACGTCGAGGAGGGCACGGGCGATCCAGTGCTTCTCCTGCACGGCGAGCCGACCTGGGCGTTTCTGTACCGGAAGATGATCCCGCCGCTCGCGCGGGTTGCGCGGGTGGTCGCGCCGGACTTCTTCGGCTTCGGCCGCTCCGACAAGCCGACGCGAATCGAGGACTACTCCTACGACTTCCACTACGCCTCGATCGAGGCTCTCGCGGAAGAGCTCGATCTCCGAGAGGCGACGCTCGTGGTGCAGGACTGGGGCGGGCCGATCGGCCTGCGGCTCGCCGTCGAGCAGCCCGAGCGCGTCGCGCGGCTCGTTCTCCTCAACACCGGCATCGGTGCCGGCCGCGCACCCTCGCCCGAATGGCTTCGCTTCCGCGAGTTCATCCGCCGCGTGGGCACCGAGCTCGTGCCGGGGCAGCTCATCCGCATCTCGAGCGTGTCCGAGCTGGACGACGCGGTCGTCGAGGCCTACAACGCGCCCTTCCCGACTCCGGAGTCGAAGGCGGGCGTGCTCGCGTTCCCCGAGCTCGTGCCCACCGAGCTGGAGCACCCGTCCGCCGCGAAGATGCTCGAGGTGCGCGCGGGGCTCGAGCGCTGGGACAAGCCGGCGCTCGTCCTCTTCTCCGACTCCGACCCGATCTTCACGCCCGAGGCCGCCGAACGCCTCGCCGCCCTGATCCCGGGCGCCGGACCTGCCGAGATCGTCTCAGGCGCGGGCCACTTCCTGCAGGAGGAGAAGGGCGAGGAGATCGCGGAGCGGATCGCCCGCTTCCTCGGTGGAGCCAAGTAGTCGTCCGCGATCATGTCCGAGTGCGACAGCTTCCGAGCGGAACGGTCACCTTGCTCTTCACCGACATCGAGGGTTCGACGCGCCTGCTCCACGAGCTCGGGAACCGGTACGCCGAGGTGCTCGCGGAGCATCGTGCTCTTCTGCGCAAGGTGTTCTCGCAGCACGGGGGCGTCGAGGTGGACACGCAAGGCGACGCGTTCTTTGTAGCGTTCGCGCGCGTCAGCGATGGGGTCGACGCGGCACGCGACGCCCAGAATGCCCTCGCCGACGGACCTGTCCGCGTACGAATCGGCATCCACACCGGCGAGCCGATCGTGACCGACGAGGGGTACGTCGGCATCGACGTTCACAGGGCGGCGCGAATAATGGGCGCGGGTCACGGAGGACAGGTGCTCCTCTCGGAGGCGTCGCGGCAGTTGCTCGAGGACGGCGCAACGGTGCGCGACCTCGGCGAGCACCGCCTCAAGGACCTGAGCGCGCCGCAACGCCTGTTCCAGCTGGGAGGCGAGGAATTCCCGCCACCGAGGACGCTCTACCGAACGAACCTGCCGATCCAGCCCACGCCGCTCGTCGGCCGCGAGCGGGAGATCGGAGGAGGGCGGTGCGCTCATAGCCTCGCACCGGCTCGTGACGCTGACGGGGCCGGGTGGAAGCGGCAAGACGCGTCTTGGGCTTCAGCTTGCGGCCGAGGCAGTCGAACAGTTCCCGGACGGTGTGTTCTGGGTTCCGCTGCAGGCGCTCCGCGATCCCGCTCTCGTCGAGCGTGCGATCGGCACCGCGGTCGGCGCGGACAACGACCTGATCGAGCACGTCGGCGAGCAAGCGCCTGCTCATCCTGCGTGGACAACTTCGAGCAGGTTGTCGAGGCCGCGCCGGTGGTCTCGGCGCTGCTCGCGAGCACACCGAACGCGAAGGTCCTTGTCACGAGCCGCGAGCCGCTGCACATCGACGTCCGAACAGCGGTACCCGGTCGAACCACTGCCTGCCGACGATGCTGAAGCCCTCTTCGTCGAGCGCGCACGTGCCGTCGTTCGAGGATTCGTGCCGACGGTCGCGGTCGGCGAGATCTGCGGACGGCTTGACGGGTTGCCGCTCGCGATCGAGCTGGCGGCAGCGCGCGTCGCGCTCCTGGACGCGGATGAGCTTCTGGCGCGGCTCGACCGGCGGCTGCCGCTCCTGGCGTCGCGCTCGCGTGATGCGCCGGACAGGCAGCGAACGCTGCGCGCGACGATCGAGTGGAGCTACGAGCTGCTCGAGCCGCACGAGCAGGAGCTCTTCCGACGACTCGCCGTCTTCAGAGGGAGCTTCACCCTGGACGCCGCAGAGGCTGTCTGCGACGCAGATCTCGACACCCTCGAGTCACTCGTCGTCAAGAATCTCGTTCGCCGCTGGGGCACTGGTCGCTTGGGCATGCTCGACACGATCCGGGAGTACGCTGTCGAGCTACTCGACGCAGCTCCCGACTCCCTCGCTGTCCGGCGTCGCCACGCCGAGCACTTCCTCGCCGTCGCGGACGACGCAAATCTGAACGCGGGGACACGCCGCCCCGGCGGGCAGCGGCTCGACATCGGGTTTGCCGAGAAGGACAACTTCCGCGGCGCCCTTGCCTGGTCGCTGAGGAACAGACTCCATCGCCCTCGGGCTCGGGATCGCAACCGCCCTCGAGCAGCTGTGGACGCTCGAAGACCCCGCCGATGGTATCCGCTGGTTCGAGCGCCTCTTCGACCGGCCCGAAGCCGAGTTAGCGCCGCAGAGCTTACGGGCGGAGGCGCTCCGTGCCTACGGGAGCTCGCTGGGGATCGCTGGCCACTACGCGGCCGCGGAGGAAGTTGTGGTCTCGGAGCCTGGCCAGCTCTTCGAGCAGCTCGAGGACGAGCATGGTCGCGCGGTCCTCATGCACCGGCTGGGAATCAGCGCGGCGTGGCGCGGCGACCTCGATCGTGCACGGGAGCTCGTCGAGAGCAGCGACGAGATTCACCGCGCGGACGGGCGACATGTGGGGCCTCGCCCAGACCACTGGGAACGCTTGGCGCGATTGCGCGCGATGAGGGTGACGAGCGCAGCGCGCTCGAGCTGGTCCGCCAGAGCGCCAAGCTCGCCGCGCGAGGCGGAGGTGCCGTGGTGGGAGAGCGGGGCGTTGGCGAGAGCTGGCATGCCTTTCGCTGAACATCGGGCTTCTCGACGCGGGCGAGACGCACGCGCGCGAGTCGCTTGCGATCGCCGACCGGCTCCGCGATCGCCCCGGCCGCATCTTCGGAGTCGGAGTCCTCGCCCGCGTGGCGGCCGAACGCGGTCACCAGGAACGTGCCGGCCTGCTGTGGGGTGCGATCGAGGAGGAGGATGCCATCGCGCCGCTCGGTGGCTGGCGCCGCCACCGCGAGGCATGTGAGAAGCGAGTTCTTCAGCTCGCCGGACCCGGGTTCGATCGGGGTCGCGCGGTAGGACGCACCTGGACGCTCGACGACGCCGTCTCGGTCGCCCTGGAACGCTAGCCGGGTACGACCCAGGTGTCGCCTGAGTGCAGCAGCGCCTCGAGCTCGCCCTCGCCCGAGCGCTCGCGGGCCTGCTCGAGCTGCGCGCTCATCAGGTCGTCGTAGACCGGGCGCTCGACGCTTCTGAAGACGCCGAGCGGCACCGCGCCGTCGGTCTCGTACGTGATCCGCGAGAGCGCGAATGCCAGGCTCGGCTCGCGCTGACCCGCATCGTGAACGAGCAGACCGTCCTCGCCGGCCTCCCCCACCTGCACGACCCCGGCCGACCCGTCCGCGTCCTGCACGACGCCTTTCTCTCCCTCCGCGCCGAAGCGAATGGGCGCCCCGCTCTCGAGGTAGATCCGGTTCCCCTTCTCCTCGCGCACGAAGTCGAAGGCGTTGTCGTTGTAGATGTTGCAGTTCTGGAGGATCTCGACGAAGGCAGAGCCGCGGTGCCTGGCGGCCGCTCCGAGCACCTCGGTGAGTCCCTTCTTGTCCGTGTCGATCGCGCGCGCGACGAAGGAGGCCTCCGCGCCGATCGCGATCGACAGCGGATTGAAGGGGTAGTCGAGCGACCCCATCGGCGTCGACTTCGTCACCTTGCCGAGCTCGGAGGTCGGGGAGTACTGGCCCTTCGTCAGACCGTAGATCTTGTTGTTGAAGAGCAGGATCTTGAGGTTGACGTTCCGCCTTAGCGAGTGGATCAGGTGGTTGCCGCCGATCGAGAGCGCGTCGCCGTCTCCGGTCACGACCCAGACGGACAGGTCCGGCCGGGTTACCGCCAGTCCGGTCGCGATCGCCGGTGCGCGCCCGTGGATCGAGTGCATCCCGTACGTCTGCATGTAGTACGGGAAGCGCGCGGCGCAGCCGATCCCGGAGACGAACACGATCCGCTCCCGCGAGAGCCCGAGCTCGGGCATGAAGCCCTGGATCACGTTCAGGATCGCGTAGTCGCCGCAGCCCGGGCACCAGCGCACCTCCTGGTCGGACTTGAAGTCCTTCGCCTTGAGCTGCGTGAGGCCGTTGCCTTCGCTCACGCTCACGAGTCCACCAGCGCGGTGATCGCGTCCTCGAGCTCGGCCGCCCGGAACGGGCGTCCGCGCACCTTGTTGTAGCCCACCGCATCGACGAGGAACTCGGCACGTATCAGCATTCGCAGCTGACCGAGGTTGATCTCCGGGATGAGCACCTTCTCGTAGCTTCGCACCACTTCTCCCGTGTTCCGCGGGAAGGGGTTCAGGTAGTGGAGATGCGCAGTCGCGACCTTCCGTCCGCTCGCGCGCACACGACGCGCTGCGGCTCCGATCGCACCGTACGTCGAGCCCCAGCCGAGCACGAGCGTGTCCGCCCCGTCGGGATCGTCGACGTCCAGCTCGGGAATGTCGGACGCGATGCCTGCGACCTTCGCCGCACGCAGACGCACCATCAGGTCGTGGTTCTCGGGGTCGTAGGAGACGTTGCCGGTCTCGGCTTCCTTCTCGAGCCCGCCGATCCGGTGCTCGAGACCGGGCGTACCCGGGATCGCCCACGGCCGGGCGAGCGTCTCGGCGTCGCGCTTGTACGGGAGGAAGCCGCCGTCGCCGTCGTTCGGCGAGGTTGCGAACTCGGTCGAGATGTCGCTCAGCGAATCGACGTCCGGGATCAGCCACGGCTCCGAGCCGTTGGCGAGGTATGCGTCGGAGAGGAGGAAGACGGGCGTCCGGTACTTGATCGCAATCCGGGCGGCTTCGATCGCCGCGTGAAAGCAGCCGGCCGGGGTCGAGGCGGCGACGACCGGCACGGGCGACTCCGAGTTTCGCCCGAACATCACCATCAGGAGATCGGCCTGCTCCGGCTTCGTCGGCATGCCCGTCGACGGCCCCGCGCGCTGGACGTCGACGACGATCAGCGGCAGCTCGAGCGTCACCGCGAGCCCGACGGTCTCCGATTTGAGGACGATCCCCGGGCCTGCCGAGGTCGTCACGCCGAGCGAGCCGCCGAAGGCAGCCCCCAGCGCCGCGCCCGAGGCGGCGATCTCGTCCTCGGCCTGGAACGTGCGGACGCCGAAGTGCTTCATGCTCGCGAGCTGCTCGAGCACGTCGGACGCCGGCGTGATCGGGTAGGCGCCGAGGAACAGCGGCAGCCCGGAGAGCTTGCTCGCCGCGATCAGCCCGTACGTCAGAGCGGAGTTCCCGGAGATCTGCCGATACGTGCCCGGCTCGAGCTGCGCGGGCGCGATCTCGTAGGAGACGGCGAAGTCCTCGGAAGTCTCGCCGTAGTTCCAGCCGGCCTTGAAGGCACGCGTGTTTGCCTCGGCGATCTCGGGGCGCTTGGCGAACTTCGTGTCGATGAAGCCGAGCGTCCCCTCGATCGGGCGGTTGTAGAGCCAGGACATGAGCCCGAGCGCGAAGAAGTTCTTCGAGCGCTCCGCCTCGCGCGAGGTGATCCCGTCGACCTCTTTCAGCGCTTCGATCGTCATGGACGAGAGCGAGACCGCGTGAACGTGGAAATCGGAGAGCGATCCGTCCTCGAGCGGGCTCGTCGCGTAGCCCGCCTTCTGCAGGTTGCGCTCGGAGAACGCGTCGGTGTTGACGATGACCGTGCCGCCCTTCGCCAGGTCGGCGAGGTTGACCTTGAGCGCCGCGGGATTCATCGCCACGAGCACGTTCGGCTGGTCGCCCGGCGTCAGGATGTCGTGATCGGCGAAGTGGACCTGGAAGCCGGAGACACCAGGCAGCGAGCCGGCCGGGGCGCGGATCTCCGCGGGGAAGTCCGGCAGCGTGGCGAGGTCGTTCCCGAAGACCGCGGTCTCGCTCGTGAAGCGATCGCCGGTCAGCTGCATGCCGTCTCCGGAGTCGCCTGCGAAGCGGATCACGACCCGCTCGAGCTGCTCGACAGGTTTCGTCTTGGTTATGGGACAGGTATAGCTGACTCGAGCGGAGCCGAGTGCAGCAATGAAGATCACCGAGCGGATCCACATCGACCGACCTCCGGACGAGGTCTGGGCGGTCGTGTCCGACCCGACCACACATACGGCGTGGCGTCCGGCGCTGGTCGAGTTCCGGCAGGTCTCCGAGGGCCCGCTCGAAGTGGGCTCGCGCATCCGCGAGAAGATCCGCTGGCGTGGGCGCGAGATCGAGATCGAGGACGTCGTCACCGCGCTACGACCCGCCGCGCCGACTGGGGATACGGGGCGGCTGGAAGCCGGCCGACTTCGAGCTCGACTTCCTCCTGACACCGGAGCACGGAGGCACGCTTGCCAGCTTCGACTGGTCGTTCTCTCCGAAGACGTTTTGGATGCGCCTGGCGACGCCGTTCCTCGGCCGAACGCTGAGGAACTCCACGAAGGACGAGCTCGCGGGCCTGAAGACGTACGTCGAGAACCGCGCGCGCTGACTACTCGCCCTCGGCGAGCAGTGCCTGCAGGTCGAGCGGACGCGAGAACATCGCGACGCTCTCGCCGTCCGACTGACGGGGCCACTCGTCCCGTGGGCGATCGCGATAGAGCTCGACGCCGTTTCCGTCCGGGTCGCGCAGATACACCGCTTCGCTCACACCGTGGTCAGAGGCTCCATCGACCTGGATGTTCGCCCGGAGAACGCGGTGCACCGCCTCGGCGAGGGTCTTGCGGTCGGGAAAGCGCACCGCGACGTGGTAGAGCCCGGTCGTGTTGGGTGGCGGCGGCAGGCCACCCGCGGACTCCCACGTGTTCAGCCCGATGTGGTGGTGGTAGCCGCCGGCGGAGATGAACGCCGCCTGGTCGCCCATCCGCGCCTGCTCCTCGAAGCCGAGGACGCCGCACCAGAAGCCGAGCGCACGATCGAGGTCCGCCACCTTCAGGTGCACATGACCGATGTCGACGCGCGAGTCGAGCACCATGTCGTGAGCGTACCCTGTCCCGATGGGCGCACGATCGCTCCGAGAGAGCGCCAGCGCGAGAACGGCGCTGCTCGCGGTGCGCGCTCGTCGCAGTGTCCGCCGGCTGGGTGGCGCAGAGCTCGGGCTCGGATCGGAACACGGCGACGCGAGCGGAGATCGTCGCCCAGCTGCCGCGCTCGCTGTCGCCGGCCCGACTGCGAGCGGACCTCCTCGCTCTCGAGACGAATCGCCGACCGCGCGGGAGGCAACCGAGCCGCGGGGACCGCCGGCTATCGCGCGTCGGTCGCGCACGTCCGATCCGAGCTTGCGCGTGCGGGATACGCGCCTCGCGTCGTCGGCTTCCCCTTCGTCCTGTATCGGGAGAGCGTCGAGAAGGGAGCCCAGATCGCGCCGACCCGGAGGGAGCTCCGGGTCGAGGCGCTCGACTACTCGCCGTCGACGCCCGAGGGGGGCCTTCGCGCCAGGGTGGTCGCGGCCGACGACGGCTGCGAGCCCGGCGACTTCGACGACGTGCGCGGATTCATCGCGCTGGCGCGGCGGGGCACCTGCTTCTTCGCCGTCAAGGCCAGGAACGCGGCGAATGCCGGCGCAATCGCCCTGCTCGTCTTCAACTCGGAGCCCGGACTGTTCGACGGAACTCTCGGCGATCCGCAGGCCTCCCCGATCCCGGTCGCGGGAATCGACGGCGCTGTCGGACCGGAGCTGGCGGCCTCATCGGCCTCGGTCGTGGAGCTGGAGCTCGTGACCCAACGGAGCCGCTCGACCTCGCAGAACGTCATCGCAGACACCCAGCCCGGCGCTCGCCGCGTGTTGCTGGTCGGCGCTCACCTCGACTCCGTCCTCGTCGGGCCGGGCATCAACGACAACGCGACCGGCGTCGCGGCCGTGCTCGAGATCGCCCGCGTCGTGCGCAAGAGGTACCCGGAGCTTGCGGTGCGCTTCGCCTTCTGGGGTGCGGAGGAGCTGGGCCTCTTCGGGTCCCGCGCGTATGCGAAGAGCGTGGACCGAGGTCGGATCGTCGGCTACCTCAACTTCGACGTCCTGGGATCGCCTTCCCGTGAGCGGACGGTCTACAAGGGCGGCCCGTTCGCCGCGCGTTGGCTCGCGTACTTCGAGCGCCGGGGACTCCGAGCGAGCCAGGTCGACATCGGCGGGCGCTCGGATCACTTCCCCTTCGAGCAGATCGGCGTTCCGACGGGCGGGCTGTTCGCAGGCGGCTACTCCTGCTATCACCGCGAGTGCGACCGGTTCCGAGAGCATCGACCTGGTCGTGTTCGACCAGCTCGCTCGAGCTGCGGCGTTCGGCGTCGCGTCGTTCGCGCCGATCCGGCGCTGACCCCGCGCATCAGCTCTGCTCGGGTGTCACGAGCGGCGGCGCGGGGCGAAGCGAGCTCTCCTCGAGCACGGGTCTCCTGGACGGGCGGTCGAGCGCGATTCCCGCCGACGCCCAGACCACCACCGCGAGCCAGTGCACGCCGATCACGTCGGTCTGCAGTCCGAGTAGGAGCGTGGCTGCGAAAGCGCCAGCCACCCAGGGCTCCCGGCGCCAGAGCCCGAGAAGCAGCATGACGTTCCAGAGCAGGAACGCCGCAAGCCCGGCGACGCCCGCATCGACCCCGAGCTCTGTGTACGTCGACTCCCCCGCCTTGATCTCGACACCGGTGCGCTTGGCCACGACCCCGGCGTTCCCGAGCCCGTACCCCTGCGGGTGATCACGCACCGTCCTGATCCCGTCACGGAGATTTCGCCAGTGGCTCTCGGTCGACGACTCGTCAGTGGCGAACGGGTCTGTGCTTTCGCCGGGCTCGCGCTCCGCGTTCGCCCGCAGGAACTCGAGCTCCTGCGGCGTGTAGCTCGTGGAGGGGCCGATACCGGGATAGGCGACGAGGAAGAGCGCCGCGACCGCGACTGACACCACCGCATAGACGACGGGCGCAAGTCTCCGCTGCGCCAATGCGAGCACGACGAGCCCGGCGACGAGGGCTCCGAAGGCCGCGCGCGTATGCGTGTACAGCAACCCGGCATAGAGCACCACCACGAGCAGTCCCCACCACCAGCGGAACTCGCGGCTGACGACATAGACGAGCGCGACGACGAGGGCGTACGCGCTGGCCAGCGGCGAGAGGAACGTGGAGACGAGACGCCGGATCGGGTTCTGCTCGTCCCCCGTGTTGTAGACCCAGTTCTCCGGCAGGCCCGACAGGCCCTCGTAGCGGAGGCCCAGCTGCTCCCGGTACCAGCCGGGCACGCCGGAGTCCCGCCAGGCCTGGAGACCTACGAAGGCCAGGTCGAGAAGCCCGATGACCGTGACTCCCGCGGCGACGAGCACGACCGCGGCCGCAAAACCGCTCCGCTCTCGCCACCACGGCGAGAGCAGCCGCCCGAGCGCATAGGCCGCGACCGGGAGCAGGTGGTGGCGCAGGGCGAGCAGCTCGCCCCGGGACGTCGCCTCGCCGCCCAGCGAGTCCTGCGGGATCACCGCGTAGACGACGATGACGATCGCGTAGACGGCTGCAAGAACGTCCACCGTCCGAAGCGTGGGCCGGCCACGTACCGCCCACGCTGCGAGACCGATGCCCAGGAGCAGCAGCGCTTCCTTCCAGGCGGCGACGACGTCGAGCGCCGAGCCGCGCACGCCGAGATCCCACAGCTGGGCCATGGCCGCGTTGTGGAGAGCGAGCCCGACGACGAGCCCGATGAGCGCGAGTGCGGCGAGGCGCTGCGCGAGCTGCCTAGTCAACGATCGCCACCAACGTCAGTCCGAGGTTGACGATGCGGACGCGACCCGGGAAGAGCGACTCGAGCGACCCCTTCGAGAGTAGATGGACGTCCTTCGCGAAGCCCTTTCCGGTCGCGTCGTAGGCGCGATGGGAGAGCCCGTCCGGGAGCCAGTGGACGAAGGGCAGCCGCGTGTGAAGCTCGACCGGGAAGCCGCGGTTCGGAGTCGTGATGAAGACGCGCCGCCCGACGCGGAGCGCCTCCGCTACGAAGAGCCGTTGGCGCTCGCGGTCGCCGACGTGCTCGATCACCGCATTCGAGAAGACGATGTCGAACTCACCGTCGAGCGAACGGGAGTGCGCAGGCGTCTCCCTGGACGTAGTGGACGTGCGGGTAGCGCGCACGAAACGCATCGCCGTCCTGGAGCCCGAGCGCCGTGATCTGCTCGGGCCACGGGTAGAGCTCCTCGAAGAAGTTGAGCGTCCCGCAGCCGTCCCCTTCGCCGAACCCGAGCTCGTCGGCGCCGACGTCGAGGACGCTCGTCTCTGCGGTCGGCTGAAGCTCCTCCAGGAACAACCGGAGCTTGCGCCTGCGAGAGCGCAGCGAGATCGCGTCGACGAGGCGCACGCGGCGAAGTATGGGGTCAGACCCCGCGGGTCTGAGCCCGTGTCTAGTCTGGCGAGATGGTCGAGGCCGTCCTTCGAGCCAAGGGTCTCTACTCCCTGAAGCTGACGGCCAGGACCGAGGTCTGGAAGCGCAGCTCGCGGGCGACCGCTGGGCAGAGGCGCGCCAGCTCCACGACGGTGGCCTGTTCGTCCGCGCGTCGTGTGAGCGCTCGGTCGACGAAGCTAGGTTCCTGCTCGCGCTCGACGACGACACGAGCGAGTTCCACCGCCGCTTCGCGCGCGATCCGCTGCTCGGCCCATCCGTCCGCACGCTTCGCGGTCTCCGCACGACGCGAACCTCGACCGTCGCGCACGCGGCGCTGCGGGCGATCTGCGGGCAGCTGATCCAGTCTCGTCGCGCACGGGAGATCGAGCGGATCGTCATCCGGGCCTGCGGCGAGAGCCCGCCGAGCCAGGAGGCCCTGGCGAGGCTGTCTCCCGCGAAGCTGACTGGCTGCGGACTCGCCGAGAGCCGTGCGGCCACGCTCGCGCGACTCGTCCGCAGAGTCGACCTGGAGTCCCTGAAGACGTCGAACGCGGCTACTGCGCTGGAGCGACTCGAGCGCGAGCGCGGAATCGGCCCCTGGAGCGTGGGCGTGATCGCGCTGCAAGGTCTCGGCCGCTACGACGCGGGCCTCGTGGCCGACCTCAGTCTCGTGAAGCTCTTCGCCTCGCTCCGCGGACGCTGGCCGGAGCAGCCCGCGGAAACCGCAGAGCTCTTGACGCCGTACGGCGAGTGGCAGGGACTCGCGAGCGTCTTCCTGCTCGCAGGCTTCGCGCGCGGGCTCGTGCCGGGCGCGAGCGCCGACCGTGCGCGGCTCGTGCGCAGCGGCATACCGGCCCGCCGCGTGAGCGAGATCGCGCCCGAGGGGAGCCCTGTACTCCTTTACGCGCGGCTGCGAGGCCGAGCTGATCCATGCTGCCGTCCCGAGGTCAGCCGGATCCTCGAGCTCGGAGGTGGACGGCCCCGCTGAAAGGGAAGAGCTTCACCACGCCTTCCGATCGAGATTGCTGAGCGACGAAGAGCTCGACGCGGATCTCGCCACGGCAGGGTTGCGGCGGAGCCGGGCGCTCGACGACCGAGGAGCGTGGATCGAAGCGATTCCCGAACCTCGCTCGTAGACTCCGGCCATGGCCGACTCCCGCAAGATCGCGATCCTCGGCGCCGGGCGGATCGGCGAAGCTCTCATCTCCGGCCTCCTTTCGTCGGAGTGGCGGAAACCCAGGAGATCGCCGCCACCTCGCGCCGCGCCGAGCGCGTGAACGAGCTCCACGAACGCCACGGTGTGGCCGCGACGCTTTCCAATCACGACGCGGTGGTCGGCGCCTCGCTCGTCGTGATCGCCGTCAAGCCGCAGGACATCGAGGGGTTGCTCGGCGAGATCGGGGGTCTGATCATGCCCGAGCAGACGGTGCTCACGGTCGCCGCCGCGATCCCGACCGCGCTGATCGAAAGTCGACTCTCGGCCAACGTGCCGGTCGTGCGCGCGATGCCGAACACCCCTTCGACGGTGCACGAGGGCATCGCGGGGTTGTGCGCGGGCGCACACGCCGGAGACGAGCACCTCGACCTGGCGGAGGAGGCGCTCTCGCACCTCGGGGCGGTGGTTCGCGTGCCGGAGCACGCGATGGACGCGATCACCGCCGTCTCGGGCTCGGGGCCGGCCTACTTCGCGCTCCTGGCTGAGGCGATGATCGAGGCCGGGATCCTCCTCGGTCTTGCGCGCGAGATCTCGACGCAACTCGTGGTGCAGACGATGCTCGGCACGGCGAAGCAGCTCCGTGACGAGAAGATGCACCCGGTCGAGCTGCGGGAGATGGTGACGTCGCCGGGCGGCACGACCATCGCGGCGATCCGTGAGCTCGAGATGGCCGGCGTGCGCGCTGCCTTTCTGAACGCGATCCAGGCAGCGATGGTTCGTTCTCGGGAGCTGGCCGGCGGGGAGAAATGAAAATCGAGCTGGAGCTTGACCTCACGAGGTGAGCGGGAGCAGCGGCGAGTCGAGCGCCACCCCGAGTCCGCGCCTCGCAGCGAGCGCCTGGAGCGCGAGAACCGTGTCGGCCACCGGAGTGTCCTCGAGGAACTCCTGCCGGCCGGCGAAGTCCTCGAGCAGCCCGCGGATCTGCAGTCTCGAATGCGCTGGCGTCGTTCGCCGACAGCGCGGCGAGCGAGCCTGCGACCGCGGGCGGGAAGTCGTCACGGTCTCGGAGCCCGACAACCAGTGCGGCGGCCTTCTCGTCCTCGGCGAGCACGAGATGCGCGAGAGCCGCCGCATAGCGCCCGATCGGGCTCTCCGACTGCGCGGCTCCTGCGTCCAGCGCCCACCGCGCGTCCGCGAGCGCGCCCTCTCGGTCGCCCGCGATGAGCCGAGACTTGATCGCCCCGATGGGCCGCCCCCAGCTGTCGGCAGGTGCGTGAGCCCAGCTCTCTCGATAGCGCTCGGCTGCACGCACGAGCCAACCGCGTCCCTCCTCGTCGCGTCCGGCCATGAGCAGCGAGAGCCCGGCCGCCCAGGCCGCGTTCCCCATGCGCGTCAGCTGCCGCTGTCTCTCGTCTTCGTCTTCGGGCAGCCGCGCCGCTCCGTCGTCGTGGCGCTCGATCGCCCGCGCAGCTCGTTCGTCCCAGTCACTCACCACTCGCGAAGTATCGTCTCCGCCGATGGCTCGCACCCTCCGATGAGGTGGTCTACGTCGACGGCGTTCGCACGGCATTCGGTCGCGCGGGCAAGGACGGCTACTTCTGGAAGACGCGCGCGGACGACATGGCGGTGAAGGTCGTGCGCGAGCTCCTGCGCCGGAATCCGAGCCTGCCGGAGGATCGGATCGACGACGTCGTCTTCGCCGCAACCGCACAGGTCGGAGACCAGGGACTGACGCTCGGCCGCGACGTCGCACTGCTCGCCGGCCTCCCCAAGTCCGTGCCCGGCTTCGCCGTCGACCGCATGTGCGCCGGGCGCACTGACCGCGACGACCAGCGGCGCGGGCGAGATCGCGATGGGCGCGGCCGACGTCGTCCTGGTCGGCGGAGTCGAGCACATGGGCCACCACCCGATGGGCGAGGACGTCGACTTCAATCCGCGGTTCGTCTCGGAACGGATCGTCGACGAGTCCGCCGCGGTAATGGGGCAGACGGCCGAGAACCTCCACGACGCCTTCCCGCACCTGACGAAGGAGGACGCGGACGCATTCGCCGTCGAGAGCCAGCGCAAGGCAGCGAAGGCGTGGGACGAGGGCGTGATGGACGAGATCGTCGTTCCCATGTCCGTGTTCACGCGACGAAGGCTGGACCGTGGCCGCGCGGGACGAGTTCCTGCGGCCGGAAACGACCATGGAGGCGCTCGCCGAGCTCCGGACCCCGTTTCGCGCAGCCGGGCGCGTCACCGCAGGGAACTCGGCGGGCCTCACGGACGGTGCGACCGCCGCGCTGATCACGTCCGAGGATGCGGCCGCGGAGCTGCAGCTCGAGCCGAAGATGCGACTGGTCGGCTTCGCGTACGCCGGCGTCGCGCCCGAGCTGATGGGCCTCGGCCCGGTGCCGGCGACGAACAAGGTGCTCGAGCAGACCGGGATCTCCCTCGACGACGTCGGCCTCTTCGAGCTCAACGAGCCGTTCGCCGTGCAGGTGCTGACGTGGTGCGACGGGGTCGGGGTCGCGCCCGACGATCCGAGGCTGAACCCGTACGGCGGCGCGATCGCCTGCGGCCACCCGTTGGCGGCGACCGGCGTGCGGCTGATGGCGCAGCTCGCCCGTGGGTTCCACGACCGGCCGGACGTCCGCTACGGCTTGACCGCGCTCTGCATCGGGCTCGGCATGGGCGCGGCGATTCTCTGGGAGAACGTCGGAAACGGCGCCCGTGGCTAGCTCCCCGACCCAGTTCAAGCTGCAGCGGATCGACACCGCTGTCGGACCGGTCGCGCTGGTGACGATGGACAACGGCGAGGACTGGCAGAAGCCGAACACCTTCGGCGAGCAGGCCCTGCGCTCGCTCGACGAGGTGCTCGGGCGCCTGCGAACGCGAGACTGGCGAGGGCTCCTCCTCACCGGAAAGCCTTTCGTCTTCGCGGTCGGTGCAGACATCGACCAGTTCGGAGAGATCACCGGCGAACGGGCGCGGCAGGGAGGCCAGGCCGGCCACGAGCTCTTCGGTCGCCTGCGCGATCTCCCCTTCGTCACGCTCGCCGCCGTCAACGGCGCGGCGCTCGGAGGAGGCGTCGAGATCGCGCTGCACTGCGACTACCGGACGATCTCCTCATCCGTGCGCCACTTCGCCTGCCCCGAGGTGTTCCTCGGTCTCATCCCCGGCTGGGGTGGGACGCAGCTCATCCCCAAGCTCGTCGGTGCCGAGCAAGCGGTGAAGTTCATCGTCGAGAATCCCCTCCGCCAGAACCGCATGCTCACGGGTCCGCAAGCGTTCGAGCAGGGCTTCGCGGATGCCGTGTTCGAGCCGGTCGAGTTCCTCGACGAGTCGCTCGCGCTCCTGCTCGAGAAGATCGAGGAAGGTGGCGGCAAGGTGCGGCCCGAAGCCGATCTCTCGGACGTCGGCGAGGTGACGCGCAAGGCGCGCGCCCGGCTCGACGGCCAGCTGCACGGCGCGGCGCCCGCGCCCTATCGCGCGCTCGACCTCATCGAGGGCGCCGCTGGATGGTCACTCGAGGAGGGGTATCGCGCCGAGGAGGACGCTCTCGCCGAGCTCCTCCCCGGCCCGCAGGCCCAGGCGTCCGTCTACGCCTTCGATCTCGTCGAGCGTCGCGCGAAACGCGGAATCGGCGTTCCGGACGCAGAGCCGAGGACAATCCGGAAGATCGGGATAGTCGGAGCCGGCCTGATGGCTCGCCAGCTCGCGCTACTCGCCCTGCGTCGGCTCGAGGTTCCGATCGTGCTGCGAGACCTCACCCGGGATCAGGTGGACGAAGCGGTCGCGTGGATCGCGAGTGAGCTCGACGAGCTGGTACGCAGGGGACGACTTGGCGACGGCAAGGCGCGCTTCCTCGGCTCACTGGTCACCGGCGGCACGGGCTGGGAGATCTTCGCAGGCTCGGATCTCGTCCTCGAAGCGGTCTTCGAGGAGATGTCGGTGAAGAAGGAGGTCTTCGCCGAGCTCGAGCGCGTGGTCTCGGCGGAATGCCTGCTCGCGACGAACACCTCGTCGCTCTCGATCACGGAGATGAGCGCCGACCTCGAGCACCCGGAGCGCGTCGTGGGGATGCACTTCTTCAACCCGGTCGCCGTGCTCCCGCTCGTCGAGCTCGTACGCACGCCGCTCACCGACGACGTCACTCTGGCAACCGCCTGGGACGTGACCGCCAAGCTCCGCAAGCGCGGCGTGCTCGTCCGCGATGCGCCGGCCTTCGTCGTCAACCGGGTTCTCAGCCGGACGACCACCGTGCTGATGGACGCACTGGAGCACGGAAACACGGTCGACGAGACCGACGAAGCGGTACTCCGTCTCGGGCTGCCGATGGCGCCTTCGGTCCTCCTGCAGATGGTCGGTCCCCGCGTCGCCAATCACGTCCTGCACACGCTTCACGAGGCCTACCCCGATCGCTATCCCGTCTCGGTGACGCTGGACAACTTCGCGGCGGGCTCCGAGGAGATCGTCGTCCGCGAGCACGCGCCGAGGACGATCGAGGAGATCCACGACGCGGTGCTGGAGGCCATGGCGGACGAAGTGCGCCACATCCTCGAAGAAGGTGTCGTCCAGGAGGCCGCTGACGTTGACACCTGCCTCATTCTCGGCGCCGGCTATCCCTTCTGGCTCGGAGGCATCACCAAGCACCTCGACCAGACCGGGGTCTCGCAGCGCGTGATCGGCCGGCCCCTTGCAGATCTCGCGCGCCACGACCGTTTGACCGTCTCCATCGCCGGAACCTGAGGTATGCTCTGACGGTACCGCTCGCCGGATAAACAGGCGGGCGTCAACTCTCGGAAGGAGCGGCACCAGCAGTACGTGCTGCGCATATGCACGAAGCGACGACTTCCCCGACGCTGACGTCGGACACACCTGAGAATCTGAGCGCGGCGGCCAGCCGTGCCGAAGCGTGGTTCGGCGAGCCGTTCCTGACCGCGGACGAGGATCCCGCCGTAGCGCTCGCGCCCGGCACCGCCCGCCGAGCCGCGCTCAACCACGCGCTGGAGGAGATGGAGGCCGGGCTGACCGAGCCCTCGCCGCGCTGGAAGGTGCGCTACGGGCTCATGCTCGGGCTGGAGCGGGTCCTGACCGAGGATCTGCCTCGCACCGCGGCGGGAACCGAGCTCCGCCGCCATCAGGTTGATGCTCTGGCCGGGATGCTCGCCGAGCTCATCGCCTCCACGCAGCGCTCTGCCGAGGAGAACGGCAACGGGAACGGAAGCGGCAACGGCGTCGTCGCCGAGGTCGAGCTCGACGAGGACGCCGAGGACGACTTCGACTTCGGGTTCGTCGAGGAGAAGGAGCTCGAGCCGGAGTTCGAGGGCGACGACCCGGGTGCGGTGCGCCGCTATCGGTTCCGACACCCCACGGCATCGGGCAAGACGATCGCGGCTGCCGGCTTCGTCGAGTCGGCGCGTCGCCTCGGCATCCTCATCCTCACGCACCGCCGCCTGCTCGTCTCCCAGTTCACGCGCGATCTCACGACCGAGGGCTATGCCGACCGCTTCACGGACGCGGTGCTCAAGGGAGCTCGCGCGCCGCGGAAGAACCCGATCACGATCCAGACCTACGCCTGGTTCGCGCGCCACGGCGGCGAGCTCGACCCCGCCGTGTACCACTTCGTCCTCTGCGACGAGGCCCATACGGCGCTCGGAGAGAAGACGAGCGCCGCGATCCGCGCGTTCCACGAGCCGCTCTACATCGGCATGACGGCGACCGAGCAGCTCATCGCCAAGCAGGTCTCGGACGTCTTCCCGGCCTCGGTGGACGATCTCCCGCTCGCCGACGCTGCCAGGCGCGGCCTCATCGCTCCGCTCCGCTGCATGCGCGTGCCGCCCGCGGCCGCGATCAACTCGGTTCCGATCGTCGGCGGCGACTTCGAGGAGCGGGCACTGGCGGCCGCGCTCGACCACGAGGCCCTGAACCAGGCCGCGGCGAGCCTCTACCGCGAGCGCTTCGGCTCCACGCCCGGAATCGTCTACGCCGCCGGTGTCGAGCACGCGTACAACCTCGCGCAGGAGTTCCGCGCCGCCGGGCTGAAGACGGAGGCGGTCTCCGGGAAGACGCCACCCGCGCGACTCGCCGAGACGCTCGCCGCCTACGAGCGCGGCGAGATCAACGTCCTGATCAACGCGCAGCTCCTCGCCGAAGGCTGGAACTCGCCGCGCGCCACGGTGTGCATGCACCTCGCGCCCACGGCTTCCCGCCGCGTGTACCAGCAGCGGATCGGCCGCATCATGCGCATCCACCCGCGCAAGGAGGCCGGAGTCGTGGTCGACTTCGTTCCCAAGGCGTCCACCCACAACGACCGGGTGATCTCGCTCCACTCCCTGCTCGACGCGGACTTCTACCGCGAAGGCGCCCGCGTCACGCCTGCTCCGCGCCGCCGGCAGCAGCGCCGCGCCCGCCGCAAGCTCTCGCCGGTTCCGTGGCTCGTCCCGGTCACGCCCGACGTCGCTCGCCGCCTCGCCGTCATCCAGCGCGAGTGGCAGCGCATCGACCCCAAGTACCTGGACGAGGACGAGCAGCGCTTCTGGGCGACGATCGCCGGCCGCCAGATCCGCTTCGACCAGCGCACCGAGTTCGCGCGCAAGTTCGTGGAGGGCCGCGCGAGCAAGGGCGCGCTCGAGCAGTTCCTCTCCACCTGCGCGGCCGAGAATCCCGAACCGCCGCCTGCGGATAACCGCGCTCCTCGACCGCGTCGCGACCCCGGTCGAGCGAGCCGACTTCGACGACCTCGTCACGCTCGTCACCCAGGCTCCGACCTGGGAGAAGGATCGCTCTGCGGGAATCCGCGTCCTGCTGCGCGCGATCGCGGAGGGCAAAGCGGCCGCGCCCGAGCAGATCCTCGCCCGCTGGACGTGGAAGCTCGCCCGGGCAACGCGGAAGGTGCAGGACCGGCGCGTGTCGACGGAGTTCCCGGAGGCGAAGCGCCTCCTCGGTGCCGCTGCGAACTCGCGCGGCTACCGCCACGAGGAGAACGTCAACCGCCTGGTGCAGGTGGCGATGACCATGCCGATGGCGGTCGGGGCAGCGCTCCTGGCGTCAGCGGACGGCTACACGCCCCGCGCGAATGCCGCGCTGGACAAGGCCCGCGAGGAGCTCGGCACGATCGAGGAGATCGCGAACGCGTTGGCCGACAACCTCCCCGCTCCGAAGCTCACAGCCCGCAAGTCGCGCCGGCGGCGGCGCAAGCGCAAGGGCCCGCCGCAGGGCGAGGCTGCCCCAGCGACTGCCGACTCGTCAGGCGACGGAGATTCGTCCGACGCCGGTCCGCCTGTCGCCGAACCGGCGGAAGACGCCGCCTAGCTGCTGCCGCCGTTCTTGTCCCGCTCGCGCAGGAAGCGGGCGATCTCGGCGGCCAGCGCCTCGCCCGAAGGGAGCGAGCCCGACTCCTCGAGCCAGTCGAGCGAGTCCGCGCGCTGCTCCAGCTCCTCGACGTAGGCAGCCGTCTCCGCGTCGCTCGACACGGCCTCGGAGACCTGCTCCACGTACGACGTCTCGGCCTCCGCGAGCTCACCGACGTCGACGTCGATGCCGAGGACGCCCGACAGCCGATCGCAGAGCGCTCGCGCGGCGCGCGGGCTCGGGGCCAGCGAGACGTAGTGCGGAACCGCCGCCCACAGGCTGACCGACGGGATTCCGGCACGCCTGCACGCGTCGAGAAGGACGCCGACGATTCCGGTCGGCCCTTCGTAGCGCGAGAGCTGCAGGCCGAGCTCGTCGACGAGCTTCGGATCGGTGGCCGCGCCCGTGACCGGCGCGGGGCGCGTGTGCGGCACGTCCGCGAGCAACGCGCCGAGCGTGATCGCGAGCTCGACGCCGAGATCCGCCGCGAGGTTCGCGATCGAGCTCGGAGAACGTCCGCCAGCGGTAGTTCGGCTCGACTCCGACCAGGAGCACCGCGTCGCGGTTCGTGCCCGGGATGCGCGCACGGTAGAACGTGTTCTCCGGCCACTCGATCTTCCGCGTGTGCCCCTCGTCGAGCGAGACGAGCGGCCGCGTCGCCTGGAAGTCGACGAAGAGCTCGGGGTCGATCTCGGCGAACTTCTCCGCCTCCCACGACCGGGCGAGGTAGCCGGCGGCGAGCGTCGCGGCCTGGCCACCGTCGTTCCAGCCCCGAAACGCGGCGATCAGGACCGGCCGCTCGAGCGTCGGGCGCTCGAAGATCCGCAGCTCGTCTGCCATGCGGCGGAGCTTACTGGCGTGCCGTCAGCGCAGCAGGCGGCCGCCAGAGCGCGTACGCGACCGCGACGCTCAGCGCCCAGATCGCGGCGGCGAGAACGACGTGCACGAGCACGAGGCCCCACGGCAGCGCGGTCCGGTACTGCACCTCGCCGACGACCGCTTGCGCGCGAGGACGCCGAGAAGCGCGCCCCAGAGCCACAGCAAGCCGGGATACCGGTCACGCATGCGCACGAGGAACCAGCCGATGAAGAGGACGCCGATCCCGAACGCGGCGGCGACCCGGACGTGCACGTACACCGTGTCGACGATCTCGAGCCCGAGGCGCTTCACGTCCTCGTCGGCTCCCGGATGCGGGCCCGAGGCCGTCGCCACCGCCCCGGTCACGACGAGCGCCGCGCAGGCCGGAATCCCGATCCAGGTGACGAACCGGCGCAGCCAGCCCGGCCCGGCCGGGCGCGGCGAGGCCTCCGGCGTGGCTCCACGCCTCGAGCACGACCACCACCGTCAGCGCGAGCACGACCAGCGCGAGCAGGAAGTGCGCCATCACCGCGAGCGGGTGGAGGTCGAGGGCGATCGTGATCGCGCCCAGCGGAATCTGCGCGACGGTGAGCGAGAAACGCGCGACAGCGCCGCGAGGCGTACTCCGCGCGGAAGGCCGACGACCCTTCGTGCGCCCAACCAGGTGACGAGCGTCAGCGCCAGGCCGACGAGAGCGACCATGCGGTTCCCGAACTCCACGAACGCGTGGAATCCCTGCTCCGGGTAGGGCTTGTCCCCGCATTGCGGCCAGTTGTCGCAGCCGAGCCCAGAGCCGGTCAGACGCACGAACGCTCCCGACGTGACGACGAGGAAGAGCGCGAGCACAGGAGGCGAGCGAGAGCCGGAGGAACCCGCCCGGTGAGAGGGTGCGGACGCGTGCGACCGCGGTGACCACTACCCGAGCTCGACTCCCGAGCCGAGCTCGACCGACCCGATGCGCGCTGCGCGTAGGCCACGCGACGCGAACGTCGCCTCGAGAACCGCTCCACGGTCTGCCGGCAGCGAGATCAGCAGGCCCCCGGCAGTCTGCGGGTCGTAGGCGAGCGCCTCCAGCGTGGCATCCGCACGACTCTCGACGTGTGGGCTCGCGTAGTCGCGGTTTCGGCGGTCGCCGCCCGTACGCACGCCCTGCTCGGCCAGCTCCAGCGCCGCGGGAAGCAGCGGCAGCGACGCGCCGTCGATCACCGCGCGCACTCCGCTCCGCGAGGCGAGCTCGTGGACGTGACCCAGGAGCCCGAAGCCGGTGACGTCGGTCACGGCGTTCGGCGTGAACGGTCGAAGCGCATCGGCAGCATCCCGGTTCGAGCTCGAGCATCGACTCGATCGCCGCGTCGAGCGAGCCAGGAGGGGCGATTCCGTCGCGCTCGGCCTGAAGCACGATGCCGGTGCCGAGCGGCTTGGTGAGGAAGAGCGCGTCGCCCGCCTTCGCGCCCGCCTTCGGCCAGATCGCGTCCGGGTGCACCGTGCCGACGACTGCGAGCCCGTACTTCGGCTCGTCGTCTCTGATCGTGTGCCCGCCGGCGAGAATCGCGCCGGCGGCGCGTACGCGCTCTTCCGCGCCGGCGAGGACGTCGCCGAGCACCTCGACCGGCAGCTCTTCGGGAAAGGCTGCGATCGAGAGCGCCATGAGCGGCACGCCGCCCATCGCGAAGACGTCGTTCAGCGCGTTCGTCGCGGCGATCGCGCCGAAGGCCCGGGCGTCGTCGACGAGCGGCGGGAAGAAGTCGACGGTGAACACGATCGCGCGCTCGTCGTCAAGCCGGTAGACGGCCGCGTCGTCGGCGGGATCGAGCCCGACGAGCAGATCCTCCGCTTCCGCCGGGACGAGCCCCGCGAGCAGGGTCTCGAGCCGAGCTGCCGAGTACTTGGCCGCGCAACCTCCCGCGCGAGCGAGAGAGGTGAGCGCGACCGTCTCCATGTCGGAGAGTCTAGGCGTGGGGAGGAAGGCTGCTCGAGGCGGCGAAATCGGCGCGCGGAGAGAAAGACCCCTTTCTCCTCTCCCCCAGACAAGCGGCCGCCGCCCCCTCGGCGGCCGCTTGTTCGTCCTGGGATACTCGCCTCGGATGAAATCGGCACTCGTGACCGGGGGCTCCGCCGGCATCGGTCTCGCACTCGCCCGCATGCTCCGTGAGGAGGGGTACGAGCTCACGCTCGCAGCGCGCCGCCCCGAGCCGCTCGAGGAGGCGGCGAGCGAGCTCGGCGCACACAGCGTGGCCGCCAATCTCTCGGACGCAGACGAGTGCGTGCGCGTCGTGTCCGAGCACGCGAAGCGCTACGGCGGCATGGACGTGCTCGTCAACTCCGCCGGCATCGGCATCGGCGGATCGTTCGCCGATCAGCAGACGAAGGCGATCGCGCTGCAACTGGACGTGAATCTCCGGGCGTCGCTGGTCGTGACCCGGGAGGCGCTGCCACTCCTCCGCGCATCGAAGGGCCAGATCATGATGCTGGCCTCGATCGCCGGGACGATTCCGACTCCAGGCCTCGCCGTCTACGGAGCGACGAAGGCGGCGATCATCTCGATAACGAACTCGCTGAACCGGGAAGAAGCCGAGTCGGGTGTCCGAGCAACCGCGATCTGCCCCGCCTTCGTGGCAACCCGCATGACGGACTGGACCGGAATACCGGCGGAGGAGATGATCCAGGTCGAGGATGTCGCAGAGCTCGTCCGCACGGTGCTCAAGTTGAGCCCGCGAGCACGTGTCCCGCAGCTCGTCATCGAACGGGTCGGGGACGCGTACTAGGAAGGGTCAGCCGGAAGTGGGCTCGACGAGCTGATCGACGCTCTCCTCCAGCTCGCGCACCGACACCGCGCCCTCGAAGCGCTCGACGATCCTTCCGTTCCGCCCGACGACGAACGTCCACGGCTCGGTCTCGAGAGCCCATTCCTGAATCCACTGGTTGAACCCCTGCGCCGGGTCGTTGCCCTCGTAAACCTCGACGTGGATGAAGCGGACGCCCTTGCCCTCGAAGCGGCGTGCGGTCTCTTCGACGACGTCGACGACCGGGCCGCAGGTGCGGCTCGAGCAGAACTTCGGCGTCGAGAAGGTCACTACGAACGGAACCTTCGCCCGCAACGAGCTCGCGACCGAGTAGCGAAGGAGGGATGTGTCCGGCGGCCGCCGCGTCGTCAACTTCGAGAGCACGCCTCCGGCGGACGCGAGCGTAGGCGTCTCGGAAACCGGCGCCGGATCGCCCGGGCTCGGTTCGGGATCGTCCGCCGATACCTCCACGTTCCCGAGCGCCTGCACGGGCTCCTTCCCGCCCTCGGGCTCGGCCAGAAGCCAATACGTGCCGGGCTCAGGGAGGCGGAGGTGCGCGACGTATATGTGTGTCGCGTCCGCTTCGGCCCCGCCGGGCACGCCGATGCGCTCGAGCTGCGCCGTGGACTCCTGGAACGGTTGTGCCTCGAGCGCCCGCGCGACCCAGACGCGCGCTGTCGGCAGCAGCGACACCTCTCCCTGGCTGTCGACGACGAGGAACGACACGCGAACGTCGCCCGGCTCGTGGTTCGCCGTTCCCGCGACGATCGCGACATCGTCCCCCGGCGCACGCCAGAGCTGTTCGAGCGTCTGGCCGCCTCCGGGTACGGCTGCGGTGTCGGCGTCCTCGTCTGATCCGCCGCACCCGATCAGAAGCAGACACGCCGCTGCGAGCAGGGCAACCGGCGGACGCATACGCATGCATGCTAGTCGCGCCCCTGTGGAGCCGGGCCGGAGATGCCGGCCCGGCCGCAGATCTCGACTGGCCTAGTGGCCGTCGGGCCAGGACATGGGGGCGAAGTTGCCCATCCACGCCGCCAGCAGAGCCAGGTTGACGAGAAGAAGGATCAGCTTCGGCTTCATGGCGACCTCCTCTCTGACTAGAAGCGGATTTCCTGGAGCGCCTCGGCGGCGTTCCGGTACAGGCGTGCGGACTCGCGGTCGTCACCACGACGAGCCGCCAGGTCCCCGAGCGCAACCCACGCCTCCGTCCGGTGGCTGATCGACGCCAGCTGCTCAGCAGCCGCGTCAGCCGCCCGGAAGCAGTCTCCCGCCTCATCGAGCCGTCCGCGCTCCATCAACGCTCGTCCCAGAACGAGCTGCGACGGACAGACTTCGTGGAGGTAGTCCTCCCGACCTTCCAGGAGGGCGAGCGCCTTGCGTGCCAGCTCGTCCGCCTGGTCGTATTCGCCGCGGTTCAGGTGAACCCGAGCGAGCCCCTGAAGCGCCTGCGCGGCGTCGGGGGGTGAATCGCTCTCCAGCGCCCTCGAGAAGGACGCCTTCAAGTGCTCGACCGCCTGATCCTCGTCTCCGAGGAGCAGCGTCAGACCGCCGAGTGCGAGGAGGAGCCGGCCGACGTTTCGCTCGTCGTTGAGCTCCTGGTACAGGTTCTTCGCACGCTGGGCGTACCCGCGCGACTGGACCCAGTGGCCCTGCCGCTGCGCGATCAAGGACGCCTGGAAGTACGTGTTTGCGATCGCCCGTCGGTCGCCCAGATCCTGAGCGAGCTCGAGTGCGCGCTCGACGTCCTCGTGCGCGGCGACGTAGTCGCGCTGGAGCCGATGGCAGCGCGAACGCCAACCGAGGATGTCCGCGCGCAGCAGGTCACATGGCAGACCGGAGCGCTCAGCCAGAGCCAGCGCTTCGTCGAAGAGCGCGACGGCGGTGCCGACGCTCGAGAGCTTGTAGCGGCAGACCCCGACGCGGAACAGCACGTCGGCGCGGTCGACATCCGAGAACTCGGCGTTCTCCGCGAGCTCGCGTGCCTGCCGGAGGAGCTCGAGCGCGGGATTGATCTCCCCGCTCTGCTGGAGCGCCCACGCCTCGCCGGAGAGAATCCTGAGCTCGAGGCTCGGCGCCCAGGTCCCGTCGAGCGCAGGTCGTGCCTCGCGGAACGCGCCGATGGCCTCCGAGTACTGGTGCGCCTCGGAGAGCGCCTCTGCTCGAGCGAGCAGCGTCTCGACCTTCGCGCGCTCCTCCGAGGAGACGCCCGAGACGAGAAATCCCTGGTCGACGCCCAAGCGCTCGGCGAGAAGCGCGATCGTGCTCTCGGTCGGGCGCGTCTTGCCACGCTCGATCTGGCTGATGTACTCCTTCGAGAAGCGTCCGTCGGCGAGCTCGACCTGGGTCAGCCCCGCGGCGACGCGCAAGGCGCGCACGCGTTCGCCGAGACGGGTGCCTCCGGGTGCCCAGCCGGGCATCGGCGTGCTGGCGGTTTCGCTCATGCCCATCGGAGTGAACCCGGCATGCAGAACGGCGCACTCCCCCGTCGGGGGGATGTGTGTCTCCCGCGTTTGGGTCAAGTAAGAGTAGCCGAAATCACTTGACCTGGCTACTTGACTTTTCCGGACACGGCTCCTATAGTCAGCCCCACACCGCACCGATCGGACGCCAGATCGGATGCGTAGGCGCCACCGCCGGATCCGCAGACGGGCGCAGGTAGAGCGTGGCTGGGCCGCAGAGCCACGATTCTCCGGCTCGTCGCCCCGGGAAGGGGTCGCCTCGAACGGGAAACGCCCCCGGAGCCGCAGCCGGGGGCGTTTTCATGGTGGGGGAACCCATGGTTCCCCCACCGTCCCCCTCCTTCTGCAATTGGTACCGAGCAGACGTTGCGTCCAGGCCTGCGGGTGAATGAATCGCCCTCCGGCCCCGCCTGGGTCGCCGACTACGCGTGGTTCCAACGACCGGTGCGTCATCTCGGTTCGTCGGGCGAGGCATGCCTCGCCCTCTGGTTAGCGATCAGTCGGCGCCGGTCAGCCAGCGGAGGCGTTCGGCTCTGATCGCCTCGAAGTCCTCCGCCTTGAGGAGGCCGCCGAGGCGATCGGCCACCGAGACGAGGAGGCTGCCTGCGACGAAGATCCACGCTTCGGTGTCCGGGTCGCGCTCCGCGTGTATGCCGCCCTCCTCCTGCACGCGGCGGAGCACGCCCGCGAAGAAGTCGTGCACCTGCTGCATGTGCCCGCGGACGTGACGGCGGATCTCCGGGTCCTCCCCGGCCTCCGTGATCGCCTGCATCCAGAGGCTCGGGAGCAGCACCTTCATCTCGCGCATCGTTGCCGGGCCGATCGCCTGCCACCCCGACTCCGGCCCGAGTTCGCCGATCCGCTCCTCGATACGCAGGCGGATTCGCTGCCACGCGGTGTCCAGGCACGCGAAGTAGAGCTCTCGCTTGGAGGCGAAGTGCCGATAGAGGATCGGCTCCGAGACGCCGGCTTCGCGCGCGATCTGCGCGGTGGTCGCGCCGGCATAGCTTCCCTCGGAGAAGACGCGGAGAGCAGCGTCGACGAGCTTGCGGCGACGTTCCTCGGCGGGAAGGCGCGCGCTCGGAGTCGCCGTCACGCGGTCTGCTCCGCGGCCGCCTGACCGGCGCGGCGCGCGGCTTCGTGGGGACGCACGAGCGAGAACGCCACGATCGCGCCGAGAGCTGCGATGCCCGAGGCGACCAGAAGCGCCGTCTGCAGCCCGTCGACGAATGCCTGCCGGAGTCCTGACGCCGTCGCCTGCCTCGAACGCGATGATCGCTCCGATCAGGGCGATGCCGAGCGAGCCTCCGATCTGGCGCGACGCGTTCAGGACGGCGGCTCCTACGCCGGCCTTGTCCACGGAGACGCTGCGCGTGGCCGCCGCCGCGCTCGGCGTCATGGTGAGGGCCATGCCCACACCTCCTACGAGGAACGCGGGCAGCAGGTCCCAGAAAGACGCGTCCACACCGAGTCGCGAGAAGTAGAGGAGCTGAACCGCGATCAGGACCATCCCCGCGGTCATCAGCCAGCGCGATCCGAAGCGGTCGCTCGTCTTGCCTGCGATGGGTGCGATCAGGATGATCAGGATCGTCATCGGCAGGAACGCGGCTCCCGTCTGCACGGCCGAGTAGCCGAGCACGTTCTGCATGTACAGCGAGAGGAAGAAGAAGACCCCGAACATGGCCAGCGCGACGAGCAGCATCACGAGGTTCGCTCCGGCGTAGGTGCGGCTGCGGAAGAGGTCGAGCGGGAGCATCGGCGCGCGCTGGTAGCGCTCGAGGAGGATGAACGCCAGGATCGACTGCTCCGGCGACGGCGAACGCGCCGAGGATCCGCGGCGACGTCCAGCCGTAGGTGTTCGCCTCGATCAAGCCCGTACGTCAGGGCGAAGAGCCCGACGGCCGAGGTGGCCAGGCCCGGCAGGTCGAGACGGACGTGCGACTCGTCGCGGGACTCGTCGATGAAGAGGAAGCTCACCACGATCGCGACGATCCCCACCGGAATGTTGATGAAGAAGATCCAGCTCCAGTCGAGGTGCTCGGTGATGAGACCACCCACGAGCGGGCCGATGGCGAGAGCTAGCGCGGAGACGCCCGCCCAGATGCCGATCGCCGTCCCCCGCTGCTGCAGGCGGGAACGTCGCCGCGATGATCGAGAGCGTCGCGGGGTTCATGAGCGCAGCCCCGGCCCCCTGGAGCACGCGCGCAGCGATCAGCTCGTCCCCCGAGTCGGCGAGGCCGCACCAGAGCGAGGCGCTCGTGAACACGGCGATGCCGATGACGAAGATCAGCCGGCGGCCGTACGCGTCTGCGACCTTGCCGCCGATCAGCATCAGCGCAGCGAACGTCAGCGCATACCCGGTGACGATCCACTGCAGCGAAGACAGATCCGTCCCGAGGTCCTGCTGGATCGACGGCAGCGCGACGTTCACCACCGTGTTGTCGAGCATGATCATGAAGAGGCCGAAGGAGACGGCGGCCAGCGTGAACCACTTGCGCGTTTCCTCTGCGAAGATCCGTGCTCTCATCCAGCCCCCAGTAGTTAGTGAATACTAAGCTAGCAGATACTAACATTCCTCGAGAGCCGCTACGCTGGACCCCGTCGGCCGAGCAGCTCGAGCAGGCGAACGTCGTTCGGCTCGCGCGGCACCTCGACTGCGTCGACTACGGCGCCCTCCACCGCGTGTCCGTCGAAGAGCCCGATCGCTTCTGGCGCGCCGTGCGAGACGACCTCCGACTTCCGCTGGCCCGAGACTGGGACGCCGTTCTCGACGATTCGCGGGGGATCGCCTGGACGACGTGGTTCGAAGGCGCGCGACTGAACCTCGCGGACGCCTGCGTGCATCGTTGGGCCACGGAGCGGCCGGACGCGCTCGCCGCGATCTTTCGGGGCGAGGACGGCGTGCGGGACGAGTGGACGTTCGCGGGCCTGTCGCAGCCGAGTCGTGCAGCTGGCCGAGGCGTTGGTGGGGCTCGGTGTCACCGCCGGCGAGCGCGTCGCGATCTACATGCCGATGTGCCCGGAGGTGGCGGTCGCCGCGCACGCCTGCGCGCACATCGGGGCCGTGCACGTACCGATCTTCTCCGGGTTCGCCGCCCCGGCGATCGTGCAACGGCTGCGCGACGCCGAGGCGAAGGTCGTGATCACCGCCGACTACTCGCTCCGCCGCGGCGAGCGGATTCCGATGAGGCAGACGATCGACGACGCCGTTCGTGAGTCGCCCTCGGTCGAGCACGTCGTCGAATGGTCGCGCTCGGATCGAGCCTGGAACGTCGAGCTCGGGCCCGGCGAGCTGCCGGCGCTGGAGCTGCCGAGCGAAGCGCCCTACCTCCTCGCGTACACCTCCGGCACGACCGGCAAGCCGAAGGGCGCACTGCATGTCCAGGGCGGATTCTTGTTCTCGATCGCCCGCGAAGCCGCGTACCAATCCGACCTGAAGACGGGTGACCGCATGCTCTTCGCCACCGACATGGGCTGGATCATGGGGCCCTGGACGGTGGTGGGCGCCGGCGCGGTCGGGGCGGCCGTCGTCTTCATGGAAGGCGCGCCGGACTGGCCGGCCGATCGTCTCTGGCGCCTCGTCGAGTCGGAGCGAGTGACGATGCTCGGTGTCTCGCCCACGCTCGTCCGGGCTCTGATCCCGAAGGGGGAGCCGACCGCCGACCTGTCCTCGCTACGAGCAGTGACGACGACCGGGGAGCCCTGGAACCGAGGCCCCTACGATTGGCTGAACGAGCACGTCTGCGGAAGCGGGCGGATCCCGATCGTGAACATCTCGGGCGGGACCGAGGTCGGTGCGTGCTTCCTCGGCGTGACGATGATGGCGCCCACGAAGCCCACCTCGCTGGGATTCCCGGCCCTCGGCCAGGACATGGACGTCTTCGACGACGCCGGGCGACCGGTCCGCGGTCAGGTCGGCGAGCTCGTCTGCAAGCGACCCTGGCCCGGCATGACGCGCGGCCTGTGGCGCGATCCCGAGCGCTACCTCGAGACCTACTGGGAGCGATTCCCGGGGGTCTGGACCCACGGCGACTGGGCGTCGGTCGACGAGGACGGTTACTGGTTCCTGCACGGCCGCTCCGACGACACGCTGAACATCGCCGGCAAGCGGATCGGGCCGGCCGAGCTCGAGTCGGCCGCCGTCAACCATCCGTCGGTCACGGAAGCCGCGGCGATCGGAGTGCCGCACGAGGTGAAGGGAGAGGTACCCTGGCTCTTCTGTGTGCTCCGGCCCGGAGAAGACGCGTCACCCGAGGATGTGGCGCGCGCGGTGACCGACGAGCTCGGAAAATCCTTCAAGCCGGAGCGGGTGTTCTTCGTCTCCGCGATTCCGAAGACGCGCAGTGCGAAGATCGTGCAGGCGAGCCGTCCGCGCGCAAGCCCTCGGCGAGGATGCCGGAGACCTCTCGACGCTCGAGAATCCGGAGTCGCTCGAGGAGATCGCGCGTGTCGTCTGACCGCCTCGACGGCGTCGCCCTGGTCACCGGAGGCGGCCGCGGAATCGGTGCGTCGATCGCGCGCGAGCTGACCGAGGCAGGAATGCGCGTCGCCGTGACGGCACGCACGCGCGAACAGGCAGAGACGGTCGCCGGGGAGATCGCCGGGCTCGCTCTCACAGGCGATGTGTCGAGGAACGAGGACGTCGAGGAATGGGTCGAGCGGACGGAGAAGGAGCTCGGCCCCATCGACCTTCTCGCCGCCAACGCCGGTATCGGCAGCCCGGACGGCCCGACGTGGGACGTTCCGGTCGAGGACTGGTGGCGGGTGCTCGAGGTCAACGTGCTCGGTGTGCACCTCTCGTGCCGCGCGGTGATTCCCGGCATGCTCGAGCGCGGAAGAGGTCGCATCGTGATCACCGGGAGCGGCTCCGCGTACCTGCCCGGAGGCGGCGGGCAAACCCCGTATCCGACGAGCAAGGCGGCCGCCTGTCGTTACGGGGAGATCCTCGCCAACGAACTCCGCGATCGCATTCCGGTCTTCGTGATCAGTCCCGGCCTCGTTCGCACCGACATGACCGAGCGCTTCGGCGACGACATGCCCTGGACGCCGCCCGAGCTTGCTCCACAGCTCGTGCGGGTGCTCGCATCGGGCCGCGCGGACGCATTGGCGGGCCGCTACCTGCACGCCGAGCACGACGACATCGAGGATCTGATCCGCCGCGCGGACGAAGTCGTCGAGAACGACCTGAACGCGATTCGGCTCCAGCGCTAGACATTTCTCAGGCGCTTAACTCGTCCCGAACGTGCCGTTCCCTACTCTGCGACGGTGCCGTTCTTCATCTGCCCCAACTGCAAGCAGCGGTCCGTCGACAGCGATGGCTACGACGGCTTCTCCATGCAGACGGTGCAGTGCCGAAGCTGCGGCTTCGGCTTCCTCTACGAGCTGCTCGAGGACTACTACCCGGCACCGGAGACAGGGTTCGTCGTCTGCGATCGCGAGGCACGCGTGCTGGCCGTCGGCCGTGGCGTGTTCGAGCTGACCGGCTTCAGAGATGCGGATCTCATGGGTCGCGAGGTGGCCGAGGCGCTCGCGATCTCCGATCCGTCCCCGATCGACGTCGTGCAGGAGTGGGGTGTTCGAAAGATGGGCCAGCAGGTCGCGATCCGAACCCGTGCAGGGCTTCCGAAGGCCGTGACGGCCGACTTCTTCCCCGCCTACGACGAGGACGGCGGGCTCATGGTCGCGTTGACACCTCGCTAGCGGGGCGTTATCCAGGTCTGACGGGCGAGCGCGAGCAGCTCGCCGTCCTCGGCGAAGAGCGCCGTGCCCGCGAAGAGCTTCCGACCATCCTCTCCGAGAGGCCAGGACGCGACGACGCAGCCTCTCCGGCGTCGGGCACGCGACCGGATTCGCGCGGTCATGCGACCGAGCACCAGTCGCCTCTCCCCTCCGCGCCGACGGCGTACGCGCCCGGGCAGTCGATCGCGGCCCACACGATCTCCGGCGCCCGTCTCCGTCGCGTCCCAGGGAGCTGCGTGGACCGGCTCACGACCCGCCACGAGGCCGGCGTAGATCCCGAGACCGTCGCCTTCCGGGCGGATACCGCACACGAAGCACTCGCCGAAGACGGGATTGCCGATGCGCACGTGTCGCGCTCGTCGCGTGCTCGGCAGCTGCACGAGTTACCGGAAGGGGTGGATCGATCGTCCAGCTCGGCAGCCCGAGCCTCGGCGACGAGCAGCGTCTCCGTCGAGCAGGAGCGCCGCGTCGTCGTCCCGACGGACCTCGAGCGCGCGCTCGAGCGGCGGCGGACGACGAAGCGTGACCTCCACCGCTCCGGCTTCGACGAACGCAGCCAGTCGACCCGCCGCATATCCGCCGTTCGCCGAGGTCAGCGGACCCCGGAAGCGGCGTGGGAAGCTGATCTCCATGCACCGCGGACTGTAGTTACTAGACTAGGTTTGTGACTGTGAGGCGAAAACCTTGAGACTCGCACTGGCGCAGATCAACGCGGTCGTCGGCGATCTGGACCGGAAATCGGGAGAAGATCCTCGGCCGGCTCGCGGAGGCGCACGAGGTCGGCGCTGATCTCGTCGTCTATCCGGAGCTCGCCGTCACGGGCTACCCCCCGGAGGATCTCCTTCTCCGTCCAGGCTTCGTCCGCGCCGCCCACGAGTCGTTGGAGGAGATCGCGCGAGCGACGACCGACATCGTCGCGTTCGTCGGCACGCCGTGGTTCGACCGCGATCTGGCAAACGCGTGCGCGGTATGCGCGGACGGTCGCGTCCAAGCGATCTACCGCAAGCACTTCCTCCCGAACTACGGCGTCTTCGACGAGCACCGCTACTTCGCCGAGGGACGCGATCTCCTTCTCGTCCGCCTGGGCGAGCTCTACGTTGCGCCGACCGTCTGCGAGGACCTCTGGCAGCCAGGGCCACCGGCGACCGATCTCGCCCTCGCCGGCGCTCAGCTCGTCGTCAATCTCTCCGCCTCACCTTTCCACGTGGGCAAGGCCGAGGACCGGGAGGAGATGCTCGTCACGCGAGCCCGGGACACGAGCTCGTACCTCGCGTTCTGCAACCTCGTCGGCGGCCAGGACGAGCTCGTCTTCGACGGTCACTCGGTGGTGCTCGACGATGCGGGCGAAGTCGTCGCCCGCGCGCCGGGCTTCGAGGAGCACCTGCTGGTCGTCGACATCGAGCCCGATCTCGCGATCGGTCGGCGGCTGCGTGACGTCCGCCGGCGTGAGCTGGACCGCTCGCGGGAGACCGTTCCGCAGGTGGAGGTCGTCGAGCTGGTCACACGGTACGCCGTCAGCCCGTGGCGAGCCGCCGGCATCGGCGGCGTTCGAGCCGGAGCTCGAGCAGATGCGTCTCGCACTCGTCCTCGGGCTCCGCGACTACGTCGGGAAAAGCGGTTTCGCAGAGGTCGTGATCGGCGTTTCCGGGGGGATCGACTCCGCCTTGACAGCGGCTCTGTGCGTCGACGCCTTCGGCGCGGAACGCGTCCACTGCGTGTCGATGCCGTCGCAGTTCTCCTCGCAAGGGCACGCAAGCCGATGCACGGCGTCTGGCCGAGGGCCTCAACTGCCACTTCCAGGAGATTCCCATCGAGGGCATCGTGGACTCGTTCCACGACGCGCTCCGCGAGCCGACCGCGGGCGTCGCAGGGCTCGCTGCGGAAAACCTGCAGGCGCGCGTTCGCGGTGTGCTCCTGATGGCGCTCTCCAACACCTTCGGCTGGCTCGTCGTCTCTACCGGTAACAAGTCCGAGCTCGCAGTCGGCTACTCGACCCTGTACGGCGACATGGTCGGTGGATTCGCACTCCTGAAGGACGTGTTCAAGACGGACGTGTTCCGGCTCGCGCGCCACCTCAACGAGCGCGCGGGCAAGGAGCTCATACCGACGACCACGATCGAGCGTGCTCCGAGCGCCGAGCTCCGTGCCGACCAGCGTGACGAGGACTCGATTCCCGCCTACGACGCCCTCGACCCCGTCCTCGAGGCCTACGTCGAGCTCGATCGCTCGCGCGAGGAGCTGCTCGACGAGTTCGACGCCGAGATCGTCGAGCGGGTCGTCTCGCTCGTCGATCGTGCGGAGTACAAGCGACGACAGGCGCCGCCGGGCGTAAAGCTTCGGCCGAAGGCCTTCGGACGCGACCGGCGGACTCCGATCACCAATCGTTGGAAGGGTTGACGCCGCTCTTCGTAAGTATTAACTTACGGTAAGTGGTAACTAACGCTCACCCCATGGATGCGCTCGGCGACCCGACGCGTCGGCAGGTGTTCGAGCTCCTCCGGCACGGGCGGCGCTCCGTCGGCGAGCTTGCCGCCGAGCTTCCCGTGAGCAGACCCGCGGTGTCGCAGCACCTTCGGGTTCTGGAGGACGCGGGCCTCGTCACGCATCGCCGGCAGGGAACGAGACATCTGTACGCGATCGAGGACGATGGGGTCGCCGCGCTCCGCTCCTGGGTCGACGGATTCTGGGACGAGGCCCTCACCCGCTTCAAGGCGACGGCCGAGACGAAAGGAGAAGCACCATGAGCGATGCACTCGTCATCGAGGCCGTGCGCAAGACGATCACCGTGGACTGCGTGGTCGACGAGGCCTTCCGCGTCTTCACGACCGACGCCATCAGCTGGTGGCCGCTGGACTCGCATTCCATCAACGGAGACAAGGTGACGAAGATCGTGTTCGAAGAGCGCGAGGGCGGAGAGATCTACGAGCTCACGGCCGACGGCACAAAAAGCCACTGGGCGTCAGTGCTCGAGTTCGAGCCCCCGAACCGGATCGTGTTGGCGTGGAACATCCTCGAGCGGGACTCGTCTCCGACCGAAGTCGAGGTTCGGTTCACGCCCGAAGGCGACACCACCCGAGTCGATCTCGAGCATCGCGGTTGGGAAGCCGTTACTGAGGACCGCGAGACCGAGCGCGACAACTACGACACGGGTTGGAGCCACGTGCTCGGCTTCTACGAACGACGGCTCGGATAGTCAGATCCCCACGTCGGCCGGATCGGCGGGTGGCCCCTTCTCGAGCAGCGAGCGGACAAGAGACGGGAGGCGACGAGGAGCAAACTCGGTCTTTGCCGCCTCCAGCTCGCTCAGCGTCCACCAACGGACGTCGACCATGCTCTCGGCCCGCAGCTCCGCCCAGCTCAGGCGTGGCTTCGGCTCGAACGCAGGCGTTCGCACCAGGTAGTAGCGCTCGGTCTGACCGTCCCAGCGTCCTTCTCCGAGCGGGACGACATGCGTACGAGTCCAGACGAGAGGACCGAGCTCGAACTCCTCGAGCCCTGCTTCCTCCGACAACTCGCGGAGGATTGCACGCTCGTCGGTCTCGCCGGCCTCGATTCCGCCGCCCGGCATCGCCCAGACGCAGCGGTCGGCGACGGCTGCGTGTCCGAAGTCGAAGCAAACGAGAAGAACTCGTTCGTCCTCGTCCAAGACGATCGCCCGCACGGCAGGCCGAAGTCGTGGCTCGTTCACGAGACCAGCTCGCGCAGCGCGCGAAACCAGAGCAACCGCTCGTCCCACGGCACCGCGGCATTCGCGGGCGAGGTCGACGGGAGCACGAAGAGTGCGGTCTCGTAGAGCTTCGACTCCTGAAGCCCGTGCTCGACACGGCCGCCGAAAGTCCCGGTGTAGGCGACCTTCCCGACGAACCCGATCGCCGCTGGACGCAGCGAACGGGCGATCGCGTCGAAGCGCTCAACTGCGCCCGCGAAGTCCGCCTTGCGCAGGTCTCCTGAACCCTTCGTCGTCCGGCGAGCGGCGTTCGTCAAACCAATTCCGTGACGTAGGAGCTCGTGTGCTCCCTCGGGCTGCAGCAGGTCGGGTGTGAATCCTGATGCGTGTAGCAACCTCCAGAAGTCGTTGCGGGGGTTGGCGAACGGCGCGCCAGCGGCGGCGCTCACTCGTCCCGGATTGATGCCGCAGAAGACGACGCGAACACCTGGCGCGAGGACATCCGGAACAGCCGAGGCTCCGACCACAGCGTCGATCGTGCCTCAGAGAGAGCTACGCGGCTTCGGGTTCCCTGGCGTCCAGGCGAAGCTCGAGTAGTCGGCGAAGGCGCTCGCCCATCTCGGACGACTCGAGACGGGGATCCGGCTCTCTGCTCGGGCCGGCAGAGCGAAGGACCTTGACCGAGTCCTCCGACCAGCGCCACCCGTAGCAGCGCTCGTAGCACTCGGCCTCGCTGAGCGTCCTGAGCCGCTCCTCCATTCGCCGGCACCCTAGGTCACGAATCGGACGACGCAGAGTAGGCTGACGCCGTGGCCGTGACCGCGCGCGTGCTCGAATTCGATGTCACCGTCGGCCGCGACCGGACCGCGCGAAGCGGGCGAGGGGGCCGGGCGATCTCGGTCGACGCAGCGTGGAGCGCCGAGCATCTCGTGCTCGCCGGACTCGTCCGCTGCACACTGTCGAGCCTCGACTACAGCGCGGAGCGAGCAGGTCTCGAGCTAGCGGCGTCCGGTAGTGCGAGTGGATCCGTCACGAAGCGTGAGAGCGACGGCCGGTACGCGTTCGTCACCGTCGATGCCCGCTTCGAGGTCGAGCTGAACCCTGAAATCGCACCCGACGCGGTGCTCGAGCTTGTCGCCCGGGCGGAGAAGGGCTGCTTCGTCGGCAATTCGCTCGTTACCAGGCCGCGCTACCACTGGACCGTCAACGGAGAGCCGGTCACATGAGCACGGCGACGCTCGACGTGAGCGCAGTACGTGCGCGCTTCAGCGCACTCGACCGTCGCCTTGCGTTCTTCGACGGGCCAGGTGGGACGCAGTGCCCGGACGAGGTGATCGACGCGATCGCCGGGTACCTGCGCAAGTCCAACGCCAACATCGGCGCGCCCTACGAGACGAGCAGACATACCGACGAGCTGGTCACACGTTCTCGCGAGCGTGCGGCGTCGTTCCTCGCCTGCTCGCCGGAAGAGGTCGCGTTCGGCCCGAGCATGACGGCGCTCAACTTCCTGCTCACGCGAGCCTTCGCGCGAACACTGCACGAGGGCGACGAAGTGATCGTGACGACGCTCGATCACGACGGGAACATCGCCCCTTGGCTCGAGCTCGCCCACGATCTCGGCATCGTCGTCCGGGTCGCCGGGGTGACCGAAGAGCTCGAGATCGACTACGACGATCTCGCACGGCTCCTCTCCGACCGGACACGGGTCGTCGGGTTCCCGGTCGCGGCGAACTCTGTGGGCACGACCCCCGATGTCCAGAGGATCGTGCGGCTCGCCCACGAGGCCGGCGCGCTGGCCTGGGCGGACGCCGTCCATTACGCCCCGCACGGGCCGATCGACGTCACCGAGCCTGGGACGTCGACGTCCTCATCTGCTCGCCGTACAAGTTCTTCGGACCTCATCTCGGGGTCGCCTACGGGAAAAGCGAGCTGCTGGAGTCGTGGCGGCCGTACAAGGTGCGTCCCGCTCCGGACGAGCCGGTCGGTCACCGCTTCGAGCTCGGAACGCTGCCGCACGAGCTGCTCGCAGGCTTCGTCGCGGCCGTGGACTACGTCGACTCGCTCGGATGGGATGCGATCCGCTCCCACGAGACGGCGCTCGGCGAACGTTTTCTCGCCGGCCTCCCGGACGGCGTCGAGCTGTACGGCCTGCGCACGATGAGCGGGCGGGCGCCGACGTTCTGCTTCAACATCCCCGGCCGCTCGCCGGAGTCGGTGGCCGTCTCGCTCGCGGAGCGGGACGTCGCGGTCTGGCACGGCAACTACTACGCCCTGGCGACCATGGAGTATCTCGGGCTCGAAGACGGCGCCGTACGGGCGGGGGTGGTTCACTACAACACCGAGGACGAAGTCGACCGGCTCCTGACCGGTCTCGCCGAGCTCGCGTGAAGCTGCTCCTGCTCGGCGGACCGCGATTTCTCGGGCGTGCGATCGCAGACGCCGCTTTCGCGGCCGGCCACGAGCTGACGTTCTTCAACCGCGGGCAGACGAATTCGGAGCTCTATCCCGAGTTCGAGAAGCTGCGAGGAGATCGCACCGGAGATCTCGAGATCCTGGTGGGTCGCGAGTGGGATGCCGTCATCGACACGTCCGGGTACATCCCTGACGTCGTTCGCAGGTCGGCAGAAGCGCTCGCGCGGATCGGCCCGCTACTGCTTCGTGTCCTCGATCTCCGTGTATGCGGACTTCAGCGTCCCGGTCGACGAAGAGAGCCCGCTCGCACAGCTTGGCGAGCACCCCGCCGACGAGATCACGAACGAGAGCTATGGCGCGCTGAAGGCGCTCTGCGAGGAGGCTGTGCGTAAGAAGTTCGGTGGGCGGGCCCTCGTCGTCCGTCCCGGCCTGATCGTCGGGCCGCACGATCCGACCGGACGCTTCACCTACTGGCCACACCGCTTCGCACGCGGAGGCGAAGTGCTCGCGCCCGCACCACCCGAACGTCCGACCCAGTTCGTAGACGTACGCGATCTCGCGGCCTGGATCGTCGATCTCTGCCAACGCGACGTCGGCGGGACCTTCAACGCAACGCACCCGGGCTTCGCGTGGATCGAGCTCCTCGACACGTGTCGCAAGGTCGCCGGGACGGACTCGGCGATCACCTGGGTTTCCGACGAGTTCCTGCTCGAGCACGCCGTGGGCGAATGGATGGAGCTACCGCTCTGGATCGCAGATCCGGCGATGGCAGCGGCGGATCGGGTCGAGGTGCGCCGCGCGCTCGGCGAGGGTCTGGGCTTCCGGCCGCTCGCAGAAACCGTTCGCGGCGCGCTCGATGCTGCGTCGATTACGGACGCGGCCGGCCTCACGTCCGAGCGAGAAGCCGAGCTGCTCGCTGCGTGGCATGCCCGATAAGGACTACTCGGGAACGCCCCTCTCGCAGAAGCTCGGCGCGAAGCCCGGGTCGGGTGTCGTGGTCTTCTTCACGACGGACCGGGACGACCTCGAGAGTCGCTTCGAGGGCCTGAAGGCGACGCTCGCCGCGGCCGACGGGCTCTGGATCGCCTGGCCGAAGAAGGCATCGAGGATCGAGGGCGACCTGACCTTCGAATCCGTCCAGGAGATCGGACTCGCGCACGGGCTCGTCGACAACAAGTCGTGCTCGATCGATGAGCGCTGGCAAGCGCTCCGCTTCGTCTACCGGCTCGAGGATCGTTAGGCGTACGCCTTGCGAGCGCGCTCCCAGGGCTCCTCATCCCGGCGGATCACGTCCGGATCCACGCCGCGCGCGTCGGCGAGATCGACTGTCAGGCGCTGGAAGCGGACGATGTCCACCACTGGATGCGACGTCGGAAAGAGCGTCACCTCGCATCCGAGCTCGCGGAGCGCTCGTTCGGCGTCGCGCGCGCGTTCGGCAGCCCGTCCGCTCCCTTCGAGCAGGAAGCAGCGCACGGTGGAGTCGATCGCGGCCAGATGCCCGTGGAGGAGCTGCTCCGTGTGGTGGGTCTCGGTCGCGACATGCGCTCCCTCGCGGAGCTTGAGCGCCGCCTCGAGCATGGTGGCGATGTCGCCGCCGGCTCCGGCGACCAGGAATCGCTCATGCTCCGAGGCGCCCAACGGGTCGGCGGCGAGCTCGCGCTCGACAGCGTCGGCGAGCCCGCTCACGTCCTCGCCCGAGAGCGCGCGTCCTGCGGCGATCGCGCACGTGTAGCTCGCCGTGTGGCAGTAGCTCTGCTCGAGCTCGGGGGTCGCGACGACGACGTGGTCGACGAGCCGGGCGAGCGGGCTCTCGCTCGCACCCGTGATGAGCCACGTCTCTCCTTCGAAGGCCTCGACCGCCTCGCGTGTCAACGTCGTCCCGCCCTCGTGGCTGATCGCCACCAGGACATCCGCTTCGGGCGCGTGCCCGAGGACGAGGTCGAGCGCCTGAACCGCATCGCCGCAGGCGAGCGCCGCATGGAACGACGTCCCGCACCCGGTGAAGAGGACGCGCGCGCCGCTCGGCAACCGCGTCGAGCCCACCCGCTCGGGTACCTGCCGAAGCCACTCGGGCTGAAGGGCGATGGCCGAACGGGTCAGCTGTCCGGGCACGAGGGCTGTCTATACCATCGAGCGCCGTGGCGGTCTTCGAGAAGACGACGCTCGGCAACGGCATTCGCGTCGTCTCCGCGTCCATGCCGCAGGTCAACTCGGTCTCCTGCTTCGTGATGCTCGCGGCCGGCTCGCGCTACGAGACCGCCGAGTCGAAGGGAATCGCCCACTTCTCGGAGCACATGTTCTTCAAGGGCACGGAAAGGCGCCCGACGGCGCGCACGATCGCGACCGAGATCGACGCGATCGGCGGCGAGTTCAACGCCTTCACCGGGAAGGAGCTCACGGGCTACTACGTCAAGTGCGGCTCGGACACACGCGACGTCGCCTTCGACGTGCTCAGCGACATGCTCCTGCACTCGCGCTTCGATCCGGCCGAGATCGAGAAGGAGAAGGGCGTGATCCTCGAGGAGATGAACGTCTACCTCGACAACCCGCAGCGCTACATCGGCAGCGTCTACGACCGGCTGCTCTATGCCGACCAGCCGCTCGGGTGGGACATCCTCGGCTCGAAGGAGACCATCGAAGCGGCGACACGGGAGACGTTCATCTCCTACCTCGACGCCTGGTACAAGCCCGAGCGGATCGTCGTCGGAGTCGGCGGCCGGATCGGCGAAGGCCTCATGGACCGTCTCGAAGAGCTGCTCGGAGGCATCGAGACGCAGGAGACCGCCGTGCGCGGCCCCGGCCGAGCTGCCGCCCGACGGCTCTCCGGTTCTCCTCCACACGAAGCAGTCGGAGCAGGCCCATCTCATCCTCGGCGTGCGCGGCTACCCGATCGGGCATCCGGATCGCTACGCGCTCCAGCTCCTCACGGTCGTTCTCGGCGGTGGAATGTCCTCGCGGCTGTTCACCGAGGTGCGCGAGAAGCGTGGGCTGGCGTACTACGTCCACGCCGGCAGCAGCTCGTACACGGACGTCGGCACGCTCTACTCGGGTGCGGGGGTCGACGTCGACCGCGTCGACGAGGCGATCACGACGATCCTCGGCGAGCTCCAGGGGATCGCGGCAGAGCCCGTGCCCGCCGAGGAGCTCGAGAAGGCGCGCGGCTACTCCAAGGGCAGGTTCGTGCTCCGGCTCGAAAGCCCGCAGGGCACGATCCAGTACGGCCTCCGCCGCGAGGTGCTCGAGGGCGAGATCGAGGAGCCGGAGGAGCTCTTGCGCCAGATCGACGCCGTCACCGCCGAGGACGTCCAGCGCGTGGCGCGCGATCTGCTCGAGGGAAAGCGGCTGTACCTGGCGGTCGTCGGGCCGTTCGACGATCCCGAGCGGTTCGAGAAGCTGATCGCGGCGTAGCCCGGCATAGACTCGACCCGATGAGCGAGCGGGAGCTGCTTCGGCGCACGGCGGAGATCGCGGCGGAGTTTCTCGAGTCGCTCGACGAGCGGCCGGTGTGGCCTCCCGCGTCGGTCGACGGAGCTGCGCGCAGGCTCTCGGTGGGCCGCTTCCCGACGAGCCCAGCGACCCGCTCGTCGTCGTCGAGGAGCTGGCCGCGCACGCCGACCGGGCGTCGTGGCGATACCCGGAGGGCGGTACTTCGGGTTCGTCATCGGCGGCGTCGCTTCCGGCCGCGCTGGCGGCCGACTGGCTGACGAGCGCCTGGGACCAGAACGCGGGCCTCGTCGTCGCCGGCCCGGCCGCCGCCGTGGTCGAGGAGGTGGCGGGTGAGTGGCTCAAGGAGCTGTTCGGGCTTCCTCCGGCGACCTCGTTCGCCTTCGTGACGGGTTGTCAGATGGCCCATGTGACCTGCCTCGCGGCCGCTCGGCACGCGGTGCTCGAGCGCGCCGGCTGGGATGTCGAGCGCAATGGGCTGAGCGGTGCGCCGCCCATCCGCGTGCTCGTCGGCGGGAAGCGCCATGTGACGGTGGATCGCGCGCTGCGCCTTCTCGGGCTCGGTACCGCGTCGACCGTGTCGGTGACGGTGGATGACCAGGGTCGAATGCGCCCGGATGCGGTGGAGGCGGCGCTTGCCGGCGGTGACGGCCCGGCGGTGGTCTGCGCGCAGATCGGCGAGGTGAACACGGGCGCCGTGGATGCGATGCCCGAGATCGCGGCACTCTCGAGGGCGGCGGGCGCCTGGCTCCACGTCGACGGCGCGTTCGGGCTGTGGGCCGCCGCGTCGCCCGAGCTCCGCCATCTCGTCGAGGGGGTGGGCGAGGCCGACTCGTGGGCGACCGACGCGCACAAGTGGCTCAACGTCCCGTACGACTGCGGGCTCGCGTTCGTCGCTCATCCCGAAGCGCATCGCGCGGCGATGGCGATGACGGCCGAGTACCTCGTCGCAGGTCCGGACGCAGCTCGCGATCCAGATGGACTGGACTCCCGAGTTCTCACGCCGAGCGCGCGGACTGACGGTGTACGCGGCGCTCCGCTCCCTGGGCAGGTCGGGCGTGGCCGACTTGGTCGAGCGGTGCTGCCGGCACGCGCGGCGCTTCGCGGACGAGCTCGGGCGGCTGCCGGGCTGCGAGATCGTGAACGAGGTGGTGCTGAACCAGGTGCTCCTGCGCTTCGGCGACGACGAGACGACGCGTGCCGTTCTCGATTCCGTGCAACGAAGCGGCGAGGCGTGGATGAGCGGCACGACCTGGGACGAGCGCTTCGCGATCCGCATCTCGGTCTCGAACTGGCGCACGAGCGACGACGACGTCACCCGCACCGTCGCCGCCTTCGAGCGGGCGCTCGCAGCGAGCTAGCGTCCGCAGCAGGTCGACGTCGTCGAACCGCGCACGCTTCGAAGCAAGAGCTCAACCCGACGGGTCGAGCGCCCGACTACTCCTCGCTCGGCCGGGCGACCGCGCGGTCGGCGATCTCCGCCACGACCGCGGGATCGGCGAGCGTCGTCGTGTCTCCGAGCGGGCGCTCCTCGGCAACGTCCCGCAGCAGCCGGCGCATGATCTTCCCCGAGCGGGTCTTCGGAAGCTCGGGCGTGAAGACGATGTTCGCGGGCTTGGCGATCGGCCCGATCTTCACGGCGACGTGGTTGCGCAGCTCCTCGAGCCGTCTCGACCGTGCCCTCCTGCCCAGCCCTTCAGCGTGACGAAGGCGACGATCGCCTGCCCCGTCAGCGCGTCCGCCCGTCCGCAGACCGCGGCCTCGGCCACGCTCGGATGGTCGACGAGCGCCGACTCGACCTCGATCGTGGAGATGCGGTGCCCGGACACGTTCATGACGTCGTCCACCCGCCCGAGCAGCCAGAAGTCGCCGTCCTCGTCGATCCGGGCGCCGTCACCGGCGAAGTACATGCCGGGAAAGCGCTCCCAGTAGGTCGACCGGAAGCGCGCGTCGTCGCCGAAGATCCCCCGGGTCATCGCCGGCCACGGCCGCTTCAGGACCAGGTAGCCGCCCCCGCCGGGGCCGACCTCCTGACCCTGATCGTCGACGACGGCGGCCTCGACCCCGGGAAACGGCTTCGTGGCCGCGCCCGGCTTGAGCGTCGTCACCCCTGGAAGCGGCGTGAGCATGATCATCCCGGTCTCGGTCTGCCACCACGTGTCGACGACCGGCAGGCGGTCGCCGCCGATGTGCTCGCGGTACCAGATCCAGGCCTCGGGGTTGATCGGCTCGCCGACGGTTCCGAGCAGCCTGAGGGAAGAGAGATCGTGCTTGCCGGCGTGCTCCGGCCCCCACTTCATGTGGGCGCGGATGGCGGTCGGCGCCGTGTACAGGATCGTGACGCCGTAGCGCTCGACGATGTCCCACCAGCGATCCTTGTCGGGGAAGTCGGGCGTTCCCTCGTAGAGAACGCTCGTCGTCCCGTTGCACAAGGGCCCGTAGACGATGTAGCTGTGCCCCGTCACCCAGCCGATGTCGGCGGCGCACCAGTAGACGTCGCTGTCCGGCTTCAGGTCGAAGACGTAGCGATGGGTCGTCGCCGCTCCGACCAGATACCCCGCCGTCGTGTGGGCGATCCCCTTCGGCTTCGCGGTCGTCCCGCTCGTATAGAGGAGATACAGGAGATCCTCCGAGTCCATCGGTTCGCAGGGGCACGACTCCGGCTCCGAGGGCTGCCCGTCGACGAGCTCGGACCAGGTCAGGTCGCGCCCGGCGGTCATCGGCACCTCGCCGCGCGTCCGCTGGCCGACGACCACCTTCCGGATGCCGGGACACGACTCGAGCGCCTCGTCCGCGTTCTCCTTGAGCGGTACCGTCTGGCCTCGGCGCCAGCCCTCGTCCTGCGTCAGGAGGATCTCGCAGCGCATGTCGTTCAGCCGATCGGCCAGCGCTTCGGCCGAGAAGCCTCCGAAGACGACGGTGTGCGGCGCTCCGAGACGCGCGCATGCGAGCATCGCCACCGGCAGGCCCGGGCCCATCCCCATGTAGATGCCGACCGGCGTGCCCTTGCCCACGCCGAGCGCCTTCAGCCCGTTCGCGGCCTTGACGACCTCCTCGAGCAGCTGGGCGTACGTGATCGCCGCCCGCTCGCCGACGGGCTCCGCCTCGAAGTAGAAGGCGACCTTCTCCCCGAGTCCCGCCTCGACGTGGCGGTCGAGGCAGTTGTACGCGACGTTGATCTTCCCGCCGAGATACCACTTCGCATAGGGAAGCTCCCATTCGAGCAGGGACGTGAACGGCTCGAACCAGGTCACCCGCTCGCGGCCCTCCCGCTCCCAGAAGTCCTCGAACGGGACGTCGTAGATGTCGGCCCTCGCGTTCGCCTGCTCGGCGAACTCCTCGGGAGGCGGGTAGCGGCGCTCTTCGGCGAGGAGCGTCTCGATGGCCTGATCGGTCACGCCGAGCCCTGCGGACGTTTGCTGCTCACGGCCGCCGATCCTACCCCGCGTAGCTAGAGTCAGACGTCGTGGAAGCCGACCTCCGCACGCTCCGCGAGCGGCTCGCAGAGATCTCGGATCTCGGGCGAATGCTCCTGCTCGCGGCCTGGGATCTGCGTGTGAACATGCCCGCGCTCGGAGGTCCGGCACGAGCAGAAGCCGTGGCGACTCTCGGTCGCATCGCGCACGAGAAGTTCGTCGACGGCGAGATCGGAACGCTGCTGGACAGGCTCGGCTCGTACGAGGAGTCACTCGAGTACGACTCGGACGAGGCGAGCCTGATTCGCGTGACGCGTCGGGACTGGGAGAAGGCGAGGCGCGTCCCGACCGAGCTCCGCGCCGAGATGCTCCTGGCCGGTGCGCAAGGACACCAGATCTGGGTCGACGCCCGCACCAACAACGACTTCGCCGCCTTCCTCCCGACGCTCGAGCGGAACCTCGAGCTGAAGAAGCGCTACGCCGAGTGCTTCGAGTGGGACGACTCGCCCTACACCCCGCTGCTCGACGACTTCGAGCCGCTCATGCAGACGACCGAGGTCGCGGAGGTCTTCGACACGATCCGGCCCGTGCTCGCCGAGCTGGTGCGTGAGGCGCCGCGGGTCGACGCGTCGTTCCTCGACATCCCGTACGCGCCCGAGCTGCAGCGTGCCTTCGGAGAACGGGTTCTTGCCACGGTCGGCTTCGAGAGCGGCTCCTGGCGGCTCGATCCGACCGTCCATCCCTTCTGCACCTCGTTCTCGACCCGCGACGTCCGGCTCACGACGAGGTACCAGCCGACCGGGCTCGATTCGTTCTGGTCGACGATGCACGAGTCCGGGCATGGCCTCTACGCCCACGGAATCGCCGCCTCCCTCGAGCGAACACCGCTCGCGAATGCGCCGTCGCTCGGCCTGAACGAGTCACAGAGCCGGACCTGGGAGAACCTCGTCGCGCGCAGCCGCCCGTTCTGGTCCTACTGGTACGAGCCGCTGCAGGAGACCTTCCCCGCGCAGCTCGGCGAGCGTCGACTTCGACGTCTTCATGGCGGCAGTCAACCGTGCTGAGCCAGGTCTGATCCGCGTGGAGGCCGACGAGACCACCTACAGCCTGCACATCATCCTTCGCTTCGACCTCGAGCGCCGGCTGATCGAGGAGACGCTCGCGCCGAAGGACGTCCCGGAGGCGTGGAGCGCCGGAATGCATGAGCTTCTCGGCGTCGACGTCCCGGACGACGCACGCGGCGTGCTCCAGGACGTCCACTGGTCGAGTGGCGGTATCGGCTACTTCCCGACCTACGCCCTCGGCAACGTGATCTCACTGCAGATCTGGTCGGTCGTGCAGGAGGCGATTCCGGACCTCGACGCGCAGCTGGCGGTCGGCGAGCTGGAGGGGCTGTCGACGTGGCTCACCGAGAATCTCTACTCGCTCGGGCGCAAGCTCACGCCGAAGGAGACCATCGAGCGGCTCACCGGGTCGCCCACGATCGATCCGCAGCCGTACCTCGCCTACCTCCGCGACAAGCTTTCGGCGCTCTCTGCGGGTGCCTAGCTCGAGAACGGTCGGGCTCGTCGTCAACGGCGAGTCGCGATCGCTCGAGGTCGAGCCCCGAACGCTGCTCGTCCATGCGCTTCGAGACGGCTTCGGGCTGACGGGCGCGCACATCGGCTGCGACACCAGCCAGTGCGGCGCTTGCACCGTCCTCGTCGAAGGACGGGCGGTCAAGAGCTGCACGATGCTCGCGGTTCAGGCCGAGGACCTGGCCGTGACGACGATCGAGGGCTTCGCCCCCGGCGGCGTGCAGCATCCGATCCAGCGCGCGTTCGTCGAGCACCACGGGCTCCAGTGCGGCTTCTGTACGCCCGGGATGATCCTGACGGCGTCCGATCTCCTCTCCCGAGACGACGATCCCGACGACGCGACGATCCGCCGCGCGCTCAAGGGCAACTTCTGCCGCTGCACCGGGTACCAGTCGATCGTCGACTCGGTGCGAGCCGCGTCAGCGACGCTCCGCGACGAGGCTGCCGCGTGATCCCCGCTGCGGTCGACCACGTCCGGCCCTCGACGCTCGACGAGGCGCTCGACGCGCTTGCCGACCCGGAGGCGAAGGCGCTCGCGGGTGGTCAGTCGCTCCTCCCGGTCATGAAGCTGCGGATCGTGCGGCCGAGCGCTCTCGTCGACATCGGACGGCTCGACCTCGCCGGCGTCCAACTCCGCGACCACGCACTGCACGTGGGCGCGCTCACGACCTGGGACGCGCTCGAAGACGCGCCGGAGCTGAAGCAACCGTCGCTTGCCGCGATCGCCGAGTGCGCGGCCGAGATCGGCGACCTGCAGGTTCGCAATCGCGGAACGCTCGGAGGAAGCCTCGCCCACGCCGACCCCGCCTCCGACATGCCGGCCGTGGTGCTCGCGCTCGGCGCAGAGCTCGCCCTGCGCACTGCGAGCGCCGAGCGGAGGCTCCCCGGCGAGGAGTTCTTCCTCGGCCCGTTCACGACCGCGCTCTCTCCGGGAGAGCTGATCACCGAGATCGTCTTCCCACTCGCCGAGGGATCGGGCTCCGCCTACGCGAAGGTCGAGCATCCCGCCTCGGGCTTCGCGCTGGCGGGAGCGGCTGCGTACGTCGACACGGACGGGACGCAGCGCGTGGCCGTCACCGGGGTCGGCGCGCACCCGTTCCTGCTTCCCGCTGACGCCGATCCGCTGGCTGCGCTGGCGGAGGCGGAGATCTACGGCGACCGCTTCGCGCCTGCCGAGTACCGGCAGCACATCGCGGGCGTCGTCGTCCGTCGCGCGCTCGACCGCGCGAGAGAGCGAATGGAGAAGGCGTCGTGACCGAGAGCGTGATCGGCGTCTCGCGTCCGCGGGTCGACGCACCCGAGAAGGTGACGGGCGCGACCCGCTATGCGGCCGACGGCGATGTCCACGGGTTGCTCCACGCTCGCCTCGTTCTCTCGACGGAGGCACACGCGCTGATCCGGCAGGTCGACCGCGAAGCTGCCCTCGCACATGCCAGGGGTAGTCGCCGTCCTCGTTGCCGAAGACCTCCCGATCGCCGGCGCAGGCTCGGATCGGACGACCGAGCCGCTCGCACGCACCGAGGTCGTCTTCGCGGGACAACCGGTCGCGCTCGTCATCGCCGAGAGCGAGGCAGCCGCAGAGGACGCTCTCGAGGCCGTCGTCGTCGAGTACGAGCCTCTCCCGGCGGTCGTCGACGTCGAGGACGCCATGCTGCCCGGACGAGCGCTGGCCCGCGTCACCCACGGGGGCGAAGACGGAGGTGACCTCGAGTCGATTCACGCGGGCGTCGACAAGGGTCAGGAGGAGGGTGACGACGAGCAGTTCTCGGCGAACGTCCTCGACACGGTTCAGCGCAGCGCCGGGGACGCAACTGCGGCTCTCGAGTCGAGCGATGTCGTCGTCTCGGGGACGTTCCGGACGCCCTGGGTCTACCAGGCGTACATCGAGCCCCAAGTCGCGACGGCGTGGCTGGAGCCGAACGGAAACCTCGTCGTCTCGACCAGTACCCAGGGCACCTTCGTGACGCAGCGGGAGCTCGCCCGCGCATTCGACCTGCCTCTGGAGCGGATCCGCGTGATCGCGGAGCCTCTAGGCGGTGCCTTCGGAGGCAAGTTCGCCTTGGTGGAGCCGTTGGCGGCGGGCGCAACGCTTGCGCTGGGTCGTCCGGTGCGTGTCGTCTTCACGAGGACCGACGACTTTCAGGCGACCAACCCCGCGTCCGCGCAGGTATCGCATCTCAAGGTCGGAGCGCGGAAGGACGGCACTCTGACCGCGATCACTGCGCGGATGATCGTCGATCGCGGCTCGAACGCGGGCTGGGGCGTCGAGGGCATCACGTCGTTGCTCGTTGCCGGTCCGTATCGCTGGGAGGCGCACGACCTCCGCGGCTACGGCGTCCAGACGAATCGGTTCACATTCGGCGCGTACCGCGGTCCCGGCGCTCCGACCGCCGCCTTCGCGCTCGAGACGCTCTTGGACGAGCTCGCGGTCGAGCTCGGGCTCGATCCCTTCGAGCTCCGGCTGAAGAACGCGGTCGTGGAGGCGGATGTCGGCGTCAGCGGGAATCCCTTCCCGCGCATCGGCACAGTCGAGGTACTCGAGCGCATCCGCGAGCATCCGCTCTGGCAGGCGCGCGCTTCGCTCCCCGACGGCGAGGGGGTGGGATTCGCCGCCGGCTACTGGCCGGGTGGCACCGAGCCCGCTGCCGCTGTTTGCCGCGTGAACCAGGACGGAACGATGACCATCGTCACCTCCGCGGTCGACATGAGCGGAGTGAACACGGGCTTCGCCGCCATTGCGGCCGAGGCTTTCGGCCTCTCGCCCGACCAGGTGCGGGTCGTGGCCGCCGACACGGCAACCGGTCCCTACTCCGGCGCAAGCGGTGGCTCCAAGGTGACGTACACGGTCGGCGCGGCCGTGCTGAAGGCGGCGGAGGCCGCTCGCGAGAAGCTTCTGAAAGCTGCCTCGGAGGAGCTGGAGATCGCCCCGGCCGACCTCGAGGTGGTCGACGGAGTCGTGCGCGCGGTCGGCTCACCCGATCACTCGATCACCGTCGCGGAGATCTCCGCCAAGGCACTCCGTTTCGGCGGTCGCTACGAACCGATCGAGGGGCACGGTGGCTCGGCGCAGACCCGCGGCGCACCGTCCGTCGCCGCCCACCTCGCGCATGTCCGCGTCGACAGGGAGACCGGCGAGGTCACGCTCCTCGCTCATGTCATCGCCCAGGACGTCGGTCGAGCGCTCAATCCCGCGCTGGTCGAGGGGCAGATGCGCGGAGGCGCCGCCCAGGGCATCGGCTGGGCGCTCTTCGAGGAGCTGGTGCACGACGAGGGCGGTCAGCTCCTCACGAGCTCGTTCCTCGACTATGCGATACCGCTCGCCGATCGTGTCCCGGACATCGACACGTTGATCGTCGAGGTGCCCGCGCCCGACGGTCCCTTCGGCGCGAAGGGCATCGGCGAAGCGCCGGTGGTAGCCGCGGCGCCCGCAATCGCGAACGCGCTCGCTGCTGCGGTGGGCGTCAGGCTTCGAGAGCTACCGATGACCGCGCCGCGCATCTGGGCGGCGTTGCAGGAGGCGCGAGCGTGACCTCGCTCGAGCGAGCGCGGGCGATCATGGCGACCTACGAGGCCGAGCTTCGGTCCGAGCTCCCCGCCGATGCGTACCTGTTCGACGCCCACACGCACCTCGGGGTCGACATCGACGGCATGCGAGGTCGCTACGAGGAGCTCTCGACGGTGCTCGACCGCTTCGGGTTCAGCGGCGCGTTCGTGTTCTGCCTCGACGAGCCGGATCGCGAGCCTGGCTTCTGCGCTCCGAACGACCGCACGCTCGTCCACGGGGAGCGCTCGCAGGGCCGACTCATCCCGTTCGTACGCCTCGACCTCACCGCCAGCCCGATCGAGGAGGCGCGGCGCGCCCTCGATCTCGGAGCCCGCGGAATCAAGCTCCACCCACGTGCTCAAGCGTTCGCGCTCGACGACGAGCGCCTCGGCCCCGTGTTCGAGCTTGCGGTCGAGCGAGGCGTTCCGATCCTCATCCACGGTGGTCGGGGCCTCCCACCGATCGCGGAGAACCTGGAGGCGCTCGTCCGCCGAAACGACGGTGTACGGCTGATCGTCGCGCACGCAGGGATCGCGGACATGGCGGCACTCGCCGGTCGCCTGGGCGGGATACCCGGGGTGTACTTCGACACCTCGGTCTGGAGCGCGCTCGATCTCCTCGATCTCTTCCGGCAGGTGCCACCGGAGCAGATCGTGTACGCGTCCGACTACCCGTACGGCCGACAGCCCAACTCGCTGCTCGTTTCGATCCGCTCGGCGCGCCTCGCCGGCTTCGACGACGCCCGCCTGCGGGCGATGCTCGGCGGGACGGCGCGCGGGATCGTCCAGGGCGAGCCGCCGCAGCAGCCCACGGATCCCGTCGGCGGGGGAGCGCTCGTCCAGCCGCTCACCTTCGCTCGCATCCACCAGTACATCTCCATGGCTGTGCCGATGTTGTGGCTCCGCCAGCGCGACGCCGTCGGCGCGCTCGGGCTCGCGGCGAACGCCTCGCGCGAGCGCGACGGGCACCCGGCCGAGTCCGAGCAGATCCAGGAGCTCCTCGCGGCCGCCGGCGAGCTCTGGCGGGAAGCGCCCGACCTTGCCGAGGACGACACGGGTCACGGTGATGAGGGCTGCGATCCAGCTCGTCAACCTCGCCGATCTGATCGCGGTCACGACCCGCGCGTAGATGCCTCGGCGACGCGTCCGCCTCGCCGCACCCGACGACGCCAAGATCGCGGCGGCCTTCGCAGAGCTGCGCCAGAGCCTCGGCGTGCCGCAGAGCTTTCCCGACCCCGTCCTGGCCGATGCCGAAGCAGCGCTTCACTCACCCCGGCTTCCCGAGGCGGACGAGACCGCGATTCCCTTCGTCACGATCGATCCGCCCGAGTCGATGGATCTCGACCAGGCCATGCATCTCGAACGTCGTGGGAAGGGTTACCGCGTTCGCTACGCGATCGCCGACGTCGGGGCGTTCGTCACCCCCGGAGGGCCGATGGACAAGGAGGCGCACGAACGGGGTCAGACCCTGTACGCGCCCGACGACAAGGCCCGCCTCTATCCGGCGCAGATCTCCGAGGGCGCGGGCAGCCTGCTCCCGGACGAGACTCGACCGGCGCTGGTCTGGGACATGGAGGTCGACGGGACCGGCGAGGGCATCGAGGTCGCCGTTAGCCGTGCCCTCGTGCGCAGCCGCGCCAAGCTCGACTACGCGGGCGTCCAGCGCTCGCTCGACGACGGCACGGCGCAGGAGTCGCTGCAGCTCCTCCGCGAGCTCGGCACGCTCCGCCAGGAGCGCGAAGCCCGCCGTGGCGGCATCACCCTGCCGATCCCCGAGCAGGAAGTGGTCAAGGACTCGAGCGGCTACTCGCTCCGCTTTCGGGCGCCGCTGCCGGTCGAAGGTTGGAATGCCCAGATCTCGCTGATGACGGGGATGGGCGCGGCCGAGCTGATGCTGGACGCTGGCGTCGGTGTGCTCCGCACACTGCCGAAGGCCGACCGTGGCGCCGTCGCTCGTCTCCACCGCACCGCACAGGCGCTCGAGATTCCCTGGCCCGACGATATGACGTATGCCGACCTCGTCCGTCACCTCGATCCACGGGTGGCAATGCACGCCGCATTCGTCTCCGAGTCGACCGTTCTCCTCCGCGGCTCGGGGTATCTCGCCTTCGACGGAAAGCCGCCGGACAAGGCCGTCCACGCGGGAGTCGCCTCCACGTACGCGCATACGACGGCCCCGCTGCGCCGCCTGGTCGACCGCTACGTCGGCGAAGTGTGCGTCGCGATCTCGGAGGGCGCAGACATACCGGACTGGGCGCGCGCGGCGCTGCCCGGGTTGCCCGAGACGATGGACGCATCGAACAAGCGCGCTCAGCAATACGAGTCGGGAATCGTCTCGACCGTCGAGGCGGCGGTGCTCGAGCCCGACGTCGGTGAGACCTTCCAGGCGGTGGTGGTGGATGTGGACGAGCACGACGGCGGGGGCACCGTGCAGCTGAAGGAGCCTGCGGTCACGGCCCGCTGCGAGGGCGACGACTTGCCGCTGGGCGAACGGATCGCCGTCAGGCTCGAGGTCGCCGACGTCCTGAAGCGCCTGGTTCGCTTCTCCCCCGTACGCTGACTCTGCCCCGGCGGTCTCGGGGTCGACGCCTGCGAACGCAAGGTCTACCTTCTGCCCACATCGACACGTCCGCTTTGGCGACCCGCGCGTAGCTAGAGCGCCGCGAACACGCGGCGCGGTCCCTCGATTCCCTTCAGCTCGTACTCGCCGCGGTCCTCGAACTCGAGGCCGGAGCCGGCGACGAGGTCGCGCGTCGTGGAGCTGACGAGCACGTCGCCCGAGCCGCCCAACGCCATGATCCGAGCGCCGACGTGCAGAGCAATGCCGCGAGGCTTGCCGGCGGCAGGACGCTCGACCTCGCCCGTGTGCACTCCGGCGCGCACCCCCAGCCCGAGCGTCCCCAGCCGGTCGCGAATCGCGAGCGCGCACCGGATCGCCCTCGCGGGTCCGTCGAACGTGGCGAGGACGCCGTCGCCCGCCGCGTCCACCTCCTCCCCCGTGAAGCGGACGAGCTCATCCCGTACCGCCTCGTCGTGCGCTCCGAGAACATCGCTCCAGGCCGCGTCCCCGAGTTCCGTGACATGGCCGGTCGACCCGACGAGATCCGTGTAGAGAATCGTCGCGAGCACGCGGTTGGTCGTCGGCGCAGGCCGGACACCCGTCAGGAACTCCTCGATCTCGTCGACGATCTGGTCCGGGTCGGCGAACGGGACGTGATCGTCGCCTGCCAGCTCGACAAACCGTGCCTCCGGGATATGGTCCGCGATGTACCGCCCTTCTTCCGGTCGCGAGTCGCCATCGCCCGTGCGATGCAGAACGAGCGTCGGACACTGCACGCTCGGCAGCAATTCGCGAACGTCGGCCTTCGAGTTCATCAGGATGAGATCGCGCGCACCCGCCGGGCTGAGCGCGGCCCGGCCGCGGCGCTGATACCAGGCCGTCGCCGTCGCGTCCGCGCTCGGCCACATCTTGGACAGCTCCACGTTCTCGCCCCAGGTCTCCTCGAGTTCCCGAGCCACCCGCTCGCGGTCCTCTGCCCTCGGCGCCCAGGGATAGTCGTCGTCGGGGGACGAGCGCTTCGCATACGTCCCGTACATCACGAGCGCACGCGCCCGCTGCGGGTACGTGGCAGCGAAGACGATGCACATCGGCCCGCCCTCCGAGTAACCGTAGAGCGCCGCGGAGTCCGACCCTACGGCATCCATGACCGCGCGGACGTCGTCCATCCGCGTCTCGAAGTCGGGAAGGCCGACGCCGCGGTCCGAGAGTCCTGTCCCGCGCTTGTCGAAGCGGATCAGGCGAGAGAAGGACGCCAGCCGCTCGAGGATCCGCGCGTTTCCCGGGTGCTCGCGGTCGAGCTCGAGGTGGGAGAAGAAGCCTGGCACGTAGACGAGGTCGAACGGGCCGTTGCCGGTGACCTCGTAGGCGATGTTGACGTCGCCGCTCCGTGCATACCGGATGCGGGTACTCACGTGGTTGCTCCGAAGCGGAAGCAGTCGACGGTGTGGTCGATCGACCATGCCGACCGTCTGCATGAACGCGTAGCAGACGGTCGGCCCTACGAAGCGGAAGCCGCGGCGTTTCAGATCCTTCGAGAGCGCGCGCGACAGATCCGTCTCCGCGGGGAGCTCCGACAGCGTCCGCCAAGCGTTGACGATCGGCGCGCCGTCGACGAACGACCACAGGTAGGCGTCGAGGCTCCCGAGCTCGGCCTGCACGTCGAGGACGCGCCCGGCGTTCACGATGGTCGACTCGACCTTCAGCCGATTGCGAACGATCCCCGGATCGGCGAGCAGGCGCTCGACATCCTTCCCGGTGAAGCGCACGACGACCTCCGGATCGAAGCCGGCGAATGCCTCGCGATACCCCTCGCGCTTGTTCAGAATCGTGTTCCACGACAGGCCCGCCTGCGCGCCTTCCAGCGTGAGCAGCTCGAAGAGGTGGCGATCATCGTGGGAGGCCACGCCCCACTCCTCGTCGTGATACGTGAGCATGAGCTCGGATACACCCGACGCCCACTCGCATCTCGTCACCGTCACGACGGATAGGATCGCACGCCATGCGAGGCCTTCTCTTTGCGATCGCGCTTCTCACCCTCGGAGCCGGATGCGGCGGAGAGGACGAGCCCTCGACGTCAGGCAACGCCGAGTGCGAGAGCGTGGAGGCACCGGCTCCCCGCGAGCCCGGAACGCTCTCCGCGCCGAGCGATTCGCTCGACGGCGGAACGAGCTACGGCCTCGTCTTCGAGACGAGCTGCGGCTCGTTCACGGTCGGGCTCGACACCGAGCTCGCACCGACCACGGCAGCCTCGCTGGTGGCGCTCGCGCGAGACGGGTACTTCGACGACACGATCTTCCATCGCATCGTCCCCGGCTTCGTGATCCAGGGAGGCGATCCCACACAGACAGGCATGGGTGGTCCCGGCTACAAGACGGTCGATGCGCCCCCGGCCGGCTCCAAGTACGTGAAAGGTGTCGTCGCGATGGCGAAGACCGAGGTGGAGGCTCCAGGCACGTCAGGGTCACAGTTCTTCGTCGTCACCGGCGACGACGTCGGCCTGCCACCCGACTACGCGATCGTCGGCGAAGTGACCGAAGGAATCGACACTGTCGAGCGCATCGGCGCGCTTGGCATACCCGGCCACCCGACCGGGGCGCCTTCGCAGCCGGTTGTCATCACGAGCGTCACCGTCACCGAGAGCTGATGGGCCATGTCGCCGCTGTCGTCCTCGCCGCCGGCGAGGCGACGCGCTTCGGCTCCCCCAAGCAGCGACTCCTCCTCCCGCAGGTGCTCGAACGGCTAGGCAAGGCTCCGATCGACGAGATCGTCGTCGTCCACGGCGCCTACGAGCTCGAACTCTCAAGTGACAAGTGTCAGAAGGCACTCCGGTGCGGCTCGTCGAGTGCCCCCGCTGGATCCGAGGGCCCGGAGCATCGTTGCGCTGCGGGCTCGAAGCGCTCTCGAACGACGTGGACGCGGCCGTAGTCGTTCTCGCCGATGGTCCGGATCTCTCGCCCGATGCCATCGAGCGCGTGCTCGAGGCCTGGAGGGAGAGCGGAGGCATCGTCGCCGCGTCCTACAGGGGCGACCGCGGCCATCCGCTCGTGCTCGGTCGTGCCGATTGGGACGCAGTACCCGACGAAGGCCTCCGCGAGCTTGGTGTCCGGCTCGTTTCCTGCGACGACCTCGGCTCGCCAGGAGACATCGATACCCCCGAAGATCTCGGCTAAGCGGTCGCGTCGAGCCCGCGCAGCTCCTCGAGCTTCGCCATGAGCCCGGGGGGCATCCGCTCGACCGCGCTCAGCTTCACGTACCGGCGCAGGGTCTCCTCGAAGCGGTACCGGCGCCTGCAGTAGTCGCAGTCGCCGAGATGCGTCTCGGCCTCCGCCCACTCCTCGTTCGAGAGCGTCCGGTCGAGAAAGTCCTGGAGAATCTCCTCGCAGCGGTCGCAGGGCTCGAGCGTCATGTGAGCGCCTCCTCGGCGAGCTTCTGTTTGAGCGCCCGCCTTCCACGGTGCAGACGGGACATGACTGTACCAATCGGCACATCGAGGATCTGCGCGGCGTCGGCGTACGTGAAGTCTCCGATGTCCACGAGAACGACGACCTCCCGGAACTGCGGCGAGATCTCCGAGAGCGCCGCGACGACGGAATCCTGCGAGAGCCGCTCGACGACCTGCTCCTGCTCGAGCACCTCCTCGCCGGCCGTCGATGCCAGCTTGTTGGCGAGGAAGTAGTCCGTCTCCTCGAGCGGCTGGGTCTGCGGAGTGCGCTGGACTCGCCTCCCCCGATCGACATTCAGGTTCGTGAGGATGCGGAGCAGCCAGGCGCGCATGTTCGTCCCCGGGGTAAAGGAGCGCCAGCTCCGAAATGCTCTCGCGTACGTCTCTTGCACCAGATCCTCTGCCTCCTCGCGAGAGCCGACCAGCCGCCTCGCTACGCGATAGACCTGATCTGCGAGCGCCAACGCCTCCTCTTCGAAGCGAGCGCGGTCGCGAGCCTCCGTCGCGATCCGCTGCGCTTCGGTAGCGGACTCCGGCTCGCTCACCGGCCTACCGTACCGTTCTCGTTACGGGAGGCTCCAACGAGGCGTGCGGCCCGGCTATTCCCCGAACGGCGCGGCTTCGCGAAAACCGGCCTTCGAGAGCACGGTGAGAATCTCGTCCCTGGACGTGCGCTCCTCGTCCCAGGAGATCGTGACGTCGCCAACGAGATTGGCCCTCGCCGACTCGAGCCCTTCGAAGCCCTCGAGCGCCACCGCGAGCCTGCCCACACAGCGCTCGCAGCGAATCCCGCTGACGTGGAGTGTCTCGGTAACGGTCGACATCGCGGCGATCGTACCCGGCTACCTCGCCGCCTTGCCCTTCACGCCGTGAACCGGTCGCCCCGCTGCCTCCCAGGCGTAGTACGAGGCGCTCGGCCCGAACGCGGTCTCGTAAGGGACGATCCTCGGGTTGCGCTTGACCTCCAGCGCACGTTGGGCGTGCCAGAGGAGATTGGGGTCGTCGCGCTCCTCCCAGACGAGAACGAGATGCGCAGCCGTCATGAAGTCGGCGACGAACGGGCACGAGGGCGCCGGGCACGGAAACGGATCGGTGCGCACGCAGAACCACCCGCTGTGATCGCCACCGTCGTTCTCGTCCCACAGCGTCTCGTCGGACTTCAGGTCCACGTCCGAGAGGACAGCGGCACCGCGCCGGGGCTCCGGTTCCACGAGGATCACAATAGTCACATGGCTGCGCCAGCCTCACGCGACGTCGCGATCGTCCTCTCGGGAGGGGGGATCAACGGCGTTCTCCTCGAGCTCGGCTTTCTCGGGCGCCTGCGCGAGAGCCCGCTGTGGTCCCGGGTGGGATGGATCTACGGGACGTCTGCCGGCGCCCTCTCGGGTGCGATGGCCGCTCTCGACCGGCTCGACGACCTCGAGGCGTTCGTGCTCGAGCTCCAGCCCGACGACGTCTTCCGGCCGCGGCGAGTCTGGCAGTTCCCGGGCGGCCTCCACGACTACACCCTCCCCGCCACGATCTCGGAGCGTCTCGGTGGCGGCGAGGAGCTGGGGTCGGCGGTGGTGGCGACCGAGATCGAGCTCGTCGTCATCGCAACCGACGTGAGCGTTCCGCTCGACGAGGACGATTCCCGTCACTTCGAGCTCGTCTACCCTGCGTCTTCCACCTCCGCGGAGACGATGGGAAAGGCGATCTTGGCCTCGGCTGCCGTGAGCGGGCTCGTGCTGCCGGTCTCGATCGACGGAGTCATCGCTACGGACGGAGGCTGGGTCCGGAACTTCCCGCTGGCGCACGCGTACCGAAATCCCGAGGTTCAGGCGATCGCAGCGTTTCGCTACGTCGCGAGCTACCGGCCGACCGACAACGCGTTCCTGGCGAGGATGCGGGAACGGCTGGATCGCTTCAGAGCCGTTCCGCCCGTGCGTGCGCTGTCGCCGAGATCCGCCTCGCGGAGGAGCGCGTCGCACGAGGAGAGCCCGCCCACTACGCGGAGATGATCGTTCGGCTCATGCGTGTTGCAATCGCCCGCAACACCGTGCTCGAGGAACGCCTGGCATCAGAGCGAGACACATCGGTCGCTGAGTTGCAGCGGCTACGAAGGGAGGTGATCTCGGTCGCGGTCGACACTGCCCCGAAGCGCCGTCAGAAGCAACTGCGTGCCGAGCTCGAGTCGATCTTCGCCTCCGCGCGTTTCCCGTTCCGGCACGACCGGCAGATTCCGAGCATGATCGTGAGGGCGACGCCGGGAGACGACGGTCTCGACCCGACGTTCCGCGGAGACGAGCCGTGGCCGGAGGAACGCAAGCGCGCCCTCATCGAGCGCGGATACCGGCTCACCGACGACGCGCTGGCCGCGAATCCCGACTTCGGCGCCTGACGAGTTCGGAGTCGCGGGGATGCGGCCGCGAAGCGGACGCCTTCAGGGATGACGCGCGACCGGAATCCGCGTAGCGGATTCCGGTCTTACGCCCGGGAACGCGAAGGTAGGCCTGGCCCCGTCGCCGGGGCCGGCCTCGTTGGCGACTAGCCCTGGGGGGAGGAGGGCTGCCGCCCGAGCGTGACGGTCACGCTCGTTTTCTTGGCGCCGCGATAGATCCTGAGCTTGAGCTTGTCCCCGGGCTTGTGTGCGGCGATCGCGTCGCGCAGCTCTTCGATCGAGGAGATCGGCTCGCCGTCGGCAGCGACGATGATGTCTCCTCCGAGGTTGTACGTCTCGCCCGCGACCACGACTCGGGTTTCGCCGGCTTCGAGGCCCGCCCTGGCGGCGCCGCTGGAAGCGCGAACTTCCTCGACGAGCACCCCGGCCTCGACGGGAAGGTTGTAGGTCTCTGCGAGGTCGGGCGTGACCGGTTGCCCGGCGATGCCGAGGTAGGCATGCTCGACTCGCCCCGTCTGCAAGATCTGCGCCACGACGTCCTCGACGGTGTTCGAGGGTACGGAGAAGCCGATTCCGACGTTGCCACCCGTGCTGATGCCGCCGGTCTCGATCTGGGTGTTGACGCCGATCACCTCACCGCGACTGTTGAGGAGAGGCCCACCCGAGTTGCCTCGGTTGATGGGGGCGTCGGTCTGGATGACATGGTCGATCGTGAAGTCGTTGGGTGCCGTGATCAACCGTTGCAGCGCGCTCACGATGCCGGCGGTCGCTGTGCGGTCGAGACCGAACGGATTGCCGATCGCGACGACCGGATCGCCGACCCGCACCTCGTCCGAGTCGCCGAGCGGAAGCGGAGTGAGCGCGCCGGCGCTGGAATCGACCTGCAGCACGGCGAGATCCGTCGAGGGATCGGTGCCGATGAGCTCCGCCTCCACGGTGTCGCGGTTCGAAAAGCTCACGCGGATCTCCTCGGCATCCTCGATCACGTGGAAGTTGGTGACGATGTGCCCTGCCTTGTCGACCACGAATCCGGAGCCGAGAGCCGAGGGAGGGATGTCGCCGGAGAAGGCGTCGGTGTTTCCGCTCGTCGACGCGATCTGGACGACTCCTGGCGCGGCGCGCTCGTAGATCTCGTTCACCGTCATCGCGTCCGCGGACGGCGCTGCGAGCGTGCTCGGAGGCGGGGCTGTCTCCGTCACGACGGTTGTCGTCGAGCCTTCGAGCCCACCGAGCAAGGCGACCGCGCCCACCGCGACCGCGCCCCCGAGGGCTGCGGTCGCGACGAGGGCTGCATAGGGTCGCAGGGAGGAGAGGGACACGCCCCTCCGTTATAGACCCGCGGCGATGAATCGCACGTTAGAGCCGGTTAAGCAGCGGTTGTGCGAGCGCGCGCGTCAGCCCACGAAGACGCCGGTGACGTACATGGCGGCAATACCGGCGAGGAAGCCGCCGATCGCGTAGCCGGAGCGGAGACCGCCAGGTGCCTCGCGCGCGACGTAGCGCCCGACTTCGACCACGACCTGGAAGGCTGCGCCCGCCGCGATCGCGAAGAACAACACGCCCAGGACGTCGCTCGACGTGTAGCCGCCGATCCATGCGCCGAGGATCGCCGGCGCTCCGGCGATGAGCGCGAGCATCGCAAGCGCGAGCACGGTCACCCGGGACTTCGCGACCGGGGAGGCGATGCCGAGCCCCTCGGTGATGTTGTGGATCATGAAGCCGACGATCAGGAACGTCCCCAGCTGGAGCTCGCCGAGCGCGAACGAGGCCCCGATGGCGAGTCCCTCGCCGAGGTTGTGCACGCCGATCCCGATCGCAACGAGCAGTGCGAGCGCAAACCCGGTGGCCGACCCCCCTTGCTCAGGCGACCGGAGAGCGCGGTCATGCCGAGGAAGCTGAGCGCGACCCCCAGCAGGACGAGGCCGCTGCCGCCCAACGCCGACGGCAGCGCCGCCTGCAGCTCGAAAGCCTCGCTCAGCGCCTCGATTCCGAGGAACACGAGCAGGCCGGCGGTCAGCGCCATGAAGGCGGCGAGCCAGGCCGGGCTCGCCTGACGCAGCGCCGGGAGCCAGAGGAGCCCGAGCGCGACCGGGAGCACACCGACGAGCAAGCCGATCACCGCGTACCCGAGGAATCCCTTCAGGGCCGGTTCCGGTGTCTCGATCGCGGCGGGAATCTCCTCCACCGTCTCGATCCCCGTCGAGCTGGTGACGCCGACCGTGATCGGATCCTCCTCGACCCAGTCGAAGGGGACGACGATCGTGCTCGAGCGAAGACGTCCGAGCGTCGTCGGCCCGTCGACCGTGAACGGGACGATTGCATCGTCGACGTTCACGTTCGCGATCGTCAGATCGTCAGGCTGTGGATTCCGAACGGTGATGCGGATCTCACCGGGCGAGAACTCGACGCGGCGGATGTCGAACTCGTCCGCGGGCGGCGGGTTCGTCCCGACGAGATCGACGAGCGAGGAGCCGCTCGTGACGACGAGGCCGACCGCGATCGCCAGCAAGAGCACCGGCACGACCGCCCACAGCCGCCAGCCCATGCGTCCGCGCGCCGTGGCCGAGCCCGCTTCCATCAGCGGCTGGCCACTAGTCGACGACCTCGAAGAAGCCCATCCAGCCGAGCTCGGCGAACTCCGACTGGTGCGCGTGGAACATGAAGCGGCCGGTGTTCGCGAACTGGATCTCGAGCACGCCACGCTGGCCCTGGCACTGCATCACCGTGTCCGTGTACTCCCAGTAGTCGCCCGTGCCGGTCGGCTGGTAGCGGAAGAAGTCGGCGTGCAGGTGGAACGAGTTGATCAGATCGAACTCGGTCAGGTTCGCGAGGTAGATGCGAACGAGCTCCGAGCGCTTCACCTTGATCGGATAGCGCGCGTAGTAGAACGAGCGGCCGTTGACGGTGTAGAAGTTGTTCCCGCCGTCGGCGTCGGTGTCGAAGCCGTTCATCACCATGACGAGCTCCTGCGCGGGCGGGCGCGGCTCCTTCGGATCGATGATGAAGGCGCCGTAGAGACCCTTGTGGATGTGCTTCTTCAGCGGCGTCGCGTGGCAGTGGTAGAGGTGCAGCCCCGCGGGCCGCGCCTCGAACTCGTAGATGAACTGGCCGCCGCTCTCGACGACCTCGAAGACGCCGTCCATGTTCGCCGGATGGATCCCGTGGAAGTGGATCGTGTGCGGGTGCGAACCGCGATTCAGGAAGCGGACGCGCAGCGTGTCGCCTTCGGTCGCCCTGATCACCGGGCCCGGCGCGGTGCCGTTGTACGTCCAGGCGGGGAAGAAGATGCCCGGGGCGATCTCGAGATCCTTGTCTTCCGCGATCAGCGTGTACTCGCGCACCTGGCCGCGCTTTGCAGGCAGCGCGGGCGGCGGATAGAGGAGCTTGTCGAGATCGTTCGGACCGCCGACCGCCGGTACCTCGGGCCCGATCATCGCCGCGTGGCCCGTCGCCCCGCCACGGCCACCGGTGAGCTGCGCCGCGTCGCCGCCGTGAATGTGGCTCGAGTGGCTGTGACCGCCGGCTTCGGCCTCGCCGCCGAGGGCGAGCTTGCCCACGAACGGCACCGCCGCGAGCGGAGCCGCGGCGGCGAGCAGCTTGCGACGGGTCAGAGGCTTTTTAGTCATAGCTAAATCCGAGTCTCAGTGTAACCTAAGTCTGGAGCGATGGGAATCCAGGCCCCCGATCTGACCGTCGCCGTTCAGGACTACCTGAAGGGCATCTACGCGCTCGAATCCGCGGGCGAGCGAGTGACGACGTCCGCGCTCGCCGAGCGCATGGGCGTCAGCGCGCCCTCGGCGACGGCGATGGCTAAGCGGCTCGCCGAGCTCGGGCTGGTCGAGCGCGCGCCGTATCGTGGTGTCGCGCTCACGGACGACGGTCGGCGCGGCGCCCTCGAAGTGCTTCGCCACCATCGGCTGCTCGAGCGCTATCTCGTGGATCGGCTCGGGCTCTCGCTCGACCAGGTGCACGCCGAGGCCGAGCTGCTCGAGCATGCGCTCTCCGAGGAGCTCGAGGCGAAGATCGACGCCGAGCTCGGCTTCCCCACCCACGACCCGCACGGCGATCCGATCCCGGACCGCGAGCTACGAGTCTCGACGGGGCACGACCGAACGCTGGTCGACCTCGAGCCCGGCGAGCGCGCCTCGGTGTCGCGGGTGCCAGACGGTGATCCGGAGCTGCTCCGCTACCTCACCGAGCTCGGGCTCGTGCCGGGTTCAGCCGTCGAGCTCGTCTCGCAGGCACCCTTTGCCGGGCCTGTCACCGTGCGCACGGACCGTGGCGACCACGCGATCTCCCGCGAGCTCGCCGACCGCGTCGCCGCGTCGTCCGTCTGACCGGGTCGGGCGGCTGCCCGACCCACCTCCTCAGTCGAGCGCGATTGCGACCGACTTGACGTCCTGCGCACGCTCCGTGCCGAGCGTGTCGTCGAGCTTCTGCTCGAGCTCGCCGGAGGCGAGCAACTCCTCCGTGATGTCCGCTCCGCCGATCAGCTCGCCCTTCACGAAGACCTGCGGGATCGTCGGCCAGCCGGAGAGCGCCGAGAGCTCCTGCCGGATGCGCGGGTCGGGGAGGACGTCGACCGTCGTCACCGGTGCTCCGGCCGCGTGCAGCGCCCGGAGTGCGCGCTGCGAGTTGCCGCACATGATCATCTCCGGCGTCCCCTTCATGAACACGGCCACCGGCTCGTTGTCGATCACTTCGGCAATCTGCTCGTTCAACGTCTTCATGCAGTTCCTTTCGTCTTGATCCGCAGCTCGTGAATCGAGCCGTCACCGAGCGGAGCAGCAAGCGCCTCGTTGACGCGGCGGTGCTGGTCGAGGAGGGAGAGACCGTCGAACGTGGGGCTCGTGACCGTGACCTGGAAGTGGTCGCCCGTGCCGGTGCGATCCTCGACCGAAAGCTCCACGGCCTCCGGAAACGCTTGCTGTAGCGCGACGCGGATCGTCTCGGCCTCCATCCGCGATCATGCTAGCCACGCTAGGCTCGGTGCCGATGCGTCTCCTCCGGTCGCTCGGCTTCACCACCGTCGGCTTCTTTGCGGGATTCGCCGCAGCAGCGGCCGCGATGAAGCGGGTGCTTCCTTCCCGCGGCGACGCCGATAGCGACGAAGTCAGGCTCGTGGCTATCTTCGACGGCGCAAAGCTCCAGAGCCGCTCGCAGGCGTTCAGGGGAGGCTCGATGCTCGCCTGGTTCGGAGGCGTGGCGGTCGACCTGCGCGAAGCGCAGCTCGCGCCCGAGGCCCATCTGGCGCTTCACTCCCTCTTTGGCGGAATCGCAGTTCGTGTGCCCGCGGGATGGCGCGTCGAGTCGAGCATGAGTGCCCTGGGCGGAGGCGTCGCCGTGAACGTCCCCGAGCCCGACGAGCCAGACGCTCCGACGCTCACGGTCGCCGGCTTCGCGGTGTTCGGCGGGATCGCGATCGGCGCACGGGTCGCTGACGCAGCCTTCGACGAGTAGTCGCGTGCGACGCCCTGCGCGCTTCCTCGCTTCGGTGCCGGAGCGCCTCGTCCGAACCGTCGCGGCACTCGTCGGGGGAACGGTGCACGAGACGGCGGAGCTCGTCCTGCCACGCCTCGTCCGGCGCTCGCGGCTGTACGAGGCGACCGCGAGGAACCTGCTCCGGATCACGGTCGAGCTCGTAGGGGGAGTCGAGCGACCGCCGGAGGAGATCGCCGGGGAGTTCGAGACGTCGCCGAGGAAGCTCGCCGTGCGGAAGGGCGCAGGCAACGTCGTCGAGCTCGGCTCCATCCTCGCCTTCGGCTTCTCGCCCCTCTGGCTGCTGGCCGGCGCAGCGGACGTGACGCGCGGCACGCGTGTCTATCTCGACGCGCTCGTGGACGAGTTGAAGACGGCCGGTGTCCTGGCGCGTGGGGCCGAGCTCGCATCCGTCGACGAGCTCCTGGCAGCGCTCGAGGGAGCAAGTGGAACGACCGCGCGGCTGATCGACATCCCGCCACTCGAGGTCGAAGGGCTCAAGCGAACGCTCGCCGACCTGCGAAACGATGCGGCCGGATTGCCGAGCCCCGGCGAGCTCTCCGCCGTGTACTCCGCCCTCGTCCGAGAGGCCGATCGCGAGCAGAAGAGCCTGCTCGAGGTCTCGGTCGGGATGGGGCTTGCCTTCTTCAACGCCGCCCGTCATGTCGGCAGACAACATCTTCTCGACCCCTACAAGGAAGACCTCCAGCCCGTGCACGACGAGGGTTTCGGCGCGTATGCGCGCCGAGTCGGCGGACCGTACGCTCGGGCCGTTGCACGACATTCCGACCCGAAGCGCCAAACGCTCACAGAGAAGGCGATCCAAAGGCTCGGGCCAAGTGACACAGTGTCACAAGGCGGAGGCGCCCGACCGGACGAGTCTGGTTGAATCGAAGCATGGGTCATCCGGATAGCTTCGGCGCACGCTCGCGGCTGGCCGTCGGAGGATCCGACTTCGAGATCTTCAGGATCGAGCCGCTCCAGGAGCACTTCGACGTCGCCCGGCTGCCCTACACCCTGCGGATCTTGCTCGAGAACGTGCTCCGCCACGAGGACGGGGTCAACGTCACCGGACAGGACGTCGAAGCCGTCGCCGGGTGGGTCGCCTCGGCCGAGCCCTCACGGGAGATCTCCTTCACTCCGGGGCGCGTGCTGCTGCAGGACTTCACGGGAGTTCCGGCAGTGGTCGACCTCGCAGCCATGCGAAACGCGATGCGCGATCTCGGAGGCGATCCGGAGAGGATCAACCCGCTGTGCCCCGCCGAGCTCGTGATCGACCACTCGGTGCAGGTGGACGAGTACGCGACACGGCTGGCGATCACGCGGAATGCCGAGCTCGAGTTCGAGCGCAACCGCGAGCGCTATGCCTTTCTCCGCTGGGGCCAGGGTGCGTTTGCGGACTTCAAGGTCGTACCGCCGAGCACTGGCATCGTCCATCAGGTCAACCTCGAGTTTCTCGCCCGCGTCGTCGACGACCGGGTCGGGGCTGCTTTCCCCGACACGCTCGTCGGCACCGACTCGCACACGACGATGATCAACGGGCTCGGCGTGCTCGGCTGGGGAGTCGGCGGAATCGAGGCCGAGGCGGCGATGCTGGGCGAGGCGATCTCCATGCTCGTCCCGCAGGTCGTCGGCTTCAAGCTCATGGGCTCCTTGCCCGAAGGCGCTACCGCGACCGACCTCGTGCTCACGGTCACGCAGATCCTGCGGGCGACAGGGGTCGTCGGGAAGTTCGTCGAGTACTACGGGCACGGGCTCGAGACTCTGCCGCTGGCCGATCGCGCCACCATCGGGAACATGTCACCCGAGTACGGGGCGACGTGCGGGTTCTTCCCCGTGGACGCAGAGACGATCCGCTACCTGCGCCTCACCGGGCGTCCGGACGAGCGCATTGCTCTCGTCGAGGCGTACTGCAAGGAGAACGGCCTCTGGCACGACCCGGACGAAGCTCCGACGTACTCGCAGGTCGTCGAGCTCGATCTCTCGACCGTCGAGCCTTCGCTCGCCGGACCCCGGCGGCCACAGGATCGCGTTCCGCTGCGTGAGGCGAAGGACGCCTTCCTCCACCAGCTGCCGACTTTCGGCATCGACTACGGCACCGCGCAGGATGCCGCCGTTGCCGCGTCGTTCCCCGCGAGCGACCCGCCCGCGACGACCGAGCCCGGCGCGAGCGAGCCGGAGGGCAAAGGTGCCGTCCCCGTTCTGGCGGCCCCGGTCTACAACCCTCCCGGGGGCGTCGTGTGCGAGCTCGACGGCGAGACCTTCGAGCTGGAGAACGGCTCCGTCGTCATCGCCGCAATCACGTCCTGCACGAACACGTCCAACCCCGCCGTCATGGTCGGCGCGGGCCTCCTTGCCAAGAAGGCCGTCGAGCGCGGCCTCACGCGCAAGCCCTGGGTGAAGTCGAGCCTCGCCCCCGGGTCGAAGGTCGTGACCGAGTACTACGACAAGGCAGGGCTCACGCCGTTCCTGGAAGCGCTCGGGTTCCACACGGTCGGATACGGCTGCACGACCTGCATCGGGAACTCGGGACCGCTGCCCGAGTCGATCTCGGAGGCGGTTTCCGAAGGCGATCTCGTGGTGTGCGCAGTCCTCTCGGGAAACCGCAACTTCGAGGCGCGGATCCACTCCGAGGTGAAGGCCAACTACCTGGCATCTCCGCCGCTCGTCGTCGCCTACGCGCTCGCCGGACGCATGGACATCGATCTCACCACCGAGCCGATCGGCGTGGGCTCGGACGGGGAGGACGTGTTCCTGTCCGACCTCTGGCCGTCTCCTGCGGACGTGCGCGAGACCGTGGCCGGCGCGATCGGCGAGGAGATGTTCAGGGCGATCTATGCCGACGTCTTCACGGGCGACGAGGCCTGGCGCGAGCTGCCCGTTCCGGAGGGCGAGCTCTTCGCGTGGGACCCGGATTCGACCTACGTGCGCCTCCCGACCTACTTCGAGGGAATGCCGACCGACCCCAGCGTCGTGGCAGACGTCGTCGGCGCGCGCTGCCTCGTCTCGGTCGGGGACTCGGTCACGACAGACCACATCTCACCGGCAGGTTCGATCAAGCCCGACTCCCCCGCGGGCCGCTACCTGCTCGAGAACGGCGTCGAGCGGCGAGCGTTCAACTCCTACGGCTCGCGGCGCGGAAACCACGAGGTGATGGTGCGCGGCACGTTCGCGAACGTCCGGCTGCGCAACCTCCTCGTACCCGGCTCCGAGGGAACCTGGACCGTCCACCTCCCCTCGGGCGACGAGGGGACGATCTACGACACCGCCGAGCGCTACCGTGCGGAGGGGGTCCCGCTGATCGTGCTCGCGGGCAAGGAATACGGATCCGGCTCGTCGCGCGACTGGGCGGCCAAAGGCCCGAAGCTCCTCGGGGTACGTGCCGTCATCGCCGAGAGCTACGAGCGCATCCATCGCTCGAACCTGCTGATGATGGGCATCCTTCCGCTCCAATTCGCACCGGGAGAGACCCTCGCCTCTCTCGGGCTCACCGGTCGCGAGGAGTTCTCGATCCAGGGCGTCGCGAACGGCGAGGCCCGCGAGGTGACGGTACACGCCGACGAGACCGAGTTTCGGGCGATAGTGCGGCTGGACACGCCGCGCGAGCGCGAGTACCTGCGCCACGGCGGGATCCTGCCCTACGTGCTGCGGAGGCTCCTCGAGTCCTGACGGAAAGCATCGGGGTCAAGAGGTGCGAAGCTCCGGCGGCAACGGCAAGGCATGCACGACGACGAGCGTCGTCGTCGGCCGGGTGAGCGCGACGTAGAGCTCCGGTAAGCCTTGTCCGCCGATCGACTCCTCGACGATCAGCGCCGGCTCGACGACGATCACGTGGTCGAACTCCATGCCCTTCGCCTCCCGCGGCGTGAGGACGGAGATGCGCGTGTCGTCGAAGAGCGCCGGCGCTTCGCTCGGATCGCCCCGGAGCGAGGCGGGGGCGATCACCGCGAGCAGGCCTTCGGCGCCGGCCAGCCGCGCGGCCTCCTCGTAGGCGGTCGCAAGCGGTGAGTCCGAGGCGACGACTCGCGGAGGCTCGGCGCCCGCCCGATATGCGACGGGGGGCTCCATGTCGGGCGCGATGTACGCGAGGAGCGGCAGCGCGAAGGCCATGATCTCGCGTGGGACGCGGTAGGCATGACGGAGTTCCTCGACCTCGGCTCGCTCGCCGTCTGGAAGGTGCAGGAGAAGGTCCTGCCAGCGGCGGTACGGCACAGGCCCAGTCGCCTGCGCGACGTCTCCGAGGAGCGTGAACGCCCCCGCTGCGCGACGCGCAATCATCCGCAACTGCATGGGCGTGAGGTCCTGCGCCTCGTCCACGATGACGTGGCCGTAGCGCTGGACGTCGAGAAGCAGCGACCTCGCCTCGTCCAGCAGCGGGAGGTCGGCGTCGCTCCAGCCGCTCTTCGTTCTCCGTAGGACGCGCTGCTCGTCGTCATCGAGGACGCCGGCAGCTGCCTCGGCAAGCCGCTCCCGTGACGCGAGGAGTTGACGAACGACCTGCTCCGGCCGCGGGGCGGGCCACACGGCGTCGAGGAATCTCGTCAGCAGACCGCCCGAGCGCAGGCTCCTTTCGACGTCTTCGAACGACCTGACCGCAAGACCGCCGAGCCGCTCGCCGTAGTCGATGTAGAAGCGACGGAGGACGCTCATTCGAAACCGCTCGCGCGCGCCGGCGGAGACACCGAGCTCACCCCGTGTCTCGGCGAGCAGCGCCGCTACCTCGTCTGCCTCGACTCCGACGAAGTAGCCCTCGAAACGAACGACGAGCTCCCGCGGGGAGCCTTGCGAGCGACGCTCGACCGCTCGGCGCACGACCTCGGCGAGACGCGCTTCCGCCTTCAGCCGCTGCACCTCCGGCGGATCCGACCTCGTAACCTCGGCGCCCTCGACGAGCTCGCTGACGGCACGCTGGTCGACGCTGTCCTCCCCGAGCGCGGGAAGCACGTGCGAGACGTAGTCCATGAAGACCGGGCTCGGCCCGACGAGCAGCACTCGGCGGAGCGTTGCGCGATGGGCGTAGAGGAGGTACGACGCCCGATGGAGGCCGACCGCGGTCTTCCCGGTGCCAGGCCCGCCCTGGATGACGAGCGGCGGTTCCGGTTCGCGTGCGATCAGGCCGTACTGATCCGCCTGGATCGTCGCGACGATGTCTCGCATGCGATCGTCGCGCGTGCGCTCGAGCTCCTCGAGCAGGAAGTCGTCGACCACCGCCGCTGCGTCCGCGAGGGAGCCGTCGAGCGCTTCGTCGCTGATGCCGGTGAGCGTTCGGCCCTCCGTTCGGAACCGGCGGCGCAGGGTGACTCCATGCGGGACCGCGGGAGTGGCGGTGTAGAAGGGTCGCGCCGCCGGCGCCTGCCAGTTGACGACGACCGCGCCGTCGTCGTCGTCGACCCAGCGTCTGCCGACGTAGAGCGGCTCGTCGGCTGCCTCGAAGTCGAGCCGGCCGAAGCAGAGGGCTCGCTCTGCGTCGTCGTAGCCGCGCAGCCGGCGAATCGCCCATGCCTCGATCGCCTCTGCCGCCACATCGGTCGCCCCTGCGCGCGCGGAGCGGACGAGCACCTCGCGCATCCGGTCGAGACACTCGTACGCGTGGTCGAGGTACGCCTGCTCGGCGGGAAGCTCAGGATGGGCCATCGGGCTTCCAGCCGATGAAGATCGCCCAGCCCAGGTAGTCGCGTCCATGCCGTAGGTAGGTGCGCTTCGTGCGCTCGTGGCGCGTACGGATCTCGGCGGCAGCGGGATCGTTCGGGTTCGCGGCGAGCCACTCGGCACAGGCCCGCCAGTGCAAGGTCTCGTAGCGATCCCAGTCGTCCTCCGACGAGGCGATCACAGAGACGACTTGAAGTCCCGAGGTCTCGAAGATCGTGACGGTGCCGTCGAGAGTGGTCCAGGGGTCACCGCGATCCTCGTAGTCGTCGGGCAGCGGGAGCCGGCGCCAGAAAGGCTCGCCGACAACGACGTGGCCGCCGGGCCGCACCGCCGGCGCCAGCGCTTCTACGGTGTCGGCCAGGCTCCCGTAGACGAAGCTCGCGCCCAAGCAGAGCGCGGCGTCGTATTCATCGCTTCCGAGCTCGTCAAGTGAGGCGTCGGCGAGCCGGAACGAGACGAGGCGCGAGAGACCGCGCGACTCAGCCCGCTCGACAGAAGCGGCGTGGAACTCGCGCGCGACTTCGACTCCTTCGATCCGGCACTCGAAGGTCTGCGCGAGCAGGAGCGCAGGCCCGCCACGGCCCGAAGCGATGTCGAGCACCCGAGAACCCGGCCCGAGCCGAATCCGCTCGCCGAGCAGGAGAAGCTTCTCCTCCGACGTCGGATTCTGGATCTCGTGGTCCCGCTCCGCGACGACGAAGTAACGCGGAATCACCGTGCCGATTCTCCCAGGTAACGTCAGCCGCCGATGGCCGCACCCGAGCGGATCGAAGGCAGCTGGGGAATCGAGCCGGTTCCGGATCGCCTGCGAATCCTCGGGACGCTCGATACCGGGCTGCTCTGGGGGAACCTGGGCGTGTCGCTGCTCGTGATCGTCGCCGGGGCGGCACTCGTGCCCGCGCTCTCTCTCCCGCAGGCCGTGCTCGCGATCGTCATCGGCTGCGTGATCGGGAACACGATGCTCGGAGTCGCAGGAGCGATCGGCGCCGATGCACGCGTCCCGGGGATGGCGCTCATGCGGGCTCCCCTAGGGCGGCAAGGGTCGTACCTTCCGACCGGGATCAACGTCCTCCAGGGGATCGGTTGGTCGGTGTTCGAGTTGCTGATCATCGCGACAGCCGCTGCTGCGCTTTCCGACGAGCTCTTCGGGTTCCGAGCCCAGTGGTTGTGGACGCTTCTCTTCGGCGCAGTCGCGCTCGTGCTCGCGCTCCTCGGGCCGATCGGGTTCGTGCGGAGGTTCGTTCGCAGGATCGCCGTCTGGGCGGTGCCGTTCGCGCTCGTCTACCTGACCTGGTGGGCGCTCGACGGCGCCGACCTCGGCGCGCTCTGGGGTCAACCAGGCGAGGGCGGGCTCTCCGTCTGGCAGGGAGCCGACATCGTCGTGGCGATCACCGTCTCCTGGGTTCCGCTCGCGGCCGACTACACGCGCTTCTCGAGGAACAAGCGCGCGGGTGGCATCGGGTCGGGAGCGGGCTACTTCGTCCCCGACGCCTGGCTGCTCGCACTCGGCGCGCTCCTCGTGCTCTCGCGCGATCTCAGTGATCCTGCGGCGCTTCCGGCTGCGGTCGTCGCGGGTGGTTTCGCCGCAATCGTGGCTGTCTTCGCACTGCTCGTGACCGAGACGGACGAGGCGTTCGCAAACATCTACTCCGCGTCCGTCTCACTGCAGAATCTCGCTCCACGCGCCTCGCAGCCGCTGCTCATCACCGCGGTGAGCGCCGTCGCGACGGCCGGCGCACTCGTGATCGACCTGGTCAGCTATCAGAGCTTCCTCCTCCTCCTCGGCTCGGTCTTCGTCCCGCTCTTCGCCGTGCTGCTCGCGGACTGGCTGGCAGCCGGCAGGCATTACACGGAGGACGACGTGTTCCAGGCGCCAAGCTGGCGACCCGGTCTGGTCGCGGCGTGGGTCGCGGGCTTTGCGCTCTACCAGTGGCTCTTCCCCACCGGTCCCGCCTGGTGGGTCGATCTCGTCGAGAGGCTCGATCCGCCGAGCTGGGGTCTCGGCGCGACGGTCCCGAGCTTCCTCGCATCCTTCGCGATCGCCGGTACGGTCGCGACGATCTCGCGCAGGAGCACCGATCGAGCCGTGGCCGTCTGACCGACATCGCCGTGATCGGTCACCTGACGCGCGACGTCGTCGGCGGGGATCAGCCGCGCCCGGGCGGTGTCGTCTTCTACTCGGCGCGGGCGCTTGCAGAGACCGCCGCGAAGGTGTCGGTGGCCGCCTCCTGCGCCGAGGCGGATCGAGCCGACCTGCTCCCGCCGCTCGCTGCGTTCGGCCTGCCCGTGCGCTGGTACCCGTCGACTACGACCACCGCCTACAGCTTCCACTACGAAGGAAATCGGCGGATCATGCGACAGGATTCGGTGGGAGAGCCATGGTCGATCGAGCGCGCGCTCGAAGGGGCGACGGATGCAGCCTGGGTGCACGTGGGAGCGCTCGTGCGAACGGATTTTCCGCCAGAGACTCTCGCCGCGCTCGCGACAGAGGGACGGCGCTTGCTGCTCGACGCGCAAGGCCTCGTCCGCACGCCTGCGCTCGGCCGGCTGCGTACGGACGGCCAAATCGGAGGTGTGCTTCGACATGTAGCCATCCTCAAGCTGAACGACGAGGAAGCCGAGACGCTCGTCGGGGGCACCGATCCGGGCCGGCTCCGGTCGCTCGGCGTCGAGGAGGTGCTCCTCACGCTCGGCTCTCGGGGGGCAACGGTGGTCGCCGGCGAGATGGTCGAGCACGTGCCGGCACACGAGATCTCGGGTCACGTCGATCCGACGGGCGCCGGGGACACCTTCTCCGCCGGGTATCTGGCCGCTCGCGCGACCGGAGCCGCTCCGGTCGAAGCAGCACGGGTGGCAAACGACCTGGTGGGCACGTTTCTCCGCCGTAGCGGCGAGGGCCGTCGTAGCGCGAGCTACGCGGTATCGGAGGCCAAGCGGCGGCGCGCCATCTGTTCCGTCGACGGCCTGCGGACGTTCCACACGAGCCGAAGTCGCTCGAGCCCCCGGATCACCCACCACGAAACGTCCAGCTGCCAACGCGCGAGCCCGTGCCGCGCCGAGCTCGGGAAGGCGTGGTGATTGTTGTGCCACCCCTCGCCGAAGACAAGCACGGCGATCACCCAGTTGTTGCGCGACTCGTCGCGTGAGCGGTACTCGCGCTGCCCGAACATGTGGCAGATCGAGTTCACCGCGAACGTCGCATGCTGATAGAGAAAGATCCGCAGGAGGCCACCCCAGACCGCGGCCTCGACGCCCCGCGCGACGCTTCCGCCGATGAAGTAGCCGAAAGCGAACGGAACGGCGAACGTGAGGACGACCCAGAGGAGATACATGCGATCGATCGTGCGAACCAGCCGGTCCTCGTACAGATCCTTCCCGTAGTCGCGTCCTCGCTCCATGCCCTTGAGCGTGAAGAGCCAGCCGACGTGAGCGTGCGCGAAGCCCCTGACCGCGCCCCAGACGCCGTCCCCGTGGCCGACGTGCGGCGAGTGCGGATCGCCCTCCGCGTCGGAGAGCGCGTGGTGCTTGCGGTGATCCGTCACCCACTGGGTCAGCGGCCCCTGCATGGTCATGCAGCCGAGCACGGCGAGTGTCGCCTTGACGACGTTGCTGGTCTCGAAGCCCTTGTGCGTGAAGTAGCGGTGGAATCCGATCGTCGTCCCGAAAGCGCAGACGACGTACATCCCGACGAGCACGGCCAGGTCGAGCCAGTGGAACGCCACCCCCCAGAGGAGGCCCATGGCCGAGAGCAGCCCCAGCGGTGGAACCACCACGGCGACGATGGTGACGAGCTGGCTCGCGAAGCTCGTGCGTTTTCGAACGGTTCCGGTGGGTATCGCTGCGGATTCGATGGTGTTCACCTTAGAGGCTCCGGGTTCGAGGCTCGCTCAACCAAAATTCGCCGCACGGCGAATACCAGTTCGATGCGTATAGCGATCGTCGGTGGAGGGGTGTCGGGGCTCGGGGCAGCGCATGTGCTCTCCAAGGCTCATCACGTGGAGTTGTTCGAGCGGCATGACCGCCCGGGTGGTCACGTAAACACCGTCCGATACGGGGGGCTCGCGCTCGACACTGGCTTCATCGTGCACAACGAGCCCAACTACCCGGTCTTCGGTCGTCTCCTCCGCGAGCTCGGCGTGGCGACCCGCCGCTCGGAGATGTCGTTCTCGGTGAGCTGCGGCGACTGCGGGCTCGAGTGGTCCGGTCGCAGGCCTTTCGCGCAGGGACGGCGCCTCGGGGACACACGCTTCCTCTCGCTCCTGACGGAGGTCGTCCGCTGGCTGCGAACCGCCGAGGAGGCGCTCCAGGACGGGAGCCTCGAGGGGCGAACTCTCGGGGCGTACATCGACGAGCGCGGGTACTCGCGACGCTTCCGCCGTCACTTCCTGATGCCGCTGGCGTCGGCGCTCTGGTCGAGCTCGCCGGAGCGTGCGCTCGACTTTCCAGCCGCGTACGGGATCCGCTTCTTCGAGCGACACGGCATGCTCGGTCTTCGGCGGCACCGTTGGAGGACCATCGAAGGCGGGGCCAACACGTACGTGGCCGCGTTGCTGGAACGCCTGCGCGGCCAGGTTCATCTCGGTCTGGGTGTGCGCGCGGTCCGGCGTGACGACTCGGGGGTGGAGATCGTCACCGAGGATGGCGAGACCCGCCGCTTCGACAAGGTCGTGCTGGCGACGCATGCGGATCAGTCACTAGCGCTCCTCGCCGATCCGAGCGCTGACGAGCGCAGGCTGCTCGGCGCGTGGCAGTACACGACGAACGAAGCCGTTCTCCACACCGACCAGCGGTTCCTGCCCCGCGTCTCTGCGGCACGGGCGTCGTGGAACTACCACGTGAACGGATCGAGCAAGCCGACGGTCACGTACTACTTGAACCGCCTTCAGCGCTTCGCTGCGGACGAGCACTACTGCCTCACCCTCAACCGTTCGGACGAGATCGACCCCGAGACCACTGTCATGCGCACGGTCTATACGCATCCGCTGTACACCCTCGAGAGCATGGCCTCGCAGGCAGAGTTGCCGACGCTTTCCGGCCGGCGACACACGGAGTACGCGGGCGCCTACCACGGCTACGGATTCCACGAGGACGGGCTCGCATCCGGTGTGCGCGCGGCCGCGGCGCTGGGAGTCGCGTGGTGAGATCCGGGCTCTACGAAGGCTCGCTCATGCATTCGCGCCGTGAGCCGAGCCGCAACTCGTTCCGCTATCGCGTGTCGTATTTCCTGCTCGATCTGGACGAGCTTCCGGAGGTCGAGCGCCGGCTCGCCCTGGTCTCCCGCAATCGCCGGAACGTCGTCTCGTTTCGCGATCGCGACTACCTGGACGGCGACGGCACGCCGTTGAAGGAGGCGGTCGTCCGCTTCTGCGCGGAGCGCGGCGCCGTCGTCGAGCGCGTGCTCACGCTCACCCAGCTTCGCGTTCTCGGGTACGTCTTCAACCCGGTCACGTTTCACTGGTGCTACGGACCAGACGGACGGCTCGCGGGCATCGTGGCCGAGCTCGCCAACACGTTCGGCGAGCGGCTGCCCGAGCTGCTCGAGGGGCCTTCGCTTCGCTACGAGCATGCGAAGCGGCTCCACGTCTCCCCGTTCTTCGGGCTCGACCTCGACTACGAGTACGCGTTCTCCGAGCCGGGCGACGAGGTCTGGGCGCGGATCCACGTGCGGGAAGGCGCGGCGCGCCCACTCACGGCCGTTCTCCACCTCGAGCGCCGCGAGCTGACGAATGCAAGCCTCGCCCGGATGCTCGCGCGTTACCCGCTCATGCCCCTTCAGGTCACGACGCTCATCCACTGGCAGGCGCTCAAGCTCTTCGCGAAGCGCGTGCCGTTCCACCGCAAGCCACCGTTCGTGCCCGGTGAAGGCTCGGTTCGGCGATGAGCACCGTACGTTCTCGATGAGCACTGTCGAGCGCACACTGCGCGAGGCTCCTCCGCCGCGCGGCCGGGTCCTCGAGCGGATCGCGATGTCCTTGCTCGAGCGCGCGCTCGCTGGGCTCGAAGCGGGAGCACTCGAGGTGCGGCTTCCCGACGGCTCGACCCGGCACTTCGGCTCGGGCGAGCCGGTCTCGATGGAGATCCACAGCAACGGCTTCTTCCGCCGCGTCGCCAGCCGCGGAGCGCTGGGCCTCGGGGAGTCGTACACGGCCGGCGAGTGGGACGCGCCCGATCTTCCGGAGCTCGTCGCGCTCCTCTTGCGGAACGCGCGGGCCGCCCGCGAGCGCCACCCACGTCTCGCCCGGATCCTGAACGCGCGGCCGCGGCCCAACACGCGTCAGGGCCTGCTCCGCGCACGACGGCACATCGGCTACCACTACGACCTCGGAAACGACCTCTTCCGCCTCATGCTCGACGAGACGATGACGTACTCGTGCGCCGTCTTCGAGCGTCCGGACGAGCCGCTCGCGGACGCACAGCGGCGGAAGCTCCGCCGGGTCTGCGACAAGCTGGAGCTGACCCCGGACGACCGGATTCTCGAGATCGGCTGCGGGTGGGGTTCGTTCGCGCTCGTCGCCGCGGGCGAGTACGGCGCGCATGTGACGGGCCTGACGATCTCGACCGAACAGGCCGAGCTCGCGCGCGCGAGGGTGGCGGCCGCCGGACTCTCGGAGCGCGTGACGATCCTGGAGGAGGACTACCGCGAGCATCGCGGCACCTACACGAAGCTCGCGTCGATCGAGATGCTGGAGGCGATCGGCGAACGACAGTTCCCGACGTTCTTCGAAGCGTGCGACCGGTTCCTGGAACACGGAGGAGTCGCGTGCATCCAGACCATCCTCGTGCCCGACGAGCGCTATCCACGCTATCGCCGCGCGGCGGACTGGATCGAGCGCTACGTGTTCCCCGGCTGCCTGATCCCCTCGCGGAGCGCGCTGACGAGCGCGATGACCGACGCTTCGACGCTGAGCGTGCGCTCGGTCGACGAGATCGGCGCGCACTACGGCGAGACGCTCAGCCGTTGGCGCTCGCGGTTCTGGGACTGCGATCGACGACGTGCGCGCACTCGGCTACGACGAGCGCTTCGTGCGAACGTGGGACTTCTACCTCGGCTCGTGCGAGGCGGCCTTCCGCACCGGTTGGCTGGACGACGCACAGCTGGTGCTGAGCCGATGATCGAGCGCATCCCGGACCCCGTCGTTCGTCGCGCGATTCGCGTGAACTGCGCCCGGCGCCTCGCACGCGAGCGGCGCGGCGGGCCTTCGCGCCAGAAGGCGTTCCTCGACCAGCTTCGGGCATCTGCGATCGCACGCCAGGTGGAGAAGCCGAACGAGCAGCACTACGAGGTTCCGGCGGAGTTCTTCCAGCTCGTGCTCGGCCCGCGGCTCAAGTACTCCTGTTGCCTCTGGCCCGAGGGCGTCGAGTCGCTCGCGGCAGCCGAGGAGGCGATGCTGGCGCTGACCTGCGAGCGCGCCGAGATCGAGGACGGGATGGAGATCCTCGACCTCGGGTGCGGCTGGGGCTCGCTGACCTTCTGGCTCGCGGAGCGCTATCCCGCGTGTCGAATCCTCGCAGTCTCGAACTCGCGGACTCAGCGGGAGTTCATCGAGGGTCGCGCACGAGATCGCGGTCTCGACTCGATCGAGGTGGTCACGGCCGACGCGAACGTGTTCGACGTCGCGCGCCGCTTCGACCGGGTCGTATCCGTCGAGATGCTGGAGCACGCGCGAAACTACGAAGCGCTCCTGGGCAAGATCGCCGGCTGGCTCGAGCCCGGAGGCAAGCTCTTCGTCCACGTCTTCTCGCACCGCGAGCTCGCGTACGCGTACGAGTCGGGCTGGATGGCCAAGCACTTCTTCACGGCCGGAACCATGCCCTCGCATGACCTGATCCCGCACTTCGCCGGAACACTCGAGCTCGAGCAGCAGTGGGCAGTCAGCGGGCTCCACTACGCGCGGACGGCCGAGGCCTGGCTCGGCCGCATGGACGACGCACGCGACGAGGTTCTCGACGTCTTGTCGACGAACCTATGGATCGGACGCAGAGCGCCGGCTGCGCATGTGGCGCATCTTCTTCATGGCCTGCGCGGAGCTGTGGGGCTACCGCTCGGGATCGGAGTGGGGCGTCTCCCACTACCGCTTCGCCAGGCCGTGAACGGTCGCAGCTGCGTCATGCGCGGCCCGGCAGGCCCGTCCCTACAGCCGGAATTCGCCGCGCGCGACCACGACCGCGTGCCCGCCCACGAAACGTGCTCGAGCTCCCCGTCTCGCGCGTCGGCCCGCGCGAAGAGCGTCGAGGGCCGGCCGATCTCGGCGCCCTGCGCGATCTCGATCCACTCTCCCCACTCGACGCGGCCGTGACGGCAGAGGTGCACGACGAGCGGGCCCGCCGCCGAGCCCGTCGCCGGGTCTTCGTGCACTCCCTGCGAGGGAGCGAACATGCGCGTCTTCCAGGCGGCGCCCGGAGCCTGCGAAGCAGCTGACCATGACTTCGAGCTCGGCAAGCGCGGCAGAAGTCGGGGCGGAGCGCCGCGACCTCCTCGAACGACCCGAGCGTGACGAATGTGTGTCGCACGCCGTTGTCGTAGCGCTCGACGGGCAGCTGGGATCCGCCGACGCTTCAACGCCCGCAAGAGCGCATCCGGCTCGCGGATAGGGCTCGACGCTCGGCAGCGGCTGGCTCATCCGCCCGAACACGATCTTCCCGCTGCCCTCCCGCTCGAGCTCGACCGGGACGATGCCGCTCTGCGTCTCCAGCTCGATCACTTCGCGCTGGAGCGACGACGCCAGCACCCAGGCCGTGCCGAGACACGGATGCCCGGCGAACGGAAGCTCGGACCTGGGCGTGAAGATGCGGATCCGGACCGTGCCTCCTTGCTCCGGCGGCAGCACGAACGTCGTCTCGGAGAACCCGATCTCGAGCGCGAGCGCCTGCATCGTCTGCTCGTCGATCGCGCGCGCGTCCGTGAAGACGGCAAGCTGGTTCCCCTCGAGCGCGCGGTCGGTGAAGACGTCGGCGACGACGTAGCGCAGGCTCGAGCACGCGCGCCACCCTACTCCGCCAAGGACTGCGCGCTCAGGACGTGACTATGCTCGTCGCGATGCTCCTCTTCCTCGTTCGCCACGCGCATTCCGATCCCGGTGACCCCGACGACTCGCAGGCCCCTTTCCACTCGCGGTCGGGACGAGGCCCGCAGCGCTCGCAGAGAGGCTCGCGGACCACTCCACGCCGCCTCGCCTCGTTCTCTCGAGTCCGTTGCTCCGAGCGAGGGAGACCGCCGAGGCGATCGCCGGAGCGTGCTCCGCCGAGCTGAGGATCGACGAGCGGCTCGCTCCGGGAACGACCCTCGAGCGCCTCGGGGATGCCGTCGCCGGCGTGGAGGGCCCGGTTGCGGCCGTCTGCCACCAGCCGGACTGCTCGGAGATCGCGCTCGAGCTGACAGGCCACGATCCCGGCTTTCCGCCCGGAGGCGTCGCCGAGCTCTCCATGGACTCCTGAGTGCCGCCCACATGACCAGCGCGATCGTCGCTGACGACCTGCGAAAGTCGTACGACGGGGTCGAGGCGCTACGGGGAGTGAGCTTCGAGGTTCGGGCAGGCGAGGTCTTCGGGCTGCTCGGCCCGAACGGCGCCGGCAAGACGACGGCGGTCGAGATCCTCGAGGGCTACCGGACGCGCGACTCCGGAGACGTCAGCGTGTTGGGCCACGATCCCGCCGCCGCGCCCCGCGCGCTTCGCGAGCGGATCGGCGTCGTGCTCCAGCACTCCGAGTTCACCCCGCTCCTGACAGTCCGCGAGGTCCACCGGCTCTTCGCCGGCTACTACGAGCAGCCACGAGACGTCGACGACGTGATCCGGCTCGTCGGGCTCGAGGAGAAGCGCGACGCCCGCGTGAAAACCCTCTCCGGCGGACAGAAGCGCCGTCTCGACCTCGGCATTGCGCTCGTCGGCGACCCCGACCTCGTCTTCCTCGACGAGCCGACGACCGGCTTCGATCCCGCCGCCCGCCGAACGGCGTGGGATCTGATCCGAACGCTCAGATCGCTCGGAAAGACGATCCTCCTGACGACCCATTACCTCGACGAGGCGCAGCAGCTCGCGGACCGGGTCGCGGTGATCCAGGCCGGGAAGATCGTGAGCCTGGGAACCCCGGCCGAGCTGATCGGGGACGCCCACAAGGCCGAGATTCGCTTCCAGCTGAACGGTGAGCAGGTGGTCGTTCAGACCGACGACCCGACCCAGACGTTGCACGAGCTCACCTCCGACGCCCTCGCGAGCGGTCGCCGCCTGGAGCACCTGGAGGTGCGGCGCCCCACGCTCGAGGACGTCTATCTCGACCTGGTCGGCGACGACGAGGGTGCCGAGTGACGCTGCTCTTTCACCAGCTCGCGTACGAGCAGCGGATCTTCTGGCGGAGCCGGGAGGCGGCGATCTTCATCTTCATCTTCCCGCTTCTGCTCTACACCCTGCTCGGCTCGGTCTACTCAGACGAGATCGAGGTGGACGGCGTCAGCGTGGCCTCCGCCGACATCCTCCTCGGCGGGCCTCTTCGGCTACGGAGCCGCGAACACCGCGTTCGGCGGTCTCGCGATCATCCTCGTCGGCAGGCGCGAGATCGGAATTCTGAAACGGCTTCGTTCGACGCCCCTCCCACCTCCGACCTACATCGCCGCCGTCCTCCTCTCGACCCTCGTGATCTTCGCGCTGCAGGCGGGTTCGCTCGTCCTCCTGGGGAGGTTCGTCTTCGACGCGAGCGCCCCCGCGAACTGGCTTGGCTTCGCAGGCGCCGTCGTTCTCGGCGTCGCCTGCTTTGCCGGTCTCGGGGTGGGTGCCGCCTCGCTCATTCGCTCGGCCGAAGGGGTCTCCGCGGTCGTCAATGTGGTCCTCCTCCCGATGGCGTTCCTCTCCGGCTCGTTCGGACCGACGCGAGGACTATCCCGGCGTTCCTCGACGCGATCGCCGACGTTCTCCCGCTGACGTACTTCCTCGACATCGTGAACGGCGTCTATCTCGATGGCGAGTCGCTCTTCGCCGATCCGACGGCGCTCGCAATCGTCGCGGCCTGGGGAGCGGCGGGTCTCGTCATCGCGCTGACCCGCTTCAGCTGGATGCCGCACGAACGATGAACAGCTTGGTGGCTGTCACCCGAAGGTGACAGCCACCCAGTCTTTCGCGTGCTACCGGTTGGAGAGCAGCGACAGGTAGTAGAGGAGCATCGCCACCGCCGCCAGGGCGCCGGCGACGTACGTCCAGGCCGCAGCTGAGAGAACGCTCTTGACGCCCTCGCTCTCGCTCGCCGGAACGAGCCCGAGATCGTTCAACTGCCCCTTCGCACGCTTCGAGGCGTCGAACTCGACGGGCAGCGTGACGAGTGTGAACAGCACCGCGACCGAGTAGAGCGCGACTGCGATGTAGATGAAGCCGAGGATGTTCAGGAAGATGCCGCCGATCAGGAAGAGCAGCCAGATGTTCGAGGTGAACTGCACCGCGGGAGCAAGCGCGCTTCGGAACTTGAAGAACGAGTACGACTTCGCGTGCTGGAGCGCGTGACCCACCTCGTGCGAGCCGACCGCGGTCGACGAGATCGACCGGCCGCCGTACACCTCGGGGGAGAGGTGAACGGAGCGGCTACGCGGGTCGTAGTGGTCGGAGAGCTGGCCGGGCGTCTCTTCGATCGGAACCTCGTGCAAGCCGTTCGAGTCGAGGATGCGGCGGGCGACTTCCGCCCCCGTCATCCCGTGGGACGCGGGAACCTGAAGGTTGCGCGCAAACGTGCTCTTGACTCGATGCTGGGCCCAGAGGCCGATAGCCATGGGGATGATGAACGCGATCAGGAAGGTAGGCATGGACGGATCGTAGCGACCAACACCGGTGTCCTCGCGGTCGTTTCAGCGACTCAGCAGGTTCTTAACCCCGAGGAGTCGGTCGGAGCTTTTCGTATGGCTCCCCACCCCATGGAGCTCGGACTGAATCTCAGCTGCTGACCGGGGCGAGCCCGCGCGCCTTGCGGCTCGCCGCCGTCTGACGGCGCTGGGCGGAGAGCTCGGCCTTGCGCAGGCGCACGTGGCCGGGCGTCACCTCGACGGCTTCGTCCTCGCGGATGTACTCGAGCGCCTGATCGAGCGAGAGCGGCCTCGGTGGAATCAGGCGAACGGTCTCGTCCGCATTCGGGGCGCGCATGTTCGAGAGCTTCTTCTCCTTCGTCGGGTTGACGTCGAGGTCCCCGGCACGAGCGTTCTCCCCGACGATCATCCCTTCGTAGACGTCGACCCCCGGGCCGATGAAGAGCGAACCGCGTTCTTGCAGGTTGAGCACCGCGAAGGCGGTCGACTTGCCACGACGGTCGGCGACGAGAGCGCCGGTCGGTCGCGTTCGGAGCTCCCCGACCCACGGCTCGAAGCGATCGAAGACATGGTGGAGGATCCCGGTGCCTCGGGTCTCGGTCAGGAACTCGGTGCGGAAGCCGATCAGGCCGCGCGCCGGCACGACGACGTCCATTCGCACCCAGCCCGAGCCGTGGTTGACGAGCGCCTCCGTACGACCCTTGCGGAGCGCGAAGAGCTGCGTGACGACGCCGAGGTAGTCCTCGGGCACGTCGATGGAGACGCGCTCGAAGGGCTCGTGCAGGACATCGTCCACGTAACGGGTCACGACCTGGGGCTTGCCGACGGTCAGCTCGAAGCCTTCGCGCCGCATCTGCTCGACGAGGATCGCCAGCTGGAGCTCGCCGCGGCCCTGCACCTCCCAGGTGTCGGGAGACTCGGTCGGGAGCACTCGGAGCGAGACGTTGCCGATCAGCTCGGAGCGAAGCCGCGCCTCGACGAGCGTGGCGGTGACCTTGTCGCCGTCCAGCCCCGCCAGCGGCGAGGTGTTGATGCCGATCGTCATCGAGAGCGAAGGCTCGTCGACTGCGATCACCGGTAGCGGACGCGGGTCGTCCGGGTCGGCAAGGGTCTCGCCGATCGTCACTTCGGGGATGCCTGCGACGGCGATGATCTCCCCCGGTCCCGCTTCCTCGGCCTCGACACGGTCGAGCGCCTCGGTGACATAGAGCTCGGTCACCTTCGCCCGCTCGATCGTCCCGTCGGAGCGGCACCAGGCGATCTGCTGGGCGCGCCGGATCGTCCCCTGAAGGACGCGGCAGAGGGCGAGCCTGCCGACGTACGGAGAGGCATCGAGGTTCGTGACGAGCGCCTGCAGCGGATGGCCATCGTCGTAGGTCGGAGCCGGGATGCGCTCGAGGATGAGGTCGAGCAGAGGCTGGAGATCCTGTTCGAGCGCGTCTGGGTCGGGATCGAGCGATGCGCGTCCCGCCTTCGCATTGCAGTAGACGATCGGGAACTCGATCTGGGTCTCGTCCGCGTCCAGGTCGAGGAAGAGCTCGTAGACCTCGTCGACGACGGCCTTGATCCGCGCATCGGGACGATCGACCTTGTTGACGACGAGGATCACCGGCAGCCTCGACTCGAGCGCCTTTCGGAGCACGAACCGCGTCTGCGGCAGCGGGCCCTCGCTCGCGTCGACGAGCAGGAGCACGCCGTCGACCATCGTCAGCCCGCGCTCGACCTCACCTCCGAAGTCGGCATGGCCCGGTGTGTCGATGATGTTGATCTTCGTCGGGCCGTAGCGGACGGCCGTGTTCTTGGCGAGGATCGTGATGCCCTTCTCGCGCTCGAGGTCCATCGTGTCGAGGACGCGCTCGGCGACGTCCTGGTTCGCCCGGAACGCGCCTGACTCCCAGAGCAGGGCATCGACGAGCGTCGTCTTGCCGTGATCGACGTGCGCGACGATCGCGACGTTGCGGATCTCAGAGCGGACGGGCAATGGACGAACGCCGGAGTGCCGGCTACCACTTCGAGCGCCGGCCGCGGCGGCTCGTGTAGACGAGCTTCGGCCGGGCGGTCTGCAGACCCGCCTGCTCGAACTGCTCCCGGTGCCCGAGCCGGTTGGCCGTGCGGCTTGCCTCGGCCTCCTGGTCGGGAAGGATGAACGTGATCGCGGTTCCGCTGCGTCCCGCGCGCCCTGTGCGACCGGTGCGGTGGACGTAGCCCTTGTCCTCCTCCGGCGGGTCGTAGTTGATGACATGGGCGATGTCGTCGATGTCGAGTCCGCGCGCGGCGACGTCCGTCGCGACGAGAACCTGCACCTTCCCCGACTCGAAGCGCCGAAGTGCCCGCTGGCGCTGGCCCTGGGAGAGGTCGCCGTGCATCGCCACGGCTTCGACCTGGTGGAACGCCAGCTTCTTGGCCAGCCGGTCCGCGCCACGCCTCGTTCGGACGAAGACGAGCGTCAGCCCGTCGGAGGCGCGGATGTGGTCGACGAGGGTCTCCACCTTCGTGTCCGGGCTGACCGCGACGAAGCGGTGGTCGATGTCGCCGACGGCGCGGTCTGCGGGGAGGTCGGCCTCGAATCGAGATGGGCTGCTCGTGTACGCGCGGGCGAGCTCTCCGACCTCGCCGTCGAGCGTGGCCGAGAAGAACATCGTCTGCCGGTTCTTCGGCAGGAGGCGCATGATCTCGATCGACCTGCGGCTTGAAGCCCATGTCGAGCATCCGGTCGGCCTCGTCGAGGACGAGGATGCGGACTGCCGAGAGGTCGAGGAGGCGACGGTCAGCCAGATCCTGAAGACGGCCGGGCGTCGCGACGAGGATGTTCGCTCCTCGTGCGCGATCTGCCTGCGACTTCAGGGGCATCCCGCCGTACACAGCGGCTACCCGAAGGCCGTTCGCGGACGCGATCGCCGAGAAATCCTCGGTGACCTGAACCGCGAGCTCCCGCGTCGGGACGAGGACGAGCGCGCTCGGGCGCCGGTCCTGCTTGGTCGTGCGCTCGACGATCGGAATCGCGAACGCGAGGGTCTTGCCCGACCCGGTCGGCGACTTTGCGAGCACATCGAGGCCCGCGAGCGCGTCCGGGAGGACAAGCGATTGAATGGTGAACGGCTCGTGAATCGAGCGTGCGGCGAGCGCGTCTGAAACGCGCGCGGACACGCCGAGTTCACGGAAAGACTGCTGGGACATTGGTGTTCGACTCCTTTACGGGTTCGAGACTTGCCTACCTCGAAACACCCGAAGGAGGAACGAGAAGCTCATCTCACCGGCCGGCTTCATTGCCGACCGTTGCGCCAGGGTAGCAGGCATTTCAGGATGCTCGCCGCCCGCTGTGGGCCTGGCAACGCGGGGCGTAACCAATGCACAATATCGGCTTGGAGTCGTCTGCGATGCGGCCGAGCAGCCGAAGGAGGCGCACAGTTCTCGGCCAGCGAGGCGACGCCAACGACCAGCGCTCAGGACATGGCTTTCCTGTTTACTTCCGAGCGGGTTCATGCCATGCTGGCCGGCGGCTTGAGAGCATCGGCCTGGCGGCTGACTGCGCATTTCTGCGGAAACTGGGAGAGGGGAACTGGGATGGGATTGAAGGGTGTTATGCGAAAGCGATCAATGTTCGCGGCGGGCGTAGCTGCGCTCTTAGGACTGAGCGTGCTCGGCGTTATGACAACGTCGGCTCCCGCGGGGAACCGGGCTCCGACCGTGCTGTTCGACGACATCCCTGGGCCTGACGAGTTGACCTTCGGCAAGAACGTCGCTTACACAACCTCATTCGAAAATTCTCAGAGCAGCACGTTCACCCACGTGTTCTTCCGGATGAACCGACCATTCACCAAGGTGAACAACGACGTCATGCTCGCATGCGCTGGTCTACGCCAGTTGTGAGCCTGGCGGGCCGCCCTTTGCCGGCCTCACGGCGACCGACTACACATGTCCAGAGTTTGGTCAGCTGCCGGCAGGCTCGCCGCCGATCAAGGTCACTCTCGTCTGGCAGTCGCCGACCCCTGCGAATCCCTCGAGTCTCAGCTGTGACTCCCCCCGGACCCGAGTCACCGATTGCACGCTTACCGCGACAGGAGGCATGGTCGATCAAGGAAAACCAGCCCGGGATCGAACGACACGTTCCCCTTCGGGCCCGAACTGACGACGATGCTCCTGCAGCCGGATCAGAAGAAGTCAGGTGGCTACGCGATCTCGACGATCGCTCCCGGGAAGTTGCAGCACCACGTCCGCAAACCTCGTCACAAACCTCTCAGTTGGAGCGTGCAGAACAAGATCGCCACAGCGGTGTGCGCATCGACGAAACCACTGGATGATGCTTTGAACCCCGGCCTCATCATCGAGATCGTCGAAGGTAATGCTCCGTACGGGGGCGGCTTCACGGAGATGTCAAGCATCTGCATCCCGAAACCCGGATTCACGTGTCCCGCATCACCCGCCAACACTTGGTCGTTCACTCCTGCGGCGACCCACATCTTCAAGATCCCCGAGATCGGATTCCCCAAAGGCGAGAAACTCGACCTCGCTTTCCACAACGGCGCTCCGTACCAGGGATGCACGTTCGTCAAGGACAATCCGACGAAGATTTGGACGGTGACGTGTCCTGCTGCGACGAACGGAGACTGGAGGTTCGGCTAAGACGGGGAGACGACCGTCTCGGGCGTGGGAAGGAGAAGCGCTTCCACCGCCTTGGTCATCGTAGGGCTGCCTTTCGCGCGGGCGAGGCGGCGTGCCTCGATCAGTTCATTCTCCGCGTCCCGTCCCGCGAGGCGCAGCACTTCGGCCGTATCCAGGAGAGCGCCGTACTTCAACAGCACGTGATCGGTGGGTGCGAGAATCTCAAGGGCTTCACGCACATACGCCTCGGCTTGGTCGGGCTTCCCCTGGCGGGCCAGGACTTTCGCAAGTAGACAGCGCCAGAGAGCCTGGTTGCCGACGTCGTCGTCGGACGACAGGTCGCGGGACTGGCGGCCGAGATCTTCAGCCTCGTCCAACCGCCCCAGGTCATAGACGGTCTGCCCAAGGAGACCACTGACCGTTGACAGCAGATACTTCTCCCCCATCCCCGTGAGGAGTTCGTATGCACGGCGCAATTCGTGCTCGGCCGTCAGCGCTTCACCCGCAAGCATCTCAACGCGCCACGCCTCAATGGCGATGCTTGCCAGTTCGACGTCGAGCCCGAGCTCCTCGAGCATGGCGCGGCTCTGGCCCGCATGCTCCCTGGCGCGCTCGAATGACCCATACATCGCCAGCAGGCTTGCAAGCAGAGCCAGCAGAATCGCCTCGGATTGTCGATCGCCCGAGACGCCTTCGGCCATGAGGCTGCAGCGTTCGATGGCCTCGGGGACCGGAGTGGGGCCGAAGAGCGCACCGGCGGCGTACGCCACCGAGCTCCGCGTCTGTTGGCGGACGTCCCCAGCGAGGGTAGCGTGCGCGCGAGCTTTCTCCGACGCCTCCGCAGCGAGTCCGAAGTGGCAGGCGACGCCGTGTGACCATGCGAGCAGCCGCCAGGCCTTTGCCAGGCCGGCGTCGTCGCCCGCCTCCTGGAACACGGCCATTGCCTCGGTAATCGTCGCCGCCGCCTCGTCTCGCCAGCTCTCCGGATCGCCGGCACGAAGCTTGACGAGGAGGCGCACCAGCAACGCGTGCGCGCGCACGCCGGGCAGACCCGCCGCCGGTGCTCGTTCGATCGCCATGTCCAAGACGGTTTCCGACTCGGAGAACCGTCCAACCTGGAGCAATGCCTCTCCGTAGTCGGGGAGGAGCTCAAGCTTCGCAGGCTCATCGTCGCGCAGAAGGGCGACGGCACGGCCCAGGAGCTTCGCGGCCGCAGCCACATCCCCGCGTGAGAAGGCGCGGCGCCCCGCCGATGCGAGCCGGCGAGAGCCATCCGCTCCAAGAGCCTGTCCCTTGTCGTCGAGCGGCCCGAGCTCCGAGCGATAGCGGTGCGCCTGCTCCAGGTGGTAGCCGAGGATCTCCTCGAATTCGGTGGCGCCCTCGCGGTTGACACCGTCAGCCCACTCGACGAAGTGCTCGTGGTACCTGGCGCGGGCGCGCTTGAGAACTCCCTCGTAGGCGGTATCGCGAATGAGGATGTGATGGAAGCGAAATGCCTCTTCCTCGGATGGCCGAGTCGGGTCGGGTTGGACGAGCTGCTTCCCCGTCAACACCCCGAGCTTCGCTTCGATGTCATCACGAATGTGCTCTTGGACGAGATGGCGGACGGCGTCCTTGACAAATAGGTACCCGATCACGGACGCCGGTTCGATCACCGCGCGCTCGTCCGGCTCGAGATGATCGATTCGGGACGCGAGGAGCGCCTGAATCGTGGGAGGAACGTTGACACGGTCGATCTCCGTGGTTGCGCGCCACGATCCACCTTCGAAACGGATCAGTCCGTCGTCGATCAGCATGGACAGGAACTGCTCGACGAATAGTGGGTTCCCTTCCGCCGCGGTCGCAATGCGGGAGCGAATTCGAGCATCCAGGCCGGTCGCGCCCAGCAAGTGCTCCGCGATCGCCCCTGCCTCGTCCGCCGAGAGGCGCTCGAGCTCGATCATGGCCGAGTGGCCTCCTGTCGACCACTCGGGCAGTCGTTCCACGAGCTCGTGTCGAGCCGAGCCAACAATGAGAAGTTGTGCGTCTTCGGTGCCGCTGACGATCTGCTCGAGGAACTCGAGAAACGTGGCCTCCGCCCAGTGGATGTCCTCGAAGAGCACTACGAGAGGTCTGACCCGCGCAAGCTCTTCAAGGAGCTTCCGAGCTCCCCAGACGAGCTCTTCCACCGGGAACAACGTCGAGGAGAGGCCGATCACGGATTCGACGCGCTCGAGGACGTCGCTGTCGCTCGTCAACCCGGCGACCTTCGACTTGGCCGACTCCATCGTGTCGCGCTCCACGATCCCCGCCGCCTGCCGAACGGCTTCGGCTAGCGGCCAGAACGTGATCCCATCGCCGTACGGAAGGCACCGACCCCGAAGCATTTGCACGCGGTCTTCGACCGAGAGGACGAACTCGTCGATCAGCCGCGACTTTCCGACTCCAGCCTCTCCGACGATTGTCACGAGCCGAGAAGTGCGTGTGTCGATCGCTCCTTCGAGAGCTCCGGACAACTGTTCGAGCTCGCGGTCCCGCCCGATCATCGGCGAGTCGAGTCGGCGCTGCCGCTCGCTGCTCTGCTTGATACCGACCAAGCGATAGGCGGGCACTGGCTTCGACTTTCCCTTCAGCTCGAGCGGCTCCACTTCCTGGACGTCGACGTAGTCCCGTACCAGGCGGTACGTGAGATCTCCGAGCAGCACCTCCTGCGCTCCAGCGGCTTGCTCCAGGCGTGCGGCGACGTTCACGGCGTCCCCGGTAACGAGACGCTGTCCCGACGTCGGATCGCCTGCGACAACCTCGCCTGTGTTGACGCCGGTTCGAACCGTAAGCCGCACGCCCCAGTGGCGCTCGAGCTCATCGTTTAGCTTCGCTTGCGCACGCTGCATGTCTGCCGCCGCGCGTACTGCGCGCAACGCGTCGTCCTCGTGCAGCTTCGGAAGACCAAAGACTGCCATGATCGCGTCGCCGATGAACTTCTCGACCACGCCGCCGTGTCGCTCCAGCTCGGCGCTCATCGAGTCGAAGTAGCGCGTCATCACCTCGCGGAGCGACTCCGAGTCGAGCTTCTCGCCCATGGCTGTCGAGCCTTTGAGGTCGGAAAAGACGATCGTCACGATCTTGCGGAACTCCTGTCGCGGGGGGGCCGCCGCCAGCGCAGATCCGCACGCCAGACAGAACTTGGCGATCTCGGGGTTATCCGTACCGCATTGCGCGCAGACCGGCACGAAGCGAGTTTGCAGGAAATCGCCGGTACGGCGTCAGCACGCCACCTCTAGGAAGGCCTCATGTCCGGGCTCCTGAGCTCGAACTACGTCCGAGAGAGGGGTGCGGCTCGACTCAGTACGCCAACTTGGGATACCAATCCGTGCCGCGACCCTCGGGCGACGTGTCGAGCAGAAGCCACAGCGGATCCATCTCGACCGCGCCGCGCGGATCCTGTCCGGGATCGGCCATCTCGCCGGTCATCTCGTCGCTCCAGAAGTGCCGGATCTCGTCGCCTCGACGCGTGAAGACGTTGTAGGCCGGGATGTCGGCGTCATCGGCCGACACGTAGTCGCGCGTGTAGTCGCCACTGCCGTCGCTGAACACGGGCAGATCGCGCCAGCCTCGCGCCGCCTTGGCCTCGACGAGGCGCTCGATCGGCGAGCGGGCGGTGAAGGCGATGGCAACGCGCTGACGGATGTCGGCGATCTTGTGATCCAGACCGCCCATGAGCGAGGTGCACATCGGGCACGGCGCTTCACGCTCCGGGCCGAACATGTAGCTGTACACGATCAGCGTCTCGTGATCGCCGAAGAGGTCTTTCAGCGTCACAGCGGAGCCGTCTTCGGCGACGAAGCGATACTCACGAGGGACCTCGCCGCCGGGCGGCAACTCGCGGCGTAGCGATGCGACCCGCTCCGCGTGGCGACGTAGCTCGATCTCCTGGACGAGAAGCTCTTGCCGAGCCTGTCGGTACTCCTCGGACTCGTTGGGATGGCGTACGGGGTTCGTTTCCGCCAACTCCGCCGCAGGCGTCAGTGCGGTCATGCGCGCGCCTCCATTCCGATTGATACTGATCTGCGTTCACACCGCTTGGACGAATCGGACGCCGAGAACTCATCGGTCGCGCCACTCCTGGCGCCATGCTTCCCGCAAGGTTCGATTCGATCGAGCGGAGCGATGAATTTCGACGCCCGCCGCGGTCATGGTCCGCAGAGCACAACTCGAAAGAACCAGTCGAAAGGAGAACGAGATGAGTTTTTCGCAAGCGTGTCGCGAGAGGAGCGAGCCATGACCACCCCAGCCCCGACCATCACCGACCACGGCGACTTCGAGCGACAGCTCCTCGAGCTGCGCAAGCGCGAGAAGGCGCACACCCGCGAGGGCGACACGATCGCAGCGGCCCGACGCCGACTGCCCATGACAGAGGTGCCGCCCGAGACCACCGTCATCGGCCCCGACGGCCCGGTTCCGTTCGGCGATGTCTTCGAGGGGCGCGAGGAGCTGGTCGTCTACAGCCACATGTTCCACGACGGCCAGCCATGGGAGTGGCAGTGCGAGGGCTGCACCAGAAACGTCTGGACGATGCGGCGCGCGGCCGACGCGGCCTACCTCAACGCCAACGGGATCACCTTCGCCATCCTCGGGGACGGGCCATACGAGGAGATCGCGGCATTCCGCGACTTCATGGGCTACACAGTGCCGTGGTACTCCAACGCCCACCTCGACGACCCCACGGTGGGCATCGCCGGCCGGATCTCCTGCTACTTGCGGCGGAAGGACAAGATCTTTCTGACGTACTGGACGACCGGCCGGGGCGATGAGGTGATGAATCCCGTGTTCGGGCTGCTCGACATGACCGTCTACGGGCGGCGGGAGGAATGGGAGGACTCGCCCGAGGGGTGGCCGCAGTTCCCGACCCACTCTTTCTTGCGCACCGATGAGGACGGTGCGCCGATGGGGTCCAGAACCGGCGGCCGACCGGTGCCCCAGTGGACCCGCCCGGGCGTCACCGGGTCGGCGTAATGACCCGGTAGCCCCGCGCGCGTCCTAACCCGGTTGCCTGCTCGTGGGCCACCGTGACCCAGCACCCCTAGCGCGCGATGAACCCCCCGTCGACGTACAGCTCCAAGCCGGTGACGAAGGAGGCGTCGTCGCTCGCGAGGTACGCGACCGCAGCCGCGATCTCGTGAGGCTCGCCCAGGCGGCCCATCGGCGTCATCGCCGTCATCGACTCCCAGACCTCCGTCCCTTTCGCCTGGTCGAGGATCGGCGTGCGGATGAACCCCGGGTGGATCGAGTTGACGCGCACACCCTGGGTCGCCCAGTGCAGGGCTACGTTCTTGGTCAGTGTCCGTACCGCGCCCTTGGCCGCGTGGTAGGCGGGTGAGGTCCCGAAGCCACCCGAGGTGCCGAAGATCGAGCTGATGTTGACCACCGAGGCGTTACCGGACGACTTCAGCGCTTCGGCGCACGTCTTCATCCCGAGAAAGACGCCGGTCTGGTCGATGGCAACCGTCCGTTCCCAGTCGGCGAGACTCGTCTCCTCGATCGTCGCGAGGTCGCCCAGCCCGGCGTTGTTGACGAGGATGTCGAGCCGACCGCGCTCGGCGAGCACGCGCTCGACGACGGCCTGCCAGCCAGCCTCGTCGGTCACGTCGAGGTGCGCGTAGAGCGCGTCGCCGCCGGCATCGCGAATGGCCGCCGCCGTCTGCTCACCGGCCTCGTCCTGCACGTCGGTCACCACGACCGTCGCGCCCTCGTCTGCGAGCCGCTCCGCCGTCACACGACCGATTCCGCTCGCCGCGCCCGTGATCAGCGCGACCCGCTCTTGCAACCGCTCCATCTCAGAACCTCCTCGGTCGAAGTGCAGTGTCGACGCTTTCAGTCTCGCAATTCCGGCGACGACCAAAGACGAACTTCAAGACGTCCACCGGACCGCCTCACGACTAGTCTTCCGCGGCGAGCTCGTCGAGCCGGCGGTGGACGAGCGCCGCTGCCATTGCCCCCTCGCCTACCGCGGCGGCGACGCGCTTGGTCGACCCACTGCGCAGATCGCCGGCAGCGAACAACCCGGGAATGGTCGTCTCGAGCACGAGCGGGTCGCGGTCGAGCGGCCACCCTTCTGGACGCCGCCCTCCTCCTTCGAGCAGATCGCTCCCAGTGAGGACGAAGCCGGACTGATTGACGCGGACGCCTGCGCCTGACGCCCAGCTGGTTCGAGGTGTACCGCCGATGCACAGGAACAGGGCGCGCGCCGGCAGCTGCTCGCCGTCGCCGGTGCCATCGGAGATCGTCACCGCGCCGAGCTGTTCTCCGTCGGCGTGGACCGTCGTCACGTTGGCCTGCAACCGGACGTCGATGAGCGGGTTTGGCTCGATTCGCTCGACGAGGTAGGCGGACATCTTCGATCGGAGCTGGTCGCCGCGCACGACCATCGTCACGCGCGCACCTGCTCGGGCGAGATGGAGGACTGCCTGGCCGGCTGAGTTTCCGGCGCCGACCACGACGACATGGTCGCCGCCACAGCGGGCGGCTTCGCTGCGGCCGGCGCCGTAATAGACGCCGCGATCGAGCAGCGCCGAAACACCCTCGATCTCGAGCCGGCGCCACTCCATGCCGTTGGCTGCGATCACCGCGTCGGCGGTCACCTCGTAGCCGCCGTCGATCAGCAGCGACGGAGCCCGGGCAGCACGTGCCGAGCTACCCACGACGCCGCGTAGGAGGACGAGCTCGGCGCCGAAGCGCTCCGCCTGCCGGCCCGCGAGCCGGGCCAGCTCGGCCCCGCCGATGCCGTCGGGGAAGCCGAAGAAGTTTTCGATCATGGACGTGTGCGACGCTTGCCCGCCCGGCACGTCGGTTTCGATCACGACCGTCGAGAGCCCGTCGGACGCGGCATAGACGGCGGCGGCCGAGACCCGCCGGGCCCGCGCCGACGATCGCGAGTTCGTAGTGCTTCCGCGAAGGCGGCGTCGAGAGGTTCCACGCCTCCGCAAGCCGAGATAGGGTCGCGTTCGGGTACACGTCGCTGCCGTCGACGACGACCGGGAGGTCGCGCGTTGCAAGGCCGTGCTGGGCGAGCAGCGCAGCGGCCTCCGGCGAGCCCAGCTCGAGAAACTCGTATGGCTGCGCAGTCCGCGTGAAGAAATCACGCAGCCGGTGATGGTCTGGCTCGAGGCTGCGGCCGACGACCTGTATCGTCGGGCGAACCGGGCTCATCCTGCGGCCAGCTGGATCATCGGCTCGTCCACGTACCACCAGCTCCAATCCTCGCCCGGCTCGACTGAGCGCACGGTCGGATGTCTCTCCTCAGCGGCGTAACGGCTTGCATGGCGGCCGCTTCGCCCCCTCGGAACCGCCGGTCGTGATGACGATCGGCTCTCGCTCGCCATGCCCAGCTCGCATCGAGCGGATCGTACGCCTGGCGGCGCCGAACCGCGGGCCACGATCGTCGTCCGCCAATGCGGCGAGGGACGGTTGGGGGACTTGAAAGCGTCTGGATGGGGTATTCGGACATCACTTCGAAGGCAACCCGTCAAGAAAGGGTCTCATGGCCACGTACAAGGTCGGCTACTTCGTCGGAAGCCTCTCCTCCACATCCATCAACCGCGAACTTTCGAAGGCGCTGATCCGCCTGGCCCCCGAGGACCTCGTGTTCACCGAGATTCCGATCGGGAGTCTGCCTCTCTATAGCCAGGACTTCGACGACAATTTTCCGCCCGAGGCTAGGGCGCTGAAGGAGGCGATAGCTGAGTTCCGACGCCATCCTGATCGTTACCCCGGAGTTCAACCGCTCCATTCCCGGGGCGCTGAAGAATGCCCTCGACTGGGCCTCGCGGCCATGGGGTCAAAACTCCCTCGACCAAATGCCGGCCGCCGTGATTGGGGCATCCGTCGGGCAGATCGGCACGGCGTTGGCCCAACAGAGCCTGCGCGGCGTACTCAGCTTCTGCAACGCCCGCCAGATGACCGCACCCGAGGCCTACATCCGATATTCCCCGGAGCTCTTCCCCGGCGACGGAGAGGTCGCAGACGAGTCCACCAAGACCTTCCTGACCGACTTTATGGAGCAGTTCCGGACTTACATCATCCGGGTCTTGACGGTCATACCTCGAAACTAAGGTTGCGCTCGCTTGGGGACTCGGTGCCTGTCGCAGGCGAGGGCTCGCCCCTGGGAGGACGGCGTGCCCCCGACAAGAATCGGACTTGTGCACACGGTTTAGAAGTGGCTGATCGTCCGGATTCATTCGTGTTGCGCGTTCGGATGACCTAGTAACGAGTCCCAAGCTACGTCTCCCGTGGCTCCTGCTCCGGCCATCCGGCGACGATCTCCGCGCCGAAGAGCATGGCGATCGCGCCCGCCCACACGACGAGCAGGAACCCGAGCAGGGCACCCAATGACCCGTAGATGACGCTGAGCTCGCCGAATCTCGAGAGATAGAAGCTGTACCCGGTGGTCGCGAGCTGAAAGCCGACGGCGCCGACGGAAGCGCCGGGCCAGAGCGCCTCCCAAGGCGGCGCGGTCGTGGGCAGCAAGCGATAGAGACCGGCGAAGGACGCGAAGGTCAGGCCCAGCGTCGCGGCGCTCGCGGCTGCTGCCGCCAGCCAGCTTTCACCCGTACTCTCGATTCCGACCGCCGCGCGGAGGTCGCTTCCGACGTCGAAGACGGCATCGACCACGATGCCGAGGCCGAAGGCGACGATCACGACGATCCCGGCTCCGAAGACGACGACGAAGTCGAGGATCTTCCCGCGGACGAACGAGGCCGGGACGACGGACGCCCAGATCGCATGGAACGCCCGGCGGATCGCTCCCATCATCCCGCTGGCTGCCCAGATCAGGCCCGCGAGGGCGACGAGGCCCGCGACGGAGGCCGTGCTGGTTCCCTGCGCGAGCGCGCGCCTGACGCTCTCCTCGAGGCCGGTCGAGCCGGCCAACATGTCGATGACCCAGTCGACGACTTCCTCGCGCTGGTCTTCGGGAATGACCAGATCGACGACCGCGACGGTCAGCGCCGCAAGCGGAACGAGCGAGAAGAGCACGCGAAACGCAATCGCAGCCGCCTGCTGCGAGTCGGCGTGCCGGCTGTAGCCGAGTACTGCTGTGCGGAGCGCGCTCCAGAAGCGGCGGAGCCAGCGAGTCTGCGAGGGCGCTCGGCTGGACATTCAAACACGATGCTGACGATCTCGTCCGACGCGCGGCGATGAATGACTGTTACCCGAGCCCTGGCGGCACAACCGCAAGGTACCCCCGGCAGGAATCGAACTTGTGCACGCGGTTTAGGAAACCGCTGCTCTATCCACTGAGCTACGGGGGCGCGCCGGCCACGATAGCGCCCGCCCCAAGCGGAACGGAATGAGCCCGGCGCCGCGGGCGTCTACTACTTGTGCCGGTAGACGATGCGGCCGCGAGTCAGGTCGTACGGTGAGACCTGGACGTTGATCCGGTCGCCCGGCGCCATGCGAATGCGGTAGCGCCGCATCTTGCCCGCGGTGTACGCAATCAGCTCATGGCCGCCGTCGAGCGCGACGCGGAACATGCCGCCGCCGAGCGCTTCAAGCACTTCCCCCTCGACTTCGACCTTCTCTTCCTTCGCCATGGTCTCCAAAGATTAGAGGGCGCGCGGCCCGGAGGCCGCGCGCCCGGTGGTACTAGACGGTCTGGACGTTGATCGCCTCTGGACCCTTCGCTCCCTCGCGGGCTTCGAATTCGACTCGAGCGTTCTCGCTGAGTGACTTGAAGCCGTTGCCGGCGATGTTGGAGTGGTGGACAAAGAGATCCTTGCCACCCTCGTCGGGCGTGATAAAGCCGTAACCCTTAGCGTCGTTGAACCACTTGACTACTCCGGTTGCCATATGAAATACACCTCCCCTCACCCTCGATCGAACGGGTAGGGGAAGCCGCAGCCCCCGGTACTCGTCCTGGTTTTCGCCGCACAGACTAGCTGGTGGAGCCCGGCTCACGCTTTGGCCGGGTGACGATCAGGTCGCGAGCGCCGCGGCCTCGTCAACCGCGGCTTTCACGTCGTAGTACCGGCCGCGCGCCTCCTCGAGCGTGTCTCCGACTGCGGTGAGCCCGATGCGCCCGGCCACGGCGAGCGCGCTCACCATGTGGAGAACGACCCCCGTCTCACGCTCGACGTCCCAGCCGAGATCGCGCTCGGCGACGACGTCGAGCAGGTCGTCCGGCGTCAGCGACTGGTATGCGGGCGAGTCGAGGTGGTCCGTCGCGGCGTAGTACTTGAGGTCTCCGAGCCGGTTCCGGTACTCGCCCTGCGAGCGGGTCGTAGACACCGTCGGTGAGCGCCGTGAGCGCGAACAGGGGGTGCGTCGTTCCCCCGCAACGCAGGTTGATCTCGAGCGCGTAGGGCTGCCAGGCGCCGTCTTTCACCGCCGCGAAGTCCACCGAAGCACGGCCGATGACGCCCTCTCGAGCGAGTCGGCGTCCGACCTTCAACGCCTCGGAGGCGATGAGCGCCGCGTACTCGTCGTCAGCCGGGAAGTGACACCCGAAGTACGTCTGCCCATGCGGACCGCCCAGAACCTGGTCATGCGTGGACATGATGTCGACCTGTCCGGCCGGGCTCATGCGGAGCTGGACGCTAGGGCTGCGGAAGTCCGTGCCCTCGATCCGCACTTCGACGATGCCGCCCTCGTCGTCGAGCGCGCGCAGGTACTCGTCGACGTCGATCTCGGGATCCTCGAGCTGCATCGCCGGCCGTACGTCTCCGTCCACGGCAGCGAGGTCGAGCAGTGCATTCCCGAGGCCGCTGACGCCCTTGTCGAGCTTGAGCACCGCGCCGCGGGCTCCCGGGCTTCTTCTGCGGAGCTCCGCCAGGGCACGCGGGAGATCGCGCTCGCCGTCGACTTCGAGCCCGGCCGGATGCTGGACGCCCTCCTCTTCGAAGATCCTTCGGCTGCCCGACTTCGTCCCCAGCCGGTTCAGCTCGGGGTCACTGCCGTAGATCGGGAGGCCGAGCGCCACTGCGAGCTTTGCTTCGTCGTCGGTCATGCAGAACGGCAGCAGGAAGGCGATCTCCGGATCGCCGATGAGCGCGCGGATCCGGCGGAGCGCGCCGGGCCTGGCGAGGAGCTTCTTGGACAAGGGCTCGTTGCGACCGTCGACCAAGGAGACCGATGCGAAACGAGCGCGAGCACCGGGCGTATCGAGCTCCGGGACGAGCCCGAAGTAGTAGTCGAGCACACGTGGATGGATCGGCTGCGACGTCACGTAGATGACACGCGACCGCGGGGCTCGCAGAAGGCTGAGCACGAGGCAGAGGAAGCGCTCTTCGTACGCGGGGAAGACCGGGATCAGGTGATCGGGGACGTCGAAGCTGATCGAGTGCACGACGACGACGGCGCGCTCGACATCGCCGATCGAGCGGAGGGTCACAGTCGGCCAGAAGGCGCGCAACTTGGCCTGCAGCTCCGTGAAGGCCGGGTCGGTCACGACGCGACGCTACCCCAGCGGCAGAGCGAAAGTCGAGGCAGGGCGTTGGTAGCGTGAAGGACATGGAGTCGCTCGTAGACCGGGTGATCGCCGTCGCAGGGGCAGGAGGGAATCTCGGTCCGACGGTCGTCCGACGACTTGCCTCAGCCCGGGCGACTCTCGAGCTCGGGAGCAGAGACAAGGCACCGCTGGATGCTTTGTCGGCCGACCTCGAGATCGAGGCTGACAACGCGTCCGTCGACCTGCTCGACCCCGGCTCGGCGCGCTCGTGGGTCGACGCGATCGTCGCGCGTCACGGTCGCGTGGACGGCCTCGTCCACCTCGTGGGTGGATGGCGAGGGGGCAAGCCGATCGAGGAGGCCCCGCTCGAGGACTGGGACATCCTGCATGGCCTGCTCATCCGCACGGTCCAGCACACCACCCAGGCATTCGCGCCGCAGCTCGTGGCGAGCGGGCGAGGGCGCTTCGTGCTCGTGTCGAGCTCGCAGGCGCAGGCACCCACACACACGAATGCCGCCTATGCGGCGGCGAAAGCAGGTGCCGAGGCCTGGACACTGGCACTCGCCGACCGGTTCCGCGGGTCGGGTGCGACCGCGAACATCGTCGTCGTGGGCGCGATCGTGACCCCAGCGATGCGCGAGGAGACGCCCGACAAGGATTTCTCGACGTTCACCTCCGCGGAGGAGATCGCCGAGGCGGTCGCCTACCTCTGCTCCGGGGAAGCGGCTTCGATGAACGGACAGCGCATCACGCTGCGGGGAGCCGTCTGACGAGCCACTCCCGGCGCAGCTGGAGCCCGACGAGCAACGGCAGCATCGCAACGACCAACCAGAGATAGACGACCGGAACTCCGGCGACGAGGCATGTGCCGAGCACGACCAGCTGGGTGGAGAGGCCCAGATTCGCAAGGATGAGAACGGTCGGTCGGTCGTGATAGACGAGCGCCGCCGCGCGCCTCTCGGCCGGGTCCTCGATCCCACGTAGAGCCGGACCGAGCCGCCGAGACGAAAACGCGCGAATGGCCCGGTCCTGCGGCGCGAACACCGTTCGGTAGACGAGCTCGAGCGTCTGCTCCAGGCGTCCGCCGGAGGCAGGCACGACATCGGGCTCGCCGCCTCGGACCTCGCGGTAGAGATGGGCGAGATTGAAATCGACGCTGAGGACGAGCGTCAGCACGCAGAACGCCGCGAGAGCGATCCAGGGCCGGTCCGTGGTCGCTCCCAGCGCCGCGAACAGGACGAGGTTGAGGGCGGTATCCGACTCGGTGTCGAGATACCTTCCGAGCAAGGTGACGCGCCCGGAGAGCCGCGCGAGCCGTCCGTCGGCGTTGTCGAGCAACGTCTTCAACTGCAACAGCAGCGCTGCGGCAAGGAAGGAAGCCGCCGCGAGGAAGACGCCCGCGACGAGACCGGCTACGCCGGCTGCGAGTACGACGACCGGAGGGGGGATCCGCAACGGGAGCAGGATGAGGGCGAGCCGGTGAGCGAGTGGTCCGTAGAACGCCGAGACGACGAGCTCGCTCGCAGGCCGTTCCTTGTCGGAGGCAGCGGCGGGACGAAACGCGGCAGTGTCGGTGGAAGCCATCAGGGAGAGCGCTCGATCGTAGATACTGGTGCGATGGCCGAACCGGATGGGTGGAGCGAGGTCGACAATGCTCTCGAGCGCACGTTCGAGCTCGCGAGCTTCAAGCATGCCCTCGACTTCGTGAACCGCGTCGGCGAGCTCGCCGAGCGGGAGGATCACCATCCCGGGATCGCGATCGACTACAAGCAGGTGACGCTTCGCTGGTGGACGCACACCGCCGACGGGATCACCGACCGCGATCGCGAGCTGGCCGAGAAGACGAACGCGCTCGCGTAGGACCAGCCGCAGTGCTCATCGTCGACGTGGGCCCGCGCGATGGGCTCCAGAACGAGCCTGACGTCCTGGCGCCGACGCTCCGCGCCGAGCTCGTCGGCAAGCTCGCGGGCGCCGGGCTCCGTGCCGTCGAGGTCGCGAGCTTCGTCGATCCGCGCCGTGTTCCGCAGATGGCCGGCGCCGAAGAGGTCGTGGCGAACCTCGAGCGACTCGAACGGAGTCGTGTACGCGGGACTCGCGCTGAACGAGCGCGGATACGACCGCCTCATGGAGTCCGGCCTGGACGAGGTTCGCTTCGCCTTCGGTGCCACGGAGTCGTTCAACCGGCGAAATCAGAACGCGTCGGTGCAGGAGTCGCTCGAGGCGGCGCTGCAGATCGTCGAGCGTGCCCGGGCCGACGCGATCCGCTCGGCGGTTACCGTCAGCGTGGCCTTCGGCTGCCCGTTCGAGGGCAGAGTCGACGAGGAACGCGTCATCGAGCTCGCCGCAGAGATCGCCGCTGCCGGCCCCGACACCCTCCTCCTCGCCGACACGTCGGCGTCGCCGTGCCCGCGCAGGTCGAGAGACTGGTCTCGCGAGCCTCCGAGCTCGGCGTCCCCGTCGGCGGCCACTTCCACAACACGCGCAACACGGGCTACGCCAACGCGCTCGCAGCGCTCGAGGCCGGAGCCACCGTTCTCGACGCCTCGGTGGGCGGCCTCGGCGGCTGTCCTTTCGCCCCGCGCGCGACCGGGAACATCGCGACCGAGGATCTCGTCTACCTCCTCGAAGGCCAGGGAGTCGAGACCGGCGTCGATCTCGATGCCCTCGTTGCCGTCTCCGCGTGGCTGGAAGAGGTGCTCGGGCGGGAGCTCGAAGGCCAGGTCTATCGCGCCGGCGGCTTTCCGCCGGTGTAGGAGCCGGGCCCCGGTCCCTACGGACGGGCGGGCAGGATCGTTCCGCGAACCTCGCCCAGCTCGACGTTCCCCGCGCGACCGCGCAACACGACCTCGTCGCCGTCCTCGAGGAACGCCCGCGTGCTGCCGTCGCCGACCCCGATCGGCCGGGCGCCGTTTCTCGTCAGCTCGATCAGCGAGCCCTCGCTCCCCGTGTCGGGTCCGGAGATCGTGCCGGAGGCGAAGAGATCGCCGGTCCGTACCGACGCGCCGTTGCTCGTGGCATGCGCGAGCTGCTGCGGCATCGTCCAGTAGAGGCCGCGTGCGTTCGTGCGTGACACCACGGTGTCCGAGAGCTCGACCTCGAGCTCGATGTCGAGCGCCCAGTTCCCGGCGATTCGTAGATGGGGCAGCGGCTTCGGATCCTGCACCGGAGGAGCCACGAAACGATCTTCCAGGAGCGCGAGCGGCGTGACCCAGCCCGAGATCGAGGTGGCGAACGACTTCCCGAGAAAGGGCCCGAGCGGCTGGTACTCCCAAGCCTGGATGTCGCGCGCGCTCCAGTCGTTGACGAGCACGACGCCGAAGACGTGATCGCGGAACGCCGCCGGCGAAACCGGCGTTCCGAGCTCGGTCGGCATGCCGACGACGAATCCCAGCTCGAGCTCGATGTCGAGTCGTCGACTCGGCCCGAAGCGAGGCTCAGCGTCGTCCGGCGCCTTCGACTGACCGGAGGGTCGCACGATCGGCGTTCCGCTGACGACGACCGTTCCCGCGCGGCCGTGGTAGCCGATCGGAAGGTGACGCCAGTTCGGAAGCAGCGGATCGGAATCGGGGCGGAAGAGACGGCCGAGATTGGTGGCGTGCTCGAGCGAGGAGTAGAAGTCGACGTAGTCGGCGACCTCGAACGGAAGGTGCACGGTCGCGTCCTCGAGCGGAACGACGTCGCGACCTCCCTCGACCAGCGCGCCCACTTCCTCGAGAGCGTTTTCCCAGGCCGCTCTCCCCGAAGCGAGGAACCGGTTCAGGCTCGGCTCCGAGAACTGCGCACCGAGCCCGTTCGCCGCCAGGTCGAGAACGCCGTGACCCGCTCGAAAGCCGACCCGGGGCTCGTCGCCGGCAACCGAGAAGACGCCGAAGCCGACCGCCCCGTTCACAGCGGCAGGACCCCTAGGCTCTCGAGCTCCTCGACCGGCTCGAAGAAGCTGCAACTCCCGATCGAGTGCACTTGCTCGCGTCGCGCGCGCACGAGCTCGTCTCCGCGCGCACGGCGGTCTCGCCACGAGAAGGCTCCTGGATCCAGAGACAGCGCATCCGAATCACGTTCGCCGAGGGCGGCTTCCTCGTCGCCGAAGACGACCGCAGCCAGCAGGTTGAGAAACCCGTGCTCGCCGTCGGTCCGCAGCGCGTGGTGGAGCCCGGCCGTCGCCTTGAACGCGATCCGGCGGTCGCGACAGGCGCGAACGAAACCCGCCAGGGAGTGCGCGTCGGGCGTCGACGTGCCTCCACAGCGCACCTTCGCGCGCAGACCATGCCCCGCGACCGCGTCCAGGCGTTCCTCCAACGCGTCGTCGAGCGGAACCTCGACATAGACCTCGTCCGCAAGGCCGACGAGAGACGCCAGATCGAATCCGGAAGGCGCCTCCACCGCCTCGATCCTTGGGTCAGGCTTCAGCCCGACCCCGTTCTCGAGGTTGTCGAGGACGCCGCTGACCCCTCGGCCCACATCAGGCAGCTCCGCCAGGCGTGAGGAGGGACAGACGAAGCGGCCGAGCATGAACGACGCCGGATGAGCGCGGGCGCGGCGGTCCTCCTCGACGGCCTCGGGCAGATCCAGTGAAGCCGGCGGGAACAGGGGCGCATGGTCGATCAGCCGCGAGAGCAGCGCAACCCGTGCGTCGTCCACCGATCCCACCACGGCGCATGTTCGCAGAGCGGGCGCTCAAGACGACCCCCTGTCGTTCCGATGGAGTCCTGGACGACCCTCCATGTCGGACCCTGCGCCCAAGAGCTTCGAGCCCGCGCCTCGGCCACAGATGAGCTTGGTCTCGTCCGGCTCTGCCGAGCCGTACCGCCGGCTGGCCGAGATCTTCCACGACGTCCTTTCCGAGGACAACCCGACCGCGCTCCTCGAGCGCATCGCCGACACGCTCGCAGAGCTCATCCCGTACGAGGACGTCCACATCTACGAGGCCGACGAGGCCAAGCGCGAGCTGATCCCGGTGCTCGCGCGCAGCCAGTGGGCAGACGAGGTCATGAGCGAGACGTTCTCCTTCGGCGAGGGGATCACGGGCTGGGCAGTGGTGCATCGCGAGCCAGTGCTCTCGAACCAGGCGCACCTCGATCCACGCGTGCGCTTCGTTCCGGGAACACCGGTCGATCCGGAAGCCCTGATCGCGGTGCCGTTGATCGCACGCGGCCGCTTGAAGGGAACGCTCAACATCTACCGCGTCGGGGAGCATGCGCAGTTCTCGCCCGAGGAGTTCCACCTCGCAACCCGCTTCGGCGACGCGGCGGCGCTTGCCATCGACAACGCCCACATCCGCGCTCGGCTCGAGCATCAGGCGTCGACCGACGCGCTCACGGGGCTCTACAACCATCGCGCGTTCCACGACCGGCTCCGGCAGGAGGTCATGCGCGCCTCCGCGGAGCACGACACCGTCGCGCTCGTCATGTTCGATCTCGACGACTTCAAGAAGGTGAACGACGTGTACGGCCATGGAGTCGGCGATCAGCTGCTCGTCCAGGTCGCGGACGTGCTCCGAGCCGCTGTTCGGACCTCCGACGTGGTCTGCCGCATCGGGGGAGAGGAGTTCGCGATCATCCTCCCGGAGGCCGATCTGCGGCGCTCGTTCGCGCTCGCCGAGCGGGTCGCAGCTGCGCTCGCCAAGCTGGAGGTGGAGGCCGCAGGGCGGCTGACCGTATCCACCGGGATCGCCGTCGGTCCGGTACACGCGGCGAACCCGCGTGAGCTCGTCGCCTGCTCGGAGGCAGCCATGATGACCGCCAAGACGCGCGGCAAGGGGCTGATCGTCGCGTTCGACGAGAGCGCGCTGGAACGGCCGTCCGGCGAGAGCGCGCGCCGCGCCGACATCCGCTCGATCGCGCACCTGAAGATGCTGCAGAGCCTCTCCGGGAAGCTCTCCCGTCTCAACGACGTCGCCCAGATCGGGCTCACCATCGCGGACGAGCTACGGCTCCTGATCGACTACCACAACTGCCGCGTCTTCCTCCGCGAAGACGACGACTTGGTGCCGATCGCGTTTCGCGGCGACCTGACCGCGGTCGAGCCGGGAACGGCGGTGGAGCTCTCGCCGACCCGGGTCGGACGGGGTGTCACGGGACGGGTCGCGTCGACGGGTGAGCCCCTGCTGATCGGCGATGCCCGCCGCTACGAGTTCGCGGAGCAGATCGCGGGCACCGTCGAGATCGAAGAGTCGCTCCTCGCGGTCCCGCTGACGTTCGGCTCGCGGGTGATCGGCGTCATCGTCATCTCGAAGCTCGGGTTGAACCAGTTCGACAGCGACGACCTCAGGGTCCTGGAGGTCTTGGCCGGACACGCCTCGGTGGCGCTCGAGAACGCGCGGCTGTACGAGGCCCAGCGGCGCGAAGCCGAGAGCGCCACGGCTCTACTCGAGTTCGCGCGAGACGTCGCGACCGCGGATGGCATCGCCGAGGTCGCGCGGCGCGTCGTCGCCGGCTCGGCCCGAATTCTCTCGAGCCCGAGCGCCTCGCTCTGGCTCCAGGATCCGACGAGCGGAGACCTCGTCCGGCTCGCGGCCCACGAGCAGGTCGTGGGCCAGGACTCGCGAGAGCACGTCGCCGTCCCCGCCGAGCACCTCGGGCCCTGGCTGGATCGCACGGAGCCGTACTTCATCGAAGCCGCGGACTACGCGGCAATCGCCACGCCGCCCGAGAGCACCGACGGTCGCTTCGCGATCGCACCGTTCAGCGTCGATCGCCGCTGGGGCGTCATCGCGGCCGCGATTCCCCCCGACAGCATGTTCGCCGACCGCGAGCTCGAGCTCCTGGGCGGGCTCGCCCAGCAGACGAAGCTCGCGCTGCAAAGCGCCGGAAGCTACGAGTCGCTCGAGCGGACGTTCGTCACCACTGTGGAGGCGCTCGCGAACGCCCTCGAGGCGAACGACGAGTCCACGTCCACGCATGCGCGCTGGATCACGGACCTCGCGCTCAAGGTCGGAGCCGAGCTCGGCCTCGAGCCCAAGGCGTTGAAGTGGCTCGAGCTGGGTGCTCTCTTCCACGACATCGGCAAGATCGGGATTCCGTCCGCAATCCTCCTGAAACCCGGCCCGCTCACCCCCGAGGAGCGAGCCGTCGTCGAGACCCACCCCCTGCTCGGGGAGCGCATCCTGGAGCCGATCGCGCAGCTCGCCGAGGTCCGTCGCATCGTCCGTACCTGCCATGAGCGCTTCGACGGCACGGGCTACCCGGACCGCCTCGCAGGGGAACAGATCCCGATCGAGTCGAGGATCATCTTCGTCTGCGACGCCTTCCATGCGATGACGACGGACCGCCCGTATCGACGCGCTCTGGGCGAGGAGGTCGCTCGAGCCCGGCTGCTGGAGGGAGCAGGCTCGCAGTTCGATCCACTCGTCGTCACAACCTGCCTGCGCGTCTTGGACGAGCCTGGGGTCTGACCCGGCTCTACGCTCCGGCCGCTTCGGCCTTGCGCAGGCCGAGGAACGCCCAGGTCCAGAAGAGGACTCCCATCCCGATCGCCAGCCCGAAGGCGGCGAGGGTATGCGGTGGATCGCCGGCGACGAGGCCGCGTCCCGTCTCCAGGATGTAGGTCAACGGGTTCACGGACGCAACGCTCTCGATCCAGCCCTCGAGTAGCTCCAGGGGGACGTACACGGGAGCGAAGAACAGGACGAGGAAGACCGGCATCTGCATCAGCGGTGCGGCCTGGATCGTGCGGAACCGCATCGCGAGACCCCCCGACCAGAAGAAGCCACAGAAGTTGACGAGCAGCGCGAGAACGTAGAGCCCGACGATGTCGACCGAGGAGCCGCCGATCTCCATTCCCGCGATCAGCGCCACCACCGTCAGGATGGTCGCGACGACCATCCACCGCAGAACGGCTGCGAGCGCGTATCCGACGACGATTCCGCTTCGGTGGGGAGCCGCGAGCAGCAGACGTTTTGCGAATCCGCCCTCGAAGTCGCGGGCCACCCCGAAACCCGTGAACACACCGCTGAACGCAGCCGACTGCAGCAGGACGAAGACGAACTGGAACGCCGTGTACCCAGGCGGATAGTCGAACCCCGGAATCTCGCGGAGCTGCGAGAGGCCGCCCGCGAAGGCCGTGAAGAAGAAGAGCGGGAAGAGCATGGTCGGAAGGAAGATCTGTGGGTTCGTGAGGGCGTTCTTCAGGGTCCGCCAGGCGACTCCCGACACGACGTTCCACCGCGCGCCCACTAGACCACTACGTCCTCGTCATCCGCGTTCGCAGCGCGCGTGAGGCGAGCGCGATCGAGATGACCCCGATCAGGATCGTGAAGCCGAACCCGAGGGCGAGTGCCTGCAGGTTCCAGCCCTCGATGATCAGGCTGCGGACGAGCTCGATCATGTACGAGACCGGATTCAGCGTCGCGGCCGTCTGGAACCACTGGACGTCGATCAGGTCGCGTGGCGTGTTCATCGAGGAGATGAACAGGAACACGAACAGAACGGGGAAGAGGGCCTGGATCGCCTCGCCCGAGCCCGTCCTGAAGGCGAGCCAGGCGCCGAGTGCGCCGAACGCCAGAGAGACGATCGCCGCGTAGAAGAGCAGCACCGCGATTCCGGCCGGGCCCGTTGCGAACTCCACGCCCGAGGCGAGGCCGACGACCAGATAGAAGATGGCCTGGAAGACACCGAGCACGACGACTCCGGAGATCTGCCCGAGCAGCAGCGCCCAGTCTCTGAGGGCTGTGAGCGAAAGCCGGTTGATGAACCCCGTCTGGATGTCGCGCGCGAGGTCCGTTCCCGCGTTCATGGTCGAGAAGAGCGCGCCCTGGATGAACGGGACAGCGAGCGCGAAGGCGAGAAAGGAGTCGGTCGGGAAGCCCGGCAGCTCGGTCGAGGCCTGCAGGCCGGCGGCGTTGACCGTCATCAGCGCGATCGGGAAGACGAGCGGCGGGATCACGCTCGCCGGCTGCCGCGCCGTGCGGACCACGGAGCGGCGCGCGATCGCGCCGACCTGCGGCCACGAGCTGCTCACGAGCGTTTCTGCTCGACGTCAGCCTCTTCGGCAGCGCCCTCGAGCGTTCGTCCGGTCTTCGCGAGGAACACGTCGTCGAGCGACGGCGCCCTGAGCTCGAGATCGACGATGTCGACGCCGTTCGCGTCGACGGCGCGCACGATGTCGGTCAGGCCGAGGCCGTCCCGGAGCCGCACGGCGACGTCTCGCGTGGTGGCGAGCGGCTCTCCGAAGCGCGAGAGAAACTCGGCGATCTTGGGACGATCCTTCTCGTCCCGCGGAATCGCATGCACGCTCGGCCGGCCGATCTCCGCCTTCAGCTCGGCGGGAGTTCCCTCGGCGACGATCTTCCCCTGGTCGATGATCCCCACCCGGTCGGCGAGGACATCGGCCTCCTCCAGATACTGAGTCGTCAGGAAGACGGTGACGCCTTCCTCTCTGCGCAGGCGGGCGACCTCCTCCCAGAGCGCCGTCCGGCTCTGCGGATCGAGGCCCGTCGTCGGCTCGTCGAGGAAGAGGATCCGCGGCATGTGCACCAGGGCGAGCGCGAGGTCGAGGCGTCGCTTCATCCCGCCCGAGTAGCCCGAGACCTTCCGGTCGCCCGCGTCCTCGAGGCCGACGCGGACGAGGAGCTCGTCTGCGTGAACCTTCCTGCGGTCCTTGCGGACTCCCTGGAGCGTGGCCTGCAGCCGCAGGTGATCCCGACCCGTGAGGAGCGGGTCGAGCGCGGCCTCCTGCAGCGCCACGCCGATCAGCGAGCGCACCTTCGGGCCCTCCTTGACGACGTCGTAACCGCCGACGCGAGCCGCTCCGGCGGTCGGGGGCAAGAGCGTCGTCAGGACGTGAACCGTGGTCGACTTCCCGGCGCCGTTCGGCCCCAGGAAGCCGTAGATCTCGCCGGGCGCGACGGTGAGGTCGATCCCGTCGACCGCGCGTGGGCCCTTCTTGTACTCCCGGACGAGCCCTTGGACCTCGATTCCGTTAGCCCGCTCCTCCACTTTCCAAGACTACCGGGGGCCTGTCGAGCGGCTGACGGCGCTAGGCAGGCTCGAGCGGAAGCCTCGAGGCGACCACGCGCTTGCCGTTTCGCTGGTAGACGACGTCGACCGAGTCGTTCTGTCGATACGTTCCCGCGACTCCTACCCACATGGAGAGCCAGCGCCAGACGCCGAGCTTCCCCTCCCCTTTCAGCTCCCGCCCGAAGACGAGAGTTCGCCCGTCGATCGTGAAGTCGCTTCCCTCTTCGGCCGGCACCCCGTTCACGTAGATCTCGAACGGGCGCGCGACGTCGGGCGGGAGGCGAACGCGGGTTCCTCGGGACGGTTGCTCGGACACGTTCATAGAATGGCAGGCGGTGCGCGCGCTCCTCGCCACGACCGGTGTCCTCGTGCTCGCCGCGGCACTCGCCCCGGCAGCGCTCGCCGGCAACGGCGGCTTCGCACCGGTACCGCCCGAGTCACCGAACGCCGAGCGGATCCACGACACCTGGGTCTTCGTCTCCATCTTCATCGTCGCCATCTTCGTCCTCGTCGAGGTGCTGCTGGTCACGTTCATCTGGCGCTATCGGCGGCAGCGCCGCGAGCGCTTCGAGGACGGGGCCCAGATCCACGGCGCGACCAACATCGAGCTCATGTGGACGGTCGCGCCGGTGGTCATCCTCTTCCTGATCGGCGGGTTCGTCTTCTACAAGCTGCCGGGGATCACTGACGTTCCCTCCGCGAGCGCGAGTGGAGAGGAGCGGCTGGAGGTACGCGTCACCGGGAGGCAGTACTACTGGCAGTACGAGTATCCGAACGGCGCGGTCGCGATCGACACGCTACGCGCGCCAGCAGGCGTGCCCGTGCGCCTCGAGGTCACCGCACCCGACGAGGACGTCATCCACTCGTGGTGGATTCCCGCGCTCGGCGGAAAGATCGACGCCATCCCGGGGGTCACCAACGAGACGTGGTTCCAGGCGGAGCGCCCAGGAACCTACGACGGGCAGTGCGCGGAGCTGTGCGGCCTCGAGCACGCGAACATGCTCGCCTCGGTCGAGGTCATGCCCCCGGCGGAGTTCGCTTCCTGGCTGGGTGAGCGTGATCGCGAGCGAGCGAGCAGCGAGCTCGGCGAGGAGGAGTGGCAGGGCGTGTGCGCCAAGTGCCACGGGCTCGGCGGCGAGGGCGGCATCGCCCCGCAGATCATCGGCTCGCCGGTCCTCTCGGACCGCGAGGACCTCGAGGAGATCGTGCGGAACGGACGCCGCCAGATGCCCGCGGTCGGCTCGGGCTGGAGCGAGCAGCAGATCGACGCGCTGATCGCCTACCTGCGGGAGAGCCCACCCAGTGGCAGTTAACGCTGCTCCGAAAACGCCTGGCTGGCAGCGCGGCCGCGTCGCGAGCTGGCTCGTCACCACCGACCACAAGCGGATCGGGATCCTCTACGTCGTGACCGCGCTCGCGTTCTTCGTGCTCGCGGGGATCATGGCCATGCTGATGCGCCTCCAGCTCGCGCAGGAGGACGTGGACCTGCTCGGCCCCGACCGCTACAACGAGCTCGTCACGATCCACGGGACGGCGATGGTCTTCCTCGTCGTCGTGCCGATCCTGGCCGGGCTCGCGAACTTCCTCGTGCCGCTGATGATCGGCGCTCGCGACGTCGCGTTCCCGCGGCTGAACGCGCTCTCCTACTGGCTCTTCGCCTTCGGCGGGCTCGTGCTGATGCTCTCCTTCTTCGCCGACGGCGGAGCGGCGAAGTCGGGGTGGACCGCATACGCGCCGCTCTCGACGCAGGACCCGGGATCGGGGCAGGACCTCTGGATCCTCTCGATCCACATTCTCACCGCATCGTCGCTCGCGGGCGCGATCAACTTCATCGTCACGATCCAGAACATGCGCACGCGCGGGATGAGCTGGACGCGCATGCCGCTCTTCGTGTGGTCGATCTACGTCTTCGCCTGGCTGCTCATGGCCGTTCTGCCGACGCTTTCCGCTGGTCTGACCATGCTCCTTCTCGACCGCGGGATCTCGATCGGCGACTGGAGCGCGCAGACGAACTTCTTCAACGCGGCCGAGGGCGGATCGGCCGTCCTCTACCAGCACGCGTTCTGGTTCTTCGGCCACCCCGAGGTGTACATCATGGCGCTGCCCGCCTTCGGGATCATCTCGGAGGTCATCCCCGTCTTCGCGCGCAAGCCGATCTTCGGCTACAAGGCGGTCGCCTTCTCGACGGTCGCCATCGGGTTCTTCTCGCTGCTCGTGTGGGCGCACCACATGTTCACGGTCGGGCTCCCGAACTCGCTGAACGCGTTCTTCATGGTCACGTCGATGGTCATCGCCGTTCCGACGGGAGTGAAGATCTTCAACTGGCTGGCGACGCTCTGGCGCGGGAATCTGATCTTCGAGACCCCGATGCTGTTCGCGCTCGGGTTCCTCTCCATCTTCACGATCGGCGGACTCTCGGGGATCTACCTCGCCGCCTTCCCGATCGACTGGCAGGTGCACGACACCTACTTCGTCGTCGCCCACTTCCACTACGTGATCCTCGGCGGATCGATGTTCGCGATCTTTGCGGGGCTCTACTACTGGTGGCCGAAGATGTTCGGGACGGTGCTCGACGAGCGCCTCGGCAAGTGGCACTTCTGGCTCCTGTTCATCGGGTTCAACGTCACCTTCTTCCCACAGCACCTGCTCGGACTCGAGGGCATGCCGAGGCGCGTCTACACCTACTCGAACGGCGAGTGGGAGGGCTACAACCTGACCTCGACGATCGGCTCCTGGGTGATGGGCATCGGGCTCCTCTTCTTCGCCTGGAACGTCGAGCGCACCTGGCGGAAGGGGAAACGGGTCGGGAACGACCCCTGGCAGGCCGACACGCTCGAGTGGTACGCGACCTCGCCCCCTCCCGCCCACAACTTCGACGAGGTGCCGTACGTCACGAGCGCGAGACCGCTCTACGATCTGCGGCGAAGGCTGCGTGAGAAGGATGGATACCGAGCCCCGCTCTGAGGCCGTACCGGGTCTGCTGCTGCGCCTGACCGCGATCGGCGGCGCGCTGGCGACGGGCGCGGTGGTGGCGAGCGCGGTGCTCGAGCTCGGAACGACGCACTGGGGCATCGCGCTGGTTGCGCTTCCGCTCCTCGTCGCGGTCGCGATCGTCGTGCGCCTGGCGTATCCCACGCTCTTCGCACGTGCTCTCTCGGCGGTCGGGCTCTTCCTGCTCGCGATAGCGCTCGGCGGGGTCGTGGCCTGGAGCGACAGCGCAGCTTGGGCGGACGCCCTGCACGTCGGCGTTGCGGCGTTCGCGCTCGCGCGCGGGCCTGCTCGTCGTCAGCGGCGTCTTTCGCGGATCGCCGACGCCGCTCGCATCGGCACGCGACTACCTGACGCTGACGAAGCCTCGCATCATGTCGCTCCTTCTCGTCACCGGCGCAGCGGGCATGTTCGTCGGCGCGCAGGGAGCGCCGGCTCTCGACCTCTTCGTCGTGACGATGGTCGGGCTTGCGCTCGCCTGCGGGGGAGCGTCGGCTCTGAACCACGTGCTCGACCGGGACATCGACGTCCTCATGGGCAGCCGGACCCGAGAGCGACCCGTCGCGTCCGGCCGCGTCTCACCGGCGCAGGCGCTCGAATTCGGACTCCTCCTGTCTGCGCTCTCGTTCGCGCTCCTCGCCTCGGCCGTGAATCTGCTGACGGCGCGTCCTCGCCCTCTTCGGCAACCTCTTCTACGTCGTCGTCTACACGCGCTGGCTGAAGCGCTCGACACCCCAGAACATCGTCATCGGCGGGGCTGCGGGCGCGGTGCCGCCGCTCGTCGGCTACGCCGCCGCGACCGGGAGCCTGGCTCTCCCCGCGCTCTGGCTCTTCCTGATCGTCTTCCTCTGGACGCCGCCCCACTTCTGGGCGCTCGCGCTGATGATCAAGAACGCGTACGCCGCCGCCGGTGTCCCGATGCTTCCGGTCGTAAAGGGCGACAGCGAGACCGCTCGCCAGATCCTGCTCTACTCGATCGCCCTGGTCGCTTTCACGCTCGTCGTCGGCCTCTGGCTCGGCCCGATCTACACCGTCTCGGCACTCGTGCTCGGAGCGATCCTCGTGGCGCTCGCCGTGCTTGTTGCGGCGCGACCTCTCGCGTGCCCGGGCACAGGTGCTCTTCCACTACTCCCTGGCCTACCTGGCGCTCCTCTTCGTCGCCGCCGCAGTCGATCCGCTCCTGACATGAACGACGACGCCGAGCTCTCCCGCAGGAATCTCCGCTACGGCTGGGCGCTCTTCGGCCTCTTCGTCCTGCTCTTCGCAGGAACCGTCCTCGTGGCGCTGCTCTACCTTCAGTTGGACTGAATTGGTTCGCAGAGATCCCTGAAGGCATCCGCTTCCCGGCAGCGAAACCTCCCGCGTTGACAAGCGAGCGCCAGTCGGCCATCCCTCGATCGAGGGAGGGTTGGGGGTCTACGGGTGCCGAAGATCATCCCTGTGCGTGCGGCCCTCCTCGCCATCCTCTCCCTCGTCCTGCTCGTCACCCCGTTCGTCGGCTCGGCGTCGGCGCTGCAGACCGGGCCCCCTGCCACGCCCAAGAGCTCTCCACGGGTTCCTCCTTCGCCCGAACGAGCCCGTCACGCACACGTTCTCCCGGACGCCCGCGTTCGCGTGGGCGCCAGTGCGGGGCGCCTCGTGCTACGAGTTCGAGCTCGGCACCAGCCGAACGTTCGACGGCAGCTCCGTCGTCTGGTCGAACGTCTCGACGGATCGGCACTCGGGGAAGCACTGCCGCCCCGTGAAGGTCTCGTTCCCGGGCTCCGACGACGGCCAGTCGAGCGACGGGGACGGCCAGGAGACGGGCGCGGCGCCGGCGATGGTCCGCACCACCGTCGCCCCCATCAGGATTCCCGCCGTCTCGGTCAATCTCGTGCTGCCGTGGTTCACCGGCAAGCCCTACGCCCTCTACGCGCACGTCCGCTCGGTCGGCACCAACGGCGCTTCGGCATGGAGCCGGCCGTTCGGCTTCGACATGCGCTGGGAGGACCTTCCGGTTCCGATGCCGAGCCGGCCCGGCCTGGTTCGCTGGACGCCGGTCGAAGGCGCGACCGCCTACGACGTCTGGTACCCGGACATCGGCAAGCAGCTCCGCACCCACACGAACGTCGCCGACCAGCGCGAGTTCTACGCCTTCCATCTCGATGACGGCTGGTGGTCGACGGTGAAGTGGCGCGTGCGCTCGGTACGGCAGGTGGTCGGAAGCATCCCGAACGGTCTCCCGGCGGTCTCGTACGGGCCCTGGAGCCCCGAGTACGCGACCACCAATCCCGCGTGGGCGCCCGGCAGGCTCACGCTCGGATCTGCGGTCTCGGATCTCGTCAGCTCACCGAAGACCGCCGGAGCCCATCAGTTGATGCCCGCCTTGACGTTCACGGGCGACCAGGACTTCCGGGGCACCGCGTATCGGTTGTTCCGCCTGTACGCGTCGACGGATCGCGACTGCGTGAACGTCGTCTTCCGCAGCTCGGTGGTCGGAGGGCCGGCCTTCGCACCGCGGGTCAGCGGGCCTCTGGCACTCCCGGCGAACCAGGACGAGCTCGACGCCGCCCTGTACGGAATTCTCCCGAGCGCGAAGACCGAGAACGCGAAGACGTACATGAGCGACGGCACGCCACTCGTCTCGAACGAGACGATCCGCGAGGGCGGCGGCTTGCTGCGCGTCGATCTCCCGGATCTCGACGCGACCACGACGCGCTACTTCTGGACCGTCGTTCCGGTCGGGATCCGTGTGAACGAAGGCGGCACGTTCGAGTACTGGGACACCGACATTCCCCAGGACGCGTGCCAGGCCGGGCGCCTTGCGACGTTCGGCAAGCAGTCACACCCGGCGATCACGACCTCCGGGTCGCCCTTCGTGTCCGGGCTCACGCCCGAAGGGGCGCCTCCTCGCGCAGGCCGGTCGACGTCCAGTCGTGTACTCGACTCCCCTCATCGCCTGGCGGCCCGTCGTCGGCGCCACCCAGTACGAGGTCCAGTGGTCGCGCGTGAAGTACCCGTGGCGCAAGCGCGGGTCGACGAGGACCTTCGCCACGACCTCGGTGCTGAAGCTCTCGCCCGGGCTCTGGTACTACCGCGTTCGCGGCCTGAACGCCGCCCAGGTCGGAACCCCGGCGATGACCTGGTCGACGCCGGTCGCCGTGCGGGTCGTGCGTCCGACGTTCTCGATCTCACGCGGTAGGTAGCGTCGGGGCGTGAGCCCCGATCTCGAGCTCGCTCTCGAACTCGCGGACGCCGCGGACGCAATCTCTCTCCCTCGCTTCCGCACGGGACTCGCGGTCGAGACGAAGCCCGACCTGACCCCGGTCACGGAAGCCGACCGCATGGTCGAATCCGAGCTTCGGCGACTTCTCTCGGACACGCGGCCGGATGACGCGATCCTGGGCGAGGAGGAGGGTGCCAGCGGGCAGGGAGCGCGCCGCTGGATCGTCGACCCCATCGACGGAACCCGGAACTACGCACGGGGAGTCCCGGTCTGGGCGACGCTGATCGCCCTCGAGAAGGTCGGGAAAGGTGCGAGCTGGGCGTCGTCTCCGCGCCCGCTCTCGGCCGGCGCTGGTGGGCGGCGCGCGGCGAGGGGGCGTTCGCCGACGGCGAGCGAATCCGTGCTTCGGCGATTGCGCGTGTCGAGGACGCCGTCCTCAGCTTCGCGTACGAAGACGCCGTGCCCGAGATCGCGAAGCGCGCCTGGCACGTGCGCGGTTTCGGCGACTTCTGGGCACACATGCTCGTCGCGGAGGGCGTCGTCGACGGCGCCGTGGATGCCGTCGGCGTGAGCGAGTGGGATCTGGCCGCCGTGCAGGTGATCGTCGAGGAGGCCGGAGGGCGCTTCTCCGACTTCTCCGGGGCGTCACGAATCGACGGCGGTAGCGCGATCAGCTCCAACGGCGTCGTCCACGACGAGCTCCTCCGCGCCGTCCGCGCCGGGCAGACCACGGGCCCATGACCCGCCCGGCTCGACCAGCGCCAAGTGACAAGGTGTTACAAGGCTAGATCGACGGGGCCGGCTACCCGAGGCGCACCTCCGCCTGGGATCGGTAGTTCACCGCACGGACTGTTCGGTACGCCGCTGATGTCCTCCGCACCGGGTCGCGCAAGGCTTGCCCGGTGATCGCGCTGAGGAGGTCGCCATGAAGGGCACCGAGCAAGGTCGGCCGCACGTGCTCATCGCAGGTGGAGGCGTCGCCGCGCTCGAAGCCGCGCTCGCACTACGGGAGCTCACCGAGGGAGGCGTCAGCGTCGGCCTTCTCGCCCCCGAGCCTCACTTCTGGTACCGGCCGCTTGCGGTAGCGGAGCCGTTCGCACTCGGCAAGGTCCAGCGTTTCGAGCTGTCGGGGCTCACCGCCGAGGCTGGCGCCACCTTCTCCCCCGGCGCGCTCGTCTCCGTCGACGCCGATCGCAGCCTCGCGTACACCTCGCCCGGAGGCGCGATTCCGTACTCGGCGCTGCTCATCGCCTGCGGCGCGGTTCCGAAGCCGGCGATCGACGGCGCGCTCACGTTCCGCGGGCCGGCGGACACCGCGAAGATCGAGGGCCTGCTCGCCGAGATCCAGTCCGGAGACGTGCGGCGAGTAGCGTTTGCAGTGCCCACCGGCGCGGCCTGGGCCCTGCCTGCGTACGAGCTTGCGCTGATGACGTCGGCGTGGGTCGCAGCCCGGAGCCTCCGCGGTGTGGAGCTCGCGCTCGTCACGCCGGAGGACGAGCCGCTCCAGATCTTCGGGCCAGAGGCGAGCGCGGCCGTCCGTGAGCTGCTCGACGAGCGCGAGATCGCCGTGCATACGCGTGCGTACCCCGCCGAGGCGCGTGCCGGCGAGCTCCTGCTCGTGGCGGACGGAATCGTCGTCGCTGATCGGGTCGTGGCACTCCCCAGGCTGCAGGGCCCGCGGATCGGTGGGGTCCCGCAGACGTTCGAGGGATTCATCCCCGTCGACCCGCACGGGCGAGTGACGGGCGTGTCCCAGGTCTACGCCGCAGGCGACATCACCACGTTTCCGGTGAAGCAGGGTGGAATCGCCACCCAGCAGGCCGACGCTGCCGCGGAGGCCATAGCCGCAAGCGCTCGGCGCCGGCGTGAGCGCGCGCCCGTTCCGTCCGGTGCTCCGTGGCCTCCTGCTCACCGGGAAGGAACCGCACTACCTGCGCGGAGACCTCGCGAGCGAAGGCAGTGAATCGTCACTGGCGAGCCCGGAGCCCTTGTGGTGGCCGCCCGCCAAGATCGTCGGCCGTCACCTCGCGCCGTTTCTCGCCGGCCTCGCTGGCGCCGAGAGTCCCGCCTCGCCCGAACCCGACTCGGGCCTGCAGGTCGAGGTGGAGCTCGATCCGAAGCTGATCGAGCGTCGGCGCGACCGTCTCATCGAGGCTGCGGTCGAGGAGGCGCTGGTCGAGCACGGAGCCGAACGGGTCGGCGACGTCATGTCGACAGACGTGCTGGTCGTCGCGCCCGAGGACACGCTCGGCGAAGTTGCCGAGCGGATGGGCGAGCGCGACGTCGGCTCGGCGATCGTCGCCGAGTACGGATCCCTGATCGGGATCCTCACCTCCCGCGACATGCTCCGCGCCCTCGCGGCGCGAGTGCACTCGAGCGAGGCCCGGGTCCGGAGTTGGATGACTGCGGAGCCGATCACGGTCTCCACCGCGACCGTGCTCGAGGCTGCCGCGATCCTGATGACGGAGCACCGAATCCACCACCTGCCGGTCGTCGACGGAGAGCGACCGGTGGGGATGGTCGGCATGCGGGACGTCGCGCACTCCACGCGGCCCCGGAGCCTGAGTGGGCTCGGGCTCGGCTTCTGAGCCACTCCGACCGAGTGCGGAAAAACCGCAACCTCGATGCGCACGCACCACGAGGTCGGAGCGCCGCCCGGTGCACTACGTTGACCGGAGTCCACCAAGGAGAGAGCACGATGGCATCACACCCCGCACGCGGCTCGACCTACCGACCGACCGCAGACCCGGAGTCCGGAACGTGGTCCAAGATCCTGGCCCTGTTCCTCGGCCTGCTGGTGGCCGTGCTCGGCTTCTTCGCCCTGATGATGTGGCTCGACGCCCGCGACGCGCGCGACGTGGCGAACGCCTCGTCCTCGCCACAGGCGGACCACAACACGGCGCTCCCGCTGAACAGCTTCGCGGGTGTGGTCCCGGAGAACGCGGCCGAGCTGGCCGAGGCGCGGACGCCCTACGATGCGACGCTGCCGCCTGCGTCCGCAGGCGAACGGGTCGCGGTGCAGATGACCTTGAAGGACATGACGGTCGAGATCGCGCCGGGCGTTCGTTACAACACGTGGGCGTTCGACGGTCACGGGGCCCCCGGCCCGATCATCCACGTGCGCGAGGGCCAGACGGTCGAGATGACACTGACGAACGGCGGCTCGATCCCGCACTCGATCGACTTCCATGCGGCTCGAATAGCGCCCGACCGTGCCTTCAAGGACGTCGCGCCCGGGGACTCGATCAAGTTCCGCTTCACCGCGTCGGACCCCGGTGTCTACATGTACCACTGCGGCACGAAACCGGTGCTCGCGCACATCGCGAACGGCATGTACGGCGCCATCGTCGTCCAGCCGCAAGCCGCGCTCCCGCCCGTCGACAACGAGTACGTCCTCGTCGGCAGCGAGTGGTACCTGAACGGAGACGGGATCGAGGAGCCGGCGTCGCTCGACATGAGCAAGGCCCGAGCCCGCATGGCCGACTGGGTCACGTTCAACGGCTACGCAAACCAGTACGTGACGCATCCGCTGACCGCGCAGCCAGGCGAAACGACGCGGTTCTGGGTAGTGGCCGCCGGTCCGACGAACAACGTCAACTTCCACGTCGTAGGGGCGATGCTCGACCGCGCTTGGGTGAACAGCGACATGACGCAGTACCAGCGGAACGTGCAGACGGCGGTCGTCCCGGCCGGAGGCGGCGCTGTCTTCGACGTCACGAGTCCCTGGGGAAGGCCTCTACCCCTTCGTCTCCCACGCCTTCGCCGACGTCGACCTGGGACAGGTCGGCCTGCTCAAGGTCGGCAATCCGAAGGGAGCACCGACCCACTAGTGGCGACGGTGAACGACCAGATGCACTCCGGCGTCGATCTCTACTGGCTCCCGCTGGGTGCAGGAGGTCATTCCGTGCGACTCAACGGCCGCATCTTCGAGTCGGTGGTCGCGCGCCTGGAAAAACGCTCGACGAAGGATCTTTACCACTCGGCCCTCGTCGTGAGCGTCCCGGAGGGCCGATTCGTGATCGAGCAGGCACCGGTACGGGACGGCAAGGGGTCCGAGCGAGGCGTCGTCGCCGAAGGGCTGGTCGCGAGCCGCTGGGCTCGCCCCCTGCGCTTTCTTCACTACGAGATCCGATGCTGGCTTGGTGGCGTGATCCCGGATGTCGAGGAGGCGGTGGAGAGCCCCCGGCAGCTGACGGACGATCCCTTAGCCGCGCGTCGGGTCCTGGACCTCGTTCGGGAAGTCCCGACGCCGGTCTGGGGACGTGACGAGCTGGGGGCGGGCGAGATGTGGAACTCCAACTCGGTCATCTCCTGGCTGATCGTGCGCGGCGGCCTCGGAGCCGAGTCGCCGGATCCGCCCGCAGGCGGGCGTGCTCCCGGCTGGCATGCCGGCGTCGTGATCGCGGAGCGGCAGGAGGCTGTGGCGCTCGTACAGCCGCTTCAGGCGACTAGCGCCGCGCGCTTCGCCTCGATGCCGTCCAGCAGCTGTCTGAACGACTCCGAGAACTTCTCGACGCCTTCACGTTCGAGGGTGGCGACCACGTCGTCGTAGTCGACACCCGCTTCCGCCAACGCCGCGAGGAGTGCGCGCGCGTCCTCCACGCCCTCGGTGAGCGTTTCCCGGACGGCGCCGTGATCCTGGAACGCGACCACCGTCTCCAGGGGCATGGTGTTGACCGTCTCGGGACCGATCAGCTCCTCCACGTAGAGCACGTCGCGGTAGGCGGGGTTCTTGGTCGAGGTCGATGCCCACAGACAGCGCTGCGCCCGCGCGCCTTCCGCGGCGAGCGCCTGCCAGCGCTCACCGGAGAACGCCTCGAGGTACCGCTGGTAGGCGAGCTTTGCGTTGGCGACGGCGAGCTTCCCCTGCAGATCGGCACGACCGAGCTCGGACAGACGCCGGTCGGCTTCGGTATCCACGCGAGAAACGAAGAAGCTCGCGACCGACGCGACCGGAGCAGGGTCGCCGCCGTCGGCGACGAGCCGCTCGAGCCCGCGGATGTATGCCTCGATGACGGCGGCATGGCGCTCGAGCGAGAAGATCAGCGTGATGTTGATCGAGCGTCCCGCCGCGATGCAGTCCTCGATTGCGCCGAGCCCCGGCTCGGTACCCGGAATCTTTACGAAGACATTGGGGCGATCGACGAGCTCGTGCAGCCGCATGGCCTGCTCGTATGACGCTTCGCGATCGTAGGCGATGTCGGGATCGACCTCGATGGACACGTAGCCGTCGACCCCACCGCTGTCCTCCCAGGCCCGGTGCAGGATGTCGCACGCTCGTCGCACGTCCTCGGTGGCGAGGTCGATGAAGACCTCCTTCGGATCGGTGTCGCCGCTCAGCACGTCGCGGAGCTGGTCGTCGTACCAGCCTCCGGACGAGAGCGCCTTCTCGAAGATCGTGGGATTCGATGTCACTCCGACGACCGCGTCCTCTTCGATCAGCCGCGCGAGCTCGCCCGTCTCGAGCATCTCTCTGGAGAGCGAGTCGATCCAGACGCTCACGCCGTGCTCCGAGAGCTGATGGAGTCGGCTCCGAGCCATGGCGTGCAGGTTACCGCGCGGCGCCAACGCGAAACAGCGTCGTAGAATGCCCGGCGTGACTGACGCCGAGCGCCGGAGCGAGCTGGGACAGCAGTTCCGAGTCGACTCCATCCGCATGAGCACCGCTGCGAAGTCCGGGCATCCCACCTCGGCGATGTCCGCCGCCGACCTGTTGGCGGTGCTCGTCGACGGCTTCCTCCGCTACGACTTCGACACGCCGAAGAGCCCGGCGAACGACCGGTTGATCTTCTCCAAGGGCCACGCGTCGACGCTGCTCTACTCGGTCTACCTCGCCGCCGGCGTGATCTCGGACGAGGAGCTTCTCTCGTACCGCAAGCTCGGAAGCCGGCTCGAAGGGCACCCCACGCCCGTCCTCCCCTGGGTCGACGTCGCCACCGGCTCGCTCGGTCAGGGTCTTCCGATCGGAGTCGGGACGGCCCTCGCCGCCAAGCGCCTCGATCGCGTCGCCGCCCACACCTGGGTTCTCTGCGGCGACAGCGAGATGGCAGAGGGCTCGATGTGGGAGGCATTCGAGCATGCGGCCCACTACGAGCTCGACAACCTGACCGCGATCCTCGACGTCAACCGGTTGGGACAGCGTGGCGAGACGATGGTCGGCTGGGATCTCGACGTCTACGTCGCGCGTGCCCGCGCGTTCGGCTGGCACGCAATCGCGATCGACGGCCACGACGTCGAGGAGATCGACCGGCGCATTCACCGAGGCGCTTGCGACGACGGGAGCGCCGACCGTCATCGTCGCTCGCACGGTCAAAGGCAAGGGCGTGGCGGCAGTCGAGGACGAGAACGGATTCCACGGCAAGCCGCTCGACGACGTCGAGGCGGCGATTGCCGAGCTCGGGGGGCGTCGCGAGATCCGCATCGAGATCGGGAAGCCCGAACCGGGGGAGCCACATCGATTCCCGACCGCGAAGCTCGAGCTCCCGAGGTACGAGGTCGGGCGAAGAGGTCGCCACACGCAAGGCCTACGGCGAAGCGCTCGCCGCGCTCGGTACTGCCCGCGGCGACGTCGTCGCCCTCGACGGGGAGGTCTCGAACTCGACCTTCGCCGAGATCTTCAAGCAGGCACACCCCGAACGGTTCTTCGAGATGTACATCGCCGAGCAGCAGATGGTCGCCACGGCCGTAGGGCTCCAGATCGTCGGCTGGCGCCCGTTCGTATCGACGTTCGCCGCGTTTCTGTCGCGCGCCTACGACTTCGTGCGGATGGCGGCTGTCAGCCGCGCACGGTTCGCGGTCTCTGGGTCGCACGCGGGCGTTTCGATCGGCGAGGACGGCCCGTCCCAGATGGGGCTCGAGGACATCGCCATGTTCCGGGCCATCCACGGCAGCGTCGTCCTCCACCCGTGCGACGGGAATCAGACGGCGAAGCTCGTCCAGGCCATGGCCGACGTCGAAGGCATCGCCTACATCCGGACACTCCGCCCGGCGACGCCGGTCATCTACGGGCCCGACGAGGAGTTCGAGATCGGGGGAAGCAGCACGCTTCGCTCTTCCGACGAGGACGAGGTCGCGCTCGTCGCCGCCGGAATCACCGTCCCCGAGGCGCTGAAAGCCGCCGATCGCCTGTCGGAGGACGGCATCGCCGCGCGGGTTATCGACCTCTACTCGATCAAGCCGATCGATGCCGAGGCACTACGCGCCGCGGCCGAGGCGACGCAGGGGCGAATCGTCACCGTGGAGGACCATTGGCCCGAAGGCGGCCTCGGAGACGCGGTTCTCGCCGCGCTCAGCGAGCTCGACCAGCCACCTCGGGTCGTGAAGCTCGCGGTGCAGGGCATGCCGAGCTCGGGAACGGCGGAGGAGCTGCTCGCGGCTGCGGGCATCGACGCCGATCACGTCGTCGCAGCCGCGAGGCGGCTCGTCCGTCAGACCGTGCAGACGGCGTAGACCGAAAGCGAGATCGTCACTCCTCCACCGAGGTTCTGGTGCACGCGCACGGTCCCCGTCCACGCGTTGGCAGCACTGGGATACGAGTCCACCGACACGCGGTTCGTCTGGTTGGCCGTCGAGACCGAATACGCGAATCCACCGCCCAGGATCTTCTTTCCGACGGGGCACGTGCTCGTCAGCGAATAGGTCTGCCCCGCGTTGAGAGCCGCCGTCGACGTGCCGGAGACCGCAGCAGGTACCTGTGAGTCGGACGGTCCGGCCGGACCCGTGGCGCCGGCGGCGCCTGCCGGTCCGGCAGGGCCGTGCGGGGCCGGCGGGACCGGGCGGTCCTGTCGATCCGTCCGCTCCGGGCGGGCCGGCGGGTCCGTCAGCGCCGGCGGGGCCGGGAGGTCCGAGGCGGTGCCGGCAGGGCCGGCGGGGCCGTCAGCGCCGGTGGAGCCTGGAGGTCCGAGGGGTCCGGCGGGCCCCGGAAGGCCGGCGGGTCCGTCAGCGCCCGTAGGACCGGGTGGGCCGAGGGGACCTGCGGGTCCAGCCGGCCCGGCCAGTGCCGTCCGCACCCGGCGGGCCCTGCGGTCCCGTCGCACCAGGTGTGCCCATCGGCCCAGGTGGGCCTGCGGGGCCGGCAGGCCCCTGCGGACCGCCAGGCCCCTGTGTACCGCCGAATCCCGGCGGGCCAGGCGCTCCGGTCTCGCCTCGCTCGCCCGTTGCTCCCTGGGCGCCCGCCGCACCTTGAAGTCCGCGAGGCCCGACCGGACCGCGACGGCTCCAGGTCACGCGCCGCTCACCCGCGCGGCAGCGCAACGAGCCTCTGATCAGCCGTAGGTCACCTGTTCCGAGCGTGTAGCAACCGGTGAAGATCCCGCGCGGCGTTGGGAATGCGCGCCGCGGGCTTCTCGGGGGCACCGCTCGCAGCGTGCGTGAACAGAAGTAGAAGAGCCACGAAACCGAGCAGCAACCCGCCGGACACGATCGATGTCGAGTGATGAACCCTCATGAAAGACCTCCGCCGCAGATGTCTGCCTGAACGCCAGGCGACTTCCTGGTTCGTCGCGGAGCCCGTACGTCCTTCGCGCCGCTCTACCCTTGGTCTCGATGGCCGTGTTGATCGCATCGAGTCTCCGCAAGGAGTTCTCCGGGGACCCCCTCTTCCAAGGCGTGTCCTTCACGGTCGGGCGCCGTGACCGACTCTCGCTCGCAGGCCCGAACGGAGCGGGCAAGACGACGCTCTTGCGCGCAATCGCCGGCGAGACCACGCTCCAGGGCGGCGAACTCGCCTTTGCAAAGGGCACGCGGGTCTCGCTCCATGACCAGCGGCCCCCGCGAGAGCTCGGACTGACGTTGCGCGAGTACGTCGTCTCCGGGGCACGAGATCTGCTCGCGCTCGAGGACGAGCTGCGCACGCTCGAAGGCGCCATGGAGAGCGGCGCCCACGACGAGGGCACGCTCCGACGCTACTCGGAGGCCCAATCGCGGCTCGAGCACGCGGGCGGCTGGGCGTGGCGGGAGCGTGCGACGCGGGCGGCTCGCGGCCTGGGCTTCGAGGACGCGGCGCTGGAGCGGCAGCTCTCGACGTTCTCGGGCGGCGAGCTGACCAGGGCTTCTCTCGCTCGCGCGCTCGCCGTCGATCCAGACCTCTTGCTCCTCGACGAGCCGACGAACCACCTCGACGTGGAGAGCCTGGAATGGCTGGAGGCAGAGCTCGCGACCCTGGATGCGGCAGTGATCCTCGTTGCCCACGACCGTTGGTTCCTCGAGGCCGTCACCACCGCGGTGCTCGAGCTGGCGCCCGGAGGCGCGCACTTCTTTGCGGGCCCCTGGCACGAGTGGCGTCGCGAGAAGGCTGCGCGAGCCGCGGCCGCCGAGCGGACGGCGGATCGCGTCTCGGAGGACATCGCGCGGCTCGAGCGCTTCGTCGAGCGCTTCAGGTACAAGAAATCGAAGGCCCGCCAGGCGCAGGCCAAGCTGACCCAGATCGGCCGGCTCGAAAGAGGACCGGGCCGCCGCGCGCGGGACGTTCACGTCGCTGACCCAGGGTCGGCGGACCCTCGGCTTCGACTTCCTCGACCCGCCTCGAGCGGGGCGCATCGTCCTCGACGCCGAGAACATCTCGCTCTCGGCCGGCGACAAGCCGCTGCTGGACGATGCGAGCATCGTCCTCGAGCGTGGCGAGAAGGTCGCGCTGGTCGGCCCGAACGGATCCGGTAAGACCACCCTGCTCGAATCGCTCCTGAGCCGCCGCTCGTCGGACGGGAATGTCGCCAGCTTGGGCCACGGCGTGGTCCCTGCGTACTTCTCGCAGCACACGCAGGAGCTTCCTGCTCACGGGTCCGTGCTCGACTGCGCGGTCTCCGCGACCGGATTGACTCGGCCTCAGGCGCAGATGCTGCTCGGCCGGTTCCTCTTCTCCGGCTGGGACATGCACGAGCGACCCGTCTCGGCCCTGTCCGGCGGCGAGCGCAGACGCCTTGCGCTAGCGCTGCTCGTCGCCTCGGGCGCGAACTTCCTCGTTCTCGACGAGCCCACGAATCACCTCGACCTCGAAAGCCGCGAGGCGCTCGAGGCCGCACTCGAGGCCTTCCCGGGAACGGTTCTCATCGTCTCGCACGACCGCGCGCTTCTCGACGCCGTCCCCGACCGAATCGTCGCCGTGGAGGAGCGCGGACTTCGCTCCTACGACGGGGGTTGGGCGGACTTGACGCGCGAGCGCGATGCCGAGACGGCGCTTCCCGTCGAACCGGTGCCGCAGCGCAAAGAGGCGCAGGAGCCGCCACGCCGGCGAGAGCGAAAGACGCCCTCGGAGCTCGAGCTCGTCGAGGCGGAGATCGCCGCTCTCGAAGCGCGCGTGGCCGGCCTCGAAGCCAAGCTCGCCGAGGACTGGGCCGACATGGACGTCCTCTCTGCGCACCGCGCCGCGCGCGACGAGCTGAAGGCGCTCCTGGGCCGCTGGGAGCTGTTGTTCGAAGGGACCGAATCCAGGTGACGAAAACCGGTGCGGCGGCGTAGATCGAACATGCACGCAGTGAGCCTCGAAGTGCCTCGCCGGGCAGAGTCGGCCGAGCTCACCTTCACAGCGGTCGCCGAAGACCATCTCGACGACGTGTACGGCTATCTCCTGTACCTGACGAAGAACTGGGCGCTGGCCGAAGACCTGACGAGTGAGACGTTCGAGACTGCGCTACGGCGCTGGCGACGTTTCGATCCGCGTCGCGGAACACATCGCGCGTGGTTGCTCGCCATCGCCCGCTCGACCGCGCTCGACTGGTTCCGCGCCGACGCGCGCCGCAAGCGTCGGGAGGAGCGCTCCGAAGCAGCGGTGGTGGAAGCGCAGGAGCACGCCTTCGGCGAGACCTTCTCGCCGGAGCTCGAAGAGGGGCTTCGCTCCCTGACAGCCGGGGAACGCGAAGTCGTCGCGCTGCGGGTCGTGCTCGACCTCGACGGCGACGAAACCGCGCGGCTGCTCGGGATCACGGTCACTGCGGTCTCGACGCGACTCCATAGAGCACTCGGAAAGCTGGAAGAGAGGATGAGACACGATGACGTCGCCTGACCTGATCCATGAGCTCAAGGCGACCCGGCCGGCCGCGCCTGGCGCGCTGCAGGGCGCGGGTCCGCGAGATCGCCGCGACCAAGGCACCGAGCTGCCGCAAGCAGTCCTTCTGGCCGCAGGCTTCGGCCAACCGCGTGCTCCGCATCGCGGTTGCGCGGTGCCGTCGGTCGCGACGAATCGCGATCGCGAGCGCGGGAGTGCTGGGACGCTCGCACGTCTCCGGCACAGATCGACGACACGTTCAGCAGCACCGGCGACCTCCGTCGAGGCACCCCTCGTACGTCCGCGACCAACTCGAGCAAGGCCGCGCCGCCCACGCAAGCGCTCACGCGGTCTGAGCGACGCAATCGAGCCTTGACGGGCAAGACCAGCCACCACGGCGATCGCGCCGGACACCACTCGCGCGCAGCGCGATCAGCGCGACGCTGACGGTCGAGGTCGCGGACTCGGACGGCGTCTCGCGTGCCGCGCAGAAGGCGCTCGACCTGACGAAGTCGCTCGGCGGCCACGTCGTCAGCGCAAACGTCGCGACCGGTGAAGAGGGCAACGCGACACTCATCGTCCGTGTTCCGGTTGCAAGGTGCAGGAGGCGATCGTGCAGCTCTCCGCACTCGGCCGGATCGTCTCGCAGCAGGTGCACGATCGACGATCTTCAGGAGAACCTCGACCGCGCTCGCCAAGCGAGAGCGGTCGGTGCGGGCACAGATCGCGGTCATGTCCGCCCGCCTCGAGAGTGAGTCGCTGGACGCGACCACGCGCGCCCTGCTCGAGGCGCGTCTGCAAGACGCTGCGCAGCGAGCTCCGGCGGCTCCGGCGCGACACCGCTGCGACGAACGCCGAGGCGCGCATGGCGACGATCCAGCTCATCGTCGTCACGCCCGGCGTCCTCGGCGCCGTCCCGGTGCCCGTCGCGGCTCGACCGGACGCTGGACGAGGCGCTCAACGTCCTCGTCTGGGAAGGGCGTCGATCGCTCTGGCGATCGCGATCGTCGCCGCGCCGTTCGCGCTCCTGATCTTCGCGACCTGGATCGGCCGCAAGCCTTTACCGGCGGCGGGAAGAGGAACGGCTGCTCGCGACCTGAGCGCCGAAGCTGACCTTCCGCTGTGTCGTAGGGGCCAGGCATGCCTGCGCCCCTACGGTCAGTGGGAGGTTCGCCGAGCGTCGCGATGAGCGCCTCCGCGACCACCTTGAGCGGACGGCCCGAGATCTGGCTCGCCTTGCGGAGCCGGGCGAACGCCTCCTCCTCGCTCAGTCCTTCGCGCTGCATGAGGATTCCCTTGGCACGCTCGATCTTCTTCCGAGCGTCCAGTGCCTCCGCGAGAGAATCGGCCTCCTCGCGCAACGCGGCCAACTCCGCGTGTCGCGCCCGCGCCGTCTCGATCGCAGGAAGCAGGTCGCTCTCCCGGAACGGCTTGACCAGGTACCCGAAGACACCGGCCTCGACCGCGCGTGAGACGAGCTCGCGCTCTCCGTACGCCGTCACCATCACGATCGGTATCGGACGTTCGTCGAGGATCCGGCGGGCGGCCTCGATCCCGTCTAGCTGAGGCATCTTGACGTCGAGGAGCGCGACGTCGGGCTCCGTCTCACGAGCGAGGCGAACCGCCTCCTCGCCGTCCCGCGCCTCGGCGCAGACCTCGAAGCCCGCGGCCTCGAGCAGCCCCTTCAGATCGAGCCGGATGATCGTCTCGTCCTCGGCGACGAGCACGCGGGTCATGCGGGGAAGACCACCTCTGCGCGAAGGCCGTCCTCGTCGACGAGCTCGATCTCCCCGCGTAGCTCGTCATGGACGAGCGCGCGGACGATGGAGAGCCCGGTGCTCGGATCCTTGCCCCCGATCCCTGCGCCGTCGTCGGCGATCGTCAGCGCGATCGAGCCGTCTCGCCGCACGAGCGAGATCACAACTCGCGGACCTCCGTGCTCGAGCGCGTTCTGGAAGAGCTCGGTGAACACGAGGGCGAGCGCAGTCGCCCGCTGACCCGCCAGCGACACGGGCGCGAGCTCCGCGGTCACCTCCTTCCCCGCGAAGAGCCCCTGGACGAGCATCGCCCGCAGGCGGTCGACGAGCTCGCCGAGATCGACGTCGTCCTCGCGATGCTCGGTCAGCACCTCGTGCACCGCGGCGATGGTCAGGATCCTGTTGACCGAATCCTGGAGGGCCTTGTGCGGATCGACGTTCTCGGCACGCGCCTGCAGGCGCAGCAGCGAGGCGACGGCCTGAAGGTTGTTCTTGACGCGATGGTGGATCTCCTGGGCGAGAACGCCTCGCATCACCGCGCGCCCGTGCTCGAGCGCGACCGCCGCGTGGTGCGCGATCGCCTCCAGCAGCGCCTCCTCGTCGCTCGAGAATGGCGTGTCGCGGTCGCAGACGAGCTCGCCGATCTGCCGGCGGTTCCAGCGAAGCGGCATGCGCACCGCATACGCGCCCGGGCGACCCTCGGGCCAGGCGATCTTCCCGTCCTCGAGCACCAACGCCGCTCCCGTCGCGTGGAGCGACTCCATCGTCGTCTTCACGATCGCTTCGAGCGACTCCTCGACGTAGAGCGACTCCGAGACGGCCTCGGAGATCTTCGCCAGCGCCTCGAGCTCCACGACGCGGCGCTGTGCGCCGGCATACAGCTGCGCGTGCTCGATCGTCTGCGCCACCTGGGACGCGATCGCCACGAGCAACTCGATCTCGGCTTCGGTGAAGTCTCGGGGCTCTCGCGTTCGCACGTTGAGCGCGCCTTCGAGCTTGTCGCGCGCGAGGATCGGCACCGCGAGGATGGACTCGTACTCGTCCTCAGGAAGGTTCGGGAAGAGCTTGAAGCGAGGGTCGAGGTGGGCCTGGGCGGGGATCATGACCGGCTGCCGCTCGGCCGCGGCCACGCCGGTGATCCCTTCACCCGGCCGCATGCGCGGCGTGCGCGTCATCTCCTCGACCCGGCTCCCATGCGTCGCGCGCAGCACGAGCTCGTTCGCACGCTGGTCGTAGAGATAGACGAAGCACGCGTCGGTTCCGAGTGCATCCGCGACGTTGCGAGCTACCAGCTCGAGGACCTCCTGGAGATCCAGCGACGAGTTGACCGCGGCGATGGTGTCGGTCAGGAGGCGCAGATGACGCGCCGTTGCGTCCATGGCTTCATTCTCGCTTCTTCGGCGCGTAGGATCGCCCGGTGAGCCTGGACGACTGGATCCTGGCCCTGCACGTCCTGAGTGCATTTGCCTACGTCGCAGGGATCGTCCTCTTCTGGGTGCTCATCGTCGCCGTTCGCCGTGCCGAGACTCCGGAGGACACGATCCGGATGGCGCCGGTCGTGAAGGTCGGGAATGCCGTCGTCGGTATCGGTGCCGGCGGCACGATCGTGCTCGGTATCTGGCTCGCCTTGTCCTACGGCGATTACGACATCTGGGACGGTTGGATCCTCGCGGCACTCATCCTGTGGTTCGTCGCCGCGGCAACGGGGCGGCGCACAGGGGACGAGTACATGGCGGGGATGCGCAAGGCCCAGGAGCTGCAAGCCTCCCGTACAGACCGGACCGAACGCCGAGCTCCTTCGGCTCAATCGCACGTCCAAGGGCCTCCTCGTGCACGCGCTGTCGTCCGTCGTCGTCGTCCTCATCCTCATCGACATGATCTGGAAGCCCGGCGCGTGACCGCCCTCGCCAGCATCCGTCCCGACGAGCAGAACCTACCGCTCCTCCTGCACGTACTCGGGGCGATGATCCTCGTGGGCGGTCTCTTGACGGGAGCAGCCGCACTCGCGTTCGCACGAGGCGAACCGAAGTCGTTACGGCTCGGATACTGGTCGCTGCTCGCGGTCGCGCTTCCAGGCTGGATCCTGATGCGCATCGGCGCGCAGTGGATCTACTCCGAGCAGGGTTGGGACGACGTCGCCGACACGGTCGACGAGCCTGCATGGCTCGGCATCGGCTACGTCGTCGCCGACGCGGGCGGGCTCATCCTGCTCGTCACGCTGATCACCGGTGGCATCGGCGTACGCCGACTGAGCGCAGGAAAGGTGGTGCGGGCCTGCTGAGAGCGACGCTGATGCTCTCCCTCGTCCTGCTCGCCGCCTACGTCGCCGCCGTGTGGGCGATGGCCGGCAAGCCCGAACTAGAGCGAGCCTCGGCCGAGGACGCTTCCGAGTCGGAGCGGCAGACGCCGGCCGGAAATGCGCCAGCATTCTCAGTCCTTGAACGACCACGGGCTCCTCACCTGGGAGCCCGCGATCGGCCGTCAGATACAGAGCGCGCCGCTCGCCTTGCGGCGGCGCCCTGCACTCACATCATCCGATATTCCGCGCGAGCGCTGCAAGCGAAACTCTACAGCGCAGCGAGGTACTTCTCCTTCTCCCACTCGGTGACCTGGACCCGGTATTCGTCCCACTCCTTCCGCTTCAGCTCGACGTAGCGCGGGAAGATGTGCTCGCCGAGCGCGCGTCGCATCAGGTCCGACTCGCCGAGCTCGTCGATCGCCTCGGCGAGAGACTCGGGAAGCGAGACGATCTTCCGCTCGCGCCGCTCTTCGGTCGAAAGTCGGTAGAGGTTCTCCTCCATGGGCTCCGGAAGCTCGTACCCCTTCTCGATCCCCTCGAGACCCGCATGCAGCAAGCGCGGCGAACGCGAGGTAGGGGTTGCAGGCCGGATCGGGGCAGCGAATCTCGGCGCGGGTCGCCTGCTCGGATCCCGGCTTGTAGAGCGGGATCCGGACGAGCGCCGAGCGGTTTCGCTGGGACCAGCCGACGTAGACGGGCGCCTCGTAGCCCGGCACCAGCCGCTTGTACGAGTTCACCCACTGCGCCAGCACCGCTGACATCTCGCGCGCATGGACGAGCAGACCCGCGATGAAGCCCTTCGCGGCGGGAGAGAGGTGGTGCTCGTCGCGGCGGTCGAAGAACTGATTCCGCCCGCCCTTGAAGAGGGACATGTGCGTGTGCATGCCCGAGCCGTTCTCGCCGAAGAGCGGCTTCGGCATGAAGGTCGCGTAGTACCCGTGCCAGGTGGCGACTTCCTTGACCACGAGGCGGTACGTCATCGTGTGGTCGGCCATCTCGAGCGCGCTCGCGTAGCGCATGTCGATCTCGTGCTGCGACGGGCCGACCTCGTGATGGTGGTACTCGATCGGGATGCCGACCGATTCGAGCGCCCCGATCGTGTCGTTCCGCATCTCGGTCGCGGCGTCGAGCGCGGTCATGGCGAAGTACCCGCCTTCGTCGATCGTCTCGGTGCCCTGATCGTCCTCGAACACGAAGTACTCGAGCTCGGGGCCGACGTTGAACGCGTCGAAACCGAGATCCTGCATGCGCGCGAGCGCCTGCCGGAGTACGTAGCGCGGGTCGCCCTCGTAGGGCGAGCCGTCGGGCGTGACCACGTCGCAGATCAGGCGCGCGACCTTGGCGCCGACCGGCTCCCCGTGCTCGTCGATCGCCCGCGGCATCACCTGGAACGTCGCCGGATCGGGGATGGCCACCATGTCCGACTCCTCGATCGCGTTGAAGCCCGTGATCGAAGAGCCGTCGAAGCCCATTCCGTCGTTCAGCGCCTCCGCCATCTCCGACGGCGTGATCGCGAACGACTTCAGATGTCCCTCGAGATCCGTGAACCAGAAGAGCACGTGCTCGATTCCCTCGTCCCCGATCCGCTTCAGGACAGCTCGCCGCGCTGCCAGGGTCGAGGTCGCGCGGTCCTTGCTCCTCACCATCGTGGTCCTCGTTTTCGCCTTCGTCCTCGGTCTCGCCATGAAAATTCCCTCCTGGAAATGGAAAAAGCCCCGGACGGAAGAACCGCCCGAGGCCTCGTCGCCTCATACAGACCGCGGCAGTCTACAACGTCACGCCGATGCGCCGGTGTAGTGCTTGAGCCCGAAGCGCCAGAACCAGCGCGTGGCCGCGAAGAGGAAGGCCGCAAAAACGATCGCCACGACGAGTGTCTGCCACTCGAGCCGCGAGGTGACGGCCTCCGCTGGCACGGAGACCGCGAAAGCCACCGGCACCAGAAAGGTGACGCCGAAGCGGAGCCAACCCGGATAGATGCCCACCGGCCAGCGCCCGGTCTGGACGAGCCCGTCGAAGAGCTCGGCCACGTGCCACATGTTCACGACCCAGAAAGCGCCCGTGGCGATGACCAACCAGAAGCAATAGATCATCAGCGCGCCGAGCGCGAGCGAGATGACGAACGCGACCGCGTCGAGAGCACCGAGATCGGTCGTGACCCGCGAGAGTCCGAACGCCGAGGACGATCAAGCCGGAGATCACGTTGACGAACTGCCAGATCCTCACCTCGCGCACGCTCGCGAGCACCTGCGAGTCCTCCGGCTTCGTCAGCGCGAAGTCGAGCTTGCCTTCGCGCACCTCGTCGATCACGCGCTCCATGTTCGGCTGGACGTACACCTTGATCGCACCGACCATGAGGATCTGAATGCCGAGCACGACAGAGGAGCTCGGCCTGCGACCAGCCGTTCAGCTCGTCAGTTTGCGAGTAGACGAGCGCGAGGACGGCGAGTCCGACGGCAAGGGTGATCGCGGACTGGAAGAGCTGGACGACGAGGTTGACACGGTACTGGAGCTCGTTCATCACTCCGACTTTGAAGAACAGCCAGCTGACCCTGAGCGCGTTCATCAGCCTCCGACCGACGAGAAGCGCCTGACGGCGTGCTTCCAGGCGACCTTGAACAGCGCAAGCCCGACCAGCGTCCAGAAGAGCTGCATCCCGAGGCCGCGAACGAGTTCGGTCGTTCGACATATCGCCGACGAGGACGTCGATCGGATAGTAGAAAGCCCACTGGAAGGGAAGGAACGAAGGACAGCGTCTCGACCCAGTCGGGCATGAGCGGAAGAGGTACGAGCCGTCCGGAGAGGAGCAGCTCGATGGTCATCCAGAGGTCGAAGATCGCGGCACCACGGGTGGTCCAGAAGCAGATCATCCCGAGCGTCGACTGGTACATCGTGCGGAGGAGATAGGCACCCCAGATGGCGACGGCGAAGACGGCGATCTCGAGCGGGCGTGGGTCGAGGAGCGGATCGAACAGAAGAGTGAGAGCTACCGCGATCGGGATCCAGAGCAGAATCCAGATGACCTTCGCGCCGGCGAAGTAGGCGATGTCGGAATGCAGCGGATGCAGAGGCTTCAGGAGGTCGCCCGCGAGCTCGCCTTCCCGAATCCGGTACTCCCAGAACGGGGCCCCGAAGACGATGTTCATGTTTCGAACGAGCGTCCAGACGATGTAGTACGCCGCGAAATAGCCGACAGAAAGGCCCTGGATGGACCCGCCCTGCTGCTCCGCGATCGTCGTCCAAACGACGAGGTAGATCACCGGCTCGGCGACCATCCCGAGCATGTAGAAGTAGGTGGCGACGCGGTACTGGAACTGCTGTTGCACCGCAGTTCGCATCCTCACCAGGTAGAAGTCGACCATCGAGCGAAGAGAGCCGGCCTCGCGCATGCGCGCGTTCGCAGCGACGGTGTTCACTCGGGTCGCTCCTGCGCGAAGACGAGCTCGATGACGTCCTCGATCGGCGGGTCCTCGACGTTCAGGTCGAGCACCTCCTGCTCGGCGAGCAGGCGCGCTGTGACGCGCGCGGTTTCGGCCTTCGGCACGCGCAGCGTGATCACGTCACCGTCGTGCTGCGTGACCTCCCCGTAGCTCGAGAGGTCACCCGCGCCGTTCTCGAGCGCGACGGTAATCGTCTTGTGGGCGGTGAACGTGCGCGCGAGCTCCGCCAGCTTCCCGTCGAAGAGGATCTGGCCGTGGTGGATCACGATCACCCGCTCGCAGAGGGCCTCGACGTCCGCCATGTAGTGGCTCGTGAGGAGCACCGTCGCCCCGTACCGTGCGTTGTACTGGGCGACGAACGACCGGATTCGCTTCTGCATCGTCACGTCGAGTCCGATCGTGGGCTCGTCGAGGAACGAGGACCTGCGGCCGATGGAGCAACGAGCCCACGATCTCGACCTTCATGCGCTCTCCGAGGGAGAGCTGACGCACTGGCTTGCGGACGAGATCACCCACATCGAGGAGCTGGATGAGCTCGTCACGGATCGCCACGAAATCCTCGCGCTGCACGCGATAGATCGCGCGGTTGAGCTCGAACGAGTCGAGCGCCGGGAGATCCCATTGCAGCTGGTTGCGATTTCCCATCACGAGCGTGATCCGCCGGAGAAAGTCCTTCTCGCGCTTCGACGGCACGTGGCCGAGCACTTGCGCCTCGCCGTCCGTCGGATACAGCAGCCCCGAGAGCATCTTCAGCGTGGTCGTCTTGCCGGCGCCGTTCGGGCCGAGGAAGCCGACGACCTCGCCGTGCTCGATGTCGAACGAGATCGCGTCGACCGCCTTCACCTCGCGGGTCTTCCGCCGGACGAGGCTCTTCGTCGCGGCCCTGAGCCCGGCCTCCCGCTCTGGAACGTCGAAGACCTTGCGAAGCTCCGCGACGTGAACTGCCGTTTCCGTCATCCCGACCTCTTCAGCTTGCCGTGCTTCTTCGCGTACTGCTCGCCGCGGCTGAACACCCAGAGGCCGAGCGGAATCGAGACGGCGCCGATGATGATCAGCGGCCACAGCTCGTCCCACATCGCCGTCAGACCCTGTCCCTCCAGGATCGCCTCGCGGATGCCGTCGAGCGCGTACGTCGCCGGGGAGATCGTCGCGATCCACTGCATCCACTGCGGCAGCACCTCGACCGGGTAGTAGACGCCGGAGACGACGAGCAGCGTTCCCTGCGCGACGAAGCCGAGCTGCGTTCCCTTCTCCGGCGAGATGAGGGGCAGCACCGACATCATCATCCCGATGCCGATGAACGACACGGACGAGACGAGGAGCACGACAAAGGCGGCGAAGTAGTCCGCGTTCGGGATCGAGAGGTCGAAGAAGAAGAAGGCGCAGACGACGAACAGGAACGTCGCGCGCAGGAGCCCGTAGATGATCGCGAAGACGCCCTGCCCTGCAAGGTGCATCGCGCGCGAGAGCGGGGCCATGAACGTGTACTCGATCGTCCCTTCCCAGCGCTCCCAGGCGACCGTCTCCATCAGGAACTCGAAGAGGATGCCGAGATACGCCCAGACGACGGCGCCGATCAGGAGTGTCGTCATCGTCGCGTTGACGTCGAGCTCGCCGCCCGTAGCCTCGATCCCCTTCGCGATGAAGACGATGGTGAGCGTGTTCGCGACGGTCCACACGAACCAGGCGACGTCCCACCAGATGTAGCGCTTGGTGAGGTAGTAGTTGCGCTCGACGACACCCCCGGCGCCCACCAGCTCCGCGCGCATCGTGCTGACGAGGGCTCTCATTTCCGCTCCCACGCCGGCAAAGCCGGCGCTCCGCTATTTGGCGGCTCCGTCGAGCCTACGCCGCTCATGCGAACACCTCCCGGTCGTCGTCGTCGTCTTCGTCCCCCTCCGCCTCGAACGCGCGGCCGGTGGCCGAGAAGAACGCCTCCTCGAGCGTCCCGCAGCCGTAGCGGCGCTTCAGATCCTCGGCCGGCTCGAGAGCGAGCAGGCGCCCTCGGTCGAGAATCCCGACGCGCTCGGCGAGCGTCTCCGCCTCCGCGAGGTCGTGCGTGCAGAGAAGGATGGTCGAGTCGTGGTTCGTGCGGATCTCGCGGATGAAGTCCTGCACCTCGAGCTTCGAGCGCGGATCGAGCCCCGTCGTCGGCTCGTCGAGCAGGAGCAGGACGGGAGACGTCAGGAGCGCTCTCGCGAGGGCAACCTTCTGCTGCATCCCGCGCGAAAGGTTCTCCATCGGCTCGTCCCGGCGGTCCCGTGGGAAGCCGACCCGCTCGAGGATCTCGGGGATCAGGTGCTTGGTGTCTCCCGCGGTCATGCCGTAATACCGAGCTGCATAGCCGAGGTTCTCCGCCGACGACATCTTCTTGAAGAACGACGCCTCCACGGAGACGCGGTTCACCAGCCGGCGCACGGCGCGAGCGTCGGCCACCACGTCGTGGCCGAAGATCCGGGCGGTGCCGCCGTCCGGTAGCAGCAGAGTCGAAAGCAGGCGGACGAGCGTCGACTTCCCGGAGCCGTTCTGGCCCAGGATCGCGACCGTCTCACCGCGTTCGAGAGTGAACGAGACGCCGTCGAGGGCGACCCGCGCCTTGCGGCCGAAGCGGCCCTTCTTGCGGTCGGGGACCCTGAACTCCTTGCGAAGCTCGTGGACCTCGACCGCCGAGACCAGATCGCGAGGAACGGCCTCCATGGGTGGTGCTTCTCGAATCTCCGTCATCTGATGCTCCTCCGAGGTACTGCGTAGCGAGAAACGGGCAAGCCAGCGCCGGGCCTTCGGGGAGGCCCATGGCAACGGGTGTCTCAGCTACGAGCGAGCATCATCGAGTCGCTGACGATAGCGACCCGAGCGGTCGAGGTCAATCTAGGCGGCGGCGCCGCCAACCTGAGTCTCTTGACGGCCGTCCGCGACCATCGCTAAGGTGAGACTCAGGTCGGGAGCAGAGAAGCTCCCTGCCGAGGCGACGTGGCCTCAGGACTCATGTCGAGTTCTGGGGTCTTTTTTCTTGGTCCGAAGGAGGCGAGATGTCGGAGGTCGAGGAGCGGCACTACCTGCGAAACGGCGGCGAGACGCTGCCGGACGCGCGCGAGGCGCTCGAGTGGGCGTCGGAGACCCGGGCGGCGATGGTCGATCTCAAGTTCTGCGACCTGCTCGGGACGTGGCAGCACGTGACGCTGCCGACGCGGGCGTTCGACGAGAGCGCGTTCGACGAAGGGCTCGGGTTCGACGGCTCCTCGATCCGCGGCTGGCAGGCGATCTCCGAGTCGGACATGCTCCTCATGCCGGATCCGTCCTCCGCGATCCTCGACCCCGCGACCGAGGCGCCGACGCTCTCCCTGGTCTGCGAGATCGCCGATCCGATCACCCGCGAGCCGTACGCCAAGGATCCACGTGGCGTCGCCCGCCGCGCCGAGGAGCACCTCCGCGCGAGCGGGATCGCGGACACCGCCTATTTCGGGCCCGAATGCGAGTTCTTCGTCTTCGACGAGGTGCACTACGACCTCGGCCCGAACTGCTCGCACTACTCGGTCGACTCCGCGGAGGGCTACTGGAACTCCGGCAAGCCCGGGCTCGGGTACACGGCACGGCCGAAGGAGGGGTACTTCCCGACTGCGCCCTCCGACCTGCTGCACGACCTGCGCACCGAGATGGTGCTGACGCTCGAGCGCCTCGGCATCCCGTGCGAGTTCCACCACCACGAGGTCGCGTCGGGCGGCCAGTGCGAGATCGACCTCCGCTTCACGACCCTGACGCGCATGGCCGACCAGGTCATGACGTACAAGTACGTCGTCAAGAACGTCGCCCGGCGGCACGGAAAGAGCGTGACCTTCATGCCGAAGCCGATCTACGGCGACAACGGCTCGGGCATGCACACGCACCAGTCGCTGTGGATGGAGGGAACGCCGTTGATGGCGGACAAGTCCGGCTACGCCGGGCTCTCCCAGCTGGCGCGCGCGTACATCGGCGGCCTGCTCGCGCATGCCCCCGCTCTGCTCGCCTTCTGCGCGCCGACGACGAACTCGTACCGGCGGCTCGTCCCCGGCTTCGAGGCGCCGGTCAACCTCGTCTACTCACAACGGAACCGCTCGGCCTGCATCCGAATCCCGATGTATTCGGAGGCAGCCAAGGCGAAGCGCATCGAGTTCCGGCCGCCGGACTCGGCCGCGAACCCGTATCTCGCGTTCTCGGCGATGCTGATGGCAGGTCTGGACGGGATCGAGCGCGGTCTCGACCCGGGAGCCCCCGCCGACTACGACCTCTTCGAGGACGCCGACGGCGGCGTTCCTCAGGTCCCTGGCTCGCTCTCCGAGGCACTGGACGCGCTCGAGGCCGACCACGAGTTCCTGCTGAAAGGCGACGTGTTCTCGAAGGAGCTGATCGAGACGTGGATCGCATGGAAGCGGGAGAACGAGATCGACGCGGTACGCCTGCGGCCGCATCCCGCGGAGTTCGCGCTCTACTACGACTGCTGACCTGAGGGATCGGGCCTGCGCACGCGGGTCCGATCTGGTTTTTTCGCGAAGCGAGGAGTACGCTCATTCGCGGGCATGCTTCGAGGTGCGTTCCCGCTGAGGGCGACCGAGACTGCGAAGAGAATCGCGGTCGAGCGGATTTTCGATGCCCCGTAGCCGACCGACGTCGGCCGTGCTGGTCGCCCTGGCAGCGGGCATCGTGGGCGTCGGCACCATGGCTGCGCTCGCGGCCTCGTCGGCTGCAGGCAGGTTCGAGCTCATGTTCCAGGCGAGCCACGAGGCGGTGCCGGCATCCCCGACGTATCCCTTTGGGCTGAGGCATACGGGCACCTTCACATCCGGCGCGCCGTTCTGTCCTACGGGAACCTTGGTGGACATTCAGGTCCTCGGTGGAGTGTCGAGCCCCCTTCGGGCAAGGCGCCAGTACACCTGCGACGACGGGTCGGGAAGCCTGGTCTTCTTCGTGGACGACCCCGAGCTCGAGCACGGCTCCACCGGCACCTGGAGCATCGAGGAAGGAACGGGGCGCTATGCCGGCCTGCGAGGGCGGGGCCAGTACCGCGGCGAGATCTTGAGCGGTAGTCCCTCCGACTTCGGGAGCGTGGTCTTCCGCGCGAGCTGGCAGGGAGTCGCAGACGTCGACGCCGTCGCGCCGACGATCTCCGTGACGAGCGCGAGAGCGACGAAGCTTCGCCGACCCGCCGGCGCATACTCGATCCGGGTCGCGCTCGTCATGCGCGACGACGTCGACGGCAATCCCGTCATGTACGCGGTAACGGCCAAGAGTGGCGGAGCGACGCTCGTGACGAAGGCAGGAACGACGACCGGCTCCGCGGCAGTCACCTTTCGCGTGCGCCCCCCGAACGCGAAGACGCGCACGATTCAGCTCGCGATCGAGGCAAACGACCCAGTCGGGAACGAAGCCGCACTCAATCGGTTACTGAAGCTTCCGCGCTAGGCACCCGACGGAGTCCCTCGACGACGAGCGCGCCCGCGACGATCGCCGACAACGCTCCCAACTGGGCGGTGGCGGCGATCTGGGTGCCGACTGGGATCGTGGCAAGCGCAAGACCGGCGGCGACGAGCCTGACGCCGCTCCTCCCGAGCCCGAGGGTTCGTCTGAAGCCGACCTCACTGACGATGAACAGCGCCGTGCCCGCTGCGAACTCCGCAGCAATCCACTCGTCGAGCGGGTCGTACGGATCACCGACGGACTTCTTGAGACCCGCCGCGACCGCGACGATGCCCAGGAGTAAGCCGTAATGCCAGTAGCCGAACGCCGTCAGGGCGATCCGCGGTCGGCGCTCCTCCGGCACGTCGACCATCGCACGCTCGACCGCGTCCTCGTCGGAGAAGTACAGCCACCAGAGGGAGGCCGCGAGAGCGAGCGCGAGCAAGGCGACGACAGCGAGCCCCGCGTCGAGCTCGAGCCGGGCAGCGACCCCGATGACCACGATCGACTCACCGAGCGCGACGATGATGACCAGCCCGTGTCGCTCGACGAAGTGCTCCGCCACGATGACGAAGCCTTCCGTCGACGTGAGCCAGGGCGTGAACCAGAGCACCAGCGCCGCAGATCCCCAGAGCAGCCACTGGGCCGTGCCGCCGAACGCTCCTCCGACGAGGACGAGCGCGGCCGCCGCGAGATTGAACGGCACCAACCGCAGAATCGCGCGAACCTCGGAGAGCGAGGTGCCACGAAGGTACATTCCTCCGTGCAAGACGACGACGGCGAGGTAGCCGATCCCGAAGGCGAGGCCCTCGCCGTTGAAGGCGTCGGGAACCGCGAGTGCGACGAGGAGAAACGCTCCCATGCCGCCGAGCAGGAGAAGCTGGTGGCGGAGATGGTCCGTGGCGATGGCATTCGTCAACCACGCGTAGCCGTCGTACATCCACCAGATCACCGCGAGCATCACGACGACCTGCGCGAGCGCGGCAGCGTCTCCCTGCTCCACCAGGACGGTGGTCAGCTGGGTGATCGTGAAGACGAAGACGAGATCGAAGAAGAGCTCGAGAGTGGAGACGCGAGTGGAGCGATCGGGCTCGAGCTGGGACACGCGCGCATCATCCCGAAGGGGTCAGACCCCACGGGCCTGACCCCTTCGACCGGCGACTACCTGAGGGTGAACGTGACGCTGATGCTGGCGCTCGTCTCCTGCTCGCCGGGGACGATCGGCGTCGACGCCGCATCGGCTGCCTGCATGCGCTCGGCGTAGTACGGCATGGCCGAGGTTCCCTCGACGATGTCCGTGATCTCCCCCAGCGACCGGCCCGCGGCCTTGGCGAGCACCTCGGCGCGTGCGCGTGCCTCGGCGACCGCCTTTCCGAGCGCCTGCCGGTAGAGCGCCTCGGCGTTGCTCGAGCTCAGGCCGGGCCCCGAGATCTGATTCGCGCCGGCTTCGGCGGCCGCGTCGATCAGCTCGGGCGCGTCATCGACGTCGGAGGTGGCCGACACGCTGTTCGAGGCCGCGTATCCGTCGACCGCGCCCGTGTCATTCGTGACGGGATAGACACTGACCCACTGCGTAGCGAGCTCTCGTCCGCGCGCCTGTCGAAGTGCATTGATGATCTTGCGCATCGCGTCCGCGTTCGCCGCCACGGCGGCCTTCGCGGTCGCGGCGCGAGTCTCCACGCCGAAGGACATCTGAGCCTCGTTCGGGACGACCTCGACCGACCCGACGCCGGTCACGGTGATCGTGTCACCTTCGGGGCGCGTCCTGGGCGCCGGCGAGATCCGGCAGACCGACGGCCCCTGCAAGGGCGACGAGGGTGAAGAGAGCAGCGACGACGAGCAACAGGCGCTTCATGGAGTCCTCCGCGGGTAGGTGTCGCCTGCGATACGTCGCCGAGGACGCCCCCCGTCACACCATCGACTCCGAGGCTTGAAGTGGGAGACCCGCGGCCCTCACTCTCACTTGCTGCGCTCGAACGTCTCACGCTCGAGCTCACTCAGCGGTCGCGAACGACCGGTCTCCCGATCGCGAGCCACGATCACGGCCTCCGACTCGGCCGCGAGCTCACCGTCGCGTGTCCGTATCTGCTCCCGGAGCGTGAGGCTCGCGTTGCCGATCCGCTCCAGGCGGCACGTGACGACGACCTCCTCGTCCTCGAGCCGGAGCTCACGACGGAAGTCGATCGCGACGCGCGCGAGCACGTAGTCCCAGGAGCTCCCGACGCCGCCGAGCGTGCCTTCGAGCCACTCGTCTCGCCCCTCCTCGAGGTAGGTGGCATAGACCGCGTTGTTCACGTGGCGATAGGCATCCACGTCGCGCCAGCGGATCTCGATGCGCTTTTCGTGCATCGATCAGAAGTCGTCGGCGAAGCGGCGGCGCGCTTCCACGAGCGCCTCCTGGATCCCGCCAGGCCCCGGCGCAGGCCGCTCGGCTCGCGTTCGGGGCCGCTTGAAGGTTCCCTCGCGAACGCGGTTTGCGATCGCTTCGTGGGCGTCGCGAAACGGTGTCCCCTTCTTCACCAACGCTTCGGCGGCGTCGGTCGACAGGAGGAGCGGATCGGAGGCAGCCTTGGCCATCCTCTCGCGATCGACTTCGAGCCCGCTGACGAGCACGGTGAGCGCGTCGAGCGCAAGCCGGACGTCGCGACGGGTGGCGAACACGGGAGACTTGTCCTCCTGCAGGTCGCGGTCGTACGCAAGCGGAAGTCCCTTCACGGTCGCGAGCAGTCCCGTCAGGCGACCGATCGCTGTGCCGGCCTTGCCGCGGGCAAGCTCTGCGACATCCGGATTGAGCTTCTGCGGCATCATCGAGGATCCCGTCGCCGCGGTCTCCGGGAGCCGCGCAAACCCGAACTCCGCCGTCGCCCAGAGCACGATCTCCTCACCGATGCGCGAAAGATGTACGAACAGCATCGCGGCCGCGTAGAGGTAGTCGAGCGCGAAGTCGCGATCCGCGACCGCATCGACCGAGTTGCGCATCTGGCGCGGCGGTCGGGGCAGCTCGAGAGTCGACCCGGCGAGCGCGCCTGCACCGAGCGGGCTCTCCGACGCCGCTTCGGCCGCCGCCGCGAAGCGCGTCCTGTCTCGGTCGAGCATCTCGACCCAGGCCAACAGGTGATGACCGAGCGTGATCGGCTGCGCCCGCTGCAGGTGCGTGTACCCGGGCATGAGCGTCGCCGCCTCCGACTCGGCGAACGAGAGGACGACGAGCGCGAGCGAGTCGATCGCGTCTCGGGCCTCGGCGCACGCATCCAGGACGTACAGTCGCAGCGCCGCGGCTACCTGGTCGTTGCGCGAGCGGCCCGCATGGATCTTGCGCCCGACGTCGCCGAGCAGGCGTTCGATCGCCGAGTGCACGTCTTCGTCCGAGTCGAGGTACGAGCTCGGGTCGAGCGCGATGTCGGCAAGACGGCTCTCGACCTCGTCGAGCTCGTCCAGCATCGAGCAAGCCGGCATCCGCCAGCCGCCGGGCATGCTCGGCCGTGGCCTCGCAGTCGTAGGGGAGAAGCTCCAGGTCGTCGGCGCGGAGAAACTCCCATACCTGCGGATCCAGATCCTCGCCTACCCGCCCCTTCCAGGTCGTCACACGGTGATCTTGGCGCGTTTCCGCGCCGCGTGCAGCTCGGTCTCGAGCGAGGAGATCCTGATGAACCCCTCCGCCGCGTCGTGCGGGAAGGTCTCGCCCGTGCCGTAGGAAGCGAGCTCCGCTGCATAGAGCATGTGCGGAGAGCGCGTTCCGGTGACGACGGCCGCGTTGGGCCGCAGCGCGAGGCGCACATCGCCGGTGACCAGCTCCTGGGTCGAGTCGACGAACGCGTCGATCGCCTCCCGCGCCGGGCTGAACCAGCGCCCCTCGTACACGAGCTCCGTCCAACGCTGCTCGAGCGGACGCTTGAGCCGCGCTTCGTCCTTCGTCAGGACGACGTCCTCGAGCGCCGAGTGCGCCGTGATCAGTGCGATCGCCCCCGGGGCCTCGTACACCTCACGGCTCTTGATGCCCACGGCCCGGTTCTCGATCATGTCGATCCGTCCGATCCCGTACGCGCCCGCAAGGCGGTTCACCTCCGCGATCAGCGCGGCCAGCGGGAAGCTCTCTCCGTCGAGCGAGACGGGGATCCCGCGCTCGAAGCCGACCACGATCTCGACCGGAGCTGGTGCGGAAGCGGGATCGGAGGTGAGTGCGTACGGCTCGTCCGGCGGCGCGTTCCAGGGGTCCTCGAGGATCCCTGCCTCGATCGCACGCCCGAAGAGATTCTCGTCGATCGAGTACGGGGATCGCGGCCGTCTGAACGACCGGAATACCGTGCTCGAGCGCGTATTCGATCTCCTCGTCGCGGGTCCAGATCCGGTCGCGAAGCGGCGCGATCACGCGCACATCCGGATAGTGCGCCTTGAAGGCGAGCTCGAAGCGGAGCTGATCGTTCCCCTTGCCGGTGCAGCCGTGAACCACCGCCTCCGCGCCGAGCTCGAGAGCGATCTCGGCAACCGCCTGCGCGATGACCGGGCGTGAGAGCGCCGAGACGAGCGGGTACTTTCCCTCGTAGAGCGCGTTGGTCACGATTGCGCGCGCGCACTGCTCTTCGGCGAACGCGTCCTTGCGGTCGATCACGAGCACGTCCTCCGCACCCGCAGCGTTGGCACGGGTGATCGGATTCCTCGAGATCGAACTCCTGACCGACGTCCACGAGCGCAGCGACGACCTCGTCGAAGCCGTACGGCTCGTCCTTCAGCCACGCGAGGATGCAGCTCGTGTCGAGCCCGCCCGAGTAGGCGACGACCGCCGTGCGGCTCACGCGGCACCTCGGAGGAGATAGCCGGTGAGCTCGTCCGCGAGCTCCGTGGCGAGCGTTCCATCCCGGGCGACGACCAGGATCGAGTTGTCCCCGGCCAGAGTGCCGGCGATACCGGGGTGCCCCGCTTCGTCGATCGCCTGTGCGAGGGCGTTGGCGTAACCCGACGGCGTGCTGACGACGACGAGGGCTCCCGCCGCTTCGAGGCTCACGGCGTATCGACGCATCGCCGCGGCGAGCGCGCGCAACCGGTCGGAGTCGCTCGTGCCCGGAGGTGCGTACACGAGCCGACCACTCGGCGCCCGCACCTTGACGAGGCCGAGATCGGCGATGTCGCGGGAAACCGTGGTCTGCACCACTTCGAAACCCGCGTCCTTGAGTGCCGATGCGACCTCTGCCTGCGTCGAGAGCGCGCGCTCGCGTACGAGCGTGAGAATGGCCTTCTGCCGGTCGCGTCGGTTCATAGTATGCGGCACTTTAGCAATATATGCGGACTAAATTACAACTTGCAACTTGGGCTCGCTCGTGTGCGCGGCCAAGGCGCTGGCGAGGATGGACAGTGCTTCGCGACGTCTGCCGGCTCCGACCGTGAGAGGCGGTGCGAGCCGCACGACATCGTCGCCGGCGGTGAGAACCAGCAGGCCGCGGTCTCGACACGACTCGACGACCTCCGCTGCGCCTCCCGCGACGACCGCTCCCAGAAGAAGTCCCCGCCCTCGCACCGACTGAACACCAGGGAGCAGAGCAAGCCCTTCCGCGAGCTCCGAGCCGCGCTCTCGCACACTGGCGAGCAGCTCGTCGTCGATCGCGTCGACTGACGGCGCAGGCCGCGGCGCAGCTCACCGGATTGCCACCGAAGGTCGAGCCGTGGTCGCCGGGACCGAACGCTCCCGCCGCGTGATCGGCGACGAGCAGGGCTCCGATGGGCAGCCCGTTCGCGAGGCTCTTCGCCAGCGTGACGAGATCCGGTCTGACGCCGAGCGACTCGAACGCGAAGAACGACCCGGTACGACCCATGCCCGTCTGGATCTCGTCGAGGCAGAGGAGCGCGGGAAGCTCAGCTGCGGCGGCCACGAACTCCGGGGCCAGCGGGTGAATGCCGCCTTCACCCATGATCGGCTCGAGGAGCACCAGACCCACGTCCTCCGTCACTGCTGCGCGCAGCGCTGCGACGTCGTTCGGCGGCACGAATCGCACCCCTGGAACCAGCGGGGCGAATGCGGCGCGCTTGGACGGCTGCCCCGTCACGGACAGCGCTCCCATGGTCCTGCCATGGAAGCTCCCATGGAGCGCGACGACGCCTGGCTTCCCCGTCGCCTTGCGGGCGTACTTGAGCGCAGCCTCGATCGCCTCGGCGCCGGAGTTGCAGAAGAACGCCTGCGCTCCTCCGAAGCGATCCGAGAGACGGGCCGCTAGTTCCTCTGCGGGCTGCGTGCGATAGAGGTTCGAGGCATGCCAGAGGCGTTCGAGTTGTCGACGCGCGGCCGCGAGCTGGCGCGGGGTGGCAATGACCGAGCCCGACGACCGCGATCCCGCCGCCGAAGTCGAGATACTCGCGCCCCTCGTCGTCCCAGACGCGGGCGCCTTCGCCACGCACGATCGTCACGTCCGCCCGCGCATAGGTCGGGAGGAGCCGGTCGACTCCTTGTAACAGACTGTTACTCGGCGCGGTCAGGCGAGCACCTCGGTCGCTCCGATCTCGGCGCGAACACCGCGCCGGGCGGCGTGCACGGCAGCGAGGAGCTTCGGCACGATGCCGCCCTCGAACGCGCCCGCCGCGATGAGCGAGTCCGCGCGCGCCCCCTCGATGCGATCGGCCCAGGCACCGTCCACGAACACACCGGGCACATCGGAGACGAAGACGATGCGATCGGCTCCCAGCCCCACTGCGAGCGCACCGGCCGCTTCGTCGGCGTTCACGTTCAGCGGGCCGACCGCGATCGGCGCGACAACAGGGATCCGCCCGGCGGCAAGAGCCGCCTCGATCGCAGCCGGCCGCGAAGGAATCGGCTCGCCGACGAGGCCGAGCCCAGGAAGCAGTCGAGCTTCGAGGCCGATCTCGTCCCCGACCAGAGGTAGTGCCGCGGGGCCGAGGGCGGCGGACGCCTCGGCCCCGACGGCGACCAGCGACTCGCGCACGACGGCGAGGGCCGCTGGACTTGTGACACGACGGCCGCCCACGAATTCAACAGGAATCCCACGCCGCCGGAGCTCAGCGCTGATCTGCGGCCCGGCGCCGTGCACCACGACGACCTCGTGACCGGCATCGAAGAGATCGAGCGCGCGACCGGCGGCGGTGGCTGCGACGCCGCCGCCGAGCTTCACGACGATGCGTGTCACGGGCCGACCCCGCGCGGGGGTACGCACGAGCGGCAGGCAAGCGTCACGTCGTGTACTCGGCGTTCAGCCGAACGTAGTCGTAGGTCAGATCCGAGGCGAGGTACGCAGCAGACCCGGTCCCGAGGCCGAGGTCGAGATCGATGGAGACGGCCGCACCCGTGAGCTCGGGCGTGAAGCCGGTCGGCACGCCACGCTCGAACACCCGCGTCCCGTCGAACGCGACCGTCAGCAGCTCCGCATCGAGCCGCGCGAAGCCGCCGTTCCAGGGTGCAGAGCCGGCCGCGGCGAGCACACGCCCCCAGTTCGGGTCATGGCCGAAGGCCGCCGTCTTGACGAGCGGCGACGTTGCGATCCTGCGGGCCACCGCGGTCGCCTCTTCGTCCGACCCGGCGCCCGAGACCGTGATCTCGAGCAACACCGTCGAGCCCTCGCCGTCGGCGACGATCTGCCGCGCGAGATCGGCGCACACGTCGTGGAGCGCGCCTGCAAATGCCTCGTCGGTCGCCGGATCTCTCGCTACTCCGCTGGCTCCGTTCGCCAGCAGGACCACGGCGTCGTTCGTCGAGCACTCTCCGTCGACCGAGATGCGGTTGAACGTCGCGTCCGCCGCGGTTCGCAGAAGTGGGCCCGCCTCGCCCGGCTCGAGAGGGAAGTCGGTCGTGACGACAGCCAGCATCGTGGCGAGCCGGGGATGGATCATGCCCGCGCCCTTCGCCATTCCTCCGACGGTGAACCCGGTGCCGGCGACCGAGCTCTGCTTCGGGCCGCGGTCGGTGGTCAGGATCGCCTCTGCCGCGGCGCTCGCTCCGTCCGCGCCGAGGGATCTCGCGGCCTCGCGCACCCCGCGCCGCACGCTTCTCCAGCGGAAGCGGAACGCCGATGACGCCGGTCGACAGGACGAGCACCTCCTCGGGGCGAAGGCCGAGCGCATTGCCCGCCTCTGCCGCTGTTCCTCCGCGTCGGAGATGCCGCGCGTCGCCGGTAGCCAGCGTTGGCGACTCCGGAGTTCACGACGATCGCCTGCGGCTGCGCCTCCTCGAGATGCCGGCGCGAGACCGTGACCGGCGCCGCCTGCACCCGATTGGTCGTCCACACCGCACCACCCACGGCGGCGGGCAGCGAGCGAACCAGTGCGAGGTCGAGCCCCGAGCGTCGGATTCCCGCACGCACCCCGGTCGCGACGAAGCCCTTGGCGGCGGTGACGGACATCTAGACGAGCACTCCGGAGAGCCGAGGCCCATCGTCTCCTCGTGTCCGAAGAGGAGGTTGACGTTCTGAATCGCCTGCCCCGCGGCGCCCTTGCCGAGGTTGTCGAGAGCGCAGATGACGATCGTTCCACCCGTCAGCCGATCCTCGAAGACGCCGATCTCCGCGCCGTCCGTGTGCTGGACGCGCGCAAGCTCGGGGACGAGCCCCTGCGGGAGCACGGCGACGACGTGGCTATCCGCGTAGTGCTCCTCGAGAGCGTCGCGGAGATCGACTCCGCGAGAGCGCACGTGACAGGTGGCGATCAGTCCGCGCCGCACGGGAAGGAGATGCGGCACGAACGACACGGGAAAGCCGAGAACCGACGCGATCTCCGGCGCATGGCGGTGTGCGCCCACGTCGTATGGGGCGACGTTCTCGAGCACCGCGCCCGCATGCGAGGTCGGCTTCGGGGAGCGGCCCGCTCCGGTCATCCCCGACATGGCGTCGACGAAGACCGCATCGTGCTCGATCAGATCTCGGATCGGGGCCAGGGCGAGCAGCACGGCCGTCGCGTAGCAACCAGGATTGGCGACGAGCCGCTCCGTGGGCGGTGCCACTTCCGGAAGGGCGTACGACCAGGACACGAGAGACGCGGGATCGGGATGCTCGAAGCCGTACCACGACTCGTAGACCTCGGGATCTCGGAAACGGTGCGCGCCGGAGAGGTCGACGACGACGCCACGCGCGGGAGGCACGATCGTTGCGGCCTCCTCGTGTCCGAGACAGAGGAAGACGACGTCGGCGCCACACGACAGCGCCGCGTCGTTCGTGATGAAGCGGGGGATCCGGCTCCACCCGTTTCGGCCGAGCCGCGGGTCGAGAGCGTCAGCGGACTGCCCGGCGAGCGTGTTCGAGCCCAGGGCATAGAGCTCGAGGCCGGGATGGGCGAGGACACGGTCCAGGGTCTCCTGGCCCGTGTAGCCGGAAGTACCGATGATGGCTGCGGTAGCCATGGCAGGTTATTATGCACGAAATGCGCATGGTATGCGCTCGCGCCTGCGGATTTGCCCTGGAGCAGGAGGAAAACGGCTGCTACGCTGCGCGCGCGGTGGAACGGGTACTCGTCCTCAACGCAAGCTACGAGCCCTTGAACGTCTGCTCGCTCCGCCGTGCGCACGTGCTCGTGTGGAAGGGCAAGGCGGAAGTCCTGGAGAGCCATGAGCGCCCGCTGCGTTCTGCGACGACGAACTTCGCCCGTCCGAACGTCATTCGACTGAAGACGTACGTCCGCGTGCCTCGCGGAGTGACCCGGCGCATCTCGCGTCGCGTCCTCTTCGCGCGCGACGGCTGGCAGTGCGCGTACTGCGGCTCGGGCTCGAACCGGCTCACGCTCGACCACGTCGTGCCGCGCTCTCGCGGCGGCACCTCGGTCTGGGAGAACGTCGTCGCCTCGTGCGCTCCTTGCAACCACAGCAAGGGCGATCGCCTGCTGGAGGAGACGGGCATGAAGCTACGGACGACGCCTCGGCCTCCGACCCCTGTGCTCTTCATTCGTCTGACGACGGAGTCGATCCCGGACGTCTGGCGCACATACTTGCCGGGCGTCGGGGCCGCCGCGGCCTAGCCGCGTAGAGGCGAGGCTCGCCTCGCCTCTACCTGGACATCGCGCGCTCGACGGCCTCCTGCTCCTCGGGTGAGAGCGCGACCGAGGATCGCCCGCGGTCGAGGTCCTTGACGTAGATCCGCGCGTAGTCGCGTCCCTGGATCGCGGTCACGATCGTGCCGGTACGAGTCGCGTCCAGGAGGGCCACCGACGCGGACTGCTGGCCACCGGTGCCCTCGTAGGCGTCGTAGCGGACGACGGCGGTGTTCGTCACCGAGCCGTCGACCCGCCGGTCGACGCGTGAGAGGCCGGTCGCAACCTCGTCGACCGCACGGTGCAGGTCGTCGATTCTGGTCTGCAGGGAAACCGCGAACTCGAGGAGATCCCCGCGTCCACTGCCGAGGACGACCGCCTGGCCAGACTCGATCCGGGCCAGCCGCCGCCAGAGCGCAAGGCCGACGACGAGAGCGAGGGCCGCCGTCGCGGCGGCCGCGGCCGCTACCGCGAGAGAGACCGTCAAAGCTGGAGCGAGAAGATGACCGGGTACTCGGCCGTGTTGTTCGCCGTGTTCGTCTCGCCCTGCACGGGGTCGACGTCGACCTTGACCGAGATCTGCTCGCCGAACGGCACGAGCGTCCCGATCTGGAAGGTCACCGCCTTCGTCTCGCCGGGATCGATCAGCGGGATCGTCTTGGTCTGGACGATCGGGTCGGGCTGCTTGGGAATCGTCAGCGTGACCACCAGCCTGACCTCCTGGCTGTCTCCGGTGTCCTCGACCCCGACCTCGAACGCGAGCTCGTCGGTGACGAGGATCGTGGCTTCGGTGGTCGTCGACAGGAGCTGGCCGCTCGGAAGTGCCTTGACATACGAGATCCCGCTTCCGTGCAGGCCCGACGGCGTGCCTCCGGTCGACGCGCCCTGGATGCGCTGCCAGATCGCGGCCAGCGCTCCGGGGGTGGTCACCTCGTCGGCCGCGACGAAGTCGGAGGTGGGGGCCTCGAGCCCTTGGATCTCCTCGCTCTCGAAGACCTCCTGGGCACGCGCCCTGAACGAGTCCTCCCAGAGGACGTCGCTCGCGAGCAGCCGCCGGGTCTGAGCCGAGAGCTCCTGGCCGGCGACGGTCGCGTCGGTTGCGTCCGCGGTCTCCTGGAACGCCGTCTTGAGGCCATTGAGACCGTTGACGCGGAAGCGAAGAGCTTCGACGGCGCCCTCGTGCGCATCGTGCAAGGGACCCGGCGATCCGAGCTCCTCCGCGGCCTGCACCTGGCTCTCTGCCGTCTGGACGAACCCGCCGAGCTTCGCGTCGAGATCCTCGAGCTTCAGCCCCGGGGTGGTCAAGGTCGTCGAAAGCTGCTGGCCGAGTCGCGCGGATGCATTTCCGATCGCGCCGATCTCGTTCGTGTACTCGCGATAGCGCTCGGTCTTCCGGTCGCTGGCGCATCCCTCCACCCAGACTGCGAGCAGCACCACGATCAGAATCGCCAATGCGATCAGCCCCACCAGCCGGAGCAGCGGAGTCAGGTTGCCGGACGAGCGAAAGCGCGGGCGCCGTCCTCGCGGGGGGCGATCGCGCGGGGGACCGGGACCCGTGTCGGCCGGCTCGTCCCACGACTGCAGACTCCTCCTCGCCGAAGAAGTCGAAGTCGAGGATGTCGTCGTCGCGGGTCGTCACGCCATCCGTCCCGCCGCCACTCTAGATGTTCGATCGGAAAGTGGGCGCAGGCCCGAAGGGGCAAAGCGCTGGAAATCGCACGAGACCGGGTCGGGACGAAGGCCACCTCTCGAAACCGGTGGCGTGCGCGCGATTCGGAGGAGTTCCTCGCACGGCGGCCAAGAGGGCGCTACCCGTGTCCTCCGTCGCGATCGCCCCTTCCACCCACGAGCTCGTGCTCGGCCGCTATCGACCGGTGCGTCCGCTGGGAAGCGGAGGCTCGGGCTCCGTCTGGCTGGCCTGCGACGAGCGCACGGGCCTCGACGTCGCACTGAAGATCATCCCTCGTGAAGGGAAGGCTGCCGCCCGCGCCGAGCGTGAAGCGCTGGCGGCTCGCCGGTTGCGTCACGAACGATGCGTGCGCGCGTACGACGTCGGGACACGATTCGAGCCACGTCTACATCGCGTACGAGTACGTGGCCGGGCGCACCTTGCGCGAGACGATGCGCACGGATGGCCTGTCGGACGAGGAAGCCGTCGAAGTCGCCGCCCAGGTGCTCGACGCCCTCGCCCATGCGCACCGGACGGGAATCGTCCATCGCGACGTGAAGCCCTCCAATCTCCTGCTCGAGGAGCGCGACGAGATCGCCGTCCGCCTGCTGGACTTCGGGCTCGCCCAGTTCGACGGTGCGGACACGCTGACGGCGGTCGGCGACGTGCCCGGAACCCTCGCGTACATCGCTCCGGAGCGGCTTGCCGGCAACGAGGCGACACCCGAGAGCGACGTCTGGGCTGTCGGCGTCCTGCTCTGGGAGGCACTCGCGGGACGACACCCGTTCTGGGGCGTTCCGCTCCAGGAGGTCGCACGCGCGATCGAAGCCGGAGCGCCGCCGCTCGTCGCCGAGCGCCGCGATCTTCCTCGCCGGCTCGTCGCCGCAGTCGACGGTGCGCTTGCGCCGAGCCCCGAGCGGCGACCTCGCGCCTCGGCGCTCGCCTCCGATCTGCGGAATGCGATTCGGAAGGATCCACCGCGCCAGGCGAGGACCCGAACGCAGGCAGCTACCACTCCCGCAACCGGCCCACGGGTGCTCGGACCCCGTTTCGTTCCGGTGGGGCTGGCAGCGCTGGGCGCTGCGCTCGGAGCGACGCTGCTTCCGTTCTGGCCCCCCGCGCTCGTCGTCGCCATCACGCTCCTCGCCGCACTCGCCGCCTGGCGGATGCCGCGCGCCGGCCTCGCGGTCGCTCTGGCTGCTCCGCTCTTTCCGCTCGGCAACGTCGCCGAGGGTGCCGCGGTCCTGTACGGACTGCTCGCGCTCGGCTGGATCGCCGTGTCCTGGCGGGACGCCCGCTGGGGATTGCTGTTCCTGGCCGGGCCACTGCTCGCCCCACTCGGGCTGCTCGCGCTGGTGCCACTGGCCGCCCAACTGGCGCGAGGAACCGTCCGTCGAGCCGCCCAGGCAGCGCTCGCGGCCCTGGCGGCTGCCGCCGTCGCCGGAATCTCTGGCGGCGAGCTTCCGCTGACCGGTGCCTCCGTGGACGGGTTCGCCGTCTCACCACAGGACTCCGTGGGCGAGATCGCCGCCGGGCTCTGGCAGGCTGCTGCTCCTCGATCCGATTCTCCTCGTCGGAGCCGTGGCGCTCGGCGCTCGCGGCCGCAGCCCTGCCCTGGATTCGGCGGCGCTCGCGGTATGGCGTGCTCGTGCTCGGAGTCCTGCTCACTGCCGGATCCGTGATCGTCGGCGCTGGTCCTGCGGGCACGCTTCTGGTCGCGCTCGTGTGGGCGTTGGCGGCAGCCATCTCGGCTGGAACACGCAAGTAGACTCGCCGCAGCGGGTATACCCCTCCCGATGTCAGTGCTGCGCGCGATCGAGTCCAAGATCGAAGGTCTCTTCGAGGGCGTCTTCGGGCGCGCCTTCCGCACGCATGTCCAGCCGATCGAGCTCGCGCGCAAGCTCGTGAAGGAGATGGACGATCACCGAACGGTCTCCGTGTCGAGGGTCTACGTCCCCAACGAGTTCACGGTCTATCTCTCTCCACAGGACCGAAAGCAGTTCGCGGGGTACGAGGAGTCGCTCGTGGCCGAGCTCCAGGAGTACCTCGCCGAGCATGCGCGCCGCGAGAGCTACGCGCTCCTCACCGCGCCGAGCGTGCTCGTGACCACCGACGAGGACCTCGCCGTGGGCGAGTTCGGAATCGCCACGCGCCTGGTTCAGGCTCAGGCAGCCCCGGACGCGAAACCGGAACCCCCGCCCGCGGAGCTCCCGCTCGAGCAGCCCGCTCAGACGATGGTCTACAAGCCCCCGGCGGTCGTCGCGCCGGACGCCGAGGAAGCGCCGCCGCCGCCGGAGCGGGAGGTCGTAACCCTGACGGTCGCCGGTTCCACGCACGAGATCACGCAGCCGCGGGTCGTTCTCGGACGCTCGCGCGGGTGCGACGTCCCCGTGCCGGACGTCAACGTGTCCCGCCGCCACGCCGAGCTTCGACAGGAGGGCGCGACGTACTGGATCGTCGACCTCGATTCCACGAACGGAACGGCGGTGAACGGCAAGCAAGTCGGCCGCGAGCGGCTCCGGGACGGCGACCGGATCACGCTCGGGTCGACGGAGATCGTCTTCGGGCGATCGCTGCCGTGACGCTCTTGGCGCTCGCAGCCGACGAGACACTCCTTATTCTCAAGATCGTGTTCCTCGTCCTCCTGTACGGCTTCATCCTGCTCGTGGTTCGCTCGGCGACGAAGGACATCGGTGGCGCGCCGCAGGAGAGCATCATCCTCGGTGCCGCGGAGGCCACGGCGTTGCGCGAGCAACTCGGAGTACGGCAGCAGCCGGCGCGGTTTCGCGTGCTGAGCGGCCCGGGGCTGCCCTCGGGAAGGACGGTCGACGTCGCCGCCGCCACGATCATCGGCCGGGAGGACAACGTCGGAGTACGTCTCGACGGCGACGAGTTCGCCTCCGGGCAGCACGCGCGGCTCGAGCCGCGCACGGACGGGATCTGGGTCGAGGACCTCCGCTCCACGAACGGCACCTTCGTGAACGGCGAGCGAGTCACAGCGCAACGACTTCAGGTCGGCGACGTCGTCCGCGTCGGCCAGACGGAGCTCGAGCTCGTATCGTGAAGATCGGTCGTGCGGCGGTGGTCACGGACACAGGTAAGCGCCGCCTCGGCAATGAGGACGCCTACGTCTTCGAGCCGCCGCTGTTCGCGATAGCCGACGGCATGGGAGGTGCACGCGCCGGGGAGATCGCCGCTGATCTCGCCGCTTCGGCTCTCGAGGAGGCAAGTGCCGAGACACGGGAGGCCGCTCAGCTCTCGGCGATCATCGCCGAGGCAAACCGCCGCGTCTGGGAGCGTTCGCGCGCCGATCCGGAGACCGCGGGTATGGGGACGACCGTGACGATCGCGCTCGTCGATGCCTCCGCCGGAACGATCTCGTTCGGCCATGTGGGCGACTCGCGTGCGTACCGGCTGCGGGACGGCGTACTCGAGCAGGTGACCACCGACCACTCGCTGGTCGCGGAGCTGGTGGAGAGCGGCGTCCTCACCCCGGAGGAAGCCGAGCGGCATCCGCAGCGCTCGGCGATCACGAAGGCCGTCGGAACCGAGCCGTCGGTCGATGCCGACGTGTTCACCCGCGACGCCCTTCCCGGCGATCTCTTTCTGCTCTGCTCGGACGGCCTCTCGGACATGCTCTCGGAGCAGGAGATCGCCTCCGCGATCGAGGGAGCCGATCGCGACCCGGAAGCTGCGGGCGATGCGCTCGTCGCCGCGGCCAACGCCAGGGGCGGAGAGGACAACATCACCGTCGTCCTCTTCGAGATCGTCGACGACGACGCGCCTGAACCGCCGCCCGGGGAGCCGGAGGTCGAGGACACGGTCGTGCCCACGCCTGGAGCCGGCACGACAGGACGCGGACGGTCGAGTCGGGCGAGCCTGCTACGAGCGGCTGCCGCTGAAAGCGTGCCCGAGCCCGAGCCCGAGCCGATCCGGCACGGCGCGGGCGCCGGTGGCCGGGTCGCCGCGCTGGCCCTCATCGTCGCGGTGCTGGCGATCGGCCTGGTCGTGCTGTACCTCGCCGTCCGATGACGGCGAGGAACAGGGAGCTCGGCGGCGTACTCGTCGCCGGAGTGATCGCCGGTACGGCGCTCGCGAGCGTCACGATCGCCCGCGAGGCCGAGATCTCTGCGAGCGCAGTCGGCTATGCGGCCGTCTTCCTCGGCCTCTATCTGGCGGCTCACATCGTCGTGCGACGAACGGCGCCGTACGCCGACGGTGCGCTGCTTCCGCTCACCGCGGTGCTCACGGCGTTCGGCCTTACGGTCAACTACCGGCTCGACGCCGACGACGGGGGGCGCCAAGCGCTCTGGGTCCTGATCGGGCTCGGCGTCTTCGCCGCGACGCTGATCGCGCTGCGCCACGACTACCGCGTCTTGGAGTCGTACCGCTACCTGTTCGGAGTCGCGGCCGTGCTTCTCCTCCTGCTCCCGTCCGTTCCGGGACTCGGCGAGCGAGTCAACGGGGTCAAGCTCTGGGTCGCGGTCGGGCCGCTTCAGTTCCAGCCCGGAGAGCTCGCGAAGATCTTCCTGATCCTCTTCCTCGCGGGGTACCTGCGAGAGAAGCGCGAGGTCCTCGCCCAGGGGCGCCTCAAGGACTTCGGCCCGCTGTTGGCGATCTGGGGAGCGGCGATGCTCGTCATCGTCCAGACGAACGACCTGGGAAGCGCACTCCTCAACTTCGGGATCTTCCTCGCGATGCTGTACGTCGCCACCGGGAAGGCGCTCTTCGTCGCCGCGGGGCTGGCCCTGTTCGTCGGTGGTGCGGCGCTCCTCTACAACGCCATCGACCGCGTGCACGAGCGGGTCACGATCTGGCTGCAGCCCTGGACCGACGAGCGGGTGTTCTGTGCCCTGAACGGCAAGCTCGAGTTCCGGCAGGACTGCGCCTCGTACCAGCTCGTGAAGAGCCTGTACTCGATCGCGAACGGGGGCTTCGGCGGAACCGGTCTCGGTGAGGGCACCTTCACCTCGACCGACGGGACGCAGCTCATCCCCGCCCTCGGTACCGACTTCATCTACTCGGCGATCGCGCAGGAGCTCGGCCTGATCGGCTCCGCGGCGCTCCTGCTCTGCTACATGGTGTTCGTCGCCCGCGGGATGCGGATCGCGCTCAGGGCGCAGGACGGGTTCTCGAAGCTCCTGGCGGCCGGCTTGACGTTCGGTTTCGCGCTGCAGACCTTCGTCATCGTCGGCGGCGTGCTCCGGCTCGTGCCGCTGACGGGGATCACGCTGCCGTTCGTCTCCTACGGCGGAACCAGCATCGTGGCGAACTTCCTGCTGCTCGCAGGGCTGCTACTCGTCTCGAACAGGGCCAACTCACCGTCATGAACCGACAGATCGTCCGCCTGACCTATGTCGCCCTCGCGCTGGTCGGGCGTGCTCGTCGTGATGACGACCTACTGGCAGACGTGGGCCGCGGCCGGGCTCGCCGACCGGCAGGACAACGCCATCAAGCGCGTGGCCGAGTTCTCGGTCGACCGGGGGCTGATCTTCTCGTGGAAGCCGCGGAAGAGACTCGCGCGGAACATCGAGCGCAAAGTGGAGCAGAAGACGCTCTTCTTCCGCCGCTACCCGTACGGGCCTCTTGCACCACATCTCGTCGGCTACTCGACGGTCGGGCGTTCGCGAACCGGGCTCGAGCGCTCGTTGAACGACTATCTGACATCGTCGAACGCGAACCTCTCCACGCTCGTGGACAAGGCGCTGGACGAGCTGCGCGGGAAGCCCGTCGAGGGCAACGACGTGGTCACGAACCTCGATCTCGAGGCGCAAGAGGTCGCGCTGGAGCAACTGGGCACACAGTGCGGCGCGGTCGTCGTGCTCGATCCGCGGACGGGGAAGGTGCGGGTGATGGCATCGTCGCCGAGCTTCGATCCGAACCAGGTGGAGAACAACTTCGGCCAGATCGAGCGGATCGAAGCGGACTGCCGACCGGCTGCGCCGCTCCTGAACCGCGCGAGCGCCGGTCTGTACGTGCCGGGGTCGACCTTCAAGGTGATCACCGCCGCTGCCGCCCTCGAGTCGAAGAAGTTCAAGCCGGAGTCGACCTTCGTCGATCCCGGGTACTGCACGGTCTACGGGAAGCGGGTGAACAACTTCGACACCTCCTCTCCCTTCGGCACCGTCGACCTGGTGACCGCGCTCACGTACTCGGTCAACTCCGTGTTCTGCAACATGGGCAAGGCCCTCGGAGCAAAGCGCATCCTCGACACCGCGAAGCGCTTCGGGTTCTACGAACGCCCGCCCCTCGAGACACCGACAGACGAGCGCCAGGCGAGCGGTCTCTACCAGGGCGGCCGTCTCTACTACCCGAAGCTGGACTCGGACGTGGACGCGGGCCGAATGGCATTCGGACAGGAGCGCATGCTCGTGACCCCTCTGCAGATGGCGATGGTCGCCGGCGCGATCGGCGTGGGAGGCAGGCTCATGGAGCCTCAGGCGGTCGACAAGATCGTGGGACCTGGCGGAAAGATCCTGCTTCGTGCGCGACCCACCCTGATCCGACAAGCAGTGAGCCGTGAGACCGCGGACGAGGTCGCGGCCATGATGCGACTCGCCGTCTCACGCGGTACGGGTACCGCCGCGCAGCTTCCCGGATACTCGGTGGGCGGGAAGACCGGGACGGGCGAGACTGGCGTTCCCGGAGCGAATACGACCTGGTTCATCGCCTTCGCGAGCCGTGACGAGGAGAGCCCGGCGCAGCTGGCGATCGCCGTCGTCCTGCAGAACCAGTCCGGGACGGGTGGCGCGACGGCGGCGCCGATCGCCCGCGCCGTAATGCAGGCAATCCTGCCCTAAAGGGAGAATCCCTAACCTCTAGGAACGATGGCGACCCAGAACACCCTCACCGGCAGCCTGTTCGCCGGCCGGTACCGCGTCACGAGGAAGCTCGGTGGCGGCGGCATGGCCGACGTGTACCTCGCCGAGGACCAGGAGCTCGGACGCCGGGTCGCCGTCAAGATCCTGCACGAGCGCTACGCGAACGACGAGCAGTTCGTCGAGCGCTTCCGCCGCGAGGCGACGCACGCGGCCGGCCTCTCGCACCCGAACATCGTCTCGATCTTCGACCGTGGAGAGGCCGACGGCTCGTACTTCATCGTGATGGAGTACGTCGAAGGTCGGACGCTCAAGGAGCTCATCCGCGGGCGGGGGCCTTGCCCGATCCCGGTCGCCATCGCCTACACGCGGCAGATCCTGTCGGGCCTTCGCTACGCGCATCGAAACGGCGTGATCCACCGCGACATCAAGCCCCACAACGTCATCGTCGACCCGGAAGGGGTCGTGAAGGTGACCGACTTCGGGATCGCTCGGGCGGGCGTCAGTCAGATGACGGAGGAGGGCGCGATCATCGGCACCGCGCAGTACCTGTCTCCCGAGCAGGCGCGAGGTGCTCCGGTCGACCAGACCTCCGACCTCTACTCAACGGGAATCGTGCTCTACGAGCTTCTGACCGCCGAGGTGCCGTTCTCCGGAGATACGCCCGTCGAGATCGCCATGAAGCATCTCTCGGAGATTCCGAATCCACCGTCCGACCTCCGCGCGGAGGTACCCGACGACCTCGACAACGTCGTCCTGCGCGCGCTCTCCAAGGAACCGGCCGACCGCTACCAGTCCGCCGCCGCCATGGATGCGGATCTGGAGACAGTCGCCCACGGCGGCCACGTCCCGCTCGAGACCGCGGAGGCGGCGACCGTCGTCCTCGCCGGAGGACGCGTCGTCGATTCGACGGGGGCGACGCAGGTCACCCGCCGCGCGCGCCCCGGCGATGCTCCTCCCTTCGATCCGACCCGCAAACGGCGTGGGCCAGTCTGGCCCTGGCTCGTCGGGCTCGGAGCACTGATCGCACTCGCGATCGCAGGCTTCTTCCTGTACGAGCCGATCCAGGATCGGTTCGGCGGCTCCGACCAGGTCGCCGTGCCGTACGTCGTCGGACTCCAGGAGGCGTTGGCACGGAACGCCATCAGCGACAAGGGGCTCCAACCCCGCGTGCGGCGCATCTCGAACTCGGACGTCGAGGAAGGAGTCGTGTTCGCGCAACGGCCCGCGGAAGGAAAGCGGGTCGACCCGGAGACGACCGTCACGATCGACGTCTCGTCCGGAAAACCCGAGGTCAGCGTTCCCAGTCTGGTCGGGCAGTCCCGCGACAGCGCCGTGGCGGCGCTCACGCAACTCGGCCTCGTCGCGCAAGTGGTCGAGGTCAACTCCGACGACGAGGAAGGTACCGTCGTCGCCCAGAGCCTCGCCCCGGGGACGGTGGTCGTCGAAGGAACGCGCATCCGCATCAACGTCTCGAAGGGCCCGAAGCCGGTCGTCGTCCCGAACGTCGTGAATCAACCCTATGAGCAGGCGGCTTTGGAGCTTCGACGGAACGGCTTCGGTGTCACCCGGATCGACGTCGCCTCGGATCTGACGGAAGGCATCGTGGTCGACCAGGACCCGAGCGGCGACTCCGAAGCCACGAAGGGGACAACGGTCACGCTGTCCGTATCGAAAGGCCCGTCGACGGTCGCCGTCCCGGACGTGACCGCCTCGGACGTCACGATCGCGCAGACCACACTCGAAAACGCCGGCTTCCGCACGAGGGTCGTCTTCGAGGACACGGACGACCCGAACCTCGACGGGATCGTTACGTCACAGGATCCGGTTGGCGGCTCGCGAGCTGCACCGGACGCGGTGATCACCCTCTTCGTCGGCCGCTTCACGGGCGAGGCGACGGAGCCGCCTCCAACAGAGCCGACGATACCGCAGTCGTGACGTCACGCGTCCGAGTCGCCGTTCTCTCGGGAGGGCGCTCGAGCGAGCACGAGATCTCCGTAGCGTCGGCGCGCTCGGTCGTCGCAGCCCTCGATCCGGAGCGCTATGAGACCACGCAGATCGAGATCGGACGCGACGGGCGCTGGGAGCTGGCCGGGGTCAGACCGGGTCTGACCCCCTCGCCGGCGGAGACGCTCCCGGTCGTAGCCAACTCACGCCCGGCCACCGAGCTCGGTCGCGTCGACGTCGTGCTCCCCATCCTGCACGGGCCGTTCGGCGAGGACGGGACGGTACAGGGCCTCCTCGAGCTCGCCGGCCTCCCGTACGTCGGCGCGGGTGTCGCCGCCTCCGCGCTCTGCATGGACAAGGACCTCTTCAAGGCCGTGCTCCGCGACCGTGGGATCCCCGTGGCTACGAGCGTCACTCTCCGAGACGGTGACGCCGTCGAGCACCCGTTCTCGTATCCCGTCTTCGTGAAGCCTGCGCGTCTCGGCTCGTCGGTGGGAATCAGCAAGGCCCGCAACGCCGACGAGCTCGGAGCCGCGGTCGAGCTCGCGCGACGCCACGACGACAAGGTGCTGATCGAGGAGCTCCTGGACGGGGTAGAAGTCGAGTGCGGCGTCCTCGGAAACCGAGCGCCGATCGCGTCGCAGGTCGGCGAGATCGTCGCCAACGCCGAGTGGTACGACTACTCGGCCAAGTACGACGAGGGCGGCATGGAGCTCGTCGTGCCGGCACGGATCCCACCCGAGACGAGCGAGCGGGTTCGCGCGATCGCAGTCGAGTCGTTCGTCGCCACCGAGTGCGAAGGGATGGCTCGAGTCGACCTCTTCGTCACGTCGAGGGGCGAGGTCGTCGTGAACGAGATCAACACGATCCCGGGCTTCACGGCGACGAGCGTCTACGCGAAGCTCTTCGAAGCCTCCGGGATCGAGTACGGAGAGCTGCTCGACCGGCTGATCGAGCTCGCGCTGGAGCGCCACGAACGACGTTCGCGGCTCGAGTTCTGAGTCGAGGAGCTACGAGCCGAGAACGGCTGCGAGCGCTTCCTCCCACGCGTCGAGCCCTTCGTCCAGCTCCGCATCGGAGATCGTGAGCGGACAGAGCACGCGGATGCAGTTCCCGTGGACACCCGCCTTGAGCAGGAGCAGGCCGCGCTGCAGCGCCGCCTCGATCACCTCCGCGGTGACGTCCGACGCAGGAGCCTTGTTGACCGGGTCGAGGACGAGCTCGATCGCCAGCATCGCTCCCAGCCCGCGCACGTCGCCGATCTGCGGCCAGCGAGCCTGCCAACCGAGCATCCGGGCGCGCAGGACGTCGCCGACGATCGCCGCCCGCGCGACCAGCTCGTCCTCCTCGAAGACGTCGAGCACCGCTCCCGCCGCCGCCAGAGCAACCGGATTGCCGATGAACGTCCCGCCGATCGCACCCCGATGCGCGTGATCCATGATCGCGGCGCGACCGATCACTCCCGAGAGCGGTAGGCCGCCGGCGATCGACTTCGCGACCGTGACCAGGTCCGGCTCGACGTCGAAGTGCTCCATCGCGAACATCCGTGCGGTCCGCCCGAAGCCTGTCTGCACCTCGTCGGCGACGAGGACGATCCCGTGCTCGTCGCAGATCCTGCGAAGGCCATCGACGAAGGCGGGCGGAGCAGGGACGAAGCCGCCTTCTCCGAGCTCGGGCTCGAACACGATTGCGGCGACGTCCTGCGCTGCGACGTGGGTGGAGAACATGCGCTCGAGCGTCGCGAGGGCGGACTCCGTATCAGGGCCGCGATATGCGCTGGGGAAGGGCGCCCGATAGACCTCGGGAGCGAACGGGCCGAGCCCGGTCTTGTACGGATGCGTCCTGGAGGTCATGGTCAGCGAGAGCAGCGTCCGTCCGTGGAAAGCACCGTCGAAGACGATCACTCCCTGTCGGCCCGTGTACAGGCGCGCGAGCTTGACGGCGTTCTCGACCGCCTCGGTCCCGGCGTTGAAGAAGGCGGCGCGCGTCTCGCCCGAGATCGGGACCAGCTCACCGAGCCGCTCCGCGAGCTCGACGTAGAGCTCGTAGGCGACCACCGTGAAGTCGGTGTGGACGAAGCGTTCGGCCTGCTCGGTGATGGCCTGGACGACCTTCGGGTGTCCGTGTCCGACGTTCATCACGCCGACGCCGCCGACGAAGTCGACGAACGTGTTGCCGTCGACGTCGGTGATCGTCGATCCGCGCGCCTCGGCGGCAACGATCGGCGTATGCACGGCGAGCGGGCTCGCGACGGCGCGCGCTTCGCGCTCCAGGATCTCTCGCGCGCGCGGGCCAGGGATCTCGGTCCGGAGCTCGATCACTCTCGTCGTTGCCACGGACGGAGCCTACGCGGCGCGGCGTACGACGCATGCATCCTCTGCGGCATGGATCTGCGGGACCTCGACTCCGATCCGATCGCAGCGCTCCGCGACTGGCTACGCGACGCTGCCGACACGCCGCTCTCCGATGCGATGACACTGGCGACGGCATCTGCGAGCGGCCGCCCTTCGGCACGCATGGTGCTTCTGCGGGGACTCGACGAGCACGGGCTCTTCTTCTTCACCAACCGGATGTCGCGCAAGGGAAGGGAGCTCTCCGAGAATCCGCACGCGGCGCTCGTCTTCCACTGGCCGGAGCTCGGTCGGCAGGTTCGGGTCGAGGGCGAAGTCGAGGAGGTCGAGCCCGAGGTCTCCAGCGCCTACTGGGAGAGCCGACCGCGAGGCAGCCGGATCGCGGCCTGGGTATCGCCGCAATCCGAGCCCGTCCACGGTCGAGCTGAGCTGGACGCTCGCTACGCGGAGGCCGAAGCCCGCTTCGGAGACGGTTCCGTACCCGCTGCCCGACTTCTGGGGCGGATACCGGGTCGTTCCGGAGACGTTCGAGTTCTGGGCGCATCGCGAGAACCGGCTTCACGACCGGATCCGCTATCGGCGATCGGCGATCGGTTGGACGCGCGACCGCCTCGCGCCGTAGACGCGGCGCGCTACGGGGGAGTGAGCGTGCCGTCCGTGTACACGCCGGAGGCGTTCCAGATCAGGTAGCCCTTCGCCCCGGCAAGGCGCGCGGAATAGATCTGGGCGCGGACCTCGTCGACACCGTACGGGGTCGTGAAGCTGAAGTCCTGTACCCAGGGGAGCAAGAGCGTGTCCCGCCCCTCGAGTGCCCGGTTGAAGCGTCGCAGCGCACGCGCGACGGTGGCGCCCGGCGATGCGCCGGGATCGGCCAGGCCGAGCTCGCCGGAGCCGAACAAGGACGGGTAGGTCATCGCGTACATGGCGTCGAGGTGCGGAGCCATCTTTCGCGGTATCTGGCCGATGCCCATGTCTCGCATCGCCGAGAGCCCGAACACGGCGGCCGAGACGCGTACCCCGAGCGGCTCGAGCCTGTTACGGGCGTAGCGCACGAACGCCGGTCGTAGCATCGTTCTTGCGCATGCTCGCCGGGCGATTCGAGTACACGGCGCCGTCGACGTCACCGTCGGACGGGAATCGCACGTAGTCGAACATGATCTCGTCGAACCCCGCCCTCGCCGCGGCGATCGCGACGTCCACGTTGTACTCCCACACGCGGCGGTCGTACGGATTCGTCCAGCCGAGCCCGGCCGAGTCCTCCCAGACCGAGCCGTCGCTTCGCCGGACCGCGAGGTCGGTGCGGCCGTGGGACAGCACCGGATCCTCGAAGGTCACGATCCGACCGATCAGGTACAGGCCTCGGTCGTGGACGAGCTTGGCGGCGGCTCGCGGATCGTAGAAGTCACGAGTCGCCCCCACCTTCTGCGCCAGCTTCAACGAGCTGGCCGTGAACCCGATCTGGCCGTTCTCGTCCTTGACGTCGAGCTCGATCGCGGTCAGGCCCTCGCGCTCGAGATCGACGTACTCCGCGAGCTTGCCGGGCAGCGACGCCAGGCCCATCGTCACGTGCACTCCGCGAATCTCGACGGGGAGCGGCCTCGGACCCGAGCCCGATGCAGTCAGAACGCTTCCGCGCCCGCGGCTCGTCGGAGGCACGCTCGGTTCCGTCGCCGACGAGCTGGGCTCCGAGACCGAGCGACTGCGACCGCCGCGAGCAGTGCTCCGATCAATGCCGCGCGCTGCCGGCGCTTTCGTCGCCGCACTGCAGCCCGGCGGTCACGGAACCGCTCGTTCGGGTCGATGGGTGGAAATAGCATCGACACCAGGGGGAAAGACCTTACCGCAGTCGAGACGCGCTCACGCCCGCCGACCAGGGTCACTTAGTAACAGACTGTTACAAGGGATCCGGGTCGTAGAATCGCGCGCGTGGTCCTCTCCGACCGAACGATCCGGCGGCTGCTCGGCGAGGGCCGGATCGGCATCGACCCCTTCGAGCCGGCACTGATGCAGCCGTCGAGCCTCGACGTGCGCGTCGACCGCTACTTTCGCGTCTTCCGCAACTCGCGCTACCCGTACATCGACGTCAAGGCGCAGCAGGAGGATCTCACCGAGCTCGTCGAGGCCGCGGACGACGAGGCGTTCATCCTGCACCCCGGCGAGTTCGTCCTCGGCTCGACGCTCGAGCGCGTCACGCTGCCCGACGATCTCGTAGCGCGGCTGGAGGGGAAGTCGAGTCTCGGCCGGCTGGGGCTGCTCATCCACTCGACCGCCGGCTTCATCGATCCCGGGTGGGACGGCCACGTCACGCTCGAGCTGTCGAACGTCGCCAATCTCCCGATCACGATCTACCCCGGCATGAAGATCGGCCAGCTCTCCTTCGTCGAGCTCACCGAGCCGGCCGAGCGGCCGTACGGCTCGGAGGGCATCGGCTCGAAGTACCAGGGCCAGCGCGGGCCGACCCCGAGCCGCTACTGGCAGAACTTCCGCGACACCTGAGCGGGATGAGCTGCCGAGTCGCGTGGTTCGCAGTTCACAGGCTCGCTCCCACCGAGCCTGGAGAGAAGCGCCGACAGCTCGTCGAGCTCGTGCTCCTCGTAGCGCTGCACCGAACAGCTCGTCGACCTGCGCGAAGTGACTGGTCGCCGCGTCGCGCAGCTTCTCGAGCCCGGCGTCGGTCAACACCGCGTGAACCACCCGCCGGTCTCCCGGACACGAAGCCCGCTCGACATACCCGGCCTGCTCGAGACCGTCGAGCAGCCGCGTCATCCCCGAAGCCGTGAGGAGAAGCTCTCCGGCGAGATCGACCCGCCGGAGTCGCCGGTCCGGCGCCTGGCCGAGGCGTAGCAGGACCTCGAAGTCGCTGATCGTGAGCCCGTGCTCGGCGCTGAGCTGTGCGCTCAACTGCCGTGTCGCCGCGGCATGAGCGCGCATCAGCGACACAAATGCTCGTGCCGCTAAAGGTTGCGCGCTCAATACTTGACTAGGCATGTATTCTCCCGCTATAGTTACTTGCGTACTCAATAGTAGCGAACTCAAAGGAGTGTTGTCCATGACCATCGTCGCAGATACCCCGGCCACCGTCATCCCGTCCGGAACGTGGTCGATCGACCCCGTCTGGTCGGCGCTCGAGTTCGAGATCAAGAAGCTCGGGCTCGTCACGTGAAGGGACGCGTGCCCGGATTCACCGGAACGATCCGGGGCGGCGAGACGCCGTCGATCACGGGACGCGTCGACGCATCGACGCATCACGACGTTCGACGAGACCCGCGACGGGCACATCCAGTCGCCCGACTTCTTCGACACCGCAGCGCTATCCCGAGCTCCGCTTCGAGTCGACGTCGGTCGCAGACCGACGGCGACGAGCTCGTCGTCGCAGGGCGACCTGACAATCAAGGGCGTCACGAAGCCCGTCGAGCTCGAGGGCAGCTTCGTCGGCGCGGGCGTCGACCCGTACGGGAACGACCGGATCGGCATCGAGCTCGCCGGCACGGTCGACCGCACCGAGTTCGGGCTCAACTGGAACGCCCCGCTTCCGGGCGGCGACTTCCTGCTCCCGAACGAGGTCGTTCTCAGGGCGAGCTTCGCGGCGGTCAAGGCAGCCTGAGCGTGAAGATCCTCGCCATCTCCGGCAGCCTGCGCGCGGAGTCGTACAACACGGCTCTCGCACGCGCGGCCGTCGAGCTCGCACCCGAAGGCGTCGTCGTGGAGCTGTACGAGGGTCTGGCGCTGCTCCCGCCCTACGACCAGGACCTGGACGAGGGCGAGTTCGACCCACCGGCGGCGGCGCGCGATCTCCGCGAGCGCATCGAAGCCGCCGACGCGCTTCTGATCGTCACGCCCGAGTACAACGGCTCGATCCCCGGAGTCCTGAAGAACGCGATCGACTGGGCGTCCGCGCGGCACGCGGGACTCGTTCTGGAACAAGACGGTCGCCATCGCGGGCGCGACCACCGGTCAGTACGGCGCGATCTGGGCGCAGCAGGACCTGCGCAGGGTGCTCGGCATCGCCGGCGCTCGCGTCATCGACGGCGAGCTCCCGGTGTCGGCGGCGCAGCAACGTTTCGACGAGCTCGGCGACGCTGCTCGACCCGCTCGTCGCCGAGCGCCTGCGCGACCACGTCGTGGCGCTCGTGCCGAGGCGGCGCCCTCGCGGTCGCTGCCTGATCCGTCGAGGCCGCGAGAACGAAGAAGGGCCGCGCGAAGCGGCCCTTCTTCACCTACGGTGACCAGCGTTGAAGTAGTAGAGGCGCTTCCCGGCACGGACCTCTCGTCGAGGCAACCGTGCGGCGCGAGTCGCGAGCCCCCTACGCTGGCTAGGCGGTTCCCGGTGGTCCCGGGGGCACGCCTCTACCCGCTGGTACCTCCGCTGCCCGTACAGTCATCGCTCAAGCCGGACCACCTCCTTTCCGCGGTAGCGCCAGCATACGCACTTCAGGCGGATGGATGCGGGCTCAGCTGTCGTCGACAGTGGAGGACAGATGCCGACACCGATCACGAACATCGGCCAGATCGCGATCAACACGCACGATGTCCAGCGCGCCGTCGCGTTCTACCGCGATGCGCTCGGGCTCGACTACCTGTTCGAGGCCGGCCCGCTCGCCTTCTTCATGTGCGGCGACGTGCGACTGATGCTCTCGGAAGCCGAGAGCCCGAGTTCGACCATCCGAGCTCGATCGTCTACTTCCGTGTCGACGACATCCACGCGGCTCGCACCGAGCTCTCCGTCGCGGTGTGCCGTTCGACGACGAGCCGCATCTGATCGCGGAATGCCCGACCACGAGCTGTGGATGACGTTCTTCCGCGACCCCGACCACAACGTGCACGGCCTCATGAGCGAGGTCACGTGACTCCGCTGAGGACCACCGTGAGCTCGAGACCTCGGTCGAGCGGCACGGTGACGCTCGACAGCGTCGGGTCCGCTGGCGCGCCGCCGAGTACGCGGCGAGCGTCTCGGCGTGTGAGAGGACGTTGTCGGCGACGACGAACCCGCCGGGTTCGAGCAGCGGTCGCGCGAGCGCGAAGAGCTCCTCGTAGTCGTCCTTCTCGGCGTCCAGGAAGACGAGGTCGAAAACGTCCTCGGTCTCGCGCAGCGTCGCGAATGCGTCCCCTTCGACGAGCTCGGCCCATTCGTCGAGACCTGCCTCGGAGACGTTCGCTCGCCAAGCGGCGCACTTCACGGGGTCGTGCTCGAGCGAGACGACGCGGCCGCCCAGGACGCGGGCGCCGGCGGCCAGCCAGATCGACGAATAGCCACGCGAGCCGCCGATCTCGAGCACCTCGATCCCTGCCTGCGCCGCCGCAAGCGCGAACAGGAAACGCCCGGTCGTCGGCTCGACCTGGCGCGAACGCTGCGCGCGGCACACCGGCCTCGCGCTCCGCCCGATCCTCCTCCTCGAGGCGAGCGAGAACCGCCAGCACCGATCGTCGAGCATCGTCGGGCTTCCACCTCGACGACGATCGACGCCGTCCCGGACCGAGACGGGATAGACGGGACGGCCTCGAAGGCGGGAAGCGTCATCGGAATACCCGTCTCGAGATCGAAGCGGGAGCCGTGGCGAGGGCAGACGACGACGCACAGCTCGGGCTCCCAATCGCCCTCGCAGAGCGGCCCGTCGTCGTGGGAGCAGCGATCCTCGATCGCATGAAGCGTTCCGGCGCAGTTGTAGACGCCGATCGTGAGCGACCGGCCGGAACGAGCCGCATCGCCCCGGCGGAAGCTCCTCGAGCGGGCAGACCTCGAACTCGGCCATCGCGCCTCAGTCGAGCACGAGGTCGCGGGTCGACGTGCCCCACTCCTCGGGAAGCGGCGTTCCCTTCGCCTTGTGCAGCGCGACCTTGAGCACGCCGAGGCCGAGGATCGCGCACTTCAGACGGACCGGCGTCAGCGGGATCCCGAGCTCGTCGAGCAGCGCCTCCTTCGGCATCTCGGCGACCTCGAGCGCGGTGTTCCCCTTCACGAGGTCGGTGAGCATCGAAGTCGCAGCCTGACTGATCGCGCAGCCGCGGCCGTCGAAGCCGACCTCCTCGATCACATCGCCGTCACCGAGCCGGACCGAGACGATCACCTCGTCGCCGCACAGCGGGTTCTGGCCCTCGGCGCGCGCGTCGGCAGGCTCGAGCAAACCGTGGTTCCGCGGGTTCTTGTAGTGGTCCAGGATCAGCTCGCGGTAGAGCTGGTCGAACTCGCTCATACCCGAGCGACTTCTTGACCTTGTGAAGGCCGTCGACGAGGCGGTCGATCTCCTCGGGGATCGAGTACAGGTAGAAGCTGGCCCGCGTCGTCGCGCTGACGCCGAGCCGTGTCATCAGCGGCTGCGTGCAGTGGTGCCCGCCCCGCACCGCGACGCCCTCCCAGTCGAGCACCTGCGCGACGTCGTGCGGATGGACGCCGTCGACGTTGAACGAGACGATGCCGGCGCGACGATCGGCCGGCGGCCCGTACACCGTGACCCAGTCGAGCTCGGCCAGACGGCCCATCGCATACGCGACGAGCTCGTGCTCGTGGCGCTCGATCGCCTCGAGCCCGATCTCGGAGATGTAGTCGATCGCCGACCCGAAGCCGAACGCCTCCGCGATCGCGGGCGTGCCGGCCTCGAACTTGTAGGGAGCTCGTTCCAGGTCGTCTTCTCGAGCGAGACGGAGCGGATCATCTCGCCGCCGAGATTGAAGGGGGACATCGCCTCGAGCAGCTCCCGTCGGCCCCAGAGCGCGCCGACGCCGCTCGGGCCGCACATCTTGTGCGACGAGAGCGCCAGGAAGTCGCAGCCGAGCGCCTGGACGTCGATCGGGCGGTGCGGAGCGGCCTGCGCAGCGTCCACGACCATGATCGCTCCCTGCTCGTGCGCCCAGGCCGCGAGCTTCTCGACGGGATTGACCGTGCCGAGCGAGTTGGAGACGAGGTTGTTGGCGACGACCTTGACGTTGCCCTCGCGCGGCGATCGCGTCGAGGGCCTCGAGCTGGAGCTCGCCTTGATCGTCGATCGGGATGTGCCGGAAGCCGGCCCCGGTGCGCCTGGCGATGTACTGCCAGGGCACGAAGTTCGAGTGGTGCTCGAGCTCGGTGACGACGACGAGGTCGCCCGGCCCGAGATTGTCGAGACCCCACGCGTAGGCGACGAGATTCAGCGCCTCGGTCGCGCTGCGGGTGAAGACGACCTCGCGCTCCGACGGCGCGTTGACGAAAGCGGCGACCTTGCGGCGGGCCGCCTCGAACCCTCGTCGCGCGCTCGGCGAGCCGGTAGACGCCGCGGTGGACGTTCGCGTACGAGTGCTCGTAGAACTCGCGCATCGCGTCGAGCACCTGGCGAGGCTTCTGCGTCGAGGCCGCCGAGTCGAGATATGCGACCGGCTTCCCGTTCACGAGCTCGTCGAGGAACGCGAAGTCGGCCCGCAGGCGTTCGGCGTCGAGCTTCGGTGATGCGTTACGGCCACACGCCATCGTACCCCCGGCGCATCGGCTCACCCGAGGTGGACCTGGCCGTTCGTGGCGGCGCGCTCGGCGGCGTCCGCTGTCGCTCGCGGCGACGCCGCGTCCTCGAGAAGCTCGCACACGCGTTCCAGCCGCACCGTTCTCGGAGGTCTCCGCGAGGAGCTCGAGCTTTGCATCCGCCGCGAGCTCGACGCGAGCGGCGAGGACGTACGAGAGCCGAGGCGTACCGGGCTCCGGCACCTGGACATCGCTCGACGTGAGCTCGCGAAGGCGATCGAAGAGAGCGCGCGCTCGCTCCTCGGCGCTCGGCGTCGGCGGGGTCGTCGACGTCCTCGAGCGGGAGCGTCTCACCCGTCTGGAAGCTCCTCCCGTCGTGAGCTCGAGGAGCCTGAAGCGGTCGCGTCCCTCGACCAGGATGTTCATGCGCCCGTCCTGGAAGCGGGTGAGCACCTCCATCACCCGCGCGCGCGTGCCGACCTCGCGAATTCCGCGCCTCGTCCGCGTACACGAGGCCGAACTCCCTTCGTCCGTCGAGGCACTCCGCGATCAGATCCTTGTAGCGCTCCTCGAAGATGTGGAGCGGCAGCTGCTCGGTCGGAAGGAGCACGAGCGGGAGCGGGAAGAGGCCGAGCTCGGTCATGTCGTCGCGGCGGAACGTCGCGAACGCCCAAATGCGCCCATGGCCGACTCCGCGAGCGCTCAGCCCTGCGTCTTCGGCGCTGCGAGACGAGCGCGGACGGAGGATGGACGAACACGCGAAACGAGCGGCGCATGACGCCGCATTCCGGCGTTCACGAGGCGGAGGCCCGACGCGAACCCAGAGCACATCCCGCGGAAAGCTGAGGACGAGGGTGCGCCGCGCGAGACGCGCGGCCGGCGCCGCGAGGGCGATGCCGTCGGGCGAACAGCAGACGACGCGGTTCAAGAGCACGACGATCGGCCTGCTCGACGCTCTCGGGGCTCTCGAGAATGTCGGCGACGCGAAACGACGTCCGCTCCTCGATACCGCGCTCGCGAGCGAGCTCGCGCGCATACGGCTCCCAGGCCGGCACGAGCTCCACGATCTCCCCCTGCGCCGCTCCTGCGCTCAGGAGCTCGGACTGCAACGTCCCGATCCCTCCTCCGATCTCGAGCACGCGCGCGCCGTCGAGCCCCGGCGCGGATGCCGCAGCGACCATGCCGCTGCTCGAGATCGTCGAGGCCCTTCTTGCGATGCCGCTCGAGACTCTTGCGCGCCAGGCGCGGCTTGAACAACTGCTCGCACGGCCCGGCGCGGCAGCAGCTCGTCACGGCGCGACGATAGCGCTACGAGGCGGGCTCGAGATCGAGCGCGCCCGAGTTGATGCAGTAGCGCTTTCCCGAGGGCCCGGCCCGTCGTCGAAGACATGCCCGAGATGACCGCCGCACGTCGCGCACATGACCTCGGTGCGAACCATCCCGTAGGTCACGTCGGTCTCCGTCACGACGCTGTCGAGCTCCGCGGGCTCGACGAAGCTCGGCCAGCCGGTTCCCGAATCGAACTTGGCCTCGGAGCGAAAGAGCTCCGCTCCACAGCCGGCGCAGCGATAGACGCCGGGCGAATGCTCGTCCACGTAGGCGCCGGTGAACGCGCGCTCCGTCCCCTTCCGTCTCAGGATCTCGTACTGCTCAGCGGTCAGTCGATCCTGCCACTCCGCCTCGGTCAGCTCCACTTTCTCGGGCATGGATCCAGAGTAGCGTTACCGCCCAGATGGACGCGGACGCCATCGAGATCCGGGTTCTCGGCTGCCTGATCGAGAAGCAGCGGACGACGCCCGACGCCTATCCGCTGTCGCTGAACTCGCTTCGGCTCGCCTGCAACCAGGCGACGAACCGCGATCCCGTGGTCGAGTACGACGAGCCGACGATCCGCTCGGCGCTCGAGCGGCTCTCGCGCAAGGGCTGGACGCGGCTCGCGAGCGGCGCCGGCAGCCGCGCGGCGAAGTACCGGCACCTGCTCGACGAGGCGATCGGCGTCTCCCCGGCCGAGATCTCGTTGCTCGCCGTTCTCATGCTGCGCGGTCCACAGACACCGGGGGAGCTGAAACAACGAGCCGAGCGGCTGCATGCGTTCGCGTCGCTCGACGAGATCCAGGAGTGCCTCGAGGGTCTCATCGAGCGGGAGCTCGTCGCGCGGCTCGAGCGTCGACCGGGTCAGAAGGAGGAGCGCTACGCACATCGTTGGAGCGGCGACGATCCCGTCGAGGCCGCGATTGCCGCGCCCGGCAGACCAGCGACCGAGTCGGGACTGCTCGAGCAACGCGTGGCGCGGCTCGAGCAGACGCTCGCGAGGTTCCGCGAGCGAGCTGGAGCGCGCGAGCGCTGAGACTACGTCTGCGGGATGCGCGCCTCGAGCGCGGCCGCCAGCGCCTCGCGCACCGGCTCGAGCTCGACACGGTCGAGCACGTCCTGGAAGAAGCCGCGGACGATCACGCGCTCGGCCTCCGCACGGTTGAGCCCGCGGGTCATCAGGTAGAAGAGCAGCTCGCGGTCGACTCGCCCCAGCGTCGCACCGTGCGTGCAGCGAACGTCGTTCGCGAGAATCTCGAGGCCGGGGATCGAGTCCGCATGCGCGGTCTTGGAAAGGAGCAGATTGCGGTTCTCCTGGTAGGCGTTCGTCTTCTGCGCGCCCTCCTCGACGCGGATCATCCCGCGCCAGACCGTGCGAGCCTCGTCGCGAAGCGCGCCCTTGAACGCAAAGTCGGACGTCGTCGAAGGTGCCATGTGCTCCTGGAACGTGTCGTAGTCGAGGTGCTGCGTGCCGTCGGCGAAGTACGCGCCGGTGACCCGCGACGTCGCGCCCGGTCCCGCGAGGTCGTTCTGGATCCGCACCTTGCCCTTGGCGGAGCCGAACCCTGCGGCGACCCAGTCCAGCTCGGCGTCGCGCTCGACGCGCCCGTGATGGGACGCAAAGTGCCACGTGCTCCGGGAGTAGTTCTGCAGCGAGATGTACTCGACCTTCGCCGCATCCTGCACGACGATCTCGACAGCCGCGTTCGAGTACGCCGGCGAGCTCGGGCGACGACGACGCATACTCCTCGATGACGGCGAACCGGCTCTCCGGCTCCGCCACGATCAGCAGCCGCCAGAAGAGCGACCCACCTTCGACGGCATTCGCGACCCGCACGTAGAGCGGCTTCTCGACCACGACGCCGCGTGGCACGTGCACGAGCAGGCCGTGCTTCCACATGGCCGCGTTGTGCGCGGCGAACTTCTCGTCCCAGCCGACGAGCGAGTAGAGGAGCTCGTGGTCGTCGGTCAGCGGCTCGAACCGAATGCCGTCCGGCGCTCGCTCGATCTCGATCCCTGCCTCTCCGACGCGAGCGATGCCGGCGACCTCGACATCGACGAGCGACGGGGCCGACGCGATCTCGGCCGAGCCGTTCGCGGTCCACGCGTCGGGATCGAAGCCGCGAGGTCCGTGAAGCGCCAGTGCTCGTCCTTCGTCGTGGGCAGCGGGAGCGCCCGGTAGAGCGCTTCGATCTCGGTGCGTGAGACGGCGTCAGGCATCGAACCTCCGGTGGAGCATGAGCGGGTTTCCGTCCGGATCATGGAAGAACGCCATGCGGCACACGCTCGTCACGACGGTGTCGCCCTGGAACTCGACGCCCTTGGCCTCGAGCTCGGCTCGTGCGGCGTCGACATCGGGGACGCGTAGCGCCATGCCGCCGAGGTTCGGCGCGAACGGCTGACCCTGGCTCGCCGGGTCGAAGACGTCGAGCGTGACCTGTCCCGCGCGAAACTCCATGTCGTCCTCGCCTTCCGACTCGATCTGCGAGGCCGAGGATCTCGGAGTAGAACCGCTTCGCCCGCGGGATGTCCTGGGTCAGAAACGAGACGAAGTCGACGTGCTCGACCTGCATCAGGGCTTCGAGCCGTCGGAATACGGGGCGTGCCGGTGGTGCAGGATGAGCGAGTTCCCGTCCGGGATCCTTGAAGAAGGCCATGTGGCAGACGCCCGAGTCGTAGGCTCTCGGGAAACAGGAACTCGACGCCCTTCTCGCGCAGCTTCTCCATCGCCTCGGCGACGTCCGGGACACGGAGTGCGAGCGCCGTGTTGCTCGGGCTGAAGGGCACGCCGGTCTGCTCGGGCGTGTTCAGCAGGATCGTCACGTTGCCGGTCTCGAACTCCGGCCACTCCTCGTGCGCGAGCGGGTTGCGCTTCAGGCCGAGCGTCTCGCCGTAGAACTCGACCGCGCGAGCTCGATCGGTCACCGGGATGCCGACGAAGTCGGTGCGCTCGACGTCGATCATGGCCGGGAACCGTCCGCGTACGGCGCGTACCGATGGTGGAGGAGAATGCGGTTGCCCGCGGGATCACTCACACCCGCGCCACGACAGACACCCGAATCCCACATCTCGGCGACCTCGAGCACCTGCGGCCTCGAGCGTTGCCTCGCGCCGCCGCGACGTCGGCGGACGCGCAAGGCGATGGTCGCGGGAGGCAATGGCGTGAACTCGTACTCGTGCGTATGCGGCGTCATGACGGCAAGCGTGACGTTGCCGGCCTCGTACTCGACCCAGTCGTCGTCGGCGAGTTCGGGTTCCGCTCGAGACCGAGCACCTCGCCGTAGAAGTGCTTGGCCTCCTCGATGTCCGTCACCGGGACGCGGATGTAGTCGACGCGCTCGACGTCAAGTCACGGGGCGCATAGCGGTGGTGGAGCATCAGATCGTTGCCGTCGGGATCCTGGAAGAACGCCATGTGGCAGACGCCCGTGTCGAAGGTCTCGCCGGAGAACTCGATGCCCTTCGCCTCGAGCTCGGCGCGCGCCGCGGCGACGTCCTCGACGTGCAGCGCGATGTGCGCGTTCTTCTGCGGCGCGAACTCGATCCCGAACGTGGTCGGCTCGTAGATCCCGAAGCACGTCTCGCCGACCCAGAACTCGGCCTGGCCGGTCTCGTCGGGACGCAGCCCGAGCGTGTCCACGTAGAAGGCTCTCGAGCGCTTCCAGTCGGTCGACGGCACGGCGACGAAGTCGAGCCTCGTCACCGGGCTAGCCAACGGAGCCCTCCATCTGCAGCTGGATCAGGCGGTTCATCTCGACCGCGTACTCGAGCGGGAGCTCCTTCGTGATCGGCTCCACGAACCCGGACACGATCATCGCGCTCGCCTCGGCCTCGGAGAGGCCGCGGCTCATCAGGTAGAAGAGCTGCTCCTCGCCGATCTTGGAGACCGTGGCCTCGTGGCCGAGGTCGACCTCGTTCTCGTCGACCTGGATGTACGGGTACGTGTCGGAGCGCGACTCGTCGTCGAGGATCAGCGCGTCGCAGACGACCTTCGACTTCGAGCCGACGGCGCCCTTCGCGACCTGCAGCAGTCCTCGGTACCCCGCGCGGCCGCCGTCCTTGGAGATCGACTTCGACGTGATGACCGACGTCGTCCGCGGGGCGACGTGGACGACCTTGCCGCCGGCGTCCTGATGCTGCCCCTTGCCGCCGAACGCGATCGAGAGGACTTCGCCGTGCGCGCCTTCGCCCATCAGCCAGATCGCCGGGTACTTCATCGTGACCTTCGACCCGAGGTTGCCGTCGACCCACTCCATGGTCGCGTCCTCGTAGGCCACGGCCCGCTTGGTCACCAGGTTGTAGACGTTGTTCGACCAGTTCTGGATCGTCGTGTAGCGGCAACGGCCACCGCGCTTGACGATGATCTCGACGACCGCCGAGTGCAGCGAGTCCGACGAGTAGATCGGGGCGGTGCAGCCCTCGACGTAGTGCACGTACGCGCCCTCGTCGACGATGATCAGCGTGCGCTCGAACTGGCCCATGTTCTCCGCGTTGATGCGGAAATAGGCCTGGAGCGGCATCTCGATCTTGACGCCCGGCGGCACGTAGATGAAGGAGCCGCCCGACCAGACCGCCGAGTTCAGAGCAGCGAACTTGTTGTCGTTCTGCGGGATGATCGTCCCCATGTACTGCTTGACGATGTCCTCGTGCTCGCGCAGTGCCGAGTCCATGTCGAGGAACAGCACGCCCTTCGCCTCGAGATCGGCCTGGAGCTTGTGGTAGACGACCTCCGACTCGTACTGGGCACCGACCCCCGCGAGGTACTTCTTCTCGGCCTCGGGGATGCCGAGCTTGTCCCAGGTGTCGAGGATGTCGGCGGGTAGGTCTTCCCAGCTCTCGGCCTGCTTCTCGGTCGGCTTGATGTAGTAGTAGATGTTCTCGAAGTCGATCCCGCTGAGATCGGCTCCCCAGCTCGGCATCGGCCGGGCGTAGAAGTAGTCGAGGCTCTTGTGCCGGAACGCGCGCATCCACTCCGGCTCCGACTTGTGCTCGGAGATCGCCTCGACGACGTCGTGCGAGATGCCACGCCCCGACTTGAAGAAGTAGTCCTTCGCCTCGTCGGGATTCGAGAAGCCGTACTGGTAGTCGGAGCGGATTCCCCGGACGACATCGGTCTCGTGCTGAGTGCTCATGCTTCGACTCTCTCCGACGCCTGCGGGCGTGAACGCCTCGTAGCCCTCCGCCTCGAGCTTGTGCGCGAGCTCCGGCCCGCCCTGGGCGACGATCCTGCCACCCATGAAGACGTGGACGTAGTCGGGCTCGACGTAGCGCAGGATGCGCTGATAGTGCGTGATCAGGAGCGCGCCCATGTCGGGGCCGACGAGGGTGTTCACGCCGGTCGCGACGATCCTGAGCGCGTCGATGTCGAGACCGGTGTCGGTCTCGTCGAGGATGGCGATCTTCGGCTTGAGCATCGCAAGCTGGAGCACCTCGATCCGCTTGCGCTCGCCTCCTGAGAACCCGTCGTTCACGTAGCGCGACGCCAGCTCGCGGGTGACCTTGAGCTCCTCCATCGTCCCCATCAGCTCCTTCCGGAACTCGGGGATCGGGATCGGATCCTCCTCGCCGCCGTTCCGGCCCTTGCGGATCGCGTTGATCGCGCTCCGCAGGAAGCTGGTGACGGTGACTCCGGGAATCGCATGCGGATACTGGAACGCGAGGAAGAGACCCTTCTGGGCACGCTCGTCCGCGCCGAGCTCGGTGATGTTCTCGCCGTCGAGCAGGATCTCGCCCTCTGTGACCTCGTAGGCCGGGTGACCCATCAGCGCGTACGCCAGCGTGGACTTCCCCGATCCGTTCGGTCCCATGATGGCGTGCTTCTCGTTCCGGTCCACCGCGAGGTCGACACCCTTGACGATCTGGGTGCCGTCTTCCAGCGCGACGTGGAGGTTTTTGATCTCGAGTAGTGCCATCTGAAAAGGGCCTGTGTGAGCCTTACGGGCGTAAGAGTCACCCGCCCCGCCTGTCGCATGGTACCCGCGGCGTCGCGTTCGAGAGCACGTCGTCGAGCGAGCGCGAAGGGCGACGGGCGTTTTCCGCGAGGCCGGTGGTGGTATCTTGGGTCGATGCCTTTCGCCTGGTGGGAGCTCGTTCTGATCCTGCTCGTCCTCCTGCTCGTCTTCGGGGCCAAGCGCCTGCCCGAGATGGGGCGGTCGCTCGGGAAGGGGATGCGGGAGTTCAAGGACTCCGTCTCCGGCCTCGACGACAAGGAGCCGACGTACACGCCCGCAGCAGAGCTTCCCCCAGCGTCGTCGGAGCCCGTCACTCCCGCAGATCCTCACGGCGTCCCTGCCGAGGAGACCGAGCGGGAACGCGTCTCCTAGGATCGACGTGACAGAAGCGATGCGGCCGCGAAGCGGGCGCCCTCAGAGGATCTTCGCGCGACCGAGTTCCGCGCTAGCGTATTTCGGTCTCGCCCCAGGTGATGCGCTGGCGTCGGTGGCTCCCACGCCGCCTCACCCACGGTGAGGAGGCAACGCTCGTCGAGCACCTGGACGAGCTTCGCAGCCGCCTGATCATCTGCCTCTTCGCGATCGTGCCCGCCTTCGCGCTGACCTTCGCGTTTCACGAGAAGATCCTGCGCTGGCTCATCGCTCCCCTTCCCGACGACAAGAACCTCGTCACCCTCGGAGTGACCGAGCCGTTCACGACCTCGGTGAAGGTGAGCGTGATCGCCGCAATCGCGCTCGTCCTGCCCGTCATCCTCTGGCAGGTCTGGGCATTCTTCGCCCCTGCCGTCGCTCCGAACTTCGAGCGTGTCGCACTCTTCTTCGTCGTGGTGGCGACGGCGCTCTTCGCCGCCGGGGTCGTCTTCATCTACTACATCGTGCTCCCGCGCGCGCTCGACTTCCTCACGAACTTCGACGACGAGTTCTACGACAACCAGATCCGCGCGAGCTACTACCTCACCTTCGTGTCGATGACCCTGCTCGGCGGCGGGCTGGCCTTCCTGATGCCGATCTTCGTGCTCGCGCTCGTGAAGCTGCGAATCCTGACCTCACAGCGACTGCGCCAGAACCGCAAGATCGCGTACGTGCTCCTCCTGGTCTTCGCCGCCTTGCTCCCAACCGTCGACCCGGTCTCCCTCGCCTTCGAGATCGTCCCGCTGGTCCTCCTCTTCGAAGCCTCGATCTGGGCGTCGGTGCTGATGGAGCGGAGATGGCCGCCGGCCGAGACCTGGGACGAGGAGCTCCCCGAGCCCGAGGCCTGGTGAGCGTCCTCTCAGCGGACTGGGTCGTACCGGTCGAGGGCTCGACCCATTCGCGACGGCGCGGTCTCGATCGGTGACGACGGGCGCATCGCGAGCGTCGGGCCGGCAGCCGAGCTCGGAGCGGGCGAGCGCTTTCCGGACGCCGTGATCCTCCCCGGTTTCGTCAACGCGCACACGCACCTCGAGTACACGACCTACGCGGGCTTCGGCGACGGGCTCTCGTTCGGGCCGTGGATCGCGCTGCACGTCGAGCGGAAGGCGCGGATCGAGCTGCGAGGAGATGGAGGCGATCTCGCGACTCGGAGCGCTCGAGTGCCTGCGCTCCGGGATCACGACGGTCGGGGACTGCAGCTTCAGAGGCGCCGCTGCGACGGCCTGTGCCGAGCTCGGCTTGCGCGCCATCGTCTATCTGGAGGTCTTCGGGCGGGACGCTTCGGCGCTCAGCCAGACGGTTCGAGCCCATGCGCGAGCGAATCGCCAGGCGCGCTCTCGGATCGCGTGGCACTGGGAATCTCGCCCCACGCTCCCTACACGTGCACGCTCGAGCTCTACGAGGCCTGCGCCGAGCTCGGGCTCCCGATCGCGACGCACCTGGCCGAGAGCGACGAGGAGAGCGAGTTCCTGAAGACCGGCGGAGGGACGCTGGCAGGCGTTCGCCGAGATGCTCGTGCCGCCGCTCGGGACGACCGGGATACAGGGCGCTCGCGGAGGCCGGGCTGCTCGGCCCGCACATGCTCGCCGCACACTGCGTCCAGGCAGACGCGGAGGAGATCGAGCTCCTGGCCGCCCACGACGTCGCGGTCGCGCACTGCCCTCGCTCGAACGGATACCTCGGCTGCGGCGTCGCGCCGCTGCACGCGCTCCGCGAGGCCGGCGTACGGGTCTCGATCGCCACCGACAGCCCCGCTTCGACCCCGTCGTTCGACATGTTCGACGAGATGCGCACCGCGATCGTCAGCGCGAGAGCACGCGAGCGGCGCCCGGATGCGCTTTCCACCTCGGACGCCCTCGAGCTCGCGACCCTCGGCGGGGCGCGAGCGCTCGGGCTCGATGCCGAGATCGGATCGCTCGTTCCGGGCAAGTGGGCGGATCTCACCGTTCTCTCGCTCGCCGAGACGCCTCATCTCCCGTGGGAAGATCCCGTTACGGCAACCGTTCTCGGAGGCTCACCCGACGGCGTCCTCGCTACTCTCGTCTCCGGCACGACCCGCTACGAGAAAGGAGGGAAGACATGGCTCGAGCTGATCGACGTCGCTCGCAACGCGCGCGGCCGGCTCCTCCTGCCCGCCACCAGGCCGTAGCGGTCGAGGACACCATGTTCTTCCCCAAGCTGCGCCGGAACGCGAAGTGGATGTTCCTGTTCCTCGCGCTGGTCTTCGGGCTCGGCTTCGTGGGCTTCGGAGTCGGCGCCGGAGGAGTGGGAATCGGCGACGTCTTCCGCGGCGCGAGCGGCTCGGGCGTGCCCTCGATCGACGATGCCCAGGAGCGCGTCTCGGAGAATCCCCGCGATGCGGCGGCTTTTCGCGATCTCGCGACCGCGCACCAGGCGGAGGGGAACACGGATGACGCGATCGAGGCGCTCGAAAGCTTCGTCGCACTCAAGCCGAAGAACGCCGCCGCTCTCGTCGATCTGGCAAGCCTCTACCTCATCAAGGTCGAGGAGGCGCAAAGGCGCGCACAGGTTGCCAACGTTCGCGCCGCCTATCTCGCGCCAGGCGCGACCATCTCCTCGATCTCGCAGTTCGGTGGCAGGCCACTCGACGCCGACGCCGATCTCGAGTGCTGTCGACGGCCAGCTCTCGCAGATCGTCCAGACCGAACTCGGAGTGGCACAGCAGGCCGCTGCGCAGGCGGTCGACGCGTACAAGCGTCGCGCTGCGACCGAGCCCGAGAACGCGCTCTACCAGCTCGAGCTCGCCCAGACCGCCGAATCGGCGAGCGACGCCGCGACGGCCATAGCGGCGTACGAGAAGTTCCTCGAGCTCGAGCCCGACGACCCGAACGCGGTCGACGTCAGGCGACAGTTGAAGCAGCTTCGGGCTCAGTCCGGCGCGACCGGCTAGCCACTCGCTCGCAACCCCGCGCTCGCTCCCGATCGAGCATCTAGACTCGCGCCCTGTGAGGGTCGCCGCCGTTCTCAGCGCCATCTGCGCGGCCGCTCTTGCCCTCGCGCTCGGGCGGATGTGGCACGGGCGGCTACACGGACGGCGGAAGCCAGGGAGCGGGAAAGCAGCTGTTCACGCAGGCGCTGCGGCGTCTGCCACACGCTCGCCGATGCCGGCACCGCGGGGACGATCGGCCCGAACCTCGACGACGCCTTCGCCCAGGCACGGGCAGACGGGATGACGTCAGGACACCTTCACCCAGGTCGTCGCTGCTCAGATCCGGTTCCCGATCGAGATGACTCGACCGGCGCACCGGGGATGCCCGCTGCCGACGACACACTCCCCTCCTGCGACGACGTCGAGGGTGACGCCTTCTGCGTCCGAGATCAGGATCAGGCGATCGCGGACATCGCCGCCTACGTCGCGAGCGGTCGCGGGAACCGGCGCAACCCCAGAGGCTCCGACCGACGGCAAGTCGATCTTCACCGCGAGCTGCGGAACTTGTCACACGCTGGCCGACGCGGGCACGGCCGGCGCCGTCGGCCCGAACCTGGACGAGGCGAAGCCCGCCAAGGCACTCGTCGTCGATCGCGTGACGAACGGCCAGGGCGCGATGCCGTCGTTCAAGGACTCGCTCGACTCCGCAGCAGATCGAGGCCGTCGCCGAGTACGTGTCCTCGGCAGCCGGGCGGTAAGGCGACAAGCCAGGTGCTCAGGCGTGCTCGAGGTCGACGACGACGTGCGTCACCGGCACGTCGTAGCGCTCGCGTAACGCGCTGACCACACCTCGCTCGAGCCAGTTCGACCGCCCCTCGGGATGCGTCGAGACGACCAGCTCGTTCGGTCGGAACTTCCGCACGGCATCCTCGACCGCGACGAGAGGATCGACGTCACCCACGTCGCCGCGCGCCTCGATGCCGACCGAGGAGAGGCGCTCGAGCGTCGCGTGCAGACGCGCTTCTGCGCCGCGGCCCTGGCCGGATCCTCGTCCGACGTCCAGGTCCTCAGGCGGGAGTTCAGCGCGGGACAGACCACGTAGAAGAGCGACCTTCCGGTGAGCGCGAGCTCGCCGATCACCTGCATCAGCTCGTCGCCGCCGACAGTCTCGTTGGCCACGACGAGCACGCGCTTCTCGTCCGTGGAGCCGAGCTGCTCGATCTGCTCCCTCGGCGGGCTCGGCGCGCGCTGGCGGGTGTAGGCCCAGACCGCCGCGCCCGAGAGCGCGAGAAAGACGAGGAGCCCGAGCCAGGGGTTCAGCCACGACGCGAGGACGATGAGAGCGAACGCCCCGATCGACAGCAGCAGGAAGCGAAACGCCGCCTCCTCGCTGCGGAAAGGGCTCTCCACCTCAGATCAGGTAGACGACCGCGTAGACGACGATCCACATGACGTCGACGAAGTGCCAGTAGATCCCTGGAAGCTCGACGCCGTGGTGGTGCTCGGGCGTGAAGTGGCCGCGGAACCCGCGCACGATGACCATCGCCGAGCAGCGTGAGCCCGATGAAGACATGCGCGCCGTGCAGCCCGGTGAGCCCGAAGAAGACCGAGGCGAAGGCCCCGTCGCCCGGTGTTGAAGCCGACGTTCAGGTACTCGACCACCTGCGTGAGCAGGAAGGCGAAGCCCATGAGGAACGTCAGCACCATCCCGGCGAGGAATGCCGGCCGGTTGCCGCGCTTGATCGACTGCAACGCCCAGTGCATCGTGAAGCTCGAGGTGACGAGGATGGCCGTGTTCACGCCGGCGACGAACACCGGGAAGTGGTACGGCTCGGGCGGCCATTCCGAGGGCGCGTCGGGGTTCACGACGCGAACGAAGAAGTAGGCGGTGAAGAACGAGCCGAAGAGCATCGCCTCCGAGGCGATGAAGAGCAGCATCCCGAGCACCTTCGCGTCGATGCGCGAGCTCTTGTTGGCCTCGGGCGGGCCGTGGTGGTCGTGGATGGCTTCGGCGTGGCTCGTCATACCGCCGCCTCCACCGCGGGCTCCACCATCACGTGCTCGACGGGAAGGCCGCTCTCGGAGCGAAGGCGGCCGACGAGATCGCGGCGGAGCCATCCCGAGCGGGCGCCCGGGAACGTCGAGACGATGATCTCGTCCGTGCGCTCGTCGCGAATCGCCTGCATCGCTGCCGTGAAGGGATCCGGGTGCGCGATCTGGCCGTGGATGTCGATGCCCTCGGCGCGAAGCTCGGAGAGCGCAGCTCGTAGCCGCCGCTCGGCCTCGGGGTGCTCCGAGCGCGTCGGATCGCTCTGCGGTGCGACGATCAGGAAGCTCGCGCTCCCCTCCTTCGCCCGGGCGCGGATGCGCTCGAGGAGCGACTCGCGAGAGCACGCGTCTCGTTCGCCACGACGAGGACGTTCGCGCCGGCTCGACCGGAGACGTCGCTGACGACGTGCGTCGACCGGCCTGCCGGCCGGCCGCCCTGCGGATCTCCTCGAGCAGGTTCTTGCGGAGCCATCCCGAGCGGGTCTCGGGATGCGTCGAGACGATGATCTCGTCGACGTCCTCGGACGCGAGCAGGTCCTTGACCGCGGCCAGTGGATCGTCGTCGAAGACGGAGCCGTGCGCCGGGATACCGGCCTCGCGGAGAGCCCTCACGGTCTTGTCGAGACGACGGCCGGCCGCAGCGCGTCGCGAGTCGCGGTAGACCACGTAGCCCGCCCGCGGCTGCGTCACCGGAGCGACCACGATGACGCGAATCGAACCCTCCTCGGCCCTGCGCTTCACCGCGGCCACGAGCTCGTCGGCGGCGAGCGTCTCGTTGGCGACGACGAGGATCTGCGGGCGGCGGGCTCAAGCGTGCACCTCCTCCGGCACCTCCTGCGACTCCTTGGCCGGGCTCATCACCGCGTGACGGGCGCCGGGCACCCCGTACTCGTACGGCCCGGCAACGACCTGTGGGATCTCGTCGAAGTTGAAGATCGGCGGAGGCGAGGACACCTGCCACTCGAGCGTGAGCGCGCGCCACGGGTTCGCGTCCGCGATCGGGCCGCGGGCCCAGCTGATCACCATGTTGTAGACGAACACGACGAACGAGATGCCGAGCAGGAAGGACGCGATCGTGATCGCGAAGTTGAGGCTTCCGAACGCCTCCGAGTAGTCGGAGACGCGCCGTGGCATCCCTCTGAGCCCGACGTAGTGCATAGGGAAGAACGTCGCATTGAAGCCCACGAAGGTCATCCAGAAATGGAGCTTTCCGAGCCGCTCGTTGTACATGCGGCCGGTCATCTTCGGGAACCAGTAGTAGACCCCGGCGAAGATCGTGAACACCGAGCCGCCGAAGAGCACGTAGTGGATGTGCGCGACGATGAAGTACGTGTCCGAGGCGTGGATCGTGATCGGCACCGCGCCGAGGTAGATCCCGGAGAGCCCGCCGATCACGAACATCGTCACGAACCCGAGCGCGAAGAGCATCGGCGTGTTCAGGTGGATGCGCCCTCGCCAGAGGGTGGCGACCCAGGAGAAGATCTTGATCCCGGTCGGGACGGCGATCAGCAGCGTCGTGATCATCATCGGGACGCGCAACCAGTCGGCCATGCCCGCGACGAACATGTGGTGCGCCCAGACCGAGAAGCCGAGCACGAGAATCCCGAGCAGCGAGAGCGCCATCAGCCGGTAGCCGAAGATCGGCTTGCGCGACATCGCGGCGATGACCTCGGAGACGATCCCGAACCCGGGCAGCATCATGATGTAGACGGCCGGGTGGCTGTAGAACCAGAAGATGTGCTGGTAGCCCAGCACGTACCCGCCTCCTTCGGGTGTGAAGAAGTCGGTGTGCAGGATCCGGTCGAACATCACGAAGAACTGCGAGCCGGCAATGAACGGCGTCGCGATGACGACGAGCAACGAGGTCGTGAAGTTCGCCCAGACGAGGAGCGGCATGCGCCAGAAGGTCATTCCCGGCGCGCGCATCGTGATGATCGTGACCAGGAAGTTGAGCGCGGTCATGATCGACGAGGCCCCGGCCCACTGGACGCCCATGTTGAAGAACGTCTGGCCCAACGGCTGTCCCTCGGCGAGTGGCGCGTAACCCGTCCAGCCCGGCGCCGAACGCGCCGCCAGGGGCCAGGAAGCTCGCCACGAACATGATCCCCGCGATCGGGAGGAGCCAGAACGAGAGAGCGTTCAGGCGCGGGAACGCCATGTCCGGCGCCCCGAGCATGAGGGGGACGGCGAAGTTCGCGAGCCCGGCGAACGCGGGGATGATGAAGAGGAAGATCATCAGCGTCGCGTGCACCGACACGAGGCCGTTGAACGTCTGGGAATCGACGAACTGGAGCCCCGGCTGAGCGAGCTCCGCACGGAAGAACATCGCCATCAGGCCTGCGAGCGTGAAGAAGAAGAACGTCGTGACCAGGTACTGGACGCCGATCACCTTGTGGTCGGTGTTGACCCGGAAATAGTCCCGCCAGGAGCGTGCGCCATGGCCCGAGTGATCCTCGGGACGCGTAGGGCGGCCGGCGACGTAATGGAGCCAGTAGTCGAAAGAGCCGATGCCGGCCAGGAAGCCGATCGGCGCAGCGGTCATCGCGCCGACGACGAGGACGACCTCGGTCAGCCACAGCGGCTCCCACCCCCACCACCAGCGGAGCGCGACGACGAGCAGCGCCCCCAGGACGAAGAACAGCCCCGCCATCCAGAGCCCGCGCACCAGGCCGGGTCCGAAGAGCACCTGGCCCAACGGGCTGCGGGGCGGCTGGAAGTGCCCCGGGTAGTGCTCGCGCTGGGCGGTTTCGGGGTGCGTCGCCGTCACGTCTGGTTCTCCTCGATCCAGGCGTCGAAGTCCTGCTCGGAGACGACGCGCGCGCTCGCTCGCATCGTCGCGTGGCCGAGCCCGCAGAGCTCGGTGCAGACGACTGCGAAGTCGCCCATCCGGTCAGGCGTGACGAGGATCTCGGTCTCGATCCCCGGCACGGCGTCCATCTTCTGGCCGAAGTTCGGCACCCAGAACGAGTGGATCACGTCCACCGCGGTCATCGTGAAGCGCGTCTCCTGGCCGATCGGCAGGACGAGCTCGCCGGACTGGAGGTCGTCGTAGTCGGAGTAGACGAACTTCCACGCGAACTGCTGCCCGATCGCCTGTATCTCCAGCGGTCGCGTGCCCGCCTCGCCGTTTCGTGCCAGCACGATCGCACTGAAGATCCCGATCACGGTCACGAGCACCGCGGGAATCGCCGTCCAGAGGATCTCGAGGCCCGTATGACCGTGGATCGGCGGCCCGTCCAGGTCGTCGTCCGCCGGAACGCGCCACTTCCACACCGAGAAGATCACCACCGCCGTGACCAGGGAGAAAATGACGATGGAGATGATCGTGACGAACCAGTAGATCGCCTGAATGCGGTCGAACTCCTCGGAGGCCGACTCCGGAAGCCACTGGAAGAGGACGGCAACCAGCGTGAGCGCCACGCCGATCACGATCCCGATCGCGACGAGCTGGACGATCCCCTTGCGCACCGCTTCGAGCCTACTCCAAGGGCGAGCTATCGTGCCGGCACATCCGATCCCGCTCCAGCGCTCCCTTCTCGTGATCCTCACTCGCAAGCTCCTGGTCCTCGCCGTCGTCCTCCTCGCCGCCGTCGCGGCGCTCTTCGTCGTCCTCGGCGGCACCGAGAGCAGGCGCGCTTTGCCACGGCTCCGCCGTCGGTCGCAGGCAGAAGGACAAGGCCGGACAGAAGAAGGCCGTCGCGAACCCAGAGTACACCGCGAGCAGGAAGCTCCTCGGCGGGGCGACGGGTCTCTGCGAAGGTCGTCAGAACGACCTTCTGGCCCACGTGCTCGAGCTGAAGGGTCGCCGACGCGTACGCCAACAAGGAGTACGCGAAGGCGACCACGATCTATCAGAACGCCTACGCGCACATGTTCGCAACCGGCGATCTCCGGCGAAGGCGATCTCGGACCAGAAGAACCTTCCAAGTAGCAAAACGGCGCGCAGGGGTCGGGCACTGCGGGGCCCGACCCTTGCCGATCCCGAACGGTTCGGCGGCTATCGTGGCGTGCGACCCGAAGGTCTCCCCGCCGGCCCGTGCCTCGAATCGCAAGCTCACGCTTATCGTCGCCATCGCTCTGCGACGGCGGCCGTGCTCGTCGGAGCGGCGAGCGGACCGGCGCGAAAGCAGCGCCGGCGGCGGTGCGAGGACACGCGCTCGGGCACAGCGGAAATCCGGTCGTTCTCGCCTTCGGCGGAGACGTGCACTTCGAAGGGGTCCTGGAGTCGAGGTTGGCTGCCGACCCCGCCGGCGTCTGCTGCAGCCGATCGCACCGGTGCTCGGCGAGGCGGACATCGCCGTGGCGAACCTGGAGACCGCGGTGACGAACGGCGGCGCGGCAGCCGGTAAGACCTTCGTGTTCCGAACGCCGCCGAGCGCGTTCGCGGCTCTGCGCGGCGGATCGGTTGACGTCGTGTCGATGGCGAACAACCACGGGATGGACTTCGGCGAGGCGGGACTCCGCGACTCACTCGCGGCGGCCAAGCGCCACCGGTTCCCGGTGGTCGGCATCGGCCTCGACGGCAAGCGGGCGTACGCGCCGTATCGCCGGACGGTCAAGGGCCAGCGGATCGCAGTCCTGGCCGCAACGCAGGTACTCGACGACCACCTGATCGAGAGCTGGACAGCAGGGCCGGGAAAGCCAGGTCTCGCCTCGGCGAAGGCTGTGCCGAGGCTCCTCCAGGAGGTGCGACGCAGCTCGGCGGACCTCGGACACCGTCGTGGTCTTCCTCCACTGGGGAGTCGAGCTCGAGCAGTGTCCGACTTCCGATCAGCGAACGCTCGCCCGGCAGCTCGTCGGCGCGGGAGCGGACATCGTCGTCGGAGGCCATGCGCATCGGCTACTCGGGACCGGGCGAATGGGCAAGGCGCTCGTCGGCTACGGCCTCGGAAACTTCGTCTGGTACGGGACGAGCGCGCTCTCGACGCAGACGGGCGTGCTGCTCGTCACCGCCACCGGGCGCCGCATCGACGACTACCGGTGGGCGCCTGCCCGCATAGTGGACGGAGTTCCGCGCCCACTCGTGGGTCCCGAGCGCCGGGAGGAGCTCGCGTCGTGGCGCTCGCTGCGGCGCTGCACCGGCTTGAAGCCCTGATTCCCAGGGCTACACTGACCCGCCCGGGCCGTTAGCTCAGTTGGTAGAGCAGGGGACTCTTAATCCCAAGGTCGAAGGTTCGAATCCTTCACGGCCCATTGCTGAAAAGCCCTGGAAGCAGGGCTTTCTTCGGTTGCATCTCATCCGCGCGCGTTGTGACGGGCGGCGAGCGTCGGCGGCGGAACGACGGGAGCCGCCCGAAGGCGGCTCTCCGTCGCGGGCTTCGATTTGGAACCTGGCTTACTTGCACGCGACGCTGATGCTCTCGCGCTCCACCGTTACATCGCCGTTGGCGTTGATCGTACGTGGAATGTCTCGTGCACGAGGTACTTGATCCCCGGCTCCGGCCCGATGTGCGGAAGTTGTTCACGAACGTCTCCGTGTAATGGCCGTTCGCCAGGTTGCCCCTGAACGTCCCTGCGTCACGCCCGTCGCCGGGACACGTCGCCGGTCGTCTCACCGACAAGGGTGGAACCCTGCGGTTGGAAGTGGAACTTCCCGGAAGCGCTGTTCCGGTTGACCGTCGACGTGATCAGAACGTGCAGTTGCACGTCGCCAGAGACGGTCTCGCCGGCGCCCCCGTTGGCGCACGGAACGACGTCTGGCTGAACGACTCCGTAACGACCTCGTTCGTCTCGACCGCCGCCTGAGCGGCGCTCACGCCTACGACGAGCGCGGAAATAGCGCACAGCGCAACGAATCCTTTTCATGTGACCCTCCTCCCCTCGGGGATGGCCTCGTGTCATCCCTCCCCGGGACCCTGTCAAAACGTCACGACTGTTGCCGACACCGCTCACTCGCTATGCCGCGTCGTATGCGTACGCTGCGAGCGTCTCGATGGTGAGCAGTTGACGACGTTCGGCGGTCACCAGCCCGGTACTCCCGCACTCCGCACACGCGAGCGTGCCATCCGAGCAACTCGGGCACGCCGTAAGGCAAGCACGCCTCGCGTGCTCGCCCGAGTCGTGCTCGGGCCATACGACTGTAAGGAGCATCCTGAAAGGGTCTTCACCTTCGGCGATCAGGCGGCGAGCCGCTTCGCCGCGCTTCATCAGCGCTCTGTCGTATGGCCCGTGCAACGGAGTGACTTCCTTTACGCCTTCGCCGGGTGAGCCACGACTCTCACTGCAGTGAGTGCCGGCATGGCCCCTTCGGCGAGATCAGCCTTGCACACCTTCGCCTGGACGAGCACGCGGTCGCCGACAACGAGCTCGGTGACGAGCTTCTTGCCCTGACGACGAACTTTCGTGTCCGCAGTGACGGCAATCGAGGTCGATGCCGTACCCGCGACGTATGCGCGTCCCCAGCGGTTGGCGCTGGTCACATCGACGCTCAGGGGGGCTCCCGTGAGCACACCCTTGAGGACGACCGTCACCTTGGGCTTGCACCCGTCGCCGGTCGCGGGAGGCTTGCCCTTCCCTGGCGGAGGCGCAGCAATGGCGGCCGAGACTGCAAAGAGAGCAAGAGCGAGGCTTGCGAACAGGAATCTGAGCTTCATTGAAGTCCTCCTAGGCTAGGCGAGGTTCGCCCGTACACAGGAAAGACGCGGGAAACACCAGGAACTTGCGCGATCCCGGCTGAGATCCTCCGAACGGGGGACGTGCCATTCCTTGCCATTGGTGGCACGCCACAGGCGAATTGGCGTGCCGCGCGCAAGTTTCAGCCTTGGTGCGCATCTCACGTGAGGGGGAGAACCCGGAGCTAACGGGTGGCGCTCGGCTCGCGGCACGCCTGAGCGCCACCTGACCGGGAAGCCGACCACCCCGAGCCCGATGAAGGCGGTGGTAGAAGAGCCGGGTCCGACAACCCATCCGTCCCCCGTCCTCCGCAGGGAAGGGGTCTCAGGGAAGGACGCCAGGTCAGACCCGGCCTGAGCGGTTTCTCCCCGTAGCCGTGGGCTCCTCCACGAAACTCGTAACTCTGCTCCAGTTAGCAGGCGCTTCAAGCCGCGTGTGGCCTACGCGATCCGCGCTGGCAAGGACTCTAGACTCGCGTTCCATCCGAATAGCGGGGCCTGTCCCAAAAAGCCCCGACGATCCAGAGCAAGGGCAAGAAGAACCCGAGCACGAAGAGGAGAAAGCGGCCGTTACGAAGCGTCATGACGCCAGCAGTGATCAACAGAATCGCATACAGAATGCCCCCACCCCACCAGAACCACGCAAGTGCCAACGGCATCTAGCTTCCTCTCTCGAGTTTGTGTCACTGCACCAGGTCCGAGGACTCTCTCACACGCCACCTTTCGATGCGGAAGTCGACTAGGCTCGAGCAAATCGACGAGGAGGTTGGGATGGCGATCGCACGCGTTGTGTCGTTCGACGGCGTCAGCAAGGAACGTATGGAGGAGATGAAGGCGAACATGGCCGAGGGTGATCGTCCTGAGGGAATGCCCGCGACGGAGTTCATCATGCTCCACGACGCGGATTCCGAGAACGCCGTCGCGATCGTCTTCTTCGAGTCGGAGGACGACTACAGGCAAGGCGACGAGGTGCTGAGCGCGATGCCGGCCAGCGACACGCCGGGGCAGCGCACCTCAGTCAAGAAGTACGACGTCGCTCATCGCATGACGGTCTGACGCCGCGACCGCCCGCGTCCGATAGCGCTACGCGGCTCCGAGCGCGGAGGTGATCTTCGCGATCGCGGCGGTCTCCTCGTCCTTCACGCCGCCCCTTGCCTCCGCCACCGCATTGGCGACGTCGAGCACGAGCTGGCGATAGGCCCCGACCTCCTCCGGTGCCTTCTCGTCTAGCACGCCCACCGCAGACCCCAAGGCGCTCATCGTCCCCTCCACGACCTCCTTCGGCGACGCGACCAGGCCGAAGCCGGTGCCGCGAGTCTCGGAGAGCTCGCGGACGAGCTGGCTGTCGCTCTCGCGATGTGCGGCGAGTTGCTTCCCGACGGCGCCCGCTTCACCGAAGGCATCGGTGAAGTCGCGGTGTGCCGTGGAGACGAGCATGCCCGCGCCGGTGACGCCCTGCTGGAGGGTCTTCCACTCGTCTTCCGTGAAGTCCGCCTTACCTGCCATGTTTGCCTCCTCGAATCGTGTGAACTGACCGCGTCGAGCTCGCGCAGCCTTCGCCGACCGTACCTGCTCGATTCCCAAAAGGTTCGCTTGTCAATCGCGCCTGATCGTCGTATTCTCGTCGGCAGAGGGGGCCGGGTGGTTTGGTCTGTACTCGACGCCGAGCCGTCGCGGCGCTGTTCGCCACCCGGCCTCGTCCCATCGGTCGAGGCGTCAGCCCGAGAGAACCTCAGCCCGAGACGTAGCCGCGAGAGCCGAAGACTCCGGCGAGAAAGCCGAGCGCCGCGCCGCCGATCAGGACGAGAATCGCCGCGATCTGCGTCGGGTAGAAGAGCCCGTACTGCTGGAGCAGGACGCCGATCCCGGCGGCCAGGATGACCCCGAGGAACATCGAGAGCAGCGTCGCGAGGCCCGGACGACCTCCGCGGAGCGCGAACGAGAAGACGCCGAGTCCGCCGACGATCACCATCGCGATCCCGATCGCCCCGGCGGCCGTCTCGAGCGGCTCGCCCTGCACGTCGACCAACGCGGTGGCAACACACGTGAAGCCCTCCCCGGTACTCGTCGCGACGATCTTGTAGAGACCGATGCCGTACTTCGCGTACTCGTCGACCGGCACGACGCCGGTCGTCGATCTGACGGTCGTCGGCTCGTCGCTGACCTCGTAGGGGATGCCGGCGAACTCGATCTCGAGCTTCAGGCGATCGATCGGCTCCTCCGCGGTGACGGTCACGGGCACCGCCCCGGTCTGGGGAACGCTGATCGCGTCGCTCCTGGCGAACGTGTCCCGCGCGACGACGTCCTCGCCGGCGATCAGCGCCTCACAGGGTCCCTCGATCGTCGCCAGGGCCTCGGGAGCAAGGGCGAGCCCGAGAACCACGACCAGCGCTGTGACGAGCCGACGATGCATCGAGCCTCCTCGGGCGGCGAGTCTACTGCCGGTATCGGTCGACCAGGCCTCGCCGTTCGCCCGTTGTAGGGTTGCCGGATGCTGCCCATCGAGCGGCCGGGAAAGATCGTCTGCGTCGGCCTCAACTACCGCGATCACGCCGAGGAGCAGGGAGTCGATCTCCCGGCTGCGCCGCTTCTGTTCGCGAAGTGGCCGAACGCACTGATCGGGCCGGGTGAGGCAATCGTCATCCCGCCGGTCGTCACGAAGTGCGACTACGAGGCCGAGCTCGGTGTCGTCATCGGCACGCGGGTCAAGAACGTGTCGCGGGAGGATGCGTTCTCGACCGTGCGCGGGTACGTCTGCGCGAACGACGTGAGCGCCCGCGATCTGCAGTTCTCGGACGGACAGTGGTCACGTGGGAAGTCTCCGGACACGTTCTGCCCGGTCGGCCCGCTCGTTCCCGCTGCTGAGATCGAGGATCCCCACAACCTGCGCATTCAGGCGATCGTGAGCGGCGAGGTGCTCCAGGACTCCTCGACCGCCAATCTCATCTTCGGGATCGACGAGATCATCAGCTACGCGTCGCAGACGATGACCCTCGAGCCCGGCGACCTCATTCTTACCGGCACGCCTGCGGGCGTCGGCGTCTTCCGCGATCCGCAGCGACTGTTGGAACCGGGTGACGAGGTGACGATCTCGATCGAAGGGGTCGGCACGCTGACCAATCCTGTCGTCGCGGGTTGACCGTGACCGTCGTCACGACAGTCCTGCGCGAGCATGTCACCTCTGTCTCCGAGCCGTTTCCGGAGCCGCACCGCGGGCGGTGATCGACGTGAAAACTCTCGATGTGGAGGTCGGACGATGAAGCTCGGACTGCTCACGGCTCCCTTTCCTCGTCGCTCGCTGGAGCGGGTCGCCGCCTGGGCGTCCGGCGAGGGCTTCGAGATGCTCGAGGTCGCATGTTGGCCGGCCGCGGGTGCGGAGCGGCGACGCTATGCGGGAACCTCCCACATCGACGTGGCGAGCTTCGACCCGGACAGCGTGCGGGGGACGCTCGAGAAGCACGGGCTCGAGATCTCGTCTCTCGCCTACTACCCGAACAACCTCCACCCCGACCTCAAGGAGCGGCGTGCGGCGAACACGCACCTGCGCAAGGTGATCGACGCTGCTGCGAAGCTCGAGGTTCCGATCGTCGGGACCTTCGTCGGGCGCGACAAGACGAAGAACGTCCCCGACAACTTCCGCGAGTTTCGCAAGGTCTGGCCGCGACTCGTCGAGTACGCAGAAGGGAAGGGCGTCAAGATCGCGATCGAGAACTGCCCGATGATCTTCAGCTGGGACGAGTGGCCCGGCGGGACGAATCTCGCCTCCACCCCGGCTGCCTGGGACGAGATGTTCTCGATCGTGGACAGCCCCAACTTCGGGCTCAACCTCGATCCTTCGCATCTCGTCTGGCTGCAGATCGACTACGAGCGGGCCGTGCGCGACTATGCGGGGAAGATCCTGCACGTCCATGCAAAAGACCTCGAGATCGACCGTGACGGCCTGTACCGGAACGGGACGATCTCGCTCGGCATGGGCTGGCAGGTGCCGCGGCTACCGGGGCTCGGCGAGGTGCGCTGGGATCGCTTCGTCGCCGCGCTGTACCGAGCCGGATACGACTACGTGGTCTCGATCGAGCACGAGGATCGCAACTTCGAGGCGACCGAGGATCTCGTCAAGCGCGGGTTCCTCATCTCCCGAGACGTTCTCCGCCCGCTGCTGCACTAGGCTCGAGCGTGAAAGTGCTCGATGGTTCGACGCACGCCGTCGTGCAGTGGCGTGTGCGGGAGCGAACCGACGAGCCGCTCCAGAAGCCCTGACTCGAGCGACTCGGGGAACGGCAGTGCTGTTTCGGTCCACGTGAGCTTGCCCGCGGCTTCCGGAGCGCCCGCTTCGATCGCCGCTACCACGTCCTGCATCGTCGAAGGCTCGCCAGGGAAGTTCGCGACGTGCGCACCCTCGCCGGCTGCCCTTGCCGCGAGCACGAAGGCGCGTCCGACGTCCGGCGCGTAGTCGTACTGGGCGGTCCCGCCGTAGCCGACCTCGAAACCCTCGCCTCGGGCGGCAGCCGCCATCGCGAGCGTCGGGCCCGAAGTCATTCCCTGATCCCGTCCGGGCCCGTACACGATGTACGGCCTGATGCCGATCGACGCGACGCCTTCGTCGTCCCAGAAGATCCGCGCCGTTCCCTCGTTGGCGAGCTTGTACACGCCGTAGTGGGTCGTGGGCTGCGTCCCGCCCGTCTCGGGCGCAGGGGAGGGATCGCTCGCGTTGTAGACAGCCGTGGAGCTCGCATACGCGAGGCCCGGGATCCGGTCGCCACGCTCCTTCACGGCCTCGAACACGACCACCGTGCCGACGACGTTCACCCGCGCGCCGCGGACGGGATCGGCACGGCAGAACGGCACCTGCAGCGCGGCGAGGTGGACGACGCGCGTGATCTCGTGCTCGTCGAGAGCACGTCCGAGCGCTTCCGCGTCGGTGACGTCGCCCGACACGAGCGTGACACGCTCTCGTTCTCCCTCGTCGAGGATCAGCCGGAGACGGCTGTCGTCGTCACCGAGGTCGTAGCCCACGGGGTCTTCGCCGTCGTCGAGCAGAGCCTTGAGCGTCCACGCGCCGACGCATCCGAGCGCGCCGGTGACCAGCGTCCTCTCACGCAAGCGGGGCGTCCTGGTAGACGGTGACGAGCTCGGTGTAGAACTCGATCGCGGCACGGCCCTGCTCGTGCGGGCCCCAGCCGGAGCCCTTGACTCCGCCGAACGGGACATGGACATCGGCGCCTGCGGTCTGCGAGTTCACGTGGATGATCCCCGCGCCGATCTCCTCCGTGAAGCGCTGCGTCGCATGCAGATCGCGGGTGAAGATCGAGGCGGAGAGGCCGAAGCGCACCGCGTTCGCGCGCTCCATCGCCTCGTCGAGCGTCGCAAAGCGATAGAGGGAGGTCACCGGCCCGAACACCTCCTCGCAGGAGAGCTCGGCGTCGTCAGCGAGCCCTTCGAACACCGTGGGCGCGATCAGATAGCCGTCGTCGTCTGCGCGCTCTCCGCCGGCGAGCACCGTCCCGCCCTCGCTCCGCGCCCGTTCGATCGCGCCCAGGATCTCCTCCATCGCGGCCTCGTGCACGACCGGGCCCACCTCCACCTCGGGATCGGCGGGGTCGCCGACCTTGCCCGACTCGACCCGCGCGAGCAGGCGGTCTCGGAACTCGTCGTAGACCTCGTCCTGAACGAGGATGCGCCGCGTCGCCGTGCACTTCTGGCCCGCCGACCAGAACGCGCCTGCGTAGGAGGCCTCGACTGCGCGGTCGAGCTCGGCGTCGCCCATCACGATCAGCGGGTTGTGGCCGCCGAGCTCGAGCTGGACACGGCAGTCGCGCGCCGTGGCCGCCTCCCGCACGCCGTGACCGACCGCCACCGAGCCCGTGAACGAGATCGCGCGCGTGCCCGAGTTGGCGACGAGCTCGGCGCCCGCCTTCGAGCCGGACCCCGTGAGCACGTTCAACACGCCGGCCGGCAGCCCCGCTTCGGCGAAGCTCTCCGCTACGTGCAGCCCGGTTCGCGGCGCCTCGTACCCGAGCTTCAGCACGACGGTGTTGCCGTAGATCAGCGCTGGAGCCAGCTTCCAGACGGGAATCGCGATCGGGAAGTTCCATGGTGTGATCAGGCCGACTGCGCCGAGCGGACGGCGCATGGTGTACAGCCGCTGATGCGCGACCGACGGCGCGTACATCTCCCCGACCGGCCGCCACGCCTCACCCGCCGCATAGCGGAGGATCGTCGCCGCGCGGAGCGCCTCGAGCCGGGACTCGCGTAGCGGCTTTCCCATCTCCGCGGTCATGTCCAGGGCGACCTGCTCCGCACGAGCTTCGAGGATGTTCGCCGCCTTGCCGAAGAACGCGGCCCGCTGGGCCGCGGGCAGCGCTGCCCAGGCCGGGAAAGCCTCGCGAGCCGCGTCGATCGCGGTGCGCGCGTCGTCGGCATCCGAGGACGGGTAGACACCGGTCACCTCGGACGGACGCCACGGGTTGTGCTTCTCGTAGGTCTCGCCGCTGGCGCTCTCGCGCCACTCGCCGCCGACGTAGTTGCGCGCAGGCGCTCCGGTGAGGGTCTCAGACATGAGCTGCAGTCCTTTCGAGGAGGCTGGAGGCGAGCACGACGGGATTCGAGAGGATGCCGATGCCCGGCACCTCGATCTCGACGACATGTCCGGGCTCGAGCGTGAAGTCGTCGGGCGGGACGAGGCCGGTGCCGGTGAGAAGGACGCTTCCGGGCGGGACCGGGTTGTCGCGGACGAGGAACTCGACGAGCTCCTCGAAGGAGCGCTTCATCCGCACGGTCGAGGTCTCGCCCGTGAAGAGCTCGTCGCCGTTCGCGTCGAGAATCCGCATGCGGATCTCGAGCGGCTCGCTCGGCGCGGGAGAAAGGACTGCCGGACCGAGAGCGCACGCGCCCGCGTACACCTTGGCCTGGGGAAGGTAGAGCGGATTCGTGCCTTCGATGTCACGCGACGAGACGTCGTTTCCGATCGTGACGCCCGCGATGCCCCCGTCATCGCCGAGCACGAGAGCGATCTCCGGCTCGGGAACGTTCCAGGCGGAGTCCGAGCGAATGCCCACGGCCCCGCCGGGACCGACCGTGCGTCGACAACCGGCGTCCTTGAGGAAGAGCTCCGGCCGCTCAGCGTCGTAGACCAGTGAGTAGACGTCCTGGACCGCGCTCTCCTCGATCCGCGCATCGCGCGAGCGCTCGTACGTCACCCCCGCGCACCAGACCTCGGGCGGCTCGAGCGGAAGCAGGAGCTCGTACGGAGCGACCAACGTCAGCCGGTCGGCATCACGAGCTCCGACGCAGCCGCCGCTCGCGGTCACGACCACGCCGTTGTTGGCGATGCCCTGCTCGATGCCGTTCGGGCCGCGGACCCGGACGCGCAGCATCAGTAGACCGCCCGCCCGCCGGAGATGTCGTACGTCGCTCCCGTGGAGAAGGAGCACTCCTCGCTCGCCAGCCAGCAGATGAGCGCGGCGACCTCGTCCGGGCTCCCCATCCGACCCATGGGGATGCGCTCGACCATGTAGTCGATGTGCGCCTGCGAGACGCCTTCCAGGATCGGGGTCTCGATCACCGCGGGCGCCACACAGTTGACGAGGACCCCGGTCTGCGCGAGATCCTTGCCGATCGCCTTCGTCAGCGCGATCACCGCGGCCTTGGACGCGGAGTACGCAGCGGCCATCGGATTGCCTTCCTTGCCGGCGATCGAGGCGACGTTGACGATGCGCCCGTAGCCGCGCTCGACCATCCCGGTACCGACGGTTCGGTTGCAGAAGAACACACCGTCGGTGTTGATCGCGAGCACTCGACGCCATTCCTCGTCGGAGATCTCCATGCTCGGAAGCGAGACGCCCGGCACGCCGGCCGAGCAGACGAGCACGTCGATCGGGCCGAGCTCCTCCTCGGCGCGGTGGACCGCAGCCTCGATGTCGGCCGACTTCGTGACGTCGCCCGCGAGCGCAAGCACGCCTTCGGCCGACGCCGGCTGCAGGTCGAACGAGGCGACCGCAGCTCCTTCGGACGCGAGTCGCCGTGCGACGGCCGCGCCGATTCCGCTGGCGCCGCCCGTGACGAGCGCGACCCGTCCGGAGAATCGATAATCGTTGCTCACGTGTGGCCCAAGCCTAAGGTCTCACGACATGGACTTCGATCCGAAGCGCGACTACCCGCTGGGGACGCAGCGACCGGACCTCGTGTCGACGCCGGGCGGGAGGCCACTGACCGACGTCACGCTGGACTCGCTGCGCGCGGGGCACATCGACGGGGCCGAGATTCGCGCGACCCCGGAGACGCTGCTCCTGCAATCTCAGGTCGCGCGCGCGGCCGGGCGGGAACCACTCGCCGCAAGCCTCGAGCGCGCCGCCGAGCTTGCCGCTGTCCCCGATGACCTCCTGCTCGCCGTCTACACCGCGCTCCGCCCGCGACGAGCGACCGCGGCGCAGCTCGAGGACTGGGCTGCAGCAGCTCGAGTCTCATGGAGCCACGCGAACGGCGGGCTTCGTACGCGAGGCGGCGGAGGCCTACGCCGAGCGAGGGCTCCTCGCCGATGCGTAGCCGCCGCTTCGTCTCGCGCGAGAAGCGCGATCTGCACCGCGAGACGCTCGTCTCGCCGCTTCCCGAGCTGGGCCTGGTCGCCGCGGACGGGCCGCACGATCCGTCGCCCGAGCTCGTGATCGAAGACGGCCTCGTCGTCCGCATGGACGGGCGCCCCGCCGCCGAGTTCGACGTGATCGACCGCTTCGTCGTCGCGCACGGGCTCGATCTCGAGGTCGCGGCCGAGGCCATGGCCCTCGACGACACGGAGCTCGCGCGGATGCTCGTCGACATCGGCGTGCCGCGCGCCGAGCTCGTCCGCCTCGCGCGCGGCCTCACCCCGGCGAAGCTCGCGCGCGTCATCGGCCTCCTCGACCCGGTCGAGCTCATGCTCGCGCTGAAGAAGCTCCGCGCACGCCGCGCGCCCTCGAACCAGGCGCACGTGACCAACCTCAAGGAGAGCCCCGCTCTGCTCGCGGCGGACGCGGCCGAGGCAGCGCGGCGAGGGTTCGCCGAGATCGAGACCACGGTCGGAGTCGCCCGCTACGCGCCGCTGAACGCGATCGCGCTCCTCGTCGGCTCGCAGACGGGTCGGCCCGGCGTGATGACGCAGTGCGCGGTCGAGGAGCGGCGGAACCTCGAGCTCGCCATCCGCGGGCTCGTCACGTACGCGGAGACGCTCTCGGTCTACGGCACCGAGCCCGTCTTCGTCGACGGCGACGACACGCCGTGGTCGAAGGCGTTCCTCGGCGCCGCGTATGCATCCCGCGGCGTGAAGGTGCGCTTCACGTCGGGCACCGGCTCGGAGGCGCTGATGGGCTACGCGCAGGGCCTCTCGATGCTCTACCTCGAGGCGCGCTGTCTGGCCGCAGTGCGCGCAGCCGGCTCGCAGGGAGTGCAGAACGGGTCGATCTCGTGCGTCGCGCTCGTGCTCTCCGTGCCGGGCGGTACGCGCGCGATCCTCGGCGAGAACGTGCTCGCTGCGTGGCTCGACCTCGAGGTCGCGTCCGGAAACGACGCCATCGCCTCGCACTCGGAGATCCGCAAGACGGCGAAGCTGATGGGGCAGTTCCTCCCAGGCACGGACTTCGTCACCTCCGGGTACTCGGTGATGCCGAGGCGCGACAACACGTTCGGGGGCGGGAACTTCGACGCCGACGACCTGGACGAATGGCTCACGGTTCAGCGCGACTGGCAGGTGGATGCGGGGATCGAGCCGGTCTCGGAGGAGGAGGTTCTGCGGGTTCGCGAGCAAGCGGCGCACGCCGTGCAGGCGGTGTTCGAGGAGCTCGGGCTTCCGCCCGTGTCGAACGAGGAGGTCGCCGCAGCTACGACCGGCTACGACTCGAGCGAGATGCCTGATCGTGACCGAGCGGCCGACGTCGAAGCCGCGGACGAGCTGCTCGCGCGCGGCGTCTCCGGCCTGGACGTCGCCCTCGCGCTCGACCAGCGGGGTTTCGGCGAGATCGCGGAGGCCGTCCTGTCGATGCAGCGCCAGCGGGTCTCCGCCGACTATCTGCAGACCTCAGCCGTGATCGACGCCGCAAGGACTCGTCCACTCGGCCGTGAACGACCCGAACGTGTACTCGGGGCCGGGCACGGGTTACCGGCTCGAGGGCGAGCGCTGGGAGCTCCTGCAGTCGCTCCCGAACGTGGTCGACCCCGCCGAGCTCCTCGGCGGCGACACCGAGGGCGAGCCGGTCGTGGTCGAGCGCGGCGAAGCGGCGAAGGGCGACGAGCTCCACGGAGGTCGTCGTCGCGGTCGGGCCGGCCTTCGCAGACGCGATCCGCAAGACGATCAACGACCTCAGCCACCGAGATGTGCTCGAGTCGATCTGCGACGGGATTCGAGACGGCGGAGCCGTCGCCGCGCGTCGTGCGCGTCCGGCGCGTCGCCGACGTCGCCTTCATCGCGCACGACGGCGCGCGGCTCTCCGGCTCGGGCATCGCGCTCGGAATCCAGTCGAAGGGCACGGCGGTGATCCACCGCGCCGATCTCGAGCCGCTCGACAACCTCGAGCTCTTCGGCATGTCGCCGCTGTACACGCTCGAGTCCTATCGGGCGATGGGGCGCAACGCCGCCGGCTACGCGCTCGGGCAGCGCGTCGGCCCCGTTCCGACCGAGCTCGACAACTTCGCCCGCGCGAAGCTGATCGTGAAGCACGACCCTGCTGCACGCCCGCGAGACGCAGGCCGTGCAGCCCGGAGCCGCGCCGGTCGAGCTCGAGCTCGCCGTTCCCGTCAGCTCGCGCTAGACGCTACGTGCTGGGCTTGCCGCCCTGGCCCCAGTGGCTCGGCTGGACGCCCTGGATGATGACGTGGATGTGCTCCTTCGCCGCTCCGCTCGACTCGTGCAGAGCGTTCGTCAGCGCCTCGATCATCTTCGGCACGGACTCCTCGGTCACGCGGCGGTCGTACAGCTTCACTTCGATCACGGGCATGCGTCTCTCCTCTTCTCGCGGTCTTTCGATCCTACGGTGCAGGGGCGGGCGGCATCTGGTCGACGGGCCACGGCTTGCCGCCGAGGCCCCAGTTCTTCGGCGAATGGCCCTCGACGATCACCCAGGTGTGGTCGCGCAGGCCCGGATGCGTGGCCTCGCAGAGAGCGTCCGTGAGCTTCTCGATGAGCGCCGCGCTCGTCTCGTCGGACATGCGGTAGTCGAAGAGGTCGACCTTGATCAGCGGCATTTGCGCCTCCTTTCGCGGTGGGGCGAGGTTACGGTAGGCGTCGTGCCGATGCGCATCCAGCACGTGGGCCTCGTCGTCTCGGATGTCGAGCGCTCGCGGCGCTTCTACTCCGAGGCGCTCGGGCTCGAGGAGGTTCCTCGGCCACCGAACTTCACGTTCGCCGGCGCGTGGTTCCGGTTCGGCGAGCACGAGATGCACCTGCTCGCTGCGTCGGACACGACGGGCGGTGCGGGTCAGGGCGACGCCGGAGCCGGCGCGGCGTACGGGCTGACTCACCACGTCGCGCTCGAAGTGGACGACCTGGCGGCCGCCCGCGCACGCCTGACCGAGGCCGGCATACCGCTGTCGGTGGCCCGATGCCGCGGGGCGACGGCGTGACCCAGGTCTTCTTCCTCGACCCAGACGGCCACGTTCTCGAGTTCTTCCAGTGGACGGGCGAAGACCAGAGCGACGCACCGGCACGCGCGCCCGTGAACCGCTAAGCCATAGCCGGGGTAGGGGATCTACAAGGGTGCGTACAGGCTGACCGGAACCCCGCTCGGATCGCGAAGCTGCGCGTACCGCTGGCCCCAGGCCGCATCCCACGGAGCCTTCTCGCCGTCGAAGCCGGCCGCTGCGGCCCGTGCGTAGATCTCGTCAACCTCGGCTGGGCTCGCACACTCGAGCGCAAGCTCGACTTGATTGCCCGTCACCGGCGTCCAGTCGGGCTTGAAGCTCCGCACGGTCTCCTCGGAGTCGAGCATGAAGCGCACGCCGTTCGGCAGGAACGTGTCGACGTGGCTCTCGTCCGGTGTCTCCGGGACGTCGAGCCCGAGCAGCCGGTAGAACGCGATCGACCTCGACATGTCCGAGGTCACGATCCCGAGAGCGTTTAGCTGTGGCATGCCCCGGACCATACTCGCCGTCCTGCGGGTTCAGCCCGGGGCGTGCAGCGAGTCGCCGTGCGCGCCCAGAACGAGGTCCCGCTCCGCGTCCGGCACGTGGTCGCGTAGCACCGGCGCCAGCGCCTCCACGAACGTGACCCCGCCCGGCGAATGCAGCTCGTGCTCGATGCCCGGGTTCACGACCACGACGTCATCCGCGACGAGTTCCTTCGTCTCCTCGCCGATCGTCATCGTCACCGCACCGTCGACGATCCACATCACCTGCTCCGCGGTCTCGTGCGAGTGCCGCTGCACCGTCGTGCCCGGCTCGTACGTCACGTGGCAGAGCAGCACCTGCTCTCCGCCGATTGCGCGGAGCCCCACGCCCGGGAACAGGGTGTGGGGCTCCACGTCGTTCCAGGAGCGGAACGGCGAGCTCAGGCAGGCACCTCGAAGCGCATCCCGCCGCCCGAGACCGCATTCACCGAGAGCTCCTCGTCGAAGATCACCGTCTTGCCCTTGCGGGTCGGCTCGGCCTTCGCGTCGAGTGCACGCAGCACGCGCTCCGGGCGTGATCGGGAGCTCAGTCACCCAGACTCCCACGGCGTCGTAGACCGCAGCGGCGATCGCCGGCGGCTGCGGGTTGTTCGCCATCTCGCCGATGCCCTTCGCACCGTACGGGCCACCTGCGGACGGGTTCTCGATGATGAGCGTGTCGACCTGCGGAAGATCCTCCATGCCAGGCGCGAGGTAGGAGCCGAACTGGCCGCCGCGGTTCTCGACGCTCGGGTAGTACGGGTAGCAGTTCTCGAGCACGCCGAGCCCGAGCCCCTGGACGGCGCCGCCCTCGATCTGGCCCTCGACGAGGGTCGGGTTGATCGCCTTGCCGACGTCGTAGCACTGGACGAGTCGCGTCACGCGCACGTCCCCGGTCTCGTCGTCGACCTCGACCTCCGCCGCGCAGGCCGCGTAGGAGATCGCCGCGTGGGGCGGCAGCTCGACCCGGCCGGTCTCGGCGTCGACGATCGGCGCGTACGGGTTCAGGTGCGCGCCCGTTCCGGTGATGAGCTCGCCATGCGTCCAGGTCGCGGCGACCGCGACGTCGGGCACCGAGATCTTCTTCTGCGGCGCGCCCTTCGCGATCACCTCGCCGTCCACGACCTCGAGGTCGGAGGGGTCGATCTCGAGCTCCTTGCCGGCGATCTCGAGCAGCTTCGTGCGCGCGCTGTCGGCCGCCTTCTTCACCGCCATGCCCGCGACGAATGTCGCCCGCGACGCGAACGTGCCCGTGCAGACGGGGGACGAATCGGTGTTCGAGTTGTCGTAGGTGACCCAGTCGTAGGGAACGCCGAGCGTGTCGGCGACGATCTGCGACTGGATCGTCTTCGAGCCGTTGCCGATGTCCGACGTGCCCGAGAAGACGTCGACCCGCCCGTCCGGCTTCATCTTGATCCAGGCCTGCGACGGGTCGCCGTTCTGGTTCATGCCGGTCGGGTACTCGATCGCGGAGATCCCGCGTCCCTTGTGCTTGGCCATCAGTGCTCCTCCGGGTTTCCGAGCTGGGCCACCAGGTGCTCGGGCAGCCATTCGGCCGAGCGAGGATCGCTCGACATCGTGCGGTAGTCCGCGGGGAGCTCGTGCCCGAGCTCGTCGGCCACCGCGAGGATGGTGGGAACGGTCGAGGGGTCGGTGTAGACGACCCCGTTCGGCGACGTGTCGCCGATCCGGTTCGCGTTCTTGAGCCGGATCTCGAAGGGATCGAGGCCGAGCTCCTTGGCGATGCGGCTCATATGCGTCTCGACCGCGAACGAGACGGAGGTGACGCCGAAGCCGCGCATCGCGGTCGTCGGCACGCGGTTCGTGTAGACGCACGTAGCCGTCGAACTCGAGGTGCGGGATCGTGTACGCGCCCGTGTGGTGGAAGCTGTGCTTCGTCAGGCCGTACGGCGAGAAGCGCGAGTACGCGCCGGAGTCGTGGAGCGTCAGCATCTTGCGGCCGAGGATCCAGCCGTCCTTCGTCACCGCGTCCGCGATCTCCATGTGCCACGGCGCCCGCGTGGACGAGCAGAGGAACTCCTCCTCGCGCGTCCAGCGCCACTTCACCGGCTTGCCGCACTTCAGCGCCAGGAGCGCGCACATCGTCTCGGTGGCGGTGTCGACCTTGCCGCCGAAGCCGCCGCCGACGGTTCCGCCGACGAACTTCAGCCGGTTCAGCGGCACCTCCAGGTGCGCGGCGACGACGCCCATCGAGAAGTAGAGCGCCTGCGTGCAGGAGTAGATCGTGAGCCGGCCGTCGGCCTCCGGCACGACCTGGCACACCTGCGTCTCGACCGGGACGTGCTCGATGGCTGCCGGGCGGTAGACGCCCTGCACGATCACGTCCGCCTTGTCGAACGCCTCCTGGATCGAGCCCTTGCGGATCTGGCGGCGATCCATCTCCTCCTCGAAGTGCGGGTACCAGTTGCCCCAGTGATGCACCTTGGGCGCGTCCGAGTCGAACGCCTTGCGGACGTCGAAGAGCGCCGGGCTTCTCGGCGAGCTCGAGCTCGATCGCGTCGACGGCCGCCTGCGCGACGACCTCGTCGTCGGCCGCGACGACCGCGATCGGCTGTCCCTTGTAGCGGACGTCGTCCTTCGCGAGCAGCGGCTCGTCGGCCGGGATGCCGAGCGCCGAGAGATGCCCGTACTCGAGGAGCGGCACGTCCTCCCACGTGATGATCGCGTGGACGCCCTCCATCGCCTCGGCCTTCGAGATGTCGAGGCGCTTGATGTCCGCGTGGTGCGCCGGGGAGCGAAGCGCCTTGACCCAGAGCGTGCCGGGGATGCGAACGTCGTCGACGAACGTCGTCCGGCCGGTGACATGCGCGACGCCGTCGTAGCGCGGGAGCCGTGCGCCGACGGCCTTCATGCCGGTGCCCCCGGGACCTCGACGGGCGCTTCCTCGCCCGGTTGCGGGAGCCAGCGCTGGTTCGACGTGATGTCTCCGCCTGCCGCCGCAGAGACGGCGTCGATGATCTTCACGTAGCCGGTGCAGCGACAGACGTGGCCGGCGAGCGCGTCCTGGATCGACTCACGCTCGGAGTCGCCGCCGCCCTCGAGATACGCGTGAGCGGCGATCACCATGCCCGACGTGCAGAAGCCGCACTGGGCGGCGTAGCGCTCGTGGAACGCAGTCTGGATCGGCGAGAGCTCCTCGGCGGTCCCGAGGCCTTCGAGGGTCGTGATCTCCGCGCCGTCGAGCGCGGCGGTGGGCAGCAGGCACGATCGCCGCGGCTCCCCGCTCGACGAGCACGGTGCAGGAGCCGCAGCCGCCCTGCTGGCAGCCGGCCTTCGGGCTCGTGATCCCGAGCTCCTCGCGGAGCACGTAGAGGAGCGGCGTCAGAGGCGGGCTGACGAGCTCGTGCTCGACGCCGTTCACGGTGAGTTTCATGCGTCCTCCTGGAGGTCGCCGAGGGCCCGCCCGATCAGCACGGGCAGCGTTCGCTCGCGGTACCACGCCGAGGCGAGCGCGTCGTCCGCGAAGGTCACGTCCTTGAGCGCTGCCTCGCCCGCGGCGGCCGGGTCGTCCGCCTTCGCCTCGGCCGAGGGGAGGCGGACGGCCGGCCCGTTCACCCCGGCTACGGCGATGCGGGTGCCTCCGTCGGCTGTACGCGCGGCGCAGACGGTGAGCGCGGAGTAGTCGTGCGTATGCGGCCGGTCGAGCCGGGCGAACCCGCCCGCGGCCGGCTCTTCGAAGCTGACGTCGAGCACGAGCCGGCCGTCCCTGTCCGCGAGGAAGTCCTCGATCGAGTCGGTCCGCTCGCCGCCCGCGCCCGCCGAGCGAACCTGGGCGTCGAGGGCGAGGAACGCCGCCTGCAGGTCGCCGCGCGGAGCGTCGCGCCCGACGGGAGCGCAGAGGTTTCCGCCGACGGTCGCCTGCGCGCGGATCTCGCGGTCGGCGACGTTCGCCGCGCACATGCCGAGTGGCGCGGCCAGCTCGACGAGATCCTGGACCGAGGTCATCGCGCCGATCGTCGTTCGCGAGCCGTCTCGAGCGACTCCCGTCAAGACCCGCGTTCGCGAGCATGAGCACGCGCTCGGGCTTCAGGTAGCCGTAGGTGATCTCCGGGACGACGATCGTTCCGCCGGCCAGGACCGTGATGCCCGCGCCGTCCCCGAACGCCGCGATCGCCTCGTCCTCCGAGCCTGGGCTGAGTACCTCCGTCTCCGCTCCGCGTGCCACCGTCGCTGTCGCCATACCCACCCCCGCATCGCGATTGACCCGTGGGGCGAGTCTAAACGCGTCGGGCGGTCCGAGCACAAGTGATCGATTCTCGATCAGACGCGGACTACGGAAAGCGCCGGTGTACCCTCCGGCTGTGAGCTTTCGCACCATCGACGAGCTCGAAGGAGCGCTTCGGGAAGCCGACTATCTCCCGATCGCGGGCTCTCGACGGCGCTCTTCCTCTCGCTCGCGCTCGAGAAGCCGCTGCTCCTCGAGGGCGAGGCGGGCGTCGGCAAGACCGAGGCCGCGAAGGCGCTCGCAACCGCTCTCTCCGCGCGGCTGATCCGGCTCCAGTGCTACGAGGGCCTCGATGTCTCGCACGCGGTCTACGAGTGGAACTACCCGCGGCAGCTCTTGCACATCCGCGCCGCGCAGGAGGGGACCGTCTCCGAGGACGAGCTCTTCGGCCCCGAGTTCCTGATTCGGCGACCGCTGCTCGAGGCGATCGACTCCGACGAGCAGGTCGTGCTCCTGATCGACGAGGTCGACCGAGCCGACGAGGAGTTCGAGGCGTTCTTGCTGGAGATCCTGTCGGACTTCCAGATCACGATCCCGGAGCTCGGGACGATCCGCGCACGCCGCATACCCGCGGTCGTCCTCACGTCGAACCGCACGCGTGAGCTGCACGACGCGCTCAAGCGGCGCACGCTCTTCCACTGGATCGGGCACCCCTCGCTGGAGCGGGAGGTCGAGATCGTCCGGCTTCGAGTGCCCGGGATCTCGGAGCGGCTCGCGGAGGAGGCGGCCGCGTTCGTGCGCGGGCTCCGCGGGCTCGACCTGGCGAAGCCGCCGGGGGTGGCCGAGACGATCGACTGGGGCCAGGCGCTCGCCGCGCTCGGCCGCGAGGAGATCGACGCGGAAGTGGTCGAGCAGACCCTGGGCTCGGTCCTCAAGTACCGCGAGGACATCGAGGCGGTGCGCGACGAGACGCTCGTCGGCCTCATCGAAGAAGCTCGCGCGACGGCGAAGCGGTAAGCAGCGCATGCAGGGCACGGCGATCGTCCGGCACGTGGTCACGTTCGGCCGCGTGCTGCGCGAGGTGGGCATCGAGGTCGGGCCGGGCCGCGTGCTCGACGCGCTCCGCAGCCTCGACGCGGTCGATCTCACGCGCCAGGAGGACGTCTACTTCGCGCTGCGGCAGACGCTCGTGTCGAGGCACGACGAGCTCGAGCTCTTCGACCGCGCCTTCGCCGCGTGGTTCATGCGCGGCCCGATCGCGCCGCTGGTGCGCCAGAAGCACCAGCGCGAGCATGCGGACCGGCTCGTCCAGGGCTCGCTGACGACGGGCGGGGACGCGGCCGAGCCCGAACCGGGTGAGGACCCGATCGAGCTCGGCGCCTCGGAGCACGAGCTTCTGCGCGAGAAGGACTTCGCCGAGATGACGCCCGAGGAGTTCGAGCGCTGCCGCGTCCTGATGGCGGCGATCGCGCGCACCAGGCCGCGACGAGCGTCGAGGCGCCGCGCTCCCGATCCACGCGGCGACCGGATCGACATGCGCCGGCTCGTCCGCCGCTCGCTGCGCACCGGCGGCGACCCCGTCGAGCCGGCGTGGCGCGCGCGCAAGGTCGTCCCCCGCAAGCTCGTCGTCCTCTGCGACGTGTCCGGCTCGATGGACGCGTACTCGCGCGCGCTGCTCCTGTTCCTGCACTCGGTCGTCGGCTCCGGCCGCGGAGTCGAGGCCTTCGGCTTCGGGACGCGTCTGACCCGGCTCACGCCCGATCTCGCGACGCGGGATCCCGAGGCGGCGCTCGCCCGCGCGACCGTGACCGCGCGTCGACTGGGGCAGCGGAACCCGGATCGGGAGCTCGCTCGCCGAGTTCAACGCCGTGTACGGCCGGCGCGCGCTCTCCCGCGGAGCGGTCGTCGTGATCGTCTCGGACGGCTGGGAGCGGGACGATCCCGCTCTTCTCGAACGCGAGATGGCGAAGCTCGCACGCGCTGCGTACGCGGTCGTGTGGGTGAACCCGCTGAAGGGAAATCCGGAGTACCAGCCGCTCGCCGGTGGGATGCGCTGCGCGCTGCCCTTCGTCGACCGATTCCTCCCTGGCCATAATCTCAGGAGTCTCGAAGAGCTGGCGGCCGTGCTCGCCGGCATCGAAAGGAGGCATGCGGCGTGAAGGAGATCCTGCCCGAGGTCGAGCGCTGGCGTCAGGCCGGCGAGAAGGTCGTGGTGGCGACCGTCGTCGGCACGCGCCGCTCGGCGCCGAGGCCGCTCGGAGCCAGCCTGGCCATCTCCGAGTCGGGGAAGATGTGCGGCTCGGTGTCGGGCGGCTGCGTCGAGAGCGACGTGTACGAGAACGCCCAGTCCGTGTTCGAGTCCGGCGAGCCGAAGTTCCTCACGTACGGGATCGACGACGACCTCGCGTGGAGCGTCGGCCTGCCCTGCGGCGGCGAGATCGACGTGTTCGTCGAGAGGGTCGAGTGACGCTGATCGAGCGGCTGGCGGCCCTGAACGGCTCCGGCGAGCGCGGGATCCTCTTCACGGTCGTCGAGGGCGAAGGCGTCGGCTCGAAGCTGCTCGTCCTCGAGTCCGGCGAGCGCGTGGGAGAGGCGCCCGAGGAGGCATCCGCCCAGTTCGACGAGCTGATCCGACGCGGGCGGAACACGCTCCTCACGCTCGATGACGGCACGAAGGTCTTCGTCGAGTGGTACGGCCCGCCGCCTCGCCTCTTCGTCTACGGGGCGGTGGACACGGCGGAGGCGCTCTGCCCGCGGCGCGAAGCTGCTCGGGTGGAAGGTCATCGTCGCCGATGCGCGAGCGAAGTTCGCGACCGCGGAGCGGATTCCCTCGGCGGACGAGCTGATCGTCGCCTGGCCCGACGACGCTTTCGCGCAGGTCGAGCCCGACCACCAGACCGCGATCGTCGTCCTGACCCACGACGACAAGTTCGACGAGCCCGCGCTCGCCGGCGCGCTCGCGACGGAGGCGTTCTACATCGGCGCCCTGGGCTCGCGGCGGAATCAGGAGCGACGACGCGAGAGGCTGCTCGAGGCAGGCGTCGCGGAGGCCGAGCTCGACCGGATCATGGGGCCGTGCGGCCTCGACATCGGGGCGGACACGCAGGAGGAGACCGCGCTCTCGATCCTCTCGGAGATCCTGGCGGTGCGAGCGCGCCGCGAGGGGGGCTTCCTCAAGGACGCGAAGAAGCGCATCCACGTCGAAGTCGAGTGACACGCGTCGCGATCGTCACGGGCGCTGCGGTCGGCGAGAGTATTAGAGTCGCGGCGACATTCCCTGATGAAAGGGGGGCTCGGTGACGAGCACCGAAACCGGCCTGGGCATCGAGGCGAAGTCGGACGCGATCTACGAGCTCGTCGAGGAAGGCGCGCAGGTCGAGAAGCTCGCGACGGGCTTCACGTTCACGGAAGGGCCGATCTGGCATCCGAAGGAGCACTACCTCCTGTTCTCGGACATGCCCGGCGACGTCAGGCGCAAGTACACGCCGGACGGGACGGTCGTCGAGGTGCGGAACTTCTCGAACAAGTGCAACGGGATGACCTACGACGCCGACCTCAACCTGCTCGTCTGCGAGCACGTGACGAGCTCGCTCGTCCGCGAGAGCCCGGACGGGACGCGCGAGATCATCGCCCAGGAGTTCGAGGGCGAGGAGCTGAACAGCCCGAACGACGTCTGCGTCCACTCGAGCGGCGCGATCTACTTCTCCGACCCGTGGTACGGGCGCATGCCCGGGTTCGGGCATCCGCGCAAGCGGCGACTCGGCTTCCAGGGCGTCTACCGCATCGCGCCGGGAGGCGGTGACCCCGAGCTCATGATCGGTCGGGACGAGTTCGAGATGCCGAACGGGATCTGCTTCTCTCCGGACGAGTCGCTCTTCTACATCAACGACACGCCGGGGGCGTACATCAAGGTCTACGACGCCGCGCCCGACGGCACGATCTCGAACGGCCGCATGTTCTTCGAGGGCGTCGGCACAGGCGTGATCGAGGAGGGGATCCCGGACGGGATGAAGTGCGACGAGCGCGGCAACATCTGGGTCACCGGCCCGGGCGGCATCTGGATCATCTCGGCCGCAGGCGAGCACCTGGGGACGATCAAGGTGCCCGAGAACACGGGCAACCTGACCTGGGGCGGCGAGGACTGGCGAACCGTGTACATCCCGAGCTCGACCTCGCTCTACGCGATCCGCGCGCTCGTCGGGCCGCGGCACGAGCCCTACATGGGTTGAAAAGGAGGACGTAGATGAACGACGAGGCCCTGACCCTGGATCCGGCACGCTGCGTGCTGATCATCCAGGACCTGCAGAACGACGTGATGATCGAAGGCGGCGCCTTCGCTGAGACGGGCGCGCCCGAGCACGCGAAGGAGCAGAACGTCGTCGAGAACGTGAAGGCGCTCGCGGAGACGTGCCGGAGCAAGGGGATCCCCGTGATCCACGTCTGGTACATCGTCGAGGAGGGGGCACCCGGGCTGAAGCTGAACGCGCCGCTCTACAACGGGCGTCAAGGATGGCCACGCGCTCGTCCGCGGCTCGTGGGGCGCCGCGCCCGCGGAAGGGCTCGAGGCGCAGGACGGCGACTTCATCGTCGAGAAGATGCGGATGAGCGCCTGGCAGGGGACGAAGCTCGAGACGCTGCTCGCCGGCCTCGGCCGCGACACGATCATCGTCACCGGCGCCTGGACGAACATGTCGATCGAGCACACATCCCGCACCGGGGCGGACAAGGGCTTCTTCATGGTCGTTCCCGAGGACGGGTGCTCGACGATGAACGCGGACTGGCACAACGCGTCGATCAACTTCGCGCTCCAGAACGTCTCGACCGTGACGACGTGCGCGGAGGTGACCGAGGCGATCGCCGGCGTTCCCGCCGGCGTCTGATCAGGCGCCGTCCTTCATAGGGGCCGGGCATCTCCGGCCCCTACTCCGCCTCGGCCGCCCAGCGGTCGCGGTAGTCCTCGCGCACCGGGCAGAAGACGTCGAGCACGAGCGCTCCTTCGGGACCGCAGTACGCCGAGTGCTCGACGCCTCCAGGGAGCACGTACGCCTCGAGCGGGCCGAGCTCGTGCGAGACGCCCTCGACCACGAGCGCCTGCATCCCCTCGAGCACGATCCCGAGCTGCTCGTGCGGGTGGCTGTGCAGCGGCACCTTCGCGCCCGGCTCGAAGCGGATCAGGTTCAGCATCGCTCCGTCTCCGAAGAGCGGCTGCCCGCTCACGCCCGCCGCGAGCTCGAACGCGCGCACCGCGTCGAGCCGGACGAATTGCGGTTCCATGCGCTCGATTATCGTTCGGACGGTGACCGTGGTCGAGCCTGCCCTCCTGCGTCGCCAGGCCTTCGTCGACGGCGCGTGGGTCGACGCGGACTCCGGCGAGACGTTCGCGGTGACCAACCCGGCAACGGGCGAGACGGTCGCCGATGTGCCGCGGATGGGCGCCGCCGAGACTCGCCGCGCGCTCGCAGCCGCAGAGCGCGCGCTACCCGCCTGGAAGTCCCGCCCGGCGAAGGAGCGTGCCCGCATCCTCAGGCGTCTCGCGGATCTGATGCTGGAGAACGAGGACGATCTGGCGCGGCTGATGGTCACCGAGCAGGGGAAGCCGCTGGCCGAGGCCAAGGTCGAGATCGCCTACGCCGCATCGTTCTACGAGTGGTTCGGCGAGGAGGCCAAGCGGGTCTACGGCGACACGGTTCCGACGCCGTGGCCCGACAAGCGGATTCTGGTGACGAAGGAAGCGGTCGGCGTCACAGCGGGGATCACGCCCTGGAACTTCCCTTCGGCGATGGTCACCCGCAAGTCGGCGCCTGCCCTCGCGGCCGGCTGCACGATGGTCTTGAAGCCCGCCGAGCAGACACCGCTCTCCGCGCTCGCGATCGCCGCGCTCGCGCAGGAGGCCGGGCTGCCGCCAGGCGTTCTGTCGATCGTGACCGGAGCAGCCGAGGATGCGCCGGTCATCGGCGGCGAGCTGACCTCGAACCCGGCGGTGCGCAAGCTCGGGTTCACTGGCTCGACGGAGATCGGGAAGCTGCTGATGAAGCAATGCGCAGCGGGGCTCAAGAAGGTCTCGCTCGAGCTCGGCGGCAACGCCCCGTTCATCGTCTTCGACGATGCCGACGTCGACGAGGCGGTCGCCGGCGCGATCGTCTGCAAGTTCAGGAACTCCGGCCAGACCTGCATCTCCGCCAATCGCATGCTCGTCCAGGAAGGGATCTACGACGCCTTCCTGGAGGGCTTCACGAGCGCCGTCTCGGAGCTCAAGGTCGCCGACGGCTTCACGCCGGGGGTGAACGTCGGCCCGCTCATCGACGAGCCCGCGGTGGAGAAGGTCGAGCGCCACGTCGCGAACGCGCTCGAAGGGGGCGCAGAGGCGATTCTCGGCGGCAGCCGGATCGAAGGGCCAGTTCTTCGAGCCTTCGATCCTCGTCGGGGTCACGGCCGAGATGGCGATGAGCTGCGAGGAGACCTTCGGCCCGGTCGCGGGGATCGCCCGCTTCTCGACCGAGGAGGAGGCCGTCGAGATCGCGAACGACACGCCGTACGGCCTCGCGGCGTACTTCTTCTCGCAGGGGCTCGCCCGGGTCACGCGCGTGGGCGAGGCGCTCGAGTACGGGATCCTCGGCGTCAACACCGGGACTGATCTCGACCGAGGTCGCGCCGTTCGGCGGCGTGAAGGAGTCGGGCATCGGGCGCGAGGGCTCCTCCTACGGGATCGACGAATGGCTCGAGCTGAAGTACTGGGCACTCGGCGGCATGGGCGATCCCCTGTGATCGTCGAGCAGCGCGACTACCACGTCTACACGGGCAAGCTGCCCGAGCTCGTCCGGCTCTACGAGTCCGAGGGAATCCCACTCCAGAACGAGATCCTCGGCGGGCTCGTCGGGGCGTTCACGACCGACATCGGGGCGCTCTCGACCTACACGACGCTCTGGCGGTACGACTCTCATGCCGAGCGCGAGGAGAAGCGCGGGCGACTCCAGGCGGACGAGCGCTGGCAGGAGTTCCTGCGCAAGGTGCAGCCGCTCATGCACACGCAGCAGAACAGGATCCTCGTCCCGACCTCGTTCTCGCCCGCTCGGCTGATGGGTCAGCTCGACGGGAAGGTCGCGATCGTCACCGGCGGCGCGCAGGGCATCGGCCGAGCGATCGCCGACGGGCTCGAGGCGGAGGGAGCCGTGGTCGCGATCGCCGACCTCGAGCCGCCGGAGGGTGGCATCCGCGCGGACGTCTCGTCCGAGGCGGACGTGGCTCGGATGGTCGAGGAGACTCTCGCCCGGCACGGGCGGATCGACGTCCTCGTGAACAACGCCGGCCTCTACGCGTCGCTCGAGATGCGTCCCTTCACCGAGATCCCGCTCGAGGAGTGGAACCGGGTGCTGGAGGTCAACGTCGCGAGCATGTTCCTGACGAGCCGCGCCGTGGTTCCCGTCATGCGCGAAGCTGGGCGGCGGAAAGATCGTGAACATCTCCTCGGGCACGCCCTTCCGCGGAGTTCCGTTTCTCCTGCACTACGTCACGAGCAAGGGCGCGATCGTCGCCTTCACCCGCGCGCTCGCGAAGGAGCTCGGCAAGGACTCGATCCACGTGAACTGCGTGGCACCCGGGTTCACGATGTCGGACGGCGTGAAGGCGCATCCCGAGGTGGTGGAGAAGCTGCGCGATGCGTCCGTCTCCGCGCGGACGATCCAGCGCGATCAGGTGCCGGACGACGTCGTCGGGGCCGTGGTCTTCCTCTGCTCCCCGGCCGCGGACTTCATCACGGGTCAGACGATGGTCATCGACGGCGGCCAGTACTTCCATTGAGCCTCCAGCTGACCGAGCATCCCGGCGGCGTGCGAACCACGTCGGGGAATCGAGTCGTCTACGACGTCGAGGCCGATGAGGCGCACTTCGGTGCGGCCGCGGTGCAGGGACACGCGCTCGTCTGGGAGCTCACGGACGAGCCGGAGGACGGCGACTGGGTGCTGCGCTGCGATCGCGTGGACTTCCCGCCTCGAGGAGTCGCATATCGCCATGTCCATCCGGGCCCAGGGATTCGGCGGATCCTCCACGGCGAGCTGACCGTCGTTCGCGGCGATGACGGGTCGACGCGCAGACGTACCGCGCGCCGGAGTCGTGGTTCGAGGATGCCGACGATCCCGTGGTCGCAACCGCGTCCGCGACGGAGGACACGGCATTCGTGCGCGTCCTCCTGCTGCCGAGAGAGTGGGCCGGAAGAAGGACGATCCGCTACCTCGATCCCGCCGACGAGGAGAAGCCGAAGCTCCAGCGCGCGACCGTCCTCCTCGAGGAGCCGCTGACGCGGTGAGAAGCGGCGGCCGGATCCTCGTCGACCAGCTCGAGCTGAACGGGGTCGACCTCGCGTTCTGCCTGCCCGGAGAGAGCTTCCTGCCGGTCCTGGACGCGCTCTACGACTCGCCGATCAAGCTCGTCTCCTGCCGGCACGAGCAGGGCGCCGCGAACGCGGCCGAGGCCTACGGCAAGCTCACCGGGCGACCGGGAATCTGCTTCGTGACGCGAGGTCCCGGAGCGACCCAGGCGGCCGTCGGCGTCCACACCGCGCGGCAGGACTCGACGCCGATGATCCTCTTCGCGGGGCATGTTCCGCGCGGAGTCCAGGGTCGCGAGGCGTGGCAGGAGCTGGACTACACGCGCGTGTTCGGCGGGATCGCCAAGGCCGCGTGGCACGTGGACAGCGCCGCCCGCATCCCCGAGCACGTCGCACGCGCGTTCTCGCTCGCCCTCTCGGGCCGTCCCGGCCCCGTCGTGCTCGCGCTTCCGGAGGACGTCCTCGCAGAGCTGACCGACGCCGACGACGGCGGGCCCGTGCGAATCGGACGGGCGGCCCCGCGCGAGAGCGACCTCGCCGAGCTGCGCGAGGTTCTCGGGGCTGCCGAACGGCCGCTCGTCGTCGTCGGCGAGGGCGGCTGGACGCAGGAGACGGGCGACGACGTGCTGGCCTTCTGCGAGGCGAACGCGCTGCCGGTCGCGTGCGCGTTCCGCTGCCAGGACTTCGTCGACAACCACTCCCCGAGCTACGTCGGCGTGCTCGGCGTCGCCATGGACGACGCGCTCGCCGCCCGCCTGAAGGACGCAGACGTCGTCCTCGCGGTCGGCGGGCGGCTCGGCGAGGTTCCGACGCGGCGCTACTCGCTGCTCGACGTTCCTTCGCCGCGACAGGCCCTCATCCACGTTCACCCCGATCCAGGCGAGCTCGGCTTCGTCTACGAGCCCGACGTGCCGATCGTGTCCACGCTGCCCGAGTTCGCGACGGGCTCTTCGCGAGCTCGAGCCGCTGGAGCCGCGCTGGAGCGCGTGGACGCAAGCTGCGCGCGCCGACTACGAGGCAAACCTGCGCCACGAGCCGATGGAAGGTCCGGTCGACCTCGGCGAGATCATGGCGTTCCTCCGCGAGCGGCTGCCTGCGGACGCGATCCAGACCTGCGGCGCGGGCAACTTCACGGTGTGGGCGCACCGCTTCGCCGAGTTCACGCAGTACGGGACGCAGGTGTGCCCACGCAGCGGCTCGATGGGCTACGGGATCGCCGCGGGGGTCGCCGCGAAGCTCGTCCATCCCGAGCGGATCGTCGTGTGCTTCACGGGCGACGGCGACTTCGTCATGAGCTCGCCGGAGTTCGCCACCGCGGTGCAGTACGAGCTCCCGATCGTGGTGCTCCTCGTCAACAACGGCATGTACGCGACGATCCGGATGCACCAGGAGCGGCTGTTTCCCGGGCGGGTGATCGGGACGACCCTCGAGAGCCCGGACTTCCCCGCGCTCGCGCAGGCCTACGGCGGGTTCGGAGAGCGGGTCGAGCGCACGGAGGATTTCGAAGCCGCATTCGAGCGTGCGCTCGCCTCCGGGAAGCCGGCGCTCCTCGAGCTTCCGGTCGATCCCGAGCGCATCAGCCCCAGGATCAAGCTGAGCGATCTGCAGAAGGCCGCAGGATGAAGCGCGAGGAGATCCGTGTCGCCGGCCAGGCCGAGCCGATCTCCCACTTCACCGACGCCGTCCGGGCCGGTGACCTGCTGTTCGTCTCCGGGATCGTCGCGGTGGACGGCGAGGGACGACTCGTCGGAGGGGACGACGTCGTCGAGCAGGCAAGACAGGTCTTCCGGAACATGGGCGACGTCCTCGCGGCCGCCGGCTGTGGGTTCGCCGACGTCGTCAAGGTCACGGTCTTCCTGACAGATGTCGAAGACAGGCCGCGGATCAATCCCGTGCGGCAGGAGGTCTTCGGCGACGCACGACCGGCGAGCACGCTCGTCGAGGTCCCGCGCCTCGCGGTGGAGGGAGCGAAGGTCGAGATCGAGTGCGTCGCCGTCGTGCCCTCGTGAGCGCCGATCCCTGGAACGCGTTCATCACGCGCGTCGATCCCGGGCGAGCCGCTTCCCGGGCCGCTCTCCGGTCGGACCCTCGCCGTCAAGGATCTCTTCGACACCGCGGGCGTTCGCACGACCTACGGGTCGGGCATCTACGCCGAGCACGTCCCCACGCGAACGGCGGCGGCAGCGCAGCGGCTGCTCGACGCCGGGGCGGTGCTCGTCGGCAAGACCAATCTCGTCGAGTTCGCCTGGGGCGTGCTCGGGGACAACCAGTGGCACGGCATGTGCCGAAATCCGACCCGGCCCGGGCTGACGACCGGAGGCTCCTCGAGCGGCTCGGGTGCTGCCCTCGCCGCCGGTCTCTGCGACCTCGCGCTCGGCACGGACACCGGCGGGTCGGTTCGCCTGCCGTCCGCGGCGTGCGATGTCGTCGGGCTGAAGTCGCAGTGGGGGCTCATCCCGACCGACGGTGTCTTTCCGCTCTGCCCCACGCTCGACACCGTCGGACCGATGGCGCTGAGCGTAGAGGACGTCGCGACGATGTGGTCGCTGCTCGCGGAGCGGCCGGTGCCCGAGCCCCGACTGGCGGGTCTCACCATCGGACTCCTGCGCCAGCCTCCTGGCATCGGTGACGGCCGCGAGATCGAGACGAGCGACGCAGCGGAGGAGTGGGTTGCCGAGCTCGGAGCGCCTCGGCGCGCGTGTGGTCGAGGCTCGGATGCCCGAGCCCGAAGCGAACACCTGGCCGCAGTTCCAGCACGAAGCGCTGCAGTCGCACGCCGCGACCTTCCCGAGCCGCGCCGACGAGTACGGGGACGTCATGCGGAAGAAGCTCGAGGCGGCCGGACGCGCGACCGCGGACGAGATCGCGGCCGCCTATCGCGCCATCGAGACGTGGCGGCGCTACGAGCCCGAGGTCGACCTCTACGTCAGCCCGTGCTACGCGATCGAGCTGCCGCCCGAGGACGCGGACGAGCTCGAAGTCCGGCTGCCGCTGACGTCGTTCCTGCGCTGGGTGAACCTCACGGGCTGGGCCGGGCTCGCGATCGGGAACATGCAGCTGATCGCGCCTCGCGACGAGGTCGTACTGGCCGCCGGTCTCGCCTGGGAGCGCCGCTAGCCGGGAGCGGAGTAATCGATCATCGAGCGGCTCTGCGTTGAAACTGAATCCGCAGGTTGGTAGGTTCGCTCCGCCTGTGAGGGAGCGAGTCAGCGCCTGGGGCGTCTGGGGAACGGTGCCGCGGATAGCCGTGGCGGCGCTGGTCGTGTTCTCGTTCTTGTTCGTTCTGGTGATCGCGAACCCGCCGTCCGAGAGCGGCGTCGGGAACTGGCGAACGACCAACCGCGGCTCGGTGATCGACGATCCCGGTGCTTTCATAGCGAACCTGCTCGACGCGGCGACCCTGGCCGGTTGGCTCTTCATCGTCGCCAGCGGCTTCTCGCTCATCTTCGGCCTGATGCGCGTCGTGAACATGGCCCACGGCGCCTTCTATCTGCTCGGCGGCTACATCGCGTACGAAGTCCAGCAGCGGATGACCGCGGAGACGCCGGGCTTCATCCCCGGTGAGCTCGTCACCACCTGGGAGTGGCTGATTCCGATGGCCGTGGCGATGCTCTGCATCGGCGGTCTCGGGCTCGTCATCCAACAGGGGTTCCTCCGCTGGACACAGGGACAGGATCTGCGACAGGCACTGATCACGATCGCGCTCTCCGTGATCATCGCCGACCAGATCATCGCCCACTTACCGCGATCGGGGGCATTCCAGACCGGCGGCGGCAGCCTTTCCACCGTCACATGGCCGGGCTGGACGGAACGTAGGATCGATCTGCAGGTTGCAGGAGTGCAGTACTCCCTGACGCGACTGGCCATCCTCGCGCTCGGCATTGCCGTCGGCGTAGCCCTCTGGGTCTGGCTCCAACGAACACGAACGGGGATGGTCATCCGAGCCGGCGTGGACGACCGGCAGATGACCTCGGCACTCGGGATCAACATCCAGCGCACGTTCGCGATCGCGTTCATCGTCGGCTCCGCGCTGGCGGCCATGGGCGGGACGGTCGGTGCCTCGCAAGGAGGCATCGCTTCGGGCCAGGACGGGCTGTGGCTCCTGTACTCGCTCGTCGTCGTGATCGTCGGCGGGATGGGCTCGCTCCTGGGCGCCGCCGTGGGCTCGCTGCTCGTCGCGTTCGTGCTCACGTTCTCCGCCTCGTACCTGCCCTCGACGGGCGATCCGGCCGGCATCGAATGCTGCACGCAGTACTCGATCACCTTCACCTTCGTGCTGATTGCGCTCGTGCTCGCCTTCAGGCCGCAGGGTCTCCTCGGGAAAGCCGCATGAGTCGGCTGGCGTGGACTCCGAAGACCGTCGTCGAGCGGTCGGCAGGCGTAGTAGTGCTCCTACTCGCTCTGCTCGGGCCGGCGATCTTCAGCGGCTACTTCACGACGACGATCCTCACGCAGAGCTTCATCTTCGGAATCGCTGCGGCCAGCCTGATCTTCCTCTCGGCCTACGGCGGGATGATCTCGCTCGCCCAGACCGCGCTGATGGGAATCGCCGGATACGTGCTCGGGAACCTGGTCACGGCAGGTGGAGTCGGGGGCGAGTCCAAGGGGCTCACTCTCGGCTGGGACCCGACACTCGCGCTCGTGCTCGCGCTCGTCATCACGACTGTCGTCGGGCTGATCCTGGGCGCGGTCGCGTCGCGCAGCGTCGGGATCTACTTCCTCATGCTCACCCTGACGTTCGGCGTCATCGCCAACTACTTCTTCGGTCAGGTGACCAAGCTGGGCGGCTTCTCACCGATCGCCAGCATCAACGTCTACACGCCCGGCTGGATCGGTGACATCGTCGGTCATCCGGACAAGCTCTACTACATCGCCCTGGGGGTCTCGCTGTTCGTCTACGTCCTCATTCGCTATCTCGTGCGGACGCCATTCGGCATCTCCCTTGGAGGGCAGCGCGACGACCCCGTCCGTCTGGCTTCGCTGGGCTACAACGTCGCCCTCCATCGCACGCTCGCATTTGGCTTCGCGGCCTTCGTCGGGTCACTTGCGGGCGTCCTGTTCGTGTGGTGGGACGGACAGATCTCGCCGCAGAACCTCGGTCTCGGCGCCACGATCGACCTGCTGATCATCGCGGTGATCGGCGGTCTCGGCCGCGTCGAGGGGGCATGGCTCGGCGCGTTCGCGTTCATCGTCATCAACAACTACGTCCGCGATATCCAGTTTCCGTTCGCATCGGAGAAGGGTGTCCTGCCGTGGGTCGGGGGCAGCTTCAACACGGTGATCGGGGTCGTCTTTCTGCTGATCGTCCTGCTCTCGCCGGGCGGTCTGATGGGCATCTGGGATCGTGTATGGGATGCTGCGCGCCGGCGAGGCGGTCCGCCTCACGAGCAGTCCGAAGGCAACGAACCGGCGGCGGTTCCTTCGTCGTGACGAGGAGGTGGAACAGGCCGACGAGTTGGCGTAGGCTCACCCCGTGCTGAAAGGCAGGTTTCGGAACGTGCAGGCACCGAGAAGGAGGGTCACATGAAAGTAGGTAAGTGGAAGCTCCTGCTTCCGCTCGCGTTGCTCGCAATCGCTGCAACGATCGGAGCCTCGGGTGCTCTCGCCACATCGGCGCAGAGCAACCAGGTAAGGGTCGCGATCATGACCGACTGCAAGGGCGGTTTCGCGTTCGGCTACGAGTTCGACATCGGCGGGGCCCAGGCCGCGTTCGGGCAGTACGCGGGCGGTAGGCCCAAGAGCAGGAAAAAGCCGTCGGCCGGTATGACCGGGATCAAGGCTGGCGGGAAGACCGTCAACATCGTCGGCTATGGGTGCGGCGACGACACGGCCGCGACAGCCATCAAGGAGACACGACGTCTCATGCAGCAGCTCAAGGCCGACGTGATGGTTGGTCCGCTCTCCGGTGACGAGGCGGTCGCGATCGCGAACTGGGCGAAGGCGAATCCCACGAAGACGATCATCGTCGGTACCGCGGGCTCGCAGGACCCGACGATGCAGATCGCGCCGAAGAACCTGTTCCGCTACTTCGGGGACGGGGCCCAGTGGAACGCGGGTGTCGGCGAGCTCGCGTACAAGAGGCTCGGTTGGCGGAACGCCGCGATCATCATGGACGACTACGCCTTCGGCTGGACGTCTGCGGCCGGCATGATTGCCGACTTCTGCGCAGTCGGGGGGAAGATCACGAAGCGCGTCTTCCCACCGTTGAACAACGCCGACTACGCGGCGTTCGTTCGGCAGCTGCCGCCGCCCGACCAGGTGGACGGCTACTTCTGGGTGGTCGGCGGAAACACGTCGGGTAGCCTGACGGCGTTCGAGCAGGCGTACGGCAAGCCCAACCCGAAGCAGTTCATCGGGAACCTCTTCTTCGGGTTCCTGGGGAACGACAAGGTTGTGGCTCCGAAGTTCGCCGGCTCCTACATCGGCGGCACGGGCACCGCGCCGGGCGTCAACAAGCCGCAGATGGTGCAGTACCGGGCGATCATGAAGAAGTACTACCCGGCTCTGCCTGCGGACGATCTCTTCGTCGCGAACTACTTCACATCGGCAAAGGCGCTGGTGGAAGGCCTGAACAAGTCGAACGGCGCAGTCGGTGCGGCACTGCAGAAGGCGCTGCCACGAAGCATCAAGGGTCCGTACGAGGTGTCGGACGGCGGCGTGCTCAAGCTCGACTCGAGGAGACAGGCGATTCAGGATCAATACCTGCTCCAGCTGGTCAAGAAGGCCGACGGCTCGGTGGGCCCGAATACGGTTGCCTACATCCCGAACGTCGACCAGTCGTTCGGTGGCCTGTTCAAGCCTTCGAGCCCACCGCCGGGACGCTCGCAGCCGGCATGCAAGAAGCTGAAGACGCCGTGGCAGGGGAAGATCAAGACCGTCAGGAACGGCGTGATCACGAACACGACGATCAAGTAGGTCGTTGAGCGAGGCAGCACAATCCCTCGAACACGCCGAGCCGGCCCTCCGCCTGCGGGGGGTCGGCCGGCGGTTCGGGGGTCTCCAAGCAGTGTCCGACGTCGATCTCGACGTCGGACACGGAGAGCGTCGGGCGATCCTCGGCCCGAACGGCGCCGGGAAGACCACACTCTTCAACGTCATCTCGGGCGATCTCCCCGCATCGAGCGGATCGGTGGAGATGCTCGACCGCGACGTCACCCGCCTCGCCGCGCGAAAGCGGGCGCGACTCGGGCTCGCGCGCACGTATCAGCAGTCCCGCCTCTTCGGCGGCCTGTCCGTGGAAGACAGCATCTACCTCTCGATCCTCGGTGTCGGCCGCGGCCATCTCCGGCCCGTCGTCCTGCCGCGCAAGGACAAGGCGATCCGCGAGCGGGCGGGCGCTGCTGCGCAGCGGGTCGCGATCGACCACAGGCTCGATACCGCGGTCGGCGACCTCTCACACGGCGAGCAGCGTCAGGTCGCGCTCGCCATGGCGCTCGCCGCCGAGCCCAAGATCCTCATGCTCGACGAGCCGGCTGCCGGTCTCTCTCGCGGCGAGCGCAGACTCCTCACCGAGCTGCTCCTCGCGCTCGATCCGGAGATCACGCTGATCTTGATCGAGCACGACATGGACGTCGCACTCGTCGTGGCCGAGCGCGTGACGATGATGCACGACGGCCGCGTGATCGTGGAGGGAACGCCCGACGAGATCCGCGCGAACACGCTCGTCCACGATCTCTACCTCGGTCGCCACCACCACGAGAATGAGTGAGGTCCTCCTCGAGGTCGAAGGTCTCGACGCGTTCTACGGAAGCGCGCACGTGCTCCAGAACATCTCGCTCACGATCGGCCAGGAGTCGGTCGCCGTCCTCGGGCGCAACGGCATGGGCAAGTCGACCCTCTGCGCCGCGATCATGGGCCTTACTCCGCCGCGTGTCGCAGGTTCCGTGCGTTTCAGAGGCGCCGAGCTCGTCGGAAAGCCGGCATACAAGATCGCGCGTGCGGGCATCGGATACGTCCCGCAGGGACGCCGTCTCTTTCCGTCGTTGACGGTCGACGAGCACATGAAGATCGCCTCGCGCGGCAACGGCTCCGAGACGTGGACGATCGAGCGCGTCTACGAGCTCTTTCCGAGGCTCGCCGAGCGGAAACGGAACGGCGGTGCCGAGCTCTCGGGCGGCGAGCAGCAGATGCTCGCGATCGGACGCGCGCTGCTCGGAAATCCTCGTCTCCTGATCATGGACGAGCCCTCCGAGGGGCTGGCCCCGGCCGTGATCGACACCCTGATCGAGACCGTCAAGACACTGGAGCAAGAGGGCCTCGCGATCCTCCTGATCGAGCAGAAGCTCGACGTCGCAACATCGATCGCCGAGCGTCAGCTCGTCATGGTCGGAGGCGAGATCGCGCTGGAGACGACGGCCGCAGAGCTCACGGGTGACGCGGAGATGCAACGGAGGTTCCTCGGCGTCGAGCCGGTTCAAGGCTAGGATCGTCGGCCGATGACGATCCGGCGTCTTTCAGGCGTGCTCGTCGCGATCGTCACGGTGATCGCCGGCGCGGGGTGTGGCGGAAGCGAGGAGGCGCGGCCGGATCTCGCCTTGGTGAGCACGAGGGACGGCGACTACGCAATCTTCGAGATGAACGCCGACGGTGGGGCCCAACACCGGCTTACGCCGCGCGAAGTAGACGCGTCGTCTCCTGCCAGGCTCTTCTTCCAGATCGAGCCCGCCTGGTCACCCGATGGTTCCAGGATCGCTTTCTCGAGCCGGCGCTCGGGGACGTTCGACCTCTACGTCATGAACGCGGACGGGACCGGGACGGAGCGGTTGACCTCGGGCGGAAAGAACGATTCCCACCCGACCTGGTCTCCCAGCGGGACGACCATCGCCTTCGCACGAGCAGGCGACATCTACGTCATGAACGCGGACGGCTCCGGTCCGCGGCGCGTCTCCGACCCGAGCGTGGAGGAGTCGGAGCCCGCCTGGTCTCCGGACGGCGGGTGGATCGCATTCGCCCGTAGGACTCCTGGCACACCCGTGCAGGAGATATGGCTCATGCGTCCGAACGGATCCGCCAGGCCGCGCGCTGACCTCGGGTGGCGCGACGGCCTCAACGCCGGCCTGGTCACCCGACAGCAAGCGCATCGTCTTCAGCTCCAACCAGGACGGCGGAGTCTTCGAGCTCTACACCGTTGGCATCGACGGTAAGGGGATGCGCAGCGTGACTCCGACGGCAGGAGACATGTTCGAGCCGGCGTGGTCTCCCGACGGGTCGAAGATCGCGTTCTCGGAGGGTGGCTCGATCTTTCTGGCGGAGCTCGGCGGCGGCGACGTCGAGAAGCTCACGGACAACGAGAACAACGACTCGAGCCCGATCTGGAATCCCGTGCCCCCCGGGCCGGAGGAGGAGTGATGCAGGCGCTGCGCGTCCACGAAGGCGGGGCGCTCGTCTCCGAGCAGGTTCCCGACCCCGAGCCGGGTCCTGGCGAGGTACTCGTCGAGCTGAAGACGGCGGGGCTCAACCGCCGCGACATCTACGTCCGCAACGGGGCGTACCCGTTTCCGCTCCCGCTGATCCCCGGCTCCGACGGCGCGGGTGTTCGCCGCGATACGGGCGAGGAGGTCGTGATCTACCCCGGCCTCGGGTGGGGCGCTCGCGAGGACGCTCCCGCCCCGGACTTTCAGATTCTCGGCGGGCCGCGGGACGGAACGTACGCGGAGCTCATCGCGCTTCCCGAAGCGAATCTGTTCCCCAGGCCCTCGGCGCTCTCCTGGGAAGAGGCGGCCGCGTTTCCGCTCGCCGCCGTCACTGCGTATCGCGCACTCTTCACCCGAGGAGGACTTCAGTCCGGTGAGACCGTCTTGATCCTCGGCGCGGGGAGCGGCGTCTCGACCTTCGCGGTTCAGCTCGCGGTGCAGGCAGGCGCGCGCGTCGTCGTAACGTCGTCCTCCGACGAGAAGATCGAGCGAGCCAAGTCCCTCGGCGCCGCGGAGGGCGTCAACTATCGGACGACCGCGGACTGGCCGGCCGCGGTGCGCGAACTCGGCCCGGTCGACCTCGCGCTCGACTCGGTGGGCTCGACCTGGCAGCAATCTCTCGACACCGTTCGCCGTGGAGGACGCGTCGTCGTGTTCGGAGGAACGGGCGGGACCGAGGTGGCGCTTCAAGTGCGCCCGTTCTACTTCGGTCAGCATCGCTGTACGGGACGCAGCTCGGGAGCCCACGTGAGTTCGAGGCGCTCTTGAGGATGCTCGAGGACGCAAGCTGGCGGCCGGTGATCGACTCGGTCAGTCCGCTGGCCGAGGCCGATCTGGCCCTTGCTCGAATGGAGTCCGGAGAGCACTTCGGGAAGCTGGTCTTGTCGATCGACTGAGACTCGGGTCGACGGGGTGACCTGGGCTAGAACGTGCCGTAGCGCTCGTACGCCTCGAGCGGGGATGCGCCTTCGCGCACGGCGATCCGGATCTCGCTCTCCGTCGCCGCCTTCTCCTCGGCCTCGGCGAGGACGCTCTCTGCGAGCGCACCGGGCACGACGACCACCCCGTCGTCGTCTCCGACCACCCAGTCGCCCGGCTCGATCCGGACGGTGCCGACCGTGATCGGGACCTGCGTCGCCTCGAGCTCCCAGCGCCAGGTGGAGTCCTCGGGTGTGATGTGACCGCAGAACACCGGGAAGTCCTCCTCGAGGATGAAACGCACGTCCCGGCAGCCACCGTCCAGCACGCAGCCGGCGACGCCACGTGCCTTCAGCGACGTCACCGAGAGCTCGCCGAGATGGGCTGCGCGGTCCTGCCCGCACGGCGTACACGGCCACGCAGCCCGCCGGGACGTCACCGAGCATGCCGAGCACCTTCCGCAGCGCCACGTCGTACGACTCGGGGCGGGCAGACCGGCCCGACACGGTGAACGCGGGACCCGCGAGACGCGTGCCCGGTCGAAGCGGCCGGATCGAAGGTGGGAGCGTCTGCTCGTGGTGACCGCGGGCGTCGAGGATGTCGGCGAGCGCGGCAGTGTAGATGCCGAGAAAGCGGTCTCTCACGGTTCTGGAACTCCGAGATCCGGAGGGCGGTCGGCGCCACGTCCCTCGATGAGCTCCGGCGCCAGCTCGCTCACCAGACGCAGGACGAGCTCGGCTCGACGAACGCGCTCACGGCCCAGCTTCACCGCGAGATCCTCGAGGTGGAGGCCGGAGGGGTAGATGTTCGGCGCGTTTCGGAGGCCGAGCTTCACGTACACGGGCGCGGCCGCGCGGATGATCTCCGGTACGTCGTAGTAGCGAACGAAGCCGCCCTGATCGTCAGGGACCTCGACGTACACATCGAGCGGTGCGGCGCAGGCGCCGCGGATCTCTCCGAGCTCCGCGGGTGAAAGGTCGGTCGAGACGTTCAGCGTGGTCGCGCCCAGCTCCTCCAGGGCTCGGGCCGTAGGCGGATTCGCACACGGGAGCAGCACGGAGGTCTTGAGAACGAGGGACGGGGGAAGGTCGCCGCCCCGCTTCAGCCGCGCCGAGCGTCGCGAGAACACCGGTGTCGGCCACGAGAAAGGATCGAATCCCCAGAGCGACCCCTCGCCGCACCTCGGCGAGACACGCCTCGACACCCGCCTGGCCGCGAGCCACGCCGCCGGCCGAGGCCGTCGCGAACGACTGCCCGCCGGTGTCCCAGGCGCCACGCGGCCCGAGGAACAGGGACACCTCGATCCCGTGCTCGCGCGCCGAGCTCGGCCAGCTCGGCGATCTCCGCATCCGTCAGCGACATCACGCCCGAGCCCTGGGAGACCCGCCGCACCGGCACGTCTCGCGCTGTCGCCTCCTCGAGGACTGCGCGAAACACGGTTGGCCCCTCGACCGAAGGGATCTCGATCCGATACCGGAGCCCGTCCGAGAAGCGCGCGTCGCTCACCGCGCTAGCTTCCCGCAGCGGCACGGTCGCCGCAACCTGGACTAGGGCAGCGGAACTGCCGGAACCGGTGGAGCTTCGCTCGGCAACGGCAGAGGCGGAACCGGCGGGAGCTCGGCGGCCGGCAGCGGGGGCACTGCGACCGGCGGCGGCGGCAGGCTGGCGGAAGCTCGACCACGGGGAGCTGCGGCGGGTCGATCGGGAGTGCGACTGGGATGTCGACCGCGGGCTTGGTCGGTTCCGGATCCGGACCGTCTCCGTCCGCGGCCGGCGCGGGAGCCGTCTTCTCCGGTCGCTCCGGCAAGCGGCGACCTCGTAGGTGTGACGGTTCTCGTCTCCGGGGCCGCTGGGGTGTAGACCGCCGCGCGGGAGGATGCTCTCGAGCCAACCCGCGCGCGCGACGCGTCGCCCAAAGTGGATGAGGCGCGCTGCGCGGTCGGCGCGGCCGACGCTCGACTCGATCGCCGACGGGTCGGTGCCTAGCGCCGGAGCCGACGGAGCCGTCGAGTCGGCCAGGCTGCGCTCGACGACGACTCCTCCGGCTCCCAGCCCCACCGCGAGGACCGCGACCGAGGTGACCGCCGCCTTCGCGGAAACCCCGCCGAGAAGCGCCTTGAGCTGAGACCTGAGCTCGAACGCCAGCCACGCCAGGCCGCGCGACCGGGCGTGCTGGCACGGTCAGGGCCTGGGCGAACGAATGCCGTGCCCGCGTCAAGAGCGCGTGGGTCGCCGTCGCGCTCAGCCCGAGCTCGCTGGCGATCTCGCGAGACGGAACGCCTTGCCACTCGCGCAGAACCAGCGCGCGGCGCTGTCTCTCGGGCATCGAGGCGAGCGCCTCTCTGAACCCCAGGAGCAGCTCTTCCTCGTCCTCACCGGCCTGGGCGAGCGCAATCGTGTCGAGATCCACCTCGGGTGCCAGCGGACCTCGACGATCCACCGTGCGCCGCTCGGAGTGACAGACGTTCCGGGCGATCGTCGTGAGCCATGCGGGCTCGCATTCCGGTACGACTCCTCGACGAAGCGCTCGTAGCGCATAGAGAAACGTCGTCTGGGTCGCGTCCTCCGCCTCGGCGCGAGAGCGCAGTTGGTGGAGGCAGTAGCCGAACACGTGCTCGGAATGCTCGGAGAAGAGCCTGCTGGCCGCACTCTCAGGATCCTGTGTCGCCGCAGAGCGATGAGGTGGAACCGCGATCGCTGACATCCAGTCACACAGATACCCCTTCGAGGTCGGGCCGATGTCCCCGGACGGGTGACAGCCGTGCCTCGGACGAGTGATTCGGTTCGCTCACCGTTCGTTTCGGCGCGTGCCGGCTTCGTACGGGATGACCAGCTACTCCCACGAAGGAGGCATGAGAATGGCAATCCAGTTCACGAGCAGAGCGTCCGAGCGGCCGACTCGCGGCCTGCTCACCCCTACCCGGATCGGTCTCGCAGCGTGTGTCCTCGCGCTCGCGCTCGCCCTGGTGAACGGCGCACGCGGTGACGTGGTCGGCGCTCCCCTCACCTTGGGATCGATCACGATCGAGGACGGCACGGCCGTGCTCAGCGGCGCGGTGGACGACGTCGACGCGCTTCTCGAGGTCAACGGCGTGCCCGTCGACATCGACGACGCCGGAAACTTCCTCACGGTCGTGAGCCTCGATGGCAACGCGATCGTGCTCGAGTTGGCCGAGGATCTCGGCGAGACGACCACGATCAGGATTCCGATCGCGGCCCTGATCGAGAACGGCGGCGAAGGAGTTCTCAACGACCTGCTCGACGCCGGCACCTCGATCGACGTCCCGGTGAACGGATTCGAGGTCATCGACGCGAACGGCCCGATGGTCAGCGGAAACGTCGTGAACGCCGACCTCCTGGACGGCCTGGCGATCAACGGCGTCAACGTCCTGAACAGGCTCGGGCCGAATGGCGGGTTCTCGATCGTTCTTCCGTGGGCGTCTTCGACACCGCCGTCCCAGCAGGTGACGGTCGTCGTCGTCGATCGCCGCGGCGTGTCCCAGACGTCGACGTTCCGGACGTCGAGGATCTCGAGCACCATTCGGACCCGTTCCGGCCTGAGCGTCTCCGCGGCAGGTGCGAGGGGCGTCGTGATCGCGAAGATCGGCTTCGACAAGAGGACGGCGAAGTGGAGCAAGCGACTCGGCGTGACCGTGACCGTCAAGGACCGCCGCGGGCATCTCGTTCGCGGGGCGGCGCTTCGCCTCACCGGTGCCCCTCGCTAGGTACCTGACGAGTGGATCGATCCGCTCCGGCTTCACGAACCGGCTCGGCCAGGCGAAGTTCACGTATCGCCTGCACCCGAGCGCCTTCGCAGCCTGTGGTTGCAAGCAGTTCGTCCTGACCGCCCGGGCGAGCACGCTCAGGGCATGGACGAAGAAGAGCGCCGCGACGCGCCTGCCGGCTTCCGCTCGCCGCTAGATCCCCAACACCCACCCCCAGAGGACTACTGGCTCGCTGCGGCGGGCCAGTAGTCTGCTCGCTCTGTGAAGGTCCTCACCGTCGTCGGGAACCGGCCGCAATTCATCAAGAGCGGCCCGCTGTCCTTCGCATTTCTCGTCGCCGGCGTCGAGGAGGTCGTCGTGCACACCGGACAGCACTACGACCGTGAGCTGTCCGAGGTCTTCATCGAGGAGCTCGGTCTGCCCAGACCGAGCTACCGCCTCGAGCTGAAGACCGCGGATCCCGAGCTCATGGAGCCGGAGATCACACGCGTCATCCGTCGCGAGGAGCCCGATCTCGTGCTCGTCTACGGCGACACGAACTCCACCCTCGCCGGCGCGCGCGCTTCGGCCGAGGCGTCCGTTCCGCTCGCACACGTGGAGGCCGGGCTGCGCAGCGGCGACCTGGCGATGCCCGAGGAACGTGCCCGCATCGAGGTCGACCGCTTGTCCTGGCTTCTCTTCTGCCCCGATGACCGCGCACGCGCGACCCTCGCCGAGGAAGGCGGTCTTGGGCCAGGCCCACGTGGTCGGCGACGTGATGATGGAGGCGTGCAACCGGTTCGCGCCGATCGCGCGAGAGCGATTTCCGATCCCGTTCGAGCCCGGGAGCTACGTCGTGGCGACGGTGCATCGGGAGGCGAACGTCTTCCAGCCACGCCTCGGCAACATCATGGAGGGGTTGAACCGGCTGCAGGAACGGGTCGTCTTCCCCGCGCATCCGCGCACGCGCGCCCAGCTCGAGAACGAGGGCATAGACCTCGACGCCCACATCCATCTCACCGATCCGCTGAGCTACCTCGAGCTCGCCTCGCTCGCCTCGCAGGCCCGCGTCATCGCCACCGACTCCGGCGGCCTCCAGAAGGAGGCGTACTGGTACGAGGTCCCCTGCGTGACGCTGCGTCCCTCCACGGAATGGACGGCGACGGTCGAGGTGGGCGCGAACGTCCTCGTGGACGACGATCCCGACGCGATCGAGGAGGCGGTGATCGCCGCGAAGATGCCGGAGACACGACCTCCTCTGTACGGCGACGGCCACGCCTCGGCACGGATCGTCAGCATGCTGGTCGCTACGATGCCCGGCCGATGAAGCGGGACGTCGCCATCGTGGGCGCCGGGTACGTCGGCGTGCCGCTCGCATACGCATTCGCGGAGGTCGGCAAGAACGTCGTTCTCGTCGACATCGACTCCGAGCGGGTCGCGCGCCTGAACCGCGGCGAGAGCTACATCGAGGACATCCCGTCCGAGACGCTGCAACCGCACGTCGAGGCCGGACGGATCTCGGCCACCACGGACTACGACGAGCTCCGGGACGCCGACGCGATCCTGATCGCGCTCCCGACCCCGCTCTCACGCCAGCGCGAGCCCGATCTCCGGATCCTCGTCTCGGCTGCGGAGGAGATCGCGAAGCGACTGCGCCCGGGACACCTCGTCGTCCTCGAGTCGACCACGTATCCGGGTACCACACGCGAGCAGGTCCTTCCCGTGCTCGAGGCCGGAAGCGGTCTTCGAGCCGGAAGCGACTTCCACCTCGCCTTCTCCCCCGAGCGGGTCGACCCTGGCCGCGACGACTGGACGACGAAGACCGTGCCCAAGGTCGTGGGCGGCATCGACCTCGCGTCGACGGAGGCCGCAGCCGCGTTCTACTCGACCGCGATCGACCAGGTGCACCGTGTGTCCTCGCCCGAGGCGGCGGAGCTCACGAAGCTGCTCGAGAACATCTTCCGCTCGGTCAACATCGCTCTCGTCAACGAGCTCGCGCAGCTCTGCGACCGAATGGGAATCGACGTCTGGGAGGTCGTCGAAGCCGCCGCGACGAAGCCGTTCGGCTTCATGTCCTTCAAGCCGGGTCCCGGCCTCGGCGGGCACTGCATCCCGATCGACCCCTTCTACCTCACGTGGAAGGCGCGCGAGTACGGCTTCTACACGGAGTTCATCGAGCTCGCGGGGAAGGTGAACGAGTCGATGCCGTACTTCTGCCGCTCGGTCGTCTCCCAGGCGCTCAACCACTCGCTGCAGCTCTCGCTCTCGGGCTCGCGCATCCTCGTGCTCGGAGTCGCCTACAAGCCGAACATCTCGGACACGCGCGAGTCGCCGGCGGTCAAGCTCATCGCGTTGCTCAAGGCGGCAGGCGCCGACGTCTCCTACCACGATCCGCACGTACCGTCCTTTCGCGAGAACGGCGTCTCGATGACGTCGGTCTCCGCTCGATGCGGCGTCCTACGACTGCGTGGTCGTGGTCACCGATCATGCGGGCATCGACTACGACCAGCTCGTGGAAGACTCGCGGCTCGTGGTCGACCTCCGCAACGCGACGGGCGCCAACGGGAAGGGCTCCGACAAGGTCTGGAAGCTGTGACCGTCCGCGTGGGGGTGGCCGGGCTCGGCCACTGGGGCCCGAACCTCGCCCGCAACTTCGCCGAGCTGGCCGAGCTCACGTGGCTTTGCGACTCGGATCCCGGCAAGAGCGAGGTCGCAGCGCGCTACCCACGCGCGAGCTGGACGGCCAGCTTCGACGAGATGCTGGCCGACCCGGAGCTCGACGCCGTGATCGTGGCCACTCCGGTCCCGACCCACTTCGAGCTGGCGCGACGAGCGCTCGGCGCGGGCAAGCACGTCCTGGTCGAGAAGCCGCCCGCGATGATCGGCGCGGAGATGGACGAGCTCGTCGCGCTCGCGCAGGATCGCGACCTCGTCCTGATGCCCGGGCACCTGCTCCTCTACCACCCGGGCGTCCGGCGTATGAAGGAGATGATCGGCGCCGGCGAGCTCGGCGAGGTTCTCTGCGTCTACGGAAACCGTCAGAACCTGGGGATCATCAGGTCGAACGAGAACGCCCTCTGGTCGCTCGGAGTCCACGATCTCTCGGTGATCCTCCACCTGCTCGACGAGGACCCGGAGCAGGCGATCGCGCTCGGCCGCGACTTCCTGACCGACGGCGTCGAGGACGTCGTCTTCTGCTACCTGCGCTTCCCGTCCGGGAAGATCGCCCACATGCACCTCTCGTGGCTCGACCCGCACAAGATGCGGAAGATCACGGTCGTCGGCACGGAGAAGATGGTCGTCTTCGACGACATGGAGCTCGAGCGAAAGGTGACCGTGTACGAGAAGGCGCCGTGGCGACCGTCCGACCGCTACGGAGAGTGGCAGACCAGGACCGGCGACATCTTCAGCCCGCGCATCTCCAGCGACGAGCCTCTCAAGCTCGAGTGCATGGAGTTCCTGCGCCTCGTCTCGGGCGAGGGCGACCGCGCCAAGGTCGCCCAGGACGGCGCCCGCGTCGTCCGTGCACTCGACCTCCTCACGACCTCGCTCCGTGGCGGCTGACGTCCATCCGAGCGCTCTCGTCTACCCGGGAACGGTGCTCGGGGACGGCGTCAAGGTGCTCGAGAACGCCGTCGTCGGCAAGCAGCCCTCGCTCTCGCCTCGCTCGACCGCGAAGCGCGAGCCGTTGCCGCCCACCGAGATCGGCGACGGGACGATCGTGTCCACGGGCGCGATCGTGTTCGCAGGGTCGCGCATCGGCGCCCGGGTGATCCTCGGCGACCAGTCCTGCGTGCGGGAACGCGTATCGATCGGCGACGACGTGGTCCTCGGACGCGGCTCCCTGGTGGAGAACGACACGACGATCGGCGCGATGACGCGGATCCAGGCGGAGGCGTACATCACCGCGTACTCGACGCTCGAGGAGCACGTCTTCGTCGCGCCCTGCGTGGTGACGACGAACGACAACTTCATGGGGCGGACCGAGCGCCGCCACGAGCTGATGAAGGGGCCGACGATCCGGCGCGGCGCACGCGTCGGCGGCGGCGCGGTGCTCTGCCCGGGGATCGAGATCGGGGAGGAGGCGTTCGTCGGGGCAGGAGCGGTGGTGACGAAGGACGTCGCCGCACGAACGATCGTCGTCGGGAATCCGGCGCGGGTGTTGCGCGACGTGCCCGAAGACGAGCTCCTCTAGGAGATCACGGCAGGTCGCGCGAGCGACGCTCGCTGGAGCAGCCAGAAGGAGGCTTCCACCGCCGGCCCGATCAGGAGGGCGAAGGCGACAGTGCCGATGCCGACGGTTCCGCCGAGCGCGAAGCCGACCGCAAGCGCCGTCAGCTCGAGCACGGCCCGGACGATCCCGATCCGTATCCGCGTTCGCTCCGCGCCGACGACCATCAACGAATCGCGTGGGCCGGCACCGAGCCCGGCGCCGAGGTAGACGGCGGTTCCGATGCCCATCAGCGCGATTCCGATCGCGAGGAGGGCGACCCGAAGCCCGAGCCCGCGATCCGACAGCGACGAGATCGCCTCGACGCCGGTCAGGAGCTGTACGAACGTGCCGACGAGGAGCGCGTTCGCGAGGGTGCCGATCCCGACCCGGGCGCCGAGCAGCCATGCGATCGCGAGCACCAGGACGCTGACTGCGATGTTCGCCTCGCCGAATGAGAGGGCCGTGTGCTCGGCAAGTCCCTGATGCAGCACATCCCAAGGCGAGAGGCCGAGCTCCGACTCGAAGAGCGCGACGATCCCGGCGGCGAAGAGGAACAGGCCGACGATCAGCAGCGGCAGCCGCACGGCCAGCGGGCCGCGAAGGCGAGGAGGGACACGCACGCGCTGAGAGTTCGCTAGCCCTTGACGACGGTCAGGCGATAGCGGGTGAGGCCGGGGCTCGACATGCGCACCTGCACGTAGTACCACCCCGCCTTCGAGGCGCGGTGCGAGAAGTACTCGCGCGCTGCGGGCCGCGCGGAGATGCGGGCGCGGAAGCGGAGACTGCGAACGTTTGCGATCGTGCGCGCCTGCGGGAGCCAGAGGGCGAGGCTGAGATCCGCGGTGGCGTCGGCTCCGGTCAGCCCGACATAGGCCCGCTGGCCCTTCTTCAGCCGGATCGCGTAGACGTCGTCCTGATCGTCCCAGAAGTCGACAACGGCGTTGATCTGGCGATTCGACCCCGAGAGCTTGTACGCGCGCGAGCCCGCGTCGTCGTTGGCTTCATAGCTGATCGGCGAGCGGCAGCGGCCCCGCCAGCGCAGCGATGGCTGCCGCGACGTCCAAGCGGCCGCGGCCGGAGTGCTCGTCGCGACCCGGGAGGCAGGCGGCACAACCGGTCGCCGCGTTGACATCGACCGCCGTCTGCTCGAGGATCGCCGTCACCTGCTCGGGGCGGAGCAGTGGCCGAAGGCCGAGGAGGAGCGCGGCGGCGGCGGACACCTGCGGGGCGGCGAAGGAGGTCCCCTGCGCCTCGCGATACTCCTCCGGCCCGCAGCTCGAGTAGCCCTGCTCGGCACAGGCAGGGAAGCGCAGCGTCAGCGGCCGCGGGAAGGTCGAGAGGATTCTGTCCCCGGGCGCGGCCAGGTCGTTGTACACCTTGTCGCGATTCGAGAACTTCGGAATACCGCCGGTCTCGCCGAGCGCGCTGACGCCGAGGACGTGCGGCAAGGCCGCGGGATAGCTCGCGTACGGCCACGGGCTCGAAGGCGCCTGGTCGGCATTGCCCACTGCCGCGACCACGACGGCTCCGTTCGAGACCGCGTAGGCGACGGCGTCGGCTTCGAGCCTGCGAGAAGCTGTCCCGATCGGGATCCAGCGGATCGCGGATGCCGCCGAGGCTCAGGTTGATCACCCGTGCCCCGCTCTCGACCGCCCAGCGGATCGCCTTCGCCTCGGCCTCGATCGAGATCGTCCGCGACGGCGTGACGACCTTCGCCACCAGCAGCTCCGCCGACGGCGCAAGACCCGCGATGCCGATGCCGTTTCCGACGCCCGCGGCAATGAGACCCGCGACGAAGGTCCCGTGGCCGAGCGTGTCGACCCCGGCAGAGCCGCCGACGAAGCTCCGCGAGTCGAGGATCCTCCCGGCGAGCTCCGGGTGAGCGGCGTCCACCCCGGAGTCGATCACCGCAACCGGGACCCGCTCGAGAGCCGGAAGCGTCAGCCACGGCTCGTAGAACCGGCTGTGGGTCAGATACCACTGGCGCGAGACGAGCGGGTCGGACGGGGTGAAGGCGAGACGCCGCGAGCGCAGCGGCTCGACATAGCGGATGCCTTCGATCCCGGCGAGCGAGGCGCGTTCCGGGAGATCGGCGACGAGGGCCGGAATCGGGCGGAGCAACTCCGGGCGAGAACCGGTCTTGCGCTCGATGGCCGCAGCGACCCTCTTCGCATCCGCACCTCGCTGCAGGCCGACCGCAACCCGACCGGCGTCGGCGACGGCAGGCACCGCAAGCACGGCTCCGAGGACGACGGCGACGAGAAGGACACAGCGTCTCATCTCGATCACCCGCTCAGGACGAGCGACGGCCGTCACGGCTTCGGCGTATCCCCCGCTGGCGGCGATCCGGGCTCGGTACTCACCCGCTCGAAGTGCGCTCGGCTCGAAACGCACCAGCGGAATCGACCGTCTTCTTCGCGACGCGCCTCCAGGCAGAGCCCTCGCGACGCTCGAGGAAGACCGTGGCTCCCGAGAGCCGCGGTCGAACCGTTCCCGCCAAGGACAGAGGCTCGGCCCCGCGGGTCAGCTGCACGCGCGGAGCGACCTCGACCAGAACCGCCGGCGACGCGGCGCCCTCGACCTCGATCCGGTAGCGCAGCGTCCGTTCCGGCTTCACGACTGCGGAGGCAACTCCGCTCGTCTCGCGTTGGAACGGCCCGACCTCCGTCCAGCGCGATCCGTCGGGTGAGGCGCCGATCCTCGGATCGGGCAGGCTCCGGGCGATGCCGGTCAGCCGGAGCGGCGACCCGAAGACGACGGTCTCACGAGGCTGATCGAGGCGAAGGACGCCGATGGTGACCCAGGTCGAGCGGAGCCCGAGGCCGCTCCGAAGCAGGCTCGACGGCACGCTCGCCGAGCCCGCGTCCGTCTGGAGCGTGAGCGACCGCAACCGGCCGGACGGCGTCGGGACGCCGACGGCGTCGAGTACGCGATCGTCGACGCCGAGCTTCGTCTGGAGCGTGCGAGCGCCGAACAGGAAGGGGCCCCACGTGTGGTGCGGCGACGCCTTGTCCCACGGGTCAGGACGCGAGAGGAGGTACGGAACAGGGGTCCCGAACACATCGGCGGCGCTGGCGGTCTTCCCGCCCGAAGTCGAGAAGTAGAAGGTCGTGGCGAGCTTGCCGGCGTAGAGGACGACCTGACCGGCCGTCGCGCGCACCGCCTCAGTCGTCTGCGGCTTCTCGCCCGCGACCCCGCGGTAGACCTGACTGCGGACGTCCGAGTAGAGATCGAACGGCTTGCCCTTGACGACGTTCGCGAGCGCGTAGGACCTCGCGGCGACGGCCTGCGCCTTCAGCGCCTCGCTCGGCCAGGTGTACGGCATCTCGTTCGCGACCACGCCGGAGAGGTACGAGTCGAGCGGGGCGACGTTCACGACCCGGAGGAAGTTTCCCTGCACCGCCAGCTCGAAGCTGCCCCGGTACTGGACGCCGTCGAAGGCGAGCGGCGTGTCCTTCCCCGGCCGGATCAGGAGCGGCGACGCAGCCTTCACGGGCCCGTCCTTCGTGGAGAGCTTGAGCCTGAACCGGAGAACGATCGCCCCGGGGGCAAGCTTGTAGGTCTCGCCGCGCGCGTCGACGGCGGTGAACGGCTTCGGGGACGAGATCGTCACGGCGGGCCTGGCCTCGGCGAGGAGCACGCGAACCTGCTTCGTCTGTGCCTGGCCGAGCTCGGTCCCCGAGTAGTAGTGCGCGAGGATCTCGTCGTGCGTGTGGCCGGCCTTGGCCATGCCGTACGCGCCGTACTGGCTCATCCCCACGCCGTGGCCCCAGCCACGCCCGGACACGACGAAGATCGCCTCTCCGGACATCGGCTCCGGCTGGGCAGGGTGCGCCCAGGCCGCACCCGCGGCGAGCGCGGCGAGAACCGCGGAGACGGTCAGGAGGCGCACAGCGGTGGACCAGGCTAGCGACATAACGTAAATCGTTTGTATTTTCGGCAGTCGCGCGCGGAGCGTTGAGCGACGTGCGCCATACCGGCCGGCGGTTCAGCCGGTCGAGCTGGTTCGTCTCGGTTCACACACCGGCTACAGCGCCAGGCGGTCTCCTCGACCGGAGCGCGCTTCTTCAACGGCTCCCACCACTCGCGGTTCGCCGCGTACCACGCGACCGTCTCGGCCAGGCCGTCGCGCCAGCCGTGCGTCGGCTCCCAGCCGAGCTCGTCGCGGATCTTCGTCGCAGTCGAGCAGGTAGCGGCGGTCGTGTCCCGGCCGGTCGGGGACGATCGTCTTCAGCGTCTGCGGCTTCTCGGTCAGCTCCAGCACGAGGTCGGCGATCTCCTCGATCGTCGCCTCGATCCCCGAGCCCACGTTGTAGGTCTCGCCCTCCACCCCCTCGCGGAGCACGAGGTCGATCGCCGAGCAGTGGTCGAGAACGTGCAGCCACTCGCGCTTGTTCTGCGTCGACGCGTACATCGGCAACGGCTCGTCGTCGAGGGCGTTGGTCGTGAAGAGGGGAATCACCTTCTCGGGGAACTGGAACGGGCCGTAGTTGTTCGAGCAGTTCGTGATCGTGATGGGCAGGCCGAAGGTCTCGAAGTACGCGCGAACGGCGTGATCCGCTCCCGCCTTGGACGCGTTGTAGGGCGTGCGCGGGCGGTACGGGGAGTCCTCGGTGAAGACCTCGTCCGTGTCGAGGGCGAGATCGCCGTACACCTCGCAGGTCGAGACGTGGTGGAACCTCGCTACCCCCGCAGCCCGAGCTGCTTCGAGCAACGTCTGTGTCCCGAGCACGTTCGTTCGGAAGAACCGCGTCGGGTCGACCACGGCGAGGCTGTTGTGCGACTCGGCCGCAAAGTTGACGACCGTGTCGATCCGCTCCTCGCGAAGCGTCTTCTCGGCGAGCTCGCCGTCGCCGATGTCTCCCTGCACGAAGACGATCCGGTCCTCGACGGGCGCGAGGCTCTCCCGGTTTCCGGCGTAGGTCAGCAGGTCGTAGGCGACGACATGGTCGTCCGGATGCTGCTCGAGCCAGTAGTGGACGAAGTTCGAGCCGATGAAGCCGGCCGCGCCGGTGACGAGAAGTCGCATGTGGCAGAGGCTAGCGTCCGAGCTCGTCGAGACACGCGCGCAGGCCCTCGCGCCAGTGCGGGAGAACGGGCGCGCCCTCGCGCTCGCTTCGCAGGATCGCGTGCGCCGGGCGGGGCGCCGGGCGCCCGAGCTCCTCGGTCGAGATCGGCCGCACGCGACAGTCGATCCCGGCGCCCGCGAAGATCTCCTCCGCGAACTCGGCCCACGTGCAGTCGCCCGCCGCGGCGACATGCCAGATCCCACGCGGTCGATCCTCGTCGACGAGCTCGCGCACGCCGGCCGCCAGATGCCCGACGAAGGTCGGACAACCGCGCTGGTCGTCGACCACGGCGACCTCGTCGCGCTCGGCGCCGAGCCGGAGCATCGTCCGCACGAAGTTGTGGCCCGTCGGCCCGAAGAGCCACGAGCTGCGGACGATCCAGGCGTCCGGGCCGGCCGCCGCCTCGCCATGCAGCTTGCTGCGCCCGTACGCGGAGAGCGGATTCGGCTCCGTCGGATTCGACGTACGGCTCCCGTTTGCGACCGTCGAAGACGTAGTCGGACGAGAAGGCCACCAGCGGCGCTCCGAGCGAGGCGGCGTTCGCCGTGCCTCCCACGTTCGCAGCAGCCGCAGCCTGCGGATTCGCTTCGGCGCCGTCGACATCCGTCCACGCGGCCGCATGCAGGACGAGGTCGAGCTTGCCTTGTAACAGCTCGTAACTTGGCGGATCGGTGACGTCCCAGTCCTCGTGGCCGAGTGCGACGAGATCGTCGTCCGCGAACGCGTCCTGGAGCGCGCGGCCGAGCTGGCCGCCGGCGCCCGTGATCAGGACGCGACGGCGGCGTCCCGCGCGGACAGGGTCGGTGTGCTCGTGCTCCATAGGTCTACGACGCGCGGGTCGTTCCAGGGAATCGTCTGCTCGTCGGGGTCGGCGGGGTCGTACTCGGCGGTCACGTGGTAGCAGAAGAGGATGTCCGTCAGCGCCTCGAAGCCGTGGCCGTGGTGGCCGGGGATGTAGAGCGCGACCCGATTGTCCTCCCCGATGTCCTCGGTGTACGTCTCGCCGCTCGCTGCGGTCGAGCACGACGACGCGCGCCGTGCCCTGCAGGCAGGCGAAGAGGTCGTCCTGACCACGCTCGTGAAAGTGCAGGCCGCGGATGACACCGGCGCGCGAGAAGGAGACGTTCGTCTGCGTCATCCGCGCGGGCAGCGCGCTGTCCTTGCGCAGCTCGCAGAACCAGCCGCGCTCGTCCTCGTGCACCCGAAGCGGGATGCGCTGCAGCCCCTCGATCACTTGTTGGCTCCGGTCTCGTCGATCCGCCGGCCGATGTCCGCGAGGTGCTGCCAGTGCTTGCCCGCGTCCTCCCACCAGCCCTCGACCTCGCGTGCCTCGAGTCGGCCCTCCGCCGCGTAGTGGCGGTTCACGTCCGTGATCTCGAGCTCACCGCGGCTCGACGGCTCGAGCCTCGCGATGACGTCGAACACGTCGGGGGGATAGCAGTAGAGGCCGACCACGGCGTGAGAGGACGGCGGCGAGTCGAACCGCATGTCGACGACGCCCGCCTTCTCGACGATGTCTGCGACTGTGCCGTCCTCGCCATAGAGGACGACCCCGAAGTTCTCGGGATCCGCGACGTCCTTGACGAAGATCCGCGCGCGCTGTCCGTCGTCCGCCCACTCGGCGAGCGCCGCCGACTGCGCGTTCTCGAAGATGTTGTCGCCGAGCACGACCACGAGCGGAGCGCCGGCCGCGAAGTCGCGCGCCATGCCGACGACCTGCGCGATCCCGCCGGGCTCCGTCTGCACCTTGTAGGTGAGATCGACCTCGAGGATCGGGATCGCCGCCACCCCGCGGCGCGAGCCGTCCGTCGCCGAGGAGGTCGATCATCTGCCCCGCGTGGCCCTTACCCGTGACGAGAAGGACGTCCCGGATCCCCGCCAGCTGGAGCAGCTGCAGCGGGTAGTAGATCATCGGCCAGCTCCCGACCGGGAGCAGGTGCTTGTTCGAGACGCGCGTCAGCTCGCCGAGGCGCGTGGCCTCGCCACCCGCGCAGATGAGACCCTTGGGCTGCACGCGGGGATGCTAACCGTGGGCGACGGCGGGCTAGTCCCCGCTCGCCGCAGCGGGCGCATCGTGTGCCCGGTGCGCGCCGAGCGGTGACGGCTCGACGCGGACGACGCGAGCCAGGCCGTCCGGCAGCCACCAGTTCCACTTCCCGAAGAGCGTCATCGCGCTCGGCACCAGCAGCGCCCGCACGATGGTGACGTCGATCAGGATCGCCGCCGCGAGGCCGAACCCGAACTGCTGCAGTCCGACGATCGAGCCCGCGATCAGGCCCATGAAGGCAGCGAACATGATCAGACCCGCGGCAGTGACCAGCCGCCCCGTCTTGGTGAGCCCGAGCACGACCGCCTCCTCGTTCGTCGCCCCGTTGTCCCATTCCTCGCGCATCCGGGAGACGAGGAAGACCTCGTAGTCCATCGAGAGGCCGAAGAGCATCGCGAAGAGCATGACCGGGACCCACGCCTCGATCTGGTCGAACGCGATCAGCCCGATCCACTCGCCCGCTCCCCATTTGAAGACGATCACGAGCAGCCCGTACGCGGCGCCGATGGAGAGCAGGTTCAGGATGATCGCCTTCAGCGGCAGCACGATCGAGCGGAATGCCCTCATCAGCAGGAAGAACGTCGCGATGAGCACCGCGAGCACGAGCCACGGGAACCAGCTGTAGGTCAGGTCGATGAAGTCCTTGCCCGCGGGCGGCCCGCCGCCGGCGTACACGACCGTGGTCTCGGGAAAGCCCGCGCCCGGGATGATCTCGCCGCGCAGCCTGCTCACGAACTCGAGGCTCGCCGGGTCGCCGTAGTCGCTCGCACCGACGACCTCGACGTTCAGAAAGCGACCGGTCGCATCGACGTACTGCGGTGTCTGCTCGAATCGGATCGCCGCCACCTCCGGATCCGCTTCGAGCAGACGGCCGAGCTCTCTCGAGAGCCTGCCCGACGGCCGGGTCTCGCGCGCCTCCTGGGCTCCCGGTGTCGATCACGATCGCGCTCGGCGCGGTCGCTCCCGCGCCGACGGCGTCATTCACGATCTCCAATCCCCGAACCGCCTCGAGATCGCGCGGAATGCCCTCGTTCGACCCGGGGCCGAGCTCCAGGGCGAGGACGGGCAGGGTGAGCAGGACGAGAAGCGCGGTGGTCGCTCCCGCGACGAGCTTCGCGTGGCGCATGATGAAGCGGGAGAGCACCGCCCAGAAGCCGCTCTCGGGGTCGGCTCGCTGCTCGAGCCAGCGCTTCGGCAGCAAGCGCACGCGATCGAGCGGCTTCCCCACGAGCGAGAGGACGGCGGGGAGGAACGTCACCGCCGCGAGCACCGAAACGGCCGGGATGATCAGGCCGCCGACGCCGAATCCGCGAATGAAGGGAAGCGGCATGAACAGGAGCAGCGCCAGCCCGAGCGCCACCGCGGTGCCACTGAAGACCACCGCTCGCCCGGCGGTCAGCATCGTCGTCACGAGCGCCTCGTCGCGCGGCGACCCGCGGCGAAGCTCCTCGCGATAGCGGTACACGATCAGCAGGGAGTAGTCGATCGCGATGCCGAGCCCGATCAGGGTGACGAGGTTCGTGAGGTATGTCGTCAGCTCCATGAAGTTGGCGAAGACCCAGATGATCCCGAGCGTGGTCGGGATCGTCACGATCGTGAACGCGAACGGAAGCAGGAACGCGAGCGTTCCGAAGGTGAAGATCAGGATCAGGAGCGCGATCGGAACCGCGATCAGCTCGCCCTGGAGGAGATCCTCCGCGAACACCGGGTCGAGATCGTGCTCGATCGCCGCCTGGCCGGTGAGGTAGATCTCCGCGCCGTCGATCGCTCCCAGCGCCGCGCGCATCTCGTCCGTTCGCCCCTTGGAGTCGGCCGGCTCGAGATTGGAGACGATCTGCGCGACGACGACGTCGTCGGAGACCGGCTACGCACCGACACGAGCTGCCCGGTGGGAAGCTCCGCAGCCGCCCGCTCCGCGGCCGCCCGCGCCTCGGGCACCAACGGCTTTGCGTTTCCCTCGCTCCGAACGACGACCGTGAAAGCGCCGGTCGTACGTTGGCCGAATTGCTCCTCGAGGATGCGCTCCGCCCGGTGCGTATCGGTGCCTGGCAGCGTGAAGCGGTTGGTCAGAAGGCTCGGCGAGCTGCGTGGAGGCGAGACCGCAGACGGAGAACACGATCGCCCACGCGGCCAGCACGAGCCAGCGGTGGCGGAGCACGAACCGGGTCAGGCTTGCCATCGCGGGGTGACTACTCGTCCGAACGCGCGCGCCTCGCTCGCCATTCCGCCCGTGCCGCAGCTTTGCGCCGTCGAACACCCGGCACCGCGCGCACCGCGGCGATCCAGACGTAGCGCGATCGTGGCGAGGATTCCCGCCAGGATGGTTAGCAATCGCCTCGGGTGGAGAAGAAGAGAGAGGATCCCCTGCACCTGGGCGATCCTAGACGACATACTTCACGACCTAGTCGAAGAAAGGTGGTACCTCGCATGGCGAGAACCAAAGATCGAGCGGAGGCCGTGCGCCCCTACGTCAAGCGCGCGATGGAGGATCCGGAGCTGCGCGACGACCTCATGGCGGCGTTCGCCGCCGCGCGCGAGCTCTACGAGAACGTCTCGAAGGGCGACGGCGTGAAAGGCAAGGCCCAGAAGATCTCCTCGAAGAGCTTCCAGAAGGAGCTCAACGAGCTCGTCGAGGGTCTGACCGACGCGTCGGATCGCATCAAGGGCGAGAAGAAGAGCCACAAGGCGCGCAACGTGGCGATGCTGACCGGCGTGATCATCGGGATGCTCTACAACCCGTGGACCGGCCAGTCGACGCGCGATTGGATCATGGAGCGCATCTCCGGCGGGAACGGTGACGGCTTCGAAGAGTTCGGTGAGGGATTCGGCACCGAGTCCGACATTGCGCCCGGCAACGGCAGCGAGCCGGTCGAAGAGCTGAAGTCGTAGTTCGCTCAGCCAGCGCGTTACAGGCATCGTGCGCGACCGGGATCCGCGCGAGCGGATTCCGGTCTTGCGCCTCAGCGCGTCAGCGCGCGCTCCAGCGCCCCGGGTACGAGCCCGCTGGTCGACGCGATGTCGTCGGCCTGCAGCAACACGGCCCCGGGCGGCGGCAGCGCCACCCCGCCAGGGCCTCGGGGAGTAAAGATCCGCCCGGCCGCGAAGGAGATGTCCTCGGCACGGCGCCAGGCGACGAGGATCGGGATACGGAGCGACGACGCCGTCGTAGCCGAGCCCGCTCATCGCCGCGGGGTGGATCTCGAAATGGAGATGCGGCGATCCGCCTTCGGCGTCGCCGGTGTCACCCACGAAACCGATCACGTCTCCCGCCTGCACGCGTGTTCCCTCGACCGCGAGCGGCGAGTACGCCGAGAGGTGAGCGTAGTAGAACTCGTTCCCGAGGTCGTCCCGCAGCCAGAGCCGGTAACCACCGAGCTTGATGAAGCCGACCGTGTGAATGACGCCGTCGGCGACCGCGAGGAGAGGCGCGCCTTCGCGGGCGAAGATGTCCTCTCCGTGATGCCAGCCCCCGGGGATCCCCGCTCGCGGAGCGCCGAAGCTGTCCCCGAACGAGGCGGTGCCGAAGATGGGGAACACGTAGCCGCCGGCCGAGAGCCTCCCCGACACCTCGGGTGAGGCGAGGACCGGGCCCGCCCGGGACCGCTCCGGCGGTGTCGGGCTCGGGGGCGCTCGGGAGGGAGGGTCGAACCGGAGGGTCAGGCCGGGGCGTCGGCTGGCCCGGCGGGCGAGGCCGGGTCGGAACCTGAGCCACGGCGATGGCCTGCGCGCTGCCGATGAGAATCTCGCTGCCGGCCGGAAGCCCACCGTGCGCCGCAGTCAGCGTCACGCGGAGCGCGACGACGTTCCCCTGCGCGCCGGGTGGGCCCGCGCGACGACTGCCGCTCTGAACGAAGAGCACCGAGACGACACCCCACTCGGCGAGCGAGGCCGTCGAGCCCGGTGTCGCCGCAAGGTCCTGCCCGAGTGCACGCAGGCCGAGAACCGCGGATGCAGACACGTCGGCTCCGGCCGACCGCTGACTCGCTCCGGCCGTGGTCGAAGCGGCCACCTGGGCCGCGGTGAGCTCGCCGCCGAAGAGCGTGAGCCCGACCACCTCGGCGACGGCTTGCGCGGTGGCCGCCTCCCCCGTCTGCGCCGATACCGAGCGCGCGAGAGCGCCCGAGGCTGACGATCGAGCCGTCGTCCGGGAACTGGAACGACTGCACGTCGGCGCTCAGGTTCGTCGGCCACGTGAGCTCGCCGAGCGACACCGTCTCCTCGCCGGGAATGGTGATCCGCACGAGTACCGCATTCGCGCCCGTGCTCGAGCCTTGTGGCGGTGGAGCGGCGCCCGCGAGAGCGGCGCTGACGGCGAGTACCGCGCCGGCGAGGACGACGACACGGATCACGACGAATCAGGGTAGCGGGGTCGAGCTCGCGCAGCACGCCAGGCGAGCTGAATGGCGACCGCGAAGAGCAGCGTGGCAAAGAGCCTTCTCAGGGTGGTCTCCGAGAGCGAGGTCGCGATCCTGGCCCCGAACTCCACTCCGAGCACCGAAGCTCCACCGACGACGAGAGCGGTTCTCGGGCGGAAGTTCCCGTAGCGACGCTGGTTCGCCGCGCCGACGGCAACCGTCGGCAGGATCGCCAGCAGCGATGTCGCCTGCGCTTCGATCTGCCCGAGACCGAGCGCGACGAGCGTCGGCACGAAGAGGATTCCTCCCCCGACTCCGAAGAGGCCGGACATGACGCCCGCAGCCAGACCGAGGACGAGTCCGAGAACGATCGTGGACGTCGTCATGCGACCAGCAGCCAGACGCCGACTCCGGTGAGGAGCAGCGCGAAGCCATAGGTGAGATGCTGGGTCGTGATCCGCTGCTGCAGCATCGTCCCGAGGAAGGCGCCGGCGGCGGCCGGAAGCCCGACGAGCGCCGCGTACTCGAAGTTCACTTCCCCGCGATAGGCGAAAGCGATCACTCCCGCCAGGGCCGTGATCCCGATTGCTCCGAGCGAGGTCGCCGTCGCGGCCCGCTCCGGAACATGCGCGAAGAGGATCAGCAGCGGAACCGCGATCAGCCCGCCACCGACGCCGAGGAGGGCGGAGAACACTCCCGCCACGATCCCGATGGCGATCAGGCGCACGGTTCGTATCCTAGGGAGGGGTGAAGATCGTCCTCAGCGCGACGATCGCGCTCTTCATGGGCGCGATCGTCATCGGAGCACTCTCAGCGGAGGGTGCGGACGCAAAGCCCGCCCAGGTATACGTCGTTCGTGCAGACCCTCGCCTCTGCCCGTCACCGCTCTGTGGCGGATACTGGATCGCGCTCGCGAATCGCACTCGCACGAAGTGCCTCGACAGGAAGTTCCGGCCGCGATGCTACGTCGCGTCGGCGTGGCCGGCCAGCCGAACGATCCAGGACGGCGCGGTGGTACAGGGCGGGATCGCGGCCGGTGACGTACCGGGATTCGAACACCTCGGCATGCTCGATCGCAACCGATGTCCGCAATCCCGTGGGAGCCGTCGCGGCCGGCTCCTTCTACCGTCTGCGCGACATCGGCGTGCGGTGCGTTCGCGAGCCGTGCTTCTCGATCCGTGCCTCGCGCCTCAACACCGCCGGCTCGATGCTGGTCTCCGGGGTCGACCTGCGGAGCGTGGAGCTCTCGGAGGAACAGGAGATGCGGGCGGGACTCGCACTCGTCGGCGACGGTCTCTTCGCGGCCGGCCGCGCCGTCTCGGCCGCCGAGGGCGGTCGCGTCTTCCGCGCGTCACGGATCTACCTCAGAGGACGGCAGCCTCCCGGTTGAGCACGTCCCAGGCAAGGCGCACGTCGTCCTCGCGTCGTCCCGAAGTTCCCGATCGCGAGCCGAAGCGCGTAGCGACCGCCGAGGCGGGCGTGCGAGAGGAAGACCTCGCCGGACGCGTTCACCCGCTCGAGCAGGCGCTCGTTGTCCTCGTCGGTTCCCACGCGACGGAAGCACACGAGCGAGAAATGCCGCGGCGCCGACGACCTCCCATCCCGGCCTCGTCGCGCACCCATTCCTCGAAGAGCGCCGCCAGCCGCACGTGCTCGCGTATCCGCTGCTGGAGACCCGTGCGACCGAAGCAGCGGAGCACGGCCCAGAGCTTGAGCGCTCTGAACCGGCGTCCGAGCGGGATCGAGAGCTCGCTCAGGTTCACCGCGTCGTCGGGAGACTGGAGGAACTCGGGAACGAGGCTGAACGTCCGCCGGAAGTCGTCCGGACGGCGCGTCCAGAGTGCCGAGCAATCCATCGGCACTCCGAGCCACTTGTGTGGATTCACGCCGATCGAGTCCGCGCGCTCCCAGCCCGCGAAGAGCGGGCGGAGCTCGGGACAGACCGCGGCCGAACCGGCGTAGGCCGCATCCACGTGCAGCCACACGCCGGCTGCCTCGCACGCATCGGCGATCGCGGGAACAGGGTCGATCGCGGCAGCGCCGGTCGTCCCGATGGTCGCGATGACCGCGCAGGCGTCGTCGAGCTCGAGCAGCTCGGGCCTGAGCCGGAACTCGTCATCGACCGGGACCTTGCGCAGCTCGAGCTCGAGCAGCTTCGCGGCCTTGTCGGCGACCGAGTGAGCGTGCTCGGAGCAGAGCACGACACGCCGGCCCGGCCGCAGCGCTCGCGCAACGGCAAGCGCCGAGAGCACGCCCGTCGAGGCCGTGTCCTCGATGTGCCCGTGGAAGTCCGAGGGCAAGCCGAGCAGCTGCCCGAGCCAGTCGAGCGTCACCTCCTCGAGCTCCTGCAGCGCAGGGGACGTGCGCCAGAGGATCCCGACCTGGTTGAGCCCGGCGACCAAGAGCTCGGCGAGGACGCCGGGCTCCGACGCGGTCGTGGCGAAGTACGCGAAGAAGCGCGGGCTCTGCCAGTGCGTCAGTCCCGGCAAGAGCACGTCGTCGAGGTCGCGGAGCACCGACTCGAACGGCTCGGGCTCGTCCGGCGGCGACGAAGGGAGCGCCGCGCGAATGTCTCCGGGCTCGACCTCGGAGAGAACGGGGAGCTCGCTCACGCGCTCGAGATAGGACGCAACCCATTCGACCGCAGCAGCGCCGTCTTCGCGAAACGTGTTCAGGCATCGCCGATCGTCGCAGCGGCGAGGAATGCCTGGCCGCTACAGAGGCGCGGCTCATCGCTTCAGCTTCTCGATCTGCGCCCACGTACGCGTGTTCAGCACCTGCTCCTTCGTCAACCACGCGCGTCGCGCGAGCCCGATCCCGAACTCGGCGTACCCGAGCGCGGTCGTCGAGTGGGCATCGGTCGTCACGGGGATCCGGACACCAGCCTCGCCGGCGAGTCGCGCGTGCGTGTCGCGCAGATCCAGCCGGTCGGGCTGGGAGTTGATCTCGAGCGCGGTTCCCGTCTCAGCGGCCCGCACGACGACCCGCTCGATGTCGACGTCAGCTCCGGCTCGTTTCAGGATCCGTCTGCCGGTGAGGTGTCCGATGCAGTCGACGTGCGGGTTGTCGAGCGCGCCCAGGATGCGCTCGGTCGGGGCTGCGCTCGAACGCGGTATGCATCGACGCGACGACCCAGTCGAGCTCCGCGAGCACCTCGTCCGGCGACATCGAGCGAGCCGTCGGCTCGGATGTTGACCTCGACTCCGCGCAGGATCCGGAACGGTTTGACGCGCTCGTTGACGGCTTCGATCTCCCGCCACTGCGCCTCCATCCGCGCATCGCGCAGGTAGTGCGAGTGATCGGTCAGGCAGAGGAACTTGTACCCGCGACTCTTCGACTCGGTCGCCATCTCCTCGATCGAGTTCTTGCCGTCGGAGGACCAGGTCGAGTGGCAGTGCATCTCGCCTCGGAGGTCGGAGAGCTCGACGAGCTTGGGTAGCTCGCCCGCGCGGGCGGCCGCCGAGCTCGCCGTCGTTCTCGCGGAGCTCGGGAGGAATGAAGGCGTAGCCGAGATAGGCGTAGAGCTCCTCCTCGGTCGCGTGAGTGACGATCTCGCCCGTTTCCACGACCGTGACCCCGTACTCGGAGATCGAGAGGCCGCGCCGCTGCGCTTCCTCGCGCAGCGCGACGTTGTGGTCCTTCGAGCCCGAGAAGTGCTGGAGCACGTTGCCATAGCACTCCGGCGGAACGACGCGGAGATCGAAGCGCAGCTCGTCGTGACCGACCACCGTCGCCTTGGTCGGCCCGCGCGCGGCGACATCCCGCACCCAGTTGCCCTGGCAGAACGCGGCAATCAGTGCTGGCGCATCGGACGAGGTCGCGATCAGGTCGAGATCGCGGACCGTCTCCCGCCGTCGCCGAGCGCTGCCGGCCTCCGAGACGGCGATGGCTGCCGGGTGGGCTTCGAGCTCCTCCACCACCCGGCGAACGGCCGGCAGCCCGGCGCCGAGCAGTCGCCGCGGCTCCGCCTGTTCTCCCACGCCCGCCTCGAGCGCGTTCAGGATCTTCTCCTCGCTCTTCTGCCCGAGCCCTGAGAGGTCGCGAAGCCTCCCGTCCTCGGCCGCGGTCTTCAGGCTCTCGAGCGTGGTGACTCCGAGCTCGGTCCAGATCCGGGCGGCCGTCTTCGGGCCGACGCCGGGCAGCCGCAGGAAGTCGACCACGCCCACGGGGACGCGCTCGCGCCGCCGGGTGAGCGCATGCATCTCCCCGTCGTTGACGATCTCGACGACCTTCTGCTCGATCGTCTTGCCGATTCCGGGCAGCTCGGTCGCGCGACCTGCGAGCGCCAGCTCGGCGACCGGCGACGGCGTCTCCCGGATACGCGTGGCCGCGCGACGGTAGGCGATGACCTTGAACGACTCCTCCGCGAGGATCTCCGAGATGTCTGCGAGCAGGTCGAGCTGATCGGCGACCTCCGCGTTCCGGGGCAACGTCTGGGCCATGCGGCGATGATATGCACGTGCCTCGCGCAGTCGTCTGTCTCCCCACGTACAACGAGCGCGAGAACCTGGAGGCGATGGTGCGGGCGCTCGGCGAGGTGCTCGACACGTCGCGCGACGGCGTTCTCGTGATCGACGACGGCTCGCCGGACGGGACCGGCGAGATCGCGGATCGCCTCGCGGAGGAGCTGTCCTGGGTCTCGGTGCTGCATCGTGAGCAGAAGCAGGGAATCGGGCCTGCCTACATCGCCGGCTTCCGTCACCTGCTCGCGAGCGACACCGAGCTCGTGCTCGAGATGGACTGCGACTTCTCGCACGACCCGGGCGACGTCCCGCGACTGATCGCGGCGGCGAGCGAGGCGCGACCTGGTGCTCGGGTCGCGTTACGTCGAGGGCGGCGGGACGGAGAACTGGGGGCTCATCCGACGCGCTATCTCCCGTGGCGGCTGCATCTACGCGCAGGTTCTCCTCGGCGTGCGCGTGCGGGACCTGACCGGAGGCTTCAAGTGCTTCCGCCGGGCGACCCTGGAGGCGATCGACCTGGACGCGCTCTCCGCGCACGGCTATGCGTTCCAGATCGAGACGACGTACCGCGTGCTGCGGAAGGGGACTGCGGGTGCAGGAGATCCCGATCCGCTTCGTCGAGCGCCGTGCCGGAGCGTCGAAGATGACGGGCTCGATCGTGGCGGAGGCGATCTGGAAGGTGCCGCTGCTTCGGGTGCGCGCTCTCCTCGGCCGGTTGTAGCGCGCGAGGGGTCTACGCTGGGCGTGTGGACGAGGTCACCGACGAGACCTTCGCCGACGAGGTGCTCGCCTCGCCGATCCCGGTGATCGTCGACTTCTGGGCGCCGTGGTGCAAGCCGTGCGAGGCGATCGAGCCGCACCTCGTCGCGATCGCAGAGGAACATGACAGCGAGTTCGGCTCGTCCGCCTGAACGTCGACGAGAACCTCGCGGTTTCCGGCCGCTACGGCGTCCTCTCGCTGCCCACGGTGATGCTCTTCTCGGAAGGCGATGCTCGCGTGGCGATCTTCGGCGCGCACTCGCTGTCTCACTACGAGCACGCATTCGCGCCGCACCTCGACTAGCGAGGCTGCTGCGACACTAGGCTCGCGTGGCCACCGACGTCGCGGCGACCTGGGCGGACCTGCTCGACGGCGAGGAGATCGCCTACGCGGGAGTCGAACCACCACGTGACGCGCGCAGCGAGTCGCTTCCCGACGACCTCGATCCACGCGTCGCCTCGGCGCTCGTCGCGAATGGCGTCACCTCGCTCTACCGCCACCAGGCAGAGACCTGGGAGGCGGCTCAGCGCGGCGAGAACGTCGTCGTCACGACCGGGACCGCGTCCGGGAAGTCGCTCGCCTTCAACCTTCCCGTCCTCGACGCGATCGCCCGCGAGCCGAAGACGCGCGCGCTCTACCTCTATCCGACGAAGGCGCTCGCGCAGGATCAGGCACGCGCGCTCGCAGAGCTGCGGCTGAAGGGGCTCAAGCCCGCGATCTACGACGGGGACACACCGGGCGAGCGGCGCTGGCAGATCCGCAAGTGGTCGAACCTGATCCTCACGAACCCGGACATGCTCCACGTCGGCGTGCTCCCGCACCACGACCGCTGGGGAGACGTCCTGCACAACCTGCGCTACGTCGTGGTGGACGAGGCGCACGTGTACCGCGGCGTCTTCGGCTCGCACGTCGCCAACGTCCTGCGCCGCCTGCGGCGGCTCGCGCGCATCTACGAGGCCGAGCCGCAGTTCCTGCTCGCCTCGGCGACGATCGCGAACGCGGGCGAGCTTGCGGAGGCCCTGACCGGCGCGCCGGCGACCGTCGTCGAAAGCGACACGTCTCCGCGGGCCGAGCGCGAGATCGTGATCTGGAACCCGCCGCTGCTGGATGCCGAGCTCGGACTGCGCGCGAGCGCTCTCGGAGATGCGTCTCGGCTCATGTCGCAGCTCACCTCGCGGGGCCTGAGGACGATCTGCTTCGCGAAGAGCCGGAAGGCCGCAGAGCTGATCCACCGCTTCACCGTCGAGCGGGTGAACACCGCCACCGCGAGCCGACTCGCTCCGTACCGCGCCGGCTACACGGCCGAGCAGCGACGAGACATCGAGCGGCGGTTGGTCGAAGGCGACCTGCTTGGGCGTGACCGCGACGGACGCGCTCGAGCTCGGCATCGACATCGGCCTGCTGGACTGTGCGATCTCGGTCGGGTTCCCGGGCACGATCGCGTCCCTGCGGCAGCAATGGGGCCGAGCGGGACGGCGGGGGCGCGGGCTGGCGGTGCTGATCGCGAGCGAGGACGCGCTCGATCAGTTCTTCGCACGCGAACCGGAAGCGCTGCTCTCCCGTCGGGTGGAAGCCGCGATCGTCGATCACTCGAATCCGAGAATCCTCGATCCGCACGTGCTCGCGGCTGCGTTCGAAGCACCGTTGGACGAGGGCGACGCCGAGACGCTCGGCAAGGAAGCGCTCCGTCGGGCCGCGGATCTCCCGGAGCTCGAGCGCACCACCGCCGGCTTCGTCTGGAAGGGCCGCGACTACCCGGCCGCGCGCATCTCGCTGCGCTCCGGCGACGGTGAGGCGTTCACCGTGGTCGACGGGATGACCGGGTCGCTGCTCGGCCTGGTCGAGCGCGAGCGCGCGTACTCGACGGTGCACGAGGGCGCCGTCTACCTCCATCTCGGCGAGCAGTACCTCGTCGAGCAGCTCGACCACTCGAACCGGGTCGCGCTCGTCATTCCGGCGAGGGTCGACTGGTACACGCAGGTGAAGAAGGAGACGGAGACGACCATCGAAGGAGGCCGAGCGGGTCGAGCGGCGGCTCGGCGTCGACCTTCACTTCGGTCGCGTGTCGGTCTCCGAGCAGGTCGTCGGCTATGCGCGCAAGGCCGTGCGCGACGGCTCGACGATCGACGTCGTCCCCATGCTCATGCCGGAGACGACGTTCGAGACAGAGGCGATCTGGTTCTCGCCCGAGCCTGCTCTACTCGAAGGGCTCGAGCAGATGCCCGCGCTCCTCGGCACGCTGCACGCCGCAGAGCACACCTTGATCGCGCTCCTTCCGCTGTGGGCGATGTGTGACCGCTGGGACATCGGAGGGCTCTCTACGAACGTCCATTACCAGACGGGCCGCCCGACGATCTTCGTCTACGACGGGCACTCGGGCGGCATGGGCCTCACCGCGCGTGGGTTCGCGAGCTTCGAGGGCTGGGTGGAGGACACGATGCACCTGCTGCAGCGCTGCCCGTGCACGAGCGGCTGCCCGTCGTGCGTGCAGAGCCCGAAGTGCGGGAATCTGAACGAGATGCTCGACAAGACGGGCGCGAGGACACTGCTCGAACGAATGCTTTCGAGGGAAGAGCGGGTTGTCGATCTCGGCGGTCGCGGATCGTCGTAGTGTGAACTCCACGAGAGGAGAGGCATGCAGTTCATGGCACTGATCTACGGCGATGCGTCCCGCTGGGAAGCATTCTCCGCCGAGGAGCGGGAAGCCGTGTACGCGCGGTACCGCGCGTTCTCGGACGATGCCGGCAAGGCCGGCGTCGTGGTCGGCGGGGCCGAGCTCGCCTCCACACGCGATGCGACGACCGTCCGCGTTCGCGACGGCGAGTCGCTCGTGACCGATGGGCCATACGCAGAGGTGAAGGAGGCGCTTGGCGGCTACTTCCTCTTCGAATGCGCGTCGATGGACGAGGCAGTCGAGTACGCCGCGCGGATCCCGGGGGCGGAGCACGGGGCGGTCGAGGTACGGCCCGTCTACGTCGATCCGAATGCGGACGGAGCAGCGTCATGAAGTACGCGATGCTCGTCTACGGCGACGATTCCGCGTGGGTCGACCTCTCGGAGGAGGAGCAGGCGGAGCTCCGAGCGCAGGAGATGCCGCGCTGGATGGCGCTTTTCGACGAGCTCGGGAAGGCCGACCCGAACCTGGCCGGCTACGAGCTCGACGGGCGGGACACGGCCAAGGTCGTGCGCGTCCGAGACGGCGAGCGGACCGTCACCGACGGGCCGTTCGCGGAGACGAAGGAGGTGGTCGGCGGGATCTTCGTCATCGACCTGCCGGATCTGGACGAGGCGATCCGTCTTGCTTCACTTGTTCCCACCGCCGAGCACGGCTCGCTGGAGATCCGGCCGCTGGTGGGGTGAGCCGGCAACCGTGGCGGTCGAGCAGGTCTTTCGGGAGGAATGGGGCCGCGCCGTCTCCATCCTCACCCGCGTCCTCGGCGACCTCGAGCTGGCCGAGGACGCGGTGCAGGATGCCTTTACGACGGCCCTCGAGCGCTGGCCGAGAGACGGCGTGCCGCGCACCCCGGGTGCCTGGATCGTCACGACCGCGCGCAACCGTGCGATCGACCGGATCCGGCGCGACAAGGTCTTTCGCCAGAAGGCCGAGCTCCTGGCACGCCTCGAAGACCTCCCGGAGGAAGAGGACGACGTGAGCGCGATCCCCGACGACCGGCTCGCGCTCGTCTTCACCTGTTGTCACCCGGCATTGGCGGCCGAGAGCCGGGTCGCTCTCACGCTTGCGCGAGGTCGGGGGACTCACGACGGGTGAGATCGCCCGCGCCTTCCTGGTCACCGAGCCGGCGATGGCACAGCGGCTGGTTCGTGCGAAACGGAAGATCCGTACGGCAGGGATCCCGTTTCGCATCCCGCCCGACCATCTGCTTCCCGAGCGCCTGCGCTCCGTGCTCGCGGTGCTCTACCTCGTGTTCAACGAGGGCTACGCGGCGACCGCAGGCTCCGACTACGTGCGCGGCGACCTCTGCGACGAGGCGATCAGGCTCGGCAAGCTCCTCGCGCGTCCTCATGCCGGACGAAGCCGAGGTACTGGGGCTCCTTGCGCTGATGCTCCTGCACGACTCGCGTCGGGCCGCGAGAGTCGGCGACGACGGCGAGCTGGTGCTGCTCGAAGATCAGGATCGCTCGCTCTGGGACGAGAAGCGGATCGACGAGGGCCTGCGCGTGCTCGAGCGAGCAGCCTCGCTTCGGCGGGGCGGTCGGTACCAGCTGCAGGCCGCAATCGCCGCCGCGCACGCGCAGGATCGCCCCTGGAGCGAGATCGTGGTTCTCTACGACCGGCTCGTCGAGCTCGACCCTTCCCCGGTCGTGGAGCTCAACCGCGCGGTGGCGGTAGCGCTGTCGGGACGCGTCGAGGAAGGCCTCGCTCTCATGGGCGGCCTCTACTCGCTGGACGGCTACCACCTGCTCCATGCCGCCCGCGCCGATCTGCTCCGCCGCCTCGAGCGGCGCGACGAGGCGGCGGCGGAGTATCGGCGTGCGCTCGAGCTGACCACGAGCGAGCCCGAGAGCCGTTATCTCGAACGGCGCCTACTCGAGGTCTCGTAGCGCGAGCTCGACCGCTTCGGCAGGCGTCGCCGCAGTCTCGATGCCGTCCACATCCGGAGCTCCCGCCAGCGCTACGACCCTCCGACCGAGTCGTCGCGCGAAGGCGATCTCCGCCAGCGTTCCCCACGCTCCGCCGACGGCGATCACCGCGTCCCCGGAGGCTGCGACCGCGAGGTTGCGCGCATGGCCGATCCCGGTGACGACGACGTGGTCCGCCCACGGATTCGCGTCCTCGCGCCGCTCTCCCGGGAGGATCGCGATCGTCGTTCCCCCTGCCGCCTTGGCACCGCGGTGAGCCGCTGCCATCACCTCACCGAGCCCTCCGGTCACGACGGTGCAGCCGCGTTCGGCCAGAAGCCGGCCGATCTCCTCGGCGGCGGCTTCCCACTCCACGCCGCTTCCGATCACCGCCACTTGACGTGTCATGCAGGCAGTCTCCCGACGAAGGCAGCGATGTCGGCGGCAACGCGCTCTGGCTCCTCCCAGTGCACGAGGTGGCCCGCGCCTTGGTAGACGACGAGCTGCGAGTCGAGGATCGCGCCGGCAAACCTCTCCTGATCGCTGCGGGGCACGAGGTCATCTCGGTCACCCCACACGATCAGCGTGGGTGCGGAGATCGTGCCGGTCTCGGTGGGAGGGGTCGCCGCCAGTAGACCGTCCAGCGCCGCCTGCCAAACGTGCGCGGGCACCTTGAGGCTCTCCTCGACCATGGTCTCGAGAAAGTCTGGTGGCACGGCCCCGGAGACCGTGCTCTGGACGAAGTCGCGCACGAACTCCGGATCGACCGGATCGCGGAGCTCGCGCAGCGCGTTCGAGAGCTCCGCGCCGACCAGCTTGTCACCGAGGCTCCACGGCACTCCGATCAGCACGAGGCCGAGAACTCGAACTGGCCTGTCGATCGCAAATCGTTGCACTGCGAAACTTGCGCTGGACGACGCGACCAGGACCGCCCTGTCCAACTCGAGTGCGTCCATGAACGCAGCGAGATCGCCTGCGAAGTCTTCGACCATGTACCCGTGATCCGGCCGTCCGGCGTCGCCGTGCCCGCGCTGGCTCGGCGCGAGCGCGCGAATCGAGATAGGAAGGTGCGGAAGCACTCGCTCGAAGGACCGCCATGAGTCCGCGAATGCATGGAGAAGTACGACCGGCACGCCGAGGGCATCGCCCTGTTCCACATACGGCAGTTCGAGGGCGTTCGGCAACGACACTGACTTCCTGAGGAGTCGGGCGCGCTCGTTCCCCATGCCTAGCGCAGCCGGTGGAGCGCCTGCGCCAAGCGATTGCTTCCCGCCGAGGACGCCCGCGAACAGGTCTCCATCACGCGCTACCCGATCCAGGACGGCGTCCATCGTGAACGACGCGAGGTCGAGCCCGGGCACGACCTCCTCCCAGCGCAGCGGCGCGGAGACGGGGGCCCCGGCCCGCGGACGCACCGAGTACACCGAGGCGTTCGTCTTGCCGGGGCCGTTCTGGTTCGCGTCGACGAGGACGCCGCGACGCTTCTGCTTCGACCACTCCGTCGTCACGAGCCCCGGATGCGCCCTTGCGAGCGCGCCCGCGATGATCGAGGCGAACTCGCGCGCATCGGCGAACGTGTGGCGCCGCGCGATCGGCACCAGGATGTGGATCCCGCGCGAGCCCGAGGTCTTCGGGAACGCCTCGAGCTCGAGCAGGTCGAGCGTCTCCTTGACGAGCCCGGCGACGGTGACGACGTCGTCGAAGGTGGCGCCCTCGGCGGGATCGAGGTCGAACATCACCCAGTCGGGTCGGTCGGGCTTGTCCGCTCGCGACGACCAGGCATGCATGTCGATGCAGCCCATGTTCGCCATCCAGAGGAGCGCGAGCTCGTCGTCGACGAGTGCGTAGTCGATGATCTTCTTCTCCCCTTCCCGCGTCGAGGCCGGAAACGGCGCACGCTTGATCCAGTCAGGCATGTGCGACGGCGCCTGCTTCTGGAAGAAGTTCTTGCCCTGCCAGCCGTCGGGATAGCGCTTCATCGTGAACGGCCGACCGCGGAGATGCGGGACGAGCACTTCGGCGACGTCTTGGTAGTAGGCGATGAGATCGCCCTTGGTGATCCCCTCCTCCGGCCAGAAGGGCTTGTCCAGGTTCGAGAGCCGGAGCTCGCGGCGACCCTTCTTCAGAACCGACGGGAGCGGAGTCTTCTCCTTGCGCACCTCCGAGGCAGGCTTGTCCTCCCGCAGGCCGAGGTACACAGGAGCGCGCAGACGTCCCTCGTGTGTCCATTCGGCAAACGCCACCTCGGCCACGAGCCGCGGCTCCACCCAGACGACGTCCGAGCGGCGGACGCGCGGCATCTTCGGCGTCTCGGCGAACGGCGAGTCGGGGCGCACGAGAGGCTTCAACAGGCTGAGGAGACGCCTGATCTCGGCCTCGTCGAATCCGGTACCGACATTCCCGGCCCAGCGGAGCCCGCCGGCCTCGTGTACGCCGGCGACGAGAGCCCCGAAACCGGCCGAACGCCGGCCCTGGCCCTTCGTGTAGCCCGCGATCACGACCTCCTGGTCCTTCCGCACCTTCAGCTTGTGCCAGTCCATGGTGCGCCGCCCGGGCTGGTAGCTCGATTCGAGGCGTTTCGCGACCACGCCTTCCAGCTCCTGCTCCTCGGCCGCGGCGAGTAACGCCACCCCGTCGTCGAACTGGGGCGAGAGAACGATGCCGCCCCGCGAGGGGTCGATCAGCGCCTCGAGCCGCTTCCGGCGCTCCGCCAGCGGAAGCGCGACGAGCGGCTCCGAGTCGAGCTCGAGCAGGTCGAAGACGACGAGGACCAGCGTGCCCGAGCCCTCCTGGAGGAGCGAGAACCGGGAACGGCCGCTGTCGTCGAGCGCACAGATCTCGGCGTCGAGCACCGCATCCGCCGAGCGCGTCCCCAGCTCTGCCGCTCGCGCCGCCGGCTTGAAGCGCGCGGTCAGGTCGTTGCCGTTCCTGCTGGTGAGCGTCGCCTGACCGCCGGCGATCGTGACGAGCGCGCGGAAGCCGTCCCACTTGGGCTCGTAGATCCAGCCTTCGCCGCGAGGAAGCGCCTCCGACGAGGTCGCGAGCATGGGCGCGTACCTGCTCGGTCCCTCCTTGTCGCCGTCCTTCCGCAGGAGGAGCCAGTTCTTCGGATCCCCGTCGAGCTTTGCGGGCACGAGCGTCCAGACGCCGTCGAGGCGCTCCCCCTGCAGGCGAACCGTCAGACCGCCGTCACGCTTCTCCTCGACGAGCTCGTACGTGCCGCGATCCCAGATCTCGACGGTTCCGGCCCCGTACTCGCCGGCCGGGATCGTGCCCTCGAAGTCGCCGTACTCGAGCGGGTGATCCTCGACGTGGACGGCGAGATGCCGCTCGCCGCGTCGCAGGGGAACGCCTTTCGGCACCGCCCAGCTCGCCAGTGCGCCGTTTCGCTCCAGACGAAAGTCGTAGTGCAGCCGACGAGCGTCGTGGCGCTGGATGACGAAGCGGGGTTCCGTCGAACGCCGCTTCTTCTTGCCGAAGGGCTCCGGCGTCTTCCCCGGCGTGCGCTTGCGCCGATATTCGTCGAGCGTCACCTGTGGATTGTCGCCATCAACGCAACACTTTCTTCACCAACCGGCCGGAACTTCGAAGATATCCCTGCTCACGCGGGCTTTTCGGTGAGGGGGATAAGCCTGTGGAGAGTGTGGATATCGTCAAGCGGACGAGAGCACGCCCATGACGCGGTACTTCTCGCGGCGGCGGCGGCGGCGTTCGTCAGGCTCCAGCGAGGCGATCTCCTGCAGTGCCTCCGCAATGCCCTGCTCGAGGAGTTCCGCGGCGGCATCCGGATCGGTGTGGGCGCCTCCCTCCGGCTCGGGCACGATCGCGTCGACGACTCCGAGCTCGAGGCAATGAACCGCGTCCGGCTTGAAGGCCGCCGCCGCCTTGTGCGCTTCGCCGGCGTCCCTCCAGAGGATCGCCGCGCAGCCCTCCGGCGAGATGACCGAGTAGATGGCGTTCTCCTGCATGAGCACGCGGTCCGCGACCGCGATGGCGACCGCACCGCCCGAGCCACCCTCACCGATCACGCAGGCGACCGTCGGCACCGAGAGACGCACCATCGCCGCCTGCGAGCGGGCGATCGCGCCGCCCTGGCCGTGCTGCTCCGCGGCGACGCCGGGATACGCACCCGGCGTGTCGACCATGGTCACGAGGGGAAAGCCGTGCCGCTCGGCGAGAGCCATCGCTCGCATGGCCTTTCGGTAGCCCTCGGGATAGGCCATCCCGAAGTTCCGCTTCGTCCGCTCCTTGAGATCACGACCCTTCTGATGTCCGACGAGGACGATCGTCTGCTCGCCGAGCTTGCCGAGGCCGGTCACGATCGCCTGGTCGTCCGCCCGGCCGCGATCTCCGTGGAGCTCGAAGAAGTCGTCGAGGATCCGCTCCACGTAGTCGAGCGTGTACGGGCGCTCCTGGTGCCGCGCGAGCTCGACGGAGCGCCAGATCTCCTCTTCGCTCGGCTCCGCCTGGAGGCGGTCGAGCTGATCCTGGAGGCGATCGAGCTCGCCGCTCAGCTTCGTCCCGCGCAGCAGCTTCATGCCGGCGAGCTTACTGAGCCGCTCGCGCAGGCGCATTTCGGCTTCGCTCGGCAGCTATTGCTCCTTGAACAGGCGGAGCAGGCGCGAGATGGTCGGTCGGAGCTCCGCGCGCGGGACGATCCCGTCGACATGTCCGTAGCGGTAGTTCGACTCGGCCAGCCCGAAGTCGTCCGGAAGCTTCTCGCGCGTCGTTTGCGCGACGACCCGCGGGCCGGCGAAGGACATCAGCGCTCCCGGCTCGGCGAGAACGACGTCTCCGAGGCTCGCGAAGCTCGCGAGGACCCCGCCGGTCGTCGGATGCGTGAGCACCGAGAAGAGCGCGCCGCCCGAGTCGTGCAGCTCCTCGATCGCGCAGACGGTCTTCGGGAGCTGCATCAGCGCGAGGATCCCCTCCTGCATGCGAGCGCCGCCCGATGCGGAGACCGACACCAGCGGCACGCCGCCCGCACTCGCACTCTCGCATGCTCGCGCGAACTTCTCTCCGACCACGCTTCCCATCGAGCCGCCCATGAAGGAGAAGTCCATGACCGACAGCCGACACCCCTCGTTCTCGATCGTCGCGCTGCCGCAGACGATGGCATCGCCGAGGCCGGTGTCGATCTCGGCTTCCGCAAGCCGCTCGGCGTACGGGCGAAGGTCGAAGAACGTGAGCGGGTCGGCCGAGCGCAGCTCGGCGTCCTCCTCGGTGAACGAGCCGGGATCCGCCAGCTGCTCGATCCGCTCCCGGGCGCCGACCGGGAAGTGATGGCCGCACTGCGGGCAGACGCGAAGGTTCTGAGCGAGCTCGTCGTCGCGGTAGTGCGACCCGCAGCGGGGACAGGTGTTGGGGTGCGACTTCTCGGCTGGCGTGTCCGGTGCCTTCTTCGTCTCGACCGACACGTCGACGCGCTCCTGACCGGAGGACATGCCGCGGATCCTACGTGCGGTCTGACCCCGGCTCGCTCACAGCCCTGCCGCCGTCAAGAGACGTGAGACGACCGGAGTGTTTCGCGCGTCTCGCAGATGCCCGGTGACGCCGACTCCGGCGAGCGGAGCTCGGGAGACGACATCTCGGAGAACAGCGTCGATCTCGTCGACCGACGCTCCGTCCGGCTCGGGAACGAAGACCTCCACGGCAGACGGGTCGAGCACGTCGAGATCGAGCGCGACGTAGACGGCATCGACGCCCGCCAGCGCACGATCGAGCGAGGCGTCGATCCCGGTCTCGTCCAGGTACGCCTGCTCGGGTGGATCGAGACTGCGAGCTCCGACGAGAGCGACGTCCTCGGGCGTCACGACGCCGTCGTCCAGGAGCATCCGCAGCGGCATCCCCCAGAGGTTCCCGGACGGAGACGTCTCGGGCGTGTTCAGGTCTCCGTGAGCGTCGATCCAGACGACGGCGAGGCGATCGACACGGCCGGCGAGCCCGCGCACCGCGCCCACGTGCGCGCAACAGCAGCCGCCGAGGACGAGGGGCCGCTCGGGAAGGACTGACGCCAGCTCCTCGGTCTGCTCGGCAAGCGAGTCCTTGGCCACGATCGCCGTCTCCGGATAGGGAAGCGGGAGGTTCGCGCCGTCCGCCATCGCCTCGCCGTTGGCACCCCACGCTCGCGGCACTCGAACGAGCCCGGCTGCGAACTCCCGGCCGCACGCGTGGCACTCGTAGCCCGGGCCGACGGCGACGGCCGTGAACGTGCGGCAGTCGGGGCATCGAGCGCGTAGGGAGCTCACTTGGGGACGAGATCGTCGAGCGTGTCCGCGAGGCGCGCGAGCGACGAGAGCGTTCGCGTCGGCCTCTCGTCCTCCGTCTCGCCCAGCCGGTTGACCCAGATGCTCGGGATGCCGAGCTCGCTTGCCGTCTCGATGTCGTGGAACAGGCTCTGGGCGACGTGGACGTGGTTCGTGCCGTCGGCGCCGGTCTGCTCGCGGAACACCTCCCAGTGGCGCTTGGCCGGCTTGTACGAGCCGATCTCGGAGGCGACGATCGACTCGCTGAAAGGCGATGCCGATGGCGACCATCGAGGCGTCGATCAGGTCGCGATCGGTGTTGGAGAGGATCGCGAGCTTCCAGCCGCGGTCGCGCGCTTCGGCGAGCGCGGCGGGCACATCGTCGAAGACGGGCCAGGACGGAAGCGAGCGAGCGAGCGAGCTGGTCTCTCCTTCGGGGAGAGCCAGACCCTCCTCCTCTGCGAGCCGCTCGAGAGCGAGCGTGAGCACTTCGCGATAGGAGGCGCCCGGCTGCGCCGCCTGAATCTCGGGCTCGAGCTCGTGGAAGCGGGCGAGCAGGCGGTCGGCGTGCTCGACGCCGAACACGTGTCTGGAGCTGGCTCGAGATCCCGCCGTTCCAGTCCACGAGCGTTCCGTAGCAGTCGAACGTCGCCCAGCGCTCTCTCACGCCGCGAAGCCTAGAGGCTCGCTGGTAACAGACTGTCACTAGGCTCCGGGTGGTGTGGAGATTCGCGCGCTGACACCGGAGGACTGGCCCGAGGTGCGGGCGATCTACGCCGAAGGGATCGCGACGGGGGACGCAACCTTCGAGACGGAGCCGCCGAGCTGGGAGGAGTTCGACGCGGGAAGGCTTCGCGACCATCGGCTCGTCGCGACCGAGGAGAGTGAGATCGTCGGTTGGGCTGCGTTGTCGCCGACCTCGACCCGCGCGTGCTACTCGGGAGTCGTCGAGCACTCGGTCTACGTCGCAGAACGCGCTCGCGGGCGCGGCGTCGGACGCGCGCTCATGGAAGCGCTGGTGGCCGGCGCCGAAGCCGCCGGACTCTGGACGATCCAGACGAGCATCTTCCCCGAGAACGCCGCCAGCATCGCGCTCCACGAACGGCTCGGCTTCAGAGAGGTCGGGCGGCGCGAGCGGATCGCCCGGCTGCACGGCGTCTGGCGCGACACGATCCTCCTCGAGCGGCGCTCGCAGGGCGACGCGCTAACAGGGTTCCAGACGTCCGATTCGTGCAAGACCCGCGGCGACGGCGCTCCTAGCCTCGGTGCGACATCTCCGAAGGAGGCAGGACATGGGAAGACGGAACATGCTCGTCGTCGTCGCCGTCGCGCGATCGCGCTCGCCGCGGCGAGCTCGGCGGGTGCCGGGAGCAACGGTGTCGTCGCCTCGGCGAACGGCGGCTACGGGTTCGGTGGCACGGCCGCAGGCAGCTGTCTTCGTGATCCATCCGTTCACGTGGCACGTGCAGATTCGGGCCGACGGGAGCGTCACGGGGAGCGTACGACTACACGCAGGTTCGCGACGGCGTCGAGCTCGAGGTGAGCGGGTCACTGCACTGCGCGGTCATCCTGGGCAACCAGGTCTGGGTCGGCGGGCTCATCGAGAAGAGCTCGCGGGAGTCGCTCGTCGGGCTGGACATGTGGTTCCAGGCGCAGGACAACGGAGAGGGGGCGAACGCTTCGCCCGACATGTCCTCGACGATCGGCGCCGGCGGGCTGCGGGAGCGGCCGCACAGTACTGCGCCGACCACCCCGTGGTGCGCTTTCCGTTCTTCCTCGAGAAGGGCAACCTCCAGGTTCGAGGCGGCTGAGGAGAGCGCTGGCAGGCGGCCGCGGCCGGCCCGCCGGCTCGGCCGCCTTTCAGCGCCGCGCGAGCTCTCGGTAGCGGCCGGGAGTGATGCCGTGATGCCGCCGGAAGGCACGCGTGAAGTGGCTCTGGTCGGCGAAGCCGGCGTCGATCGCGATCCGGGAGAGCGGCATGTCGTCGACGGCGAGCTGGGCACGCGCCCATTCCAGCCGAAGCGAACGGGAGTACTCGGCGACCGTCACTCCGTGCTCGCGGCGGAAGGCGCGGGCGACGTGCGTCGGATGCCGGCCGACGGCTGCAGCGAGCTCCGTGAGGGACGGATGCTCCGGCACGCGTTCGTGGATCAGGTCGCAGTGCTGCTCGCAGCCAGTCGGTTGCGCGCGCCGGTGGCGGCTCTGCGACGCGGCCCGGTGGCGGCGAGAAGCTGCAGCACGAGTCCTTCGAGCGCGAGCGACCAGCCGGCGTCACGTGACTCGAGCTCGCAGGCCATGCGCCACCCGAGCGTGGTCGACACGGCGGCGGTCAGATGTCGGTGCCGGCTGAGGAGCGCTCCGAAGAGCCCCGCAGCCTGCTCGTCGGTCGGCCGGATCGCGAGAATCTGCGTCGAGCAGCGCGCAAACGCACTCGAATGCGAGGCGCCCGCAGGCAAGGTCGCGATGCTCGAGCGCGAAAGCGTGGTCGTGCCGGGCGGCGAACGACTTCTCGACCGCGCCGTCGAGGACGACGACCAGGTACCCCCGCTCGGGCTCGACGGGGCCATGGCGAAAGCTCGGAGGAAACACGAGCCGCGTGACCTCGAACGGCCCCACCACGGCGCGGCGTGTAGCCAGTGCCGTCCGGGCCTGCCGATCCCTGGCCTCGTTCCCCGCCATCGTTCGATCAGACGGCCGGCGGCCGGCGACGTTAGCTCGTCAGGCTTCGCAGACGAAGTACAGCCGCTCCGAACGAGTCGTCGGCCTCGACCGCTCGGCGTCGAAGACACGCACGCGGCGGAAGCGCCTGCCCAGCGCCTCCCGGATTCGCTCGAGTGGGAAAGCGACCTCCTGGATGTCCTCGACGTGGAGCCGGTACGCAGAATCGCCGAAGTGCTCGAAGACACGAACCTTCCACGTGTAGATCCCGTCTCCCGTCGCCCCTCACGTCGATCAGGAGCAGGTTGTCGTCGCCGAACCACTGAGTCCAGGGCGGCGCGACCGCGAACGCCGCGAGCTTCCGCTCGGTGTTGACGTCGAAGACGAAGATCCCCCGGTCGGCCAGATGCGCACGAGCGCGGTCGAACACGCGCTCCCAGTCCGAGAAGCGGACGAGATGGTTGATCGAGTCGAAGACGCACAGCACCACGTCGAACGTCTCGCCCAGGTCGAAGCGGGTCATGTCCGCGTGGTGCAAGCGCGCACGCGGGACCTTCCTCGCCGCGATGTCGAGCATCGGCTGCGAGGCGTCGAGGCCGGCGATCTCGTAGTGCGGCTGCAGCAGTTGGAGGATCGCGCCGGTCCCGCAGGCGAGCTCCAGGACCGAGGCTGCGCTCGGGCGATGCCTCTGGATGAGCCCGTGCACGTAGCCGGCCTCCCGCCCGCGGTCGCCCATGACCTGGTCGTAGAACGGGGCGAACGCCGCGTAGCCCGTCATCGCCCCGCGAGGTGGCGCGCTATGCGTCGTCCGCCCAGCGGCGGAACACGACGCAAGCGTTGTGCCCACCGAATCCGAACGAGTTCGAGACGCCGATCTCGACCTGCTCCTCGCGCGCGACGTTCGGGATGTAGTCGAGGTCGCACTGCGGATCGGGGGTCTCCTGGTTGATCGTCGGCGGGAGGATGCCGCGCTGGAGCGCGAGGATCGTGAACGTCGCCTCGACGGCGCCAGCCGCGCCGAGGCAGTGGCCGGTCGCGCCTTTCGTGGAGGAGACCGGCGTCCGCGAAGCCTTCTCCTCGCCGAGCGCCATCTTGATCACCCTCGTCTCCGCGATATCGCCGACCGGAGTCGAGGTGCCGTGGGCGTTGATGTAGCCGACGTCGTCGCGGCTGATGCCCGCGTCGGCGAACGCCATCGCGAGCGCGCGAGCGGGACTCTCGCCGGTCGGATCGGGGTCCGAGACGTGCGTCGCATCGGAGGAGACGCCGTAGCCCAGGAGCTCGGCGTAGATCTTCGCCCCGCGCGCGCGAGCCCGCTCGAGCTCCTCGAGCACGATCATCGACGCCGCCTCGCCCATGACGAAGCCGTCGCGTTCTGCGTCGAAGGGACGGGAGGCGCGCTTCGGATCGTCGTTCCGGCGGGAGATCGCGCGCATGGCCGCGAAGCCGGCGATCCCGACGCGCGTGACGGGCGCCTCGGTGCCTCCGCAGATCATCACGTCCGCGCGCCCGAGCCGGATCGCGTCGAGCCCGTCGCCGAGCGCCATGTTCGACGCCGCGCAGGCGGTGCACTCCGAGAGCAAGGGGCCCTTCGTGCCGAGCTCCATCGAGACCCAGCCTGCAGCCAGGTTCGGGATGATCTGGACGATCGAGAACGGGTTGACGCGGTCGGGTCCCCGCTGGTCGAGCACCTGGATGCAGGCCTCGAACGACTTCAGGCCGCCGATTCCGGTCGCGACGGCGGCGCCGACCCGCTCGGGCGCGGCGGCGATGTCGAGGCCCGCGTCCGCCTCGGCCTGCCTCGCCGCCGCCAGCGCGAGATGGGTGAAGCGGTCCATGCGGCGCGACGACTTGAAGTCGACGTACTGCGTGACTTCGAGATCCTTCACCTCGCACGCGAAGTCGACCGGGAAGTCCGTCGTGTCGAACTGCGTGATCTTGGCCGCGCCGGACTCTCCCGCGATGAGCGCGGTCCACGTGTCCTCGACGGTGTTGCCGAGCGGGCTCACCATCCCGAGCCCCGTCACGACGACGCGGCGTCTGCCGTTCTGGGCGACGTCGCTCATCGCGCTACATCCCCAGCCCGCCGTCGACCAGGAGCACCGCACCCGTGATGAACGCTGCGTCGTCAGAGGAGAGGAAACGCACGGCTCCGGCAACGTCGTCCGGGTCGCCGAGGCGGCCGAGCGGGGTGTTCTCGAGCATCGCTCCGGTCGCTTCCTCGGGCAGCACGTCGGTCAGCTGCGTCTTCACGTATCCGGGCACGACGACGTTGGCGCGCACGTTTCGGCTGCCGAGCTCGCGGGCGAGCGACTTCGTGAAGCCGATGATCCCCGCCTTCGACGCAGCGTAGTTCGTCTGTCCCCAGTTCCCGCGCAGGCCGACGATCGAGGAGATGTTCACGATCGCGCCGGCGCGCTTCTTCATCATCCCGCGCACGACGGCGCGCGAGGTGTAGAAGCAGGACGCGAGGTTGGTGTCGATCACGGTGTTCCAATCCTCGTCCGACATGCGCACGAGCAGTCCGTCTCGGGTCACCCCGGCGTTGTTGACGAGAACGTCGAGGTCGCCCGCCTCCTCGATCAGCGCTCGCGCGGAGTCCGGGTCGGACACGTCAGCTTGCAGCGCCCGTCCACCGATCTCGGAGGCCAGCGCTTCGGCCTCCTCCGCTCCGGTGCGATACGACACGACGACCGTCGCTCCCGCACGAGCGAGCTCACTCGCGATCGCGCGACCGATTCCCCGCGAGGCGCCCGTCACGAGCGCGTTCTTGCCCTCGAGGGAGCAGAACGCGGTTGAGCTCACCGAGTGAGCGCTTCCTGCGCGCGGTCCAGGCTCTCGACCGTGTTCACGGAGATCGTCTTCACTCCGCGATCGATCCGCTTGACGAGGCCCGACAACACGTTCCCCGGCCCGACCTCGACGAACGTCGTCGCTCCACTCCTGATCAGCTCGGTGGCCGCTTGCGTGAACCGCACCGGCGCGGTCAGCTGGTCGACGAGCAGCGCTGCGAGCCGGTGTGCGGGCTCGACCTTGGCGGTCACCGTCGACATGAAGGGCGCGAGCGGCTCGGTGAAGCGCACGCGATCGAGCGCAGGACGCAGGCGATCCGCGGCTCGCGCGACGAGCGGGCTGTGGAACGCACCGGACACCTTCAGCTGGATCGCTCGTCGCGCGCCGAGGCTCGTGGCCTCGGCGCAGCACTCCTCGACTGCATCGTGCTCGCCCGAGATCACGATCTGACCGGGGCAGTTGTAGTTCGCCGGCCAGACGCCGACGATCTTCCGGCAGAGCTTCTCGACCTCTTCGTCGTCGAGACCGAGGATCGCGGCCATCGTCCCGGGGCGCTGACGCGCAGCTTCCGCCATCGCGAGCCCGCGCTCGCGAACGAGCCCGATTGCCTCGCCCGTGCCCATGGAACCGGCCGCTGCGAGCGCGGCGAACTCTCCCACCGAGTGCCCGACCACGACATCCGGCTCGAGACCGCGGTCGCGCATCGCCGCGAGAATCGCCAGGCTCGTCGCAACCAGCGCGGGCTGCTGGAGCTCGGTGTCCACCAGATCATCGAGCGGCGTCTCGAAGCACAGCTTCTCGAGGTCGAGCCCGGTGGCCTCCGAGCCCAGGCGATAGACCTCCTTCGCCACGGGAAACGCCTCGGCGATGTCCTGGCCCATGCCCATCTCGAGCGATCCCTGTCCGGGGAAGCAATACGCGATCTTCATCGGGACCTCCCGTTCGTCCATTCGATCAGCGCAGAGCCCCAGGTCAGCCCTGCCCCCATCCCGGTCATCAGAACCAGCGCGCCGTCGCGCAGGCGACCCTCGGCACGCGCGTCGGTGAGCGCCAGGGGGATCGAGCCCGATGAGGTGTTTCCATAGCGGTCGACGTTCACGACGGTCCTCTCCGGAGGGATCCCGAGCTTAGCGGCCGCGTAGTCGATGATCCGCTTGTTCGCCTGATGGGGGATGTACACGTCGACGTCGTCCACGGACTTTCCGCACTGCGCCGAGAATCTGCTCGGCGGAGTAGACCATGATCCGGGTCGCGAACTTGAACACCTCGCGCCCGTTCATCTTCACATAGGCATCCGGGTCGTCGAAGTGGCGCGAGCCCGAGCCGGGAAGCCAGAGGTTCTCGCCCCCGCCTCCGTCCGCGCCGAGCTCGAAACCGAGAAAGCCTCCCTGCTCGACGCGCTCCATGACGACCGCGCCGGCGCCGTCTCCGAAGAGCACGAGCGTCGAGCGATCGTCCCAGTCGAGAATCTTGGAGAGGACGTCGCCGCCGATCACGAGACTCCGCCGCGAGAGCCCCGATGCGAGCATCGCCGTACGCCTGGGCCAGCGCGTAGACGAAGCCCGTGCAGCCGGCGAGCAGGTCGTACGCCGCCGCTTTCGGCATGCCGAGCTCATCGGCCAGGATCGCGGACGAGGTCGGGAACATCATGTCCGGCGTCACCGTCGCGCAGATGACGAGGTCGATCTCGCTCGCCTCGACGCCGGCGTCCGCGAGCGCTGCCAGCGCGGCGGGCCGCGCGATGTCGGTGAGCGCCTCTTCCTTCGCAGCGATGCGTCGCTCGCGGATCCCCGTTCGCTCGAGAATCCACTCGTCGGACGTGTCGACGATCTCCGCGAGCTCGGCGTTGGTCAGGACACGCTCGGGGACGTGCGTCCCGAGGCCGGTGATGCCGATGCGCGGGCCGGTGGCCGAGCCGATCACTACTAGCGCTCCACGGCGAACGTGAGCGTGCCGCGAGCGGCAAGCTCGGCCCCGACGTACGCGGTCGCCTTGCCGCGTCCTATCGGTCCGCGCACGGTGTCGATCTCGCAGGTCAATGTCAGCACGTCTCCGGGCGAGACGATGCGCTTGAACCGGCAGTCGTCGATTCCGGCGAAGAACGCGATTCGGCCTCGGTTTTCCTCCTCGACGAGAACGGCGACCGCCCCCGCCTGGGCCATCGCCTCGACGATGAGAACGCCCGGCATGACCGGCCGCTCCGGGAAGTGACCCGGAACCCACCAGTCGTCGGCTCGCACCTCCCGCTTCGCGACGACGCGACGGCCGGGCTCGAGCTCCGTCACCTCGTCGAGCAGGAGAAAGGGCTCTCGATGCGGCAGGATCGACTCGATGGCGTCCCGCCCGAAGGGGACGGCGGGGACCGGCTGGCTCACGAAAGCGAGTCTACTCGCCGAGTAGAGACGGATCCCTGACGCGGACGACGGGCTTGCTCGTATTGCCGGCAGCGTCTCTGGCGACGACGCGGACCCGTCTTGCCGCTCCGCTCCACGGGATGCGAACGACGCCGCCTCGCTTCACCTCTCGCTCCCTCCGAGCACCGTCGATCGTCAGGTAGAGGGTCGCGGGCTCGCTGACCGCGATGCGGATTCCGCGGGCCGAGAGGAGCCGCACACGTGGCGCAGTCGTGTCCGACGTGAACGGCACCGCAACCGAGATCGCGCCGACGGCGACATCGGAGACCTCCACCACCGCCTCGTAGGAGCCGTCTCGCAGCAGGCCCGAGCGCACGTACCCCGTTCCATTCGAAGCTGTGCGCGCCCGCCTCGTAGCTCGCGGCATGCGGGCTCGCGACCCAGCGGCCGTCGCGGAAGATGCGAACGCTCACCTCGGCCGGAGCCGTCAGCGAGAACCCGACCTGCAGCCTGTCGTTTCGTCCGTCCCGGTTGGGCGAGAAGAGAGTCGGGGTCACGGAGACGAGGCCCAAGGTGCGGCTCACGCGCAGCGGTGTGGTCTTCTCGACCTCGAGACCGGCAGGCGTGCGCGCCCGCACGAGGAGTCGTACGTCCCGTCGAGGAGATTCTCGCCGTCGACGGTCACCGTCATGCTTCCCCGGACGCGTCCAAACGCGGTCGACTGCCGTCGCGACCGTCACTCCGCCCGCATCCACGACCTCGACAGTGACGTTCGCGGCAACGGTCAGCCGATAGCTCAGAGTGGCCGCATCCCCCTGCCCGTCACCGTTCGGCGTGATCGCCTCGGGCGCGGTCGCGATTTCCTGGATTCCGAGAGGCACGCTCACGCCGCGTATTCGAAAGGGACCGCTCGCGGGCCGCGCGGAACCACTCCTGATCGTCCATGTGTACCGGCCACCGGGAGCAAGAAGCGAATCCCAAGTCCAATCGACCGTCGTCCCCGTGCCTGAGCCCCGCGCGACCTCGACCCTTGCCGCATCCGTGACGACGACCACCCAGGGCTGGCTCGAGGAGAGCCTTGCCCGAAAGCGGACGAAACCTTCGCCCGACTCGACGCGTGGCTCGTAGATCTTCGGCCCTCCGAGCAGGCCTGCGGTCAGCGCAAGACTGTTCAAACGTCCATAGAGCTGGTTACCCGGGCACTCCGTGAACCCCGTGTCCCGGTGACCCGACACACCTCGCAGGAGCACCGGCACGCCGCTCGGGAAGCGGTTGCTCCCGCCCGAGACGAACGTCAGCGCCGCGGTGGGATCGACGTGCGCGAGGTCGAGGCGCCACGACACCAGCGCGGCGATGGCGTCTTGCGCAGCTCGAGAAGGAGCCGTGTTCCCATAGGTGCCGAGGAGAGCGATTCCCACCGAGCCGGTGTTGAATCCTTGCGCGTGGGCTCCCACGACATTTCGCTCGGAGCCGCCGAAGCGGCCTTCGTAGATCGTCCCGAAGCGGTCGACGAGAAAGTTGTAGCCGATGTCGTTCCAGCCGTTCCCCTGGACGTGGTAGAGCTGGATGCCCTTCACGATCGCCGCCGCCTCTCCGCGCGAATAGTCGTTTCGGCCCGCGGTGTGATGGACGACCGAGAAGCGGACCTGGTCGGCGAACACCGGGGGCGCACGCCGGATCGACTCGTCGGCGCCCCACGACAGCCGGGGCACGATCGGTGGCGTCGCCGTCGCGGCCGGGATGCGAAACGGCACCCTCGTCTCGGTGCTCCAGACGAGATGGGCGCGCACACGCCGCACCCGGCCGGACGTGCGCACCTCGATGCCGATCCGACGGTCCCACCCACCAGGGGTTGCCGATCCGCCACCCTGCACGTCCGCGGGTCTCCGCCGATCCGGGATCCGGCCCGTCCTCGTCCTCCGGCGCCGCAGGTCGCCACGCGCTCCAGGCCCCGGCTAGCGAGCGCGTCCGGAAGGAGACCCGACCCGGCCCGCGCCAGTGGATGCCTGCGAGCGTGAAGCGACCGGTCTCTCTCCCCGAGGCTGCTCGCGTGCCGTCGGTCACGAGTTCGAGAGTCGTGACGTCGGCCGGACTCGCTGCGAGTGCCGCCGGGGCGACGACTGCCGCGCAACCGGCGGCGGCGAGGGTGAGAAGGAGGCGGCGCATGGGGATTCCAGGGTGGCGCTCCCGCCCTTCGCGGGCAAGGGTGGCGAACCTGCGTTGATAGAATCCTTACACCGGTGCGGATCCGCTCTTTGCGGGGACTTCTTGTCTCCCTCTTCCTTCTCGCGCTTCTCGTGCCGGCGATCGCTTTCGGACAGGATGCCCGTCCTCAGGTGCTGGCGGTGCACCTCGACAACGACATCAACCCGGTCACGCAGGAGTACCTCGAGGACGCGATCGACCGCGCAGAGGACGAGGAGCTCGACGCAGTCGTGGTCGTCCTCGACACGCCGGGCGGGCTCTCCTCCTCGATGCGTGGAATCGTCAAGCGCTTCCTCGCCTCCACGGTTCCGGTGATCCTGTACGTCTCGCCGCCCGGCTCGAGCGCGGATTCTGCCGGCGCCGTGATCGCCATGGCCGCCGATGTCGCGGCGATGGCGCCGCAGACCAACATCGGCTCCTCCACTCCGATCTCACTCGGAGGCGAGGACATCTCCGAAGACCTGCGCCGCAAGGTCATCAACGATGCCGCCGCGTATGTCGGTGAGCTGGCGCGCGAGCACGACCGCAACGTTCGCGCAGCGCGACGGATGGTCACGAAGGCGTCGAACTACGGCGCACGCGAGGCGGAGGCGATCGGACTCGTGGAAGTCGTAGCGCCGACGCTTCCGGCGCTTCTGGCCGAGATCGACGGGATGAAGACCGTTCCCAAGGGCTTCGTCCTGAAGACCGCGGGAGCCGAAATCGAAGACGTCGAGATGAGCTTCTGGCAGCGCGCCCGAGACCTTCTCGTCGATCCGAACCTGATCACGCTGATGCTCTCGATCGGGTTGATCGGAATCGTGGTCGAGCTCTGGAACCCAGGGCTGATCTTCCCCGGCACGGTCGGAGCGATCTCCCTGATCCTCGGCCTCTACGGGCTGCAGGTGCTGCCCGTCTCCCTGGCGGGGCTGTTCCTGATGATCCTCGCCGCCGCGTTCTTCGTCGCCGAGGCCTTCGTTCCGACGCACGGAGCACTCACCGTTGCCGGAGGAGTCCTGTTCGTCCTCGGCTCGCTCATCCTCTTCGACCCGGCCGGGGATGCCTACCAGGTCTCACTCCCCGTGGCGATCGGCATCGCCGCGACTCTCGCCCTGCTGCTCGGCTTCGCGCTGACGCGAGTGGTGCGCGTCGCTCGGCGACCGGCCGCCGTCGGCGTGCACGGACTCGTCGGCGGGGAGGGCGTCGTTCGCCGGGACGGGCTCATCGCACTCAATGGAGAGCTCTGGCGGGCCGAGCGTGGCGACGGGTCGCCGCTGGTTCCGGGCGAGCACGTTCGGGTCGAGAAGGTGGAGGAGGACTTGCGACTGGTCGTAGGATCCATGTCGTCACCAACTGGGGAGGCGCTTCGCTGATGGATGGCGTGTCGGTAGGGCTGATCGTTCTCGTCGCTGCACTGATCGTCGTGATCCTGTTCCTGTTCGCCGCGGTCAAGATCGCGCGCGAGTACGAGCGAGGCGTCATCTTCCGGCTCGGGCGCTTGCTGCCGGAGCCGAAGGGGCCGGGTCTCTTCCTCCTCATCCCGGTCATCGACCGCATGGTCAGGGTCGATCTGCGCACGGTGACGCTGAACGTCCCGCCGCAGGAGGTCATCACGAAGGACAACGTGCCGGTGCGCGTCAACGCCGTCGCGTACTTCCGCATCGTCGAGCCGAACGCGTCGATCGTGCAGGTCGAGAACTACATGGTCGCGACCTCGCAGATCGCCCAGACCACGCTGCGGTCGGTCCTCGGTCAGCACGTGCTCGACGAGCTCCTGTCCGAGCGCGACAAGATCAACGTGCTCCTGCAGGGGATCATCGACGAGGCGACGTCCCCGTGGGGCATCAAGGTCTCGGTCGTCGAGGTGAAGGACGTCGAGATCCCGAGCGGGATGCAGCGGGCGATGGCGCGTCAGGCGGAGGCAGAGCGGGAACGGCGCGCGAAGGTCATCTCCGCCGAGGGCGAGTACCAGGCGTCCGAACGACTCAAGGACGCCGCGGCGGTCATGTCGCAGGAGCCGATCACGGTTCAGCTGCGCTACCTGCAGACTCTGCTCGAGATCGGAGCGTCGAACAACTCGACGATCGTCTTCCCGATCCCGATCGACCTCCTGACCGCGTTGTCGAAGCTCGCGGACCGGAGCGAGTAGCCCTCAGGACCTCGGGCTCGTCCACGGCGGAGCCGTCGCTCGCCACGTCTGCGGCCTGCTCGCCGGAACCGATCTGATCTGTCGCGTCGTCGACACTCGGATCGTCGTCGTCCGATCCGATCACGGGCGCGAGGGTCGCGACCTTCTCGCCTTCACGCAGCCGCATCACGATCACGCCCTGGGTCGAGCGGCCCGCTCTGCGGATTCCTTCGACCGGGACCTTGATGACCGTGCCCGCGTCGGAGATCAGCATCACCTGGTAGCCGTCGCGAACGATGCGCGCGCCCGCGAGCCTGCCTTTGCGGTCGACCAGCTGCACCGTCTTCACGCCCATCGTGCCGCGGCCCTTGACCGGGTAGTCGGCGACTCGCGTCCGCTTCCCGTATCCGTTCTCGGTCACGACGAGGAGATCGGCGTTCTCGTCCGCGATGTCGACCTCGATCACCTCGTCACCGGCGCGGAGCTTCATCCCGGAGACGCCCGAGGTGTCGCGGCCCATCGAGCGCACCTGCTTGCCGTGGAAGCGAACCGCTTGCCCCATGCGCGAGACCATCAGCACGTCGTCGGTCTCGCTCGCGAGGCGGACACCGATCAGCTGGTCGTCGTCTCGGAGCTTGATGGCGATGATCCCGTCGGCCTTGAGAGGCGTGTTGTAGGACGCGAACGTGGTGCGCTTGACGATCCCCTTACGCGTGGCGAACACGAGGTAGGGAGCCTCCTCGAAGTTCCGGGTGGCGATCACCGCCTGCACGTCCTCGTCCTGGCGGAAGGGCAGGAGGTTGACGATCGCACGTCCCTTCGACTGGCGTGAGCCGAGCGGCAGCTCGTGAACCTTCAGCCGGTAGACCTTGCCGACGGTGGTGAAGAACAGGATGTAGTCGTGCGTCGAGGCCACGAAGAGGTGCTCGATGTAGTCCTCGTCCTTCAGGTCCATGCCCATGACCCCGATGCCACCCCGCCGCTGCTCGCGATAGGTCGTCACCGGCAACCGCTTGATGTAGCCGGACTTGGTGATCGCGATGACCATGTCCTCCTCCGCGATCATGTCCTCGAGCTCGAGATCGGTCTCGCCGGCGACGATCTCCGTGCGCCGGTCGTCGGACTTCCCGTAGATCTCCTTGATCTCGAGCAGCTCCTCCTTGATCAGCGCCGCGATTCGCGACTCGTCGCCGAGCAGCAGCCGAAGCTCGGAGATGCGCTCCTGCAGGTCGGCGAACTCGTCCTCGACGCGCTTGCGCTCGAGCCCGGTGAGCGCGCGGAGCCGGAGGTCGAGAATGGCCTGTGCCTGCAGCTCGGAGAGGCTGAAGCGCTCCATCAGTCCCGAGCGGGCCTCGTCGGCGTCGTCGGACGCGCGGATCAGCTGGATGACCTCGTCGAGGTTGTCGAGCGCGATCAGATAGCCCTCGAGAACGTGGGCACGCGCGAGCGCCTTTCGCAGCTCGTATTGCGAGCGCCGGGTCACGACCTCGCGCTGGAAGTCCAGGTAGTGGCGGACGAACTCGAGCAGGGAGAGCGTCCGCGGTACGCCGTCGACGAGGGCGACCGCGTTGTAGCCGAAGGTCGTCTGTAGCGCGGTGTGCTTGAAGAGCTTGTTCAGCGCAACCTGCGGGACAGCCTCGCGCTTGAGCTCGATCTGGATTCGCATGCCCGTCTTGTCCGAGTAGTCCTGGAGATCGGACACCTCGGTGACCACCTTCTCGCGAACGAGCGCGGCGATCTTCGTGATGACGCCGCCGTCACCGCCCTTCTTCACGCCGTAGGGCAGCTCGGTGACGATGATCGCGTTCTTTCCTCCGCGTAGCTCCTCGATGTGAGCCCGTGCGCGCATGACGATGCGGCCACGGCCGGTTCGGTATGCGTCCCGTACTCCCGAGCGACCGACGACGATGCCGCCCGTAGGAAAGTCGGGTCCCTTGACGTGCTTCATCAGGTCCTCGACGCTGGCGCTCGGCTTGTCGATCAGCGCGACGACTGCGTCGATCGTCTCGGCGAGGTTGTGCGGCGGAATGTTCGTCGCCATCCCCACGGCGATGCCCGTCGACCCGTTGACGAGCAGGTTCGGGAAGCGCGCCGGCAGAACCTGAGGCTCGCGCCGCGACTCGTCGTAGTTCGGCCCGAAGTCCACGGTGTCCGAGTCGATGTCGCGGAGCAGCTCGGTGGCGAGCTTCGCGAGACGGCACTCGGTGTAGCGCTCGGCAGCGGGCGGATCGTCGTCGATCGAGCCGAAGTTCCCCTGGCCGTCGACCAGCGGGTAGCGGAGCGAGAAGGACTGCACGAGGCGAGCGATCGCGTCGTAGATCGAGCTCGAGTCGTGCGGGTGGTACTTCCCCATGACGTCGCCGGTGACCCGAGCGCACTTGACGTAGGGGCGGTTCGGCTGATGCCCGGAGTCGTGCATCGCCCAGAGCACCCGGCGATGCACGGGCTTGAGTCCGTCGCGCACGTCCGGCAGCGCGCGGCCGACGATGACGCTCATCGCGTAGTCGAGATAGCTCGAGCGCATCTCCTGCTCGAGCTCGCGCGGCTCGATGCGGCCTGCGCCGAGAGGCTCGACGACGTCAGACATCGAGGAACCTCACATCCTTCGCGTTCTGCTCGATGAAGAGGCGTCGCGGCTCCACCTGGTCGCCCATGAGCGTGGAGAAGACGCGGTCGGCGGCGGCTGCATCCTCCACCTCGACACGAATCAACATGCGCTTGGTCGGATCCATGGTGGTCTCCCAGAGCTGCTCCGGATTCATCTCCCCGAGGCCCTTGAAGCGGCTGATCTGCATGCCTTCCTTCGCGAGATCGAGGGAGCCCAGCCGCAGCTCGTCGAACGTCTCAGCGCGAGAAGACTTGCTTCCGAAGGCGACGGTGAACGGCGGGAGGCCGACGATCTCCACGACCTTCGCGTACGCACGCTGAACCGCTCCGTAGGTCGAGGATTCCAGCATCGCGATCGGCAGGTCGACGCGGTGGGCAGTGCTCGTCTCCGTCTCGACAACTCGGACGTGGAGCAGCTCGCCCAGCTCCTCTTCGACCGTGAGCACGTAGCCGTTCGCAGGCAACGACGCGATCAGCGCGGCAGCATCGGGTGTGCCCCCGGCTTCGGCCTCCACGAGCCGGTGCGAGATGGCGAATCGTGCGGCGGGGCCGTACTCGGTCTCGAGCTTCGCTGCCCAGGCCTCGAGATGGCCGATCTCGCGGACAAGGCGTGTCCAGCGAGCCTCGGTGAGGGTCGTCTCCTGCTCGCCCCGAGCCGTCACGGTCATGTCCTTGACGCGCTCGCGAACCAGAAGCTCCTCGAGCTGCGCGTCCTTCTCGAAGTACATCCCGCGGCTGCCGAGCTTCACGTGGTAGAGGGGCGGTACGGCGATGTAGACGTGGCCACGCTCGAAGAGCTCCGGCATCGTGCGGTACAGGAAGGTGAGGATGAGCGTGCGGATGTGCGCGCCGTCGACGTCTGCATCGGTCATCACGATGACGCGTCCGTAGCGGAGGTTGGCGATGTCGAACTCGTCCCCGAAACCGGTGCCGATCGCGGTGATCATCGCCTGGATCTCCGTGTTCGAGAGAACCTTGTTGATGCGGTTCTTCTCGGAGTTGATGATCTTCCCGCGCAGGGGCAGAATCGCCTGCGTCGTGCGATCGCGGGCCTGCTTCGCGGAACCGCCGGCGGAGTCCCCCTCGACGATGAAGAGCTCGGCCGAGTCCGGGTCCTTGATCGTGCAGTCCGCGAGCTTGCCCGGAAGCGACGAGTTCTCGAGCGCGCTCTTCCGCCGCGTGAGCTCGCGTGCCTTGCGGGCTGCCTGGCGGGCGTTGCGGGCCGCGATCGCCTTCTGCACGATCTGGCGCGCTTCGGTGCGATTCTCCTCGAGAAACTCGGCCAGCTTCTGGTTGACGATCCGCTCGACGAGACCCGCGATCCCCGGGTTGCCGAGCTTCGTCTTCGTCTGACCCTCGAACTGCGGGTTCCGAAGCTTTACGGAGATGACCGCTGCCAGACCCTCGCGAGCGTCCTCGCCCTCGAGGTTGTCGTCCTTCTCCTTGAGCAGGCCCTCCTGGCGTGCGTACTGGTTGAGCGTCCGAGTCAGTGCCGAGCGGAAGCCCTGGAGATGCGTGCCGCCCTCCGTCGTGTTGATGTTGTTGGCGAAGGAGAACACGGACTCGACGTACGAGCTGTTCCACTGCAGCGCGACCTCGAGGTTGCCCTCGTCGCTCTCGCCCTCGAGAAAGACGATGTGCTTGTGCACGGCGTCCTTGGACTCGTTGACGTGCGCGACGAAGTCCCGGATCCCGCCCTCGTAGTAAAACTCCTCGGTCTTTCCGCCCGCGCGCTCGTCGGCAAGGACGATGCGGAGGCCGCGGGTGAGGAAGGCGGTCTCGCGCAGGCGCTGCAAGAGGGTCGCCGCGTCGAACTCTGTCTCCTCGAATACCTCGGGATCGGGAAGGAACGAGATCGTCGTCCCAGACTCGTCCTTGCCCGCCACTCCGACCGTGACCATCTCGGTCGTGGGCTCCCCGCGCGCGAACTCCTGGCGGTAGACCTTCTTGTCGCGACGAACCTCCGCCACGAGCCATTCGGAGAGCGCGTTGACCACTGACACGCCCACACCGTGGAGTCCGCCCGAGACCTTGTATCCGTCTCCGCCGAACTTCCCGCCGGCGTGAAGCTTGGTGAGAACGACCGTGAGCGCCGGCAAGCCTTGCTCCGGGATCACGTCGACCGGGATCCCGGCTCCCGCGTCGGAGACCGTGACGGAATTGTCAGGGTGAATCGTCACCTCGACCGAGTCGTTGCGTCCGGCGAGAGCCTCGTCGACGGCATTGTCGACCACCTCGTACACGAGGTGGTGAAGGCCGCGCGGGCCCGTCGACCCGATGTACATCCCGGGTCGAAGTCGGACCGGCTCGAGGCCTTCGAGGACAGTGATGTCCTTTCCCGTATAGGCTGCTTCGGCCATAAGAAAAGCCCTGCAAAAACGACGTTTTGCGGGCTTCGGAGAGTGTATCAGAAACGACGGCCGGACGAGGCCCGGGAAAGACTCGCCCGGGCGGCTCTGGCGATGAGCTCCCGGAGCTCCGGATCCTCGACCTCGGCGGTCAGCGAGGCCGCCTCCGCGGTGGCCTGCGCGGACGTGATAGCCGGTTCCGCAGGGTCCTCCGTCGGAGCTCCAGGCTCCGGCACCGGACCGACTCGGAAACGCAGCTTCTCCGGCGTCGCAGGCCCGAGAAGCGCGTGTAGCTGCTCGTGGATCTCCGGCGCGAGACGGTCGAGCTCGAAGGCCCACGTCGAGGAAGTCGTCGCCACATGGAGCGTCCCGTCCCGAGCGACCCGCAGAGGCCACGCCTCCCGTGCGACCGCCTCTCCCACAGCCTTGGGCCACACCGCGGTGATCTCGGTGAGCGCGAGCGCGGTGCCACCGCCGCTTCGCGCGAGCACACGTTCAACCGACTTTCCGATCTTCTCCATTTAGAGGGGTCGAACCTCCCCGGGTGAGACGAGCAATGATTGCGCAGGTGCGCCCGGGAAAGCCTGGGCCGAGGTCGCCGTCAGCATCGTCTGCCCCGCGCCCGCGACGAGCGCTGCGAGGGAGTGGCGCCGGTCGCCGTCGAGCTCCGAGAGGACGTCGTCGAGCAAGACCAGCGGGCGGGGGCCGACTCGGTCGGCTAGCGTCCGCGCTTCCGCGAGCACGAGCGCGAGAACCGCGATTCGCTGTTCGCCCTGCGATCCGTAGCTGCGGAGGTCACGCCCGGCCGCATCGAGTCGTATCTCATGGAGATGCGGTCCGGCGCCGGTGAGCCCCCGCTCCAGGTCACGTGACAGTCGCTGCTCGTATTCGATCGTCGTAACGGGTTCACCCTGATACGAGAGGGTCGCACTTCCGAGGCCGAGCCTGGCAGCGCACTCTGCGAACAGGGGTGCGATCAGTGCAAGCGCATCCTCACGCGCACGGACGAGCTGCGAGCCGAGCGACACCACGGCTTCGGTCCACGGCGTCAAGGCCTCGGTCGACGAGGCACCGATCGCGAGGCGGCGAAGCGCAGCATTCCGCTGGCCGACGGCCGCCGCGTACTCGATCGGGAGGGTGGCGCGGGCGGGAAACACGCGACCAACGGTCCTGTCCAGATACGCCCTTCTGACCGCAGGCGCTCCCTTGACGACCGCCAGCCGGTCCGGCGTGAAGACGAGTGTGCGAAGCTCGTGCCGAAGCTGCTCGGCCGAGCTCAGCGACCCGCCGTTCAAGCGTGCTCGCCGGGCCTCGCGTGGACCCAGGCTCACCTCGGTCTCGAAACGCGTCTCCCCGTTGAGACCGCGAAGCCGGACGCGGCTTGCCGCAGCACCGAAGCGGACGAGCTGAGCGTCCGTACGTGAGCGTGGCGAGAACCCCTGCGTTCCGACATGAAGCGCCTCGAGCAGGTTCGTCTTGCCCGAGCCGTTCGGGCCCGTGACGAGCACTATCCCTGGCTCGAGAGCGAGCTCGAGTCGCGGGTACGAGCGGAAGTCGCGGAGCGTGACCTCGCGGACGATGAGACCAGCGCCGGCTGGTGTCAGTCCGGAAGCCGGATCGGCATGATCAGATACGAGAAGCTTTCGTCCGGCGAGACGATCAAGCCAGGGCGCAGCGGATTGATCAGCTTGAGCTGGACGGTCTCACCGGCGACGGCCTCCAGACCGTCCCGGAGGAAGTCCGGGTTGAAGCCGATTTCGAGCGGGTCGCCGGCGTAGTCGATCTGAATGGACTCGTGAGCTTCCCCCACGTCCTGGGTCTGAGCGGATACGGCCAGCTCGCCCTCCGCGAAACGCAGACGCAAAGGGGCGTTTCGCTGCGCGAGGACTCCGGCTCGCCGGATGACCTCGAGGAGCGGCTCCCGTGAGGTCGTGATCTCCGCCTCGAAGGTCTCCGGGAGAAGCTGCTTGTAGTTCGGGAACTGGCCGTCGATTCGGCGGCTCGTCAGCCAGACATCACCGGCGTTGAACACGACGTGGTTCTCGTGGACGCCGAGCTGAACTTCGCCCGAGCCACCTGCCAGACGCGCGAGCTCTTGCAGTGCTCTGGCTGGAATGATTGCGTCGAGCTCCGGTCCGGTCTCCTCGAGCTGCGTCTCCTTCACCGCGAGACGGTAGGAGTCCGTCGCCGCCATGATGAGCTGGTCGCCTCTCGAAGCGGACGAGAATTCCGGTCAGCACGGGCCGCGACTCGTCGCGGGAAGCCGCGCGAGCGACCTTCTCGATGGTCGCGAGGAGCGCCGGCGCGGCGATCGTATGGAGCGGGATGTCCGTGGGCGGCAGACGCGGAAAGTCCTCGGCGCTGTAGACATTCAGACGTGACGCATGCGTTCCGGAGGTGACCGCGAGGACGCCGTCGCCTTCGTCGTACGCCAACGTCACCGTGTCGTCCGGGAGCAGCCGCACGAGATCCGTCAGGAGCCTCCCGGGGACGACGACTCCACCCTCGCCGGCCACGTCACCGGAGATCGCGGCGCGGAGCGAGATCTCCATGTCCGTCGACGCCAGAGTGAGCTTGCCCTCCTCGCCGCGCAGGAGGATCCCCCCCAGCACCTGCACCGCTCCCCTCGTCGAGATACCTCGAGCCACGACCCCGAGCGCCGTAGCGAGCTCGTTTCGGGAGCAGGTTGCGCGAATGACGGTGGCCTCGGCTAGGTCTGTATTCATTACTTGAGAAAAGAACTCGTAGAAGTAGTAGGAGTGTGAATCACGTGGAAGACGGGCTCATTCTGCCGTACGAGCGGGGAAATCGCCGGTGGACGGAGGTGTTGGTCCCCGCCGACAGGTCCCCCACGCCCCACGAGGCTCGTGAGCGGGACCCACATATCTAGCGGGCCTGCTTGATACGCGCGGTCAACTCTTGCACGAGGTTGTACACAGAGCGGTCTTCGCGGATCAGGCGCGTGATCTTCGAATTCGCATGCATGACAGTCGTGTGGTCGCGTCCGCCGAACTCCTTGCCGATCTTCGGAAGCGACGAGTCCGTCAGCTCGCGCGACAGGTACATGGCCACCTGTCGCGGATAGGCGACCGACTGGGAGCGACGCGGGCTCACCAGCTCCTCGAGCGTGACCCCGAACCGCTCGGAGATCATCTCCTGGATTCGCGGGATCGTGACTTCCGGCGCGGCGTCGCCTTGCGGGAACACGTCCTTCAGCACGTGCTCGGCCAGCTCCACGGTCATCACGCGATCGGTCAGCGACGAGAACGCGACGACACGGGTCAGCGCACCTTCGAGCTCGCGGATGTTCGAGGCGACGCGGCTGGCGATGAACGTCAGAACCTCGGGGTCGGTGATCGCGATCCGCTCCGTGTTGACCTTCTTGCGCAGGATCGCGATCCGCGTCTCGAGATCCGGCGGCTGGATGTCGGTGAGGAGCCCCCATTCGAAGCGGGACCGAAGCCGTTCCTCGAGTGTCGCGATCTCGCGGGGTGGCCGATCCGACGAGATGATGATCTGCGCGCCGCCTTCGTACAGCGAGTTGAACGTGTGGAAGAACTCTTCCTGGATCCGTTCCTTCCCCTCGAAGAACTGGATGTCGTCGATCAGGAGGACGTCGTAGTTTCGGTACCTCCGCTTGAAGCCCTCGATGCGCTTGTCTCGGAGCGAGTCGATGAAGTCGTTCATGAACGTCTCGCTCGTCACGTAGCGGCGCGTGAGCCGCCGCGAGTGCTGGCTGACGTAATGGCCGATCGCCTGCAGGAGGTGGGTCTTCCCGAGACCGGTCGAGCCGTAGATGAAGAGCGGGTTGTACGCCTGTGCCGGCGCCTCCGCAACCGCGAGTGCCGCGGCATGCGCGAAGCGGTTCGACGAGCCGATGATGAACGTGTCGAACGTGTACTTCTGGTTGAGCCCGAGATCCGAAAGGTCGCCCGGCTGCAGCTCTGCCCTGCGCGGCCGCTCCTCCGCGACGGGCGGAGAGTCCACGACTGGAGTCGGATCTCGATCTCCGACGACGAAGGAGACGCGGAGGTGATCCCGGCCGGACGACTCGCGCGCTGCGGCGGAGACGAACCCGCGGAAGTGGCTCTCGATCCAGTCCCTGGTGAACTCGTTCGGAACCGCTACGACAAGCCTCCCGTCGCCGAGGGAGCGCGGCTCGGCATGGGCGAGCCACGTGTCGTAGGTCGTCTCGCTGAGTACCTCTCTCAGCCTGCCGGAAATCGCTTCCCACAGGCTGTCGGGGGTCGGTTCGTTCGAGTGATCCAACCGTCCTCGAGTGTCGTCGGGTTCCAGGAAGGGGCGAGCATAGCAGCGTCCCGGGCAGGCCTCAACGCGCCCGTCGAGAGCAAGCAGTGGACAAAAAGCACCCCCGTTTCCAGGGAATTCGTGCGTTCCACACAACTATCCCCAGGTGTGGAAGACGGTACGTCGCGTTCTCGTTCGAGACAACGTACGAGACGGGCTGAGCAGCAATTTCCGAACTCAGCCACAGTCCCCACTCTGTGGAAAACATCGATCGCGAAGTCCTCGTCTATACTGCGCGCTCCGCCCCGCGCGCCTCTCATTTCGAACGACCGAGGATCATGAAACGCACCTACCAGCCGAACGTCCGCCGTCGCAAGCGGCGGCACGGGTTCCGAGCGCGAATGTCCTCGCGCGGGGGTCGCTCCATCCTGAAGCGTCGCCGCGCGAGAGGACGCAAGCGTCTGTCCGCCTGAGGGCGTGACGACTGCAAGTCGGTCACCGGTGCAGCGTCGCCACAGGCTCTCGCGTTCTCGTGACTTCGATGCCGTCTATCGGCGTGGCACGTCCGCGTCCACCCGTTATCTCGTCCTGCACTGGTTTCCGCGCGAGGAGGACGAGGCGGGCGATCCGCGGCTCGGTCTCGCGGTTCCCCGCTCCGTCGGCTCGGCCGTCGTACGGAATCGCGTGAAGCGGGTCCTGCGCGAAACCTGGAGGGAGCTCCTCCCCGAGGTACCGCCCGGGCACGACTACGTGCTGGTCGCGCGGCCCGGTCTGGCCGAGCCCGCCCAGGCTCGCGGCCCGGAGTGGCTCGCGGCAGAGGTCTCGGGCGTGCTCGAGCGGGTGCGGTCGTGAGGTACGCCGGGATCGCTCTCGTGTACGCATGGCGGTGGACACTCGGTCTGCTCACGCCCGCGGGAACGTGCAAGTACCACCCGAGCTGCTCGCAGTACGCGATCGACGCGTTCCGTGAGCTCGGCCTCGTCCGCGGAGCTGTTCTTGCAACCTGGCGTGTGCTCCGCTGCAACCCCTGGAGCCACGGCGGAGTCGACCACGCCCGCGACCAGACCGTCTTCCCGCTCGCACGGTCGAGGAGGGTCGACACGTGATCGTCGGCGGCATCCTCTCGCCCATCGAGAACGTCCTCACGGAGGTCCTCATCTGGCTGCACGAGACCGGGGGCCTGACGTGGGCGTGGTCGATCGTCGCGCTCACCGTGATCGTGCGGATGCTCCTCGTGCCCGTGGCGATCAGGCAGATCCACTCGATGCAGAGCCTCCAGATCCATGCGCCCGAGATGAAGGCGATCCAGCAGCGCTACAAGTCGGATCGCCAGAAGCAGAGCGAAGAGTTGATGAAGTTCTACAAGGAGAACAAGATCAACCCGTACGCCTCCTGCCTTCCGATCGTCTTCCAGATCCCGATCTTCATCGCACTCTTCTTCGTCCTCCGCGACTTCGACGACGAGGTCTATCCGAGGTTCGCGGAAACGACGCTCGAGTGGCTCAACCTCATCGACATCACCGAGCCGACGAAGGACGGTCTCGGGCCGGTGCTGCTCGTGGTCTACGTGATCAGCCAGCTGACGTCGACGTGGCTGATGTCGACGTCGATGCAGAGCGCGGCGCAGCGCTGGATGATCATGCTCCTTCCGATCGTCTTCATCCCGTTCATCCTCAGCTTCCCGTCCGGGCTGATGATCTACTGGCTCACGACCAACCTGTGGACGACCGGACAAGGGCTGATCACGCGCCGGCAGATGCCTCGGCCAGTCGCGCCCCCGAAGCGGTCGAGCAGGACACCGCCGAAGGAAGACGTGGCGGCGGCAGTCGAACCTGCGGTCGACGGCGCGGCTGGGGCCGCTGCCGTTCGCACCGGTCCCCCGCGCAGAGTCAAGCGGAAGAAGGGCGGCGGGCGAAAGCGGTGAGCGACGACACCGACGTGCGCGTGGACGCAAGCGGCGAGACCGTGGGCGAGGCCAAGTGGTCGGCGCTCCGCGAGCTCGAGCAGCTCGTGCCGGGCCTCGATCGGGAGGGTGTCGAGTTCGAAGTCGTTTCCGAGGGTGAGCGGGGTCTCTTGGGCGTCGGATACACGCCCGCTCGTGTTGTCGCGAAGGCCCCCAGAGGCGGCGCGACGGATGCGGACTCCACCGAGAATGCAAGCGACGCGCGAGAGTTCGTCGCCCGCATCGCCGAGGCGATCGGTGCCGACGTCACCGTCTCCGCCCGCGAGCGCGACGGAATCGTCACCGTCACCTGCTCCGGCGAGGATCTCGGCCTGTTCATCGGCAAACACGGACAGACGATCGACGCGGTCCAGTATTTGGCGAATGCGGTCACGCGTGCGGAGGGAGGCGCGCACGCGATCGTCGTCGACGCTGCCGGATACCGGGCACGCCGAAACGCGTCCCTCGAGGCGGTCGCGAGCCGCTCGGCCCGCCAGGCAGCGACGACGGGGAGCGCAGTCGAGCTCGACCCCATGACACCCGTGGAGCGCAAGATCGTGCACGAGATGCTGAAAGACGATCCCGAGGTGGAGACCCAGAGCGAAGGCTCGGAGCCGAACCGCTACGTCGTCGTGCTTCCGCGCAGCGGCGCCGAGTGACATGACGGAGGGACTCCTCGAGCGCTGGCTCGAGGGTGTGCTCTCGACCCCGGGTATCACGGGACTTCGCGACCATGTCGAAGCGCGGCGCGTTCTCTTGGACGACGCCCTTCGCGCTCAGCCCGTGATCGAGAACACGCCCGGGGCGATCGTCGATGTCGGGTCGGGTGGAGGTTCGCCGGGCATCCCTCTCGCAGTCGCGTTTCCCGAGCGCTCGTTCACGTTGCTCGAGGCGGAGCGGCGCAAGTGCGAGTTCCTTCGCGAGACTGCCCGAGACCTCCCGAACGTCGAGATCGTCTGGGGCCGGGCGGAGGAGCAGTCGACGGATCGATTCGGAGTCGCGCTCGCCAAGGCGCTCGCGAAACCGGCTACCGCCGCCGAGCTCTGCCTCCCGCTGGTCGCGGAGGGTGGCGCCGCCGTCCTCTGGGTTGGCGAGACCGCGGATCCCGGACAGGTGGCCCTGGTCGCCGAGCGCTTGGCCGCGGAACTGGAGGCCGACCACGACGGGCTGCTCGTTCTCCGGAAGATCGGAACGACGCCAGCCGGCTTCCCGCGTCGTTCCGGGATGGCGAAGAAGCGGCCTCTCGCCTAGTCGAGCCGCGGCTGCGCGTTGCGCAGCCGCATCCCGCTGAACTCGAGCGTCGACGCGGCGACGCGATCCCAGAGCGGCCAGAGGCTCGACACGATTCTGAGCTCGATCTCTGCTGTCGCGTGGAGCGACAGCAGATCCCCTAGCTCGACGACCTCGAGCGGTTCGACGGGCACCCGGCTCAGCCAGTAGCCGCCGACCTCGGGGTCCGGCTCGAACGATGCTTCGGGGAGCCGGTAGGCGACGACCGCAGCTTGGCGCATCCGATTCAGCCACGCACCCTCGACTGCGTGTACCCGCTTCGCGCCGGCGAGGAGGTCGGTTCTCATCCTCCGTGGTTGTCCCCGGCCCCGCCCAGAAGGTGCCGCGTGGACAGTCACGCGGAAACCAGTAGAGCGGCAGATGCCGCGTGTCGATCGCCCAGACGCGCGGTTCGTCACTCTCCGCGGTCGCGCTCACATGTGGTTCGAAACGGTCGATCGCCGCGTTCTCGCTCGCGTGCCAGAGCGCGTGAGGCCCCTCGCCGATGTATGGGGGCGCGGGAGCGCGCACGGGAGGCGACTCTAGCCGCCCCTCTCTCTACGCTTGCCCGGTGCCCGCCACAGGGTTTCCGCGCGACCAGGGATTACGCGATAGCGGATCGCCGGTGTTGCGCACTGCAAGGGTCTACGCAGTCGCGAACCAGAAGGGCGGCGTCGGCAAGACGACGACCGCCGTCAACGTCGGCGCCTGCCTCGCCGAGGCGGGAGAGCGCGTTCTGCTCATCGATCTCGATCCCCAAGCCAATGCGACCTCAGGGCTCGGCATGCGCGCGAACGGGGCTTCGACCCACGATCTCTTGGACGGCACGCCACTCTCCGCCCTCGCCAAGCCGACGCCGTTCCCGAACCTCGATGTCGTCATGGCGAAGAACGACCTGGCCACGGCAGCCGTGGAGCTGTCCACCCGCGAGGGTGGCGAGAGCTATCTGGCGGAGGCGCTCAGGGGCTCACTCGACCCGTATACCTTCGTCTTCCTGGACTGTCCGCCGTCCTTCGGCACGCTCACCGTCAACGCACTCGCCGCGGCCAGTCGAGCGCTCGTTCCCGTCCAGGCCGAGTACTACGCGCTCGAGGGCCTCTCGCAGCTGCTCGGGACGATCAATCTCGTCAAGGCGCGGCTGAACCGTGAGCTCGCGGTGGCAGGGATCCTCCTGACGATGGCGGACGGGAGGACACGACTTGCGGCCGAGGTCGAAGCCGAGCTTCGCAGGCACTTCGGCGAGCTCGTATTCACCCAGACGGTGCCCCGCTCCGTGCGTCTCGCCGAAGCGCCGAGCCACGGGCTTCCTGCAATCGCCTACGACCGGCGCTCCGCCGGGGCACAGGCCTACTGGAAGGTGGCGATGGAGCTTGTCGAGCGTTCCTAAGGAGCGGAGAGGCCTCGGCCGCGGGCTCGAGGTGTTGCTGGGCGAAGGTGGACAGCCGGAGTTGCTGCATCTTCCCGTCGAGACGATCCATCCGAATCCTCGCCAGCCCCGCCGGCGTTTCGAGCCGGAGGCTGCGACCGGGCTGGCGGCATCTATCCGCCTGCAGGGCGTGCTCCAACCGATCGTCGTTCGCCGGCGTGCGGACGGCGGCTTCGAGCTGATCGCCGGCGAGCGGCGCTGGCGTGCCGCGAGAGCCGCGGGGATGCCGACTCTGCCAGCGCTCGTCAGGGACGTCGAGGACGGTGAGTCGCTTCTCCTCGGGCTCGTGGAGAACGTTGCGCGCGAGCAGCTCTCGCCGGTCGAGGAGGCTCGCGCGTACGCGTCACTGGTCGACGAGTTCGAGCTTTCGCTGGGCGACGTTTCCCAGCGTGTCGGCCGCTCCAAGTCGGCGGTCTCCAATCGACTGCGTCTGCTCGAGCTGCCGGAGGAGGTGCTCTGGATGCTCGCCCGCGGCGATCTCACGGAGGGACACGCACGGGCCGTGCTCTCCCTCCCGGACGACGATGCCCGCCGGCGTCTGGCTCGCAGGATCGCCAATGAGGGCTTGACCGTGCGCAGTGCGGAGCGAGCCGCGCGGGAGGGTGGAGCCCGCCGCCGCCCACGCCGCAATCTCTCGGTCGATCCGGAGCTCGCCGACCGAGCGCGAGCGGCTGCCGAGCGACTCACCGGTCTGTCCGCGAGCGTTGCGAACGGTTCGTTGCAGATCAGATTCCGCGACGAGACCGCGCTCGCCGAGCTGGTCGAGACCCTCGAAGCAGCAGCGCCGTAGCTCGCGCCCTCGCCGCGGCCTTCTGGCTACTCGGCTCCTGCGGCTTGTGACTGGAGCCAGCGGACCGTTTCGCGCGCCGTCAGCGACTCGTGGTGAAGCTGGCGGACGTTGTGACGGAGCGCGTCGATCTCCCGCTCGTCAGACGGGTCGATCCGCTCGAGGTCCTCGGCCGTGATCTGGAGGGCGCGCTTGCGTAGCACCACGACCCCCTGGCCGTTCCACTCCGGCCCCAGCATGACTCCGCGCTCCTCGACCGATTCGACGACGAACGCCCGACCCCAATGCTCGCGGATCCACCACTCCGAATGGAAGACCGTCGGCCCGCCGTCGTCCCAGCCGCGTCCGTGGTTGAGCACGTTCATTCCGACCCGATCCGCCTCCCGTTGTCCCGCGGGTCGTTCGGGCCGCGCGTCGTGCGGAACCCTCGCCCACTCCTCGGACCGGTCGGGGCCGTGGATGGTCGCGAAGAGCAGGCCGCCTTCCCGGAGGATGCGATGCAGCTCGAGGAGCCAGCTCGCCCACAGATCGGCGAGATGCGTGAAGACCGAGACCGCCCAGACCAGGTCGAAGGAGTCGCCCTCGAGCGGTAGCGGCGGAGCTTCCTCGTTTCGAAACACGTGGAGCGGCGGGCTCAGGTTCTCGGCGAGCCAGTCGATGCTCGGCCCGTCGATGTCGCAGCCGTGGAACTCTCCGACCGCGGCCTCCGTGACGAAGTGTCGGAGCGTTCGCCCGGCGCCGCATCCGAAGTCGAGAACGCGACTTCCCAGCGAACGACCAGTTCTCGGGCAGGCGCTCGAGGATCTCGCGGCGAGTCGCGCGGCCGACGTCGTCGAATGCGGCGCCGCGGCCGACGCGTTCAGCGAGCTCGAGCGGAGGAAGGGGAACGGCGCCGGCCATCAGAGTGCGCATGGGCGATCGTGGACTCGAACCACGGACCTCCGCCTTATCAGAGCGGCGCTCTAACCGACTGAGCTAATCGCCCGCATGCTGCTGTCTTCGGGCCGCAACTGTAGCGCACGCCCAGTCCTCGAAACCCGTGCGCTCGGCACCGGTCACTAACATGAGCGGCGGCCCTTTGATGCGAGAGATGACCCTTTACGGCGTGAGCTTCGAGCCCATCGGCAAGCAGCCGATCGTGCTCCTGAAGACCGCCGACGACGACAAGTTTCTCCCGATCTGGATCGGGCATGCGGAGGCCGCCGCGATCCTGATGAAGCTGCAAGGCGCCGCCGCGCCGCGTCCGATGACGCACGACCTGCTCACGAACGTCATCGCCGAGCTGCAGGGCGAGGTCGTCAAGGTGACCGTGACCGAGCTCAGGGAGAACACGTTCTACGCGAACATCACAATCGTCCAGAACGGACGCGAGGTCGACATCGACTCCCGCACCTCCGACGCGATCGCGCTCGCGGTTCGCTGCGACGCGCAGATCTTCGCCGCGGACGACGTCATCGACGAGTCGGGAATCGACTTTCAGGCCGAGGACGACGAACAGCCTGGCCTGGTCACGGTGTCGAGCCTGTCCGACCTCGATCCAGCCGAGTTTCGGAAGTTTCTCGAGACGGTGACCGTCGAGGACTTCCTCACGAGCCTCGAGGAACCCGCGGACACGGGCGACGAGGACGAGGAAGACGAGGACGAGGACGAGGACGAGGAAGACCGCGCGTAAGCCGTCGAACGAACGACGCTCAGGCTGCACCGACACCGGCCACCGACAGGATCAGGGCCGTTCCGTTGAACGTCGCATGCAGGAGCATCGGCGGATAGATGCTGTCGGAGCGCCAGCGGAGCCAGCCGATGGCGAACCCGAAGAAGGTCAGGACCGGGAGTGCGACGAGCAGACCATGTGCGAGCCCGAAGAGCAGTCCGGTGAGCAGGACTGCAAGGGGCGCACCGTAGGGGGCGAGCAGCCCGAAGCCCAGGCCCCGGTAGGTGAGCTCCTCGACCGCAGGTGCGACGAACACGACGACAACGAAGAACGCTGCGAAGGCTCCGGCTCGGCTGGAATCGAACTCGTCCGGGACCAGCCCCTGCTCCTCGGTCGCATCCAGGAACGGCGAAAGAGCGGCCCCGACGATCCAGATGGCGACGAGTGCGATTCGCGGCGTATCCCAGTGCACGCCACCACGACACCGGCCGGCGCAGCGCGAAGACCTGACGCTTGTCGAGGCCACGTGCGATGAGGAGCAGGATGCCGAGCATGACCGCGTACTGAACAGCGGCCGCGATCGCGTACCCGTAGCGGAACGCGATGTCGTCGGGCGGCTCCGACCCCTCGAGCCGACCCGCATAGGCGATCGCCGTCAGCGCGAGCACGAAGATCAGCCACGCGATCAGGCGCCCACGAGACGGGCGAGAGCGGACATCGGGCGACACGGCGGCGTCCAAGATCCCGAAGTGTTGCGATTCTGAGGACGCACGGCCGCGAGTGTCGAACGGAAAGCCGAGGTGGCTAGCATCTGTCCATGAGCCCAGCCCGTGGCAAGCGGACGTCTTTCGACCCGGAGACGCTGACGCCCAGGCGACGTCACAGGCGTGCCGCCCGCCGTCGCCGACGGCGCAACGGGGTTGTGGTCGCCCTGGCGGTCGTCGCCGTGCTCGGTGTGATTGCGGGCGATCGGAGGCGGTGCCGCCGTCTTCGCCTACGGGTCGTCGTGCGACCTGAGCTCCCTGCGCTCGGTGCGAATCGGCCAGAACTCCTTCCTCTTCGCGGCGGACGGCAGCCTGCTCGGCTCCATCCCTGCCGAGCGGAACCGCCAGCCGGTGCAGGTCGAGGGCATGTCGCCGTGGATCCGGAAGGCGACGATCGCCGTCGAGGATCGCCGCTTTTTCGCCCACGACGGTGTCGACATCGAGGGAATCGCTCGCGCAGCGGTTGCGGACGTCAAGGCCGGCCGAATCGTCGAAGGCGGCTCCACGATCACGCAGCAGCTCGTGCGAAACCTCTACATCTCGCGCGAGCGGACGGTGCAGCGAAAGCTGAAGGAGGCGTGTCTCGCGACGAAGCTCGACGACGCCTGGACGAAGCACCGGATTCTGACGACGTACCTGAACCAGGTCTACTACGGCAGCCAGGCGTACGGAATCGAGGCGGCCGCGCAGACGTTCTTCTCTCGCCCCGCGCTCGATCTGACGCTCTCGCAGTCCGCACTGCTCGCCGGGCTAACACAGGCGCCGTCGGTCTACAACCCGTTCACCGCACCTGCGCGCGCTCGCGCGCGAAGGCAGACGGTGCTGCGCGCGATGCTCGAGACGGGCGTCATCACCAGGAGGCAGCACACGCGTGCGGCGAAGTCGGGCCTCGGGCTCGAGCCGGGAGGCTCTACAGCAGGATCCGCGAGCCGTACTTCTTCGGCTACGTGCGCGATCGCCTGATCGAGGAGTACGGCGCGGCAACGGTTCGCTCGGGCGGCCTCCGTGTCTACACGACGATCAAGCCGCGCTACCAGCGACTTGCAGAAGAGGCGATCAGGAGTACCCTCACCGAGCCCACCGACCCCGCCTCGGCGCTGATCTCCATCAGTCCGCGAACGGGCGCGATCCGCGCGATGGCCGCGGTCATCCCCAATCGCCCCAACAACGAGTTCAACCTCCTCTCGCAGGCACGGCGACAGCCGGGGTCGACCTTCAAGACCTTCGTCCTCGCGGCGGCGGTCGAGATGGGGATCAACCCGGACTCGACGTACTACGTCTCGGCGCCCTTCACGTATCGCGTGCATCCGGCCGGCAACTGCGACGACGGAAGCTGGTGGTGCGTGCATACGTATGCGAACGACTACTACGGCTGGAGCTCGATCCGCAGCGCGACCATTCGATCGGACAACGCCGTCTACGCACAGCTCACGCTCGACGTCACGGCCGAGAAGGTGGCGGAGACCGCGCGCCGGATGGGCGTCCGCTCCACGCTGGACGTCAACGGTGCCTACGTGCCGTCGATCGGCCTTGGCTCCGTCGCGGTCTCTCCGCTCGATCTCGCATCCGCGTACGCGACCCTTGCGGCCGGCGGCGTCTACGCGGAGCCGATGGCGATCCGCCGTGTCGTGCTCCCGAACGGCAAGGAGGACCGCGACGCGGGGTGGGGTGTCCCGCGACGCAGGCGTGCCATCTCGGAGGGAACTGCGGCAATCGTGACGCGTATTCTCGAGCAGAACATGCAGTCGGGCACGGGAACGCGAGCGGCGTTCGGGCGCCCCGCGGCCGGGAAGACCGGGACGAACGAGGAGCACAAGGACGCCTGGTTCGCCGGTTACACGCCGGATCTGGCGACGACGGTGTGGATGGGGTACACGAGGGCCGAGATCCCGATGGAGAACGTCCACGGGATCGCGGTGAGCGGCGGAAGCTTCCCCGCAGAGATCTGGCGGCTGTTCATGGAGCCCTCGCTCGACGTGATCGAGCCGCGAGCGTTCCCGGAGCCTTCCGTATGGCCCACCTGGGAGCCCTTCACGCGCGGCCAGTACGCGCTCACGTACGACCCCACCTACACGCCCACCGAGACGACCGAGGAGACCGAGACGACGGAGACGGAGCCGGCGAGGCCGACGATCGTGCCGAGCCGGCTCCCGTAGCGTCCACGTCCCATGCGCGACCTGCTGAGCTTCGAGGAAGCGCTCGCCTGTGTCCTCGACCGCGCGAAGCCGCTCCCCTCGGAGCTCGTGGCTCTCGAGCAGGCGACCGGCAGAGTCGTCTCCGAGCCTGCGCATGCTCGTGCCGACCTTCCGCCGTTTCCGAGCTCGGCGATGGACGGATTCGCGGTGCGCGAGAGCGAAACGCCGGGAACTCTCCCGATCTCGGCGAGAGTTGCGGCCGGAACCCCCTCGCTCTCTCCGCTCGAGCCCGGCTCCGCGGCGGCGATCGCGACAGGTGGCATGGTTCCCGAAGGAGCGGACACGATCGTGCCGGTGGAATTGACGACCGAGGAAAACGGGCGGGTTCGGATCGAGGAGCGCGCTCGAGCCGCCGCGCATATCCGTCCGCGGGGCGGCGACGTGCGTGAGGGCGCGGTGGTCGTAGCGCCGGGAGCGCGCCTCGGCCCGGCTCAGATCGGCGCGCTCGCGGCGTCCGGCGTGGCCGAGGTCAGCTGCGCTCGGCGTCCTCGCGTAGCGGTGCTCGCAACGGGTAGTGAGCTGCGCGCTCCGGGCGACACGCTCGGGCCCGGACAGATCTTCGAGTCGAACCGGCCGATGATCGCCGTCCGCGCTCGCGGCGAGCGGCGCGCTGGTCGAAGCCCTACCGGTTGTCCGAGACGACGAGGACGCTCATCGAAGCGCGCTCGAGGAGGGTCTTTCTGCGGACGTGCTCGTGACGTCGGGCGGCGTCTCGATGGGTCCCCATGACCTGGTGAGACGGATCGCAGCAGAGCTGGGCGTCGAAGAGGTGTTCTGGGGGGTGGCCGTGAAACCCGGAAAGCCGCTCTCGTTCGGGGTGCGCGGCGAGACGCTGGTGTTCGGCCTGCCCGGAAACCCCGTCTCCTCGCTGGTGGGCGCGCTCGTGTTCGTCCGCCCTGCGCTCGACGCCTTGCAAGGCGTCGCGGATCCGGGCCCCGTCTTCCAGGTCGGCCGGACGAGGGCGGCGATCCGCCGCAATGTCCACCGAGACGAGTTCCTTCGAGCTCGCCGAGAGGTGACCGAGCAGGGAGTCGTTCTCGAGCCCGTGACCGGCCAGGAGTCGCACATGATCGTTCGCGCTGCCTCCGCCGAAGCGCTCGTCCACGTGCCGTGCGGCGCCGGCGAGATCGCGGCAGGCGGCACGGTGCGCTACCTCGATCTCGTCTAGCGAGCACCCCGGTCTCCGATCCTGCGCCGCAGGCCGTCAGCCGCAGTGCGGACGAGTCCTGGCGGGGGCGGCTCCGACGCCGCCGGCGTACGGCGCGTAGCGACCGAACGCAAGTGCGCCCAACTGCGCGGCCGCCGTCAGCCACGCGAGCGCGAGCAGTACCGAGAAGAGCGAGACGTAGCCGACGGTTGACAAGCCCGGCGACATAGAGGGCCGCCTCGACCGGGCCGAGCCCGACCTCGCGTCCGAGCAGGAGAAGCCCGCCGATCGGACCGACGAGCCCTAGGAGGTAGATCCCGACGCGTGGCCAGAGCCGAGCCTGGAGTGGCAGCCAGAGCCAGGAGTAGAGCGACGGAAGGATGAACACGAGCGCAAACGGCTTGGTCAGTGCGACCACGAGCGCGACGACGCCGAGCCACGCGAGAGCACATGTCGAGCCGGTAAGACGCTCTTCGGCGAGAGCCTGCGCCCCGGGGACGAGCGAGCGGCGAAGGAGCAGCCAGCCGAGGACGAACGCAACGGCCAGCAGGGCGATCCCGGCAACGTTCGGATCGGCGACGAACGACGAATCCGGCGGCAGCGGCAGCGCAGCTCCGGTGGGCAAGACGCCTGTCAGCGCTCCCGCCCAGAGGAGCACGCCGGCCCACAGCCAGACGAGCATCCGGGTTCGCAAAGCCCGCATTGCCGGCCGAAACGCGAGGGCTCTGCGCCGGCCCCGTGCAAGCAGATCCAGAACGCCGAGCGCGAACGGCACGATTGCGACGACGAGGGCGAGCCGCACGGTCCACCCGCTTGCCGTGCGCTCCTCCAGGAAGACGCTGTCCGGCGTCCGAAACGCGGCCACCGACGCTGGCGTCGATCGACGCGACGAGTGCCTCCGTCGCGCGCCCCAGCTGACCGAGCCGCCGCTCGGAGAGTGCTTCGGGCAATCCTGCCGACGACGCACGATCGCTCGCCGGGTCGCGGGTCGTGAGCGAGATCGCGGCGATCCCCTCGGCAACGAACGGCCCGTGCTCGGCGGCGGCGTAGGGCATGCCCAGATCGACGAGCTGCGTGAGAACCGAAGGGATCGCCGGCGGCTGCCCGGTCTCTTCCGAGATCCGTGCGGACGCCGTCCTGACGAGCGTCCTCGCCGGCGAGCTCGATCCGTCCCCTGCGAGTGCGATGCGCGGTCGCCCGTCCGCTCCGACATCGTCGAGCGCGATTACGGCCAGCGCTTCCCGCGCGAACGGCGACGTCCGCGCGAAGCGGACCGCACCGGCCCCTCCGTAGGCGCCCGCATCGGTCGAGACGAGTACGAGCGTGCGGTTCGGAAGCGGCGCGGACAGCGCTCCCTGGGGAGCGAATCCACGAGCTAGCTCGATGAGCGCCGCCGTGCCGGAGGCGTTGTCTCTCTTTCTCGGATCTGTGCCCGCGTTGTCTCTATGGGCGACAAGAACGATCGTCTCGTCGGACCGCCCCGGTATGACGGTCACGATGTTGAGGAGGCTGACCTCGCCGAGATCGACGAGATCTGCGCTCCAGACGTCCTCCTCCGCCCCGAGCCCGAGCGCCGAGATCGTCTCCGAATACCAGCGCGCGGCGTTCGAGGCGTCGTCGGTACCGGGCACTCGCGAGGGGAACTCGGTCGAGAACTCGCTTGCGACCGAAGCGGCCACATTCGCGTCGAACACCGGCTCGAGTTGGGGGCGAGGAAGCGCTCCTGTTGCCGATAGAGAGAACAGGATGGCGAGGACGACCGGTGCCAGGACGAGCGAGCTGACACGGACGAGGCGCGTGTTGAGAGGTCTGTCGACGGTGCCGCGGCGCGCCCGCCGCCTCCGCCCACGGGGACGAGCCGCTTCCATCGCGCGGCTAGTGTAAGCAGGCTCGAAGCGACGCGGCCGGCGATGTCGTGGGCGCGTCCGACAGCTGCACTGGGCGGCCGTGTGTTAGAAGCTTCAGCGACTCGCCCGATGCAGAATCCACCGACCATCCTGCTCGTCGACGACGAGGAGTCGATCCAGACCCTGCTCACGTTCCCGCTCGAACGCGACGGGTATCGCGTGGTGCAGTCTCGTGACGGCGAGGATGCTTTGCGCCGCTTCGAGGAGGAGGACGTCGACCTGGTCGTGCTGGACGTGATGCTTCCGCGGCTGGACGGGCTCGAGGTCTGCAAGCGGCTTCGCAGCCAGAGCAGCGTCCCGATCATCATGCTCACCGCCCGAGGCGAGGAGCTCGACAAGGTTCTCGGGCTGGAGCTCGGTGCCGACGACTACATCACCAAGCCTTTCTCGATCAGGGAGTTCCGGAGCCGTGTGCGTGCGTTGCTACGGCGTGCCGCTGCGCCGCACGCCGGACGCGACCGCGTCGAGGTGATCGAGCAGGGCGAGCTCAGAATCGACCTGCCGCGCCGGACGGTCGACGTCCGCGGCCAAGCCGTCCAGCTCACGTTCATCGAGTTCGAGATGCTCGTGCTGCTCGCCTCGAGCCCCGGGGTCGTGTTCTCGCGCCGCGAGCTCCTCGAGAGACTCCGCGGCGGGGCCGACTACCGCGAGCCCCGCACCATCGACGTCCACGTTCGGCATCTGCGCGAGAAGATCGAGGCGGACCCGAGCAACCCCGAGCTGATCTTGACCATTCGCGGAGCCGGGTACCGCTTCCGCTCCTAGGCATGAAGATCCCGGGCGGGATCAGAGTTCGCCTCGCGCTCGGGCTCGTCGCGATCGTGGCGGGAGCCCTCGGGACCGCCTACCTCATCGTCGTGCCTTCGCTCGAGAGGCAGCTCGTGGATGCGCGGCTCGACGAGCTCGAAGAGCAAGCCGCGCCACTTCCCGACGAGCTGCCGCTCGACACCCTGCTCTGGAACGACAAGGTCGAGGAGTTCGGAGTGGCCACGAATGCTCGCGTGGTCGCCTTTCGCATCCTCGGCGCCAACCAGCCCGCGCTCGCGGTGGTGGCCGACTCTCGCAGGGGGGAGAGCTCGCGGGACGTCGCACGGGACGTCATCGCACTTCGCGCCGCGGACACGGGTCGCGTCGAGCGGGGCCGCGTGGTTGATGTCTCCGGGGACTTCGCCGAAGTGGCGGTGCCGCACGGCGAGGACGCCGTGGTCCTGTTCCGGGCGTCGCTGGCGGACTCACTGGCGACGGTGCGACTCGTGGAACGCCGGCTCCTCGTTGCGACCGCCTTCGCCCTCTTGCTCGCGCTCGTCCTCGGCCTGACCGCCGCCGGGATGTTCGCGCACCGCCTGCGGCGGCTGGAGACCGCCGCGGAGCGGATCGCGGGCGGTGACTTCGACGCGCCCATCGTCGATCGCGGAGATGACGAGATCGGCCAGCTGGCGGCCACCTTCGATCGAATGCGCGTCCGACTCGCGCAGCTCGACAACGCGCGGAAGGAGTTCGTGGCCAACGCGTCGCACGAGCTGCGTACGCCGCTGTTCTCCATCGGCGGCTTTCTCGAGCTTCTGACCGACGAGGAGCTGGACGAGAAGACGCGCGACGAGTTCCTCTCGACCATGCGGAGCCAGGTCGAGAGATTGACGAAGCTCTCGACCGATCTGCTCGATCTCTCGCGGATGGATGCGGGTCAGCTCCGGGTCGAGCGCGAGCCGGTCGACCTCTCGTCCGTCGTGGCGACACTCGCACGGGAGCTCGAGCATGTCGCGGAGGCGTCCGGGCACGTGCTGGACACCGAGCGTGACGGGAGCGCGTGGTGCACGGCGGACGAGGAGCGGGTACTGCAGATCGGCCGCGCACTCGTGGTCAACGGACTCGTCCACACGCCTGCAGGCACGCGGCTGGTCGTGCGGTCCCGCCGGCGCGGGAGCCGTGCCGAACTCGAGGTCGCCGACAACGGCCCGGGCATTCCGCCCGAGAAACGAGAGGCGGTGTTCGAGCGTTTCTACCGGGTCGAGGGCGGTGTCGCGTCGGGAAGCGGGCTCGGTCTGGCGATCGCACGCGAGGTCGCGCGCCTCATGGACGGCGGCGTGCGGCTCGAGTCTGCGCCGGGACGAACAGTGGTCACGCTCGATCTTCCCGGAACGGAGCCGGTCGAGCCGCCGGCGATCGCCGCCGGACCGTTTTCACGTGAAAACGGTCCAGCCCGTGGGTGAGCGCAGTCGGTCTACGATTCGGCGCGTGAGCGGCCTGTCACACGTGGGCGAGACGGGTGAGGTGCGGATGGTGGACGTCGGCGAGAAGCCGGTCTCCCGACGCCGCGCGGTCGCGTCGGCGACGCGTCCACATGGCGCAGGCGACCGCGGAGACCATTCGCGAGCTTCCGAAAGGTGATGCACTCGTGACCGCGCAGCTGGCGGGAATCATGGCCGCGAAGCGCACGGCCGAGCTGATTCCGCTGTGTCACCCCCTTCCGCTCAGCCACGTGGACGTCCGGCTAGTCGTGGGAGAAGGAACGGTCGAGATCGAAGCCGTGGCCGAGACCACGGCTCAGACCGGGGTCGAGATGGAAGCGCTGGTCGCTGCGACGGTTGCCGCGCTGACCGTTTACGACATGGCGAAGGCAATCGACAAGACGATGGTGGTCGGAAACGTGCAGCTGGTCGAGAAGACGAAGGAATCGACCTGAAGGCAGCGGTGCTCACCGTCTCCGACGGCGTACACGCGGGCGAGCGCGAGGACGCGAGCGGCGTGCTGCTGGAGGAGCTGTTGCGAGAGGAAGGCTTCGACGTGGTGCGGCGGGTGGTACCCGACGAGTCCGAGCTGATCTCGGCTGCCATCGTCGACCTCGCCACGCGATGCGTTGCTCGTCCTGACAACGGGAGGCACGGGCTTCGCTCCGCGCGACGTGACTCCCGAGGCAACGCACGCCGTGCTGCACAGGCAGGCACCCGGCATCTCCGAGGCGATTCGCGCAGACGCCCTCGAGCGAACACCGCACGCGCTTCTCTCGCGTGGCGCTGCCGGGTTGCGGGGTGGCACGCTGATCGTGAATCTCCCGGGCTCACCTGGAGGATGCCGGGACGGTTTCGCGATCGTCCGTCCCGCCCTTCGTCACGGGCTGGAGCTCGCCGCCGGTGACCGAGAGACCCCTCACCGGCAGACGTGACGAGCTCGGCTGTCCCCCTTCCGCGTCGCCTGGCGTCGCTCGTCCGCATCGAGCACACGGTGTTCGCGCTGCCGTTCGCGTATGTAGGCGCCTTTCTGGCGGCAGGAGCGTGGCCGGGCTGGGGCGACCTCGTCTGGGTGACGATTGCCATGGTCGGCGCACGGACGCTTGCGATGGCGCTGAACCGGCTGATCGACGCCGAGCTCGACGCGCAGAACCCTCGCACCGCGAGTCGTGAGCTGCCGAGCGGGATGCTGACACCCACGCAGGTGCTCTGTCTGAGCGCGGCCGCATTGGCGGTGTTCCTGGTCTCGGTCTTCCAGCTCGACCCGATCGTCCGCTGGCTCTGGCCGATCCCGGTGGCGATGTTCGTCGTCTACCCGTACCTCAAGCGGTACACGTGGCTCTGCCACTTCTGGCTCGGCGCCTGCCTCGGGCTCGCGCCGGTCGGCGCCTGGCTCGCCGTCTCCGGTCGCGCTCCCTGGGAGGCCTGGACGCTCGGGGCCGCCGTGCTGCTCTGGGTGGCGGGCTTCGACTTCTTCTACTCGCTCTACGATCTCGACAACGATCGTCGAGAAGGTCTGCATTCATGGGCCACCCGGTTCGGGGAGCGCGGCGTCTTCTACGGTGCGCGCGCGCTTCATGCGGGCACGGTCTCGCTGCTCGCACTCGTCGGGCTGGGCCTCGAGCTGGGATCGTGGTACTGGGCCGGAGTCGCTGCTGTGGCCGGTCTGCTCGCCTACGAGCATCTGATCGTCTCTCCCGGGAATCTGGGACGCCTCGATGCGGCGTTCTTCACGGTGAACGGCGTCATCAGCATGGTCTTCTTCGCCTTCGTGGCGGCGGACGTGCTCGTTTCGTGATCCGCGCTCGCAGCGTCGAGAAGCGCTATGGCTCACAGCGCGTCCTTTCCGGGATCGATGTCGAGCTTCCACGCGACGGCTTCCTCGTCGTGACGGGCGCGAACGGCTCCGGGAAGACGACGCTCCTACGCGTTCTCACGGGCCTCGCTGCGCCGACGCGAGGGACGATCGAGGTGGAGGTCGACCGAGCACGACTCGGCTTTCTCGCCCACGAGCCGCTGGTGTACCGGGAGCTCACCGCGCTCGAGAACCTCGATCTCTTCGGACGGCTCTACCGCGTTCCGGAGCGACGGGAGCGGATCGGGATGCTGCTCGAGCGCTTCGGCCTCTGGGAGGCTCGCTCGGTGCGGGTCTCGTCGTACTCGCGAGGCATGGGCCAACGCCTCGCCTTGTGTCGAGCGTTGCTCCACGATCCCGAGCTGCTCGTCCTCGACGAGCCCTACGCATCTCTGGACGAGCAGGGCGGAGCGTTGCTCGATCGCGAGCTCGAAGAGCTGTCCGGATCACGCACGCTGGTCGTGTCCACGCACGATCCCACGCGCGTCGAGCGCCTGGTGACGCAGAGGCTGGCCCTCACATGACCTATCTCGCCGACGTCGCGGCGTTGACGCGGAAGGACCTGCGGATCGCGCTCCGAGCCCGAGACACGCTGCCTGCGATGCTGCTCTTCGTCCTCTCGGCCCTGGTCGTCTTCCACTTCGCGCTGCCCGAGGGCACGGGAGACGACGCTGCGTACGGTCTGCTCTGGGTGGCGATCGTGTTCACCGCGTTGCTCGGCCTCGCACGCGCGTGGCTGCCGGAGCAGGAGCACGCGGTCTTCGACGGTCTCGTTCTCGCTCCGTGCGACCGCAGTGCGATCTGGGTCGGGAAGACGTTGGCGACACTCGCCTTCCTGCTCGCCGCACAGGTGGTCGCGTTGCCTGCGTTCGCGCTCTTCTTCGCCCCGCTCGATGCGGCCGCGGTCGCCGGCGTTCTGCTCGCGGACATCGGCATCTGTGCGGTCGGCTCGCTGATGGCGGCGATGGCTGCGGCCGGCAGGGCCCGCGAGCTGCTTCTGCCCCTGCTCATGCTCCCGCTCTCGATTCCGCTCATCGTCGGAGGCGTCGGGGCCGCCATCTCATCGGAGCCCGAGCGCTACCTCCTGCTTCTCGCCCTGTACGACGGGATCTTCGCGGTACTCTCGTGGGCGTCCTTCGAGTACGTCGTCACCGAGTCATGAGCAGCGTTCTCGCCCCGATACGGAGCCTTCCCGGGCTTGCGGGCGTCGCCGCCGGGCTCATGGGCGTCGCGCTCCTGCTCGCCCTCTTCATCGCCCCGGAGGACGCCGACCAGGGCATCTCGCAGCGGATCTTCTACATCCACGTGCCGATCGCGCTGACGGCGTACTTCTGCTTCGGCCTCGGCGCCTGGAAGGCGTTGCTCCTCCTCTGGCGCGGGGGCGAGCGCTACGACCTCGAGAGCTACGTCGCCGATCCATCAGGGCACGATCTTCGGCTCGCTGACGCTGATCACGGGCGCCATCTGGGCCAAGGCTTCCTGGGGAGTCTGGTGGACGTGGGACTCGAACCAGCTCGTGCTCTTCCTCACCCTCTTTCTCTTCTACTGCGCGTACTTCATGCTTCGGTTCTCGCTTCCGGAAGGGCCGAGACGCGCCCGCTCGTCCGCGGTCTACGCCCTCTTCGGGGTCGCTCTCATCCCCGTGAGCTTCCTCGCGATCCGTCTCGCCGAGGACTTCATCCACCCGACGACGTTCACGCGCGACGGTCCGCAGATGACGGGAACGATGTTCACGGCGTTCTGCGTTTCCTGGGCGGCAGTGACCCTTCTCGCATACGTCCTGTACCGCGTCGAGCTCGCCGGCAAGCGGCTGCACGCGGACCTGCGGGAGCTGCGCGAGGCCCTGGAGTGAGCGGCGGGGAGTACGTCGCCGCGGCCTACGGGGTCGTGTTCGTCTTCGTGCTCGTGTACGTCGCGATCATCGCCGCCAAGCTCGTACGCCTACAGCGGGATACAGCAGACCTTCTGGAGCTCGCGCGGCGACGAGAGCGGGAGACGTGACCGACCGGCCGCGCGACTATCCTGCGCGCGTGCTGCAGTCGCGACGGCGGAGCGCGGCATGGGCGTGAAGCGAAGCGCGGTCGGGAGGCCGCTCCCGTTGCAGGTCCCGACGGCGTTCGTGCGCATCCGGCGGCGTGGTCTACGTGTCTGCGGCGAGGCACGTACCGACCGCGTTCGCGGCTGCTCAGCCGCGCACGCGCGCCGCCGCTGAGCCACTTCCGCGACGCTTCGGCGTTACGCTCCGCGCGTGTTCATCACGTTCCTGAGCGACTTCGGCCTCAAGGACGATTTCGTTGGCACGTGTCACGGAGTCATGAAGACGATCGCTCCGGAAGCGCAGATCATCGACATCACGCACGGCATTCCCGCTCAGGCGGTGCTCGAGGGCGCGCTCGTGCTTGCGAACACGATCGCGTACATGCCGGTCGGCGTCCACCTCGCCGTGGTCGACCCCGGCGTCGGCGGCCCCCGACGTCCGCTCGCGCTTCGCGACGAGGCCGGACGACTCTTCGTCGGGCCCGACAACGGGCTCCTGCTACCCGCGGCGAGCCGGGCGGGGATCGCGGAAGCCCACGAGCTCGCCAATCCGGAGTACGCGCTTCAGGCGGTGTCGCGCACGTTCCACGGGCGGGATCTCTTCAGCCCGGCTGCCGCGCACCTCGCGAACGGCGTCCCACTCGCCGAGCTCGGCCCGCCGCTGCACGTGGAGGCGCTCGTGAGTCTCGACGTCCCCGAGCCGGTCTCGGAGGACGGGGTGCTCACCGCGACGCTGCTCTACGTCGACAGCTTCGGGAACATCGCTCTCAACCTCACGCGCGAGGACGTCGACGAGCTGGGGATCGCCTCGGGGACGAAGCTCGAGCTCGAGCATGCCGGAGAGCGCTACTACGCGGTCATGGCGAGGACGTTCGCCGACGCGCGCCCGGGCGACGTGATCCTCTACGAGGACAGCTACGGGAACATGTCGGTCGCGATCTCGAGGGGCGACGCCGGCCGCATGCTCCACGCGACACCGGGACAGCGAATCCGGATCGCGCGCCGCGTCTGAGTCGTCAACTCAGGAAATCGGCGGACGCCTGGCCGCCCAGGGTCGAGCTTCCTCCAGCTGCGCAGCCAGGCGCAGAAGGAGCGGCCTCGCCGGCGGGCGGCCCGATGGCCTGCACGCCGATTGGAAGGCCTTCGTCGCGACCAGTGCAGCGGGAGCGACATCGCCGGTAGCCCGGTGAGGTTCGCGATCGCGGTGAACGGCGTGAACAGCGTGTTTCGCTCTGAGCTGCTCGATCGCGCCGTCGACGCCTTCCTCCTGCCAGCCGATCGGAACCGGGGGAAGCGCGAGCGTGGGCGTGAGGACGACGTCGGCGTGCTGCCAGAACGCGACGATGCGCCGCGCTGCGGTTTGGAGGTGGAACGCGGCCTGCGCGTAGTCGACGGCGGAGCTCTCGGCGAGCGGACTCCGCGAGGCCGCGGTTCAGCGGGGTGAGGAGCTCGGAATCGACGGGGTAGAGCGCCGGGCTGACCTGCCAGACGGCGATGAAGGCGTCGAGCAGCCCTGCACCGGCCCACGGTGGCGTTGGCTCGAAGACCTCGTGCCCAAGGCTCGCAGAGCAGGTCTGCGGCATCATCGAGCGCAGCGATGCAGTCGCGGTGTACCGGTGCCTCGATCGGCGGCTCTGCCGTCACGGCGATCCGCAGGCGGCCGGGCTGAGCGCCTGAGCTCGTCCGCGAACGGACGCTCGGGCGGAGGCGCCCACCAGGGATCGCCCGGCTCGTAGCCCGGACAGGACGTCGAGCAGGGCGGCGGCGTCCGCGACCGAGCGGGTGATCGGGCCAGAGGTGGAGAGGCCCTCGAGTGACGGGAACGGCGCCGTGGACACCCGCCCTCGCGACGGCTTGAGGCCGAAGACGCCGCAGCAGGAAGCGGGAATCCTGATCGAGCCGCCACCGTCGGTGCCGTGCGCGAGCGGTATGAGCCCAGCCGCGAGTGCCGCCGCGGCCCCTCCGCTCGATCCTCCGGGCGTGAGCCCGGTGTTCCAGGGGTTCCGGGTGTCGCCGTTCAGCTCCGATTCGGTGAACGCCACCGTCCCGAACTCCGGGGTGTTCGTCTTGCCGAGGATGACGAAGCCGGCTTCCCGCAACCGCCGGACGACCGCGGTGTCGAAGTCCGGGACGTTGTCGGCGAACGCGCGGCTCGAGTAGGTCGTGCGGATGCCTGCAGTCGCCGTGAGGTCCTTGACCGCGATCGGGACGCCTCGAAACGGACGCTCGTCCGTGGAAGCGTCAGCCGCTCGCGCGGCCTCGAGTGCTTCGTCGCCGCAGACGGTGACGAACGAGTTGAGCTCGGGATCGAGCCGGTCGATGCGCTCGAGGTAGAGCTCCGCGAGCTCGACTGCGGATACTTCTCTGTCCCGGACGAGCCTCGCCTGCTCGGTCGCCGGGAGGAATGCGAGCCCTGTGATGGAAGCCTGGTCATCGAGGTCCGCTCCGGGGCCCCGGAACGCGAGCTCCATGTCGTCCATCGAAAGCGTAGAGGAATGGCGAGGGCCGGACTTGAACCGGCGACACCACGGTTTTCAGCCGTGTGCTCTACCAGCTGAGCTACCTCGCCGCGGCAACGGCAGTGTAGCCGCGCTCCACGTTAGCGTTCGCGCTGTGAATCACACACGCTGCGACCCATCGCGATCATCGGCGCGGCGCTCGACCTCGGCCAGGGCCGCCGCGGGAGTCGACATGGGGCCCTCGGCGATGCGGGCCGCGGGTCTCGAGGAGCGCCTGCGCAGCCTCGGCTACGAGGTGCGGGATCTCGGCAACGTCGAGAGCCCCGAGCCGGAGGCCACCGCCTTGGAGGATGAGCGGGCGCGCTTCCTCCCGGAGATCAAGGAGACCTGCGCGCGGGTTGCGGCCCTCGTGGCCGACGCCTCGACCGCCGGTGAGATACCGCTCGTACTCGGAGGAGACCACTCGGTGGCGCTCGGAACCCTCGGCGGGCTCGCTGCGGCTCACGGAGCGGGCGGAGTGCTCTGGATCGACGCACATTCGGACATCAACACGCCGGAGACCAGCCCGAGCGGAAACGTCCACGGAATGGCGCTCGCTGCCGCTCTCGGTCTCGGCGGCTCGGAGTTCGAGAGCGACGCGTGGCCGCTTCCCGCAGTCGCGCCGGAGCGCGTTGCGCTCATCGGCACCCGTCAGCTCGACGAGGGCGAGCGCCGGCTTCTTCGCGAAGCGGGAGTGCGCGTCTACACGATGAGCGAGATCGACCGGATCGGTATCGAGCGCGCGGTCCGCGAGTCGCTCGACCGCGTCGCAGGCGGTGGATTCGTCCATGTCTCGTTCGACATGGACGTGCTCGACCCAGTCGTCGCGCCAGGCGTCGGGACTCCCGTGCGCGGCGGGCTCACGTATCGCGAGGCACACCTTGCGCTCGAGCTCGTCTCCGAGTCGCGGCTCGCCGGCTCGCTGGAGGTCGTCGAAGTGAATCCGATCCTCGATCGCGAGAACACCACGGCGCTGACCGCGGTGGAGCTCGTCGCGAGCGCGCTCGGCAAGACGATCTTCTGACGCCCTAGTCGCGAACGGCGAGCAATGCCCAGGCCAGCCCTGGGACTTCCAGCGACCCGTCCCCCGCGACGTACTGCGCCAGCCGCCGCTCGCCGCCGGCGCGGATCGCGGCTCCTTCGTCCGGTGTCACGCGCTCGAGGAGCGTCGCGAGCATGCGCGATAGATCCCGGACGTTTCGCCACCACTCGTCGAGGGACGCCGCGCGCCACGTCACGCCAACGCTCTCGAGCGTCTGCGACTCGAAGCCCCGCTTCCGTCACCAGCCGACGCAGCTCGTCGGGATCCGCCAGCCGAAACGGACCGGGCGCGTTCGGGTCCGGCCGTTCCGACAGCCCGAGCTCCAGGGCGGAGCGGCCCGCCGCGGTCATCCAGTCGTTGGCGTCCGAGGACGCCCAGACCGCGAGCACGACGCGACCGCCCGGCCGCAGAACTCGTGCGATCTCGGAGAGCGCGCGTGACGGATCGGGCACGAGCATCACGCCGAAGCGGCAGATCACGCCGTCGACGCGAGGCGTCGGAGAGAGTCGATCGACGGAAGCATCCTCGACTCGGAACTCGACGTTCTCGATCCCGAGCTCGGATGCGCGCCGCCGGGCGGCGTCGACCATCTCCGGCGCGACGTCGGTCGAGAGCAGCAGCCCCTTCGGCCCGAGCCGCTCCGCTGCGATGAAGCCCGTGTCTCCCGGGCCGGCGGCGAGCTCGAGCACGGTCTCGCCGGGAGCAGGGTCGAGAAGCACGACGAGGCGCTCGTCGAGCTCGCGCGTCGCTTCGCGGGCGAGGGCAGCCTGACGCTCCCAGCCCGCGGCGGCCGCACGCCAGGCCTCGACCTGCTCGTGCTCGGGTGTTGCTACGTCGCCACCTTCGCGAACTGCGGGACGATGTCGCGCCCGTACGCGCCGAGGACTTCCTCCTGGCCCTCGGTCATGAGGTAGATGTTGAACTGGTCGACGCCGACGGCCTCCAGCTCCTTCAGCTTGGTCGGCGGCCTGCTCCGGCGTTCCGAGCACGCAGAAGCGGTCGCAGATCTCGTCGGTGACGAACTCTCCGTGCTTCGCGCCGACGCGCGAGTGCTCCTCGTAGTCGTAGAACTTGCGCGCCCGCACGAACTCGGTCAGCTCCTTCGGGAATCTCCGACTCGAAGCCGTAGCGCTCGATCAGGTCCATCACGTGGTTCGACACCATCGCCGGGAACCACCGCACCTGCTCGCGTGCCTCCGCGATGTCGTCCGAGATGTGGCTCGGGCGCGCAGACGATGCACTTGAGCGCGTCCGGGTCGCGACCCGCCTCCTCGGCCGCCGTACGCGCGGTGTCCATGATCCACTCGACGATCACGGGATCGGCGAGCTGGATGATGACGCCGTCTCCCACGCGGCCCGCCACGCCGAGCGCTTTCGGTCCGTAGCCGGCCACCCACATCGGGATCTCCGGCAGCTCCGGCCGCACCCACTTCAGCTGGAGGTCCTTGCTCGTTCCAACTCACCTCGCGGCCGTTCATGAAGTCCTTGATCATCGCCAGCCGACGCTCGAACTCGGCGACCTTGACCGGCTGTTGACCGATGGTGCGGCGCGCGGAGTCTCCTCGGCCGATCCCCATCACCATGCGCCCGTCCGAGATGTCGTGCAGCGTCGCGTAGCCGCTTGCGAGAACCGTCGGCTCGCGCGTTCCGGGGTTCGTGACGCAGTGCCCGAGCTTCATCGTGCTCGTCGCCTGCGCGGCGAGCGTGAGGAGCGGGAACGACTCCTGCCAGAGCAGATGGGAGTCGTACGTCCACCCGTACTCGAAACCGTGAGACTCCGCCAGCTGGAGAAGCTCGACCAGCCGGGTCGCGGGTGGATCGGGAAGGACGGTGACGCCGAAGCTCAAGGCCATGGGATCTCCCGGGTTCGCTCTCGTGAACAGCGATTATCCGCACAACCGCACGCCGAGCGCCAGCGGCGAGGTTCGGCGCCTACCGACCACCGCCTCCGGCGACCCACGCGATCGTCCTCGAGGCAAGAGCGTCGAGAGCGGCGACGGCGAGCTCGAGGTGCTCCTCCCTCGTGTCCTCGAGCTTCGTGTGCGAGAGGCCACGCAGGCTCTGGACGAACAGCATCACCGTCGGAACTCCGGCGCGGGACACCTCGGCCGCGTCGTGCAGCGGCCCGGAGGGGAGGCGGTGTGCGGTGTCCGTGACTTCCAGGATCGCCTCGCTCGCAGAAGCCGAGGAGCGTCTCGTCGAAGAGGATCGGCTCGATCGACCAGATCTTCTCCCACTCGACCTCGATCCGCTCCTCCTCTGCGAATCGGGCGCTCGCCTCCTTGGCGAGCGCGAGCATCGAGGCGAGCTTCGCTCCGTCCAGGTGCCGCTGGTCGAGGAGCTGCTCGGCGGTCTCGACGACCGAGGTGACGATGCCCGGCTTGCAGACGACGCCGCCGGAGGTGCAAACGGCGCCGTCTCCCGTTCGCTCGGCGATGCCGCGGATCTCCAGAGCGAGCTTCGCTGCTCCCGCGAGCGCATCACGCCGCGCTTTCATGGGCGTCGAACCAGCGTGCGCTGCCTGGCCGCGCCACGTGATGCGGTGGCGCTCGACGCCGAAGGTCCCGAGAACGACTCCGAGCGGCAGGTCGAGCGACTCGAGCACCGGGCCTTGCTCGATGTGCAGCTCGAGGTAGGCGGAAGCTGATTCCAGCTGGCTGCGAGCGTCGAGCGCACCGTCGAGGTCGACCCCGTACTCGGCCAGCGCGTCGGGAAGCGCCACTCCGCTCGCTGTCGGTGAGCTGCCGCAGCTCGTCCTGGTCGGCCATCGACCCGGCAGCGGCGCTCGATCCGAACAGGCTGCGACCGAAGCGGGCGCCCTCTTCGTCCGCCCAGTTGACGAGGCGAAGCGTCACGGCTGGGGTCCCTTCCGCGGCGATCCGGCGTAGCACCTCGACGCCCGCCACGACGTTCAGCGCTCCGTCGAGCCAACCGCCGTTCGGAACGGAGTCGATGTGCCCGCCGATCAGGACCGCGCGGTCGGACTCGCCGCGCACGGTGAACCACTGGTTGCCCGCGGAGTCGATCTCCTCCGCCGCGCCGGTCTCGGCGACCTTGTCACGCAGCCACTGACGCGCGCCTGCTCCCAGGTCTCGGTCCAGGCGACACGCTGCGCACCGCTCTTCGTCGCCGGTGAGCTCGCGCAGCTCCTTCAGCTCGGCGACCGTTCGCTTCGGCGAGAGCGGCACGCGCGCGAGCTTACTACGGGCCGATTTCGAGTCGGTAAGAATCACCGGCAGTGGGCGAGGCTGCCGTGATGACTCCCGTTCGGCCGCGCGCGGGTGGCAAGGCGAGGGCGGTGGTCGCTCGTGCCGGCACGCTCCTGCTCGTGCTGCTCGCTCTGTGGGCGCTCTGGGAGGGCTACCGCTGGCTCTGGGTCGAGACCGGATGGACGAAGCCCTTCCCCGTCAACGACACGACGCTGCCGCACCTGCACGACATCGTCGGCGCGCTCTTCGAGTCGCCCCAGGAAGGTGGCCCGCTCCTCGTCGACCTGCTCTTCCACTACGCGCTCTTCACCGCCAAGGAAGCCGTCGTCGGCTTCGCGATCGGCGCCACCGTCGGATTCCTGCTCGGCGCGGTCATCGCGCGCTTCCAGACGCTGCAGCGCGGCGTGATGCCGTACGTCGTCGCGTCGCAGACGATTCCGATCCTCGCGATCGCGCCGATCGTCGTCGTCGGGCTCGGAAGCGTGGCGATCGCCGGCTGGACGCCCGCGGACTGGATGCGGGTCTCGGTGATCGCCGCCTACCTGACCTTCTTTCCCGTGACCGTGAACACCGTGCGCGGGCTGCAGTCCGCCGACCCGTCCGCGGTGGAGCTGATGGAGTCGTACGCAGCGGGCGAGTGGGCGGTGTTCTGGAAGCTACGCGTGCCCTCCGCGCTCCCGTACCTCTTCTCCGCGTTCAAGGTGGCAGCGACGGCGAGCGTCGTCGGAGCCGTGATCGGCGAGCTGCCGTCCTCGATCCAGGACGGCCTCGGCGGGGCGATCATCAACTTCAACCAGTACTACGTCCTGAACCCCGAGAACCTGTGGGCGACGAACCTGATCGCGGCGCTGCTCGGCATCGGCTTCTTCCTCGTGGTCGTCCTCGTGGAGAAGCTCGTCGTCCGCCGAGCGCCGGAGCAACTCGTATGAACGCGGCTGGGAACGAGGTTGTCGTCTCGGCACAGGGCGTGACGAAGACCTTCGGCAAGGGTGGGGTGACCGCGCTCCAGGAGATCGATCTCGAGGTCGGCCGGGGTGAGTTCATCTCGCTCATCGGCCCCTCGGGTTGCGGCAAGTCGACGCTCCTCCGCGTCATCGGCGACCTTGTCGAGCCGACCACCGGCCAGATTCTCGTCAACGGCAAGACCGCGCATCGAGCACGGCTCGACCGCGACTACGGCATCGTCTTCCAGGCCGCCGTCCTCTACGACTGGCGAACGGTCGCGAAGAACATCTCGCTGCCGCTCGAGCTCGGTGGCTGGGATCGCTCGCGTCGGGCGAGTCGCGTCCGGGAGATGGTCGAGCTCGTGGAGCTCGGCGGCTTCGAGAAGCACTATCCATGGCAGCTCTCCGGCGGGATGCAGCAGCGCGTCTCCATCGCACGTGCGCTGTCGTTCTCGCCGGCCTTGCTGCTCATGGACGAGCCGTTCGGCGCCCTCGACGAGATGACCCGCGAGCGGCTGAACCTGGAGCTCCTGCGTATCTGGAGCGAGACCGGCTCGACGATCATCTTCGTCACGCACTCGATCTCCGAGGCCGTGTTCCTCTCCACGCGGGTGGTCGTGATGTCCGCGCGCCCCGGACGGATCAGCGCGATCGTTCCGATCGACCTCGAGCAGCCGCGCACCGCGGAGACGCGGGAGGAGCCACGCTTCTTCGAGCTCGTCACCGAGGTGCGCGAGGCGCTGCATGCGGGGGGCGCGGACGAGATCGTCGCCGAGCTGGAAGCCCTCGAGTGACGACGGTCGCTCACGAGGAACGGCGCGACCTCGCGCTCGGGCGCAGGGTCGAGCAGATGGCTTCCCGCGCTCGCGGTGTTCGGCTTCGGGCTCGTCGCCTGGCAGTGGATCCTCCCCGCACTCGGGGTCGAGCGCTTCCTGCTTCCGCCGTTCTCGGACGTGCTGAACGCTTTCTGGGACGGTCGTGACGAGCTCCTGCGTGCGGGGTGGATCACCTTCAAGGAAGCGCTCGGCGGCTTCGTGCTCGGCTGCTCACTCGCATTCGTCTTCGCGCTCGCCCTCGCGCGCTGGCGTCCGCTCGGCAACGCGCTCATGCCGTATCTGATCGCTGCGAATGCGGTACCGATCGTCGCCTTCGCCCCGATCACGAACGCCTGGTTCGGGATCCTGAGCCCGTGGTCGAAGATCGTCATCGCGGCGGTGCTCTGCTTCTTCCCGGTGCTCGTCAACACCCTGCGCGGACTGACCTCGGTTCGTCCCGAGTCCCTCGAGCTGATGCGCTCGTATGCGGCAGGGCAGCCGTCGGTGTTCCGGCGGCTCAGGATCCCGAACAGTCTGCCCTTCGTCTTCTCGGCCTTGAAGATTGCGTCCGTACTCGCGATGATCGGCGCTGTGGTGGGGGACTACTTCGGAGGTTCGACGGAAGCACTCGGCGTTCAGATCGTGTCTGCGGTCTCGCTGGCCCAGTACGAGACCGCTTGGGCCGCCATCCTGGTCGCCAGCGTTCTCGGGATCGCGTTCTATGCCTCGGTCGCGGTCGTCGAGCGCTACGCGCTTCGCTGGCATCCGTCTACGAGAGGAGAGACACAATGACCATCGAGGAGGGCACATGAGGAGACGCAGGTGGTATGCGCTTGCGGCCACGATCGTCGTGGGATCGAGCCTGGTCGTCGCCGGGTTCGCGACGGCGAGCAGGTCGAGCGAAGAGCAGGCGCTGACCAAGGTCACCTTGCAGAGCAAGTGGGTCGTGCAATCGCAGTTCGCCGGTTACTACGCGGCCAAGGCCAAGGGCTACTACAAGCAGGCCGGGCTCGACGTCAACATCAAGGCCGGCGGCCCGGACATCCTTCCCGAGCAGGTCGTGCTCGGTCGACAGGCGGAGTTCGGGATCAACTGGTTCCCGAGCACGCTCCAGCAGCGTGACACCGGCAACGACCTCGTCAACATCGGCCAGGTCTACGCGCGGAGCGGAACGACCGAGGTCACGCTCAAGTCGAGCGGGATCAACACCTTCAAGAAGATGCGCGGCAAGAAGTTCGGCGTCTGGATCTTCGGGAACGAGTTCGAGCAGCGCGCCGCGCTCGTCAAGAACGGGATGAACCCGGACAAGGACGTCCAGCTCGTCAAGCAGAACTTCGACATGCTCGCGTTCCTGAACGGCGAGATCGACGCCGCCTCGGCGATGACGTACAACGAGCTCGCGCAGGTGCTCGAGGTGAAGAACCCGAAGACGGGCAAGCTCTATCAGCTGAGCGACCTGAACGTCTTCAAGTACTCCGATCTCGGCACCGGCATGCTCCAGGACGGTGTCTTCGTGCGCGGAGACTGGATCAAGGACACGGCGAACCAGGCCACGGCCGTGAAGTTCCTGGAGGCGTCGTTCAAGGGCTGGATCTACTGCCGCGATCACGTCAGGGAGTGCACGAACATCGTGCTCCAGAACGGCCCAGCTCTTCCGCGCGGCCATCAGCTCTGGCAGATGAACGAGGTCAACGCGCTGATCTGGCCGAACCGCCTCGGCATCGGGCTGATGGATCCGGTCGAGTACAAGCGGACGACGACGATCGCCAAGACCTACAAGGTCATCAAGAAGCCGGCGACGAAGGCCTCGTACCGGACGGATCTCGCGCGGAAGGCGATCGCGAACCTGAAGAAGCAGGGGCTCGACGTCAACGGCAAGGGCTTCAAGAAGACGGTCGTCAAGCTGAAGCTCGGACGGCAAATGAGCCAGGTGACACCGACCGATTAGCCAGGTGACACTCGACAACGAATAGGGGAAGATGGCGAACCGGGCCGCGCTGCGGCAGCGGCCCGGTTCAATCCCCTGGCTGGTGCCGAAAGGAGGGGAGACAACGTGTCGGTTCTGATCAAGGGCGGGCGAATCATCACCGCCGCTGACGACTACGTCGGCGACGTGTACGTCGAGGGCGAGCGGATCACGCTCATCGGAGAGTCGCTCGACGTCGACGCGGACCTCGTGCTCGACGCCTCCGGGACGATACGTGCTTCCGGGATGTGTCGACCCGCACACCCACCTCGACATGCCCTTCGGCGGTACGACGACGATCGACGACGTCACCTCGGGTCAGACGGCTGCGGCCTTCGGCGGCACGACCTGTCATGTCGACTTCTGCATCCAGTCTCCGGGGCAGTCCTTCTCGGACGCGCTCGAGACGTGGCACGCGAAGCGCGAGGGCAAGGCGATCATCGACAACGGCTACCACATGGCGGTCACCGACCTTCGTGAGGGCGGCTCGCTCGAGGAGCTGGCGCGCCTGCCCGAGCAGGGCGTGACCTCGTACAAGCTCTTCATGGCGTACAAGGGCGCGCTCATGGTCGACGACGAAACGCTGTTCAAGACGATGGAGGTCGCCGCGGAGACCGGCGCTCTCGTCATGGTGCACGCGGAGAACGGCGACGCGATCGACGTCCTCGTCAAGCAGGCGCTTGCGGCGGGCAACACCGCTCCGCATTACCACGCACTGACGCGGCCACCAGAGCTCGAGGGGGAGGCGACGAACCGCGCGATCCAGCTCGCCCGCATCGCCGGCGCGCCGCTCTACGTCGTCCACGTCTCCTGCCGCGAGGCAGTCGAGCCGATCGCCCGCGCACGCGAGCAGGGCTGGGACGTGTGGGGGGAGACCTGCACCCAGTACTTCTTCATCGACTACACCGACCTCGAGCGGCCGGACTTCGAAGGTGCGAAGTACGTGTACACGCCGCCGCCGAGAGCGCAGGAGAACCAGGAGATCCTCTGGCACGCCATCCGCTCGGACATCCTCTCGGTCGTCTCGACCGACCACTGCGCATTCCTCTGGGACGGGCAGAAGTCGATCGGCAAGGACGACTTCTCGAAGATTCCGAACGGCGCGCCCGGGCTCGAGAACCGCCTGCACATGATCCACGAGTTCGGCGTGCGCACCGGCCGGATCAACCTGAACCGGATGGTCGAGCTCCTGTCGACGAACCCGGCGAAGCTCTTCGGGCTCTATCCGCGCAAGGGGACCATCGCTCCCGGATCCGACGCGGACATCGTCGTCTTCGATCCCGACAAGCGGCACCTGATCACGGCCGAGACGCAGCACTCGAAGTCGGACTACAACCTCTACGAGGGAACCGAGGTGACCGGGTCTCCCGAGGTCGTGCTGTTGCGCGGCTCCGTTATCGTCGAGAACGGAGAGCTGGTCGTGGAACCCGGGTTCGGACAGTTCGTCGAGCGCGCAGCGTTCGGGCAGGAGCTCCTGCCCGCGGCGGCGCGTTGACGATGGACGCCGAAAGGAATACCCGAGGTTCGTGGCCGCGAAGCGAACGCCTCCGGGGATCTTTGCGCGGCCGGAATCCACGCTCGTGGATTCCGGCCTTGCGCAACTAAGAGTGCGCGAGGGGTGCCGGCGCTTCCTTCCCCCTAGCTCCGGCCCCTTCGCGCACTACCATCTCGCCTGTCGTGTGTCTCCTCTTGGACCCCGGCGCGCCAACGCCAGTAGGCGAACTCACCGATTGGCCACGCAGCTCGGCGTTGCTGGGCGAGATCGAACGGGCGGTCAATCGCCTCGGCGGACAACTCGCCCACAAGCCAAGCCGCCTCGGCCCTCGCTGTTGCCACCGGGGCGATTTGCTGCAGCTCCCCAGAAGGCTCCGCCAGCGCGAGCGCCTCGTCGAGCGGGAGCCAGGCGTCGGGATCTCCCCGACGGACGCGCACGAGCCCGAGCACAACGAGGGCAAAGACGCGGGGGACGGGCCACGTGCGGGGATTGCGAAGGACGAGCGAGGCCAGTTCTCCGGCCTCGGACCAGCGTCCCTGGTCGAGCTCCAGGCGAGCTCGGCAAGCGAGGAAGAAGAGTTGCCACAGATCGAGGCCACGCTTGCCGCAGTATTCGAGACCTGCTTCCAGGTTGGCCGACGCAAGTTCGTACGCAGCGATTGCGCAGGGGCCAATACACCATGTTGAAGAGGGCACGCCCGGCAAGCTCGTCGAGACCTGCTTGCCGAGCGAGCGTGACGCTCAGCTCGAGCTTCTCGGCGCCCTCCGGTCTCCCTAACCGGAACTCCGCCGCGCCGATGTTTATGAGGGCGTAGACGCGTGCCTCGATGCCGTCAAGCCGGTCTGCGAGCTCGAGCGCGCGCGTGCCCCAGACCGCCGCCCCGCCGGAGTCGTCTGCGGTAATGCAGATGTGCGAGAGATTGTTATAGGCCATGGCGAGCTCGCGGCCGGCTGGGAGGGGCTCGAGTAGCGTCACGGCCGCGTGGCCGATCTCCGCGGCCTCCTCGGTGCGACCCATGAAGCGAAGCAGCCGCGAGAGTGACCGTAGCGAGTCGCCCTCCTTGAGCGTGTCGCCGATCTCACGGCGAAGCTCGAGAGCATGCCGTTGCGCCTCGATCCCCTCGTCGAACTGGCCGGTGAGGAAGCACTCGTATGAGCGGCGCTCGAGAAGGTCAGCGATTTCCGTTCGTGGCAGGCTCTCGCCGAAGCGAAGCGCGCGAGCGTACTGCGCCGCAGCTTCGCGGTGCGCTCCAACGACGCTCGCTCCAGCGGCCGCTTTGGGCGCGAACCGAAGCACCGCTTGGGTGTCACCAGCGGCTTCTGCGTGGTGAGCAAGACGGGTGAGATCGAGATCTCCAGTCTGGGGGCTCGGCGAGCGCGGCGAGCGCCTTCCGGTTCAGGACGATTCTCCGGTTCGGTGATATCGCCTCCTCGACGGCGAGGCGAGCAAGCTCGTGGCGGAATCCGGCGCTGGCGGGCTCCAGCTTGAGCATCCCGGACGCTAGGCACTCATCGAGCTGGTCGATGTTCTCGCTGGCCATCGCCTCCAGGAGCCAGAGCTCCACCTGACGGGGCACGACCGCGACCGCCTCGAGGAGCGCTCTCGCCGGAGGGCTGAGTCGAGCAGCGCGGGCGAGCACGGCGTCTCGGACGGTTTGCGGGATCGGGCCTGGCGCCGCGAGCGCCTCCGTGACGAAGAAGGGATTGCCCCCCGTCGTGCGATAGAGCTCCTGGGCGTCGACGCCATACGGCTCCGCGATCGCCGCGATCGCTGCCGGAGAAAGTGGTGTGACGGAGCAGGCGGTCGACCGCTTCCTGGGTCGCGAGCTCTCCAAGCACGAGCCGCAGAGGATGTGTCCGATCCAGCTCGTCGTCGCGATAACTGACGATGACGAGGGCGGACGACGCCTGGATCCGACGCCCGAGGAGTGCGAGCACGTCGAGCGTTGCCTCGTCGGCGGCATGCATGTCTTCGAGCACGAGAATCGTGGGCTTCGCCCGAAGCTGGTGTAAGAGGGCCATCGCGATGTCGTGTGGCCGTGACGTACCTGATACTGCCTTGGAAAAACCACCCCCTAGAGTCTCGGCCACGTCGAGGAACGGGCCGAGTGGACGGGGTGTGAAGAGGGCGTCGCACATGCCCCAGAGGATCCGGAGCGATCCAGCGCGCTGATCACAGAAGTGGTGGACGAGCGCCGTCTTGCCGACTCCTGCCTCTCCCGCGATGAGGACCAGGCGGCCTCGCCCGCCCACCGCCACCGCAAGTGCCCCGCTCAAGCGATCGAGGTAGCGCGTCCCGTTCGAGGAGGCTCAGAGAGGCGTGTGGCGGTGACGCGGAAGCGCTCAAGGGTGCATCGTGTCGCTTCAGGGCCACGGCATCAAGCGGCGCTAGGATCGCTCGCGACTGCGAAGCGAAGGGAGCGGGCAAGTGGCGATCGTCGAGGCCAACCCGAATCTCGGCGCCGAGATCGTCGCCGACGCAAAGGAGTTCGTCCTCTACTCCTGGTCGGTGCAGGACGCGATCAACCCGATCGCGGTTGCCGGCGGCGAGGGTCGCTACTTCTGGGATCACGACGGCAAGCGCTACCTCGACTTTGCGTCACAGCTCGTCAACGTCTCGATCGGGCACCAGCACCCGAAGGTCGTCGCCGCGATCAAGGAGCAGGCAGACAAGCTCTGCACGATCGGGCCGCCGATGGCGAACGAGTCGCGCTCGCGACTCGGGCGGTTGCTCGCAGAGGTCACGCCCGGAGATCTTTCGATGTCGTTCTTCACGAACTCGGGCGCCGAGGCGAACGAGAACGCGATCAAGCTCGCGCGCCTGTACACGGGACGCCACAAGATCATCGCGCGCTACCGCTCGTACCACGGAGCGACGTTGGGCGGGATCTCGCTGACCGGGGATCCCGCGTCGCTGGCCGAACGAGCCCGGGATGCCCGGGGTCGTCCGCATGTTCGACCCCTACACGTATCGCTGCCCCGCCGGACACCCCGATCCGTGCCCGGTCTGCACGGGCGCCCCGCACCTCGAGGAGATCCTCCAGTACGAGGGGCCGCAGACCGTCGCCGCGGTCGTTCCTCGAGACCGTGACCGGGACGAACGGGATCATCCCGCCGCCCGACGGCTACCTGCAGTCGATCCGCGAGGTGTGCGACCGCCACGGGATCCTGCTCGTCTTGGACGAGGTCATGGCCGGCTTCGGCCGCACGGGCCGCTGGTTCGCGTGCGAGAACTGGGACGTCGTCCCCGACATCCTCACCGTCGCGAAGGGCATCAACTCCGGCTATGTCCCGCTCGGCGCGATGATCTTCCGGAAGCACATCGCCGACTGGGTGCGAGGCAAGTTCTTCCCTGGCGGGCTCACGTATGCGGGGCATCCGCTCGCGTGTGCGTCCGCGGTGGCCTCGATCGAGGCGTTCCAGGAGGAGGGGATCGTCGAGAACGCGGCCGCTGTTGGGGCGTACCTGGGCGAAGGCCTGCGCAGGCTGGCTGAGCGCCATCCCTCGATCGGCGAGGTGCGCGGTCTCGGCTGCTTCTGGGGCCTCGAGCTCGTGAAGAATCGCGAGACGCGTGAGATGCTCGTCCCGTACAACGCCTCAGGAGAAGCGGCCGCACCGGTCGCTCGGCTGGCGAAAGCCGCGCTCGAGCGCGGCCTCTATCTGATGACGCACTGGAACGTGATCATGGTCGTGCCGCCGCTCACGATCACGCGCGAGGAGGTCGACGAGGGCCTCGCCATCCTCGACGAGGCTCTCGCGATCGCCGACGAGTACGTCGACTAGCTCGTCAGAAACGCGCTGACTGCAGCAGTGGTCTCGGCGAGCGCGTCCCACAACACCGTGTGCCCGCCCGGAACGACGACGACCTCGAGGAGATCGCCGAGCGCCTCACGGTGCGCGTCGAGCAGGTGGTCGTAGGGGAGGTACGAGGTCTCGCCGAGAACGAGCAGCGTGGGGATACGCACGCGCTCGAAGGGCGGTGGCTCCGAGGCCATCTCTCCGTACGCGGCAACGACCGCGGATTGGCTGTAGCGGTACCGGTAACCGCCCTCGTCGTGCCAGACGAGGTGTCCGCGGAGCTCCTCCGCGACGAGCTCCCGCGGCGCACGCGAGAGCTGGCTCTCGTCGTAGCGGCGGTCGATCCCCTCCTCGAAGGAGACGTAGGCCCGATCCTTGCGCGCGTTCTCGGCCGCGAAGAGCGCGACCTGCGGGAGAACGTGGATCGCGGGGTCGAGCAGGACGAGCCTCGGCACGAGCTTCGGCGCCCGTGCTGCGAGCTCGAACGCAAGCCGGCCTCCGAACGAGTGTCCGACGAGAATCGCCGGCGCGGCCCCCACGGTCTCGACGACGGCCTGGACGTGCGTCTCGAGGTCCCAGGGAGGCTCGTACGGCGAGGAGCCGTGGCCGAGCAGGTCGGGCGCGAGGACGTGGAAGCCGGGCAGCGCCTCGGCCAGCTTCGCGAAGTGCCGCCCGTGGTTCGTCACGCCATGCAGGCAGACGACGCGCGGGCTACCGCGCGGGCCCCACTCCTCGAGATGGAGGCTCACACGGTCTCGTGGAGCGCGTCGAGCGACTCCGGGACAAGCTCAGTCCGCTGCTCGTCCTTCAGCTTCACGAGCGACCAGATCACGCTGCCGTCCTTGTCGATCAGGAACGTTCCGCGGAACGGCGCTCCGGTCTCCTCGTTGAAGACGCCGTACGCTCGCGCGGCTGCCCCGTGCGGCCAGAAGTCCGAGGCGAACGTGTACTCCGCGCCGAGCTCCTTCTTCCACGCCTGCCGTGCCGCGGAAGGGTCGCAGGAGACGAAGACGATCTCCGTCTGCGCGTTGCGGAACGACTCGAGGTTCTCCTGCAGGTCACGTGCCTCGTCCTCGCACACCGGCGTGAACGCGAACGGGTGGAAGACGAGGAGGACGTTCGAACGGCCGCGAAAGTCGGAGAGCCGAACCCGCTCCTCGTGCGTGATCGCGAGGTCGAACTCGGGCGCTCGCTCACCTGTCGTCGTCATCCGCATGCTCCTCCCCGTGACCGCTCGGGCGATAGTAACGACGTCCCTCGAGCTCTTCCGGAAGGTACGAGACCTCGAACCCGTCGGGGTCGTCGTGCGGATAGACGTAGCCCTCGCCGTGGCCGCGCGCCTTGGCCCCGGCCTTGTGGCCCGGTGGAGCGCAGCATCGCCGGCGGTCGCGCGTTTCCGTGCTCGCGCACATCGCGTCGCGCTTCCCAGATCGCGACGGCGGACGCGTTCGACTTCGGGGCGCGTGCGAGGTAGATCGCCGCCTGGGCGAGGTTGAGCTGGGCTTCGGGCAAGCCGACGTGCTCGAGCGCCTGCGCGGCGGCGACGGCGACTACCAGCGCGTTCGGGTCGGCGTTTCCGACGTCCTCGGAGGCGAGGATGACCATGCGCCTGGCGATGAAACGTGCGTCCTCTCCCGCCTCGAGCATCGCCGCGAGGTAGTACACGGACGCGTCGGCATCGCCGCCGCGCATCGACTTGATGAAGGCCGATGCGAAGTCGTAGTGCTGGTCGCCCTTGCGGTCGTACAGGAGCGGGCGCTTGCGCGAGGCGTCGAGGACGTGGCTCTCGGCGAGCGGAACCTCCTCGGCGCGTGCGGTCTCGTGCGCGAGCTCGAGGATCTGGAGCGCCGCGCGCGCGTCGCCGCCGGCACGTCCGGCGATCACCGTCGCGACCTCGCGGGCGATCTCCGTCTCGAGGGCGAACGCTCCCCGCTCGACGATAGCGACGATGTCTTCCTCCGAGAGGGCCTGGAGCTCGATCACCGTGCAGCGTGAGAGGAGCGCCGAGTTGACCTCGAAGTACGGGTTCTCCGTCGTCGCCCCGATCAGCGTCACGAGGCCGTCTTCGACCGCATGCAGCACCGAGTCCTGCTGCGCCTTGTTGAAGCGGTGGATCTCGTCGATGAAGAGAATCGTGCGGAGGGCGTTCGCGCCGAGCCGCTCGCGCGCGGCCGCGATGATGCCGCGGACGTCGTCGACCCGGGCGGAGACGGCGGAGATCTCCTCGAACGCGGCGCCGGTCCGCTCGGCGACGATGCGAGCGATCGTCGTCTTGCCGGTGCCGGGCGGCCCGAAGAGGATCATCGAGGGCGGACGATCCTGCTCGATCGCGAGCCGGAGCGCCGAGCCCGAGCCCAGCACGTGCTGCTGTCCGACGAGCTCGTCGAGCGTGCGCGGTCGCAGGCGAACCGCGAGCGGCGCGTTTTCCAGCTGGCGATCCTTCGCAGCCTCGGTGAAGAGGTCTCCCATGCCGCGAAGTATGCTCAGGCGGTGGCGCCGCACTCGGATCCAGGCCCGGAGCCCGAGGATTACTCGCAGCCGGTCCTGGAGGGTGGAGCGCCTTCGGACTACGAGCGCTACCTGAACACGGAGGGGCTGCTCGCACTCCAGAAAGGGCCGGACGAGTGGGTGCATCGAGACGAGCTCCTCTTCCAGGTCACGCACCAGTCCTCCGAGCTATGGCTCAAGCTCGCCGGGAGCGACGCCGCCGAGGCGACTCGGCTGATCGAGGAGGGCGACGTTCAGGGCGCCCTTCGCCTGCTCGAGCGCGCGTCGCTCTGCATTCGCTTCGTGATCTCCCAGCTGGACATGCTCGAGCACATGTCTCCGTGGGAGTACCAGGAGATCCGCAAGGTGCTCGGCCACGGCTCGGGGTTCGACTCGCCCGGTTGGAACGCGCTGCGACACGTGTTTCCGCGGCTCGGGCAGGCGTTCCATACGACCCGCCGCGCCGCCGGGCTCTCCGTCGCTGATGTCTACGTCCAGGGGCGCGAGCACGAGCACCTCTACCGGCTCGCAGAGGCGCTGATCGAGCTCGACGAGCAGGCGCAGCACTGGCGCCTGCGCCACTACCAGGTGGTGGCGCGCGTGATCGGCGACAAGGTCGTCGGGACGCAGGGAACGCCGGTCGAGCTCCTCGGCAGGCTCGTATCGAAGACGTCGTTTCCCGAGCTGTGGGAGGTTCGGAACGAGCTGACGGCGCTCTCGAAAGAGGAGTCCGGCTGACGCCTGATCGCCAGCTGCGAGAGGAGGTCACCGAGCTCCTGCAGGGGCTGCTCCGCATCGACACCGTCAATCCGCCGGCGAACGAGACCGTCGCCGCGGAGCATCTTCGCGAATATCTCGCACGGGACGGCATCGAGTGCGAGCTCTACGCGCGCGAGCCGCACCGGGCGAACCTCGTCGCGCGCATCCCCGGTGGCGACGGGCCGTCTCTCGGGTTCCTGTCACATACGGACACGGTTCTCGCCGACCCGGCCGAATGGGATCGCGATCCGTGGTCCGGCGACCTCGTCGACGGCGAGGTCTGGGGGCGCGGTGCGCTCGACATGAAGGGGCAGGTGGCCGCGTCGGCGGTCGCCTTCGCCTCGCTCAAGCGCGAGGGCTTCGTCCCCTCGGGCGACCTCGTTCTGATCGTCGTCGCCGACGAGGAGGTCGGGCGGAGCAGGCGGGGACGACGGCTACGGGCTTCGCTGGCTCGTGCAGGCGCACCCCGAGGCCGCACGCTGCGACTACGCGGTCAACGAGGGGGCCGGGGAGCGGCTGGTCCTCGGCGGGAAGCCCGTGTACCTGTGCGCGCACGGCCGAGAAGATGTCAGCGCCGTTCAAGCTTCGCGTGCACGGCCGCAGCGGCCATGCGTCGATGCCCGGCATCGCGGACAACGCCCTCGTCAAGGCCGCGCGGTACGTCGAGGCGCTCGGCGCATACGAGCCCGCGCCGGAGCTGATCCCGGAGGCGCGCGGGTTCCTGGAGGCGGTGCTCGGCGAGGCCCCTCCCGTCGAGGAGGCGCTCGCCAGGGCGCACGCGCTCGATCCCTTGCTGCCCGCGCTCGTCGAGCCGCTCCTCGCGCTGACGCTGTCGCCGACGATGATCGACGCGTCACATCAGGTGAACGTGATCCCCGCGCTCTGCGAGGTGACCGTCGACTGCCGGCTGCTCCCGGAGCAGACACCCGCGGACGCGGAGAGGCTGATCCGCGCCGTGCTCGGCGAGGGCGACTACGAGCTCGAGTGGGTCAGTGCGAGCGGAGGAACGCGCTCGCCCCTCGACACGCCGCTCTGGGATGCGATCGAGAGCTTCACCTCCGGAATCGAGCCCGGCGCGCGACTCGCCCCGATCGCGTGTCCGGGTTTCACCGACAGCCACTATCTGCGCGAGGCGTACGGCACCGTCGCCTACGGCTTCTTCCCGATCAAGGAGATGGACGCGGTGGACGCGACGAAGCTCGTGCACTCGGCGAACGAGCGCATTGCGGTGAACGACCTCGAGCTCGGCGTCGACATGCTGCGTGCGACCGCACGCGCGATCCTCTCGTGAGCCAAGGGAGCCGCGGTTACAAGTCGTAACGTGGCGCGGCCGGCCTCGTCGCAGACGACCAGCTGGTGCGGGTTCGCGATGCGCGCGGCCGGGATCGACGTGTCCCTGTCGAGCAGCCGAGCGAGAGCCTCGCGCTTCTCGACCCCGTGACGAGCCACACGAGCTCGCGTGCCGCCTCGAGCGCCGGGTAGGTCAGCGTCATCCGGCGGTAGCCCTGGTACTCGCTGCGTGACGGCGACGAGGCGATCGCTGACGTCGAGCACGGGGTCGCCCGGGAGGAGCGATGCCGTGTGGCCGTCCGGCCCGAGGCCGAGATGGACGAGGTCGAGCGCTGCCGGAAGGTCGCCGGCGTAGCGCTGCGGCAGCAGCCTCGAGGTCGGGCTCGTCGACCGGCATCGGGTGCACCGTGGCCGGCGGGAGCGATGCCTGGAGCTGCGTGAGGTTCCGGTCGTCGTGGCCGGGAGGCGCGACGCGCTCGTCGACCTGGTACACGCTCGTCTCGTGACCACGGCGACCTCCTCGAGCGGCGACGTGCGCGAGCAGCTCGGCTCCGCGGCTGAAAGCGATCGTGGACGCGCCGGCGCGCAGGCGCTCTGCGATCAGCTCTGCGACGCGCCGCACCGCAGCGGATCGGATCGGGGTGAACTTCGAGCGGAAGCGTCACGTGCGCTTTTCGGCGTGCCCTCCGAACTCGGCACGAAGCGCGGAGAGCAACCGATTCGCGAAGTCGGCCTCGCCTCGCGACGTGAAGCGCGAGTAGAGCGCCGTGGTCAGAACGGGGGTCGGCGTACCGGTGTCGATCGCCGCGATCGAGGTCCAGCGACCTTCGCCGGAGTCCGAGACGCGTCCGGCGAAGTCGTCGAGCTCCGGGGAGTCGTGGAGGGCCGCGGAGGTCAGGTCGAGCAGCCAGGAGGAGACGACGCTGCCACGCCGCCACAGCTCCGCGATCGCCGCCAGGTCGAGCTCGTACGTGTAGAGCTCGGGATGCGCGAGCGGAGCGGTCTCGGCATCCGCGGCGCGCTCGGCCAACCCCGCGCCGGCATGTCGCAGGAGATCGAAGCCCTCGGCGTAGGCGGCCATGAGCCCGTACTCGATCCCGTTGTGCACCATCTTCACGAAGTGGCCCGCGCCGCTGCCGCCGCAGTGGAGGTACCCGTGCTCCCCTGCGGTGGGCTCTCCGCTTCGCCCTCTGCCGCGTGGCGCGGCGTCGACCCCCGGCGCCAGCGATGCGAAGATCGGCTCCAGCCGGGCGAATGCCGGCTCGGGCGCCGCCGATCATCAGGCAGAACCCGCGCTCCAGCCCGAAGATCCCACCGCTCGTCCCGACAGTCGAGGTAGTCGATCCCGCGCGCTCTCGAGCTCTCCCGCGCGGCGGATGTCGTCGGCGTAGTGCGTGTTGCCGCCGTCGATGATCGTGTCGCCGGGCTCGAGCTCGGCGGCCACCTCCCAGAGCGACGGTCTCGGTGATCGCTCCCGCCGGGAGCATGAGCCAGACCGCCCGCGGCGGCTCGAGCAGCGAGACGAGCTCCGCGGCAGATGCTGCTCCTGTTCCGCCCTCGGCAACGAGCGCTGCGACCGGCTCGGGAGTGCGGTTGTGCCCGACGACGCGGTGACCGTCTCGAGCAGGCGCCGCGCGATGTTCCCGCCCATCCGGCCGAGGCCGACGATCCCGAGCTCGAGCGGTGTCTCAGTTGCCACGTGCGCTCCTTTCCGCGAGCATCCTGTCCGTGCGACACGTTACGCGGCGAGCAGGGCCCACGTGAACGAGACGGCAGACGCGCTCGTCGTCTTCGGGATCACGGGCGACCTCGCGCGCAGGATGACCATGCCCGCGCTCTACCGCCTGACCGAGCAGGGGCTGCTGACGTGCTCGGTGATCGGCGTCGGGCGCCGGCCGCTACGCGACGACGAGCTCGCCGAGCAGGCGCGCGCGTCCGTGACCGATGCCATCGACGACGTGGACGAGAAGGTCCTCGGCGACCTTCTCTCCCGGCTTCAGCTACATCGGCGGCGACGCCGAGGAAGGCTCTCTCTACGACCGGCTGCGTGAGGCGCTCGGCGAGGCCTCGGCGCCCGTCTTCTATCTCGCCACTCCGCCCTCGATGTTCCTCGAGGTCGCCGAGGAGCTCGCGGGAGCAGGCCTCGCGGACAACGCCAGGCTGGTCGTCGAGAAGCCGTTCGGCTCCGACCTGGCCTCCGCGCGGGAGCTGAACGAGCGCCTGACCGCGATCTTTCCCGAGGACCGCCTCTACCGCATCGACCACTTCCTCGGGAAGGAGCCCGTGCAGGACATCATCTACCTGCGCTTCGCCAACGCGCTCTTCGAGCCCGTCTGGAGCCGCGAGGACGTCGACTCGATCCAGATCACGCTGGCCGAGGACTTCGGAGTCGAGGGGAGGGGGTCGTTCTACGACAACGTCGGCGCGATTCGCGACGTCGTTCAGAACCACCTGCTCCAGGTTCTCGCTCTCGCCGCGATGGAGCCTCCTTCGGGTGGCGAGGATGCCATCCCACGGCGCCGCCTCGACGTGTTCCGCGCGATGCCCGCCATCAATCCCGACAACGCCGTGCTCGGACAGTACGAGGGGTATCGAGAGATCGAAGGCGTGAACCCGAAGTCGGACACGGAGACCTTCGTCGCGCTGCGCCTCGAGATCGAGAACTGGCGCTGGGCGGGCATCCCGATCTTCATCCGCGCCGGCAAGGCGCTCCCGGTCTCGGCCACGGAGGTCGTCGTCCGGCTGCAGCGGGTGCCGCAGCTCCGATGGGGCTCGAACCGGCTGCGCACCCCCGGGAACGACGACATCGTGCTACGCGTCGGCCGGAACGCCGGAGTCACGATCGGAATTCGCGCCAAGACCCCGGGGAAGGAGGTCTCGCAGCCCGTCTCGCTCGACCTCCACTTCAACGAGGAGCTGGGGGAGCCGCCCGAGCCGTACGAGCGCCTGCTCGCCGACGCGTTGCGCGGCGACAGCACGCTCTTTCCCCGCTGGGACGTCATCGAGGAGACCTGGCGCATCGTCCAGCCGTTGCTCGACGCACCGCCGCCACCTCGAGCGCTATGCGCCGGGGTCGTGGGGCCCGCCGAGCGCCGACCTCCTTGCCGCTCAGAACGGCGGCTGGCGCGTCCCCGGGGCGGGCGGCTAGACCGGTCCGATCCGCTCCACCTCGTCGCCGCGGCCGACGAGCACCTCGGAGACGAGCGTGGGCGAGAAGAGGCCGTGCTCGACGACGCCGGTCGTGGCGTCGAGCCGCGCTGCAAGCTCCGGCTGGGTCGCCGACCGATCCGATCCAGTCGGCGAGCACTCCGCCGTCGGGGCTCCTCGACGCGTCTCGGAGTCGGGCTTCGCCCAGGCGCTCGAGCGTCGCGGCCAGCCCGAACGGATGGAGCTCGAGCGGGATCGGAGCCTCGACCTCGTCGACGATCTTGTCCGACGAGACGATCACGACGAAGCGCTCGGCTGCGGCCGCGACGATCTTCTCGCGCGTGTGGGCGCCGCCGCCTCCTTTCACGACCCAGCCGTCGCGGGCGACCTGATCGGCGCCGTCCACGGCGATGTCGAGCCGTGCGAGCTCATCCGCCGAGTCGAACGGCTCGAGGCGCAGGCCGAGCTCGCGGGCCGCGGCCTCGGTCGCCGGTGAGGTCGCGACGCACACGAGCTTCCAGACCGCGCGCGGCGAGCGCACTGAGGAAGTACGAAGCGGTCGATCCCGTGCCCGAGGCCGACTGTCATTCCGTCGGCGACGAGCGCTGCCGCTGCCTCGGCGGCGACCCGTTTCTCGCGCTCGGAGTCGGTGTTCACGCCGGGACCCTACGTCGATTACCGTAACCACTCGTGGCATGGAGCGACTGGGCAGCCGAGGTGGAGGTCGAGCCGTCGATCTACGCCGCCGACTTCTCGCGACTCGGCGCACAGCTCGAGGTGCTCGTGGAAGCGGGCGCGAGGGTCTTCCACTTCGACGCCGGCGACGGCCGTTTCATCCCCGAGATCACGATCGGCCCCGTCGTCCTCGCCTCGATCTCGCCGCTGGTGCACGCCTGGGGCGCCGTGCTCGACTGCCATCTGATGGTCGAGGATCCGGAGCGCCACTTCCCCTCGGTCGCCGAGGCGGGAGGAGACAGCGTCACGTTCCACGTGGAGGCCTGCCCGGACCCGGCGAGAGCGATCGCGGCGGCCCGCTCGCTCGGTCTCGGCGTCGGAGTCGCGTTCAGCCCTGACACCCCGGTGGAGGTGGCTGCGGCGGCGGCCGAGGGCGCCGACCTCGTCCTCTGCATGTCCATCCACCCGGGCTACTCGGGGCAGTCCTTCATGCCCGAGGCGTTGGCACGCATCGCGCGCCTCCGGGCACTCGTGCCCGAGGAGGTCCGTGTGCAGGTCGACGGAGGCATCAACGCGGACACCCTCGGCCTCGCGAGAGACGCGGGCGCCGACCTCCTGGTCGCCGGGAGCGCTGTCTTCTGGCACGACGATCCCGCGGAAGGCGTACCGAACGCTCTCGGAGTCGGTTCGAGAGCCCGCCCATGGCTGAGCCGCTCGTCGAGTCCGCCCTCTGGCGTCGTCTCGAGTGGCACCGGGGCGAGGTGGAGAGCCTGCACCTTCGCGATGCATTCGACTCCGATCCGACGCGAGGAGAGCGGCTGACCGCCGAGGCGGCCGGCCTCCATCTCGACTACTCGAAGCATCGAGTGACGGACGACACGCTGCAGCTCCTGCGACGGCTGGCGACCGAGCGTGGGCTCCCCGAGAAGGTGCAGGCCATGTTCCGCGGTGAGCCGGTGAACACCTCGGAGGGACGGCCGGCGCTGCACGTCGCTCTGCGGATGCCACGTTTCCGCTCGCTCGTCGTCGACGGAGTGGACGTCGTGAAGGAGGTGCACTCGGAGCTCGATCGCATGTCGGCGTTCGCCGAGCGGGTGCGAACCGGCGAGTGGGTGGGGGCGACCGGCACGGCCGTTCGGAGCGGTCGTCAACATCGGGATCGGCGGCAGCGACCTCGGGCCGGCGATGGCGTACGAGGCGCTGGCGCCCTCAGCGTCCTCGGAGCTGACGGCGCGCTTCGTCTCGAACGTCGATCCCGCCGACCTCGCGGGCGCGCTCAGCGGTCTCGAGCCGGCGGAGACGCTCTTCGTCGTGGTCTCGAAGACGATGTCGACGCTCGAGACGATCGAGAACGCGCGTGCTGCGCGGGAGTGGCTCGCGGCCGCGCTCGGGGCCGACGCAGACCTCACCCCGCACTTCGTCGGCGTGGCAGGAGACCCGGCAGCCGGGGAGCGCATCGGCATCCCGGCCGAGAACATGTATCGCATCTGGGACTGGGTCGGGGGCAGGACGTCGCTTTGCTCGGCGGTCGGGCTGTCCCTCCTCGTCACGCTCGGCGACGAGAGCTTTCGCGCGCTGCTGGACGGCTCCCACGCGATGGACGACCATTTCGCGACCGCCGCGCTGGGAGGGAATCTCCCGGTGATCTGCGGCCTGCTCGCCGTCTGGTATCGCAACTTCATGGGCGCGGAGACGACCGCCGTCGTGCCGTACAGCGACGCGCTTCGTCTGTTCCCCGCGTACCTCCAGCAGCTGTGGATGGAGTCCAACGGGAAGTCGGTCACGGCGGAGGGTGGGCCCGCGGAGGTCGAGTCCGGCTCCGTGCTCTGGGGAGGGCCTGGCACCAACGCCCAGCACGCCTTCTTCCAGCTGCTCCATCAGGGAACGGCGCTCGTGCCCGTCGACCTGATCGGCTTCGCACGGTCGGCAGAGGGGTCGGCGGAGCGGCACGACCTGCTCGCGGCGAATCTCCTCGCGCAGGCCGAAGCGCTCGCGTTCGGGCGGACAGCAGACGAGCTGGAGGATGCAGGCGCGCCGGAGCAGACGATCGCGCACCGCGTGATGCCGGGCAACCGACCGAGCTCGGTGCTCCTCGCCGAGCGGCTGACCCCGGCGACGCTCGGCGCGCTCGTCGCGCTCTACGAGCACAGCGTCTTCACCCAGGCGGCGATCTGGGGGATCAACCCCTTCGACCAGTGGGGCGTCGAGCTGGGGAAGGAGCTCGCTTCACGGATCGCCCCGGAGCTCGCCGTCGACTGGAAGCACGAGCTGCACCACGACTCGTCCACCAATGCGCTGATCCGCCGCTACCGGGCCCTGCGGGATGGCCGCGTAGCGAGGTCTTGCTCGAGCTTCGCGAGCCCTGCGGACGCGTTTCGAGAGATCGAAGCGTGGCTGCGCGGGCACGGGTTCTTCGCTCCGGGCGGCGAGGAGCTCACGGCAGACCTCTATCTCGGCTACGGGCTCTCGCAGTCGATCCGCCGGACACGCCAGCCGCCCCCGCCCGAGCCGTGCCCGAGCCTCCCGCTCGCAGCCTGTGCCGTTCGTGCGCATCGCGCCGCGCCGTCAGCCGACAACGGCGAGCGTCCTCGCGTCGGCACCTGGTCGGGAGACTGGAGCGCGGACGAGTATCGGGAGGCCGTCGAGCAGGTGCGCGCTGCGATCGCGCGCGGTGACGTCTACCAGGTCAACCTCGTCCAGCATCTCTCGGCTCCGTTCGCAGGCACGGCCCTGGCGCTTGCGGCTGCACTCGCGCCGCTCACGCCGCTGCATCCCGATCCGTTCTGCGGCGACGGATGGGCGATCGTGTCCGCCTCGCCCGAGCTCTTCCTCGCTCGGCGGGGGCGTCGTCTGTGGACGAAGCCGATCAAGGGCACGCGACCGCTCGGGGCGGCGGCGGAGCTCGGCGAGTCGGCGAAGGACGCTGCGGAGCACGTCATGATCGTCGATCTCGAGCGGAACGACCTCTCGCGGGTCTGCGAGCCGGGAACGGTGCGCTGGCCCGAGCTCCTGCAGACTCGCCGGCTCGCGGGGGTCGAGCACATGGTCTCGACGGTCGAGGGCACGCTCCGGGAAGGGGTCGGCCTGGCGGAGATCCTGGAGGCGACGTTCCCAGGCGGATCGGTGACCGGAGCGCCCAAGATCGCCGCAGTCGATCTGATCGCGGAGCTGGAGCCCGTGGGGCGGGGCGCGTCCATGGGGGCGCTCGGACGGGTGTACGGAAACGGCGACTTCGATCTCGCGCTGACGATCCGAACATTCGCGATCGCCGAGGGACGGATCCACCTCTGGGTCGGCGGCGGAGTGGTCTGGGACTCGGATCCGGCGGCGGAGGTGGAGGAGTCGTGGACGAAGGCGCGCCCGCTCCTCGAGGCGATCGGATCGCAGCGAGGCTCTCGCGGGGATGCGGAGATGAGCGTGCTCGCGCTCGCGGTCTCCGGTCGCGGTCTCGTCGATCCCGTCGAGCCCGTGATTCGGGCCGACGACGAAGGGCTGCTCCGCGGGCGCGCGGCGTTCGAGACGCTGCGCGTCTACGGCGGCCGGCCGTTTCGGCTGGAGGCGCACCTCGAACGGCTGGCGGCCTCCTCCAGGAGCATCGGTCTCCCTGCCGTCGAGCGCGAGGAGCTCGAGGAGCTCGTCTCCCTCGTCCTCGAGCCAGCGGCCGACGACGACACCGCGCTGCGCTTGGTGTGGACAGGTGGGCCAGCGGACGGTTCGCCCACGGGACTCGCGCTCCTGAGCGAGATCCCCGCCTGGATCGAAGAGCTTCGCCTGCGCGGCGCCCGGGCGGTGTCGCTGCTCGGAATCCGGGCGGCCGTGCCATGGCTCCTTCCAGGCGTCAAGTCCACGAGCTACGCGGTGAACATGGCGGCGGAAGCGGAGGCCAAGAGGCGCGGCGCGGAGGAGGCGATCTTCGTCGACGCCGACGACATCGTGCTCGAGGGCACGGTGACGAACATCTGGTGGCGCCGTGACGACACGCTCTACACACCCTCGCTCGACCTCGGAATTCTCGCGGGGGTCACCCGCGCGACCCTGCTCGATCTGGCCTCGTCGTCCGGCTACCGCGTTCAGGAGGACGCCTTTCCGCTGGATGACGTTCTCGGCGCGGACGAGGCGTTCACCTCCTCGTCCGTGCGCGAGATCATGCCGGTGGTCGAGATCGACGGCCGGCGGCTCGGTCGCGGGCCTGCGGCCGACACGCTGCAGCGGGCGCTCCGAGAGCTCGCAGCTACCCTCTGAGCAATGGAAAAGGAAAACGTTCGGCTCGGTGGGATGGCGCTGCAGAACGGCGTGCTCGTCCACGGCCCCACCTCATGGGGAGCGGCGGTACGCGGCAAGGACGGGGTGCTGCACGTCGCGTCCGGAAAGAAGCCGCGCTTCGGGGAGTCCGTCGACGCCCCGGTGCTGCGCGGGCCGCTGCGGCTCGCGGAGGCCTTTGCCCTGCTTCCCGTCGTCCATCGCGCGCTTCCTCAGGCCCGTTTTCCGTTTGCCCGGCCGCCGGTCATCGGATCGATCGTCGCGTCCTCGGTGGTCGCCCGAGCCCTGCGCAGGTCGACTCTGTCCGCGGGCGGGAAGGAGCTTGCGGCGGGAGCCGTGAGCCTGTTGCCGGCCGCGCTCGCGCTCCGGGGGTCGGGCCTCGCCGAGTACCACGGCGCCGAGCACGTCTCGATCGGGACGTACGAGAACGACGGAGAGCGCGCGCCGAAGGAGCATCCGCGCTGCGGCTCGCAGCTCATCGGGCCGATGCTCGTCTCCTCGCTCGCGGCGAACGTCGCGGCGGCCAAGGCGCCGGCAGCCGCGCGCGGGCTTGCTCGGCTTCTGGGGACGACAGCGGCGATCGGCGCCTCGGTCGAGGTCTTCGCCTGGATGGCGCGGAATCCCGAGAACCGGATCGCCCGTGCGCTCGCACGACCCGGATTCGAGCTCCAGCGGCGCTTCTCGACCGCCGAGCCCTCGGACGCTCAGGTCGAGGTCGCGGACGCTGCGCGCGACGCGTGTCTCGCTCTCGAGCAGTAGGCCTCCCGCGCTCGCTCGGCGCTCGCTCTCGTCGTCGGGGGTGTCGTTCTCCTCGGATGCGCAGCCGGTGGTCACGGCATGCGCTCCTCCGCGGCGCGCGCAGACGACGCCGGTCGACGAGCTGTCGCTATCGAGCCAGGTGGGACGCCTGGTCGTCCTCCGCTTCGCCGGCAGCTCGGCGCCCGCGTACGTGCGCGACATCCTGCGCGAGGGTAGAGCTGCGGGCACGATCCTGTTCCGCGACAACGTGCTGAGTGCGCAGCAGGCGAAGGCGCTCACGTCGCAGCTTCGCCGGGGCGCGCAGAGCCCACCACTGATCTGCGTCGACCAGGAGGGCGGCTCGATCCGCATCCTCCCCTGGGTCGGTCCGACGCGATCGGCGCCGGCGCAGCGAGCTGCCGGCACCGAGAGAGCGGACGCCAGAGCCGCGGCGCGCGGCCTGCGTGCGGCCGGTATCAACGTCTCGCTCGCTCCGGTCGCCGACGTGCCGAGCGTGCCCGGCGCCGCACTCGCCGAAAGGGCGTTCTCGCCGGATTCCGGCGTCGCGGGAGACTCGGTGGCCGCGGCCATTCGTGGCTGGCGCGAAGGTGGCGTGGCCCCGACCGTGAAGCACTTCCCCGGCCTCGGTGCGGCTCGAGTCAACACCGACCACGGCAGCGTGACGATCGCTCGCAGCGCCTCCCAGCTTCGCCGCCGGGACCTCGAGCCGTTCCGCCGTGCGATCGAGGCCGGTGTTCCGCTCGTGATGGTCGGCCATGCCCGGTATCCCGCGATCGACGGTTCTCGAATCGCGTCCCAGTCGAGGGCGGCGATCGAAGGGCTACTGCGCGACGAGCTCGGGTTCCGCGGGGTCGTCATCACCGACTCGACCGAGGCCGCTGCGGTTCTTGCGGTCAGCCAGGTCGCACGGGCGGCGGTGCGCAACGTGCGTGCCGGCGTGGACCTCGTCCTGACGACGGGCCGCGGCTCGTATATCCAGGTCTATCGCGCGCTCCTCGCAGAGGCGAAGCGCGATCCGGCCTTCCGCGCCCGCGTTCGGAAATCGGCCGCGAAGGTGCTCGCGCTGCAACACGGGCTCGGCTGACTGTCGCCGTTTCTCGGTGATCGTCGCGGAGACCTCGCCCTCGCTTGAGGCTCTTGCAACGCCTTGCCGATACGGGGTGTGGTGGGGACCTCGAGAACACGCTGCTGACGTGGCTTCCGATCATCTTCTTCGGAGTCGTCATCGTCCTCTTGATCTGGACGATCCGCTTCATGCCGCGCGCGAAGCCGGCGCCGGTCGTCAAGGGCTCGCAGGTGGCCGTGTCCTGGACGCGACGTGGCGGGGCTCGACGAGGCCAAGGGGGAGCTCCAGGAGGTCGTCGAGTTCCTGCGTGACCGCAAGCGCTTCGAGCGGCTCGGCGCGCGGGTCCCGCGCGGAATTCTGCTCCACGGCCCGCCCGGAACCGGCAAGACGCTGCTCGCGAAGGCCGTCGCCAGCGCGTCCGGGGCGAACTTCTACTCCCAGAGCGCCTCGTCGTTCGTCGAGATGTTCGCGGGTCTCGGCGCCGCCCGGATCCGCAAGCTCTTCGAGGAGGCGCGCAAGAACGCGCCCGCGATCATCTTCATCGACGAGCTCGACGCGGTGGGCACGGCTCGCGCGGGCGGCTCCGTCCATCGCGAGCACGATCAGACTCTGAACCAGCTCCTCGTCGAGCTCGACGGCTTCGGCACGCGCGACGAGGTCGTCGTCATGGCGGCCTCGAACCGGCTCCAGGATCTCGACCCGGCGCTGCTTCGCCCTGGACGTTTCGACCGCCAGGTGCTCGTCTCCCCGCCGGATGTCGCGGGCCGCCAGTCGATCCTCGCCGTGCACACGCGCGACAAGCCGCTCGCCGCCGACGTCGATCTCGCGCACGTGGCCAAGCAGACTTCCGGGCTGACGGGGGCGGACCTCGCGAACCTGTGCAACGAGGCGGCGATCTTCGCCGGGCGAAACGGCGCCCAGTACATCCGCCAGGCCGACTTCGACGCGGCGATGGAGCGAATCGTGGGCGGTCTCCAGCAGCGGCGCGTCGTCTCGGAGAAGGAGAAGCGGATCCTCGCCTACCACGAGGCAGGCCATGCCGTGATGTCGCATCTCACCGGCGAGCTCTTCCCGGTGCAGAAGGCGACGATCGTGTCGCGCGGAGAGGCCCTCGGCTACACGCTGAACCTGCCCGCCGAGGATCGCTACCTCCACACTCGCGAGGAGTTCGTCGACCTGATGATGGTGTTCCTCGCCGGTCGCGCGGCCGAGCAGGTCGTGTTCGGGCGCATCACCAACGGCGCGTCGAACGATCTCGAGCGCGTCACGCACATCGCGCGCTCGATGGTCTTCGAGTACGGGATGTCGGAGATCGCCCCCTCGCGCACGATGCGGGCCGACAACTACGCGCTCTCGGAGGAGACGAAGCGCCTGCGGGACTCCGAGCAGGCGCGACTCACGGATCAGGCCTACGACGAGGCGCTGCGCCTCCTCCTCAAGCACCGCGCCCCGCTCGATCGCGTCGCCGAAGCACTGCTCGAGCGGGAGACGCTCGACCGCGCAGAGCTGGAAGCGCTGCTCTCGGACGTCAAGGCGGAGTCGCGGTCGTCGGAGACCGTCGGCACCGTGCGCGTCCTGCCCATGCGCGACTGAGTAGCATCGCGCGGGTGCACGTCCGCGGCATCCATCACCTCGGGGTCGCGGTCGCCGATCTCGACGAGGCGGTCGAGACCTGGCAGCGCCTGTTCGGCGCGAGCGTCGAGCACCGGGACTCGCTGGAGACCCAGGGCGTCGATGCCGTCTCGCTGCGGGTGGGCGACAGTCGCATCGAGCTGCTGATGCCCACCGGCGAGGACACCCCGGTCGGGCGCTTTCTCGCGCGGCGAGGTCCGGGCATGCATCACGTCGCACTGGCGACGGACGACATCAACGGGGCGCTCCGCGACCTCGACGCGGCGGGAGCGCAGCTCATCGATCGGACGCCGCGACCGGGTCTCTACGGGCTCGAGGTCGCGTTCGTCCATCCCGACGCCGTGCACGGCGTCCTCACGGAGGTGGTTTCCACTGACTAGCGAGAACGAGTTCGCGCGCGTCGAGATCGGGCTCGACGGCGGGCAGATCCTGAGCATGCTGGTGACGACGAAGAGCGCCGACGCCCTCGAGCAGGCGCTGAACGCGGGGACGGCGGGGGCGATCGAGCTCCAGGCACAGGACGGGAACGTCCTGCTCGCACTCCCGAGGGTGCTGTACGCAAAGCGTTTCGCGCGCGAGTCGCGCGTCGGCTTCGGGGACTAGAGATGCCCCTGCAGGTCGGGATCGTCGGCCTGCCCAACGCCGGCAAGACCACGCTCTTCAACGCGCTGACCAGCGCCGGCGGGGAAGTGACCGCGTACGCGTCGGTGGCCGAGAAGTCGAATGTGGGCATGGCGCTCATTCCCGACGATCGGGTGGGTCGCCTCGCGGAGACGATCGGGTCGCGCAAGATCACGCCGGCGGCGATCCGCGTGGTCGACGTGCCTGCGACGAAGGTCGACGTTCCCGGCGGCCTCAGGCAAGCCGACGCGCTCCTGGCCGTCGTCGACGGCTTCTCCGTGGACGCCGATCCCGCGCGCGATCTCGAGACCTTGAAGCTGGAGATGATCGTCGCCGATCGCGACCATGTCGAGCGCCGACTGGAGAAGGTGCGCAAGGACGCGAAGTCGGGAGACTCGGCGCCGAGGCAGGAAGCCGTGCTGCTGGAGTCGATGCTCGCGCATCTCGAAGGCGGAGCGTCGCTGTCGACGTGGGACAAGGAGCTTCCGCGCGAGCTCGAGCCGCTGACGACGAAGCCGCTGCTTCCGGTCGAGAACGGCCCGGGGGGAATCGACTGCAAGCTGGAGATGGAGCTCGCCGAGCTCGCGCCCGAGGAAGCGGCCGAGTTCCGCACCGGCCCCTCCGCGCTCGACGAGGTCGTCCGCTCGCTGAAGAGCGCTCTCGACCTCATCGTCTTCTACACCGTCGGCGACACGGAGGCTCGCGCCTGGACCTTGCGGTACGGCCAGACGGCACTCGACGCCGCGGAGGGCATCCACTCGGACATCGCACGGGGGTTCATCCGCTGCGAGGTGATCCGCTGGGACGACCTGCTCGAGTGCGGCTCGCATGCCGAGGCCGCGCGCCGCGGCCTGCAACGCCTCGAGGGCAAGAGCTACGTCGTCGAGGACGGAGACGTCGTGAACGTGCGCTTCAACGTCTGACGGCGGCTAACCGGCTGCGACGAGCGTCGCTCCGGCGATCGCGACGACTCCACCGAGCCGGCGCGACGCGCTCAGCCGCTCTCCCAGCACGAACCGGGCGAGCAGCACGGTCACGACCGGATAGAGCGCGCTCAGCACGGCGACGATGCCGGTGGCGCCCTTCGTCGTCGCATACGCGACGAGGACGTTCGCGCCGGTGTCGAAGAGGCCGATCGCGACGAGCGCGGGCAGAAGCGCGCGTGGCGGGCGCAGCGACCTGCGCGTGACGAAGACCGCCGCTGCGACCGCGAGCGACCACCGACGCCGACCGGGCGGCCACGACCGCCCAGGGCGCGCTCTCGTCGGCCCCGGCGTCGAGCCCGACGAAGAAGAGCCCGAAGCCGAGCGCGGCGACGACTGCAAGCCCCGCGCCGGCAGCGACTCGTGGTCCGCCGCTCCCCGGCTCGCGGGACAGCGTGACGATCCCGGCGAGGACGAGCGCGACACCGATCCACTGTGCCGTTGCCGGGACGACGCCCTGGGCCGCGTCGACCGACAACGGGACGAGGGGCGACGCGGCGGAGATCGGCGCGACGATCCCCATCGCGCCTATCGCGAGCCCGCGGTACAGCGCGGCGAGCCCGATCGCGCCCGCCAACCCGGCCAGCGCCGCGGGAAGGAGCTCGCCGACGCCGGGAAACGGATCGCTCGCCAGTAGCACCCAGAGCGCGATTCCCACCAGGCCGAACGCCTGCGAGAGCGCGAGCACCGTGAAAACGGCGACTCGCTTCGTCGCGAGCCCCGCGAGGAAGTCGCCGGCGCCCCAGGAGAGCGCGCCGCCCAGGGCGAGCAGCGCCGCCATCTCGCCTGCGAGTCGCGCGTCCGCCGACGGGGCGCGTCGCGGCCTGCGCGTCGAGCTGGTTCGCGTGGTAGAGCACCGCCGCCTCCGCCGTGCGCGCGGCGGGACGGTCATGGTGGGCCGCGACGGCGTGCAGCAACTCGGCGAGAACCGCCGAGTCGAGCTTTCGCGCCCGCTCCTCGATCACCCGCAGCCCGAGATGGACATGCCCGAGGAGGCGCCCTTCCTCGGTCTGGCGAAACGCGGGACCACGTCCGAGCTCGCGAACGCGGCCGACATCGTGCAGGAGCGCCGCGCCGAGCAGGAGATCGGCCCGGAGCCGGGGATGGAGCTGCGAGGTCTCGCGGCAGAGCGTCGCGACGCCGACCGTGTGCTCGAGGAGACCACCTGCGTAGCCGTGATGCCCGTCGGCGCCGGCTGCGGGAAGCGCTCTCATCCCCGAGCGGATCTCGGGGTCCCGCACGAACGAGGCGACGACCGAGGCGAGCCCAGGATGGCCGATCTCGTCGGCGAGGAACTCGAAGAAGCCGTCGAGCTCGTCCGCGTCGCGACGGAGCGTGGGGGTGAGGTCGGCCGGATCGGCGTCGTCCACCGACTCGACGGCCCGGACCTGCATCTGCAACCGCCCGCCGAACCGCTCGACGCGTCCGAGGACGCGCACCGCGTCGCCCTCGTCGAAGCGTCGGTCGAGAAGCTCGACGTCGCTCCAGATCCTCGCCTCGATGCGACCGCTCGCGTCCGCGAGCTCGAGAGCGAGGTACGGCGCGCCTGCCTTGGTGCTCCGGCGCTCCTTCTTGACGACCGCGAACACGCCCTCCACGGTCCTGTCCTCGGCGAGCTCGGCGATCGTGGTCACGGCTCAGGAGTCTAGGGCTGGAGGCCGTTGGTACGCTCGCCGCGATGGGCGACCTGCAGCCGTTCCGCGCCGTCCGCTACTCCGGCGCGGCCGGTCCGCTCGCGGATCTCGTCGCCCCTCCCTACGACGCCGTCGGTCGCGAGGAGCGCGACCGGCTCTTCTCCCGCAGCCCGTACAACGTCGCGCACCTGACGCTTCCCGAGTCCCCCGAGCAGGCCGTCGACCTGTACGGCGACTGGCTTTCGGAGGGAGTCCTCGCCCGCGAGGACGAGCCGGCCGCGTGGCTGCTCTCGGAGGAGTACGTCGGCCCCGACGGGATCGGGCGAGAGCGTCGTGGCGTGATCGTCGTCGCTCGCGGCCGAGCCGTACGAGACGGGCCACGTGCTGCCACACGAGCGGACGCATCCCGCGCATCCGCGAGGAGCGGCTTCGTCTGCTCCGCGCCACGCGAGTCCAACCGGAGCCGATCTTCCTGCTCCTGGACGGGCAGCTCGAGGACGAGCTCCCGGACCGGCGACCCGATCTCGAAGCGAACGGCTCGCGGCTCTGGCGCCTCGAGGACTTCGAGCCGAGCTCGCTCGGCGAGCGCAGCCTGCTGATCGCGGACGGCCACCACCGCTACGAGAGCACTCTCGAGCTCGGAGCGGAGCTCGGCGCGCAGGCTCGGATCATGGCGCTGCTCGTCGCGACCTCGGATCCCGGCCTGCACGTCTTCCCGACGCACCGCGTGTTCTCGCAGCGCCCCGAGCTCGCGATGCTCGAGGACGGTGAAGCAGTCGACAGCGTGGACGCGGCGCTCGCGCTGCTCGCGGACGAGCCGAGGACGCGATCCGCGGCGGTCGCGTACCGGCGGGGGCGGATCGCGCTCCTGCGCGGGGTGGAAGGCGAGCTCGACGTCGAGCTCGTCGATCGCTTCGGCCTGGACGGGATCGGCTACACGCAATCAGCGCCGGAGGCAGTCGCGTCGGTGGAGCGCTCCGAAGCGGACGCTGCGTTTCTCCTCCGCGCGACTCGGGTCGAGGACGTCTTCGCGGTCGCGCGGAGCGGCCGGCGCATGCCTCCGAAGAGCACGTACTTCTTTCCGAAGCCGCTCTCGGGCCTGCTCTTCCACGAGCTCGACCCGTGATCGACTGGCTCGACACGTGCCGGCTGTGCGTGGCGGACATCAGCGACGTGCTCCTGCGACTGCCCACGAGGGTCGAGCGGGAGCCGGTGCTCCGGCGCGGCCAGGGCGGAGACGACACGACGGCGATCGACCAGGCCGCCGAGGACGCGGTCGTCGCGCGTCTCGCCGAGCTGGACGACGACTTCGTGCTCGTCTCCGAGGAGCTCGGCGAGAGAACCTTCGGCGCGGGCGGCACGCTGCGGGTCGTCGTCGACCCGATCGACGGCTCCGTCAACGCGAAACGCGGCATCCCGTTCTTCTCGTTCTCCCTCGCGGTCGCCGACGGGCCGACGATGGGGGATGTCTTCTTCGGCTACGTCTACGACTTCGGCACAGCGGAGGAATGGACGGCGGAGCGCGGCAAGGGCGCGTTTCTTCACGGGGAGCTCCTCGGATCGGTGGCCCCGAAGGACCGGATCGAGATCCTTTCGTTCGAGGGCACGACGGCCGAGGCGATCGCCGCGCGGATCCCGGGCGTTCTCGGGCTCGTCGATCGCGTGCGGGTGATGGGCTCGCTCGCGCTGTCGCTCTGCCACCTCGCGGACGGGCGCGTGGACGCAGTCTGCTCGCTCAAGGAGGCCCGTTCCGTCGACATCGCGGCCGCGCAGCTGCTGGTGCGTGAATGCGGGCTGGCGATCGAGCTCTTCGAGGATCCGCCGTTCGCCGCGGCGCCGCTCGATCTCGTCACGCGCTCGCGGGTTGCGGCAGCCGCTACATCCGAGCTCGTGGACGCGCTCTCTACGGCACTCCGCTAGGTACGCTCGATCCATGAGGCCCGACCGCGACGCGATCCTGAAGGCGCTCGAGCAGGTCATCGATCCGGAGATCCGCAAGCCGGTGACGGAGCTCGACATGGTGCGGGACGTCCTGATCGACGGACGACGGCGCAGTCTCGGTCACGATCGCGCTCACGGTCGCCGGCTGTCCGCTCCGGCATTCCTTCGAGGAGCAGGTGGGCAAGGCCGTCGGAGCCGTCGAAGGCGTGACCTCGGTGCGGCTCGGCTTCGACGTGATGAGCCCGCAGGAGAAGGCCGCGCTCGTCTCGCGTCTGCAGGGTGGGCGCGACGGAAAGGAGCGAGCGATCTCGCTCTCTCCCAAGACGCGCGTCGTCGCTGTCGCGTCGGGCAAGGGCGGGGTCGGCAAGTCGACGCTCACCGCCAACCTCGCGTACGCGCTGTCCACGCTCGGAGAGGAGGTCGGTGTCCTCGACGGCGACGTCTACGGGCACTCGATCCCGCACATGCTCGGCGTCCACCAGAAGCCGATCGCCGTGGACGAGATGATGGTGCCTCCGGTCCGCGGAGATCTGAAGCTGATGTCGATCGGGTTCTTCCTCGAGGAGAACGCGCCGATCATGTGGCGCGGGCCGATGCTGCACAAGGCGCTCGAGCAGTTCCTCTCCGACGTCCACTGGGGCGATCTCGACACGCTCCTCGTCGACATGCCTCCGGGAACCGGTGACGTCGCGATGTCGCTCGGCCAGCTCCTCCCGCGCGCCGAGGCGCTGATCGTGACGACGCCGCAGCCGGCCGCGCAGCAGGTCGCCGTGCGCGCCGCGCAGATGGCGCAGAAGACGGGGATGCGGATCGTGGGAGCGGTCGAGAACATGTCCTACCTCGTCGGGACGGGCCAGGAGCTCTTCGGCTCGGGCGGCGGTCAGGCGCTCGCCGACGAGATCGGGACGACGCTGCTGGCGCGGATCCCGTTCGATCCCGCGCTGCGGGAGGCAGCCGACGACGGGACGCCGGTGCTCGAGGTCGAGCCCGACTCCGAGGCCGCGCAGGCGATCCTCGCGCTGGCGAAGTCGGTCGCCGCGTCACGCGCGGGCACGATCCGCAAGCCGCTCACCGTCCTCTAGCACCAGCTCCGTGACGAAGGAGGAAGCCCGCATCGCGCCTCCAAGCGCTCGGGCTGGACGACGAGGCCGTCGCCGCGCTCGTCGCCCACTTCGCGGATGCGGAGCGGCGAGGGAAGACCGGTCACGGCTTCTCGCGGATCTCCTGGCTCGAGTCGTTCGACATCGACCCGCACGCCCGAGCCACTCGCGTCGTGGCCGAAGAAGGGTTCGAGCGCTGGTCCGGAGAGGGCGCGCTCGGGTATCTCGTCCTCGAGGAGATCGTGCGGGAGACGCTGCGGAATCCACCCGCGCGCTCCCGACTCGTCGTCGCCGCGCGCTGCTTCCCGAGCGGTGCTCTCGGCTACTGGGCCCGGCGGCTGGCGGAGGGCGGGCTCGTCGCGCTCCTGACGGCGACCTCGCCCAGGCGGCTTCCGACATCCGCAAGGTGGTCCGCCCTTGACGGGAACCAACCCGCTCGCGATCGCCGTTCCTTCGAGCGACGGACCGCCGCTGGTGGCGGACGTGTCCATGGGCGCGGTGACGCACGGGGACGTGCTCGCGGGTCGAGCGCGTCCCGAGGAGCTCAGGCCGTTCGGCGGCGAGCAAGCGCACAAGGCCTTCGCGCTCGCGGCCGGGCTCGAGCTCTTCGTCGGCGCGCTGGCGGGCGAGGCGCACGGAGCGGTGCTCCTCGTCGCGAGGCCCGAGCATGATCCCGTCCCCGCCTTCCGGGCGCTCGCTGGCGGGCTGCGGCTCCCCGGCGACGAAGGACAGCCACGGTAGATCGGTTCGGCGGTTTCGCGGCGCGCTGCAGCGGGCACTAGCTCACGATGGCTGCGATCAGGCTGCTGTTCCTTCCGACCCTGTGGATTCTCCTCGGCGCCGTGGTCGCCGCCGTCTACGACTACTTCGAGACTCTCGGGACGACCGCGAAGGTGCTGACTGCGGTGGCCGCGGTCATTCTCTGGCCGATCCTTCCCTTCGGCTTCGAGATCCGGGTCACGGACTAGCCGCACGACCCGCGGCGAGGGCGGCTTCCGCGAGCTCCTGGGCGGCGGCGTGCGTCGTCATCCCCTGCTCACGGGCCCGTGCGAAGACCCGAGCCAGCGTTCTCGGAATCTCGTGCACGCGCTGTTCCGCGAGCTCCGGGTCGTAGCCACCGGGACGCAGCTCGCAGCTGATGTTGATGACACCACCGGCGTTGATCACGTAGTCGGGGGCGTAGGTGATCCCGCGCTCTCGCAGCATCTCGCCATGCCGTTGCTCGTCGAGGAGCTGGTTGTTGGCAGCGCCCGCGACGACGGCGCAGCGCAGCCGAGGGATGGTGTCGTCGTTCAGCACGCCCCCGAGCGCGCAGGGCGCGAAGACGTCGCACTCGACGTCGTAGACCTCTTCGGAGGAGACGATCTCCGCTCCGAGCTCGCCCGCCGCGCGCGCCAAGCGCTCCTGGTCGACGTCGGTTGCGATCAGACGTGCGCCCGCGTGCGCCAGGTGCTCCGCGAGCGCGTAGCCCACGCTTCCGAGCCCCTGCACAGCGACGGTCTTGCCCTCGAGGTCAGAGCTGCCGGTGGCCTCGAGCACCGCGGCGCCGACTCCCAGAAAGCAGCCGAGAGCCGTCGCCGCGCGAGGGTTTCCTCCACCGCCCTCTTCGACGCTCAGGCCGGTGACGTGCGTGGTCGTCCGGAGAACCGAGCGGAGATCGGGAATGCCCACGTTCACGTCCTCGGCCGTGATGTACGCGCCGCCGAAGTCCTCGACGAACCGCCCCATGGCTTCGAAGAGCTGCTCGGACTTGTCACGTGGATCGGCGATCACGACCGACTTGCCGCCGCCGAGCCCGGTGCCCGCGACCGCCGATTTGTAGGTCATCGCGCGTGACAGCCTGAGCACGTCTTCGAGCGCCGCGCTCTCCGTCGCGTACGGCCACAGGCGCATGCCGCCGAGCGAGGGGCCGAGCCGCGTCGAGTGCACGCTGATGTAGGCGCGAAGGCCGCTCGCCTCGTCCTCGGCGCGGGCGACGCGCTCGTACCCGTCCACTTCCAGGTTCGTGATTCTCAAGGGCTTAGCCGTACGTCAGACCTGCGAGATCGAGCTCGAGGAGCGCCTCGTCCGAGACGAGGACGCACGCCACTTCGCCGCGCGAGAGCGCGCTCACGACCTCCTCGGCGGTCTTCGCACGAACGACCACCGGCATGCCCTCGAGGTGGGCTGCGCGAATCCGCTCGAGGTCGGAGACGTCGTCGAGGATCAGCGCGCCTTCGAGCTCGAGCGTGCCCTCGAGGACGACCTCGGGCACCTTGCGACCCGTTGAGCCGAACCAGCGCTCGCGCATCAGAGGCTCACGGTCTCCCCAGGCTCGGGCGATCTCGATGCCGTAATGCCGAGTGCCCGAGCCAGGTCAGTTCGGTAGCCATGCCGCAAATCTAGAGGAGCGGGGGTCGAGCCCGCCGCGTTCGCGGCAGGCTCGACCCTCGTGGGCTCGCTAGCGGTTCGTCGCCCGCTCGCCGCACAGCCCGGGGTCCTCGCACGGCGAGTGGCCCGTGACCGTGACCTTGCGGTTCCCGTTCGAGTCCGACGAGAGCGTGAACTTGACCCACTCGGTGTTGTTCGTCTTGTCCTGCTCGAGGAACACGCCGTCGGGTTCGTGGTGGAGACCAGGTAGTAGTCGCTGGCATCCGGCTGCCCGGTGAGGTCGACCTGCTGCCCGTCGGTCGCCTGGTGGTACTGGTCGACCCACCCGACCGACACGCCCTGGTAGCTCGTGTAGCAGTCCCAGAACGTCTTCCCGCTCGTGGGCGCGTTGCCGTCGAGCCGGTACAGGTCGAGGAGGCAGAAGCCGACCTTGATCGAGTTCGAGCCTACGACCGGCCCGGTCGGGCTTCCCCTCCGCACCTCGAAGCGCGCGACGTCGGCGGTGTGCCAGTGGTTGTGCGTCGCGTGGTACTCGAAGATGGAGACGGCCTGCTCGTGGACGATCGTGTAGCAGGGATCGGCGGGCTTCGGCTGCTCGCCGCACTTGTGCTGGGCGTTCGAGCGAGCGGATCTCCTGGATCGCCGTCGTCGTCGGAGTTGAGTCCCGAGCTGGTTCTCCGGACGCATCGCCCACGGGCCGCCACCCGTGTTCGCGATCCCGTTCGAGAAGCGCAGGTACTCGTTCTGCTGCTGGTTCACGAGGTTCAGATGGGCGGGAACCACGGTTCGGAGGTCGGGATAGAGCGTGGTCGACGCTCCGCCACCGCCGGGCTTTCCGGCGAACGCCAGGGTTGCGCCGACGGCCAACACGACTCCGCCGGCCACGACGGTGCTCACGATCAGGCGTGCTCTCATTCAGCTCTCCTCTCGGGTTTCCGGGGACGCGATCTTCGCGGACCGAACGGACGGCTGCATCCCTCCGGCGGGCGACTCCTTGTGCCGTTTCCCACCGCGCGCGATAGTCCTCTCTGACGTGCAGCGCATCCACAGTTTTGGCAGGCGGGTGAACGTCCGCGGGTGGCTCTTCGTCGCACTGGTGGCGCTGCTCGCCGAGGCGGCGTCAGCTGTTCGACCTCCACGACAGCGTCTCGCCGCCGTCGGCGACGCTCGGCGCGCTCGGGACGGCAGCTGCGTCCGGAGAGCTCGCCGGCGAGCTCGGCACCACGCTCGAGGCCTACGTGCAGAGGGCTCGCCCTGGCGATCGTCGTCGGCGTCGCTGCTCGGCGTCGTGATCGGCAGCTCGCGCACGCTGCTCGACGCCTCCTCGGTCGTGATCGAGTTCCTGCGGCCGATTCCCGGCGTCGCGCTGATCCCGCTCGCGATCCTCTTCTTCGGCCTCGGCACGCCGATGCGGCGCTTCGTGATCGCCTACGCCGCCGTGTGGCCGATCCTGATCAACACGCTCTACGGCGTCCGCGGCCCGACCGCATGCTGCACGACGTCGCGCGGACGTCCGGCGTCGGCGCCGCCCGGGCGGCTCGTTCGCGTCACGCTCCCGGCCGCGCTGCCGAGCATCGCGACGGGCATCCGGGTGAGCGCGTCGATCGGCGCTGCTCGTCGCGGTGACGGCCGAGTTCGTCGTCGGCGACGGACGGGCATCGGCGCGTACATGCAGCGGCAGCAGATCGCCTTCCAGATCCCGGAGCTGTACGCGCGCCGTCCTGCTCGTCGCTCTGCTCGGCTACGCCGTCAACGTCGGGCTCCGCGCGGCCGAGCGGCGCGTCGTCTTCTGGGGCGGCGAGGAACGCGTCGCTGGCCGTGAGGACTCGCTCGGTCGAGCGCGCGGCGGCCGCTGCTCGGCTGGCCGTCTTCGTCGCGCGCGCTCGCGCGTCTGGGAGGTCTGGGCGCGCGGCGAGGCGTCGTTCCTGGTTCCGCCGGCGAGCGCGGTCGCTCGAGCGGGCGTGGGACGTCTGGCCGACGCGCGAGTTCCTCGCGGAACGTCGCAGGCGAGCCTGAGGCGGCTCGCGGCCGGCTTCGCGATCGGCGCGGCGTCGGCATCGCCGTCGGGCTCGTCGATGGGGGCTCGCGTGCGCGTCAGGCGAGCGCTCGAGCCGCTCGTCGAGCTCGCTGCGCGCGACGCCGCCGATCGCGGTCGTCCCCGGCGCGATCGTGGTCCTCGGCTTCGGCGACGCGATGCGCGATCGCGTGATCGCCTTCGGCGTGTGCTTCCCGGTCCTCGTCAACACGGTCGAGGGCGTTCGCGGCGTCTCGCCCGAGGCGCGCGACACGGCGTCGATGCTGCACGTCGGGCGCGGCCGAGCGGATCCTCCGCATCTACCTGCCCGCCGCGCTCCCGTCGATCGTCGCCGGGCTCCGCGTCGCGCTCTCGATCGGGCTCGTGCTCGTCGTCGTCTCCGAGTTCGTCGGCGGGCGGCCGACGGCCTCGGGCTACTACATCCTCGATCCAGCAGCGCAGTTCGACATGCCCGAGATGTACGGCGGCATCCTCTTCCTCGGCCTGCTCGGCTACGTCCTGAACCGCTCTTCCTTCTCGTCGAGCGGCGCGTCCTCGCCTGGCACCACGGAGCGGTCGGTGACGGCTCGCTGAGCGTCCGTGAGCGAGGCTCGCCGAGCCGTGCTCCGCGTCTCGGGTCTCGGCAAGCGGTACGCGGCCGACGGGCCGGCCGCGCTGAGCGACGTCACGTTCGACGTCGCGGCGGGAGAGCTGCTCGCGGTCGTCGGCCCGTCGGGCTGCGGCAAGACGACGCTGCTGCGCCTGCTCTGCGGCCTGACCCGGCCGAGCGACGGCGCCGTGCTCCTCGACGGCCGGCCCGTCCTCGGCCGCCGCGCGAGGTCGCCCTCGTCTTCCAGGACTACAGCCGCTCGCTCTTCCCGTGGCTGACCGTGCTCCGCAACGTCATGTTCCCGCTGCGCGCGCGAGGGCTGACGCGGCCGGAGCGGATCGCGCGCGCCGAGGCCGTCGCTCGCACGAGCTGGGCCTGCACGGCGTCGCGCGCAAGTACCCCTGGCAGCTCTCCGGCGGGATGCAGCAGCGCGTCGCGATCGCGCGCGCCCTCGTCTCGCGGCCCGAGCTGCTGCTGCTGGACGAGCCGTTCGCCTCGGTCGACGCGCTCACGCGCGCGGAGCTCCAGGACCTCCTGCTGCGCGTCCACGGCGGCCTCGAGGACGCCGCGTGACGATCGTGCACGTGACGCACGACATCGACGAGGCCGTCTACCTCGCCGACCGCGTGCTCGTCCTCAGCTCCGCGCCCGGGCGGGTGGTCGGCTCGGTCGAGGTCGGGCTCCCGCGGCCGCGCGCGCAGACGACGACCCGCAGCTCGCCGCGATTCCTCGCGGTCCGGAACGAGATCCACGAGGTGATTTCGGCGGAGCAGAGGCGTAGTATCGACGCGTCCACCGAAAGCGGGTGACCGTGCGCGACGTCGAGTCTCGTACGGAGCCCGCTTGGGTGGGTTCCGCTGTTTCTCTCCGCCGCCCTCGTTGCAGTTCCGCTGGGGAGCTCGGCGACCGACGAGGCTCTAGTCCAGCTGCGACAGATCAAGGTCGCGATCATCGCGACGGACGCGACCGGGCAGGCGATGTACGCGAAGCACAGGGGCTTCTTCGGAGAAGCAGGGAATCGACGCCGAGCTCGTCAAATTGGGTTTCAGACGTTCCACCGTTCCAGCCGTGCTCTCGGGCGAAGCGCAGTTCGCGGCGGTTCCGGTCGGTGTGCTCGCGATCTTGAAGTCGCGAAACGCGCCGGTCAAGGCCGTTGCCGCCGGCTCGGTGTACAAGCCGAAAGTCCCGACGACAGTGCTCGTCGCCGCGCCGGAGAAGCGGATCGCCCGGGCCCGCGATCTCGTGGGCAAGCGCATCGGGCTCGACTCTGAACAACATCTCGCACGTCGCGTTGCAGCGCTGGCTCCAGCGCGGAGGCGTCTCGGGTGAGGACGTCGACATCCAGACGCTCCCGTTCCCGCAGATGATCGCACCGCTGATACGTGGCCAGCTCGACGCGGCGTGGCTGCCCGAGCCCTACGCCACCCCGGCGCTCCAGCGTGGAGCTCGGGTGATCGCCCTCCCCTTCGACGCCGTGTGCTCCGAGGACTGCCTCTTGACGGTTTTCATCGCGCACAGAAACGTCGATCCCGAGCTCGCGGCTCGATTCCGCAACGCGGTTCAGGCCGCGGCCGTGTGGGCAAACCAGAAGCGAAACCACACCGCGAGCGGCCGCATTCTCGGCAGGTACGCGCCGGTCGACGCCAAGGTCCTCGCGAAGATAACCCGGATTGCGTATGCGACTCGACTTCGGCCGCGCTCGGGGCAACCGTGGATTGACCTCTTCGCCGAGTACGAGCTGATTCCCGAGTCGTTCTCCGCGGTCGACCTCGTCAAGTAGCGTCAGCACTCTGCGCCGCTCGCGCGCCTCGGCCGCCTCGAAAGCGATCCAAGGCGTGATTTCCGCCGAGCAGCGGAGTACCATCACGATGGTCCACCGAACGGGGGTGAATCGTGCGCTTGACTTTCGGTTCCGCGAGAAACCCATCGGCGTGGCTTTTCGCCTGCCTCCTCGTCGGTCTACTCGCAGTTCCGATGGCGAGCTCGGCGACCTCGACCGCGGGAGACGCTCAGCAGCTGCGGAAGGTCAAGGTCGCGATCATCGCGGTGGACGCGACCGGGCAGGCGATGTTCGCGAAGTCGGGGCTACTTCGAGAAGCAGGGACTCGACGTCGAGCTGATGGTCCTCGGCGACGGGACGCTGACCGTTCCGGCCGTGCTCTCCGGCGAAGCGCAGTTCGCGGGGGTTCCGGTCGCCGCGCTCGCGCAGTTGAGGTCGCGGAACGCGCCGGTGAAGGCCGTCGCGGGCGGCTCGCTCTATGAGCCCAAGGTCCCGACGACGGTGCTCATGGCCGCGCCGGGCAAGCGGATCAGCCGCGCTCGCGATACCGTCGGCAAGCGCATCGGCGTCGACTTCCTGAACAGCATCGCGCACATCGGGCTCCTCCGCTGGCTCGACCGCGGAGGCGTTTCCCCGGAGGACGTCGACATCCAGACGCTCCCGTTCCCCCAGATGCTCGCGCCCCTCATGCGCGGCCAGCTCGACGCGGCCTGGCTCCCCGAGCCCTTCGCGACGCAGGCGCTTCAACGCGGAGCGCGCATCATCGCTCTCCCCTTCGACGCCGTCTGCTCCCAGGACTGCCTCCTGACCATGTGGATGTCCCACCGAAACGTCGATCCCGAGCTTGCGGCGCGGTTCCGGAACGCCGTTCAGGCCGCGGCCGTGTGGGGGAACCAGAAGCGAAACCAGGAGGGCGAGCGGACGCATCCTCGCCAGGTACGCACCGGTCGACGCCAAGGTGCTCGCGAAGATGACCCGGTTTGCGTACGCGAGCTCGACTTCGGCCGCGCTCGGGGCAGCCGTGGATCGACCTCTACGCGGAGTACAAGCTGATCCCCGAGTCGTTCTCCGCCACCGACCTCGTCAAGTAGCTGCCGCGCTCGCGCCGTCGAGCGCGAGCGCCACGGCCGTCCTCGAGTGACGAGCGCGCGACCGACGGCTCGTCCTTCCTCGAATTCCGCGTCGGCAAGCGCGAGGACACGTTCTGGCTCCACCGCACCGTGGATCCAGCGACCCGCCGGCGTACGCTCGTTCTCGGCCTCGGCTGCCCCCCAGAGGATGCCTGCGCGCCGACGATCTCCCGCCCTGGCCGCGATCTCCGCCAGCAGCCCGACCTCGTAGACGAGGGCCTTCCGGTCATGCATCGTCTGCGAGAGCGAGAGCGCCTGCTCCGCGCTGACGGCGTGCGTCCTCCAGCTTCCCGAGCTCGAGCGAGACGGCGCCGATTCGTGCAACCACGCCCGAGAGCCACCAGCGAAAGCCCACCTCCTCGGCGATCGGCCTGCTCTCGAGGAGCAGCGCGAGCGCCCCTTCGAGATCTCCCTCGGCCCGCGCGACCTCCGCGAGCGAGGTCAGCGCCTGCGTCTCTCCTTTTCGAAATCCGTCCCGACGGTGACCCGCGAGGCTCTCCTCGGCGAGCATCCGTGGTCGCGGGAGAGTCTCCACGCAGCCTGGCCATGTCCGAGAGGCGGTGCAAGAGGATCGCGACGGCTTGCTCGTCGCCGAGCGCGCGCGCGATCGACAGAGCCCGTTCCAGAGCTGCTACGGCGAGCTCGGTCTGGCCGAGCATGTTCACCATGCCGCCATGGGTGCGGAGAGCGCGCACGACGAGGCATCGGGAATTCCGGAAGCGCCGTCGAGCAGCGTCACGGCCCAATCGATCCCCTCCTGCGGAGCGCTCGTCGCCCAGAAGTTCTCGAGCGCGACGAGGAGCTCCAACCCCAGCTCGCGCTCGTCGCTCTCGAGTGCCCAGGTAATCGCCGCGCGCATGTTGTCGCGCTCGGGGATGACGAGATCGTGTCGCTGCTGTCCCACGGACTCGGCGTCGAGGTTCGCCGAGCGCGCGATCGCGAGATAGTGCTCCGCATGGCGCGCCGCAGCGCTCGGCCTCGCCTTCCGCCGCGTGCTTCTCTGCGGCGAGCTCGCGGATCGTCTCGAGCATCCAGTAGCGAGGGCCGAGATCGCCTGCCCGGCGGCGGAGCAGGCTCTTGTCGAGCAGCGACTGGAGTGTGTCGGGGTCGGCCGTCGCACACCGCCTCGGCAGACTCGTACGTGCAGCCGCCCGCGAAGACCGATAGCCCTCGAAAGAGCCTCTGCTCCGCGTCGTCGAGCAGGTCGTACGACCACTCGATCGTCGCTCGGAGCGTCTGCTGGCGCGGGTCTGCGTCCGGCCCGCCTTGAGCAGATCGAGCCTCTGGGACAGCCGCTCGAGGAGCTGCTCCGGTGAGAAGACGACCGTGCGGGCTGCCGCGAGCTCGAGTGCCAACGGCAGGTTGTCCAGGCGCGAGCAGAGCTCCACGACGACCTCGGAGGTTTGCACGGCAGGTTCGAGCGCGCGCGCGCGGGTCATGAAGAGCTCCACTCCGTCGTCGTCCGCGAGCGTGGGAACCGCGTATACGTGCTCGCCCTGCAGCTGCAGACGCTCGCGACTCGTGACGAGGATCGTCGGCCCCTGGGCGTCGCGAAGACGCGCGATCTCGTGAGCGACGGCGGGTAGAAGGTGCTCGGCGTTGTCGAGGAGAAGCAGCGCGCGCTTGCCGTCGAGGCGCTCGACCACGCTCTCGGCGAGCTCGCGTCCCGGCCGCTCCTCGACCCGGAGCGCATCGCGCAGCGAGGAGACGAGAGGTGCGCGTCGCGGAGCGAAGCCAGCGACACCCACCAGAGCCGTCGGGAAGGACTCCGAGGCCTCGGCCGACGCCTGAAGCGCGAGCCGCGTCTTTCCCGTACCACCGGGGCCGCTCAGCGTGAGAAGCCGGACGATCCTCTTTCTGCAAGAGCTCCACGATCTCCGCAAGCTCGCGCTCACGCCCGACCATCGCTGTCGTGGGCACGGGCAGATTCGTCTGGTACAGGCTCTTGAGCCGTGGGAACTCTCGCTCGCCGAGCTGGAAGACCCGTTCCGGCGCGCGAGATCCTTGAAGCGGTGCTCGCCGAGATCGAGGAGCGGCACTCGCAGGCTCGGTGCGAGCGCGGCGGTCGCGGCGGATACGAGCACCTGGCCGCCGTGGCCGGAGGCGGCGATGCGCGCCGCGCGATGAACGTCCGCGCCCACGTAGCCCTCGTCGGTCAGGAGGGCGTGCCGGTGTGCAGGCCGATCGCGGACCTGCACTCGGCCCGAGCTCAGTCCCTCAACGATCGCACGGGACGCCTCGAGTGCGCCGGGGGCGGTGGGAAAGGCGAAGAAGAAGGCATCGCCTTGGGTGTCCACCTCGGCGCCACCCTGCTCGGCGCACGACTCGCGGACGATCCGCCGGTGCTCGGCGAGCGCCGCCGCATAGCTCTCGGCGCCGAGCTCGTCGAGGAGCTGTAGAGCCCTCGACGTCGGTGAAGAGGAAGGTGACGGTGCCGGCCGGGAGATCGGTGCGCACGGCGAGATCATGCGCAGAATTGCGCCGACTCAAGGGCCGGATCAGAAGGAAAGCGAGGTAGCCGCCTCGGAAGCCAGGTCGAGAATCGGCTGCGCGGCGAAGAACGAGCCGACGGTCACGACGACCGCCGCCGTCACGGCGATCCCGAGTGCGAGCTCGCGCGGTGGCGAGCCGCCGGCGGGAGCGAGTCGGAGCTCCGTGCCGGAGCGCATGTACAGCCAGCGGACGATGTTCAGGTAGTACGCGAGCGAGAGCGCGGTCGCTGCGACGCCGACGAGCACGAGCCACCAGTCCCCCGCTTCGTACGCCGCCGAGAAGACGAAGAGCTTCCCGAAGAAGCCGCCGGTCAGCGGGAAGCCCGCCATGCCCAGCATGAAGATCCACAGAGCCGCGCCGTAGAACGGCCGTTCCCAGCCGAGCCCGGCGAGCCCCTCGAGCGTGACGGGCTTGTCGAGCTCGCGCTCTCGCGCGGCGACGACCGCGAACGCGCCGACCGACATCGCGGAGTAGGGGACGAGATAGAAGAGCAGCGCCTCGGCTCCCCGCTCGCTCGCCGCCGCGATCGCGATCAGCATGAATCCTGCGTGCGAGACCGAGGAGAAGGCGAGGATCCGTTTCACGTCGCGCTGCGCGAGCGCCGCCAAGTTCCCCCACGCGAGTGAGATGCAGGCGATTACCGCGACCGCGACCGTCCAGATCTCGCTCTCGTCCGGGAACGCCGTGACGAGCACCCGCAGGGTGACGACGAGCGCCGCGGTCTTCGTCGCCGCGGACATGAACGCGGTCACCGACGTCGGCGCCCCCTGGTACACGTCCGGCGTCCACATGTGGAAGGGCGCGGCTGAGACCTTGAAGGCGAGCCCCGCGAGGATCATGGCCAGGCCCGTGACCAGGAAGGCGTCGTCCCCCGCGTCCGCCGCGGCGATCTGCGCGAACCCCAGCTCCTCGGTTGCTCCGAAGACCAGCGCGGAGCCGAAGAGCAGCACCGCCGAGCCGAACCCGCCGACGATCACGTACTTGAGGCCGGCCTCGAGCGAGGTCGCGCGATCGGTGTCGATGGCGACGAGGACGTAGAGGCAGAGCGAGAACCACTCGAGACCGAGGAAGAGCGTCATCAGGTTCTCGGCCTGGACGAAGAACATCATCCCCGCGCCCGCGGCTGCGAGCAGCGAGTAGTACTCGGCGTGGTGTCTCGGGCGGCGCTCGGACCAGGCGGCGAACACGACGACTGCACCCGTGATCGCGAGGATGAGCTGCGCCAGGGCGCCCAGCTGGTCGCGAACCATCGACTCGGAGAGCAGGACCTCCGGCTGCGGCGTCTCGTCGAAGACGATCCCGGCGAAGACCGCGGCGACGACGAATCCCGCGAAGACCGCGACGGCGGAGACGGTCTTGCGCATCCACGCCGGGACGAGAACGGCCGCGAGAAGCGCGATGCCCGAGGCTCCGAGCAGCGCCAGCACGGGGGAGAGCGCGAGCCAGTCGACCTTCGGGGTCTCGATCACCGGAATCCTTCGGAGATCACGCGAGCGGGCCGATCGCCCGGGAACGAGCTCTGGCTGACGAGCGCGGGCCAGACGGAGAGGGCGATCAAGCAGGCGACCAGGGGAAGCACGAGCGCGAGCTCTCCGATCCTCAGGTCGAGCGCTTCGTCACGGACCGCGCTCCCCGGGCGCACGTGCAGCACGGCCGAGATGAGCCGGAGCACGTACATCGCCGCCAGCACGATCCCGAGCGCCACGACCGCCGCGTAGCCCCAGCCTTCCTCGTACACCCCGGCCATGATCAGGAACTCGCCCGCGAAGGTGACGGAGCCGGGGACCGCGAGCGCGACCATCCCGGCGACGAGGAGAACGGTGGCGAGGACGGGTCGTCCGCGGGCCATGCCGCCGAGCACCTCGAGCTCGCCGCTGCCGCAACGGCGCTCGACCATCCCCACCAGCAGGAACATCGACGCGGAGATGAGCGCGTGGGCGACCGACTGGAGCACCGCGCCGTCGAGCCCGAGGTCATTGAGCGCGAAGAGCCCGAGGATGATGAGCCCCATCTGCGCGAGCGACGAGTAGGCGACGATCCCGCGCAGGTCGGGGGCGCGGAACGCGAGCAGCGAGCCGTACACGAGCCCCGCGCCCGCGAGGACGAGGATGACGCCCGGTGAAGTCTTCGACCGGCTCGGGGAACTTCGCGAGCACGATGACCAGGAACCCGTACACGGCCGTCTTCGACACGATCGCCGAGAGAACGGCGGCGACCTCGGGCGGCGCCTCGCGGTATGTGAGCGGAAGCCAGCCGTGGAGCGGGAAGAGCGGCGCCTTCACCGCGAAAGCGACCGCGAAGCCGAGGAAGATCCAGGTGTTGTCGCTCGTCCCCGACTCGAGCAGGCTGAACGTGCCCTGCGTGACGCCGAAGGCGACCACCGAGGCGAGCATCAGCAGCGAGCCCGCCATCGTGTAGACGACGAACGTCAGCGTCGCCGCCTGACGCCGTGCGCCGCCCCAGACCCCGACGAGCACGTAGAGCGGGATGAGCATCGCCTCGAAGGCGACGTAGAAGAGGAGGACATCCTGCGCCGCGAAGGTCGCGACCACTGCTCCGGTCAGGAAGAGCATCAGCGCGTGGTACGCGCGCGGCCGGTCGCGCCCGACCCAGAGCGCATAGCCGATCGCCGCTGCGGAGACGACGACGGCCGCGCCGGTCAGCCAGAGCGAGAAGCCGTAGAAGCCGACCGAGTACGAGATCCCCAGGCTTTCGATCCACTCCTCGTTCGTCCCGAGCTGGAGGCCGCTGTCGTCGAAGTCGAAGCGGGCCGCGGTGACGATCCAGAGACCGACCTCCATGAGCGCCGCCAGGAAGGCGAGCCCGGCGGTCATCTCCCGCGGCAACGGCAGGATCGCGATGACCAGCGCGGCAGCGACGGGGAGCAGGATGAGCGCGGTGGTCAGCATCTGCTAGCGCACCGCCACGAAGACGATGACGAGGACACAGACCGAGAACGCGATCGCCAGCGCATAGGTGCGGAGAAGCCCGCTCTGGACACGGGCGAGGCCGTCGCTCGCGATGATCGTTCCCGAGCCGATCTCGTCCAGCGAGCCCTCGATGACCGGCTCCTCGACCCTCCGCCGAAGCGCGCTCGAAAGCGCGGCGGCGGGTCGGGAGAAGACCGCGTCGTAGAGCTCGTCGAAGTAGAACTTGTGCTCGAAGAGGCGCCACGCAGTCGGCGCGGTCACGAGCTGGCGGTCGCTGAGGAAGGCGCGTCGCGCGAGGAGGAGCCCGACGATCCCGAGAGCGACCGAGATCGCGCTGACCAGGTAGTCCTCACGGATGCTCGCCTCGACGAGCGGCTCACCCGCCTCTTCGAGCCAGCGCGTGAGCGGATGCCAGACGCCTGGGATGGAGAGCAGACCGCCGACCGCGGCGAGCACGGCCAGGATGCCGACCGGAACGAGCATCGAGAGCGGCCCCTCCCCCTGGTGGCTGTCGCCCGGTCTGTGGAACCACTGCCCCCTGCGTCGACGGCTCTCCCTGAAACACCGTGAAGTAGAGGCGGAACGCGTACGCACCCGTGAGCACGCACGCCCAGCGAGGCAGGCGACGAAGAGCGTCCAGCCGAGGGCGTCGCCGCGGGCGAGCGTCGACGCGATGATCGCGTCCTTCGACCAGAACCCCGCGAAGGGCGGCAGGCCGACGAGCGCCACGGTGCCGATCAGGAACGCGACGTGCGTCCGGGGCAGCGCCTTCTTCAGGCCGCCCATCCGGCGGATGTCCTGCTCGTCGTGCAGATGGTGGATGACGACGCCCGCGGCGAGAAAGAGCAGCGCCTTGAAGAAGGCGTGCGTCATCAGGTGGAAGATGGCGAAGCCGTAGGCGCCGATCCCCGCGCCGAGGAACATGTAGCCGATCTGCGACATCGTCGAGTAGGCGATGACCCGCTTGATGTCCCACTGCACGAGCGCGACGAGACCTGCGACGAGGAGCGTCACGGCTCCGAGGATCGCCGCGAGCGCCTGGATGTCCGGCGCCGCCTCGAAGATCGGGTGCGCACGCACCAGCAGGTAGACGCCCGCGGTGACCATCGTCGCCGCGTGGATCAGCGCCGAGACCGGGGTCGGGCCCTCCATCGCGTCCGGGAGCCAGGTGTGCAAGGGGATCTGTGCGGACTTCGCCGCCGCGCCGCCGAGCAGCCCGAGGGCGACGAGATTGACGATCGTGCTCGAGAGCCCGTCGACCTCGTCGAAGACCCCGGTGAACTCGAGCGTCCCCGTGCTCCAGATCAGGAGGACGAGCGCGAGCGCGAAGGTCGCGTCGCCGATCGCGTTCATGACGAACGCCTTCTTCGCGGCCGCGACCGCCTCCGGACGCTTGTGCCAGAAACCGATCAGCAGGTACGACGCGAGCCCGACGAGGCCCCAGCCGACGAGCAGGAGGAGGAAGTTCCCCGCCTGCACGAGCAGGAGCATCGAGAAGACGAAGAGCGACATGTACGCGAAGAACCGGCGCTCCTCGTCGTCGCCGGCCATGTAGCCCATCGAGTACCAGACGATCAGCCCGCCGACCCCGGAGACGATCAGCATCATCACGACCGAGAGTGGGTCGACGAGGATCTCGAAGCCGACCTGGAAGTCGCCTGCGGCGAGCCATGTGTACGCGGTCGAGAGCTGCTCGCGCTCGCTCGCGTCGCGCGACCAGAGTCCGAAGAACGCAACGAGCGCGCCGGCGAAGGCGACGAAGGTCGTGAGGGTCGAGATCCAGCCTGCGGCGCGCCGCGAGATCCACGGGCCGGCGAGCGTGATGGCGAGCGCGCCGCCGAGCGGCGCGAGCAGGCAGATCCAGGCGCCGGTCGTCATCTCAGCCCCTGAGCGCGCTTGCCTGGTCGACGTCGAGGGCCATGTCCCGCCTCGCCATGGCGACGATGAGCCCGAGGCCGATCGCGACCTCGGCCGCGGCGACCGCCATCACCGCGAGCGCGAAGATCTGGCCGTCGAGGCTCCCATGTTGGCGTGCGAACGCGATCAGGGCGAGGTTCGCGCCGTTCAGCATGATCTCGAGCGAGAGGAGCACGATCAGCGGGCTGCGGCGGAGCATCACCCCGAGCGAGCCGATCCCGAAGAGCATCGCGGCGACGATCAGATACCAGCCCACGCCGGGGCCGGACATCAGGGCCGCTCTCTCTCGTGTGTCGTCCCGAGCACGACCCCGCCGATGGCCGCCACGAGCAGCACGATCGAGGTGATCTCGAACGCGAGCAGATGGTCGGTGAGGAAGAGCTCGCCGATCGCGGCCGGGCTCCCGAACGCCTCCGAGATCTCGGCCGGATCCTTGAGGTCGTCACCCCACGCGAGCCCGAGCACGACGACGACCTCGACGAGGAGCGCGACCGCCGCGACCACTGCCGCCGTCTGCAGGATCGGCGAGCCGCCGGCCCAGGGTGCGTCTGCTCGACCGCCGAGGTAGGCGATGACGAAGAGGAACATGACCATCACCGCGCCGGCGTACACGAGTACTTGCGCGGCCGCCAGGAACTCCGCGGCGAGCAGGAGGTAGAGGACCGCGAGCGAGGCGAGGTTCCCGATCAGGGCGAGCGCGGAGTAGAACGGATTCGTGAGGGTGACGACGGCGATGCCGCTCCCGAGACAGGCGCCTGCCGCCAGGAACCACACGATCCACACGAGCACATTCCCCATCTAGTTTCCGCTCAAGATCCTTAAAGGCGCCCGCTTCGCGGCCGCTGTCTCGGTGGTGACTCTGGCAGCCTTCATGATCGCGTCTTGTAGGACGGCTCGGGCGTGTCGTACCGAGCCTTGTCTGCGACCGGAACACGCTTGATCGGCTCGGCCAGGAGCATGTCCTTGGTGTAGATGAGGTCGTCGCGAGAGTACTCCGCGATCTCGAACTCGTTTCCGAGCGTGATCGCGTCGAACGGGCACGCGAGCTCGCAGTACCCGCAGAAGATGCAGCGGCTCATGTTGATCTCGTAGATCCGCGCGTAGCGCTCGCCGGCCGAGACCCGGTTCCCCGGCGTGTTCTCCTCGGCGACGACCCGGATGCAGTCCGCGGGACAGGCGGCCGCGCAGAGCGAGCAGCCGACGCACTTCTCGAGGCCGTTCTCGTGCTTCCACAGCCGATGCCGACCACGGAAGCGCGGATAGACGGGTCGCTTGTACTCGGGGTACTGCTGCGTGATCGGCCGCCGGAAGATCTGCTTGAAGGTGACGGCGAAGCCCTTGAACGAATCGAGCGGCTGCGGCATCAGAGCCACACCACCAGAAAGGCGGTCACGATCGCGTTCAGCGTGGCGACGGGCAGGAGCACCTTCCAGCCGAAGCGCATCAGCTGGTCGTAGCGCAGGCGCGGCAGCGTCGTCCGGATCCAGATGAAGACGTAGAGCAGGAGCAGGAGCTTGAGGAGGAACCAGAGCGGCGCCAGCCAGCTCGGCCCATCCCAGCCTGGCCCGTGCCAGCCGCCGAAGAACAGCGTGATGCACAGGCCGGAAAGGGTGATCAGGTTGATGTACTCGCTCATCGTGAAGAGGCCGAAGCGCATCCCGCCGTACTCGGTGTGGTAGCCCGCGACGAGCTCCTGCTCGGCCTCCGGAAGGTCGAAAGGCGCTCGAGCCGTCTCGGCGGTGCCGGCGAAGAGGAAGACGACCAGACCCACGAACTGGGGCACCGCGTACCAGACAGGCCCTTCCTGGGCGGCGACGATCTCGGTCAGCGAGAGCGACCCGGCCATGAGCACGACGCCGAGCACGGAGAGCGCGAGCGAGACCTCGTACGAGACGAGCTGGGCACAGGTGCGCATCGAGCCGAGGAGCGCGTACTTCGAGTCCGAAGCCCAGCCGCCGATGATGAAGCCGTACACGCCGACCGAGCCGATGGCGAAGACGAGGATCAGCGCGATGTCGACGTCGGCGACCTGGCCCGGGATATAGACGCCGCCGACCTCCCAACCGGGCCCGAACGGGATGACGGAGAACGTGGTGAGGGCGGTGAACGCGGCGAGGAACGGCGCGAACAGGTAGAGGCGGTCGATCGCCGCGGTCGGATAGAAGCTCTCCTTGTTCAGGAGCTTCACGAGGTCGGCGATCGGCTGGAGAAGGCCGTAGGGACCCGCGCGGTTCGGCCCGTAGCGAAGCTGCATCCGCCCCATCACCTTGCGCTCGGCGAGGGTCAAGTAGGCGAATGTCGCCATCACGAGGTTGATCACGATCGCCGACTGGATCAGGCTCACGTACCACTCGACCTTCACGACTTGACCACCTCGACCGTCGCGTGCAGGTCCTCGGCGTGCTCCTCGGCGACCCGGGCGATTCCTTCGACCAGACGCCGGTTGACGCGCGCTCGGAGCTCGACCGACGTTCCGTTCGAGCGGACGAGCACCGTGTCTCCGGAGGAGATGCCGCGCTGCCTGGCGTCCGGGGCGGAGATCTCGACCTCGCGCTCCGGGCGCTGGAACTCGAGCTCGCGAACCCGCTCGACCGCGGGGCCGGAGAGGAACGCCCGGTAGCGGTGCAGCTGAAGCTCTCCGCCACCTCGCTCCGGCGCCGCCGAAGCGGCCTGTGCGGCGGCCGGCGAAGGTGCGTACGGCGTCCTCGACGGGAGCTCCGCTCGCAGGCCGATCTCGTCGAGCGAGAGATCCTGGAAGAGGCGCTCGGAGAGCTCGGCGAAGACGGCTGAGACGTGCGGGGAGATCTCGACGTCGAAACGCGTCGCGAGCTTGGAGATCCACGCGAGCTCGTCGGGGCACGGCGGTGTCACGGCTCGGCGCAACCGCTGCAGCCGTCCCTCGAGGTTCATCGTGGTGCCGTCGCGCTCCAACGCTCCGGTCGCGGGCAGGATCAGGTCGGCCCACCCTCCGGCCAGCTCGTGGAACATCGTCACCACGATCACCCGCTCCGCCTGCTCGGCGAGCGCCCTCACGCCAGGGTCCGCCGCGGCGTCCTCGCCCGACACCACGAGCACGCTGATCGTGTCCGGCTTCGTCTCCTCGGCATCAGCGGCTGCCGACCAAGCGGCCGCTACCGCCCGGCCGTTGGGGGTGACGGGAAGGTGGAAAGCCCCGCACCCCGGCTTGTCGGCGAAGCCGAGCTCGTGCGCGAGCTCCGCGATCCTCGCCCCACCACCGCCCCCGGGCCCGGACCAGACGAGCACGGCGCGATCCGCGGCCCGCAACCGCGCCCCGAGCTCGCTCCCGATCTCGGAGAGCTGGCGACAGAACGCCGCCGAGCCTCCAGGTGCGACCTTCATCGTTCCCGTCGGCGAGCCGACGACGATCTCGGCTCCGCGGCGCCTGGCCTCCTTCAGCCAGAGATCCACGATCGGCGCGCGCTCGACGACCGGGTCGTCGCCGACTACGACGACGAGCTCCGCCTCGGCGATGGCGGACAACGGGAGCCGGAAGGCCTCGAGCGCGTCGGAGGTCGCTTCGGGAAGGACTGCGGAGTGCGCCCCGACTCCCGCTCGCAGGAGGCGCCCGAGCGCATACGCGATCTCGGTCGTCTCCGCCCCCGAGAGCGCGGTGACGATCCCGCCCTCGGCCTCGCGAAACATCTCCTCCGCGGCGTCGAGCGCTTCGTCCCAGGAGATCTCCTTCAGACCTTTCGACCCGCGCCGGAGCGGCGTCGTGATGCGGTCTCGAGCGCGCAGATGCGGGTACGTGAAGCGCCCCTTGTCGCAGAGCCAGCCGCGATCGATCTCCGCATGGTTGCGCGAGAGGATGCGCTTGACCTTGCCCTCGCGAATCGTCGCCGTCGTGTTGCAGCCGGTGGCGCACCCCGTGCATACGGTTGGCACGTTCTGGATCTCCCACGGACGAGCTTCGAAGCGATATGAGGTCGACGTGAGCGCACCGACGGGGCAGAGCTCGATCACGTTGCCCGAAAAGACCGAGCGGTAGGGCTCGTCCTCGAAGGTCGCGATCTCCGAGCGGGCGCCGCGATTCCGCGCGATCAGGAGCCCGTCCTCGGCCACCTCCTCCGAGAAGCGCGTGCAGCGGTAGCAGAGGATGCACCGCTCGCGATCGAGGGCGATCAGCGGCGAGACGGGGATCGGCTTGTCGAACGTCACCTTGGGGAAGGTCATCCGCGTTGCGCCAGGCCCGTACCTGAAGGTCAGGTCCTGCAGGGGGCACTCGCCGCCCTTGTCACAGACCGGGCAGTCGAGCGGGTGGTTGACGAGGATGAACTCCAGCGTCGCCTCCTGGCCGTCGGCGGCTTTCGCGGAGGTCGCGGCGGTGCGGACGACCATCCCCTCGGTCGCCGTGAGCGTGCAGCCCGCCTGCAGCTTCGGGATCCCCTCGATCTCGACGAGGCACATGCGGCAGGCGCCGATCGGCGGGCCCAACCTCGGCTCGTAGCAGAACACCGGAATCTCGATCCCGGCCGCGAGCGCGGCCTCGACGAGCCCGCTGTTCGCGGGTACCTGCACGGAGCGGTCGTCGATGGTCAACGAGACGAGTTCAGGCATGCACCGTCTCCGCGAGGTGAGCGACGTGCTGGTCGATGGGAGCGAAGGTGCCCTCGATCGAGCTTTGCCCGCCGAACGGGCAGCCGTGCCCGTCGACGTGCGCCTCGAACTCGGCGCGGTACTTCGCGAGATAGCTCGCGACCGGGTAGACGGCGAAGTCACCGAGCGCGCACAGCGACTTCCCGAGCATCCGGTCGCAGACCTCGTCCAGGAGGTCGAGGTCGGTGCGCTCGCCTCGGCCCTCTTCGAGCTTCGTCAGGATCTGCACCAGCCAGCGCGTGCCCACGCGGCACGGGGTGCACTTCCCGCACGACTCGTGCATGTAGAACTGCTCCGCTCTCAGCGCCAGTTGCACCATGCAGCAGCGATCGTCGACGACGATGATCGCGGCCGACCCGAAGAACGATCCGGCCGCCTGGATCGAGTCGTAGTCCATCGGCGTGTCGATCTCCGCGGGGGTCAGCACGGGGACGGAGGAGCCTCCGGGGATGACCGCCTTGAGCTCGCGCCCGCCGGCGATGCCGCCGGCGACGTCGTAGATCAGCTCGCGGAGCGTGATCCCGAGCGGTCGCTCGTAGTTCCCCGGCTGGGCGACGTTCCCGGACAGCGAGAAGACCGCGGTGCCGGGAGCGGAGGGAACCCCGATCTTGGAGAACTCGGCCGCGCCGAGCTCGAAGATCTTCGGGACGAGCGCGATCGTCGACACGTTGTTGATCTGGGTCGGAGCGGCGTAGAGCCCGTTCACGGGCGGGAACGGCGGCCGAGGGCGCGGCTGACCGCGCTGGCCCTCGAGCGACTCGAGGAGCGCCGTCTCCTCGCCACAGATGTAGGCGCCCGCGCCGCGGTGAAGAACGATCGTGACGCCGCCGAGCAGGCCGGCCGTGCGCGCATCGTCGAGCGCATCGCGCATGACGTCGAACTCGTGCGCGTATTCCCCCCGGATGTAGATGAACACGCTCTCGCAGCCGATGCCGTGCGCGGTGATCAGGCAGCCCTCGAGCAGGCGGTGCGGAGTCATCCGCAGCACGTCGCGGTCCTTGAAAGCGCCCGGCTCCGACTCGTCCGCGTTGACGACGAGGTACGTCGGCTTGCCGGTGTCCTTCGCCAGGAGCGACGCCTTGCGGCCCATCGGGAAGCCCGCGCCGCCGCGGCCGCGAAGGGTCGCGGCGCTGATCTCGTCCAGGACCGCCTGCGGCTCCAACGCGCGAGCCTTGTCGAGCGCCGCGTAGCCACCGACCGCGCGGTACTCGTCGAGCCGCGTCAGGTCGTGCTCTTCGGTACCCGCAGTGAGCAGGACGGGGCTACTCGCGTCCACGGAGCTCCTCGAGCAGACCGGGCACGTCCTCGGGACGTAGCGGCTCGTGGTAGACGTGGTCGACGACGACCACCGGAGCCCGGCCACAGCCACCGGCGCACTCGATCGCCCGCAGCGTGACCTCGCCGTCGTCGGTGGTCTCGCCCGGCCGGACACCGAGCTCGCTCGCGAAAGCGTCGAGCACTGTCTGGGCGCCGGCGAGCGCGCAGGAGAGGTTGGTGCACACCTCGACCATGTGCTTGCCCACCGGCTCGAGGTGGTACATGTCGTAGAAGGACGCGATCGAGTGGCAGAACGCCGGTGTCACATCGAGCGCGTCCGCGACCTCGCGCAGCGCCTCGGGCGGGAGCCAGCCGTCGTGCTCTTCCTGCGCGAGCCGGAGCGCATCCATCACCGCGGAGCGGCTCTGCGGGTATTTCCGGCGCAGCTCCTGGATCTTCTCGTACGTCGCCGTGGTCATCGATCCGCATCTCCCATGACGGGGTCGAGCGAGCCGGCGATGGCGACGAGGTCGGCGACCAGGCACCCCTGCACGGTCGTGGCGGTCGCCTGCAAGGCGGCGAAGCTCGGCGCGCGGAACTTCACCCGCCAGGGCCGGGCCCCTCCGTCGGAGACGAGGTAGCACCCGGACTCGCCGCGCGGCGACTCGATCACGACGTAGACCTCGCCCTCGGGCACGACGTAGCCCTCGGTGACGATCTTGAAGTGGTGGATCAGGGACTCCATGGACGTGTGCAGCTCGTGCCGGGGCGGGAGGACGACCTTGCGGTCGTCGGCGATCCACGGCTCTCCCGTCCATCTCGTCGATCCGGTCGAGGCACTGGCGGACGATGCGCACCGACTCGCGCATCTCGTCCAGGTGCACCTTGTAGCGGTCGTAGACGTCGCCGTTCGGGTAGACGGGGACGTCGAACTCGACCTCGTCGTAGGCGAGATAGGGCATCGTCTTGCGGAGATCCCAGTTCACGCCCGAGGAGCGGAGCATCGGCCCCGACTGCGCGAGCGCGAGCGCGTCGTCCGCCGAGAGGAGCCCGATTCCCTTGGTGCGCTCGAGCCAGATCGCGTTTCGATCGAGCAGCGATTCGTACTCGTCGAGCGAGCGGAGCATCCGCGGGAGGAACTTCCGCGTCTCCGCCGTGAAGCCGGGCGGAAGATCCTCGGCGAGCCCGCCGACCTGGAAGTAGCGCGTGTGCATGCGCGTCCCGCCGGCCATCTCGAACAGGTCGAGGATCTCGTCGCGGTCGTCGAACGTGTACCAGAGGAGCGAGATCGCCCCGAGCTCGAGGGCGGAGGTCCCGAGCCAGATCAGGTGCGAGTGGATGCGGTTGAGCTCGGTCAGCGCCATCCGCGCCCAAGTCGCGCGTCGCGGGACCTCGATGCCGAGCAGCTTCTCGATCGCCAGCACGTAGACGAGCTCGTTGGACTGGAACGAGACGTAGTCGATCCGCGGCGCGTACGTGACCGACTTCCACCACGTCTTCGACTCCATGTTCTTCTCGAAGCCGGTGTGCAGGTACCCGATCACCGCGCGGATGCCGGCGACCGTCTCCCCGTCCAGGTCGACGATCAGTCGCAGGACGCCGTGCGTCGAGGGGTGGTTCGGCCCGAAGTTGATGGTCAGGATGTCCGCGAGGTCGTGCTTGTCCGGGTCGATCTCGAGGATCGTCGGGACCGGGCTCGGGATCCGCGTGCCCTCGTAGATGCGGGTGGAAGGAAGGACGGCCACGTTCGCCTATTCCTCGTCCGAGAAGCGGACCGGCTCCCCGCCCAGTGGGTAGTCCTTGCGGTGCGGGTGCCCCTCCCAGTCGTCGTCCATGAGGATGCGGACGAGGTTCGGGTGGCCCTCGAAGGGGATGCCCATCATGTCCCAGGCCTCGCGCTCGAACCAGTCCGCTGCCGGCCACACGGGGAGGACGCTCGCCACGGGCTCGCCGTCGTCGAGCCAGACCTGGACGCGAACCCGCGCGGGCTCGTCGCTCACGCGGAGGAGGTGGTACGAGACGGAGAAGCGCTTGGGCTTCGGCTCCGGCAGGCGCGCGAGACCCTGAGAGCCCGGGAGCGTTCAGGTCGCGTCCGGTCGCGGTGCCGATGTAGCCCGGCGACTCCGACCTCTCCCCAGCCGAGGTAGTCGGTGGGCGTGATGTCGCTCAGGAAGTTGAAGCCGTGCTCGTCCCGCAGGGCGAGGCAGGCCTCGACGAGCCGCGCGGGATCGACGACGAGCGTCGTCTCGCCGTAGGACTCGCGCGTTTCGATCACGCCCGGGACTCCGGCGTAGCTGCTCACTCGGCGACTCCGCGGATCTCGTACGCGGGAGGCACTCCCGCGCGGATCTTCTCGTGCAGCCGGATGACGCCCTCGATCAGCGCCTCCGGCCGCGGGGGGCAGCCGGGAACGTGCACGTCGACGGGGACGATCTTGTCGACGCCCTGCAGGATCGTGTAGTTCGCGAACATCCCGCCGGAGCTCGCGCACGCTCCCATCGCGATCACCCATTTCGGCTCGAGCATCTGGTCGTAGACCTGAACGAGCGGCGGCGCCATCTTGTGCGTCACCCGCCCCGAGACGATGAGCAGGTCGGCCTGGCGCGGCGACGAGCTGAACTTCTCCATGCCGAAGCGCGAGATGTCGTAGCGCGACGAGACGACCGCGATCATCTCCATCGCGCAGCACGCGAGCCCGAAGGTGTCGGGCCAGACCGAGCTCGACTGCGCCCACGCGACCGCCTTGCCGACGGTCGTCAGCAGGAGCGCGTCCTCCATCATGCTCGACCTCGCGCTCGAAGACGCCCGGCCCCTTGTCCGGCCAGAGCACCCGCTCCGACTGGAGGCCCGCCTCGGCGAGCGGTCGGTCGCTGACGACCGGCAGCTCCCGCTTCAGTGCCAGTTCAACGCTCCCTTCCGCCAGATGTAGACGTAGGCGACAGCCAGGATCGCGACGAAGACGAGGAACTCGACGAGCCCGAACCAGCCGAGCGCATCGAGCTGCACGGCGAGCGGGTAGAGAAACACGATCTCGATGTCGAAGAGGATGAAGAGGATCGCCGTCAGGTAGAAGCTCACCGTGAAGCGGCGGTCCTGGCTCGGCGCCGCGACTGCGACCCCCGACTCGAACGGCAGCATCTTCTGCCTCTTTCTGGCGACCGGCCGCTTGGGGAGGATGACGGACGCAAGGATCAGGGATGCCGGTATCGCCGCCGCGAAGAGCGCGTAGATCAGGAACGGCAGCCAGTTCTGCAACACGCCTCGCTACCCCCGCGTGGGCCTCGGTCGTCTGTCTCGCGGCGAAACCTAGCACTCCCCTTTCCGGCGCACGAAGGGATCGGGGATTCCGCGCAGAATGCGCGATACGAGTGTCACAAACTCGGGTCTGGAAACGGCACCCTCGTCCGCTACCATGCGATTCACATGGCAACAATCGAGCATCCGTCGATATTCCCGGCGACACCCTGATCACGCTCACGCCGGTTGCGGCGGCGAAGATCCGGGACCTGCTCGCCGAGGAGACGGACGACGGCCTCGTCCTGCGCGTGGCGATCCAGGGCGGTGGCTGCTCGGGCTTCCAGTACAACCTCGGCTTCGACAATCTGGCCGAGGGCGACCTGGAGCTCGAGGTGGACGGGCGTGCCGGTCGTCGTCGATCCGTACAGCGCGCCGTACCTGCAGGGCACGACGATCGACTTCCTGAACACGATCCAGGAGTCGGGCTTCAAGATCGAGAACCCGAACGCCGTCTCGTCCTGCGGCTGCGGCCACTCGTTCCAGGTCGCCGAGGACGAGGAGCTGCCCGAGGGGACAGAAGTGGGCGGCTGCGGCTCCGGCTGCTCGCACTGAGCGGTTGAGATCCTCCGGCCGCTGTCGTAGGCTCCCCCTCTCTACCTACGGCGGGAGGAGCTGGCGTGAGGACGCTCTATGCGGTGTGGTCGTGGATCCTGTTCGCGGCAATCGTCGTGCAGGTCGGACTGGCCGGCTACGGCGCCTTCTATTCGGCCAGCAAGCTCGGCGACGAGGGTGCGACGATCGACGAGGACGTGTTCTTCGACGGCTTCGTCGCTCATGCGATCTTCGGCTACATCGTCATGCTCGCGGCCCTGATCTTCATGATCATCGGCGTCGTCGCCGGGATCGGCAGGTGGCGGCTCGGCATGCACGGCGCGCTGTTCGCACTGCTCGTCCTGCAGATGATCCTCGCGTTCATCGGGTTCGAGGTGCCGGTCATCGGCTTCTTCCACCCGGTCAACGCGCTCCTGATCTTCACCCTGGCCGGCCTGGTCGCCTGGCGAGAGTGGCGTCTGCGTACGGCGAAGCCGGATCTCGCACCAGCGGTCTAGCCCCACCTACGTCATTCGGGAGCGTTGTCGTGCTCGCCGCCGACGTCGAACGGCGTCGTGACGCCCGCGTAGGCGACATGCATCGTCAGGCCGTCGGCGGCATGGCGCAGGTTGTGGCAGTGATCCATCCAGAGGCCGGGGTTGTCGGCCCGGAAGGCAACGCGATAGCGCTCGCCGCGGTCCGACGTCGAGCGTGTCGGCCCACCACGGACTGCCTGAGACCGGCCGGTCGCCGCGGCTCAGCACGAGCACGTGGTGACCATGCAGGTGCATCGGGTGGTGCGCGTCCGTCTCGTTCGAGATCTCGATCTCGACGAGATCCCCCTCCTCGACGAGGAACGTCGGTACGTGCGGGAAGATCCGGCCGTTGATCGCCCAGTGCATCCCGGGCCGGCCGTCGAAGAAGCCGGGCTTCTCGGAGATCGCGAGCTCGAACCGGCGGTCGAACGCGCTGGAGGCGTCGAACGGTGTCGCCGCCGGCTCGCCGTAGGACGTCGGGTCGAACACCGGCAGCTCGGGCGACACGACCGGGGCTGCCTCCTGGCCGGCGTTGAGCGCGAGCGCGGCGCCGGTGTCCACGAGGGAAAGCCACACCGGTGACGCCGGCACGGTGAGGGCGACGTCGACGCGCCCGCCGCCCGGGACCTCGAGGAGCGTGTCGCTCAGCTCCTCTGGCTCGTTCAGGTCGGTGCCGTCGAGCGCGACGACTTCGAAAGGCGCTCCGGTCAGCGCGAAGCGGTGAGGGGAGTTGTCGGTGTTCACCAGTCGCAGGCGGGCCCGCGTCCCGGCAGGGACGTCGAGTCGATCGACCCCCTCGTTGGCATCGAGGGTCGGGATGCCGTCGAACGTGTGCGCGAGGATCACGCGGTCGAGGTCGAACTGCGTCGGGGCGGCGGGCTCGATGACGATCGCGCCGAAGAGCCCGCGCCGAACCTCCTTCGAGGACGCCTGATGCGTGTGGTACCAGAACGTGCCGACCTGCTCGGCGCGGAAGCGATACACGTAGCGCTCGCCCGGCAGGACCGCGTCCTGGGTCACGCCCGCTACCCCGTCCTCGGCGTTCGGCACGTCGATGCCGTGCCAGTGGATCGTCACGCCCTGCTCGATGTCCTCGTTCTCCAGCGTCACCTCGACGAGGTCGCCCTGGCGCACACGGAGCTCCGGTCCCGGCGAGCGTCCGTCGAAGGTCAGCGCGTCGACGCGCCGGCCGGAGGCGAGCTCGATCGTCGCCTGCCGCGCCGTGAGCGTGTAGCTGGCGTCGGGCTCGCCATCGCGCGGGCCGTGCAGGCTCGCGACGCTCATGCCGGGCAGGGAGCGCCGCCGTGTTGGGCGTGAGAGACCTCGCTGCCGCCGCCGAAGTCGACCCGTCCGTGATCCATCACGTTGTACGTGCCCGGGAGACGGCTGTCCCACCACATGAGCCCGACCCAGACCGAGCACCCCCGCGGCGAGGACGGTCACGAGAGCGATCAGCGTGCCGAGAGCTGCCTTGCGCACGGCAATAGGATGGCGATCCGTGAGCGACGACGGCGCAGGCATGCCTCTCCGCGTCGCGGTCGTCGGATCCGGGCCGGCGGCGTTCTACGCCGCCGGGCACCTGCTCGCGAGCACCGATCCGCCGGCCGAGGTGGACATGATCGAGCGGCTGCCGACGCCGTGGGGCCTGGTCCGCCTCGGCGTCGCGCCCGACCATCCGAACTTGAAGACCGTCTCTCGCGCGTTCGAGCGCATCGCCGAGCGACCAGGGTTCCGTTTCTTCGGCAACGTCGAGGTCGGCGAGGACGTCTCTCACGCGGAGCTCATGGAGCACTACGACGCGGTGGTGTATGCCGTCGGCGCGCAGACGGACCGTCGTCTCGGCATTCCGGGCGAGGACCTGCCCGGCTCGTGGGCTGCCACCGAGCTCGTCGCCTGGTACAACGGCCACCCGGACTTCCAGGAGCTCGACTTCGACCTCTCCGGAGAGCGCGCCGTGGTCATCGGCAACGGGAACGTCGCGCTGGACGTCGCGCGCATGCTCGCGCTGACCCGGGAGGAGCTCGCACCCACCGACACCACGGATGCGGCGATCGAGGCGATCGTGAAGATCCGGGATCCGCGAGATCGTCGTCCTCGGCCGACGCGGGCCGGTGCAGGCGGCCTGGACGTCGACGGAGCTCCAGGAGATGGGCGACCTCGCCGGCGCCGACATCCTCGTCGACCCGTCCGAGCTCGAGCTCGATCCGGCGAGCGAGGCCGAGCTCGCCGACGCGTCGAACATCGTCCAGCGAAACGTCGAGATCCTGCGCGGTTTCGCGGCACGAGAGCCGAGCGGAGCGCCGCGGACCGTGCGACTTCGCTTTCGGGTGTCCCCTGTTGCGATCGTCGGCGCGGAGCGGGTCGAAGCGGTCGAGCTCGTGAGGAACCGGCTCGAGCCCGACGGGAAGGGGAGCGTGCGAGCGGTGGCCACCGAGGAGCGCGAGGTCATCCCGTGCGGGATCGTCTTTCGCAGTGTCGGCTACCGGGGAGTGGCGCTCCCGGGACGCCGTTCGACGAGGGAAGCGGGACGATCCCGAATGTCGGCGGCAGGGTTCTCGACGATGCGGGTGCGCCCATTCCCGGCGTCTACGCCGCCGGCTGGATCAAGCGCGGCCCGACCGGCGTGATCGGCACGAACAAGAAGGACGCGGTCGAGACCGTCGACCATCTGCTGGAGGATGCGCGCGCGGGGCTTCTGCTCCTGTCGACCGCGGCCGGGCGCGCATCGAGGAGCTACTCGCGGAGCGAGGTGTCGAGATCGTGATGTACCCAGGCTGGGGCGCGATCGACGCGCTCGAGCGCGCCGGCGGCGAGGAGCAGGGCCGTCCGCGCGTGAAGCTCTGCTCCTGGGACGAGCTGCTGGCGGCCGCCCGAGGCTAGACTCGCCGGTGTGAGCAGGGCAGCGGAGAGAGACGAGCTCTGGGGCCCCGAGACGCGGAAGGCGGTCGCGAACTTCCCGGTCTCGGGCGAGCCGATCCCCGTCTCCGTCGCGCGCTGGCTCGGCCGAATCAAGGCGGCTGCGGCGCGCGTGAACGCCGAGCTGGGGTTGCTCGACGGCGATATCGCAGAGCGAATCGCGCTCGCCGGCGATCGCGTGGCGGCAGGTGAGCTCGACGACCAGTTCCCGATCGACGTCTTCCAGACGGGCTCCGGAACGAGCTCGAACACGAACGCGAACGAAGTGCTCGCGGCGCTCGCGGGCGATGGCGTGCACCCGAACGACCACGTCAACATGGGCCAGTCCTCGAACGACGTCTTCCCCTCGGCCGTCCACCTCGCTGCCCTCGACCAGGTGGTGAACGACCTCTCTCCAGCGCTCGCTCGCCTTGCCGAGTCGCTCGAGCGCAAGGCGCTCGAGTTCGGCGACATCGTCAAGTCGGGGCGCACGCACATGATGGACGCGGTTCCCGTGACGCTCGGGCAGGAGTTCGCCGGCTATGCGGCCCAGGCACGCCAGGGGATCGCCCGTATCGAGGACGCGATGCCGCGGCTCGGGCAGATTCCGCTCGGAGGCACCGCGACGGGAACCGGCCTGAACACGCACCCCGAGTTCGCCGCGCGTGTTCGTGCGCTACTCACCGAGCAGACCGGCCTCACGATCTCGGCTCCCGCCGACCCGTTCGAGGCGCAGGCCGCACGAGATGCCCTCGTCGAGACATCCGGTGCGCTCAAGGTCGTCGCCGTCTCGCTGACCAAGATCGCCGGCGACCTGCGCCTGATGGGCTCGGGACCGCGAGCCGGACTCGCCGAGATTCGCCTCCCGGAGCTCCAGAAGGGGAGCTCGATCATGCCGGGGAAGGTCAACCCCGTCATCCCCGAGGTCGTCACGCAGGTCGCGGCGCAGGTGATCGGCAACGACACCGCGATCACCGTCGGCGGGATGAACGGTCAGTTCGAGCTGAACGTGTACGTGCCGCTGATCGCCCGCAATCTCCTCCAGTCCATCACGCTGCTGGCGAGCGCGAGCCGGCTGCTCGCCGAGAAATGCGTGGACGGGATCGAGGCCAACCGCGAGCAGCTCGAGCGCTATGCGGAGCTGACGCTCTCGGCCGCGACTGCGCTCAATCCGCACATCGGCTACGACAAGGCGACGGAGATCGTCGCCGAAGCCGCGGCCTCGGGACGGTCGCTCCGCGAGGTGGCAAGTGAGGCAGGTGTCGAGGCGTCGACGCTCGATGAGGCGCTCGACTATCGCGCGATGGCCAAGCCGCACGAGTAGCGTCGTTTAGCCCCCGCCTACGCGGGTACGTCCAGAGAGTCGTCGTGTCGGCCGAAGGGGTCGACTCACACTCGAGATGAGGGGGTAATACACACGTGCGAAAGCTCATGACCGTGCTCGCCGCGTTCGCTGCAGCGCTCGCCATCGGCATCGTTCCCGCGGGAGCGGTCACCGATGGTCAACCCGACGGAGAGGGACACCCGTATGTCGGGCTCATGATCGCCAAGAACGCCGACGGTATCCCGCAGTGGCGATGCAGCGGAACGCTGCTGTCGGCACACGATCTTCCTCACCGCCGGACACTGCACCGAGGCGCCGGCCGCGGAGATCGAGATCTGGTTCGACTCAGGGTTCCCGACCCCGATCCCGGTCGGAGCCGGGTATCCGGCTGCGGGCCCGGATCCGTGTGCCGGGATCACGGGCTACCCGTGCACCGGTGATGCCACGGGGACGCCGTTCACTCACCCGGAGTACGACCCGAACGCGTTCTACCTTCACGATCTCGGCGTCGTCGTCCTCGACGAGCCGGTGATCATGGACGAGTACGGTGTCCTGCCACAGCTGGAACAGCTCGACGCGTTCGAGAAGAACGGCAAGAAGGACGCCACGTTCACCGCGGTCGGCTACGGGCTCCAGAAGAGTTTCCCCGATGCCGCGGCGTGGAAGAACGTCGCGCTGCGCACACGGATGGTCGCCTACCCGAAGTTGATCCAGATCAACAAGGGAATCGTGGGTGACTTCTCGATCCTCTTGTCGAACAACGCGCATACAGGCGGCACCTGTTTCGGTGACTCCGGCGGGCCGAACTTCATCGGCACGTCGAATGTCATCGCAGGGGTCACGTCTTTCGGCCGGAACAGCACATGTGCCGGAACGGGCGGGGTCTACCGCGTCGACAAGGCGGACGATCTCGACTGGCTCGCTACGTTCCGGATCACGCCCCCGGCGTAACCCGAGCAAGCCTGACTGGAGACGAAGGGCCGCTTGGAGCGGCCCTTCGTCGTTCGGACCGACCTCAGCGGGTGACCGGCTCCGTCGTGTCGGAGAGAACCAGGCGCCGAACCACCTCGACGCCGGCGACGAGGAGAGCGAGAAACACGAGGGCCGCGAGGAACGAGCGCTGGAACGCCGGAAGGAAGGTCGCGAGCACGACCATGAGGCCGGCGACGAGACCGTACGTCCAGACGAGGCTCGCGGCGACGGGACGCAGGGCGACGCGAGCACGCGCGGCGAGACCTGCGGGCCCGATGAGCCAGGTGCCGACGAGCACGATCACGCCGAGGGCGATCCAGACCCACGCGCGATCGGCCAGAGCCTGCGTGAGGATGCTCCACGCGTTCGAGCCCGCAGGCTGCGTGGCGTCGCTCGTGAGCTCGTCGACGAGATAGGCACCGACTGCCTGCCGGGTGAAGAGGAGAGTCACACCGACGACGAGCAGCCCGATCCCGAGCGCCCTGAACTCGAGGCGGCGACGGCCTGCGGCGAGCCAGATGGCGAGGGCTGCTACGAGCAGCGCGAGAACCCAGAGCCAGGCTGCGAGGGCACGAAGGACGCGCACCGCCGTCTGCACGGTTTCGAGCTGGTCCGCGTCGATGAGCTCGATGCGTCCTGCGGCGGGAGGTAGCTGTTCCTCGACCCTGCCGATCGGTGCGATCTGCTCGCCGAGCTCGACGATGACCGGCCTCAGATCCAGGTAGATCTTCCCGTCACCCGTGCGGACGAATCTCCCCTCGTCCTCGATGAGCGCGAGAAGCTGCTCGTGGGTCCGGGTCGCGACTGCGACCCACGCGGCCTGCACGCGCGGTCGCTCGAGGAGTCTGTCGGCGGCCTGGTCGGCCGCCTGCCGGGAGATCGACGCGAGCGTCGGCGCCAGCGCCTGCTGAGCCTCGGGGAGACGCGCGGCGATCCGCGCCTCGACGTCGACGTTCGCGTACAGCTGCTCGACGGCCGTCAGGGCGACCTGCTCCCGAATGTCGTCGTCCTGGATCAGATCGGTCGCGATCCGCTCGATCCCGCTCTCGTCGAGAATCGTTCGCTCGAGGGTGAACGCAAGCATCGAGACGAATCCGATCAACAACGCCAGGATGGTGAGGGCGCGCGCCAGGACGATTCTGCCGCGGCCGGATCGCCCGTCGTCGTTCATCGGGAGGCAGTCTGACGCTTCGCGCGCGTCGGTGCGGTGCGGTGCCGCGTTTCCACCCTGCCGAGGCGGAGTTTCCGCCGTCCATCCCGCGATCGCGTCCGCCGCGGTCGCGTTAGTGTCCGAGACATGACGCACATCGGAGATCGCCGCCTCGGAGTACGGCGTCCGCCCCGCACGGACGGACGTCCGCCCGAAACTTCGCCCGGCGAGAATGCTCCTCTCGCTGTTCGTCAGCGCCGCGAGCGTCTTCCTCGCCGCGGGCATCCTGCCGCGCTTCGACGTCGGCGACTTCTGGGAGGCGCTCGCTCGCCGCTCTCGCAATCGCCGTTCTGAACGCCGTGCTCTCTCCGCTCGTCGCAGCGGTTCGGCTTCCGTACACGGTCGCGACGTCCTTTGTGCTGCTACTCATCTTGAACGCGGTGGTGCTGCGCATCGTCGATGCACTCTCCGAGGGTGCGATCCGCGTCGACGGCGCTGGAGCGGCGATTGTCGCGGCGCTCGTCATCTCCGCCATCTCGATCGCCCTCGAGGTCGTGGCGGGTACGAACGACGACGACGTCTACATGCTCCGCGTGATCCAGCGCATTGCCCGGCGCTCCGGCGAGAAGGTCGAGACGGACGTTCCCGGGATCGTCTTCCTCGAGATCGACGGCCTCGCGAAGCCAGTGCTCCAGCGCGCGATGCGGGACGGCAACGCATCGACGATGGCACGCTGGCTCGCGGACGGGTCTCACCGACTTCTCGAGTGGGAGACCGACCTCTCCTCCCAGACGGGCGCGAGCCAGGCGGGGATCCTCCTCGGCTCGAACGAGGACATCCCGGCCTTCCGCTGGGTGGAGAAGGAGCGCGGGATCATGATGACGTGCTCCGCGCCGGGCGACTGCGAGGAGATCGAGCGCCGCCACGCAGGCGACGGGCTGCTTCGGAACGGCGGCGCGAGCCGCGGGAACCTCCTCTCGGGCGAAGCCGACCACGTGATCCTGACCGTCAGCCGGATGGAGGCCGAGAAGGGGGCAAACCCCGGCTACCGCGCATTCTTCTCGAACGCGCACAACGTCACTCGGGCACTCGTCCTCTTCTTCTGGGAGGTCATCCTCGAGTGGGTTGCCGCCCTCCGCGCGATCCGCCGCGACGTGCAGCCGCGTGGTCATCGGGGCGGCATCTATCCGTTCCTGCGCGGCGCGATGTGCGTCATCGTCCGCGACCTCATCGTCTTCGGGGTCCTGACGGACCTGATGAAGGGACGTCCGGCGATCTATGCGACGTTCTCGAGCTACGACGAGGTCGCCCATCACTCCGGGCTCGAACGGGCCGACACGCTGGAGGCGCTGCGGAAGCTCGACCAGCAGTTCGCGCGGATAGACCGCGCTCGCCGCTATGCCCCGCGCCCGTACGAGATCGTCGTCCTCTCCGACCATGGCCAAACGCAAGGCGCGACCTTCAAGCAACGAAACGGCTACGGCCTGGACGAGCTCGTCGAGCGCTCGCTCGCCCGCGGAGACGTGGCCAAGGTCGCCGGTGGGGACGAGCAGAACGCGATGGTCGGCCACGCGCTCGCGGAAGCGACCGGGAAGCAGCCGAAGCGGCCGAAGAACGACGTCTCGGACCGGGAGGTCGTCGTCATGGGATCCGGAAACCTCGGGCTCGTCTACCTGATGGAGGAAACGCGCCGGCTCACCCAGGAGGAGATCGACGAGCGCCACCCACGCCTCCTGCCCGCGCTGCGCGAGCACCCACATGTCGGTTGGCTGCTCGTTCGCTCGGCCGAGCACGGTGCGGTCGTGCTCGGGGGCAAGGGCACTCGCTACCTGGCCGACGATCGCGTGGAGGGCGAGGATCCGCTTGCGCCTTTCTCTCCGACTGCCTATCTGCACCTGCGCCGGACCGATGGCTTCGCGCACGTCGCGGACATCATGGTCGGGAGCTTCTACGACCCGGACCTCGACGAGGGCTGTGCCTTCGAGGAACTCATCTCGTTCCACGGCGGCCTGGGTGGTCTCCAGACCCGTGCCTTCATCCTGTCGCCCGCGCACATGCCGGTGCCGGAGGGCCCGATTCTCGGCGCGGCGGCCGTCCATCAGCTGCTCAAGGGCTGGCGGGAGCGATGACCGGCGCTGCCTCTCCTTCCGAGCGGACCGCTGTTAGTTCAATCCGATGTCTGGTGGATCGCAGCGTCATCTGATTGAATCACCGGCGTCGTCAGCTCGACAAGGGAGAGCGCCAGAGATGGCAACGAGGGAATCGGTACTGACCGGCCTCGAGCCCCGCTCCTTCTGGGGGCACTTCGAGGCGCTGACGAGAATTGCGCGACCGTCACGGCTGGAAGCGCCGGTGATCGAGCACGTTCGCACGTGGGCCGACCAGCACGGCTTCGAGCTCGTGCAGGATGCCGGTCGCAACGTCGTGATCCGGGTTCCCGCGACGGCGGGGCGCGAGCCGGCACCCACCGTGACGCTCCAGGGACACCTGGACATGGTCTGCGAGCGCGACCCGTCGAGCCCGAACGACCCAGCCGAGGGACGCATCACGCTCACCCGCGACGGTGAGTGGCTGACGGCTGACGGCACGACGCTCGGCGCCGACGACGGGGTGGCGATCGCCGCCATGATGGCCCTGGTCGAGGACGAGTCGCTTCCCCACGGGCCGCTCGAGCTGCTGATGACGGTGGCCGAAGAGGTCGGGCTCGAGGGCGCGAACGCCCTCGACCCCGCGCTCGTCACGGGAACGATCCTGGTGAATCTCGACAGCGAAGAGGATGGTCGGCTGACGGTCGGTTGCGCCGGAAGCACTGACACGTGGGTGCGGATCGACGCGCCGCGCGAGGATGCCGCTGCGCAGACCGTCGCGCTGTCCGTGACCGTCGCCGGCGGCAAGGGCGGACACTCCGGATCGGGCATCGCGCTCGGCCACTCGAACGCGATCAAGGTTCTCGGTCGTGCGCTGCGCGAGGCGCACGCCAAGGCTCCCTTCCGTCTCGTCGCCTTGAACGGAGGCAAGAGCCGCAACGCGATACCGCGAGATGCTTCCGCCGTGATCTCGGTCGAGCCCCGGAACGAGGCGGCGCTGCGGGAAGCGCTCGAGGCTGCGAACACGACGATTCGCGATGCATACTCGAAGACCGACGCCGGTGTCGCGGTCTCGGTCGAGCCGGCGAAGTCGAGCGAGCAGCCGTGGACGGACGATGCGACCGCGCGTCTGCTCGACGCGATCGCAGTCGTGCCTACGGGACCGCTCGCGATGAGCCCCGACTTCGACGACCTCGTCGAGACGTCGACCTCGCTCGGGGAGGCCATCACCGAGAACGGCCGGCTGACCCTGCACAGCCTCTCGCGCTCGTCGAACGACTCGGCGCTCCCCGAGGTGATCGCCGCTCTCGACGCCGCTGCGCGGCTCGGCGGCGGCGAGCTCGAGATCAAGCACAACTACAACGGCTGGCGCCCGAACCTCGATTCGCCCTCCCTCGCTGCGGCGCGCTCCGTGTACGAGCGGGAGTTCGGCGAGCCGCCGATCGTCACTGCGGTGCACGCCGGCCTCGAGACCGCAGTCATCGGAAGCAAGGTCGCCGGCCTCGACATGATCTCCTTCGGCCCACAGATCGAGTTTCCTCACTCGCCTGACGAACGTGTCAGTATCCCGACCGTGGAGCGCTTCTGGAAGCTCCTCGTCGCCTTCGTGGACGAGGTCTCGGCGGGAGCGCGCCGCTGATGCGCGCCCTCGGCTGGATCATCGCGGCAGTCGGAATCGTGCTAGTGCTCGTCGCAACCGGCCTCATCGGGGATAGCGACAGGAGCGGCGAGAGCGTCCCGGCAGGCGAGTGGGCGCAGGACGTTTGCGCCGCGGTCGGCGTCTGGCGCGGTGAGGAGGAGGCAATCAGCGAGTCGTTCCGACTCTCCTCCGAGAGCAACGAGCAAACCGAGAACGTGCCCACTCCCGAAGGGCGGCTCGGTTCGGCGCAGGTCGCGCTGGAGCGAAGTGTCGAGGCCGTCGACACTCTCGTCGAGGCGATCGACCGGGCGGGTGTTCCGGATACGACAGGCGGTGAGCAGGCCGCCGACGAGATGTCGAGCTGGGCGAGCGGCGCCAAGGACGATCTCGAGGAGGCGGAAGACCTTCTCGACGACGAGCCGGACTCGCTCGAGGACGACGTCGAACGGGTCACGGAGATAGCCCGGCTGATCAGCGGCGTGCTGGAAAGCGGCCGTCAGACTCTCGCTGCGGTCGCCACCTCCGACCCCGAGCTCGAGGCTGCGTTCCGCGATTCGAGCACGTGCCAGCAACTCCGAGAGGAGACGGGCTAGATGTCGACCACCGACTGGGTTCTCCTCGCCGTCCAGGGCCTCGTCGTCATCGCCTTCATTTTCCTCGGCGTGCGCTCGGGCGGGATCGGCCTCGGTCTCTGGGGTGGCGTCGGCACGCTCGTCCTCGTGTTCCTCTTCGGGCTCGAGCCGGGGGAGCCGCCGGTCAGCGCGATGCTCATCATCATCGCGGTCATCTCGGCGGCGGCGGCGATGCAGGCAGCAGGCGGTATCGACTACATGGTCCAGATCGCGAGCACGGCGCTCCGCGCTCGACCGAAGGCGCTCAACTTCGTCGCTCCGTACATCTCGTACGTCCTCACGATCCTCACCGGGACGGGCAACACCTTCTTCTCGATCATCCCGGTGATCAACGAGGTCGCCTACGCGAACAAGATCCGACCGGAGCGGGCGCTCGCCGGGTCGTCGATCGCGTCGGCCCTGGGGATCACGTCGAGCCCCGTCGCCGCCGCGACCGCCACGATGTTGCCGCTCGTGGAGGTGTACGGCTTCGAGCTGATCGACGTGCTCATGATCACGATTCCGGCGAGCATCATCGGCATCCTGCCGATGGCATTCGTGATGAGTCGCCACGGGAAGGACCTCGACGACGACACGGAGTACCAGCGGCGCCTCGCGGCGGGCGAGATCGCTCCGCCGGCGCCGCCGGCCGAGATCGTGCTGCAGCCGTTTGCGAAGCGGAGCGTCGCGATCTTCCTCGCCGGCGTCGCCGCCATCTGCATCTTCGGGCTCTTCGAAGGCCTCCGGCCGACCGTCGCCGTGGAGGAAGGCGGCGTCGAGCCGATGTCGATCACGCCGCTGATCCAGATGTTCATGCTCACGGCCGCGGCGTTGATCCTTTTGCTCTGCCGGGTGAAGGCGAACGACGTCGCGGGCTCGCCGATCTTCCGCTCCGGAATGGTCGCGATGATCGCGCTCTTCGGGATCGCGTGGATGGCGGACACGTTCATCGCCAACAACGAGGATGCGATCGTCCAGCTCCTCGGCAGCATGGCGGAGAACTTCCCGTTCATGATCGCGATCGCCATCTTCGCGGTCGCCGCGCTCACGACGAGTCAGTCTGCGGCGACGCGGACGATGGTTCCGCTCGGTCTGGCGCTCGGAATCGGCGCCGGGTACATGATCGCGATGTGGACAGCCGTGGTGGGTGTCATGTTCCTGCCCGCCAACGGAACGCAGATCGCGGCCGCCGAAGCTGACACCACGGGTACGACGACGCTCGGCAAGCGCGTGATCGACCACTCGTTCCAGCTTCCGCTCCAGGTGTGCTGGGTCGCGACGGCGCTCGCCGGAATCGTGATCGCTTGGCTCTTCTTCGGCGGTCACACGCCGGCGCCGCCCGTGCCGACGACGCCGTGAAGTCGAGCGTCCGCGCTTCCGCGGAGTCGACGGCCTGAGCGCTGTAGCAGCCCCGGAGCTGGCGACTGGCCGGGCGGCCGCGGGCGGAGTCCTGGCGGCCGCATGCGTGTCCACCTTCATCGTCAACGCGAACACTTCTGCCGTAACGATCCTGCTGCCGACGATGAGCGAGGACACGGGCGCTCCCATCGCGCGGCTGCAATGGGCGGTGACGGGCTACATGCTCGTCGGCGCCGCCGTGATCGTGACCTCGGGGGCGCTCGGAGACGTGTTCGGCCGCAGGCGCGTGTTCCTCGCCGGCCTCGCGCTCTTCATCGCCTCGTGCGTGTTCATTGCGCTGTCGACGAGCGGCACCGGAATCATCGTCGGGCGCCTGATCCAGGGTGCGGCCGGCTCCACGATCCTGGCTTGCGGGATGAGCCTCCTGTCGGTCGCCTCCTCCGGCAAGGGACAGATGCGGGCGATCACACTCTGGGGAGCCGCCTCGGCGGCGGGGGCGGCCATGGGCCCGCTCATCGGGGGAGCGCTCGTCGAACTGAGCGGCTGGCAGACCCTGTTCTGGATCGACGGCGCGATCGCAGCCGCATGCATCCCCCTGACGCTCGCCAAGGTGCAGGAGTCGCGGGACCTGAAGCGGTCGCGCTCGATCGACTACGCCGGCACGGTCCTGATCGCGGTCGCTCTCGCTCCGCTCGTCCTCGGGTTCAGCAAGGGCGGCGACTGGGGCTGGACGTCGGCGGCCACACTCGGATGCTTCGCCGCCTCCGCCATCGGCGCCGTGCTCTTCGTGCTCGTCGAGAAGCGCGTATCCGCGCCGATCGTCGATCTCGCTCTGCTCCGAAACCAGGTGCTCGTCGGTGCGACACTCGCGATCCTGATCGTGGCGGGCACGCTCAACGGCCTGATGTACGTCCTCAGTCTCTACTTCCAGAATCCGGAGACCTTCGGGATGAGCCCGCTCAAGACGGGCGTGGCAACGCTTCCCGCGGCTGCCGGCCTGATCGCGGTCACCCCGCTGATCACGCCGCTCGCGGCTCGCATCGGAACGAGGTTTGCGATCGTGGCCGGCTTCGGGTTCGGAGCTGCCGGGTTCGGGGTGTTGGCGCTCGTCGAGTCGTCCTGGACGTACGCGGCCTTCATCGTCCCGCTCGTCGTGCTGGCGGCCGGGCTCGGGCTGGCGAATGGGCCGGCGTCGTCAGCGTCGACGTCGACTGCTGTGGTGTCGGAGGACCAGGTGGGGCAGGCATCCGGGATCTCGAACATGGCGCGGTACATCGGCGGGGCCGTAGTGGTGGCCGTGGTTGCGACGGTCTTCAACTCGGTCACGGTCGAGGAGGCCGATGCGGGCGCGTCTGCCTCGGAGGCGCTTGCGGCCGGCCTCTCGCGGGCCGCGCTGCTGATGGCGATCATGTCCGGATTGGGCATCGCGCTCGTGCTCCTCATGGCGCGTCATCGGCAGGCGCGCCCGAGTGCAGTCGAGCTCGCCGCTGCTGCGGCGTCGACCTCGCACACGATCCCAGTGAGGCCCACGGGATCGGACGGTGGGCAAGCGGCGACGAGCGACCCAGCGCTCACCACGCCGGCTACGTTGGTCGACCGGTAAGAGCGCCGTGGCCGAAGAACCGCGTGCGCTCCAGACGGCGCCCGCGAACGAGCTCCTGCTCTTCCTCGCCGATCTTGGCGCTGCGCTCAGTGCGATCGGCGAGACGGTCGATGCGATCGAGCAGCGCCTCGCCCTTGTCGCCCGCGCCTACGGACTCGATGACGCGCGCTTCAGCGTCTTCCCGACCTCGCTCTTCCTGACGCTCGGCCGCGGCGAAGCCGCGACGATCGAGCCGACCAAGCGGCTCTCGGCGACGCCGCGCCTCGACCAGATCGCGGCCGTCCATCGGCTCGCGGAGGAGGCGGAACGCGGCGCGATCGCTCCTGTGGCCGGGATCGCGCGGCTCGAGGAGATTCGGGCGACGGGCAGCCGCTACGGGACGCTGGCGAGCGTGCTCGGCTATACGACGCTGACGATCGGGATCGCGCTGATCCTGCGTCCGGCTCCGCGCGACGTCGCGGCCGCCGCCGTGCTCGGCACGATTGTCGGTGTGTTGCGGCTGCTCGCGCGCGGCCGGCGCTCGCTCGAGGTTCTGATGCCCTTCCTCGCCGCTTTCGCCGTTGCCTTGCTGGCTGCCCTGGCGGTCAAGCATGACGTCACCGATCCCGGCCTGCGGGCGATGATCGCCGCGCTTGTCGTCTTCATCCCGGGCGTCGCGTTGACCACGGCGGTGCTCGAGCTGACCGAAGGTCAGATGATCTCGGGTTCGAGTCGGCTCGTCTGGGCTGCTACCCAACTCGGCCTGATCGCGTTCGGTATCGTCGCGGGCGTCAGTGCCGCTGGGGTGTCCGCGGAACGCGCGTTCTCCAGCTCTGACGCGCTGCTCGGCGACTGGGCGCCCTGGCTCGGTGTGCTCATCTACGCCGTCGGCGTCACGGTCGCCCACTCGACGCCGCCGGGCGCCCTGCTTTCGCTGCTCGTGGTGCTCTACGCCGCGTGGACCGGCCAGGTCATCGGCGATGCGCTGTTCGGCGCCTACTCGAGCGGCTTCGTCGGGGCGGTCGTGATGACGTTCGTCGCGTACCAGCTCGCCCGGCTCCGATCGACGATGCCGGTCTACGCGATGTTCCTCCCCGGATTCTGGCTGCTGGTCCCGGGCTCACTCGGGCTGATCGGGCTGACGACCTTCCTTGCCTTCCCGGGTTCCGCCTCCGGCACCGACGTCTTCGCCGTGATCGGCGCGATCGCGGCGGTCGCGCTCGGCGTCCTCTGCGGCGTCGAGCTGCACCGCTGGTTCGCGGGTGCGGAGCGGCGCGCTCGGGCTGTCAGACGACGGGTCCGGACGCCCGATGCCTGAGCGTTTCCCGCGCCAGCTCGACCGCCTGCATGACGGCCACGGCCGTCAAGGCGACGCTCGCGGCGAGGACGAGCACCATTCCGAACCCGACGGATGCGCCGACCGTCGCGCGGGCATCCAGCCAGTTTTCGAGCGCCGTCCAGCCGATCACGAGCCCGCTGCCGAGCACCCCGATCACGCCCGGCCACGACCGGAGCATCCGGATCCACAGCAGCGCGAGCCCGGCGATGATCGCGGCCAACCAGCCGTTGTTCGGGCCCTGCGTCCCGTCGAGCCGGACCGGCCCGTCGGCGACCCACGTCACGAAGACGCCGACGAGAACGGCGGCGACCGCGATCCGGCACGCGAGCCGCCGGCGTGCGGCAGCATCTGCGCTCGGGTTAGGGTCGCTCATGGCTGACGACGCTACCACCCCCGCAAGGCGCGGCAGGGGACGCCGCGGTGCGGCGATTGCCGGGCTCGCGCTCGTGGCGCTCTTCGTCGTCGTCTACCGGCAGGTGCTCGGAATCACCCAGCGCCCGAGCTGGCCGCCGCCCGCCGATGCGGTCACCTCCGCAGGCGCGCGGGCTGCGACGGAGGCGTTCGTCGCCCGCAGCGGCGTCCGCCCGCACGATGCAGCGCTGCCGTTCGCGTGGTCGACCGCCGCGACGATCGAGCCGCTGGTCGAGGGGGTCGCCTTCTTCCCGCGGATCTTCGCGGACATCGAAGCGGCAAAGTCGTCGGTCCACATCCTCATGTTCGGCTGGCGCGAGGGCGAGGTCGGGATGGAGATGGCCGCGCTCCTCCGGCGCAAGCTGGGCGAGGGCGTTGAGGTGCGGGTGATCGTGGACGGCTTCGGCTCGCGACCGTACGAGCAGGCGCGCGAGATGTTCACGAGCCTCGCGGACGCGGGCGCAGAGATCGTCGTCAACGACGTCTTCCCGCTCGATCGCGACGGGCTCTTCCCCGACGGCCAGAGCATCGACTGGCGCCAGGACGAGGTCGGCCGCGCCGACCATCGCAAGCTGTACGTGATCGACGGCGCGGTCGCCTGGACCGGCGGCGCGGGAATCGAGGATCACTTCGAGAACGGCGGCTTCCACGACGTGATGGTGCGGGTGACCGGCGCCGTTGTCCGCCAGGCGCAGGCGGCGTTCCTGACGAGCTTTCGCGGTCATGGCGGCCCCCTCGGAGCCGACCTCTCCGCGTACTTCCCCGCCGGGGACGAGGGCTCGACGCCGATCGCGCTCGCGCAGGTGATCCCCGGCGGCCACGTCGCAGCCTCGCAGGCGATCCGCGAGCAGATCGACGGCGCCCGCCGACGGCTCGACGTCATGAACCCGTACGTCACGGATGCAGACATGATCGGCCGGATCCTCGCCGCTGCCCGTCGCGGCGTCGCCGTGCGTCTCGTCGTCTCGCAGACGTCCAACAACGCGCAGGCGACCGCCGCTTTGAAGCACTACTACGGCGAGCTGGCCGAGGCGGGGGTCGAGCTCTGGGAGCTTCCGGGCACCGTCGTCCATGCCAAGGTCGTGGTCGCGGACGACGTCGTCAGCTTCGGCACGGTCAACCTCGACGCCTGGGCCCTCTACCGCAACAACGAGATCATGATGCTCGCGCAAAGCGCCGAGACGGCCGAGCTGCTGGAGGAGCGGCTGTTCGAGCCGGACATCGCACGCTCGCAGCCCGGCGTGCCGCCGGAAGGCGGACGGGAGCGCTTCGAGAGCTGGCTCTGGAGCACGCTGGGGTCGTTCCTGTGAACACCTCGTCAGGCCGCGCGGCCCTCGCCATGCAGGTCGAGCTCGCCGGCGGCGCCGCGTTCGTCTCCGACGCCGATTTCGAGGCTGTGCTCGACGAGCCGCGAGCGACCTCGGCCACCACCGAGCCGGCACTCGCAGCCAGCGCCGACGCGCGACTCGCCGGCCTGCGCTCCGCTCTCGGAGTCCTGGCCGTGCTCGCACTGCTCGCTCTGTTTCTGGCTCAGGCCATCCCGACCAGGATCGACGAGAGGAAGGAGTAGCGATGTGCCGCTGGCTCGCGTACTCGGGGTCCCCGATCAAGCTCGAGGAGCTGCTCCTCAAGCGTGACCGCTCGCTGATCGACCAGAGCCTGCACTCGAGGTTGGGCGCGACCACGACGAACGGGGACGGCTTCGGAGTCGGCTGGTACGACGACAGCGACACGCCACGGCTCTACCGCAGCGTCCATCCGGCTTGGAACGACCGGAACCTGCGCGAGCTCGCCGCCGGTATCTCGTCGCACCTCTTCCTCGCCCACATCCGTGCCTCGACGGGGACGGCGATCCAGGAGACGAACGCGCACCCCTTCCGGTACGGGCGTTGGCTGTGGATGCACAACGGTCTGATCCGAGAGTTCCCGCGGCTCCGGCGTGAGCTCGTGCTTGCGGTCGACGACTCGCTCTTTCCATCGATCGAGGGCACAACCGACTCGGAGACGATGTTCTACCTCGCGCTCACGTTCGGGCTCGAGAGCGACCCCGTCGGCGCCGTCGAGCGGATGGTCGGCTTCGTCGAGGAGACCGGACGCCGACACGGCGTCGAGCATCCCCTCCAGATGACGATCGGAACGTCCGACGGACGCAGCGTGTACGCGTTCCGGTACTCGAGCGAAGGTGACTCGCGTTCGCTCTACTTCAGCACGCGGATGGATGACTTGAAGGCTGCCTACCCGGACTTCGAGGAGCTCGCGGCGCTGTCGGACGAGACGCGAGTCGTCGTCTCCGAACCCCTCGGAGACCTCCCAGGCGCATGGAACGAAGTGCCCGAGTCCCACGTCGGGATCGTGCAACCCGGCATCGATGAGCTACGACCGTTCACACCCCGACTACCGACGACGGGACGGAACGGGCTGACGCGTTGTCCGCGGCTGTTACGCCAATGCCTTCTGCTTGAGTGCGTCGAACTCCGCCTGTGTGATGGCGCCGCTGTCGAGCAACTGCTTGGCCTTCTCGATCTCCGCCGCGGCGCCGTCGCCGGCCGCAGCACGTATTTGCTCGTCGTACTGGGCACGCGTCGCCCGGACTCGGTCGAGCTCGCGCTGCGTCATCCCGTCGTTCTGCGTGATCAGGTAGATGAAGACGCCCAGGAACGGCAGAACGATCGCGAAGATGAGCCAGCCCGTCTTTCCCAGGCCCGAGAGGTCATCACGGCGGAAGATGTCTCCGATGACCCTGAACAGCAACATGAACCATGCCACCCAGATGAAGAAGACGAGCATCGTCCAGAAGACGTCGAGGAAGGGGTAGTCGGCAGCGATCAAGGAGTCTCCTCGGGTAGCAGTTCGGGGGCGCCGCCGTTCGGCCGGCGATTCCTACGGGTTCGCACGGAGCGCCACTCTATAAGAGCGAGACGCGTGTTCGGTCTCACGACCGCTTAAGCGGCCGTCGCGCACGACGACGCGCGACGGCCGTTATCCAAGAAGTCCGTTACCGAGTGTCGATGAACTCGGTCCTGCTCTCGTCCCAGCGTGCGGTCAGCGCATAGAGCACGATGATGTTCAGCGCCATCACGGTGAGCGACCAGAGCGGAGTCTGGGTGTTGCCGAGAAAGCCGAGCTGGGCGATGACGTTCAGACCGACGAGGACGATCGCGAACCACCGTGCCCAACCCTGCCCGGCGATCAAGCCGAAGCCTGCGAGGACGAGCAGCACTCCCCAGAGCATCAGCATCCAGCCCCACCCCGTCAGGTCGAGGACGAGGAAGCCAGACCCGGTGGGCACGTAGTACTCATCCTCGAACAGGGCGACCAGACCCTGAAGGAAGTCGATCCCGCCGACAAGCACCAGCAAGAGTCCGGCGAAGCCGATCCAGCCCGCCATACTTTTCGAGTTCATTCCGACCTGCCTTTCTAGGATCATCAGCAGCGTCTTTAGGAAAAGCACGCTGCCCTCGCGTGCGACGGCCTTGGAACAGTCGCAGGTTGTTGCCGGGAATGCAATCAGCGCGGGCGCGGCCTTGCTCGGTTCGGCGCTCGATCTCTCGTGCAAGCTTTAGCGCCGGACGTCGTTGGAGTCGGTCTACGCCGAGCGCTCGACGAGCAGCTTGAGGCCGTCACGGCCGGTCACGACGACGGTCTCGCCCTGCTCGGCTCCGTCCTCACTATGAGCCTCCCAGATCTCACCGGCGAGACGCACCTGACCGTCGGGGAGGCATGCAACTACGACGGACCCCCTCTGACCCATCAGAGTCTCGGCACCTGCTGTCGCCCGTCGGCCCCGCACCTTCCGGTTCCAGAAGACCACCTCGCCACCGAAGAGGACGAGGCACGCGACGAACCCGACCGCGTTCCAGGGTGACGGCAACGCGATCAGCAGTGCCACCGCGAGGAGGAGGAACATCGAGTGAAATCCTACGGGCGCCGGCCGAGAAGCGTGAGACGCGAACGTAGGAGCGGGTTCCCCGGTCGGACGAGCCGGGACGCCCCGCGATCGCCGCGGGGCGTCCCCAGGCTCAGATTCCGAGGATCTGCTTCTTCTTCGCCTGGAACTCGTCCTCGGTCAGGATTCCCTGGTTCTTCAGCTGCGCGAGCTGCTCGAGCTCGGCGGTGTAGTCCGGCTCGGCGGGAGCCGCTGGGGCGGGCGCGTACTGCTGTTGCGCTGCCATCTGCTGGTCGTAGGCAGCCTGATCCTGCGCGGCGTACTTCTGGTCCTGTCGATGGCGCACTGCTCCGGCAGTCCCCGCCACCACGGCGGTCGTGGCGGCCGCGCGAACGAGACCGGGGCCTCTTCGTCCGAACATATTGCGGTTCTCCTTTCTAGGCCTTGGCCTGTTCGAGCGCCCACTCGCGGGCGGACTGGACGACTTCGTGCGGCAGCCGCTCGAATGCGAGCAGCTCCCCGCCCGCGTCACGCATCGCCTGAGTCACCTTGCGCGCCCAGACGTTCTCCCACACGAGCAACGCCGCGGACGAGTTCGGCTCGAGCCCATCGGCGGCATCCATCAGATCGTCCTCGTTCAAGAGGCCGTTGATTTCGATGCCTGCCTTTTCCAGACCCTCCTGGACGTCGGGGTCGAGCTCTGTGAGCTCCATCGCGATCGCGTTTCCGTCCTGGTCCTTGCCGACGAAGGCGATGTCGATGACGCGGATCGTGCCGGCATCCACGAGGTCGGCGATGGCAGGCGCGATCTCTCCCCGGAAGCGATTCCCGGGGAAGGCGATGATCGCGTAGTCGACTGGTCCGATTTCTTCCATGCGCTTCTCCTCTCCCTTACGACGCTGCGAGCGCCTTTTGCTTGATCGCGTCGAACTCGGACTGCGTGATCGCTCCGGAGTCGAGGAGGCCCTTCGCCTTCTCGATCTCGGCTGCGGCACCGCCGCTACCGGCGACCGACTTCACGTAGTCGTCCATCTGCGCCTGCTTGGCTCTCATCTGCTCGATGTTTCTCTCGGTCATGCCGTCGTGGTTGGCGATGAGGTAGATGAACACTCCGAGATACGGCAACAGGATCACGAAGATCATCCAGAGCACCTTCCCAGCCCCGGAAGTGTCGCGACGACGGAAGATGTCGGTGAAGACCGTGATCAGGAGCCAGAACCAGATCACCCATGCGAAAAAGATCAACATCGTCCAGACGATGTCGAGGAACGGATAGTCAGCTGCGATCAACCTGAGACCTCCTTGAGGGACGTTCAACCCAGGTGTTCTACCGTTTTCCGGAAGCCCGTGTACTCACCCGACTCGCGCCCGAATCGGAGCCGTTCGCCTCACGCGTGTTGAATACGAACCGGTGAGCACCGAAATCCGTTCGGAAGCGGCCTTGCCGGCGCCGTCGATCGTCGACGCGAAGCTCGTGGGGCGGATTCGGCAGTGAATCTGGTCTGGGGCGCTCTCGTCCTCGTCGCAACCGTCGGAGTCGCCGTCGCGGCGATGCTGCTCGTTCGTCGCCGAGCACCCGAGGGCAGCTACTTCTCGGACGGTGACCGCGCGTCCGGGGTCTTCGGTGTGCTGGCGACGGGATTCGCGATCTTCGCGGGGTTCGTCATCTTCCTCGCGTTTTCGAGCTACGACCTGTCTCGGACCGGCGGTGAAGCCGAGGCGCTGGCAGTAGTGCAGCAGTTCGAGACGGCGCAGTTTCTTCCGAGCGAGGCCCGCGACCGCCTGAGCGGAGAGCTCGTGTGTTACGCGAGGTCGGTCGTGCACGAGGAATGGCCGCGGATGGAGGACGGCACCGCGGGCGATTCGATCAACCCCTGGAGCCTCGCGCTCTTTCGGAGCCTCGAGACCGTGAGCCCGACCAGGTCCTCGGAGGAGGCCGCCTACGGGAAGTGGCTCGACCAGACGTCCGACCGCGAGGAAGCGCGACGTGATCGTCTGCACGGCGCGTCCGGCATCATCCCGACCTCCATCTGGCTCGTGCTCTTCTTCGTGGCGGGAGTCGTCTTCGCCTACATGCTGTTCTTCGCCGACAGCGGGGAGCGAGCCGGTTCGCAGGCAATGCTGATGGGCTCTGCGACCGCGGTCGTCGTCGCGACGCTGCTCGCGATCCACGCGCTCGACAACCCGTATCAAGCCGGGGTGGGGAACATCGAGCCCGTTGCGATGGAACGCTCGCTCTCGTTGATCGAGGAGGCGCGGACGGTCCTGCGTGACACGGGCGCAGTTCCGTGCGACGCGCGCGGAGCTGCGACGCGATGACCGACCGCACCGAGCTAGCCGCGACAATCTTGCTGGCGTTCGCCGCAGTCGCGACCGCGTGGTGCAGCTATCAGGCGACTCGCTGGAACGGCGAGCAGGCGAAGGCATCGGGCCAGACGAACGCGATCCGTATCGAAGCGGCGCGGGCTCAGGGGCTCTCGGAGGCGCAGACCCAGGTCGACGTCGCCACGTTCACCCAGTGGGTCGATGCCTACGCTCGTGAAGAGTCGGACCTGGCCGACTTCTACTTCCTTCGTTTTCGGAAGGAGTTCAAGCCGGCCGTCGACGCATGGATCGCGACACGGCCGTTGAAGACTCCGAACGCTCCGCTGAGCCCGTTCGCGATGCCGCAGTACCGGCTGGCTGCGGCTCAGGAAGCCGACCGGCTGGACGCCGAGGCCGAAGTGTCCGCTGCTGCAGTACGGCGCAACATCCAACGAGCGTCGAACTACGTGCTCGGAGTCGTTCTCTGTGCGGTTTCGCTCTTCTTCGCCGGGATGAGCACGAAGCTTCGCGATCCGCGGCTACGCAAGGTCACCGTCGCACTCGGGTGCATTCTCTTCCTCGGCGCGGTCGTCTGGATCGCGACCTTTCCCATAAGCGTCGCCGTCTGAACCCGCCGTGACGTGGGCGCTCGCCACCCTCGCGCTCGCCCTGCTGGCCTTCGCAGCGATCTCGGGTCGCATCGTCGGAACTCCGATCACGTCGGCGATGGTGTTCACGGGCGTCGGGCTGCTCGTCGGAGTGGACGCGCTCGGTCTGGTGGAGTTCCCGCCGACGGGAGAGACCATCAAGCTCCTCGCCGAGGCGACCTTGACCATCGTGCTCTTTTCCGATGCTTCGCGTATCGACGTGCGCGCACTTCGCGGAGAGATCGGTATCCCCGCCCGGTTACTCGGGATCGGTCTTCCGCTCACGCTCATGGCCGGTTTTCTCGCTGCCCTTGGCGTTCTCGGGGAGCTGACATGGGCTGAAGCCCTCGTTCTCGCGGTCGTGTTGGCGCCGACCGACGCCGCACTTGGCCAGGCGGTCGTCACGCTGCCGCGCCTCCCGTTGCGGATCCGGCAAGGCCTGAACGTCGAGAGTGGGCTCAACGACGGCATCTGCGTGCCGCTCTTCCTCGTTGCGCTCGCGGTGGCACAGGCCGAGACCGGCGCGATCGGCGACGGCGCGGCCGCCCGCCTCGTCTCGGAGCAGATCGGGTACGGGATCCTGGGCGGCATCGTCGCCGGCGCTGTCGCCGCGGCCGTCGTCGTCATGGCGTCCAGACACGGGCTCGTGGAGGCGGGCTGGCTCCAGATCGTGCCGCTCGCCGGCGCAGGACTCGCGTACGGGATCGCATCACCGCTCGGGGGCTCCGGCTTCATCGCCGCGTTCGTCGGAGGATTCGTCTTCGGGTGGCTGCGCAGGCAGCGCGGAGGAGAGGTGGGCTACTTGCTCGAGCAGGGCGGCTCGATTCTCGGCGCGGTGACGTTCGTCGTCTTCGGCGCCGTCCTGCTCGGGCCTGCGCTCGGCGAGCTGACCATGCCCATCGCGCTGTACGCGGTGCTCAGCTTGACGGTCGTGCGAATGCTGCCCGTCGCGATCGCCCTCCTCGGGACGGCCGCGCGGAGACCTACGGTCGGATTCCTGGGCTGGTTCGGGCCCCGGGGACTGGCCTCCATCGTGTTCGCGATCATCCTCGTCGAGGAGGGCGGCCTGCCTCACGACGACACGATCCTCACCACCGTGTACGTCACCATCGGCCTCTCGGTCCTCGCGCACGGCCTCTCGGCGGCACCGCTTGCAGAGCGCTATGCGCGCTGGTTCGAGTCCACTTCCGAGGGGCGCGGGAGGCCGTCCTCCCGTACTCCGAGCGCGTCGTAGCGTCCTACGTCTTCGGCGTCGACCAGTCGGCGGGCACGTCTCCTCCGCCTTCCTGGGCGAGCCGTCGCCCGAAGCGAAGGAACGCAGGGTGGGGAGCGATCAGACCGGCAGCGAGCGACTCACCCTGGCGGAAGGTCGTCGCCCGGTCGAGCAAGCTCGGCGGTACGAACGAGAACACCCCGCTCACGAAGCCGAGGTCGGCGAGCGAGTTCATCCGCATCAGCAGGAGGTTGTCGCACTGCGAGAGCACGTTCTCGTGCACCTTCTGCGGCCGCTGCGTCGAAACGAGAAGGTAGAGCCCGAACTTGCGCCCTTCGCCGGCGATCCGGACCGCGTACTCGGTCGCGATCGCGGTCAACGGATCGTCGGGCCGCGCGGGGCAGACGTTGTGCGCCTCGTCCACGACGATCAGGAGCGGCCTGCGCTCCTCGCGACGCCGCCACAGCTCCCCGAGAACCGCCGCCGAGGCCAACGCCTGTTCCTGTCTGGTCGAGAGGGAGCCGAGGTCGACGACGAGGCAGCGCACGCCGTCCTGCGCGAGCTCGGGCAGTATCGAGCGTCCCTCCCCACCACCCGCCCAGATGCCCCAGCGAAGCAGGCCGAGGTTCCGCGCGCGGCTCACCAGGCGCCGGCCCTCCTCGCCGCCGTCGCGCTCGAGCCGCTGCGAGCTGATCCTGAGATAGCGCCTCGCCGCCTTCCGTCAGCGCCGCGAGCTCCGCGTACTCCTCGCGGTCGGTCACCGGGTCGAGCCGCAGAGCGGCCGCCTGCACTGCCGGTTCGAGCTCCGCCAGCAGGAGCGCGAGTCCGTCGCCCGCCCGCCGCACGGCCAGCGAACGCGTTGCTTCGGAGTAGCGCGCAGCGCTCGAGTCGTCAGCGTCGGGCCGCAACGCCCCGAGCCGCACGAAGTCCGAGTTCGGGTCGAGTACGACGATCTGCAGATCGGTCTCGAGGAGCAACTGCTCGAGCACCACGCCGAGCGAGTACGTCTTGCCGGATCCCGACTGGCCACACAAGAAGGTGTGGCGCCCGAAACCACCCGCGTCCAGAGAGAACGGCACGCCGGGCGCAAGCAGCAACTCCCCGACCTCCAGGCGCGCTCGTCGCGGGGCGGTTTCCTCGAGGTGGTCGCGTACCTCGTCGGAGGTCGCCGGCCGTACCGTTGCATCGTGGAACGGTGAACCGTCACCGCTCAGGACTCGACCCTCCCCTTCCGCTCCGCGGATCACGACCTGAGCGCGGTGGCCACCGGCGCCGCTGGGGGCGAGATCAGGTCCCTGGTGGCGACCGATACCGAGGGTTACAACCTGGCCGAGCCGGCGCCCGTCATCCTGTTCGAGTACCACGTACGACCCGGCCTGGAGCTCGAGTCCGTGGAGTGACGCTTGATAGGAGAAGCGCCGCCCGTCGACCGAGGTCGCCAGTGGAAGGATCCTCTCTTCGAGCTGTCGGCGGACGGCTCGGTAGCGGTCGAGGCTCTCCTGCATGTCGACGGCCGCGTCGCTCACGGCCGGACCCTACCGCCCGTTATCAGGTGCCGAGCACCGACAGGCAGAACCCGACCACGGTCGCTGCGCCGGCGAGTGCGCCTCCCCGGTCGTAGGCGAAGGGCATCAGCGAGTTGGTCAGCATCGCGAGCAGGCCGCCTGCCGCAAGCGCCGCCATCCGGTCGCCGTTCGCTGCTCCGCTTGCGTCCGCTGCCAGGTAGCCCAGTGCCGCAGCGACTCCGCAGGCCAGGACGACCGCCAGCCAGAGCGTTCCGAGACGGCGGACGCTCCAGCCCGATGCGGCCAGGTCCGCAGAAGGCGCCATCGCCTGGGGGATGTTCGAGACGAAGACCGCGGCGAGGAAGCTGATGCTGACGGGAAAGTCGGTGGCGATCTGGATGCCGAAGATGATCGACTCGGGCACGCCGTCGACCACGGAGCCGACGACGATGCCCATCGCGCCGCCCGCTCCCTCGCTGCCGAAGCGGCGCTCCACGATCGCGTCTCCACCGAGGAACACCGCGACGCCGATCAACATCCAGAGCGCCAGCTCCCACGATCCGAGCCCTTCCGCCTCGGCGAGGAGATCGAACGAGACGGCTGCGATCAGGGCGCCCGCGCCGAAGCCGGCGAGGATGCCGATGATTCGGCGCGGCACGGTGACCCAGCAGACGAGCAGGCCGGCGAGCAGGAGCGAGGACTGCGCGAGCGTTCCGAGTCCAAACGCCTCGAGCATGCGGTATCCCTAGCGACCCGCGCGGAAGGCGAGCATCGTCATCGTGCGGTCCCGGCTCCGAAGAGGCCGTGTTCCATCCGGGGGTGGTTCATTAGTCGGCGGCCCTTCACGGGCTTTCGCAGCCGCCAGGTCGCGGCTGATGTGGACGGCGGCGGATACGAGCGGAGCCCCGAGGATAAGCCCGACCATCCCGAACAGGCTTCCGAAGCCGATCGTCGCGATGAGAACGACGAGCGGGTTGAGGTCGAGCGTGGCGCCGAACGCGATCGGCTGCACGACGTTCTGGAGCAGCCCGTTCGCGAGCAGCACGATCACGAGCATGATCAGCGCGGTGTCCGTCCCGCCCTCCGCGAGGGCGAGGAGCACGGCCAGCGCGCCGGACACGAAGGCGCCGATGAAGGGCACGTACGCGGTCACGAACGTGACGACGGCGATCGTCCCCCAGAGCGGGATGTCGAGAAGATACGCGCCGATCCCGACGACGAAGGCGTTGAATGCCGCGACGATCGAGACGCCGTAGAAGTACTGCCGAAGCGACTGCATCACGTTCCCCGTGATCGTCTGCGCCACGGCCAACGGGATGCCCAGGTTGCGATCGATGAAGCGGCGCACTGTGGGGCCGTCCTTGAGCAGGAACAGCGTGCTGAAGACCGCGAACGTGAGGAAGAAGACGAGCGACGTGAGCCCTCGGATGCCCTGTGCCAGGCCCTGGAGGAGGGTTGCACCGGCATCGGAGACGCTGCTCTTCGCATCGTCCGTGGCAGTCGAGGTGTCGTTCACCCCTGCGTCGTTGATCCAGCCCTCCACCTGGCCGACCGCATCCGAGACGCCCGCTTCGATCTCGGACGACTGTTCGGCGATTCCCCCGAAGACGAGCAGGAAGACGACGACGCCGACGGCGATGAGCCCGAGCAGCACCACTATGGCACCAGCGATCCGAGGCAACCCGCGGGCCTGCATCTTCCTGACGGCCGGCCCTGCGACGGTGGCGAGGATGGCGCCGACGATCACGGGCTCGACGATGGTCGACGTGAGTCCCATCAGCCAGATCAACCCGAAGAGGACGAGGCCGACGCCGACGAGGAACCAGGCGAGCAGCCCCAGGTCACGAAGCCACATCGGAGCCGAGAAGACCCGCGACAGCGAGGTTGCGTCGATCTTCACCACGTTCTCGTCGGGGACGGCCACCGCTTCCGGGACCTCGGGACCCCCTCGACGGAAACGATCGAACAACCCTCCCATCTTCACCGGCGCATTCTGTCGTGTGCAGCGGATGCGCGCTCACGCTCGTTCGAGCGACGGCTCACGGGGTCACTGCTATGGTCGGACATCGTCGCACTGGCCTCGCCAGATCATGGCCTCTCTCAAACGGACACTCACCCTCCTTTCGGCCGCGTGCCTCGTTTCGCTGGCGCTCCTGGCGGCGGGCTGCGGCGGAGACGATGACACGAGCCAGGCGTCCGGGTCTCCACCCGAGGAATGGGCTGACGGCTTCTGCTCGGCAATGAAGACGTGGACCGACGATCTGCAGGCAGCCGCGGAGCCCCTGACGAGCCTCTCATCGCTGTCCGAGGAGGGCATTCAGGAGGCGGCAGATGACGCGAAGTCCGCAACCGAGACTCTCGCCGACAGCCTGCAGAGCCTGGGTGCGCCCGACACGAGCTCGGGAGACCAGGTCGAGACCGCGGTCGAGGACCTGACTACGGATCTCGAGAGCGGTGTGCAGGAGATCGAGACCGCGGTGGAGGGCATTTCGAGTGCAGCCGACATTCCCGCAGCGCTCGGTAGCGTCACGACCACGCTAGGCGAGCTTGGCAGAGACGTCGGCACCGCCCTGCAGACGATCGGGGACGCGGACGCGAGCGGCGAGCTCGAGACGGCGTTCGAGGACGCCGACTCCTGCGGAGAGCTGACCGACTCCGACTAGCAACTCGTCTGGCCGGTCCTCTGGCGGTGCCACACCAGACGGGGACCGGGCAGGCAAGGCTGCGCTAGATTCACGCCAGCCGCCAGACCCGACGTTAGGGGCGAGATGACCACGACGACCTCGAGCGAGACTCGGGCGCTCCGGAAGGGGATGCGCTGGATCCCCGGCGGCACCTTCGCGATGGGCTCCGAGGATCACTATCCGGAGGAGGCGCCGGTCCGCGAGGCGACGGTGGGAGGCTTCTGGCTCGACGAGCACCCGGTGACGAACCTCGAGTTCACGCGCTTCGTCAAGGAGACCGGGCACGTGACGGTAGCCGAGGTCGTGCCGGATCTCGACCGCTATCCCGGCGCGCAGCCCGAGCTCCTCTTCGCCGGGTCGGTCGTGTTTCAGCGCTCGACGGGCCCGGTCGACCTGAACGACCCCTACCAATGGTGGTCGTGGCTTCGGGGGGCGGACTGGCGCCATCCGGAAGGGCCGGAGAGCTCGCTGCACGGGCGCGAGCGCCATCCCGTCGTGCACGTCGCCTACGCGGACGCGGAAGCGTACGCAGCCTGGGCGGGAAAGGAGCTCCCGTCGGAGGCCGAATGGGAGTTCGCCGCGCGCGGCGGTCTCGAGGGCGCCGAGTACGCCTGGGGCGACGAGTACATGCCGAATGGACGACCACGGGCCAACACCTGGCAGGGCGAGTTCCCCTACGAGAACACCCTCCTGGACGGGTACGAGGGCACCTCGCCCGTCGGCCGGTTTCCGGCGAACGGCTACGGGCTCCTGGACATGATCGCGAACGTCTGGGAGTGGACGACCGACTGGTACACGGCGGAGCACGTGCCCGCGTCGCCGTGCTGTGCGATCGACCCCCGCGAGGCGAGCATCGACCCGAACGACCAGACCGCGATCCCGCGTCGCGTGATGAAGGGCGGCTCGCACCTCTGCGCGCCGAACTACTGCCGTCGCTACCGACCCGCGGCCCGTATGGCACAGGCGATCGACACCTCGACCAGCCACCTCGGCTTCCGCTGTCTCGTGCGAGCGGCCTAGCCCCACCTTCCACGAAGGGAGCGACCACGATGCCGCAGGACAAGCCGAACATCCTCGTGATCTGGGGAGACGACATCGGGATCACGAACTTGAGCTGCTACAGCGACGGGCTGATGGGCTACCGGACGCCGAACATCGACAGGATCGCCGACGAGGGGATGCGCTTCACGGACTCGTACGGCGAGCAGAGCTGCACCGCCGGCCGCTCGTCGTTCATCACCGGCCAGAGCGTCTACCGGACCGGCCTCTCCAAGGTCGGCGTGCCTGGGATGGACATCGGTCTCCAGGCCGAGGACGTGACGATCGCCGAGCTCTTGAAGCCGCTCGGCTACGCAACGGGGCAGTTCGGCAAGAACCACCTCGGCGACCTGAACAAGTACCTGCCGACCGTGCACGGATTCGACGAGTTCTTCGGCAATCTCTACCACCTGAACGCGGAGGAGGAGCCGGAGCAGCCGAACTGGCCGCCGGACGAGGACTTCCCCCGTTTCCGCGAGCGTTTCGGCCCTCGCGGCGTCATCCACTCGTGGGCGACGGACGAGGACGACACGACCGAGGACGGTCGCTTCGGGCGGGTCGGAAGGCAGAAGATCGAGGACACCGGCCCGCTGACGAAGAAGCGGATGGAGACGATCGACGACGAGGTGCTCGAGCACGGGCTCGACTTCATCGAGCGACAGGCGGCCGCCGGGGCGCCGTTCTTCGTCTGGTTCAACACGACGCACATGCACTTCCGGACGCATCCGAAGCCGGAGAGCGTCGGCCAGGCGGGGCGCTGGCAGTCGCCCTACCACGACACGATGATCGACCACGACAAGCACGTGGGTGCGCTCCTCGACAAGCTCGACGAGCTCGGGATCGCCGAGAACACGATCGTCGTCTACTCGACCGACAACGGCCCGCACATGAACAGCTGGCCGGACGGCGGCATGACCCCGTTCCGGAGCGAGAAGAACACGAACTGGGAAGGCGCCTTCCGCGTCCCCGAGCTGATTCGCTGGCCGGGCAAGATCGCAGCGGGGACAGTGTCGAACGAGATCGTCCAGCACCACGATTGGCTGCCCACGTTCCTCGCCGCCGCCGGGGAGCCGGACATCGTCGAGAAGTTGAAGGCCGGCCATCGGATCGGGGACACGGCCTTCAAGGTGCACATCGACGGCTACAACCTGCTGCCGTACCTGACCGGCGAGGCGGACAGGAGCCCGAGGCAGGGACTCGTCTACTACTCGGACGACGGCGACGTGCTGGGGCTCCGCTTCGACAACTGGAAGGTCGTCTTCATGGAGCAGCGGGCGCGAGGGAACGCTGCGGATCTGGGCCGAGCCGTTCGTCTCGCTGCGTGTGCCCAAGCTCTTCAACCTGCGCACCGACCCGTTCGAGCGCGCCGACGTGACCTCGAACACGTACTACGACTGGATCCTCGACAACGCCTACATCGTCTTGGCCGCAACGGCGATCGTCACCCAGTTCCTCGAGACGTTCAAGGAGTTCCCGCCACGGCAGGAGGCCGCGAGCTTTACGATCGACCACGCGGTCAAGAAGCTCGAGGCTGCGCTCGCGTCAGGACATTGACCATGAGCGACCCGCTTGCGTCGTGGAACGACGGGGCGACCAAGGACGCGGTGCTCGGCTTCGTCGAACGCGTGTCCGCGGCCGACGTACCGCCCGAGGAGCGGGTCGCGGTCTTCGACAACGACGGCACGCTCTGGTGCGAGAAGCCACTCCCGATCCAGGCGGACTTCATCCTGCGTCGCCTCCATGAGATGGCCGAGGCCGACGTCGCGCTGCGCGACAAGCAGCCCTGGAAAGCGGCGTACGAGCGGGACTATGCGTGGCTCGGAAAGGTGATGGAAGAGCACTACGCCGGCGACGACACGAACGTGCGGACGCTCCTCGGCGGCGTTCTCGCCGCCCACGGAGGGATCAGCGTCGACGACTTCGAGGAGCAGGCGGACTCGTTTCTGCACACGGCGCAGCATCCGACGCTCGGCCGTGGCTACATCGCGTGCGCGTACGCGCCGATGGTCGAGCTGCTGGGGTACCTGGACGCGAACGGGTTCTCGAACTACATCGCTTCCGGCGGCGGCCGGGACTTCATGCGGCCGATCAGCGATGAGCTGTACGGGATCCCGCGCGATCGCGTGATCGGGAGCTCGATCGCGCTCGACTACGCGGGCGATGACAAGGGCGGCACGATCATGCGTAGGCCCGAGGCCGACGTTCTCGACGACGGTCCCCAGAAGCCGATCCGGATCTGGAGCCGCGTCGGCCGCCGGCCGCTTCTCGCGGCGGGGAACTCGAACGGCGACATCCAGATGCTCGACTTCACCCAGCATGCAGACAAGCCGTTCCTGCGGCTGCTCGTCCTGCACGACGATGCCGAGCGGGAGTTCGCCTACATCGCGGGTGCGGAGGCGTCCCTCGAGCGCGCCCGGGTGGAAGGTTGGACGATCGTCAGCGTCGAGAGCGACTGGTCGACCGTGTTCGCCGACGTGACCTGACGCTCCTCACTCGGGTCAATCGTCCACGGTCTGCTCGAAGTGGGCGGTGTTCCGTCAGACTCCGCGATGGCCACCGCGACCGAGGAGAGCCGAGCATGAGCGCCAGCGCCGTCAGAGACCGCTCCGTCCTGCCGATTCCCGACCGTGCCTTTGCGGGGCACGTCACGTACGACGCGAAGGATCCGGAGACGTCATTCCCGCCGATCGAGCCGCTGCGGCCACCGGAGGGCGCTCCCAACGTGCTCGTCGTACTGCTCGACGACGTCGGCTTCGCCGCGTCGAGCGCCTTCGGCGGGCCGATCTCGACGCCGACCGCGGAGCGCCTCGCTGCGAACGGGCTCAAATACAACCGCTTCCACACGACCGCTCTCTGCTCGCCGACGCGCCAGGCCCTGCTCACCGGACGGAACCACCACGCCGTGGGAATGGGCGGCATCACCGAGATCGCGACCTCGGCTCCAGGCTACAACTCCATTCGCCCGAACACGTGCGCGCCGCTCGCCGAGACGCTGAAGCTGAACGGCTACTCGACCGCGCAGTTCGGCAAGTGCCACGAGGTGCCCGTCTGGGAGACGAGCCCGATGGGGCCGTTCAACGCGTGGCCCACCGGCTCCGGGTTCGAGCACTTCTACGGCTTCATCGGCGGCGAGACGAACCAGTACGCGCCCGCGATCTATCGCGATACGGTGCCGATCGAGCAGGACAAGACGGCGGAGGAGGGCTACCACTTCACCGAGGACATGACCGACCAGGCCATCGACTGGGTGAAGCAGCAGAAGGCGCTCATGCCCGACAAGCCGTTCTTCGTGTACTTCGCGCCCGGCGCGACACACGCTCCCCATCACGTTCGGCCGGAATGGTCAGACAAGTACAAGGGCAAATTCGACGACGGCTGGGACGCGCTGCGCGAGCGGACGTTCGCCCGTCAGAAGGAGCTCGGCGTGATCCCGCCCGAGGCGGAGCTGACCGAACGGCCGGACGAGATCCCCGCGTGGGACGACATGCCCGACGACTTGAAGCCGGTGCTCGCGCGCCAAATGGAGGTCTACGCCGGCTTCCTCGAGCACACCGACCACTACGTCGGAAAGTTGTTCGACTCGCTCGGTGAGCTCGGGATCCTCGAGAACACCCTCGTCTACTACATCATCGGCGACAACGGGGCCTCGGCCGAGGGTACGACGAACGGCTGCTTCAACGAGCTCGTCATCCTGAACGGCGCCTTCGGCCTGGAGACGACCGAGTTCATGGTTTCGAGGATCGACGACTTCGGCACGCCCGACGCCTACAACCACTTCGCCGTCGGCTGGGCGCATGCGATGGACACGCCCTATCAGTGGACGAAGCAGGTTGCGTCGCACTGGGGCGGCACGCGCAACGGGACGATCGTGCACTGGCCTCGGGGCATCAAGGCCAAGGGAGAAGTCCGCTCCCAGTTCCACCATGTGATCGATGTCGCCGCCACGGTGCTCGACGCCGCAGAACTCCCGCAGCCGATGAGCGTCAACGGCGTCCAGCAGGCGCCGCTGCACGGCGTCTCGATGGCGTACTCGTTTGACGATGCGGGCGCCGACGAGCTGCGGACGACGCAGTACTTCGAGATGTTCTGCAACCGCGGCATCTACCACCAGGGCTGGACTGCGGTCACGCGGCACAGCACTCCCTGGGTCGCGGCTGAGATGCCGGCGTTCGACGACGACGTCTGGGAGCTCTACGCCCCCGACGACTGGTCGCAGGCCTACGACCTCGCGGACGACCAGCCGGACAGGCTGGCCGAGCTGCAGCGCATGTTCCTGATCGAGGCGGGGAAGTACAACGTCCTCCCGCTCGACGACCGGCGCTTCGAGCGCTTCAACCCCGACATGGCGGGGCGTCCGCAGCTCGTACGCGGGACGTCCCAGCTCCTCTTCGGCCGCATGGGTCGGTTGACCGAGAACTCGGTGGTCACGATGAAGAACAAGTCGCACTCGATCACGGCGCAGATCGACGTCCCGGAGCAGGGCGCTGCGAACGGCGTGATCGTCGCTCAGGGCGGGGCGTTCGGCGGCTTCGCGCTCTATGCGAAGGACGGTAAGCCGGCGTACTGCTACAACCTCTTCGGCCTGCAGCAGTTCAAGGTCTACGGCAAGGATCCCATCCCCGCGGGCGAGCATCAGGTCCGGATGGAGTTCACCTACGACGGAGGCGGGCTCGGGAAGGGCGGCGACGTCAAGCTCTACGTCGACGGCGAGCACGTCGGTGAGGGCCGCGTCGACGGCACCGTGCCGATGCTGTTCTCGGCCGACGAGACGACGGATGTCGGTAGCGACACCGCGACGCCGGTCAGCGACGACTACGGCCCGAAGGACAGCGGGTTCACCGGCACGGTGCAGTGGGTGCAGCTCGACGTCGACGCCGCCGCCGAGGACACCGATCATCTGATCACGCCCGAGGAGCGACTGCGAGTCGCCATGGCCCGCCAGTAGCGATGGCGCGTTAGGCTCGAGTCACATGACCGACGCAGCCGTCGAGCTTGGCCCGGCGCCCGCGGGGGAGCACCCGCGGCGGCGCATCCTGAGGATCGCCGCCTGGCTGGTCGGGATCCTCCTCGTCCTCGGCGTGCTGCAGCTCCTGGGCGTCGACGTCTGGGATTGGCTCGAAAACCTGTGGGAGTCGGTCACCGCGATCTCGATCGGCTACGTCATCCTCGGCTGCGTCCTGCAGGGAGCGCAGACGGTGCTCACGGCTCTCGGCTGGTACGGAATCCTCCGCTACGCCTATCCGGGCGGCGTGACCTTCATGGCAGTGCTCGCGGCCTACGCCGTCGGTGTCGCGCTGAACAACGTCGTGCCGGCGAACATGGGCACGTTCGTGACGCTCCTGATGTACGTCGCGATCGTTCGCGGATCGACGTTCCCGGGCGTCCTCGCCGGGTACATGGTCCAGAAGATCTTCTACCTGATCGTCGGGACGCTCATCTACCTCTACCTGTTCTCGCAGGTCGCCGGCTCGTTCGACTTCCAGTTCGGGAACGAATGGGACGCGCTCTCCAACCATCCGGTGCTCACGCTCGGGATCATCGCCGGCTCGATCTTCCTGATCGCGATCGTCATGCGGGTCTTCTGGCGCTGGGTGAAGGTGATGTGGGCGAGGGCGAAGGAGGGTGCGGCGATCCTCGGCGACTTCGGCGCATATGTGAAGCTCGTGCTGCTGCCGCAGATGGGCGGCTACGTGGCGAAGGTCGGGGTGATCATCGTCTTCCTCGCCGCGTACGGGATCCCGGTGTCTTTCGGTTCAGTGATGAGCGTCCTCGGGTCGAACCAGCTCGCGAACTTGCTCTCGCTCACCCCGGGCGGTGTCGGCGTGAACCAGGCCTTCAACACGTTCGCGCTCGACAGCTACACGGACTCGACGACCGCGACCGCATACTCGGTCGGGCAGCAGCTCGTCACCACGGCGTTCAACATCGGCTTCGCGATCATCCTCGTCTGCATCGTCTTCGGCTGGAGCGGCGGCTCGACGCTCGTCAAGACGTCCTACGTCGGCGCGAAGGAGAAGGCCTCCGAGATGAAGGAGGAGCGGCACACGAAGAAGGAGCTCGCCCGAGAGGAAGAAAGCCGCGGAAGGGCAGGACGCGCGGGTATCTGCAGCGTTTCCGCCGCTCTCCTTCGAACGAAGCCGAGCAGCCACCTGATGGCTAGAGACGACGAGCGCCGCCCCGGACTCGCCGACGCCGCCGGGCGCGCAGCATTCTTTCCTGCACGAGCGGCCGCGCGCGCGTGGCGGGGACCGCTCGAGGAGGCGGTGGACGAGGTTCTGTCGGCGCCCGAGATCGCGCGTGTCATCGACCGGGCGCTCGCGGGCTCGCTTCCGGAGGAGATCGCGCGCTCGCTCGTTCGCAACCGCGTGCTCGAGCGGATCGCCGCCGAGCTCGCCGCGAGCGGCGAGCTGGAGCGCCTCGTGACGGCGGCGCTGGCGAGCCCGCGGACGGGTGAGCTCACCGACCGGGTGCTTGCAAGCGATGAGACCCAGAGGGCTCTTCGCCACGTCGCCTCGAGCCCCGAGCTTCGAGACGCGGTCGCCCGGCAGACGACGGGGCTCGCCGAGGAGGTGGTCGGCGGTGTGCGCGCTTCGGCCGCGCGACTGGACGACCGGGCAGAGCGCGCGCTCCGGCGCCCGGCACGAACCGAGCGCCCCGTCTACGCGGGGATCGCGACGCGCGCCATCGCGTTGACCACCGACGCAGCTCTGACGATCGTCCTCTTCATGTCCGTGGTCGGGATGGCGGCGCTCGTCTCGTCGCTCGTCGGCGGTCTCCGTCCCGAATGGCTCGTCGGCGCCCTGCTCGCCTCCGGCTGGATACTGGTCGTGGCCACGTACTTCACCCTCTTCTGGAGCTCGGCCGGTCAGACGCCGGGGATGAGGCTGATGCGCATACGCGTCCACGGCCCGGGCGGCGCTGCTCCTTCGCTCGCTCGGTCGGTCGTGCGCCTGATCGGGCTCGTGCTCGCGATCGTGCCCCTGTTCCTGGGTTTCGTTCCCGTGCTGTTCACCGCTCGACGACGCGGTCTCCCGGACTTCCTCGCGGGAACCGTGGTCCTGTACGACGCCTAGCTCAGGACTGGCGAGAGGTCAGGTGGCGGCCTCGGGTGCCTCGAGCGCCGCGCTCGCCGCCGCGACGTGCTCGCGCCGTGCCTTCGTCAGCTCCTGCACGAAGATCTGGACCGTCGCGGCGAGCGGCACGGCGGTGAGCGCGCCGAGTACACCGAGCAGCGCACCGAACAGGGTCACGGCGACGATGATGAAGAAGCCCGAGAGGTTGACGGCCCTGCCCTGGATCTTGGGAGTGAGGATGTTGTTCTCGACCTGCTGGTAGACGAGCACGACGACGGCCATGACGATCGCGGCACCGAGCCCTTCCTCGGCCCAGAGCGTCGGCACGAGAATGAAGCCGGCGATCGTGGCGCCGATGTTGGGGATCATGTCGAGCAGGCCAGCGATCACTCCCAGCCCGAGCGCGTAGCTGGAACCGAGCAGCCACGCAGTCACTCCCTGAGTCGTCCCGGCGATCGTCGCGATGACCACCATGCCGATCGCCCACCGGGAGACCGATTCGGTGATCTGCTCCCACACCGCCAACCAGCGCTCGTCCTCGCCAGGCAGGAGCATGCTCGCGAGCGCGCCCTTCAGCCTCCCGACGTCGCAGAGGAGGAAGAGGCAGATGAACAGGATCGTGAAGGCCGCGAGGAAGATCCCGAAGAAGCTGCTTGCGATGCCGAGCATGCCCTCGATCGTTTCAGGCACTGCCTGCGCGATCGTGTCGGCGCCCGCTTGGACGTTCTCCGCGGCGCCGGTGTCGCCGAGGCCGTCGAGCTCTCCGGAGCCGCGCAAGCTCTCGATCGTCGCAGGCAGATCCTGGAGGTAGTCCCGCACGGCGCCGACGAGCGGCACGAGGAGCAACAGGGCGAGCACGGTGACCGCGACCGCCGTTCCGAGCACGGTCACGGTCGCGGCCAGCCCGCGGGACAGGCGGGTCTTCGCCATGACGAAGCGCACGGGATACTCGAAGACGAGCCCGAGGAAGATGCCGACGAAGACGATCAGGAACGTGTCGCCGATCGCCCAGAACGCCGCCATCACGGCGATGGCCGCTGCGACGAGCAGGATCGTCCGCATGGGCAGTACCAGCTCGACGCGCCGGGCGCCGTCTCGGTCCATGACGCGGAAGGCTACGCCCCGCGGCGGCGGGAGCCGCTCCACCGCCCGCCTTCGTCAGGACTGATGTACGCCGCTAGGCGGACGCGGGCTCCGCGAGCGGCTCTTCCTTGCCCTTTCCGCGGTCCTCGGGGTTCGGGAGCGCGACTGCGACCAGCCAGCCGACCGCGGCTGCGAGAACGGCGATGGGCGCGATGTCCGCGGCGGACGAGCCCACGAGCAGGGTCGTGAACAGCACGGCGGTGAAGGGCACGCGGAGGGCGGCGGAGGTGGCCGCGGCGATGCCCGTCGCGACGGCCGGCGTCAACTCGAGCCCCGGAAGCACGTTTGCGGCGAGGACGCCGATCGCGACACCGACGAGCAAAGCGGGAAACACCGGGCCTCCTCGAAAGCCGGACCCCAGTGAAAGCGCATAGGCCAGCCCCTTTGCGGCGACCAACAGGAGCAACACGTCGGCAGACGTCTCTGCGACGACGGCGGGCAGCGCCTCTTGGCCGGAGAACAGGACGAGGTCGACCGGTCGGTCTGCCAGTGCCCTGAACAGGACGGCGAGGGAGCCCACGAGAAGGCCTGCGGCGACCAGCGTCGCATGCGGGCGCGGGCGCGCCCTCTCGCCGATCGCATGTGCGAGATGACGCAGACCGACGATGCTCACCGCGATGGCGGCTGCAACGAGAAGGCACCAGGCGAGGTCTGCGATTCTGACCGCCTCGTACGTGGGCAAGCCGGGCACCGCCAGCGAGACCGGCTCCAGTCCCGGCCAGTCATTGATGCCCGTGAAGACGAGCGCTCCCGTGCCCGCTGCGACGAACCCGGGCAGGAGCGCCCGGCCCAGGGCCTGAGCCGGGATCGCGCCGCCGGCTGCTGTCACCTCGAAGAGGAGAAACGCAGCCACCAGCGGACCGCCGAACAGCGCGGCGATCGCGGCGAAGGCGCCCGCGAGAACGAGCAATCGTGCTTCGGTCTCGTCCAGGCGCACGATGCGCACGGCGACGGAACCGAGGCCGAGCCCGAGGGCGATGAGCGGAGCCTCGGGGCCCAGGACGAGCCCGAGGCCGAGCGTGGCGAGCGCGGCCAGCAGGATGCTCGGGAGCTCGACCGCGCGAACCGGCCCCGTGCCCAGACCCTCGAGCGGCGAATGACCTCCGTGTCCTGGAAGGCGGATCGCAGCAGCGACCAGCACGCCCGCGAGGCCGGGAACCACGACGACGTACCACCATGGGGGCTGGCTCCAGTCGAGGGCGTCGGGAATCTCCTCCCAGACGAGCTGTATGACGTCGTGGATGGCCGTCTGGAAGAGCGCGGCGGCGAAGGCGACGGGGACACCGAGGAGCGCCGCGAAGATCAGTGTCCGCAGGTATCCCGACCGCGCGCCGATCCACGAGCGGAGCTTACTGCCGGGCGGTTCCGGCTTGACCGCCAGACAGCAGATTGGAGAGGATGGCGTCCCATGTGTTGCCTGGTGCTGGTTGCGAGCGGTCTGGGCCCACGGTCGCCCTGGCGATCTGGTGGATCTTCGGCGAGAAGGTGGACTTCGCGTTCAGCACGTGGATCTGGCCCTTGCTGGGGCTGATCTTCCTGCCCTGGACGACCCTCTTCTACGTCATCGTGTGGTCCGCCGTGGGAGGAGTCAGCGGAGCGGAGTGGCTCTTCGTCGCGCTCGGTGTCGTGCTCGACGTCGCCACGTACAGCGCACGCTCGGCGCAGTCGCGCTACGGCGGTAGCAAGGCGTACTGAGCTAGCCGCCAGTTTTCGGAGCCGTACTCCCAGACAGGCGAGCAGGTACGCGACGCGCTGTCGAGAACTCTCAGCCGATGGAGATCGAGAGTAGACCGCGGTTCCCGAGGTGGTACGAGCGGCTGACTTTTCTCCGTGCCATCGTCACGATCCTCGCGGTCGCGATGACCCTCGTCCTGGTTGCCGGCTTGCTCGAGCGCCTCGTCGAGCCGGAGGTCTTCACCAGCCTCGGTCTTTCCTACTGGTGGGCGATCACGACGGTGACGACCGTCGGCTACGGGGACATCGTGCCAAAGAGCCCCGAGGGGCGCGTCGTCGGTGCACTGCTCATGCTCACGGGTCTCGCCCTCATCCCGACGCTGACGAGTGTGATCGTCGCGACACTCATCGGGAAGCGAACGCAGGCGCAGACGGAGCACTTCGAGCAGCAGCTGTCGGTCAGCACCGCCACGCTCGCTCGCATCGAGGAGCGCCTGGAGCGGATCGAGAGCGGCGCCGGGCCCTCTTCCGACTCCGTCTAGTACGCGACCGCGCCGCGGCCCGTCTCGGCAGCATGCCGCTGCTCGTCTGCGCGATAGGACGAGCGAACGAGCGGCCCGGAGAACACCGAACCGAAGCCCAGCGCCTCACCCTGCTCGCGGAACCAGCGGAACTCGTCCGGGTGCACCCAGCGATCGATCTCGGCGTGCTTCGGCGAGGGCTGCAGGTACTGGCCGATCGTGACGACGTCGACGCCGTGCGCGCGCAGGTCGCGCATCGTCTCGACGACCTCGTCGTTCGTCTCACCGAGCCCGACGATGATTCCGGACTTCGTGAGCACCCGAAAGTCGGCGATCTGCTTGACGCGCTGAAGCAGCCACAGCGCCTTGTCGTAGCTCGCCTTCGCCCCTCGCATGCGCGCGTGGAGACGGCGAACGGTCTCGATGTTGTGTCCGAAAACGTCGGGCCGTGCTTCGAGAACCGTCGCCAGCGCATCTTCCTCGACCCCGAGGAAGTCGGGCGTCAGGATCTCCACTGTCGCGCCGGGCAGCTTCCGCTGGAGCGCGCGGATCGTCGCCGCGTAGTGGGCCGCGCCGCGATCGGGAACGTCGTCGCGGTCGACCGACGTCACGACGACGTGTGAGAGCCCCATCTGCTGCGCCGCCTGCGCGAGCCGGAGCGGCTCGAGCGGGTCCGGAGGCTCGTCGGGCTTGCCGGAGTGGACGTAGCAGTAGCGGCAGGCGCGCGTGCAGGTGTCGCCCAGGATCTGGAACGTTGCCGTCCCGCGGCCCCAGCACTCGCCGATGTTCGGGCAGCGAGCTTCCTCGCAGATGGTCACGAGCTGGCCCTCGCGCATGAGCCCCTTCACCTCGTGGTAGCGCGAGTTGGCGCTCGGCGCGCGCACCTTCATCCACTCGGGCCGACGCGGGCGCTCTGCCACAGGCAACGACTTCTGCATGGCCCTGACTAGTCTAGAGACGGTGGTACCCGAGGCCCGCTCGAGAACGCCGAGAACGAGCTCGCGCCGGCCGGCGAGGGCTGGTTCGTCCTGAACACGCGCGATGCCCGCTGGTTCGAGTCCGAGCTCGGTTTCTACGTCCAATTCGAGAGCGAGAACGCGCGTTTCGACCAGGTCGGCATCGGTCTCGGCATCCTTCGCCCGGGCCAGCCCGGCGCGATGTACCACGGCGAGGACGCGCAGGAGGACTTCCTCGTGCTCTCCGGTGAGTGCCTGCTCCTGATCGCAGGAGAGGAACGGCGCCTGAAAGCTTGGGACTTCGTCCATTGCCCGAACTGGACCGAGCACATCTTCGTCGGCGCGGGCGACGGGCCATGTCTCGTGCTCGGCGTGGGTGCTCGCAGGAAGGGACGCGGGGTTCGTTACCCCGTGAATGCGCTGGCGCTGAAGTACGACGCGGGTGTCGAGACCGAGACCTCCGATCCGAAGGAGGCCTACGCGCGGTTCGGCGAGGACAAGCCGATCGCCTGTCCTCCCGAGTTTCCGGGCTAGCCGAGACGGGCGACGAGCTCGCGCTCGCCCCCGCGCCAGCGCACCTGCAGGGACTGGGCGACGCGGCCGAGGAGCGAGACGGCTCTCTCGTTGTCGCCGCAGACCGTGGCCAGGAGCTCCGTAATCCCCGCTGCCCGCGCGTCGGCCGCGAGCTCGCGCGTCAGGATCGTCCCGATGCCTCGACCCTGGTAGGAGTCCGCGACCGCGAACGCAACCTCCGCTGTCCTCCCGTCACGGACCAGCCGAGCGATTCCGACCGGCTCCGGGTCGCCGCCGAGGTAGCCCACGAGCACGTGGTGCTCGGCGTCGACCCGCGCGAGGACCCGGAGGTCATGCGTCGACAGGCGCGGCTTCGCGCCACAGAAACGGCGCTCGCGTGAGCGAGGCCCGAGCCGCTCGAACAGCGCCGAGACGGTCTGAGTATCGCCGTTTCGCAGGAGCCTGATCGTGAGGCCGTCGATATGGCGTGTCTGCATGGTTTCAGCATGAACGTCGGGATGGCCTGTTTGCTTCCCTGCAGCGGGCCATCTTGTTGACATGGCCCGTTCCGGCCATCAGACTGACGGGCCATGGAGCAGGACATCCGCTTCTGCGAGCTCGAGGGGCAGCGGATTGCGTACGCCACGGTCGGCGAGGGGCCACTGCTCCTGTTCGGCGGACGTTGGGTGACGCACCTCGAGGAGGAGTGGGGCACTCCGGGCGTGCGCGCGTTCTTCGAAGAGCTTGCCCTTCGGCACCGCGTCGTTCGGTACGACCGGATCGGTGCGGGGCTCTCGGATCGCGCGCTTGTCGGGCCGCCGACGCCCGATTCAGAGCTCGAGACCCTGGCTGCGGTGCATGCCGCGTGCGGCGGCGAGCCGGCGACGATCTTCGCCTGCTCCTGTGCGGGTCTGGCGACGACGGCATATGCAAGCGCGTTCCCGGAGCGCGTACGCAAGATCGTGTTCTTCGGCGGCTACGTCTCGCGTGCCGACATCCCCGAGGCAACTCGCCGCTCGCTCGTCGACTTCGTCCGGACGAACTGGCCGCTCGCCGCCCAGATGCTGGCGGGGCTCTTCCTCCCTCACGGCAGCGGAGACGAGATCGAGGCCTCGAGCCGCTATCAGCGCCACTCGGCCGACGCGGAGGTCGCCGCCGCGTTTCTCGATCTTGATTTGAGGTCCGATGTCCGCTCGTTCCTGTCCAAGGTGACGATGCCGGCGCTGGTGCTGCATCGTCGCGGAGACCGCACCGTTCCGATCAGCCGCGGACGTGAGCTCGCCGCGCTCTTGCCGAACGCCCGCTTCGTCACGCTGAGCGGCGATTCCCATCTGCCCTGGGCGGACGATCAGCGCGAGGTGCAGCGGGCGCTCGCCGGGTTCCTCGACGACGTCGTTCGCGCCGAGTCGAACGGCGACTCGCCACTGAGCAGCCGCGAGACGGAGGTGCTCAGGCTCGTCGCCGCCGGGCTTTCCAACCGGGAGATCGCCTCGTCGCTCGTTCTCAGCGAGCACACCGTGCATCGCCACGTTGCGAACATCCTCCGCAAGCTGACCCAGTCCTCGCGGGCTGCGGCTGCCGCGCACGCGACGCGGGCCGGTCTGATCTGAGGGTCGGAGGCCGCGTCCCGTAACAGGCGGTTACGTCATCGGGTCGCGAGCGAGGCGTGGATCGGCTGCGACCAGAGGCCGGGGCCCTCGTCGGCCGGGAGCTCGTCGAGCTCGAGCCCGAAGACCTCCGCAAGCGCGGCGATCGCCGCCGGGCGGACTTCCTCCACCGTGATCGAACTCTCGAGCTCACGCGCCATCGTGGTGAACGCCGCGTCCTCGAGCCCGCAGGCGGTGATCCACTCGGTGAACGGGGCGGGATCGAGGTCGACGTTCAGCGCGTAGCCATGGGTCGTCACCCAGCGGGAGACGTGGACACCGATCGACGCGATCTTCCGCGGGCCCTGTCCGCCGGCAGGCGGCATCCAGACCCCGGTGAGCCCCTCGATCCTCGTTCCGTCGAGGTCGAACGCGTTCAGCGTGCGGATCAACGCCTCTTCCAGATTCCGGACGTAGAGCTTGACGTCCTTGCCGTGCCTCGTCAGATCGAGAATCGGATAGCAGACGAGCTGGCCGGGCCCGTGATAGGTGGACTTTCCTCCACGGTCGGTCTCGACGATCTCGATTTCGGCTCTTTCGGGGATGTGCAGCTCCCCGGTTTCGGTTCGCCGTCCGATCGTGACCACGGGTGGATGTTCGAGAAAGATCACGGTCTCCGGGATCGCGCCCTGGGTCACGGCGCCCGCCAGCGAGCGCTGCAATTCCAATGCCTCGTCGTACGGCACGAGGCCGAGCTCCATGCGGTACGCGCCGTGACTCACTGTCGCTGCTGGAACATCCAGCGGTGGCCCTCGAGGTCCTCCGCGGTGTAGAGCCGACCGTCCGGGCCATCCTCCGGGGGCCTGATCACGTTCGCGCCCGTCTCGACCGCTCGGGCGTGATGAGCTTCGAGGTCGTCCACTTCGACGAGGAGGCCGTCGATCACCCACGGGTTGTCGAGCCAACGCGCCGCGGCAGCGCAGTGCTCGCGGTGCTTCTTCGGGCTCTGGTACTCCCGGTTGGGAGTCGCGAGCATGATCACCTCGCCGTCGATCTCGATCTCGGCATGGCCGATCGTCCCGTCCTCCATCTCGTACCGCTGTCCGCGCTCCGTGAAGCCGAATGCCTCCGTGAGCCAGTCGATCGCAGCCGCTGTGTCCTCATACGCGACCATCGGGAAGATCCGCTGCGTCACGGTGCCCGCACGTCGAACCGCTCGGCGCCGTCGTCGGGCAGTACCTCCCATGGCGCGAGGGAGCGGACAAAGATGTGCGACTCGATCTTCCCCTCGTACGGCTTCTCGAGCCCGGGCAGCCGAACGCTTGTGAACTCCGACGTCGGCCAGCCGGCGCCGAACAGGTTCGACCCGCACTCTGAGCAGAAGGTCTTTGCCGATCCCTCGTCGGGCTGAAAGGTCTTCACCAGGTCCTCGCCGGCGAGAAGCCGGATGGCCTCGGTGCGAACACGACCGTTCGCGGTTCCGCCTCCGCCGGAGAGCTTCTTACATGTCTCGCAGTGGCAGGCGGCAACTCGCTCGAACGGCTCGGTCACCTCGAACCGCACGCCTTCGCAGAGGCACGCGCCCAGCAAGCTCGCCATTAATACGCCGCTTCGTCCCAGCTCTCGAGGCGCTCGCGGAGATCCCGCAGGAAGCGGCCGGCGAGGGCGCCGTCGACGAGGCGATGGTCGTACGTGAGCGTCAGGTTCATGATCGGCCGGATCGCGATCACGTCCTGTCCCATCTCGTCCTGGATGACCCACGGGCGCTTGACGACCGCGTAGGTGCCGAGGATCCCGGCCTGGGGCTGGCTGATCACGGGCGTCCCGTGGAACGTGCCGTAGCCACCCGGGTTCGTGATCGTGAAGGTGCCACCCTGCACTTCGTCGGGAAGCAGCTTCTTCGACCGAGCGCGCTCCGCGAGGTCTGCGACGCCCTTCGCGATGCCGAGCAGGTTCAGTGTCTCCGAGTTCTTCAGCACCGGAACGATCAGGCCCTTTCCGTCCGCGAGCTCGACGGCGAAGCCGAGGTTGATGCTGCTGCGCGTCACGATGCTCTCGCCGCGCAGCTCGCCGTTGATCCACGGGTACTCCTTGAGCGTCTCCACGGCAGCGCGGGCGATGAAGGCGAGGTACGTGACGTTCACTCCGTGCGCCCGCTCGTACTCCGGCTTGAGCTTCTTCCTGAGCGCAACGACGCGCGACATGTCGACCTCGATGGCGCTCGTCACGTGCGCGGAGGTGTCGAGCGAGCGGCGCATGTGCTCGGCGATACCCCGACGCATCGCGGTCATCGGCTCGAGCGTCTCTCCCGCCGCGGCGCAGCGCCGGCTCGTGCCTGGGTCGGCGGTCGCGGGGCAGGCGGCTCGGGCGTCGGCTCGGGGATCGGGATCGTCTGCGGCTGGGGTGCCTCGCTCGGCGGCTGGGGCGCGGGAGCGGGCTCGGGAATCGGTGCCGGCTCCGGAGCGGGTGGTGCAGGTTCCGTGGTCGGCGGTCCGGGTAGCACGGCAGCCGGCGCCGGCACCTGGGCAGGTGCCTGGGCAGGTGCGGCGGCGCCCGACTCGATGAACGCGAGGATGTCCTTCTTCGTGACCCGGCCGCCGGTGCCGGTGCCTGCGACAGCTGTGGGATCGACGCCGTGCTCGGCAGCGATGCGCGCGACGACGGGGGAGACGAACGCTCTTCCGTTCCCGGCCGTATCCGCCTGGGTCGCGGGCGACGGCCGCGGCAGCAGCCGGCTGTGCGACCGCGGGCGCGGGTTCAGCGGCCGGTGCCGGGGCCGGCGGGGGAGCTGCGACGACCACCTCTGCGTCGGCGGCGGGCTGCTCGGCCGGAGCAGGCGCGGCCGCTGTCGGCTCCTCGGGAGCGGGGGTCGCCGCCTCGCCACCCGCCGGCCCGATCCGGCCGACCACGGTCCCGACATCCACGGTCTGGCCTTCCGCGACGAGGATCTCCGCGAGCACGCCGTCGCCCGGGCTCGGGACCTCGGTGTCGACCTTGTCGGTCGAGATCTCGAGCAACGGCTCGTCCCGCGCGATCGCCTCGCCCGGCTGCTTGAGCCACTTCGTGATCGTGCCCTCGGAGACGGACACGCCCATCTGGGGCATCACTACCTCGATCTGGGTTCCTGTCGACACGTCTCCTCCTCGTTGGCCCTAGTAGGCAGCGAGCTCCTGGAGCGACTTCACGACGTCCTCGACCTGGGGAAGGAACGCCTTCTCGAGCGCGGGCGAGAACGGGACCGGGGTGTCGGGTGCGGTGACGCGCAGCACGGGGGCGTCGAGGTCCTCGAAGGCCTCCTCGGCGATCGTCGCGGCGATCTCGCCGCCGAAGCCTCCGGTGCGCGTGTCTTCGTGCAGGACGAGCACCTTCGAGCAGCGCCGAACGCTCTCGAGCACCCGCGTCTTGTCCCAGGGCACGAGCGTCCGCAGGTCCAGGACCTCGACCTCGAAGCCCTCGCCGGACAGCTGGTCGGCGGCGTCGGACGCGGTGTGCACCATCGCGCCCCAGGTCACGACGACGGCGTCGTCGCCTTCGCGATGCACGCGCGCCTGGCCGAAGGGAATCGTGTAGCGCTCCTCCGGCACCTCGCCCTTGATCCGGCGGTAGAGATGCTTGTGCTCGAAGTAGAGAACGGGGTTCGGATCCTCGATCGACGTCGCGAGCAGGCCCTTGGCGTCGTGGGGCGTCGACGGGCACACGATCTTGAGACCGGGGATGTGCGCGAACGAGCTCTCCGGGTTCTGGGAATGGAACGGCCCACCCGAGAAGCCGCCGCCCGAAGGCAGGCGGACGACGATCGGCACCGGCGTACGGCCGCGGAAGAACTGCTTCGCGGCGACCGTGACGAGGTGGTCCCAGGCGCAGGAGATGAAGTCGGCGAACTGCATCTCGGCAACCGGACGAAGCCCCATCAGCGCGGCACCGGTGGCGCCGCCGACGATCGCCGTCTCGGAGAGCGGTGTATCGAGGACCCGCCACGGGCCGAACTCCTCCTGGAAGCCGAGCGTCACCTTGAACGCGCCTCCGTAGACACCGACGTCCTCGCCGAGCACGAACACGCGCTGGTCGCGTCGCATCTCCTGACGCAGCCCCTCCGAGATCGCCTGGATGTAGGTGAGCTCCGGCATCTACTTGTGGTGGGGAGTGTCGAGGTCCTCGGCAGACGCGTACACGCCCGCTTCGAGACCGGAAGGATCGGGGAGCGGAGACTCCTCCGCGCGCTCGAGCGCGTCGTTCAGGAGGCGCTTCACGACGGACGTGATCTGATCCTCCTCGTCGTCGGTCAGGTCCGCGTTCGACCGGAGCCAGGTGCGGAAGCGCTCGACGGGATCCTGCACGGCCCACTGCTCGAACATCTCCTTCGGCACGTAGAACGCGTCGTCGTGCACCGCATGACCTTCCATGCGCAGCGTCAGGCATTCGATCAGGGTCGGTCCGCCGCCCTGGCGCGCCTTCTCGATTGCCGCCTTCGCCTCTCGGTACACGGCCAGGACGTCGGTGCCGTCGACGACGACGCCGTCGAAGCCGTACGCGGCCGCGCGGTCGGCGATGTGCTCGATCGGGTAGCCGAGGTACGTCGGAGTGGAGTACGCCCACTGGTTGTTGTCGCAGATGAACACCACGGGCAGCTGCCGCACACCTGCCATGTTCATGCCCTCGTGCGCGTCTCCGCGCGCGGCCGCGCCCTCGCCGAACCACCCGAGTGCGACGCGGCGATCGCCGCGAATCTTGAACGCCAGCGCCATTCCGACGGCGACGGGCAGCATCGCGGGGAGATGGCTGACCATCGGGTGGAGTCCGAGCTCGGGCACGGCCATGTGCACGTTTCCGTCGCGTCCACGCGTCGGTCCGCCTTCGCGGCCCATGTACTGCGCGAGGATGCGCCAGGGCTCGACTCCGCGCGTGATGTGTACGCCCATGTCGCGGTGCAACGGAGTCCCGACGTCGTTCGGGCCCATCGCCGTGGCGACGCCCACGGCCGCGGCCTCGTTCCCGCGTCCCGTGTAGAACGAGCCTGGGATCTTGCCCTGCCGGTAGAGGATGTGACCGCGCTCCTCGATCCCGCGCGTGATCAGCAGGTTCCGATAGATGCCGAGCAGGTCCTCGCGATCGAGTCCCGCCTCCTTCACCTCCTGGAGCGAGCCCAGGGGCTCGGCTTCACGTACGGCCATGCGTGGTCTCCAGTCCTCGGGCCAGGGTCGCCTTCACTCTAACGAAGGCACCTGCGGGGCTCTTGTGCGCAAGACCGAATGCCGCCAGCGCGGCTCGCGCCGGGCGAAAAGCAGACCCTTCGTGGAGAACCCGAAACTGGAAGCTGCGGTGTGTAGTCGATCCCGCGACCAGCCAATCTAGAGTGAATCGTCGATGGCCAGGCCCAAACGCAACTGGATCCAGGAGGAGCGCAGAAAGACGCTCGGCGACTGGGTCGCCTTCTGCCTCGCGTGCGGGCACACGCAGCGTTACTTCCTCGAGGGCGAGAGTGAGCTATCCGCGGCGTGTCCGCAGTGCGGAGGCGAGCTCCGGCACCGCTGTCCGTCCTGCGCTGCTCCGATCCCGTCGGCCTTCACGGTCGAGTGCGAAGAGTGCGGTGCCGAGGTCCGTCGACCCGAGCTCTTCGGGACCGCGATCCGCAAGCCCGGGCGGTGAACGTCGACCAGCGCTTCAGCCCGAGCTGCCGACGATCTGCGAGAAGCGGATCACCGTGACGATGTCGGTCCTCCCCCACCTCACGGTTGTACAGCTGTCCCAGGAAGTGCGCCATCTCCTCGGTGCGCCGGAGCTCCGGGTTGTCGTGCTCGATCTCGCGCGGTGACAGGTCGCGAAGCTGCTTCACCTCGACCTTGTCGATGACCGCGTCGAAGACCTTGTCCCGCTGCCCGTAGCGCGCGCCGCAGAGGACGGTCACGATCAGCCCTTTCCGGTACTTCGACGACTTGTCGCCGAGCCGGATGGTTGCCGTCTTTCGGCCGCTGCGCAGCTGGTCGGCGACGGCGGTGTTGTAGAAGTTGAGCGCAAACGTCGGCACAGGCGGCCGCGGCATCATACGGGGTCGGACCGTAGAGCCTCCAGCGCCTTCGTCGCCATCTCGCGCTCGCCCTTGTACGCGAGGAGCCACGCCGCGTCCTCGAGCGGGAGCCAGCGTACGTCCACGACTTCGACCTCCATTCCCGCCGGGATGTCGCCGATTCGTCCGCGCACGACAAAGGCGAGGTAGAAGCTGACGACCTTGAAGACGCGTTCTCCTCGCCACGTATAGACGTAGCGGACGTCTCCGAGCTTCGTCTCCAGCCGCGCGCGCAGGCCCGTCTCCTCGTACCCCTCGCGAAGCGCAGTCTCGGCCGGGCTCTCTCCCGCGTCGATCAGACCTTTCGGCAGGACCCAGACACCTTCCGGCTTGCCGCGCGGACGGACCGCGGCGAACCAGTGCGCCCCACGCATCCTGCGGACGAGCACCACGCCGGCGGAGAACTCGCGTCTGGTCACGACTTTGTAACAGCGCGTGCGCGCTTGCTCACCGAATGTGAGTCACATCGACTCAATATGGCTTGGCGGCAGAGGGAAAGAGTGCTATGGTGTCTCTGGCACTCACCTAGTGAGAGTGCCAGACGTGTTACAAACTCGTGACCAGGAGGTCTACGAATGGATTTGCAGCCTCTGGGCGACCGCCTGATCGTCGAAGTCCTCGATGAAGAGGAGACGACGGTCAGTGGCATCGTGTTGCCCGACACGGCGAAGGAGAAGCCGCAGCGCGGCAAGGTTCTCGCCGTTGGCCCCGGCCCGCGTGACGAGGACGGGGAGTTCATCAAGATGGACATCGACGTCGACGACGAGATCATCTTCTCGAAGTACGGCGGAACCGAGATCAAGGTCGGCGCGGACGACGTCCTCATCCTGCGTGAGTCGGACGTGCTCGCAAAGGTCGTAACCACGGGTGGCAAGAGCAAGCGAAAGCTCGCCGGCGCCACCGCATAGCCCGATTCGCTTAGGAGGAAGTAATGGCTCATAAGGAGCTCAAGTTCAACGAGGAAGCGCGCCGCTCGATCGAGCGCGGCGTGAACATCCTCGCCGATGCGGTCAAGGTGACGCTCGGGCCGAAGGGGCGCTACGTCGTCCTGGACAAGAAGTTCGGCGCGCCGACGATCACCAACGACGGCGTGACGATCGCCCGCGAGATCGAGGTCGAGGACCCGTTCGAGAACCAGGGCGTTCAGCTCGCACGTGAGGCAGCCACATCGACGGACGACGTCGCCGGTGACGGCACGACGACCGCGACGGTGCTCGCACAGGCAATCGTCCGCGAGGGCCTGAAGAACGTCGCGGCCGGCGCGAACCCGATGGGTCTCAAGCGCGGAATCGAGAAGGCCGTCATCGCGGTCGTCGAAGACCTCAAGAAGAACTCCAAGGAGGTCTCCGGCAAGGAGGACATCGCCCGCGTCGGCACCGTCGTCTCGCGTGAGCGCGAGATCGGCGACGTGATCGCGGACGCCATCGAGAAGGTCGGCAAGGACGGCGTCGTGAACGTCGAGGAGGGTCAGACCTTCGGCCTCGAGCTCGAGTTCACGGAGGGCATGCAGTTCGACAAGGGCTACCTGTCCCCGTACATGATCACGGACGCCGAGCGCATGGAAGCCGTGCTCGACGACCCGTACATCCTGATCGCCAACCAGAAGATCGGCGCGGTCAAGGACGTGCTCCCGATTCTCGAGCAGGTCATCCAGGCCGGCAAGCCGCTCGTCATCGTCGCAGAGGACGTCGAGGGCGAGTCGCTCGCCACGATCGTCGTCAACAAGCTCCGCGGCACCTTCACGGCAGTCGCCGTCAAGGCGCCCGGCTTCGGCGATCGCCGCAAGCGGATGCTCGAGGACATCGCCATCGTCTCCGGCGGTGAGGTCATCACGGAGGAGCTCGGTCTCAAGCTCGAGAACACGAAGGTCTCTCAGCTCGGCCGCGCCCGCAAGGTGGTCGTCGACAAGGACACGACGACGATCATCGACGGCGCCGGCGAGTCCGAGGCCATCAAGGGCCGCATCAAGCAGCTCAAGTCGGAGATCGAGAACACGGACTCGGACTTCGATCGCGAGAAGCTGCAGGAGCGTCTCGCCAAGCTCTCGGGCGGTGTCGCCGTCGTCAAGGTCGGCGCGGCCACCGAGGTCGAGATCAAGGAGAAGAAGCACCGCGTCGAGGACGCGCTGAAGGCCACCCGAGCTGCTCTCGAAGAGGGCATCGGGGCGGGCGGCGGCGTCGCTCTCCTGAACGCGGCCGATGCCGTGAAGAAGCTCGTCGACACGCTCGAGGGCGAGGAGAAGACGGGCGCGCAGATCATCATCCGCGCGCTCGAGGAGCCGCTTCGCCAGCTCGCGTACAACGCGGGCCTCGAGGGCTCCGTCGTCGTCGACAAGGTCCGGAGCGCCAAGAAGGGCGAGGGCCTGAACGTCGAGACGGGCGAGATCGAGGACCTGGTCAAGGCCGGGATCATCGATCCGACCATGGTCACCCGCTCGGCGCTGCAGAACGCCGCGTCGATCGCGAAGAACATCCTCACGACCGAGGCAGTGGTCGCGGAGATGCCGGAGAAGCAGTCGGCCATGCCTGCGGGCATGCCCGGCGGCGGCGGGATGGACTTCTAGGAAGTCCCGCTCTCTCCCTGAGAGCGAAGCGAAGGGCCGGCCGCGTGCCGGCCCTTCGTGTTTCTACCTGGCCTACGCCGCTAGGATCGACGCGTGGAACGAGCCGTGCACGATCGCGGCGGATGGCCGACGGACGCGCCGATCGACCGGAGCGAGCACGAGCTCGCCGACTGGGAGCTGCTGACGGACGCAATCGTCGGCGCGCTCGGGCAGCGCGGCGTGATGAACGTCGACGAGCTTCGGCGCGGCATCGAGAGCATGTCGCCGGCGGAGTACGAGCGCGCGTCGTACTACGAGCGCTGGCTCTACTCCGTCGAGACGATCCTCACCGAGAAGGGCGTCATCGCTCCCGGCGAGGTCGACCGCAGGCTCGCGCCATGAGCTATCGCGTCGGTCAGCGAGTCCGCGTTGCCTCGAGTCGCACGACGGTCATCACCGAACGCCCGACTACATCAAGGGCAAGAACGGCCGCGTCGAACGGGTCCACGCCTCCTTCACGAATCCGGAGACGCGTGCCTACGGAGCCGACGGGCTCCCGGAGCAGCCGCTGTATCTCGTCGGCTTCGCCGGCCGACGACGTCTCGGCCCGACGACTCGACGGCCGCACGGAGACCGGATCTTCGTCGACGTCTTCGAGCACTGGCTGGAGGACGCCGAGTGACCGATCACCACGACCACGATCATCCGACACGAGCCCGTCGCCGACCACGAGCCGCTCGCCGGCGCGCGGGCCCGGGCGCTCGAGGCGCTGCTCGTCGAGAAGGGCGTGATCGAGCGCGGCGACGTTCGTCAGAGGAATCGACTGGCTCGTCTCCCGCTCTGCCTGCCGACGGCGCCCGGCTCGTCGCGCGTGCCTGGGTCGATCCTGCCTTCAAGGAGCGCCTGCTCGCCGACGCGCGCGCAGCTGCGCTCGAAGTGGGGCTCGATCCGGGAGAGTCTCCGGTCGTCGTCGCGCTCGAGAACACCGAGGACGTCCACCACGTCGTCGTCTGCACGCTCTGCTCCTGCTATCCGAGAGCGCTCCTCGGCCCGCCGCCGGACTGGTACAAGAGCCTTCCGTACCGATCGCGCGCCGTCTCCGATCCGCGCGGCGTGCTCGACGAGTTCGGGCTCACGCTCGACGACGACGTCGAGGTACGTGTCGTCGACTCGACGGCGGATATCCGCTACCTCGTGATCCCCAGGCGGCCTCCCGGCACCGAGTCGCTGAGCGAGGAGGAGCTGGCGACGCTCGTTACGCGGGACTCGATGATCGGCGTCGCGCAGCCCGCGCCCCCGTGTCGAAGCTGACTGCTTCACACCCCGAGTTCCGATCCGGGTCTCCATAAGGGGTCTGCTATGGGCGCAATAGAGGCGCAAAGAGTGGCCGCTGGGACGGCCACTCTAAGGGGAAGAACTAGGGAGGATGGGTTGCACAGGTTGTCGTCGATCCGGGCTCGCGGCTCCTCCCCCTTTTGGGGGGAATTCAGAATCCGTACCGCTCCTCCTCGAACGGGTCGGCGTCATTGTGATACCCGTAGCGCTCCCAGAAGCCGGGCCGGTCGTTCGACGTGAGCTCGATTCCCCGTAGCCACTTCGCGCTCTTCCAGAAGTACTTGCCTGGGATGATCAGGCGCAGCGGCCAGCCGTGCTCCGGCGTGAGCGGCGCTCCGTCGGCATGGGTCGCGATGAGTGCGAGCGGATCGCGGAGCGAAGCGATCGGGACGTTCGCCGTGTAGCCCTGCTCGGAGTGGGCGACGACGAAGTGCGCCGACGGCTTCGGGCGGACGAGCTCCTCGAGCGCGCTCCAGTGGATTCCCTCGAAGGTCGCGTCGAAACGGCTCCAGCGGGTGACGCAGTGGATGTCCTCCGTGATCTCGGTTCGGGGCAGCTTGTTCAGCTCGTCCCAGCTCAAGCTGAGCGGGTTTTCGACCTCACCCCGCACGAAGAAGTCCCAGGTCGCGAGATCGGTGTCCGGGATCCCGCCAGCGTGGAGAACGGGCCACTTCTCGGTCAGGTACTGGCCGGGAGGCAGCCTTGCCGGGTCGTACCCGCTTCGATCACCTTCCGCTCCGCTCTGCCCCTGAACACGGTTCCTACACTAGTCCTGATGGCTGTGACCACGACACGCATCGCCGCTCGACCGCGGGACTACGTCGCGGTGCGGGGGCCCGACGCCGAGACGTTCCTCCAGGCGATGGTCTCGAACGACATCGAGGCGCTCGGGCCGGGCGAGGCGTGCGAGGCGCTCTATCTGACGCCGAAGGCACGGGTGATTGCGCCGCTGATCGTTCTCCGGCGCGTCGGCGGACGACTTCCTGCTCCTGACGGAGCCCGGGCTCGGCGAGCGCCTGCGAACCGGCCTCACGCGCATGCGCTTCGCGGCCAAGTGCGAGATCGTGGCGCGAGGGGCACCGCTCGGTGATCGTGCTCGGAGAGGGCGAGGGGATCCCGACCGCCGACTACGGCACTCCCGCGGTCGAGGTGCTCGACGCCGAGCTCGAGCCGACCGTCGGCGACGAGGAGCTCGAGCTCCTACGGATTCGCGCGGGTACGCCGCGCTTCGGTCGTGAGATCGACGATCGCGTCCTCCCGGCGGAGGCTGGGCTCGAGCGCGGGCCGTGAACTTCGAGAAGGGCTGCTATCCGGGCCAGGAGCCGATCGCGCGCCAGCACTACCGGGGTCGTGTCAACCGCTCGCTCCGCGTGCTCTCGATCGAAGGAGGCGAGCTTCCCGACTACGACGCGGAGCTCGTCTACGAGGGCAAGACGGTCGGCCGGGTGACGAGCTCGAGCCAGGGACGGCGCTCGCGTCGTCGCGCTCGCGCTACGTGCGAGTCGAAGTCCCGCCGGACGCCGTTCTCGAGCTCGGAGACCGCTCCGTGACCCAGCTAGACTTGCCTTCCCCGCGCCCGTAGCTCAGGGGATAGAGCGCTGCCCTGCGGAGGCAGAGGTCGCAAGTTCGAATCTTGCCGGGCGCATGAGGCAAACCTGGCTGTGACCCGACGGGTCGTGATCGCAAGACCAATCGACGTCGAGGGCCGTGCAGGCAGACTTCGCCGCGTGAGCAGGGCTCGAAGCGCAGAGTGGGTCTTCGGGATCGAGCGGCAGTATGCGCCGGCACCATCCACGGGACGATCGTCGTGATGGCCGTCGATTGCCGCAGGCTCACAAGGCGACCACACGAATCCGTGGCGGCTTGCGGTATTCGTGGCCGCGACGGTCCTTCTTCTCTGGGTAGCGCATTTCTACGCTCATGCGCTCTCCAGCAGTCTGGACAAGGAGCGGCGGCTCAGCTGCGGATGAGCTCCGTGAGCTCGCGCGCGCGTGAGGCCTCCAGTTCCCCTCGCAGCTGTCGCGCCCGTCGGTGCATTGACGCTCGGGGCGCTCGAGGTCGTCCGTGAGGAGAGCGCGATCCGGCTGGCGTTGGGGATCGGCGTGGCCACGCTCGCCGCGCTGGGCGTGCGCTATGCGCGCTTCGAGCGTGTTCGGCCGAACTGCAACCATCGTCGCGTGACGATCAACGTGGCGCTCGGGCTCGTCGATCGTCGCCCTCGAGGTTGTGCTCGCGCACTGCAATGGATCGGTGATAGCGCAGGCGGGGCGAGCGAAAGGTGAAGTGTAGGAGCGGCCGAGTCGCGACGCCGAAACGCAGAGCACGTGGCACGCTCCGCAAGGGCTGACGCTGGAGCACGATCGCGACCTCGTCGGCCGCGAGAGCCGCCCGGTCGTCCGTCGCGTGCTCGTCGCGCTGCTGGCAGGGATCCTCGTGCTCGGCCTCTTCAACCTGTTCGGCCAGCAGGTCGACGTCAGCTCGGCGAGAGAGCCCGCCGCACAGCTCGAAGTCTCGGCCCCGACGAAGGTTCGCGGCGGGATCTTCTTCCAGGCGCGCTTCCGCATCGAGGCGATCGAGGAGATCGCGCAACGCGACGCTCGTGCTCGACCCGGACTGGCTCGAGGACATCACGTTGAACACCGTCGCGCCGTCTCCCGTGGGAGAGGCGAGCCGAGACGGGCGCATCGCGCTCGAGCTCGGGCGGATTCCCGCAGGCGACGAGCACCGCCTCTACCTGCATTTCCAGGTCAACCCGACGGCACTCGGGACGCGCTCCCAGGACGTCGATCTCTACGACGGCGAGCGTCTGCTGCTCTCCCTCGACCGCGACGCGATCGTCTGGCCATAGGGATGGACATCGTCCTCCGCGCAACCCTCGCGTTCTTCTTCGTCCTCTTCGTGACGCGGATCGTCGGGCGGCGGGAGCTCTCCTCGCTCCAGCCGTTCGACCTGATCCTGCTCGTCATGATCGGCGATCTCGTCCAGCAGGGCGTGACCCAGAACGACTTCTCGGTGACCGGCCTCGTGCTCGCGGGCGGCACGATCGCCGTGCTCACCGTGGTCGTCTCCTACGGGAGCTTCAAGGTTCCGTTCCTGCGGCCGGTGATCGACGGGGAGCCGGTCATCGTCGTCCAGGACGGCGAGCCGATCAACCGGAACCTGGCGCGGAACAGGATCACGCTCGGCGAGCTCCTCGCCGCAGCGAGGCAGGAGGGAATCGGCTCGCTCGACCGGGTGGAGTGGGCCGTTCTCGAGACGAGCGGCCGCATCAGCTTCATCGAGCGTCCGGCGCGGGTAGGGGACTACGCCGTAGTGCGGAAGCTGGTCGACCCCCAGACCGGCCAGCCGCGCGCTCATGACCGTCTCGGCTGCTTCGGCTGCCTGCGGGTGACCGGTGACGGCTGCGAGGAAGTCTTCGCGATCGAGCGCATAGAGGACGACCGCAGTGCGCGCGATGACCGTCGCGGTTCGCGGGATGTCGCGCATGAGCGCGATCTCGCCGAAGTACCCGCCGGATCCGAGCTCGGAGAGAACCGCGCCGTCCTGCGAGACCTCGACCTCGCCCTCGGCGACGATGTAGAAGCGATCACCAGAATCGCCCTCGCGGACGATCATCGTCCCCGGCTCCAGGCGCATGGGGACGAGACGGCTTGCAAGGTGCTCGAGCGATCCGCCGGGCAGCGGGGCAAAGATCGGCACCGAGGCGAGAACTCTGAGCTCGTTCGCGTCCGGCGCGGGCGCAGCGGCATCGATCCTGGCGATCTTCGCTCCGAGCAGGCCGACAAGGACCGGAAGCAAAGCGCCTGTCGCGATGAGCGCCGTTTCGACGCCGAGCCAGGCGATCAGCACCGGCGCCAGCGCAGCGCCGATGCCGATCGAGGCGAGCCAGAGCATCTGGATGACGCCGAAGACGCTTGCCATGCACATCGTCCGGGACCGCGCGCTGAACCAGCGTCAGGCCCGAGACGTCGACCAGCGAGTTCCCGAAGCCCATGATCGCCGAGCACGATTACGGCGACGACGACTTGCTGGCCAGAAGCCGATCGCGATGAGCGGGAAGCCCGACAACGACCATCCCCACCATGAACGCTGGGCTCGAGACGGCTGGCGCCGGTTAGCGAGAGCGCAGCCACCGCTCCGATGAACGCACCCACACCTATCGCGGCGTTGAGGTAGCCGACTCCACCTTCTCCGAGGTCGAGCAACTCGAGCGCCGACGACGACGATGAAGACCTGGACGGCGCCGAAGACGGTCGTCTGCGCGGTCAGCAGCACCATCATCACCCGCAGCGCAGGATCACGTCCGAGAGTCGTGAAGCCAGCGAGCCTCTCCGAGGCGATCGTCGACGCAGCCAACTCCCGTCGCGGTTGTTGCGTCTGCTCGACTCGGATCGAGAACGAGGAAGATTCCCGAGGCGACGATCAACAGCGCCGTGATGCGCAAAGACCACTTCTATGCTTGCGAGGCCGAGCAGAACGCCGGCGAGAGCCGGGCCGACGAAAATGGCGATGCTCTCCACGCCACTGGCGACTGCATTGGCGGCGGTGAGCTCCTCCGGCGTATGCGCAAGGCTCGGCGTGAGAGCAGCTTGGGCCGAGCGGAACGGTGTCGTTGCGATCGCCACGGCGATCGACAGGCCGTACACGACCCAGGGATCGGCGTCGAGGAAGACAGCGGCGGCAGAGCCGGCGATGAGCACGACGCGGCTGACGTTTGTGAGAAGCAAGACACGCTCGCGTCGGAAGCGGTCGCCGAGCATGCCGGCGAAGGGAGAGATCAGCGCCGCCGGGATGAGCCGGGCGAGGAAGATGAGTCCGAGCGCCTTCTCGCCACCGACGTTGTAGGCGTAGACCGAGACCGCGATCAGATGGCCGAAGTACGCGACGCTCGACACGGCCCAGGCCAGCTCGAGCCAGCGGAGGTTCGCGTTCCTCCCTACCGCGGAGAATGCGGTGATCGAGTCGCTGAAGCGCCCGCCGATCCTGCCCACGGTGCGGAGCATCTCATCTAGGCTTGCCAAGCAAAAGACTGCAAGGGAAGATTTGCGCAACTCGCGCGGTCTTGTTAGACAGAACCCGCGCGTCGAGCGCCCGAAGGAGGAGGAATACAGTGTCGGAAGAGATTCGCCCAGAGGAAGAGGAAGTCGAGGCCCACGGGCCAGTATCGGGACCCGTCTCGGGACCTGTCATGGGTGACGAGGGGCCCGTTTCGGGGCCGGTGTCCGCGCACGAGGACGACGAGCCAGACGTCGAGGCCCACGGGCCCGTCATGGGACCTGTGTCGGGACCCGTCATGGGTGACGAAGGGCCAGTCGCAGGGCCAGTCGCGTAGTTCAGCCTGAGAGGCGTAAGCATTCGAGGCCCGGGCGGTGATCCGCCCGGGCCTTTTCTGTGGTCCGACGAGAAGCAGGTGACCGTCACCGCGGTGCGCGGTCGGAAAAGGTCGTGCTGGAGATCCCGTAGTCGTCGGATCGGGTCGGTCGACGGCCTCGTCTACTCGCCGAGCGTGTCCGCGAGCTCGCCGAGAAGCCTCAGCCCGCCTCGCGCCGATCGTCCTCCAGCTTGTCGACCGCCGCCGCGAGCCGTGCGACGACCTGAAGCTCGCCGGCGTCCGCATCCAGGAGCCGGCTCGCCTTCCGAGCCTTCTGCAGCAGGTCGACCGCGATCGAGGCCTGGTGCGCGAACAGCCCCAGCAGCTCCATCTCCTGCAGGCTGAAGAGCGACGCGCCTGGGCGGTCGAGCACCTCGAGCACCCCGAGCGACTGCTCGTCGTGCAGGAGCGGGGCGGCCATCAGCCCACTCGGCACGTAGCCCGTGTCCTCCGCCACGTCGGTGGCGAAACGCGGATCCTCACGAACGTCCTCGATGACGAGCGGCGTCCGTGTTGCGAGCACCCAGCCCGCGATGCCCTTGCCGGCGGGGAAGCGCATTCCGAGCAGCTCCTCCTCGCCCTCGCCGACGACCGCCTCGAAGACCAGCTCCTCCGTCTCCTCGTCGAGGAGCAGGATCGACGACGCCTTGGCGCCGAAGATCGAGCGCGCGACCTCGACGATCGCCACCAGCAGTCCGCGAAACGCTTCCTCGGAGCCGATGACCCCGGCCGCGACGGCCGCCTGCAGCTCGGCCTTCTCGCTCATCGTCCGCCTCCTACGTTCGTCGCTGTCAGGTAGAGGACGCTCTTCAGCTGGAAGGGCGTCAGCTCGGGATGCTTGGCCAGGATCAGCGCGCAGATCGCAGTCAGATGAGGCGTCGCGAAGCTGTTGCCCGAAACCGTGAGCGCTCGGCCCCCGAGCCAGGGCACCTGGACGTTCACGCCGCGGCCGAAGAACTCGACCGGCGGGCTCGGGTTGTAGAAGAACGCGAGCGGCTCGGGTTCTTCGTGGCTGCCGACCGAGATGACCGACGAGAAGCGCCACGGGTAGCTCTCGACCGGCATGTTGTGGGCCGAGGCGACGAGCACGGAGCGCCGGAAGTAGGCGCTGTCCGCGAGCTCGTGCAGGACGCCCGCGAACGGCTTCTTGGTGGTGGAGAGGCTCATGTTGATGACGTCGAACTCCTGCTCGATCGCATAGCGGAGGCCCGCGAGGAGGACGCCGCCGCTGCCCGTGAAGGACGATCCGAGCACGCGCACGCTGGAGATGCTGGCGCCAGGGGCGAGCGCGCGGACGATGCCCGCGCACGCGGTGCCGTGCCCGGAGACGTCGCCCTCGGTGTCCTCCTCCGCGATCACCTCGTCGTCCTCGCCGACGGAGATCGTCACCGCGCTCTCGAGCTGGCCGACGAGCGGATGGCTCGCTTCGACTCCGGAGTCGAGGATGCAGATCCGTGCTCCCTCCCCGGTCGAGCCGCCCCAGGCCCACTCGCGCGTGACGTGCTCCGGCCACTCCGAGGGCAGCGAGATGCGCTCGACGGCGTCCTTCGGCAGGCTCCAGGCAGGAAGTGCCGTCTCGGCCGCGTTCCAGCTGTGCCCCGTCACGTCGATCACGGGGAGGATCGTAGGCCGTTCAGCCCTACGTGTCGGCGAGATGCTTGCGCAGCTCGTCGACCACGCGGAGGTCGGGCTCGTACCCTGCCTGTGCCAGGGCATCCTCGAGGTCTGCGATCAGAGCCGTCCGGAACTCGAGATCGGCCTCGGCGCGCGCGACGATCTCGTCGAGCGAGCGGCGGGCCTGCGGAAGCTCCTGGGCGGCGCGCACCCAACCCTGCGGAGCAGGCCGCAGGATGCGCAGGCGCTCGCCGAGCCATTCCTCGTCGTAGATCCGTGTCATCTACTCCCTAGACCCTCGAGAAGGCGCATTTCTTCCTTCGAGCTCCTCGCGCAACTTTCGCAGGCAGCGCGCGATCCGGCTCGCGATCGTTCCTGCCGGGATGTCGAGCTCTGCCGAGATGGTGCGGTAGCTCTGATCCTGAGCGAAGAAGCGATCGAGGATCTCCTGGCAGGCATCCCCGAGGGTCGTCACCGCTTCGCGCACGGCGAAGGCCTCCTCGATCTCGGCGAAGTCGTTGCTCGATTCCTCGAAGTCCTGCTCGGACGCCGGCTCCTCTCTGCCGGCGCGAGCGATCGAGTCCAGGCAGATTCGACGCGTGAGCTGCGCGATCCACGGCCGCACCGCCGCGTCGTCGCGCAGCCTGTCCAGATGCGTGTAGACGCGCGTGAAGACGTCCTGGAAGACGTCCTCGGCGTCCTCCTCCTTGAGCCGGAACCCCTTTACGCAGATCGCGTAGACATAGCGGCTGAACCGCTCGACGAGCGCGTTCCAGGCATCGGCATCCCCCGCGCGACAGCGCTGCACCAGCTCGGCGTCGGTCAGAGTTTCGATGGAGCTCATCTCCACATGTTCACCGGATCGCCGCCAGCAGGCGCTCCGCGGCTTCGTCTGCGGCCTGCGCACTTCGTCGTGCCTCCACCAGCCGCGCATCTCCTTCCTGGACGCCGAGGTTGACCTCGACGAGATGCGCAGCGGCTCGTGCACCGCCTGCCGCGAGCGCTGCTGCTGCGGCGGCATCGGCGCGATACGCACCGTCGCAGCGTTCGCCCGCGACGGCGGCCAGGGCCGCGGTGTCCGCGCCGAGCGCGGCGATCTCGAGCGGAACGACCGCGGCGCGCTCGAGCTTTCGCTCGAGCTCGTGGTCCCGGCGTGGCCTTCCGTCGTCACTGCCGCCGGCGCCCGCGCGACCGAGCGCGTTCAGCGCGTCCTCCCACGCCTCGGCGTCGGCGTGCGCGAGCGTCGACGCACGCACTTGCAGTGCGAGCGCCTGGGCGGCGATTCCGCCCGCCTCGTCCCACTCGTTCGAGCAGCGGGCGACCATCGCAACGACGCGCTGCGCCGAACGCCACCGTGAGCGCTGCGGCCGAGCCGCCCCCAGGCGCCTCCGCTCCGGCCGAGAGCCGGTCGAGGAAGGTGTCGAGCCGCAGATCGAGGTAGTTCTCGGTGTCCAGAGCAGGACGAGTCTACGGCGGCGGTGAGCGGCTTCCTAGACTTCCCGTCGTGCCGCTCTACCTCACCGAATCCGACGTCTCCTCACTCCTCGAGCCTTCCGACGCAGTTGAGGTGATCGAGAAGTGCTTCCAGCGCATCGCTCGGGGAGCCGTGGACAACGCTCCACGGCGTCGCCTGCGGCTCGAGGAAGGATCGCTGGCGGACATGGCGGCGTCCGATCGCGAGCTCGGGATCGCCGGCGGCAAGCTCTACACGGCGTCGCCGGCCGGAGCGGCCTTCGTCGTCTGCATCTTCGATGCCGAGAAGTCCGAGCTCGCCGCCGTGATCGAGGCCGACCAGCTCGGCCGGCTGCGCACGGGGGCGGCCAGCGGGGTCGCAGCTCGCCACCTGGCCCGTGACGGCGTCAGAACGCTCGGCGTGCTCGGGTGCGGCAACCAGGCCGAGACCCAGGTCGCGTGCATCCGCGCTGCCGTGCCGGCGATCGAGCGGGTCGTCGCCTACTGCCGAACGCCCGAACGGCTGGCCGCGTTCTGCGAGCTCGTGGGCGCCGAGGCGGGCGAGAGCCACCGAGACGCCGGCGCGCAGGACGTCGTCGTCACCATGACGAACTCGCCCGATCCGGTGCTGCGCGGCGAGTGGCTTGCGACCGGTGCGCTCGTCATCGCGGCGGGAGCGAACGTGGCCAGTCGGCGCGAGCTCGACAACGCCGTTCTCGAGCGCGCGACGTTCGTGTGCTGCGACTCGCTCGAGACGGCGCGGCTCGAGTCGGGAGACCTGATCGAGCCCGTCCAGGCGGGCGTGCTCGACTGGCTCGAGGTGCACGAGCTGCACGAGGTGGTCTCGGGCGAGGTTGCCGGCCGCCAGTCGGACAGCGACGTCGTCGTCTTCAAGTCGAACGGAATCGCGGCCTGGGACGTCGCGCTGGGCGCGGAGGCGCTCAGGCGCGCCCGGGAGCAGGGCGTCGGGACGATGCTGTAGGGCCCGGGCGTGCCCGGCCTTACGGAGACGAAACGGAGGCCCTGGCTTCTTCGATCTTCTCGCCCGAGATCGCACCCACGATCTCGGGTCGGTCGAGGAGGCGTCGCTGCTGTTCCGGCGTCAGGCGGTTCTGGACGTACTTGTCGGAGAGGATCTCGTCGAGCGATCGTCCACGCTCGTGCTCGCGGATCACGTAGCGTGCAACATGCTCCTCGGCGGAGTTCCGCTGGAAGAGGAACGAGAAGAGATTCTTGAAGACGGCCACGAGACGCGATTGTATCCCGGGTACATGAAGCGGAGCTCTCGCGAGGGTCGGTACGCCGAACGTGCGCTCGTCGGAGTGGACGACGCGGGCCAGGAGGAGCGGATCGTGCTCTGGATCGAGCGTCGGACGGAGGGAGTCTGGGCGGTGGCGCGCGCCGTCAATCCGCAGCTCCGGGAGTCCGACGAGACGCGACCCGAGGATCTGATCTTCGAGGGCTACGAGCTCGGCGACGCGCTCGAGCGCGCGAACGAGGCGCTCGAGGACGACGTCGTGGTGCTCGAAGGCGACGGGCGCGAGGTCGATGCGCGACCGTTCACGCGCAAGGAGGTACTGCCGCTCCTGGAGCGCTGGTTCTTCAACCGCTGAGGTGTGTGGTTGATGCGTCAGCGCCACGGCGCGGTGCTAGCGTGCCGCGCTTCGTGCGGATCCGCGTCGGCCACAGCCCCGATCCCGACGACGCGTTCATGTTCTGGGCGCTCGCGACCGACCGCATCGAGACGCACGGGCACGAGTTCGAGCAGGTGCTCGGCGACATCCAGACGCTGAACCAGTGGGCGCGCGCGGGCCGGCTCGAGGTGACGGCGCTCTCGCTCGCCGCGTACCCGTTCGTGCAGGAGGACTACGCGCTCCTCCCGCACGGGGCGAGCATCGGCTCGGGGTACGGCCCGATCGTGGTCGCGCGCGCGCTCGCTCTCCCGCGAAGAGCTCGCGGAGCTCGAGATCGTCGTGCCGGGGACGATGACGACGTCGTTCCTCGCGCTGCGGCTCGTCCTCGGCGACTTCCGTTACCGAGAGCTGCCCTTCGACGAGATTCCGCAGGAGGTCGCAGCGGGTCGAGCGGACGCAGGCCTGCTGATCCACGAGGGGCAGCTCACCTTCGAGGATCACGGCCTCGTCAAGGTGCTCGATCTCGGCGAGTGGTGGCTGCTCGAGACGGGCTTGCCGCTGCCGCTCGGCGTGAACGTCGCCCGCCGGGATCTCGGGCCCGAAGTCCTCGCGCAGGTGTCCGATGTGCTGCGGGAGGCGATCCAGTGCGGGCTCGACAATCGCGCGGAGGCGCTCGAGTACGCGCTGCAGTTCGGGCGCGGGATCGACGCCGCCGTCGCGGACCGGTTCGTCGCCATGTACGTGAACGAGCTCACCCAGGACTACGGGGACGAGGGCCGCAAGGCCGTGACCGAGCTCCTGCGCCGGGGTGAGGAGCTCGGGGCATTCCCCGAAGCGGTCAGGATCGACTTCATCAGCTAGCGTCATCCGCATGCGCAGAGCCGTCGTTCTCTCCGCCGTCAGGACGCCCATCGGTCGCTACGGCGGGGCGCTCTCGCACGTTCGTCCGGACGATCTGGCCGCCGTCGCGATCGCGGCGGCTGTCGAGCGCTCAGGTGTCGATCCAGCCTCGATCGACGACGTGCATTTCGGGTGTGCCAACCAGGCGGGAGAGGACAACCGCAACGTCGCGCGCATGGCTGCCCTGCTTGCGGGCCTCCCGGACTCCGTCGCGGGCGTCACCCTGAACCGGCTCTGCGCGTCCGGCCTGTCCGCGGTCGTCTCCGCGTCCCACGCCGTCATCGCCGGCGACGCGGAGATCGTCGTCGCGGGCGGGGTGGAGTCCATGAGCCGCGCGCCGCTCGTCATGGCCAAGCCGGACAAGGCGTTCCCGCGCGGGAACCAGACCGTCTGGGACACGACGCTCGGCTGGCGCTTTCCCAACCCGCGGCACGAGGAGCTGTTTCCGCTCGAGTCGATGGGCGAGACGGGCGAGAACGTCGCCGAGCGCTGGGGCGTCTCGCGCGAGGATCAGGACGCTTTCGCGCTTCGCTCGCAGGAACGCTGGGCCGCGGCGCACCGAGCGGGGCGTTTCGAGGCCGAGATCGTCCCGGTCGGAGACGTCGCCGTGGACGAGCACCCGCGTCCCGAGACGACCGCGCAGGCGCTGGCCGGATTGAAGCCCGCGTTCCGGAAAGGCGGGACGATCACCGCCGGCAACGCGGCGGGGCTCAACGACGGCGCGGCCGCACTCGTTCTCGCGAGCGAGGAGAAGGCGCAGGAGCTCGGCATCGAGCCGCTCGGGGCGTTCGTCGGCTCTGCGGTTGCGGGGGTGGATCCGCGCGTGATGGGCATCGGCCCGGTGCCGGCGGTGCGCAAGCTCCTCGAGCGCCTGGGGATCGAGCCCGCTGACCTCGACCTCGTCGAGCTGAACGAAGCGTTCGCCTCGCAGAGCCTCGCCGTCATCCGGGAGCTCGGCCTGGATCCGGAGAAGGTGAACGTCAACGGCGGCGCGATCGCGATGGGCCATCCGCTGGGAATGAGCGGTGCGCGGCTCGTGGTGTCGCTCCTGCACGAGCTCGGCCGCCGCGGATGGTCGCTACGGGCTGGCGACGATGTGCGTGGGCGTCGGCCAGGGCGCCGCGGCCGTTTTCGAGCGCTGACCTGCTCGTTACGCGTCGTACAATCGCTTGCAGCCGATGACCGAGCTGCCGAGCGGCACCGTCACCTTTCTCTTCACGGACATCGAGGGCTCGACGAAGCTCCTCAAGCGAGCTCGGCGGCCCGGCTACGCCGAGGTGCTCGCCGAGCACCAGCGGATCCTGCGGGAGGCGTTCGCTGCTCATCACGGTCGAGAGGTGGACACGCAGGGCGATTCGTTCTTCGTCGCCTTCCGGCGCGCCAAAGATGCCGTCGCGGCCGCGGTCGACGCACAGCGCGATCTCGCCGCGCAGGAACTGGCCGGACGGCGGCGGAGGTCAAGGTGCGCATGGGTCTGCACACCGGCGAGCCGCAGGTCGGCGAGGAGCGCTACGTCGGCCTCGGCGTGCACAAGGCGGCGCGTATCGGCGCTGCTGGGCACGGCGGGCAGATCCTCCTTTCGCGCACGACGCGAGAGCTGGTCGAGGACGAGCTCCCTCCGGGCGTCACGATCCGAGATCTCGGCGAGCGGCGCCTCAAGGACCTCGAGCGGCCGGAGCGGCTCTCCCAGCTCACCATCGAGGGCTGCCGAGCGAGTTCGGCCCGCTCAAGACGCTCGACGTCGAGCTCCGGCGCAAGCGACGCCGCATGTATGTCGGCTCGGCGCTGATCGGTGTCCTTGCCGCTGCCGTTGCAATTCCGGTGTTCGCGTTCGGCCAGGGAGACGGGGGCGGCCCGGCCCTCGTCGCTCCGAACTCGATCGCGATCATCGATCCCGGCGTCGAACCGAGTCGTCGATTCCGTTTCGAACGTCGGCGGGCGACCAAGCGCGATAGCGTTTGGAGAAGGCGCCGTCTGGGTGGCGAACTACGACGAGCGAACGCTGGCGCGGATAGATCCGACCACACGCGCCGTCACCGAGAGGGTCGCGCTCGCGGCCACCCCGACCGGAGTCGCCGTCGGAACGGGATCTGTCTGGGTCGCGCACGGAATCCTCGGGTCGGTATCGCGCGTGGGCCTTGACGGCGCGCTGCTCGCGACGATCGACGATGCATCTCCTCGTGCGAACGGCGGCTCGATAGCGGTCGGCGAGGGAGGAGTCTGGTTCGCGTCCGCCGTCGGCGTCGTCGCACGCATCGACGCGTCGACGAACACCGTCGTCTATCCGACCGGAGTCGCCGGCTCGCTGCCCTCCGCGATCGCCGCGGGCTTCGACTCCGTCTGGGTCGCGAACGCCGGCGACAACAACGTCGTGAGGATGAACCCGCGGACGAACGGCGTCGTCGGTGAGACCGGCGTCGGCGGAAGCCCGCGTGGGGTCGCGGTCGGGGACCGCGCAATTTGGGTCACGAGCGAGGCCGGCGACTACGTCTCCCGTATCGACGCGGCCTCGGGCTCGGTCGAGACGATTCCCGGTCGGAGACGGACCGACCGGGATCGCGTTCGGCGAGGGCGCCGTCTGGGTCGCGAACAGCGCGGACGGGACCGTCTCGCGCATCGATCCGGAGACGAACGAGGTTGTGGAAACGATCGCGGTCGGCAACCGGCCGATCGGGATCGCGGTCGGCGGAGGGAGCGTGTGGGTCTCGGTGCAGGAGCCCATCACTTGAGGCAGACGGCCGCGAGGTCGAGGTAGGGGTTGACGACCACGCAGCCCGTGCGGGCGCTCACCAGACTGAGGGCGTTGTCATACGCGATACGGAATCGCCGGGAGCAGCGTCCCGCGAGATCTGCACGTCGAGCTCGCCATAAGCCCGGTAACGAGGCTCCCCGGAAAGCGCTGACGCCCGATCGAGGAGGCGGTTGTACCTCGCCGAGTTGAAGTACGACCAGTTGGCGAACCCGGGCTGGCCGATCGTGCGTCCGTCGAACATGCTTGCAAGAAGTTCCCCAGGGTCCTGCCCGTTGTCCAGGACCCCGGCATACGCGATGTCGAACGGCTCGCCGGGTTTCCCGAGCGTCTGGAAATAGACGCCGGGTGACAACCGCTTGACCTCGACGTCGAGGCCGATGGTCTTCAGATTGCGCTGGATCATCTGGGCCCGGGCAATCACGGAAGGTACGTCCGGCACGAAGAGAACTGCCTTGCCGCTCCGCGTCCGCCCCCGTGCGAGTGTGCGCGCCGTTCGCAGATCCGGCCCACGAAGCGGATAGATGCGCTCGTCGCTGAAGCCGAGCTTGGTCGGCATCAGGTACTGGTCGGTCGGGGTGACCACCAGGTTTCCGCCGTGCTCGCGAACGAGCGCGCTCCGGTCGACAGCGAAGTTCACGGCTTGCCTGAGAGCCGGGTTGTTCCTGAAACAGCGGACGCGACGTGTTGAGCACGAACATGCGCAGGAACGAGCTGGATTCGACCCAGAATTGCTCCTTGTTCCGGCCGTACCTCGTCCTGAGCGCCTGGGCGCGGGCGCCAATCGAGTTGCTCGGGGTGAACGCGTAGTCGAGCTCTCCGCGCTGAACCGCGTCCAGCAGCGCCTCCTGGTCCTCGTCGATTCTGACGTCGAACCGGTCGATGTGGTGCGGCCGGGTCCCGCCGTAGAAGCGGTTGCGTTCGAGGACGACCCTCTCGCCAGGGATGTGCTCGGAGATGAAGTAGGGGCCGGCGCTCGGGACCGGCGCGCGGACACCTTCGGGGTCGACTGCCGAGTTTGCGAGGTTTGCGGGCAAGACGCACGCAAACCACATCGCAGACAGGAAGTTGGGACGGGCCTTGGTTAGCCGGATGACGAGCTTGCCGCGTCGGACCGTAACTCTGACGTTGTCTCGGCCTTCCCGTCGACAACGCGTTGCGCGCCGGCGATGTCGAGGAAGAGCTCCTGATTTTCCAGTAGGCACCTTGAGCGCCGGATTGAGAACGCGGTTGATCGAGGCGGCAAAGTCGCGTGCAGTCACGTGCTGGCCGGTGCTGAAACGGAATCCCTTCCTGATCGTGAACGTGTACGTCCTTCCGTCGCGGGAGAGGGTGTAACCGGCGGCAACCTCCGGAGCGAGGCGAAGACCCGCGGGGAATGTCTTGTCGGGATAGTTCACGAGCGAGGCGCAAGTCGCGTTCAAGAGCTGACCCGTGCCGAGCTGCTCGATGAGTGCCGGGTTGATCGACCGGGTCATGATCGTCGCCATTCCGACACGGAACGTGCCGCCTTCCTTGATCGCGCGCGTTCCGCCTGCGGACGCGAGCAGCAGCGCCGCAACTGCGACTGAAGCTCCCGTAGCTACGAGCCGCCTCATGGCTCGAGGCATACGGCGCCCAGGTCGAGACTGGGATTGAGGACGACGCAGCCGGTTCGGGCGGAGACGAACGTCATGGCGTTGATGTTGGCGAAGGGGATCGCCGGCGCCGCGTCCCGCGCGATGCTGGACATCCAGCCCGCCGTAGGCGCGGTCGCGCTCCGACCCGATCGGAAGCCGCGACGCCTGGTCGAACAGCCGATTGTATTTCGGCGAGTTGAAATAGGACCAGTTCTGGTTGCCCAGCTGACCGATCGTCCGCCCATCGAAGAGGAAACTGAACCAGTTGGGATCGGGCGAGTGGCCCCATTGAATCCGGCCGATGTCGAAGAGCTTCCTCGTCCGTCGCCAGCTTTTCGAAGAGCAGCGAGGCTCGGGAACTGAACGATCTCGACCTCGAGGCCGATCGCCTTGAGGTTCTGCTGGAGCACTTGCGCCTGGGCAAGGTCGACGGGATCGCTTCTCGTGTAGAGGACCGCCTTGCCGCCACGCGTGTGGCCATTGGCGAGCGCGCGCGCCCGGCGGAGATCGGGTGCCTTGAGCGGATAGATGCGCTCATCGGTGTAGCCGGGCTGGGACGGGGACAGGTACTGGTCGGTTGGGGTGCCGGCGAGAGGTCCGAGCTCGCGCGTCAGCGCTTTGCGGTCGACGGCGAAGTTGACGGCTTGCCGCAGCTTCGGGTTGTTCTTGAAGAGTGGTCGGCTCGTGTTGAGGACGAGCATGGCGCAGGTTGGTTCGTGGCTTGACGAAGAACTGCGACTTGTTGACGCCGTAGCGCTGCTTGAGCTCGCTTGCGCGATCGCCAAAGAGGCCGACGCACGCCAGTCGAACTGGCCGCTCGCGATCTCGTCGATGATCGACGCCTGCGATCCGCAGCGAGGTCGGCGACGAATCGGTCGACGTGGTGCGGACGCTGCGCCACGGTAGAAGCGATTCCGTTCGAGCACGAGCCGCTCGCCGGGGACGTACTCGGCGACGTAGTAGGGCGCCGCGCTCGGGAGCGGCGCCCTCGCGCCTTCCGGGTCCGGCGGGCAGGCTTGGGGGGACGGCGCACAGTCTGCGCATCAACTCCAGGAAGTCGGGGGTCTCTCTTGGTCAGCCTCAAGGTCAGCACCCTGCCCTTGGCGACTGACGCCGCTGGGCGTCGTCGCCTTACCGGCGAGCACGTCCTCGCCGCCGACGAGGGCCGTCGCGAAGTCCGAGGCCAGCGAGGCCTTCATCGCCGGATCGAGGATGCGCTCGATCGCGCGCACGAACGCGCGAGCGGTCACGCGCGCGCCGTCTGAGAAGCGAGCGTCCTTGCGGACCCTGAACGTGTATGTCCTGCCGTCTCTCGAGACGACAGGGTGGGCCTCGGCGAGCTCCGTCCGGAGGCGGCCGCCTTCGGGAAGCGGCTTGCTGGGGTACCCATCAGGTTGCCGCACGCCGGGGCCGAGGAGCTGGAACTCGGGGCGGCGACGAGCGCGGGGTCGATCGTGTCGAAGCGGCCGGCCGGCACGGCGACGCGGAACGCGCCGCCCTCCTTGGCGACGCGCGCAGTGCTCCCGGCGAGGCGAGCAGGGAGGCGTTGAGGACACAGCCGCGGCATAAGACACAGAAGGCGGCACCGCACCGAACCACGAGGCGCGGCACTCAACGTAAGACTTCTCACATCGTGACAAGAGATACATCCTTCCAGAAGTGCAGGAGGAACGCGCGCTACCGTTCGGCGGTCGACGCGCTGACGCCAAATGGGCGCCCCCGGCTCAAGTGGCGCCAGCTCGTACGAGTTGAGCCCTGCATCACTCGGGTATTCGCACCGATGCGCAAAGCAGCTGCGCGAAGTTCGCCCACGAGAGACGTCTGCATCAGCGGCGCCGGCGTCAGCCGCAGCGGGCGCTCGCAGGAAGCCAGCGACCCAGAGCCGTGCGCCGCGGCTTGCAGGAGCCGCGACATCCGCGGCGTTTCCCGGACGGGGTACAGACGACGAGAGCGCACGGGCGCGTCGTAAAGGGCCCCGTACACGACGAGGGCCCACTCATACGTGCCGAGACGGCTCGGATGAACGTTGTCGGGGCCGTAGAACCAGATGAAGGGGCTGCATCGCCACGCCGCCTGCCAAGCCTCCCGCCGGGAGGAGCTCGGCAAGGCCGCCTGTGCGGCCAGCCGGTAGGAGTGCAACGACTTCGGGCAGCAAGGAGCGACGTTCACGGTCTGGAGCGACCATGAGGAGCGCAGGGCGGGTATCCGCCTCCCGCGCCAGGTCCGCGAAGCGAGACGCCCAGGTGCTGAGGTGCTCCGCTTCCCAAGGCGCGACGGCGGGGCCATCCTGCATGACCACGACGTCCCATGCGCCGCTGCAAGTGCCGGCGCGCGGCGCGAAGCTCCAGTGGTCTTCGAGACTGAAGCCTGACCAAGCCACCATGGGTACTGCGAGCTGCGTCCCGATGCTGATGCGAGCTCGGCGACTCTCGCCGGCAGGTTGTTGGATTTCGTGCCGCTACTGCCGATGAAGAGCACGCGGAGCGGTGCCGCCTCGATCTGGCACGGCATGCGTAGAGCCTGCGAGAAGCATGCGCTGCGAGGAGTGCGCCGAGGAGACCGATCCGCCTCATGAATCATCTTACTCCGGCTTGAAATGCTGGTCGGTGCGGATCACTGGATCGAGCGTGCGCATCCTCTCGTGGCGCCTCCGGATGGACGGGGAGCGACGCCGCACGACGCAGACCGATGCGCGCACGGGGAAATCGCTGACCGGCTTCTGTAGCCTCTCAGGACGAGGCTCCAGCCCTCGGCGACCGCCCTCGAGAGCCTCGTCGCTTCCCCGCGAGCATCGCCGGCGCACGACGAGGTCCGCGAGGCTCTGGGCGAACGGCGACTCCATACGAGGCGTCGGCACCGCTCAAGGGAATGCACGACGTCGCGCGCCAGGACAGGTGCCCCGGTCAGAAGCGGTCGTCCTTCCGGATCGTGAAGGTGTACGCCCTTCCGTTCTTCGAGACGACGGGTAGTCCGCGGCGAGCTCAGGCTCGGAACGCAGTCCCGCAGGGGGAGGGGAAATTGCGGATTGATCGCAGGGTCGATCGTGGAGAGCCCGGGCCCGCCGTGATGGTAACGCGAAACGTACCGCCCTCCCCGGGCGACGCGCTCGCTCCCGGTGTCTCGAACGCGGCCGCGCTGAGGACGACCGCGGCGAAACGGGACCGCCGGCGGCGCGGCCGAACCACGGCGCGCGGCGCACGAGCGATCGAGCTCCTCCTCGTGAGGGTTGACACATCCTTCAGCGAGCGGGCAGCGCACTTCTTCCGCGGCCCGCGTCGCTACGGGGCGAATACGCGCTCGCGCTGGGGGCGTACCCAGACCGTCTGCCCGCGCCAGAAGCCGGATTCGTCGAACTGGACGCGCGTCAGCAACGCCACGATCTCGGCGCCGCTCGCTCCGTGCAGCTCGACCTTCGCGTCACGGCGGGCGGACCCAGACGGTCTGCCCGCGCCAGAAGCCGGACTCGTCGAAGACGTCGCGTGTCAGGAGCGCGACGATCTCGGCGCCGCTCGTTCCGTGCAGCTCGACCTTCGCGTCGCGTCCGAGGATGGTGACCCGCACGATCATCGCCTCGATCGCGCCTTCCGCCGGCTCGGCGAGAAGCTCGAGGTCATGGGGCCGTACGAGCACGTCTCCGACCAGGTTGGCGTCGCCGACGAAGGTCATGACGAACTCGCTCGCGGGCTCGTCGTAGAGCTCGCGCGGTCCGCCTACCTGCTCCAGCCGTCCGTGGTTCATGACCGCGATCTGATCCGAGATCTCCATCGCCTCCTCCTGATCGTGCGTCACGAAGACGGTCGTCACGTGCACGACGTCGTGGAGCTGGCGCAGCCAGTCGCGCAGCTCGGCGCGGACGCGCGCGTCAAGGGCTCCGAACGGCTCGTCGAGGAGGAGCACCTGCGGCTCGGGAGCTAGTGCGCGTGCGAGCCCCATGCGCTGGCGCTGTCCGCCGGAGAGCTGAGCCGGATACCGGTGGCCGAAGCCTTGCAGCTGGACGAGATGCAGGAGCTCGTCGACGCGTTCCCGGATCTCGGCCTTCGGCCGCTTCCGCACCTTGAGCCCGAATGCGATGTTGTCCCGCACGGTCATGTGCTTGAAAGCCGCGTAGTGCTGGAAGACGAAGCCGACGTTGCGCTTCTGCGGCGCGAGCGCGGTCGCGTCCTTCTCGGCGAGCAGGATCTCGCCCGCATCGGGCGTCTCCAGCCCGGCGATGATGCGCAGGAGGGTGGACTTGCCGGACCCGCTCGGCCCGAGGAGAGCGGTCAGCGAGCCGCTCTCCACCTCGAGGGAGATGTCGTCGACCGCGACGAAGTCGCCGAAGCTCTTCGAGACGTTGCGGACCAGGATGGACATCTAGGCAGTCTCCTCTCGAGGGCGGATCACGGTCATGGCGACGAGGACGAGCACGGCGACCAGGGCTAGGACGATCGAGATCGCGTAGGCACCTGCGAGATCGAAGGCTTCGTAGCGCTCCTGGACGCGCAGCGTTGCCGTCTCCGTCTGACCCTGCAGGCGCCCCGAGACGACGGCGACCGCTCCGTACTCGCCGAGGCAGCGAGCCGTGGTCAGGATGACGCCGTAGATCACGGCCCAGCGGATCGAGGGCAGTGTGATGCGCCAGAACGTCTGCCACCCGTTCGCCCCCAGCGTCCGCGCGGCCTGCTCCTGCTCATCGCCGATCTCGCGGAGCGTCGGCACCACCTCGCGAGCGACGAAGGGGAGCGATACGAAGATCGTCGCGATCACCATCGCGGGAAGGGCGAACAGGATCTCGATGCCGTGATCCGAGAACCAGCTGCCGAACCAGCCTTCTCGCCCGTAGAGCAGGAAGAGCGCGAGCCCGACGACGACCGGGGAGAGGGCCAGCGGAAGGTCGATGAAGGCGTTCAGCAGGCCCTTGCCGCGGAACTTCTTGCGCACGATCGCGAGGGCGCAGACGATCCCGAACACCGTGTTCACCGGGACGGCGATGGCCGTGATGATCAGGGTCAGCTTGAAGGCGTTGATCGTCTCGGGTGTCGTAAGCGCGTCCCAGGCCGGTGCGAAGCCGTCCTCGAACGTGCGCCAGAAGACGATCGCGAGCGGGCCGACGAGGATCACCGCGAGGTAGAAGAGCGCGACGAAGCGGAGGCCGAGCCGCGAGACGACGCTACGCATGGTCGTGCCTCGTCGCGAAGTGCCGGATGACGCCGATCGAGAGCAGGGTCAGGAACGAGATCGCGAGCAGCACGACTGCGACGGCCGCCGCGCCGACCGAGTCACCGCTCTCGATCCGGCCGAAGATGTGCACGGACGAGACCTCGGTCTGGAACGGGATGTTCCCGGTGATGATCACGAGCGAGCCGAACTCGCCGACGGCTTTCGCGAACGCGAGCGCGACGCCGGAGAGGATGCCGGGAACGATGTTCGGAAGGATGATTCGCCTGAAGGTCGTAGCGCGGGATGCGCCGAGCGAGTGGGAGGCTTCCTCCAGCTCGCGGTCGAGCTCCTGGAGAACGGGCTGAACCGTCCGGACGACGAAGGGGAGGGTCACGAACATCAGCGCGAGGACGATCGCGGTCTTCGTGAACGCGACATCGATGCCCACCGGGGACGTCGGGCCGTACAGCGCGAGCAGCGTCAGCCCGGCGACGATCGTCGGGAGGGCGAACGGGAGGTCGATGATGGCGTTGACGGCAGTCTTCCCGCGAAAGTCGTCTCGCACGAGCACCCACGCGGTCACGGTGCCGAGCACGGCGTTCAGGAGCGAGACCGCCAGCGAGGCGCCCAGGGTCAGCTTCAACGCCGCGACCGCCTCCGGGCTGGAGACGGCATCCCAGAAGGACACGCGTCCCTCGCTCGTCGCCTCCCACATGAGCGCGGCCAGCGGGAGCCCGACGAAGACGGTGAGAAAGGTGGTCACAAAGCCGAGGGACAGGGCCGTTGCAGCCCTGTCCCTCGAGGCGCGTGTGCGCGCCGGCCTGCTGACGGCGACCTCAACCAGTGCTGCCACCGATCTCCCGCTGGATGCGGGCCATGATGCTGTTGGTCGGATCGAAGAAGCGCTTCTGCACCTTCTCCCAACCTCCCAGGCCGAGCTGGTCGATCGTGAAGAGACCCGGGCGAACGGGGAACTTCTTCCGGTTTCGGTCCTCGACCTTCTTCACGACCGGCCGGTAGCCGTAGTCGGCGAAGACCTGCTGCGCGGCGGGGGTCCGCAGGAAGCGCAGGAACTGGTTGGCCTTCTCCTTCTCCGCGCTCTGCTTGAGGACCGCGATGGGGTTCTCGATGAGGATCGTCGCCTTCGGGATGACGAACTGCAGATCGAGGCCCTGCATGCGCGAGAAGTACGCCTCGTTCTCGTACGCGAGCAGGACGTCGCCCTTGCCGCTGTTGAAGGTGCTGAGCGACGCTCGCGCGCTCGCATCCTGGACGACGACGTTCCTGAAGAGCTTGAGCAGATTCGCCTGCGCCTGCTTGTCGGTCTTACCGGCCTTCCGCCACGCCCCGTACGCGGCCATGATGTTCCAGCGTGCACCGCCAGAGGTGAACGGGTTCGGGGTGACCACGTCGACGTCCGACCGGAGGAGGTCGTTCCAGCTCTTGATCTTCTTCGGGTTGCCATCGCGCACGACGAAGACGACCACGGAGTTGGTCACCATGCCCTTGAAGGACTGCTTCTTCCACTTCGGGTCGACGAGATCGGGCACGAGCGTGTCGAGATCCGGGGCGAGTGAGAGGGCGACGATGTCGGCGTTCAGGCCTGCCTTGACGGCTCGCGCTTGCTCACCCGACGCACCGTACGACTGCTTGAAGTCCACGTCGGCACCCTGAGGCGTCTTCTGGAACATCGGGATGAGCTTCTGGTAGGCCTCGCGCGGGGTCGAGTACGCGACCAGGTTCAGCTCGGTGTCGGTCGCGCGGTTGGAATCTGCGCCGGCCGTGGCCGCGAGCGCCGCGGCGAGCAATCCAAGGACTGCTGCGAGGGTCAGGATCTTGGTGCGCATAGGGCACTCCTCAGGTATCTCGACAAAGTTTGTATACAATCGCTACAACGGCGGACAAGATAGGTCACGTACTCTGCTCTGTCAAGTGGAAGCGACCAAGGAGGACGCTCGTGTGGGTATCGCGGAGAACCGACTATGCGACGAGGGCGATCCTGAGCCTCGCGCTCGAGGGTGGCGGTCCGCTGAAACTCGAGGCGCTCGCTCGGCGCACTGCGGTGCCGCAGTCGGTTCTCGAGCAGGTGATGCCGACGATGCGGACCGCGGGGATCGTCCGTTCGGAGCGCGGGCCGTCGGGCGGCTACCGGCTCAACAAGGCACCGGAGGAGATCACGCTGGAGCGGGTGGTTCGGCTGTTCCAGGGACCTCTGGCCCCGATCAGCTGCGCCACGCGCCACAACCCCGAGCCCTGCCCGATGATGGTCGGCTGCACTCTTCGCGACGTCTGGGAGGAGGTGCGCGACGCGACGATCTCCCTCCTCGGTGGCGTGACGTTCGCCGACCTCGCGGCACGGGCCGGCGGGCCGTGGATCGATCCGTCGCTGATCATCCCGATCCCCAATCCCGACACCGCGTCGGCGCCTGCCTCGTAGACGGCGGGTAGATTCCGAGGAATGGCCGTGGCCACCGAACGCGAGTACGGGCTCTTCATCGGCGGCGAGCCAACCGAGCCCGTGTCGGGCGAGATCCGGAACCTCACCGAGCCGGCGACGGGCGAGCCGCTCGCCCGTGCGGCGATGGCGGGCGAGGCCGACGTCGATCGCGCGGTCGAGGCGGCGCGCAGTTCTCTCGACGGAGATTGGGGCAAGACCCCCGGCACCGAGCGAGCCCGACTCCTGCACGCGCTCGCGGACGCGATCGCCGCCAACCGCGCCGAGCTCGCCGAGCTCGAGTCCCGGAACGTGGGGAAGGCGATCTCCTCGGTCAAGGCGGAGCTGCACCAGGCCGTCGAGAACTTCCGCTACTACGCCTCTGCCATCGCGACCATCGGCGGGCGTGCGAATCCGATCGGCGGCTCGCTTCTCTTCTACTCGTTGAAGGAGCCCGTGGGTGTCGTGGGACAGATCGTCCCCTGGAACTACCCCCTGATGATGTCGACCTGGAAGCTCGCTCCGGCACTCGCGGCCGGCTGCTCCGTCGTCCTGAAGCCTGACCCGCAGACGCCGTTGACCGCGATCCGCCTGGCCGAGCTCGCGACCGAAGTCGGTTTTCCGGCCGGCGCCGTGAACGTCGTGCCCGGCGACGGTCCGACGACGGGCGCGTACCTCGTTCGCCATCCCGGCGTCGACAAGATTGCGTTCACGGGCTCGACGAAGACGGGCGGCGAGATCATGCGCCTCGCCTCCGACCCGGTGAAGCGGATCACGCTCGAGCTCGGCGGCAAGAGCCCGAACCTCGTCTTTGCCGATGCCGACCTCGCGAGCGCTATCCCGAGCTCCGCCTGGGCGATCTACTACGCCGCGGGCCAGAGCTGCGAGGCGCGCTCGCGGATGCTCGTCGAAAGCTCGATCTACGACGAGGTCGTCTCGAAGCTGGCCGAGCTCGCGGGCTCCATCCGCGTCGGCGACCCGCTCGACAAGGAGACCCAGATGGGCTCCCTGATCTCCACCGGCCATCGCGAGCGCGTACACGGGTTCGTCGAGCGCGGTGCCGGAGAGGGTGCGGAGGTCGTGACCGGTGGCGCGGTTCCGGACGGCGCGGGTGCGTTCTACCCACCCACCGTCGTCGCCGCGTCGAACGAGCTCGAGATTGCCCAGGAGGAGGTCTTCGGTCCGGTGGTGACGGTCACCGCGTTCGAGGACGAGAAGGACGCGATCCGGATCGCAAACGACGTGCGCTACGGCCTGATGGCAACCGTCTGGACCGGCGATCCTGCCCGCGGCCACCGGATCGCGGCCCGCATCAAGTCGGGCACGGTCGGGATCAACATGCCGTACACGGCCTTCCCCGGAATCCCGTTCGGGGGCTACAAGCAGTCCGGCTTCGGCCGCGAGCTCGGGCTCGAGTCGCTCGAGCTCTATCTGGAGACGAAGAGCGTCGTCGTCTCCACGGGCTCGCGCCCGATCAACCCGTTCGGCCTCTAAGACATGTCGATCGGGGTGCTCGGGACGATCGGCTCGACGCCGGTCGTCCGGCTCGAGCGACTCGTCGAGCCCGGGATGGCCGAGGTCTGGGTCAAGCTCGAGTCCGCCAACCCCACCGGCTCCTACAAGGACCGCATGGCGCTCGCCATGATCGAGGGCGCCGAGCGAGACGGGCGCTTGCAGCCGGGGCAGACGGTGGTCGAGTACACGGGCGGGAGCACGGGCTCGTCGCTTGCGTACGTGTGCTCGCTGAAGGGCTACCCGCTCCGGATCGTGTCCTCGGATGCGTTCGCGCGCGAGAAGATCGTGACCATGCGGGCGTTCGGAGCGGACGTCGAGCTCATCTCGAGCCCGGAGGGGATCACCCCCGACCTCATCCCGCGGATGATCGAGCGCTCGCAGGAGATCGTCGAGGAGACCGGAGGCTTCGCCACCGATCAGTTCCGGAACCGGGACATGCTCGACGGCTACGCAGGTCTCGGGCGCGAGCTTCTCGAGCGGCTCGACGGACGGCTCGACGCGTTCTGTTCGTACGTGGGGACATCCGGCTGCTTCGTCGGAGTGACCCGCGAGCTCAGGCGCACGCTCCCGGAGCTCCACCGCGTCGCGATCGAGCCCGCGGAGTCGCCGGTGCTCTCCGGAGGCGAGGCGGGGACGCACCGGATCGAGGGCGGAGGCTCAGGGTTCTGGCCGCCGTTGCTCGAGCGGGACGATCTCGACGAGGTGCGGACGGTGGCGACCGCGGATGCCTTCGCGATGGCGCGCCGAGCTACGAGGGAGGAGGGCCTCTGGTCGGGCCCGTCGACGGGCGCCAACCTCACGGTCGCGCTCGAGCTCGCCCGTGAGCTCGGGAACGGCAAGCGGGTGGCTACGCCGCTCGTCGACTCCGGCCTCAAGTACCTGGGCGGCGATCTCTACTCCTGAGCCGATGCGGTACCGCTGGGCCGTTCTCGCAGCGGGCACGGCGGCAGCGACGAGCTCCGCCGTGTTCGGGATCGGCCTTCCGGTCATCGTGCCCCAGCTGCGGGAGGAGTTCGATCTCTCGCTCGGCCAGATCGGCGTGGTCCTCGCCGCGTCGTGGGTCGGGACCACGTTGACCCTCTTTCCATGGGGGCTCGCCGCCGATCGCTTCGGCGAGCGCCTCGTGCTCACCACCGGCCTGCTCGGCTGCGCCGTCTGTCTCGTGGGCGCCGCCTTCGCATCGAGCTACGAGGAGCTGGTTCTCGCGCTGGGGCTCGTCGGCGCCGCCGGCGGGGCGGTCAACTCGGCCAGCGGCCGCGCGGTCATGCACTGGTTCGAAGCGGGTGAGCGCGGGTTTGCGCTCGGTGTCAGGCAGACGGCGATTCCGCTGGGAGGGCTCATCGCTGCGCTGTCGCTGCCGCCCATCGCCGACGCTGCGGGGACGGAGGCGGCCTTTCTCTTCCTGGCGGCGCTGAGTGCGGTCGGCGCGCTCGTCGGAGCCGTCGTCCTGCGCGGGCGAGATGCGTCAGACGGGATCGAGGCGTCCTCGATCCGAGCGACGCTCGCGGACGGAAGGCTCTGGCGGCTGTCGCTCGGCAGCGGCCTGTACCTGTACGCGCAGATCGCGGTTCTCGGCTTCGGCGTCCTCTTTCTCGTCGACGAGCACGGCCTCTCGGCGCAGGAGGCGGGACTGGTGTTCGCAGGGTCGCAGGTGCTCGGCGGGGCGTTTCGGATCGGGGGCGGGCGCTGGTCGGACCTCATGGGCGCGCGCATCCTGCCGCTGCGCCGCGTCGGTCTGGCGATCGGCGGCGTGATGACACTCACGGCTGCCCTCGCCGGTGGCCCGACGTGGCTTCTCGTGCCCGTTCTAGTCCTCGCAGGTGGGCTGACGATGGCGTGGAACGGGCTCTCGTTCACGGCGGCCGCGGAGCTCGCAGGTGCTCTGCGGAGCGGAGCCACGATCGGCGTTCAGCAGACCGTGCTCGCGGCGATCGGCGTGGTGGCGCCTCTCCTCTTCGCGCTGACGGTGTCGGCGGGATCATGGCCGTTCGCGTTCGTGGTCGCCGCGCTCGTCCCGCTCGCCGGCTGGTGGCTGCTCGGGTCGCTGAGCGAGCGCCGACATACTGCGGCGTCATGAGGGTGCTCGAACGCCTCGAGGAGCTGTACGCGATCGGCGGCGGCCCGGGCGCCAACCGTCCGCATGGGAGCCCGGCGGAGGACGAGGCGCATGCTCTCGTCGCAGGCTGGATGCGGGAGGCGGGTCTCGCGGTCGAGGTCGACCCGCACGGCAACCTCTTCGGGCGCGCGGGGGCGGGTGACGACCTCTGGGTGGGATCGCACCTCGACTCGGTGCCGCACGGCGGACGCTTCGACGGCCCGCTCGGGGTGGTCGGCGGGCTCGAGGCGGTCGTGCGCGCGGGGCGTGGAACCGTGGTCGCCTTCCGCGGGGAGGAGGTCGGCTGCATCGGGAGCCGCGCACTGTGCTCGGGCGGCGCGTCGCTGCCGACGGTCTTTCTCGAGCTGCACATCGAGCAGGGGCCGGTTCTCGAAGGTGCGGGTGCTCCTCTTGGCGTGGTCACGAGCATCGTCGGCTACGCGCGCGGCGAGCTCGTCTTCGAGGGTCGCGCGGGCCACGCCGGGACGACGCCGATGGACGCGCGCGACGACGCGCTCGTCGCCGCGGCCGAGGCGATTCTCCGCATTCGGGACAGCGGCTCTCGCAGATCGAGGGTGCGGTCGCGACGGTCGGTCAGCTGGCGGTCGAGCCGGGTGGGAGCAACGTCATCCCCGAACGCGTCCGGATCTCGGTCGACGCGCGGGCGCCGGATGCGAAACGGCTCGACCAGCTGATCGAGGCGATCGGCTTCGAGCCGGTACACCGAACTCCGCCTGCCGCAATGGCCGAGGGGCCCCGGGACGTGCTGCTCGACGAGCTCGAGACGCCGCGGCTTGCCGGCGATCGAGCTGCCGTCCGGCGCAGGCCACGACGCGGGCATCCTCGCGGCCGCGGGCGTACCGAGCGCGATGCTCTTCGTCCGCAGCCTGAACGGCGGGATCAGCCACTCGCCGGACGAGCTTTCGTCCGAGGAGGACATCGCGCTCGCAGTCGACGTGCTCGCAGCTGCGCTCGACCGTCTTGTTAGCGCTCGCTGAAGACGATCTCCTGGGCGCCATCCCAGAGCATGCGGCGTCCGAGCTCGCGCAGGTTCTCGCCTCCCTCGACGATCGTCGCGAAGTGGTTCCCCGCGAGCGCGCCGGCCTTGCTCGCGAAGGCGACGTAGCCGTAGGCGAGCAGGAGCTCGGTCTCGCTGACCCCGCCGGGGTAGAAGATCAGCTCGCCCGGGCTCGGGTAGCTCGTCGCGTTCTCCGGTCCGATGCCGGCGTCGAGATCGCCCATCGGGATCCACCCGCCCTCACCGGACCACCGGACGTGGATGATCTTCGACTCGAGCGGGAGCATGCGGCGGAAGGCCGAGACAGTCTCGGGAGCGGCGTCATCTTCCGTTCGCGCTGTGAACGCGAACCCACCTGCGGCGATCTCGAGCATGGCGGGAGCCTAGAGCTTCGGCTCCAAGCGCATGTACACGTCCGTGTCGCTTTCCCCGGTCCGGACGAACCCGAGCGACTCGTACAGACGCGTTGCTCGCAGGTTGGTCTTGAACACCTGCAGCACGAGCGCCGACTCCAGCTCGTGCGCACGCTCGATGAGCATTCGGACGATCGCCGAGCCGATCCCACGCCGCTGCCAGTCGGGAAGAAGCGCAAGTCGTGTGAGAACGAGCTCGTCGGGCCGCTCTTCGACGAGGATCTCGCCGACGTCGACTTCGTCGACCTCGACGATCTGGCCCCCTGACGGATCGAAGCCTTCGTCGAAGTACGCAGTCTGTGTGGCTTCGTCCCAGCCGAAGGTGGCTTCGAGATACGGGCCCATCGCGGCGCGGGTCAACTCGATGACGAAGTCGCGGTCGTCGGCGGTTGCCGGTCTGAGCGTCCAGGCGATCTCCGTCACAGGCCTAGCGCGACTGCGCGATCCAGGCGGCGAGGAGGTCGCGCTCCTCGTCCGTCATGCCGGTTGCGTTACCGGGCGGCATCGCTCGGGTCAGAACCGCCTGACGCTCGATGTCGTCGGCCCGGGCCTCGATCTCGGCCCGGTCTCGAGCCGCACGCCGAGCGGTGCCGATACGCCCGAGTGGCACGACGCGCAGCGCTCCGCGATCACGGGCTGGATCTGCGCGAAGGCACAGGCTCGGCACGTGCCCGGTGCGACCTCGTCGGGCTGCAGCCAGAAGCGCCAGCGCGACGACCGCCGACCGGCGGCGACCGCCGAGGATCCACCACGCGCGTCGTCCCGTATGCCAGAGGTTGAAGAAGTGCGCGGATGAGCCGCGGTCAGGACAGCGACGAGCGACGAGGACGAGCCACGCATCGTCGGCGCCGAACGTGAACGCGAAGTGCCCGGCGAGCATCGTGAAGAGCACCGGCAGCGTGAGGTAGTTGTTGTGCACCGAGCGGTTCTTCGCCTCGAGCAGCGGCGCCGCGTCCGGCTCGCGGCCGTCGTCCATCGCCGCGACGAGCTTCCGGTGCGCGGGAATGATCACGAGGAGGACGTTCGCCGCCATGATCGTCCCGAGCATCGCCCCGACCTGGAGATAGGCCGCGCGCGCGGCGAAGAGCTCGCCCGCACCCCACGCCGCCAGCGCCACGAGTGCTACCCCGACGATCGCCAGCCCGAGCTGACTCCGCTGCCCCAGCGTTCGGCAGAGCACGTCGTAGACGATCCAGGCCAGCACGAGCCCGCCGATCGAGAGCGCGATCGCCGACCAGTCCGAAAGGTCGGCGACCGTCGGATCGACCAGCCGCACGCCCGCGTCGAAGTAGTAGAGGACGACCATGAGCGCGAAGCCGGAGAGCCAGGTGGTGTACGCCTCCCACTTGAACCAGTGCAGCGGCTCGGGCATCTCGGCGGGCGCGAGGCGGTACTTCTGCGAGTGGTAGAGGCCGCCGCCGTGGACTCCCCAGAACTCGCCGGCGACACCGGCGTCCGTGTCCTCCGCGCTCTTCGGCGGCCGCAACGCGAGGTCGAGGCGGACGAAGTAGAAGGACGCCCCGATCCAGGCGATCCCCGCAGTCACGTGGAGCATTCGCAGGAGGACGTCGAGGACGTCTCTCAGGTACGGGTCCACCGGTCCCTCGCGATCGCGACGAGCTCCCGCAGGCCCGTGTCGAGCTCCTCGTCGCGGGTGTTGCCGATCCGCTCGCCGAGAACCGCGAGGATCTCCCGCTTCGGACGCCCGGCGACGAAGACGACGAAGCGGAAGCCGAACTTCTCCTCGTAGACCCGGTTCTGGTAGGCGAGCTCCGTGAGCACGGCGGGGTCGGCGTCGGCTCCCTGCTCCGCGGCCGACCGGGTCGACAGCCCTTTCGCCCCGATCGCGGGGTGAGCGCTCAGCGCTTCGATCTTCTCCGCATCGCTCAGCGTTGCGATGACGTCGTCGGCTCGCTCGAGCGGGTTCTCCGTCTCGGCCAGGCGCTCGACGAGCCGCGTCCTGCCCTCGAAGAGCTCGTCGAGCTCCTCGACGGTCAGCTGCCGCGGTAGGTCACGCATCCGTAGGGCGAGACGAGCAGGGGGATGTGGTGGTGCCCCGCGGTCGAGCTCGATCTGCAGCTCGATACGGGTGAAGAACGGAGACGGCGGGTCGAAGACGAGGGAGTACGTGCCCGGCTCGAGGGCCGTCGGCAAGCGAGGTGATGCGGCCATCCTGGTCGGTCTCTTCGCCGGCGAGCAGCTCGCCGTTTCGCCGGACCTCGACCCGAACGCCTGCCGCCGGTCGGCCTACGGCGGTGTCGAGCACGTGCGTGGACAGGGAGACGCTCATTCGCGAGAATCTTCGCGCCTGCGCTCGCTGTTCGCGCGCGATGCCCGCCTCGTCGGCTCGCACGAGAGCTCTGCCCCGCACCACGTCCTCCCCGCCGACCACCAGCCGGTCGACGCGATGCGGCGCGGACAGGACGAGCCCGGCGACGGGATCCTCGACGCCCGCGAGCTCGAGTACGTCCGTTCGCCAGATCGCCAGGTCTGCGCACTTGCCCGGCTCGAGCGATCCGATGTCGTCGCGTCCCAGCACCCCGGCGCCGCCTCGTGTCCCGAGGCGAAGCGCTTCCCGCGCGGTCATCGCCGCCGGCCCGCCACGGCCGCGCGCGACGAGCAGTGCCTGCTTCACCTCGCCGAACAGGTCGCTCCGCTCGTTCGACGCCGAGCCGTCGACGCCGAGCCCGACGCGAACCCCTTCGTCCAGGAGCTCGCGGACGGGGGCGACGCCCGCTCCCAGACGGAGGTTCGACGTCGGACAGTGTGCGATCCCCGTGTTCGAGGCGGCGAAGTCGGCGACGTCGTCGGCCGAGAGGTGAACGCAGTGCGCGCACCACACGTCCGAGCCGAGCCAGCCGAGGTCGGTCAGGTACTCGACGGGCGTGCAGCCGTACAGCTCCAGGCAGTACGCGCCCTCTTCCATCGTCTCTGCCAGGTGCGTGTGCAGGGGGAGGCCGAGGCGCCTTGCGAGCGACGCCGACTCCTGCATGAGCCGCTTGGTGACCGAGAACGGGGAGCAGGGAGCAACGGCGATCTGGACACGAGCTCCGGGCTCCGCTTCATGCAGCGCGCCAGCCAGCCGCTCGGTGTCGGCGAGCACGTCGTCGAGCTCTTCCACCAGCTCGTCGGGAGGCAGGCCGCCATCCGAGGCACCGAGGTCCATCGAGCCGCGGGACGCGACGATGCGGACGCCGAGCTCGCCGCGCCGCCTGCACCTCCGCCTCGACCAGGCCCTCGCGACCGCGCGGGAAGACGTAGTGGTGGTCGAACACGGTCGTACATCCCGGAGAGCGCGAGCTCGGCCAGTCCGGTGCGCGCGGCGGCGTACTCGGCCTCGGCGTCGATCCTCGCCCACACCGGGTAGAGCTCCCGCAGCCAGCCGAAGAGGTCCGCCTGCTGCGCCCGGGCGCGGGTGAGGGTCTGGTACAGGTGGTGGTGCGTGTTGACGAGGCCGGGCGTCACGACGGCGCCGCCGAGCTCCTCGCGAGAGTCGGCTTCCGGCTCCGGGCCCTCTCCGACCGCGGCTATGAAACCGTCCGCCACCAAGCACCCAGCCGGACGAGTACTCGGTGCCCGCATCGTCGCAGGTGACGATCCAACCGTTGGCGTAGAGCGTCGTCACACCTGGAGCGGAACGATCGCGAAGCGGTCGACGTCGACGAGCCCTCGGTCGGTGATCTTCAGGTGCGGGATGACCGAGAGCCCGAGGAACGACAGCGTGAGGAACGGCGTCGCGCCGCTCCAGCCGAGCGCACGTGCAGCGTCGTTGCAGGCGAGACTGCGCGAGATGACCTCCTCCAGCGGAGCATCCGCGAGGAGGCCCGCGACCGGCAGGGCCAGCTCGGCCCGGACTTCGCCGTCTTCGACCGCTACGACCCCTCCTCCGAGCTCGGCGAGCCGTGTCACCGCGAAGGCCATGTCCTCGTCCGACACGCCGACCACCACGATGTTGTGTGCGTCGTGCGCGACCGTGGACGCGAGCGCTCCCCGAGCGAGCCCCGATCCGCGCACGAAGCCGAGGCCGGTTCTGCCCGTGCCGAGATGGCGCTCGATCACCGCGATCTTCACCAGGTCTCGCGCGGGGTCTGCGATCGCCGCCCCGTCGGCAGCACTCGGTTCGTCCTCGAGCGACTCCGTCACGACCTGATCCTCGATCAGACCGATCACCCGCGCGCGGCCGCCCTCCCAGGGGATGCGGAAGTCGGCGGCGGCGACCGGGGCGATCCGGACCGAATGCTTGACCCAGTCCGGAACCTCGGGCCGAACGATCTCGTCGACCGTCCGTCCTCTCTTCAGCACGACGTCGGGCTGGAAGTCGACCAGATCGGGCAGGACGAGCAGGTCGGCCTGATACCCGGGCGCGATCGCGCCGAGCTGCCAGAGGCGATGCCACGTCGCTGGGTTGTAGGACGCGAGCACGATCGCATCCTCCGGCCGGATTCCGGCCGCCACGGCCTCGCGCACCATGCCGTTCAGGTGGCCGTTGTCGAAGATGTCCTCGGGATCGCGATCGTCGGTGCAGAAGGCGATCGAGCCGGTGCCGAGCTCTGCGACGAGCGGCAGGAGCGCTTGCAGGTTGCGCGCCATCGACGCCTCGCGGATCAGGAGCCACATCCCCGCCCGCAGGCGCTCTCGCCCTTCCTCCGCCGTCAGCGCCTCGTGATCCGACCGAACTCCCGAAGCCGCGTAGGCGTTCAGCTCCTTCCCGAGGACACCTGGCGCGTGGCCGTCGACGTGCGCCGTACCGGCGAGCTGGAGCTTGACGAGCTCGCTCTCGTCTCCGGCGATGACGCCGGGGAAGTTCATCATCTCGGCCAGCCCGAGAACGCGGCGGCGGCGGAGGAGGCTCTCGAGATCGCCGGGCAGAAGCGGGCGGCGCGGCGACTCGAACCGTGAGGCCGGGATGCAGGAGGACGCCATGAAGAAGAAGTCGAGCGCCAGTCCCTCGCACGCGTCGAGCAGCCAGTGCACGCCGTCGGTGCCGAGCACGTTTGCGAGCTCGTGCGGATCGGCGACGACCGCAGTGGTGCCGAGCGGGAGCACCAGCCGGGCGAACTCGTCGGGAAGAAGCTTCGTCGACTCGAGATGCATGTGCGCGTCGATGAACCCCGGGACGACGTACTTGCCCGACACGTCCATGCTCGCGTTTCCGTGGTAGTCGCCGAGACCGGCGACGAACCCGTCGGCGATCGCCACGTCGACCTCGAGCCACTCCTTCGTGAAGACGGAGAAGACACGCCCGCCGCGGACGACGAGGTCGGCGGGCTCGTCCCCCCGGGCGACCGCGAGACGGCGCTGGAGCTCTTCCATCGGCAAGAGCGTAATGCGCAGGGGTTGTCGGAGAACGTGCTGTCGTATAGTCGACCGGTCGAGTCGGCAGGCGGACAGGAGGAGCAGATGAGGAGAAAGTTCGTAGTAGGCGGGCTCGTGCTGGCGCTCGCTGTGAGCGCGCTCGCGCTCGCCGGCGGCAGCGCGGCCAGGTCCGAGCAGGATCCCTTCAAGGTGGCGTTCATCTATCCGGGCCCCCACAACGACGGCGGTTGGTCGCAGTCCCACGACCGAGGACGCCTCGCCATCGAGAAGGCACTCGGCGACAAAGTCGAGACGACCTACAAGGAGGAAATCTTCTCGAACGCGCAAGTGCCGCAGGTCGTCGCCGGCCTCGTGCGCGAGGGCTACGACATGATCTTCGGCTGCTCGTTCGGCATGTTCGAGAACGGCGTCAACGGCCAGCTCTACAGCAAGTACCCGGACGTCAAGTTCGAGCAGGCGACCGGACTGCAGGTCAAGAAGAACCAGTCGGAGTACTTCGGCGCCGGCGAGGACACGATCTACCTCTCGGGCATGGCGGCGGGTGCTGCGACCAAGAATGGACAGATCGGCTACATCGTCCCGTTCGGGATTCCCGAGGTCGTGCGGCACATCAACGCTTTCGCACTCGGCGCGCAGGTGATGAACCCGAAGGCCAAGGTGAAGCTGCTCTGGACGAACGCGTGGTTCTCGCCTCCGAAGGAGGCCGCCGCCGCGAAGAATCTGATCGCAGCCGGTGTCGACGTGCTCGGCCAGAACGTGGACAGCCCCGCAGCGGGCGTCGTCGCGGAGTCGAAGAAGATCCCGTGGGTCGGCTACGACTCCTACGCCCGCAAGTCGGCTCCGACGCAGTGGCTGACTGCGGCGACCTACAACTGGGGCCCGTACTACGTGAAGCGCGTCACGGCCGCGATCAACGGGACCTGGAAGCCGGGCTTCTACTACGGCACGATCAAGGACGGCTTCACGGGTCTCGCGCCGTACGGCCCGAAGGTCACGGCGAAGACGAAGGCCGCCATCGCGGCGAAGCGGAAGGCCATCGTCTCGGGCAAGTTCCACGTCTTCCAGGGGCCCTTGTACGACCAGAAGGGCAAGCTCATGGTTCCGAAGGGGAAGACGCTGAAGGTGCTCCCCGATCTGTACGAGATGCAGTGGCTCTCGAAGGGTGTGATCGGGAAGGTCTCGTCGGTCTTGCCTCCGGGCTAACGGCGTGGGGCAGGTCCCCACATCCTCAGAAGGCCGGAGAGGCGCCGGTTCGGCTGGCGCCTCTCCTCCTGCCGCCGTCCGCATGGTGGGGATCACCAAGCTGTTCCCGGGCGTCGTGGCGAACGACGGCGTGACCTTCGAGGCGGCGGCGGGCGAGGTGCACGCGCTCCTCGGCGAGAACGGCGCCGGCAAGACGACGCTGTCGAACATCCTGACCGGCCTCTATCGCCCGGACGCGGGCGAGATCGAGCTCTACGGAGAGACGGTTCGATTCCATTCCCCGCGCGATGCGATCGAGGCCGGGATCGGCATGGTGCATCAGCACTTCCGGCTCGTCGAGCCCTTCTCCGTCGCGGAGAACGTCGTCCTCGGCGACCACCGCGGCGAGGGCGGTCGCGCCATCCTGCGCCCGGCGGCGACCGAACGGCGCGTGGACGAGCTCAGCCGGCGCTACGGGCTGGCCGTGAATCCGAAGGCGAGGATCTGGCAGCTCTCGATCGGCGAGCAACAGCGGGTCGAGATCCTGAAGGCGCTCTATCGCGAGGCCCGCGATCCTGATCATGGACGAGCCGACCGCCGTGCTCACGCCGCAGGAGGCCGAAGGGCTCTTCGCAACGCTGCGCGCGATGGCGGACGAGGGAAAGACCGTCATCTTCATCTCGCACAAGCTCCACGAGGTGAAGGCGGTGGCCGACCGGGTGACCGTGCTGCGCGGCGGTAGGACGGTCGCGACGGTCGCTGCCGCGGACTCCACGGCGCGTTCTCTCGCGTCGCTCATGGTCGGACGCGAAGTCGAGGTCGCGCGTCCGCTCGAGCGCGCGAGGACGTTGGCCGACGTCCAGGCGCTCGAAGTGGAGGGGTTGACGGTCGCGGGCGATCGCGGCGAGACCGCCGTGCGCGATGTCTCGTTCGCGATCCGCGAGGGCGAGATCGTCGGCGTCGCGGGCGTCGCGGGCAACGGCCAGCGGGAGCTGGCCGAGGCGCTGTCCGGGATGCGAGACATCGAAGCGGGAGGCGTTCGCGTCGGAGGCCGACTTCTGCGAGGAGGCGATCCGCGCGAGGCGATCCTCGCGGGCGTCGCGCACGTTCCCGAGGACCGGCTCGGCACCGGCCTCGCCCCGAGCCTGAGCGTCACCAGCAACGTCGTCATGAAGACGTACCGGCGGCGCTCGCTCTCGCACGGGCCGCTGCTCGCCCTCCGGCGGATGCGCGACGTCGCCGTCCGGATCGTCCGGCGCTATGACGTGAAGACCCCGGGCACCGAGACCCCGGTTCGCAACCTCTCGGGCGGCAACCTCCAGAAGCTCATCCTCGGCCGGGAGTTCGAGGACGATCCGCTCGTCCTCGTCGTCGCACAGCCGACGCGCGGTCTCGACGTCGGCTCGATCGAGACGGTGCACTCGTACCTCCGCGACGCCGCTGCGAGAGGCGTCGGGGTGCTCCTGATGAGCGAGGACCTCGACGAGATCCGCGCGCTCGCCGATCGGATCCTCGTCGTCTACGAGGGCGAGATCGCAGGCGAGCTCCACGCCGGGGCGGCGTCCATCGAGGAGATCGGGCTGCTCATGGCCGGAGGAGCGGGCGAGTGAAGCTCGAGCGCCGCCTCACGCAGCCCTGGTGGCTCTCCGTCGCGGTGCCGGTCGGCTCGCTCGTCGTCGCGTTCGCGATCATGGGAGTCGTCCTCGCGCTCACGGGGCACGACCCGTGGGACACGTATCGGAAGATCGTCGAGGCCGGGTTCACGGGCAACGGCGCGATGTCGGCCACGCTCACCTCGGCGACGCCGATCCTGTTCACGGGGCTGGCCGCGGCGGCCGCCTTCCGCATGCAGCTCTTCAACATCGGCGCCGAGGGGCAGCTGTACCTCGGCGCGGTCGGGGCGTCGTGGATCGCGCTCCAGCTCGGCGACCGAGACGCCACGTCGACGCCGCTCTTCGTCATCGCCATGTGCGTGGCGGCAGCAGCGCTCGGGGCGCTCTGGGCGTTGATCCCCGGCGTCCTCCGCGCCTTCGCGCGGACGAACGAGATCATCACGTCGCTGATGCTCAACTACGTCGCGGGGCTTCTCCTCACGTACCTGATCTTCGACAGCTCGTCGTACTGGCGCGACACGTCGACGCTCCAGGCGCGCGCCTTCCCGCAGGGGAAGCCCATGCCCGAGGCCTCGTACTGGTCGACCTTCGGCTCGTCGGTCATCGTCCCGCTCGGATTCCTCCTCGGGATCCTGGCGGCGCTCGCGCTGTGGGTGCTCTACTCGCGAATGCGGTTCGGGTTCGAGGTCGGGGTCATCGCCGACTCGCCGCGCGCCGCGCGGTACGCGGGCATGCGGACGCGCCGGAAGATCCTCGCGGTCATGGCCGTCTCCGGTGCGATCGCGGGCATCGGCGGCGCGAGTCAGATCGGCGACTTCACGCACACGCTCGACGGGAGCCCGACCGGGCTCCAGGCAGCCGCGTTCGGCTACACGGGCATCGTCGTGGCTGCGCTCGCGCGCTACAACCCGTTCGCGGTGTGCCTCGTGGCAGTGCTCATCGGCGGGCTCCTGAACGCCGGCTACACGCTGCAGGGACCGGACTTCCCGTCCGGCCTCGTGGGCGTGATGCAGGGAATCATCCTCTTCTGCGCGCTCGGCGGCGAGCTCCTCCTGCGCTACCGGCTGCGCGTCACTCGAGCTCGGGCCGGGAAGCCCGTCATGGAGGCGCGGACTGTGAGCGTCAACGACAGCCTGCTCGTGATCGTGCTCGCGCAGGCGGTGCTCTACGGCACGCCGCTCCTGTACGCGGCGCTCGGAGAGCTCCTCGCGGAGCGCGCGGGAGTCCTCAACCTCGGAGTCCAGGGGATGATGCTCTTCGGGGCAGCGGTCGGCTTCTGGGTCACGCAGCGGGTCGACGGCTCCGGGCACTCGGTGCTGTTCCTGGCCGTCGTCGCATCGGCGCTCGCGGGGACGGCGCTGGCCGCGATCCACGCGTTCCTGGTGATCACGCTTCGCGCCAACCAGATCGTCTCGGGGCTCGCCCTCACGATCTTCGCCGGAGGGCTCGGCCTGTCCGCGTACCTCGGGACGGAGCTCGGTCTCGCCGACCTTCCCGCCGTCCACCAGTTCGGCGACCTCGACGTGCTCGGTCTCGGAGATCTGCCCGTGTTGGGCCCGGTGCTCTTCGACCAGTCGGCGCTCGTGTACGCCTCGTGGATCCTCACGCTCCTCGTCGCCCTCTACCTCGTTCGGACCCGCTTCGGCCTCAACGTCCGCGCGGTCGGCGAGGCGCCCGCTTCCGCCGACGCGATGGGGGTCAACGTGACCCTGTACCGCTACGTGCACGTGATGGTCGGGGGCGCCTTCGCAGGTGTCGCCGGAGCCTGCTTCAGCCTCTCCATCACGCCCGGTTGGACGTCCGGCGACACGCTTGTCGGCGGCGCCGGCTGGATCGCGATCGCGCTCGTGATCTTCGCGTTCTGGCGGCCCGAGCTCTGCCTCGTGGGGGCGTACCTGTTCGGCGGTCTCTCCGCTCTCCCGTTCGCGCTGCAGGCTCGCGACGTGGAGGTCACTCCCGAGTTCCTCTACGCGCTGCCGTACGTGATGACGATCGTCGTTCTCGTCATCGTGTCGGCCGGGTTCGCCAAGCGGCGGCTCGGAGCTCCCGCGGCGCTCGGGGTTCCCTACGTGAGGGAAGAACGGTAGAACCACGCTGCCGTGGACGTCCTGACTCCTACCTCGCTCGACGAGGCATTGCGGATGAAGGCGGCGCATCCGAGCGCCGTTCCGATTCAGGGCGGAACGGACGTGCTGGTCGCGCTCAACTTCGACCGGGCCAGGCCGGACACGATCTTGAACCTGAACGAAGTCGCGGAGCTCCGAGGCTTCGGTCGCGACAACGGCACGCTGAGGCTCGGCGCCGGGTTGACGTACACGGAGGCGATGCTGGAGCCCTTCGCGAGCGAGCTGCCCGCGCTGGCCGAGGCGTCGCGCACGGTCGGCTCGCCCCAGATTCGAAACCGCGGCACGATCGGCGGCAACCTCGGTACCGCCTCGCCCGCGGGAGATGCGCTTCCGCCTCTGCTCGTCGAAGGAGCGGAGGTCGAGCTGGCGAGCGTTCGCGGCGTCCGGACGCTTCCGCTGGCGAGCTTCCTGCTCGGGGTCAAGCGGAACGCGCTCGAGCCGGACGAGCTGATCGTCGCGGTGCTCGTTCGCCCGAGCGGTCAGCCGCAGACCTTCATGAAGGTGGGGCCGCGGAACGCGATGGTCATCGCGGTGTGCTCGCTCGCGCTCGTCGCGGACCGTGAACGCGAGGAGCTGCGCGCCGCGTACGGGTCGTCGAGCCCGGTGGTCGCGCTCGTGACCGCGCCGCTCGACGAGGCCGGAGGTTTTCCCGACCGCGTCGCCGATGCGGCGAGCCCGATCGACGATGTCGGGGCACGGCCGCTACCGCCGCCACGCCCTCCGCGTGCTGACGGCGCGGGCGCTCGAAAGGTGCCTCGTCGTGAAGATCTCCTTCACCGCCAACGGGGAGCGCGTCGAGGCCGATGTCTGGGCGGGCGAGAGCCTGCTCACCACTCTGCGCGACCGGCTCGGCCTGCCCGGGTCGAAGAACGCGTGCGAGCAGGGCGAGTGCGGCTCGTGCTCGGTGCTCCTGGACGGAGCGCTCGTCTGCTCGTGCCTGGTGCTCGCCGCGCAGGCGGACGGCCACGAGGTCGTGACCGTCGAGGGCCTGGCGGAGGACGGGATGCCGAACCGGGTGCAGGCGGCATTCGTCGAGGCCGGCGCTGTGCAATGCGGCTTCTGCACCCCGGGGCTCGTGGTCGCGGCCGACGATCTGCTCCGGCGCATTCCCGATCCCTCGGACGCCGAGATCCGCGAGGCGCTCTCGGGGAATCTCTGCCGCTGCACCGGGTACCAGAAGATCCTCGATGCGGTGCATCTGGCGGCGAGCAGATGAGCGCGACCACGGGCACGAAGCTGCGCCGCGGCCATGCCACTGCCGCGAAGCCGCGCCGGGATGCGACTCCGAAGGTGACCGGGGAGTTCGCCTATTCGAGCGACCTCCAAGCCGCCGACATGCTCTGGGGGCACACGGTCCGCAGCCCGCACGCGCACGCTCGCATCCTCGAGATCGACGTCTCCGAGGCGCTACGTCTTCCCGGAGTGCATGCGGTGCTCACGCACGAGGACGTGCCCGGGAAGAAGCTGTACGGGCTCGAGTTCCCGGATCAGCCGGTGCTCGCGATCGACCGGGTGCGCTACTTCGGCGAGGCGGTCGCGATCGTCGCGGCCGAGGAGCCCGAGCAGGCTCGCCGGGCCGCCGCCGCGGTCCGGGTCGAGTACGAGCCGCTCGAGCTGGTCGTCGATCCTGAACGTGCCACCGAGATGGAGCCGCTGCACGTGGACTGGCCGGCCGAGCGCCACGGCGACAGCGAGCATCCACGCCCGAACGTCGTGCGCTCGTTGACGATCCGGCGCGGCGACCCAGACATGGCTGGCGACGTCACGGTCTCGGGCTACTACGAGATCGGCCAGCAGGATCAGGCGTTTCTCGGCCCGGAGTCCGGCATCGCGATCCCGGACGGCGAGGGCGGTGTCGACATCCACGTCGCGACGCAGTGGCTCCACGTCGACCGCGACCAGATCGCGCCCTGCCTCGGGCTCCAGCCGGAGCAGGTGCGGATCCATCTGGCGGGTGTGGGCGGGGCGTTCGGCGGGCGGGAGGACCTCTCCATCCAGGCTCATGCCGCGCTGCTCGCTCTCCGCACGAGCCGACCCGTGAAGATGGTCTACAACCGCGAGGAGTCGTTCGTCGGTCACATCCATCGCCATCCTGCTCGGATCTGGGCAGAGCACCGCGCGACCTCTGCGGGGCAGCTGGTTTCCGTGCGCATGCGGATCCTTCTGGACGGTGGCGCCTACGCCTCGAGCTCGACCGCGGTCATCTCGAACGCCTGCTCGTTCGCCGTCGGCCCGTACGCCTGCGACAACCTGCTCGTCGACGGCCTCTGCGTGTACACGAACAACCCGCCCTGCGGCGCGATGCGCGGATTCGGCGCCGTCCAGGCCTGCTTCGCCGCCGAGGCGCAGATGGACAAGCTCGCCGCGGCGCTCGAGATCGATCCGATCGAGCTCCGGCTTCTGAACGCGCTCGAGCCCGGCGGCGTGCTGCCCACGGGTCAGGTTCTCCAGGGCTCGCTGCCGACGAAGGACGTGATCCGGCGCGCGGCGGCACTGCCGATTCCCGAGCCCGAGGAGCTTCCGCGAGAGGCGATCCGGCTGCCCGGCGGAGCGGGGAACACCACCCGTGGAGAAGGCGTCCAGCGCGGCGTCGGGTTCGCGGTCGGGTTCAAGAACGTCTGCTACTCCGAGGGCTTCGACGACTACTGCTCGGCACGCGTTCGCCTGCGCGAGGACGGAGGCGCGCACGTGTACTGCGCGGCGGCGGAGGTGGGGCAGGGCGTCTCGGAGGTGATCCTCCAGGTCGCGCGGCTCGAGCTCGGGAACCGAGGACGTCGCGCTCGAGGTGGGCTCGACGGCGAACGTCGGCTCGTCGGGCTCGTCGTCTGCGTCGCGGATGACCTGGATGGCGGCCGGCGCGGTGCAGCTCGCGTGCCAGGCGGCGCTCGAGGAGCGCGAACGAACGGGGAGGCGAGGTCGACGTCGAGCGCGTCTACCGGCACCCGGAGACCTCGCCGCTCGACTCGGAAACGGGGCAAGTGCTCGGCGAGCGCTCCCATGTCGCCTTCGCGGTCGCCGCGATGCGCGTCGTCGTGGAGGTGGACGTCGACCTCGGGCTCACGCGGGTGGTCTGGATCGGAACCGCACAGGACGTGGGCAACGCCCTGAACCCGCAGGCGGTCGAGGGCCAGATCGAGGGCGGCACCGCGCAGGGCCTCGGGCTTGCGCTGATGGAGGAGATCCAGACCCGTGACGGCGTGATCCTGAACCCGAACTTCACCGACTACCTGATCCCCACCTTCCTCGACATGCCGCCGGTCGTCTCCGAGCTCGTCGAGGAGCCGGAACCCTCTGCCCCGTACGGGGTCAAGGGCGTGGGCGAGCCGCCGACCGTGGTCTCGACGGCGGCGATCGTGGCCGCGCTTCGAGATGCGACCGGGAGGGAGCTCACGCGGGTTCCGGTGCGCCCGGACGACATCGTCGGGCTCTGAGCGGCAAGAGAAAGGGGGCCTCCCCTGAGCCCCCTTCCTCTTTCCCACGGAGGGATCTTCGGACGATCAGCGAGCGGAGATGCGGATGAGGGAGATCTTGTTCGCGCTGAAACGCTGTGCGAGCTCACCCTGGCGACCGTCACGCGCGCCGGGCTCTGCGGCTGCGGCTTGAAGATCTGAACCTTGTCCTGCGGCCGATCCTGCGTCGTGATGTTCCCGCCGGCGGCGACTGACGGGACGATGCCCATGGCGGCGGCGACTCCGAGGATGATGGCTGTGCGCTTCATGCGGTGCTCCCTTCTCGTCCGTTGCCTCATGTCTCGAGAGTAGGAGCCGCGGCCGTGGGCGTCGTTCGTCTGCACGACGCTGCGAATGTCACGGCCGCGACACTCCTCAATGCTCGATCTACTCGACCTGACGAGCCGCGATCGTCCGCTGGCCCGTGACGCGGACGTCGAGCATCGCCTCGAAGGGGCCCAGCATGCGCGGCTCTCCCTCGACCACCCCGGTGATCAGGTCGCCTTCCCAGGTGACCACCGCCGACGGGATCTCGAGCTCCGCCGACTTGACCGCACAGCGAAAGCGCTGGAACCGGTTGTCGGCGCTCGAGCCCCCGATTCCCGACACACGCCGCCTTGTCGATCGCGAGTCCCTGCTGCACGCGCTTGAGCGCGGTCGAGAACCGGTAGCGGAGGTTGTGGAGCTTTCCTGCCGGCTGCTCGTTCTCCCCGTGCTGCTGTGCTGCGGTCTCCTCGAGCAGGCGGTAGTTGGCGACCGTCATCCGCAGCTCGGTCTCGAGTGACTTCCTCTCCTGCGCCGGAAGCCGGACGGTTGCGTCCCTGACCACGATCTTCTCGGCCTTCCACCCGATCCAGGCCGCGGGGATGTTGCCGGCCAGGGCGATCGAGGTCGAGGCGAAGAAGATGCCGACGACCGACAGTGCCTTGAATCTCATGGTGTGCTCCTCTCTCGATCGGCTTTCGTCGAGCGTAGGGGCCTCGTGTCCGCCGTCGTTCGCGCGCGCGACGTTGCAAATGTCACGTCATCTGACAGACACTTGCGGGGTGAGCGTGGGAAGGAGCGCCGACGCGGTAGTCGGGAGCGAGCTCGCCGGCTACCAGATCGAGGCACTCATCGGCCGCGGAGGCATGGGTGCGGTCTACCGGGCCGAGGAGCTGACGCTCGGGCGCAAGGTCGCGCTCAAGGTGATCGCGCCCGAGCTCGCGCGGGACAGCCGCTTCCGCGAGCGCTTCCTCCGGGAGTCGAGAATCGCCGCCTCCCTCGACCACCCGCACATCGTCCCGATCTTCAAGGCGGGCGACGAGGACGGCGCGCTCTTCCTCGCGATGCGCTACGTCGAGGGGACCGATCTCGCGAAGCTCCTGCACGGAGGGGGCGCGCTCGCCCCGCGTCCGCGCGATCGATCTCGCTCGAGCAGGTCGCCGAGGCGCTCGACGCGGCTCACGAGAAGGGGCTCGTGCACCGGGACGTCAAGCCCTCGAACGTCCTCGTCGCCGTGGCCGGAGGCAAGGAGCACTGCTATCTGGCCGACTTCGGCCTCACCAAGCGCACGGGCTCGCTCAGCGGCATCTCCGCGCCGGTGACGTCGTCGGCACGCTCGAGTACGTCGCCCCCGAGCAGATCACCGGCGGCGACGTGGAAGCGCAGGCCGATCTCTACTCGCTCGGCTGCGTCCTCTACGAGTGCCTGACCGGGCAGCCGCCCTTCCCCCGCGCGACCGACGTCGCGCTCCTCTGGGCGCATGTGCATGAGGAACCGAAGCACGCGAGCGAGGTTCGACCCGAGCTTCCGAAGGCGATCGACGGCATCCTCGGTCGCGCTCTCGCCAAGGAGCCCGGGCGGCGTTACGAGACAGCCGGCGAGCTCGTCGCGGCGGCCCACTCGGCGCTCGGCCTCGTCGAGACCGCACCCGCGCCGCCTAGCACGCGCCGGTGGGCGCTCCCGGTCGCCGCCGCGCTCGCCGTCGCACGTCGCTGTCGGCATTCGCGTTCGTCCTCCTCCGCGACTCGGGCGGGGGCCTCTCGGCGGTCTCACCCAACTCGGTCGGAGTCGTCGACCCGGGCTCGAACAAGCTCGTCGCCGAGATTCCCGTCGGCATCGACCCGGAGTCCGTCACCGTGGGTGAGGGTGCGGTCTGGGTCGCGAACGTCGAGGACGAGACGGTTTCCCGGATCGATCCGGCGACGCGCGAGCGGGGACGAACGATCGACGTCGGCGACTACCCGAGCGACGTCGTGGTCGCCAGAGGAACGGTCTGGGTCGCGCTCGGCGCTCTCGCCGAGCTGACGCGCATCGACCCGGCGCAGGATCAGGCGGCGACACCGATCCCGGCGCTCGGACCGGGCGTCTCATGCGGCGCGCCCCGCGGCGAGCCTCGCGGCGGGCGACGGAGCGGTGTGGTTCGCGTGCCAGGCCGCGACCTGGGTCGAATCGACATCCGCACGGGAACCGCACGGAGAGTCGGCCTGGAGGCCGGACTGCTGACGTCACCGAACGCTGTGCTCCCCGAGTTCTCGGACATCGCCTTCGGGCTCGGCTCGCTCTGGATCGTGAACCGCGCCGCCAACGTCGTGACCGAGGTCGACACCGCCACGATCCAGCGCCAGCGCGACATCACCGTCGGGAACTCACCAACCGCCATCGCCGTCAGCCCGCCGGACTCGCTCTGGGTCGCGAACTTCGAGGACGACACGGTGACGCGCATCGTGATCCCGGGGCGCGGACAGACGCCCGACGCTCACGCAGATCCCCGTCGGGGACGGGCCCGTCGACGTCACGTTCGGCGAAGGCAGCGTCTGGGTCGTCTCGAGCCTCGACCGGACGCTGACCCGGATCGACCCCGAGTCGGGCGAGGTGACCGCGACGACAGAGCTCGGGAACGAGCCGCAGCGGGTCGCCGCCGGCGAAGGCGGCGTCTGGGTGACCGTCCGCGCTGCGCCGACGGAGAGCGGAGGCGGAAGATGGCTGAGCATCGGCATGTCTCGAGGGACAGAGGAGTGATGAGGCGCTGGGTCGTAGCCGTGCTGGCACTCGCCGCCATCGCGGCGGCGCCCGCCGCGGGCACGTCCGCGGCAGACCCCGCCGCGCGGGGGCACCGTCGTCGCCGGGCCCCTCCAGGAGCCGACATGCCTGAATCCGCTCGTAGGTGGATGTGTGAACAACACCTTCTTCTGGATAACCGAGAAGGTCCTCGCACCGTCCTTCACCACCGCACCGGACTTCACGCAGAAGCCGGTTCTCGTCTCGCGGGTAGCGTTCACGACGAAGGCGCCGTTCACGCTCACGTACGAGATTCGCCCCGAAGCACGCTGGAGCGACGGGGTACCGGTCAGTGCTCAGGACTACGTCTTCACACATCGCGCGATCCGCAAGCTCCCGCCGGGCATCGCCGACGTCCACCAGAACAGTTCTCTCGGTGCGCGCCGTCGGCGCGAAGACCGTCCGGGTCGTCCTCCGATCCCGTGTCGCCGAATGGCGCTCCCTCTTCGCTTTCGTCCTTCCGCGGCACGCGCTCGCGGGCGAGGATCTCACGAAGGTCTGGGCGCGACCGGATGGACAATCCGAAGACCGGGGTTCCCATCGGAAACGGCCCCTTCCTCGTCGAGCGCTGGGAGCGCGGGAAGCAGCTCACACTGCGCCGAAATCCTCGCTACTGGGGCCAGCACGTCGCGTATCTCGACCGGCTGGTCGTCCGCTTCTGCCAGGCCTGCCAGGCTCCACCGCCCGCCGAGGTGCTCGAGGCACTCCGTCGGGGCAGCGTCGACTTCGCTCTGAGCCGCGAAGCCGACATCGCTCCCGAGCTCCGGCGGATCCCGGGTGTCAGAGTGCGTCCCGACGCCCTCGTCGGGATGGGAGCACCTCAACATCCGGGTCGGCCCGGGCGGACACCCGGCGCTGAGGAGCAAGCTCGTACGCCGCGCGCTCGCCTACGGCATCGATCGGGTCGGCGCTCGTACGAGCGCTGTGGGGCGAGATCGATCGGACGTACCGGTCGAGCGAGAGCGCGGTGTTCCTCAACACGGCTCGCGGGTACCGGCCGAACTGGACCGCAGTACCGCTACCGTCCCCTCCTCGCGCGCCGCCTGCTCGAGCAGGCGGGCTGCCGGCGGGGACCCGACGGCATCTACGACTGCGCCGGCAGCCGGCTCTCGCTTCGGCTTTTGACCTTCGCGGGCGTTACGTGGCGCGAGCGTGACGTCCGGGTGATCCAGGCTCAGCTGCGCCAGATCGGCGTCGAGGCGCTCCCGACGTTCGTGACCGGCGCGGCGATCAACCAGATTTTCCGGAGCGGCGACTACGACCTCGTCTCCTTCGCCTGGTTCTCGGCTGGCAACCCGCTTGGCAAGGGCGTTTACGGCTGCGGCGGGCCGCAGAACTACAGCGGCTACTGCCAGCGTTTGGTGACGAGCGACCTCGATCAGGCCGACCGCATCCTCGACGCGGATCGGCGGGCAACGCGTCCTCAATCGCGCCGACCGGCAGATGGCGAAGGACGTGCCGGTGATTCCGCTCTACCAGATACCGTTCGTGCTCGCGTTCAAGAGCACCCTTCGGAACGTCGTCGGTGCGCCCTTCAGCCTCTTCTGGAACGCGGAGAACTGGTGGCTCGAGCGCTAGCTCGTAGCGGCGGTCGCCGTCTCGCTCCTCGCCGTCTCGGGCGCGGGCGGCTCCGACGTGCAGACGCCGAAGCGCGGCGGCACCGTCGTCATGCCTCCGCCCCGAGCTGCCCTGCCTCAATCCCTTCGCCGCTGCACCGTCGGCGACGCCGACCCGGCTCTGACCCAGGTTCTCGAGGGTGCATTCGAGGTTGGTCCCGATCTCGTCGCGCGGCCGAGCCTCGTCTCCGCGCGTTACGATCGACGAGGAAGCCGTTCACGCTCACGTACCACATCCGCCCGGAGGCGCGCTGGAGCGACGGCGTGCCGGTCACCGCTTCCGACTTCCTGTTCACCCACCAGAAGTACGCCACGATCGAGACCCCGGCGATTCGACGACGAGAGGAGCTCTACGGCAAGGTCCGGCGAGCTTCGCGTCCTCGGCGCGAAGACGTTTCGGGTCGAGCTTCGCGAGCCGTTCGCCGACTGGCAGGACCTGTATCGCGATCGTGCTACCGCGCCACGCCCTCACGGACAGGACTTGACGAAGGTCTGGATCGACCGGATCGACAACCCGCAAGACGGGCTCGCCGATCGGGAGCGGCCCCTTCCTCGTCGGGCGTCTCGAGCGCGGCAAGCAGCTGACGCTCGTCCGGCAACCCGCGCTACTGGGGGCCGCACACGGCCTATCTCGACCGCTTCGTCTTCCGCTTCAACCTCGACCCGCGCGATCCGCTCGGGCCGCTCCGCCGCGGCGAGCTCGACTTCGCACTCGCCGCCGGCGCTACGTTCATCAGTGACGGAGCTCGCTCCGTGAGGTGCGTGCAGGTTCCTGGCTGGCGGGTCGCCGCGTGGCCTGCCCCCGTGATGGAGCACTTCGTGTTTCGGGTGGGTCCCGGGGGCCACCCCGCGCTCAGGAGTAAGCTCGTTCGTCAGGCGCTCGCGTTCGGGATCGATCGTGTGGCGATCGCGCGGGCGATCCTGGGCGAGGCCGCTGTGCGCGCTCGTCGCCCTCTCGACAGCACGGTGTTCCTCCCGGGCGAGCCCCTACTACCGGCCGAACTGGAGCGGTTATCGCTATCGACCCGGCCCGATGCGCGGCGGTTGCTCGAGCAGGCCGGCTGCCGTCGCGGCTCCGACGGCATCTACGTCGTGCGCCGGGTGAACGGCTCAGGCTCCGCTTCGTGACGACGGCCGGGGTCCCGGTGCGTGAGCAGGTGCTGCAGCTCGCCCAGGCCACCTCCGGAGCGTCGGAGTGGAGGTCGTGCTCGCGTTCGCTTCCAATCCGGCGTTGTTCGGACAGCTTCTCCCGAGCGGGCGAGTTCGACGCCGGGCTCTTCGCCTGGTGAGCAACGGTGGCGGCGTCGCCTGGCCGGAGGCTCGGCTGCGGAGACCCTCAGAACTGGGCGGGATTCTGCAGCCGGCTCGATCATGCGCGATGTGCCAGCAGACGGAGTTCATCGTCGACCCGCAGCAGCGGGCGCGGGTCCTGAACGCTGCAGACGCCAAGCTGGCGCGAGCCGTGCCGGCGTCTGCCGGTGGTTCAGCCGGTGCCTGCCGTGCTGCGATCCGGACATCGATCCGCGGGTTCGTCCCCGGCGGCTCGCAGTTCAACGTCGACCCAGAACTCGGAGGACTGGTGGCTCGCGGACGCGTTAGCCGCTGCGCTCGCTTGGCTCTCGCCGTCTCGGGAGCGAGGCTCGGGTGACAGACGCCGCAGCGCGGTGGGCGATCGGTCGTTCGGCGCGCGCTCGTCCGGGAGCCGCGTGTCTGAACTCGCTCCTCGCGTGTGCACGTCCATCGGTGTGTCGTTCCCCCTCTAGATCGCGGAGAAGGTTCTCCCGGCGCTTTCGAGGTCGGTCCTGACTACACTTGCGGCCGAGACTCGTCTCGGACGTCGAGTATCGACGAGCTCGCTGCCGTTCACGATCACTACGGGATTCACCCGAGGCTCGCTGGAGCGACGGCGTGCCGTCAGCGCGCGGACTTCGTCTTTACCATCAGAGCGATCGTCGCGCTGTAGAGTCAGCGTACGACAGCACGCTCGTCGATCAAGTGTGAGCTTCGCGCGCTCGACGCGAAGACGGTCAGGGTCTCTTGCGCTCTCGCTTCGCGGACTGGCGCGGGCTGTTCGGGACCTGCTTCCGGAGCCACGCGCTCGCGGTGAGTACCTCGCGAGGGTGTGGACCGATGGCATCGAGAACCCGAAGACCGGCAGGTCGATCGGCAGCGGTCCTTTTCTCGTTCAGCGTTGGGAGCGCGGCCGTCAGTTGACGCTCGTTCGGAACCGCGCTACTGGGGATCGCATCCCGCCTACCTGGACCGGATCGTCGTCCGCTTCGAGCTCGGCAGCTTCGATCCGTGTCGAGCTGGTTCGGAGCGGCGAGGTGGACATCGTCCTCGACCGTGGCTATCCTCCGTCTCCCGGCTCTTCGGTCGGAGCCGGGTCTCCGAGTCGTCTGCCGACCCTGACGGCGGTACGAGCACTTCGCTTTCCGAGTCGGGTCCGGACGGCCATCCGGCGCTCAAGAACAAGCTCGTGCGTCGAGCGCTCGCTTACGGAATCGATCGCGTGGCGATCGTGCGCCGCTGTTCGGCTGCTTCCGACCCGAGCCTGCGTTCGCTCGACAGCTCGTCTTTCTCGACACGAGCCCGCACTACGAGACGAACTGGAGCGCGCTACCGCTGCGGCCTGCCGCGCGCGACGACTGCTCGAGCAGGCAGGCTGCCGGTAGAGGCGCCGACGGTATCTACTCCTGTGCGGGCGAGCGCCTCTCGCTGCGTTTCGTGACGCAGCGCGGGATACCGCCTCGCGCGCGCATGTGCTCGAGCTTGCTCCAAACGCAGCTCAGGCAGCGTGGTGTCGAGGTGCTGCTGACCTTCGCCCCGGGCGACCGTTGTCCTCGACAGATCCTGCCGAGGGGCGACTTCGACGTCGCCTCTTCGCCTGGCCGTTCGAGCCCGTTCTCGACCGGCTCGACCGGCCATCTACGGCTGTGGCGGCGACGCGAACTACTCCGGCTGATACTGCCAGCGCCTCGTGACGCGAGATCTCGATCAGGCCGACCGGATCCTCGACGCAGGACAGCAGCGGGCGCGTGTCCTGAACCGGCCGACGGCAGATGCGCGAAGGACGTGCCGGTGATCCCGCTCTTCCAGGTTCCGCTTGCCGCGGCGCCATCGACGAACGTCCGGGGGTTCGTCCTAGTCCACCCTTCAACCCGCTCTGGAACGCCGAGAACTGGTGGCTCGAGCGCTAGCCGCGCTAGCCCGTGCCGCCCGGGCGCGCTCGGCGTACTCGAACGCCTTCGGAAGATTCCCCGCCTGCGCGTGGTAGTGCGCGAGCCGCTCGAGGTGATCGTCCAGCGAGTCGGCGTAGAGCGACTCGAAACGCAGAGGCGACGCGCGCGTAGAGCTCGCGCTTTCGTGTCGGCGTGACCGTCGACAGCGCGGCGTTGTGCAGAGGCCGTGCGTGAACGAGCACTCGAAGACCGGGTACCGGCGAGCCTCGCGCACGATCTCGGCGCGGAGGAGTGCGGTAAGGCTCTCGCCGACGTCACCACCGACGACCTCCTCGAGCGCCGCGCACCGGGAACGTGCGGCCGATCGCCGCGGCGACGGATGCGAGCTCGCGCGCTGCCGGTGGACAAACGGTCGATCCGGGCGACGAGAAGGTTCTCGAGCGCGGGCGGGAGGAGGTCCGCGCGCACGGTGATCGTCCACGTCCTCCCGCGCGGCTCCAGGCCTCCCTCGAGCAGCGCCCGCGAGAGCTCCTCGAGGTAGAGCGGGTTTCCCTCGGCCTCCCGGACGAGCCCCATCCGCGTGACGGCGTCGACCTCGCCCCCGAGAATGCCCGTCAGCATCTCGTCGGCTGCGTCGTCCGACAAGCGGACCGAGCGCGATCTGGGTCGTTCGGTGGCCGTGCTCGCCGAGCGCCCGCAGGCGAAGCGCCGCTCCTTCGGAGCCAGGGGCGACCTCCTCGGTGAGGACCAGCGCGATCGGCGCCCGCTCGGCGAGCTCGAGAACCGCCTCGGCGAGCTCCCGCGTCTGCGGTGTCGGCCCAGTGCACGTCCTCGAGCGCGACGACGACCGGTTGCTGCCGCGCAACCGCCTCCAGCCAGCGAACGTACGCCTCCCGGATCCGCTCGGCGCTTCCTGCGTCCTCAGTCGCGTCGACTCGAAGGCGTAGGAGCCGGCCGAGGCTGGGAAGCACGTCGTCGAGCTCGGGGCCGAGCAGCGCACCGAGCTTCGCCCGAGCCTTCGTCCGGACGGCGATCTCCGCCTCGCCGACGTCGGCTCCGAGCCAGCCGAGCAGCGCTTCCACGAACGGCCACGCGGCGAGGCCGCCGTACGAGAGACAGTGACCTTCGAGCCACACGACCCGGTCCTCGGCGAGCCCGCGGAGCTCGGCGAGAAGGCGCGTCTTGCCCATTCCCGGCGTCGCCCACGAGCAGCACGACCCGGCCGCGGCCGGCGACGAGGTCGCCGAGCGCGCCCATGAGCTGCGCCATCTCGGCGTCGCGCCCGACGACCGGGCGTCGCGCCGGCAACGGGCTCTCGGGCTTTCGGGCCGACGAGCCGGGAGACCGAGACCGGAGCTGCGCGGCCCTTCACCTCGAAGTCGCCGAGCGGCTCGAAGACGAAGCGATGCTCGAGGCGACGGGCGGTTCGCCTCTCCGACGACGATCGTGCCCGGCTCGGCGAGGGACTGGATACGGCCGCGACGTTGGTCGCATCTCCGAGAGCAACGGCTCCCGGCTCTGCCGCACCGACGAGCCCCACGGCCGCCTGCCCGGTGTTGATCGCCGACCCGGACGGCGAAGACGGCGAGCCCCCACGCCGCCTCGACGTCGCGCGCGTACTCGGCGACGACCTCGAGGATCCGCAGGCCCGCCCGGGCGGCGCGCTCCGGATCGTCTTCGTGGGCGGCCGGCACGCCGAAGTACGCGCAGATCCCGTCGCCCTCGTAGGCCTGCACCATGCCGCCGTACTCCTCGACGGCGCGGCTCATCATCGTCACGCACTCGCCGACGAGCGCCTTCACCTCGTCCGGCGCGAGCCGCTCCCCGAGCGCGGTCGAGCCCGACGATGTCCGCGAAGAGGACGGTGACCGGGCGGACCTCGTCCCCGGACATCGGCGCATCGGTCATGAGCTGAAGTATCCGAGTGCGACGTTGCGAATGTCACGTTCGTGTCAGACACTTGAGCGATGGACTGGCCGCTGCTCGCCGACCTTCCCCCCGACGACGTGCGGGAGCTGCTCTCGATCGCGCGCCGGCGGACGTTCGACAAGGGCGAGGTCGTCTTCCATCGTGACGACCCTGCCGAGTCGCTGCACCTGATCGTCCGGGGTCGCTTTGCGGCGCGCGTCGCGTCCCAGGTCGGAGACAGCGTCCTGCTCGACGTGCTCGGGCCGGGACAGGCGTTCGGTGAGCTCGCGCTGCTCCTGCCGGGCGAGCGTCGCTCGGCGACGGTGTCGGCGCTCGAGGCCGGGGAGACCCGGTCGGTCTTTCGCGACGACTTCGCGCGCCTGCAGCGCAGCCATCCGGGCGTGAAGGACGTGCTCCTGCGCTTGCTCGCCGAGCAGGTTCGCCGCACGAGCGACCGGATCGTCGAGGCGCATCACGTCGACGCGGACACGCGCGTGCGACGGCGGCTCTGCGAGCTCGCCGAGACCTACGGCAGTGGCGATGACGAGCCTGTCGTACCGCTGACCCAGGAGGATCTCGCTGCGATAGCCGGGACCTCGCGCGCGACCGTGAACCGGGTCCTGCGCGAGGAGGAGAAGCGAGGAGTCGTCGCCCTCGAGCGCGGTCGCGTGATTCTGCGCGACACCGAGGCGCTCGCCGGCCGTTGTCGCTGGCCGGGCTAGCGCGAGAGATCGTCGAGGAGCGCGCCGAGCAGACGGTAGAAGCGCTGCGTCGCCGGGATGCTGAGTCGCTCTCCGGGGGCGTGTGGCCCGACGATCTCGGGGCCGAGCGAGATCATCTCGACACCGGGGAGCTTGCCTCCGATCACCGCACACTCGAGGCCGCCGTGAACCACTTCGAGCGCAGGCGCTACGCCGAACAGACGCTCGAAGGTCGCTCTCGCGCGCTCGAGCAGCTTGGAGTCGAGGTCGGGCCGCCACGGCGGATACGACTTGAGAATCTCGACCTCTGCTCCGGCGAGTCGCGCGGCGGCCTCGATTCCGGCGACCACCTCCTCGAGCCCGGGCGCGTTGGCGCTCCGTGTCATCGAGGCGAGCGTGAGCACGCCCTCCTCGGTGCCGGCGACGTTGAGGCTCGTGCTCGTCTCGACCGTGCCTGCGAGATTCGGGTTCATGGCGACGACCCCGCTCGGAGTCGTCGCGAGCAGGTCGAGCACGCGGGAGGTTGTGGATTCGTCGGCCGCAGCGGCTGCTCTCGAATCGGTCACCGCAACGGACAGCGCATCGTCGGAGCCCGCGTACTGCTCGCGAACCGAGCGGAGCTCTTGCTCCACAGCGCCGCGAAACGCCACGTCCTCGGTCACGCGAGAGCGAGATCACCGCCCGCGCTTCGCGGGGAAGAGCGTTGCGACTCACGCCGCCTTCGAGGAGCGCGAGGCGGAACGGTGCCACGCGGAACCCCGCGCTGAGAGCGCGACCGAGCGCCTTGATCGCGTTGACACGTCCGCGGGCGATGTCTCCGCCCGAGTGACCGCCTCGCGCGCCCGACACGACGACCTCCCGCACGGCGTGATCCGCCGGGACCGCCTCGAGGTCGAGCCGGAGGCGCGTGAACGTGTGCCAGCTGCCTGCGCAGCCAATGGTGATGGCCTTGTCGCTCGTCCCGTCCAGATTGAGTAGGAGTCGTCCTGAGACGAGCGACGCGTCGAGGCTCTTCGCCCCGTCGAGACCCTGCTCCTCGGACACCGTGAAGAGCAGCTCGAGCGGACCGTGAGCGACTTCCGTGTCCTCTGCGACAGCGAGCGCAGCCGCGACGCCGATCCCGTTGTCCGCGCCGAGCGTCGTCCCGTCGGCGACGACCCAGTCGCTGTCGAGAACGACGTTGATTCGTCCCTCGCGGGGGTCGTAGGGGCTGTCGGGATCCCGCTCGCACACCATGTCCAGGTGCGCCTGGAGCACAACCGTGGGCGCGCGCGTCGCGTCCATCGGAGGCGGGCACTCGCACCACGACGTTGCCCTCCTCGTCGACCGCTGACTCGAAGCCGTGGTCGCGCGCCCAGTCGAGCACGTGCTCCCGAGCCGCGGCCTCTTCCTTCGGCGGGCGCGCGATCCGCGTCAGCTCGGCGAAGCGCACCCAGACTCCGGCCGGCTCGAGACCCTCGAGGACGCTCATCTCCGCAGGGTCAACGCTGCGCCGACGAACAAGAGGGCGAGACCCGCGAGTCGTGGCCAGCTGACGGCGATGCGCTCGACGCCGAACCAGCCGTTGCGATCGATCACGGTCTGCGAGCGTGAACTGCGCGGCGATCAGCACCGCGGTCGTGGCGACGATGCCGATGCGCGGTCCGGCGACCGTGATCGCGAGGATGATCAACGCGCTCATGACCCCGCCCAGCAGCATCCACTTCGGAGCGCCGAACGCCTCGGCGACTCCTCCGAGAGAGCGTCGTACGAGGAGCAGCACGGCGAGCGCGAGCAGGGCTCCGATCAGCGAGGCGGTCGCGACTGCCTCGAGGTTCCCGACGCGATCGCCGAGCCGCCCTGGACGGCGATCTGCACCGCTCCGCCGAAGCCTGCGGCGAGCGCGAGCAGGGCGGCGACTCCGGTCGAGCTCACCGTGCGGACGCTATACGCTCCTCGCGTCATCGGACGAAGGGAGTGCGCATGGTCCGCGCGATCATCCAGTACGAGTCGGAGCCTGATCCCGACCGGTATCAGCAGCACCTCGACGAGTTCGTCCCACCGGTCGCGTGCTCGGCGTTCCGGCACGGAAAGATCTTCGGCTCGCCGTTCGGTGAGCCTTCGTACCGCTACTACGCCGAGTTCGAGTGGGACGACATGGAGTCGTTCAAGTCCGCGGTGAGCTCCGAGGCGTTCGCCGCATCGGGCAAGGACGCGATGGCCATGGGAATCCCGTTCATCGTGCACTTCGCAGTCGATCGAGTGACCGAGCCGACGCATCCGCGGCCGCGCGATCCGGGGGAGCTCGGGCTCGAGACGATCGTCTACGAGAAGGCGCCGCCGCGCGCCACGATCCGGCTCAATCGACCGGACGTCCTCAATGCCTTCGACTTCCAGATGCTCCGGGAGATCGGGCGGGCGTGCGAGGACGCGTCGTGGGACGACGACATCCGAGCGGTCGTCGTCACCGGCACCGGCCGCGCGTTCTGCGTCGGTGCCGACCTGCGCTCCTGGGGCGAGGATCTGCTCGGAAACTCCAGCGAGTACTGGAAGTGGTTCGGGGCGTTCAAGGACATGCACGACCGGCTGCGTGAGATCGGCAAGCCGACGATCGCGCGCATCAACGGCATTGCGGTGGGCGGCGGAAACGAGCTGCAGATGGCATGCGACCTCTCCGTCATGGTCGACACCGCCTTCATCCGGCACGTCGGCCTCCAGCACGGATCGGTGCCGGCGGGAGGAGCCACGCAATGGCTCCAGCTGATGGTCGGCGACCGTCGTGCGCGCGAGATCGTCTTCCTCTGCGACGAGATCCCCGCGGCGCGCGCCGAGGAGTGGGGGCTCGTGAACAAGGTCGTGCCCGAGGCGCGAGCTCGACGCCGCCGTGGACGAGTGGGTCGAGAAGCTCGCCGCGAAGCTTCCCCAGACCACGCGTTACGCGAAGCAGCAGCTGAACGTCTGGCGCGACTTCGCCTGGCACCAGACCGTCGGCCATGCGCGCGACTGGCTCGCGATGTCGATGCTGGGCGACGAGGCGCAGGATGCGGTGCGCGCGTTCCTGGACCGCGAGAAGACGTGAATCGCGACGCCTGGCTGCGCGCCAATTCCCGACCAAGCATCTAGTCTGCCCCCGTGTCCGAAGTGCTCACCGCCCAGGCGGGCGCAGTGCTCACGATCACGCTCAACCGGCCGGAGGTCTTCAACGCCTTCAACCGCGCGCTCCACGCCGCGCTGCGCGAGGCGCTCGCCGAAGCGGCCGACCCAGAGGTGCGCGCCGTCGTCATCACAGGTGCCGGCCGCGGCTTCTGCTCCGGCCAGGATCTGAAGGAGTTCTCGGAGCTCCCAGGCGGCATCCGAGAGGCGCTCGAGGGGACGTACCACCCGAACATCCGCGCGATCCGCGCGCTCGAGAAGCCCGTGCTCGCAGCGATCAACGGTCCCGTCGCCGGTGCCGGGCTCTCGCTCGCGTGCGCGTGCGACGTTCGCATCGCCTCCGACGCGGCGACCTTCGTGCCCGGGTTCATCGGGATCGGCCTGATTCCCGACGCCGGCGGCTCCTGGTTCGTCCATCGGCTGCTCGGCTTCGCGCGGGCGTTCGAGTGGATGGTCTCGAATCGGCGCCTCGGCGCGGACGAGGCGCTCGCGTGGGGCCTGGTCTCCGAGGTGGTGGCGGCGGACGACTTCGCGCCACGGGTCGAGGAGCTCGCGGCGTGGTACGCAGACCTTCCGACGCGCGGAGTCGCGATGACGAAGCAGCTCTTCGAGCACGCGTACACCGCGTCGCTCGAGGAGCAGCTCGAGCTCGAGGCCGAGCTTCAGCAGGCGGCCACGCAGACCGAGGACTTCGGGGAGGGCGTGCAGGCGTTTCTCGACAAGCGCTCGCCCACGTTCCGCGGCCGCTAGCAGCCGGCGGGATCGACAGGGTGCGGATCGAGGCCGTCGACTACCACACCGGCGGCGAGCCATTTCGGATCGTCACCGGCGGCGCGGAAAGCCCGCGTGGAGCCACGATCCTCGACAAGCGCCGAGACGCTCTCGCGCGTCTCGACCGCATCCGCCGCCTGCTCGTCTTCGAGCCCCGGGGCCACGCGGACATGTACGGCTGCTTCGTCGTGGAGCCGAACGACGACAGACGCGGATCTCGGCGTCGTGTTCTTCCACAACGCGGGCTACTCGACAGCGTGCGGGCACGGCACGATCGCGCTCGTGACGTGGGCGCTCGACGAGGGGATCGTCGAGCGCGCAGAGGGTGAGAACCACGTCGTCGTCGACGTGCCGTCCGGGCGGCTCGAGACCTGGGCCGAGGTGGAGAACGGGCGCGTGCGCTCCGTTCGCTTCCGAAACGTCCCCGCCTTCGTCTGGGCCGAAGGAGCGAAGGCCGGCGGGCACACGGTCGACGTCGCCTACGGCGGCGCCTTCTATGCCTCGCTCGAGGAGAAGGTAGAGACGCGCGAGCTGCCGCGACTCATCGAGCTCGGCCGAGAGGTCAAGCGCGCGCTCGAGGCCGAGCACGAGATCGTCCATCCGCTCGAGCCCGAGCTCCGCGACGTGTACGGCGTCACCTTCTGGCAGGACGAAGGCCGGGAGTCCGCTGACCCAGCGCAACGTGACCGTGTTCGCGGACGGCGAGGTCGATCGCTCGCCTTGCGGGAGCGGCACCACCGCGCGGCTCGCCCTCCTCGACCGCTCCGGCCGGCTCCCGCGGGGCGAGGAGCTACGGCATCTGAGCATCGTCGGACTCGGAGTTCCGAGCCCGCGTCGTCGGAGACACGGAGGTCGCCGGCGTGCCGGCGGTCGTGACCGAGGTCGAAGGCAGCGCCTACCGAACGGGAGAGCACGTCTTCACGCTGGACGAGGACGATCCGCTCGGCGAAGGGTTTCTGCTGCGGTGACCTCGCGGCGCATGCTTTCGCCCCGGGTCGGGTAGACCGAGAAGATCACTAGCTGCGAGCCAGGCACTACCGAAGCGGTACACGTCCGCAACGCTGATCGCACGCGGCGGAATGGGGGAGGTGTACCGCGCGACCGACTCCGTCCTCGAGCGGAAGGTGGCTGTCAAGCTGCTCTCGGAGCGGCACGCCCGGGACGAGGACGCGCATGCACGTTTCCGGCGAGAGGCGCTGTCTGCGGCCCGCCTTTCGGGCGCCCCGCACGTCATCACGGTCTTCGACGTCGGCGAGCACGGCACGCAGCCGTACATCGTCATGGAGTACCTCGAGGGCGGCTCCGTCTTCGATCGCCTGCGCGCAGGGCCGAGTACCGCCGACGCTCGCGCTCGAGTGGCTGGACCAGGCGGGACAGGCGCTCGACCGGGCGCACGCCGAGGGCATCGTCCACCGCGACGTCAAGCCGGCGAACCTCCTGCTCGACCGCGACGGAACCATCGTCGTCTCGGACTTCGGCATCGCGTCCACGTCGGGCTTCGACACGCTGACGCTTCCCGGCACCGTCCTCGGCACGGCCGGGTACCTCTCACCCGAGCAGGCTCGCGGGGAGTCTGCGACCGCGGCGAGCGACCGCTACGGGTTAGGGGTGGTCGCGTTCGAGCTCTTGACCGACCGGCGGCCGTTCGAGGGCGAGACGGCGGCGACCGAGGCGCTCGCGCACGTGACCGCGCCGGTGCCGAGCGCCGAGCTGATCGAGCCTGGCCTCCCCGACGGGGTGGACGAAGTTCTGGCACGTGCGCTCGCGAAGGATCCCGCGGACCGGCCGGCGACCTGCGGCGAGCTGGTCTCGGAGCTCCGCAGCACGTTCAGAGAACGCAGAAGCGATCACCCGCGTGTTTCCAGCTGAGCGCTCCGACGAGGGCGGTTCCCGCTGCGATGCCGCCCCGGACCGTTCACCGTCGGAGGAACCGACGAACCAGAAGCCTCGTCGTGGGAGCCGTCGTTCTGGCGCTTGCGGGGCTCGGGCTGGCTGCGCTCCTCGGCTCGACGCTCGACTCCGGCGAGCGCGCGGAGCCGAACGACTCGACCACGTGCTTCGACGCTGACCGAGACGAAGCCTCCGACCACGATCACGGAGACGACGACCGCGACCGAGACAGCGAGCTCGACGGCCCAGACTCCGGAGCCGACCACGATTCCCGAGCCACTTCCGTCCGCGGGAGACGGAGTCGCCCTGAACAACCAGGGCTTTGCGCTCATGCAGGACGGCGACTACGAGAGCGCGCTGCCGCTTCTCGAGCGAGCAGTAGCGGCTCTCGCCGGCTCGGACTCGATCGGTGAGGCGTACGCGAGCTACAACCTCGCCTTCACGCGCTTCGCGCTCGGCGAGTGCGAGGGCGTGCTCTCACTGCTCGAGCGCTCCGAGGACATCCAGGGAAAGCGCCGGGAGATCGACCGCCTGCAGCGGAAGGCCGCCAAGGATTGCGGCGACGATGAGAAGACGACGACTGAGGCCGCTAGGCGAGCTGAGCCAGGATCTCGTCGTGCTCGGGGAAGCGGCCTTCGCTCTGCTTGGAGAAGATCATCTCGCCCGTCCGCTGAGGACGTCGAACTGCGACTTCCTACCGGGAGTCGTCTTCGCGTCGATTCCGGTCTGGCCCTCGATCTCGGCCGCGAGACTCGCGGCCCGTTTGTCGTAGCCGCTTCAGGTCGGGCAGTACAGGATCTCGATCGCCATCGGCGACAACAGTAGCGCCTCTAGATCGTCTTGAACTGCTCGAAGGGCTGACGACAGCTGTCGCAGTAGCGGATCGAACGGCACGGCGTCGGGCCGAAGAGGTTCTCGAGACGGGTCTCCGTCGAGCCGCAGTACGGGCAGCGAAACCCACCGCGCTGGAGCTCGACCAGGTTCAGCTTCCCGGCCTCGCGGGGCGCTGGTGGCGCAAGGCCCGCAACGCGGAGCTTCTCTCGGCCGACCGGCGTGATCTTGTCGGTCGACCAGGAGTCGTCGAGGACGACCCGCACCTCCGCCCTTGCGCCGAGCTCGTCCACCTTCGCCTCCATCGCCCGTTGCATCGACTCGAGCGCAGGACAGCCCAGGAACGTCGGCGTGAACTCGATCCGGACGTGGCCGTCGTCGACTTCGACGTCCTTGATGACTCCCAGGTCGACCAGCGAGATCACCGGAATCTCCGGATCGGGAATCTCTGCGAGTGCCGCCCACACGTCGTCGGCGGTCACCATTGGGTTCCGGCCGGCGCCGAGCGGCGAACCATCGTCATCTCCTCCCAAAGAGCGGCCAGCTCGGCTTCGTGAACACCGCGCGACACGGGCTCGACGTCCGGTAGCTCGCGCTCCAGACGTTCTTCGACCCGGCGTCGAAGCTCGGGGCGCAGCTCGTCGTCGAGGACACCGAGCGCGTAGGGCCAGAGCTCGTCGAGCGCCTCGTCCAGCCGAGCGCGTCCCTCCTCGGTGGAAAGGAGACGATCGACCCACATCTCGGCGTGCATGCGGTGGTACGCCTCCTCGCGGTCCATCTTCGCCGCGATGCCGGCGATGTCGGGATCGTCGGAGGCCTTGAGTGCCGCCAGGCGGATCTCGTCGGCGGTCTCGTAGAGCCAGTGCCGGGCGATCGTCCTCGCCCACTCGAGCCGGCGGAGCTGGACGAGCGGTGCGCACCGGTACTCGTCCGGCGTGCGATCGAAGGCGAGCTCGTCGGCGGTCGTCCCGAGCTCGGCAGCGGCGAGCTCGTACAGCGCGCGCGCATGACCGATCTCGTTCTGGGCGATGGAGGAGAACGCGACGTCCTCCTCGAGGAACGGCGCGATCCCGGTCCACTCGGAGTTGCGCCAGCCGAGGAAGAGCTCGTCGTCCGCAATCGCGAGGAGAAGGTCCGTGCGCTCACTCATTCCGCGGCCGCTCCCGGAGCTGCTTCGAGCGTCCCCGCGCGCTCCCGAGCTTCGCGCAGTCGCGCCTTGATCGAGTACCCGTCCACGCGCCGGTACTTCATCTCGAACTCGTCCGGGAACTCCTCGATCTCGCTCACCGCATCGCGCGGTACGAGCCAGAGAGCGACGGACTCCTGCCGCCGCCCGTACTGCTCGCGCGCGTAGATCTCGGCGAAGCGCTCGTCCGGCGCGTCCACCGTGCCCGCGTGCTGCAGAGGCTGTCCTTTTCGCTCCTGCCTGAAGACCTCGTAGATCACGCTGCCTCCGCGAGCACCACCCGTTCGACCCACGCCACGTCCTCGCGGGAGAGCCGCCGGAAGGACAAACGCTCCTCGGAAGCAGGCCCGTGGCCGGTGACGACCGAACGAAGCTTCTCCCAGTCGGGCTCGGTGTAGCTCCAGACGCCCGTCTCCTCGTCCTTCGCGAGGGCGGGGTCGGGAATCTCGAGGCCGAGCTCGCGGATCTGCGGCACGTACCCGTCGAGGAACTCCTGGCGCGCGTCCTCGTTGGCCTGGCTCTTGATCCGCCAGACGTACATCGGGTCCTCCTCGGCCGGGATCGGGTTGCCGTGGAAGTGCATCAGCGGCTCCCACCAGCGGTCACGGCCTCCTGCACGAGCTCGAACTGCTCGGGCGTCCCCGTCACCATCGCCAGGATCACGTCGCGGCCATGGAGGATGTGGAACGACTCCTCCCAGCAGATCTTCTTCATGATCCGCGCGTAGGGCGCGTAGGAGCACTTGAGGAGCGCCTTCTGGGAGACGATCGCCGCGGCGTCCACGAGCCACGCGATCACGCCCACGTCCCCCCAGGTCTTCGTCGGGTAGTGGAAGACGTTGTGGAACTTCGCCTTGCCGGAGACGAGATCGTCGAGGCTGGCGCTGCGCGGCTTGCCGAGATCCTCGACGACGCGATAGATCAGTTGCGCGTGCCCGACCTCGTCCTGGATCTTCGCCGTGAGCGCGAGCTTTCGCTGCAGGGTCGGCGCGCGGAGAATCCAGTCACGCTCCGGGAGCACACCCATGAGCTCGGAGTTGCCGTGCATCTCGATGAACTTGACGAGCTTCGAGCGGTACTCGTCCGGCATCCAGTCGCCGGTCTCGACCTGCCCGCCCGCCTGGACGTACTCGAGAAACTCTTGCGTCCGCACATCGATCGTCTGTTCGCCCACGGTTGGCCTCCTACCGAACGGTCGTTAGCATGGAGTATAGATGCCCACTCGTAGGGATCAGCTCACCCGCGAGGCTGCGAGGCTCTTCGCCGAGCGCGGCTTCCACGGCACGTCCATGGGTGACCTGGCCGAAGCCCTCGGGGTTCAGAAGGGGTCCCTGTACTCGCTGACCGGGTCGAAGCAGCAGCTCCTCCTCGACACGATGCGGGAAGGAGCTCGCGCGTTCCATGCTGCTCTGGACGACGTTCCCGAGCGTGCGCCGGCGGCCGAGCGGGTACGGCAAGCCCTGCGCGGCCATCTCCGCGTCGTCTCGGAGCAGCTCGACGTCGCCACCGTGTTCACGCGCGAATGGCGGTATCTCGAGGATGCCGACCGCGAGGAGATCCTCGCCGAGCGGCGGCGCTACGAGGAACGTTGGCGCGCTCTCTTCCAGGAGGGTCTCGAGTCGGGTGGGTTGCGGACCGATCTCGATGCCGGCGCCGCTGCCCTGCTCGTTCTGTCAGCTGCGAACTGGGCCTACACGTGGCTGTCGCCGGACCGCGACACCGACGAACTCGCCGACCGTTTCACCGCGATTCTCGTCGACGGCATCCGCGGCTACGCCACGTCCGCGTAGGCGAGTGAGTAGGTGAACGCATTGGCACGCAAGTGACGCCCTCGCGGTGCCAGGCACTGTAAAGACGATGGCCAGGCTTCTCATCGCGAATCCCTGGGCCTCGGGCGTCGACGAGGACAGGCTCGCCGGCGTGCGCGAAGCGCTGCCGGCGGACACGGAGCTTCGCTTGACGAGCGCTCGCGGAGAGGCGACCGAGATCGCGCGCGAGGCGGCCGGCCAGGTCGAGACGCTCTACGTCTTCGGCGGCGACGGGACCTTCAACGAGGTGCTGAACGGTATCGACGCGACGACGCCGCTCGGGCTCATCCCCGGGGGAGGAACGAGCGTCCTGCCTCGCGCGCTCGGTCTCCCACGCGGCTCGGCTGCCGCGGCTCGCCGCCTGGCGGAGAGCATGCGCTCGCGCCGGATCGGGCTCGGACGGGTGAACGGCAGGCGCTTCGGCTTCGCGTGCGGCGTCGGCCTCGACGCCGAGATCGTGCGCGCGGTCGACGAGCTCGGCCGACGTTCGGACGGTCGACGCCCTGGAAACGTCGTCTTTGCCTGGACGGGATTTCGCACCTTCGCCCGCCATCGCTACCGGCTCGATCCGGCGTTGGAGGTGACGGGACACGGACGAGCGGCTTTCGCGCTGGTCTCCAATGGCCCTGCGTACAGCTATGCGGGACCTGTTGCGCTGCAACGCATCTCCGGGCGCGACCTTCGAGGGCGGCCTCGACCTCGCCGCGCCCGATCTCGGTGCGAGCGCGCGACATTCCGCGGATCGCTCGCTATGCCGTCGGTCGGAGCGACCGCGCTACGGCTCGGGATCTCGTCTACCTGCACGATGTCGACCGGATCGAGATCGTGTGCGATCACCCCCTCCCGCTGCAAGCCGACGGGGAGGACCTGGGCGACGTCGAGCACGTGCTCTTCGAGGCGGAGCGCGACGCCGTGACCGTGCTCGCCCCGTAGCTCTCACGAACAACTTAGAAATAGTCCGTAGTGGACTAATACACTCCGGAATATGATCAGGACGTCGAGTGCGACGCGCACGCTGACGACGACCGAGGCGGCGGTCCTGTCGCTGCTCGCGCTCGAAGGCGAGCAGTCGGGCTACGACCTCCTCAAGCTGACGTCCAAGGCCATCGGTCACGTCTGGGCGCCTGCGAAGAGCCAGCTCTACGCCGTGCTTCCGCGCCTGGCGCGAGAAGGTCTCGCCGAGGCTCGTGCGGTCGTCCAGTCTTCGCGGCCCGACAAGCAGCTCTACCGGATCGCCCCCGCCGGGCGCGAGACGCTCGACGCCTGGCTCGAGACCCTGGAAGCCGGCGCCGTCGATCGCTTCTACTTGAAGCTCTTCGTCGGCGGGCTGACGACACCCGACGTCCTGATCGAGCAGGTCGAGCAGTTCAAGCTCGAGACCGAAGCGCGTCTCGACGAGCTGCGCGCGATCGAGCCCACGAACTCGCGCTCGGGCAACGACTTCTTCCACTACTTCCTTCTGCGCCTCGGCATCGAACGCGCCGAGCAATCGCTTGCCTGGGCCGACTGGGTCGCTCGCCGAGCTGAGGGCTGAAGGAGAATGAGACGCGTACTGGCCGCCGTCGCTGTCCTCGTCGTCGGCGTCGCCTGCACCTCGAGCGCCGCGCAGCCCAAGGCTGACCCCGCCCTGGCCGCCGACGTGCGCAAGCTCGCGGACGAGATGGAGCGGATTCACCCGAATCTCTTTCATTCGATTTCGCGTGCGCAGTTTCGCGCGCGCAGTCGACGAGGTGATCGCGCGCCTGCCCGAGCTCGAACGAGATCAGCTGCTCGTCGAGCTCCTGCGAGTCGTCGCGATGACCGGGGAGCGCGACGGGCACATGGGTCTCTTTCCGCTCGTAAGCCACGCACGTCCGCTGCACCTGCTGCCGATCCGTGCCTGGATCTTCCCCGAGGGCATGTTCGTCCTCGCGGCGCCCGAGCAACCGGAGCTCGTCGGCACCCGCCTGATCGCAATCGAGAACACGCCGATCGACGAGGTTGCCGCACGCGTCCGGCCGCTCGTCACCCGCGACAACGAGTCGAGCCTGGTCCTGCGCCTGCCGGAGTTCATGCTCACGGGCGAGATCCTGCACGGGCTCGGCATCGCGCCCGACGCCTCCAGGGTGCGGCTCACGGTCGAGCGTCGGACCGGCGAGCGCGTCGATGTGGCACTCGCCACGCTCGCCGGACCCGCGTACTGGAATCTCATCGAAGACGTCTGGGCTCCGCCTGCTCCGCCGGCCGCTCGCACCCCGCTCTGGCTCCGAAACCAGCAGCGGACGCAGTGGTTCGCCAAGCTCGATCGCGGCCGGGCCGTCTACGCCGTCTACTCGCATGCAACGGAGCCGACGAGCAGGTTCGCGACGAGCCTGCTCGAGCGAGCTCGAAATCCCAAGGTGCGGCGCGTCATCGTCGACGTGCGACTGAACGGCGGCGGCGACAACACGTCGTATTCCCCTCTCATCGACGCCTTGCGCAGCCGGGTCGTGAACCGGCGAGGCCGGCTGGTGCTCCTGACCGGCCGCGTCACCTTCTCGGCCGGCGGCAACTTCGTCGCCGAGGTGGACGCGTTCACACGCGCGCGAATCGTCGGCGAGGCGGCCGGTGGCAGCCCGCACAACTACGGCGACTCCGAGCAGGTCGAGCTCGACGCGCTCGGCTGGACGGTCCACGTGCCACCACAGTACGTCGAGGTTCTCGGCCGTCCCGACGAGCGGGTCGCCATCGAGCCGGACGTTCCGGTTCAGATCGGTGTTGCAGACCACCTGGCGGGGCGCGATCCGGTGCTCGCGAAAGCGCTTGCGCTTCGCTGAAGCCGTCCGCGAACCCGGTTCCAAATACACTGCGACCCGAATGAGCCAGGTGCTGCCGGCGGAGGGGGGCTTGCGCCGCGTCATCGGCGACGGTGAGACGCTCCCCGACGGCGAGGTCGACGGGCTCGACGCCGATCAGCTGCTCGCGCTCTACCGCAATCTCGTGCTCCTGCGTACCTATGACGAGCGCTCGGTCGTATATCACCGCCAGGGGCGGATCGGGACGTACGCCATCTTCTGGAACCACGAGGCGATGCAGGCCGGCGCGGTTTTCGCGCTCGAGGATCGCGACTGGATCTTCCCGGCGTACCGGGAGTCCGCGATCGGGCTCCTGCGCGGGATGCCGGTCTCGACCGTCCTCTCCTGGTGGAGGGGTCACCCGGCCGGTTGGTGGAATCCGGCGGAGTTCAACGTCGCGTCGATCTGCGTCCCGATCGCCACGCAGATACCCCATGCCGTCGGCTTCGCGTGGGGATCCGCGCTCAAGGGCGAGGATCGCGTCGCCCTCACCTTCTTCGGGGACGGGGCGACGTCGGAAGGGTCGTTTCACGAGGGTGCCACCTTCGCCGGGGTGATGAAGGCGCCGGTCGTCCTCTTCTGCAACAACAACCAGTGGGCGATCTCGACTCCGCTCTCCGCGCAGACCGCCGCCCCTACGCTTGCCGACAAGGCCATCGGCTACGGGATGCCGGGAGTCCGGGTCGACGGCGGTGACGTTCTAGCCGTCTACGAGGCCACGCGTGAAGCGATAGTGCGGGCGCGGGCCGGTGAGGGCCCGACATTCATCGAAGCCGTGACCTATCGCGCGGCGCCTCACGCGACGGCGGACGACCCGTCGATCTACATCGACGCAGAGAGAGTGCAGGAGGAGAAGGAGAACGAATGCGTCGGTCGCTACGAGCGCTACCTGCTCCGCGCCGGAGTTCTCACCGAAGGACGGGTGGAGGAGGCCAAGCACGAGGCGCTCGAGCTCATGCGCACCGGGATCGCGGAGGCAGAAGCCGAGCCGCCGGCCGACCCCGGGCTCGTCTTCGAGCACGCCTATGCGAATCCCCCGCCGTCGCTCGCGGACGATCTCAGCGAGCTCCGGAGAGTGCTGGGTGAGTGAGCGCTTCCTGGTCGAGGCGGTCAACGACGCGCTCCACGTCGAGCTCGAGCGGGATCCGTCCGTGCTCGTCATGGGTGAGGACGTCGGACGACTCGGTGGTGTCTTCAGGGCGACCGCAGGGCTCCAGGAGCGGTTCGGGCCGAACCGCTGCGTGGATACGCCGCTGGCGGAGGCCGGAATCCTCGGCACCGCGGTCGGGCTCTGCATGGCCGGCTGGCGACCGGTGTGCGAGATGCAGTACGACGCGTTCAGCTACCCCGCGCTCGACCAGCTGATCAACCACGTCGGGAGATACCGGTGGCGCACGCGCGGGAAGATGTCGTTCCCGCTCGTGGTCCGTATGCCGTACGGAGGCGGGGTGCGAGCTCCCGAGCTGCACGACGACTCGCCCGAGACCTACTACGTGCACACGCCCGGCGTGAAGGTTGCGATCCCGTCCACCCCGGCAGATGCGAAGGGCTTGCTCGCCGCGGCCATTCGCGATCCCGATCCGGTCGTGATCCTCGAGCCCAAGTTGATCTACCGCACTGCGCGAGGCGAGGTCCCGGAGGGCGAGCACGTCGTACCGCTCGGCGAAGCGCGCGTCGCTCGAGAAGGCTCGGATGTCACTCTGGTCGCCTACGGCGCGATGGTCCCGCTCGCCGAACGAGCTGCTGACGCACTCGAGGGCGAGGCGTCCTGCGAGGTGCTCGATCTCAGGAGCCTGAAGCCGCTCGACGAGGAGGCGCTGCTCGCCTCCGTCGGCAAGACCGGGCGGGCCGTCGTCGTGCAGGAGGCGCCCCGCGTGTGCGGGTTCGCCGCGGAGGTCGCGGCGGTGCTGGCCGAGAAGGCGATCTTCGACCTGCGCGGGCCGGTGCTGCGGGTCACGGGCTACGACGTGCCGTATCCGTACTGGCAGATCGAGGACGCCTACATGCCGTCGGTCGAGCGCGTTCGAGATGCCGTGCGGCGCCTGCTCGCGGCCTAGAGCGTGGCGGACCGGCTCCGGCTGTGGCTCGAGCGCGGGGAGCTCGGCTACCACCTGCGCGACGCCGAGACCGAGTCTCCCGTGCGTTGGGAGGATCCTCGGATCCGCGTCGTTCCCGTCGCCGGCGTCTCCTACAGGCCCGAGGCGCTCGACGATCCGTCCTTCGACCCTGGCCGCCGGCTGGCGCTCGTCCTCGAGCCCGACAATCCCCACGACGCGAACGCGGTGGCGATCTTCAACGAGGCGCAAACGCTTCAGCTCGGCTACGTCCCAGCGGCCGTCGCTCCCGAGCTGGCCGGCGACGAGCAAGCGGTCTCGCTGTGGCGGGTGGACGGAGGACTGCGCGTGCTCATCGCGCCCCGCGATGCCTGGATCGGAACCCCTCGCTAGTGTCGGCGGTCGTGAGGGCAAGACCGGGCTCGTGATCGACCCGCCGTACCGGATCGTGTCCGAGCGGCTCGTGATCCGCTGCTGGGAGCCTCGGGACGCGTCGCACCTCAAGGCAGCCATCGACTCGAGCCTGGACGAGCTGCGGCCGTGGATGCCTTGGGCGCGCGCGGAGCCGCAGGAGCTCTCCGAGAAGGTCGCGCTCCTTCGCAGGTTCCGCGGCGCGTTCGACCTCGGAACGGACTTCATCATGGGGATCTTCGACAGCGACGAGCGCGACGTCCTCGGTGGCACGGGGTTGCACAAACGTCGGGGCGGCGGACTCGCTCGAGATCGGCTACTGGATCAGGTCGAGCCACGTCGGTCGTGGGTTGGCAACCGAGTCGAGTGCCGCTCTGACGCGCGTCGCGTTCGAGCTCTGCGAGGTCGACCGAGTCGAGATCCGGGTCGATCCGGCGAACGAGGCGAGCCTGTCGATCCCCCGCAAGCTCGGCTTCGTCGAGGAAGGGATGTTGCGACGCCGGCTTCCACCCGACGAGGATGGTGTGCCGCGAGACGTCATCGTCTTCAGCCTCTTCCGAGACGGGTTTGCAGGCTCGTTCGCCTCGTCGACACCAGTGCAGGCGTTCGGCGCCGATGGCGAGCGCGTGCTGTGAGAGACGCCTGGCTCGTCTACCTGGCGCTCGGGGCACTCATCCTGCTCGTCTGCGGCCTGCTGGCGGCTGCCTGGGCGTGGGGCCGCCTGGGAACGGCTGCGGTCGTCCTCTTCGTCGTCGCCGCCGGCGTCTGGGTGCTCGACTTCGCCGCGATCTCGTCCGACTATCGAGACGCCGACGGCTTCTTCGACTGTGGGGACAGTGCACCGGCATGCACTTCTCGACGGCGGTCGGCTTCCTCGCGCCCCCGCTCTTGATCGCCCTCTCGGCCTTCGCAGCGCTGATCATGCTTCTGCAGCGCCGGCGCGCGCGCCTGGCTCGATAGACGAGAATCGCGGGAGCGATGGCGAACGCATTCAAGCTGCCCGATCTCGGCGAGGGCCTGACGGAGGGCGAGGTCGCGCGCTGGCTCGTGAGCGAGGGACAGGCCGTGGACGAGGACGAGCCGCTCGTGGAGATCCAGACGGACAAGGCAACGGTCGAGATTCCTTCTCCCTACGCCGGAACCGTGCTCGAGATCCGCGTCCCAGAGGGCGAGGTCGCGCCCGTGGGAACCGTGCTCGTGGTGATCGGCGAGCCGGGAGAGACCTTCGAGGCCGCGCCGGCAAAGGCTCCAAGCAGCAGTTCGTCACAAGGCGGCCCGGCGACGACTCGCGTGTCCGGGTCGGACCGTGTTCAGGCGACTCCGCTGGTGCGAAAGGTCGCCGCGGAGCTCGGTGTCGACCTGGCAGCGGTCTCGGCGACGGGTCCCGGCGGGCGCATCAGCGAGGACGACGTGCGCGCAGCGGCCGGTGGAGCGGAGCACGAGCGAAGGTCGACGCGAGCCGCTGCGCGGCGTGCGAAGGCTCATCGCCACGCACATGGCCCGGGCGCACCGGGAGATCCCGGCGGTCACCTGGGTCGAGGAGTGCGACTTCGAGCAGGTCGAGCGCGAGCGGCTGCTCGCGACCGTGGTGAAGGCCGTGGCGAGGTCGCTGGCCGAGTTTCCCGAGCTCAACGCGCGACTCGAGGACGAGGCGATCGTGTACCTCGACCGCTACGACATCGGCATCGCGGTGCAGACCGAGCAGGGCCTCGTCGTTCCCGTCGTGCGCGGCGCTGACACGAGCTCGATCGAGGAGCTCGACGTGGAGATCCGCCGGCTCGCCGAAGGTGCGCGGACGGGAACGTTGACGCCGGACGAGGTGCGCGGGCTCGACCTTCACCGTGACCAGCGCGGGGAAGCTCGCCGGACTCTTCCAGACCCCGATCGTCAACCATCCCGAGGTCGCGATCCTCAGCATCGGACGGGTCGGGGAACGACCGGTCGTGCACGAGGGCGAGGTCGTCGTGCGTCGCATGGGGACGATCGCGATCTCGTTCGACCACCGGGTCGTCGACGGCGCGCGGGCCGCCGAGTTCGGGCTCGCGGTGATCGCTCGGCTCGAGGCCGCCGGCTAGGGAACGACTGCGGTCGGCGCGGAGATCGCTCCGCCCGGGCCCGAAGCGTTGGTCGCGACGATCAGCGCGCGCAGCGTCGAACGTGAGTCGGCCGCCACGACCGTATAGGTCGAGGCCGTTGCCCCGACGATGTCCACGCAGGCGCTCCCCGAACCGTTGCAGCGCCGCCACTGATAGGCGAACGAGGTCGGGCTGCCGGCCCAACCGCCCGTGTCGACGGTCACCGTCGCACCCGCCTGCGCGGTTCCGGAGATCAAGGGCGTCGCCGTCGGCGTGGGAGAGCCCGGCGGGCCTGCGACGACCGCTGTCGAGCTGGAGCTCGTGGCGATCGAGCCGAGGCGGTTTCGCCCGGTCACGGTCACGCGCAGAGTCGAGGCCAGGTCGCCGGCGGAGACGGAGTACGTCGGCGCCGTCGCTCCGACGAGCGGGGCGCACCCGGTGCCGGCGGAGTCGCAGCGCTCCCACTGGTAGGCGAACGCGAGCTGATCACCCGTCCAGGTGCCGCGGGTGGCCGTGAGAGCGAGCCCCGGCTGGGCGGTACCGGAGACGAGCGGCTCTGACCGCAGTACCGGTACGAGTCCGGCTCTCATGCGCGCCGCGCTCAAGCGGGCGAGCCGGTCTACATCTGCGTTGTAGATCTTCAGTCCGGGAACACCGAAGTGTGTGATCGTGCCCAGCACGCGGTCGACGCGCATGAAGGTGATCCCGAGTCGGAGCACCAGCCCCTCCGCCTTCATGCTGATGGGCAAGGCGACCGCTCCGTCACCGGCCCGAACCGCTCGAGGACGGCCGACGCTCACGGACTTGGCCGACAATCGCCGCCGCGCGCGATCTCGCGAGCCAGCGCATTCCGGAACTCCTTCTTTCCAGCCAGCACGCGCAGTGTCTCGAACTTCACGCCGGCGGCGGTGTCCGTCCGATCGACGCTGAGATTGGTGAAGAGGAGCAGCAATCTCGACCGGCCGATTCGAGAGCCGGGAAGGGAGAACTCGCGCTCGTAGGCGGCCACGAAATCCGGATCGCGGTAGTACCCCTGCTTGTCGATGCGGGCGCCGGACGGAAGGTCGGAAACCGCCAGCGTCATCGCGGCGAGATCGGGAGATCCTGCGGGACGGCCGGCCGTGACTCGATGCGCCCGCGGTGACGGACGTGACGATGCCGACGGCGACCGCGAGCGCGGAGAGGAGCCAGGCGAGGCGACGGCGCACCTACCTGAGTATCCCGGTAGGGCCGGCGAGTGCAAGCCCGAGACGTAGGGGTCAGACCCGTGGGGTCTGACCCCTTGAACCAGTGGGGTCCGACCCCACGGGTAGATCAGTCGTCGTCGTCGGTTCCACCGCCGCCCACGCTGATCTGCCCGCGAATCTCCCCTCCGGGGATCGACGCCGAGTGCACGTTCGCGTACGTCGACCCTTCCCGCATCGCCTCGACGAGCGCGGCGAACTCGCCTGCCGAGATGCCCTGCCCGCCGGGGCCGATCACCTCGGCAGCGTTGAAGGTGTCCGAGACCTCACCCTGTTGCGGGCACGGTGGCGTCAGCGCGGCCACAGCCGGAGGGGCGACCGCAGTCGCCTCGCAGAGCCAGACCGAGATTCCTCCGCTCGCGAACTTCTGCGCGAAGTGGATGTGCGCCTGGGCGACGCCCGATTCGAGCCCCGAGTAGGCGAGCGTGTAGGCGACCGTCGTGTCGTTCTCGAGCGTTGCCTCGAAGCTCCCCGTCGCACTGCTCGACGCCGCGGGCACCTCGAACGAGGCGAGCATTCGCTTCGCCTTGAAGTCTCGCTTGCCCGCGTCCGCGGCCCCGATCGAGGCGACGATGCCGAGCACGAGCGCGCCTGTGAGTGCCAATGCCAAGACGACTGCCGTTCTTTTGGCCATCAGGCCTCCCCTCCGTCGATGTCCCAAGGGACTACGTCGGTCGCCGCTGCCCGGATTCCTCGCCTCTACACTGGACGGCGATGGGCCTCTGGTACACGATCGGGCTCGCGCTCGGGCTCGGGCTCGGATTCGGGGTCATCCTCTCCGGGCTCCTCGGAGTGAACGCGGTGGGCGCGGGAGTCGCAGCCGTCGTAGGCGCCGCTGCCGGTGCGGCTTTCGGCTTCGTGGTGATCGGCGACCTCCCCGAGACGGTCGCGGGTGGCATCGCAGGGCTCATCGGGGCCCTTTCCGCGGCCGCCGTCGTGCACGGCGCGATGCGGCGCGGCGCGACGCGCATGGGAATCGCTGCGTACGTGACGATGATCGGGCTCTTCGTCTGTCTGCTCGCCCTCATCCCGCTCGTCGGATACGTCGTGACGGTCGTTCTGCCGCTCCTCGCGGCACGCATGCGCGGGAAGCAGGCAGCCCGGTACGCGGGTTTGCGGACGCTCGCGAAATGACCGCAGCCGGGAGCGCGCGATGCCCTGACATCGAGCGCCGCGGCCGAAGCGCGCGAGCACATGGTCGAGCACCAGCTGCGCCGCCGTGGGAGCTTCGACGAACGGGTGCTCGACGCGATGGCTCGGGTCCCGCGCGAGCTTTTCGTTCCCGAGGAGCTTCGTCATCTCGCCTACGAGGACAATGCTCTCCCCATCGGAAGCGGGCAGACGATCTCGCAGCCCTTCATGGTCGCGACGATCTGCCAGTTGCTGGAACTCACCGGCGACGAGCGCGTGCTCGACGTCGGCACCGGGTCCGGCTACCAAGCGGCCGTGCTGGCCGAGCTGGCGGGTCACGTCGTATCCATCGAACGGATCCCCGCGCTGGCCGAGCGTGCGAGAGTCGGCCCTCGGTCGAGCGGGCTACGCGGAGGTCGAGGTCATCGTCGGGGACGGCTCGCTCGGAGCTCCTCGACAGGCACCCTTCGACGCCATCGCAGTCGCCGCGGCCGCGCCGGCTGTTCCTCCCGCGCTGGTGGGACAGCTGACCGAAGACGGGCGACTCGCCGTTCCGCGGGGTGGCCGCCTCGGGCAGCGGCTCGTGCTCGTCGAACGCACCGAGGACGGCCACCGCGAGCGCCGGAGCGTCTCGTGCAGGTTCGTGCCGCTCCTCGGCGCAGAGGGGTTTTCGGCTGGCGGCTCCTAGCCCAATGGGGGGTCGACGCGAACGCTCTCCAGGCTACTCTGGGACAGTCGTGGAGACCACCGCTCGAGACGTTCGGGTAGGGCTTCGGCGCGATCGCGTGCGCGCGGCCCTGGGCCGCCGTGGGAACTGGGAGCAGCTCGTCAAGTTCTGCTTCGTCGGCGCGACCGGATATCTGGTCAATCTCTGGGTGTTCTCGCTGCTCGTACTGGTACTCGGCGTCCACTACATCCCTGCGGCTGTCGGATCGTTCCTCGTCGCAGTGACGAACAACTACATCTGGAACCGCCTCTGGACATTTCGAGAGCAGCGAGGAAGCGTCGCCTACCAGGGCATGCGCTTCTTCGTCGTCTCCACGCTTGCTCTCGTCGCGAATCTCCTGGTGCTCTACATGCTCGTCGAGATCGGTCTGCCGGAGATCGTGGCTCAGGCGATCGCGATCGTGCTGGTCACGCCGATCAACTTCGTCGGCAATAAGCTCTGGTCGTTCGGGCCCACTCGCACCCGCTGAGAGTCTCTCTCGCCGTGGCGGCCGCCGCTCTTGGTCGGCGGCGTCCTTGCATCTCCCGCTGCGGCCGCGCCCGGCCAGGAGACCGCGCGACTGACGGAGGAGCGGGCGATCGGCGTCGCGCTCGCCCAGTCCAGGGTCGCGGGCTGGCTCGAGCGCTACCCGCCTGATCCGACGACCTCCGCGACCTTCCGTGACGAGACCAGAACCTGGCTCGTCAAGGTCTGGTCGGGCGAGGCCGGCCAGATCGCGCAGGCGGTCGTCGAGGACACCACCGAGACCGTCAGCGAGGTGCGGACCGGCCCTCAGGTCGCCTGGGGGATGGCGCGAGGGGGAAAGGGTTCGTTCGGCGGCAAGACGCTCCTGAAGCCGTACGTCTGGCTCGCGTTCTGCCTCGTCTTCTTCGTCGGGCTCGCCGACCTGCGGCGGCCGTTCTCCCTGCGGAACGTCGACCTGCTCGTCCTCCTCTCGTTCTCGGTCTCGCTCGCCTTCTTCGGTCGCGGGGAAATCTTCACGAGCGTTCCGCTCGTCTACCCGGTACTCGGCTATCTGCTCGCACGGAGCGCTTGGGTAGGCGTTCGCAAGCGGCAGGGCGAGCTCCGGCCCGTATGGCCGACGTGGGTCTTCGCGGCGGCGGCCATCTTCCTCCTCGGGTTCCGGGTCGGCCTCAATGTCGAGGCGCCACGAGGAGTGATCGACGTCGGGCTTGCGGGGGTCGTGGGCGCGACCCGCATTCTGGACGGCGAAGCGCCGTACGGGAACATGCCGCAGCGAGGTGATCTCGAGGAGTGCGGGCCAAAGGACGCGGACGGCGACGTCCGCGAGCGGATCCAGACGAACGGGCGCTGCGAAGCAGCCATCGAGCGTGGAGACACGTACGGGCCGGTCGCGTACGTGGCCTATGTTCCTGCCACGCTCGTCTTCGCGTGGAGCGGAAAGTGGGATTCGCTTCCGGGAGCGCACGCGACGTCGATCCTGTTCGACCTGCTGACCGTCCTTGGGCTTGGTCTCGTCGGGCCTCCGCTTCGGGGGAACGCGGTTGGCGGCCATGCTGGCGTTCGCCTGGTGCGCCTACCCGTTCACGGCGTACGCCTTGAACGCGAACACGAACGACACGATCATGCCCGCATTCCTCGTCTTCGGCTTCTGGCTCGCGTCGTCGACGTGGGCGCGCGGAACAGCGGTCGCGCTGGCAGGTTGGACGAAGTTCGGTGGACTGCTCCTCGCACCGCTCTGGGCCAGCTACCCGACTCTCGAACTGCGTCGCCTCGTGCGCTTCGCCCTCGCATTCGCGCTGGCGACCCTCGCCTCGTTCGTCATCCTGCTGCTCGAGCCCGATCTTCGGGAGGCGATCCGCACGTTCTGGAGCCGTACCGTGGGCTTCCAGGCCGGACGCGACTCTCCGTTCTCGCTCTGGGGCTGGGGCCAGTACCACGCCGAGGGAATCCCGGACCTCGGGTTCCTGCAACCGGTCGTCGCCGTCTTCGCCGTCGCCCTGGCTGTCGTCTTCGCGTTCGTGCCGCGGGAGAAGGGCCCGATCGAGCTCGCTGCGCTGACGGCGTCGATCCTCGTCGCGTTCCAGCTCTCGCTGACCCACTGGTTCTATCTCTATCTGCCCTGGTTCCTACCCTTCGTGCTGCTCTGGCTCCTGTTACCGCGCGAACCGGTGGATCAACCGAACGGGACGCGGAGCGCCTCGATCGCTGACGCCTTGCCCGACTCGGAGTCGCAGTCGATCACGGCGCCTTCGATCCGCACGTCACCCTGAGCCGTCTCGAAGCGCACCGGGAGCCCCGTGCGCATGCGCCTGATCGCGAGCTCGGCCTCGACCCCGATCACCGAGTCGTGCGGTCCGGTCATGCCCGCGTCGGTGATGAAGGCGGTGCCGTTCGCGAGGACGCGCGCGTCCGAGGTCTGGACGTGCGTGTGGGTCCCGACGACCGCGGTCACCCGACCGTCGAGCCAGCGCGCGAGCGCGACCTTCTCGCTCGTCGCCTCGGCATGCACGTCCACGAGTACGAGCGGCGTCTTGGCAACCGCATCGTCGACGAGCTCGTCGACGATCTCGAACATCGAGGTCGCAGGATCGAGGAACAGGGACCCGAGGACGTTGATCACCGCGAGCCGTGCCCCGTTCCGTCGTGGGCACGACGGTCAGTCCGCGCCCCGGCGTGTTCTTCGACGCATTCGCCGGACGGATGATCCGCTCCGATCCCTCGATGTAGGGGCCGATCTCGGACCGCCGGAAGGCATGGTTTCCGAGCGTGATCGCATCGGCGCCTGCGGCCAGTAGCCGGTCTGCAAGGCGAGGCGTGATCCCGATCCCGTCAGCCGCGTTCTCGCCGTTGACGACGCAGACGTCGATCTCGAGGTCGCTGCGCAACCCCGGTAGGAGCGCTTCGAGCGCACTCCGGCCCGGAGCGCCCACGACATCGGCGATGAACAGGATGCGCAGGGGCGGGACTCTAGAGCTCTACGGGACGCCGAGCGTCGCCGAGAGGTACACCTGGATGGCGACGTTGTTGCCGCCGTCCGCGGCGAAGCGCTCGAGAGCCTGCCGCTCGAGCCTGCTGATGTCGGTGACCCGTCCCAGCTTGGAGGAGCCGGCGGCGACGTTTGCTCCCACCGTCAGCCCTGTGTCGGGACGCACGTTCTGGAGCGAGACGACGAGCGACGGCGCCGAGGTCGGTCTCAGCTCGATCTCTGCCCCGACCTTGCGGCCCGAGACGAGCTGGTCGCGAATCGCGATCACGGTGCCGTCGACGGGCGAGTAGACATCGGTACCAGCGACCGCTCCCACGTCGAGCGTCCGCAGCGCGCCACCCTCGAGCTGATACCAGGGCAGCCCCTCCCGGGAGTAGCCGGTGATCTTCCGCCAGAGCCGTGCGAGCAGTCCCTCATTCGCCTGCGGCCCCACGGGATGGAGCTCGAGAGCGCCCTCGTCCGATCCGTGGAATCCGACCGCCGTCACACCGCCCTGCGCGACGGGCGATTGCACGCGCAGGTTGCCGACGGTCGCGAGCACCTGCGGCTCGGGCGGAGCCGAGGTCACGGGCAGCGGAGCCGGCACCGGAGCCCCTGCGGAGCTCGGCACGCCGCTGTTGTCGAACGCCGTCAGGAGCAGCGTCGCGACGGCGACCACGCCGACCACCATCGAGACCGCGAACCACCGTGCTCTCGCCTGAGCCCGTCGCCTGTTGGCACGCAGCCTGGCCGCATGCCGTGAGCGCGGAGTCGTCATTTCCCGGACCGTAGCAAGGGTGAAGGTTGAGGTTGGGGAAAGCCAGACCAGGGGCGACTTCCAGCCCCGCGATACGATCCGCTCGATGGCCGCCCCCGGCCCGACGACGATCCAGATTCCGCGCTGGATCCAGCTCGTCGGCCTGCCCGTGCTCTTGGTGCTCGCCTTCCTCCTGGCGCGCACGCTCGGCCACGTCCTCTTCCTGTTCCTCACCGCCTCGGTCATCGCGTTCATGCTGAACCCGCTGGTACGTGACCTGAGCCGGCTCAAGGTTCCGCGCACGCTCTCGGTGCTGATCGTGTACGCGATCTTCGCGGCGACCGTCGTTGCGCTCTTGATCGCGATCGGCGTGGTCGCGTTCGACCAGGCCCGCAATGCGGCGGAACGCATCGACGACTACGTGACCGACGTCGACTCGGCGACCGGCCGGACCGCGGCGGAGGTGGACATCGACGGGCTGCAGGCCTGGCTCGACGACCACGGGCTCGAGAGCATCGAGGTGCGCGAGCAGATCAACGAGTGGGTCGACTCCCTCGGCACCGGCGAGATCTCGGGATACGTGCAGGACGGGATCGAGTTCGCCCAGGGCGCGGCGATCTCGGTCGTCCTGCTGCTCTTCTCCGCGATCCTGATCGTCGTCATCTCCATCTACATGCTGCTCGACATGCCCCGGCTCGAACGCTCGATCGACCGCCGCTTTCCGCCCCACGGCGGCCCACCGCTGACGAACCAGATCGAGTCCGCGCTCTGGGGCTACGTGAAAGGGCCAGGCGATCCTCTCGACCGTCATCGGCACGAGCGCCGGGGTCGGGATGTGGATTCTCGGCAAGACGGGGTTGGTCGAGGGTGCGGACGAGTACGCGCTCCTCTTCGGGCTCTGGACGGCGTTCATCGAGGTGATCCCGTACATCGGGCCGTGGCTCTCCGCGGTGCCGCCGGTGATCTACGCGCTCTTCGTCGACCCGGTCGGGGTGATCTGGGTCGGGCTGCTCTTCCTCTTCATCTACCAGGTGGAAGGGCACATCGTCGTCCCGAACGTCATGGCGAGTGCGCTTCGCTTGCATCCGCTGCTCGTGATCTTCGGACTTCTGGCCGGAGGCGAGCTGTACGGGATCGCCGGCGTGCTGGTCGCGCTGCCGACGATGGCCGGGCTGCGGGCCGTGTGGGGCTTCTTCCGGCCCCGGGTCCGTCTCCAGCCGTGGGGCGAGGGGGCGCCCGACATTCCGGTGGAGGTGCAGCTCGAACCTCCCCAGGCGGAGCCGCCGCGCGCGGCGAGCCGTTCGGGATAGCTTCCCGTGGTGTGGGAAGAGATCGCCGCCGATGCCGCCTCCGAGAGCCCGCTCTGGGCTGACGCGCTGCTCCCGGTCGAGGAGCGCCGCCTCGAGCCGGTGTTCTCGCCGCTCGCGCCACCGGAGCTCGGGCTCGGGCTGGAGACGATCTACGAGGGCTACCTCGTGCACTACGGCCTTTCGCGGCTGTTCGCGCCGACTGCTTCGGACACCGCTCTTCTCCTCGGCGACTACCTCTACGCGCACGGGCTCGTCCGCGTAGCGGCGACGGGGAATGTGGCCGCCGTCCTCGACCTGTCGGAGCTCATCTCGCTGTGCGGTCAAGCGCGTGCGGAGGGCAGGAACGGCGACGGAGCCGCCTGGGCGGCGACCGCAGCTCGCCTCGGGGCAGGGGGCCTCGAGCCGCTCGCGACGCGCTCAGGCTCGAGGCGAATGCGGCGCTGCTCGACGAGGCGGCACGCGAGTCGGTCGGCGCCGAACGGGTCGAGCGCGCGCTCGCCGCACACGCCCTGCTCGTCGGCTAGAGTCGCGCCCGATGAGCGGCCTGTACGCACCGGTGCTCGCGGACGCAGCCGAAGAGGGGCTGAACATCATCCTCTCGATGCTCGTCGTCGGGCTCGTCTTCCTCGCGGTGATCTTCCTCGGCGACCTGAACGACTGGTTCGCCCGCCGGCGTCACCGCCGCCACAGCTAGTCAGCGCACGGCCAGCGCGTAATGCTTCGCGCTTGCGCGACGACCTCCCGAGCGGCACCGTCACCTTTCTCTTCACGGACGTCGCCGAGCACCCGGATAAGGGCATCCTCGCTCGACGATCGGGCAGCTGAGCCAGGCATTCGGAGAAACGCTTTCGATCAGGCGCGAGCAGAACGTAGGACGATGTCGCTCGATGCTGCGGTCACGACTGCACTCGCGTCCATAGACTGACCCGCGCCTTGGCCTCACCCCCGCGAGACCTCCGCGAGTGGATCGCGCTCCTCGAGCGCGAGGGCGAGCTTCGCCGCATCTCGGCCGAGGTCGACCCCGACCTCGAGATCACCGAGATCGTCGACCGCGTCGTCAAGTCGGGCGGTCCGGCGCTGCTGTTCGAGAACCCGAAGGGCTCCAAGCACCCGCTCCTGATCAACCAGTTCGGCAGCGAGCGGCGCATGTGTCTCGCGCTCGGCGTCGAGCGGCTCGACGATGCCGCGGCCAAGCTCGGCGACGTGCTCGACATGCAGCCTCCGCAGGGGATCAGGGAGAAGGTCAAGGGCCTGCTCAAGTTGAAGTCGGTCGCGGACTCGATGCCGAAGACGGTCTCCAAAGGGCCGTGCCAGGAGGTCGTGCTTCGAGGGCGGCGAGATCGACCTCGGGCTGCTGCCGATACAGCGCTGCTGGCCGGGCGACCCCGCGCCGTTCATCACCCTTCCCGCCGTGATCACGAAGGACCCGCAGACGGGAGTGCGCAACGTCGGCATGTATCGCATGCAGGTCGTCGACAGGAGCTCGACCTTCATGCACTGGCAGATGCACAAGGACGGACGCGCCGACCTGCTCGCCGCCGAGGACGGGCGCATCCCCGTCGCGGTCGCGATCGGGCTCGATCCCGTCTCCGCCTACTCCGCCAGCGCGCCGCTTCCGCACCACCTCGACGAGCTCATGCTCGCGGGCTTCCTCCGCGGCAGCCCGGTCGAGCTCGTGCGCTGCAAGACGATCGATCTCGAGGTGCCCGCGAACGCCGAGATCGTGCTCGAGGGAACCGTGTCCAAGGACGACGTGGGCGTCGAGGGCCCCTTCGGCGACCACACGGGCTACTACTCGCACGCCGAGGAGTTCCCGATCTTCCGCATCTCGGCGATGACCATGCGCCACGATGCCATCTACTCCTCGATCGTCGTCGGCAAGCCACCCGCGGAGGACGCGTGGCTCGGCAAGGCGACCGAGCGGATCTTCCTGCCCGCGGTCAGGATGACGCTGCCCGAGCTCGTCGACTACGACCTCCCGGTCGCCGGTGCGTTCCACAACTGCGCGATCGTCTCGATCCGGAAGACGTTCCCGGGGCACGCGCAGAAGGTGATGCACGCGCTCTGGGGGCTCGGGATGCTCTCGCTGACGAAGTCGATCGTCGTCGTGGACGAGCACGTGAACGTCCACGACTACAACGAAGTGTTCTTCCGCGTGACGGCGAACGTCGACCCGAAGCGCGACGTCCTCATCTCCGAGGGCCCACTCGACCACCTCGACCATGCGCCCGGACGGCAGTTCTACGGAGGGAAGCTCGGCATCGACGCCACGCACAAGCTTCCGGAGGAGGACGCTCGCGTCTGGCCGGAGGAGATCTCGATGTCCGAGGACATCCAGGAACGGGTTTCGCAGCCGCTGGGCGGAGTACGGCATCGCCTCTCCTGACGCGCGCCGCCGCGACCAGTAAGAATCCATGCGTCAGCCGATACGTCGTTGACAGCGGCGACGGCTGAGAGATTGAATCCAGACCTGGTCTGCGTTGAGCACTAACGGTCCCGACACCCCACACGTTCCCGGGCCCAGCCTCTGGCCGATCGGGTTCGCGATCGGGGTGGCCTGCCTCCTGCTCGGCCTCGTCATCAGCTGGATCGTCGCTGCGATCGGCGCGATCCTCGCGGTCGTCTTCGGAGTCCTCTGGGCGCTCGACGTCACGCGTGACGTGCGCGGCGACGTGCCGGCGATCGCGCCGGAGTCGCGGGCGGCGGCTGCGCAGACCGCGGCGGCCGAGGCGGACGGGCCCGAGGAGCCGCTTCCCGCGTACACGCGCTCACGCTTCCTGGAGGCGTCGCTGATCGGGCTCTCGGCCGGCATGGGCGCGGTCCTCACGCTGCCCGTGCTCGGCTTCATGGTGCTCCCGTCGTTCACGAACGTGGACGAGGACGAAGTCGATCTCGGTCCGATCGACAACTTCCCCGAGGGGGAGTACGTGATCGCGACGTACCTGTCGAAGCCGGAGCAGGGCGAGGTCTCGCGGCGGACCGCATTCGTCCGCAGAAACGAGGACACGGACGCGGGCGAGCCCAGCTTCACGATCCTGTACAGCCGCTGCGTCCACCTCGGCTGCCCCGTTCAGCCGAACGGGCCGATCGACGAGGACGCGATCAAGAAGGTCAAGGACGTCGAGCTCCGGCCGGTGCTCGCCCAGTCGTTCGGCTGCCCGTGCCACGGCGGCCAGTACAACTCGGAGGGGAATCGAACCGCCGGGCCGCCCGTGCGCTCGCTCGACCGCTACGCGTTCTCGATCCGCAACGGCAATCTCGTCCTCGGCGATCTGTTCGCGGTCGGGAACGTCTCCGGAACGGGCGCGAACGCGACCATCTCCCGGTACCCGTGGTCGGTGCCCGGCACGCACGTCGACGGCCTCGAGGCGTGGCTCTACCCGATCGTTCCCAGCCAGGTGACGGGCTAGGCGGCGCATGGCCTACAAGCGCAAGACCAGGAAGCAGACCGTCGTCGACCTGGCGGTGCTCGCGCCCCTCGACTGGGTCGACGAGCGCACCGGCGCGCGTTCGCGGAACCAAGTGGTTCCTCTTCCGCAACGTCCCTCGGGACATCAGCTGGGCGCAGACCCTCGGCTTCGCGACCCTGATCGCGTTCGCCACGCAGGCGCTGACCGGAGCGATCCTGGCGATGTACTACAAGCCTGCCTCCGAGATCGATCCGACGACGGGCAAGCCGCTCGCCTACACGTCGATCGAGCACATCACGAACGACCTGACGCTCGGCTGGCTCGTGCGCGGGATGCACCGCTGGGGTGCGAGCGTCTTCGTGATCCTCCTCTTCATGCACATGGGCCGCGTCTTCCTGTTCGGCGCGTACAAGTACCCGCGCGAGCTGCAGTGGATCACCGGCGTGCTGATCCTCGTCATGGGGATGCTGATGGGCTTCACCGGCTACCTGCTGCCCTGGGACCAGACCGCGTACTGGGCGACCGTGGTGGGCATCAACCTGAACGGGACAGCGCCCTTCGCCGGCCCGTGGCTCTCACAGTTTCTGGCGGGGGGCCCGGAGATCGGGTCGGACACGCTCGCCAAGTGGTACGCGCTGCACATGCTGCTGATCCCCGGTGCGCTGATCGCGCTCATCGGCATCCATCTCTACCTCGTCGCGCGGCTGGGGATCACGTCCCCGCCGTGGTCGCGCGAGGCCGCTGGTCGTGAGCGCCCGGTGCGTAAGGCAGCCGGCGCCCGAGCGGGGCTCGTCCGCCCGGGGAGCGGGGGCGGCAAGTAATGGCGAAGGGCATCGGCGAGCAGAACCGCGAGTGGTTCGCGCGCTACAAGGACGACGTCAAGAAGGAGGGCAAGGCCTTCTTCCCGCGGGCGATGCTCCACGACACGGTCATGGGGTTCGTCGTGGTCGGCGTGATCATCGGCCTCGCGGTCATCTGGTACTACGGGGCCGGCGACACCCCCGAAGGCGAAGGTCTCGAGCCGGGGATCCTCGGGCCGCTGTACGCCGAGCCCGCGGAGCCCGGGACGACGGACTTCATCCCGCGCCCGGACTGGTACTTCTACTTCCTCTTCTACCTGCTCCGGATCTTCGAGTGGCCGGAGACGGTCGTCATCGCGACGGTCGGAATCCCGACTGTCCTCCTCGTCCTCCTGCTCGGGCTCCCGTTCTACGACCGGCGGCGCGAGCGGCGTCCGTCCCGGCGCCCGGTGGCGATGGTCGCCGCCGTCTTGACCGTCCTCTCGATGGGCGTGCTGACGTACAAGGGCGCGACCGCGCAGGAGTCGCTCGGCTCGACGCTGATCGCGGACGGCGTTCCGGCCGAGTGGGCGGAAGAGCAGGGCTTCGCTGGAAACGAGCAAGCGGAGGCCGGTGCGACGCTCTTCGCCCAGGCCGGCTGCCTGCAGTGCCACATCTATCTCGGCTTCGGCGCGGGCGCGCTCGGGGCCCCCGATCTCTCGGAGATCGGGCAGACCAACGACGCCGAGTACTTCGTGCAGTACCTCGCCAACCCCGTCGCGGTTCGGGAACAACGTGATGGGGTCGTACTCGTATCTCGGGGAGGAGAACCTCGCCGCGCTCGGCGCGTTCCTCGAAGCTTCGAAGGGCGGCGAGTCCGAATCGCCGTAGGGCGAGGCATGCCTCGCCCTGGTCGCACAGCGCCCGGATACGCTTGAACCGTGCGCATTTTCCTCGGCGTGACCGGCGCCTCCGGCGCTCCGTACGCCGAGCGATTGCTTCGCGCTCTCGTCGCCGCTGACTGCGAGGTCGGGCTCTCGGCCTCTCGCTCCGGCATCGAGGTCATCGCCACCGAGCTGTACGGCGATCCTTCGATCCAGCGGGAGGAGGTGCTCGAGCGCTTCGTCGGAGAGGCCGGATCGAACGTGACCGTCTACGGCGAAGGCGACTTCAAGAGCCCGTACGCGAGCGGCTCTGCGAAGGTCGACGGGTACGTGATCTGCCCCTGCTCCATGGCGACCGTGGGAACGCTCTCCTCGGGCGCGATGCAGAACCTCATCCACCGAGCCGCTTCGGTCGCTCTCAAGGAGCGGCGAACGCTCGTGCTCGTACCGCGCGAGACGCCGCTGTCCTCGATCCATCTCCGCGGGCTCGCGACCCTGAACGAGGCCGGCGCGGTCATCCTCTTCGCAGCGCCGGGCTTCTATCACGCTCCCGAGACGATCGACGATCTCGTCGACTTCCTCGTCGCACGCTGCCTCGACCAGCTGGGGATCGAGAACACGCTCGCGAAGCGCTGGGGAGAATCGTCTTGACCCACGAGACCGGCCGGCTCCCCTCCGACGAGGTGCGCGGGATGTTCGACCGCATCGCCCCGGTCTACGACGTGATGAATCGAGCGATGACCGCAGGGCTCGACCGGCGCTGGCGCCGCCTCGCGGCGCGCCAGGTCGTGTGGCCGGGCGACCGGGTGCTCGATGCCTGCTGTGGCACCGGGGACCTCGCGATCGAAGCCGAACATCGCGGAGGGAAGGTGGTCGGTCTCGACTTCTCCGCGCGGATGCTCGAGCGCGCTCGGCGCAAGTCGGGAACCATCGAATGGGTTCACGGGGACGCGCTCGCACTGCCCTTTCCGGACGGGGACTTCGACGTGGTGACCGTCGGCTTCGGTGTACGCAACCTCGACGATCTCGAGGGCGGCCTGCGCGAGCTCCATCGCGTCCTTCGACCGGGAGGCAGGGTCGCCGTGCTCGAGATCACGCGCCCGCGCGGAGCGTTGCGCCCGTTCTTCCGCCTCTGGTTCGACGTGCTCGTGCCGTTCGCCGGCAAGGTGCTCCCTGGCGGCAAGGCCTACACCTACCTTCCCGCGAGCGTCCGCCGCTTTCCTGGGCCCGGTGACCTTGCCCGGCTGTTCGTCTCGGCCGGCTTCGAGGACGTGCGCTACAGGCTGCTGGGCGGGGGCAGCGTGGCCCTGCATACGGCGGTGCGGCTGTGAGCACCCAGGCGCTTCTCCAGGAGGCAAAGCCGTATCTCGAGGAGCTCGAGCTGCGGCTCGAGCTCGCGGTCGACCGCTACCCGGGGCTCGTAGCCAGTGTCGGCCGAACCGCGGTCGCCTCGGGCGGCAAGCGGCTGCGGCCGCTGCTCGTTCATCTGACGTCGCCACAGCGGGAACGCGCGCTCTGCTGCGGTGTCGCGGTGGAGCTCGCGCACGTGGCCACGCTCGTCCACGACGACGTGATCGACGGCGCGGAGCTGCGTCGAGGCCACTCCTCAGCGTGGCACGAGCATGGTGAGCTGGCTGCGCGGGCAGGGGGCGACTATCTCTTCTCGCGCGCGTTCGCCGAGCTGGCGGGCGCCGGCGATCTGGAGGGCGTCGACATCCTCGCCCGCGCGTGTCTGGCGATCGCGGGCGGGGAGGCGATGCAAAAGCAGCAGGCACACGACCCCTCCACACCGATCGACGCTTACCTCGAGCGGATCTCGCTGAAGACCGGAAAGCTCTTCGAGGCGTCGTGTCTCCTCGGCTCCCGCGATGTGCGGCTCGGGGAGTTCGGGCTCGCGCTCGGAATCGCCTTCCAGATCGCCGACGACATCCTCGATTGCGTCGGCGAGACGATCGAGACCGGGAAGATCCCGGGCGCGGATCTTCGGGAAGGCGTTCCCACGCTCCCGCTGATCCTCGCCGCGCGCGAGGATGAGGTCGTACGCCGCGCGCTCGAAGGTGGCCCACTCGAGGGCGCGCTGGTTCGCGTCGCCGAGACGAGCGCGCTCGAGGAGTCCAGGGCGATGGCCTTGGACTACGCTAGGAAGGCGAGGGAGTTCCTGCGCGACGAGCCCGATCTGGAGGCACTCACGCACATCGTCATCGACCGGGAGCGGTGAAACAGGCCATGGCCGTCAGCGAGCTCGCCACTCTGGAGCCGATCCGCGAGAAACTGGAGGCGGGCGAGCGACTCGGGTTCGAGGACGGGCTCGCCCTCCTCGAGTCGGACGACCTGCTCGCTCTCGGTGAGCTCGCCGACCTGGCCCGACGCGACCGCGGAGGAACCGACGAGGTCTACTTCGTCCAGAACCTGTACTTGAACCAGACGAACGTCTGCCGGGTGAAGTGCAAGTTCTGCGCTTTCGCGGCTACCCAGAAGCAGGCTCAGGCGTACACGATCACGGCGGACGAGCTCGTGGCGGACGTTCTCCGCCAGCGCGAGGCCACGGGCTTCACCGAGATCCACATGGTCAACGGCGAGAACCCGCACGTGGACTTCGAGTTCTATCGAGGCACCATCGCCTCGCTTCACGAGGCCCTTCCGGACGTGCACCTCAAGTGCTACACGGCCTCCGAGATCCACCACATGACCACGCTCTCCGGTCTCACGCACGAGGAGGTACTGCGCGAGCTCAAGGACGCGGGCCTCGGCTCGCTACCCGGCGGCGGAGCGGAGGTGTTCGCCGATCGTGTGCGGCGCCTGGTCGCGCCTGGCAAGGAGCATCCGGACATCTGGTTCCACGTGCACGACACGGCGCACAAGCTCGGCATTCCGACGCACTGCACGATGCTCTACGGGCACGTCGAGACGTACGAGGAGCGGGTCGACCACTTCCTTCGCCTTCGCGACCAGCAGGACAAGACCGGCGGCTTCCTCGCGTTCATCCCGCTTGCGTTTCACCCCGAGAACACGGTCTTCGAGCGGCGCGGCTGGAGACACACGACTGGCTCCGACGATCTCAAGATGCTCGCCGTCGCGCGGCTGATGCTCGACAACGTCCCGAACATCAAGGCCTACTGGATCATGATGGGCATGCCGCTGGCAGCGGTCGCCCTGCATTTCGGCGCCAACGACGTGCAGGGAACGGTCGTGCGCGAGGAGATCTTCCACGCTGCGGGAGCGGTCACCGAGACCGAGCAGAAGGTCGAGGAGCTCGTTCGCTTCGTACGCGAGGCCGGTCGCATCCCGGTGCAGCGAGACACGCTCTACCGGGAGCTGCGTCGATGGTGACCGCCAGCCTTTCCGGCCCGGCACTCGTCGCCCTCGTCGGTGCAGCCCTCGGAGGAGAACGATGAGTCGGCAGACGATCCGCCGTGCGCCAGCAGTCGTGCGCGCCGGCACTCCGATCTGGGTCTGGGTCGTCTACGCGCTCGGTGTCCTCGCTGCCCTGATCCTCATGGCCTCGGCGCTCTTCACCGCCGGCGGCTACTTCGGCTCGGACGATACGACCGTTGACGTCTCGCCGGTCGCCCTCGTCGTCTGGGGAGGGCTCGTTGCTCTTGCCGCCGCGACGTGGCTCGCGCGGCGCCTGAGGGGCCGTCGATGATCCGCCTCGGCCGCATCAGCTACGTGAACATGGCTCCCGTCTTCTACGGTCTCGAGGCCGACATCGAGGAGGTCGTCGGCGTCCCCACCGAGCTCAACCGGATGCTGCTCGACGGGGAGCTCGACATCGCTCCGATCCCCTCCATCGAGTACGCGCGAAACCACGACCGGCTGCGGATCCTCCCGCGGCTCTGCGTCTCCTCCGAGGGCGCGATCGACTCGATCCAGCTGGTGACCCGCCTGCCCTTCGGTCAGGTCCGATCCGTCGCCGTGACACCGGAGAGCGCAACCTCGGTCGTTCTCGTCCGCATTCTGCTCCCGAAAGCGGAGATCCTGCCCCTCGGCATGGACGCGGATGCAACGCTCCTGATCGGCGACGCCGCGCTGAAGAGCGCGTTCGAGGATCCAACGCCGCACTTCGACCTCGGGCGCCTCTGGCTCGAGCGGACGGGACTGCCCATGGTCTTCGCGGTTTGGGCCGCGCCCGAGCCGCTTGCGGACGGGCTCACCGATCTCGAGCACGCATTGGTCGCCTCCGTGCGGCTCGCGCGCTCGGAGCCCGAGCGTCTCGCACAGCAGTCGAGCGAGACCTACGGCTACCCGCCAGGATTCATGGCCCGCTACTTCGAGAAGCTCCGCTACAGCTTCGGTCCTCGCGAGCGCGCAGGTCTGTTCACCTTCCTCGAGATGGCCCGGGATGCCGGCGAGCTCGCGCACGTCCCCGAGCTCCGCTTCGTGCGCGAGGAGGTGCCCGCATGACGGTGGCGGCGACCCCGAGTAACAGACCGCTACGTGGCGACATCCTCGAGAAGGCGCTCGACGGGGAGCGGATCTCGGACGACGAGGCGATCGCGCTGCTTCGCTCGCGCGACCTCGTTGCGGTGGGCCGCGTCGCGAACGAGATCCGCAACCGGCTGAGCGACCCGACGAAGGTGACGTTCATCGTCGACCGGAACCTGAACTACACGAACGTCTGCGTCACCGACTGCGACTTCTGCGCGTTCTACCGGCGCCCGGGCGACCAGCGCGAGTCGTATCTCCTGCCCAAGCCCGTGATCTACAAGAAGATCGAGGAGACGCTCGCGATCGGCGGCACCGGGCTGCTCATGCAGGGAGGCCATCACCCGGACCTCGGGATCGACTACTACGAGGATCTCTTCCGCTCGATCAAGGCGCGCTACAGAATCCATCTGCACGCGCTCTCCCCGCCCGAGATCCAGCACATCGCGAGACGTTCCAAGCTCACCGTCGCCGAGACGCTCACACGCTTGCGGGACGCAGGGCTCGACTCCGTTCCCGGCGGCGGGGCCGAGGTCCTCGTAGACCGGGTTCGCGCCATCATCGCCCCGAAGAAGACGAAGTCGGACGAGTGGCTCGACGTCATGCGCCAGGCGCACCGGCTCGGCATGTCGACGACGGCGACGATGATGTACGGGCATGTCGAGACGCTCGAGGAGCGCGTCGAGCACATGCGCCGCATCCGCGAGCTGCAGGACGAGACGCGCGGCTTCAGGGCGTTCATCTCGTGGACGTTCCAGCGGGACGGCAACCGGCTCGACGACGTCGTCTCGGACGAAGACCGCCCGACCTCGTTCGACTACCTGCTCACGCAGGCGGTCTCGCGCATCTATCTCGACAACGTGCCCCACATCCAGTCGTCCTGGGTGACGCAGGGATTGAAGATCGGCCAGGTCGCGCTCGGTTTCGGCGCGGACGACATGGGGTCCGTGATGATCGAGGAGAACGTCGTCTCGGCGGCCGGCACGACGTACCGCACGACCACCGACGAGCTCGTCCACCTGATCCGCTCGCTCGGAAAGATCCCGGTACAGCGCGACACGCTGTATCGCGAGGTGAAGGTCGTTCGCATAGGCCGGTCAGGCCCCGGCCCCTACAGTCTCCGGCGATGGAGACGGACCACACCGCCGTAGAACGCCGCCTCCTCGACGAAGCGCTCCGGCCGAACGCCGTTGCGCTCGACGCGGGTTGCGGCCGAACGACCCGGCTACGCCACTATCGCGACCGCATCGCTCGGCTCGTCGGGGTCGATGCGGACGAAGAGGCAGGGCGTGCGAACCCGTACCTCGACGAGTTTCTCCCGGCCGACCTCGACGACTCGTTGCCGTTCGACGACGCGAGCTTCGATCTCGTCTACGCCAACTTCGTGGTCGAGCATCTTGCTTCTCCGGATCAGGCGTTCGCCGAATGGCGTCGTGTCCTGCGCCCCGGCGGGAGCCTCGTCCTGCTGACGAGCAACCGCGCGAGCCCGCTGATGGCGTGCCGCGGACCGGCTGCCGGAGCGCGTGCGGCTGACGATCAAGCGACGCGGAGCGGGAGCAGCCGAGCGGGACGTCTACCCGACGCGGTACCTCGCGAACACTCCGAAGCGGCTCGCACAGGCGACGGCCACGGCCGGCTTCGAGGCTGTATCGGTCGAATACGTCGGCACCCTGCACCGGTACGGAGCACGCGTGCCGGGTGCGGCGCCGCTTCTCGAGAGCGTCGAGCGACTTCTGCCGGCCGAGCGTCGCTCGACGATCGTCGCCGCCTACCGCTAGCGACCCGGCGCTGTTCGGGTCCTGTAAGAGCCTGCAAATCGCGGCATTGAGTTGAGGTACCCTCGACCGCGCCGTGCTTCGCCTCCTGGTGTCCTCCGCGGTCGCCGCTCTCGCGGCGGCCCTGCTCGTCGCCCCCGCGTCGGCTCAGCCTGCTCAGCTCTTCCCGGGAACGACCTACGAGCGAGGGGTTCAGTTCACTCCGCACGGCCCCGTCGCGCTCCACGTCGTTCGTGGCCCGCAAGCCCGTCGGTCTCTACCGGCTCCGCCCGGTTCTCTCGAACGAGTCCGTCGTGCGGCGCGAGACGCTCTCGGCGATGCAGCGGAGGATCGCGGGTCAGGGCACGGTCGTCGGCGTCAACGGCGATCTCTTCGCCTGGGCGGACGGACGGCCGAGCGGCATCCTCATGCGGGACGGCGTCCTCGTCAGCCCTCCGAACGGGCAGCGCTCGAGTGCGGGCGTCACGCTCGACGGCACCCTGGACGTGAGGCGGATCAAGTTCTTCGGTACCTGGCGCGGAGGCGGCCAGCGTCGTTCGCTCAACGAGTTCAACAAGGCGCCCGGAAAGAACGGGATCGCGCTCTTCACCTCCGACTACGGGACATCCACGCCGCGTATCTCCGGGTCGTACTCGGTGCTTCTCTCCGGCTTTCCCGCCTCGACTCCCAACACCGACATCGCCGCCACGGTTGCGAGCACCTCGCAGAACGGGTCGGTGGGGATCGCCCCGGGGACGGCAGTGCTCGTCGCCCGCGGTATCGCGGCCACGAAGTTGCAGGCCGAGGCACCGGTCGGCACCACGGTGGCGCTCAGGCTCATTCTCCAGCCGGGGTGGGACACGGTCGGCGACGCGATCGGCGGGGGGCCCGTCCTCGTCCGCAGCGGTCGGCCGGTGTATCGCGCGAACGAGGCCTTCGAGACCTCGCTGCTCGCACCGAGACATCCACGCAGCGCGGTCGGTCAGACCGCAGACGGTCGCATTCTCCTCGTCGCCGTCGACGGCCGGCAGTCCGGATACTCGGTCGGCATGACGACGTTCGAGATGGCCCAGACCCTCGTCCGGCTCGGCGCGGTACGGGGAATGCAGCTCGACGGAGGGGGATCGACGACCCTCGCGTTCGACGGCAAGATCCTGAACCGACCTTCCGACAAGACCGAGCGACCGATCTCGAACGCATTGATGCTCTTCTACTACGGCGTCTACGCGCCGCCGCCGCTCGTGCCCGTTGTCTCACCGAACGGAGACGGCGTCGCGGAGGAGCAGTCGCTCTCGTTCAAGGTCGTGCGACCGTCGACCGTCGCCCTCACGCTCACTGCGCCGGATGGCGCTGTCGCGCTCTCCGAAACCGCCGCGCGCGCGCCGGGCACCTACGAGGTTCCGTTCCCTCCGACCCCGGTCCCCGCGCCTCCGCCCGATCCCAGCCTCCCGCCCCCTCCGGCACCGGAGCCACTTCCGCCGGCCGAGGGCCGCTGGACGCTCAGCGTGAGCTCCGTCGACGACCAGGGCCTCACCTCGTCGGCCGTTCGGCGCTTCGCCGTGAACTCCACCCTCGGCTTCCCGAGGCTGGAGCCGGTGCGGTTGGCCTTGCCCCCGCGCGGCGCCAACGCCACCGTCGGTTGGACGCAGACGCGGGCGGCTCGAGTCAAGGTCACCGTGGAGACGCTCGAGGGCGTGCTCATCCGTGTCACCGCGCTACGCCGCTTCGAGCCGGGCGAGCAGGCGGTCATCTGGAACGGCCGGCAGGCAAACGGGAAGCTCGCTGCCGGCGGTCGCTACCTCGTTCGCGTCACGGCAGAGAACGATCTCGGGACCGTCACCCTCGAGCAGCCGCTCACGGTTCGTCGGGTCCGATAACGGCGGGTCGCGTCCGTACACTCTCGCGGTGCTCGTCGCCTCCATCCTGAGCGAGATCACGGAGGCGATCACCTCCACCATCGGCGACTACGGGCTGTATGCCGTGTTCTTCCTGATGCTCATCGACGCCGTGCTGCCGGCGGCGAGCGAAGTGGTCATGGTCTACGGCGGCGCGGTGGCCGCCGGTGCCTTTGCCGATCAGGAGGTCGTGCTCTTCGGACGCACGATCGACGAGGGATTCCCGGCCTACGTCGCCATCGCGCTCGCAGGCACGATCGGCTACACGATCGGCGCCATCGGAGGCTGGGCGATCGGGCTCTACGGAGGCCGACCGTACCTGGAACGCCACGGGCGCTGGCTCCACCTGGACGAGAGGAAGCTCGACCGTGCAGAGCGGTGGTTCGAGCGCTGGGAGGACTGGGCAGTCTTCCTCGGACGGCTGACGCCGGTCATCCGCTCGTTCGTCTCCATCCCGGCGGGAGTCATGGAGACGCCGTTCGTCCGCTACACGCTGCTCACCCTCGCGGGGTCGGCGATCTGGTGCTTCGCCTTCGCCGGCGCAGGGCTGGCCGCCGGCGAGAGCTGGGAGGACTTCCACCACGCGTTCCGTTACCTCGAGTACCTCGTGGCGGCGGGGATCGTGGCGGTCGCCATCTGGCTGGTCGTCTACGTGCGCCGACGCCGACGTGCGCGTCCCGTCGAGGAAACTCCGGGCGGCTGAGGAAGACGGGGGAGCCTGACTCCCCGAGCTACACTCGCGCGCGTGACGCAGCAGATCCCCCTCATCGACGTGAAGGCGCAGTACGCGCCGCTGCTACCGCAGATCAAGCAGGCGATCGACGACGTTCTGGAGAGCGGCCAGTTCGTCTTCGGGCCGAACGTCAGCGCGTTCGAGGAGGAGTCCGCACGGTATCTCGGGGTGCGCGAGACGATCGGAGTCGGAAACGGCACGGACGCGATCGTCCTCGTCCTGAACGCGCTCGAGATCGGCGCGGGCGACGAGGTGATCTGCCCGGCCTTCACGTTCTACGCCACGGCCGAGGCGATCGCGCGGGTGGGCGCGACGCCTGTCTTCGCTGACATCGATCAGCAGTCGCTCAACCTCGACCCCGAGCGGGTGGCGGAACGAGTGACGAGCCGCACCAAGGCGATCATGCCGGTGCATCTGTTCGGGAGGCCCGCGCCGCTCGCCGAGCTGGCCGAGCTCGGGTTCCCCTTGATCGAGGATGCCGCGCAGGCCTTCGGCTCGTCCGAGATCGCCGGGGCCGGCGTCGCGTCGACCTTCAGCTTCTATCCCACGAAGAATCTCTTCGGTCTCGGGGACGGCGGCCTGGTCGCGACGAACGACGCCGAGCTCGCCGAACGCGTCCGCATGCTGCGGTTCCACGGCTCGAAGGCGAAACGGATCTTCGAGTACATCGGGACGAACTCGAGGCTGGACGAGATCCAGGCGGCGGCGCTTCGCATCTTCCTGCGCGAGCTCGATCGCTGGACGACCTTGCGACGCGAGGCCGCCGAGCGCTACCGGGAACTCGGCCTCGGTGAGGTCTGCGAGGTTCCTGCGGACGAGCCGGGCCACGTGTACCACCTCTTCGTGGCGCGGTCGCCTCAGCGGGATGAGATCCGCACGGCGCTCACGGAGGCCCAGATCGGGAGCGCCGACTACTACCTGCCGCCTCTCCACCTCCAGCCTGCGCTTCGCTACCTCGGCTATTCCGAGGGCGACCTTCCCGAGACCGAGCGTGCGGCAAAGGAAAACTTCTCGGTGCCGCTGTGGGCCGGGATCACGGCGGAGCAACAGGAGCGCGTCGTCGAGACCGTGCGTGCCACGCTCGGCGTGCCCGCCTAGGTTTCGCGGAATGCGCTCACCGGTAAACCGGCACAGGCTCTGGCAGGTGGCCGCCGACGCGGTCCTGGTCGTCGCCGCCTGGACGGTCGCCTGGTACGTGCGCTTCGACGGCGACACCGGCCCCGTCTATTACGACCGCTATCTCGACTGGGACGTCTTCGCGCTGATCCTCGCGATCAAGCTGCCGGTGTTCTTCGCGTTCGGCTTCTACAACCGCTGGTGGCGCTACGTCTCGACGCAGGACATGTGGGGGGTCGTACGCGGCGTCGCTGCGGCCTCCGTGGCCGCCTTCCTCGTCTTCACCCTGCTCGACTTCCACCCCGCGAGTGTTCCGCGCGGCATCTGGTTCGTCGACCTGCTCGTGCTGCTCGCCTTCGTCGCAGGAGCACGCCTGCTCGCACGCACCCTGATCGAGCGGCCGTCGGCCGGCACCCTGGTTGCGCGCGGCAAGGAGGTCATGCTCGTCGGAGCAGGCGACGCCTCGCAGCTGATCCTGCGCGAGATGCTGAAGAACCCAGCGCTCGGCTACACGCCGATCGGGCTCGTCGACGACGATCCGCGCAAGAAGAACCTGCGCCTGCACGGCATTCGCGTGCTCGGCACGACCGCCGAGCTTCCCCAGTTGCTCCGCGACCGGCGCCCGGACGAGCTTCTCATCGCGATTCCGTCCGCCTCCGGCGAGGTACGCGAGCGCATCGTCGAGATCGCACGCAAGGAGAACGTGCCGGTGAACACGCTTCCCGGGCTGCCGGAGCTGATCACGGGCGACCTCAACCTGACCGGGCAGATCCGCCCGGTCGAAGTCGAGGATCTGCTCGGCCGTGAGCCGGTCGAGGTCGACATCGACTCGATCGCGGATTACCTCACGGGGGAGGTCGTTCTGGTCACCGGCGCCGGCGGCTCGATCGGGTCGGAGCTCTGCCGGCAGATCGCTCGGATCGGCCCGACCCGGCTCGTGCTGGTGGACAACTCCGAGTCCGGGTTGTTCGAGATCGAGCGAGAGCTCGTCGACGAGCGCGGCTTCCGCGCGACCGCCGCCGTTCTCGCGGACGCCGGCAACGCGACGAAGATTCGGCAGGTCTTCGAGAAGTACCGGCCCGCCGTCGTCTTCCACGCGGCTGCTTACAAGCATGTGGCGCTCGTCGAGGCGAATCCCGTCGAGGCGATCCGGAACAACACGCTGATGACCCGAACGATGGCGGACGTCGCCGTCGAGTTCGGCGCGAAGCGCTTCGTTCTCGTATCGACCGACAAAGCGGTGAATCCGAAAGGCGTGATGGGTCAGACCAAGGCGCTCTGCGAGTGGATCGTCGAGGGTTGGGGACACCGCGAGGACACGTCGACGCGCTTTTGCGGCGTCCGCTTCGGCAACGTGCTCGGCTCGTCGGGCAGCCTCATCCCGATCTTTCGGAAGCAGATTGCGCGCGGCGGACCCGTCACGGTGACGCATCCGGAGATGACCCGCTACTTCATGACGATCCCGGAGGCGGTTCAGCTCGTGATTCAGGCCGGTGCGATCGGCGGCCGCGGCCAGGTGTACGTGCTCGACATGGGTGAGCCGGTGAAGATCATCGACCTCGCGGACACGATGATCCGGCTCTCGGGAAAGGAGCCGGGTCGAGACATCGTGGTCGAGCTCGTCGGCGCGCGTCCGGGCGAGAAGCTGCACGAGGAGCTCTGGTCGAAATCCGAGACCGTTACACCTTCGAGCCACGAGGCGATCCTGCTCGTGACGCGGCCGCCGATCGACGCCGCCTGGCTGGAGGAGGAGCTCGACGCGCTCGAGGGTCTCGTCGATGAAGGCGAGACGCTCGAGCTCGTCGGACGCCTGAACACGCTCGTCGGCGCACCGCGCCGTGCGCTCGTTTACGGAGACGGAGCGGGCGCCGTAAGGACGGCGCCCGCATCCGAGTCGGTCTAGCTGCGTATCTACGAGCCCGGAGCTCGCAGCAGCAGCAGCTGCCCGTTCTCGCGCTTCTGGATCGCCGGTAGCGTCGTTGCCACCGGGAATCTCCGTATCCCAGCCGTGCGCCTGGACGTCCACGAGGAACGCGCCGGGGCCGAACACCGCCGAGGCGTCGACGATGCCGCTCGACTCCCAAGCGCCCCGGTTCAGCGGAGTCGGAGCGCCCGGAATCGCCTGATTCACCTCGGCGACTACCTGCTCCATGCCCGTGGAGAACGGATATCGCCAGATCCGGGCATTGGTCGCGTCCGGGGAACGCGGCCGACTGTGCGTTGTGCGAGCCCGTGTCCTCCTGGATGTAGAGACCTTCGGCTGTGGTCTCGATGTTGTCCGGCTGATGAACCGCGGCCGTGCTGTTGTATCCGAGAGCATCGAAGTCAGCTCCGGGAAGGATGTCGAGCGTCGCTCCTTCGAGCGGGTTCGATCCGAGAGTGAGCTTGAAGATGCGTCCGTTCATGTGCGGGCCTCCACCCGTAGCGCTCCGCTCGAGCCGAGTCCAGCCGGCGATCGCCGACGGCTTCGCGCGGGGCTCTCCGGTGTCCGCGAGGTAGACGACCTTCGACATTCCGGGCCGCCGGTCGTAGGCGATGTCCTCGACCCGGATGAACTGGAACACGTTGTTCTCGTTGCTCCAGTGCTCGAGCACCCACTGCGGGCCGTCGGGCATGGCTGCCGTCGCAGGCTTCGGATACGGCGGCATCGTGGTTGGGGAGGCCGAGGGCAGCGGATAGCCGAAGTCCGCTGACGTCACTTCGCTGCCGTCGTCGGCGTCCTTGCCGGTCGCGATCTCGCGCGGCACCTCGATGAAGCGACCTGGGATCGGGCCCATCGCTTCGGTGACGTCGCCGTAGTCGTTGATCGCCGGGTTGTCCGCGACGAACGCATAGAGCCTGCCCTTGTCGTTCCAGACGTCCTCGCCGCTCGCGGCCTTGTACATGTAGAGCTGCGACGCCGGAGCATCGAACGTGTCGTCACCGGAGAGGACGACCGGGTAGCCGTAGCTCGGGATGCCAACCGAGTTCTCGTGGTTGTGCCGTCCCATCCCGTAGATCGACTTGTATGCGCCGCTCCTCACGTCGTACGCGACGACGACCCCGCCTTGCTCGGTGTTGGGGGTCGCGAGCGTCAAGCCGGGTTCCCAGGAGTCCGTCTGCCGGAGAACGATGTCGCGAGCCTCCTCGTTCGTGAGCAGCAACTCACGCTCGAAGCCGTGCTCGGCGCCGACCAGGAAGTTCGAGCAGAAGCGCTGGTACCCGGCGCTCTGCGGGATCACGTACTCGCCCTTGAGCACACCGGCGCTGTTCTGGTTCAGGCGCAGCTTGCTGATCGTCGAGTTGATGTGATCCTGCCGCGTGGCCGGAAACGGCACGAGGGACGTCTCGTGATTTACGAGGATGTCGGCCGTGCCTTGGCCGTTGATCCTCTCGATCGCGATCCCGTCCGGTAGCGCTTCGAACGTGTAGCCGCTGCCGAGCGTGTCACCGACGGAGATGATCGCTTCCGTGGTCCAGCCCCCTCGTCCGTCGAGCATCTCGTCGATGCTCGTCGTGAAGCCGCCGTTCGCCGCCGCGGCCGTTGTCGCAAGCACGGTCACGAGTGCGACCGCGCCCATCGCCAATGTGAATCCGAAGTCGTCTCATTCTCCCCTCCCGAGAAGTCGTTGCGCCCATGGACCTAAGCAGATCGAGCACGTGTCACCAAGTGACAAAGGGTCACAAGGCGGTGAGCATGAGGTCGAGCAGCAGCGCAGGGTCGCGAACGACCCGTTGATGCGTCACACCGCGTTTGTGCACTGGCAACGCATCCGCCGAGGTAAGGATTCCGAGTCTGCCGTCATGGATGAGCATCTCGTCTACCGCACCAGGCCGACCCGCAAACGTCGTGTACGCGGGTACGCCCAGGGCGACCGCCTCGCGGTTCATCGTCCCTCCTGCCGAGACGACCAGATCGGCATTCGCGACGAGGCTCTGAGCGTCGATCGCGTGCTCGGGCAGGACGAGCGAAGGAAGGCCAAGCTCGGCGATCGACGCGCGTTGCTCGCGCGTACGCGGGAGGACGACGGCCCGCACAGACGGATCCGTGCCCAGCCGGTGAAGCACGTCGCGGAAGAGGGGATTCTCGTGGCGGTGGTAGAGCGAGACTTCCGGCGGCGTGCGCACGACGACGATCACGCTGCTCGGCGTCGAGCCCGAGCCCTTGGAGCGCCTTGGGGTCGGGCTCGAACCCGGCGAGGTAGTACTCCTCCTTCACGCCTGGATAGCGACGCACCTTGCGTGCTCGCGCACCGAGCCGATCGAGCCGCTCGTGTGGAATCGCATCGGGTAGGACGACACGCGTCGCCGCCCTGCAACCGAGGCCGTGCTGGACGCGGGCGAACTCGTAGTCGAAGGCGTAGGCCGCCGGGATCCCGAGCGAGCGTGCCGCGAGCGGGAGCTCGTGCGACGCGTGCGACAGCGCGAGCTCGAAGCGACGCTTGCCGGCCCACCGGCGGAGAGCGGGAACCCGCGCGGCCATCGCCCGTGCCTTGCCCCAGGTACCCGCGCCGCCGTGGGGCGGCCCGACGACCTCATGCCGGATCCCGTGCAGCCGGAGCAGCTCGATCGTCTGCGCGTAGTCCCGGGTGGTCACGTCGACGTCGTGCCCGCGGCTTTCGAGAATCGCGATCAGAGGACGAAAGAACGGCACCTGCGGTGAGTTCGAGACGTCGATCCAGACGCGCACGGCCTGACCCTAGATGGTTGCCAACGCTTGATACACGTGATCGGGTCTACAACTGGCAGTCTCATTCGACTACTTGGTGTAGACAAGAACTCATAGCTCGTGCAGACTCGGGTAGTGCCGTTGATCGAGGCGAATCCCTTTCGGATCGCCGGCGAGCTGCTCGCCGAGGAGATGATCGACCGAGAGGATACGGCCCTGCGTCTGCTCGCTTTGGCGGCAGGAGGTCACTCGTCGCGGCTGGTGGCGCCGAGACGCTACGGAAAGACGAGCCTGCTCCGGCGCGTGCTTTCGCACGCGTCGGCGGACGGCTGGGCGACGGCCCTGGTCGACCTGGAGGGCGTCCTGTCGCTCTCGAGCGTCGTCGTTCGCATCGAGCGTGCGTACGACCGCGAGCTGAAGGGAACGCTGAGGCGCACCGTCGACTCGCTCTTCCGCGCGTGGCAGGTCGGCTTGTCGCTCGGCGCAGGCGGCTTCACGGCGACCCTGCAGTCGAATCCGCGGGTGGACGTCGAGAGCGTGCTTCTGCGGCTTCTCGATCTCCCGGCGAAGCTCCACGACCGGACCGGCGCTCGCAGCCTGGTCGCGTTCGACGAGTTCCAGGATCTGCTTCGCGTCGACGGCGCGGACGGGATCCTGCGCAGCGTGCTTCAGCACCAGACGTCGGTCGCCTCGTACGCGTTCTCGGGCTCCGCCCCGACGCTGATGGAGCGGCTGTTCCAGGATCCGTCGCGACCGTTGCTCGAGCACGCGGTCTCCGTCGAGCTCGGCCCGCTGCGCATGGAGCCGACGGCGATGTACCTCGAGGAGCGGTTCCGCCGAACTGAGCGCGATATCGGCAACGCCCTCGACCCACTGCTCGCGTTCACACGCGGACACCCGCAGCGCACGATGCTCGTTGCGCACCACCTCTGGGAGCTCGTGCCGCGCCAGTCGATCGCCGACGAGGCGGCGTTCGTCGATGCACGTGAGCGTGCGCTCGCGCATGCCGAGACGGCGTTGCGAGCACGCTGGGAGTCGCTCGCGGTCAACGAGCAGCGAGTCTCGCTGGCGCTCGCAACGCGAGCCCAGAATCTGTACGCGGAGGACACGCTGCGCGTCCTCGGGCTCAAGAAGGGCAGCGTCGACCGCGCGCTGGCCGGTCTCGTGGGAAAGGCCGAAGCGCACCGAACGCCTCACGGCCCTGAGCTCACGGATCCGCTGCTCGAGCACTGGCTCGCCGAGCGCGGCCTCTACTGAATCGCCGGATAAGCTTTCCTTATGGACACGCGTCAGCTTGCGGCGTTTTGCGCGGTCGTCGAGCGGCGGAGCTTCTCCCAGGCGGCGGAGCGTCTGGGGGTCACACAGCCGGCGGTCTCGCTGCAGATCCGGGCGCTCGAGAAGCGCGTCGGCACGAAGCTCCTCGATCGCTCCGGACGGCGCGTTGAGCCGACCGAAGCCGGCTGGCGCCTGTATCGCGGAGCACAGCGCATGCTGGCACTCGAAGATCAGCTCGTCTCGGAGCTCGCAGCATCGGCCGAGGGTGAGGTCGCGGGGGATCTCGTTCTCGGCGCTTCCACCGGGCCGGCCGCGATCGTCGTGCCCGTCCTGCTCGGCGAGTTCCAGCGGCAGCATCCGGACGTGCGCGTCTTTCTCACGGTGTCCGACACCCATACCGTCGTGCAGCGGGTCGCCGACCGCGAGCTCGAGCTGGGAATCGTCGGCGCTTCGCGACGACATCGGGGAGTCCGCTTCGAGCCGTTCTTCTCCGACCAGGTGATCCTTGCGTGTCCTCCCGGCCATCGGTTCGCTGGGCGGACCGTGACGCTCGACGAGCTGCGGGAGGAGACGCTGATCCTCATGCAGGAGGGGGCGGGCGTGCGCCAGATCCTCGAGGACGCCCTGAGACGGCTCGGCGTGCGCCTGCGCGATCTCGACGTCCGGCTCGAGCTCGGCCTCCAGGAGTCCGTGCGCCGCGCCGTGGAGGCAGGCTTCGGCGTGACGTTCATCTCGCGAACGGCCATCGAGCCCGAGCTGGCCGACGGCCGCCTCGCCGAGGCTCGCGTCGAGGGTCTCGACGCCACCCGGATGATCTCGCTTGCTTCTGCGACCGGGAGGGCGCGCACGCGGGTGGCCGAGGAGTTCGTGGAGTTCGCCAAAGCGCGCGTCTCGTGATCTTCCCGGGTTGACTCGCGCCTCGTTGACAAGGACGATGTAGGCGTGCTCGTCGAGTACGCAAGCCTGGTCGCTGCGATGGCGGTGCTCACCGCCTCGCTGACAGGTGCGTTCGGCCAGAAGCTGTCGGTGCTCCCGACGTCGAGCGGGGCGGCCATCTCCACGCTGAATGCCGCGGCCGGTGCACAGAAGGTGCCGGCAGGCGGGGCTCGCGCGGCCTACAAGAAGGCCCCGTACTCCAAGCCGGTGCTGAAGTACCTCTACGCCGTGGGCTGGATCGGAGGCAAGAAGAGCCCGCTCTCCTGCCTCTTCGCCCGCACGCAGCCGACGGAGACGGAGCAGGAAGCGCTCGGGGAGATCAGGAAGAACACGAAGCTCGCGCAGCAGCTCCGGCGGGTCCACGTCGGCCAGAAGCTCGCGGCCACGGTCGTGGTGAAGGGGATCGCTTCCGCGTGTAGCTGAGCGGCCTAGGCCGCTTCGGGGGCGGGCTGCCGCCGCCCGCCCATCACCCGGCGCAGGCTGACGACGCCGAGCACGTTCGAACCGTCGACCACGGGGAGGTGGCGGAACCCGTTGTCGAGCATGACCTGGGCTGCGTCGTCGAGCGTCATGTCCGCTGTCGCGGTCATCGGATCGGCGGTCATCCACTGGCGCACGCGAGCATCGCTCGTGTGCACGCGCGCGGCCATGGCCCGGAGCATGTCGCGCTCGGTGAGGATGCCGATCATCCGCCCGAAGTCCTTGACGACGACCGCGCCGGTGTTCTGACTCGTCATGCGTTCGGCCACCTCGCCGAGCGTGTCCTCGGGGGCGACGGTGATGAAGTGTCGGCGTGACGATGTCGGCCAGGGTGCCCATCGATCGCGCGAGTTTACAGTCCTCGTGCCGAAGGGCTCCTTTGAATAACACTCCGATAATGACAGGTATAAGTATGTTCGGCTAACATGCGGCGTTGTGCCAAGCCGCGACTCCTTCGACGTGCTCGTCATCGGCAGCGGCGCCTCGGGACTGGCGGCCGCCGTCTCGGCTGAGCCGCGCCGGCGCGCCGTCGCGCTCGCGACCAAGACCACGCTGCAAGCGTGCAACTCCGCCAAGGCACAGGGCGGGATCCAGGCTGCCTTCGGTGAGGACGACTCGCCCGGAGATCCATGCCGAGGACGTCATGCGAAGCTCGCACGAGACGGCCGACCCGCAGCTCGTAGAGGTGCTCACGAGCGAGGCTCCGTCGGCGATCCACTGGCTCGAGGAGCTCGGTGTCGAGTTCACGCGCTCGAACGGCGGGTACCGGCTGGCACGCTGTGGCGGAGCCACGCGGCAGCGTCTCCTGCAGGTGGGTGACCGAACCGGCCACGCGATCACGAAGGCACTGCGCGAGGCGTACGAGGCAGGCGAGGGGACCGAACTGCCTCACCACGCTCTGGTCGCCCTCCGTCCAGGACGGAACGGCTGGACTGCGACGTTCGAGACGAAGGACGACGGTGTGGTCGACGTCGACGCGTCATCGGTGGTGCTCGCCGCGGGAGGTCGCTGCTACCTCGAGGCCGAGACGCGCGGCGAGCTCTCGACGAACCATCCCAACGCGACCGGGCGAGGTCACGCGGATCGCGGTCGAGGTGGGCGCGGAAACGCGGGACCTCGATGCGCTCCAGTACCACCCGAACGGCGGCGCATGGCCGAGCACGATGCAGGGGTACTCGATCCCGGAGACGACCCGCGCGTACGGCGCGGTGCTCCTGAACGCGCGACGGAGACGAGTTCACGGACTCACTCGGCGCCCGTGACGCCGTCTCGCAGGCGATCGTCGACGAGGTCGACAAGGGAAAGGGTGTCGTGACCCCGGACGGCCGCCCGGCTGTCTGGCTCGATACGACGCGGATCTCGCGAGAGGACGCGGAGATCTCGCTCCCCTACATGCTCCGCCGCTATCGCGGAGCGGGCATCGACCCGCTCGCGGAGAAGATCTACACCTATCCCGTACTCCACTACCAGAACGGCGGGCTCGTGATCGATGAGCACGCCGAGACGACGCTCGAGGGCGTCTTCGCCTGCGGAGAGATCGCAGGCGGGACGCATGGGAGGAACCGCATGATGGGAAATTCGCTCCTCGAGTGCACCGTCTTCGGGCGGCGCGCGGGGAAGGTCGCGGCCGAGAGGGCCAACGCATGAGTGTCACGACGGTGACCGATCTCGACCGCGCAGTCGCGGATGCGGCGGCGCACCTCTACGTCTGGGCGCTGAAGGACATCCCGCAGGATCTGCGAGACGCGCTCGCCGCAGCCGCCGAAACGGAGACCTCGGTCCCCGGTCAGCGAGTTCTGCAGACGATCCTGCGGAACGTGACCGTGGCGGAGGAGGAGAAGAACCTCGTCTGCCAGGACACGGGGATCGCGGTCTACTACTGCCGCGTCGGGGAGCACTTCCCGTTGCATCCGGCGCGGATCTACGCGGCGCTCAAGGAAGGTACGGAGCGCGCGACCATCGAGCATCCGCTGCGTTCGAACACCGTGCACACGCTCACGCGCGAGAACACCGGCCAAAACGTCGGTCACCGCGTGCCGATCGTGCACTGGGATTTCATCCCGGACTGGGACGGTCTCGACGTGAAGTGCGTCCCCAAGGGCTCGGGCTCCGAGAACATGAGCTTCTTGAAGATGTGCGTCCCCGCGGACGGGGTTCGCGGGATCAAGGAGTTCGTTCTCGACTCGATCGTGGGCGCAGGCGGCAAGCCGTGTCCTCCCGGGATCGTCGGGGTCGGGATCGGCGGCTCGGCCGACTACGCGATGCACCTGGCGAAGGAAGCGATCGCGCGGCCGGTCGGCACGCGAAACGAGGACCCGCTCGTCGCCGAGCTGGAGGACGATCTGTACGGGCTGCTGAACGAGACCGGCATCGGGCCGATGGGCCTCGGCGGCGACGTGACAGTGCTCTCCGTCCACGTCGAGCACGCGGACACGCACATGACCCTGAATCCGGTTGCGGTCAACTACCAGTGCTGGGCCGCGCGCCGCGCGTCGGCGCACATCGCCGCCGACGGCGCCATCGAGTACGAGAGAGACGCGTAATGGCGACGCACGAGGTCACGTTCCCCGTCACCGATCCCGCCGAGATCCTCAAGCTCCGGGCCGGCGACGAGGTCGTCGTCCAGGGCCACATCATCGGCATCCGCGACCGCACGCAGATCCGGATCTTCGACCAGGGGGTCGAGCCGCCGATGGATCTCTCCGGCGCGTTTCTCCTGCACACGGCGCCGAACGTGCGCAAGCTCGGCCCGGGCCGCTACGAGAAGCTCTGCATCGGAACGACGACGAGCGCGCGCATGGTCCGCTTCACCGAGCCGCTCGGCGCGCAGTACGGCGTGCGCGCGATCTGCGGCAAGGGCGGGTTCCCGGACGAGGCGATCGAGCCGATGCAGCGCCTGGGAATGGTCTACTTCGCCATCGTCGGCGGGGCGGCGGCGCTCGAGACGACGCAGATCGAGGAGATCGAGGAGGTCGCCTGGGAGGAGCTCATGCCCGAGTGCCTCTGGAAGTTTCGGGTGAAGGACTTCGGCCCGCTCACCGTCGGCATCGACGCCCACGGGGGCTCCCTCTACCGCGACGTGCAGGAGCGCGCCCGCAAGAAGCTGGAGGAGATCTATGCACGACTATGACGGCAACTCGTTCCTCGAGATCCCCGCGCGCGAAGGCAAGCCACGCGAGCGCGGACTCACGCACGTGATGGACAAAGGGCTGAACCTGCGCGAGATCGAGGGGCTCTTCGACACCGCAGGCGAATACGTCGACATCGTCAAGCTCGGCTGGGGCACGAGCTACGTGACCAACAACCTGGAGAAGAAGGTCGCCCTTTATCGCTCTTTCTCCACTCCGGTCGTCTGCGGCGGGACGCTCTTCGAGGCCGTGTACGGCAAGGACAAGATGGACGACTTCAAGCGCTGGCTCGAGCACTACCGCTTCTCGCACGTCGAGATCTCGGACGGGACGCTCGACATCCCCCGCGACCAGAAGCTCGAGCTCATCGCCGACTTCGCGCGCGATTTCGTCGTCCTCTCCGAGGTCGGCTCGAAGGACTCCGAGGTGAACATCGCGCCGTACCTGTGGGTGCAGTGGATGCGGGAGGAGCTCGATGCCGGTGCGTGGAAGGTGATCGCCGAGGGTCGCGAAGCAGGCACCGCGGGCATCTACCGCCCGACCGGGGAGCTGCGGACGGGTCTGGTCGACGAAATCGAGCACTCGATCAGCTTCCACGACCTGATCTGGGAGACGCCGACGAAAGTTTCGCAGGCCTGGTTCGTCCGGCATTTCGGCCCCGAGGTCAACCTCGGCAACATCCCGCCCGACGAGGTCATCGCACTCGAGACGCTTCGTCTCGGGCTGCGCGCCGACACGCTGAAGGAGGTCTTGCTTGGCGATTCAGCCGCTACCGAGCCCGCCCCGGCTCCCTGACCTCGACTTCGAGGCGATGACCGCCGAGGAGGTCATCGCCTGGACGCATCAGTTCTTCTGGCCGCGCGTCTGCCTGACCTGCTCCTGGCAGAAGCAGTCCTCGGTGCTCGTGCACATGGTTGCGGAGCTGGGTCTGCGCATGGACACCGTCGAGCTCGACACACACCTCTTCTTCCGCGAGTCGTACGAGACGCGCGACCAGCTTGTCGACCGCTACCAGCTGAAGCTGATCCAACCCGAGATCCCGACGATCGCCGAGCAGCACCGCGCCGACGGTCCGAATCTGTGGGAGCGTGATCCCGACCGCTGCTGCCACATCCGGAAGGTGGAGCCGCTCGTGAACGCACTCGCGCCGTACGACGCCTGGATCTCCGGAATCCGGCGCGACCAGTCCCCGAGCCGCGCGGACACCCCCAAGGTGCAGTGGTCCGAGCGCTACCGGGTCTTCAAGATCCATCCGCTCGCCGACTGGGACGAGCAGCGGATCTGGTCCTATGTCAACGAGAACGACATCCCCTACAACCCCCTGCACGATGCGGGGTACCGTTCGATCGGCTGCATTCCCTGCACGCGGCCGACGCGCCCGGACGAGGAGGAGCGCGCAGGCCGCTGGGCCGGCTCCGACAAGCTGGAGTGCGGCATCCACGAAAACGCGAGACTGGAAAGGACGGCATGAGTCAGCACATCTATGCGCACGAGCATCCCGAGTCGGAGACCGATCGAGGCGGAGGCTTCACCCTCTGGTTCACAGGTCTTTCGGGCTCGGGAAAAACCACGATCGCGCACCACGTCGGCCCGGAGATGGACCGCCGCGGGCTGGTCGTCGAGTACCTCGACGGGGACACCGTGCGCACGCATCTGTCGAAGGGTCTCGGCTTCTCGAAGGAGGATCGCGACGCGCACGTCGAGCGCCTCGGCTGGGTCGCCTCGCGCATCACGCGTCACGGCGGCGCGGTGATCGTCGCGGCGATCTCCCCCTACGAACAGGCACGGAACAATGCCCGCGCGCTGGTCGAGGAGCATGGCCCGTTCGTCGAGATCCACGTGAAGACCTCGCTCGACGAGTGCGCGCGTCGCGACGTGAACGGCCTCTATGCGAAGGCGTTCGCCGGTGAGATCAAGGGCTTCACCGGGGTCGACGACCCGTACGAGGCGCCGGCGTCACCGGAGATTGTGGTCGACACGGAGGGAATCGAGCCCGAGGAGTCCGCTGCGTTGGTGATCGAGAAGCTCGAAGAGCTCGGCCTCGTGCCTGCGAAGGTGACAGCGTGACGGTCGCGGCCGACCGATCGCCTGATCGCCCCGCACGGCGGCGCGCTCGTCGACCGGACCGGAGAACGCCCCGACGATCTCGACGGGCTCGAGCAGGTCACGCTTTCCTCGCGCGAGCTGTCGGACCTGGACATGCTCGCCTCGGGCGCGCTCTCACCGCTCGAAGGCTTCATGGGTCGGGCCGACTACGAGCGGGTCGTCGAGCAGATGCACCTCGCGAACGGTGTCCCGTGGGCACTTCCCGTGTGCCTCGCCGTGGACGCCGCTCCCAGCGGCGAGCGCGTGGCGCTGACCGACGAGGCGAGCCGGCCGGTGGCCGTGCTCGAAGTCGAGGAGGTCTTCGAATACGACAAGGCGCGCGAGGCGGAGCTCTGCTTCCGGACGACGGACGAGGCGCATCCGGGCGTCGCCCGCCTGTACGCGCAGAAGCCGCTCTACCTCGCGGGGAAGGTCACCGTCTTCGAGCGCTCGCAGCCGGAGTTCCCGGAGCTGGCGCGCGATCCCGCGGAGACGCGGCGGATCTTCGCCGAGCGCGGCTGGAAGCGCGTCGTCGGCTTCCAGACCCGCAACCCGATCCACCGCGCCCACGAGTACCTGACCAAGGTCGCGCTCGAGACCGTCGACGGCCTGCTCGTGCACCCGCTCGTCGGTGACACGAAATCGGACGACGTTCCCGTGGACGTGCGGGTCGAGTGCTACGAGACCCTGCTCGACGGCTACTACCCAGACGATCGCGTGCTGCTGTCGGCGTTTCCCGCCGCGATGCGCTACGCAGGGCCGCGCGAGGCGATCTGGCACGCGATCTGCCGCAAGAACTACGGCTGCTCGCACTTCATCGTCGGCCGCGACCACGCCGGCGTAGGCGACTACTACGGCACGTACGACGCGCAGCTCATCTTCGACGAGTTCGAGCCGCACGAGCTCGACATCGAGCCGATGTTCTTCGAGCACACGTTCTGGTGCAACGTCTGCGGGTCGATGGCGAGCACGAAGTCGTGCCCGCACGGGCCGGAGGACCGCGTGTTCCTCTCGGGGACGAAGGTGCGGGAGATGCTCGAGGCAGGGGAGATCCCGCCCGTCGAGTTCACGCGGCCAGATGTCGCCCAGGTCTTGATCAACGCGTATCGAGGGGGTCAGGCTTCAGCCTGACCTCGGTGTGAGGTCAGAGCGCGACCAAACGGCGGGGTCAGGCTGAAGCCTGACCCGAGGTGACCGGTGGACTGGAAGTTCACGGTCGTCGGGCTTCTGACCGGCCTCCTGGTCGGCATGACAGGGATGGGTGGCGGCTCGCTGATGACCCCGATCCTGGTCTTCCTGTTCGGCATTCCCCCGTCTACGGCGATCGGCACCGACATCGCCCACGGCGCCGCGTTCAAGTCCGTCAGCGCGGTGCAGCACCGGAGGATGGGGAACGTCCGGGCGAGGCTTGCCGGCTGGATGCTCATCGGATCGGCCCCGATGTCGCTGCTCGGCGTCTGGGTCAACGTGCAGCTCACGGAGCGATACGGCGACGACGTGGAGTCGGTGCTCGGGCAAGTGCTCGGCGCCGCCTTGCTCTTCGGAGCGGTGGGGCTCGTGGCCAAGAGCGTCGTCCACTCCGGGGCGCCTGGCGATCCCGACTGGAAGCTCACGAATCGAGACCGAGTCGCCGCCATCCTCATCGGCGTCCTCGGGAGGCTTCATCGTCGGCCTCACCTCGGTCGGAAGCGGCGTCTTCTTCGGCCTCACCCTGCTCGTCATCTTCCCGCTCAGGGCCCACAAGGTGGTCGGCACGGACATCTTCCACGCGGCGGTGCTCCTCTACGTCGCAGGCGCTGCGCACTGGGCAGCCGGGAACGTCGACTTCGGACTGCTCTTCTGGCTCCTGCTCGGGTCGATACCGGGCGTGCTTGATCGGCGGGCGCCTGACGCTGGCCATCCCCGAGCAGTTCCTCCGGCTCCTCCTGGCCGGAGTGCTCGGCCTCGCGGGCCTGAAGCTGCTCGACGTCCCAGGCGCAGGAGTGATCGTCGTCGTCGCGCTCTCGGCGGGACTTGCAGCGCTTCTCGTCCTCCTCGCGCGGCACAGCTGGATCCGCATCCAGCGCGGGCGAGACGCGGGTCCGCCGTCCGCGGTGGAATAGCTCGATAGCATCGCGCTCAAGTGCGCACGGTCTGGGTGAGCTTCGACACGATCGGCCGAGCGTGCCTCGAGGCCGCTGGCGGCGCAGGCGCTGAGATCGTCGGGGTCGTCACGCTTCCGGGCCCGATCGATCCGAACCGCTCCGGCCAGTGTGCGTTCGACGAAGTTGCCGAGTCTCGCGGAGCGGTGTTGATCGAGACCACGGACATCAACGACGAGGAGACGGTCGAGGCGGTCGGCGAGCTCGATCCCGAGCTGATCTTCGTGGTCGGCTGGTCGCAGCTCGTGCGCTCGCCGTTTCTCGCACTTGCACGTGAAGGAACGTTCGGCATGCACCCGACTCTCCTGCCCCGCCATCGCGGCCGGGCCGCGATCCCGTGGGCGATCCTCTCCGGGCTCGCGCGGACGGGCGTCACGCTGTTCGAGATCGTGGACGAGACCGCCGACTCTGGTTCGATCGTCGGCCAGGCGGTCGTCGACATCGAGCGCGACGAGACCGCGGAGACGCTGTTCGAGCGAATCTCGGCAGCACATGTGCAGCTGATCCGCGAGTTCGTGCCGCAACTGCTGTCGCGAACAGCGCCGCGCTCGCCGCAGGATCCCTCACGTGCGAGCTCGTGGCCGAGGCGCAGGCCGGCAGACGGCATCATCGACTGGGAGACGCGCGCTCCGTACCTCTACGACTGGGTTCGCGCCCAGACGCGTCCCTATCCGGGTGCGTTCACGTTCCTCGGGGACGAGAAGGTCGTCGTCTGGCGGGCGCGCCCGGTCGAGCTGGACGCGGCGGCGCCGGCCGGGACGATCGTGGCGAGCCGGCCGGAAGGGCCGGTCGTCGCGTGCGGCGAAGGCGCGCTCCTGCTCGAAGAGGTCGAGACGCGCGCGGCGGAGCTCGCCGTCGGAGCGAGCTCGGATGACGCGGGTCCTGGTCGTCGCAGCGCACCCGGACGACGAGGTCCTCGGCATGGGCGGAACCATCGCCGTCCACACGGACGCCGGGGACGAGGTTCGGGTCCTCGTCGTGACCGACGGAAGCTCCACCCAGTATCCGGGCGACGCGGCGACGCGTGCGCGCAAGGAAGGGGAGGCGCTTCGCGCCGCTTCGGAGCTGGGAGTCGAGGACTACGTGCACCTCGATCTTCCGGACATGCGACTCGACACGCTTGCGCACGTCGAGGTCAATCGCGTCATCGAGGATCACGTCCACGAGTTCGCGCCGGAGGTCGTCTACACCGTGCAGCCCGACGTGAACCACGACCATCGAGTGCTCTTCGACTCGGTCGCGGTCGCGACCCGTCCGATCCCTGGTCAGCCCGTGCGTCGCCTGCTCACCTACGCGCCGACCTCGAGCACCGAGTGGACACCAGCCGCCGTCAACTGGTTCATGCCGAACTGGTACGTGGACATCACCGCAACGCTGGAGCGGAAGATCGCCGCCTTCGCCCACTACGAGACGGAGCGCCGCGAGTATCCACATCCGCGCAGCGAGCGAGCGATCCGAGCGACCGCGGAGTTCCACGGCACGAGCTCCGGCTTCGAGCTCGCGGAGCCGTTCGTCCTGGTGCGCAGCCTCGAGTCTCCGTAAGGCAGCTTTGGCGCGGCTCCCGCAGCTGCTGATCGTCCTCGCCCTGCTCGGCGCGACCGCGGCCGCGTTCGCGTTCACCGAGCGCGTGAAGCTCGAGCGGAGCCCGATCACGGGGACCAAGGTCGACCGGGTCTTCTCGCCCGTCTGCGAGTGCGCCCGCAACGTCGCCGTCATCTCGTTCGTGCTGCGGAGGAGAGGAACGGTGACCGTCGACATGCTGGACGGCGACGGGCGGCGCGTGCGCCGGCTCGTGCGCGATCGCGAGGAGCTGAAGGGCCGCGTCGCGTACACGTGGGACGGCCGCAACGATCTCGAGCAGATCGTCGACGAGGGCGTCTACCGACCCCGGGTCGAGCTCGAGGAGCGCGGCCGCACGATCGTGCTCCCGAACCCGATCCGCGTCGACACGACCGCCCCGCGGATCCGGCTTCTCGGCGCGCGTCCGCAGGTGTTCTCGCCCGACGGGGACGGGCGCCGCGACCGCGTCACCGCGCGGTACGAGACCAACGAGCTGGCGCGGGCGATGATGCTCGTCGACGGGAGACGCCGCGTTCTCTCCAAGTTCCGCTCGACGGAGGGCCAGCTCGTCTGGTTCGGACGCGTGAACGGCCGGCCGGTGCGACCCGGGCACGTACGAGATCCGGCTGCGCGCGTTCGACCGCGCCGGCAACCGCTCGAGCTCGCGGCGGATCGTCCCCGTGGTCGTGCGCTACATCGAGCTCGCTCGCGAGCGCATCGAGGTCGCCGCCGGACGGCGCTTCTCCGTTCGGGTCCTGACCGATGCCGTCTCGTACCGATGGCTGTTCGCCGGGGAGCGCGGGGTCGGCCGGAAACGCGTTCTCGTCCTGCGGGCGCCCGAGACGCCGGGGACCTACAGGGTCTATCGTCGTCGCTTCGCGGGCGCTTCGCCGACAGCGCGGAGGTCGTCGTGACCGAGCCCGTCGAGCCTTGACGTCCGCCGCTCTTCGTCCTCGGCGTCAGCCGCTCGGGAACGACGCTGCTCCGTGTCGTGCTCGACCGCTCGCCGGGGATCGCGATCCCGGACGAGTCGTTCTTCATCCCGCTCCTCGCGCGGCGGCATCGCGGGAACGTCGATCGCGACCGCTTCCTCGACGATCTGAGCCGGCTTCCGACGCTCGCGGCGTGGGGTCTGCCGCTCGACGACATCGCCGCGCGGCTGCGCCCGGGCATGCGCACGGGCGAGGCGATCGCTGCGATCTACGAGGCCTATGCCGCGAGGCGACGGAAAGCCGCGCTGGGGGGACAAGACGCCGATGTACATGCGTCACCTGCCGCTGCTCGAGCGACTCTTCCCGGACGCGCAGTACGTCCACCTGATCCGCGACGGGCGCGACGCGGCGCTCTCGTTCCTGCGCATGCCGGAGGGCACGTTCACCCGGACCTGGGCTCATCCGGACACGGCCGCCGAGTTCGCCTGCCTGTGGCGGACGGAGGTCGAGGCGGCGCGCGAGCTGGGGCGGCGGGTCGGGCCGTCGCGGTACCTGGAGGTTCGGTACGAGGATCTGGTCGCCGGGATGGAGGCCGTGGTGAAGCGGATCTGCGAGTTCGCCCACCTTCCCTACGAGCCTTCGATGCTCGACTACGCGGGCGCGGTCGACGTGTCCGAGAAGCCGCACCAGCAGCGGCTCCTCGAGCCTCCGACGCCGGGCGTTCGCGACTGGCGGACGCAGATGGACGGCCGAGGACGTCAGCTCGTTCGAGGCGGTCGCGGGCGACGCTGCTCTCCGCGCTCGGCTACGAGCTCTCGGCAGCCGTCGGCACCGTCAGCCGGCGCGCAGACGCTCGCCCTCGCCCGCTACCGCCTCACGCTCGGCGCATGGAACGCCGCAGTCTCCGCGACGCAGCGCTCGCCGCTCTGGCGCCGCCGGCACCCTCCGGTCAGGACGCCCGCTGAACGTCGCGTCCGCGGATAGCCAGGAGCCTTCCGTTCAGCGAGAAGAAGTAGGTCCGCTCGGTCGCGATCCCCGGGGAGTACTTGCCGAGCGGTAGCCGCCACACGATCTTCCCGTCGGACGCGCGCACCGCGTAGGTCCGCTTCTCGAGCGTCGAGACGAACACGTTCTCGCCGATCAGGACCGGCGCTCCCAGGATCCGGCCCTCGAGCTGGGTGCTCCAGAGCTCGGCTCCGCTGGTCGCTCGAAGCGCGCGGATGCGTCCGTCGAACCCGCCGACGAAGACGCGTCCTTCGGAGACCGCCGGCGTCGTGTAGCCGAGACCTCCGACGCGGCCGGTCCAGACGGTGCTCCCGGTCTCGGCGTCGAGCGCGACCACCTTGCCCGAGCGCGCGACCGAGTAGATGCGCTGCCCGTCGGACGACGGGCTCGCGTAGAAGCTCTCGTAGCGGAAGGCGTCGCGTTTGACGTAGGTCGTCCAGAGCTCCTGCCCGGTCCTGCGGTCGAGGCACACGAACGAGCCCGCGTACGTCGTGACGCAGACCCGTCCGCCGAAGACCGCCGGGCTCGCGTTGATGCGTCCGCCGGTCCGGTAGGCCCAGCGCACCTGCCCGTTCGACGAGCGAACCGCGAACAGGCGCCCGTCGTGCGAGCCGAAGTAGACGAGTCCGTCGACCGCGACCGGCGAGGATTCGACCTTTCCCGCTGTCCGGACCTGCCAGAGCACGCGCCCCTTCTCGCGGTCGAGCGCCGTGACGGTGCCGGCCTGGGAGCTGACGATCACCCGCGGGCCGTCGATCGCCGGGCTGGAGGGCAGCGTTCCGCCGACCCGGCGGCGCCACTGCACCTTGCCCGACTCCGCGTCGATCGCGTACGTCGCGCCTTCGAACGTGTTGACGTAGAGATCGCCCTCGCAGTAGCGTGGGCGGGAACTCGATGTAGCTGCGCAGCCCGCGCGACCAGAGCGGCTTCCGCGCCGGAAGACCGAGCGGAGCGTCGGGTCGCGCGAGCGAGCGCTGCGGGTCGCCACCGAACGTACGCCAGCAGCGCACGTCGTCGGCCGGCTCCGGTGGCTTCGGAGGAGGCTTCGGCACCGTTGGTACGTGGTCGGACGGAGACGGTGACGTCGTCGAGCTCGGTGTCGAGCGCCCCTGCGCGGCGGTCGTTGGTCAGCCCGATCGCGAGCGAGAAGCCCGCCCAGTGCCATGCACGAGCACCGAGAGAACGAGGAGGATCCACTTGAGAGCTCTTGGCATGACGGGAGGCCGCGCGTCCCGGCCGCAAGTCAGTGTGCCAGCAGCGGAGGCGCGTCCCGAGGCGTCGCGATACCCGCGAGCACCAGGCCCGAAAACTCCCCACGTGAGCGGATCCTCGAAGAATCCCGCGTAGAGGAGCGAGTGGACGACGAGGACGAGGAGCACCGCCGCGAGCCCCACGCCGAAGATCCGATTCGTCTTCGTGAGGAGCCAGAGCGCCCAGGCGGCAGCGGCGAGTACCCAGAGATAGAGCGCGAAGCCGAGCACGCCGAGCTCCGCGAGCACCGTGAGCGGCGTCGTGTGCGAGGCGTTCCGGCTCGGTGAGCCCTTGCCCGATTCCTCCGCGCTCGCGCGCGGCTGGCCACCGATCCCGACGCCCGCGACCGGGCGGGCCTCGAAACGCGTCGAGGGTCACGTTCACGAGTCGCGAGCGGCCGCTCGTCACGTCTCTCGCGGAGCGCCCGTTCACGGCATCCGCTGCGACCGCGGCTGCGGCCAGGGTGGCGACGAGCGCACAGGCGACGAGGAGGATTCGGAGCCGTCGACCCAAGCCGACGAGCGCGACCGCGAACGTGACGACGAAGAGCGCGACGAAGCTCGACTGCGAGTACGAGTAGAAGAGGCCCCAGAAGAGGAACGCACCGGCGATCGTCGCCGCGACCCAGTCGATCGCCCGGCCACGACGCAGCAGGACGACGACGAGGAGCGCCACGATCGGCACGATCAGGTAGCGCCCGTACAGGCTCGGGATCCTTGAAGAGCGACGTGACGCGAAAGAAGGTCGTGTAGGCGTTCGCCACCTCGACGTCGCGCGCGAAGAAGAGCGTCCTCGTCTGCGCCTGCCAGATTCCGATCGCCGCGAAGAGCGACCCGAGCGCGACGAGCGTGACGACGAGCGCGCGCGGAAGCCAGGATGCGAGCGGCGCGCGCGCGACGACCGCGAGCCCGGCGGTGAACGGGAAGACGAAGAACGCGAGCGCGATCGCCCCTGCGCGTTCGTCCCACGTCCAGAGGTACGAGGTCGCGGAGAAGCGCGACGAGCGCCGCGAGCGGGAGCGCGAGCAGGAAGCGGCGGCGGCAGCCGGCCGTTCGCCACGAAGCGTCGCGATACGCCAGCGCGAGCACCGCCGCCGCGAGCACGAGGTAGAGCGGCAGGAGCAGGAACGCCTCCTCGTCGCCGAGCTCGACCGGGATCCGGAAGGGCGCGACCGCGAGCAGCGCGACCGGCACGATCGCGGGATAGCGCACGAAGCGGAATCGCGCCCAGGACGATCGCGAGGGCTCCGACGGCCGACGAGCGCGATCCCTCGCGCTCTGTCGAGGAGCAGCTCGAGGTCGTCGTCGCCGACGAGGAAGCGCGCGAGACCCGCCGTTCCGAGGCCGAGCAGCACGAATCCGGCGAAGCGGCGAGAAGCGGTCGCGCGGGAGCAGGACGAGAACCGCGCCCAGCGCCCCGAGGAGCGCTGCGACCTGGGCGGCGTCGGGGGCTCCACGGCCCGGCAAGCGTTACGCGTCCTGGTTGAATAGCGCGGTGCTCGACGGCCTCAAGCGCGCGCTGGTTCTCGCGCCGCACACCGACGACGGCGAGCTCGGCTGCGGCGGCACGATGGCGAGGCTCGTCGAGGCAGGTTGCGAGGTGCGCTACGTCGCGTTCTCGATCGCGACTCGCTCGCTGCCCGCGGGCTTCGAGCCGGACACGCTCGCGCGCGAGGTTCGCGAGGCGACGGCGGAGCTCGGGATCCCCGAGGAGCGCCTGACCGTCCACGACTTCGACGTCCGTACGTTTCCCGAGCACCGCCAGGACATCCTCGAGCTGCTCGTCGCGCTCTGGGAGGAGTGGCGGCCCGAGATCGTCTTCCAGCCCTCGCATCACGACGTCCACCAGGATCACCAGACGATCGCCCAGGAGGGCCTGCGTGCCTTCAAGCGGACGACGATCTTCGGTTACGAGGTGCCCTGGAACAACTTCGACTTCTCCTACGGCGCGTACGTCGCGCTCGAGAAGCGCCACATCGAGCGAAAGGTCGCCGCGCTCGCCCGCTACGCCTCCCAGCAGCATCGGCGCTACGCCGACCCCGAGTACGTCTGGAACCTCGCGCGCGTCACGGCGTCAACGTGAACCGCGAGTACGCGGAGTGCTTCCAGGTGTACCGGATCGTCGCGTAGAGCGCTTGATGTGGCCGAGCTCTCTCGGCGTCCTCATCGCCCGTGCCGGTCTGGGCACTGCGCTTTTTTTTTTTTTTTTTTTTTTTTTTTTTTTTTTTTTTTTTTTTTTTTTTTTTTTTTTTTTTTTTTTTTTTTTTTTTTTTTTTTTTGTGGACGGAGGATGTCGTCTCTGCGTGGCACGCGGCGACGGTTGGTGATCGCTATTTGTCGTCGCTCGCTGTCGGACTCGCTGAGGCGATTCGTCCCTTCGTCGCCGGTTCCGCGGAGCTATTCGGGCCGCTGACTTCGGCCGATGATGAGCTTGTGCAGGCCGAACCTTCGCCGCTCTGCTGAGTGACGTGCTTGAGCTCGCGCTCGACCACGACCTCGTCCTGATTCTCGACGACGCGCAGGAGCTGATGTCGTCGCTTCGCTTCCCTGCGATTGGTCGAGAGCCTTTGCCGGCAGGGGCCGCCTGGGCTTCGCCTCGTGCTCTCTCGCGCGAGACGCTCGACTTGCGGGTCGACCGGCTCCGCGCGCAGGGGCAGGTGCTCGAGCTCGACGTGTCCGATCTCGCGTTCACACCGGACGAGGTAGAGACGCTGAGCCTCATCGTTCTGGACGAGGGCGGTGCGATCGCGGAGGCGATCCACGCCGAGACAGGCGGCTGGCCGGCGGCCGTTCGCCTTGCGCTCGAGGTGCTGCCGCGATCCCGGCCGACGAGAGAAAGAGCGCGCTGGACGTTTGCGCCGCACGGACGGTCCGCTTTTCTCGTACCTGGCGAGTGAGGTCTTCGATCGAGAGTCGCCCGCTGTTCGCGAGCTCGTACGGGCGGTCTCCCCTTTCGAGAGTTTCGCTGCGGAGCTCTGTCAGGCGCTCGGCCTCGCGGAGCCGGAGCAGACGATCGGGCGGTTGCTGAAGCGTGGTCTCTTCGTCCGCGAGCAGGAAGGGGAGTTCAGGCTGCACGCGCTCATTCGCGGATTCGCGCGCTCGGCGTGGCCGCTGGTCGACACGGAGGAGGATGCGCTCCGACGTCGCGCCGCCGCCTGGCTCGAAAGTCGAGGTCGAATCGAGGACGCCCTGGTTCTGCTTGCTGCCGGGGCGCACGAGCAGGAGATGGCGCGGCTGCTCGAGTCGCGCGGGGCGGAGCTTCTCGGCTCGGGAGGCACCGACACGGTCATCCGCCTCGCGAGCGAGCTTCCCTCCGACCTGCGCACGGCTACGATCGAACAGCTCCTCGGAGAGGCGCTCGTCGTACACCGGGACGTTGACAGTGCGATCGAGGCGTTCGAGCGGGCCGCGGTCAAGTCGGGCGTTGTCGATGTAGGCCTCGCCTGGCGCCTGGGCATGGCCCATCACGTCAGCGGGAACTCTCGCTCGCACTCGAGAGCTACGGCCGGGCCGGCTCGGAACGAGGGGACACTTCCGACGACGCCCTCCTTCTGGCGTGGTCCGCGTCGACACATGGGATCCACTACCGGATCTCCGAAGCGCGCACGCTCGCAGACGCCGCGCTCGAACTGGCTCGCAGATGCGGAGACGACCGGGCGCTTGCCGCTGCCCACATCGCTGTCAGCGTCGTCGCCGGACGCGAGGGTCGGGCGGCGGACGGGGACGCGCACAACGCAGCAGGGCTCGCGCCGCCGAGAGGTGTGGAGACCTCGTGCTGCTGAGTCGCGTTCGCACCGACATCGCCGCCGGCCTCACCGAGCGGGGCGCGTACCGGGAAGCGCTCGTCGTGCTCGAGGAGACGTTGCGGCTTGCCGACATCCCCGGTTTCGTCGTCGGGAACCGGACGCTCACGAACCGCGCGAACACGCATTTGCACCTGGGCCTGCTCGACGAGGCGGCCGCGGACTTCGGCGCGCTCGTCGAGGACGCCCGCCGAACGGGTGACCGGGAAGGCGCCTGGGGCCTCGCGGGGCTCGGCGAGGTTCATCGAGAGCGAGGCAACGACTCGCTCGCACGAGCGGCGTACGAGGAGGCGATTCCGCGCATGCAGCAAATCGACGCCGACGGGCTGGCGGTCTGCCTGTCGGGGATGGCGAGGGTCCTGGTCGACGACGACGGCACCGCAGCGTTGCACTACGCCGAGTGGGCACTACGCGAGCCGGCGCCGAGCCCGGCCCCGTCGCTCAATGCGCTCGGATGGGTCGCGCTCGCCCTTGGACAGCGCGAGAGAGCGGTCGAGGCTGCGGCGGAGGCGGGCCGCCGAGCGCGCATGCTCGGCGATCGCTATGGGCTCGCTGAGGCGCTCGAGCTCGAGGTCTTCTCGAGCGAAGAGCCGGCGAGCGGCGTTGGACGCCTGGAGGATGCACTCGCGATCTGGCGCGATCTCGAGAGCCGGGTCCGGATCGCCGAGTGCGAGCTGGCGATTGCGGCGCTGTCGACGGGAGCGGAGGCGCGCGCGGCTCGCCAGCGCGCCGAACGGAAGCTCCGCGCGCTCGGAGTCCGCGTCAGCCCGAGCGCGCCGCCGGACTGCTGCGGACAGTGGCGAGCGCGAGCCCCGTTCCGATCGCGGTTCAGGTGCTGGGAGGTTCTCTCTCCTCCGGGACGGAGCGCCCGTCCCGCGATCGGCGTGGCAAACCCGGAAGCCACGCGAGCTTCTCAAGATTCTGATCTGCCGCCGCGGGCGCGCGACCCCGCGTGAGGCCCTCATGGAATGCCCTGGCCGGGTGATGACCCCGCCAAGCTCGGCAACCGCCTCGCGCTCGCCCTCAGCACGCTGCGGTCGGTGCTCGATCTCGAGAAGCGGTTCGCCGCGGAGCACTTCGTGCGCGCTGATCGCGAGAGCATGTCGCTCGATCTGGATTCGGTACTGGTCGACGTCGAGGTCTTCCTCCACGAGGCCGAGAACGGCCTCGCGCTTCGTGCGGCAGGGGAGACGGAAGAAGCGACCGAGTGGCTTGCCCAGGCTGAGGGTCTCTACGCGGGCGACGTTCTCGAGGGCGATCCGTACGGCGACTGGGCTGTCTCGATACGGGAGGAAGCGAGAGCGGCGTACATCTCGACCGCGCGCGCCCTCGCAGAAGACGCTTCGGCGGCGGGACACGAGGAGCTCGCGCTTCGCTACCTCCTGCGGGTTCTCGGCCACGATCACTACGACGAGCACGCCCACCTGGCGCTCGTCTCCACCTTCGAGCGCAGCGGGCGACGTGGCGAGGCACGCCGCGCCTACCGAACGTATGTCGCCCGCATGGAGGAGCTCGGAGCGGTCCCGCCGCGTTTCCCAGCTCTTAAGGGAAGCTGAAGTCCTGCCCGCGAGACTGGAGCGGTGGAAACGTTCATCGTCCGGATCTGGACGCCCTCGCTGGAGCTCACGGATGAGGTCTCGAAAGGCGACTTTCGCGGGAGCGTGGAGCACGCCGGATCGAGCGACAGCGTTCAGTTTCGAACAGCCGAGTACCTCGTTCGTGTCCTGAAGGCTGCGCTCGCCTCGGATCGGGCCCCACGCCTTAAGGGAACCGGAAGGGAGGATTGAGACCATCCGGGCAAGACAAGCGCGCACGGCCAGGGGCTTCAGGCGCTCCTTGACTGTGCGCGAGGCGAGTCGTAGTGTCGCAACGCGGGTTGCGGCGTCCCAGGAGGAGGAAGTTCATGGTGAGAGCGCTGGCGGTACTCGTGGCGCTGGGCGCGCTTCTCGCGGGCCAGTTCGCATTCGGCGGCACGGAGCAGGCGGCTCGTGGCAGGTGCTGGTCGGAGAACTGACGAAAGCGCCGGCTGGGACGCCCAAGCAGACATTCTTGAACCAGTTCTTTCCCGGGCAGTTGACGATCAATGCCGGGCGACAAGGTCACGTTCAGCTCCGTTGGCTTTCACACGGCCAGCTACACCGCCGGGAAGCCGTTCCCACCTTTCCTCGTGACTCCCAAGGGGAAGGTCTACGAGGGCATCGTCGATTCGGCGGGAGAGCCGTTCTTCTTCGACGGGGAGCAGAAGTTCGAATACGGGCTCGGGCTGTTCGTGCCCGCAGGCCCGAAGACGATCTCGCGGGGCAAGTTCGCGAGCTCGGGCGTGATCGTCGCGCAGAACCCGACGAAACCGGTCAAGGCGACGTACACGTTCCCGCAGGTGGGCAAGTTCAAGATGGTCTGCCTGATCCACCCACCGGACATGGCGATGAACATCGTCGTCAAGCCGAAGGGCGCGTCGGTGCCGACGGCCGAGGAGGTCACGGCTCGTGCGAATGAAGAGCTGGACGCCGCATGGGCGACCGCGAAGCCGCTCGTCGCTCAGAAGCCACCCAGGAACACGGTCTACATGGGTGTCGAGAGCGCAAGAGCTCCAGGGGGCAGGACGACCGTGCTCGACTTCGTCCCGAACCTCACCACGGTGAAGGCCGGTACGACGGTCAACTTCGTCGTCAAGGCGCCTACCGAGGCGCACAACGCAGCCTTCGGGCCGCTCAAGTACCTGGACAAGCTGTTCAAGCAGACGGACTTCTTCCCGACAGGCCCGAATTCGCCGAACCAGGTGCTGCCATTCTTCGTCTTCGGGAGTGATCCACCGGGAACGCCGTACGAGGGCAAGGCGACCCACGGCAACGGGTTCTACGCAACACCACTCCTCGATGCGATCAAGGGCGCTCCACCACCGAGCGCGGTCCGCGTGAGGTTCACGACCCCAGGGAAGTACCACTTCATCTGCCAGCTCCACGGCCCCGACATGGCCGCGGACATCCGCGTCACCAGGTGAGGCGAGCTCGTCGTCGCAGGATCGGGAGCGCTCGGCGCGCTCCTGATCCTCGTCGGCGGCGCTGGTCTGGCTGCCTGCCTCGGCCAGCGGACGGAGGGCACCACCCGCGAGTACTGGATCGCCGCCGTTCCCGTCACCTGGAACGTCGTCCCCAACGGGCGAAACGCGATCGAGCACGAGCGCTTTGCCCGCTCCGAGACGACCTTCAAGGCGATCGTCTACAAGCGCTTCACGCGCGACTGGGCGAAGCCGATGACCGACCAGCCGGGGCCGAGCGCCGACAACGACGGGATTCCCGGCCCCCTGATCAAGGCGCGTGTGGGCGACCGGATCGTCGTCCACTTCAAGAACCTCGACAACGAGTTCGAGCTGCCACACTCGATGCACTTCCACGGCGTTCGCTACGAGTTCGGCTCCGACGGCGCCTACATTCCCGGCTTCTCGAGCCCGGGTGGAAACGTGAAGCCGGGCGACAGCTGGACGTACCGGCTCGAGGCGGTCGAGGAGTCGGCCGGCGTGTGGCCGTACCACGACCACTCCCCGTCGATGTCGGACTCGATCGCGGGTGGGCTCTACGGCGCGCTCTCGATCCTGGGTCGAGACGAGGAGCCGCCGGACCGCGAGTTCGTCGTCTACTTCGGGGAGCACCTCGACTTCAGGACGGTGAACGGGCGCGCGTTCGTCGGGAACACGCCGGTCTTCCGGGCAAAGGTGGGCGAGGTCGTGCAGTGGGACGTGCTCGCGATCGGCGACCTCCATCACACTTTTCACGTGCACGGGCACCGCTGGCAGATTCCGCTGGGCACCGAGGACACGCGCACGATCGGCCCGGCTGAGAGCTTCGCCGTCCGCTGGCGCGAGGACGTGGCGGGAACGTGGCTCTTCCACTGCCACGTCGAGGATCACATGATGACCGGGATGATCGGGATCTACCGGGTCACGAAGTGAGAGCGCGTGCTTTCGCTCGCCGTGCTCGGGGCGGTGGTCGCTCGTGGGTGCGGCCGGGGCGACGCCGGCGCAGACCGCACAGGTGACGATGCCGGCGAAGCTGTTCGCGCCTCGCGACTCGCAGGTCCTCGTCGGGACGACGGTGACCTGGCGCAACGTCGACACCACGACGCACACGGTCACCGAGGACGAAGGCGAGTTCGACTCCGGTTTCGTGCGTCCGGGCGGGATCTTCACGGCGACGTTCGCGGAGCAGGGGATCTTCGTCTACCACTGCACGATCCATCGGTTCATGCGGGGCACCGTGCAGGTGTTTCGGGTGGTGCTCAGCGGACCTGAGGAGCCTCTCCCGGCGGGCAGGAGAGCCCGGCTAGAAGGTGTCGCGCCAGCGGGCGTTACCGAGGTCGTGCTCGAGCGGGTGTCACCCCGGCCGCGCGAGGTCGTCGCGCGGGCAACCCCCGCCACGGACGGCGTGTTCGGCTTCACCGTCAGGGCGCCCGAACCGAGGAGCTACCGCGTCCGCGCAGAGTCGGCGTCGAGCCCGGTCGTTCGGGTGCGCGTGACGCCGCACGTCTCGATCGCCAGACGTGGCGCGGCGATCGCCGTCTCCGCTCGCCCGGCGCGCGCCGGCAGCCGGGTTGCGATCCAGGTGTACGAACGGGAGCGGTTCGCTTTCGTCACGGTCGCGCGCGGGCGACTCGACGCGTCGTCTCGCGCCTCGATTCGGCTACGTCCCGGAGCGGAGGGCGCACGTGCGCGCGGTGGTGCGCGGCAGCCAGGGCTGGAGCGACGGCTTCAGCCGCCCGCTCGTCGTTCTCCCGCGCTGATCGTCTAGCTTCCCGACGTGTCCGAACTGACTCGACGCGGGCTCCTGGCGCGCGCGGGCCTCGCGGCGGGCGCGCTCGCCGTCGGCCGGCCGGAGCTCGGCGAGGCGAGCCCTGCGGCGCCCGATCTCCGCGACTGGGGCTCGGTCCGCTCGCAGTTCGCGCTCGATCCTGGACGGATCCACCTGACGTCCTTCCTGCTCGCCACGCATCCACGGCTCGTGCGGGACGCGATCGCCGCTCACCGGCAACGGCTCGACGCGAACCCCGTCGAGTACCTGCACGGTCCCGGTGACGCACTGAGCGCCGCGGCGCGGGAGGCGGCGGGTCACTTCCTGGGCGCCCCGGCGTCCGAAGTGGCGCTCACGGACTCGACGACGATGGGCCTCGGCCTCCTCTACACGCGTCTCTCGCTGCGCCCGGAGGACGAGGTACTCACCACGGAGCACGACTTCTATGCGACCCATGAGTCGCTCCGGCTCTCGGGCGTGCGTGTCCGGCGCATCGCGCTCTACGGTGACTCGCGTCAAGCGTCGGAGGACGAGATCGTGAGCCGCGTGCTGCGAGCGGTCACGGGAAGGACGCGGATGGTCGCGCTGACGTGGGTTCACTCCAGCACGGGCGTCCGGCTGCCGGTGCGGACGATCGCGCAGGCTCTTCCAGAGCGCGTGCTCGTCTGCGTCGACGGGGCGCACGGCTTCGGGGCGAATGCCGCAACCGTCCGTGACCTCGCCTGCGACGCCTTCGTCTCCGGCTGCCACAAGTGGCTCTATGGCCCTCGAGGAACCGGCGTCTTGTGGGCGAACGAGCGCGTGCGGGAGCTCATGCGTCCGACGATCCCGTCCTTCGACGGCTCGAGCTACGGCGCCTGGGTCGCCGGCGGGGCGCGGAGCGGCATCCCCGACGGGCCGACGCTCACTCCCGGCGGATTCCACTCCTTCGAGCACCGCTGGGCGCTTCCCGAGGCCTTCGCCCTGCATCAGGGGATCGGCCGCGAGCGCGTCGAGGCGCGGATACGCGGTCTCGCGTCACGTCTGAAGGCGAGGCTCGCCGAGGTGCGCGGTGTCCGACTGCGGACGCCGCAGTCGCCCGGTCTCTCCGCCGGGCTCGTCTGCTTCGAGGTCGCCGGCCGCGAGCCCGCCGAGGTCGTCGCGCACCTCGCGGCGCGCCGCATCGTCGCGAGCGTCACGCCGTACGCCCTGCGCTATGTCCGGCTCGGGCCGGGGATCGTGAACACGCCCGAGCACGTGGATGCGGCGGTTCGGGCGATCGCGTCTCTAACGCGCCGGCCGTAGCCGCGCGCCGATCGCTCGCCGCTCGGAGGGGAGGTAGAAGCCGACGAGCGCGAGCGCGAGCGGGTATGCGATCGAGAGCGCGAGCGCGATCGCCAGGTTCGCGTCGAGCAGCTTTCCCACGATCACGAGCGTGACACCGACGGCAGCCGCGGTCAGCACGCGCCGCCACTGGTACGGCACGGGGAAGATCCGCTGGGCCCACCACGACATGCCTGCGAACATCGTCACGTAGGCGGCGATCGTCGCGACGGCGGCTCCCATCATCCCGTAGCGCGGGATCAGAATCAGGTTGAGGGCGACGTTCACCGCGGCAGCCGCACCGGTCACGACCCAGTTGAACTGCGTGCGGCGTGCGCGGCCCACGCCGATCACCACGACGATGTACGCGCCGAATGCGACGGCCGCGAACGCGAGCGGCCCGACGACCCGCGACGACTCGGCGAACGCCGGTGCTGCGATCCAGCCGACGATCCACGGCGAGAGGAGGGCGAGACCGGTCGCGACCCAGGTCGTCAGGAGCACGAGGTACGTCAGCACGAACGCGTACGTTCTGCGAGCCTCGCGCTCGTCCTCGATCGAGTACGCGAAGGCCGGCCATGCGAGCCGGAACGCGGTGAGGAGCAGCACCATCGCCGACGCGATCCGCACGCCGACGGAGTAGAGCCCGACCTCGGTCGCGTCCGCGAGCCGGACGAGGAAGAGCCGATCGCTGAAGTTCGTGACCCAGAGGAAGAGCGCCGTCGGGATGAGCGGGACGCCGAAGCGGTTCATCTCCCGGAGGAGGCTTCGGTCGAACTGGAGCCCGAGTTGCTCGCGGCGATACCCGATCAGCGCCGCGTACACGACGAGCGTGCCGATGAAGTTGCCGACGATGACGCCGATCGGGCCCTGGTCGAGCGCTACCACGAGGAACAACGTCATCCCGATCGTGAGCAGGATGTTCGCCAGGCTGGCCGTGACGAAGGCGACCGACCGCTCCTCGACGCGGAAGAGCGACGTGAGCTGCTCGTAGTTCATCCCCGCCCAGAGGCCGACGAACGAGGCCATGACGAGCTCGGAGTCGTCCGCCGAGCCGAAGAGCAGATCGGATATCGCTCCCGAAAGCAAGAGGCCGGCCACCAGGCCCGCCGTGGCCATGGCCATCGTGAACCAGAAGGACGTGCGGAGCACGAGGCGCCGGTGCTCGGGCTCGGGCGAGTCGAAGTAGAAGCGGAAGAACGCCGCGTGGATCCCCATCCGGAGGACGATCCCGATGACCGTCGTGAGCGCGATGAGCGTCTCGACCTTCCCGTAGTCGGACGGGGAGAGATAGCGCGTGTAGAGCGGTAGCAGGAGGACCGCGAGGATCCGGGAGACGAGCCCGCCGAGCCCGTAGATCGCGGAGTGCTTGCCGAGCCGCCTGAGCTCGTGACCGAGCGCCATCAGAGACGAGCGTAGAGCGCGAGCAGGCGGTCGGCGACGCGCTCGAGGTCGTGCACCTGCTCCACGTACGCCCGTGACGCCTCTCCGATCCGGCGTCGCTCCGCTGCGTCGGCCACCAGAGGCTCGAGCCGCTGCCGCAGGGTCTCCTTGCTCGCGTTGACGATCGGGACGCGCGTGTCGAGCGCTTCCTCACTGCGTGCGACCGCTTCCTCGTGCAGGAAGGTGACGACCGGTTTTCCGAGTGCCATGCACTCGATCGCGAAGAGGCCGTACCAGCCGGCATTCAGCTGGTCGACGACGATGTCCGCCTCGCGGTAGCGCTTGAACGCCTCGTCGTGGCGGAGGCCCTCGACCAGGACGAGATCGGCGTCGAGGCCCTCGCACGCTGCGAGCACGTGCTCGGTTCCCTTGCGACGACGTGACGAGGGCGCGTGCAGGATCACCGGTCTCGTGCGGTCGGCGGCCGGGAACGCGGGCTCGATCGAAATGACGTCGATCCCGGGTGGGATCACCTCCGCCTCGGGCACCCAGCGGAGCGCGTCGTAGGAGCCGACGAGCTGCGCGCCGGCCTTCCTGCCGAAGGCGAGCTCGGCCGGGCTCTTGCCCCGGATGTCGGACCCGAGGTAGTGCATCACCGACTTCTTCCGGAGCGCGCGCAGGATCGGGAACTGCACCGACCGCGGGACGAGGGTGAGGCCGAAGTAGAAGTGGAAGACGTCGGTGGTCGGGAGGAGGCCGACGAGCGCGCGCCACTGCGTGGCCTGCCGCCGGACGAAGCTCCCGCGTCGCTCGAGCGAGCGATCGGCCTCCGGATGGAGCTTGTACCGGTTGAACACGACGAGCTTGGCGTCCACGCCGCGACCCCTCAGCGCCTGGACGTTCGCCCACGGTACGCCCGCGGTGTTGACGGGACAGTGGACGACACGGAGGGCCTCAGCCAAGGTCGACGTCGTCTTCGGCAAGCTGGACGAGCCGGCGCGTACTCTCGGCCTCGAGCATCGCTCGCATCGTCTGACCCATCGTCTCGCCCGGATAGACCCAGATCGCCGGATGGACGAGGATCTGGAGCCACGGGAACGCGCCCGCGCGCAACTCCTCGTGGGGACAGCCCGATCGCCAGTGCTGGTTCGAGTCCGAGCGGTAGGTCGCGGGCGCGAAGTAGCGCTTCCCGTAGGCGTTGGCGACGCCGGGAATCTCGTCGGACGCGAACTCCGGCCTCGGGTTGTGCCAGGAGACGACGGGGTCGAAGCGCTCGTCGAGCTCGACGTTCGGGTGGACGGCATGGAGCCCGACGGCATGCCCGAGCTCGCGGAGGCGCGCGATCGCCCTCACGCCCTCGGACGAGGCGAGGTTGTAGAAGACGGACTCGGTCATGAGCAGGTACGTCGCGCCGACACCGTGCTCCGCCTCGACCTCTGCCATGGTCACCGCCGCCTCGAGCGAGAGGTCGATGTCGTGGCGGAGGAAGAGGTCGCCGGGCTCCGGATCGGCGCCGAAGTGCGCGAACCGGTAGCCGCCGGCTTTGGCCGCTTCGAGGATCTCCCGGTAGTGCTCCAGGTCGAACGAGCAGGTCATCGCCGCGCGAGCACCCAGTGGAAAGCGACCTCGCCCTCGGGCTCGCGCATCGGCACGAGCCACGAGCGGATGCACGGGTCGTCGACGATCCGATCTCGCCACTCGAGAAAGCGGTCGGCGATCGCGTCGTATCCGTGCTCGACGACCTGCGTTCGCGGATCTGTCAATTCGCCACCTCGACGGTCAGCAGCGCCGCTGCCCGGTCGGCGCGTCGTACCGCCTCCTCCGGAGTCTCCGCGACCGCGATCACATAGCCGCGCCGGTCGCCGTCTCGGCGTACCGGCCGGATCGTCTCGCCAACCTCGAGATAGCTGTCCGCCTGCACGACTCCTTCGGCTTCGCGTACCGGGTCGAGGGTTCCGATCGAGAGGACTCGTCCAGTGCGCAGGGGCCCTGGCTCCGCGGTGAAGAAGCGGATTGCGAGAGGCTGCGAGAACTGCGGAAGCGCGAGCTCGTCTCCGACCTCCTCGCCGAGCGCTTGGCGGAGCGCGATCTCGACGAGGTCGACACCCACGGCATGGCGGACGAGGTCGGCCATCTGCCCTCCCGGGATGCGTGCTGCCACTTCCACGACCGCGACACGTCCGTCCGGCGCGGCGATGAGCTGCGGGAACGCGATGCCGTCACGCAGCCCGAGCGCCCGTACGGCAGCGACTGCGATTCGCTCGGCTCGCTCGAGCTGGTCGGCGGGAATCGACGGGGGGTAGACGTGCATCCAGCCGACCCCGAAGCCGATTCCCGGTGGACGAAGCCGGTCGGAGAGAGTCAGCAGTGTCGTCTCGCCTCCGCGCGCGATGACGATCCCGTTCATCTCGATGCCGTCCACGAACGCCTCGACGAGCGCCTCGTGCGTCGGCGACTCGTTCAGTGCCTCCCCGAGGTCTCGTTCCAGATCCTCGATGCTGTCCACGCGGAACACCGCGCGCTGCCCACCGGAGTCGACGGGCTTGAGAACGGCCGGGAGACCGGCCGCCTGGAGAGACTGGGCGGCGTCCTCGGTCGAGCGAACCGCGGCGTACGAGGGCTGCGGGACGCCCGCCTCGGCGAGCACGCGGCGCATCTCGAGCTTGTGGGTCATCCGGTGCGCGGTGTCGACTCCGATTCCCGGGAGCCCGAGCTCGTCCGCTACCGCGGCCACGACCGGCACGGCGCGGTCGGCCGAGACCGTCAGCACGCCGTCGACCCGATACCGCCGTCCGACCTCGGTGACGGCGGCGACGTCGGTGAAGTCGACGACCTCGGCGACCTGCGCCGAGGCGAGCCCGGGCGCCTCCGCGTTTCGATCGACCGCGACGACTCGCAGGTCGCGCGCGCGCGCGTGCTCGATCGCGCGGCGCTGGTGGCGCCCTGCGCCGACGAAGAGGACGGACTTCACGGCGGACGATGCTAGACGCCGAGAGCAGTGTCACTGTCGCCTCCCGTGACAGTCACCAGCTTCGCGCGTCGCTACCCGTGCGTGCGAACCGCCGGGAGAAGCCAGGGTGAAACGCGATCCCAGCGGCTGATCTGGCATCCGTTCGTTCGGCTGAACTTCGCCCACACACGCTCTCCGTCCACCATCCCGATGACACGCGCGACCTGCCGGCCGCCGTAGATCTCGGTGCAGACCGCGCCTCTCGGCACAGGCGCGAAGAGCTTCGCCCCGATCCCTCCGAGACGGCGACACGCAACCGCAGGCCGCGGCAGCGTTCCGCCGGCCGGGGCGCAGCGGAGCGTCCATACGTCGCGCGTGGACGATCTGGCCGGGTTTTCCCAGTACGTCACCTTGAGCGTCGTCTCCGCGGCGGTGCCGGCGGAGCCGGATGCCGAGAGGCCGAGCGCAGCACCCACCAGACACAAGATGGCAACGATGCGCACGAGTCGAGGGTACCCGCCGTCGTAGTCCGGGAATCTTTCCCTAACGGGATGCATACACCCGCCACTAGACTCGCCGCGTGTCCCTGACCGGCAAGCGGATCGTCATCACCGGCGGGGCAGGCTTCATCGGCACCACGCTCGCGCGCCGCCTGGTGGACGAGAACGAGATCGTCGCCGTCGACAATCTCCACCGCGACTCGCTCGGCGGGACGAGCCTCGCCGATCACCCGAACTTCCACTTCGCACAGGGGGACGTCCTCGACGCCGAGCGTCTTCGAGAGCTCTTCACCGGGGCCACGCACATCGTCCACTGTGCGGGGATCGCCGGGGTCGACACCGTTCTCGAGAGCCCGGTACGGACGATGCGCGTCAACGTCATCGGCACCTACAACGTGCTCGAAGCAGCGCTCGCAGTCGGAGACACGGTGGAGCGTCTGGTCGACTTCTCGACGAGCGAGGTCTTCGGCCAGCACGCGTTCAACGTCCAGGAGGCGCACGTCACGACGATCGGCTCCGTGGGCGAGGCTCGCTGGACGTACGCGGTCTCGAAGCTCGCCGGCGAGCACATGGCGCACGCCTACCACGCCGAGTTCGGACTGCCCACGACCTCCGTGCGCCCCTTCAACGTGTTCGGGCCGGGGCAGATCGGCGGCGGCGCGATTCGCGCGTTCATCGAGGCGGCGCTCGCGGGAAACGACCTCACGATTCACGGGGACGGGTCGCAGATTCGCGCCTGGTGCTACGTCGACGACATGGTCGAGGGCGCGCTGCTCGCGCTCGAGCATCCGAGCGCAGTGGGGGAGAGCTTCAACATCGGCAACGCCCGCTCTGCGGTCACGATCCACGATCTCGCGCAGCGCATCAAGCGACTGACGGAGAGCCCCGGGCAGATCACGTTCCAGCCGCTCCACTACATGGACGTCGAGCTCCGGATTCCCAACATCGACAAGGCGCGGACGCTGCTCGGCTTCGAGGCCAAGGTCGACCTCGACGAAGGGCTCGAGCGCACGATCGCGTGGTATCGCGAGAAGCTCGGAGCGCCAACCGCGTGACGGAGCCGATCAGGCTCGCGCGGCCCGACGTCGGGCCTGCAGAGCTGGCTGCGGTGGCGGAAGTGATCGAGAGCGGTCAGCTGACGATGGGCGCGAAGGTGGCCGAGTTCGAGGAGGCGCTCGCGGAGGCCGTCGGCACCGCGCACGCCGCGGTCGTGTCGTCGGGCACCGCCGCGCTCCACCTCGCCCTGCTGGCGCTCGAGATCGGGCCCGGCGACGAGGTCATCGTCCCCGCGTACACGTTTCCCGCAACCGCGAACGTCGTCGAGCTGTGCGGCGCGCGGGCGGTTCTCGTGGACGTCGATCCGGATACGTTCCTCGTCGATCCGGCCGCTGTCGCCGCGGCCGTCACGCCGCGCACGCGGGCGGTCATGGCAGTGCATCTCTTCGGTCGCCCGGTCGAGTGGGAGGCGCTGCAGACGTCGGTGCCGCAGGAGGTCGTGCTCCTCGAGGACGCGGCCGGTGCGTTGGGAGCCCGCTATCGCGGGACTCCGTGCGGCGCGCTCGGTGTGGCCGCCTGCCTTTCCTTCCACCCGCGGAAGATCGTGACGACCGGTGAAGGGGGTGCCGTGACGACGGACGAGGCGGGAGTCGACGAGGTGGTGCGGCGCTTCCGCCACCACGGCTGGGCGACGCTCGGCGACATGCCCTCTCCTGGTTTCAACTACCGGATCCCGGACCTGCTCTGCGCAATCGGGATCCCGCAGCTCGCGCGGCTCGAGGAACTGCTCGCGGCGAGGGAGCGTGTGGCCGGCTGGTACACCGAGCGGCTCGAATCTCTGCTCCTCACTCCGGGCGCGGCCGAAGGGGACCGGCACGGCTGGCAGGCCTACGTCGTCCAGCTCGACCGGCGCGACGAGGCGCTGGCCGGGCTGCGCGAGGCAGGGATCGAGGCGCAGATCGGCACCTGGGCGCTCCACCGGCTCGATCCGTACGCCGTGCAAGGGCCGTTCCCGGGAGCCGACCGCGCGTTCGAGCGCGCGCTCGCGCTGCCGTTCGCGACGACGACGACCGAAAACGAGGTCGACCGTGTGGTCTCCGTGCTCGCACGATTCGCCTAACGCGGCTCTCGTCCGCGGTGAGCTTGAAATCGTTCGCGATCTCCCTGAACATCTCCGCGGATTCGGTAAGAAATGGAGCAACGGCCGGCCGGATCATCCGAGCGAACTCAGAAAAGTTCCGAGGTTGGGAAAGGGAGATCGATGCGTGACTTCTTTGCATTCCGGACGATGATCAGCGGCGTCTGTCATCCAGGTCGTCTTCGTGCTCGGTCTCATCGGCATCGTCATCGGTTCGATCGGTGCGATCGCGAACGACCAGGCGGCCGCCGGGCTTCTCATTCTCATCTTCGGCGCGGCTCTACTGGCGCATTCTCTGCGAGCTGTTGATCGTCGTATTCCGGATGAACAGCTCGTTGAATGCGATCAGACAGAACACGGCGGCGCTGGCTCCGGCGTCATCGATTCCCGCTAGTCCAGTTGACGCGCGCAGAGAGGAGCCCGAGCTGACGCCGAGCACAGCGCATGCGGTTTCGGGGAGCGGGAGCGATGCGCCTGGTCGTGCAACCGCCGTCACCACCGTTTCCGAGAAGGCGTTGCCACCCGCGGGTTGGTACGACGACTCCGAACGTCCGGGCCACAAGCGCTGGTGGGATGGAACAGCGTGGGGGATGAGGGACGACGAGCATCCGTCCGCCCACTGAGCGGCTCACCGCAGGAGGACACGATGAAAGCCGGTACGCGCACGACTTGCACGGGGCTCGTCGCACAGGCGGAAGCGGCATGAAGATGTCCACTCAGACGCTGGCCACCGCGAGCGCACGCCACCCGTGGCGGACGCTCCTCGCCTGGATCGCCGTGTTCGCTGCCGCGATCGTCGCCATCGTCGCGCTTCTCGGCGACAGCCTGACCACCGACGATGCCCCGACGAACAACCCGGAGTCGGAGCGAGCGATCGCCGCGCAGATCGAGTCGTTCCCGCCCGATCCCGAGCGCATGCAGTCGAGCGACATCGTGGTCGTCCGCTCGGAGCAGCACACGGTCGACTCGCCGGAGTTCGAGTCGTTCGTGCGGTCGCTCGTGGACGAGAACGACGTGCCGGGGCTCGCCCGCCCACGTACGTACCTGGACGGCGACGCCTCGCTCGTCTCCGACGACCGCCACGCGACCATCGTTCCGCTCGCGATCCCGGACGAGGACGTGGCTGAGACGGTGATCGAGATCGTCGAGCAAGCCGACGAGGACGCCGCCTTTGCGGTCTCCGTGACGGGAGACCAGACGCTCGACTACGACTTCAACCTGCTCTCGCAGGAGGACCTCGAGAAGGGCGAGCTCCAGTTCGGCCTGCCGGCGGCGCTGATCATCCTCCTGCTCGTGTTCGGGGCGGTCGTGGCCGGGCTCATCCCCTTGCTGATGGCGATCGTCTCGATCGTGATCGCGTTGGGGCTGACCGCGCTCCTGGCCCAGCCGTTCGACCTCTCGATCTTCATCGTGAACATGCTCACCGGCATGGGCCTGGCGCTCGGGATCGACTACTCGCTCTTCGTCGTCTCCCGCTATCGCGAGGAACGTGCGCGCGGCCTCGAGAAGCTCGGACGCGATCGCGGCGTCGGGCGCGACGGCAAGCCGTGCAGTGGTCTTCAGCGGGACAGCGTTCGTGGTCGCGATGTTCGGGATGCTGCTGGTGCCGAGCTCGATCATGCGGAGCCTCGCCGCGGGGGCGATTCTCGTCGGCATCGTGTCGGTGGTCGCCGCGACCACCCTCTTGCCGGCGCTCCTCGGGTTGCTCGGCGACCGCGTCAACGCGCTGCGGATTCCGATCATCGGGCGGCGCACGCTCGAGTCGGCGGGCACCGAAGGGCGCTTCTGGGGCGCGATCGTGCGAAGCGTGCTGCGACGCCCGGTCCTGAGCCTCGTGCTCTCGACCGGGCTGCTCGTCGCTCTCGCGCTTGCCGATCCTCGCCATCAACATCGGGACGAGCGGCGTCTCGGCGCTGCCCGACCGCTTCGTCTCCAAGCAGGGCTTTCTCGCGCTCGAGAGCGACTTCCCCGAAGCGACGACCGATCCGGTCGAGATCGTGGTCTCGGGCGGTGCCTCGCGAACGGAGGTCTCGCAGGCGCTCGGCGGGCTGCGGTCCGACGCTCGCGGCCGACGCTCGGTTCGGCAGCGGCGACATTCGGCTCTCCGAGGACGGCGAGGTGGCGGTCCTCTCGGTCCCGGTCGCGGGCGACCCGTCGAGCTCGGAGGCGGTCGCGGCCGTTCGCGAGCTCCGCTCCGAGCTCGTGCCGAAGACGTTCGACGGTACGGACGCGGAGGTGCTCGTCGGCGGGACGACGTCCGAGAACATCGACTACTTCGCGTCGGTCATCGATCCGGCGCCGCTCGTGATCGGGCTCGTGCTGGTGCTGACGTTCCTGCTCCTGACCGTCGTCTTCCGCTCGGTCGTCGTCGCCGGCACGGCGGTGGCGCTGAACCTCCTGTCCGTGGCGGCCGCGTACGGGCTGCTCGTTCTCGTCTTCCAGTACGGCGTGGGGGCCGAGCTGCTCGGATTCCAGGAGGTCGACACGATCGAGGCCTGGGTTCCGTTGTTCCTCTTCTCCGTTCTCTTCGGGCTCTCGATGGACTACCAGGTGTTCCTGCTCTCCCGGATCCAGGAGCGCTACCGCGAGCGCGGGGACACGACCGACGCGATCATCTTCGGAGTCGGCTCCACCGCGCGGATCATCACCGGGGCGGCGCTGATCATCGTCGCGGTCTTCTCCGGCTTCGCGCGCGGCGACCTGGTCATGTTCCAGCAGATGGGCTTCGGGGTGGCGGTCGCGCTCCTGATCGACGCGACCATCATCCGCTCCGTGCTCCTTCCGAGCGTGATGAGCCTGCTCGGGGACTGGAACTGGTACCTGCCGCGCTGGCTCGAGTGGCTGCCGCGACTCGAGGTCGAGGGCCCGTCCCAGCCGGCCGGCGGCTCCCAGGCCCGCTGGAGCCGAGCCCGAACTAGCAACAAGCCAGCGCCAATCCGTCCACAGGACATGTCCCAGGGTCAGACCCTGGGGCATGTCCGCCACGGACTGGTCGGGAGGGGGCGGGCTGGGCGGCCGACGCCAGCGTGAAACGGCCGCTGGTACCGTCGCGCGGTGCCGAGAGAGGACGTTCCCCGCTACGGGCCTCCCGACGCGCTTCTGACTCCGCGGTATGCGGGCGTGAAGACCTTCGCGCGCTGCCCGCTCGTCGAGAGCTCCGAGGACGTCGACGTCGCGGTGCTCGGCATCCCGTTCGACACGGCGACGACGAATCGCCCGGGCGCCCGGTTCGGGCCAGAGGCGATCCGCTCTGCCTCGATCGCCCTGCGACCGTACAACCCGGCGCAGGAGGCGCAGGTCTTCGGGCGCCTCTCGGTGGCCGATCTCGGAGACGTCACGGTGACGCCCGGCAACGCGGAGAGGACGGTCTCCCAGATCGCGGAGCATCTCGAGCCGATCGTCCGGTCCGGTGCCAGAACCCTCTGCCTGGGCGGCGACCATCTCGTCGTGCTCGGCGAGCTCCGCGCGCACGCGGCGGTGCACGGGCCGCTCGGCCTCGTTCTCCTCGACGCGCATGCGGACGTGTGGGACGTCTACGTCGGCGAGCGCTACTACCACGGCTCGCCCTTCCGCAGGGCGCTGGAGGAGGGCTTGCTCGACCCGGCACGCTCGACTCCTCGCCGGCATGCGCGGCTCGGTCTACGGCCCGGAGGACGTCGCGATGCCGTCCGACCTCGGCTTCGAGGTCATCCCCTGCGACGAGCTGGCACGCCTCGAGCCCGAGGAGTACGGAGCGCGGGTGCGCGATCGAGTCGGCAGCGGTCCGCTCTTTCTCTCCTTCGACATCGACGTGCTCGACCCGGCGTTCGCACCCGGCACGGGAACACCCGAGGCCGGTGGACTGTCGACCCGTGAGGCGCTCGGCTACGTGCGCGCGCTTCGCGGCCTCCGCTTCTCGGGCTACGACGTCGTCGAGGTGAGCCCGCCCTACGACGGACCTGGGCAGCCGACCGCCGTCGCGGCCGCGAACATCGCCTTCGAGCTCCTGACCCTGGACGTCCTCGCCCGTGTGGACGCCGAATGAGTCGGCGCGTACGGATCGCCGGAACGCTCGTGCTCACCGCGCTCGCGGTCGCCTACCTCGTCTGGAAGATCGACCTCGAGGCGACGCTCGACGTGCTCGGCGAGACCGACCTCGCGTGGTTCGCAGTCTCGGCCGCGATCATGGTCCTGACGGTGCCGGTGCTGGCCGCGCGCTGGGGGTGGCTCCTGCGGGCGCAGGGGATCGACGAGGGCCTCCCGTGGCTCACCCGCGCCTACTTCGTCGCCTACACCGCCGGGCAGATCCTGCCGACCTCGCTCGGAGGCGACGCGGTGCGCATCGTCGAGACCGCCCGCCGCCACGCGGGCCAGACAGCCGTCGCCAGCGGAACCGTCGTGCTGGAGCGGGGCCTCGGCGGCGCTGCGACCGTTCTGCTCGGAGCGATTGCCTTCCTCCTCTCGATCGGGCGCTTCGACGTGAGCGCGTATCTCTGGATCGAGGGCATCTTCGTATTCGGGACGATCGTGCTCGCGTTCCTGTTCTTCGCTCGCTCGGCGCGTCCGCTTCTTCGCCTCACCGAGCCCTGGCTCGAGCGTGTCCGCCTCGACCGAGTGCTGCGTGCGTTCTACGAGAGCGTCCACCACTACCGCGGCCGGCCGAGGCTGTTGCTCGGGGTGTTCCTCGTCACGTTCGCCGTCCAGACGGTGCGGGTGCTCGCCATCTGGGCCGCCGCCAAGGCCGTCGGCATCGAGCTCGAGGTGCTCGTCTACTACGTCATGGGCCCGCTTCTCTTCCTCGTGTTGCTCGTGCCCTTCACCCTGAACGGCATCGCCGTGCGGGAGGCGTTCTTCGTCAGCTTCCTCGGCAGCCTCGGTGTCGGCGGCCGAGCAGGCGTTCGCGGCCGGGTTCCTCTTCTTTCTGGTCACGTTGATCATGGCGCTGCCCGGAGCCCTGATCCTTCTCTGGGAGGGACTCCGCGGCGGGACGACGACCGAGGGTCGAGCATGGCTGAGGTCTCGGTCGTGGTCGTCACGTACGACGCGCTGCCCTGGGTCGAGCAGTGCCTCGAAAGCGTGCGCGACGTCCCGACGATCGTCGTCGACAACGGATCGACGCGACGGCACGGTCGCGTTCGTGCGTGAGCGCTTTCCCGAGGTCGAGGTGATCGAGTCCGAGAACCGCGGCCTCGCCGCGGGGTGGAACACCGGGCTCCGGGAGACGGACAGCCGCTACGTGCTCCTCCTGAACGCGGATGCCTGGCTCGTCGGTGACGCGCTCCGCACGCTGGTCGACAGCGCGGACTCTCGTCCCACGGCAGCGTTCGTCGCGCCGCGCCTCTCGAACCCGGACGGAACACTGCAGCGATCCGTTCGTGGCTTCCCGACGCTCTGGCGCCTGGCGACCGAGTATCTCGGTCTGCGCAAGCTCGCGCCGCGCTCGACGGCGTTGAACGCGTTCTACGCCGGCGGCTTCGACCACGACGAGGTGCGCATCGTCGAGTCCGTCATGGGTGCGTGCATGCTCGTCCGACGTGCCGCGCTCGCCGAGTTCGGGTTCGCCGACGAGAGCTTCTTCCTCTTCAGCGAGGAGACCGACTGGCACTTCCGTGCCCGGCGGGCGGGGTGGGACGTCGTCTTCCTGCCCGACGCCGAGTGCGTCCACGTTCGCGGCGCCTCGCACGCGGGCCGTCTCTTCCGGGAGAACCTGCGGGGGCATCTGCGCTTCTTTCGGAAGCATCGAGGAGCGCGCCAGGCGGAGTGGGCGAGGCGTCTCCTCGTCGTTGCGCTACGGCTGCGAGGGGCGATCTTCCGTAGCGAGCGGGGGGACGCGTATCGCGATGCGGCGTCGTGGCTCTCCTCCGGAGACGTGGCGGAGCTCCTGGAACGTTGACCAACATCGAGCTCTACGTTCGGCTGCTCTTCGGCGACCGCGCTCGTCCTGGCTCCTGGTTGGGCGCTCGCCCGCGCTCTCGGCGTCCGCAGCGTCTCGGCCACTCTCGCCTGGTCGCTGACGCTCGTCTTCGTCGCGCTCGGAGTCTCCTTCGCGGTCGGATCCTCTCTCACGCTCGCGATCGCGCTGCTCGCTCGCGGCCGGCCTCACGGCGGGGGTGGTCTGGTACGTCCGGAGGAATGTGGCAGCCGAGCGGATTCCCTGGCGCTGGGCGGCGGCCGGCGCAGGTGGTGCCCTCGGGATCCTCCTGTGGTCGGTCGCGGGATCCGTTCAGGGAGACGGCCTCTTCCATCTCGCGCGAGCACGGAAGATCCTCGAGCTCGACGAGCTCTCGTTGAAGGCGGTCGGCGAGTTCGCGGACGCGAGCCTGCACCCGGGCTACGCCTTCCCGCTCTGGCACGGGTTCCTCGCACTCGTCTCCCGTCTTTCGGGGGCGGAGCTCGAGCTCGTGGTGCTCCACCTCCCGTCGATCCTCGCCGTGCTCGCGATCGCGATCGCGTACGAGGCCGGCTGGGCGCTCTTTCGAAGCGTCTGGGCGGCCGGCGCGGTCGCGGGAGCGCAGGCCGGGATGATCTGCTTCGCACCCGGCTCGGGCGGCGCCTACGCGTTTCTCTCGCTTCCCGCGACGTCATCTCGCCAGCTCCTCGTGCCTGCCGCGCTCGCGCTCGCGCTTTCGGCGTTGCGGCTGCCTTCCCGAGCGCTTCTCGCCTCGACCGCGGCCGCCGGTCTCGTGCTCGCGGTCGTCCATCCGACCTACGCCATCTTTCTCTGGATCCCGTTCGTCGGGTTCCTCCTCGTCCGTGCGCTCTGGACGAGGCAGGACCTCAGGCCCGGAGGCGCAGCGCTGGCCGCGCTCGCGCTGCCGGCAGCGTTCTTCATGCTCTGGCTGATTCCGATCGTCGCCGACACGGGCTCGGTCTCTCCCGACCGTGACGAAGTCCGGCGCGCGTTCGAGCAGTACCCGGGCCAGCTCGACATTCGCTCGGAGACCAGCTACAGCCTCGCCGCGGAGGTGTTCACGCGGAGCGGACCGGTCGCGATTGCCGCGCTCCTGCTGATTCCGCTCGCCGCCTTCGCCGCCCGCAGACGCTGGTCGGCGTTCGTCGTCGGTGGGTCGCTGGCGGTGTTCGCGTTCATGCTCGTTCCGCTGCTCTTCACCACCCTCGCCGATCTGGTCTCGATCTCCCAGGCCCGGCGGGCAGCCGGCTTCCTTCCGTTCGCATTCGCGTTCGCCGGTGGTCTCGGCGTCCTCTCGCGGGTGCTGTGGCCGTGGCTGCCGCCGATCGCGCTGGTCGCCGGGGCGGTCTCTGCAGTACGTCTATCCGGGAGACTTCGACTACGCGCTCGACGATCCGGGGCCGTCCTGGGTCGTCTGGATCGCGGTCGTCGGCAGCGTCGCCGCACTGGTCTACGGCTTCGTACGCCGCGGCCGGCCGCCGGTCGAGGACGCCGCTGGGCTCGCCGCCGCGCTGTTCCTGCTTCCCGTCGTCGCCGTCGGGCTCGCCAAGTGGGACCCGCGGCCGACGCCTCCTCTCGGCCTTCTGTCGGAGGGGCTCGTCGAGGCGGTGCGAGAAGAGGTGCCCGAGCGGTCGGTCGTGTACTCCGATCAGGAGACGAGCTTCCGGATCGCCGCCTTCGCGCCCGTGTACATCGCGGTCGCGCCGCCCGGCCACGTCGCCGACACGATGGTCAACCGGCCGTTCGAGCGGGCGCGCGAGGCTCGTGAGTTCCTGCGAACCGGCGACCTGGCCATTCCGAGGCGCTACGAGGCGGAGTACCTCGTCGTCGACCGGGCGCGCGGGCGCCGCGACTTCGAGCTCCCGGAGCTCTATCGCGACGTCCGCTTCGTGCTCTATCGCCTGCCGTAGCCGCCGCCGCCCGGCGTCTCGATCCGCAGCAGGTCGCCGGCCTCGAGCTCGATCGTCGCGAACGCCGGCAGCTCCTGCCCGTTCAGGAGATTCCGGCCGGGAAGGCCGTCCGCGCCTCCGGCAGCGCCGCGCGGCGCGAGTTCGCGCCGCTGGGTCAGGAGCGAGAGACGGCAGGCTTCGAGCGCACGCAGCTCGCGGATGACGCCGTCTCCGCCCGGGAAGCGCCCGGCGCCGCCCGAGCCGCGCCTGAGCTCGTAGCGCTCGACGCGGAGCGGATACGAGAGCTCGAGTGCCTCCACCGGCGTGTTGAGCGTGTTCGACATCGCCACGTGGACGGCCGAGGGGCCGCGAGCGTCCGGGCACGCGCCCTGCCCGCCCCCGATGGTCTCGTAGTAGGTGAAGCGGTCGTTTCCGAAGACGACGTTGTTCATCGTCCCCTGTCCCTGAGCCGGCACGGGGATCGCGTGCGCGAGCGCGGCGAAGACCACGTCCACGATCCGGCTCGACGTCTCCGTGTTGCCCGCGGCGACCGCGGCCGGAGGTCGCGCGTTGACGAGGCAGCCCGCGGGGGCGCGAACGGTGACCGGGGTGAATGCGCCCCCCGAAGCGGGCAGGTCGGGCGCGGTCAGGCAGCGGACGACGTAGAAACACGCCGAGCGGGTGACGGCGAGCGGGCAGTTGAGGTTGCCGCGATGTTGATCCGCGGTTCCGTCGAAGTCGATGTCGATCGACATTCCCGGCGATCGTCACGGTGGCGCGAAGCTCGAGCGAGCCCGTCCGGCGTCTCGAGCGCGTCGGCTCCCTCGAATCTCCCGTCGGGGAGATCGCCGATCGCCCGCGAGACGACCCGCTCGGAGTACGCGAGAAGCTCGTCCATCGCGGCTCGTGACGCGCCGTTCGTCCTCGTCGAGCACAGAGCTCGTCGACTCTGCGCTCTGCGAGCGTGTGCGCCGCGAGCTGAGCACGAAGGTCGCCACGGCGCTCGTCGGGGTTCCGCATGCGGGAGACGAGCCGCTCGAGGGTGGTTGCGTCGAGTCGCGTCGGAGGGATCACCACGCCCTTCCTCCGCGAGCGTCGTCGACCCGGACGGGAGGCTTCCGGGCTCCGACGCCTCCGACGTCGGCGTGGTGCGCGCGGGAGACCGCATACCCGAGCGCCGTCCTGGTGACGATCGTGAGGTCCGGGAGGTGCGTTCCGCCCGAGTACGGGTCGTTGAGGATCCAGGGCTCCCCCGGCGCGGGATCCTGCTCGCGAACCGCGGCGACGGCCTCCGGCATCGCTCCGAGGTGAACCGGGATGTGCTCGGCCTGCGTGACCATGCGCCCTTCGTCGTCGAAGAGCGCGGTCGAGCAGTCGCGGCGCTCCTTGATGTTGGCGGAGAACGCGGAGCGGACGAGCACCGCGCCCATCTCCTCGGCGATCGCGCGGAGGCCGCTGCCGATCACCTGCAACTCGACCGGAATCACGTCGTCCGCCGCAGGACGAGCGTGCCATGCGGGTCGGTCTCGCCCGACCAGCCCTCGGGAACCCAGGCGGTGGCGCCCTCGAGCTCGAGGACCTGCGGACCGCGCGCGGTGCGTCTCGGCCCGCGCGATCTCGATGGCGGCGCCGGCGCGTGATCTCGGCGGTCCGCACCGCGACGAGCTCGAGCGGCCGGGCGCGATCCGCATAGCCGTAGCGCTCCTCGTGCGCTTCGTGGAAGCGCTCGGAGAGCCGGGGACCGAGGGGAACGGTGAGCTCGAACGACTGGCCCGCGTAGCGCAGGTCGGCCTCGCCGTCCTCCGGAAGCTCTCCTGCCTCCGCGAGCGGCTCGACGTACGAGCGCACGGAGTCGACCCGCTCGTCCGCGGCGACCAGGCCGAGGGCGGAGAGGACCCCGGCTGCGGCCGGGACGAGGACCGTGTCCATCCTCAGCTCCTCTGCGAGGGAACACGCATGGAGCGGCCCGGCACCGCCGAACGCGACGAGCGCGAAGTCGCTCGGATCCAGCCCTTGCTCGACGGAGACGACCCGCAGCGCCCGCACCATCTCGGCGTCGACGACCTCGACGACTGCGGCCGGATCCAGCTCGCCGAGCGCAAGCGAAGCCGCATCGGCGTCGAGCACGAGGCCGCCGGGCAACGTCGCGGGCAGGCGACCGAGCAGGAGATTCGCATCGGTCACGGTCGGCTGCTCTCCGCCGAGCCCGTAGCAGGCGGGGCCGGGTGTCGATCCCGCGCTCTCGGGGCCGACTCGCAGCGCGCCGCCCGAGTCCAGCCACACGATCGAGCCGCCTCCCGCTCCCACCGTGTGCACTGCGAGCGTCGGGAGCCGGACAGGGAATCCGCCCACGTCTCGCTCGTGCTCGCGCCGCGGCTCGCCGTCCGTGATCGCGCAGACGTCGGTGGACGTCCCGCCCATGTCGAACGTGAGGGCGTTCGGGAATCCGGCGAGCGAAGCTATCCGGGAGGCCCCGACGACGCCCGCGGCTGGTCCCGAGAGCAGCGCGAAGGCCGCGTGCTGCGCGGCTTCCTCGAGCGTCGCAAGACCTCCGGAGGAGCGCATGACGAGCGGCGGCAAGAGACCCGCTTCCGCGCAGGCATCCGACGAGGGCGTGCAGATATCCGGCCGAGGACGGGACCGAGATACGCGTCCACCGCCGCGGTCGACGCCCGCTCGTACTCGCGGAACTCGGGCGCGACCTCGTGGGAGGCGACGACGTGGGCATCCGGGATAGCGACGCCGCAGCTCGGTCGCCACCGCCTCCTCGTGGCGGCTGTCCCTGAACGCGAAGAGGAGGCAGACGGCGATCGCCTCTGCGTCGAGCTCGGGAAGCGTCGCGAGATCGAGCGGCTCCAGCTCGCCGTCCCGCCCGATGCGACCGCGCACGCCGACCGAGCGCTCGAGCGGAACGAGCGGCTCCGGATGCTCGGCGCACGGCCGGTAGAGATGGGCGCGAGTCTGCCGTCGCAGGTGAAGGACGTGCTCGAAGCCCGCTGTGCCGACGAACGCCGTCCGCGCGCCGCGCCGCTCGAGGAGCGCGTTCGTGGCGATCGTCGTGCCGTGCGTGAAGCGATCCACGCTCTCCGCTCCGACCGCTCGAGCGGCCGCCAGCACCGACTGCTCCTGGTGTTCTCGCGTTCGCACCTTCGCGGTCCGCACCTCGCCCTCCGAGACGAGCACGGCGTCGGTGAAGGTTCCGCCGACGTCGATCCCGAGCGCGCGCATCGCCACATTCTCTGCGAGCCGGAGCAGCGGGCGCGAAGCGGACGCCTTCAGGGATTTTCTGCGCGACCGGAAGTCCGCACTCGCGGATTCCGGTCTTGCGCACGAGTAGAGTGGGAGCCGACTGTGGACCGTCTCGTCTGCCTCGGGCTCAGCCATCGCACCGCACCCGTCGAGCTCCGGGAGCGCGTGGGCACGCTCGGTCTCGGCGCGGAGCGCTGTCCCGGGGTCGAGGAGCACGTCTCTCTCACCACCTGCTACAGGGTCGAGCTCTATGCGTACCTCTCCGGCGGGGTCGAGGAGGCGCGCGAGGAGCTGATCGGCGTCCTTGCAGGGACTCATGGGGTCGACCGAGGCCTGCTCGCGGATCACCTGTACGTCCACGCGGGCGAGGACGTCGCGCGCCATCTCTCGCGCGTCTCCGCCGGCCTCGACTCGCTCGTCCTCGGCGAATCCGAGATCCTCGGCCAGGTCGGTGATGCGTTCGCCCGGGCTCGCACGGCCGGAACGACGGGGCCGGTGCTCTCGCTGCTCTTCCGCACGGCTCTCGCGTCGGGCCGTCGCGCACGCGCCGAGACCGGCATCGGAGCCAACCCCGCGACGGCGAGCTCGATGGCGCTGGCACTCGCCGAGGGGACGCTCGGCGATCTCCGCGACCGGCGCGTGCTGGTCGTCGGAGCGGGCCGTATCGCCGTGCAGTCCTTGAAGGCGGCACGCGGACGCGGAGTCACCCAGACTCGCGCTGGCCAACCGCACGCACCAGCGGGCTCGCGAGGCGGCGACCCTGTTCGGGGCCGATGCCTACGGGCTCGAGCAGCTCGCGGAGGCGCTCACGTGGGCGGACGTGGCCGTTACGGCGACGTCCTCCGAGAGCCCGGTCGTGAGTGCCGAGACCGTCGAGGAGGCGATGTCGCGCCGGGCTGACCGCTCGCTCGTCCTCGTGGATCTGGCGGTACCTGCCGACGTCGAGCGCAGCGCGGGCGTCGTTCCCAGCGTGCGGCTCTTCGACGTCGACGACCTTCGCGCCGGTCTCGACGGTGCCATCGGGTCGCGCCTGGCCGAGGTTCCGAGCGTCGAGGCGATCGTCGAGGACGAGGTCGAAAGCTTCGGCCGCCGCTACCGCGAGCTCGAGGTGGAGCCGCTCGTGGCGTCGTTCCGGCGGCGCGCGGAGGCGATTCGACGGGAGGAGGTCGACCGTGCGCTGCGCCATCTCGGCGATCTCGACCCGGAGATCGCGGAGCGAATCGAGCACCTCTCTCGCGCGTTGGTCAAGAAGCTCCTGCACGAGCCCACCGTTCGGCTGCGCCAGCACGCGGCCTCACAGGACCTGGACGAGGTCGCCGCGTCGATACGCGAGCTGTTCGGGCCGCCCGCACCGCACGATCCGTGACCCCCGAGACGGCGGCGCCTCCCGCTCGCCGCAGTGGTGCTCGGCACGAGAGCGTCGGCGCTCGCACGCGCGCAGACCGAACGCGTCGCCGAATCCCTCCGGCAGGCATGGCCCGAGATCTCCTGCAGGACGAAGCCGGTGGCAACCCGCGGTGACCGAACCCAGGCCAGCGGCGTGCCCCTGCCTGCCATCGGCGGCAAGGGCCTGTTCACGGCGGAGCTGGAGCAGGCGCTGCGGGCGGGCACGATCGACCTCGCCGTCCACTCGCTGAAGGACTTGCCGACGGAGGACACGCCGGGCATCTCGCTGGGCGCCGTGTGTCAGCGGGAGGACGTCAGAGACTGCGTCGTCGCGCGCGACGGCCTCGGCCTGCGAGAGCTTCCGCCGGGGGCGGTCGTCGGGACGAGCAGCCTGCGCCGCGCGGCGCAGCTCCTCGGCCTCCGCCACGATCTCGACGTCCGCTCGATTCGCGGCAACGTCGACACGCGCGTCCGAAAGGTGCAGGACGGGGAGTTCGACGCGGTGATCCTTGCTGCGGCAGGCGTCCTGCGACTCGGGATCGAGGGCGCGGTGACGGAATGGCTGGAGGTGGACACGATGCTCCCCGCGCCGGGCCAGGGCGCTCTCGGAGTGCAATGTCGCGACCGACGACGAGCGCATCCTGGCCCTCGCTGGCGGCGATCGACGATCCCGGAGCCCGCGCGGCAACCACCGCAGAGCGTGTCTTTCTTGCGAGCGCTCGGCGCGGGCTGCACCGCGCCGGTCGGCGCGCACGCCCAGACCGTCGAGCCGACGCCAAGTGACAACACGTCACAAGGCGTGGTGCGCGTTCGCATGGAGGCGCTCGTTGCGAGCCCGGACGGGCGGCAGCTGGTTCGGGTCGCCGGCGAAGGGAACGCCGAGGAGGTGGGGGAGCGCCTGGCGCGGGAGGCGCTCGCGGCGGGTGCAGGCGACATCCTGGAGGCGATCCGGGGAACGCAGCCGCTGGTCGGCCGGCGCATCGTCGTCACCCGTCCGCGAGACCAGATCGGCCCGCTGGCGGAGGCGCTCGAGCGACTCGGCGCCACGGTGCTCGCGATTCCGCTGGTAGAGATCGCGCCGATCGAGGACACCCGACCGCTCGACGCAGCGCTTGCGCGCCTCGAGAGCTACCGCTGGGTCGTGTTCACGAGCGTGAACGGTGTGGCGGGAGTCCGCGAGCGGCTCGGGGGGAAGTCGTTGCCCGCAACCTCCCGGGTCGCCGCGGTCGGTCCGGCGACCGCCGAGGCGATCCGGACGCTCGGAGTCGAAGCGGCGTTCGTCCCGGATCGTTTCGCGGCGGAGGAGATCGCTGCCGGCCTCGGTCCCCTCCAGGGCGCGCGCATCCTCGTTCCGCAGGCAGACATCGCTTCACCGAGCCTCGCGGTCGAGCTTCGCTCCCGGGGAGCGTTGGTGGACGCAGTCGCGGCCTACCGCACGGTCGCGATCGAGCCGTCTCCGGCGACGCTCGGCGAGCTCGACCGCGGCGTCGATGCCATCGTCGTCGCCAGCGGATCTGCCGCTCGCAGCCTCGCGGCCCTGCCCGGCGGGACCCTCTTCCAGGACGCCGTCATCGTATGCATCGGCCCGAAGACGGCACAGGCGGCACGAGAGGTAGGGTTGCCGGTCGGTCAGGTCGCCGAGGAGGCGACCTCCGAGGGCATCATTGACGCTCTCACGTCTCACTTCGCGGAGAGCACATGACCGAGTTCGCCGAAACCAGCCCGCTCGACGCGCTCCGACTCGAAGCCGGGGCTCATCGCCCTCGGCGGCTACGCCGAACTGCTGCGCTGCGGGATCTCGTTCGCGAGACGACGCTCGCGCCCGACGACTTCGTCTATCCCTTCTTCGTCGTCCCCGGTGAGGACGTGCGGAAGCCGGTGGCATCGATGCCGGGAGTCGACCAGCTCTCGGTCGATCAGCTCGGGCGGGAGGCCACGGAGCTCGCGGCGCTCGGGATCAAGGCCGTGCTGCTCTTCGGAATCCCCGTCTCGAAGGACGCGATGGGGCTCGAGAGCTTCGCGGACGACGGCGTCGTCCAGCAGGCGATCGGCGCGCTGAAGGACGCGACTCCGGAGCTCGTCGTGATCACCGACGTCTGCCTCTGCGAGTACACCGATCACGGCCACTGCGGTCTCCTGGACGCGGACGGCTACGTCCTGAACGACGAGACGCTCGACCTGCTCGGACGAATCGCCGTCTCGCACGGCGAGGCCGGCGCTGACATCGTCGCTCCGAGCGGGATGATCGACGGCATGGTCGGCGCGATCCGGACGACCCTCGACGGCGCGGGGCTCGAGCGCGTCGCTGTGCTCTCCTACGCCGTCAAGTACGCATCCGCCTTCTACGGCCCGTTTCGCGAAGCGGCGGAGGGCGCCCCGGCATTCGGCGATCGCCGGAGCCACCAGATGGACCCCGGCAACGCGCGGGAGGCGCTGCGCGAGGCGGCGCTGGATGTCGAGCAGGGAGCGGACGGTCTGGTGGTCAAGCCCGCGCTCGGGTACCTCGACGTGGTGCGTGCCGTGCACGAGCGCTTCCCGGAGCTCCCTCTGGCCGCCTACAACGTCAGCGGCGAGTACGCGATGGTGAAGGCGGCGGCGGCCAACGAATGGCTCGACGAGCGTGCGGTCGCGCTCGAGATCCTCACCGGGATCCGCCGTGCCGGCGCGGATCTCGTGGTCACGTACCACGCCAAGGACGCAGCCCGTTGGATCCAGTGAGCCCTTCGCGGGCGCGGGTCGACGAGCGTGCCGAGGAGGCTCCGGACGAGGTCGACGTCGCGGAGCACGGTCGGTCCGCCGACGGTGAGGCGACTTCGCTCGATCGACGGCTCTTCATGCAGCTCCAGGCCTTCGGCGCGGCGCGAGATACCGCTGCGCTGATCGCGGCGCTCGAGGCCGCCGGAGTCGAGGGGGTGCTCTACGAGGACGCCAACGACCCGACCGGCGTCGCCTTGCTCACGCTGAGCGAGTCGCCGGACGCGTTCGTCTCCGAGCTGCGCGGATTCCTGCAGGCGGCTCCGTTCGCCGCGCTCGAGCCGAAGCCCGAGCTCACGATGCTGGGCCGAACGTACGCGATCGGCCACGAGCAGGACCTCGACGAGACGCTCGTCGAGCGCCCGCGCCGCCGCGTGCTCGACCCGGAGCTTCGCTGGGCGATCTGGTATCCGCTGCGCCGAGCCGGTTCCTTCGAGCAGCTCACGCGGAAGGAGCAGAACACGATCCTGATGGAGCACGGAGGGATCGGGATGGCCTTCGGTCGGGCGGGCCTCGGGTACGACATCAGGCTCGCGTGCCACGGCCTGGACAAGCTCGACAACGACTTCGTCGTCGGGCTCCTGGGCCCGGATCTGCACCCGCTCTCGATCATCGTCCAGCGGATGCGGAAGACGCGGCAGACCTCGCTCCACCTCGAGCGGCTGGGCCCGTTCTTCGTCGGAAGGAAGGCATGGTCTTACCAGTCCTCGTCTCGCTAGACCTGGTACTCCCCTGAAACGAGGAGGAGTGCCCTCGGAGACCCTCCTCTGGGTGTCAGATGGCGAGCCACAAGGAGGGAAGTAGTCTCCCTCGGTGGTCACCGAGCGCATCCGGCATACCGTCGTGTTCTCCCTCATTCATGGGGAGGGATCCCTGGAGGAGCGCGACTTCCTCGAGGCGGCGCAGCACCTTGCGACCATTCCGGGCGTTGAGGAATTCGAACTGTTGGCGGAGGTGAGCCCCAAGAACGCCTACCGCTTCGGGATTTCCATGGAGTTCGCAGATCGACTCGCTTACGAGCGTTACAACGAGCATCCCGATCACGTCCGCTTCGTGCAGGAGCGCTGGCTCTCCGAAGTGCGCGAGTTCCTCGAACTCGACTACGCGGCGCGTTAGAGCAGTGCGCCGACGACAGCGCATCGGACACGGCGCCGTGGACATCGTTCAGGGTTGTTTCATGTTGGGCACTCGCCGTTAGTGCGCGCGTAGATCGCCTTCGCGCCGGTCGAGCGTGCATTCGGGGGCGAGTACGAGGACGCGTCTAGTCTTTTCTTGATGGCGGGTCCTCCTGACAAGGCGTTGGACGTCATTTCTGAAACGCCAGGCTCGCCAGCGCAGGATGGCGGGGCAGAGACGGACGGCGTAGGCGGGACGTCGCAGCGTGACGTGGCCGAGCCGACGTCTCCGTTCCTCCGCGCGTGCCACGGGCTTCCGGCTGATCGAACGCCCGTCTGGCTGCTGCGCCAAGCCGGCCGGTACATGCCCGAGTACCGCGCGCTGCGCGAGCGGCACGCGATGCTCGAGGTGATTCGGACGCCCGAGCTCGCCGCGCAGGTGACGCTCATGCCGGTCGACGCATTCGGCGTCGATGCGGCGATCGTCTTCTCGGACATTCTGCCGCCGCTCGTCGGCATGGGGCTCGACCTCGATTTCGTGAAGGGCGACGGGCCGAGGATCGGGAATCCCATCTCGAGCTCACGCGACGTCGACCTCCTCGGCACGCCGCCCGCCGAAGAGACGATGTCGGGGACGCTCGGCGCGATCGCGCTCGTCCGTCGCGAGCTCGAGTCGCGCGACATCCCGGTGATCGGGTTCGCCGGCGCGCCTTTCACGCTCGCGAGCTACGCCATCGAGGGCGGCACGTCGAAGGACTTCTCGAGGACGAAGGCCTTCATGCTCTCCGAGCCCGCCGCGTGGCGACGGCTGCTGACGAAGCTCGCGACGGTGCAGGCGGACTACCTGTCGGCGCAGGCCCGGCGCCGGCGCACAGGCGCTGCAGGTGTTCGACTCCTGGGCAGGCCGGGCGCTCGGGCGCGAGGACTATCTGCGCTATGTCGCACCGGTGAATCGCGAGCTCTACGCGGCCGTACAGAGCGCGGGCGTTCCGGTCATCAACTTCTCACTCGGGGTGAGCGCGTATCTCGCGGACGCGGCCGCCTGCGGAGGAGACGTCGTCGGGCTCGACTGGCAGCTTCCGCTCGACGAGGCGTGGGCCGAGCTCGGCCACGAGCGGCCGGTGCAGGGCAACCTCGACCCCGCGTCGCTCTTGGCCCCGTGGCGCGAGCTCCGAGTGCGCATCGACGACGTCCTCGACCGTGCCGCCGGACGTCCGGGACACGTCTTCAACGTCGGCCACGGGGTCGTGCCCCAGACTCCCGTGGACAACGTGCGCCGTCTCGTCGAGCACGTACGCGAGCGAACCTCGAGATGAGGACCGCGGTGCTCGTCATGGCGTACGGTGGGCCAGAGTCGCTCGAGGAGATTCCCGGCTATCTCGCGGACATCCGCGCCGGGCGCCCGACCCCGCGCCGGGTCCTCGACGAGATCACGGAGAACTACCGCGCGATCGGGGGTCGCTCGCCGCTGCTCGAAGTGACGCGCAGGCAGGTAGACGCGCTGCAGGAGGAGCTCGGCGAGGCGTTTCGCTGCTACCTCGGCATGCGTCACTGGTCGCCGTGGATCGAGGAGGTCGTCGGCCAGATGATCGAGGACGACGTGACGCGAGCGATCGGAATCGTGCTCGCACCGCAGTTCAGCGCGCTGTCGGTCGCGAAGTACCAGCAGCGGGTCGCAGACGGGCTCGAGCTCTACCGCGGGACCATCGCGTTCCAGCACGTGTCGAGCTACCACGACGCTCCCGGGCTGATCGACGCCTTCGCCGGCCGGGTGGTGGAGGGGCTCTCGCGTTGGTCGGACGACGATCGTGACGACGTCCACGTCGTCTTCACGGCGCACAGCCTTCCCGAGCGCCTGCTCGCGAACGGCGATCCCTACGGCGTGCAGTGCCTCGAGACCGCGCGGCTCGTGGCTGAGCGCTCGGAGCTCCAGGCCGAGCGGTGGTCGTGGAGCTACCAGTCCGCCGGGCGTACGCCCGAGCCCTGGGCGGGGCCGGACCTGCGAGAGCACCTCACCGAGCTCGCCGCGCGCGGGATTCGTGATGTCGTCGTCGTTCCGGTGGGATTCGTCTCCGACCACGTCGAGATCCTGTTCGACATCGACGTCAAGGCTCGGGCTCGAGCCGACGAGCTCGGCGATGCGGCTCGAGCGGCCGCCCGCCCTGAACGACGACCCGGTGTTCATCGGCACGCTCGCGGAGCTCGTGCGGGGCCGGGCGGCGTGAAGGTCGTCGTAGTCGGAGGAGGAATTGCCGGGCTCGCGGCCGCACACAAGCTCGAGGCTCTGTTGCCCGAGGCCGAGGTCACCCTCGTCGAGCGGTCGCAGCGGGTAGGCGGCGCGCTGTTCACCGAGCGCGTCGACGGCTTCGTGATCGAAGCCGGGCCGGACAGCTTCCTCTCGCGCAAGGAGCGCGGTGTGGGGCTCTGCGAGGAGCTGGGAATCGCGGACGAGCTCGTGGGGCGGCGAGCCCGAGAACGCGCGGAGCTTCGTCCGCCGCGGATCGGAGCTCCACCCACTCCCCGAGGGACTGACCGGGATGATCCCGAGCGATCTCGACTCGCTGGCCGAGAGCACGCTCCTCTCGCGCCGCGGGCCGGGAGCGCCTGGCAGCCGAGGTCGACATCCCTCCCGCGCCGGCCGGGGCTGACGAATCGGTCGCGTCGTTCGTCACGCGACGACTCGGACCGGAGGCATACGAGCGGCTCGTCGAGCCCCTGATGACCGGGATCTACGGCGGCGACGGTGCGCAACTCTCGCTGCAGGCGACCTTCCCGAACCTGCGCGCGCTCGAGCTCGAGCACGGCAGCGTCATTCGCGGGCTCGCGGGGCAGTCCGTCGAGAGCCCGGGCGCGTTTCCTCCCTTCGTCACGCTCGGCGTCCGGCATCCAGACGCTGGTCGCTCGGCTTGCCGAGCGTCTTCAGCAGACGCACGTCTTGACCGGCCGCTCCGCGCTCGGCCTGCGGAGCTCCGCTCGAGGCTACGAGGTCGAGCTCGAGGGTCGCGAGCGGCTGCAGGCCGAGGGCGTCGTGGTCGCCGTTCCCGCTTCCTCCGCGGCCGAGCTCCTCGCGGATCTCGATTCCGACCTGGCCGCCGGCCACGCGGAGATCCCGTACGGGTCCTCGGCGGTCGTCACGCTCGCGTACGCAGGAGAAGACGTCGCACATGCGCTGGACGGCTACGGCTACCTCGTGCCGCGGGTGGAGGGCTCGGACGTTCTCGCGTGCAGTTGGACTTCGAGCAAGTGGGAGGGTCGCGCACCCAAGGGCTCGGTGCTGTTGCGCGTGTTCGCCGGCCGCTTCGGCGGGCGAGACGTCACTCTCGACTCCGACGAAGAGCTCGTCGAGCTCGCCCGACACGAGCTGCGGCTGCTCGAGATCGAGGCGGAGCCCAAGCTGACCCGCGTCCACCGCTGGCCCCGCGGAATGCCGCAGTACGTCCTCGGCCATCCCGACGCGCCTCGAGCGGATCGACGCCGCGCTTGCCCACCATCCCGGGCTTGCGCTCGCCGGAGCCGCGTATCGCGGAGTCGGCATCCCCGACTGCATCCACTCCGGTGAGGAAGCCGCGCGCTCGCTCGCGGAGTCCCTCGTGCGCGTTCCCGGATGACGCGCGAGACGTCCGAGCGGCTCTTCGCCGAGGCTCTCGAGCTGATGCCGGGTGGCGTCTCGTCGCCGGTGCGCGCGTTCCGGGCGGTCGGCGGCGACCCGCTCTTCATCGAGCGCGGAGAGGGCGCGTACCTCGTCGACGTCGACGGCAACCGCTATCTCGACTACGTCCTCTCCTGGGGGCCGCTGATCCTCGGGCACGCGCATCCGCGTGTGGTCGCAGCGCTCGAGGAGGCGGTCCGCCGCGGGACGAGCTACGGCGCGCCGAGCCCGCTCGAGCTCGAGCTCGCGCGGCTCGTCCGCGACTGCGCTGCCGAGCATCGAGCTCGTGCGCTTCGTCAGCTCGGGCACCGAGGCGACCATGAGCGCGCTCCGGGTCGCGCGCGCGTTCACCGAGCGCTCGAAGATCGTCAAGTTCACCGGCTGCTACCACGGCCACGCCGATCTCCTGCTCGTGCAGGCGGGCTCGGGGGTGGCCACCCTCGGACTTCCGGACTCGCCGGGGGTGACGCCGGGCGCCGTCGCGGACACGCTGACTGCGCCGTACAACGACCTCGAGGCGGTGGAGCGACTGTTCGCCGAGCACGCGGGCGGGATCGCAGCGGTCATCGTCGAGCCGGTCGCGGGGAACATGGGCCTCGTTGCTCCCGCCGAGGGTTTCCTGCAGGGCCTGCGCGCGCTGACCGAGAGCGAGGGCGCGCTGCTCGTCTTCGACGAGGTGATGACCGGCTTCCGCGTGCACCCGGGCGGCGCACAGACGCTGTACGGCGTGACGCCGGACCTGACCACGCTCGGCAAGGTCATCGGCGGCGGGCTTCCGGTCGGCGCCTACGGCGGACGCCGCGAGATCATGGAGCTCGTTGCGCCAGCGGGCCCCGTGTACCAGGCGGGAACGCTGTCGGGGAACCCGCTCGCGATGACGGCGGGAATCGAGACGCTGCGCGCGCTCGCCGAGCCCGGTGTCTGGGAGCGGATCGTGCGCGCGGGCGAGCGGCTCATGGCCGGGCTCGTCGACGCGGCGGCCGAGGCCGGGGTCGCTGCGCAGGCGGCGCGGGTGGGGACGATGTGCGGGCTGTTCTTCGCGGAGACGCCGATCAGCAGCTGGGAGGACGCCAAGCTGGCCGACACGGAGCGCTTCGCCGCGTTTCACCGCGCGATGCTCGATCGCGGCGTCTATCTCGCGCCCTCGCAGTTCGAAGCCTGGTTCCTCTCGACCGCGCACGGCGAGGACGAGATCGACGCGACGATCGATGCAGCACGCGAAGCGTTCGCTTCACTGGGCTGATCTCTACCCTAGGCGCCGGTGAAGGTGCTCCTCGTCACGCTCTACTTCCCGCCCGCGGGCGGCGGCGGCGTGCAGCGGCCGCTGAAGCTCGCGCAGTACCTGCCCGCGCTCGGGATCGAAACCCACGTGCTCGCTCCCGACGACCCGAAGTGGGTGCACAGGGATCCCGATCTGCGCGTGCCGACACAGGCCTGGATCCACCGCGTCCGCTACGTCGGGCCGCGGGCGCGGAAGCCGACCGAGGAGCTCGCCGTCTCCGAGGGGCTCGGGCGCCTGCTCCTGCAGGCGCAGGTCACCGCCCGCCGGCTGCTCCTGCCCGATGCGAGCGTGACCTGGAATCTCACCGCGATCCCCGCAGCCATCCGGATCGTGCGCCGCGAGGGGATCGATGCGGTCTTGACGACGTCTCCGCCCGGCTCGATCCATCTCGTCGGCGCCGCGGTCAAGCAGGCGACGGGTGTCAGTTGGCTCGCGGACCTCCGCGATCCGCTCGTCGCGAACCAGCACCGGCGCGCCGACACCACTGCCACACGCGCGCGTCAGGCCGCGAACGAGCAGCTGGCCCGACTCGTCGCCCGTCAAGCCGATGCCATCTCCTGCGTCTCGGAGGCAATCGCCGAGGAGGTGCGAGGGCTCGAGCCCCGCGGCATCGTCCGCACCATCTCGAACGGGTGCGACTTCGACGACTTCGCCGGGCTCGAGTACCGTCCGGCGCCGCGTTTCCGGATCACTCACGCCGGCAGCTTCTTCGGCAAGCGCGACCCGCGGCCCTTCCTGCAGGCTCTGAAGGACTCGGGCGTCGACGCGATCGCGCGCTTCGTCGGCGACTTCCGGAGCTCCGATCGCGAGTGGGCGGAGTCGCTTGGCCTCGGACGACCGGCTCGAGCTGATCCCCTATGCGCCCCGCGCCGAGTCGCTCCGGCTCCAGCGCGACTCCGAGGCGCTGCTGCTGCTCATCCCGAACGCTGACGGAAGAGGCAAGGGAGTGCTGTCCGGAAAGGTCTTCGAGTACCTCGCCGCCGGGCAGGCCGATCCTCGCCGTCGTGCCTCCCGACGGCGCGGCCGCCGAGCTCATCTCGGAGACCGGAGCGGGAGTCGTGGTCTCGCCCGACGACGTGGCTGGAATCGGTGCGGCGCTCCGCGAGCTCCACGCGCGCTTCGTCGACGGCGGCCTGCCCTCGATCGCCCTCTCGGGCGACGATCGCGAGCGCCTGTCTCGCGGCAGCCGCGCCGAGGACACCGCCGATCTGCTGCGGGCGATCGTATGAGGAGGACGACCGGCTTTCCTCGTAGGCTTGTGCGCAAGGTGCCGTGAAGCGAGAGCTCTCCTGGTGGATCGAATGGCCCGCGGGCGCGATCCGGGTGGGGGTCGTATTTCTCGTAGTGGTGACTGCCGTCGCGGCTGTCCTCGCCTACCCCGGAGTCATCGCCGATCTCGGCGAGGAGGCGACCGCGAACGACAATCTCTCCTTCTCGGACCGTGAGGTCGCCGGCGGGAACGGCGTCGTCGACGACCAGCGAGCCGTGTACGAGGCCCGTGCGCGGATTCCGGCCGACGCGACCTACCACGTGGCCGTGAGCGACGGCTTCGTGGCGGAGAGCGTGCTGACCGTTCCGTACGTCTCGAACTACTTCGAGTACTTCCTCATGCCGCGCCGGCCGGCCGAAGGAGCTCCCTGGGTCATCTGCTACGGGTGCGATGTCACGGCCTACGGCGAGAATGCGACGGAGGTCTGGACGAACGGCGAGGGCATCTCGATCCTCAGGGTCGAGACGTGACGGTCCGCGCGATCTCCGGGCTTGTCGCCTTCAATCTCCTCGTCCTCGTCTGCGGCGCTTCGGTGCTCTGGCTGGCCCGTGGCTGGCGCAGCCTGGCTCGAGCTCGCCCGGCTCGGTGGCCTCGCCTACCTCACGGGCGTCGCCGCGGTCGGTGTCGTCTGGACGCTCCTGCTCGTGGTCGGCGTCCCGTTCTCGGGCTGGCTCATCCTTCTGACTCTCGCGGTGTTCGTCTCTGCGGGTTTCGTCGGTGGCCGCCGCATGGGCCGGCAACGACCCGCCTTTCCACCGCTCCGACGTGTTCGTGTGCCCATCGTCGCCGCCATCGGAATCGCGCTCACCGTGCTCTTCGTCGAGGCGCTCTTTCGCCGGGCGCGGCTCTCGGGCTTGTACAACTGGGACGCCTGGGCGTTCTGGGTTCCGAAGGGGAAGGCGATCTACTTCTTCGGCGGGCTCGACGAAGGGTTCTTCACGTCGTTGCCGGGATCGTCGTATCCGCCGCTCGTCCCGATACTCGACGCGGCCGCCTTCCACGCCATGGGCTCGGTCGACGTGAACACGTTGCACCTCCAGTACTGGTTTCTGGGCGCTGGATTCCTGTGGGCGCTCGCGGGCCTCCTGTCCGAGCGAGCCCCTGCTTGGATCCTCTGGCCCTTCGTGCTCGTCCTGCTGGTCGCGCCTCGTCTGGGCCCGCGGTTCACGGTTCCCGAAGCGGATCTCCTGCTCGACTTCTTCTTCGCCGCCGCCGCGGTCCTGCTCGTCCTGTGGCTGCTCGACGGCGAGCGCTGGAGGCTCGTCCTCGCGACTGTTCTCCTCTGCGGCATGGTGCTCACGAAGCGTGAGGGGCTGCTCCTCGCTGCGTTTCTCGTGGTCGCCACGCTCCTCGGCTCGCTTCCCCTCCGACGCTCGATCTGGAAGCCGTTGGCAGCTCGTATGTGCGAGTCGTCGTCGCAATCGCGCTCCCCTGGCGGATCTGGTACGTCGCGCACGGAATCGCCGGAGAGGGGGCCGGGGCAGGCGGTGGGGGTTCCCCCACGGAGAACACCGAGCGCGTGTGGCCCTCGCTCCGGCTGGCTTTGGACGTGCTCTTCGCCGGTGGGTACTGGAGCGTGATCGTTCCCGTTGCGATCGGCGCGCTCGTACTCGCCGCGTTGGCGAGGGCGCACGTGCTCGCCGTGTTCTTCGGAGCGCTCGTGCTCCTCGTGACCCTGGGCGGAGCGTGGATCACCTGGGCGATTCCCGAGCTCGAGATCAGCCAGGACCTGGGCGCCAACCCGATCGTGCGCTACATGGGCGCGGCGGCGCTGCTCTGCGTGACTGCGACCCCGCTTCTGCTGGCGGCTGCGTGGTCGGCCGTGACGGACGACGAGACCGAGCCGACGTGACGGTTCGCGTCGGAGTTGCCGTGGCGATCGTGCTCGTCCCGCTGCTCGGATATCCGCTGGTCACGCTCGCGGGCGGCTCTCCCCGGTTCCCGTCCGAAGAGGAGTGCGGCCGGCTCGCGACGGACGACGACGCGAGCTTCGACGTCGTCTATGCGCGACTTCCGTCCCGTGAGGCCGCACAGGTGCTGCTCGATCGCGTCTTGGCGATCGGGTTCACGGGGGCGGAGCTCGAGCTCGACGGCTGCGGGCAGTGGAAGGTCTTCTACGACTCCATAGACTCGCTCGAACAGGGCGAGAGCCTCGCCGAGCAGGTGCGCGCCGCCGGCTTCGAGGCGCGCGTCGAGGTCGAAGACTGAGATGTCACGGAAGACGAAACGATGAGTGCTCACGCCGCCACCCCACCCGCGTGGCGGCGCGCGAGCGCGTGCTCGCGCAGCCCGTGCTCGACGGGCTCTTCCTGGCCGCCGTGCTCACCGTCACGTTCCACAAGCTGCAGTGGCAGCTCGCCGGCTCGCTGACGCTGTCCGACGTCCTCACCTCGGTCTTCCTCGTCGTCTTCTGCTGGGACCGGCTCGAGCGAGGAGACACGCGGCTGACACGTACCGCGGTCGTCGCGCTCGGGTTCCTGCTCGCGTTCGCGCTCGTCTACCTCGCGGGCTTCTACGCGCTCGACACCGCCCAGGCCCTCGCGCAGTGGGCGAAGGGCATGGTCAAGTTCGTGCTCCACTTCGGATTCCTGGTCACGGGAGTCGCTCTCCTCGCGCGACGCTCGCTGCGCTTCTACTGGCTCGCTCTGGCGGCGTTCTGCGGGGGGATCGCGTTGAACGCTCTCTACGGCGTGATCCAGCTCGGGCTTGCCGAGGTCGTCGGCGCCAACCTCGACGCGGCGCTGATCGAGCCGATCACCTCGCGCCAGACCGGGATCAACGTGTTCGGGGCAGTCGGGGGCACGCAGGAGGTGTTTCGCCCGAACGCACTGACCGGCGATCCGAACCACCTCGGAATCGAGCTCGTCATTCCGCTCCTCGTGCTCACTCCCCTGTACCTCCGGCTCGAGCGCGGCCACCGCCTGCGCACGCCTCTCGCGGTTCTGCTGGTCTTCCTGCTCGTCGTCGAGCTCGCGACTCTCTCTCGGAGCGGGCTCCTCGGGCTCGCCTGTGGCGCGCTCGTCCTCGCGCTCCCGTATCGGCGACACTTCCGCCGACCGGCCTTCCTGATTCCTCTCGGAGCCGTTGTCCTGCTCGTCGGCGCGGTGATCCTCGCGCGCCTCGACTTCTTCCTGACGGTGCTCCGCGCGCGCACGAACACGAGCTCCGCAGCGGCCTCTCCGCACTTCGAGGTCTACGGCTTCGTCCCGGATGTGCTCTCGACGAACCCGGTGCTGGGGCTCGGTCTCAACAACTTCGCGGTCTACTACGAGTTCGTCACCGGCCGGCCCGACTTCGGTCCGCACTCGTTCTACGTCGCGACGCTCGTCGAGACAGGGGTTCTCGGCGCCGCGCTCTTCGCCGTGTTCGTCGTCTGGATCTTCCGGCGGCTCGGAGCCGCGCTGCGACTCGGGCGCGCACTCTCCGCGGTAGGCGATCCGCTCGCGGCGCGAGCGCGTCCTCTGGCCTGGGGGATGACCGCGGCCCTCGTCGCGACGCTCGTCGCCAACCTCTTCTACCTGACGATGACCTTCTACTACTTCTACGTGTTCGCGGCGCTCGCGGTCGCGCTGCCCGTGGTGTTCGGGCGAGCCGTGCGTGCTCCTTGAGGATTCTCGTTCTCACGACGTCGTATCCGCGCAGCGCGGACGACGTCGCCGGCGTGTTCGTGCGCGATGCGGTCTCGAACCTGCGGAGCGCCGGCGTCGAGGTCGTCGTCGTCTCGCCCGACTCGTTCCCGCACTTCGGGCTGGCGTACGGAGACGGGATCGCCGGAAATCTCCGGCGGAGGCCGTGGCTGGCATTTGCGCTCCCACTCTTCCTCCTCTCGTACGCCTGGGCGGCGCGGCGCGCGGCCCACGGAGTCGACGTCGTCCACGCGCACTGGCTGCCCTCCGCCCTGCCCGCTCTCGCGACGCGCAGGCCGTTCGTCGTGCAGCTCTGGGGCACCGACGTCGAGCTGGCGCGACGCGCGCCGTGGGCGTTTCGCCGGCTGTTGCGGCGGGCCCGGCTCGTGTTGTGCCCGTCGACGGCGCTCGCGGACGCGGCGCGAGAGCTCGGCGCGGATGACGTCCGAGTCGTTCCGAGCGGCGTCCAGATTCCGGAGAGCGTCGTGCCACCCGAGGATCCGCCGCACGTCCTCTACGTCGGCCGGCTCTCCGAAGAGAAGGGAATCCACGAGCTGCTGGAGGCGACGGAAGGCCTTCCGCGCGTGATCGTCGGTGACGGACCTCTCAGAGATCGGGTTCGCGAGGCGATCGGCTTCGTCGAGCCGAGCGCGCTGCGCGACCACTTTCAGCGTGCCGCGGTCGTCGCCTGTCCCTCGCGGCGTGAGGGATATGGCGTGGTCGCGCGCGAGGCAATGGCATACGGACGGCCGGTCGTGGCCGCGGCGGTCGGGGGCTTGACGGACGCGGTCGAGGACGGGGTGACAGGTTTGCTCGTCCCCCCACGGGATCCAGCGGCTCTGCGAAGCGCGATCGAGCGCCTTCTCGGGGATTCAGCGCTCCGCGAACGCCTGGGGGCGGCGGCACGAACGAAGGCACGGCTGGACTTCTCGTGGGAGGCGGCGACGAAGGCGACGATCGCCGCCTACCGAGACGCGCAGTAGCATCTCGGCCATGCCCGAGCTGCATGTGAACGGTCGGCGAATCGCCGACGACGAGCCCGTCTACGTCGTCGCCGAGGTCGGGCACAACCACCAGGGAGACGTCGAGAAGGCGAAGGCGTTGATCCATGCCGCGAAGGAGTGCGGAGTCGACGCAGTCAAGCTTCAGAAGCGCGAGAACCGGTCGCTCTACACCCGTGCCCTGTACGACTCGCCCTACGACAACGAGCACTCGTTCGGGGCGACGTACGGCGAGCACCGCGAGGCGCTCGAGCTGGATGCCGCGGCGTGGCTCGAGCTCCGCGAGTTCTCGCGCGAGGAGGGGGTCGTGCTCTTCGGCACCGTCTTCGACGAGCCGAGCGCCGACCTCCTCGCCGAGCTCGACGTGCCCGCGTTCAAGATCGCCTCGGCCGACCTCGTGAACACGCCGTTGCTCCGGCATGTCGCCGCGTCTCGGGAAGCCGATCTTCCTCTCGACCGGCGGAGGAACGATCGAGGACGTCGAGCGAGCGCTCGACACCGTGCTTCCTGTCAACCCGCACGTCTGCCTCATGCAGTGCACCGCGGCGTACCCGTGCGAGACGGACGAGCTCCAGCTGCGCGTGATCGAGACGTACCGGGAGCGCTTCCCGGACGTCGTCGTCGGCCTCTCCGACCACCAGAACGGGATTGCCATGGCGCTCGTCGCCTACATGCTCGGCGCGCGGGTGATCGAGAAGCACTTCACCCTGAACCACGCGTGGAAGGGATCCGACCATGCCTATTCGTTGATGCCGGAAGGCATGCGCCGGCTCGTGCGTGACCTCCACCGGGTGCCCGAGGCGCTCGGGGACGGAGTGAAGCGCCCCCTGCCGAGCGAGGAGCGGCCGCTCGAGAAGATGGGAAAGAAGCTCGTCGCCGTGCGCGAGCTTCCGGCCGGCCATCTGCTCGCCGCCGGGGATCTCGCGGCGCGCTCGCCCGCCGACGGAGGACTGCCGCCCTACGAGCTCGACCGCTTGCTCGGGAAGCGACTCGTGCGAGCGCTCTCCGTGGAGCAGGGCGTCACGCTCGACGACGTGGAGCTCGTGGAAGAGCTCGCCGCGCGCGGTTCGCGCCAGGCGTGAGACCCGACCCGCTCTTCGATCTCTCGGGCCGCGTTGCCGTCGTCACCGGTGGCTCGGGCCAGCTCGGCGCGGTCTACACGGCCGGTTTGGCCGAGCGCGGGATGCGCGTCGCGAGCCTCGACGTCGCATCGGGAGAGACCCCGGATGGCATCCGTTCCTACGACTGCGACGTGACCGACCGCGGGGCGCTCGAGGATGCACTGCGGCAGATCGAGGCGGAGTGGGGCACACCGCACCTGCTCGTCAACAATGCCGGCCTCGACTCTCCCCCGGATGCGCCGGCCGAGGAGGTGGGCCCGTTCGAGACGTACCCCGAGGCGTCGTTCGACGCGGTTCTCGACGTCAACGTGAAGGGCGCGTTCCTCTGCTGCCAGGTGATCGGGGGTGCGATGGCGCGCGAAGGGCGCGGCTCGATCGTCAACATCTCCTCGATCTACGGGCTCCTTTCGCCCGTCCAGGACCTCTACGCCTTCCGCCGCGAGCGCGGCGAGACCTTCGTCAAGCCGGTTGCCTACTCGGTGTCCAAGTCCGCCGTCCTCAACCTCACGCGCTACCTGGCGACGTACTGGGCAGGCACCGGAGTGCGCGTGAACACGCTGACGCTCGCAGGGGTGTCGAACGACCAGCCGCGCGAGTTCGTCGAGGCCTACTCCGCGCGCGTCCCCATGGGCCGCATGCTCGACGCCGGCGAGGCGCTCGGCGCTCTCGTCTTCCTCGCCTCCGACGCGTCGTCGTACGTCACCGGCTCGAACGTGGTCGTCGACGGAGGCTGGTCGGCCTGGTGAATGTGGCACGTGCAACCAGGGCCTGACTCTGGGCATGTCTCGAACGGACGACTGAAAGTGCGCCGAATGCGTGCTGGTTCATCCACAGGCGCGCCGCGCTACGCTCGCCGGCGTTGACTCCCGACGAGGTTCCGAATCTGATCGCGGGCGAGCGGGTGGCAGCTCGCTCCGGGCGCTGGCTCGACAAGCTTCGCCCGGCCGACGGCTCGCCGCTGTGCCGGCTGGCCCGCTCGGACGCGGATGATGTCGACCGAGCCGTGGCTGCGGCGAGAGCGGCGCAGCCGGCCTGGGCGGAGCGTACGCCGGTCGAGCGCGGCGAGATCCTGCGCGAGCTGGCGCAGCTCCTCCGCGAACGGCGCGACGAAGCGTCGCAGATCGTCGCGGCGGAGACGGGCAAGCCGCTCGAGCTCGCGTTCGGAGAGACGGATGCAGCTGTCGAGATGGGGCACTTCGTCGCGGGCGAGGGGAGGCGTTCGTACGGCCGCACACTGACGGCGTCGATGAAGCACCGCACGGTGCTGACCGTCCGCCAGCCGCTCGGCATTGCCGGTTTGATCTCGAGCTTCAACACGCCGCTCCCGAACATCGCCTGGAAGGCCTTTCCCGCGCTGCTCTGCGGCAATGCGGCGGTGGTGAAGCCGTCCGAGGAGGTTCCCGCATCATCGCGCTCTTCTTCGCCGAGCTAGCGCTCGAGGCGGGGGTCCCGCCGGGAGCGCTGAACGTCGTCCAGGGGCTCGGCGCCGAGGCGGGAGCGGCGCTCGTCGAGCACGAGGACGTCGACCTCGTCAGCTTCACGGGATCGGCGGCGACGGGGCGCTGGATCAACGAGACGGCAGGGCGGCGACTCGCGAAGGTGTGCCTCGAGCTCGGGGGGAAGAACGCGCTCGTGGTCTGCGACGACGCGGATCTTCGAAAACGCGGTCCGCTGGGCGCTGGCCTCCGCCTTCTCGAACGCCGGACAGCGCTGTGCCGCCGCCAGCCGGATCGTCGTCTTCGACGACGTGTACGACGACTTCCGCGAGGAGTTGCTCGTGGGAGCAACCGGGGCTCGAGCCCCAGCCCGTGATCAGCGAGGCCGCGCTCGAGCGCATGCTGGAAGCCACCGCCGGAGCAGCGGCGGGCGGGGCGACCGTTCTGGCCGGCGGTGAGCGGGGCGGAGAGTCGGGATTCCACCTCGCTCCGACCATTCTCGAGGGCGTCTCGGCCGGACGACGAGATCTCGCGCACCGAGCTCTTCGGGCCGGTCGCCCTTCTCTACCGCGTCTCGAGCCTCGATGACGCGATCGCCCTCGTGAACGACTCGCCGTACGGGCTGACGGCAGCCGTGCACACCGCGAGCGTGCACCGGGCGATGCGCTTCGCGGAGAGGGTGCAGGCCGGTGTGATCGTCGTGAACGGCGGGACGCATGGATCCGAGCCGCACATGGGCTTCGGCGGCGTCAAGAATTCCGGAACCGGTTGGCGCGAGGCAGGGATCGAGGCGCTGGACGTGTATTCCGACTGGAAGATCGTGAACCTGATCGTCGATCCAGCGCTCGCATGACCCGAACCGTTGCCATCCTCGGCCCCGGTGCGGTCGGAGGAACCTTCGCCGTCCGGCTCTCCGAAGCGCACCACCGCACGATCTGCGTAGGTACCCCGGAGATCGTCGGCCTCATGGCGCTCTCCGGGATCACGCTGGAATCGAACGGCTCCAAGCCTGTGAACGTGCGGCCGGTGATGGTCGAGCACCTCGTCGAGCCCGTGTCTCTGCTGATCGTGGCCGTGAAGGCCCCGTATCTCGTCGAGGCGCTCGAGCGAATCGAGCCGGCAGCCGTCGAGCACGGCGTCGTGCTCCCGCTCCTGAACGGACTCGAGCATCTCGCGCCGATCCGCGCGCGGCTCGGACGCCGCGTCGCGGCTGCCAGCCTCTCCCAGTTCGAGGCCTATCGAGTCGGGCGCATGCAGATCGTCCAGGGCACCCCGTCCGGTGTCGTGACGATGGCCTCGGACGACCTCGCGCACGACGAGCTCGAGCGGGCCGCGGAGATCCTCCGAGCGGCGGGCATGCACGCCGAGATCGAGGACGACGAGAAGCGCGTGCTCTGGCGCAAGGCCGCGCGGGCCGCGGTGGTGTCGAGCGCGACCGCTCTCACCCGGAGGACCATCGGCGAGCTCCGCACGGACCCCGAGTGGCGTCCACGCATGGAGCAGGCACTCACCGAGGCGTGTGCGGTCGCGACGGCCGACGGCGTCAAGATGATGCCCTCCGCTCAGTGGACGAGGATCGTGGAGATGGACCCGCATCTCACGACCTCCGCGGCACGCGACGTCCTGGCAGGTAAACGGCACGAGCTCGACGCGATCGCCGGGAGCGTCGTCCGCGCAGGGGAGCGACTGGGAGTTCCGTGCCCGGTGCTCGCCCGGCTCGCCGCCGAAGCCGACGCGTTGTGACCTCGGCGGAGGCGCCGGTCGCGGTCGCGTTCGTCCCGGCCAGATCGGGCTCCGAGCGGGTTCCGGGGAAGAACGTGCGCCTGCTGGCAGGACATCCCCTGCTGGCCTATGCAATCGAGACCGCTCTCCAGAGTGGGGTCTTCGCACGCGTGGTCGTCTCGACGGACTCGGAGGAGATCGCCGAGATCGCCCGCTGGTACGGCGCCGAGGTGCCGTTCCTGCGCCCAGCCGAGTACGCGACCGCGACCTCGCCCGACATCGAGTGGCTCACGTTCACGCTCGAGCGCCTGGGCGAGCACTACGACCTCTTCGCAATCGTTCGCGCGACCAACCCGTTCCGGGGCCCCGACGTCGTCCGTCGCGGCCTCGAGCAACTCCTCGACCACGCTCGAGGCCGACTCGCTGCGAGCGGTGGAACGCGTGAAGCAGCATCCCGGGAAGATGTGGCTGCTGGCGGAGGACGGCCGGACGATGTCGCCGCTTCTCGACCAGTCGCATCTGGAGCACGCCTGGCACGCCGGTCAGTACCAGGCTCTACCCACGGTCTATGTCCAGTCGAGCGCTCTCGAGATTGCGTGGACCCGCGTCGTCAAGGAGACGGGGACGCGGGAGGGACGGGTCGTCTCGCCGTTCTTCACGGAGGGGCACGAGGGTTTCAACGTGGACGACGAGGAGGACTGGGAGCGTGCGGAGCGGCTGCTCGCGTCTGGAGCGGCGTCGGTACCCGCGGTCGGCAGGTCGCCGTATCCTCTCGCGGGATGAAGGTCGCGAGCCTCGAGACGCTCTTCTGCGACGCCGGCTGGCGGCCCTGGATCTTTCTCAAGGCGACCACCGAGGACGGGCTCGTCGGGTGGGCGGAGATCACCGACTCGCACGGCTCCCCGCGCGGCCTGGCCGGGATCGTCGAGGATCTCGCGCCGGTCGTGGTCGGGCGCGACGCGCGCGCGGGCGAGCGGCTCTACTGGGATCTCTATCGGCACACGCGGCAGAGCCCCGGATCGGTCGTCGCGAAGGCGATCGCGGGGGTCGAGAACGCCCTGCTCGACCTCAAGGCGAAGGCGCTCGGGGTTCCGGTGTACGAGCTCTTCGGCGGGCCGACGCGCGAGACGATTCCGCTCTACTGGTCGCACTGCGGGACGACCAGGGCTCGTGCCTGGGAGGTGACGAGCACGCCGAAGCTCGCCTCGTACGATGACGTGACAGCGCTCGGGCGCGAGGTCGTGGAGCGCGGATACCGGGCGTTCAAGACCAACGTCGTCGTTCCCGGCGAGGAGCCGCAGGTGCTGATGCCGGGCTTCGGCGAGGGAGGAGGGACGCTCCGGGCCGAGGAGATCGCGGACGCGCTGGTGCGCCTCCTCGAGGCGTTCCAGGAGGGAACCGGGGATGCAGCGCGTCCCATCGTCGACCTCAACTTCAACCTGGAGCCGGAGGGCGCCGTGCGCGTCGCCCGCGCGCTCGAGCCGTTCGACCTCCTCTGGCTCGAGATCGACCTCTTCGATCCGGCAGCGCTGGCGCACGTGCGCCACGTCGCGCCGATGCCGATCTGCTCCGGCGAGAATCTCTACGGGAGTCGCGGCTTCCGGCCGTTCCTCGAGGCGGCGGGAATGGACGTCGCCTCCGTGGACGTCATCTGGAACGGCTTCCACCAGGCCAAGAAGATCGCCGACCTTGCGGAGACCTTCGAGGTCAACTGCGCCCCGCACAACTACTACTCGCACCTCGCTACCTTCATCGCCGCGCAGTGGTGCGCGGCCATCCCGAACGCCCGCATCCTCGAGCTCGACGTCGACGACGTGCCCTGGCGCGACGAGCTCGTCACTGCCGTTCCCGAGATCGCGGACGGCGAGCTGCGCGTGCCGGCGGGGCCGGGGTGGGGCCTCGAGGTGCGGGAGGACGTGCTCCGGGCGCATCCCTGGCCGACGACGTGAGGCTCGACCGGCTGCCGCGAGCGAGTGTCGCGGCGGCGGCTCTCCTCGCGCTGGACGCCGTCATCCGCCTGCTCGCGGGCGGCCCGTATCCAGGCGCGACCTTCCTCCTGCTCGCGGCCTGCGGGATCTCCCTGCTTCCGCTGCATACCGGCCGCGCTCGGAACGCCGTCGCTTCGGCTGGCCGTCCTGCCGGCGCTCGGGCTCGGCTCCTTCGCGATTCTGATCACGACGGTCTCGATCGTCGGCATTCCACTCACCGAGCTCTCGATCAGGCTCGCCGTGCTCGCGCTCGTCGTGGTCGCCGCCGCCACGGCCCGCGGGCCTCGGGCGCCATGAGAAGACAGCGTGGTCGGCAAGGCGAGAAGGCATCGCGGTCGCGGTGCTCGTCGGTGTCTTCGCGTTCTCCCTCGGATCGTCCTGGGACATCGCGGGCTCGTTCCCGCCGCGCGGGACCGATTGGGGGCACTACCTGCTCTACGCGGACGAGGTCGAAGCGCAGGGCGCGCTCCTGATCGACGATCCGCTTGCGGGCGAGGAGGATCGCGTCTTCGCCGATCCGGCTGGGGTCGGCGCCGTTGTACGGGAGCTTTCTGATCCTCGACGGGACCTCGTCCAGGCGCCTCGGCTCCGGCGTCGTCCTCGCCTCGGCCCTGACTCCGCTCAGCGTCTACGCGGCCGTCGGCGCGCTGTGGGGGATCGGAGCAGGGCTGCTCGCTGCGGCGGCATACGCCGTTTCACCGATCCGGCTCGAGCCGATGTACTGGCACGGGCTGGCGACGACGCTCGCACTCGTATTCCTCCCGCTCGCCGTGCTCGCGCTCGGGCTCATGTACCGAGGCTCCCGGGATCCGCGGACGATCGGGCTTCTCGGCTTCTCGCTCGCGGGGGTCGCCGTGTCGCATTCCACGAGCGCCGTGGTCGCAGCCCTGCTGATCGCGGTCGTGGTGACGATCGAGCTCGTCCGCATGCTCATCACCAGGCGGTCGTCCCATCCGCGATCGAGCAGCGGGATACTCCGTCCGGTCCTGCTCGGCGTTGCCGTCGCCTTCGTCCTCGGGGCTGGGGTGGTCGCGCACCTGAGGCTGCAGGCGGTCGAGCTGGGCTCGCCGGTCAGCTACCGGCTGTTCGAGCCCGACTGGCTCGAATGTCGAGACCTTCGTCGACTACTACTCGTGGCCGTTCCTCGCGCTGGCTGCGCTGAGCGTTCTCGTGCTGGTCGCGCGGGGCGACCTGCGGCGAGACCACGCGCTCCTCGCACTCGCTGCGCTCGGCATCGCAAGCATCCTCGTCGGGCAGCTCTGGCGCGTCCACGTGCCGTTCGAGTACCGGCGCGCCGTCTACTACCTGGGCCTCGCGCTCGTGATGCTGATCGGCGCGGCGTCCGGCGCGACTTCCGCGTAATGGCCCTGTGGATCGCCGGGTACGTCGTGGCGCTCGCGTACATCGCCCACACCTCCATCGGCTTTCGCCTGCCCGAGCGCTTGCTCGACGGAGAGCAGGAGCGATCCGCGGCAGTCGACGCTCTCATCGAGTTTCGCGAGCGGCTCGATCGTGGGGAGGCGGCCGAGACGGAGCTCGTCGTGACCGACCGCTGCCTGCACTTCGTCGTGCCGTACCTCCTCGAGCGTCCCGACGATCGCGGCGTTCGAGGACTGGCAGGTCGGCTTCTCGAATCGTGTGCCGCTCGCACGCAAGGCAGCCACGGTCCTTCGAGGAGGGCCCGAAGGCTTGCGCCTCGCCGAGTCCCTGGGGGTCGGCTACGTCGTGCTCGACCCCGGATGCACGGCGATTCCGGATCTGGGCGGCACGGTGGTGGTCCGGAACGATGCGATAGCCATCATTCGCGTGGCCTGATGCGCGGCGTAGCTCTCGGCCACGAGCTCGAGCGAGCGGTCGATCCGCAGCGTCGGTGCGTTCTCGGCGAACCAGCGTGCCGTGGACTCGCGGAGAGCCGATCCCGCCTCGAGCACGCGCTCGAGCGCGGCAGCAAGGCTCTCCGGTGACGCGTCCGGCGAGACGACGCCGTTCACGCCGTCGTCGACGAGCTCGGTCGCCGCGTTCTCAGGGCCTGCGACGACCACGCTCGGCGTGCCCGCGCGCGGCCGCCTCCACCACGACGAGGCCATAGCCCTCACGCTCCGACGCGGTGACGAGACACGCTGCGCGCGCGATCGCCTCGTCGACCTCGCCCTCCGGTCGCCGGCCGAGCAGGCGCACGGCCGCGGACAGCCCGAGCTCGTCGGCGAGCTCGCGAGAGGTGCGCCCGCTCGGGGCCGTCGCCGTAGAGCTCGAGGCGGACGCCGGGACGGTGCTTGCGCAGCAGGGCGAGGGCGCGCACGACGGTGTCGATTCGCTTCTCCTGCACGTGTCGTCCGGCGTAGACCACGAGCTGCGGGTCGACGTCGACCGTCGAGCTCGTCTCGATCCGATCGGCGTAGAGACCCGGGAGGAGAACCGGCTCTCCCGAGTATCCGGCGGCCAGGAGCCGCTCGGCGTGAAGCCGCGAGAAGCAGAACGCTGTGTGCGGGAGGAGCACGCAGGCTCCCTGCACGAGCCAGCCGGTCGTCCCGATGAGCTCTCCCGCGTAGCGCCGCCAGTAGTCCTTCGTCCAGACCTCGATCCAGTTCACGACGAGCTCGTACCTGCGGCGACGTCCGATCGCACTCGCCGCGAGCAGCGGGAAGTACGGGAACGAGGCCATGTGGACGATGTCGTACTCGGAGCCGTGACGCCACAGATGCCTGGCAACGGCGAGCCCGAAGCGAAGCGGCGGCAGCAGCGTGCGTCGCTCTCGCCGGTACACGCGACCGGCGGGCGTGAGCCCGAGCACGCGCACGCCGGCGAGGGACGGACGCTCGGACGCGTCCCAGTGCCGCATGGTCACGTACGTCACGTCGTGACCGGTGGCGGCGACGTGGAGGGCGAGATCTCGCATCCACCGCTCCGCCCCTCCGACCGTCTGCGGGAAGAGATGGTCGTAGACCAGGCAGATCCGCGGCTGCGCATGTCCGCGCGGGTGTTCGCCCTCGGGGGCCCTGTCGTCCCTCCAGTGCCGTTCGAGGCCGGAGAGACGCCGCTTGAGGGGCAGCGGAATCCGCCGGTGCCGCAGCCCCAGCTGCAGGCCCGCGAACTTGGCCGACTCGTAGACGGCCGCGTAGGGAAGCCAGCGCCGGTGCCCCGTGCGCCAGAGCCACGACACCTCGCCGAGCGCGTAGCGAAAGCCGGCCTCGCGCAGGGCGATGCGAGACGACGGCGCCTCGCTCACGTACGCACGATCGGCCGACACGCCGGAGTCGAAGAAGCGCCGAAACGCGCTCGCGACCGTGTAGGCGTGCGAGTGGCGGACCGCGGCGCGTGGCTCGTACACGATCTCGAGGCCCGCGAGCAGGACTCGCCGCGACCACTCCTGGTCCTCGCTCATGATCACGTCGGTGGCCAGCGGGTAGCGCTCGAGCACGGCGCGCGGCACTGCGGAGTTCACGTTCGAGAAGAGCGTCGCTTCGAAAGCTGAGCGCGTCGGGATCGACGAGACGCTGCGTGCGCGAGCTCGGGCCCGTAGAGGAAGTCGAGGAAGTAGCGCTCGGACGGGATTGCCTCCTCGTGCGGGAGCTGGCGCCCGTAGACGCCGGCGACCTCGTTCCCGTTCACGGAGCGGAGCGACGAGGGAGGCGAGCCAGGTCTCGTCCGTCGCGTAGGCGTCCTGCGAGGTGAAGACGAGGATGTCTCCGCGAGCCAGCTCGGCGCCGAGATTCCGCGCTCCGCCGTGACTGAACTCCTCGGGGCGGATCTCGTGAACCCGCGCTCCCAGCCGCCGCGCTCGCTCGACGCTGCCGTCGCTGGAGCCGGAGTCGATCACGACGACCTCGACCTCTTCGTCCACCTGCTGGCGAGCGATCGCCTCCAGGCAGCGAACGAGATCGAGCCCGCCGTCCTTGACGGGGATGACGACCGAGATCATCGGGCGGGGGCTGCGGCGACCACGAACTGATAGGCGAAGAGCGAAGGTCGCAGGCGCCCGAATGTATGGGCGGCCCGTTCCACGGACGGTGCTCCGACACCGGGTACCGGGACGGTGTGGTCGAGCTCGAGGATCCGGTACCCCGCACTCTCGAGTGTCTCGACGAGCGTGCCACGCGTGAAGAGGTGCAGATGCGTGCGGTCGAGGATGCCGCGCTCGGTGTAGCGCCAGCGACCGGCCAGGAGTCCGAGGCGCATCGTCCAGTTCGCGACGTTCGGCGTCGTCAGCACGAGCCTGCCGTCGTCGCGGAGCAGCGGGCGGACGCGAGCGAGGAATCGCTCGGGCGCGCGCAGGTGCTCGATCAGGTCGCCGCACAGGACGACGTCGAACGAGCCTTCGGGAAAGGGGAGCTCCATCGTCTCCACGTCGCCGACCAGCACCTCGGCGCAGACCTCTCCCGCGGCCTCGGCCGCCTTCTCGTCCAGCTCGATCCCCACCACCGTGCAGCCGCGCTCGACCAGGGGTCGCGCGAGGTAGCCGCTCGAGCAGCCGACGTCGAGCACGCGCTTCCCCGAGCCGACGAAGGCGAGCAGCTTCATGTGCCCACCATGCGGCCGTTCGTTCAAGGTGACGTAGCCAGGATCGGATGAAGCCATGCGCTACCGGCGCCGGAGCGGCATGGTGAGGAGCGCGAGGAAGAAGGCGCCGAAGATCACCTGTATCCCGAGCCCGAGCGTCGTGGCGAGGAGCGCCGTCTCGTAGGCTCGGCCGAGATCGCCGAAGCCCTCCACGGCCCATTCGGTGCCGATCGCCGCGAGGCCGGCGAGGGCGAGGAGGACCAGCGCGCCTCCCGCGAGCAGGCCGTGCTCCAGTCGGACGCCTCGTCCCAGCCGGTCCAGGAGCGGATCGTGCTCGCCGATCCGGACACGCGCGTAGGTTCTCGCGAAGACCCCGAGCTGGATCACCTGCGCCCCGATCAGCGTCACCGCGACGAACCCGAGCATCGTGTGGATCTGCCAGGTTCGCCCGAAGACGTCGACGGGGCCGCTCGCGAGCACGAGCATGCCCGCGAGTCCGAGCAGGATCAGGATGCTCCCGGGGACGAGGTACAGCCAGCTGGGGCTGTACAGAAGCATGAAGCGCACGTGGCGCCAAGCGTCCGAGAAGCGGTTCAGCTTCGACTCCCCGATCCGCGGGAAGTAGTCGATCGGGATCTCGCTGACCGTCAGGCCGCGGCGGTAGGCCTTGAAGACCATCTCCGAGGCGAACTCCATCCCCGTCGAATGGAGATCGAGCTTCTCCGCCGCGTCCTTTCGGATCGCGCGCATCCCGCAGTGGGCGTCCGAGATCTTGACGCCGAAGAAGAGGTTGAGCATCCCGGTGAGGATCGGGTTTCCGACGAAGCGATTCAGGAACGGCATCGCGTCACCGTGGATGGTTCCCTTGAAGCGGGAGCCCATCACGAGGTCGTCGCCTTGCTCGAGCCGGTCGACGAACGGCGCCAGCTCCTGCAGGGGATACGTCTCGTCGGCGTCGCCCATGACGATGTACGTCCCTCGCGCCTGCTCGAGGCCGGTCAGGTACGCGCTGCCGTAGCCGCGGCGAAGCTCGTTGACCACGCGTGCGCCATGGGCCCCGGCGACCTCGGCCGAGCGGTCCTCCGAGCCGTTGTCAACGACGAGGACCTCACCGCTGCGACCCGAGCGGCGAATGCCTTCGAGGGCCTGGTCGACGACGTTCCCGACCGCCTCTTCCTCGTTCAGGCAGGGGATGACAACGGTGATCTCGGGCTCGGAGGGCATGGCGAAAAAGCGCCGCCGACCGTAGCACGGAAGCCTTCCCGTGCCTGTCGGCGGGCGCGGATACGCTGGCCGCGTGCCGTCCCTCCCCCGCACGCTGGCCGGACCCTGGCGAGCGCTCGAGCGGCTTGCGGAAGGGCGCCGCGCCGCCTACGTGCTCGTCGCCTCGGCCTTGCTCGTCTACGCGGCGGTCTCGGTTGTGCTTCCACTGGCGCCCGGGCGCGATCTCGGCCGCTACCTCGTCATCTACGCCCAGCTCTTCGACGATCACGTCGTCTACCCGTACGCGCTCGCCGCACGAACTCCGGGAACACCGCTCGTCGTGGGCGGGCTGCTCGACGCCGGGGCAGTCGTCGCGGAGGTCGGCGCAGCGGTTCTCTACGCGCTCTCGATCCTCGCCTGGTGCGCGGTTGCGCAGGCGTTTCGGCGCTCGCGGCAGCGATCGCGACCGCGGCGGCGCTGCTCCTGTACCCCGGCTACGTGGTGCTCTTTCACCAGCTCTCGAGCGACGCAGTGTTCGCGGCGGCGTTCGCGCTCGTCGCCTGGCTGCTCGCTCGTGCGGTCGAGCGGCCGAGCGTCGCCCGCGCGGCCGCGCTCGGCGCGGGCGTGACGGGTCTGATCTTCGTCCGCCCGGTCGCGCAGGTGCTGCTCCTGTTCGCGCTCGTTCCGCTGCTCGCCGGCACGACGTGGCGCATGCGCGTCCAGGGCTCGGCCGCGTTCGTGCTGGCTGCGGTCGTCCCGCTGCTCGCCTGGGCGGCGCACAACGCCGTCCGCGCCGACGACTTCACCCTGGCGCGTGGGGGAGGCGCGACGCTTCCGCTCTTCCGCGCGTTCGTGGCCGATGACATCGTGCGGCCGGAGAACGGTCCTGCGACTCGCGAGCTCGAGCGCGCGGTCGCCCGAAACCTCCTGCCCTTCGAGCCCTACCGTTCCTACGAGATCGACCTCGAGCGGTTCTTCTCGTCACGGAGCGCGCGCATGCACGAGGACCTGACCGGTCTCTCAGACCGCGTGTGGGGCTGGGACGACGACTACCGGCACCTGTCGCGCGTCGGCCGCGAGGCAGTGCTCGCACATCCGGGCGCCTACGCGCGCGGGGTCGCTCGAGATCTCAAGAACCTCCTGCTCTGGCCGCTCTATGTACCCGTCGACGGACCCGGAAGCGGCCCCGAGCACCCGAGTGCCCGTCGCAGACCGGCAGCTGCCCGTGCCGGGCGAGGGCGAGCCCATCCCTGCGGCGCGCCAGTCGGGCTACATCTCGACGCCTGACGGGCGGATCCGCGAGGTCTGGACCTCGCCGACCGAGCATCAGGTCGTCTTTTCGAGACCGGCTGACGCCGCGCGCGCGGCCGAGATCGACCGCCGCGTCGACGATCTCGACGACAGCTTTCCCGACCGGTCGGTTCGCTCGGAGTGGGTCGATCGCCTGAACAGCGCCTCGCGCTGGTTCCCGCGACCGGTGGTCTGGCTCCTCGTCGGGTTGCTGGCCGTGCTCGTGCGCCGGCCGCGCGGGCTCGCCGTCCCGCTGACGCTCGCGGGCGGGGCCCTGCTGATTCTTCTCTCCACCTCCCTCGCCGTGTACGCGGTCGCCGAGTACTCGGTGCCGGTGACGCCCGCCTTCGTCCTGCTCGCCGCGGTCGGCCTACTGGGGAGACGGGCGAGGCCGAGCGAATACTCTCGTGCCGCACATGCCTGACCTGGCCCTCATCCCACGATCCGAGCTCGATCGAGTTCGCGCAGCGACCGACGCGGACCCGGACGCCCGCCTCGCGCTGCTCGCGGACATGTGCCGCCTGAACGCGCTCGTCGCGATCAAGCGTGCAGGGTCCGGACATCTCGGCTCGAGCTTCAGTGCGCTCGACATCTTCGTCCACCTGCTGTACGAGGAGCTGAACGTCGCCGAGCTCGGCTTCGACCATCCCGAGCGAGACGTCTTCTTCTCCTCGAAGGGACACGACGTTCCGGGTCTCTACGCGGCGCTGTACGGCCTCGGCGTCCTCCCGCAGGAGCAGCTGCTGCGGCTGCGCCGGCTCGGCGGCCTCGACGGGCATCCCGACGTCGGCACGCCGGGGATCGAGGCGAACTCCGGCTCCCTCGGCATGGGCATCTCCAAGGGACGTGGGATCGCGTGGGCGAAGTGGAGCCTCGGGCTGGGCGGTCGGGTCGTCGTGATGACCGGAGACGGCGAGCTTCAGGAGGGCCAGAACTGGGAGGCAATGCAGGCCGCAGCCCACGAAGCGCTGGGCACGCTGTGGGTCATCGTCGATCGCAACGAGCTGCAGTCGGACAAGCTCACCGAGGAGATCGTCTCGCTCGGCGATCTCGAGGAGAAGCTGCGTGCGTTCGGATGGGACGTCCGCACGTGCGACGGTCACGACCACGCGGAGCTCCGCGAAGCGTTCGCGTCGTTCGGTGCGATGGACGAGCGCCCGAACGCGCTCATCGCACGGACGATCAAGGGCAAGGGCGTCTCGTTCATGGAACGGTCGGCTGCACTCGCGGAGGGAGGTGGCACCTACCGGTGGCACGCGGGTGCTCCCAGCGACGACGACTTCGAGCGCGCACGTGACGAGCTCGTGGCGAGCATCGGGACGGCGCTCGAGGCGCTCGGGCTCGACCCGCTCGAGCTCGTATCCGTGAAGGAGGCTCGCGACGAGGACGGGTACTCGCTCGAGGGCGAGCCCGAGAGCGGAGCCGGTGCCCCACTCCAGAAGACGACGAGCGAGTACGTCGTGGAGGCCTACGGAGACGCGCTCGTCGAGCTCGCCGAGACGAACGACCGCCTCGTCGTGCTCGATGCCGATCTCGCGTCCGACTGCCGGATTCGCGGCTTCGAGCTCGCGTTCCCGGATCGCTTCGTCGAGTGCGGGATTGCGGAGCAGGACATGGTCTCGACGGCGGCCGGGCTCGCGCGCCACGGCTTCCTCCCGGTCGTGAACTCGTTCGCGTCCTTCCTCGCCTCCCGCGCCAACGAGCAGATCTACAACCAGGCGAGCGAGGGCTCGAAGGTCGTGTACGCGCTCCACTACGCCGGCCTCATCCCCGCAGGCCCGGGGAAGTCGCACCAGAGCCTGCGCGACGTCTCGCTGCTCGCCGCGCTGCCGAACATGACGATCGTGCAGCCCGGGAACTCCGAGGAGACGCGCGCGTTGCTGCGCTGGGCGGTCGAGGAGGCGGAGGACGACGTCGCGATCCGGCTGGCGATCGGTCCGTCGCCGCGCCGAATCGAGCTGCCGGCCGGACACGAGCCCACGGTCGGCTGGGGGGCGGTGCTGCGCGACGGTGAGGACGCCGTGCTGCTCGCCTACGGCCCTGTGCTGCTCCACGAGGCGCTGGTCGCGGCCGAGCTTCTCTCCGGCGAGGGGGTCGACCTCCGGGTCGTCGACATGCCCTGGCTCAACCGCGTCGATCCGGACTGGGTCTCGGTGGAGATCGCTCCGTACCGAGACGTGCTGGTCCTCGAGGATCACGCTCCCGTCGGCGCACTCGGCGACGCGCTGCGCCGAGTGCTCGGCACTCGCGAGGTCACGGTCTACGGCGTGGAGGGTTGGCCGGCGTGCGGGACGCCCGAGGAGGTGCTTCGCTTCCACCGGCTCGACGGCGCCTCGCTCGCCGGGCGCATCGCAGCACAGCTCGGCGTTCGCACATGAAGCGAACCTGGCTCGTTCTTCCCGACCAGCTCTCGATCCGCATGTTCTTCGACGCGGAGATCGTCGAACCTGCTCTGCGATCGCCTGGGCGGACGGCTTGCCGTCGTCTTTCTGGTCTCGCGAGATGAGGCGGCCGAATGGAGGGCACGACTCGGTGACATCCCGGTGCTCTTCGGCGACGAGCTCGCGGCGCACGCAGGACGTGGCGTGCGGGGCAGGCTCGACGCGTGGCTCGACCGCCGGATCGGCTACCACCCGCTCGCGATCCGGCTCAACCACCGGCACGGGTTCCACCAAGAGCGTATGGCGCCTGGGCACCCGAATTGGATGCTCGACTCCGATCGCGAGGGGCCGCTGCCACGCCTTGCCTTCCTCGAGCGCGCCATGCAGCGGTGGCATTTCAGCGCGCGCAGGCACGTGCCTCGCGAGCTCCTCGAGACGATGGAGCGCGAATGCTCTGCGCTCGTCCTCTCGAACGTCCAGCCGAGGAACGCCGTCCCGTTTCTCATCGTCGCCCGGCGTCTCGGACTGCCCGTGATCGCTCATGTGGCCAGCTGGGACCACACGGTCGGAAAGGGGGTCATCTCGCCCTACTGCGACCTGTACATCGTCCAGAACCGGGTCATGGAGGACGACCTGCGTCGCTACCACGACATCGGCTCCGAGCGTGTCCGAGTGACCGGCTGGCCGCAGACCGACATCTTCCAGCGCGCGCGGCCACGCGCCGACTACGAGGCGCTTCTGCGCCGGCTACGGCCTCGACCCGAGCTTGCCGCTCGTGCTCGTCATGGGAAACACGCCGACCAACGCGCCGTACGAGGGACGGTTCGTCGAGCGCATCCTCTCGTGGTGGGAAGAGAGCGCACGAGAGCGCTTTCAGCTCCTCTTCCGACCTCATCCACGCGACAAGGAATGGCGCGAGCGGTTCGGCGCGGCCCTCGGCCGAAAGGGGGTCTTCGTGCAGGAGCCGAGCTACACCGATCTGGAGGAGCTCGCGACCCTGCTCCAGCACGGCGACGTCGTCGTCTGCAACGCGGGGACGATCCTGCTCGACGCGCTCGTCAACGACCGCCCGGTCGTGTGCGTCCTCTACGACGAGGGCGCCCCGCCCGGTGAGTCCTGGGCGGCGAAGAACGTGATCGGGGAGCACTACCGAGATCTCGCCGCATCCGGCGCTTTCCACACCGCTGAGAGCTTCGACGAGGTGGTGGCGGGTATCGAGCGCGCGCTCGAGGCGCCAGCCGAGCTCGCGAACCAGCGGCGTCGCGCTGTTCGCGAGGTGGTCGGCGAGGTGGACGGCCGTGCCGGAGAGCGTGTCGCCGAAGCGATCGTGGGAGCCCTGTGAAAGCGAGGCTTGCGAGCGTCTCCGCGCGGTTGCGGGACGGGCTCGTCGACCGACTACGCAGCCGTCCCGGCCTCGCCGAGCGTGTCGTCCGTCTCCCGCGGCTCGCGCCCACACGGTCAGCGCGCTCCAAGCTCTACCGCACGTTCTCGTGGCCGCTCCTCGACCACTTGCGCCCGCAGCTCGAGATTTCCTCGGTGGGCGGAAAGCTCGTCGTGGATACCGGTGACGTGGTCGGCCGAGTTCTGACGGCGTCAGGGGTGTGGGAGCCCCATGTCACGGAGGCGTTCCGCACGCGGCTCGGCCCCGGTGACGTCTGCGTCGACATCGGCGCGCACGTCGGCTACTACACCCTGCTCGCGTCGAAGCTGGTGGGTCCAGGTGGGCATGTCTACGCCTTCGAGCCCTCACCTGGTGTGTATCGCGCGCTGGAGCAGAACCTCGGGCGTAACGGTGTGACGAACGTGACCGCCTTCAACGTCGCCGCGGGAGCGGACGGGAGCACCGGGACGCTGTACGAGCTGAGGGAGGGCAGCTCCGGAAACTCCAGTCTGAGCCCGCGTCTGCTCGAGTCCCCACATGCCGGCACGCCCGACGAGTACACGCCGGTCGAGGTGGAGATCTGCGCCGTGGACTCATGCGTGCCTCCGGAGGAGCGGGCGCGTGTGCGGATGATCAAGGTCGACGTCGAGGGCTATGAGGTGGAGGCGCTGCGTGGAGTCGAGCGGATCCTCGCCGTCGGCGCCTCCATCGCCGTGATCGTCGAGCTGAGCCCGGAATGGAGCCTCGAACCACCGTCGCCCTTCGTCGAGGACCTCTGTCGCCGTCACGGCCTCACGCCGTACCGCCTCGTCAACGAGTACAGCCTCGAGGGCTACTTTCCTGCCCGGATCCAGCCGCCGGTGCCCATCGACGCGATCCCGTCCGGTCGCTGCGACCTCCTGCTTGCGAGGTCGGGCGACGAGCCGGCCGCGAAGTAGCCTTCGGCGATGCCGCCGTCCGAACCTCCGGCCTCGCTCGTCGGCGTCTATCGAGCACGGAATGCCCGTTACGTCCACGACGTCTGCGGCCCTGCGCTCGAACGCGGGTGGGCCGTCGCCTGGTGGGCGTTGGACGAGATCGTCGACGACCTCGCGAACGTGACGGTGGGCTCGGGTGGCGGAGCGCGGCTCCCCCTTCTGAACGAGGTTCTGCTCCGGTCGGGGAGCTCGGACGGGTGGCTGGTCGTCTCCGACGACGACGTCGCGTTCGACCGGGGAGACGTTCACGAACTCGTGTCCCTGTGCGCACGGGCCAGGCTCGATCTCGCGCAACCTGCTCGCTCCGACAAGGAGCTCGACCACGGCATCACTGCTGCGCGTCGCCTGTCGGTCGCGCGGAAGACGTCGTTCGTCGAGATCGGCCCGCTCTTCGCGGTAGGGCCCGGGTGGCGCGAGCGGATCGTGCCGTTCCCCGCAGAGCGCGGCATGGGCTGGGGGCTGGAGCTGGAATGGCACGAGCTCCATCGGGAGGGCTGCGAGCTCGGGATCGTGGACGCCGTCCGCGTACGGCACATGGGTGAGCGCGGGGAGGGCTACGACTTCCGAGCGGACGTCCACCGTGTCCACGCGGAGCTGGAGGAGCGCGGCTTCGACGGGTGGTCGGACGTGCAGCGGACGTTGGCAACCTGGCGGCCGTGGCAGCGCTCACCCGGTTGGCTGCGAGCTGCATGAAGCTCGTCATGACGCTCCTCGTGCGCGACGAGGCGGACATCGTCGACGCACAGATCGCGTTTCACCTGCATGCCGGGGTCGACTTCGTCATCGCCACGGACAACCGCTCGCAGGACGGAACGACGGAGATCCTCGAACGGTACGAGCGCGCCGGCGTCCTGCATCTGATCAGGGAGCCGGGCGACGAGATGCGCCAGAGCGAGTGGGTCACGCGCATGGCGAGGCTCGCCGCGACGGAATTCGGCGCCGACTGGGTTCTGAACACCGATGCGGACGAGTTCTGGTGGCCCCGTGGCGGCTCTCTCCAGGAGGTGTTGGAGACCGTGCCAGGGCGCTACGGCGTGGTTCGAGGGTGCTGGCGGCACTTCCTGCCGAGGCCCGAGGACGGCGCTTTCTTCGCCGAGCGGATGACCGTACGCCTGCGGCGGCCCGCCTTCCCCGGCGAAAAGGCCACCATCTTCCATGCCCACCAGAAGGTGGCCCACCGCGCCGATCCGAACGTGATCGTCGAGGCGGGAAACCACAACGCGCTCGGGGCCGGCCTGGATCCGATCCGTGCCTGGCACCCGATCGAGGTCCTGCACTTCTCGTTCCGCTCTGTCTCCCAGCTCGGGCGCAAGGGCCGTGGTGCCTGGCTGCGGACGGAGGGCTACGAGCCGACGCTGCACCAGTTCCTGCTCGACGACGCGCTTCGCGCCGACCGCTTGCAGGACTTCTACGCGACCTTCGCAGTCGACGAGGCGGCGCTCGAGCGAGGAGTCCGGGACGGAAGCCTCGCTGTCGACACGCGCCTCAGAGACGCGCTCCGGACGACTTCGAGCCGACGACGGCGCATTTCGGCTTCCCGATTCCGAGCGGCCGGAGCCTGCTGTCGTTCCCCCGCCCTGGCGTCCGCGAGGACGGGATGTACGCGGGTGAGGCGGCGGCGCTCGTCGACATCGACGGCGTCGTTCGAGCAGAGCGGCGCATCGACGCGTTCGAGGAGCGGCTGGCTGCGCTCGAGCGAGGGCCGGTTTCACGACTGCGCCATAGACTGGCGCGGCGATGAAGCTCGTCATGACGCTGCTCGCCCGCGACGAGGCGGACGTGATCGAGGCGTGGCTCGCCTTCCACCTGAACGCGGGGGCCGACTTCGTGGTCGCGACCGACAACCGCTCGGAAGACGGGACGACGGAGGTGCTCGAGCGCTACGCGCGCGAAGGTCACGTCCATCTGCTCCGAGAGGCCGGCGAGGATCTGCGTCAGAACGAATGGGTGACCCGCATGGCACGCCTGGCCGCGACCGACTTCGGAGCGGACTGGGTGATCAACTCCGACGCCGACGAGTTCTGGTGGCCGCGAGGGGCGTCGCTTCGCGACGTGCTGGACGCGGTTCCCGAGCGCTACGGAACCGTCGGAGCGTTCCTGCGCACGTTCGGGCCGCCCCCGGACGGGGGGACCGGGAGCTTCGCGGAGCGGATGACCGTCCGCTTCTCCGCGTTGGCGCCGATCAACGATCCTGCCTCGCTCTTCAAGCCGATCCGCAAGGTCGTCCACCGGGCACATCCGGAGATCCAGGTCACGCGCGGGAACCACGCGCTCGTCGACAGCCCGTTCGCTCCGCTCAGGGGCTGGTATCCGATCGAGGTCTTCCACTTCCCGCTTCGGTCGCACGCGCAGTGCGAGCGGAAGGCGACCCTCCAGGGCACCGCCTTCGAGAAGTACGTGGCACGCGCGCCCACGGCCTACCACGCGAACATGTTCGCGGCGCTGAAGAGCGGGACGATCGCCGAGTACTACGACGCCCTGGTGCTCTCCCGAGACGAGCTCGAGCGGGGGCTGGAGCAGGGGAGGCTCGTCGAGGACACGAGGCTGCGGGATGCCCTGCGTCGTCTGCGCGCGGAGGAAGGCACCGACGCGGAGTACGTCCTTCCGTCTGCGGCCCAGCCCCTCGACTTCCCCCTTCCGATCGCTGGTCGAGGACGCGGAGTACGCGGTGGAGGCCGCCGTGCTCGGTGAGGCCGACGTCGTCAGGCTCCAGCGGCGGCTGGACACCCTCGAGCGCCGCTTGCAGACCCTGGAGCTGCGGCTGCCGACGCGCGTCTACCGAAAGCTCTCCGGAACGGCCAAGCGCGCGCTCAGACGCGACGCTTGACCGCCCGGATTCCGACGATCACCTCGTACAGCCGGTCGTGGGCCTCGAGCTCGTCCGGTCGCAGATCGGCGGCGGCCAGCCCGTAGAGGAACCCCGCCGCCGAGAGCACGTTCCCGTACGCCCGCACCTCGACCGTCCCCTCGCCGAACGCCTCCTCGGCGAGCCTGAGCGCCGACCGCGACGTGTAGTGCCACCACTCGCCCCACTCCTCGTCCTCGGGCGGGGAGATCTTCGTCAGCCCGGGCACGGTCGCGAGCAGGACTCCGCCCGGAGCGAGAATGCGATGCAGCGTCGCCAGTGCTGCCCGCACGTCGTAGACGAACTGCAGCGTCTGGGTGACGATCGCGCAGTCGAAGGAGTCGTCGGCGATGTGCGGGGCATTCGTCAGATCGCCGACGATCGTCGCCTGCGGATTGCCCTCGGTCGCCATGAGGATGTCCACCTTCTCCACGCCTCGTCCGAAACGGGTCGTGTAGTCCGGGGCGGCGATCTCGAGCACACGTCCGCGGATGTCGGCCGCATGACTGCCGACGAAGCTCTCGACGTACACGCGATCGATCGGCGTTCCGCGCTCGAAGCCCCAGTTCGGGTCGATCGGTGTGATGCGCCGCAGGTCGCCGAGATCCGGCGGTCGGCGTCTTCGCCAGTCGACGTAGGCGCGTCGCAGGGGACGAAGCCGGCGCCGCATGCCGGCGGGGACGAACGCACGCCAGCTCTCCTGTCCGGCCAAGGGCGCGATCATAGTGCCCTCGTGCCGAGCGACCTTCCCGGAGAGCGCGTCGTCGTCGTCTCGCCGCACTCGGACGACGCGGTGCTCTCGTTGGGCGCCGCGATGGCCTCGTGGGTGCGGCGAGGGGCCGGCGTCGAGCTCCTCACCGTGTTCGCGCTCGACCCGGACTCGACTGCCCCGGCCGGCGGCTGGGATGCACGCGCCGGTTTCGCGACCGAAGCGGCAGCGGCCGCGGGTCGGCGCGCCGAGGACGTCGCGGCGTGCGCAATCCTCGGTGTACGCCCGAATTGGCTGCCCTTCGGGAGCGTCGACTACGAGCGGCACGGGGACGAGATCGCCGTTCGGGAGTCCATCTCAGCCGCCGCGGAAGGAGTGGACTCCCTGCTTCTCCCGGGATTTCCGCTCAGTCACCCCGACCACGAATGGCTCGTGCGTGCCCTTGCGGGCACGCGCCTGGGCTGCCGTCGTCTCGGGCTCTACGTGGAGCAGCCCTACGGCCGGAGGACGAAGGAGGAGCTCACTGTGCCAGCGTGGGCCGAGGAGGCACTCGGCGCGCGGCCGGTGTTCGGCGGAGTGTCGGCGAGCGCGCGAGACCGGCTGGCGAAGTGGAAAGCGGTTCGCCAGTACCGGACGCAGCTCCCCCTGCTCGGTCTGACACGAAGCCTCCGCCGCGGGCCGCACTCCCTCGTCTTCGGCGAGCGTGTCGCCTGGATCGAGCCGTAGTCTCCGGCCCGATGAAGGTCGTCATGACGCTGCTCGTTCGCGACGAGGCGGACATCGTGGACGAGCAGATCGCGTTCCACCTCGATGCCGGCGTGGACTTCGTCGTCGCGACCGACAACCGCTCCCAGGACGGCACGACCGAGATCCTCGAGCGCTACGAACGTGAGGGCCGGCTCCATCTCATCCGCGAGTCGGGAGAGGACCTTCGCCAGAGCGAATGGGTCACGCGCATGGCGCGTCTGGCTGCGACCGACTTCGGTGCGGACTGGGTGCTGAACACGGATGCCGACGAGTTCTGGTGGCCGCAGGGAGGCGGGCTCGCGGAGGTTCTCGCATGCCGTCCCTTCGCGCTATGGCGTCGTGCGCGGAGCCTGGCGGAACTTCGTTCCCCGCCCGGAGGACGGCCGCTCGTTCTCCGAGCGAATGACGGTGCGCCTGTGCACGCCGGCGTTTCACCATCATCCGCTGAGCACGCACTCCAAGTCGGCCCACCGCGCCGCCGCCGACGTGCGCGTCGGGCGCGGGAACCACGAAGCCTTCGGCGAGGGACTCCTGCCCCTGCGGGGGTGGTATCCGCTCGAGATCCTCCATTTCCCGGTGCGCTCGCTCGAGCACTCCGTGCGCAAGTACGTGACCCAGTTCGTCGCGCTCGAGAAGAACGCCGAGAAGGGGATCCCGAACCACATGGCCGCGGCGCATGCGGCGTATCGCGCCGGGCGGCTCGAGCAGTTCTACGAGCCGCTCGTCGTGGACGACGAAGCAGCTCGCCCACGGTCTCGAGGACGGGTCGCTCGCGCTCGACACGCGCCTTCGCGACCGGCTCCGTCAGCTCGGCTTCGACCACGGACAATTCGGCCGACACGAAACACCGGTGTCTGACACCGCGTCACGGAGCGATGCGGGTTTGAGACCGTCCGGTGTCAGACACCGAGGTAGCGGCTTCGGCCGACTGGACGTGGCCGCGGCGGCCCAGTACGCCGCCGAGTCGAGCGCGCTCGACGAGTCCGACTTCGCGCTCGCGCTCGGTGCGAGGATCGAGGATCTGGAGTCGCGCGTGGGGCTGCTCGAGCGCGGGGCCCTGACGAGAGTCGGTCGCGTCGTCCGGCGAGGCCTGCGCTCGTGAGGCGTGCATGGGATCGACTGGTGGCGTTCGTTCCCACGCGGAAGGCGGCAGCCGCCCTCTTTCTTCTCGCCCTGGCGGGCTACTGGTTCGCCGCGCTCGGCTGGCCGCTCGCCAAGGGACGCGACTCCTGGGACTACCTCGCGTACTACCTGCAGCTGTTCGACTCGGACCCGCCGCTGGAGTTCCTTCAGCTCTTCCGAACCCCTCTGACTCCGCTCGTGCTCGGCGTGCCGCTGGACCTCGGCGGCACCCTCCTGCTCGAGGTCGTGCTCGGCGTTCTCTACGCCGTCTCGATCGTCGCCTGGAGCGCGACGGCGCTCTCCTTCGGCCGCGTGCCGGCGCTTCTGAGCGCACTTCTCCTGCTCGTCTACCCCGCCTACGCCACCCTCTACCACCAGGCGTCGAGCGACGCGATCTTCGCCACCGGGCTCGCCCTCTGGGCTCTGGGCCTCGCACGCACCCTGAGCGGGCCCACCGGCTGGAGATTCGCAGCACTCGGCGCGGGAATCGGGATCCTCGTCCTGATCCGGCCCGCGAACCAGGTCCTGCTGCCGATCGTCCTGCTCCCGCTCCTCGTCCCGACGGCGTGGAAGAAGCGGCTCGCGTGGTCGGCCGCCTCGGCCGCAGCGGTCGTCGGCCTCCTCGGTGTCTGGTCGCTGCACAACGGGATTCGCTACGACGACGCGACGGTCGCTCGCGGCGGACGCGCGTGGGTGCCGTTCCTGCGCGTCTTCCTGGCCGACAAGACCATCTCGCCCGAGAACGGCGACGCGTCGCAGCGCCTTGGCGGGCTGATCGAGGACGAGGTCCTCGCCAAGGAGCCCCACGCGAGCCTGGACGTGCCGCTCGCCGCGTACCTGGAGAACGGGTCGAACTACGAGACCGTTCGGCTGATCGCGCTCTCCGACCGTGTGTACGGGAAGGACGAGAACTACGACGTTCTGTTCGACTCCGCGCTGGAAGCGATTCGCGAACATCCCGGCACGTACGCGCGCGGCGTCGCAGATGCGTTCTGGGAGTTCCTGACGCAGGCTCCGCTGAGAGAGGACGTCCGGCCGCGGGAGCAGACCGCGCCCGAGGCGCCGCCGGCGACCTTCGAGGTCGACGGGGTGACGCTTCCGAACCCACAGGCGCACGTGCTGGTGGAGGCCGTGCCGTACGGCTTCGTCTGGTGCGCGTCCGACTACATCGACTCGTGCACGCTCGACGATCCCTCGGCGGTCTGGGACGACACGGAACGGCAGGCGCGGTACCGCGAGGTCGTCAGCCGCGTTCGCGCCTGGGACGCCGATCTCCCTGCCCGCGAGGGAGTCGACATCGTCACGGAGCTCTTGAACCGTGTCACGCCGCGCTTTCCGCGGCCTCCCTTCTGGATCGCTCTCGGGCTCGTCGGGCTCGTCTTCCGGCGGCCGCGAGACTGGCGGCTCATCGTCGCGCTCTGGATGTCGGCCGGACTCGTGCTCCTCGTCCATGCGGCGTCCCAGGGCGTTGCACCCGAGTTCGCGCTCCCGCTGTATCCCGTGTTCATCGTCTCGGCGCTCGGCGCCCTGGCCGGGGAACCTCGTGCCAGGCACGAATCACCCGCTCTCTAGCGCCAGCGTCGTCTAGCATCTTTTTCGTGAGCCAGGGCTCAAAACGGCATGGCCCGAGGGTCCAGGGTCGTCTGACCGTCGTCGTCAGCACGTACGAGTGGCCCGAGGCGCTCGACGCGGTACTGCGCGCGCTCTCCGAGCAGTCGGACAGGACATTCGACGTCGTGGTCGCGGACGACGGCTCCGGCGCCGAGACCGCCCTCGTCGTCCAGCGCTGGCAAGGACGTTTCGGACAGCGGCTCACGCATATCTGGCATCCGGACGAGGGCTTTCGTGCCGCGCGGGCCCGGAATCTCGGTGCGCTCGCCTGCGATTCGGACCTGCTCGTCTTCCTGGACGGGGATTGCGTTCCGCGTCGCGACTTCGTGAGGGCGGCGCGGGCGGCCGCGCAACCGGGCTGGTTTGCGGTCGGGAGGCGTCTGGATCTGTCCTCGGCCTTCACACGGCGCGTGTTGCGACACGACCTTCCCATTCATCGCTGGTCGCTCGCGCGCTGGCTGCCAGAGCGTCGGAGCTGCACGGGTCTGGCGGCGCTGACGGCACGCGACCGTCGAAAGGTGGGGCGCCTCGGGGTTCCCGAGTTCATCCCGGACAGGAACGCGTACTCCCCGATGTTCCTGGCGGCAAACGACTTCGAGCAGGTGAACGGCTACGACCTGCGCTACGAGGGCTGGGGCGAAGAGGATGTGGATCTCGCGATCCGCCTGCGCCGCCTCGGCCTCCGCTGCGGGCACCTGGGGAGCGCCGGGACCGTGTTCCATCTCTGGCACCCCTCGCTCCTGGGCACGCAGAGGCCCAACTGGCGGCTTCTGCAACAGACGCAGAGGAGCGGAGCGCTCGGGGCGGTCGTGGGCCTACGCGAGCTCGAACGCGAGTTGGACTTGGAACGTTCCGAGATCGCGGAGCACGTCGCCGTGGGGCACTGACCCTTCGCGAAGACGCACTCGTCCGAAAGGCACCCAGCGCGGCCTGGGTCGTCGCCGGGCTGACTGCCCTCGGCGCGCTCGTTCGCTTCGCGACGCTCGATCGCCAGAGCTTCTGGCTCGACGAGCTCGTCACGGTCTCGCTCCTCCGTCAGAGCTTCGGCGACATGCTCGCCGCGATACCGGAGAGTGAGGCCACTCCCTTTCTCTACTACGTTCTTGCGTGGCCCTGGGCTGGGCTCGCGGGGTTTGGAGAGATCGGAGTGCGGTCCTTCTCCGCGCTCGTGGGTGCGGCGATCGTCCCCGTCGCCTACGGCGCGGGCGTGGCTCTCGTCTCGCGGCGCGTCGGCGTCATCGCCGCGGCTCTCGTCAGCGTCCACCCGTTCCTCGTCTGGTACGCGCAGGAGGCTCGCGCGTACAGCCTGTTTGCGCTTCTGGCGGCATGCACGGTGCTCTTCTTCGGGCGCGCTCTCCGTGGAGGAGACGGGTGGGATCTTCTCGGCTGGGCGCTCGCGGCCTCGCTCGCGCTGGCGACGCACTACTTCGCCCTCTTTCTCGTGCTGCCCGAGGCAGTGTGGCTGCTCGTCCGGCCCGGGTCGCGCCGGTTTGCGGCCAGGGCGGTGGTGCTCCCGACGGCTGTCCTTCTCGCCCACCTGCCGCTCCTCCTCGAGCAGCGTGGAACGGGGGAGGCGGTGACGGATGCCTCACTCGGCTCGAGAGCAGCGGGCGTCCCGAAGGGCCTTGCCGTCGGCTACAGCTTTCCGGCGGAGATCGTGGGGAGTGTCCTCGCGGCCGCGCTGCTCGCAATCGGGCTCGTCCTGCTTCTGACTCGTGCGCCTCCGGCGCTGAGGCTTCGCGCTCTCGTGCCTGGCGGCCTGGCGATCATCTCGATCGGCGCTCCGGTCCTCCTGGCGCTCGCGGGTGCCGACTACGTCATCGTCCGAAACGCGATTCTGGCGATCGTTCCCGCTGCTGTCTGCGTGGCGACCGGGTACGCCGCAACCCGTCTCGGGCTCGCTGCGGCCGGTCTGCTTTGCGCGCTGCTGCTGGCGACCACGCTCTCGGTCTCCCTCGACGAGGGGTTTGGGCGGACGGACTGGCGCTCGGCGGGCGAGCGCCTCGGCTCGCCGCGTGGCGCGCGCGCGATTGTCGTGACGCCTTTCCTCAGCCGCCAGCTGTGGGAGCCATACCTGCCGAGCCTCCAGGAGCCGTCCGGGGACGTCGTCCGGGTCGAGGAGATCGCCGCGATCGGTCTTGCGACCGAAGAGGGATTCTCGATCGCAGGGCCCGTGAAGCCGCCCGCGCTCGACTCTGGCCCACCGCGTCCGCCGGAAGGCTTCCGGATGGTTGTCGAGGAGCGGACGCCGACGTACACACTGGTTCTGTACCGCGCCCCGCGCTCTACCCTGGTGTCGCTTGCGGCACTCGAGGCGGTTCGTCTCGCCGACCAGCAGCCGGGCATCCTGGTGCAGCCTGCGCCGACCGGATGACGCGCTCGGTCCACGGCGCTGGCTAGCATCGCCGAGTGAGCACGAGCAAGATCGAAGCGCCGAGCCCGCCTGCGACCCCGACTCGATCCCAAGCCGAGGCGGAAGCTCGTTCCGACCGAACCTTTGTCATCAAGCCGGCGTCGCGGATGCCGCACCTCGACATCAGCGAGCTCTGGCACTATCGCGAGCTTCTGCAGACGCTGGTCTGGCGCGACGTCGTCGTCCGCTACAAGCAGACGTTCCTCGGCGTGGCGTGGGCGATTCTCGTGCCCGTGTTCACCGCCACCGTCTACATCATCGTCTTCGGCAAGTTCGCGAACTTCCCGGCCGGGGAAGTGCCGTATCCGAGCCTCGTGATCGCCGGCGTGCTACCGATGCAGTACTTCGCGTCGTCGCTCACCGGTTCGAGCCTGAGCCTCGCGGCGAATCTCCAGCTCGTTACGAAGGTCTACTTCCCACGCGCGCTCCTCCCGCTGGCCGCGGTCATCGTCCCGATGATCGACTTCATCGTCGGCCTGCCCGTGCTGATCTTCCTGATGTGGCTCTACGGCACCTGGCCGGGCGGCCCGGAGCTCCTGGTCGCGCCCCTCGCCATGGCGCTCGCCATGATCACCGCCCTCGGCGCCGGCTTCCTGCTCTCGGCGCTCAACGTCAGGTACCGCGACGTCCGCTACATGATCCCCGTCTTCCTGCAGGTGCTGCCGCTGCTCTCCGGCGTCATGTACGCGGTCGAGGAGATCCCGGTCAAGTGGCAGTGGATCCTCGCCTTCAACCCGATGACCGCGGTCATCGCCAACTGGCGCTGGGCGATGCTCGACGCGAGCGCCCCGGACCTCGGTCAGACGGCGGTTGGGGTTGCCGTGGCGCTCGTGATCTTCTTCGGCGGCCTGACCATCTTCCGCTCCTCCGAGCCGCGCTTCGCGGACACGATCTAGGTGGTCTGATGGCGATCGCGATCGAAGTTGACGCTCTCTCCAAGCGCTACCGGATCGGAGAGCTCCAGGCGGCCTATGGGACGCTTCGCGAGTCGATGTCCCATACGGCCAAGCGACTCACGGGGCAGGAGCATCGCCGCGGCTACGAGGAGATCTGGGCGCTGCGCGACGTCTCGTTCCAGCTCGAGGAGGGCAAGGCCCTCGGGCTGATCGGCCGCAACGGAGCGGGGAAGTCGACGCTCCTCAAGATCCTGACGCGGATCACGACCCCCACCGAGGGGCGGGCAGAGATCCGAGGACGCGTCGGCAGCCTGCTCGAGGTGGGAACCGGATTCCACCCCGAGCTGACGGGGCGCGAGAACGTGTTCCTGAACGGTGCGATCCTCGGCATGAAGCGTCGCGAGATCCAGGCCAAGATGCCCGAGATCGCCGAGTTCTCCGGCGTCGAGAAGTTCCTCGACACTCCGGTGAAGCGCTATTCGAGCGGGATGCACGTCCGCCTCGCGTTCTCGGTCGCAGCGCACTTCGAGCCGGAGATCATGCTGGTCGACGAGGTGCTGAGCGTCGGCGACGCCGAGTTTCAGGCCCGCTGCCTCGGGCGGATGGAGGACATCAACACGACCGGGCGGACGGTCGTCTTCGTCTCGCACCAGGTGCAGTCCGTCGCGCAGCTCTGCGATCGGGTGCTCTTGATGGACGAGGGGCGCATCGTTCGCGACGGTGAGAGCGCAGAGGTCGTCGCCCACTATCTCCAGTCCGCGACCGGAACGAGCTCCAGTCAGGAGTGGACCCCCGAGGAGGAGCCAGGAGACGACCTCGTCAGCATGCACTCGGTTCGCGCGGTGCACGCCGACGGTGAGACGGCCGACTATGCCGACGTGCGCGAGCCGGTCGGCATCGAGATGGCCTACAGCGTCCTCCGCGACGGCCCACCGATCCTCCCCAAGATCAAGGTCGTCGCCGGCGGCCAGATCGCGTTCAACGCGATGGACGTGGGGCCGCGCTCGAAGGAGCCCTCGCGACCGGGCGAGTATGTCTCCACCGCGTGGATACCCGGAAACTTCCTGAACGAGGGGCTCATCACCGTGGACGCCGCCCTCTGCTCGATCGACTCACCGAAGCTCCACCATCACGTGTCGATCCACGAGGCGGTCTCGTTCCACGTCCAGGATCCGCTCGAAGGCGACTCGTCCCGGGGGATGTTCACCGGCCAGTGGCGCGGGGTCGTGCGGCCGCTGCTGGACTGGACGACGAAGGAGCGCTGAGCCAATGACCCAGACGCCCTACCCGCCGATCGAGCTCGCGACCCGGGTCGGGGAGCTCCACGGCGCGGACTTCGCCCTGTACGAGGAGATCGGGAGGAGCGTTCGCGCCGAGATCCTCGACGTGCTGCCCGACGGCTGGACCTTCGACGGAAAGCGGGTGCTCGACTTCGGCTGCGGCGCCGGGCGGACGCTTCGGCACTTTCTCGAGGAAGCCGAGAACGGCTCGTTCCACGGCTGCGACATCGATGCTCCGAGCATCGCCTGGCTCGAGGCCAACCTGAGCCCACCTCTCCACGTCTTCGTCAACGGGGAGGAGCCTCCGCTACCGCTCGAGACCGATTCGCTCGATCTGATCTGGGCGATTTCGGTCTTCACGCACATCTCGGATCACTGGGCAGCCTGGCTCGTCGAGCTGCACCGGTTGCTTCGCGAGGACGGCTTGCTCATCGCGACGATTCTCGGCCCTGCCCTGTCGGAGGAGTGGACGGATGCGACGCCGGATCCGCGGGTCGGGCGCGGGCAGCTGGTGTCCGACACTGACCGAATCGGAATGAACGTCCTCCATCACGGACGTTCCTGGGATGAGGGCGGCCCTGCGGTCTTTCTCTCGAGCTGGTGGGTCGAGGAGCACTGGGGCAGGGGGTTCGAGATACTCACGCTTCGCGAGGAAGGCTTTGCCGCGACGCCAAAATGGAGGGGTCAGGGTGTGCTCCTGGCCAGGAAACGCCCTGTTGCGATCACCGTCGAGGAGCTCGAGAGGGTGCGACCCGACGAACCTCGTGAGATCGAGGCGCTTCGCCACAACATTCGGCAACTGCACCACGAGTCACGAAAAGCGCAGGAGTCTGCGGCTTGGCTCGAGCGCGAGCGCGCCGCGCTCTCGAAGCGTCGCTCGCCAGCGTCTCCGGGTGGTTGACAGCTCGCCGAAGTGCTCGACGAGCTGGCGCGCACGCCGTTCGAGGCTCGGCGTAAGCTGACATTATCGTTCGATTCGACGGATGGGCGCACCGAACCTCCTCCTCATCGTGACCGACCAGCAGGGCGGACGTCCTGGGAGCGGTGTCGCCCTGGACTAAGATTCCTGCCCGCGACGGGCTCGCACGAGAAGGCAATATTCCGCCGGTGCGTCACGCAGCCGCCGGATTGGATTACTTCGCGGGTGAGCCTGATGACCGGGCTCTACCCCCACAACACTGGCGTCTGGCGCAATCGTAGCTTCACTCTTCCTCGCAGCTGCCGGACGTGGATGCGGGGGATTCGCAACGCCGACTACCTCACGAGCATGATCGGCAAGACCCATCTCGTCACCGCGCCGTACTCGGCTAGGCAGTCCGCTCGAAGTCGCCCTCGAACCAGTCGTCGAGACAGAGGTTTCGCAGTGGCGTTAGGTCGCCGATCGATACCCGAGGAGATCGAGCGCGGCGAAGAGCACGTAGTCCCCGTTTGACAGCCCGATCCCGACGATCATAGGGCGGGCTATCGCGCGCCTCAGGCACCGCTCCAGCGGGGGTGTGCGCGCACTGCGCGACGCTGCTGCGCGAGGAGTGTCTCCGTCTCGGCGCCCTCCGGCGGAAGGGTCGGCGGCGGGAACCGCTCGTGCGCCCCGCGCAGCGCCTCGAGCGCCTGGAGCAGGGCCCGCTGCGGGGCGGACACCCCACGATCGGCCGCGAGGTCGGTCGGTGTGGAGCGGGCGTGCCGGAGCCCTCGGTCGACGAAGCCGAGCACGTCGTCGTCGAGTGGCGGATCAGTCGTCACGCCCGAGCCAGCCAGGAACTCCGCGGCCTGCGCGCACCAGGCGACCGGATCCTCGAGCAGGGTCGCGTAGTCGGTCACGAGCGCCGGAAGGTCCACGATCGCAGCGAGGCCAAGCCGCAGATACCGCTCCCAGAGGGCGAGAGAGTGCGGCCTCTCGAGGCCGCCGCGCGCTTCGAGAGACGCAGTGATCTCGAGCGGGTTCCGGTTGACGAACACGACTGCCGGCGCGATGGCCAGGCTGCGTCTCCAGAACGGGAGCACGACGCAGTTCCGGGGGTCCTTCCACACCCACTCGCTGCTAGGGACGACCCGCGGAAAGAGTTCGGCGGCGTCGTTATAGAGCCAGTCGAGCCAGGGATCGTCCTCCCAGCCGGCTTCGAGGGTAACTGGGCAGGTCCAGTCGCATCCGAGCGCCCCCAGGAGGCGGTCGTTGAAAGCAGTCAGCGACCTGCTCTCCCAGTTGCCGCGAGGGTTGTCCGCCGACGGAGGGAAGAGGTCGTGCTCGACGCACGTCGGGACTCCGAGGAGGTTGATGAGTCGCGTTGCGGCGGAGGTCCCGCTCCGATGCATCCCGAGAACGAAGACCCCGTGGCTCATCGCGCTGACTCTATGCAACCCCGACTTCGTAGCCGAGCTCGACCAGGGCTTGGCCGCCGACGCGTTCGAGCTCCGCGATCGTCGCGGGATCTTCTCCTCGCCAGCGGCCGAGCGACGATGGCGCCTTCACCTCGTCCAGGGCGGACTCCGGGCCCCCGCGAAGCCCTAAGAACTCGAGCATCTCGGCAGCGACTGCAACAGGCCGCGCACAGAGGTCTTCGAACCTGATCCGCAGGTAGCGCTCACCGAGCCGTTCTCGGCCATAGCGGGCGGCTGCCAGGTTGATCCAGCTCCAGAGGGCGAGCGAGCGAGCCGCCGGTGGCAGGTCGGACGGAATCGGGGCGGCGTCACCATGCTTGCGCAACTGGTTCTGGTTCGTCGAGAGCGCCATGTCACGACCGTCGCGGACGACGTGGAGGAATCGCAGTGCGGGCAGGTGCTCGTGGAAGAACGGCAGCAGGTAGATGCTGCGCGGCTCCTTCCACCCCCACGGCCGACCCTCTGCGAGGCACGCGCAGTGCTCCTCGAGCACGAGGCGCAAGTCCTGCGCCATCGCGCTTCGCACCTCGAGCGGAAGCGGATCGCCATGGTGGGAGAGGTAGAGGTTGATCCAGCGGTCGGAGTAGTCGCCGAGCTTCCACGCATCCTCGGACTCGTTCAGCTCGGACCCGATGAACAGCCCTTGGTCCCGGAGGATGCGCGCGACGACCCGAGTTCCCGAACCACCCGTCGCGCCCACGACGACGGGCCCCATGTCGACGGGGGTCGGAGAGAGAAGCGTTGAGACGGGCGGATGCTCGGACAGTTGCCGAACGCGGGCTAGGGAACCCCAGGGGCTGTACCGCCGCCCGGGTCCGGGCTCGAAGACCCGCCGCTCGTGTTACCGCCTGGCACTGTCTGCTCTGTCGGCTGGGCGTCGTCCATCTTCTCCGGCGTCCAGTACCCCGGCGCGTCGTCACCGCCTGGTGAGCGGATCAAGCCGTCCGGATCGCTCGCTGCTCGGGAAGGCTTGCGGCTCGGCTCCTTCTTCGCCGGCGCGCTCTTGTTCTTCGCCGGTGCGCTCTTGCTCGTAGGCGCACTCTTGACCGGCGCCGCTCCGGCAGGGGCCGAGCCCCCGGACGGCGTCGATGAGGAGGGTCGTGAGCCGCTGGGCACCGTCTTTTCCAGAGGCTGTGCGTCCTTCATGCGCTCCGGCGTCCAGTAGCTCGTTTTGTCGACGCCCGATTGAGGGCTCTTGACGACGCCGCCGGAGGAGGTGCTCCTCGGCGTCGTCTGTGCAGCCTTCCCGCCTTCGGCCCGCTTGGGCTCCTGACCGGAGTCGCGTCGGCTCGTCGATGTTGCGGCGGCGGAAAGCCCAGCCACCACTGCCACTGCTCCGAGCGCGGCCAGCACAGCGAGAAGACGCTTGTCCACGGACGGATTGTACCCCTCACGGCGGGAATCAACACCCCCGAAAGTGTGTCAGTGGATGGGAGCGACCCGAATCGATGGCCTCCCAGAGGTCATGGGTTCGCTCCCATATCAGGGTTGCGTCCTCGTCTGTCAGGAGCGAGCGCCAGCGACCGACGCTGTTCGTGTGAACTACAGCGGTGCGACCCACTTCAGGGTCTTCCAGGCCCGTCTGGTGAGGAAATGCGCCAAACTCGAGCTGGGCGGCCTCGAAGCTCTCACCCAGCCACTCCATAAGGCGCTCGATAGTCTCGGCGGGAGACCTGCATAGCTCCTCGTACACGAGCCTTCGACACCGGTCCGGGCATGCTTCCTCGAGCTCGAGGCCGGCCTCGATGTCCCTCCGATAACCTCCGCCTTCCCCGCGAGCTCGTCGGGCAGTGTGAGTGGGAAGCGCCCCTGCATCGAGGCCACGGTGTCGAGCGGGTTTCGTCCGACATCGACGAACGGGCGGTCGCCCGCGAGCAGCGCGTCCCAGCGATCAGCATAGAGGACGTTGTCCGGCACCTTGTCGGCCCAGCGAGCCTTGCCGGCGCGCCGGGCCGCGTGCTCGTGTAGCTCGACGTATGCGCGACCGAGCACCTCCAGCGCGTCGTCCTCGGTGACGAGAGACCGAACCGTCGTGCTGAAACGCAGATGCGCGAGGGGGTAGTCACGGTATTCGCCGTAGAAGTCGCGGAAGAATCCGACTCCGGGCCGCAGTGGATGCGCGTGTGCGAATCGAGGAGACGCCGGACGAGGCTCGTGCCCGAGCGGAGGCAGCCGCCGACGACGATCGGCCACTTCGAGCGCTCGCTCATATCGTTCGCTCGAGCTGCACGCCTGCGAACAGCGGGTGTTCGCTCCAGGGATCGGACAGGTCGAGGTCGGCGTCGGAGCGTAGAGTCGTAGCTCGCTCTCCGAGACCAGCTCGATGTCCTCAGCTCGCAGTGCGGCCCGCCGGCGACCCCAGCCCCTGCTCGGCCTCATCGAGGTCGTAGACGCGCTCGACGTCTTCCGGAGCGCGTGCTCGCGGCTCAGGAAAAGGTAGTGGCGCATCGGAAACGACTCCGGGCACATCCTGAGTCCCGGGAAGTCGACCTGGTGGCCGCCGCCCGTCGTGAGATCGACCGGTTGCTCCTGCCGCTTCCACGCGTTCAGCCGGTCGGGGAAAGCAGGCAGGAATGGGTAGTACCATCGCATCGTCTCCTGGAAGCGCGGATGGTCGTGGTCGGGATCCTCGCGGGTCGGGACGAAGGTGAACTCCTGGAAGTTGACCGCGTTGTAGCCCTGGCGATCGACCTCGCCGAACGCCTCCGCCAGGGTGCGCGCCGCGTGGCGACAAGCGGAACTCGTCCGCGTCGAGATGCATGAACCAGTCGGCGTCGAGCTCGCTCGGCGAGCTCGTCCTTGCGCTCGAGCAATCGCCGCCAGGGTAGGCTCCGTCGCGCGGGAAGCTCTCGATCCCGACGAGGCCGGCCCAGGTAGCGCTCGGCCAGCTCGACCGTCGCGGTCGGTCGACTCGTTGTCGATCAGGTAGACGTCGATGCCCTGGCCGACCAGGTGCTCGATCGCAGGCGCCGATGAAGCGCTCCTCGTATGTACGCGCGAGCAGGGCGACGATGCGCATGGCGGCGCAGGATAGGAGAACACACACGAAGGGCCCCGAGGGGCCCTTAGTGCGTGTGACTCGGTCGAGTGCCGCCCGCTGTCAACAGGTGAGCGTCGACTCGTTGATTGCGTTGTAGAGCGCGACGACGAAGAGTCGTAGTACGGCGAGTTCATCTCGTTGGGAACCGCGAGGTGACGCCAGTCGTTGTGCCCGTTGATCCAGAGCGCCGCGTTTCCGCCCGGCTGGGTCGGGAATCGCCCGAAGCCGAGGATCCACGGCCCACCGCTCGAGCCTCCGGTCATATCGCATCCTATTGCGACCGAGTCCGGCGTCGCCGGGCCAGCGCTATCGGCATAGCCGAGCGAGCTCGCGCAGACCTCGATCTTGTTGCCGGTGAACGGAGGCGCGGCCGGATACCCCATGGCCACCCAGTTCTGGTTGCCCCAGTTCCACGCGAGGCCGAGCCAGCCGGTGAAGTCGCCGATCAGGCCGGCGGCAGGGGCGATCGCCGGGAAGTTCGCGTCGGTCGCTCCGAAGTCGCGGTCGAAGTCCCCGGTCTGGAACCACGTGGTCGACACGAAGTAATCAGTCGCGCCCCAGCACCCTGCGTTCGGGTTGACCGCGCCGTTGTCCCACGAAGGGCAGAACAGGATGTTGGTCGGAGCCACCGTCTGCCCCTGCTCCGTTCAGTCCGTTGCTGAGGCAGTGACCTGCCGTCCAGACCGCGTCCTGGCCGATCGTGGAGGCGGAGCAGACAAAGCCGCTCGCCGAACCGTTCCCGTCGTGGTCCTGCATGACGAACATCTTGCTTTGTGCCGAGACGACCAGGTTCGGGCTTCCCCCTCCGACGTTTCTCAGGTACCTGCCGAACCACTGCCACTGCGTGTACGGAATGGCGCCGTGGAAGGGCTCGGTGAGCGCTCCAGCTGACTGCGCTGCCATGGCGGTCTGCACCTCCACGCCTCCGCCGGCCTTCTGGTCACGGCACCGGGAGGTCCGGACGCCTGGGGAACGGACTGCACGGAGCCGGAGGTCGCCGTGGCCCTGGCGGCGATTGCAACGGATAGGGATGCGCCTCGGCCATCAGCGTCGGAGACCAGTAGCTCCGTACCTGGGCGATCGTCTGCCCGTTGTCGTGGTGCGTCAGCTCAGTACCGGTTGCTGCCGCTCCGACGGGCGTCTTTTCCGCCTTGGACGGCCCAGCCGAACCCGCGGTGACGCCGACCAGCATGACCGCAGCGATCAAGAACACCGGTGTTGCGAAGAGCGCGACCAGACGGCGCCCTTCGGTGTCAGCTTCCTCTTACGTCTCACATGTACCTCCTCGGGCGACATTTCTGTCGCCGCGAACGACGGTGGAGCGGACAGTCGTCGGACGTCTCTCCTGACTGTCCGTGGTCGGTCACGATCGACCGATGACCTTGCCTTCTCCCCTCGTTCGTGACGACGCCCAGCATAGTGCTGCTTCCAGACGACTTCAACCGTCATTCGAGGGATGTCGCCAGAAGCCTCTTGTCTTACCTAGACTGGGCGGCTCGCCATGTCGATTCGCGAGCAGCAGCCGGAGGTCGAGGCCGAGAGAGCGCCCGAGCTCGACGCGGCGCTGGCGGCGTCCGATTCGACTCTGAGACAGCTGGATGTCGCGAAGGGCCGCGAAAGCACCTCCGCGAGCAGGTGAGCAGCTCGAAGGACGCCTGCTCGAGAAGGAGAAGGAGCTCTCGTGTCTCCAGCGCGAGTTTCGCGCCCGCTCCGAGATCGTCGGGGCCCTCCAGCGCACGCTAAGTTGGAGAGTGACGAAGCCCCTCCGGGCCGTCAAGCGACTGCTCGCGCGCTCGTGACGACGACGCTCTGCTTCGTCGGGGCTCGGCGGGGCAACGCGTTCATGAACGAGCTCCTCGCGGCGGTCGCCCACGAGGTCGAGGCGGCGGGTATGCCGACGGAGCTCGCGTTCGACGAGCTTCCCGAGGGCGACTCCCGCGTCTACGTCTTGATTCCGCATGAGTACTACGCATGCGTGCGCGACGAGCTGCACCCCGACGTGGGCGCAGCTCGCGCGGACCATGGCCTTCTGCACGGAGCAGCCGGGGGCGCCGTGGTTCGAGATCAGTGAGGCTCACGCGCGGCAGGCCGGGGCCGTGGTCGACATTTCTGCGGCCGCGACCGCGGAGCTCCGGCTTCGCGGCGTTCGCGCGGAGCGCTTCCGGCTCGGCTACACCGAGTTCTGGGACGGTTGGCGACGCGACGAGACATGCGAGCGCCCGACGGACGTCCTCCATCTCGGGGCAGTCAACGTCAGGCGACTCGAGGCCCTCGCCAGCTACGCGGCGACACTGTGGCCCCTCCGACGCAAATTCTCGTGCCGCCGGAGTCCCCAAAGACGCGTGAACGAGCGGACTTCCTTCTCGGCCGGTCGAAGTGGAACTGCCTGAGCTCGGCCAAGATTCTGCTCAACGTCCACCGCGAGGACGCGCCCTACTTCGAGTGGGTGCGCGCGCTCGAGGCGATCTCGAACGGATGCGTCGTCGTCTCGGAGCATTCGGCGGACTCGGAGCCGCTTGTTCCGGGCGAGCATTTTGTGAGCGGAACGCTCGGAACCTCGCCCTGCTGGCGGACGCGCTCCTCCGCGACGAGGAGAGGCTGGCAGGCATGCGACTCGCGGCCTACGACCTCGTGCGCTCCGAGCTCCCGATGCAACTGTCTGCCGAGCGGCTGATTGCGATCGCAGAAGGGCTCGCACGATCTCCGAGCCGTGCGCCGCGACCGCGGGGTCGGCGTCGTGTTCGCCACGGCGTCGGCAACCTCGTCCGGCGGGCGACGCACGACCCGCGGATCAACGCGGTGCTCGAGCATCAAGAGCAGCTCGAAAGTGGTCGAGGCGCGCGGACGCCGGTCTCAAGCGGGTCGTACTCGGACAGCTCGAGCTGAACAGGCGGCTGGCGATCCAGGAGGTCGCGCACCGTGGTGAGAACCCGTACGCGCTGCGCGAGGTCGCCCGCACGCCGGCATACGGGCGTGCGCGGCCGCGCGTCTCGGTGCTGATCCCGCTGTACAACCACGGCGTCGAGGTACGCGCAGCCCTCACCAGCGTCGCGGAATCCGAGTTCGACGAGCTCGAGATCGTCGTGCTCGACGACGCCTCGACCGACGAGTCCGCGGATACCGTGGTCGACATCTTCGCCGAGCGGCCGTATCTGCCGGCCATCCTTCTCCAACACGCGGTCAACCGCGGGCTCGGAAGAACGAGGAACGATCTCGCCGCCGCCGCAAGGGGCGAGTACGTGTTCATGCTCGACGCCGACAACGAGGTCTACCCGACCGCGCTCCCGCGGCTCGTGGAGTCGCTCGACGCGGACACGGGCGCGCTCTTCGCGTACGCGATGCTCGAGGTGCACGCCGACGGGGAGCCGGAGACGCTCCGCTCGTTCTTCCCTTGGGAGCCGGAGCTCCTCCTTCGTGGGAACTACATCGACGCGATGGCGCTCCTCCGCAGAGAGCAGCTCCTCGACCTGGGCGGGTATGCGGATGACCTCCGGCTATACGGCTGGGAGGACTACGAGCTGTGGTGCCGGGCGGCCGAGCGCGGATTGCGGGGCATCCTCGTGCCCCAAATCCTCATGCGTTACCGCCGTGCCGACCACTCGATGCTCGCGATCACCGACCTCGACGGCACCGAGGCGGAGTCGTTGTTGCGGGTGAGGTATCCGAGCTTCGCGCTCGGGAACCTCGAGGACTGAGGTCCTTGCGCCTCAGGCGCTTCCACGAAGTTGGGCGGTCCTGCCGTGAGTGCTCCAGTGCCTAACCGGCGTCGTTCGCCGCTCCGCGACGAACCCCCACCAGGCCCAGCGGGGATTCGGGAGAAAGGGTTCAGCGGTGGCCTCGTGGACGATCTCGAAGCCTTCGCCGGCCAACGCAGATCTCAAGAACGTCGGCGTCATCCCTCAGATCCAGTGCGACTGGTAGACCTGGTTGACGTCGAATACCCGGTACTCCTCTGGACGATCGGCGAACGGATGGAGGTCGGTATTCGGGTTCCCGGGGAGGTAGACGACCGTGTTCGGCATCGGCTGCGCCTCGAGCATCGGCTGGACGACGAGGAGCGATCGCACACCTTCTCGAGCATCAGGTGGATCGCCTGCAGCAGCGACGCCTGGTGGAGGAGCACGTCGAACGCCACACCGATCTCGTACGTCTCGCGGACGCTCGCCATGAAGAACGGGTCGGCGAAGTCGCCCTTGTAGAAGTCGATGGCCGGCTGCTCGAGGCGAAGCCGGAGCCAGGCGGCGGTCTCGTGCGAGTCGATCAGGAGCGCTCGCGAGCAGCCGTACTCGATGCACTTGGCCGTGTACGCGCCGTCGACGCCGTAGATGTCGCCGAAGACGATCGCATCCTGCGCCGGCAGCCCCCGGCGGAGGATGTCGAGCTTGAACGGGACGAGTGGGTCGCTCTCGTTGAACACGCTTCGCTTTCGCCTCGGGTTCCGCGATGCTAGTCGCCCCCGAGTCGCAGGAAGCACGCGGTACGAAGAAGCGGTCGAGCTGGGCGCCCGCGTCGGCCGGGTCGATGTGCTCAACAGGGCGTCGCGCGAGCTTCGAGACCTGTGCTGCGACACTCGCGTCGAGGCAGACATGACGGAGCGGAAGCTCGAGGCCAAGCTTGCCCCGCCGTTGTATCAGCCGGAACTTGAACAGGGTGTCCGGCTGGTCGGCGAGCGCGTACGCGGTCGCGGTGTCCGTTGCAATCCGTGCGTCGGCCGACGCGAGCTCCTCGAAAGGGCCAAGTGCTATCACGGCTGCCCCCGGATTCTGTCCCTGGAGCAGGGCCGAGGCGTCACCGGCCTCGGCGCAGATCTGGACGGCGTGACCCTTCTCTGCGAGCGATCGCGCAAGTCGCAGGATGACGTCGAGCTCCTCTGACGGGTCGAGGTGAGCGCCGACCAGCCAGTCGACGGTCAGAAGTTCGTCGTCCTTCGTGCGCGACCCGGCGAGAGACCTCCACGTCTCTGCGACCGTCGTAAGGCGGGCCCGGGTCGTATGGTTGGCGTGGACGTCTTCGAGTGCCGCGCGGCCGAGTTCGCGGCGAAGCGCGGATCCTCTACGAGCTGCCGGAGCGCCTCGCGCCAGCCTGTCGCGTCGCCGGCCAGGAGCCCGTTTTGCCCATGCTGGATCACGCGGGTGAAGTCGCCTCGAGCGCTTGCCACTGTGGGCACGACGACGAGCGCGGCTTCAAGGTACTTCACGCAGCTCTTACACTCGCTGAACGCGTTGTCCGCCAGCGGGGCGAGATTGATGTCGGTCTGTACCTGAAGCTCTGCGAGCGCCTGCCACGGCCGCCAAGGACCCGCTCGATTCTCGCGGCGAAGCGTTTGAAGCGCGCGTCGAGCTCCAGGCGGCCGACGGCGACGAACCGAACGTGGGGGTAGGTCTCGAGAGCCCAGACCACGGCCTCCGCCGCCTCCTCGAAGTCGCCGCGATGGGTGAGGCTCCCGCTGAAGTAGGCGATCGCCACTTCGGACTCGGCGCCGCCGCCCGGCGACGCCTTCGTGCCCCGGGCGTGAGCCGCGAGGCGGATCATCTCATCGTTCACGACGTTCGGCAGGACTTCGACCGGGCCCGTCAGAGTGAGGAGGTGTCTACGGAGCGTCTTCGTGGACGCAGTCGCGCCGCTCCCACAATCCTCGATCGTCCTGCGATAGCTCTCCGCCCACGCCTCGCGCCATTCATCGGACATGTCCTCGATCGCTTCGATGTGATGCGCAACGGCATGATTGAAGACGAGGTCGTCGGTATCCGAGACGAGGAGCTTCCCGAGCTTGCGAGCGCGGCGTACTAGCGGCGCGGCGGCGTCCGACGGAAAACGGTGGAGCACGATGCACTGGTACTCGGCGATCGCTGACAGGAGGTCGGGCGCGCCATAGCGGGTGACGTCGCACGAGACGCCGAGGAAGCCCAGCGACTCCGCGTGATGGACCGAGCGATACCGGAGCGAGGCCTCGCCGCTCGAGTGCTCGTGCGTTACGAAGAGGACGGCTTTCAGTCTCATGGTGTGCGTCGAGCTGACCACATCGCGGGCTGCCGATCCTACGCGGTCGCGTGCGGAACCCGATCAGGTGAGCGCCCGGCCCGGGTGCTAGCCCCGTATCTCACGCCGAGTCGTAGCCTGAGTACCGGGGAGCAGGCGAGCCACACCCGCGGGCCCCGGACCCCCCTTCGGGATTTGCTTCACCTGGTGGACGGCCCAGTCGGCGCTCGTCACTTGAGCAGCGAAGGCAGCGTGAGCCAGAAGCTGCGCCGGCGGAGGCCGCTAAGGGCTCTCACCGGAGCGGTGTAGTCCCCCTTTGTCGTACCACCCGCCGCGGTGTCCCTCCATCTCCACCTCACCTCAGCCTCTTTGCCGTACCAATAGATTCGTGTCGAGAAAGAAATGGTCGCTGACGCGGGCGACTTGCCGCACGAGCCGCCAGGGCGTCTCGAGGTGGTAGAGCAGCCCTGCGCAGAAGTCCGCGTCGAAGCGGCCATGCTGCGCGACGTCAAGGGTCTCGAGATCTTGTTGCCGGAACTCGACGGTTCCGCGACCGAGCAGCTCGCCGATGAGCTGCGACCGCGCGACCTTCTCGGCCAAACGATGCCCAGAATCCGATGGGGGGCGCGTGTGGCTCGCCGAGTTGGAGCGTATGGGCGCGCTCGAACGACGACAGCTCGAGGATAGTGCGCGGTGTTCCGAACCAAGTGGAAGAAGGCCTGAATCCGCTGATCGTCGGAATAGTCGATCTCCCCGCCGAAGGCTCGCCAGTCGATCTCGCAGCGGTGCTCCCGGGTGCGAGTGCGGAGAAGCGCCCCGCGATCACTTCGCTATCGGTCGTCGGCCCCACCACCGAGCGTCAATCCACCGCGAAGCGCGCGCGCGCGTCGAGCTCGTCGAGCGCCCCGGAGAACCGGTAGTTCCGCTCGGACAGCGCCGCGAGCGAGGCTGGTGAGCAGTAGGTCGCAGTCGCGAGGATCCGCGGCCGCTCCGTCGCGAAGCCGCCCCGATGAAGCCCGCTCGTGTTGCAGAAGATGATCGTTCCGCGGGACGCGACGAACGTGCGGATCTGCTCGGCAGGAATCGCCCGGGATACCTCGTCCTCCGGTACGCGCCCGTTGCCCATCGGCCGCCACGGGCTCACGTTCTCGAAACGCCCGCCGGGTTGGCTCTCGGGGACGTACTCGAAGGGCCCGGCGCCCTCGTCGACGTCGCGCAGGTAGAGGAACGCCTTCAGCAGGTGCTTGTCGTCGAAGTCCCGGTGCCAGAGCTGGGAGGCGGCGCGATCGGTCTCCTCCGCCTGCGCGATCGTGTACCAGAGGTCGGCGTACGAGAGCTTCGGCCACAACCGGAGGTAGCCGCTGGCGACGTTCAGCATGCTCGGACGAAAGGCAGGCCTCGAGCCACGCGTCGTCGAGCCCGAGCTCGACGTCCTCGAAGCTGTGCGCCCGAACGAGGAACTCCTTGCCGGCTCGACGGCGAAGCTCGGTGTCGCCTTCGCCTCGTTGCTCCCGATCGAGCGCGTCCTCCGTCTCCCGGGCGAAGCGGTCACCCTGGCTGTCGACGGCTGACGCAGTCTCGGCGCCGACGAGCTCGGAGAAGGGAAGGACTGCGTATCCGCGCGCGTCGACGTCACTGACGACTCTCCGCTGCACGTCGTCGAGCTCGGGGCGATCCTCCGAGAAGCGACGCCTGCTGGCGCGGTTGGAGAGAACGCGGTCGTGCAGCTCGTACGTCGCGCGTATGCCGCGCTTCTCGAGCGCGGTCGCCACCCTGTGAACCCGGTTCGAGAACGTCGTTTTCTGCCTGTGCATGGTGGATGCGACCGTTGCGTCGGCCGGTCGCCTACCTTACCGCCGAGCCCGTGGCCGCCGTCTTCTTCACCTTTCGCGACTCCCCGCAACGTCGGCGCGCGCTCGCAGCTGCGCCGGGAGCTGCGGAGCGGTACGTGCTCTTCGGCCTGGATCAGCTCGCTGCCCGCGGCTTCTCGGTCGAGCACAACCTGGAGCGGACGGGCGCTCCGCCGCGGTGGGCCGACGTTGCAGGAAATGCCGTGAAGTGGGGGCTCGAGCGGGCGGGAGGGTACGGCGGGGACTTCGGGACGGTCCTGGCGTCGCTCAAGAGGGCGAACCGAGCGGACGTCGTCTTCTCCACCGTGGACACGGTCGGAATCCCCCTGATGCTCCTGGCGCGCGCAGGCCGCCTCCGGCCGCCGCTCGTGTACGTCGCGATCGGCCTCCCGGAGCGGCTGTCGCAACTCCGGTCGGAGCGAATGCGCCGCCTCTATGCGTCGGCGCTCGGCTCATGCGCTTCGGTGATCGCGTACAGCGCGTACGAGGCCGACGAGCTTCGCGGCTGGCTCGAGCGCCACGGGTTCGCCACGCGCGTCGAGTTCGTCCCCTTCGGTGTCGACGCAGTGTCCTTCACGCCCGTTCGCGAGCCGGCTGCCGTCGATGTCGTCTCGATCGGCGTCGATCCGCACCGCGACTTCGCGCTCCTCCTGCGCGTTGCGGAGCGCATGCCCACCGTGAGCTTTCGGATCGTCGCGAGCGCTGACCATGCTCGTCATCTGTCCGGGGCACCCGCGAACGTCGTCGTCGAGACCGACATCTCGTTCGAGTCGATGCAGCGCAGGCTCGGCGAGGCTCGTGTCGTCGCTCTGCCCGTGCGGGAGAACAGCTACTCGGGCGCTACGACGGTGCTCTTGCAGGCGATGGCGCTCGGGAAGCCGGTCGTCGTCACGCGCACGCAGGCGATAGCCACTGGCTACGGACTCGTCGACGGCGAGAACTGTCGCCTGGTCGCGCCGGAAGACGAGACCGCCTTCGAGCGCGCCGTGGGCGCTGTGCTGGGCGACGAGTTCCACGCCCGTGCACTCGGCTCGAGCGCCAGAACGACGGTCGAGCGGGCGCTCACGTGGGAGCGATACGTCGATCGGATCGAGGAGCTTCTTCGCGACGCAGCCTCAGCACCGCGCCCATCTCGGTCGGAATCTCCCTGAAGCCGACCGGTTCGAGGTGCGCCGCGAGCTCGGCTCTCGTGCACGGAGCCCACTCGTGCAGCTCGACGAAGAGCTCGCTGACTCGGGTCCACGCCCCGGGCGGTGTGCCGAGCACGATCCCGCACTCCTCGCCCTCGGTGTTCACTTTCACGATCGGTCGCTCTCCGAGTGACTCGACCTCGTCGAGAATGTCGGCCATCGCCTCCACCGGCACGGGCTGCGTGCCGACCTCGTACTGCGCCCAGGTGTCAGGTGGGTGCAGCGAGTGTGCCCAGGATCCCTCCATGACGCGCAGCACCGCCTCGCCGCGCTCCCGTCCGACGGCTGTCGAGCGCACCCGCCAATCGGCGCCGTGCACCCGAGCGGAAGCCTCGGCGGCCCGGAGGAGCTCGAGGTTCGCCTTTTCGGGCTCGAACGAGAGCACAGTGCGAGCTCCGCGCTCGAACGCATGGGCTCCGTAGTACCCCTTGTGCGCTCCGAGATCGAGCACGATCGCGCCCTCGTAGTCGGTCGGATACGCGTCGTCGGCGACGACCCACTTGAACGACTCCCAGTCGATCTCATAGTCGGAATGGGAAAGGAAGACGTGCCCGGGCCCGTAGCGGAGCGCATACGCGTGCTTCGGGCGGATTCGTCGACGAACCTCTGCGCGAAGCAGGTCGAAGCGAGTGCGGATCGGCACTCGTCGCCTGAGGAGGACGCTCGCGAGTCGGCCGGGGGAGGGCATCGGTCGACGCGCGACGTTAGCGTGTTCGGAATGGAGCTTCGCAGCGTCCCCCGGGCGGTCGGCCGATCCGGGCGGGCGCTCGCGGCGCGCGCCCGCACCGAGGTGGACTGGCTTCGGTCTCGCCGCGGAGGCGCAGAGCTCGCGCTCTTCCACGAGTTCGCGCCCCCGCCCTCCGGGGGCGGGCACCAGTTCCTTCGGGCTCTTTCTCGTGAGCTCCGTGGCCGAGGCATCGAGATCGAGAGCAACCGACTGTCGGCGCAGACGCCCGCGTGCCTCTTCAACTCGTTCAACTTCGACTTCGCACGGCTTCGGAGGTTCGCCCGTTCGGACGCCGTGATGGTGCACCGGGTCGACGGCCCGATCGGCGCGTATCGCGGTTTCGACGACGGCACGGACGGTCGCATCGCGGCGATCAACGGCTCGCTGGCTCACGCGACCGTTCTCCAGTCGCGCTACAGCCTCGAGAAGCATCTCGAGCTCGGGCTCGAGCTGCGCAATCCGCAGGTGATCCCGAACGCCGTCGACCCCGCGATCTTCCATCCCCCAGAGCGCCACGAGCCCCTCCACGGGCGAAAGGTGAGGCTGGTCGCCGCGAGCTGGTCGGACAACCGGCGAAAAGGCGCCGAGACGCTCGAATGGCTCGATCGCAACCTCGACCGCACGCGCTATGAGCTGACCTTCGTGGGGCGAGCTCCGGTCCGGTTCGAGCACGCTCGGGTGGTCGGGCCGGTCGGCTCGGGGGACGTGGCCGAGCTCTTTCGCAGCCACGACGTCTACATCGCTCCGAGCAGGGACGATCCCTGCTCGAACGCGCTGCTGGAGGCGCTCGCCTGCGGGCTGCCGGCCGCGTTTCTCGAGAGCGGCGGCCACCCGGAGCTGGTCGGCGAGGGCGGGCTGCCGTTTCGGGAGGACGAGGAGCTTCCGGACGTGCTCGACCGGCTCGTCGAGGAGATCGACGTGCGCCGGGCCGCGATCTCCACGCCGTCCATCTCCGACGTTGCCGCTCGCTATCTCGCCGTGTTGCACCTTCCGTAAGATCGCGAGCTGCGATGGCGAACTTCCTGCGACGCGCCCAGAAGTCCGCCTCGTTCCGCTTCGGCCGCAAGCTCGATCGAGCGGCCATCTCGCGCGCGCACGACGTCTTCTACGCCTCGAATGCGTGGACGCAGGCGACCTGGCTCGGAAGCCAGGCGCTGAAGAACCCGCTCGACCTCTGGGTCTACCAGGAGATCATGGCCGAGACCCGCCCGGACGTCGTCATCGAGACCGGGACCTATCGCGGCGGCAGCGCGTACTTCCTGGCCTCCGTGTGCGATCTGCTCGGTGCGGGAGAGGTGATCTCGATCGACATCGAGCCACTCCGCGAGGACTACCCGGAGCATCCGCGCATCACGTACCTGGCGGGGCGTTCGTCGACCGATCCCGAAGTCCTCGCGGAGGTACGGGAGCGGGTGGAAGGGCGACGAACGCTGATCGTGCTCGACTCGGATCACTCGCAGGCACACGTCGACGCCGAGCTGGAGGCATACGCACCGCTCGTCGCGGTCGGGTGCTACCTCGTCGTCGAGGACTCGAACATCGGCCAGATCCGCCCGGATCTGATGCCGGGACCGTTGCAGTCGATCGAGAACTTCCTGGCCTCCAGGAGCGACTTCGTCATCGACCGCGAGCGCGAGAAGTTCCTGATCACGTTCAACCCGAGCGGGTACCTGCGCCGCGTGCAGCCGCCCACAGGGCCCTAGACGCCTTGTCCGGGTGACCGTTCGCCGGGCGGCTCGCGTGGTCACGAGGCTCGCCACGAGGGCGCCTTTCGAATCCGCGGTGCTCGTCGTGGCCGCGCTGTACGTGGGCCTGCGGCTCTCGCCGTCGTCATACGCGCTCACGCTCCAGCAGTTGGGAGCCGACGAGACACCGTTGCTCGGCACCGCCCGCGGCATTCGCAGCGACGAGTGGGCCGTGCTGACGCCGCTCTTCGAGATCGCCGTGAACAACGACTTCCAGGAGTCGAACGCGACGTCGTTCTACGGCGAGACCCTTCGTAGCTTCGTCGGGTTGCCTCTCGAGAACTGGGGGCTGCTTTTCAAGCCGCTCGTCTGGCCGTTCTTCGCCGTGCCGCCGGACTTCGCGTACAGCTTCTTCTGGGCCGCGAACGCCGCGCTCATGCTGATCGGGTGGTCGCTCTTGCTCAGGGCTCTGGGCTTCAGCCGGATCGGCGCGGCCCTCTGCTCGCTGATCCTCTACTTCTCTCCCTTCGTGCAGGCGTGGTCCGGCGCGGGACCGCAACTCGCGCTCTTTCCCTGGGTCGTGCTGGCGGTCTTGTGTATTCGGTCCCCGCTCGGACTCGGGGCCGTGCTCGCGGTGCTCGTTCCCATCTGGTGCGTGAGCATGTTCTATCTGCCCGGAGTTCCGCCACTTGTCCTCCTGGGCCTAGCGCTCTGCCTCGCGTTTCGCCCGGAGGTGTTCATGTGGCGGCGTGCTGCGAGCACGATCATCGGTGCGGGCGTCGGCGTAGCGATCACGCTCGCGTACTTCGCGCCGGTGTTGCGCGCGTACGCCGAGTCGGTCTATCCCGGAGGCCGTTGGATCGGGGGAGGCAGGATGCCCGAGTGGCAGGTTGCCTCCCAGTTCCTGCCGGCGACGACGACCGAGCGTTACACGCACCTCGTCGGCCCAAACATCTGCGAGGCGGCGACCGTCGCGACGTGGCTACCGCTGCTCGCGCTCTGTGTCGTGGATATTCGAGACGTTCGCACTCGCCGTCGTACGAACCGTCGCGTGGCGCGGGACGTGCGTGCCCTGGTCGTGCTCGTTGCCGCCTGGGCGGTGATAACGGCGTGGCAGGTCCTGCCCGTTTCGCCGTTGAGCTATCTCCTCGGGCTCGGCCTCGCGAACGAGCGAAGGACGCTCTTCGCGACCGGGGCGTTACTGCTCATCGCAGCTGCCTATGCGGTCGACCGTCTTCCGCTCAGGATCACGCCGCTCCGGCTCGGTGCCTTCGCGGCGATCGTCGTCGTCGCCTGGCTGTCCGCGTCGTTCGACCTGCAGCCCACCGACGAGCTGGTCTTGCGGGACGAGCTGCTCGTCCTCGTGCCGGTGACGGTGCTGGCGTTCGTTCTACTCGTCGTGCGGCGGCCTGAGGCACCCGCGTGGCGTGGAGCGCTCTTCCTCGTGGCTCTCGTTCCGACCGTGATCGGCTGGGGCCTCTTCAACCCCCTGCAGAGCACGCAGGTCATGTTTCGTACGCCAGACACCGAGGTCACGCGAGAACTCGACGCGCTCGCTGCCACGCGTCCGGACGGCTCGATCGCCGTCAACGGGTTCACGGGGGCGCTGTTGAACGGTGTCGGCTACCGGTCCGTGACCCACGTCATCGTCACGCCGAGCCCGGAGCTCTTCCGGCCCTATTTTCCGGATCTCGACGAGCAGGAATTCGACGAGACCTTCAACCGCTACGCACACGTGGCGCTGACGACGAACTCCACCGTTCGCGTGCCGCAGCCGGATCTCATCGAGGTGCCGGTCGAGACGATGGCACCGTTCGCGGCTACGAAGCCGTAGAAGACTGAAGCAGACCGCTTACGCACAATCGGCGGTACGCACGTCCCCCGTCGTCTCGGCGCCGACGATGCCGACCTCGCCGTCCGTCTCGCCAGAGAACGAGCCCGGCGGCCGTGCCGCTGCGCGAGCCGCTCTCCGCTGAGCTCGATGCCCGGCTGCGTGTAGACGAAGTCCGCGACGAGCGGGGCTCCGTCCTCGAACACGAGACGCCCGTTCTCGACCTCGACCCGCTCGAGCGGGATTCCGTCCGGGATCGAGTCGCCGATGTATGCGGCGCTGTCGACCGTGCTGTTGAAGAACTCGGTCGCAAAGAGCGCGTGGCGGGTGAGGCTCGAAGCGGGACAGGCCGCGGACTCGAGGTACAGCTTCGTGACCCGTGCGTCGTCCGGAAGGAGCGCGTCGATCCACGCGGGCTCGAGTCCGCCGTCGAGCACCGCGTTCTCAGGCGCGTCGATCATCCTCTCCCAAGCGAAGACGGCGGTTGCCATGAATACCGCGAGCACGGCCAGGGGGAGGATCAGGCGAAAGCGCCGCGGCACGAGGAAGCCAAGGGCGAGGAGCCCGAGAACGAACACGGCGAGCAAGGCCCGGCCCGAGATCGCTCCAGGCCCTGCCGTCTGGGACTCGAGCCAGACCCAGAGCGCGCCGGGCACCGTGTCGATCCCCGCCTCGTTCGCGAGCTGGCCGAAAGGCAGGATCGCCGGAAGGGCGAGCGCCAGGACGATGCCGGTCGCCGTCGCGATCAGCGGACGCGGTAGGCCGCGGGCGAGCCACGCGACGAAGACGATGAGCCAGAGCGGGATGAAGTAGAACGCGTAGCGGTCGTGCAGCCGGTCGTAGGCGTACGGCGTGCTGTTGAAAGCCGCCACCACCAGGAGCCCGATCGCGTTCGCCGAGAGGAAGAGCGCGGCGAACGCCGCGGATCGCTCGGAACCGGCCCGGCCCTCACGCAGCAGGCCCCAGAGGACGATCGGCGCGACGGCGACGGGTAGGACAGCGAGGTAGATCTCGAAGTCGGCGAGGTGGTACACGAACCACTTCGCCACCTGGAACGGGTCGTAGCCGCGCCAGAGCTCCCAGTAGGCGCCGAACGACTCTCTCGGGGAGCTGCCCGACACGAGGCGGCTTGCGAGGACTCCCACCGCGAGCACGAGTGGCACGGCGCTCGGCCAGAGCCCGAGGAGGTCGGCGCGCGTCCGCGGTCGCCTCGCCGGCAGGATCAGCCAGACGAGCGCGAGAGCGAGTAGCCAGGTGACATAGAGCGCGCCGAACTGCGGGCGGGTCAGGAACGCAGCCGCTACTGCGGCGAGCAGGGCGAGCTGGCGCACCGGTGGTCGGGCGCTCGAGCGCGAGCATGATCGCGTAGAGCGCCCACGCTGCCGTGAAGAAAGCCAGGCTCTCCGTCATCACGGTCGCGACCGAGATCGACGAGGGGATCGCGATGGAGAGCGCGGCGGCGAGGACCGCCCACCATTCGGAGACCAGCCGCCTGGCGAGGAGGTAGACGGGGATCGCGGTCAGCGCGAAGAAGAGCGCGTTCGCGGCTTTGAAGAGGTCGTAGGCCGCGGCGAGCCCCGACGTGAGAGAGAGGATCCCCGCGAGAACGAGCGCGTACAGCGGCCCGAACCCGTAGTCGCCGCCGCGCAGGGAGAGACCTTCGCCCTCGACCAGCGACGAGCCCGCGATCGCGTAGCGAACCTCGTCCGGATGCACGCGCGGAACGTCGACCAGCGAAGCGAGGAAGGTATAGACGACGAACGCGGCCAGGACCGTCGCGGCCAGGGCCAGGAACGGCCCGTGTCTGCGCCACGACGGCATCGGGGCGATGCTACCCCGGCGCCGTGACGCCTCCCTTCGTGGTAGGCGCCGCGAGGCACGACCGCCGGTCCTTCGGATCCGGCGGCCTCGCTAAGGTCCGACGTCGTGGCTGCGAAGCGTGCACTGATCATCGGCATCGCCGGGCAGGACGGCTCCCTGCTCTCCGAGCTCCTGCTCTCCGAGGGCTACGAGGTGATCGGGGTCGTCCGCCAGCCCACGTCGACGCGGTTCGAGAACCTGGAGGCGATCCGCGGACGGATCGAGCTGCAGCAGGCGGACGTCTTGAGCGAGCTCTCCCTCGTCGACGTGCTCTCGGCCTCGCAGCCGCACGAGGTGTACAACCTCGCCTCGCCGTCGTTCGTTCCGATGTCCTGGAAGCAGCCCGTCCTCACCGCCGAGTTCGCGGCCGTGGGCGTGACGGCGCTGCTCGAGGCGATCCGGCGGGTCGACGACGGCGTGCGCTTCTACCAGGCGTCCTCGAGCGAGATCTTCGGCGAGTCGCGCGAAGTGCCCCAGACGGAGGAGACGCCGCTTGCGCCGGTGACGCCGTACGGCGTCGCCAAGGCGTACGGCCACTTCATCACGCGCAGCTATCGCCGCCGGTACGGGCTCTTCGCGTCCTCGGGGATCCTCTACAACCACGAGTCGCCGCGCCGCCCACTCGACTTCGTCACCAGGAAGGTCTCCCACGCCGCTGCCGCGATCAGCCTCGGGCTCAAGAGCGAGGTCCTGCTCGGCAACCTGGACGCGCGTCGCGACTGGGGATACGCGGGCGACTACGTACGCGCGATGTGGCTCGTGCTCCAGCAGGACGAGGCCGACGACTTCGTGATCGCGAGCGGGCAGACCCACAGCGTGCGGGAGCTCGCCGCGGCGGCGTTCGCGCACGTGGGGCTCGACTGGGAGGATCACGTGCGCGTGGACGACACCCTGATCCGCGGCAAGGCGGAGCTCCACGACATCGTGGGCGACGCGTCGAAGGCGCGCGAACGGCTCGGCTGGTCTCCGCGCGTCGACTTCGAGGGTCTCGTCCAGCTCCTCGTCGATGCGGACGTCGAGCGCCTCCGCTCCCGGCTCGAGCCGGTCGAGACCCTCGCTGACATCTAGACGGCTTGATGCGCCAGCACATCGGCAGGCCGCTGCGCCGCGCCGCCGTCGGCCTGAGGACGCGCAGGTGGCCCGACCACTCGCGACTCTTTCTCGCCTACGACGTCCAGGGGTGGGTGCTCGAGTACGAGGCGCGCCAGCTCGAGCGGACTGCACGTGCGCTCGGCGTCGCGATCGGCCCGGGCGGCTGGGTCAAAGGGAGTCGACCGGCAGGCGATCTTCCACCTGAGCCAGTTCACGCTTCTCCTGCACGACTTCGAGCGCCGGGAGAACCGGCTCGGCTTCGCCTATTTTCACGGCCGCCCGGGGACGCCGGGCATGCCCGAGTTCGACGCCTGCTTCGAGACCCTGCGCCGAAGGCATACGGAGATCGATCGTGTGCAGGTGACCTCGAGCGCGATGCAGGAGCTGATCCTCGAGACCGGAATCGCCGCCGAGAAGCTCCACCGGATCCCGATCGGGATCGACACCGAAGCATTCCGCCCGCGGACCGCGCAGCTTCGGACCGCTGCCCGCCGCGCGCTCGGGCTTCCCGAGTCCGCGTTCGTCGTCGGCTCGTTCCAGAAGGACGGCGTCGGGTGGGGCGACGGGCTGGAACCGAAGCTCATCAAGGGCCCGGATGTGCTGCTCGCCGTCGCCGAGCAGCTGCACGAGCGGGTGCCCGAGACGATGTTCCTGCTCACCGGCCCCTCGCGGGGCTACGTGCGCGCAGGGCTGGAGCGGCTCGGGATTCCGCACCGCCACGTGCTCCTTCCCTCCATCGACGCCGTCTCGCAGGCGTACGAGGCCATCGACGTCTGCCTCGTCACCTCGCGCGACGAGGGCGGGCCGCGCGCGGTTCTCGAAGCCATGGCGACCGAGGTCCCGCTCGTGACGACGCGCGTGGGACAGGCACTCGACCTCGTGCGGCACGGGGAGAACGGCTGGATCGTGGACGTCGAGGACGTGGGCGGGCTCGTCGAGTGGACGGCTCACGTCGCGGATGCGCCCGCGAGCGAGCTCGCTGACGTCCTCGATGCCGGACGTGCGACCGCTGACGCGAACTCGTACGACGCGCTTCGACCTCGCTGGCGCGAGCTCTTCGACGGCTTCGTCGCGCTGCCCGAGCTCGGGGGTTGAGCGGATGGACGTGAGCCGCGAGCGGATCTCGCGCTACACGCGGGCGGGCTCACGCTGGATGCGGCTGCTCACGGCAGGCACGCGCCGCCGCCGGACTACGAGTCTTCTACGGCCACGATCTCGTTCCGGCGCCCGGCGAGCGGGCCGCGGGAGGAACTGCGAAGGCGCAGAAGCTGAACGAGCGGTTTCCGAACAGCCCACGCGACTTCTCGCTGCTCTACCTCGGCTCGACCTGGCTGCCGCGCGATCTGCGTCCGCTGCTTCACCTGGCGCGGCGTCGCCGGATTCCCGTCGTCGTGAACCAGGACGGTGTCGGCTACCCGGGCTGGGCGGGAGATCGCACCGAGGCGGTCAACCGACCGCTCCGCCGAGCCCTCCTCGCCGCCGATCACGTTCTCTACCAGAGCGAGTTCTCGAAGCGCTCGGCCGACCTCTTCCTCGGCGTGCCGCGGGGATCGTGGGAGGTCCTTCCGAACGCCGTGGACGTCGACCACTTCACGCCGGCGGAGCGCCCACCCGCCGGCGGGCCGGTTCTGCTCCTGGGGGGCGATCAGACCCAGGCCTATCGCCTCGAGCTGGCACTGCGGACGCTCGCTGCGCTCCTGACGCGACATCCCGCTGCCCGCCTGCTCGTGACCGGCCGTCTCGTCTCGCCGCTCGAGCCGCTCGTCGCCGAGCTGGGGCTCCGCGACCGAGTCGAGCTCGTCGGTGACTATGCGCAACGCGACGCACCGGCGCTCTTTCGCCGAGCCCACCTGCTTCTGCACACCAAGGTGCTCGACCCGTGCCCGACGTTGGTGCTCGAGGCGATGGCGACCGGGCTTCCCGTCGTCTACCCGGCGAGCGGCGGGACGGTCGAGCTCGTCGGCGACGTGGGCGGAGTCGGTGTAGCGCACCACGAGTCGTGGGAACGCGACGAGCCTCCCGCGCCCGAGGCTCTCGCGGAAGCGGTCGACCGCGTGCTGGCCGATCTCACCGGGTACGCGACCAGAGCGAGGGCCAGGGCGGTCGAGCGGTTCTCGCTCGAGCCGTGGCTCGACCGTCACTCGGCGTTGTTCTCGGAGCTCGTTTCCCGATAGCCGCGTAGCCGGCCGCGGAGAGTCGCCGCATGGGAGCGGGCGCGCCCGCGATCCCGGTGCGCGAGGGAGACGAGCACTCCGCCCGCCGGCCGGACGACCATCCGTCCCCGCATCCCGAGCGAGTAGCGGTGCTTGCGGAGCAGATAGCCGATGCTGGCGCCGTCGCGAAAGGAGGTGTCCTCGTCGCTCTCGTCGTGTCGAACCGTCAGCGTGGGGTCGTAGCGGATCCGGGCTCCCGCTCGCACCGCGCGAATGAGGTAGTCGATCTCCTCGCCCGAAGCCCACGGCTCGCCGGAGCCGAGCCCGAGGCGCTCGTCGAACGCCCCCACCTGCTTGACGATCGCCCGGCGCAGGAAGATCGTGTACGAGATCGCGCGGTTCCAGAGGTTGTGGTCGGTGAGAACGGCCGGGTCGCGCTTCCACGAGGGCGAGGAGCGTCCACCGCGGTCGACGCTGCGCCCGGTGACGCCGTCGAGCGTCGCGTCCTCGGCGAACAGGCCGGCGACGTGAGTGAGGAGGCCCTGCTCGTAGGCGCAGTCGTCGTCGGGGAACGCGACGACGTCCGCGGTCAGGTGGTCGAGAGCGACGTTGCGGGCGCGTGAGAGCCCAGGATCGGAGCGAAGATGGAGAACCTCCAACCCGGTGGCGTCGACGACCGGGTCGAGCCGATCGTCGGGGTTCTGGTCGACGAGGATCAGCCGAAAGCCCTGATGCGTCTGGAACTCGAGCGCCGTGAGGAAGTGCTCGAGCTCCTGCACACGTCCGACCGTCGCGACGACGAGGTCGAACGACGGAAGCTCTTGGTGCACGCGCCGTAGGCTACGGGACGTCCGTGCCGGCCGCTCCGCTCGTCTCCGTGCTCCTCGCTGTCTCGAACGGCGAGCGCTATCTGCGGGCAGCGATCGAGAGCACCCTCCGTCAGACCGTCTCCGATCTCGAGCTGATCGTGGTCGACGACGGCTCGACCGATGGAACTCCGGACGTTCTCGCCGCCGTCGGGGACGCGCGGCTGCGGGTTCTTCGCAACGAGGAGCAGCAGGGCCTCGCTGCGTCGCTCAACCGCGGCCTCGACGAGGCTCGAGGACGCTATGTCGCCCGGCTCGACGCCGACGACATCGCACTTCCGACGGCGGCTCGAGCGGCAGTTGAAGCGCATGGTCTCGGGCTCCTCGATCGCGGCCCTCGGGAGTGCCGTGCTGGAGCTCGACGCGTCCGGTCGTCCCGGGTCACTCCACACGATGCCGTCCGGCCCGATGGCGGTTCGCTGGGCCTCGCTCTTCAGCTCGCCGTTCTTCCATCCGAGCGTCGTCGTCGACCGCGAGGTGCTCGAGCGGCACGGCCTCCGCTACGACACCGAGTACCTCGAGAGTGAGGACTACGATCTCTGGACGCGCCTGCTCGTGCATGCCGACGGCGACAATCTGGCCGAGCCGCTCGTGCTCTATCGCGTGCACCCCGCTCAGGCCTCGCAGGCGCGCAATGGGCTGCAGCGGGCGTTTCAGGAGCGCGTGTCGCTGCGCGAGATCGGGCGGTTGGCCCCGGACCTGCCAGCGGATCGAGCAGACCTCGCGCGGCGCGTGGGTGCGGGCCTGCCGATCGACGAAGGGCGGCTCGAGGATGCGGCCACGGCCTTCATCGAGCTCGTGCGGGCGTTCGAGCTCTCCTTGCAACATGCTGTTGCAAGGGGGAAGCCCGCTCGTGAGGCGGCCGGCCGCACCTTGGCCCGACTCGCGTTTCGGACGTCGGGACGAGCCCGCGCCACCTTGCTGCGTCACGCGGCGACGCTCGATCCGCTCCTTTCGGCGCACGCAGCGATTCGTCGCACCCGGCGGCTGGTGGCGGCACGATCCGCTCGGGTCGAGGCGGCCGGCTGGTTGAGCGAGCTAGGAGCGGCCGGCACGCTGCACCGGCCAACCGGGTCTGAACCGCGCACGATTCGCGTGACGGCCGTCTTTCCGGAGCCGACGCCGTATCGTGCGCCGCTCCTCGATCGCGTTGCCGCGCAGCCGGAGATCGAACTGAGGGTCGTCTACGCCGCGGAGACGGTCGCCGGCAGAACCTGGCGCATCGACCCGCGGCACCGGGCGGTGTTCCTCCGTGGCGCGCGGCTGCCCTGGCGCGCGAGAGATCCTGCGTCACGACTACCCGGTGACTCCAGGAGTTGCTCGCGCCCTCGCTGCCGGGCGGCCCGAGGTCGTCGTCGTCTCCGGCTGGAGCACGTTCGCAGCGCAGGCCGCGATCGTCTGGAGCCGCTTGCGTGGCGTGCCGTACGTCCTGGTCGTCGAGAGTCACGACGAGGACCCTCGTCCGGGATGGAGGCGCCAGGTGAAGGGCGCGGTCGTGCCGCGGGTGGTCGAGGGTGCCTCCGGTGTGCTGGTGACCGGAACTCTCGCGCGACGCTCGATGGTTGCCCGTGGCGCTCCGCCCGAGCGTGTGCGGGTCTTCGCGAACACGATCGACGTCGAGGAGTTCGGCGAGCAGGCGGACAGTCTGGCGGGCAGTCGACACGAGCTCAGGAGCGAGCTCGGGGCGGGACCGGACGACGTCGTCGTGCTCTCGGTCGCCAGGCTCGTGCCGGAGAAGGGTCTCGATGTCCTGATCCACGCGGTGGCGGAGGCCGACGACCCGCGGCTTCTGCTCGTCCTGGCCGGGGACGGGCCGGAGCGGGAGCGGCTCGAGGATCTGGCCGGTGTACGCGGCGTGCGACTCACGCTGGCAGGTGATCGTGACTGGGAGCGCATCGTCGAGGTCTACGTTGCAGCCGACGTCTTCGCGCTCCTGTCCGAGCGCGAGCCGTGGGCGGTCGTCGTCAACGAAGCGGCCGCCTGCGGGCTGCCGCTCGTCCTCTCCGACCGCGTCGGTGCGGCCCACGACCTGCTCCGAGACGGCGAGAACGGATTTCTCGTCGACGCCGGGGACATCGACCGAGCCTCGGCGGCTCTCCGAGATCTCGCCGCGGATCCGAGGATGCGTCAGACCTTCGGGAAGCGCTCGCGCGAGCTCGCGCGCGACTGGGGCTACGGCCCCAGCGTCGCCGGCTTTGTCGCGGCTGTTCGTGAGGCGGTGTCAAACACCACGCCCAGACCGCCGGCTCGCTAGTCCGCGAAAGCGACATGGCTTCGAGCCGCTGCGTCCTTCGTTCGTGGCGTTTGATCGGTGGAGCAAGAAACACACTCTTGGCACAGCTTGCTCTTGACAGGATCTGGTGTCTGACACCGCTAGCCTTGCCGCGTGTCTCCCGACGGCCGGCGGCGGCGAATTCTCGTCCTCAACCAGTACTACTGGCCGGGGGTCGAGGCGACCGCGCATCTCCTGACCGAGCTCTGCGAGGCGCTCGCGGAGGACTACGAGGTCGAGGTCGTCACGGGCGTCCTGCACGGCCACGAGGACGCGCCCCGCGAGGACGAGCACAACGGCGTCCGGATCGTCCGCGTGTCGTCCACGTCGTACGAGCGCTCGGAGCTCGCGCGACGTGCGGCGAACTACTTCTCCTACCTCGGCGCGGCGTTCACGCACGCCCTGCGTAGCCCCGCCCCCGATCTCGTGCTCTGCATGACCGATCCGCCGATCGTGGGCGACGTGGGCGTCGCGCTCGGCCGCCGCTTCGGCGTGCCGGTGCTCGTCATCAGCCAGGACGTGTTCCCGGAGATCGCGACCGAGCTCGACCGCCTCCGCAACCCTGCGGTCGTCGGCGTCCTGGGCGGTCTCGTCGGGCGCCTACCTGCGGCGCGCCGACAGGATCGTCGCGATCGGCGAGACCATGCGGGAGAGGCTCCAGGCGAAGGGAGCGCCGCCGGAGCGACTGCGCGTGATCCCGAACTGGGTGGACACGCGTGCGATCACGCCCCAGCCCCGCGACAACGAGTGGGCCGGAAACCACGATCTCGTGGCGCCGCTTCGTCGCGATGCACTCCGGCAACGTGGGGCACGCCCAGGATCTCGACAGCCTCGTCCGGGCCGCGACGTTTCTCCGAGACCGGGACGACCTGCGGATCGTGATCGCGGGCTTCGGCGCGCGGCACGCGGAGATGGTCACGCTCGCCGACACGCTCGAGGTCGACGACATGGTGCGCTTCCTCCCGTACCAGAAGCGCGAGCGCCTTCCGCTCTCGCTCTCGAGCGCGGACGTCCATGTCGTGGGTCTCGCCAAGGGGCTCGCCGGATACGTCGTCCCGAGTCGCCTGTACGGGATTCTCTCCGCCGGCAGGCCCGTGATCGTCGCCGCCGAGGACGAGAGCGAGACCGCGCGCCTCGTCCGCGAGATCGGCTGCGGAGTCGTCATCCCTCCGGGGAGGCCCGAGCTTCTCGCGCGCACGATCCGTGCTGCCGCCGACGGCGAGTACGACCTCGCGGAGATGGGGCGCAGAGGCCGCGACTACGTCGAGGAGGAGGCTGATCGGGTGGTGGCCATGGAGCGGTATCGCGCGCTCGTCCGCGAGCTTCTCGCAGCATGATCGGGAAGGCGCTCTTCTGGGGATCCCTCGGCGCTCTCGCCTGGACGCATGCCGGCTATCCCGCGGCGATCGGAGTCCTCGCGCGCCTCCGACCCGGCCCGTCGGACGCCGCGACGTGACTCCCTCCGTCGCGCTCGTCGTCTCCGCCCACGACGAGGAGGACGTGATCGGCCGCAGGCTCGAGAACCTGCTCGAGCTCGACTACCCGCCGGCGAGCCTCGAGATCGTCGTCGCCTCGGACGGTTCGACCGACCGCACCGACGAGATCGTGGAGGAGGTCGCCACGCGCGAGCCGCGAGTGAGCCTCCTGCGCTGCCCGCGCGAAGGGAAGGTCGCAGCGCAGCATCGCGCGGTGCGGGAGACCGAGAGCGACGTCGTCGCCTTCACCGACGCCAACACCGAGTGGAAGCCGGACGCGCTGCGCAAGCTCGTGCGCAACCTCGCCGATCCCGAAGTCGGCTACGTCTGCGGGCAGCTCCGGCTCGAGAGCGCCGGACGGAGCCAATCTCGAAGGCTCTACTGGCGCTACGAGGTGTGGGTGCGCGAGCAGGAGTCGAGAGCCAGCTCGATCACGGCGGGCAACGGCGCGATCTACGCCGTCCGCCGCGAGGCATACGTCGAGGACGATCCCAAGTTCGGGCACGACTTCGGCTTCCCGTATCTGATGGAGCAGGCGGGTCGCCGTGCGGTCTACGACTCCGAGGCGATCGCGGTGGAGAAGCCGGCCAGCGAGCCCGAGGACGAGTACGGCCGCAAGGTGCGCATGAACGCGCGTTCCTGGGGTCACCTCGTCACGGGCCGCATGTTCCGCAGAACGCGCCCGCTCTACATGGCCGAGCTCGTGTCGCACCGCGTGCTCCGGTATTCGAGCGGTCTGCTGCATCTCGGCCTGCTCGCGTCGAACCTGGCTCTGGTCGGCCGCGCGCCCTTCTATCGGCGCTTCCTCGCTCTCCAGCTCGCGGGGCTCGGGCTGGCCGCGGCAGGTCGAGCGAGGCTGCCCGTCCCCGGAGCCCGTCTCGCCTACTACTACTACGTCGTCACGAAGGCGACCACGGCCGGGCTGGTGCGCTACCTGCGTTCCGGCACCCCGCAGACGTGGGACAAGGCGAAGGGGACGAGATGAATCGCGCCGTCGACGTGGTCGTCGCAGGCGTCGGTCTCGTGCTCACGAGCCCGCTCGTCGGGCTCGCGGCGCTCGCCACGAAGCTCGAGAGCGGAGGGCCGGTTCTCTACCGGCAGACGCGCGTCGGCAGGCACGGCGAGGACTTCGAGGTGCTCAAGCTCCGCTCGATGGTCGTCGGGGCGGAGAAGCTCGGCGCCGGCTACGCGGTCGACCAGGGCGATGCCAGAATCACCCGCGTCGGCCGCGTCATCCGGCGAACGTCGATCGACGAGCTGCCGCAGCTCTGGAACATCCTGCGCGGGGACATGAGCGTCATCGGCCCGCGGCCGACGCTTCGCTACCAGGTGGAGCAGTACGACGAGCACCAGTGGCGTCGTCTCGAGATCCGGCCGGGACTGACCGGGTGGGCCCAGGTGCAGGGGCGGGCCTCGCTCGCCTGGGCGGAGCGCATCGAGCTCGACGTCTGGTACGTCGATCACCGCTCGCCGAGGGTCGATCTGGAGATCCTGCTCAGGACACCGCTTGCGCTCTTCCGCGGGACGTACCGCGGGGCGACCGGCGGCTGGCGCTAGGACTTCCTAGAGGCCCTTGTCGGCCAGCAGCGAGCGATAGAGCCTGTCGACGTCGTCGACGAGCCGCGAGACCGAGTAGCGCGCGAGCACGCGCGCCCGGCCCGACTCGCCGAGCCGGGTCCGCAGCGCAGGATCGCTCGCGAGCGTGGCGAGGCGCTCAGCAGCGGCCTCGACGTCTCCGGGCTCGACGAGGAACCCGTCCACGCCGTCCCGCACCACATCCGGAACCCCTCCGACCCGATTTGCCACGACCGGTGTTCCCGAGGCGAGAGACTCGATCGCGCTGACGGGAGTCCCCTCGTTCACCGAGGGCAACAGGAACGCGTCGAACAGCCGGTAGTAGCCGGCGACGTCGGACTGGTAGCCCACGAAGTAGCAATGTCGGGCGATTCCGAGCTCGTGCGCAAGGCGTTCGAGACCTTCCCGGTCGGGGCCGTCTCCCACCATGCACAGCACGGCGTCCACTCCGCGCTCGCGCGCAGCGCGCACGATCTCGAGCACCGCACCCGTCGCCTTCACTCCGGTCATGCGCCCGACCCAGCCGACCACGAACGAGCCGGACGGAATGCCGTAGAGACGCCTGTAGTCCGAATCCGCGGTCGGGCCGCCGAGCCGCTCCTCGAGCGGAATCCCGAGACGGATCACCACGAACTTCTCGTACGGCGCGACCCCGAGCTCGACGAGCTCGTCCCGCACCTCCGGGCTGACCGCCACGAGCACGTCGGAGGCCCGCGCGAGTGTCCGCTCCACCTCCCGGAAGAACGCGGTGCGCGCGCCGCCGAAGTAGCCCTTGAGCACATGTCCGTGAAACGTGTGCAGGACGACGGGAGGACGAGCGCCGCCCGCGAGGAGCGCGGCGGCGCGAGCGATCGCGCCCGCTTTCGCCGTGTGGGTGTGAAGGATGTGAGGCCGCTCGCTGCGGATCAGCTCCGCGACCCGGAGGACAGAGCGAGCGTCGTGGAGGACGGAGACCTCGCGTTGCAGCTCGGCGACGCTCACGACGGAAACTCCCAGTCGCTCGGCGAGGAATGCCATCGAGTCCTCGCCGCGCGCCAGCGAGCCCGCGACGAGGGTCGTGTGGTACCCGCGCGTCTCGAGCCCGGCCGCGAGGTTCGCGACGTGGATCGCGGGACCGCCCATGTTCAGGCGCGCGATCACGCGCAGGACGCGAATTGTCGTCGGGCGACACCGCGTCTCACGTTAGCGAGGTAGCTGACGACTCCTCCGAGTACGCTCTCCGACCGTGACGGTCGTCCTCTTCACCTGCGCGGGGCAGCGGGTGGACATCGTCCGCGCATTCCACGCCGCCGGGGGCGTGACGCTCGGAGCCGATGCGGATCCGCTCGCGCCCGCGCTCTACCACGCGGACATCCGGGCGATCGTTCCCCGCATCGCCGACCCCGGTTACGTCGACGCGGTGGCCACCCTCGTGCAAGAGCACGACGTCCGGCTGATCGTGCCGCTGAACGACCTCGACCATCCCGTGCTCTCCCGTGCGCGAGAGCGGCTCGCACCCGCCGTGCTGCTGCTCCCCGATGCCGACGTCTGCGACCGCATGTCGGACAAGCTCGAGGCGCACCGCTTCTTCGTCGAGCGTGGAATCGCCTCCCCGGAGAGCTGGGAGCCCGACGATGTTCCCGCGGATGCGCGCTACCCGTTGCTCGTCAAGGCGCGCCAGGGATTCGGGTCGCGCCACATCTACCGGGCGGCCGACCGTGCGCGAGCTCGACTTCTTCCTCGGCTACACGACCGCAGCCTCGTTCGTGCAGGAGCAGTGCCTCGGCGAGGAGTTCTCGATCGACGTCTTCTGCGATCTCGACGGCCGCTGCCTGAACGCGATCCCGCGGACGATGCTCCTGTCCAAGGGCGGCGAGTCGATCAAGGGCGCATCGCTGAAGGACCCCGAGCTGGTCGAGTACGGCCGCCTCGTCGCCGAGACCGTGGGGATCAAGGGGCCGGCGAACGTGCAGTGCTTCCGCGAGCCCGACGGCAGCTTGCCGGTCACCGACGTGAACACCCGCTTCGGCGGAGGCTTTCCGCTCCCGCTCGCCGCCGGGAGCCGGTACCCCGAGCTCGCTCTGGCTCTCGCCCGGGGCGAGCGGCCGGAACCGTGCGTAGGGGAGTTCGAGGACGGCGTGTACATGACGCGGTTCTTCTCCGAGGTCTGTCTTGCCCCCGACGGCGAGGGGACGCTCCGCCCGCTGCCTCGGGCATGAGGAGCTCGCGCTCCCGCCTCGAGGCCGCGGCTGTCGCTGCGATCGTCGTCCTGATCGCGGTCGTCGCGGTCAGAAACGCGCTCGTCTATCCGGCGATCGCCGGCTACGACGCGCAGGAGGCGCTCGACTACGCCAATCTCCTCGCCAAGGACGGCGAGCTCCCCGAGGCGACCGGGAGCTACTACACGCCACCGGGGTTCTTCGCCGTCGGCGGGGTGGGGATCCTGCTCGGTGAGGAGCTCGGCTTCGAGCATCCCGAGCGGGTCGGGCAGGTGGTCAACGCGCTGGCCGCGGTCGGGACCGTGCTCTTGCTGTTGCTGCTGGTTCGCGAGCTCTGGCCGGGACGGCCTGTGCTGCACCTCGCGTCCCTTGGCTTCGTGGTCGCCTGCCCGGTCGTCTTCAAGGCGTCGGCGATGTTCCATCCCGAGCCGCTGTCGCTCTTCTTCTCGACGCTCGCGATCACCCTCGCGGCGCGGATGCTCGTTCGCCGCCGGTACTCCCTCGTCACAGCTCTGGGGATCGGCGCAGCGCTGGCGGCGGGCCAGCTCGTTCGTGCGTGGACGCTGTGGACGGTGGGCGTCGTGCTCCTCGTGCTCGTCGTCGCCCTCGTCACGCGGAGCGCGGAGCGACGCGCGATCGGCCGGGCGCTGGCGGTTGTGGCCGTCACTGCGATTGCGCTCGCGCTGCCGTGGTACGGGTACCAGGCGACGCAGTACGACAATCCCATCTTCGACCGGCCCCAGGTCGAGGCGCCACTGTGGGAGCGGCGACCGCTCGGCTTCTACGTCAGCCTCGGCCTGCCGGATGTGTTGACCGACCCGGTACGGCCCTCGTTCTCGAACCGCTTCGCACCGATCGCCTATGCGGAGGTGTGGGGCGACTACTTCGGCGTCTGGCACTGGAACAGCTCGGGCGGTCCTCCCACTGAGAGCGAACGCCGGGAGACGGTGGTCCAGGCCGTCGTCGGAGCTCCCTTCACGCTGCTCGCGGTCGCCGGCTGGCTGGCGCTCCTCGTGTTCTCGATCCGGCGCCCCGCGGACGAGCCGGCGCGCCTGCTCGTGTCGCTGCTGCCCGCCGCGGCGTTGATCGGTGTCCTGTACTTCGCGACCGCGTATCCGACGACGGACGGCGACACCGGGAAAGGCTCGTTCATGCTCACCGCCGTTCCGGCCTGGGCCGCGTGCTTCGGATTCGCGTTCGACGGAATCACGCGGCGCTATCCGCGGCTGCTCGTTCCGCTCGCGACACTCCTCGTCCTCGGCGCAGTCGTGAGCCTGCGCTTCGGGCTCGCGGTCGACAACCCATGAGCACCAGCCCAGCCTGGGAGTGGCGGTACCTGCGAGGCGCGCTCGTCGCAGTCGGGGCGATCGTGGTACTCCAGATCGCGGGGTGGCTCGTGTACCGCGTCGTCCACGAGGAGACTCCGCCGCTCTCCGAGACGATCCGCTGCCTTACGCGAGAGAAGCTTCTCGAGCTCACCACCGAGACCGACCCGATCGCGGCCAGCGCGGGAGACGGTTGGCTGGCGACACGGGTCGAGGGCAACGGTGTTCACGTGGCCATCGCCCGTTCGACGTCCGAGGCCGAGAAGCTGATGGGCCTCTACCAGTCCGTCGCCGGCGAGCTCACCGGAAGGCTCGAGCGGAGGGGTACGGTCGTCTACCTCTGGGAAGGCCCCTCCAGCCCGACACAGCGACAGACCATGTACGACTGCCACTACGACTGAGGTCGGTTGCACACCTCGAGCGTCTAGCGTTCCGCGCGATGCGCTACGTCGTCACCGGCGCCGCCGGGTTCATCGGCTCGCAGCTTCTCCGCACGCTCCTCGAGCGGGGGCACGACGCGGTCGGCTGGGATGCGTTCACCGACTACTACGACCCTGCGCTGAAGGAGGAGAACGCGCGCGGCTCTCCCGGTGGAGCGCATCGACGTCGCCTCGGACGAGCTCCGCCTCTCTGGCGTCGACGGGGTCTTCCACCTCGCGGGCCAGCCCGGAGTGAGCAGCTTCGGTGGCGTTTTTCCGGTCTACGTCCGGCAGAACGTGCTCGCGAGCGAGCGTCTCTTCGCGGCCGCCGCCGCAGCGGGCGCGCGTACGGTCTTCGCCTCGTCCTCGTCGATCTACGGCGATGCCGAGAGCTACCCGACACGGGAGGAAGCGGTTCCGCGGCCGATCTCGCCCTACGGGATCACGAAGCTCGCCTGCGAGCACCTCGGCCACGCCTACCGCCGAGAGTTCGGGCTCGACCACGTCGTCGTCCGCTACTTCACGATCTTCGGTCCTCGACAGCGCCCGGACATGGCGCTCGCGAAGATCGTCGCCTGCCTCGTCGAAGGGAGGCCGTTCGAGCTCCACCACGACGGCACGCAATCGCGCAGCTTCACCTACGTCGACGACGCGGTCGAAGCGACGATCCTGGCCATGGAGCGGGGCTCGACGGGAGACGTGTTCAACGTCGGCGGAGGCGAGGAGGTCTCCATGCGCGAGGCGATCGACATCCTGAGCCGAGGTCGCCGGGCGCGAGCTCGAGCTGGTGCAGGCGCCGCGCCGCCAGGGAGACCAGAACCGGACGCTCGCCGACACCGCCCGGATCCGCGAGAAGACGGGCTGGGCGCCGCGAACGCCGTTCGCCGAGGGACTCGCGGCTCAATGGCGCTGGGCCGCTGATAGGGTCGCGAGCCGATGAACGACCGCCGCTCCCCCGCCGAGCTCGAAGGCGAGCAGGAGGTCGATCTCGCCTCGGCCTGGAAGCGCATCGAGCGGCGCTGGTGGCTGCCCGTCGGCGGCCTTCTCGTCGGCGCCGTCATCGGCCTCGTGCTCGCGCTCTCGGGCGGCTCGGTGTGGCGCGCGGAGACCATCGTCTACCTCGGCCAGCCGTTCGCCCCGCTCGGCGGTGGGCAGATCCAGAGCCTGGCGACGAACCCGCGTACCGTCGGGGAGATCGTCCGTTCCGAGGCGGTTCTGCGGGCGATCTCGGACGGACACGGGCATCCCCGTCTCCAAGCTTCGCTCGTCGATCTCGACCAGGGAGCTGACGGCGACCGGCCCTGCGCGTGGCGGGATCATCCCGTTGATCGAGATCGCCGTGAAAGGGGACGCGGAGCCGCGGAAGATCGAGGCCGCGGCGGATGCACTGGCCGCGCGCGTCGTGCAGCGCGTCTCCGTGTTCGTCGCCCAGAAGATCGAGCTCCTGGAGACACAGGTGGCGGTCGCCGAGTCGCAGCTCGAGGCGATCGAGGGCAGGATCGAGGCAGCCCAGCAGCAGCAGCTGGAGCTCTCCCAGGACGACTCGATTCCCCTCACCGAGAAGCTCCTCCTGAATTTGAACCTGAACTCGACCATCACGACGGCGGACGCCAGGCGCGCGGCGCTCCAGGGCAGTCTTGTCGAGGCGAACCAGCTCCTCAATCTTGCGGAGAGCGTCGAGTCGAGCCGCATCGTCGAACCTGCGGCGGCGGTGAAGACGACCGCGCGCTCGAGTCGGACGTCGCTTCTGGTGGGAGCGCTCGTCGGGCTCCTCGTCGGCGCGATCCTGGCTCTCGTCGCGGAGCCGATCGCGGCGCGCCGGCAGCGCTCCGCGACCTCGGGCTGATGCTCGACGGCAAGCGCGTGGCCGTCGTCGTGCCCGCGTACGACGAGGAGCGCCTGGTCGTGGAGACCCTGCGCGGGATCCCGGACTTCGTCGATCGCGTCTACGTCGTCGACGACGGCTCGCGGGACGGGACCGCGGCAGAGGCGGGCGCCGTGGCCGACGCACGGATCGAGGTGATCTCCCGCGGCGAGAACGCGGGCGTGGGCGCGGCGATCGTGACCGGCTACCGGCGCGCTCTGGAAGAGGGCATCGACGTGACCTGCGTGATGGCGGCCGACAACCAGATGGATCCGGCGGAGCTGGCGGGGCTCGTCGGCCCTGTCGCGCGAGGCGACGTGGAGTACGCGAAGGCCAACCGCCTCGTTTCGGGCGAGGCCTGGAAGGTCATTCCGCGCACTCGCTACCTGGGCAACGCGGTGCTCTCGCTCCTGACGAAGATCGCCTCCGGGTACTGGCACGTCGCCGACTCGCAGGCGGGGTACACGGCGATCTCGCGCGACGCGTTGAGCGCGCTCGACCTCGACGAGCTCTATCCGCGCTACGGGTTCCCGAACGACATGCTCGTCCACCTGAACGTCCAGAACGCTCGTGTCCGGGACGTTCCCTCACGCCCGATCTACGACGTGGGCGAGCAGTCCGGGATCAGGCTGCGCTCGGTCGTTCCGCGCATCTCCTGGCTCCTGCTCAAGGGCTTCTGGTGGCGGATGGGGCACAAGTACGTCATCCGCGACTTCCATCCGCTCGTCTTCTTCTACGCCTTCGGCGTGCTGATGACGCTGGCGGGCTTCCTGCTCGGGCTGATCGAGGTCGTCCTGCGCATCGCCGGCAACGAGATCACGACGCCGACGATCGTGCTGGTGGCGGTGCTCTTCATCGCGGGCTTGCAGATGACGCTGTTCGCGATGTGGTTCGACATGGAGGCGAACAAGGACTTGCGCTGAGGCTGAATTGACAGCGAGAGGGGTATAGACTTCAGCCCTCAGATCGCCGCCCCCACCTCCCCGCGATCGCAGCGTCACCGCACCCGATCCCGTGGAGGTCACGCGATGAGCAGCCGACTTCGATTCCCTCGTTCTGACGACCCTGCTGGCCCTCCTGCTCGCGGTATCCGGCGCCGCGGCGCTGATCGGCCTCGCGGCCAACCCGCCGGACACCAAGGTCGCCGGAATCGACGTCGACGCGACGACGATCCCGGAGCTCCAGGAGCTGATGGACGCGAACCGGCTGAAGTCCGTGCAGCTGACCCAGTTCTACCTCCACCGGATCAAGAAGCTCAACCCGATCCTCAACGCCGTCATCACCGTCAGCCCGACGGCCCTCGCCGACGCGCGTGCAGCGGACAAGGCGCGCCGCGACGGGGACAACCGCCCGCTCCTCGGCATTCCGATCATCGTCAAGGACAACATCAACACGACCGGCATGGCGACGACCGCCGGCTCGTGGGCGCTCGCCGGAAGCACGCCTGCCGACGCCTTCATCGTCCGCCGGCTGAAGGCCGCCGGGGCGATCATCCTCGGCAAGGCCAACCTCTCCGAGTGGGCGAACTTCCGCTCCATCCCTCGTCGAGCGGCTGGAGCGGGATCGGCGGCCAGACGAACATGGCGTACGTCCTCGATCGCAACCCGTGCGGGTCGAGCTCCGGCTCGGGCGTAGTCACGTCGGCCGACCTCGCGGTCGCCACCGTCGGCACCGAGACCGACGGCTCGATCGTCTGCCCGTCGGGCGCGAACGCGAACGTCGGCATCAAGCCGACGCTCGGCCTCCTGAGCCGGGCCGGCATCGTCCCGATCTCGGCCGACCAGGACACCGCCGGGCCGATGACCCGCAACGTGACCGACGCCGCCGTGCTCCTGGGCGCGATGACCGGCGTCGACCCCGACGATCCGGCACGGCCGCGCAGGTCGGGAACGCGTTCACCGACTACACGCAGTTCCTCGACGCCGACGCGCTCGACGGCGCCCGGATCGGCGTCTGGCGCGAGCTCAGCTTCGAGTTCGAAGGTGAGGCGGTCGACGAGGACGTATCCGCGATCATGGACGACACCATCGAGGCGCTCGAGGACGCGGGCGCCGAGATCGTCGATCCGGCCGACATCCCGCTCGACGGCTGGTCAGCGGCCGAGTTCCCAGCTCTGCTGTGCGAATTCAAGACCGACATCGCCGACCTACTTGAGGACGTACACGGGCCCCGGCTACCCGAAGACGCTCCAGGATCTGATCGACTTCAACAACGACCATCCCGAGCTCGAGTCCGGCGCGCCGGAATCCAACTGGAACTCGCTGATCTTCGACTTCGCCCAGGAGAGGGCGGCCGCGACGCCGACTGCGCCGCGCTGCGCGCGATCGCGACGCCAGGCGCCCAGGCGGCGATCGACGATCTGATGGCAGCCGAGGACCTCGACGCGATCATCGCCCCGACGAACGGACCCGCGTGGGTGACCGATCCTGTCAACGGCGACCTCGGCGGCGACTTCTCGACGTTCATCGGATCGTCGGGTCCGCCTGCGGTCGCGGGCTACGCGAACGTGACGGTGCCGGCGGGCTTCGTCGGTCCGCTGCCCGTCGGCGTGTCGTTCATCGGCGGCCGCTGGGACGAGCCGGCGCTGATCGGCCTCGCCTACGCTCGAGCAGGAGACGTCCGAGATCGTCGATCGGCGGCGTCGATTCCGGGGTCAGAACGCAGGAGCCTCGGCGAGCGTGGCGTAACAGATCCCACAAGCCCTCTGGCTACCATCGACACCATGCCTACGTCCCTCGTCACCGGCGGCGCCGGCTTCCTCGGCTCCCATCTCTGCGAAGCGCTGCTCCAGCGCGGCCACCGGGTGATCTGCCTGGACAACCTCGTCGTCTCGTCGCTCGAGAACATCGAGCACCTGCGCGACGACGCCTTCGCGTTCGTGAATCACGACGTGATCGACCCGATCGCGGTCGACGAGCCCGTCGACTACGTCTACCACCTCGCCGCGCTCGCGAGCCCGATCGACTACCTGCGCATGCCGCTGCACTCGCTCAAGACCGGCTCGTACGGGACGCACCACGCGCTCGGCCTCGCGAAGTTCAAGCGCGCGCGCTTCCTGCTCACCTCGACGAGCGAGGTCTACGGAGATCCGGAGGTGCACCCGCAGCCCGAGACGTACTGGGGAAACGTCAATCCCATCGGCCCGCGCGGCGTGTACGACGAGGCCAAGCGCTACGCCGAGGCACTGGTGATGGCGTACCACCGCCAGCAGGGCGTCGACACCGGGATCGTGCGGATCTTCAACACCTACGGAAGCCGGATGCGGCCGAACGACGGACGCGCCATTCCGACGTTTCTGCGCCAGGCGCTGGACGGGAAGCCGGTCACGGTGTTCGGCGACGGCTCGCAGACGCGGAGCTTCTGTTACGTCGACGACCTGATTCGCGGGATCGTCCTGCTCGCGGAGTCCGGCGAGCATCTTCCGGTCAACCTCGGCAACCCGGACGAGAAGACGCTGCTCGAGCTCGCCGAGACGATCATCCGGCTCACCGGCTCCTCGAGCGAGATCGTCTTCGAGGCGCTTCCCGTGGACGACCCGCAGGTGCGCCAGCCGGACATCACCCGCGCCAAGCAGTTGCTCGGCTGGCAGCCGGAGGTCGAGCTGGAGGACGGCCTGAGAAAGACCATCGCCTCGCTCGGGCACGAGGCCGCCGTCAGCGCCGCGTGAGCACGTCTCCTCGGCCAGCTGTACGAGGCCCACCACCGCCGGCGCCGAAATGCCGGGCGACTTCGTGTTCGTCCCCGAGCGAATTCCGCTCTTCCAGGAGGCGATCGGGCAAGGCCGGCACGTGCTCGACCTCGGCTGCCGCTCGGGTGCGCTGACCCGCCACTTCCTGGAGGGGAACGAGGTGGTCGGCGTCGACGTCGACCGCGCCGCGCTGGCGAAGGCCGAGCAGCTCGGGATCACGCCGGTCGTCGCGGACGTCGACGAGCCGCTGCCGCTGGACAGCGAGACCTTCGACGTGGTCGTCGCCGGCGAGCTCCTCGAGCACGTCCGCTTCCCGCTCGCGCTCGTCGCCGAGGTGCATCGCGTACTCCGCCCGAATGGAGTCTTCGTCGGCTCCGTGCCGAACGCGTTCCGGGTGCAGAACCGGCTGCGCTTCGTCCGCGGCCTGCAGCCGGAAAGGGATCTCACGCATCTGCACATGTTCAGACCCGCCGACATCCGCGCGCTGCTCGGCGGCTTCACGGAAGTCCGAGTCACGCCGCTCGGCGGCCGCTACCGCCGCCTGCACGGCCGCCTGCTCGCGCAGGATCTCGTCTTCAGGGCGACTCGGAAGGCCTAGCTTCGGCCCGTCCGAACGACGCGCGCCGCTCGATGTCGGCCTCGTCGACCATGTGGCCGTCGCGCTCCACGTAGCCGTCCTTGCCACCGATGACGAGAAGCACGAGGTCGTCGGTCTCGCTCGCGTTCGAGACCCGGCGCGGCGTCGTCGACTCGACGTGGACGAGCCCGCCCGGGCCGAGAACTCGATCCTCGCCCTCGACCTCGATGCGCGCCGAGCCCGAGTGCACGAAGTAGAGCTCGTCCTGCGTGTCGTGGTAGTGGTGGAAGCCCGTGAATCCAGGCGGGTACACGATGACGTTCGCGCCGAAGGCGGTTATGCCGAGCGGTGCGCGCACCTTCCTGAAGCCATGTCCCTCTCCGAGCTCGTCGACCGATCCGAAACCGTGACCCATCGCTAGTCCTTTCGTTCGAGTAGAAACTCAACGGTTCGCTGCAAGCCGTCCTCGAGCGACACGGTCGGCTCGAAGCCGAGGGCCTCACGGGCCGCGCTCACCTCCGCCCACGAGTCGCGCAAATCCCCCGCGCGGGCCGGGAGGTATTGGCGCTCGACCGGCTTGTCGAGCAGCCGACCGATCGTGTCGGCCAGCTCGTTCACCGTCGCCGGTGCTCCGCCCGAGACGTTGAAGATGCGGCCGCTGACGCCAGCGGCGTCGGCAGCCTGCAGGTTCGCCGCGACCACGTTCTCGACATAGGTGAAGTCGCGCGATTGACCACCGTCGTCGAAGATCGTGACAGGCTCTCCGCCTGCGATCGCCGTGATGAAGAGCGGCACGACGGCTGCGTACTGGGAACGCGGATCCTGACGAGGCCCGAAGACGTTGAAGTAGCGAAGAACGACCGTCTCGAAGGGGTACACCCGCGCGAAGCTCACGCAATACCGCTCGGCCGCGAGCTTGGCGACTCCGTAGGGCGAGATGGGATCGGGCGCCATCGTCTCTCGTAGCGGCAGCTCGGGTTGGTTGCCGTAGATCGACGAGGACGATGCGAACACGACCCGTCGGACGCCTTCGTCTCGCGCGGCCAGAAGCACGTTCAGCGTGCCCTCGACGTTGACGGCGCTCGATGTCAGCGGATCCTGCACCGAACGAGGCACCGAGCCGAGCGCTCCCAGGTGGAAGACGATCTCGACGCCGCGCACGGCGTTGTGGACGCGCTCGTAGCTGCGCAGCTCGCCCTCGACGAGCTCCAGGTCCCGATCGAGATCGGCCAGGTTCGCACGGTTTCCGGTCGAGAAGTTGTCGAGCACGCGAACGTCGTCATCTCGCGCGAGCAGGGCGCGAACGAGGTTCGATCCGATGAAGCCGGCGCCGCCGGTGACGAGGACCTTCACGCGTGCGTCACCGTACTAGACCCCTGCTTCTTCCTCGACCGTCGCGGCTCCGGCGGCCGCGAGCCCGAGTACGAGGCACGTCGCCGCCTGGAGCGGGATGCCCGAGACGATCCCGAGCGACGCCCACTCTCCGCCCAGAGTCAGCAACGCGCACATCACCCCCAGCCCGGCTCCCGTCGCCCACGGGTTCGGCGCATAGGTCACCGCGCGAGCAGCGAGCACGACTCCGCTGACCCCGACCGCGAGCAGGAGCAGGAGGCCCACGACGCCCGCATCGGCGAGCATCTGCACGTACAGGTTCTGCACGCCCCACTCGCGCCCGGTTGCAGGGAAGGCGAATTCGACGACGTCGGGGAAGCGCTCGCGGGCGTCCTCCAGATAGGGCTCGAACACGTCCTCGCGGCCGGAGCGCTGCCAGCCGACTCCCAGGACCGGGTTGTCCTCCCAGATCCTGAGGCCGAGGTAAGCGAGCACCGTGCGCTGCGAATAGGTCTCCACGCCCTCCGGACGCTCGTCGCCGCGGACGCCGATGAAGCGGACGAACTCCTCCAGCGAGTCGGCACGGATCGCGGTCACGCCGCCGGCGACCACGACCACCAGCGCGAAGACGGCGAAGAACCGACGGGCCGAGGGCTCGAACCGGCCGCGCGCGGCGATCGCGACGACGAGCCCACCCAGCGCGAATCCTCCCGCCGCGGCCAGCGAGCCCGCGAGCATGAGCCCCAGCGCTCCCGCGACGAGCGCGGTACCCCAGAGCGGCGCGGCCGGGAGACGCGTTCGCCCGGCGAGGATTCCGCTCACGGCGAGCGCAGCGGAGACCGCGCTCAGCGCGGCGAGGTCGTGGTGTCCGAGGAACGACGGCTGACGCCAGCCGGCGTTCCAGGCGTCGAACACGTCGAGCCCGAAGAACTGCGCAAGGGCGACCGCAGAGGCTACGGCAGACCAGAGCACGAGGCTGCCGAGCACGATCGTGAGGTCCTGCGTCCGCCGCACGAGGAGCGGGACGGCGACGACGATCAGCGCGTACTCGACGAGCTTCGCGTAGCTCACGAGGTGATCCTCGAAGAGCGCGTCGTCGACCGAGGCCGGGCGCAGGGCCTGGAAGGCGAGCCAGACGAGAAGGGCGATACCGGGAATCCACAGGATTCGAGCGGGGCCCAGGCGAGATGTTCCCTTGTCGGGCGGCGTACACGACGGCCGCGATGACGACGACGAGAACGGCGAAATCGGAGAGTCGGATGTCCGCCGACGTCGAGCCGAGGTCGACCGTGAGCTCGGGCTGGTACTTCTCGTGGAAGAAGAGGAACGGGAATCGCAAACGCGAGGAGGAGCGCTCCGGTGGCGTCGCGGTCGACGAGATCGCGCAGGGTTCGCATTCGGACCGTGACTCTAGACTCAGCCATCGATGGCCTCCCGCGTCTTCTGGCGTCGGTCCGCGACGGCTGCGTGGGTCTACGCCGCGGTCGTCTTCGGGATCCTGGGCACGGTCGTCGCAGCGCGCGTCCTCGGCCTGGAGGAGTTCGGCATCTACGTCACCGCGCTCGCCGCGGTCGGCTTCTTCCAGGTGCTCCTCGATCTGACGGTGGAGGAGCCGCTGACGAAGTTCGGGTTCCGCTACATCGTCGTCGGAGGAGTGGGGGAAGCTCCGCCGGCTCTTCGTGCGAGCGCTCCAGATCAAGTTCGCCGGGGGTGTCCTCGCGGCGCTCGCGCTGGTGCTCCTCGCGCCGGTTGCGGACTCGATCTTCGGCGCCGAGGGGCTTGCGGTTCCGATTCTCGTGGGCGCGCTCATGCCCCTCGTGCAGGCGACGGAGAACGTGGGGGCGACCGCGCTTCTGCTCCGAGGGCGCTACGACCTGCGGGGCGCGTATCAGACGTTCGCCATGGCCCTGCGCCTCGTCGCGATCGTGATCGCAGCTCCGTACGGCGTGACCGAGACGCTCGCGGCGATGGTCGTCGCGCAGGCGATCGCGACGGTTGCGATCTCGGTGGTCGGCCTTGCTGCCTTTCGCCGCTTTCCTGCGGCGCCCGCTCGCCCGCTCGGGGAGGACCGGCGCGAGGTCATCTCCTTCACCCTCGCCTCGAGCGTCGGCACGGGTGTCGTCTCGCTGCGGACGACGCTCGTGCCGCTCGTCCTCGGCATCGTCGCCGGCCCGACGCAGGTCGGTCTCTTCCGCATCGCCCAGACTCCGCAGACCGGCCTTTCGGCGGCAAGTTCGCCCGCGCGCCTCGTCCTCCTCACCGACCAGACGCGTGCCTGGGAGCACGGCAGGGAGACGAGCGTGCTCGCCGGTCTGCGTGCCTACACGCTGGTCGCCGTCGGCCTCATGGTCGTCGCCGTGCCCGTGTTCCTGCTCGCGATGCCGTGGCTCGTGGAGACGATCTTCGGCAGCGAGTACTCGGGCGCGGTGGACGCGGCGCGCATCATCCTGGTCGCGGCCGCGATCCAGTTCGCACTCGGCTGGTCGAAGTCGCTGCCGGTGACGATCGGGCGTCCCCGCCTGCGGATCGTGACCCACGGTCTGGAGGCGCTGGTCGTCATCCCGCTGGTCGCGCTGCTCGGGTCGGAGCGGGGCGCGACGGGAGCGGCAGTCGCGGTGCTCGTCGCGACGGTCGTGTTCGCGCTTGCCTGGGGGGTGGCCATCGCGCGCCTGCGGGTGGATGTTGCCGCGCGCGGATCCGAGGACGGCGTAGTCGCACCGTGAAGGTCCTGATCGTCTCCGGGATCTGGCCTCCCGACGTCGGTGGCCCTGCGAGTCACGCGCCCGAGCTCGCCGGCTTCCTGCTCGCGCGTGGACACTCGGTCGAGGTCGTGACGACTGCCGAAGCCCAGCCCGCGAAGCAGCCGTACGAGGTCCGCTGGGTGGATCGAGCAGCTCCTGCGGGAGTGCGCCACGCGCGTGTCGCAGCCTGGATTCGCGAACGGGCGACCCACGCCGACGTCGTATATGCGACGAGCATGCTGGGCCGAGCGGTCGCCGGTTCGTGGCTCGCCCGCCGACCGGTCGTGGTCAAGCTCGTCGCGGACGAGGCCTACGAGCGCTCGCGGCGCTTCGGGCTGTTCGAGGGCGACCTCGACGACTTCCAGCGCTTGGGCGGCGGGGTTCGCGTTCGGGCGTTGCGACTCGCGCGCGATCGCGCGCTTCGTCGCGTCGCCCACCTCGTGTGTCCGAGCGGGTACCTGGCGGCGCTCGCTGTGAGCTGGGGCGTTCCGCGAGAGCGGGTCACCGTCCTGCCCAATGCGGCTCCCGCGCTGCCGTCTCTCCCCGAGCGCGATGAGGCCCGCGAGGCGTTCGGTGTCGACGGACCGCTGCTCGCGTTCGCCGGGCGGATCACGAAGCAGAAGGCGCTCGAGGTCGCTCTCGACGCGCTCGGTCGCCTCGATGGTGTGACTCTGGCGATTGCGGGGGACGGCCCGGATCTGCCGGATCTGCGTCGGAAGGTCGCCGAGCTCGGTCTCGATGCACGCGTTCGCTTCCTCGGCCCCCTTGATCGGGAGCGAGTGCTCACGCTCTTCCGGGCAGCCGACGCGTCGCTCCTCACGTCCTCCTGGGAGAACTTCCCGCACACGGTCGTGGAGGCCCTCGCCGTCGGGACGCCCGTGATCGCGACGGCTGTCGGCGGGGTGCCGGAGCTCGTTCGGGACGGTGAGAACGGCCTGCTCGTACCGGCCGGAGACAGCAACGCGCTAGCGGCTGCAATTCGTCGCCTCATCGACCATCCCGACCTTCGTGAGCGTCTCGCGGCAGCGGCCGCTCCCTCGGTCGAGCATCTGCGGCCCGAGACCCTCTACGCGCGGCTGGAGGCGATTCTGGTCGAGGTCGCGCGATGAGCGGGGACGGACGAGCGCGCGTGCTCTTCGTCGGTCGCGGGCGAATTCGCTTCCCGCTCGGCCGCGGGCTCGAGCGCCGTTTCGAGGCGCTCTCGGGCGAGCTCGACTGGCGCCAGCTCGGCACTGCGGCCGACGGGAAGCCGTCGCCCGACTCGCGGCTCGTGCTGGCGAGGCCGTTTCCTCTCCGACTGCTCGACGGGCCGCTCTACTACGCGCGGCTTCCTCGAAGGATCGCGCGAGAGCTCCGCCGCTTCCAGCCGGACGCGGTGATCGCGCAGGGGGCGCAGGAGACCGCGCTCGCGCTGCTCGCGCGACGCCTGGTGGGATCGAGGACTGCTGTGATCCTCGACCTCCACGGCGACTGGCGAGCGCCGACCAGGCTGTACGGCTCGCGCGCGCGACGCCTACTCGATCCGCTCGCAGACTCCCTCGCGCGCAGGGCGCTCCGGCGAGCGGACGGCGTGCGGACGATCAGCGCGTATACCACCGAGCTCGTCCGAGCGGAGGGGATCGAGCCCGCCGCGGAGTTTGCCGCGTTCATGGATCTGGAGCCGTTCCTGGTGAATCCCGTCGTACGCCGCTCCCGGAAGCGCCCCGAGCCCTCTTCGTCGGCGTGCTCGAGCGCTACAAGGCGTTCGACGTCCTCGCTGATGCGTGGCGTCATGTTGCAATGATCGGTGCCTGGTGCAGTTCTGCACGTCGTCGGCGAAGGGACGCTGGCCCCGCTCGCCGAGCGTCTGGTCGAAGAGCTGCCGGGCCGCGTCGAATGGAGCCCGATCCCTGACCGCCGAGGACGTCGCAGCCGCGCTCGACGCAGCGACGTTGCTCGTGCTCCCCTCTCGCTCGGAGGGGATGGGGCGGGTCGTGATCGAAGCGGGGTGCCGCGGCCGCGCGGTCGTGGGCAGCCGGGTCGGCGGGATCCCGGACGTCGTGGCGGACGGAGAGACGGGACGTCCTCGTGTCGCCCGGCGACGCGGGCGCGCTCGCAGGCGCACTCGAGCGCGTGCTCTCCGATCGTGCGCTGGCGGAACGCCTGGGCGCCGAGGCGCGTATACGGGTCGAGCCATGGCTGGCGACGCCCGAGGAGTACGCGCGGAGAGTCCGCGATCTCGTACGGACGGTCGCCGACTCGATCTAGAACCGGGCTAGCAGGGACGCAGGTGCGCGGGGCTAGCTCTCGTCGCGCGAGATCCCCTTCGCCTTCAGCGCGGCTTCCACTCGCGCACGGATCTGCTCTTCGAGCGCCGGACGTCCGCTTGGCGAGATCCTCCACGTTCGCGTCCTCGTCCGCCGCGGACGGTGCCGGGGTCGATCGCTTGCCGAGCGTTCGGTCGAGCGAGCCAGCACCCGCTCCTGGATGCTGGCGGCGAGCTCGGTTCCGAAGTCCTGGAACTTCTCGCTGTCGCGGAGCGCGCTCGATCGGGGCGGACGCGGGCGCACCTGGAGGAGACGGCGCCGGCGGCGACGGCGGCACGGGAACTTCCTCCGCTACGGCCACCTCCTCGCTCTCCACTCCTTCGATCGCGAGCTCGTAGACCCGCTCCGGCTCGTCGATGCCCTTGAGGTGCCGCTCGCCGCGCGGGAAGACCGACACGCCGTCGGGCAGCGTCGAGCCGAGCAGCGCCCGCGTCGACTCCGAGAGCAGGACGTTGCCGCCTCGCGCGGCCGTGCAGATGCGCGCGGCGCGGACGACGTCGAGGCCGAGGTAGCCCTCCTCCACGACCGACGGCTCGCCCGTGTGCAGGCCCATGCGGACGCGGACGGCGGCGCCCTCGGGCCATTCGTGCGCCGCGTGCGCACGCTGCGTCTCGACCGCGGCCGCGACCGCGTCGCGTGCGCGCGGGAACGCGAAGAAGAACGCATCGCCCTGGGTATCGATCTCGATCCCGTTCGCCGCCACGAAGGTCTCGCGGACGAGCCGCCGATGTGCCGCGAGGACGTCCCCATAGTCACTGCCGAGTTGCTTCAGGAGCTCGGTCGAGCCCTCGATGTCGGTGAACACGAAGGTCACGGTTCCGCTGGGCAAGGCCTGCATGGCCGCCATCGTAGGCCGGTGGAGCCGGTCGGAGCGTGCGCCTAGACTCAGCTCATGCGGGCCGACCGCGCGAAGCAGCTCCTGAAGAACGGCGTCTACCGGGCGATCGGCGAGACGGTCAGCGGCGTGGCCGGACTCGATGGAGAAGCCGAGCGCACGCTTCGTGTGCTCATGTACCACAAGGTCAACGACCTCTGGCCGAACCCGACGACCGTACCGACGGCGGTCTTCGACGAGCAGATGAGCCTGCTCGGCGAGCTCGGCTACCAAGCGGTCTCGCTCGACGCGGTTCTGGAGCACTACCTGCGAGGGGCGCCCCTCCCCCCGCAGGCGGTGCTCCTCACCTTCGACGACGGGTATCGCGACAACCTCGAGAACGCGCTCCCGATCCTGCGCCGACACGGATATCCGGCCGTGCTCTTCGTCCCGATCGGGTTCCTCGACGACACGCGGCCGCTCCCGCACGAGGAGTCGCTGCGCTTGCTCGGAGTCCGCAACGAGACCGTCGAGTGGGACGAGCTGGCGGAGCTCGAGGCGGGAGGCGTCCGCATCGAGTCGCACGGGATCGGTCACAAGCCGCTCTCGGAGCTCGAGCCCGCCGCGGCGACCCGCGAGATCGCGCTCTCGAAGCTGCGCCTCGAGGAGCGGCTCGGACGTGAGGTCGAGGCGTTCGCGTTCGTCAAGGGATCGCTTGCGGACTACCGGCCCGAGCACGCGAGCCTCGTCCAGCAGGCGGGGTACAAGCTTGCGTTCACCTCGGTCTCGGGTGCGAACACGTCCGCGACCGACCGCTTCCGCCTGCGCCGCTACAACGTCGAGCCCTATCCGCCGCGGACCTTCGAGCTCGTGCTCGCCGGGGCGTGCGACCTGATCGCGGTCAAGGACACGGTGACCGGCACCCATGTGCGCCGCGCGTTCAACGCCGCGCTCGGCACGGCTTCGAGATGAGGTGAGCGGCTCGTTCGAGCTCGAGCCGTTCGACCCCGCGCGCCGTCGCGACTACCTGGCGTTGCTCGGGGACGCATGGGGCGGGGGCGCGATGGGCGGCGAGGCGTTCGACTGGTGGTTCGACGGGAACCCCGCCGGGAGCCTGCGCTCGGTCGCCCTGCGCGACGGCGCCGTGGTCGGGGCGGCCGGCCACAGCTTCGCGCGGCTCGTCGTCGGCGGGCGCGAGGAGCTGGCGCAGTTCTCCGTGCATGCGGTGACCGCGCCGGCGGCTCGTGGTCTCGGGATCTTCCGTGCTCTGGAGCTGCGTCACGAGGAGCAAGGAAGGGAGCGCGGCTCGGCGTGCGTGCTTGCGTTTGCGAGCGCCCCGACGCGACCGCTGTTCCTCGAGCCGCTCGGCTGGACGCAGATCGACCGCCGACGGGTTTGGGCGAGACCGCTCCCGTTCGGTCGGCGGGGTTTGGGCTCGCCCCAGCTGTTCGACGGACGACACGAGAAGGCGTATGCGGAGTGGGCGAGGTTCCTGGGAAATCACGTCATCCGGGGAAGCCGCTACCTGAACTGGCGCTATGTCGTCTCGCCGCGCGAGTACCGCATCCTCGACACCCGACGACGGAGGTTTCGCCGTCGTCGGGTTCACGCGGAGGCGTCGTCTGAAACTGGCTCTGCTGATGGAGCTCGTCGCGGGAGAGGAAGACGTGACCATGCTCCTGCGCGGCGCGCTGGCGGCCGCCCGAGGGTCGGCGGCGCTGCTCGCCGTGCCGTCTCCGGTTCTTCCTCGTGCACGGCTCCTCGGGCACGGGTTCGTCCCGACGACGTACCGCCTCGACTTCATGGGCAAGGGCCTTGCGCAGCCGGTCGACGCCCGCTCCGAGGCCTGGACGGTCTCGTTCGGGGACACGGACTTCTTCTGACATGAGGCGGGTCGTCTTCATCACCCAGCAGGTCGATCCCGGACACCCGGCGCTCGCGGCCACGGTGCCCAAGATCGCCGCGCTCGCCGCGCTCGTCGACGAGGTGGTCGTCCTGGCGGACGGCGCGGTCGAGGGCGCGCTACCGGCGAACTGTCGCGTGCGAACGTTTCGCGCGAGCCGGAGGATCGGTCGCGGCGCCCGCTTCGAGGCGGCCCTGGCGCGCGAGCTGCCCGGGCTGCGCGGCGGCGCGGTCGTCGCTCACATGTGCCCGATCTACGCCGTGCTGGCGGCTCCGCTCGTGCGGCCGCTCGCGCGTTCCGCTGCTCCTCTGGTTCACGCACTGGCGTGCGAGCAGGTTGCTGCGCGCGGCCGAGCGCGTGTCGACGGCGGTGATCTCGGTCGACCGCCGCTCGTTCCCGCTGCCCTCGGACAAGGTGCGGGCGATCGGCCACGGGATCGACCTCTCCGAGTTCGCGTGCGCCGAGCGAGCTCCGAATGCCACCTTGCAACAGACTGGTACAGGGCTCGAACTGCTCGCACTCGGGCGCTACTCGCGCGCGAAAGGGCTCGACGTCGTGCTGCGCGCGATGGCGGCGGTCGGCGATCGCGTTCGGCTCGACGTCCACGGTCCTGCGCTCTCGGGCGACGAGCGGGCGCATCGTGCAGAGCTGGAAGGACTGGTACGAGAGCTCGGGCTCGCGGATCGCGTCACGCTCGCGGATGCGGTTCCTCGCTCGCGCATACCGGCTCTCCTCGCGAGCCACGACGCCCTCGTCAACAACATGCGCGCCGGTGCCCCGGACAAGGTCGTCTACGAGGCGGCCGCGAGCTGCCTGCCGGTGCTCGCATCCAACCCGGTCTTCGACGCGCTGCTCGAGCCGGAGCAGCGCTTCGAGCGGGAGAGCCCCGATGAGCTCGCCGCGCGGATCCGGGAGCTCGCTGCCATGGGCTCGGCGGAGCGCGCGGTGCTCGGGAAGCGTCTTCGGGAGCGCGTCGAGGCGGGGCACTCCGTCGACTCGTGGGCCCGCGGCGTGCTCGCTGCAGCTGGTGTTGCGAGATGAGCGCCCCGGCCGGGAAGGTCCTGCACGTCCAGAAGGTGGCCGGGATCTCCGGCTCCGAGGCACACCTGCTCCAGCTGCTTCCCGGCCTGCGCGAGCGGGGCTGGGACGTGGACTTCCTCATGCTCCACGAGGACGAGCCGGGCGCGTGGGAGTTCGCGAGGGCGCTTCGCGACCGTGGGGTTCCGCTCGACGACGTCCGACTCCGTGCCGATGTCGACCCGATCGCCTATGCCGAGGTCGGTGCCTTCCTCGCCCGGCGCCGCCCGCGAGTCCTGCACACCCACCTCGTCCATGCGGATGTGTACGGACAGATCGCCGGAGCAATGGCGCGAACGCCGCTTCGGCTCTCCACCAAGCACGGCTTCAACTGGTTCCGCGAGGGTCGCTTCTTCGGGCTCGCCGATCGCTCGGTCGCGTCCCTGGCTCACGTCCACATCGCCATCTCGCAGGGCCTCGCGCGCTATCTCGCCGAGATGGAGGGATTCGACGAGGACGGCTTCGAGATCGTCCACTACGGGATCGCCGCCCGGGACGCCGTTACGCCGTTCGAGGGGCTCGGAGCCGCGCCTGCTCTGTGTGGGCCGGTTGATTCCGGTGAAGGGCCACCTCGTGCTCTTGCGCGCGCTCGCCCAGGCGAGAGCGCGCGTGCCCGAGCTCGTGCTCGACATCGCAGGCTCGGGCCCGCTCGAGCCCGCCCTTCGCGCGTACGCGCGCGAGCTCAAGCTGGGGGACGCGGTCCGCTTCCTCGGCTTCGTTTCGCCGGTGCAGGCCGCCGTCGAGCAGTCGGCGATCGTCGTCGTCCCCTCCCTCGGCGAGGGATTCGGGATGGTCGCCCTCGAGGCCATGGAACGGGCACGACCGGTGATCGCGAGTGCAGTCGGCGGCCTGCCCGAGATCGTCGAGGACGGAGAGACGGGAATCGTCGTGCCTCCGGGGGACGCCGAGGCGCTTGCCGAGGCGATGGTCGCGCTCGCATCAGATCTTCCCCGCGCGGCCGCGATGGGGGAGGCAGGACGGCGACGTGCGCTCGAGGCATTCACGCAGGAGCGCTCGACCACTGCGATCGAGGCGCTCTACCGGCGCGAGCTCGCCAGCGCCTCCTCGTAGACCGCGGCCGTCCGCTCGGCCATCCGCGCGACCGAGAACTCCTCGCGCGCCCGCTTGCCGCCCGCCGCTCCCAGCGCCCGAGCACGCGCCGGGTCGTCCAGGAGACCGACGATCGCATCCGCGAGCGCTGCCGAATCCTCCGGCGGCACGAGCAGGCCGGTTTCGCCGTCGAGCGACGATCTCGGGCAGCGAGCTGACCCTGCTCGCGACGACGGCTCGCTCGCAGAGCATGGCTTCGAGCAAGGCAAGGCCGAACCCCTCCCAGCGCGCCGGGTGGACGACGAGGGCCGCACGGCGAAGCCACCAGGCGACGTCCCCGACCCGACCCGGGAAGCTGACCGCGTCGGCGACTCCACGTGCGGCTGCAAGGTCGCCGAGCTCGGCGCGCAGCGGTCCTTCTCCGAGCACGACGAGGTGTGCTGCCGGGTGCCGCTCCCGAACGCGGACGAGGGCGTCGATCGCGACGTCGACCCCCTTCTGCTGGACGAGGCGGCAAACGGCGACGAGCACGGGCGTCTCTGTCGGGTAGATCCGGGCCACCCGGCGGCCCCCACGGCTCGGGCGGTGCGTCGAGGCCGTAGTGGACGACCCGGAGCTTTCGAGCCGGAAGCCCGACGACGTCGCGGTTGAAGCGGGCGAGCGCCTCGGTGATGCAGATGACCCGTGCGGCGCGCGTCGTCAGCAGCTTCTCCAGATAGCGGCCCTTTCCCGAGCGGAAGGGATCGTCGTTGTGCTTCGTGGAGACGAGCACATGGCGACCGCCCGCGGCGGCGAGCCCGCCGTACGCGTCGGCGTGGACAAGATGCGTGTGAACCAGGTCCGGCCGGATCGCGCGGGTACCACGGATCACTTTCGCCGCGAGCCCCGGGTCGAGATCGCGAGGGCACGGGAGTCGCTCGAACGGAACGTCGCGCTCGGAGAGCGCCGCGTAGAAGGGCTCGGGTGCCGCGTTCGTGTCGTCGAGCCCGAGGAAGGTCGACGTCGATCCCACGAGTGCGAAGTGCAGGCAGCAGCTCCAGCACGTGCCGTTCCGAGCCGCCGATCCCTCCGATCCTTTGGATGTGGAGAACCTTCATCGGCTGGTAGCGGTCCGCAGGCGCCGCTCGCGTAGCCATTCCCAGCCCCGCACCAGCGCGACGGCGGCGAGGATCGCGAGCAGGAAGTCGAACGGCGCGCGGTAGCGCACCGTTCCTGCAAAGGCCATGGCGGCGAGCGTGTTGTAGCCCACGAGCAACACGACGAGCGCCACATACCGCCGGGGTGCCAGGACGGCCCCCACGATTGCGAGCAGGTAGACCGCAAGCATGAACACCGGCTCGACCACGTCGCGACCGAGCTCCGCGAGACGCCCTCGGCCCGCGTCGTCGGAGTCGACCGAGAACGTCGGGCTCCAGAGCATCTGCACGGCCTGAGCCGCGAGACGTCCTTTCTCGTCCGGGTTCTCGCGCCAGAAGTCGAACACGAGCTCGCGGTAGTAGCGCTGCTGAGCGCACTCGTCGACCTCGGTGGGCCTGCCCGCGAGCGTGAGGTCGGCGGCGAGCTCGGGCCAGGGAGGTCCGCCGCGGGGCTCCGGCACGTCGTCGATCCAGCCGCCGCCGTCGAGGATCTCACGCGTGTTCTCGTTGTTCGCCTTCCAGAGCGCGCGCGTGTCGGTCGTGAGCACGGGGCAGCCGACGCTGACCTCGTTGCGAACGACCCAGGGCGCGACGACCAGCAACGACCCGGCGAGAACCGCGGCTCCGAGCAGCAAGGAGCGTCTCGAGCGCTCGAGCGGCAGGGCGACGAAGATCGCGAGGCCGAGCGGAAGAAGCGCGAGCCGGGCGTTCCCGAGGATCGCGAGCCCCGCTGCCCCGCCGAGAGCGAGGGCCAGCAGTGCGCCCTTCTGCTCGGCGACCACCAGGGCCAGTAGCGCCACGACCGCTACGAGCAACCCGTCCAGGATCTCGCGGTTCAGGTGCATGTCGTGCCAGACGAGGAACGGGTGCAACGTCGCGATCGTCGCCCCGACGACACCGACCCGCAGCGAGACGGCGCGGCGCCCGATCTCGAGCACGATCACCGCGGTCAGAGCGGCGATTGCGATGTGCGCGATGCCGACGACCAGCCAGTGTCGCTCGAAGACCTGGTAGAGGCCCGCGAAGAGCCAGGCGTAGAGGGGCTGCGTGTAGCCGGAGGGTCGCCCGGGCAGGAAGCCGAACGTCCCGCTCGCGACGAGCGTCTGTGCGAAGCGGTCGCTCTTCTCGACGAGCTCCTCGAGGATCGCGCCACGCTCGGAGAACAAGACGAAGAGGCGTGGCACCACCGCGGCGGCGAGCACGATTGCAAGAGCCTGGCGTCGCGTCATGGTGCGGCCGCTGCGCGAGGCACGGGCGTGACGGCCGTGTCGAGCCACGAGCGCTGCCAGAGCTCGAGCACGAGCAGGCACCAGAGCCGATGGCCGTGGTCGCGTTCGCCTTGCGTGTGCTCGTGGAGCATGCGCTTGACGACGTTCGGCTGCAGCTGCTCGCGCGCCCGGGCACGTGCGTCGAGGAGCGTGTCTCCGGCGAGCTCTCGCAGCGGTCCGCGGAACCAGTCGCCGAGCGGAATCCCGAACCCGGTCTTGCCGCGTGCAGCGAGCTCCGGCGGGATCAGGTCTGCGAACGCACGCCGCAGGGCGGCCTTCCCGCGCCGGCCCTCGAAGCGCAGGGAGTCGGGCAGCGAGACCCCGAGCTCCAGCACCTCGTGGTCGAGCAGCGGCGAGCGGAGCTCGAGCGAGGTCGCCATCGAGGCTCGGTCTGCCTTCACGAGCAGGTCGTCGGGGAGGTAGGTTCGTGCGTCGAACCGCTGGAGACCGCTGGTTCCGCCGGCGGGTGCGCGGCCGAGCAGCTCCCAGGCCGGGACGCGGTTGCCCGAGGGCACTCCTCATGCTCGGCGAGTAGAGCTCGGCGCGCAGCTTCGCGGGAAAGATCTCCATCAGCGCTGCCGTAGCGTTCGTGCGACGGCCGCGCCGCAGCCTCCAGCAGGCGTGCGGTGCGAAACGGGGTCGAGCGCGGATGCCGCCGGCCCGCCGGGAGCGTCCGGAGAGCTCGGGCGCCGAGGCTCGGCAGGAGAGGGACGGCGCCGACCCGCTCGGCCATCCGCATCGCGGCGTAGCGCTCGTACCCCGCGAAGGACTCGTCGCCGCCGTCTCCGGTGAGCGCGACCGTGACGTGGCGGCGCGCGACCTGCGAGATCAGGAACGTGGGCAGGATGGCCTCGTCGCCGAGCGGCTCGTCGAGGAATGACGTCAACTGGGAGACGAGCTCGACCGGGTCGGGCTCGACCAGCAGCTCCTCGTGCTTCGTGCCGAACGCACTCGCGGCGATGCGCGCCGCGAGAACGCTCGTCGTAGCGCTGGTCGTCGACGCCGACCGTGAAAGTGCGGACTGGCTGGGTCGATGCCTCGCGCCATCAGGCCGACGACGATCGTCGAGTCGATCCCTCCCGACAGCAAGGCTCCGAGCGGGACATCGCTCACGAGCCGGCGACGCACGGCGTCCCGCACCGTCCGGCGCACGAGCTCGAGCCACTCGTCCTCGGACAGCTCGCGCGGCTCGGGCTCGAGCTCCCAGTAGCGCTGCGTCCGGATCTCGCCGCTCTCCCAGACGAGGACGTGCCCCGGCGCGAGCCGGCGGATCCCGGCAACGCCGGTCTCCACGCCGGGGACGTACTGGAGCGCCAGGTACGCATCGAGCGCCTCGGGTGCGAGCTCGCGCCGCAAGCCCGGGCAGGAGCAGGAGCGACTTCAGCTCCGACGCGAACGCGAGCGAGCCGTCGGGCAGCGAGACGTAGTGGAGCGGCTTCTTCCCGATCCGGTCCCGCGCGAGGACGAGTCGCTCGCGGGCTCGATCCCAGAGCGCGATCGCGAACATGCCGCGAAGCTGCGCCGGGAAGTCGAGGCCGTGCTCCTCGTAGACGTGGGGGATGACCGCGGTGTCCCCGGTGCCGGGCACCACATGGCCTCGCTCGTGCAGGTCGCGGCGAACGTCCTCGAAGTCGTACAGCTCGCCGTTGAAGACCGCGACGACGTCACCGGACTCGTTCAGCACGGGCTGGTCGCCGGTCTCGAGATCGACGACCTCGAGGCGGCGATGGCCGAGGACGCAACGCCCGAGCGCGGTGACGCCGCCGGAGTCGGGGCCGCGATGGACGAGCGCCTCGGTCATGCGGGCGACGACGTCCGGGTCGGCCGGAGCGGAGGGCGATACTAGTCCGCTGATGCCGCACACGACGCGGAAACGGTACGCGGTCGTCTCCTGCCACGTCGAACGACCCCTCGACGACGAGGTCTGGTCGCGCTTCTCGGCCCTTCAGGAGCGCCGGCCGGGAGGATTCGCGATCGCGGCGCTGCTGCGCCCCGCCGACGCCGCCGCGGGGGAGGACGAGGGGACGTGGCTCGAGCGCGCGCGGGAGGCCGCGGCGCGCGGGCCGCTCGGTCACCACACGCACTGGACGGCTCCCGACCACGCACGCCCCACGGGTGGCCCGACCGGCGAGCGCGTGCTGGCAGAGGGCCGGCGGATGCGTGAGCTCGGGCTCGCGCCGTCGCTCTTCTGCGGCGGCGGCTGGTACACCGACTCGGACGTCGCGGAGGCCTGCGCCGAGCTCGGCTACGTGGACTGCACACCGCGCGCCCGGCGGCCCCCGTATCTCGCATCCGGTGAGGCGTGGGCCTCGCTGGCCGAGCCGGCACGGATCCGCCTGCCGTCGCAGCGTCTGCTCGCGGCCGTACCGACGACGCATTCGCTCGGCGACCTCGGTCGTGCACTTCTCCGGCCGCGATCGCTGCCGGCGGTCGTCCACGTGTACTTCCACGACACCGACCTCGCGGATCGTCGGCGAGAAGTCGCATTGCGCGCACTCCTCGCTCTCCTGGCTCGCGTCGCCGAGCCGACCGACCTCGAGAGCGCTCGCCGACGTGTCGGCGACTGCGCCCGAAATCGCCTGGTCGACGGTCGCCCAGACGACCTAGTGACACATTGTCACTAGGAAGGGCTCTGCGTTCTGGGCCTGGCTCTAAGCTTCACCGCGTGTCCAAGGCCGCTCCCCCGGCCGAGACGCCGCAGCCGTGTCCCGGTGCCAGCACCCGACAGGGCGCGACGTCCGCGCCTCCCGCGTCTACGTCCTCTCCAGGGCGCCGATCCTCGGCCTCGTCCGAAGGGCGCTCTCGGTGCTCGTCGCTCGTCGCGCTCGACATCGCAGGGCTCGCGCTCGGCATCTACCTCGCCCTCGTCACCCGAGAGCTCGTCCGCGGCGAGGGCGACATCCTCTGGGGACTGCTGTGGAGTGAGGGGCCTGCGGAATGGCTGAAGTTCGCAGCCCCGATCACGGTGCTCGTGTTCGCGCAGTCGGGGCTCTACCGGCAGCGCGAGCTGCGCCCAGGGGCCGGTCGCATCCTCTCCTCCCTGATCGTCGTCGCCCTGATCGTGCTGGCGTTCGGCATCGGCACCGGCTACGACTTCACGACCTCCGGGCCTGATCCCGACCGCCGTCCTCGTCTCGGCTTTGACGATCGGGCTCTTTCGCGCGTCCTACGCCTCCGTGTCGCTCGAGCTGATGCGGGCGCTGGGGGTCAGGCGGCGCGTCGTTCTCGTCGGCGAGGGCACCGCTCTCGCCGAGCTGCGAAACACGCTTGCGGCTGCGCGGGGCGGCCTGGCCTACGAGTTCGTCGGGGTGGTCGCGCCCGACGGCGTTCGCCGGCCTGCGTCTGCTCGGCTCCTCGGGAGGAGCTGGCGAACGTGCTGGAGGACGTGCGCCCGGACGAGGTGATCCTCTCCGAAGCGCACTTCGACGAGAGGACGGTCCTGGAGATCGTCGAGCAGGCGCACCGGCAGGGGATCAAGGTGCGGCTGGCGCCCGACACGACCGAGCTCCTCGTCCAGCGCGGCGAGTACGTGCCCGGGCACGGTGCGCCGCTCTTCGAGCTGCGCCCGCCGGTCCTGACCGGTTGGGACTGGGCGGTCAAGCGCGTGTTCGACATCGTCGTCAGCGCTCTCGTGGCCCTGCTCTTCCTGCCGCTCTGGCTCCTGATCGCGCTCGCGATCAAGCTCGACTCGCGTGGACCGATCGTCTACGTCGACCGGCGCGTCGGAGTGGGCGAGCGGGAGTTCTCGATGCTCAAGTTCCGGACGATGGTGGCCGACGCGGCCTCGTTGCAACCGAGGCTGGAGGATGCGAACGAAGCGGAGGGAGCGCTCTTCAAGATCCGCGACGATCCGCGCGTCACTCGAGTGGGCCGTGTTCTCCGCCGGCTCTCGCTCGACGAGATCCCGCAGATCGTCAACGTCTTCAAGGGCGAGATGAGCCTGGTCGGGCCCAGGCCGCTCCCGCTGCGCGACTACGAGCTGCTCGAGCAGTGGCATCGGCGACGCTACGCGGTTCTCCCCGGCATGACGGGCCTCTGGCAGATCTCCGGGCGCTCGGGGCTCACGTTCGACGACCTGGTCCGGCTCGACTTCACCTACCTGGAGAACTGGTCGATCTGGCTCGACATCACGATCATCGCGAGGACGATCCCGGCGGTCCTCGCCCGGCGAGGCGCGTACTAATGAGATCTCCGAGGATCCTCGCGGTCGCCTCTGCGGTCGACCTCGACTTCCGCTACGGCTGCACGCCCGCGTGGTGGCAGCTCTGGAAGGGCATGTACGAGGCGGGAGTCGATCTGGTCGTGACGCCCTACCGAGGGCGTCCCGTCGAGTCCCCGTGGTGGCGGATCGCGTCGAATCCGACCTACCTCGAGGGCGAGTCGTATCAGGCCGTGCGCAACGTGCTCGCTCGGGTACAGGGCGACCGCTACCTGCGGCGTGCGGAGGTCGAGCCGGCGGACGGCGCGCTCGATCGCCTCACGCGCGAGACGATCCGCCGGGTCATCACGCCCCGCTGGAAGCGCCATCTCGAGCGGCTCGTCGAGCGGGAGCGGCCGGACGCGGTCGTCGTCTACACGGTTCCGATGGCGCACCTGCGGCGGGATCCCGACCGACGCTGCGCGAGCGGTTCGGGATTCCCGTGGTGTTCTACGACGGAGACGTGCCCATGAGCTTCCCCGAGTACGGAGGCATGGACACGGGCTTCAACCCGTACCACGGAGCGGACCCCTTCGAGTACGACCTCGTCGTCTCGAACTCCGAAGGAGGCGCGCCGCGCCTGCTCGAGCTGGGCGCGCGTCGCGCGGAGAGCCTGATCTGGGCCGCCGATCCCGAGTTCTTCTCGCCCCAGCCGGTCGAGAAGGAGGTCGACGTCTTCTTCTACGGCTACGGGGACAAGTTCCGGCGCGACTGGATGAAGCAGCTGGTCGGCGAGCCCTCCCGGATCGCGCCCGAGCTCGACTTCGCTCTCGGCGGGCTCGACTTCCAGGGCGATACCGGTGCTGCGCGCATGCTCGGCGACGTTCCGTTCAACGTGTTCGCGCGCGCGATCTCGTCGGCACGCGTCAACCTCAACATCACGCGCCGGCCGCATGCCACCGTCCCCGGGTCGTCCACCGCCCGGCCGTTCGAGCTCGCTTCGTCGGGTGCCGCGATCGTCTCGAACCCGCATGCGGGCATCGAGCGCTGGTTCGAGCCCGGCAGCGAGCTGGTCATCGTGGAGAGCGCGGACGAGGCGGTCTCCGCGTACCGGGAGCTGCTCGCAGACCCGGGACAGGCGGAAGAGATGGGGCGGCGGGCCCGCGAGCGCGTCCTCGACGAGCACACGTACGCCCACCGCGCGAGACGACTGCTCGAGCTGATCGGACTGGGCGCCGGAGTACCTGCGTGACCGCTCCGCCGTCCCTCGGCCGGATCGTCGCGGTCGTCCCCGCGTACGACGAGTCGGAGGTGATCGGCAAGGTCGTCGACGAGATCCGCTCGTTCGACCAGGTCATCGACATCGTGGTCGTCGACGATGCATCGACGGACGACACCGCGGCGGTCGCCGAGTCCCACGGCGCCATCGTGCTCCGGCTTCCGCACAACGTGGGGATCGGCGGGGCTGTGCAGACGGGATTCAAGTTCGCGCTCGCCGAGGGCTACGACACCGCTGTCCGCCTCGACGGCGACGGACAGCACGACGCCACCGAGCTGGGGAAGCTGCTGGCGCCGCTCGAGCGCGGGCGAAGCAGACCTCGTGATCGGCTCTCGCTTCGTCGATCCGGGCGGGACGTACCGGCCACCGCTGGCTCGCCGGATCGGCATTCGCGTCTTCGCCCGGCTCGTCTCGCTGCTCGGGGGTCAGCGGGTCACGGACACGACGTCCGGGTTCCTGGCCCTCGACCGCGTCGGCATCGAGCTCTTCGCAGCCGAGTACCCGCACGACTACCCGGAGGTCGAGGCGACGCTCGTCGCGCTGAGAAGCGGCCTCGGGCTGGCGCAGGTGCAGGTGAGGATGCGAGAGCGCGAGACGGGATCGTCGTCGATCACGTTCCTCCGCTCCCTGTACTACGTCGCGAAGGTGACGCTCGCCCTACTCGTCGCCAGCCTCCGTCGCTATCCGCGTGTGCAAAGCGCCCGCACATGACGCCTCTCCGCATCTCGATCGTCGGCGTCGTCGCCTCGGCGCTGCTCATCCTGATCGTCCTCGAGCTGATCCGCGGCAGGCGCCTGAAGGAGCGCTACGCGCTGCTCTGGCTCGCTACCGGTGTCGTGCTCCTGGTGCTCTCCGCGTGGCGGGAGGCGCTGAACACGATCGCGGGCTGGCTCGGCGTCACCGGGTATCCGCCCGCGGTCCTCTTCGCCGTGGCGACGCTCTTCATCCTCCTCGTCCTCCTCCACTACTCGACCGTGCTGTCGAAGCTCACGGACGAGAACGTCGAGCTCGCGCAGCGGATCGCGCTCCTCGAGGAGCGCGTCTCCCGGGTGCTCACCGAGTCGCGAAAGCCCGGCTGAACGCGAATACGTCGCCCTGCGTCTCGTCGTCGACCCAGTTCGTCCCCACCCCGATCCGATACCACGCTCCGGGCGGTGCTTCGCGATCGAGGTACGTCGTGTCGCGCGTCGTGGCGATCGGGATGGAGCGGATGAAGCAGTACACGGAGATCGCTCCGTCGGCGTTCTCGCACTCGATGTCCCGACCGTCGTGCCGGTAGACGCGGTAGAAGACGTCACTGCGCCAGGGTCCGCCTGACGTCCAGCTGAGCGAGCGGCCACGATCCGTGGTCTCGACCTGCAGGTCGACGTCCTCCGCGATCGGGGTCATGATGAAGTTTCCGGCGTCGTCCTGGAAGACGGCCCGCTCCGGCCGGGTGCTCGGCGACGAGGCTGCGATCACGGCGGTCGGGATCGCCACGGTCAGGACGGCCGCGACGGCGACCCAGCGCCAGGCGGTCGGGCCGAGGGAAGGCGGCCGGATGCGGTCGCCCAGGCGGTGGGCGAAGGTCGGCACGAGCAGCGGGATCGACGCGAAGAGGATCAGGTACGCGGGCCAGGCGGGCATGAGGAGCCGCCAGAAGGTGTTTGCCTGGATGTCCGCTCGGGTGGAGAAGCCCTTCACGACCACGAACGCGGCGAGCCAGCCGCCAAGGAGGGCGGCGATGGGCGCTCGCCGGACCCGCAGAACCGCGAGCAGGCCGGCGAGCGGTGCCCACTGGGCGAGCCTCGCGCTCCAGAAGAACTCTCGGAGCTGATCCATCTGCACGCGCCAGTGGTCGAGGTCGAGCTCGATGTACCGATCGACGTCGAGGGCGACCAGGCCGACCCCTGCAGCCACTCGAACCTCCCCGAGCGAGAGGACCGGAAGCTCGCCGAGGCCACGTTCCTTCCAGAGCACGAGCACGAGCAGGCTCGGGACAACGGCTGCGCCGAAGACGATTCCCTCGCGCCAGCGGCGCGCGACCAGGTACGCGAGCGCGGCCCCGGCGCCCATCAGCAGGTTCGGCGGCTTCGTCGCGACGGCCGCCCCCAGGAGCAGTCCCGCCAGCGCTGCGTCGGCGATCCGGCTCGCGTCGAGCGAGCGCACGACGAAGAGTGCGGCCGCAAGGACGACGACCATCGAGGGGAAGTCGGAGAGGGAGGTGAGCCCGAGTGCCTGTGGGAGGAAGTTCTCGGACCACCGCTCCTGGTAGCGATCGACGAATAGCGGTGTCGACGCGAAGGGTGCAACGACCCAGAGCAGTGACGCCCAGTAGCCGAGCAGCCGGCCGCCGATCCGCTCTGCGATCCCGTAGACGCATACGAGCGCGATCGGCGCCAGCACGAAGAGGTTGAGCGCCATGATCGGCGGCATCGCCTGAACGAAGGTCGGCCCGGTGAACCACATGAGCGGGGCGAGGACGAGCGACCACAGGTAGCCGAGCTCGGTGGGCGGGAGCTCGAGGTGGCCGAGCATCCAGCCCTGGGTCGTGATCCAGATCTGGTCGCCGTTGTGGAACCACACCCAGCCGTTGTGCGGAACCAAGGCGGCGAGCACGAGCGTCGCGACGAGCTGCGTCGCCGCCAGCGTGCCGAGAACGGCTCGCGGATGCTCGAGCAGTCCGTCCAACGTGCGGCTTGCGCCGCGGGCGGCAGCGACGGACGCGCTAGCTACTGACACCGGCGACGCGGTTCGAGCGGTACCACGCGACGGTCCGCTCGATCCCGTCGCGCAGCCCGGTGCGCGCCTCGAACCCGAAGAGCTCCCGTGCGCGTCCCCCGTCGACGCTCCGTCGCGGCTGCCCGCCCGGCTTCGAGGTGTCCCAGACGATCTCCCCCTCGTAGCCGGTGACGTCGGCCACGACCTCGGCGAGCTCGCGGATGGAGATCTCGCGGCTGGCGCCGAGGTTCACAGGCTCCGCGCCGTCGTAGCGCTCGGCAGCGAGGACGAAGCCCTCGACGCAGTCGTCGACGTACAGGAACTCGCGCGTCGGAGAGCCGTCGCCCCACAGGACTACGGTCTCGTCCGCGTCGACCATCTTCCGGATCAGCGCGGGAATCACGTGCGAGGTCTCCAGGTCGAAGTTGTCGCGTGGCCCGTAGAGGTTCGTCGGCAGCAGGAACACGGCGTTCAGCCCGTATTGCTCCCGGTAAGCCTGGCCACCGACGAGGACGGCCTTCTTCGCCACCCCGTAGGGCGCGTTCGTCTCCTCCGGATACCCGTCCCACAGAGCTGTCTCGCTGAACGGGACCGGCGCGAACTTCGGGTACGAGCAGACCGTTCCCGAGATGACGAGCTTCGGAGTCTCGTGGAGCCTCGCCTGCTCGAGGAGGTTCAAGCCCATGGCGAGATTGGCGTACCAGTAGCGTCCGGGGTTCGACCGGTTCGCGCCGATGCCCCCGACCTCGGCCGCCAGGTGGAACACGAGCTCCGGGGCGGCGTCGTCGAACAGCTGCGCGGCGCTCTTCGGCGACGTCAGGTCGTAGTCGGCGCGGCGGGCGGTGAAGACCTCATGCCCGTCACTCTCGAGTCGTTCCACGAGGTGCGAGCCGAGAAAGCCGCCCCCGCCCGTGACGAGGACGCGGGTCATTGCGTCGCGAGTGGAGCGCCCGTCGGGAGCCAGTCGACCCGTCCGAGCCAGCGCTGCGCGGTTCTCGGCAGTACCAGCGAATCGTGTGGAGCACGCCCTCCTCCCAGGAGACCTTCGGCTCCCAGCCCGTCTCGCGGGTGAGCTTCTCATGGCCGACGCGAAGCGCCATGACGTCGGTCGACCCCGGCCGGTAGCGGGCAGGCGTCGTGACGATCTCCCGGTCGTCGGGCCAGAAGCCCTCCTCGACGCCGATCCGCAGGATGAGCTCGACCCAGTCGCCCATCGAGATGTTCGAGCCCTGGCCGTAGACGTAGACGTCACCAGGGACGCCGTGTGCGGCGACGGTCAGATGCCCGCGAACGCCGTCGGTGCAGAAGCAGAAGTCGCGCAGCGGATCGAGCTGCCCGAGCTCGATGGTCTCGCGCGTCAGCGCCTGCGTGATGATCGTGCCGGTCACGTAGCGCGGGTTCTGCCTCGGCCCGTAGTTGTTGAACATCCGCGTCACGACTCCGGGCACGCCGAAGGCGTCGTGGTAGTTCATCGTCAGGAAGTCGGCGGCGACCTTCGCCGTGGCGTAGATCGACTTCGGGTTGATCGGGGAGCGCTCGTGCAGGATCAGGCTGCCGGCATCGTCGAAGTCGTGATGCTCTCGCACCGACTCGCGGACGTTGCCGTACTCCTCCGAGGTCCCGGCGGTGTCGAACTTCTCGAGCTCGAGGCCCCAGTCGACGACCGACTGCAGGAGGTTGAGCGTTCCGATCGTGTTCGCCATGACCGTCTCGTACGGCCGGTGCCAGGACTCTCCGACGTGCGCCTGCGCCCCGAGGTGGAAGAGGTACGGCTTGTCGGTGGCCGTCTCCTTCAGCTCTCGGATCAGGTAGTCGACGGATGTTCGGTCCGTGAGGTCTGCGAAGTGCACCTTGAGGCGGTTTCGGAGGTGGCCGATGTTGTTCAGCGCCCCGCTCGACGTCGCCCGGACGAAGGCGTGCACGTCCGCGCCGATCTCGACCAGGCCGTCGGTCAGGTGCGATCCCATGAAGCCGTCGGCGCCGGTGACCAGCACGGTGCGGCCGTCGTAGATGTCTCCGAAGTCGCGGCGGAGGTCGTCGAGCGCGCTGTCTGTCCAAAGGCTGTCGTTCGGCATGGGACGTACGCTTCCGCGTCGGTGAGCAAGCGTACAGACTCCCCCGGCTTGGGCTCGCTCGGGAGCGGCGCACTCACGGCGGGGTCGTTTCTGCTCGTGTCCGGGATCGCCGCCGCGATCGGCGTCGTGATCGCGCGCGAGTTCGGGCGCTCCGAGGCGACGGACGGGCTGCTCGCGGCCTACGGGCTCTTCGTCGTGATCGTGATCGCCTCGCAGGCGATCAGGGTGGCCGTGCTTCCACAGCTCGCGCGCGCCCAGGAGGAAGGACGGCTGGCCGGGGAGCTGGCGGGCTTCGCGATCGCGCTCGTGCGTGATCGCGGTGCCGCTCGTTCTCCTCTCGGCGTTCGGCTCGTCGCTCCTCGCGAGCCTTCTCACCGGTGACGAGTCCGAGATCGCCAAGGACACCGCCGCCGACGTCCTCCGCTGGGTCGTGCCCGCGGGGGTCGCGCACCTCTTCGCTGCGATGGCTGCGAGTGGGCTTGCGGCCATCGACGACTACGCGACCGCAGCGCTCGCCTACACGCTCGGCAGCTCGGCCGGGCTGGCCGTGATCCTTCTGCGGGTCGAGCCGGACGGCATCATCGCGGTGGCCTGGGGCTCGATGCTGAACGGCGTCGTCACGCTCCTGGTCGTGCTGGCCGGGCTCGCGCTGCATGCGGCGCGCCTGCGCATGCCCAGAGGAGCGGTTCGGCCGAGCGGTGCGCCGGTGCGAGTCACGTCTCGGTGCGTTTGCCGTCGGAGCGGCGCTTCCGCTTGCCCTCCAGCTCCTCTACGTCGTCTGTCTCCCGTTCGCCGCGCGGCTCGGCCCCGGTGCGGCCACGAGCTTCGTGTACGCGTATCTCGCGTCCTCGTCGCTGGTGACCGTCACGGCCGGTTCGCTCGGGATCGTGACCTCGGTGCCGCTCTCGCGAGCGGGCTTCGGAGCGGCGCAGGCCGCACGGCACGTCGTGGCGACGTCGTGGCTCGCGCTGGTGCTCGTCGGGGCTGCCGGCGGCATGTTCGCGCTCGCGGGCGGGAGTTCTCGTCGAGGCAGTCCTCGGCGAGGCCTACGGAGGGGACATCGGCGCCGACATCGGGCGCGTCGTCGCCGTCCTCAGCCTGTGGATGATCGCCGCAGTCGGCGTGGCGGTGACCTTCCCGCTCGCCTTCGTCGCGGGCCGTACGCGTGCGCTCCCGTGGATCGCGCTCGCCGCGCTCGCGCTCCAGGTCCCGCTGGCGTGGTTGGGCTCGGAGTTGCTCGAGCTGAACGGTCTCGCGCTCGCGCTCGCCGGTTCGACGCTGCTCATCCTGATCGCGTTGCTCGTGGAGCTCGGAGCGCTGGCCGGCGCCGCTCGCCGTCTCGGGTCTGCAGCCGCCTTCGTCGCGGGTCTCAGCGTCGTTTCGTTCGTTCCGCCCGCGCTCGTGCTCGGTGCGCTCGCATCCGCGGTGGTCGGACTCGTGCTCTACGTCGTCTTGCTCGCGATCCTGCGTCCGCGGAGCCTCCGAGACAGCTGGCACTACCTGCGAGCCCTGGGCTAGCGAAGGCGCGCCGACGCCCGAAGCGCGCGGTGGACGTCCTCCGGGTAGGGCTCGCTGGCCGCGATCGCGTCCTCGACCTCCTGGAGCGCTGCGCTCGTTCCGCGCCCAAGTGCGGCGTGCGAGGGAAGCATCGAGATGAGATCGTGCGCGAGCATCCGCTCGACTGCCAGGAGATCCTGGAGGAGCTCGAGCGCGCGCTCGGTGTTGCGCACGCTGAGCGGCGCGGCGGTGCCGTGATCTTCGACCGACATGTCCAGAGGCGGCGTGTCCAGCGTGGCGGGCGCGGCGAGCTGCTTGAGCTCGGAGAACATCGCCGCGGCCGGGTAGCGCAGCTGCAGTCCGAAGAGTGCTTCCGGTTCGTCCCCGAGACGGTCCCTCGGCTGCGGCCATCTGCGCGAAGATCGCGTCCCAGAGATGGCTGAGGCGACGCTCGCTCAGCTGACCGACGTGCGCAATGGCCACCCGCAACGCGTCGAACGCGACGGCGAGCACGACGGGCTGGAAATTGCCGTTGCTGAACACGGCGCGCTTCTCGATCGAGACGAGTGGGTTGTCGCTCGCCGAGTTCAGCTCGATCTCGACCGCTCTTTCGCAGAACGCGACGAGCTCTCGCAGCGCCCCGTGCACTTGCGGGACGACGCGAAACGACAGCGCGTCCTGCACTGATCGCGCTGCGTCCGGCCCGACGAGATAGCTCCCGGCGAGAACCTCCCGAAGATGCGAAGCCGCGGCGATCTGACCGGGGAAAGGCTTTGCCTCGGCAACGGCGGGCTCGATGATCGAGAGGTTGCTGCCCGTCGCCTCCATCGACAGGGCGGCCGTGACGTCGGCCGCCTCCGCGACCCGAGTCGCGTGATCGACGACGAGCGCTCCGTGTCCGATCGAGACGGCGTTCGCAGAGATCAGCGCCAGCCCGTCCTTCGCCTCGAGCTCGAGCGGCGTGATTCCGGCGCGAGCGAGCGCCTCACCGCCCGACAGGGCGTCTCCCCGGTACTCGGCGCGACCGACGCCGATCGCGACCTGCGCCATGCCGGCCATCTGCCCGATGTCGCCGGCGCCGACCGACGCCGTCTCCGGCACCAGGGGATGGACGCCGGCGTTCACCATCGCGACCAGCACGTCCGCCGCGGCAGTGCTCGCACCCGAGCCGCCGCGCGCGATGCCGTTGAGCCGGGCGGTCAGCGCCGCGCGCACGATCCGGGTCGGCAGCGGTGCACCGAGCCCGCCCGAATGCGTCATGACGAGCATGCGCTGCTGCCGGCCCAGCTGCTCCTCGGTCAGGAGCTCGTCCTTGCCGTGGCCGACCTGCGTGGTCAGGCCGTAGACGGCCTCGCGACCGGCGAGCGCGGCCTCGATCACTGCGTGACTCGCTGCGATCTTCAGCGCGCGCTTCCTCTGACAGCTCGAGCTTCGCCCCGTCGACGACCGCGAGCAGCTCGCGGATGCTCAGCGGCGCGCCGGTGATCGTGACCGTTCCCATTGCGGCGAGCTAGCGCGGCCCGCGCAGCTTGCGCACGGCCCAGATCCCCGGTCGCGTCGAGAAGATTCGCGTCCGTGCGGACGCGACGACACGCCGGCCCGGAGGCAGGTACGCAAAGCTCATGCGGCCGTGGGCTGCCCTGGCATCCGCCTCGTGCGGCGGATCGTCGTCTCGGAGCTTGCGGAGGCGGGCCGTGCGGAAGCTGATCGGCGCCTCGAGCTCCCACGCGTCGCTCGCTCGCGCGTAGTCCACGATTGCGGCGACGCCCGGAAGGTAGGCGTCGTCGAGCAGCATGCGGCCGCCTGTCACGAGGCGTGGGGCGAGGTGCCACCAGTCCAGGATGGGATACGGAAAGCCATGGGCGCCATCGACGAGGACGAGATCGAGCGCAGGCAGATCGAGCTCGGGAAGGACCTCGTGCGAGCGTCCGATGTGGAAGGTCACTCCGGACGCATCGATTCCTCGCTCCTCGCAGGCGGCGCCGATGCGGCGCTGCTCCTCTGCGTCCGGGGTGATGACGTGATGACGTGCCCCGCGCGCCGCGAACACCATCGTGCTCGCACCGGCGCCCGTCTCGAGCGTGGACATCCCGTCCCGCACGTTCTCCTCCACCCAGGCGAGCGCATCCCACGCCAACCCCCAGTAGTCGGGGCTGTCGTGCAGGCTCGGCGGGGAGCGCCGGAGGGACTCGGTCAGCGGCGCGGTCACCGAGGCATCATTGCGCCAGCTCCTCGTACACCGCGTCGTGAGCGCGAGCGGTCTTCTCCCACGTGAACCCGGCGGCGCGCTCGAGGCCGCGCCGGCGCCACGGATCGGGGTCGTCGAGGACGTCCTCCACCGCGGCCATCATCTCCTCGGTCGAGGTCGGGTCGAAGAGGCGGGCGGCGTCGCCGACGACCTCCGGCAAGGCAGCGACGTCCGCGCACGCGACCGGGCACCCGCAGGCCATCGCCTCGAGCGGCGGCTGGCCGAAGCCCTCGTACAGGCTCGGAAAGACGAGCGCGCCGGCTGTGCGATACAGGCGAACGAGCTCAGTGCGATCCACGTGTCCGAGCGAGCGCACGCCCTCGGGCACCGCCCCGTCGTACGAGGTGAGCACGAGCTCGAGACCAGGGTGTCGCCGCCGGAGCTCGCTGAACGCCTCGAAGAGGCGCGCGTGGTTCTTGTGCGGCCAGCCGCGTGCCGGGTAGAGCAGAAAACCCTCGCGCGAGTCGTCTCCCGGCCGAAAGACCTCGTGGTCGATTCCGAGGTGGATCGGCCGCACCCGCTCCTCCGCGAGCCCGAGCCGCTCGACGAGCGTCCCTGCGGCGTGCCGGGAGATGGTCAGGACGAGCACGGCTTCGCCGAGCCGACCAGCCGTAGACCCTGCGCCGGTAGGCGCGCTCGGCGCGCGAGAAGAACTGGGGGAGGAGCTCGTGCTGGACGTCGAGGATCGTCGTCGTCGCCGACCGGCTGGCGACGGGTGGGATCATGACGCTCAAGGGAAAGTGCAGCACGTCGAGCCCTTCGAAGCGCCGCGTGATGCTTCGGCGCGAGAGGATCGCTCGCGTCATCGCGATGATGCGGCCGCCCGTCGATCGTGACGCGCGGTACTCGCGCACGACCTCCACCGGAAGACCGTCGACCTCGGCGGCGATCGACGGGACGAAGACGCGGTACTCGAACCGCCCCACTCGCCCAAGGGCGCGCACCAGCTCACGCGCATAGGTCTCGCTTCCGCCCGAGACACCCGGGACCAGGGTGAGGAGGCTGATGCCTACACGCACTATTCGTTCGCGGCGGCGGCAGCGATATACGCGTCTTCGTGCAAACGGGCAGTCTCGTTCCAGGTGAACCCGGCTGCCCTCGCGAGTCCCTTCTCGCGGAACTCGTCGCGCCGCTCGTCCGCGTCCAGGATGCCCGCTGCGATCGACTCCGGATCGAGCGGATCGAAGAGCACGGCGGCATCGCCGCAGATCTCCGGGATCGCCGCCGTATTGGCCGCTGCGACTGGGCAGCCCGACGCCATCGCCTCGAGCGGCGGAAGCCCGAAGCCCTCGTACAGGCTCGGAAAGACCGTGACCGCCGCCCGCCTGTACAGCGACGCCAGCTCTGCGGCCGGGACGACCCCCCAGCGCTCGACCCCGTCCGGGAGCGAGCCCAGGCGTTCGAGCCCGCCTCCCGTGAGGACGAGGCGCAGCTGCGGCCGTGTCTTGCGAAGCGCGGCGAACGCTTCGAACAGCCGGACGTGGTTCTTGTGCGGCCAGGGGCGCGCGGGATAGAGGAGGAACGGCTCTCGCTCTTCGTCTCCGGGGCGGAAGAGGGTGTGGTTGACGCCGTGCGGGATCACGTGGACTGCCGCCGGATCGAGCTCGAGGAGCTCCACTGCGCGCGCTCTCACGAACTCGCTGGTCACGATCACCGATGAGGCCGAACGCGTCGCGCGGTCGTACGCGACACGCCGGAACGAGCGGCGCGCGGGCCCGAAGAACTCCGGAAGATCCCGATGCTGCACGTCGTGCAGGGTGACGACGGTGGGCACCTTGGTCGCCGGAATCGGCACGGTCAAGGCGTAGTGCACGACGTCGACCGTCTCCAGCTCGGTCTTGACAGCCCGTGACCGGAACGCCGAGAGCGCCATCCCGAGTATCCGCGCCGGCCCGCGCCGCGCCAGCGGAGCCTCTCCGACCTCCGTTGCCGGCAGGCTTCCGGCGGCGTCCTTCGCGTGAGCGGGCACGAAGACCGTGTAGTCGAGTCTGCGCACGGCAGGGAGCGCCCGCACGAGCTGGCGCGCGTACGTCTCGGAGCCGCCGAGATCGCCTGGGGCGAGGGTGAGGAGGGAGATCCCGACGCGCACGATCGCATCCTAGTCCGGGAACGAGTCGTCCTCATGCCCCGGCTAGAATGCCGCGATGCCCTCTGGCGAAGCCAAAAATGGGGAATCTCCAGGGGATTCGGTCGACGTCGACGAGCTCTTCCAGCACCTTCGGGAGGAGGTCCGAAGGTCGGGTTCGGACCCCGGTGGCGCGGTGCCGCTGGAGGGTGATCGAGAAGCGGCGCGCGCCGAGGCCGAGCGGCTCTGGCCCGTGTCCGCCGATCGCTCTCTCCGGCTGCGCCCCGGCGTGCGCGGGGGCGTCGGAACGCCGGTCAAGGGGGTCCTGCGCAAGCTCATGCGCTGGTACGTCGAACCGCTCGCCTACGACCAGCGCTCGTTCAACGCCGCCTCGCTCCGGCTGATCGACGACCTGCAGCAGCAGGTCGATCGGCTCGAGGCCGAGGTCGAGGTGCTGCGCAGCGGGCGCCGATGAGGATTCTGGTCACCCGGCCGCAGATCCCGTTCGCGTGGGGCGGGACCGAGGTCATGACCGATCGTCTGGTCGACGAGCTTCGTCTGCGCGGCCACGAGGCCGAGCTCGTCACGATCCCGTTCAAGTGGTATCCGGGCACGCGCGTCCTCACTCAGGCGTTTCTGTGGCGGATGCTCGACCTGGAGGAGGTGGACGGCGCTCCGGTGGACATGGTGGTCGCGACCAAGTTTCCCTCGTACCTCGTGCGGCACCCGGAGAAGCGCGTCTGGCTCGTCCACCAGTTCCGGCAGGCGTACGAGCTCGACGGCACCGACCTCGGGCAGTTCGACGAGTCGTCGGAGGATCGCGCGTTGCGCCGGAAGGTGCACGCGCTCGACCGCGTCGCGCTCGGCGAGGCAACCCGGCTCTTCGCGATCTCGCAGAACGTCGCAGACCGCCTCGAGCGCACGACGGGACTGCACGCGGAGTTCCTCCCGCCGCCACCGCAGGAGCTCGAGTACCGCTGCGACGGCTACGGCGACTTCGTCCTCTCGGTGAACCGCCTCGACCGCGCGAAGCGCATCGATCTCCTGCTCGAGGCTGCCGCGCTCGACTCCTCGCTCGAGATCGTGATCGCCGGAGACGGTCCCGACCGGCGCCGTCTCGAGGAGCTCGCTCGCGCTCGCGGGCTCGACGGCCGTGCTCGCTTTGCCGGTCGCGTGTCCGACGCCGAGCTCGCGGATCTCTACGGCCGCTGCCTCGCCGTCTACTACGCGCCGAAGGACGAGGACTACGGCATGGTGCCGTTCGAGGCGTTCCTCTCCGAGAAGCCGGTTCTGACCACGACGGACGCAGGCGGCCCGCTGGAGATCGTCTTCGACCACCGGACGGGACTCGTCGTGGCCCCGGACGCCGCCGAGCTGGCGCAGCGCGGCGGGCTGGCTACGCGCGCACCGCGACGAGGCGGCGACGTTCGGGCGGGCGGGGAAGGCGATCGCGGACGAGGTGACCTGGGAGCGGGCCATCGAGCGGCTGCTCGCATGAAGCTCGCCGTACTTCTCGCCGATGCCGCCCGAGAAGACGGGCGTGGCGGACTACAGCGCGCTGCTCGTGCCGGCCCTGCGGGAGCGGCTCGACGTGACGGTCGTCAAGAAGGGGAGCAAGCGCGCTCCGCGCGGCACCGACGCGACGCTCTACCACGTCGGCAACAACCCCGACGCTCATGCCTGGATCGTCGACGCGCTGCGCCGGCGGCCGGGTGTCGTCGTCCTGCACGACTTCGTCGTCCACCATCTCGTCGCCGGGATGACGATCGGTCGCCGAGACGGCCACGGCTACCTCGACACGATGGAGCGCGAGCACGGAGTGGTCGGCAGGCTCCTCGCGCACGGAGTCCTCGACAAGCGCATCGCGCCGCTCTGGGAGTCCCGGCCCGAGGAGTTTCCGCTCGCGTGGTTCGTGCTCGAGCACGCGACCGGGCTCATCGTCCACTCGCAGGCCGTGCACGAGCTCGTCCGTTCTGCCGGATACGAGGGCCCGGTGTGGGTGGTTCCGCATCCGGCCTGGCCGGTGCCCGCCGTCGAGCCTCAGCGCGTCGCTTCGGGGCCTGTCGTGGGTTGCTTCGGGGTCGTCAACGCGAGCAAGCGGGTTCCCGAGCTCCTGCGCGCATTCGCCGAGGTGCGCGCCGCCCATCCGGAGACGATGCTGCTCCTCGTCGGGCCGACCTCGCCGGGCTTCGACCTCGACCGCAGGCTCCAGCGCCTCGGCCTGGACGACGAAGGGCTCGTGCGCGAGGGCTGGGTGGACGAGCGCCGTCTCTGGGAGCTGATGGCCGGCGTCGACATCTCGGTGAACCTGCGCCATCCGACGATGGGCGAGACGTCGGGCGTGGCCATCCGCTCGCTCTCGCTCGGGAAGCCTCTGGTCGTCAGCGACGTGGGCTGGTTCTCGGAGCTTCCGGACGACGCCGCTCTCAAGGTTCCCGTCGACGCGTACGAGGTCGAGACGCTCACCGCGGCGCTCGAGCTCCTGGTCTCACGAGCGGACGTGCGAGAGCAGATGGGCACGGCTGCGGCGGGAGTGGCTCGAGGGCAGCACGATCTCGGACGCGTGGCGGAGCTCTACGTCGCCGCGCTCGAGGAGGCGGCGGGAGGAGAGGTGGTGGGCGACGCCGTGCTGCGGGAGGTGAGCCAGGCCGCGGCGGATGTCGGGATCTCTCCGGAGGACGCGGAAGCGGGGGAGATCGCCAGGCGTCTCGCCGAGGTCGAGCTTGGCAGGTAGCGCGCGGTCGGATCTCGAGATCCTCCGGCGCATGCCGGCGTGGGCATGGCTGGTTGCGATCGTGGCTGCTTCGTTCGCCGTCCGCGCGTGGCTCGCGCGGGGCATGGTCGGCCCCTTCATCATGGTCGACGAGCTCATCTACTCGGAGCTCGGCCGGAGCCTCGCCGACAGCGGAGAGCTTCTCGTGCGCGACGTTCCGTCCTCCGGATACGGCTTCGTCTATCCGGCTCTCATCAGCCCGGCCTACGCGGCCTTCGAGCGTCTGACCGACGCCTACGCCGCGGTGAAGACCTTGAACGCGCTCGTCATGTCCCTGGCCGCGGTCCCCGCCTACTTGCTCGCCCGCCGCGTCGTCGGTCGGGGGCTCTCGCTGCTCGCCGCTGTGCTCGCCGTCTCGCTGCCCTCGCTCGTCTACACGGGCTCGGTCATGACGGAGAACGCGTTCTATCCGGTCTTCCTCGTCTGCGCTCTGCTCCTCACCCTCGTTCTCGAGCGGCCGACCTCGGGCAGGCAGGTCGTGCTCTTGATCGCAGTGGGTGTCGCGGCTGCGACGCGCGTCCAGGCCGTCGTTCTCGTTCCCGCGCTCCTGACTGCCCCGCTTCTGTTCGCGTTGCTCCGCCGCGAGAGCCTGCGGATGGCGCTCTCGCCCGTTCCGTCTGCTCTACGCCGTCGTCGCTCGGAGCAGGAGCGGTCGTGCTCGTCGCCCAGCTTGCGCGCGGGAGGTCGCTCTCCGATCTCCTCGGTGCGTACAGCATCGTGGGCGAGTCCGACTACGAGCTGGGCGAAGTACTTCGGTACGCGGTCTACCACGTTGCCGAGCTGGATCTCTATCTCGGCGTCGTACCGGTCGCGGCGACGATCGTGCTCGTAGGGCGCTCGCCGCTCGCTCGACCGGCCTCTGCAGGCGGTGCTCGCGACGACTCTCGCGGTGACGTTCTGGCTCGTGCTCGTCGTCTCCGCGTTCGCTTCGGTGTTCGCGCAGCGCATCCAGGAGCGAAACCTCTTCGTCGTCGCTCCGCTCTTCCTCATCCTGCTGCTCGCCTGGGTCGATCGCGGCGCGCCACGGCCCCGAGCTCTTGCGCTCGTCTGCGGCTGCGGCCGCTGCCGCGCTCGTCCTGCTCATTCCCTTCGAACGTTTCATCGACACGTCCGCGCTCTCGGACACGCTGATGCTGCTGCCGTGGTGGTCCGTGCAGGATCACGTCGGGCTCGAGTGGGTCGCGGAGCTCGCTTTCGTGCTCGCGCTCGCGCTCGCGGCCCTGTTCGTGCTCCTGCCGCGGCGCTACGCGCTCGCGCTGCCTCTCGTCGTTCTGGCGTACTACGCCGCCGTCTTCCACCCGATCTGGGCCGGCGAACACGGCGTGAAGCAGGCCTCGGCTGGTGCCGTCTTCCAGGGCATCCGCGGCGTCCCGCGCGACTGGATCGACGCCGCGCTGCCCGGCGACGCGCGGGCCGCTGTGCTGTGGACGGGCCGAGCAGACAGGTTCACGGTCAACCAGAACGAGTTCTTCAACCGCACGGTGGGCCCCGTCTACTACCTACGTCAGCCGACGCCGGGAGGAATCGGAGAGACGGGGCTGCGCATCGATCCTCGCGACGGGCTCGTGCGCCTTCCGAGTGGAGACCCACTCACGGTCGAGTACCTCCTCACCGACGGATCCGTGACCCCGGACGGCGAAGTCGTCGCCCGCGACGATCTGCTCGGAACGACGCTCTGGCGCGTCGGCGGCGATGTCGTCTCGACGACTTCGGTCCGGGGTCTCTACCCGAACGACTCCTGGTCGGGGGAGACGGTGACCTGGAAACGACGCCGCTGCCGAGGCGGAGAGCTCGTCGTGTCCTTGTCGAGCGACCCCTCGCTGTTCGAGTCGCCGCAGAGGGTGGATGCGTTCGTCTCGGGACGGCGGGTCGCCGGCGTGCGGCTCGATCCGAACACGGCGTCGAAGCTCCGCGTGCCGCTCGAGTCCGGGCAGGAAACCTGCGTCGTCACGTTTCGCGTGACTCCGACGGCCGTGCCGGCCGACGTGCTTCCCGGAAGCATCGACCGCCGCGAGCTCGGTGCCCACTTCAACGTGTTCGACTATCAACCCGCATCGTGAGGATCGCCTTCGACGTCTCGCCGCTCTCCCACCCTCCGCTCGGGATCGGCAACTACATCCGCGGGTCGCTCGGTGGCCTGGTCGAGGCCGCGGCGGGGAAGCACGAGATCGTGGCGTTCGCGCCGACCAGCCTCCGCGGGCCGGAGCGGATCCGCGCTGCGCTGGCCGGGACTCGACGTCGAGCTCCGAACATGGCGCCTGCCGTTCTCGCACGCGCTGCGCACGGCCTGGAGCGTGGCCGCGCGGCCGACCGCCGAGCGCCTGCTCGGCTCGTTCGACGTCCTGCACTTCTCGGACTGGATGTTCCCGCCGCAGCGCGCCGGAGTGCGCGCGACGACGATTCACGACCTCGTTCCGCTGCATCATCCCGAGTGGACGACCGCGCGGACCCGCTCGATGCACGGTCGCAAGTACCGAAACACGGCGAGGACGTGCGACGTCGTGTTCGTGAACTCCCGTTACACGGGTGACGACGTGATCGCGACGCTCGGCGTCCCGGCGGAGCGGGTGCACGTTGCCCACCCGGCCGCGCGGCAGGAGTTTCGTCCGGACGGCCCCGCGGCCGACCTGGGGGCGCCGTACATCCTCACCGTCGCGACCCTCGAGCCACGGAAGAACCTGCAGACCCTGGTCGAGGCGCATCGGTCTCCTCGGGGGCGAGCTCTTGCTCGCCGTGGCCGGCGGGGAGGGCTGGGGTGACCAGCCGGAGCTCGACTCGAGCCGGATCCGGCGGCTCGGCTTCGTCTCCGACGACGAGCTCGCGCGTCTCTACCGTGGCGCTGCGGCCGCGGTCTACCCGTCGCGCTTCGAGGGCTTCGGCATCCCGGTGCTCGAGGCGATGGCCTGCGGATGTCCGGCCGTCGTGTCGTCTCACCCTTCGCTCGACGAGGCGAGCGGCGACGCGGCCGTGCGCGCGGACCCGGACGAGCCCGCCGCGCTGGCGTCGGCGATCGAGCGCGCACTCGGCGAGCGCGAGCGCCTCGGCGGCGCTCGGCCTCGCGCATGCAGCGAAGTTCACGTGGCGGAACGCCGGCGAGACGTTCTTGCGCGGCTACGAGGAGGCTGCCGCGGCGATGAGGAGAGCGCGAGGAAGTCCTGCTCGTGGTCTACCGCCCGGGCCCGAGCTTTCTCGTGCTCCTGCGCTCGCCGGAGAGTCACGGCTACTGGCATCTGGTCGCGGGCGGAATCGAGGAGGGAGAGGCTCCGGACGCGGCCGCGCTTCGCGAGCTCGGCGAGGAGACGGGGCTGACGGAGCCGCTGCGATTCGCCCCGATCCCGCTCGAGCTCGGCTACCGAGCGCAGGGCGCGCGGGAGCAGTGGGTCACCCTCCACCCGTACTCGGTCGAGGTCGAGCCCGACTGGGAGCCGGTGCTGAACGAGGAGCACGTCGAATATCGCTGGTGCTCGGAGGCCCAGGCCGAGGAGCTGCTCGAGTACCCGGAGCCCGCTCGACGCGCTGCGCGTCGTGGCCCGAAAGCTCGAGGCCGACGCATGAGGGTCGGCGTGGACACGTCGCCGCTCGTGCAGACGCGCGCGGGTACCGCGCGGGTGATTCGCGGGCTGCTCGGCGCGCTCCGCGAGCGACCGGATCTGGAGCTCGAGCTTCTCTCCTTCGGCGGGCCGGGTCGCGCATCGAGCGTCCTCCGTGACGCGCTCTGGTACCCGTCGTCGCTCGCGCGGCGCGCACGGGGCTTGGACGTCCTCCACTGCACGACGTTCCGCGGCCCGCTGCGACCGCGCGTCCCCACGGTGCTGACCGTGCACGACCTCGCGATCCTCCGCTACCCGGAGGTCGTTCCCGCGCTGGCACCGTCTCTACGGCAAGGCGGGGCTGCGGCGCGCGCTTCGAGCTGCGGATGCCGTCGTCGCGGTGTCCGAGTTCACGAGACGAGAGGTCGCGACGCTCGTCGGCGTCCCCGCAGGAGCGAATTCGCGTCGTTCCGAACGGCGTCGATCCGCTCTTCACTCCGGACGGGCCCGCGGCGGAGGGGTCGTACGTCCTCGCGGTCGCGACGCTCGAGCCGCGCAAGAACCTCGCTCGCGTCGTGGAGGCTGCGCGCCTCGCGGGCATCGAGCTGCGTGTCGTCGGCGCGCGAGGCTGGGGAGGAGTCGACGTCGCCGGGCTGGGTCGGGGAGATTCCCGATGCCGAGCTCGCCGCGCTCTACCGTGGCGCCCGCTGCGTCCTCTACCCGTCGCTCTACGAGGGGTTCGGGCTGCCGGTGCTCGAGGCGATGGCGAGCGGGACTCCCGTGGTGACGTCGCGAGGGACCGGCGATGGAGGAGGTCGCGGGCGGCGCAGCGGTGCTCGTCGATCCGCGTGACGTCAGCGCGATCGCCGAGGGCATCGCCCAAGCCGAAGCGCGGCGCGCGGAGCTCGTCCCGCTGGGGCTCGCCCGCGCGAGCGAGTTCACGTGGGAGCGCGCCGCCGACCGGGTGGAGGCGCTCTGGAGGGAGCTCGCATGACGTTGGTCGCGATCGACGCCGACGTTCTCGGGCGAGAGCGCACGGGAGACGAGACCTACGTGAGGAACCTGCTGCGCGAGCTGGCGCTCCTGGCTCCCGCGGCCGGAATTCGCCTCGTCGCGCTGACGCGCCGGCCGGACCTCGTTCCCGACGGCGTCGAGCCCGTCGAGGTGCGCGCCCGCTCGCAGATCGTGCGGATGGCGATCACGCTCCCGCGCATCCTCCGGCGCCTGCGTGCCGATCTCGTGCACACGCAGTACGCGCTCCCGCTTCGCTTGCCAGTGTCCCGGGAGTCGTCACCGTCCACGACCTCTCGTTCGAGCGCCAGCCCGAGCTCTTCGGCCTGAAGGACCGCCTCGTCTTCCGGCGCGCCGTCCCGCGTGCGGTGCGCCGAGCGGCGCGCGTTCTCACGGTCTCCGAGCGGACGAAGCGGGATCTCGTCCAGCTCTACGGCGTCTCCCCGGACCGCGTCGTGGTGACGCCGAACGGCGTCGACCCGGCCTTCCACCCGTCGCCAAGTGACAGCAGTGTCACAAGGCCCTTACGTCCTCTCGGTGGGTGCGATCCAGCCCAGGAAGAACCAGCTCGCAGCCCTGGAGGCCGCAACGGCGGCCGGGCTTCCGCTCGTCGTCGTCGGGCCGGCGAAGGACGCCGCGCTGGCGGAGGAGCTGCGCGAGCGCGGAGCGCGGCTCGAGGGGCACGTCGAGATCGAGCGGCTGGCCGAGCTCTACCGAGGAGCCGCCTGTCTCGTGCAGGCGTCACGCTTCGAGGGCTTCGGGCTCCCGGTGCTGGAGGCGATGGCCTCGGGGACGCCGGTCGTCGCCGTTCGCGAGCCGGCGTTGCAGGAGGTCGCGGGCGATGCGGCGGTCTTCGTCGACGAGAACGGGCTCGCAGACGGGATCCGGGAAGCGCTGCGGGAGCGCGAGCGGCTCTCGGCTGCGGGGCTCGAGCGAGCTCGGGCGTTCAGCTGGCGTGCGACCGCAGAGCGGACACTCGCCGTCTACCGGGAGATACTCGGAACGTGAAGGTCTCCGCGGTCGTCGTCTCGCACGGCCACGCGGCCGAGCTCGAGAGCTCGCTTCCGGCGCTCGTGCCGCAGGTCGACGAGACGGTCGTCATCGCGAACCTGCCCGGATCGGTCGACGTCGTTCCCGAGGGGGTTCGCGTGCTCGAGAACGCCAGGCCGCTCAGCCTGGCCGCGAACGTCAACCTCGGGATCGCCGCGACCGTGGGCGAGTACGTGCTCACCGCCAACCCGGACGTGATCCCCGAGCCGGACGCGGTCGCCGCGCTCGTCGCCTTCGCCGAAGCCCATCCCCGCTGCGGGATCGCCGGGCCGCAGATGCGCTGGCCGAACGGGACCTGGCAGCCTTCGCGCCGTCGGTTCCCGACGATCCGCGGCACGCTCGTCCGTCGGACACCGCTCCGTCGGTTGCGAACGCCCTACGAGAAGCAGCGCGATCACTACCAGCTCGACGAGCGTCCGACCGAGCCCGTGCAGGCGGACTGGATGCTCGGCGCGTTCCTCCTCATGCGCCGAACGATGCTGGACGAGATCGGCGGGTGGGACGCCGGCTTCCGCCACTACTGCGAGGACATCGACCTCTGCTACCGCGCTCGGGAAGCTGGCTGGGAGCGGTGGTATGTCCCGAGCTCGGTCGTGACGCACGACTACGCAGCCGTGATCGACCGCAGCTTCCTCTCCCGGCACACGCTCTGGCACGCGCGCGGGATGGCCCGCTTCGTCCGGAAGCACCCGGAGCGCCTGCTCGCGCTGTGAAGTACTCCGACCAGGCGGAGAGCTGGACCGAGCGCGCGTACGCCGACGCGGGGAGCTATCTCGCGCACCGGGCCGATCTCGTCGTCGCGCTCGGCCCGGTGGCTCGTTCCCGGTGACGAGGTGCTCGACCTCGCCTGCGGCGACGGCGGCTTCGGGGAGGTGCTGCTCGCGCACGGTCTTCGCTATCGCGGAGTCGACACGACGCCGGAGATGGTGGAGGCGGCGAGCCGCCGGTTGGGCAATCGCGCTGCGGTCGAGCTGGGCGACCTGAACGACTTCGTGCCGCCGGAGCCGTCGCCGCGACGACGGTCTTCCGCGCGATCTACTACGCGAACGATCGACGAGCGTTCTTCGAGCGCGTTGCCGCCTTCACCCTGAAGAAGCTCGTCTTCGACCTGAACCCACGTCAATACCGGCTCGACGACGTGCTCGCGGAGCTGCGAGCAGCCGGCTTCGGGCAGGTCGCGCTGCGCCCGTTCTTCATGCCCCAGACGGTCGCGCTACCGCGTCCCGCGGCGGCAGTCGCACGAGGGCTCGAGCGCAGCGGCCCGCTCGCACGGCTCGCCCTGCGCTACCGCTTCACCTATCTCGTCGCGGCGTCCGTCTAGCCTTCGAAGAGCGGCTGGAACCCGGCGGTGAAGACCGCGCCGAGCTGGCGCCGGTCCGAGTGATTCGGATCGAGGTCATGAGGAGAGAAGGTCGGCGTTATCTCGACCTCGATGCGCCACGGCCCGTTCGGCGCGGCGAGCCTGAAGCCCGTTGCGGTGCACTGCGTCACCGTCTTCGTCTGCTCCTGTGTGACCTTGGAGATCGCCGGCTGGTTGTCGGCTCCGATCCCGATCGGCCCGATGCGAACCGTCGCCTTGCCCGGGGCGCCGCCCGAGCACCAGGCGACCCGCGAGAGGTTGACCGTTGCGAACCCGGGCCCGTCACGCGAGACGTCGAAACGGTTGTACGACGCTTCTGCGACGCCGTTTCCGTCTGTGTCGGCGATCCAGCCGTCGCGATCGATGCCGTTCACACCGGAGGCGAGCCTGAGCGGCTCCCGGTCGACGTCGTAGAGGACATAGGGACCGAGTCGCTTGACCACCGGCGCCTGCAGCTCGACGCCGTTCAGCGTGAGCGCGTAGTCGGTCTCGGGCGACGGCGTGAGCGTCCCGTCGGCGCTCGCGAGGTCGGGCGTGAGGATCGCGCCCGGGCCGGGTGCCGTCCCGTCGGTGCTCCACACCTTCTTGACCGAGCGGTTGAAGAACTCCGTGAGGTAGACCCCGGTCGGATCGTCGGTCATCTGCTGACCGAGGATCACTACCGAGCCGCCACCCGTCGCGCGATCGACCCAGTCGTACGGGGCCGGCAGGTTGTCCGCGATCTGCCTCGCGAGCCGTCGCTCTCCCTCGGCCGCATACACCTCGGCCGTGAGTGTCCAGGCGAAGACGGCGACTGCCGCAGCTCGCCGCGACCGCCGTGAAGGCACGCGAGCCGCGACGGAGATACCGGAGCGCGACGAGCACGCCGACGGAGACGAAGCACGCGATCAGCAGCGTGCTCTCGATTCGTCCTTCGGGCCAGCCCCACTCCCGGTTGAGGAACGCCGGCAGCGAGAGCCCGTGCGCCTCGTAGTACGGGTAGTTGTCGAGACGGAGCGGTACCTCGGTGACGACGTACACGGTGAAGACCGTCGCGCCGGCGATCGCCCAGCCGCGCCCGACGCCGCGGACGAACGCGAGCGCAGTCGCGGCGAAGAGGATCGGGCAGAGGTAGATCAGGTTCCGCTCGACGACGAGGGTCGAGAACGTGATCGAGATCTGCGCTCCCTTGATGCCCGCGTACGCGACGAATACGACGAGCGCGAAGACGCCCGTGATGACGAACGCGCGCGTCTTCGGATCCGTGACCTCGCTTCGCGGCCTTGCGAGTGCCGCGATGCCCGCGAGGAGCGGGAGGACTCCGATCCCGATCGCGAGAGCGCCCGACGCCCAGGCCGCGTGCTCGAGGATCCGCTCCGGATACGCGCCGGTCGTGTCGCGCCAGCTCTGCGAGAGGTGCCCCAGGAACGCCGATGCGCCGACGGCGGCGCCGACTCCGAGCGTGACGAGCCCGACCCAGTCCCAGCCCGAGAAGGACGAGCGCCAGCTGCGCGACCGTTCCGACTGCCAGCAGAGCCAGAGGAGGCCGAGCACGAACAAGCGCGAAGAGGATCGAGAGCTGGGTTCGGGTGAGCATCGCGGCGGTACAGGCGAGCACCGCCAGGGCTGCGCGGCCCCACGTTGGCTCGACGTACACGCGGGCGATCAGCCAGAGGGCAAGCGTCGCGAGCGGATACGCCAGCGGCTCCTCGACGAGGATCGGCGAGTACGCGAGGGCCGGCACGATCGTCGCGCCGCCGGCGGCGGCCAGCGCGTACCAGGGCGGAACGACGAGCCGTGCGAGCGCGTACGCGGGAAAGACCGTCGCCGTCATGGCGAGGACGAGCAGCAGCTTCGCGGCCGCGTAGCCGGTTGCCGCCGAGCCGACCCACCAGACCGGCGCGAGGAAATAGGCGACGAGCGTCGCGAGGCCGTAGGGATCTCCGCGCCGCGCGGCTTCGCCCGTCTCGGCGATCGAGCGCGAGAGCCACGCGAGCTCGATCTCGTCGCTGTAGATCGTCGGAACCGGGTGCCGCGACGCCTGCCACGCGTAGAGCGCGGCGAGCCCGAAGTAGAGCGTCAGCAACGGGATGGCCGCCAGCAGGCGGGCCGACACGGCTCCGTGCGCTCGCTCACGGGAGCGTCGCTTCGACCGGGGCTGGTGCAGCGGTGAACTCGGTGACGCGGCGGACGATCCGGCACGGAATACCTGCCTCCTCCGACGCGCGCACGACCGCATCGAGGCGCTCCCGAGGCGCATCCGGGATGGTGACCAGCACCTCCTCGGCCCTGACACCTGCGATCGCCCTCGGCGCTTCGTCGAGCCCCCCGAGCACGCTGACTCCGAGGATCCGCCGCCGCCGCACGCGAGGATTGTCGTCCAGGAAGCCGAGAACGCGTGCCTCATGCGTGTCCCGCAGCTCGCGGGCGAGCCCTCGGCCCGCATGTCCCGCTCCGACGATGAGAACCCTCCGCCGAGGGCGTCGCCGAGCCGCGCGCCTCCGGGAGCAGCCGCAACGTCAGCCGCGATGCTCCGACGAGCAGCGTGCAGAGAACGGCGTCCACGACGAAGACCTCGAGCGCCGGAAACGGCCCGATGTCTCTGCAGGGCGACGAGAACGAGGAAGGCGACGACCGCCGAGCCGATGCACCCGACCGCGATCGGAACGACGTCGCGCGCGGTGGCGAAGCGCCAGACCCGCCGGTAGACGCCGAGCGCGACGAAGAAGACGTACCGGGTTGCGAGCAGGATCGGAAGGGCGGCAAGGAAGATAGAGCGCTCGAACTCGCTCCCGAGGCCTCCGATCACGAGGAGGTAGGCCGCGAGGAAGGTCGCGCAGATGACGACGAAGTCGACGACGACCTCGACGAGGCGGCGGGGCTCGAACACGAGTGCCTGCCACAACGACACCTCCGTCGTCGCGTCTCCTCGGCGCGAGCGTTCCTCGAGGTCGCTCAGGAAGCTGCCGAACTGCACGAGCAGGACGAAGGTGAGCAAGACGCCGAATGCGGTCAGGCGACTGTTGTCCAGCACGTTGTAGGCGAGAGCGGTCGCGCCGATCGCAGCCGCGACGAGCGCCAGGAGCAGGACGGCGTTCGCCTCCGAGAGCCCGTAGTAGACGAGTCGGTGCGACGTGTGGTCGCGGCCTCCCTGGCTCACCGGCCTGCGCTGCCCGAGCCGGACGAGCGTGACGAGCGTCGTGTCCAGGATCGGGATCGCGAGGATCAGCAGAGGGAGGAGCACCGTGGCGACGGTCGTGCCCGCGACGGTCCAGCTCGACGCCAAGCGCGAACGACGCCAGCGCGAAGCCGAGCACCTGGCTCCCCGAGTCGCCCATGAAGACCGCCGCGGCGCGTCCGGGCCTCAGGTTGAACGGGAAGGAATCCTGCACAGGCCAGCCCGAGGGCCAGAGAGAGCACGAGGACGGTCTCGCTCGGGTGCTCGGTGAGCGCGTCGATCGCGAAGTAGGCGCAGGCGATCGCCGCGAGCGTGGCGGCGAGCCCGTCCATGTTGTCGAGCAGGTTGAAGGCGTTCGTGATCCCGACCAGCCAGAGGAGCCCGATACCCCACGCGAGCACGTCGTTCCCCACGATCTCCACCTGCAGGCCGCTCGCGAGCGCGATGACCGCAGCGCCGATCTGGACGGCGAGCTTGAGCAGAGGGCTCAGGTGGCGGAGATCGTCGAGAAGGCCCGCCGCGAAGAGCAGCGAGATTCCGACGAGAACGCCGCCGAGCTCGCCGCTCCACTCGACGGCGCCGATCGCGAGCGCCAGCCCGACCGCGGCTGCGAAGCCCGCGAAGATGCCGACCCCGCCGAACGTCGGGGTCGCCTCGGCGTGCCAGCGCTCGCCGCTCGGGTGCGCGACGAGACGCCCGCCGAGCGGGGTGCGCAGCAGTGCCCAGAGAACCGCGAGGGTGACGGGGAACGCGGCGATCGCGACGATCGCATCCACAGCCTGGAAAGGGTAGTGGAGCCACCAGCCGCCCTACACTCTTTCTCCATAACCGTTTACGCCGACGTAATCCGCTACCGCGAGCTCTTCGGGAGCCTCTTCCGGCGGGATCTCAGGGCCAAGTACCGCGGCTCCGTGCTCGGCCTCGCCTGGTCGCTCCTGCATCCGCTCGTCTTGATGGCGGTGTACCTGCTCGTTTTCTCGCTTCTCTGGCGCGTCGCCGAGGTGGGGAGCGGCGACTACTGGCTCTTCCTCCTCTGCGGCCTGCCTGCCTGGGTGTTCTTCGCCACGGCCGCGCAGGCGTCGTCTCGCAGCCTGCTCGAGAACGCGAATCTCATCCGCAAGGTTCGCTTTCCGCGCCAGCTCGTCCCGCTCTCGATCGTGGCGACCCACCTCGTCGGCTTCGCAGTGATGCTCGTCGTCGTGGTCGTCCTGAGCCTGCTCCGCATCCCCGAGGCGCGCGACACGGTGTGGCTCGCGTTCCCGTTGGGCGCGCTCTTCGCCTGCATGGTCGCCGGGGTCGCGCTCGCGATCGCCTCGTTGAACGCGCTCTTCCGGGACGTCGAGCACCTGCTGACGGCACTGCTCCTGCCGTGGTTCTTCCTGACCCCCATCCTGTACAGCCTCGACCAGCTCCCCGGTGTGGCCGACTACCCGGCGGCCGAGTTCGCGATCCACTGGGTGAACTTCCTCACGCCGCCGATCGAGGCGATGCGGGACGTGCTCTTCTACGGCGAGCTGCCCGCGCTCTCGGAGACGATCTACGTCGTCGTCGCAGCGGTCGTCGCGCTGGCGGTCGGATCGTTCGTCTTCAGTCGCTCGGACGATCGGATCGCGGTCGAAGTCTGACCACAGCGCGGCCCTCGAAGAGCGCGTCCGCGCCCGAGAACGACGGCATGCCGCTCGTGGGTCTGCGGCTCGAAGCCCGCCAGGAGCGAAGGCAGGAGGAGCGGCTCCGGGAAGCGCGGATTCCGACCTCCGCCGGGAGCCCATGGCGGCGAAGCGGCGCCGTTCCCCTCGGGATACCTCGAGCGCAGGACCGACCGCCGCGTAGCCCTCCTGATGCGCGTCGAGCAGCAATCGCGACCAGTCGGGAGCGGGTAAGGCTCCGGGAACGAGATGCGCGAACGCGAGAGCGCCCTCGGAGACGAGCGGCTCCTCCTGCGCGGCCAGAGCCGCATCGGTCTCGGGGTCGGAAGGGCCATGGAGTACGACCTGGAGTCGCCGCTCGGCGATCCGCGGCTCCACCTCGACCGGGAGGTCGAGCGGCATCGATCCGACCTCCTCGAACCAGAAGCGGTACTCCTCCACGAGATCGAACGCGAGTCGGTAGCTCCCTTGCGGGCGCGGTGCGACGACCGTCACGTCGAGCTCGACCTCCTCGCCCGGCGCGACGACGCGCGGCAGCGGCGCTCGGATGCCGTCCCACACGATCGGATTTCCGAGCGGGTCGAGCCAGTGATACGCCGAGCTGGACCCCCTCCTTCCCGCGCGAGCGCCACGCGGCAGAGCCCGCGTTCTCGAGGCGTACGCGTGCTCGCCCCTCGACCCCCGCGCGCGCGTCTTCGAGCTCGTAGGCCAGCCAGCGAACGGCGAGCGGCCCCACGGGCACGGCGTGCTCGCCGACTCGTTCCATCCCGAGGGCTACTCTAGATCGCACGATGGAACCAGGCGAGATCAGCGTCGAAGGCGTCTCGCGGCGGTTTCGCATACGCGCTCGTGAGGCCCGAACGCTGAAGGATCTATTCGTCCAGCGCGGTCAGACCGAGGCGACCGACGTCTGGGCGCTTCGAGACGTGTCGCTCGACGTTGCCCGCGGCGAGGCGGTCGGGCTCATCGGACGAAACGGCTCGGGAAAGACCACCCTGCTCCGCGTCGTCGCCGGAATCATCAAGCCCACAGCGGGACGCGTTCGCGCGGAAGGGCGGATCGGCTCGCTCCTCGAGCTCGGAGCCGGGTTTCCATCCCGATTTCACGGGGCGCGAGAACGTCTTCCTGAACGGTGCGATCTACGGGCTCCGCCGCGCGGACATCCGGCAGCGGTTCGACGAGATCGTTGCTTTCGCAGAGCTCGAGCACGCGATCGACCGGCCCGTACGCACCTACTCGTCCGGGATGACCGTCCGTCTCGGGTTCGCCATCGCTGCGTTTCTGGATGCCGACGTCCTGCTCCTCGACGAGGTCTTCGCGGTGGGCGACGAGTCGTTCCAGCGCAAGTGCTTCGGTCGCATCGCCCGGTTCAAGCAGGAGGGCGGCACGATCGTCTTCGTCTCGCACGACGCGTCGGCGGTCGAGCGGCTGTGCGAGCGCGCCGTGCTCCTGGACTCAGGACGCGTCGCTTTCGACGGCCCTACGCGGGAGGCGATCGCGCGGTATCGGCGCACCTTGGCCGACGAGATCGATCCGGCCGAGCGTGGCGCCGGCCTGCGCGAGTGGGGTTCGGGCGAGGCCACGATCGCGTCGGCGGTGCTGGTCGGGCAGGAAGGAGCCGAGCGCCTGCAGTTCCTGTCGGGAGAGCCGTTCGCGCTCTCCGTCGCTGTCGCGGCCACCGCGGGCATTCCGCCGCCACGTCTCCAGCTCGAGCTCCGTGACGACTCCGGCTCCCTCGTGGCCGGCCAGGCCGTCGATCTCCGCGAGCTCGGCTGGGCCGCAGGCAACGGTGAGCGCGGGATCCGCTTCGACATCGGCTCGCTACCCCTTGCGGATGGACGCTTCCATCTGCGGCTGGGCCTGACGGACGAGAGTGGGGAGCACCTCTACCACCAGCTCGACGACGCGCTGGCCTTCGTCGTCTATCCGGACGGCGAAGAGCGTGGTGTCGTGCGCTTTGCAGGGAGCTGGGCGCTCGAGGAGAAGTAGCGAGCCGTGACCGCGCGGACCTGCCCTGACTGGCCCGAGCTCATGGAGATCGATCCGGATCTCCAGTTCAAGCACTACATGGTCTCGGAGGTCGGGCTTCCGTCGGAGGCGCTCACGCGCATCTCGCACGTGTCTCTCGGCGAGGTCGAGATCTGCTGCGACATCGAGCACCACGTATTCAATCCCGCCCACACCGATCCTCAGGTCTGCAAGGCGCTGCACGAGACGCACTGGTTCGACATGCACGAATGGGCGACGTCGGGTCCGGGCGCGGACAGCACGTCCTCGAACGCCGCCTGAGTACGCTTCGGCGCGTGCCGACGATCGTGATCCCGTATCGAGGCGACGCGAAGCGGAGGCTGCCTGCGCCGATCCGTGCTGCTGCCGCGGTTGCGATGCTCGGGGACGTCGTATCTGCCGCGCTCGAAGTCGGTCACGTACTCGTCGTGACCGACGATCCGGCGGTCGTCCCTCCTGACGTCGATGTCGTCGCAGATCCAGGAAAGGGGCTGGGCGCTGCGGTATGCCGCAGGGCTCGTTCGGGTCGAGGGACACGTCCTGGTCGTCAACGCCGACCTTCCGTGTGCGACCCCTGCCGCGATCGCAAGGCTCGCGGCCGCCGGTCTTGCGCTGGTCGAGGCGGAGGACGGAACGACGAATGCGCTGTCGCTCCCCGATCCGTCCGTCTTCGTCCCGCTCTACGGCCCCGGGAGTGCTGGACGCTTCCGCGCCAGTGCGCCGTTCGAAACGATCTCGATCTTGGAGCTCGAAGCCGACGTCGACACGGCGGAGGACCTCGACCGCTACGCCCAGCTTCTCGGACTCCGCACGCGGTCGCTGCTCGCAGTCACCGCGTGAAGGTCGTTCTCCTTTCCGGAGGAGGCGGCGGCGCCCGCTTCGCCCGCGGACTCGCGGACATGCTCTCACCCGGCGACCTCACCGTCGTCGGAAACGTCGGTGACGACCTCGAGATCCTCGGGCTCTACGTCTCGCCCGATCTCGACAGCCTCGTGTACACACTCGCGGATCTGATCGACGAGGGTCGTGGGTGGGGCCGCCAGGGGGAGAGCTGGAACGCGCTCGCCTCCGCTCGAACCTGGGGCGGGCGAAGACTGGTTCCGGCTCGGCGATCTGGACATCGGGCTTCATCTCGTGCGCACCGAGAAGCTCCGCGCAGGCATCTCTCTTTCGGACGTGACCACGCAGCTCCGGGAGCAGGCGGGCGTGAGCACGCGCATCCTCCCGGCCACCGACGACCGGCTTCGTACCCACGTCCACACCCCGGCCGGGTCGTTTCCGTTCCAGGAGTGGTTCGTCCACCGGGCGCACGAGGACGAGGTCGACGCGGTCAGCTACGAGGGCGCTGACGACGCACGAGCTGCGCCGGGTGTGCTCGAAGCGCTCGCCGAGGCGGACAGCGATCCTCATTGCTCCGAGCAATCCCTACCTCTCGATCGGGCCGATCCTGGCCGTGCGAGAGATCCGTGCTGCCCTCGAGTCACGCCGCGTGCCTTGTGTCGCCGTGAGCCCGCTCGTCGGAGGCAGGGCCGTCTCGGGCCCGCTCGACCGTATGCTCTCCCGCATGGCGGGCGGCACCACACCAGCCCATGTAACAGGCTGTTACTCGGGTCTGATCGACGCACTCGTCATCGACGAGGCGGACGCTCCGGCCGTAGCCGATGTCGAGCTGGTGGTGACCCAGACGCTCATGTCCGACCGCGATGCGGCTCGCCGCCTTGCCGAACGCGTCCTGGAGGCCGCGTGCGGATAGCGATCGTCGGCGGCACGGGGCCGTTCGGATCCGCGCTCGCGACGCGCCTCCGCGAGTCTCACGAGGTCGTGCTCGGCTCGAGGGACGCGGCACGCGCGAATGAGGCGGCGACGGAGCTCGGAGTCGAGGGCGCGACGAACGCCGAGGCCGTTGGCGCAGCCGATCTGGTCGTCCTCGCGACGAAAGCGGAGGCCGCCCTCGACACCGCGGGAGATCTGCGCGAAGCGATCGGCTCGGTGCCGGTGCTCTGCGTCGCCTCCGAGCTTCGCTTCACTTCGTCCGGCGTTCTTCCTACCGCCGAGGCCCTTTCGCTGGCGGAGCGCATCCAAGCCCGGCTCGACGGCCCCGTTCTCGCGGGACTGCATTCGCTCGCAGCCTCGACTCTTGGTTCGTCCGAGCCTCCGGACGAGGACGCGTTCGTCTGCGGAGACGACGTGGACGCGAAGATCCGCGCGCTCGAAGTCGCCGAGCGGCTGACGTCGGGGCGTGCGCTCGACGCAGGTCCCCTCGCCAGCGCGCGTGCGCTCGAGGGCATGACGGCGGTGATCGTGAACCTGAACAAGCGATACCGCGGGCACGCCGGCATTCGCGTCAGCGGACTGCCTTGACCGGCGAGCTCCGCGTCATCCCATTACGCGGGATTCCGGAGCTCGAGGAGGGGGACGATCTCGGTGCGCTCGATCGTCGAATCGGCGGAGCGGGCAGGAGGGCTCGCGAGCGGCGACATCGTCGTCGTCGCGCAGAAGGCGGTCTCGAAGGTCGAAGGTCGCGTACTCCATCTCGACGATGTCGTGCCCTCCGAACGCGCTCGAGAGCTCGCTGGAGCGGAGGACGCACGACGTATCGAGGTGATCCTGCGGGAGAGCCGTCGGATCGTGCGTTCGAGACCGCCGACGCTCATCATCGCCGAGACGCGCCACGGGTTCGTCTGCGCGTCGGCGGGGGTCGACCAATCGAACGCGAAGGGGCCGGACACGCTGATTCTGCTCCCGCTCGATCCGGACGCATCTGCCCGCCGCCTGCGTGGCCGGATCCGCGAATGCTCGGACGTCGAGGTCGGCGTCATCGTCAGCGACTCCTTCGGACGACCGTTCCGGCGTGGAACGACCGACGTCGCGTTGGGCGTGTCGGGATTCGGCCCGCTCCTGGATCTCCGAGGGCGACGTGACTCGACCGGCTACGAGCTACACGCGACCGAGATCGCCGTCGCCGACGAGATTGCGGGCGCCGCAGAGCTGGTCATGGGTAAGACCGACGGAGTCCCAGGAGCGATCGTGCGCGGGCTCGACCTGGCGGGCGAGGGCAGCGGGCAGGACCTGCTCATGCCCCGCGAGCGCGACCTGTTTCGCTGACCACGGTCAACTAGACTCGATTCGTGCGCAGCTACGCGATCTGGGGAACCGCGACCTCTCCAGCGCATGAAGAGTGGGTCTCGACGATCGGCAAGCAGTTCGAGAAGGACGACTTCGTGCAGGTCGACGACGTCGCCGAGGCCGACTTCGTCCTCAACATGTTCGATCCGGCCGATCCGAAGGCGTTCAGGCGCGCCTCGCGCGGCACGTACTCGGCGGCCTTCTACGAGCTTCCCGAAGCGCCCGAGGACGCGCTCAAGGAGAGCTACCCGATGCTCGTCCGCACGCTCTCCAACGTCGTGCTCTTGCGCGTCCCAGGGAAGGGCGTCTGGTTCACGACGATGGAGCGAGGCACCTATCACGTCGCCGACGACGCGGAGGAGATCTACGAGCGCCTCGAGCCGCTCGCGACCTCGCGACTCGTCATCGACAACGAGTGGATACCCGATCTCGAGCCCGAGCTCTGGGACGGCGACGAGATCACGGCGGACATCGGCGCGGCCGGCCGCCGTCTCGACGAGCTCGACCTCCTGCCCTCGCCCTTCCCGGTCGAGGAGTACCTCTCGGGTCGCGATCTCCGCCACGTCATGCGCCTGTACTCGGTCGGTGGGCTCTCGTACGGGAACCTGTCCGCCCGAAAGGACGAGACGCGCTTCTGGATGAGCGCATCCGGAGTCGACAAGTCGAAGCTCGAGGACGTCGGACGCGACATCCTCATGGTCAAGGACTTCGACGACGAGCGGGGCATGATCGTCTTGAGCGTTCCGCCAGGCATCGAGCCGCGGCGCGTATCCGTGGATGCGATCGAGCACTGGATGATCTACCAGGCGCACCCCGAGGTCGGCGCGATCCTCCATGTCCACGCCTGGATGGAGGGCATCCCCGCGACGGATGTGAACTACCCGTGCGGCACGCAGGAGCTCGCGATCGCAGTGGCCGATCTCGTTGCGCTCGAGCCCGATCCCGCGCATGCCGTCATCGGCCTTCGAAACCACGGCCTGACCTGCACCGGCGACAGCCTCTCCGAAGTGCTCGACCGGGTCGCGCCGAAGGTTCTCCGGCAAGTCCCGATGACGTAGCCGCGTCGGAGGCTCGCGGCGCCATCGAAATACATCTCGGGTTACACCTCGAGACGAATGGTCGTCCCTCGAACGGGGGAGTAGCGTCACGGCCATGATCGACCTGGCCACACGGAGGGAACCGGCACCGATCACCGAGCGTCAGCGCGAGGTCGTCATGCTGATCGCAGCCGGCTGTTCCAACGACGAGGTCGCAGCTCGTCTCGGGATCTCTCCCAGAACCGCCAAAGCCCATTGCGATGTGCTGCGCCAGAAGCTCGGCGTGAAGCGGAGGCGACAAATCCCCATCGCCTATCGCCTCCTGACCGGAGACGATCCGCTGTCCGACGAGCATCGTTGGGGCTTGGCGGCGAGATCCCACCGCTGACTGGGCGCCCCGACCGCGACGACTCCCGCCGTCGCGGGCGCCCAGTTCGTGGCAAAACGGTGTTAGGGTCGGGTCGGGGATCGAGGACTTCGGGTTATGGCAAGCACTGCGACAGCAGGCGTCCGTCAACGCCGCCGAGTTATCCAGCGGCCACGGTTGCTCGGCGCTGCTCGACGACTCGAAGACCCGCGTGAGGACGCTCGTTGCCCCCGCCGGTTACGGGAAGACGACGCTCGCCGAGCAGTGGATTCACGCAAAGGGCCGGCGCGGGGGTTGGTACACAGCACGTCGATCGTCGACGGACGTCGCGGCTCTAGCCCTCGGACTGGCCCAAGTGTCGACGACCCTCGTCCCAGGCTGCGACGAGCGCCTGCGCGAGCATCTTCGCGCGCTCTCCGGCTCGACGGCGAAGGTCGACGTTCTTGCGGAGATCCTCTGCGAGGACCTCGCATCCTGGCCGAAGGACGGCTGGCTCGTCATCGACGACTATCAGGAGATCTCGGCGTCGGAGGATGCGGAACTTTTCGTCGCGAACATCGTTGCAGGGCGCACCGATCCAGATCTGATCGCTTCTCGGCAGCGACCGTCCTGGGTCACAGCCCGCCGAATCCTGTACGACGAGGTGCTCGAGCTGAACCAGACCACGCTAGCCATGGATGCTGATGAAGCGTCACAGGTGTTGGCCGGTCGCAGCGCACCATCGGCCGCGGGTCTCGTCGCGGTGGCGAACGGCTGGCCGGCCGTGATCGGGCTCGCGGGCGTCTCGAACGTGGAGCTCGAGGAATCCGAGCAGCTTCCCGAGTCGCTGTACCGGTTCTTCGCCGAGGAGGTGTTCGCGTCGTTGGACGACGAGGTGAAGGCCGGGCTGGCAACGCTTGCGGTCGCTCCTGTTCTCGATCGCGAGCTCGCGGCTGAGCTTCTTGGCCCGGAGAGAGCGGAGATCGTGTGTGGCGGCAGCGCTCGAGGTCGGGCATTCTCGTGGAGCGGGGTGGTCTCTTAGAGCTCCATCCGCTTGCGCGATCGTTTCTCGAGGATCGGTGCGCACAGCTCGGCTTCGTTCCCGAGCCCGACAGTGTTCCGAAGACCGTCGATCACTACATCGCCAGACGCGAATGGGACGCTGCCTTCGACGTCATCGCTCGGAATGGCCTGGGAGACAGAGCTCGAACGGCTCGTTCTCGAGGCGCTTGACGAACTGCTTGATACTGCTCGCCTTCAGACGATCGAGGCGTGGTGCGAGATGGGCGCGAGCTTGGGCCTCGAGACCCCAGCGCTCCTGCTTGCCCGATCGGAGGTCGCTCTCCGTCACGGCAATCTCGCGGAGTCTCAAGAGTATGCCGAAGCGGCCGCAAGCGTTAAGTCCGACTTGAGGTTCCGCGCGCTTTGTTTGGCGGGACGAGCTGCGCACATCGCGTCGCAGAGAGGAAGAGGCGTTAGAGCTCTATCGGCGAGCAGAAGCGATCGCGCCGACGCGATGCGGCTCGTCGCGATGCGCTTTGGGGCCAGACTCTTATGCTCAATAGAGCTCGAGCTTCCGGAAGCGACTGAGAGCGGATCCGTAACCTCAGTTCGGGCGTGCGTCGCTCCAACCCGAGAGAGGTCTTGCAATCGGCGACGTACGGGCTGAGCTTCGGAAGCAAGTTCGGGCAAACTTGATGTTGCTGATGCCGATGCAGCGCACAACGTGCTTTCTGCAGTCGATGATCCGCTAGTCGTATCGTCCTTTCAGAGCGTCTATTCATTCTCTCTCGGTCTCGTTGCGCGGTACGACGATGCGCTCAGAATCTCCGAGGAATTTCATGCGACGACAGTGCGCTATCGGCTCGACTTCGCAACTTCCTACGCTCTCGCCTCGACAGCAGTCGCTCTAGCTGGACTTCGAAGATGGGACGAAGCTCAAGACTTCGCGGATAGGGCGCTCGAAGCGGCACGTAGGACTCGAGACGTCGCCGGGCAGCAGCATGCGTTTTCTGTCTATCTTGCGCGTCCTAGCTCAACAAAGGCGGCATCAGGTTGCGCTGTCAGTTGAGCAGCCATCGCTTCGGGAGGCTCTTCCGAGCGCGCGCGCCGAGGTGATTCTGTCTCGCGCCCTTGTTCTCGCCTCTGCTGGGAGGGTTGAAGACGCTCGAAGGATCTCTCTGCATGCAAGCGAATGGGACACATGCCATCCTGCCCACAGTTCTTGAGAGTGCCGTGTCCGCTATCTCGGCCATCAAACGAGGCGAATCGGAGGCGATCGAACGGATCACTCCAACTGGAGGAAGCTCGCATTCTCAACCGGTGGCGTTGACATACTCGTGACTGCCTACCGATCTACTCCTGAGATCTTGCCCATACTGCTGCGAGCAACCTCTGAACCAGAGCGTCTGGGCGCGCTCATTTGCCAGGTTGGCGACGAGGATCTCTCCCGCGCCGCTGGTCACGTCCTACCCGACGACGATCCGAAGACACGCCTGTCGTGTCGTGAACGCGACGTATATGACTTGCTTGGGCATGGCCTCACCAATCTTCAGATCGCTGCAGCTTCTCTTCATTAGCGAGTCCACCGTCAAGGTGCATGTTCATCACATCTTTGACAAGATCGGTGTTCGCTCAAGAACGGCGCTTGCAGTTCAAGCAGCACTTGAGCGCGTCGGATCAGGCGACTTCGGCAATCGAGCGAAGATCCGCTGGTTCATGAGTGCTTTGCGCGAAGTCCAGGAAGTCGCGTCTCTTCGCAAGGCGGTACTCCTCATCTGCTCCAGCGAGAATGGCCTCGAAGGCTGCCACGACTGCTGTGTCGAACTGACTGTCGACCGCTTGAGCAAGCCGCAGTCGCGCAACGCGACTCGGCATCGCGTCGCGATAAGGTCGATCTGAGGTCATCGCGTTGTATGCGTCGGCGACCGCGATGATTCGAGACACACGCGGGATCATCTTCCCCACTAAGTCCGTCCGGATAGCCCTGCCCATCGATCCGTTCATGGTGGAACCGAACGACGGTTGCGATCTCGGAGTACTCATCGACATGGGCGAGGATGCGCTCGCCGATCGCCGAGTGTTCCTGCATCTGACGTCGTTCTTCTAGCGTTAGTGCTCCGGGCTTCTCGAGCAGACCTGGCGGAAGGCCAATCTTGCCGATGTCATGAACAAGTCCGCAGAGATACGCGTGCTCTTGAACCTCGACCGCAAGACCCATCCTCTCTGCGATGTCTCGGGAATAGATCGCAACTGCTGCGGAGTGTCCGGCCGTGTATCGGTCCCTCGCGTCCAGCGTGGCGATCAGGGCGGCGGCGAACTGGAGGTTTGCGCGCTGGCAAGCGTCTCGTTCGCAGTTGACAGGTCAGCGGCGAGACGGTGTTCCTCCTGATAGAGCCCATACAGACGTTGGGACGCCATGGCCGGAACGAGGAACAGGGCAAGCGTCCAAGGTGAGACTTCGACGTACATGAACGCGAGCAGGGCGACGACCGGCGCGAATAGAGGCGGGACGAGCACAGGAGTGGCGCGATGGTCACGTCCCGTTTCAAGAACCGATCCACGCCGGACGAATGCCGTGACCATGGTGAAGACGAGATCCGAGCACCTCGTTGACGAATGGCTCCGACCAGGGTGGCGGCGATCAGACCGCCGAAAGTCGATGGCACGACTGAGACCGTCGCCTGCGCAGCGAGCCCGGTCGCAGCACCCGAGATGAAGCGTGTGCTTGTGTACGTCGCCCACTTCAGCCGTGGTGCACGATCGCGACGCCGCGAAGTGAGCTCTCGGGATCGCCCAGCATCGAGGCCGCGCCGACGACGCCGGCGGCCAGCGGCCCGAAGAGGACGGCTGCAAACAGCGTCGGGAAGCGCGTGATCGACAGCTCGGTGTTCGTGGTCAATCGAACGCTGACTGCGCTCGGTCACCCGCTGCAGCGAACGCAAGCGCGCAGCACTGTGAGCGGTGCCTCGAGCCGTAGCCGGCGAGAATCAGACTGACGCCGATCCCGACTGCCGCAATGGCGAGCGCGAGAACATAGAGCCACAGTCCGACGCTCAGGATGGCGCCAAATCGATGGAACACTTGCGCTATCCCTCGAAAGGGGTATACGATGCGGTTGCCGTCAGTTCCCAATCGAGGAGTCATGCCTAATGTCCAGAGACTCAAGGTCTGGTAGAGACCGTCTCATCCTCAGTTCTCCAGCAGGGGTGGGCATCCCTCTTTCGGGGGGTAGCGCCCAAGGGAACAGCCCCACTGCGAGACGGATGTAGACGGTTCGTTGTGTAGCTACGCAATGAGCCCACGCCGGAAGCCGACCGCTACGGCGTGGGCTCTGCTGCGCGCTTGAAGCTTCGCCAGCAGATGGCGGACGTGTGACTTGACTGTCTCCTCCGAGAGGAAGAGGCGTTCACCGATCTCGCGATTCACCAGCCCGTCTGCGACCAGCTGAAGAACCTCGATTTCCCGCGCTGTCGGATCCTGCCCGACCTCACGCGTCGAGGGTGCGGTGAACGGAATGACCGAACCGTGCCGGCGCGAGCTGCGGCGTGCCGCAGCCGCCTCGAAGCGGCGGCTGTGGTCTCGGTAGCGGTCGAGGATCTCCTTACGCTCGGCGGCGTCCACGCATCCGGTATCGGCGGTGCTGCCGACCCGCTTTAGGACGTTCCGACCGGATTCGCTCGAACGGGGGAGTCTGCTGACACCGAACCGGGGGAGGCGGGCGTGATGCGACCGGCCTTGATGTCCTCCGCGTAGTGGCACGCGACGAGGTGTCCGTCGAGCGAGCGGAGCAGTGGCTCGTCCTCCGCGCACCGCGTCGGCTGCACGAACGGGCAGCGCGTATGGAAGCGGCACGCCACCGGCGGGTTCGCCGGGCTGGGCAGATCGCCTTCCACGCGGATGGCCTTGCGGCGCCTCTCGACGCGAGGGTCGGGGATCGGGATCGACGAGAGCAGCGTGATGGTGTACGGATGGAGCGGGTTGACGTAGAGGTCGTCCGCAGGAGCGACCTCCACGATCTTCCCGAGGTACATCACCGCGATGCGGTCGGAGATGTGGCGGACGACGGCGAGATCGTGCGCGATGAACAGGTACGTCAGGCCGAACTCGGTCTGGAGCTCCTCCATCAAGTTGATGATCTGCGCCTGGATGGAGACGTCGAGCGCCGAGACCGGTTCGTCGCAGATGAGGAGCTCCGGGTTCAGCGCGAGCGCTCGCGCGACGCCGATGCGCTGTCTCTGCCCACCGGAGAACTCATGCGGGTAGCGACCGACTGCATCTGTCGGGAGGCCGACGAGAGACAGCAGCTCCCGAACGCGGGCCCCGGTCTCGGACCGATCGGAGACGGAGTGAATGCGCAGTGGCTCGCCGACGATCCGGCCGACTGAGTGACGCGGGTTGAGCGAGGCGAAGGGGTCTTGGAAGACCATCTGCATCCGCCGGCGGAGCGGTCGCAGCTCGCTCTCCTTGGCGTGCGTGATGTCCTGCCCATCGAAGACGACTCCGACCGTCTGTCGGCTCGTACAGTCGAAGGATCGCCCGGCCGAGAGTGGACTTGCCGCAGCCGGACTCGCCGACGAGCCCGAGGGTTTCTCCCTGATCGATCGTGAACGAGACGCCGTCGACCGCCTTGATGTCGCCGACGTGGCGATCGAGGACGATCCCGCTCGTGATCGGGAAGTACATCCTCAGCGCATCGACTTCGAGAAGGCTCACGCAGCGCCTTCGAGCTGGCGCTGCCATTCGTCGGCGGCCACCGGATTGAAGCAGGCGATCCGATGGCCCGGCTCGACCGGTTCGAGCTGAGGCAGCACCTCGGTACACACCTGGATGCGATTGGGACAGCGCGGAGCGAACGGGCACGAGTCGGGAGGACTGAGCATGTTCCGCGGCGAGCCGGCGATCGGCTGCAGCGCTTGCCGACGCGCTGTGTCCAGCCGAGGCACGCTCCGCAGCAGGCCGTAGGTGTACGGGTGCTGTGGCGCGGCGAAGACCTGGTCGACCGACCCGGTCTCGACGAAGGTGCCCGCGTACATCACGTGGACGCGCTCGCAGATCCCCGCGACGACTCCGAGGTCGTGCGTGATGAGGATCATCGAGGTGTCGCGCTCGGAGACGAGCTCGCGCAGAAGGTCCAGGATCTGGGCCTGGATGGTGACGTCGAGCGCCGTCGTGGGCTCGTCCGCGATGAGGAGCTTCGGCTCGCAGGCGAGCGCCATCGCGATCATCGCCCGCTGGCGCATCCCGCCCGAGAACTGATGCGGATAGTCGCCGAGCCGCTGCCGAGCGCTCGGAATCCCGACCTGCTCGAGCAGTTCCGCGGCACGGCGATTGGCCGGGGCGCTGTCCATGTCGAAGTGGATCTCCAGTGCCTCCCGGATCTGGCGCCCGACCGTGAGAACGGGATTCAGCGAGCTCATCGGGTCCTGGAAGATCATCGCGATCTCTCGACCGCGAATCTTTCGCAGCTGCTGGTCGTCGAGCTTCAACAGATCTCGACCGCCGAAGATCGCCGAACCACTCGTGACCCGTCCGGCGCGGGAGAGGATGCCGAGCAGGGCGAGCGAGGTCACGCTCTTCCCGCATCCTGACTCGCCGACGATGCCGAGCGTTTCCCCGGCTCCGACCTCGAAGGAGATGCCGTTGACGGCGTAGACCGTGCCACGGCTCGTCCAGAACTCCACGTGCAGATCCTCGACCGAGAGAAGCGGCTCAGCCACGGTCAGCGACCTCGGAGCTTCGGGTCGAGGGCCTCTCGCAGTCCGTCGCCGATGAGGTTGAAGCCGAGCACGGAGATGACGATCGCGATGCCGGGGATGATCGCCAGGTGCGGCGCGGTCTGAAGGTACCTGACGGTGTCCGTGAGCATCGTTCCCCACTCCGGCGTGGAGGGATCCTGCGGGCCGAGCCCGAGGAAACCGAGCCCCGCCGCGTCGATGATCGCGGTCGCGAGGGCGAGAGTCGCGGCGACGATGATCGGGGAGATCGCATTGGGGAGGATGTGCGAGACGAGAATCGTGCGGCGCGGCACGCCGATCGCCCGCGCCGCGAGGACGAAGTCGTTCCCTTTCTGGCCCGAGCACCGATCCGCGCAGGAGCCGCGCGAAGATCGGGACGTTGACCACTCCGATGGCGATCATGATCGAGAAGAGCCCGGGCCCGAGCATCGCCGCGATGCCGATGGCCATGAGGAGCCCGGGGATGGAGAGCATGATGTCCATCAGGCGCATGATCACGCTGTCCGTCTTGCCGCCGAAGAACCCGGACATCGAGCCGAGCAGGAGCCCGATCGATACTCCGACGCTGACGGCGACGACGCCGATGAGGAGCGAGAAACGGGCTCCGTAGACGACGCGCGAGAACTCGTCTCGCCCGAGCTGGTCGACGCCGAACCAGTGCTCGGCCGAGGGTCCGGGGCAGCAGCCGTCGGTCACGAGGCTCACGTCCGTCTCGCGCGGGTCATATGGAGCGATCAGCGGCGCGAAGATCGCGGTGAAGACGAACAGCGTCGACCAGCCCGAATCCGACGAGCGCGCCGGGATTTCGGATCAGGCGTCGCCACGCATCGCTCCAGAGCCCGCTCGGGGCCTCGAGCTGGATCTCTGCGCTCTCGAGCTGGGCGACTGACACGCCTAGCTCACTCGGATACGTGGGTCGAGGAGGGCATACGACACGTCCACGAGCAGGTTCACGATCACGAAGACGATCGCCACGAACAGGATCCCGCCCTGCAGCACCGGATAGTCCCTGCTCTCGATCGCCCCGGCGAGCCACGTTCCCATGCCGGGAATGGCGAACACCGTCTCGGTGAGGATCGCGCCCGAGAGCAGCAGGCCCGCCTGCAGGCCGATGATCGTGACGACGGGAAGCATCGCGTTCCGGAAGATGTGGCGCCGGTCGACCGTCTGCGAGCTGACGCCCTTGGCCCGTGCGGTGCGGACGTAGTCCTCGTTCTGGACGTCGAGCACCGAAGCCCGCGTGATGCGCGCGAGGATGGCAAGCGGGATCGAGCCCAGCGCGATCGCGGGCAGGATCAGGTGGGCCGCGGCATCCCAGGCGGCCTCGAAGTTGAGCGTGATGATCCCGTCCAACACGTAGAAGCCGGTCGGGTGGTCTGCATCGATCAAGACGTCCTGACGGCCGATCGTCGGTAACCAGCCCAGCTGTACCGCGAAGACGTACTTGAGCAGGATCGCCAGGAAGAACACCGGAATCGAGATTCCGATCAGCGAGGCCACGAGGCTCCCGTGGTCCACTGCGCTTCCGTAGCGTTTGGCGGCGAAGAAGCCTAAGGGCACGCCGAAGGCGACAGCGAAGATCATCGCCGCGATCGCGAGCTCGATCGTCGCCGGGAAGCGTCGCCCGATCTCCTCGGTCACGGGACGGCGCGAGGCGATGCTCGTGCCGAGATCGCCGCTCACGAGCTTCTGGAGGTACCTCAGGTACTGGACGTAGATCGGCTGATCGAGACCATAGATCCGCTCGATCTGCTCGATCGCCTCGGGAGTCGCCCGCTCGCCGAGGAGCGACTCCGCCGGTCCTCCCGGAAGCGCCCTGATCCAGAGGAAGAGCAGGATCGAGAGGCCGAGCAGGATCGGGACGAGCAGCAGCAGCCGGCGGGCGACGAAGCGGAGCATCTAGATCGTCACCCGCCGGCTGTCTGCTATGGCACTACTCCTCGGTCTCCGTCGTTTCGGTGTCTTCGGTTTCCGTGTCCTCGGTGTCTGCCGTCGCCTATCGCCACCGTGGCGAAGGACTCGCCACCGACGCCGACCGGGCTCGGAACGAAGCCCTCGATGTCGCTGTCGAAGGCGAGGGCCACCTTGGCGTGCACGTAGGGCACCCCTGTGGCGAAGGCCATGATCTTGCGGTTGGCCTCCTGGTAGAGCTGCTCCCGCGCGGCCGGATCCGGCTCCTCCTCGGCCTCGTTCAGCAAGTCGTGGATCTCCGGATTGTCGAAGCCCCACTGGTCGGTCGGCGACTGGAAGAACGTGCCGATGAAGTTGTCAGCATCGGCGAAGTCGGCGATCCAGCCGATCAGGTTGAGGTGTCCGGCGTTTCCGGCGTTGACCAGACTCACGTAGTCGGGCCGCCACGGCGCCGTCTTGGCCGTGACCTTGAAGCCGGCGGCGTTCAGGTCGGCGGCCATCGCCTCGAAGTTCCGCTTCGGATCGGGCATGTAGTCGCGGCTGACGTCCGTCGGATACCAGAACTCGATCTCGACCGGAAGCGTCAGGCCGGCCTGCTGGAGCAGTTGCCGAGCCTTCTGCGGGTTGTAGTCGTAGACCTGCACGTCGTCAGCCCAACCGATGATCTCCTGCGGCATGAACTGCGTCGCGACCACTCCGCGACCGCCGTAGAAGGAATCGACGAGCTCCTCGCGGTTGATCGCGTGCGAGATCGCCTGCCGTACCTCGAGCTTGTCCATCGGCGGCTTGGCGTGATTGATCGTGACCCAGCCGACGTTGAACGGCGGACGCTCGAGCAGCTGCAGGTTGTCGTCTCCCTCGATCGTGGCGACGTCCTGGGGCTCGACGAGGTCGTAGCCCTGGATCTCGCCCGTCTGCAGCGCCTGGAGACGGGCCGCGTTGTCGCCGATCGGCCGGAAGATGATCTTCTCGGTTGCGGCTTGCTCGCCCCAGTAGTCGTCATTGCGGACGAGGACGAGCTGCTCACCGACGGTCCAGGACTCGAACTTGTACGGCCCGGTGCCCGTCGGGTGCTCGGTGGAATACGTGCCGGAAGGAGTGAAGATGCCGTCGTCGTTCTGGGCTCCGGCGTCGGCCTCGAACTCCGTCAGCGCCGTCGGGCTGACGATGTGAATGCTGGGCAGGGTCAGCGTCGAGAGGATCGTCGCCGACGGCCTGGTGAGGTTCAGCGTGACGGTCGAGTCGTCGACCGCCTCACAGCTCTCGTACAAGCTGTCCTCGGGGCCGATGCTGCCTTCGGCCGGGTTCTTGAAACCGCCACCGAATCCGAACTGCCAGTAGTACGTCGTCCCCTCGCCCTGGAGCGAAGCGGGGAAATTGAACCAGCGCTCGAAGTTGAAGCAGACGGCGTCGGCGTTGAACGGCTCGCCGTCGTGGAACGTCACGTCCTCGCGGAGGTTGAACGTCCACGCAAGCCCGTCGTCGCTCGTCGTCCAGTCGGTCGCGAGTGAGGGGATCACCTCGGACGTGCCCGGCTTGAGCGCGGTCAGGCCTTCGGTCATCTGGTACAGAATCCGGATCGACTCGCCGTCCGAGATCAGTGCGCCATCGAGCGCAGTCGGATCGGCAGCAGTCCCGTAGACGAGCGTGTCCTCGTCGCCGCCACTGCTACCTCCGCAGCCGACCGCGACCAGCGCGACCATGACCACGGCGCACGCAAGAAGCGGCACCTTCAGTCTTCCCATGTTTCTCCCTTCGCTGAAAATTCGGCGTCTGAGGGGGCAGTATCGCAAGAGACGCGACGACGGCACGCAAGTTAGGCGCGGCGGCGAGCGGTCATCCTGGAATGCAGGAGTGAGGAACAAGGGCCTGGCCGAGCCAGACCCCTGAAGTCCTAGGCCGCGAGGCCCGCGAGATCGCGCAGGGCTTCGAGGCGCTTGAGCGCCTGACCCTCGAGCTGTCGGACGCGCTCGCGGGTCAGGTCGAGCTCGTGCCCGATCGCCTCGAGCGTCCACGGCTCGCCCTCGAAGCCGAAACGCAGCTCGAGGATCCGCCGCTCACGCTCCGGGAGCGCGTCCAGCGCCCGCCGGATGCTCTGCCTGCGCAGCGACTCCTCGGCCTCGTCGAACGGGTCCGCAGCCTCGCGGTCGGCAAAGAGGTCTCCGAGCTCGCCCTCGTCGTCCGCACCGACCGTCTGGTTCAGCGAGACCGACGCATGAGCGGCACCAAGCGCCTCGTCGACGTGCTGGAGCGGGAGGCCCGTAGCCTCTGCCAGCTCCTCCTTGGTGGCCTCACGTCCGAGCTCGACCTCGAGCCGGCGCGCGGCACGGGAGAGCTTCTGCTGGCGCTCGACCACGTGCACGGGCACGCGGATCGTCCGCGCGTGGTTTGCCACTGCGCGCTGAACCGACTGGCGAATCCACCACGTCGCGTAGGTCGAGAACTTGAAGCCACGCCTCCAGTCGAACTTCTCGACCGCGCGGTTCAAGCCGAGCGTTCCCTCCTGGATCAGGTCGAGGAAGGGCACGCCGAGGCCTCGATAGCCCTTGGCGATGGACACGACGAGCCGGAGGTTCGACTCGATCATCTTGCGCTTGGCGACAGGATCGCCGCGCTCGATTCGCTTGGCGAGCGCGACTTCTTCCGCCGCTGTCAGCAGCTTGTGGCGACCGACGTCGGCGAGGAAGAGCTGCAGGCTGTCGGCCGCGCCTGAGACGGCGCCGGCCTCGTACTGCGGCTTCTCGGCTTCCTTCTCGTCCGCCTCGGGACGCTCGATCTCGATGCCGTGCGCTTCCAGCTCGCGCTGGAGCAGCTCGGAGTCCTCCTCACCGAGGTCATGCTCGAGAACGAAAGCCTCGATCTCCGGGATCGTGAGCTGGCCGCCGTGCTCCTCGGCGCGCTCGACCAGCGCCTTTACGTGCTCGGATTCGAGCAATTCGATCAGCTGATTCTGCGTCAAGTGGGTGTTTCAGTCCTTTCGGCGACTCGCAAGAGCAACAAACTTACGGAGTGTATGAGGATTTTTGGGTAGTTTCCAGGGTGCTGCGCGTTCGAAGGGCGTTACAAACTCCCAACGCTCGTTCCCTTCCCGATTATTCCGTTGCCGACACCTCGGCGGTTTGCGGGGTAGAGCGCTCGAAGCCCGAAGGCCTACTCAACCTGAGACGTCCGTCTCACCCAGGCAGTTAGATCATGACCGCCTGGACGGACAGTGCAAACCCCTGAGACACGTCTTTATCCGCTCTTAGCACGTCTTTCCGCGAGCAACTCCGCAGCGCGCTCGATGGTGACGGCCTCGACCGTGTCTCCGCGCCGCAAGCTGGCGTTGGTCTCCCCGTCGGTGACGTAGGGGCCGAAGCGTCCGTCCTTCAGGACGATCGCACGTCCGGTGCCCGGATCGGCGCCGAGCTCACGAAGCGGCCCGCGAGCCGCGCCACGGCCACGTCTGCGTGGCGGCTCTGCGAGGAGGGCCTTGGCCTCCTCGAGCGTGACCGTGAACAGCTGATCCTCGGTTGCCAGCGAACGTGACTCCGAACCTTTCTTCACGTACGGGCCGTAGCGTCCGTTCTGCGCTGTGACGTCCTCGCCGTCGAGGGATCCGACAACTCGCGGCAAGGTCAACAGGCGGAGCGCGTCTTCGAGCGAGACGCTCTCCGGCGACATCGAGGAAAGCAGCGATGCGGTTCTCGGCTTTTCCTCGACGCCGTCAGGGAGGACTTCGGTGACGTACGGGCCATAGCGCCCGGATCGCACGACGAGCTCGTGCCCCGTGCCGGGGTCGACTCCCAGTGGCCGGCTGTCGGGCTGCGCGAGCAGCTCCGCCGCCTTCTCCGCGGTCAGCTCGTCGGGGGAGAGGTCGGCCGGCAGGCTCGCACGTGCGTCGCCGAGCTCGAGATAGGGGCCGTAGCGTCCGACCCGCACCACCGCATCGGTTCCGGGAATTGCGATCGAGTTCACGGCGCGCGCGTCGATCTCGTCCAGGTGCTCCGTGACGAGGTGATGGAGGCCCGGCCCGTCGCCGTCTCCGAAGTAGAAGCGCGCTAGCCACGCGACCCGCTCCTCGTCCCCGGACGCAATTCGGTCCAGGTCATCCTCCATCCGCGCCGTGAAATCGAAGTCGACGAGCTGCTCGAAGTGGCGTTCGAGGAGGTTCACGACCGCGAACGCGACGTAGGTAGGGACGAGCGCGGTGCCTTTCTTGAACACGTAGCCGCGATCGAGAATGGTCGAGAGGATCGCCGCGTACGTCGACGGGCGGCCGATGCCACGATCCTCGAGCGCCTTGACGAGAGTCGGCTCCGTGTAACGCGGCGGCGGGCTCGTCGAATGGCCCTCCGGCTCGAGCGTGAGGAGGGTGACATCCTGCCCCTCGGCCAGCTGCGGGAGGCGTCGCTCCTCGTCGTCCTCGGAGGGCTCGTCCCGGCCGGGCTCGTAGGCGGCGAGAAAGCCACGGAAGGTGAGCACGGTGCCGGAGGCCGCGAACTCGACGTCCTCGTCCTGCGACGAGCTGGCGGCAATCCGAAGCGAGACCGTCTGGCCGCGCGCGTCCTCCATCTGCGATGCGAGCGTCCGCTTCCAGATCAGGTCGTAGAGCGCACTGCTCGTCGCGGGACAGCTCGCGCTTCAGGTCGTCCGGCGTCCGGAACGTGTCTCCGGCTGGACGAATCGCCTCGTGGGCCTCCTGGGCGTTCGCCACCGCTCGACCGTACGCGCGCGGCTTCTCGGGGACGTAGTCGTCGCCGAAGAGCTCACGCACCTGAGCGCGGGCTGCTGCGAGTGCCGACTCGGAAAGCGTCGTCGAGTCTGTTCGCATGTACGTGATGTGGCCGGACTCGTACAGCCGCTGAGCGACCCGCATCGTCGTCTGCGCGGAGAAGCGGAGCTTCCTGCTCGCCTCCTGCTGCAGCGTGGCCGTGCGGAAAGGTGCGGCCGGGCGACGCCGGTACGGCTTCTCCTCCGAGGTCCTGACGCGTGAACGCGGCAGCCTGGAGCCTTTCCGCGAGTCCGCGCGCTCCCTGTCTCGTCGAGCCGGACGAGCTCCTCTTCGCGGAGCGTCGCGTCCGGTGCGAAGTCACGGCCCTGCGCCACACGCTGCCCGCCGACGGACACGAGGCGAGCATCGAACGAGCCGGGGTCGAAGGTCGCCGCGAGGTCCCAGTAGTCGGCGGAGACGAAGGCGATCCGCTCGCGCTCGCGCTGGACGACGAGCCTGCGTCGCGACGGACTGCACCCTCCCAGCGGAGAGCCCGCGCGTGACCTTCTTCCAGAGAACGGGCGAGACCTCGTAGCCATACAGCCGGTCGAGGATGCGCCGGGTCTCCTGCGCGTCGACGAGGCGCTGATCGATGACACGCGTGTCCTCGAGTGCCCGCCCGATCGCCTCGCGCGTGATCTCGTGGAAGACCATGCGGCGGACGGGAACCTTCGGCTTCAGCACCTCGACCAGGTGCCACGCGATGGCCTCACCTTCGCGATCCTCGTCCGTCGCGAGCAGGAGCTCGTCCGCGTCCTTCAGATGCTTCTTCAGCTCGGTGACGACCTTCTTCTTCTTGACATCGACGACGTAGTAGGGCTCGAACTCCTTGTTCACGTCGACCCCGAGGGCGCCGAAGCGCTTGCGCTGCGCCTCGGGAACGTCCGACGCTCGATCGGGGAGGTCTCGGACGTGCCCGATGCTCGACTCGACCGTGAACTCCTTGCCGAGGTAGCCGGCGATCGTCCGCGCCTTGGCGGGGCTCTCCACGATGACCAGTCGCTTACCCATCGGCGCGACACCTTAGTGCAGCGGCCTCGCAGGCGCAAATCTCGCGATACTGGCGCGCGTGGCGAACGCCGCCCCGGCCCAGCTGGCTCTACTTCGTCGTCGCAGCGCTCAGCTGGCCGGTGCTGAAGACGGTGTTCCGCCACCGCGCCGCGGGCGCTGGAAACGTCCCAGAGCAAGGCGGGCTGGTGCTCGCGGCGAACCACTCGTCGAACTTCGACCCGTGGCCGCTCGGGATCCCGCTCTTTCCCGCGCCGGTTTCTCCGCTTCATGGCGAAGTCCGAGCTCTTCTGGTTCCCGCTCGGGAAGGTCGTCACCGCCGGCGGAGCGTTTCCGGTGCGTCGCGGAGAGCGGGACGAGGAGGCGATCGCGACCGCGGTCGCCCTCTGCCGCGAAGGGCACGCGGTCGTCATGTTCCCGGAGGGCACACGACGCGAGAAGGGCCTGCGCAAGAAGCGCGAGGCTCGCTGGCACACGGGCGCCGCTCGGATCGCGCTCGAGGCACAGGTACCGCTCCTCCCGGCGGCAATTGCTGGAACCGATCGCATCGCCTCGCTCGCACCCTTGCGCGTTCGGTACGGCCCTGCACTCGACCTCGACGATCTCAGCGGGCTCGTCGCCGGCCGAGGCTGCGCAGATCGCGACGGACCGGCTGCAGCGCGCGATCGCCGAGCTCGAGGCCTCGCTCGCATGAGACCGCTGCTCGTCGTCGATGGCGACTCGTTCGCGCACCGCGCCTACCACGCGATTCCGAAGACGCTCCGCCGCGCCGACGGTGGCCCGGGGAACATGCTCTTCGGGTTCGGGACGATGCTCCTCCGTCTTTGGCAGGCGGAGCATCCGCGGACGGTGCTGGTCGCCTGGGACACCCTCGAGGTTCCCGACGTATCGGCACGAGGCCCTCGCCGTGTACCAGGCCGGACGAGAGTTCGACGCGGAGCTGATCGAGCAGCTCGGGCTTCTCCCGGCACTCGTGGCATCGTCAGGCCTCGCGTGTGCGAAGGCGCCCGGCTACGAGGCGGACGACTTCCTCGGGGCGGCGGTCTCGGCCGAGGAGGCGGACGGCGGGACCGTGCTGGTCGCGACCTCGGATCGCGACGCGTTTCAGCTCGCGAGCCCGAGCACGACGATTCTCCAGCCGGTTCGTGGCGAGGCAGCCGCGCGCATCGGGCCGGACGAGGTGCGGGAGCGCTACGGCGTCGATCCGACGCAGGTGCCCGACTTCATCGCACTACGGGGGGACCCTCCGACCGCATTCCGGGCGCGCGGGGAATCGGTCCGAAGAAGGCGGCGGATCTGCTTGCGCAGTACTCCACTCTGGAAGCGATGCTGGACGCGGGGAGGTTCGCGGCCGAAGCCGATGCGCTCCGCCTCTATCGGGAGATCGCGACGCTCGACCGCTCTGCGCCGCTGCCGCCGCTGCCGGACGTGACTCCCGACTGGGGGGCTGCGGCCGCGCACGCGCGTGAGCTGGGGATGAGCGGGCTTGCCGGGAGGTTCGAGGAGGCTGCGTCATCGATCTGATCAGCCATTCGTCGCTGTCGAAGCTCCACTTTCCCGAGCGCGACTTCCACGACGAGAATCCCGAGCGGCTCGCGCGCTTGCTCGGCGCGTTCCCGGGATTCAGCGAAGGTGGGCAGGCGTCGAGAGAGGCGATCGAACGCGTTCACGCGCCTGAGTACCTGACCGCAATCGAGGAGATCGACAGCGAGACCTGGCTCCTGGCCGACACGTACGCGGACGAGACGACGTGGGAGGCCGCCCGTCTTGCCGCCGGCTGCGCGCTGGTCGCCGTCGAGCAGGACGGCTTCGCACTCGTCCGGCCGCCGGGCCATCACGCCCTCGAGAGCAGCGCGATGGGGTTCTGCATCTTCAACAACGTCGCGATCGCCGCGCGGCACGCCCAGTCTGAGCTCGGCGTGAGTCGCGTCTGCATCGTCGACTTCGATGTTCACCACGGAAACGGGACGGAGGCCACGTTTCGCGACGACCCTTCCGTGCTCTTCGTGTCGCTCCACCAGTGGCCGTTCTATCCCGGCACGGGCGGACCCGGTACGAGCGACGAGCACACCCTCAACCTGCCGCTCCCGGCGGGCGCCGGCGATGCCGACTACGCGCGCGTCTTTCGCGACGCTGTCGAGCCTGCGGTTCGCGCGTTCGACCCGGAGCTCGTCCTCGTTTCCGCCGGCTTCGACGCGCACGAACTGGATCCCCTCGGCGGAATGAGGCTCACTGTCGACGGCTTCCGCGAGCTTGCTCGTCGCTGCTCGGCTCTGGCGCCGAAGACGGCCGCGGTGCTCGAGGGCGGCTACAACGTCGAGACGCTGCCCGCACTCGTGGAGGCTGCGCTCGAAGGCTTCTCGGACCGCTAGCCGCGCGCGGTCTCGAGGCGCTCGAGCGCCTCGCGTCGCGAGGAGACGCCGAGCTTCTTCAAGAGGCTCTTCACGTGCGAGCGCACCGTGTGCTCGGAGATGTACAGGCGCTGGGCGATCTCGTCCGTCCCCAGATGCTCGTCGAGGAGGAGCAGCACCTCGACCTCGCGCGCCGAGAGCGTGCGCGTGATCGCCTCCGGGATTCCGTCCAGGCGGCCGCCCTCGCGGACCCGGTCGAGAAGCCTGCGTGCCACGCCGCCGGAGAGCGCAGCCTCCCCGCGGACGACTCCGCGCAGAAATGTCGCGATCTGCTCCGGAGATTCCGTCTTCAGGAGATAGCCGGCCGCGCCGCCGCGGATCGCCGCAAGGAGGTTTTCCTCCGCGTCGGAGGCGGTCAGCACGACGACTTCGCACTCGGGCGCCTCCGCGCGGATCTTCGGGAGCGCGGTCAGGCCGTCCATTCCCGGCATCGTCAGGTCGAGGAGCACCAGATCGGGTTGGCCGCTGCGTGCCGCCAGCGATTGCCTCCTCGCCGCTGGCGGCATCGCCCACCACCTCGAAGCCCTGCTGCGTGAGCAGCGCGGCCAGGGCGTCTCGCGTCAACGGGTGGTCGTCGACGATCAGGATTCGCTCCGTCACCTCTCCCTTATCGGCAGGGGGCGCGCTGCCGAAAAGGGGGTAATGGATCATCTGCGCTCGCAGAGCTACCGCTCCTGGCTCTTCGGGGAGATCATGCTCGTCGGTCTGCTCGCGTCGGCGACGGCCCTGTTCACGGTCAGCTCGTCGCTGCAGACCGCGTACGAGCTTCCGGAGGCGAGGTTGGTCGTGGATACGGTCGTGGCGGGCGTTGCCGTGATCGTCGCCGTGCTCTCGGCGATCCGCTTCCTCGTCGACGGGCGAACCCTCGATCTCCTGCTCGCCGCCGGTTTCCTCGCAATCGCGCTCGGAACCGTGACTTTCGGGATCCTCCCGATCCTGGGCGGCGACCCGATGCCGCCTTGGGCCGCCTGGGCCCTGGTCGGCGCTCGGCTCCTGGGCGCCGCGCTGATCGCCGTCGCACCGTTCGCCAACGGGCGGATGTCGAGACGCCGAACGGCGCTTCTCGCAGGTGGGGTCGGCGTCGTCGCGGTGCTTGCGTCGACGGGCTTCGCAACGTCGCGGTGGGGGCCAGGGCACGGAGGTCTCGCTCGTGGAGGGCTCGGCGGTCGAGCTTGCCGCAGCGCTGCTCGCGGTCTTGTGGCTCGTCGCGGTGGTCGGGTTCGGGCTTCGCTATCACCGGTACGGGCGAGACCTCGACGCGTGGCTCTGCCTGGCTGCGACTCTCGCGCTCTTCGCCGATCTCCATCTGCTGCTTGACTCCGATCGTCTCGAGCGGCCACGTGCTCCAGGGTGACTTCCTGCGCGTCGTCGCGTTCGGCTTCCTCCTCGTCGGCGTTTGGCGGGCGGTCGCGGATGCCGAGTTCGGTCGGGCGGTAGCGGACGAGCGGGCGCGGGTCGCGCGCGAGATCCACGACGGGCTCGCCCAGTACCTGTTCGCGATCTCGACGCAGGTGAGCATGCTCGAGTCGGATGCTCCGCTCGAGCAGGTGCTGCCGCGTCTGAAGCAGGCCTCGACCGCAGCGCAACAGGAAGCGCGCTTCGCAGTGTTGGCGCTGTCCTCGGCCGGAGGCTCTGCGCGCTTCGATTCGGCGCTTCGCCGCTACATCGACGTGCTGACCGCAGACGGCGATCTCGACGTCGAGCTCGAGGTCGACCGACAGGTGCGGCTCGCACCGGACGAGCAGATCGAGGTCTTCCGCATCGTGCAGGAAGGGCTCGGGAACGTTCGCCGTCACGCAGACGCTCGCCACGCGGACGTCTCGATCGCCCACCGCGGCGGACGCCGGGTCGTCTCGGTGAGCGACGACGGCGTCGGCTTCGACGAGGACGCCACGGCGGCGGGCCAGGGCCTCGACAACATCAGGCTCCGCGCGGAGGCGATCGAGGGCGAGCTCAGCCTGCGGTCGGCTCCGGGGCGCGGGACCGCCATCGAGGTCGTGCTCCGGCCGACCTAGTTCCATCGGCGCGACCGCATCCGGCCGCACGTCCGTCGTCGAGTCGCTGCGAGCGAAGCGACGAACGAGCTCGGCACGCGCCAGCTGCATGCCGCGAGCACCTACGGCGTCGGAGGACGCTCTGCAGGCTCCGGCGAAGCGTCCGCCCGGCGACGCTCCACTTCGCTCGCTGAGGCGAAGAACGTTCGTTCGCGCTCGACGAGCGCGAGCGAAGCGCGGCCCGAGTCGACCAGTGAGTCGCGCGCTTCTGCGCTGGCACGTGCTGCTCGACCCGAAGTCGAGACAGGCGCGGTGACCGAGGCCTTGCCTGTGCGGATGTCGCATCGCGGCCGATCACGGCCGAATCGAGAACCTGCCTCCGTCTGTCCAGACTCCGTCGGTCTCGACACCCGTCGGCGCGCCTGCGAGTCGTCGGCCGCGGCGGATCAGATCACGGCGCAAGTGATCTTCGACAACGTCCAGACGTCGAAGCCGCAGAGGACCGCGATCACCGGCGGGACCGGCCGGTACGCGGGCGTCGGAGGGGAGATCGTCGCGCGACCGGGCGCGAACGGGCTCATCGACGTCGTCTTCCGGTTCCGTCGCTGACGGGCGGCACAGACTCACGCCGAGCCCATGACCGAGGGCACCCTTGTGCCGCACGGGTGCATGCAGGAGTTACGACATGGAAAAGCCCCGCAGAGCGGGGCTTTTCTGTAGCAGGCCTGTAAGCCGGATTCTGTCGAGGATGACCATCTCTCTCTGCGGCGTACCCGGTCCCTCGGCGGGCCGCGTCAACGGGACCTGCTTCGCCTTGCACCGGACGGGGTTTGGCTAGCCGGCCGTGTCGCCACGGCCGCTGGTGGGCTCTTACCCCACCGTTTCACCCTTACCGGCCTAATCGTGCACAAATCGGCCGGCGGTCTCCTTTCTGTTCCACTTTCCGTCGGCTTTCGCCGCCTGGATTGCCCCGAAGAGCTTTCCAGCGTCCTGCCCTTTGGTGTCCGGACTTTCCTCGAGCCGGCTCCGCCTCACGACGGAGCGACCCGCGGTCACCCGGCCTGCACGACCGATGGTAGCTCGTGGCTCGGGACTTCTCGACCCTCGGCGAGGATCGAGCGACACTCCGGGCACGCCAGCGTTCCCTGCGCTCGGAGCAGGAACTCCCCGCACACGAGGCATTCGAGGCTCACTCCGCGCGCGAGCGACGCGAGCTCCTGGTCGAGCGTCCGGTTCAGTGGCGCGACGCTCATGCTCTCCTCCTCACCCGATGCTCCTGAAGACGCCGGTCACCTTCCCGAGGATCTGGACGTGCTCGGGGTAGAGCGGCTCGAGCGCGCTGTTCTCGGGCTGCAGGCGAACGCGGCCGTCCCGCTCGCGGTGGAACGTCTTGACGGTTGCCTCGTCGGCGGTCTCGTCCTCTCCGACGAGAGCCACGACGATGTCGCCCTGGCGGGCGTCGTCCTGACGATGGACGACGACGATGTCACCGTCGAGGATCCCGGCTTCGACCATCGACTCGCCCTTGACGCGGAGCAGGAAGTCGGCGTTTCGGCCGAGCGGCTCGGGGACGGCAATTCTGTCTTCGATGTCCTCCTCCGCGAGCAGCGGTCCGCCCGCGGCGATGCGGCCCACGAGCGGGAGCAGGTCCGGGGCGGAACGGGACTCGGCGTCGTCCGCACGATGCCGCCCGACGAGCTCGATGGCGCGCGGCTTGGTCGGGTCACGCCGCAGGAGACCGGCGCGTTCGAGGTTGGCGAGGTGTGCGTGCACGGTGGATGGGGACGCGAGCCCGACGGCATCGCCGATCTCACGCACCGTGGGCGGGTATCCGTGGCCGTCGACGTACTCGGCGAGGAACTGCCAGATCTCCTGCTGACGTGTCGTGAGGATCGGGGTCTCGAGCATCGAGGGTCTCTCCTGTCTCGGGGAACGAACGTATGTTCGTCGAGAGAGAGTAGATTCCTGCTCGGACGGCGTCAAGCGGACTTGCGGGCGACGAAGAACGCGTGCTCGCCCGCGTGCGGGTCGTCGACCTCGGGATCGACGAGCTCGAGCCCGACGTTGGCGATGAGCCTGTGCCAGACGGTTTCGGCGAAGACACCGCATGTGTGGTGGTCGTACTCGACGCGCACGTCCTCCCCGTCTCTCCATCAGCACCACCACGAACTCCACGTCGTAGGTCGTGTCGTCGGGATCCGGGTCGTGATCCCACTCGAGGTAGCGGAGGCGGCGACCGCGTCCCCGTCGTGACCGCCGTGGCGGGTCTGGGGCGCGAACAGCTCGCGAGTCGTGTCGGGAACGAGGATCCCGACCCCTCCCGCACGGAGGTGCGCCGAGACGGTGTCGAGGACGGCCCGAAGATCGTCCTCCGTCGTCATGTACGCGATGGCGTCGTGCACGAGGACGACATCGAAGGTCGAGCCGAGCCGAAGCGTGCGCATGTCACCCTGGATGTGCTCGCACTCGGGATTGAGCGTCTGCGAGAGCTCGAGCATCGCCTGGCGAGACGTCGGTCAGCGTGCAGGTGAAGCGCGCTTTGAGATGGGAAGCGTTGTTGCCGCCGCCCGATCCGAGCTCGAGGAGCGTCCTCGCCTCGCCGACGAATGCGGCGTCGACCACCCGGACGATGTGATTCGCCTCCTCCTCGTAGTCGGAGGGATGGGTCAGCAGGTGGAACCAGTCCGCAAGCTCCGCGTAGAGCCGCATAGTCCCTATTCAAGACCAAAGGCGGTCCTGAGACCGCCTTTCGAGTGCGCTGGAGAGGACTTGAACCTCCACGGCCTATGCGGCCACTAGGCCCTCAACCTAGCGCGTCTACCAATTCCGCCACCAGCGCGAGCCGAAGGTGATTCTACGCGAGAAGGTGGTACAGAACGATCGTGTTGAGCGTGAACACGCCCAGCGACGACCACCGTCAGGCGCGTGAGGTTCCGCTCCACGATGTGCGTTCCGCCCTGCGAGTGCGGCGTGAAGCCCAGCCCGCCCATGCCCGCCTCGCGCCCGGAGTGCATGAGGATGAGCGTGACCATGAAGGCGCTCAGGAGCACCTGGATGACGGCGGAGATCTGCAGCCACGGCATCGCGCGGCCAGGGTAGCAGCGGAGATATCGTCGACTCATGTCAGACGATGCGCGCGAGCGGATCCAGAAGCTCCTCGTCACCGGCGACAACCGGCTGAAGCAGGGCGTCGCGCTCGAGAAGGTGCGCGAGACCTACGAGGAGGCGCTCGCGGTGGCGCACGAGGCCGGGCTCGAGGACTCGGTCCGCCCCTTGGTCGAGATCAGGCTCGCCGATCTCGAACGGCTCGCTCGAGAATCGCCTCCACCCGTGCCGCCTGCAGCTTGACGTCGTGGTCGCCCGCGGCAGTCGCGGGCTGCGAGATTCGGCCGCGGGCAGCGCTGCTGCCTCGCGACAGTGCGGAGACGAGCGCGTGCTCGTCCTCCGGATCGACGAGGACTCCCGATTCCGGCGTCACGAACTCCGGCGGCCCGCCCACGCGCGTCGCGACGACCGACCGCGCGGAGGCCATCGCTTCCAGGGTCGCGAGGCCGAATGGCTCGACGAGGCTCGGCTGACAGACGACATCCGAGGCGGCGATCCACGCCGGAACCACGTCGTGGGCGACACGACCGGCGAGCTCGATCCCGGCCCGGCCCGTCGAGAGCTGCGCGCAGCGGCCCGTCGCCGACGAACGTGAGCGTCCCCTCGCCGCGCGCTTCGAAGGCACGCGCCAGCCGAAGCACGTTCTTGCGCTCGGAGAGCCCTCCGAGACAGAGAAACCTCGTTCCGTCGCCGATCCAGCCGACGTGTCGCGCCGCTTCGCCCGAGTCGCGCGGCGAGAAGCGCTCGAGGTCGACGCCGCAGTCGATCACCTCGGTCTTCTCAGTCGCTTCCGGCACGGCCTCGACGAGCCGGTCGCGGAGCCAGTTCGAGACCGCGACGACCGCAGACGCTCGGCGAACGACGTGCCGCGTGGCCGCCCGGACAGCGGCGTTCTTGCGAGCGTTCTCGACGTCCTGTCCGTGCGCGGTGACGACGAGCGGCGCTCGCGACGCGAGCTTCCCGAGAAGGCCTGCCGGGACGAGGAAGTGCGCGTAGACGACGTCCGGCCGGAACCGCCGCGCGGCGCGCAGCGTGTCGAATGCGAGCGCGAGGTGGCGACCTCTTCCGCCGGCGCGACGGTCGACGACGGCGCGCTCGAGCTCGTGTCTCGCGCGCGACGAGCTCGCGCTCGAGGTTGGCCACGAACACCCCGAGATCGGGATCGTCGGCCCCGGGTACATCTGCGAGACGAGAAGGATTCGCAGCGGGCTTACCCGCGCGTTACCTGGAGAATCCCGAGGCACATCTCGTCGGTCGTCCCCTCGCCCCAGAGGATGTAGCGCGGGGTCTTCGGGATGCCGTGGCCGCCGCCGTGCATCCGCTTGTGCACGTCGTGGCGGCAGGTGACCCGGACGACGTCGCCGGGGCCGGCTTTCACCTCGCGCGCGAGCGTGTAGGCGTTCTGCCAGTGGAAGTCCCAACGAGGGATGTCGAGCAGCATCCGCGCCTGCGGCGTGCCCGGGTTGAGCTCGACCCGGATCGAGGCGCCGAGCAAGTGCATGTGGCCCGCGGCGACGTGGATCGTCGTCGGCTGCGTGAGGCGCCTGTCACAGGTGGAGACCGCTCCGCCGCGCGGGTTCGCGGCGCTCCCGCGGCAGAGGATCAGGAGCCCGGCCGGCACGAACGCCGCCTGGGACCCGTACTTGCCCGTGAGATCGAAGAGCGCCTCGTTGCGGTTGCAGAGACGCCCTTGCTCGCCCTGGGCGCAGGGGAGCTCGACCGGTGCGGGAAGGAGCATCGTCTGCAGAGGAGTGAGCTTCGCGGCCGCGGGAGCGACGGTGAGCACCGCGCGCGAGCGATCGGGAGTCCGGCCGTTCAGCAGGTTGTAGTGCACCTGCATCACGATCTGGCTGCCCGCGGGCAGCGGCACGCCGGTGCCCTGTGGAAGGCGGTTGCCGCCCCAACCCGGCGCCCACGCCGCGACCCAGTTCGCGTCGTTCAGCGAATCCTGGATGGAACCCGAACCGTCGCCCGAGGGCAGCCCCGTTCCTCCGAAGCAGTTCCACCCTGGTCCCGCCGCGCCGGCATCAAGGCGCTTGGCGTCGGGGACCTGTCCCCGCGCAACGCGGAACAGGATCACGTGATGGACGACCTTCGCCGCCCCGGGCTCGATCCGCGCCGAGGTGACGAAGGAGTCGCCGGAACGCTTCGGGTCGAGGAGGAAGCAGCGGTAGTCGTCCGTCACACCTCTCGCGGCGCGCGGCTGGTACGCGGAAGGCATGCGGAGGGCGAGGACCGACTCTCCGGGCGCCGACCTGCGCGGGCTTGTCGGGGAGTGGTTTCCGCGCCGGGCCGTCGACCTTGCCACCCGCGCGAGCCCACGCGAGGAGCGTCGCGCGTTCGGCCGCGCTGAGTCTCCGCTCCTGCTCGCCGACGTAGCTCGGGGACCTCGCGCCCGGTGGCCACGGCGGCATGAGGCCGGCCTGCACGGTCGCGGCGATCAGGGTCGAGCGCGACTGAGATCTGCTTCGCCGTCTGGAACGGGAAGGGTGCGATCCCACCCAGCTGATGGCAGCCGGCGCACTTCTGCTGGATGATCGGGGCGACGTCGCGCGTGAAGCTCGGGGTTGCGAGGCGTGCCGCGCTCGACTCGCCACCGCGTGACCCGGCGAGCGCCGCGAGCGGGATCCCGAGCGCGAGGACGACCGCTGCCGCCGCTGCGAACTGCGTTGCCTTACGCATGCCGACCGTCATATGTACCCCAAAGCCTGCGGAGGACGCCGCAGATCTCGCCGATCGTGCAGCGCGCGCGCAAGGCCTCGCGCATCGGGGGCAGGAGGTTCGCGTCCGTCTCGGCGGTTCGTTCCACCTCGGCCAGGGCACTCGCGGCGGCTTCTGCGTTCCGTTCTGCTCGGACCCGTGCCGTCCGCTCCGTCTGGCGGCGCTCGCTCTCGGGATCGACCTGCAGGAGCTCGACCCGCTCGTCTCCCTCCTCCGTGAAGCGGTTGACGCCGACGACCATGCGTTCGCCGGACTCGACCTCGGCCTGATAGCGGAAGGCCGAGGCTTCGATCTCCGCCTGGACGAATCCCTGCTCGATCGCGGAGACGGCGCCTCCGAGGTCGTCGACCCGCTGCATCAGCTCGCGCGCCTTCTCCTCGAGCTCGCTGCGTCAAGGCCTCGATGAAGTAGGCGCCGCCGAGCGGGTCGGCCGTGTCCGTGCCGCCGGCTTCGTTCGCGAGGATCTGCTGCGTCCGGAGCGCGATCCGCGCGGCGCGCTCGCTCGGCAGCGCGAGCGCCTCGTCGAACGAGTTCGTGTGGATCGACTGCGCGCCGCCGCACACCGCCGAGAGCGCCTGGATCGCCACGCGCACGATGTTGTTCTCAGGCTGCTGCGCGGTGAGCGTCGAGCCGCCGGTCTGCGCATGGAAGCGAAGCGCGGTCGCCCGCGGGTTCGTCGCCCCGAAGCGCTCGCGCATGATCTCCGCCCACAGCCGTCGTGCGGCCCGGAACTTCGCCACCTCCTGGAAGAAGTGGTTGTGCGCGTTGAAGAAGAAGGAGAGCCGCTCTCCGAACGTGTCGGGAGAGAGCCCCGCGGCGATCGCCGCTTCGCAGTAGGCGATGCCGTTCGCGAGCGTGAACGCGAGCTCCTGCGCGGCGCTCGCTCCGGCCTCGCGGATGTGGTACCCGGAGATGGAGATCGTGTTCCAGCTGGGGAGCCGCTCCTCGCAGTAGGCGAAGAGATCCGTGGTCAACCGCATGGAAGGACGGGGCGGAAAGATGTAGTTGCCTCGGGCGACGTACTCCTTCAGCACGTCGTTCTGCACCGTGCCCTTGAGGCTCTTCCCGTCGACGCCTTGACCCTCTGCCACGAGCTCGTAGAGAAGGAGGAGAAGGGCGGCGGGCGCGTTGATCGTCATCGACGTGGAGACCTCGGCGAGGGGAATTCCCTCGAGCAGCGCCTCCATGTCGGCGATCGAGTCGATCGCCACTCCGGTCCGCCCGACCTCGCCCTCGGCCAGAGGGATCGTCCGAGTCGTAGCCGAGCTGCGTCGGCAGGTCGAAGGCGACGGAGAGCCCGGTCTGGCCCCGATCGAGGAGATAGCGGAAGCGGGCGTTCGTCTCCTCGGCGGAGCCGAAGCCCGCGTACTGGCGGATCGTCCACGGACGGCCGCGATACATGGTCGGCATTGGGCCCGCGCGTGAACGGGTGCTCGCCGGGAAGCTCGAGCGGCCCGGGCGGGAGGTCGTCTGCCGTGTAGACGGGCTTCACCTCGATGCCGGAGTCCGTACGGCGATCCTCGGCGGTCGCCATCGATCGAAGGCTAGACGCTGGAGACGAAGCGCAGCATCGCGTCGACTGCCTGCTTGCGCGTCAGGCCGTGGCGTCGGACCAGCGAGTGCCAGGTCTCGAGCTCGAGGGCGTGGCCGATCGCCGCCCGTACCGGCTTCCTCCGCGACCAGCCGACCGCGAGCCCGTCCCTGAGCGGCGAGGAGCCCTCGCTCTCGCCGCTCGACGAGCGCGGCCGTCGTCGCGTGGACTCCGGAATCGCGCTTGAAGCGCTCCAGGTCGTCCCCGACGCGTTCGTACCACTCGTAGACCGCGTCCAGAGCCACCCGCAGGCGGCGCATCGGTTCTTCGACGTCGCTCCAGCGAGCGCTGTCCGGGAAGGGATGGCGCGCCGCCCAATGCGCAGAGCACGCATCGAAGAGCTCGCGCTCGTCGCGAAAGTGCGCGTAGACGGTGTGGCGCTGCACGCCCGCCCGCTCGGCGATGGCGGAGACGGTCGTCTGTGCGGGGCCGACGCTCGTATGCAAGCCGACCGTGGCCTCCACGATCCTCATGCGCGTCTCCGCCTGGCGTTCTGCGCGTCGGTTCAGCTCGTACTTGCGAGTCACTGCACAGAAGTGTACTCCGAAAGCTTGACAGGCAGCGAGCCTCGTGCACATAATCGTCGCACAGTATTGTGCAATGAAAGGAGAGAGCGATGCACCAGCTCGATCTCAAGCTCGCTCCCGCTGATGGACGTCGAGTCCGCGCTGGACCCGACCCGGCGCGTCCGGGTCGGCTTCCCCCACCACAGCCAGGTCGGGAATGCGAGCACGGCGACGGTGTACTTCGAGCTCGAGCCCGGGATGCACGTCGGGTCCCATCGCGACAGCTCCGAGGAGCTCCTGCTGATCCTGGAAGGGGAGGGTGAGGCGACGATCGGGGAGGAGACGGCGGTCGCGCAGGCCGGCGCCATGCTGACGGTTCCCGCGATGGAGCCCCATGACATCCGCAACGTGGGAGACGGCACACTCCGTGTGCTCGGCTTCTTCTCGGCGCCGACGCTCGTCGCGACGTTCGACGAGCCGGTCGCTCCGGGTGGGCCGCAGGTGTTCGTGATCGGCGCTCCCATCGAGATAGCAGCGCCGCTCGAGGAGCTCGTGCCTGCCTAGTCGCGTCGGGCTCGGAAGGAGGGTACGCGCCCGCCGATACCCTCCTTCCCGTGAAGGTGCGAGTGCGGCTGTTCGCGGCGCTTCGTGAGCGCGCGGGATCTCGGAGCGTCGAGCTCGAGCTGTCCGACGACGCCGTCGTGGGCGACGTCTGGGGCAAGCTCGCGTTCGGCGAGGAGCCGGAAGGTCTCCTCTACGCGGTCAACCGGGACTACGCCGAGAAGAGCGCGAAGCTCTCGCCGGGCGACGAAGTGGCCGTCATACCCCCCGTCTCCGGCGGCGACTTCCTGCTCTCGGAAGACCCGCTCTCGATCGAGGATGTCGTTGCGGAGGTGCGAACCGAAGAGGCAGGCGCGATCGCGACCTTCGTCGGAACGACGCGGGCGCGCTCGCGCGGTCGCGACGTGCTCCACCTCGAGTACGAGGCCTACGAGGGCATGGCGGAGCAGGTCATGGCGGGGCTCGCCGAGTCGCTGAAGGGACGACACGAGCTCTGCGAGGTCGCGATCCACCATCGCATCGGGCGCGTGGACATCGGCGAGACGAGTGTGATCATCGCCGTCTCGGCGCCGGGCACCGGGGCGCCGCGCTGACCGCCTGTCACGAGGCGATCGACGAGCTCAAGCTCTCGGTTCCGCTCTGGAAGAAAGAGGTCTACGAAGGCGGCGAAGAGTGGATCGGTCGGGGATCGTGAGGTTGCACTCGTGACCATCGAGCCCGGATCGCCGCTACGAGCCCGTAGAGGCCCCTGAGCCGCCGACCCTTCCGAACCCGGAGCACTCCGAGCACGGAGCCCGGGGGTACGAGCCGATGCACCCGCGCGGCGGGTTCGTGAGCCTCCTGCGCAAGCTCGCCGCGCCCGATCGTCGGGCTGGCGTTCCTCGTCGTGAAGTTCGGTGGGTTCCTCCTCAAGTTCAAGGTGGTCACGACCGGCGCCTCGATGCTCGTCTCGATCGGCGCCTACGCCTGGATCTGGGGCCTGCCGTTCGCGATCGGGTTCGTCGTCTTGATCTTCGTCCACGAGATCGGGCACGTGATCGAGCTGCGCCGGCAGGGCGTGCCGGCGAGCGCTCCACTCTTCATCCCCTTCCTCGGCGCCGTCATCGGGATGAAGGAGCTGCCGGACGATGCCTGGAAGGAAGCGCGGGTCGCGCTCGCCGGCCCGATTCTCGGTTCCCTGGGAGCCGCGGCATTCTGGATCGCGGGTGAGGCGTCGGGCTCCGAGCTCCTGGTCGCACTGGCCTTCGTGGGGTTCTTCCTGAACCTGTTCAACCTGATCCCGATCGTGCCGCTCGACGGAGGTCGTGCCGTCGCGGCGCTGCATCCGATCATCTGGTTCGTCGGGCTCCTGATGATGGTCGGGCTGGTCGTGGTCAGCTTCAACCCGCTGCTCCTGCTCATCGTCGTCATCGGCGGTCTCGACCTCTGGCGACGCTGGAAAGAGCGAGGTCAGGCGGCCGAGTACTACAGGCTGCCCACGTGGCAGAAGGTGACGGTCGGCGTCGTCTACCTCGGGCTCGCCGCGGTGCTCGGCCTCGCCATGTCGGCGAGCTATGTCGAGCGGGACTTCTAGTTTGACGAAGGGCCCCGAGCTCGATCGCCGCGTTCTGCGGGCGAGCCAGGAGACGCTCGCCGGCGACATCTCGCTGATCGCGTCCGAGTTCCTCGCCGGGTTCCAGGCCATTCAGCAGATCGATCGCCCGGCGGTGTCGATCTTCGGGTCGGCGCGCGTCCTCGAGGGCACGCCGACGTATGAGAGCGCGCGCGCTACCGCCCGCGCGTTCGCCGAGTCCGGGTTCGCCGTCGTCACCGGCGGCGGTCCCGGGGTGATGGAGGCCGCCAATCGTGGATGCCAGGAAGGCGGCGGCCTGTCGGTCGGCTTCAACATCGAGTTGCCCCACGAGCAGGGGCTGAACTCGTGGTGCGACATCGGCCTGACCTTCGAGCACTTCTACGCGCGCAAGGTGATGTTCGTGAAGGCGGCCGAGGGGTTCGTCATCTTCCCGGGCGGCTTCGGCACGCAGGACGAGCTGTGGGAGGCGCTGACGCTCATCCAGACCGGGAAGATCGGCAACTTCCCGGTCGTCCTGTTCGACTCCGACTACTGGGGTGAGCTGCTCGACTGGGTGCGGAAGGAGATGCTCGAGGACAAGCTCATCTCGCCCGAGGACGTCGAGCTGCTGTTCCTCACGGACGACCCGGTCGAGGTCGTGGAGCTCGTCGTCTCGCGGTACGAGCTTCGCCTGGCCGAGGGATCGACCTGACCGCCGGCACGATCGACGCCGCGGTCCGCCGGATCAGGGACGAGACCGATCTCGAACCCGCGGTCGGTGTCGTCCTCGGGAGTGGCCTCGGCGGGCTCGCGGACGAGATGCAGGACGGCATCGAGATCTCCTACGACCAGATTCCCGGTTGGCCGGTGTCCACGGCGGTGGGCCATGCCGGGGTGCTCACGGTCGGGACGATCGAGGGCGTGCCGCTAGCGGTGATGCGCGGGCGCGCGCACCTCTACGAGGGAGTCGACGCCGACCGGGCGGTCTTCGGCGTGCGGGTGCTGGCGCAGCTCGGTATTCGCACGCTGGTCGTGACCAACGCCGCGGGTGCGATCAACGAGTCGTATCGCCCAGGAATGCTCGTGCTCATCTCCGACCACGTGAACCTGATGGGAGCCTCGCCGCTCGTCGGGCCGAACGACGATGCGCTCGGGCCCGCGCTTCCCGGACATGAGCGATGCGTACGACCCGGAGCTCCGGCGGATCGCTCGCGACGCCGCTGACCGGCTGGGGCTCGAGATCGGCGAGGGCGTGTACGCCGCCTGGCTCGGTCCGCAGTTCGAGACGCCCGCGGAGATCCGGTTCATGCGTGCCGTCGGCGGCGACCTCGCCGGCATGTCGACCGTGCCGGAGGTCATCGCGGCACGCCACATGGGGATCCGCTGCCTCGGCATCTCCGTCGTCACGAACATGGCTGCGGGAGTCACGGGAGAGAAGCTCGGGCACGAAGAGGTGCTCGCGGTGGGCGCGGAGGTCCAGCCGCGCTTGACCGCGCTCCTGCGTGAGGCTCTTGCCCGCGCTTGCGAGGTAGGCGACGCCTCGCCACACTGCCCTCCATGCCGGGCCCGCGCTCGCTCCGCGATCTTCCTTCGGTCGACAGGCTGCTCGCAGACGAGCGGCTTGCCGGCGAGCCGCACGACCTCCTTCTCGACGTCGCCCGCTCGGTCCTGGAGCGTGCGCGAGTCGAGATCAGGGCCGGACGAGAGCCGGGCCCGCTCGTCGATGCCGTGCTGAGCGAGCTTGCGGGCGCGCGCCGGCCCTCGCTGCGGCGTGTGCTGAACGCGACCGGCGTGCTCGTGCACACCAATCTCGGGCGCGCGCCCTTGGCCGAAGCCGCTCTCGACCGGGTGGTGGAAGTGGGGGCCGGCTACTCGAACCTCGAGTACGACCTCGAAGGCGGGCAGCGCGGATCGCGCCAGGATCATCTCGGCTCGCTCCTTCGTCGCCTCACGGGCGCCGAGGCGGCCCTCGTGGTCAACAACAACGCCGCGGCGGTGCTGCTCGCGCTCGCCGCGCTCGCCGAGGGCCGAGAGGTGGTGGTCTCTCGCGGCGAGTTGATCGAGATCGGAGACGGCTTCCGAATCCCCGAGGTGCTCGCGCGCTCCGGCGCGCGGCTCGTGGAGGTGGGGACGACGAACCGGACGCGTGCCGCCGACTACGAGCGCGCGATCGGGCCCGAGACCGCCGTTCTGCTTCGGGTGCACCAGTCGAACTTCCGAGTCGTGGGCTTTTCCGAGCAACCGGAGCTCGCCGAGCTCGCCGAGGTCGCGCGGCGGCATGGCGTGGCACTCGTCGACGACCTGGGCTCGGGTGCGCTCGCCCGCGTCGGCGACGAGCCGACGCCGGCCGAGAGCCTCCGTGCAGGTGCGGACCTCGTCTGCTTCTCCGGAGACAAGCTTCTCGGAGGCCCGCAGGCGGGGATCCTGGTCGGGCGGGAGGATCTGGTCGAACGATTGCGGCGTCATCCTCTCCAGCGCGCGCTTCGGGCGGACAAGCTGACGCTCGCGGCGCTCGAGGGCACGCTCTCGCTCGCGCTCTCTCCTGAGACGAGGGATCGGATCCCGGTGCTCCGAATGCTGCACGAGCCGATCGAGCGTGTGCGGGCCCGCGCGGAGCGACTGGCCGACCTCGTCGACGGCGAGGTCGAGGAGACGGTCGGCGCGCGTCGGAGGCGGGGCCCTCCCGCTCGCGGAGCTGCCGAGCGCCGCCTGCGCCGTCGAGGAGCAGCTTGCCGAGCCGCTTCGGCCGGGGAGACCCACCGGTGATCGCCGTCGTCCGCGACGGCCGCACGCTGCTCGACTGTCGCACGCTCACCGACGCGGAGATCGACGAGGTCGCCGCGGCCGTCTCCGCGGCGCGAGCGCGAGATGCCAAGTAACAGTCTGTTACTTGGCACGAGGTAACCCACCGATGAGCACAAGCGCGCCCGAGTTCGTCCTCTGGAACATGCTTCGAGGCGGGCTCGCCACGAGAGCCCTCGCGCTCGTGGCCGATCTCCGCGTTGCCGAAGCGCTCGCCGACGGCCCGAGGCACGTCGGGGACGTGGCTCGGCAGGTCGGCGCGGACGCCGATCGACTCCACCGCCTCCTGCGCGCGCTCGCAAGCGACGGCGTGTTCGCCGAGGAAGAGCCGGGAGTGTTTCGTAACAACGAGGCGTCCGAGATTCTCCGCGGCGACGGCTGGGACGACTTCGCCCATCTCTTCGGCGGGATCTGGCTTCGGGCGATCGGTGAGCTCGATGCGACCTCGGGCACGCCTGCTTTCGAGAAGACCCACGGCGCCGAGTTCTGGAGCTGGCTCGCTGAGCATCGCGACGAGCGAGCCGCGTTCGATCGCGCGATGGTGCAGGGCTGGGAGCGCAGGCTGGAACGGCTGGCCACGCTCGAGTGGCGCGACGACGAGCGGGTCGTCGACGTCGGCGGTGGAAACGGCTCCCTCCTCGTAGGGCTGCTACGTCGCAATCCGGGCGTGCGCGGGGTGGTCTTCGACCTTCCTGAGACCAACCGGGACGAAACCGCGCTCGGCGACCGCATCGACTTCGTCGAAGGGGACTTCTTCGAGCGCGTCCCGCCCGGAGACACCTATGTCCTCGCGACGATCCTCCATGACTGGGATGACGAGCGCGCGGCGGCGATCCTCCGCACGATCCGCAGCGCAGCACCTCGCGACGCGCGACTCGTCGTTCTCGAGTCGGTCGTGCCATCGGGCAACGAGCCGCACGGCGCGAAGTGGCTCGACCTGCTGATGCTCACCCTCTTCGACGGCCGCGAGCGTGACGAGGCGCAGTGGCGTGCGCTGCTCGCGTCCGGCGGGTTCGAGCCCGTCAGCATCGCCGATGGCCTGATCGAGGCGCGGTGCCGCTGACGATCGGCACCGCAGGCCACATCGACCACGGGAAGACGTGGCTCGTTCGCGCGCTGACCGGCAAGGACACGGACCGGTTGCCGGAGGAACAGCGGCGCGGCATCTCGATCGACCTCGGCTACGCCCCGCTCGAGCTCGAGGACGGTCGTCGCCTTTCGGTGGTCGACGTGCCGGGTCACGAGCGGTTCGTGCGCACCATGGTGGCCGGGGCGACCGGCATCGATCTGTTCCTCCTCGTCGTCGACGCGGGAGAGGGCCCTCGCCCGCAGACCCACGAGCATCTCGCGATCCTGCGCCTGCTCGGGATCGAGCGCGGCGTCGTGGCCGTGACCAAGGCGGACGCGGTCGACGACGAGGTGCTGGAGCTCGCGGTCGAGATCGCGCAGGAGCTCGTGCCGGGCTCGGAGGTCGTGACCGTCAGCGCCCGGACCGGGGCACGGCATCGACGAGCTGCGCGCTGCGATCGCCCGCGCCGCGGACAACGTCGAGCAGGGACGGCCGGACGGACCGGTCCGCCTGTACGTCGACCGCACATTCACGTTGCGCGGCATCGGCACGGTGGCCACCGGGACGCTCTGGTCGGGCACGATCGGCGCCGGAGACGAGCTGATTCTCCAACCCTCCGGCAAGGACGTGCGCGTACGGAGCGTGCAGGTGCACGATCGCGACGTCGATCGGGCGGAGGCGGGGCAGCGGGTCGCGGTCAGCCTGCCCGGAGTCGAGCGCTCGGACGTCTTTCGCGGCGATGCGCTGATCGAGCGCGCCGGCTACCCGGTCTCGTACCGCGCTCGACGTCGTGCTCGACGAGCTGGAGCCGATCCGCGACGGCGCTCGCGTCCACGTTCACGTCGGAACGGCCCATGTTCCCGCCCGCGTGGTCAGGGCGGGTGAGCGCAACGCGCAGCTGCGCCTGGCGGCGCCCGTCGTCTCGGCGCGTGGCGATCGCGTGATCCTGCGCGCGGAGACGACGCTCGGCGGCGGTCGTGTGATCGACCCTGCTCCGCCTCGCCACCGCGACGCCGAGCGAATGACGCGCATCGAACGGGGGGAAGCTGCCGCGACCGTGCATGCGCCCGTGCGCGCGGACTCGCTCAGATTCGTACTCGACGGGGATCCGGAGGGCATCGAGCGGGCTGGATCGTGGATCTTCTCGCGTGCCTGGCTCGAGGAGCTCGATCGGGAGCTGCGCGCCGCGATCGAGTCCGCCGATCCAATCGATCCCGGCGTCCCGACGCCGGCGGAGCCCTGGGCGGCGGACGTTCTTCCGCTGCTCCCGTTCGAGCGGCGCGGCGCCAAGCTCTATCTTCCCGGCGCGGTTCCCTCGATCGGCGCTCGCGAGCAGGATGCGGAGCGGCTCGTGCGCGAGCTGCGCGAGGCGGGCGTGCGCGCCACCAAGGTCGAGGACGACGAGCTCACGCGCTTTCTCGAGGCGCGGGGAGAGCTCGTCCGGCTCGGCAAGGAGCACGCGATCGCCGCCGAGTCCTACGATGCGGCGAAAGAGGCGCTGGTCGCCGAGTGCGCTTCGACCGGCGAGATCACGCTCGCGCGCTTCCGAGATCTCCTCGGCATCGGCCGGCGCGATGCCCAGCTTCTCCTCGAGCGCTTCGATCAGGACGGGATCACGCGCCGTGTGGGCGACCGCCGCGTGCTGCGCCGATCGGCGCAACAGCCTTGAGGATCTGTCGCGCTGTGGACTCATCGTCACACACTTGGCACGCCTCCACCTGTCTGATGCGGACGTGTCCAGGGGTCAGACCCTGGTTACTCGCCGCACGTGACGTCGGGCGATCTGCGGTGTGGAGGCCCACTACCCGCACGCCGCTTCATCGTTCAAGCTGAGCGCATGCGCTTGGCGGCCGCACTCACGATCCTCGCTGCGACGCTCGCCGTGCCCGCGTCCGCCGCGAATGTCGCCCCGATCGAGCTCGTGCTCCGCCAGATCGAAGTGCCTCCGCAGTACCAGCTCGACGAGGACAACAGCTTCGCCATTCCGAATGCGTACCTCGCCGCCAAGCCAGAGGGACGGCGGATCGTCGCCCGCTCGGGCCGGCTCGGCGGCTACTACGCGAGATATACGAACTACGGCTCGGCAGCCTCGCCGCGTTGGCGTTACGTCAATTCCGCGGCTGACGTGTTTCGCCGACCGGACGGCGCCGCGGTGTACCTGACCTGGTACGAGAAGCAACTGAGGAAGGAGCTGACCGGGCCCGTGAAGCGCACTTCGGCGAACATCGGGACGATGGCCCGGGTATACAGCAGCTCCTCCCCGGACGATGGAACCGTGGTCATCTGGCGGTACTCACGCGTCGTCGCGTGGGTGATGTGCCAGGAGATGACAAACCACCGGCGGCTCGCGATCGCGCTCGCCCGAAAGCAGCAGCAACGGATCGCGGCAGCGGTTCGCTAGACGGTGCGCTCGTCCATTGCAGTTCTCACGGCCGCCGCGCTGCTCACGGCTCCCGCGTCGGCAGGCGTGTCGATCCGAAAGCTCTCGTCCTCACGGTCGCCGATCTCCCCGCGGGGTATGAGCCCGACACGAAAGGGACGTTCGTCTTCACGAACGCGCGCTTTTCGGGCGATGTGCGCGCGAACAAGAAGCTGGCCGCTCGGTCCGGCCGCGTCACCGGATATCTGGCGAGCTATGACAAGGGATCCGGCAGGCAGCTGCAGACGATCCAATCTGCGACCCACATGTTCCGCAGTCCGGAGGGAGCGCGACTGGTTCTCGCTCACTTCGACGCAGTGCAGCGGAAGCGCAACGCGAGACGCGGGCCACTCCTCGCCGACGGCCGCGAGCGAACGGCGACCGGCGAGGAGAGCTGGGTGTACTGGTCCGGCTATCCCAGCTACTACACCATGGTCACGTGGCGGCAATCCCGGTTCCTGGGACTCGTGGCCAGCTGGGGAATCGGGAAGCAGCGCACTCTCGCCCTCGCGCGCGCTCAAGAGCGCCGGATCGCTGCCGCGCTTCGCTAGCTGCTTGATCGAGATTCCCGGCGGGCCGGAGGACGGCTACGACACGGCACCGGTCGGCCGCGAGCACCTGCGCGTCGACTTCGGCTTGTCGAAGGCCGTCGGCGCAGGAGAAGCGCCATTTCTCTTCACAACCTTTCGCGTGTGTCTGGCCCATGATGTGTCGCATGCGCTTGTCGCTCGTAGGTCGTCCGTCCTGCCTTCTCGTCGCGGCGGCCTCCGCTTCTGCGGCCGAGATCGACCCGAAATACCTTGTGCTGCGACCGGGCGGATATTCCGACTGGCTTCGAGCTCGACCGGGATCGGAGCGGACCACGCACGAACGAGAGCGAGTCGAGGGACGATCGCCGGCTGTCCCGGCTCCTCAAGCGCTGGGGGCGGGTCACGAGCTACCAGATGCAGTTCGACCACGGCGAGCGGTCATTGCGTCGAGAGCCGACCTCTTCCGGAACGCTGACGGCCCACGGCTGATGATGGCCTATCTCGACGAGGAGATGAAGAAGTCCGGCACCAAAGGAATACGACCCTTACGTGTCCACATCGGGGCAGAGGGCTGGTTCTGGGGTGGCGATTCCAGCGGCGTTCAATATCGTCATCTGGCGTCACGAGCGGGTATTCGCAGCGGTCGTTGCGTTCGGAGTCCAGAAGGGCCGGATGCTCGGTCTCGCGCGGGCCCAGCAGCGGCGCATTGCCGCGGCCATATGGCGCGGGCGTCGCTAGCGCGTCTGCGGGAACCCGAGGTCGACCTTGCTCGTCTTCGGGTCCGGCCAGCGGCTCGTGACCGCCTTCGTCCGCGTGTAGAAGTCGATCCCTTCCGGCCCGTAGATGTGACGGTCGCCGAACAGCGAGCTCTTCCAGCCGCCGAACGAGTAATACGCGACCGGCACCGGGATCGGCACGTTGACTCCGACCATGCCCACGTTCACGTCGAACTGGAACTGCCGGGCGACTCCGCCGTCCCGCGTGAAGATTGCGACGCCGTTCCCGTACGGGTTGTCGTTGACGAGTCGAAGGGCGTCGTCGTAGGTCGGGACGCGAACGACCGAGAGCACCGGGCCGAAGATCTCGTCGCGGTAGGCGTCCATCTCGGGCGTGACGTTGTCGAGCAGCGACACGCCCAGGAAGAAGCCGTCTCCGTCCGGAGCGGTCTCGCGACCGTCGGCGACGATCGTCGCCCCTGCTCCGGCCCGGAATCGAGGTACGACGCGACCTTGTCGCGGTGCTCCCGCGTGACCAGCGGGCCCATCTCGGACTCCGGATCCATGCCGTCGCCGACCTTGACCTTGGGCAGTCGCTCCCGGATCGCGCCGACCAGCGGATCGGCTGCGTCGCCGACGGCGACCAGGACGGAGATCGCCATGCAGCGCTCGCCCGCGGAGCCGTAACCCGCGCTGACCGCGGCGTCCGCGGCCATGTCGATGTCGGCGTCCGGCAGAACGATCATGTGGTTCTTGGCTCCCCCGAGCGCCTGCACCCGCTTGCCCGCCTTCGTCCCGTTCTCGTAGACATAGCGCGCGATCGGGGTCGAGCCGACGAAGCTGATCGAGGCGATGTCAGGGTGCTCGAGGAGTGCGTCGACCGCGACCTTGTCTCCGTGGACGACGTTGAAGACGCCGTCGGGGAGGCCGGCTTCCTTCAGCAGCTCGGCGGTGAGGATCGAGGCGGACGGGTCCTTCTCGGACGGCTTTAGGACGAACGTGTTCCCGCAGGCGATCGCCGGCGCCCACATCCACATGGGAACCATCGCCGGGAAGTTGAACGGCGTGATCCCCGCGGCGACGCCGAGCGGCTGGCGGATCGAGTACACGTCGACCCCGGTCGACGCCTGCTCGGAGTAGGAGCCCTTGAGGAGCGTGGGGATCCCGCAGACGAACTCGATCACCTCGATGCCGCGCTGCACCTCGCCGAGCGCGTCGGAGAGCACCTTGCCGTGCTCGGCGGTGAGCAGCTTCGCGAGATCCTCGCGGTGCTCGTCGAAGAGGTCGTAGATCCGGAAGAAGAGCTCGGAGCGCTTCGACAGCGACCATGTGCGCCATTCGGTGAAGGCGGACTTCGCGGTCGCGACGGCGCGATCGATCTCCTCGGGGCTGGCAAACGCGACTTCACCGTCTGCTCGCCCGTCGCGGGGTTGTAGATCGGCCCCGTTCTTCCCGACGAGCCCTGCACGTTCTCGCCGCCGATCCAGTGGCCGATCGTCTTCAGCTCCGTCGTCACTGCTGCGCTCATCTCCCGCCTCCTGCTGCCTCTGTTCGCTTGAGCAAGCGTAGCGCGCTCTGACGATCACGCAGGAATGATCAGGCTCGCGAGGTCGCGCGGGTAGTAGGTGAGGATCTCGATCCCGTCGTCCGTCACGAGCACGGTGTCGGAGTGGCGAAATCCGCCGAGCTCGGGCGCGTACAGGCCGGGCTCGACCGTGAACACCATCCCTGGGCGAATCTCGGTCGGGTCGCCCGAGTCGAGGAACGGGCCTTCGTGGTAGCGGAGCCCGATCGCATGGCCCGTGTGGTGCCGCCAGTACGCGAAGAGGTCGTGCTGCGCGAAGTACGTCCGCACCGCCATGTCGACCTCGGAGCAGGTGGCCCCCGGCCGGATCGCCTCGAAGGCGACCTCCTGCACCGCCTTCATGTGCCCGAACATGCGCTCCTGCTCGGAGTCGGCTCGCCGATCACCATCGTCCGCTCGAGCTCCGAGAGGTAGCCCCATACCGGCGCGCTCGCACCTGTCACGAGTACGTCTCCCTCCCGGAAGACGATGTTTCCCGCGAGCGCGTGTGGGATCGCGGAGTTGCGGCCGATCTGGCCGCGATAGCCCGCGTGCGCGCCGCTCGATGAAGAAGCTCTGAGCGCGGTAGATCTCGCCGATGGCGTCGAGCATCGCGAAGGTCGCTTCGTTCGATCGCACGCTGCGCCACCTCGGTCTCGGTGACCCCGGGCGCGTGTAGCGCTGTAGCAGCCGGTGCGCGAGGTTCCCCCAGCGGCAGCTCTCGCGGATCAGCGAGATCTCGGCCTCCGACTTGATCGCCATCTGCTCTTCGATCTGCGCCGCAACTCTCACGACGGTGGCTCCCGAGAGCTCGCTCAGCGTCGGACCGCGGTAGCCGAGGATCCACGGGTAGCCGTCCTGGTCGGCGCCGATCTTGCCGGTCAGGCCGAGCGCAGAGAGGGCCGTTTCGATAGCGACCTCGGAGCGCGGGTCGCCCGGGTACTCGAGGTAGTGCTCGACGCGGTCGAACATCGCCTTGGCCTCGGCGTGCTCGACCTCGAGCCGAGGGACGACGAGCGCCCGCTCGCCATCGGCGGCGAGGACGAATGCGATCGGCCGCTCGGTCGGTGCGAACGCGAAGCCCGCGTAGTAGAGGACGTAGTAGGGATCGAAGAGGACGACGCCCGCGAGCTCCTCGGCGCGAAGACGTTCGAGCAGCGCGTCGCAGCGGTGGCGGTGCTCCTCGGGGGTGATCGCTATCGAGGTCACCACGATCGGGACCCTACTCGGCGGCTACGCTCACTCGGTGGGAAGCGGTAGTGGTGAAGGCGTTACTCGTGCCTGGCGCTGATTCTGGGCGCGGCGTTCGACCGGCACCGCCGAGGCCGCCGCTTCGTTTCGCTACGACCGAGAGCTCGGAGACGTCGCCCGCGCCTCGCTCGTCAGCGCCGTATCCGATGGACGGGCGTTCACGAGGGCGGATGTCAAGCGCGTCTACGTTCGCTGCTACCGAGACAAGAAGACCTTCGAGCGGGTCTTCCTCGAGCGCTACGGGATACCTGCGGGCCGGGTCGTCGCGTACTACGCAGGCGGCGCCGACCTCCACCTGCGAAGACGGGACATGCGACAACGTCCGGGCGTTTCTCTCCGGGCGGCACACCGTCTACACCGCCGGCGCGTACGCGATCCTCCTCCACGAGGCGCTTCACCGGCAGGGCGTGGGAATCGAGCGCCTGACCTCGTGCCTGGCGAACGAGGCGGTGCGCTGGGGAGCGGAGCGCTTCGGGTTCGACGAGGCGAAGGCGCTTCGCGCGCGCAATCTCGCGTTCGCCTACACGCGGCTCTTCGGGCCGCCCCTCTATCGCATGGCCACGCCGAACTGCCTCGCGCTGACGCGCCGAACGGAGTGGCCCGATCACGTGGAGCCCGATGGCTGATCCCGAGCAGGCGCAGGCAAGCGTCGAGAAGGAGGAAAAGGAGGAGGAGCTCAAGGAACGGCTCGAACGAGAGCACGGCGAGCTCCTCGAAGAGCTGCGTTCGCTCATTCCCGGAGCCGAGGTGCTGTTCGGGTTCCTACTCGCCATCCGCTTCACGAGTCAGTTCGGCGAGCTGAACGACACGCAGCGCTACGTCTACTACGTCACTCTCCTCAGCACCGCGGCCGCGCTCGTCTTCTTTCTCGCGCCCGCTGCGTACCACCGGATCAGGTTCCGCGCGGGCGACAAGGAGTACATGGTGAAGAAGGGCAATCGCGAGGCGATCGCCGGATCCGCAGCGATCTCGATCGCATTCACGGGCGTGATCTATCTCGTGACCGATCTCGTGTTCGGCACAGCCCAGGCGATCGTCGTGGCAGCAGGCTTCTTCGCCTTGATCGCCTGGTTGTGGTGGGGGATCGCGCTCTATCGCGCCTGGCAGGATCGGCGCGACGCCGTTTAGCCGCAGCCGCGCCCCGGGTAGCCCGAGGTCATGCCGCGCGCGATCTGGTCCGGGCAGCATCTCTTTCGGTCTCGTCAACGCCCCGTGAGGATGTACAGCGCGATCGACGAGAACGACCTCGAGCTCCATCTCGTGCACGAGAAGGACGGCTCGCCGATCGGGTACGAGAAGGTCTGCAAGAAGGAGGGCAAGGAAGTCCCCGCCGACGAGATCGTCAAGGCGTACGAGGTCGCCGACGGCGAGCTCGTGTACCTCGAGGACGAGGACTTCGCGGCGGCCGAGGAGGAGGGCTACAGGACGATCCAGGTGCTCGACTTCGTCCCGGGGACGACATCGACCCGATCGTCTTCCAGCGGAGCTACTACCTCGGCCCCGCCCAAGGAGCCGACAAGGTCTACTCCTCCTCCTGCGCGCGATGGAGGAATCCGGGCTCTCGGCGATCGTCGAGTACGTGTTCCACCAGAAGCAGCAGCTCGGCTGCCTGCGGGTGCGCGACGGCCTGATCGTGCTCGAGGCGATGTACTTCGCCGACGAGATCCGCCCGGTCAAGGGCATCGCGCCGAAGACGGAGCGCGAAGGTCGACAAGAAGGAGCTCGAGATGGCGCAGACGCTCATCGACCGCTTCACCTCCGAAGTTCGACCACGACAAGTACGAGGACGAGTACCGCAAGCGTCTGTTCAAGATCGTGAAGCGAAGCGCACGCGGCGAAGAGGTGCACGCCCCGCCCGCCAAGCGGGAGGAGGAGCCGGCCGACCTGCTCGAGGCGCTGCGCGCGAGCGTCGAGGCGGCAAAGGGCGGACGAAGAACGGACGGTCGAAAGCGCGAACCGGCTCGAAGCGCCGAAAGACCGACCGCCCGACAAGCGGTAGCTGAGTGCCTCCTTTGATCGTCTCGTGAGGCTCGCCGTACTCGGAACTCAGCCGTCGCGCCCGAGCTTCGCCTGGATCGCGGCGACGGCTCGTTCGGCGGCCTTCAGCTCGCGGTCGGCCTCACGTGCTGCCTTCGCGGCGTCTTCCAATCGTCGCTTCGGCGCTGTGCGAGCTTCTCTTCGAGCGCACGCTTGCGTTCGGGCAGCTTCGCTTTCTGCTGGCTCGGCTCGGCTCGGCCCGGACTTCGCTTTCTGCTGCTTCGGCGGCGCCGGGAGCCATCCCCGCGTACGACGAGAACCCCACCGTCTCGAGCTCTTCGGTGAGCGCTCCGCGCACCAGCGCCTCCCGTGCATCGTCGTCGGCGACCGCGGTCCGCAGCAGATCGCGAACGCGCCGGCGCATGGCATCGCTCGGAGACTTGCCGCGAGGGGCGACATGCGCGACGGCGACCTCGGCGAGCAGATCGAGCGCCGTCTCCAGCTCGGCCGTCGCCTTTCTGAACGACTCGGGATCGCCGCGCGACCTGTGTCTCCCTCACCTTGCGAGCCGCCTCCGCTGCACCGGCGGCGGCCTTCGGCCGGTCGCGTGCCGCGCGATTCACGGCGGAGACGACGGCGGTCGGCTTTCGCAGAGCCGGCCACGGTGTCGGCCTCGTCTGCGGCGGTCTTCGCTGCGGAGCTGCGCGGACGATTCGATCCCGCTCGGCGACGAACTGGCCCGGGCTCGACGGCCAGCAGCTTCTCGGCTTCCTGGGGGAGCGGGCTCATGGTGTGAGCGGAGCGGCGCCGGAGTCGAACCGACCGAGCCGTGGGTTACACGACCGCACTGGTTTTGAAGACCAGCTGGGCCACCGGGCCCATGCCGCTCCGCGGGCAGGGTATCGCCGACTGCCGGCTGAAGAAGGGGTTCGCTGGCGGGCTAGCGCGAGCACGAGCGTCGCCGGTGAGCGAGAACGTCATCCGAACCTCGGTTCCCGCTTCGCGCGGTGCTCGTGATCGTGAGGCGCTCGGCTACCGCGTCGATGATCTTCAACCCGTAGCCGCCCGGCGTCCGGCGCTTGGAGGCGTCGCGCCTCATGCCCTGGCCTTCGTCCCGGACCACGACGCGGAGTTCCTCGTTCTCGCGCTCGACGACGACGTCGACGTCGCCGCGCCGCGTGCCGTAGGCGTGACGAACGACGTTCGAAACCGCTTCGCTCACGCAAAGGCGAATGTCATCGACGACACGATGCGCTCGCGCCGAGGCCGGCCGCGGTCTCGCCGACCGAGACGCGCGCCTTCCGGACGCTCGCCGGAACCGCCGGCAGCGAGAGCGCGAGACAGGTTTTCGTGCATCGCGTCATCTCGGGCGGTCTACCCCCTCCGTCGTCCTCTAATCTCGCCCGATCTGATTCGCGCTCACGATCGAGCCTTCCTCCAGCTCGTGAGGTCGAAACGCTGGTTCAGGCGGTTGAGCACCTTTCGCGCGATCAGGTCTCCGGCGGCTCGCTCGAAGTGCACGCCGTCGTCTGCCCGCATCTTGACGAGTCGCCCGGAGTCGTTCTCGACGTACTGGGCGTAGCCGCCGTCGTCTCCGGCGAAGAAGAAGTACGTGTCGAGATAGGACACGCGGCCTTGGCGCCTGGTCGCCTCGGATTGAACCACGGCGTTGATCGTGTCGAAGCGGATCGTCTGCTCCGCGTCGTCGGTGATGGGGAGGCCGATCCAGACGAGATAGGCGCCGCTTCCGCGTGACGGTGTCCATGACTCCCGCGACGCGACGCCGGTACTCGGCTGTCCAGCTGGCGCTTCCGAAGCCGTCGATCTCGCGACCTTCCGGGAGACCGGTCATGAAGCCGTGGTCGTCGTTGCCGCCGAACATGAGGACGACCGCCTCGGGGCCGCTCCTTCTCCATCACCTCGGACACGTGCTCGAACCAGTTGAAGACGTCCGGCCGCTCGAGACCGCTGGCGATACGGCCGTCGACGTCGCCGATCGGCTCGATCGCCCGCCTCTCGCCCACCGCTCGCAGGATCGACTGGCCCGGGACGACGACGAGGGAGTCGCCGGCGACCCAGACCCGGAGCGGGCGGGCGGGGGTGAACTTCTCGCGAGCCGGCGTCGCCGGAGTCGGGTCGGGCACGGGCTCCGGCACCGCGATACCCGTGTCGATCTCGTCGTCCTCCGAGCGCCCGAGAACCGCCTTGAGCCCTCGTCGCGGCTGGTCGAGGAAGAGCGCTCCGCTGACCGTCGCGAGCGGCTCGGCAACGGCGAGAGCGACGTCTCGCTTCCAGCCCTCGGGCTGGATCTCCGCCGACTTCCGCAGCCCCTGGGCGTTCAGGAGCGCGCCGACGAGGAGGGCGAGAAGCGAGACGGCGATGGCGGAGCCTGCCGAGTGCAGCCGCCGGCCCTCCTCGTCGACGCGTCTGCGGGGATGTCGTCGTCCTCGTCGGCATCAGAACTGGAAGTAGATGAACGGGGCCACGCCCTCCGGTCCCATGGCATGGGTGGCGAGGAGCACGACGGAGAGGACGACTGCCTGCGCCGGCACCGGGAGGCGTGAGAAGCGTGCCATGAGCACGAGCGGAAGCCTGCGCGGAAGGTACTGCGACCCGATGCCGACCGCGATCGCGAGCAGCACTCCGCCGGTGACGAGCTCGGACGGCTCACCCCAGGCGGTGAAGAGGCGCACGATGACGTCCCATGCGTCCGAGAAGGAGTCGGAGCGGAAGAAGATCCAGGCGAAGCAGACGACCTGGAAGGTGAGGAAGCGCTGCCAGGCGCGACGCCACGCCGTGGACGGCCGCTCGACGTAGCCCGGACGCTCGCGCCACCAGCGCTCGGCGACGAGCGCCGTCCCGTGGATCGCCCCCCACGCGACGAACGTCCAGCCGGCCCCGTGCCAGAGGCCGCCGATCAGCATCGTCAGCATCAGGTTGCGATAGGTGAAGAGCGAGCCGCCGCGGTTGCCTCCCAGCGGGATGTAGACGTAGTCGCGAAGCCAGCGGGAGAGGGTCATGTGCCAGCGGCGCCAGAAGTCCTGGATCGAGGTCGCGGCGTACGGGAGCGTCGAAGTTCTGCGGAAAGCGGAACCCGAGCAGGAGCGCCAGGCCGATCGCGATGTTCGTGTAGCCGAAGAAGTCGGCGTAGATCTGGACCGCGTAGGCGTAGATCGCCGACCAGAACCTCGAGCGAGGAGTGCTGGTTGGGTGCCCCGAAGACCTCGTCGACGATGTTCGAGGCCAGGTAGTTGGCGATCACGACCTTCATGAAGAGGCCCGTGCCGATCAGGAAGAACGCGCGCGACGTGTCGACGTAGCGCGGGTCCCGAGGCGAGTCGAGTTGCGGGATCAGCTCGCCGGGGCGGACGATCGGCCCGGCGACCAGATGCGGGAAGAACGAGAGGTAGGCGGCGAACTTCCCGAGGCCGGTCGGGCGCGAAGTCGCCGCGATAGACGTCGACGACGTAGCTGATCGCCATGAACGTGAAGAACGAGATCCCGACCGGGAGGATGATCGAGCGCGCCTCGAGCGGGACGTCGATCCCGAGCGAGGCGAACAGGTTGTTCGTCGACGTGACGAAGAAGTCGTAGTACTTGAAGTAGCCGAGCAGGGCGAGGTTCCCGGTCAGCGCTCCGACGAGGAGCCACTTCCGCGAGCGGGCATCCCGACGGGCATGGATCGCGAGGGCGAAGACCTGGTTCCACAGGATCGAGAACGCGAGCAGGACCGAGAAGCGCCAGTCCCAGCCGGCGTAGAAGACGAAGCTCGCGGCGATGATGAACACCCGCCAGCGCTCTCCGTGTGGCATCAGGAGCCACGAGAGCGGCAGCACCACCATGAAGAAGATCGCGAAGGTGGCGGTGGGGAAGAGCACGAGTTCCCGTTTCTAGTCGTTTCTGCGCTGCGGCGCTCCGCCGTCAGCAGGCCGGCCGAAGCTCAGTCCGTGGCGGGCGCAGGCAGGCGGGTCTGCGTGTCCTCGTCTTCGGGAGCGTCGATCGCGGCGCGCTCGACGGCGGAAGACCCGAACCACGAGGGATCCTCTCCGAAGAAGGCGCCGGTACCGGACAGCGGCGCGGCCTGGACGTAGGCATGGCGCCGGGCGGCCCGCGCAGCCAGCCACTCGCCGAGCGCGACGAGTACCCAGGCAGCCGCCATGACGAGCGCGATGACGAAGCGGGTCGAGCTCCGCGATCGCGGCGGCGAGCGCAACGGCCGCGAGGAAGGCGACCTCGATCAGAAGCCGTGGAACAGCAGGCCCGCGCGGTGCCGGCCGCTCGAGCGTGCGCACCCACGGCGAGCTCTCCCGGCGAGCCGAAGGGCTGTCGCCCCAGCCGGGAGCGTCGGCCGGCTCGGGTAGCGGGCGCACCTGCGAGCGAAGCGCGTGCAGCTCGGTCTGAAGCCCACCCACCTGCGCCGAGAGTGCCTGCACGGCGTCCAGCAGCTCGTTCGCCTCCCGCCCGCTCCGGCTCGACGGAGACCCGGGTCGACTCGGAGGCGTCGGCCACCGTGGGCTACTCCTTCTCGGAGTCGTGCATGTCGTCGAGCGCGGCACGACCTTGCTCGTGCACGTCGGCCCGGCGGTCCTCGACGGTCTCCTCGGGCGGCTCCGGCGCCTCGGCCGGCTCCTCTGCCCGAGACTCCGCGAGCTTGCGCCGGAGCTCGTCCGCAGGATCGTCGCCGGGCGACGTCGGCGTGGGCTCGACGAGCTGCGGGATCGCGGCGACGTCTCAGACGGCGCACGAGTGCGGCGATGCCGATCGTGACGACGAGCCAGGTCAGGAGCCTCCGCATCGGGCCGATGGTACCGCCCGAGGGAGAGGACGCCCGTGCTGCTACCATCCCGCGGCTTCCTGCCTCGCATCTGCCCGCCCGTTCCCGGTGGTGTCAGAGACGGCGAGGCCGATCAGACCGAAGGAAGGAGACACGGGAACCTGTGACCGAGTACGAGATTCTGCTGCTGCTCGACCCGGACCTGGAGGAGGATCGTCAGGGCGAGGTCGTCACGCGCACCCGCGAGCTGGTCGAGAAGGCCGGAGGCTCATGGGACGTGCACGACGTCTGGGGTCGGCGCAAGCTGGCATACGAGATCGCCCACAAGGGCGAGGGTGTCTACCACCTGCTGCAGTTCACCTGCGAGGCCGGGACGCTGGACGAGATCTCGCGCGTGCTCCGGATCGACGACGGCGTACTCCGCCACTTGGCGACACGTCGCATCGAGGGGAGTCCCGCGCGGCCGGTAGCGGTGGGCGCGCCGACGCGCGAGGATGCAGAGACCGCATCCCCAGCCGACGGGCGAGTCGCCGGGCCGGTCGACGAACCAGCCGACGCGCCCGTCGACGAGCCGATCGAGGAAGAAGAGGAGGAGTAACGACATGGCCGGAGACCTGAACCGCGTGATTCTCGTCGGGCGCCTGACGCGCGACCCCGAGCTTCGTCATCTCCCGTCGGGCACGCCGGTGCTCGAGATGGGCGTCGCCGTGAACGGCCGCCAGCAGGACGACGCCGGCAGCTGGGTGGACAAGCCGAACTTCTTCGACGTCAAGGTGTACGGCAACCAGGCGGAGATGCTCTCGCAGCATCTGACGAAGGGTCGCCGCATCGGAATCGACGGCCGGCTCGACTGGCGCTCCTGGGAGGCGCAGGACGGCAGCAAGCGCTCGAAGGTGGACGTCGTCGCGCAGAGCGTGCAGTTCCTCGACAGCCGTGGCGATCAGGAGCAGGGAGGCCAGCAGTACGTGCCCGCGGGAGCCACCGCGAGCGCCGGAGGGGCGGACTTCCCGCCCTCGCCCGCCGACGACGACATTCCGTTCTAGGAGCGACAGATGGCCGGCAAGAAACCCCAACAGCGAAGACGCACCGGGCCGACCACGGCGCCGGGACGAAGGAAGAGCTGCCACCTCTGCCGCGACAAGGTCGCCGAGGTCGACTACAAGAACCTCGCTCAGCTCCGCCGCTACATCTCCGAGAAGGGCAAGATCCGCTCGCGGCGCATCACCGGCGCCTGCCGTCGTCATCAGCTGCAGGTCGCGGGCGCGGTGAAGCGGGCGCGGGAGATGGCCCTCTTGCCCTACGTGTCCCAGTAGCCGTGTTCCTCTGACCATGCAGATCATCCTGCTCAAGGACGTCGAGAAGCTCGGGCTGCGCGGCGACGTGGTCGACGTCGCCCGCGGCTACGCGCGGAACTATCTGCTTCCCCGCAAGCTCGCCGAGGTGGCGACGCCGGCTCGCGTGACCGAGCTCGAGCGCGTCGAGGCGCAGCGTGCCACGCGCGAGGCCCGGAGCACCGAGCAGGCGCAGGAGATCGCCGGGCTGCTCGAGAAGACGGTTCTCCGCTTCGACGTCAAGTCCGGCCCGACCGGCTCGCTGTTCGGATCGGTCACGCCGACGGACATCGCCGACAGGATCTGGAACGAGCACAAGGTGCGGGTCGATCGGCGGAAGATCGGGATCGACCCGATCAAGCGGATCGGCCGCTACGCGATCCCGATCGTGCTCTTCGAGGACGTGCAGGTCGAGGTGAAGACGCTCGTCGTCCCGGAGGGCGGGGAGCTTCCGCCCGAGGAGGAGCTCGCCGCGCTCGAGGCTGCAGAGGCGGAGGCGGCCGCAGCTGCGGAGGCCGAGCACTCGGAGGCGGAGTCGGTCGTCGCAGAGGTCATCGCCGAGGAGGAGATCGCCGAGGACGGGTTCGACGACGAGCGCGAGGAGCCGGACGAAGGGTCGAGCGAAGCGCTCTCCGTCGGCGACGACGAGGTAGCGGAGCCTCGCGAGACGTAGGCGTGGTGGCTGTCACCGTGTGTGACAGACACCAGCTCTGAGCGGAAGGCTCACCCGCCCCCAGGGCTTTCCACACGGCCTGTTGAGCGTTGCGGGAACTTCCCGCTCCGAGCGGCTGTTTCCGGCTGGACAACTCGGTCGGACCTGTCGAAAGGCTGTCCGGTGCGGGGGATAACATGGGAACGTCTGTTCTCTTCTTCCTGCAGTGAAGCGCTTCGGCGCGTCGCAGGGGTGAACTGGACGGACGTGTCGCCGACGGATTGACTGCCGCACCGATGGCCAGAGCCGAACCCATCACACCGGAGCGCCTGAGCGCGCTCGTGCCGCCTCAGAATCTCGAGGCCGAGGAGTCCGTGCTCGGCGCGATGCTGCTCTCGCCGACCGCTGTCGGAACCGTCTCGGAGATCCTCGACGCCTCGGACTTCTATCGCGAGAGCCACGGGAAGCTGTTTCGCGCCTCGCTCGCGCTGTGGGCGAAGGGGGAGCCGGTCGACGCGATCACGCTCTCGAACGAGCTCGACGAGCGAGGAGAGCTGGAGGCGATCGGCGGCCAGGCGAAGGTGGCCGAGCTGGCCGCGCTCGTGCCCTCGACGTCGAACGTGGAGCACTACGCGCGGATCGTCAAGGAGATGGCGACGCTCCGCGGCCTCGTTCGCACCGGCCAGGAGATCACGCGCCTGGGTCAGGAGCGGCCGGGCGAGGTGACCGATCTCGTCGACCGCGCCGAGCAGATGGTGTTCGAGCTCGGCCAGCAGCGAGTCACCAGCGACTTCACCCACATCGAGACGCTCCTCAAGGAGAGCTTCGAGCGAATCTCGCAGCTCGTCGAGATGGGGGTCGAGGTCACGGGCACGCCCACCGGCTTCCGCGAGCTCGACTCGATCACCTCGGGCTTCCAGGCCGGCAACCTGGTCATCCTCGCCGCTCGGCCCTCGGTCGGGAAGTCCGCACTCGGCATGTGCATCGCCGCGAACCTGGGCGTGCGGCACGGTATCCCGGTCGCGCTCTTCACGCTGGAGATGTCGAAGGCCGAGGTGACGCAGCGGATGATGTGCAGCGAAGGGAAGGTGGAGTCGCAGCGGCTGCGCACCGGACGGCTCGCTCCGGAGGACTGGCCGCGGCTGACGACGGCCTGCGACCGGCTGATGAAGGCGCCGATCTGGGTCGACGACACCGGATCGACGACCATGATGGAGCTGCGCTCGAAGGCGCGTCGCCTGAAGTCGCGCGAGCCGAATCTCGGCCTCATCGTCGTCGACTACCTCCAGCTGATGACCTCGGGCGCGAGTGCGGAGAACCGCGTGCAGGAGGTGTCGCAGATCTCCCGCGCGCTCAAGGTGCTCGCGCGCGACCTCGACGTTCCCATCCTCGCGTTGTCGCAGCTCTCGCGCGCGGTCGAGCAGCGCCAGGACAAGCGACCGCTGCTCTCCGACCTGCGCGAGAGCGGGTCGCTCGAGCAGGACTCCGATCTCGTCTTCTTCCTCTATCGCGACGAGTACTACAACGGCGAGGAGTCGGACCAGCAAGGGATCGCGGAGGTGATCTGCGCGAAGCACCGAAACGGCCCGACCGGCACGGTCAAGCTCTCGTTCCTGCGCCGGTACGCGAAGTTCGCCGACCTGGCAGCGGCGTAGCGGAGGCGCGTATCTAGGCTAGACCGGGCGTGAGCATCGCCGCCGAAGCGCCCATTCCGTCGAGCTCCAGGACGATTGCCGGCTACTACACGCTCGCTGGCCTCTACACCCTCTCGGCAGCGGCGATCTGGGGCGTCAACACGCTGTTCCTGCTCGACGCCGGGCTCAGCTTCTTCGAGGTGTTCGTCGCCAACGCCGCGTTCTCGCTGGGCACGGTGCTGTTCGAGATCCCGACGGGGGTCGTCGCGGACACGCTCGGCCGACGGATGTCGTTCCTGCTCAGCGTGTCGGTGCTCGGGCTGTCCACGCTCGCCTACGTCGGGCTCGCCGAGATCGACGCAGGAGTGATCGCCTTCTCCGTGGCGTCGATGGCCATGGCACTCGGGTTCACCTTCTACTCGGGCGCGATGGAGGCGTGGCTCGTCGACGCTCTCGCGGCGACGGGCTACCAGGGCATTCTCGACCGGGTGTTCGCGCGCGGCTCACAGGTGACGAGCGCTGCGATGCTCGTCGGGACGATCGGCGGCGGGTTCCTGGGGCAGGTCGACCTCAGCATCCCGTACATCCTTCGTTCGCTTCTGCTCGTCGCGGTCTTCGCGGTTGCCTTCGTGGTGATGCACGATGTCGGCTTCACGCCCCGGCCCGTCCCGGCGAGCCAACTGCCTACGGAGATCGCGAAGAACGCACGGGCAGGAGTCGCGTTCGGCTGGGGGCAGCGGCCCCTCCGACTGCTCATGCTCGCCGCGGCGCTCCAGCTGGGCTTTCTCAGCTGGGCGTTCTATGCGTCTCAGCCCTACCTGCTGGACCTGCTCGAGAGCGATGCGGTGTGGGTCGTCGGCGTGGTCGCGGCGGCCATCGCCCTGTCGACGATGGCCGGAAATCAGGTCGTCAGCATCGCAGCGCGGCGGTGCGGGCGGCGGACGACGCTGCTGCTCGCGGCGGGGGTCGTGCAGACGGTCGCGGCGATCGTTCTCGGCGTCGCCGGCTCGTTCTGGGTCGCGCTTCCCGCGCTGCTCCTCGTCACGGCGGGCCTCGGGGTGACGAGCCCCGTTCGCCAGGCGTACCTCCATCAGCTCGTCCCCTCCGAGCAGCGCGCGACCGTCGTCTCCTTCGACTCGATGGTCTCGGGCGCGGGCGGTGTCGGCGCGCAGGTCGGGCTGGGCGCGCTCGGCGAGGCGCGCTCGGTCGGCTCGGCGTTCGTCGTCGGCGGGCTCGCGACGGCCGGAGCGATTCCGCTCTTTGCCGCAGTGCGTCGAATCGGGGGACGGGCCGACGACATCGCGGGCTCGCGCGGCGGTGTGGAATCGAGCTGTCCGCGCGGCCTGCCGGCAGTCGCGACGATCGATGCCGTCGCATTGGACGAATACGAGCGGGAACCGGAGCTGGTAGCCCGCGTGTAGCCGGCCACGCCACCTGCGACACTCCGGCACGTGCCTGCCACGGTCATCGTCGGCGCGCAGTGGGGAGACGAGGGGAAGGGAAAGATCGTCGATCTGCTCGCGCAAGAGTGCGACCTCGTCTGCCGCTACCAGGGTGGCCCGAACGCCGGGCACACGATCGTCGTCTCGGGCGAGACGTACAAGATCCGACAGATCCCGTCCGGGATCATCGCCGGGAAGCGCAGCGCGATCGGTGCCGGCTGCGTGGTCGACCCGGAGGTCCTCGTCTCCGAGCTCGACGACCTCGAGGGACGCGGCCATCGAACCGAGGGTGTGCTCTTCGTGTCAGGAAATGCGCACCTCGTCATGCCCTGGCACGTTGCGCTCGACGGCGCTCGGGAACGCCGGCTCGGCCGGCTCCAGATCGGGACGACGCGCCGCGGGATCGGTCCGGCCTACGCGGACAAGGCCACGCGCATCGGGATTCGCGTGCAGGACCTTCTCGACCCGAAGATCCTGCGCCAGAAGCTCGAGCTCGCCGTGGAGGAGAAGAACGTGTGGCTGGAACGCGTGTACGAGCTCGCGCCCCACGACGTCGAGGAGATCGTGGCAACCCACCTCCGCTTCGCCGAGCGGCTAGCCCCGTACGTCGCCGATACGTCGCTGCTCGTGCACCGGGCGCTGAAGGACGGAGAACGCGTCCTCTTCGAGGGAGCTCAGGGGACGTTGCTCGACCTCGACCACGGCACCTATCCGTTCGTCACGTCCTCGAGCCCGATCGCAGCCGGTGCAGCGGTCAGCTTCGGGATCGGCCCCAATCGCATCGACGAAGTGCTCGGGGTGGCCAAGGCATACGTGACCCGGGTCGGCGAGGGGCCGTTCCCGAGCGAGATCGAAGGGCCGGCGAACGGGCGCGTCCGCGAGATCGGCCAGGAGTTCGGCACCGTGACCGGTCGGGACCGGCGCTGCGGGTGGCTTGATCTCGTCGCGCTTCGCTTCGCAGTCCGGGTGAACGGCATCACGGCGCTCGCGCTCACCAAGCTCGACGTCCTCTCGGAGTTCGCCGAGCTGCCGGTCTGCGTTCGCTACGCGTTGCCCGATGGCAGCGAGACGGAGGAGTTCCCCTCGCACCAGAGCGACTTTCACCACTGCCGGCCGGTCTTCGAGACGCTCTCCGGCTGGCAGCAAGAGATCGAGGAGTGCCTGCCCGCTGCGGCGCAGGCCTACGTGTCGTTCGTCGAGCGGGCGCTCGACGTCCCCGTCACGCTGGTCGGGACCGGCGCTGCGCGGGAGCGCGTGCTCGCGCTCTGACGCCCCGAAGAGCTACGAGCCGCGCTTCATGAAGAGCTCGGTGAACTCGGAGCAGCGGCCCTCGTCGTCGAAGCGGCAGAGGAAGACGTTGTGGTACTCGCGCTCGACCGTCTTGCCGTCCGCGGCGAAGTAGCGCGAGATGCCTGCGGCCACGGCGCGATCCCCGTCGATCGCCCACGGCCGATACTCGGCCTTCCAGCTGCCCGGCTCGTCGCGCTCTGCGAGCCAGTTGGCGACGATCGCGGCGCGGCCCTCGATCGCGTCGGCGCCCTCGTCCCACGGGTGGTAGCGGTAGCGGGCGTCGTCGCTGAAGAGCCCGCCGATCGCGTCCTCGTCGTAGGTTCTCCAGGCGTCCACGTAGGCGTCGAGCCACTGTTGAAAGTCGGCGTGATCCACATCCGGAAGCCTACGCCTATAGTCGCCCGATGCGTGCTCTCCTGGTCGGTTCGGGCGCGCGCGAGCATGCGCTGGCTTGGAAGCTCGCGCAGGCCCCGTCGCTGACCGACCTCCATGCAGCGCCGGGGAGCCCGGGCATCGCGCGTCTGGCCGAGTGCCATCCGATTCGCGCCGACGACCCGGAAGGTCTTCTCGCCCTCGCCCGCGCGCTCGACATCGACCTCGTGGTGATCGGCCCGGAGGCGCCGCTCGTCGGCGGAGTTGCCGACGTCCTTCGTCCGGGGGGGATCGCGGTCTTCGGGCCGAGTGCTGCGGCCGCAGCGATCGAAGGCTCCAAGTCCTTCGCCAAGGACGTGCTGGCCGCCGCTGGGGTTGCGACGGCCCTCCAGCTCGCGGTCGCGAGGCCGCCATGTGTCGTGAAAGCCGACGGCCTTGCGGCCGGGAAGGGCGTCCACGTGTGCAGATCCGACTCCGAGCTCGATGGTGCCCTCAAGGCGGTGACGGCTCTCGGCGGCAGCTTCATCGTCGAGGAGTTGCTCGAGGGCCCGGAGGTTTCGCTCTTTGCGATCTGTGACGGCGTCAACGCGATCCCGCTCGTTCCGGCACAGGACTTCAAGCGGGCCTTCGATGGGGACGAGGGGCCGAACACCGGAGGCATGGGCTCGTTCGCACCGGTCCCCGGGCTCGGGAGCGATGCGGCGGCGGAGCTGACCGAGCTCGTTCACCGCCCTGTGCTGGACGAGCTCCAGAGGCGCGGAACGCCGTTCATCGGCCTGCTCTTCGCGGGGTTGATGCTGACGGCCGACGGCCCGCGTGTGCTCGAGTTCAACTGTCGGTTCGGCGATCCCGAGACGCAATCGGTGGTACCGCTCATCGAGGGAGATCTCCTCGCGGCCCTCGCGGCAGCCGCGGCCGGGGAGCTTGCCGGGGTTTCGCTCGAGACGTCTCCACGCGCTGCGGTGACGGTGGTTCTGGCCGCGAAGAAGTACCCGGCCGGCTCGGATCGTGGCTCGACGATCACCGGGGTCGATAAGGCGGAAGCCGAGGGCGCGCTCGTCTTCCACGCCGGGACCGCCCTGCACGGCGACCGGCTGGTGACGAACGGCGGTCGGATTCTGAGCGTGACTGGGAGCGGCGAGACGTTGGCCGTTGCGCGCGGCTCCGCGTATCGCGGCGCCGACCTGATCGCCTTCGAGGGGGCACGCCGGAGGGACGACATCGCACTCGCCGCTGCCGAGGGCGAGACGGTCTCCCTGCACCCGGCATAGCCCCCGAACCCTGGGGCCACCTCGCGCGGGCTACCTCCGCGGACGGACCACTAGAATCGCCTCGGTGATCTCGCGCTATTCCCGACCTGCGATGACGCACATCTGGTCGGAGGAGGCGAAGCTCGAGGGGTGGCTCGCGGTGGAGCTGGCCGCGCTCGACGCGTGGGAGCAGGTGGGCACGCTTCCGCCGGGCACCGCGCGCGATATCCGGGCGCGCGCGACGACGCCGACCCCTGAGCGGGTCGCCGAGCTCGAGCGAACGACGAACCACGACGTCGCTGCGTTCGTCGATGCCGTCGCCTCCGAGCTCGGCCCGGCCGGACGGTGGTTCCACTACGGGCTCACCTCCTCCGACGTCCTCGACACCGCGCTCGCACTCACCGTGCGAGACGCGGGCGGGCTCGTGCTCGGCGGCATCGACCGCGCGTGGTCGGCGGTCGTCGATCGGGCGGAAGAGCATCGCGACACCGTGACCATCGGCAGAACGCACGGCGTCCACGCCGAGCCGATGACATTCGGGCTCAAGCTCGCCGGGTGGGCGTTTCAGCTCGCGCGCGACCGGCGCCGCGTCGAGAGCGCGATCGAGGGCATGCGAGTCGGGAAGCTGAGCGGCGCGGTCGGAACGTACTCGGCAACGCCGCCCGAGGTGGAGCGACTCGCGTGCGAGAGCCTCGGGCTCGAGCCGGCTCCGAGCTCGACGCAGATCCTCCAGCGGGACCGCCACGCGGAGCTTCTGTCGGCGCTCGCGCTGCTCGCCTCGTCACTGGAGCGCTTCGCGCTCGAGATCCGGCACCTGGCACGCACGGAGGTGCGCGAGGTGGAGGAGCCTTTCCTGCGCGGGCAGAAGGGCTCGTCCGCGATGCCGCACAAGCGGAACCCGATCGTCGCCGAGCGGATCTGCGGGCTCGCGCGGCTCGTACGAGGCTACGCGCTCGTCGGGCTCGAGAACGTCGCGCTGTGGCACGAGCGCGACATCTCCCACTCCTCGGCGGAGCGCGTCGTCCTTCCCGACGCGTTTCTCGCAGTCGACTACATGCTCGACCGCTTCGCCTGGCTCGTCGAGGGGCTCGTCGTCCGCCCGGAACGGATGCGCGCGAATCTCGAGGCCACCGGGGGGCTCTTCTTCAGCCAACGGCTGCTGCTGGCTCTCGTCGAGTCGGGCCTCGACCGCGACACCGCGTATCGCGCTGTACAGCGGCATGCGATGCGTGCGTGGGACGAGGGCCTCGACTTCCGAACGCTCGTCCGCGGCGACCAGGACATCGCAGGACGCGTGGTTCTCGATGAGGTCTTCGACCTGACGGCGTACACCCGTCATACGGATGTCGTCTTCCAGCGACTGCAGGCTACGAGGCGAGAGGAGATCCATGCCTGAAGCGGTTCATGTGGCAAGCGGCAAGGTGCGCGAGATCTTTGCGTTGGACGACGAGCGGCTACTGCTCGTGGCGAGCGACCGGATCTCGACGTTCGACGTCGTCTTGCCGACGCCGATCCCCGACAAGGGCCGTGTTCTCACCGGCCTTTCGGCGTTCTGGTTCTCGCGGACCACGCACATCGTTCCCAACCACCTGCTGGAGCTCCGGGATGACGCACGGTCGATGGTGTGTCGAAAGCTCGCGATGCTGCCAATCGAGTGCGTCGTCCGCGGGTATCTCACGGGCTCGGGCTGGCGCGACTACAGCGGAGACGGGCGCCGTCTGCGGTCACGTTCTCCCCGCCGGCCTACGCGACTCCGACCGGTTGCCGGCCCCGATCTTCACGCCGGCGACGAAGGCGCTCGAGGGTCACGACGAGAACATCGACGAGGAGCGGGCGGCCGACCTGTGCGGTCCGGATCTCTATCCGCGCAGCCAAGGAGGCGTCGCTCGCGCTGTACGGCTTCGCGTCCGAGTACGCCGAGGAGCGCGGAATCATCCTCGCCGACACCAAGTTCGAGCTCGGGACGACAGCGGACGGCACCCTCACGCTGGGCGACGAGGCGCTGACTCCCGACTCGTCGCGCTTCTGGCCGCTCGCAGGCTACGAGCCGGGCAAGCCGCAGCCCTCGTTCGACAAGCAGTTCGCCCGGGACTGGTGCGCCGAGACTGGCTGGGACAAGACCGATCCGGGGCCCGAGCTTCCCGAGGACGTCGTCGCCGGAACCCGTGCGCGGTACGTCGAGGCCTTCGAGCGGCTGACCGAGGTCTCGTTCGAGGCGTATCTCTCCGACCCGGAGATCGTGCTCGGGTGAGAGCGACGGTGCTGGTGCGCCCGAAGGACGGAATCCTCGATCCGCAGGGCGAGGCCGTTCGAGGCTCGCTCCAGAAGCTCGGTTTCGAGGTGGGTGGCATTCGGGTCGGGCGTGTCGTCGACATCGAGCTGGAGGCGGTGGATCAGGCGTTCGCGCGAGAGCAAGTCGAGCGCATGTGCTCCGAGCTTCTCGCGAATCCGTTGATCGAGAGTGTCGAGATCCGGCTGGAGGGCGAGTGATGGAACGCCCCGTCGTCGCCGTCGTCGTCTTCCCCGGCTCGAACGACGACCGAGATGCCGCCTGGGCGCTCGGCGCGCTGGGTGCGGAGATCGAGTACGTCTGGCACGAAGACGCTGAGCTTCCGGCGAGCGACGGGGGCCGTGGTGCTTCCCGGCGGGTTCTCCTACGGCGACTATCTCCGCTGCGGGGCGATCGCGAGCGTCGCACCGGCGATGGATGCGGTGCGCCGCTTCGCCGCGTCGGGAGGACCGGTGCTCGGCATCTGCAACGGCTTTCAGATCCTCTGCGAGGCCAGGCTCCTGCCTGGAGCCCTGCGTCCGAACCGACAGCTCGAGTTCGTCTGCCGCGATGCGACGGTGCGCGTCGAGAGTGCCGGCACGCTCTTCACTCGCCGCTGCGAGACCGGCCAGGAGCTCGTCCTGCCGGTGAAGCACGGCGAGGGTGCGTGGCATGCGGACGAGGGTCAACTGGTACAGCTGGCCGCGCGCGGACAGATCGTGCTTCGCTACACGGACGACGTGAACGGCTCCCTCGGGCGAGTGGCCGGAGTCGTCAACGAGGCCGGCAACGTCCTCGGACTGATGCCCCATCCCGAGCACGCGGTCGACCCGCTTCTCGGATCGGCTGACGGAGGGCTTCTGCTCGCGGCACTGGTCGACGCGGCAACCGAGCACGTGCTCGCGGCTGCCTGACCCACGAGATCAGAGCCCCAACGCCTCTTCGAGCACGGGCGCACGTTCGAGCGCCGCCCGCAGTCGCTCGAGGTCGCGCGCCCGCATCGTGACGGGACCGCGTCTCGCCGATCCCTCGGTCGTGTACGCAAAGCGGATGAGGCGCTCGCCGCCCCGCGTCTCCAGCAGCTGGACGACGCACGGAGAACCGCTTCTCACCCGCCCGCTGAGGCACCGCCACCTCCTCGACGACGTCCGCTGTTCCCCAGGGCGTCGCGGCTGTGGCCGTCCCTGTTCGAGTCTTCGTCGGAGCCTTTGTCCGCGCGGTCGGCATGTGAGTCGAGCCTAGAGCGACAGCGGTCACAGAGGGGGAACGCCTCCGTCGCGAAACCGTGCCAACCGCCGAGCCGTATCCTCGGCCGGTGCACGACATCGTGATCGTGGGAGCGGGTACCGCGGGCTGCGTCCTCGCCTCCCGGCTCACCGAGAACCCCGACCTCTCCGTGCTCTTGATCGAAGCGGGACCGCGCTCGAGAAAGCTCGAGACGCGGATCCCGGCGGCGTTCTCCAAGCTCTATCGGAGTGCGCTCGACTGGGGCGACTCGACGGTGCCTCAGCCCGAGCTCGACGGCAGGGAGATCGTCTTCCCACGCGGTCGAGCCCTCGGCGGCTCCGCAGTCATGAACGCGATGATGGTGCTGCGCGGCCATCCGGCGGACTACGACGCGTGGGCAGCCGACGGCTGCCCCGGGTGGTCGTGGGCGGATGCCGAGCGTGCCTTCCGGCGAAGCGCCGAAGGCAGCTTCCCCCGCACGGACCTGCGCGGCCGTCACGTCCTGACCGAGGCCTTCGTGCACGCGGCACACGCCACCGGAATCCCGTTGAACAACGACCTGAACGGCAGCGACAACGGCGGCGTCGGCTTCGTTCCGGTCTCGCAGCGAAAAGGGCGTCGCTTCAGCGTCGTGGAGGGGTACCTGCGCCATGCGAGACGCCGGCCCAATCTCACCGTGGTTACCGGGGCGCTCGTCACACGCGTTCTGGTCGAGCACGGGCGAGCCCGTGGGGTCGCCTATCGCCTGCCCTCGGAAGCGAGCACCGAGGAGGAAGCGCTCGCCGAGCGGGAGGTCGTCCTCTCGTGTGGGGCGATCGGAACGCCGCATCTGCTCCAGCTCTCGGGGATCGGCCCCCGCGAGCCGCTCGAACGCGCCGGAGTCGACGTCGTGCGCGAGCTGGACGGGGTCGGGGAGAACTTGCGCGACCACCTCGCCGGCGGCATCTTCGCGCTCACCCGCGGCGCGGACACGCTCGCATCGGCGGAGTCAGTACGAAATCTCCTCGTGTGGGCGCTCTTCGGACGAGGCCCCCTCACCTCCAACGTCGGGGAGGCGGCGGCGTTCGTGCGGACGCGTCCACATCTGGCGGTGCCCGATCTCGAGCTCCTGTTCGCTCCTGTCCTCTTCGAAGAGGAAGGGCTGAAGCAGCCGACCGAGGACGGGCTCACGCTGGGAGTCGTGCTCCTGCAGCCGAAGAGCGCCGGCACGGTCACGCTGCGCTCCTCGGACCCGCTCGAGCTTCCCGCGATCGATCCCCGCTATCTCACGGATCCGGGCGGTGAGGACGTGCGCACGCTTCTCCAGGGCCTGCGCCTCGCCCGTCGCGTGCTGTCGCAGGAGCCGCTCGCCGGATACGTCGCCGAGGAGCTTCTACCGGGCGCGGAAGCCCGCACCGACGAGGCCCTCGTCGCTCACCTGCGAGCCACCTCGCAGACGCTCTACCACCCGGTGGCCACGTGCCGCATGGGAACGGACCCGAGAACGGTCGTCGATCCTCGACTTCGCGTTCGCGGCATCGAAGGCCTTCGCATAGTCGACGCCTCGGTGATGCCGCACCTGCCGAGCGGCCACACGAATTGGCCGACGGTGATGATCGCCGAGCGCGCGGCGGAGCTCATCGCCGCGAGTTGAGTTCGCCGTCAGCCCGACGGCGCGTGCAACCGGCCGAGACGGTTGCGGACCACGCACCGCGAACGCGGCCAGGGCGTCCGCTCGCCGCGACGCACAACGTTCAGCGCGAGTCGCGACGGCTCACGGACGCCCTAGGGAGAGCGCTCGATGAGCTCGATCCGGTAGTCGTCCGGATCGCGGACGAAGCAGATCCGCGAACCACCCTCGCGCACCTGGTACGGCGGGCGCTCGGGCTCGATCCCGTGCTCGTCCTGCAGGGTTGCGAGCGTGCCGTCCAGGTCGTCGACGCCGATGGCGACGTGTCCGTAGGCGGTACCGAGCTCGTAGGTGCGCCCGTCGTGGTTGAACGTCAGCTCGAGGACGTTTCGATGGTCGCCGATCGAGAAGAAGTAGTTCGTCGCCTCGAGCTCCCCTTCGCGGACGATGTCCATCTCGTTCGAGAACTGGAAACCGAGCGCCTCGTAGAACGAGCGGCTCTTCGCCGGGTCGGTGATGCGAACCATGGTGTGCAGGAAGTCAGCCATGGCTGGATCCTAGGCTAGATCTTCTGATCGACCGCCCACTCGAGCCATTCGATCCGCGACTCGACACTCCGAATGCCGCCGTCCAAGGAAAGCCGGAACGCCCGATCCTTGCGTGTCGCGCCCGGTGGTTCGGCTTCGATCTCTCGAAGCTCCTCCAGGATCCCCTGCCAGTACGCGTGCTCGCGCTCGAGGTGGCTCCGGGCCTCCTCGGGCTCGAGCAGCCAGAGAAAGAACATGCGGAGCAGCGCGTCGTTTCGCGTGCGCCGATCGGGTTCCGTCTCGCGCAGCCAGCGGCGCACCTCCGCGAGGCCCGCCTCCGTGAGTGCGTAGGTCTTGGAGCCCCGCGCTCCGGCCGCCGCCTGCTCGATGAGATTCTCCGAGAGAAGGCGTCCGAGCTCGGGGTAGATCTGGCTGTGACTCGCCGGCCAGGCATACGCCAGGGACTGCTCGAAATGCTTGAGCAGCTCGTATCCCGAGCGCGGCTGGTCGGCGAGCGCTCCCAAGAGCGCGTGGCGAAGTGACATATGGGCGGGTACCTCAACGTGTCAGAATTGACATGTCAATCGATTCACGATAATGATTCCAGAGCATGAGGACGCTCTCGGCGTGGCGGCACCTTCGCGTGACGATCCTCGCCGGAGCTGCCGCGGCCCTGGTCGGCGCAGGGCTGTTCGTGCCGTCGGCGGCGGCGACGGCGTCCGGTGAGCTTCGCGTCCTCTATCTGCTCGCAACCTGGGGGCCGACGCCGTTCTCCACGGCGGATGCCGAGCGCGTGGCTCTGGAGACGGATGCGTTCTTCCACGCCTCGTCGTCGGGTCGACTCTCGCTGCGAAGCTCCGTGGCCGGCCCGCTCGACCTGCCCCGCGCCGTCTTCGACAGCTGCGACGCAACGGTACTTCGCAATGCGGCGCCGCCCTCGACGTTCGCCCAGGTGGATCGCGTCGTCGTCGTGACGCCGCGCGTGACCACGTGCCCGTTCGCAGGCGAGGCAAATCCGACCGAGGTGCTCCTGAACGGTCAGCTCTTCATGGCCATTGCCGCCCACGAGCTCGGCCACACGCTAGGCCTCGGCCACGCGAGCCGGTGGGACTGCGCCGGCCGCGCGTGCGCCGTGGACGAGTACGGCGGCGGATTCAGCGTCATGGGAGGCGGTAACGGCGATCTCAACGCCTACGAGAAGGCCGAGCTCCAATGGTTGACCGGGGTCATCCGGCCCAGGACGAGCGCACTTCACGAGATCGGCCCCGTCGACGGCGCGACGACGCTGCCTCAGGCACTGATCGTCACGACTGCGGTCAGCGAGTTCTGGTTCGAGTCGCGAGGAATGGCCACTCGGTCATTCGTCGGGGCGTCCGAGCAGCCGGCCGGCGTGGCGGTTCTCGCCGGACCGGCGAACGAGGTGGTGACGTCGCCCTATCCGCGCAGAAACCTCCTCTTGCCCAATCCGGGCGGCCGCGGGCGACACGCGTACAGCGAGGGTGAATCGTTCGTCCAGCCGGGCGTCTTCCAGATCACCGTCGCGCGGCACTCCAGCGACAGCGCGGCGCTCGAGTTCGAGTGGCTCGATCGCATTTCACCGGGGCCTGCGCGTCTCGCTGCGCGTGCGACGCGGGCGGGACGCGCGCGGTTGGCGTGGAATCCGGCGAACGAGCAGGGCAGTGGCATCGACACCTACGCCATCGTCGTCGACGGTCGGATTGTTCGCTCCGTCGACGGCCACATCCCGTATCTCAACTCGATCGCGACGCTCCGTCTGTCCCGGGGAGTCCACCGCGTCGGGGTGTTCGCGACCGATCGCGCCGGGAACCGAGGACGGACGACGTCGGCTCAGGTGCGCATACGTTGATGCGTACGGCGCTTCTCATCGTCGGCACCACTCTCCTGGCGCTCGGTGTCGCCCTGGCGGCGACACCGGGCGCGGGCACCGCGCATGCGTGTGCCAAGGACAACGAGCTGCGCTTCCGGGCGGCCGACGGCGCGACCCTCGTCGGCCACCGCTTCGGCGGGATGAAGCCGGGCAAGCGGACTGCCGTGGTCCTCTCGCACATGTCGGTCGGTGACCTATGCCAGTGGGCTCCGTATGCGCGGCGCCTCACAGCCAAGGGTTTCTTCGTCTTCCCCTTCGACTTTCGAGGACACGGATCGTCGCCGGGGCGCGAGAACCATGCGCGAGCGGCGGCGGACGTCGTTGCCGCCGTGCGCGCGGTGCGCGGGCTCGGCGCCCGCAAGGTCGTCATCGGCGGCGCCTCGCTCGGGGGCATCGCAGTCGTCATCGCCGCGCCGAAGCTGGGAACGGCCGTCCAGGGAGTCGTTGCCGTCTCCGCTCCGGCCGCCATCGCCGGCGAACTCGACGCGCTGCCCGCTGCTCCGCGCCTGCGCGTCCCTACGCTCTACATCGCGGCCGAGGAGGATCAGAATCCACCGTACGACTTCGCGGCCGACGCGCAGACGCTGCACGACGCCACGGGCACCGCCGAAAAGCGAGTCGAGATCGTTCCCGGGGGGCAGCACGGCACGTTTCTCGTCTCCTCGTCGGCCCGCGTACGCGCGCTCATCGAGCAGTTCGCACGGGATCCCGCGGCGACCGTCCCATAGTCGGTATCCCCCGAACGGGGGATGATCCCTCGATCGAGGGATTGCAGTCCTTCGGAACCCGCATAGCGTCAGGGACAGAACGCTGAAGCTCACCTGGGGAGGGGAGCCGCTATGACGACCGAGGCCGGACGCCCGGTCCGTGTCGAGATACTCGCTCGGAGCGACTGCCAGAGCCGCGGGATGGCGCGGATCGTCGTCGAGCGCGCGATCGACGAGCTCGACATCTCGGCCGATGTCACGGTGGTCGAGATCGACAGCCAGGCTCAGGCGAAGAAGCGGGGGTTCCTGGGTTCGCCGACGGTCCGGGTCAACGGCCTCGACGTCGAGCCGGGGACGAACGGCTCCAAGGAGGTCACGCTCGGCGATCGCGTCTATCGCGGCGAGCGCGGGCTGCAGGGATGGCCTGATGCCCGCTGGATCCGCGCCGCGCTCCTCGTCGCTCAGGCGGCCGTGCCCGACGGCGGTGGCGAGGATGGCCTGTCTTCGAGATCCTCGACGACCAGCCCATAGCGGACACCGTCGACCCAGGTGTCGTTCCGCCAGTACGCCTTCCTGCGCACACCCTCCTGGATCCATCCGGCGCGCTCGGCGTGCGCCATCGCGCGCTCGTTGAAGCCGTAGATCTCCAGCTCGAGCCGGTGGAACCCGAGCTCGTCGAAGAGATGGCGCTGGAAGAGACGGGCTGCCTGGTCGGCGACCTTTCGACCGCGGAAGTCCGGGTGCACGGCCAGTGCGCCGAGATTGGCGATCCGGCTGCGGCGATTCGAGAGCTCGAAGCGCATCGTGCCTGCTTTCGCGCCGTCCACCTCGATGACGAACACGCCGAACGCGTCGGGCTCGTCCTCCGAGCGCTCGATCTCGCCGAGGATCTCGCTCCGCTCTCGCGCACGGACGACAGCGAGGAACGGTTCCACGTCCTCGTGAGCGTAGAGCTCGACGATGAAGTCGAGGTCCTCCGCTCTCGCCCGTCTGATCGCGACGCTCATGCCGGTTCCTCACGCGCGTCGGCTCGCGAGCGCAGAAGCTGCTCGCCGGAGGCCAGGGCGACGCCGCCGAGGATCAGCACGAGCCCGGTGAGAGCCGCGACGGTGATCGGTTCGTCGAGCAGCACCGCGCCGTAGAACACGGCGAAGCCGGGGATCAGGTAGGTGACCAGAGAGAGTCTTCGCGAGCCATAGAGCCGGAGCATCCTGAACAGGATCAGTTGCGCGAAGGTGGTTCCGACCACGGTGAGCGCAAGCAGCGAGCTGATCGCCTCCGCATCCGGAACCTGAGTCGGGAGCTGGAAGAGCGCCAGCGGAAGCAGGATGAGCCCGCCGGCAAGCATCGAGCCGGTCGCCAGCACGGGGCCGGGCACCGCCTGGACTCTCAGCTGCCCGTAGATTCCGGCGCCCGCGTAGCTGAGCGAGGAGAGGACGACGGCGAGCGTGCCGACTGCCGCCAACCAGCCCCCTGTCGGGTCGAAACCTGCAAGGACGGCGACCCCGACGAATCCGATCGCGACCCCGAGGATGCGCGTGATGCCTACCGACTCGTAGGGCAGGAAGCGAGCGGCCAGGAGAAACGTGAAGATGGCCACGGTCGCCTGCGCGATCCCGGCGATGCTGGAGTCGATGTGCTTCTCGCCCCAGGCGACGAGCCAGAACGGGACCGCCGCGTTGAATGCGCCGAGGACGAGGGCCGGACGCCAGTGCTTGCGCAGCGCGCACACGGCCGGACGCGCTCCCATCGTCACGGCCAGGTACGGGAGCAGGAGAAGTCCCGCGAAGAGCGCACGGGCCGACATCAGCGGAGCGGGCTCGATGTCGTCTACCGCGACCTTGATGAGGACGTACGACACGCCCCAAATCGCTGCCAGCAGGAACAACATGGACCAGTAGCGACTCACGGATCCAGGCTACGCGAGGGCTGTCCCGGGCCGGGGCTAGACTCGGGCATCTGAGCAGCGTGGCGCAACAGCCGCTCCACCTGGCCCTCGGCCTCACCGACGGGGAGCACGCTCGTATCTGCTCACTGCTCGCGCGTGAACCCAACGACTTCGAGCTCGCGGTCTTCTCGCTCCTCTGGTCGGAGCACTGCGGCTACAAGCATTCGGCGCTCCTGTTGAAGCGGCTGCCGAGCGAGGGGGAACGCGTGCTGCAGGGGCCGGGCGAGAACGCGGGCGTCCTCGACCTCGGCGACGGCCTCGCGGTCTGCGTTCAAGGTCGAGAGCCACAACCATCCGTCGGCGGTGGAGCCTTTTCAGGGCGCTGCGACGGGAGTCGGCGGGATCCTTCGCGACATCATCGCCATGGGCGCGCGCCCAGTCGCGCTGCTCGACGGGCTGCGGTTCGCCGAGCCCGGGCACGCGTTCTCGCGCGCCGTAGGCGGGATCGGCGCCTACGGGAACTCGGTGGGCGTGCCCACGGTCGGTGGCGAGGCCGTCTTCGACGAGGCCTACCGCGACAACTGCCTGGTGAACGCGATGTGCGTCGGGCTGCTCCCTGTCGAGCGCGTCATGCGCGCGAAGGCGACCGGGAGCGGGCAGGTCATCGTTCTCTACGGTGCGACCACCGGCCGCGACGGCATCGGCGGGGCGTCGGTGCTCGCGAGCCAGGAGCTCGACGGCTCGAAGGAGAAGCGGCCCTCCGTGCAGATCGGCGATCCCTTCACGGGCAAGAAGCTGATCGAAGCCTCGGTCGAGCTCGTGCGGACTGGGCTGGTCGAGTCGCTGCAGGACTGCGGCGCGGCGGGGATCGCCTCCGCGCTGTCGGAGATGGCCGCGAGCTACGGAATCGACGTCCACCTCGACCTCGTGCCGCAGCGCGAGGAGGGCATGGAGCCCTGGGAGGTGATGATCTCCGAGAGCCAGGAGCGCATGGTCGCGATCGTGCGGCCGCAGATGCTCGAAGCGGTCGAGCAGGTGCTCGACCGCTGGGAGCTCGGCCACTCCGTGATCGGGGAGGTGACCGCGAGCGGCGAGCTTCGCGCCTTCTGGCAGGACGAGCTGGTGGGCGAGATTCCCGCGCGCTTCCTGACCGAGGAGTGTCCGCGCTACGACGTCATCTTGGAGCCACGCTCTGCGACCCCCGAGCGCGAGATCGCGGATCCGCCCGGAGTCGCGGAAGCTCTTCCCGCCCTGCTCGCCTCGCCGAACCTGCGAAGCCGCGAGTTCGTGTTCCGTCGCTACGACCAGCTGGTCGGCTCGCGCACGGTACGTCGGCCTGGGCTCGATGCCGCCGTCCTCCGCCTCCGCCCGTCGCTCCGCGGTCTTGCGCTCTCGCTCGACGGACAGGGTCGGGTCGCCCGGCTCGATCCCTTCACCGGCGGAGCGCTCGCGGTTCTCGAGGCCGCCCGCAACGTCGCGTGCGCGGGCGGAGAGCCACTCGGTTTCACCGACTGCCTCAACTTCGGGAACCCCGAGAAGCCGGAGATCGGCTGGGAGCTCGCGCAGGCGATCGACGGCATGGCGGCCGCGTGTGACGCGCTCGGGCTGCCGATCGTCTCGGGCAACGTCTCGCTCTACAACGAGACCAACGGCCGCGCGATCCATCCCACCCCCGTCGTCGGCGCAGTTGGTCTCGTGCCGGACGTGCGGCTCGTTCCCAAGGGCTGGCGAGAGGGCGACTCCGTGCTTCTTGCCGAGACGGCCTCGCCGCTCTCGCTCGCCGGCTCGGAATACCAGGCGCTCTTCGGTGAGGTCAGCGGCACACCCGGCCCGCTCGACCTCGAGGCCGAGGCGCGACTCGTCTCCTTCCTCTGGCAGGTCGCGCCGCTCTGTACGCTCGTCGCACGATTCCTCGGAAGGTGGGCTCGCCGTCTGCCTCGCGGAGGCGGCGATCTTCTCCGGAGTCGGCGCCGAGCTGACTCTCGACGACGATCCTCTGGCGCTCTTCGGAGAGGTGGGCGGCCGCGCCGTGCTGGCATGTGCGCCGGAGGTGCGCGAGGACGTTCGCCGGCTCGGCGCCGAGCTCGGCGTGCCGGTGAGCGGAATCGGTGTCGCGGGCGGCGCTACCCTCCTCGGAGTGGAGCTTCAGCACCTGCGAGGTGCCTGGGAGCCGACGGATCGCTGATGTGTGGCGTCTTCGGCATCCGCTCGGAGGAGCGGGACGTGGCTCGCCTCGCGTACTTCGGCCTGTTTGCGCTTCAGCACCGTGGACAGGAATCCGCCGGCATCGCCGTCTCCGACCACGGCCGACTCACGGTCGTCCGCGACATGGGCCTCGTCGCGCAGGTCTTCAACGAGCAGCAGCTGCACGCATTGCCGGGTGAGATCGCGATCGGGCATACGCGCTACTCGACGACCGGCGCGAACCGGTGGGCGAACGCGCAGCCGCTGATCCATCACGGGCGCGCGCGCACCGTCGCGCTCGGGCACAACGGCAACCTCGTGAACGTCGAGGAGCTGCGCGCGGAGCTCGTCGAGGACGGCGTTCGGCTCGGCTCGGGCTCGGACTCCGAGGTGATCGCGGCGCTCGTCGCCCGCGACCCTGCGCCGCTGCCGGAGGCCGTAGCGAGCGCTATGCATCGGCTCGAGGGCGCGTACTCGGTCACGGCTCTGGTCGACGACACGCTTCTCGCCTTTCGCGATCCGTTCGGGTTCCGACCGCTCTCACTCGGCCAGATCGGCGAGGACTGGGTCGTCGCCTCCGAGACGTGCGCGCTCGATCTGATCGGCGCCGAGGTCGTGCGGGACGTGCGGCCGGGGGAGGTCGTGTGGGTGGATGCGGACGGCATGCACGCCGCGCAAGCGCTCCCCGCCGGGAGCAACGCGCTCTGCATCTTCGAGCACGTCTACCTGGCCCGCCCGGATTCGCGCGTCGGCGGGGTGGAGGTGCACGGCGCTCGCGTGCGTATGGGCGAGACGCTTGCGCGCGAGGCGCCGGCCGAGGCGGATCTCGTCATCGGTGTGCCGGATTCAGGCACGCCGGCGGCGATCGGGTTCTCGAAGGCCTCCGGGATCCCCTTCAACGAGGCGCTCATCAAGAATCGCTACGTCGCGCGAACGTTCATCCAGCCGGATCAGGCGATGCGAGAGCAGGGCATCCGCATGAAGTTCAACCCGCTCGACGAGGTCGAGGGGAAGCGCATCGTCGTCGTCGACGACACGATCGTCCGCGCGAACACGACGCGCCAGCTCGTTGCAATGCTGCTCGAGGCGGGAGCGGCCGAGGTGCACGTGCGCATCTCCTCGCCGCCGGTCGTCTCCCCGTGCTTCTACGGGATCGACTTTCCCGACGAGGACGAGCTCCCTGCCGCTCACCGCTCCGTCGAAGAGATGCGAGAGCTGATCGGCGCCACCTCACTGCACTACCTCTCGGTCGAGGGCATGCAGGCGGCGACGACCCTTCCGGAGGACGCGGTCTGCCGCGCGTGCTTCACGCGCGACTACCCCACCAGGGTGCCGCGCAAGGTCGCGAAGCTCCGCTTCGAGCCCACTCCCGCCTAGTTCCCGGGTGCGGTGCCGCCTGAGCGCGGCTGCCTAGTCCCTTCCGGGGACGTGGACGATCTCGAGCTTGATGCCGTCGGGGTCGTAGAAGAAGAACGCGTAGTAGCCCGGGCCGTACGTGTACTCCCTGGGTGAGCTCTCGATCTCGCCGCCACGCCTCGCGACCCAAGTGTGGCGTTCGTCGACCATCTCACGCGAGGGCGCCTCGAAGGCGACATGGTGAACGCCTACCCGGTAGCGGTCGTGCGCGCCGTCGGTCTGAGCCTCCCGCAGCCCTACGCCGACCGCCGGGCCGACGATGTACCAGATCGTCTCGCCGCGCTCTCCCTCGACCTCGCCGACGCGTGTGTAACCGAGCGGCTCGAGGAGCTCGCGGTAGAACGGCAGGCTGCGCTCGATCGACGAGACCACGAGGTCGATGTGGTGGAGTCCGGTGGGGTTCGTCATGGACGTGCTCCCTTCCAGCTCGTGCCAGCGGCGGTAGCGGACGGCTCGGCGCACGACGCGTGGGTCATGGCCTCGCTCGAGCAGCTCTTGGCGGACCTGGCCCTCCTGCGCCATCCGAAGGAAGAGCCAGGCGATCGCGACGATCGTGACCAGCGAGCCCTCGAGCATCATCAGCGAGCCGGCGAGGCTCTGGTCGGCCTGCGGCGAGAGGCCGAGGTAGTCGTCGCCGGCCTCGTAGATGTCGTAGAAGGGATTCGCCCAGATGAACACGTTCCCGATCAGCGTGCCGACGAGCCGGACGGCGACGATGTAGCCGAGCTTGGCGCCCGATCCGAACCATTCGGGCGCGGGCAGCGTCTCCAGCACCGGGAGCCAGAGGATGACTCCCGGCCGAGAAGAAGGCGATGTGCTCGATCGCGTGGACGCCGCTGTTCTCGACGGCCGCTTCGTAGAACGCGGGAACGTGCCAGAGCGCGAGGTTCGCCGCCCAGATCGGGAGTGCGACGAGGGGGTTCGCGAGCACGCGAAGGCGCATGACCGCCGGAAGCGCGAGCACGGGGCGGAGAACCGGCCCGGTCAGCCCGGCGAGCAGGCACAGGGGCGCGAGGTCGCCGAGCAGGAGGTGCTGCGCCATGTGGAACGAGAAGAGCTCCTCCTCGGCGACCGCCGCCAGCGGCGAGGCGATCGCAACGACGAGGAGCACGATCCCGAGCGCGAAGAGGCCGATCCGCCACCCCGGTACCGGTTGCCCGCGCTTGGCGAGCGTCCGCGCCCGCATGCCGTACGCGAACGCGACCAGCACGATCGGGGCGAGCTGGAGCGGGTCGAGCGTCCAGCTCGTGAGGAGCGAGGGCTCGTCCATTCTCAGGTCAGGCTAAAGCCTGACCCCTGCCCGAGCGCGACCGTAGACTCGACCCATGGCGAGCGAGCGCCAGACCTACGCGGGGGCGGGGGTCTCGATCGAGAAGGCCGACGCAGTCGTCGAACGCTTGCGGGCAGCCGTCGAGTCGACTGGGGCTAGCGGGTTCGGCGGGTTCGCCGGCTTGCATCCACTCGACGACACGCGTCTGCTCGCGGCCTCCACGGACTCGGTCGGGACGAAGCTCGTGCTCGCCCGGAAGCGCGGCGCACTTCGCAACTGCGGTGCCGACCTCGCCGCCCACTGCATCAACGACGTGCTGACCTGCGGCGCCGAGCCGCTCCTCTTCCTCGACTACGTCGCGGCGAACCGGATCGAGCTCGAGCAGGTCGCCGAGCTCGTCGAAGGCGCAGCCGAGGTCTGCCGCGAGGCCGGCGTCGCGCTCATCGGCGGCGAGACCGCGGAGCTTCCCGGGATCTACAAGGAAGGGGAGCTCGACTTCGCGGGCACGTGCGTCGGAATCGTCGAGCGCGACGAGGTGATCGACGGCTCGCGGATCGCAGCGGGCGACAGCGTCGTCGGTTTTCCGTCCTCAGGTGTCCACGCCAACGGCTTCACGCTCGTGCGCCGGATCGTCGAGCTGGAGGACTACGAGGGAGAGGACCTGCTCGCTCCGACCCGCCTGTACCTCGACGACGTTCGGAAGCTGCGTGCGCGTACCGACGTTCGCGGGCTCGCGCACGTCACCGGCGGAGGCATTCTCGGAAACCTCGAACGCGTGCTGCCCGAAGGCCTGGCCGCCGACCTGGACTGGTCGTCGTGGCCGCGCCCACCCGTCTTCGAGTGGCTCGCGCGTCATGTGGAGGAAGACGAGCTCAGGCGGGTCTTCAACCTCGGAATCGGCTACGTGGCAGTGGTCTCCGATCCCGGCGATGCTCTCGTCATAGGGACGATCGTGCGGGCGTGATCGGAGTCCTCGTCAGCGGTGAGGGAACGAACCTGCAGGCGCTGCTGGATGCGGGATTGCCGGTGGTCGCCGTCGCATCGAACACGTCGACCGCGAGAGCGCTGGCCCGGGCCGAGTCCGGCGCGGGTGCCCGGGAGGAGTGTTCGCGCTCGCGGACTTCGCCGATCGCGAGACACGTGACGGCGCGATGGCCGACTGGCTTCGAGAGCGGGGCGTCGAGCTCGTCGTGTGCGCGGGCTACATGCAGCTCCTCACACCGCTCGTTCCTGGAGCGCTTCCCGGGGCGCGTCGTGAACGTCCATCCTGCGCCCTTGCCGGATTTCCCCGGCGCGCACCCGCTCGAGGATCTCCTTGCCGCCGGAGCGTCCCAAGCTGCTGCGACGGTGCACTACGTGGACGCGGGAGTCGACACCGGCGCCGTCATCTCGAGCGAGCCGGTACCCGTTCTGGACGGCGACACCGTCGAGACGCCTGCGCGAGCGCGTCCAGGCCACCGAGCACCGTCTGCTTCCCGAGGTCGTCGGCAAGCTGTGCGCGCGCTGATCTCGGTCTACGACAAGACCGGACTCGTGCCCTTTGCGCGCGGTCTCGCCGATCTCGGGTTCGAGCTGGTGGCGAGCGGGGGCACGGCCACGACGCTTCGGGACGCCGGTCTCGCCGTCATGCCGGTCGAGGAGCTCACGGGCTTCCCGGAGCTGCTCGGAGGGCGCGTCAAGACGCTACACCCGCGCGTCCATGCCGGGATCCTGGCGCGCCGAAGCCGCGCCGACGACGTCGCGCAACTCGCCGAGCAGGGGATCGAGCCGTTCGACCTCGTCTGCGTCAACCTCTATCCCTTCGAGCTCATCGCCGATCGCGCGGGGATGGCCGACGACGACGTCGTCGAGATGATCGACGTGGGCGGGCCGTCCATGCTGCGTGCCGCGGCCAAGAACTTCGCCTCCGTCACGCCGGTCTCGAGGCCCGGCGACTACGGCGACGTCCTCGCCGAGCTGCGTGAGCGGAAGGGTCAGACATCGCCGGAAACGCGGCGGCGTCTCGCCGGAGCGGCATTCGCGGTGTCCGCGGCCTACGAGGCGGCGATCGCGCGCTGGTTCCAGCCGGACGACGAGCTTCCCGAGACGTTCGTCCCCGCGTTCGACAAGGTGGCGGAGCTCACCTACGGCGAGAACCCGCATCAGCGGGCCGGGTACTACGCCGAGCGCGGCTCGCGCAGACATCTCCTCTCGCGGGTGGAGCAGCTTGCGGGGAAGCCGCTCTCGTTCAACAACCTCAACGACCTCTCGGCCGCGCGTCTGCTCGCACGCGAGCTGGAGGAGCCCGCCTGCGTGATCGTGAAGCACGCAAACCCGTGCGGGGTCGGGGTCGCCGAGCGGATCGAGGAGGCGTACGCGAAGGCGCTGGCCGCCGATCCCGTCTCGGCCTACGGAGGCGTCGTCGTCCTGAACCGCGCAGTCACCGCCTCGCTCGGCGAGGCGCTCACGGGGCAGTTCATCGAGGTGCTGTTCGCGCCCGGCTACGACGAGCAGGCGATGCAGGCGCTCTCGGGCAAAGCCTCGATGCGGATCCTGAACGACACCGATCGACGGAAGCCCGACCGAGCCGAGCGGGACTACAAGCGCGTGCTCGGCGGACTGCTCGTCCAGGACCGCGACGCGGAGCCGCCGGATCAGACGAGGATGGAGGTGGTGTGCGGCCGGGTCTCGGACGACGAGTGGCGCGACCTGCTCTTCGCCTGGCGGGTGGTGAAACACGTCGGCTCCAACGCGATCGTCCTCGCACGGCGCGGGCAGACGCTCGGGATCGGCGCGGGGCAGATGAGCCGGGTCGATGCCGTGCGGATCGCGGTGGAGAAGGCCGAAGCGGTCGGGCACGACCTTGCCGGCGCCGTCCTCGCCTCGGATGCGTTCTTCCCGTTCCCGGACGGCCCGCAGATCGCACTCGAGGCGGGGGTCGCGGCCATCATCCAGCCAGGCGGCTCGAAGCGGGACGCAGAGGTGACCGAGGCGGTCTCCGATGCGGGCGCGGCGATGGTGTTCACCCACCGCAGGCATTTCCGGCACTGAGCTCTGGCTCCTGCCGCATGGCGAGCTAATCGCCACGATCGGACGCGCTCGAGCCTCGACGTGCGCAGGACGTGTAGCTTCTCGGGGCTCGGCGTCTCCGGCTCGACGCCGGCGCCTGCCGAAGCGCGAGCTCGAGACCGCGGTGGAAGATCGGTCGCCCTGGCCTGCGCGCGCCGGTCATGAGGACGACGCACGGCGCTTGCACCGGCGCCGACGCGATGTGCTCGGTCATCGACGGGCAGTGGAAGAATCCCAGGCTCGCAAACGCCGTTCCTGCCTTCGACCAGCACAGCGCACTCGCCGAGCGAGGACGAGGAAGTCCTCCTGCGTCTCCTCGCCGTGGTAGAGGCCGTTCGGCTGTCCCGGCGGCAGCACGCGGATCGGCGGATCCGAGCTCCTGAACTGCGCGTGCGAGGACTCGAACTCGCAGCTCGCGCCGAAGAGGTCGTGATCGAACCAGGACGCCTCGTCGACGTTGACGACGAACCAGCCCTCCGTGCACATTCTCGTCCCTGCACGACGCTGGTGGGACGACATCGGCTTCACCTGAAGCACGATGGTCTACCTCCGGTCGGAGGATCACCTCACGCGCTGGCTTCATGCGAACGGCTGGGAGCCGCGGCGAACGCTGACTGCGACGAAGATGAACGAGCTCTCGCAGGAGTAGGTGGGGGTCGCGGCTCCATGCAGGCTGGCGCCCACGCGCGCCGCTGGAGTCGCAGGCGATACTCGACAGCCTCGACCTGACCGGGGAGTTCTGGCGGCTGTAGGGGTCGAGGCTGGGCCTCGCCAGCGAAGTACGCTTCGCGCCCGATGAGCCGGCCGCGAGTACCCGAACGTCCTCGAGCTCGTCGGACGCACCCCGATCGTCCGGCTCGACCGTCTCGGGCGCGACGTGCCCGGGCCAGCTCCTCGCCAAGCTCGAGTTCCTGAATCCCGGAGGGTCGGTGAAGGACCGCATCGGGATGGCGATGATCGAAGCGGCGGAGGAGGACGGTCGCCTGCGCCCCGGAGGGACGATCGTCGAGCCGACCTCGGGCAACACCGGAGCCGGGCTCGCGATGGCCGCCGCGCTCCGCGGCTACCGCTGCATCTTCGTCATGCCCGACAAGATGAGCCAGGAGAAGATCTCGATGCTGCGCGCGTACGGGGCAGAGGTCGTGATCACCCCCACTGCCGTCGAGCCCGACTCCCCGGAGAGCTACTACTCGGTCTCGGACCGGCTCGCAGAGGAGATTCCCGGCGGCTTCAAGCCCGATCAGTACTCGAATCCGTCGAATCCCGAGGCGCACTACGAGACGACCGGGCCCGAGATCTGGGAGCAGACGGACGACGGCCAGATCGACGCGATCGTGATCTCGGTCGGGACGGGCGGCACGATCACCGGGGTCGGGCGCTACTTCAAGGAGCACCGCCCGGAGGTGCTCATCGTCGGCGTGGATCCCGAGGGCTCGGTGTTCACGGCCGACGAGCAGCACCCACAGGGGCCGTACCTCGTCGAAGGGATCGGCAAGGAGCGCTGGCCGTCGACGTTGGACCCCGCTGTCGTCGATGAATGGGTGCGCGTCTCGGACCGTGACTCCTTCGTGACGGCGAGGCGGCTCGCGCGGGAGGAGGGACTGCTCGTCGGCGGCTCCACCGGCTCGACCGCGTGGGCTGGGATCCAGATCGCGAAGCGGCTCGGACCGGACGCGCGCGTGCTGATGCTCTTCCCGGACAGCGGCCGCTCGTACCTGTCCAAGTTCTTCGACGACAACTGGATGATCCAGTACGGGCTCCTCGAGCGAACGACGCCGCAACCGTCGGTCGACGAGGTGCTCCGCTTCCGGCGCGTCGACCGGGAGGTTCCGGAGTTCGTGACCATCGGCTCGCACGAGAAGGTCGGCGCCGCGATCGACGCGATGCGCCGCTACGGCATCTCGCAGCTCCCGGTCGTGCGCGACGAGCCCGTGGACTCCATCGCGGACGTCGTCGGGTCGCTCCAGGAGCGAGAGCTCCTCGAGCGCGTCTTCAGGAACCCGGACGCGCTGAACGAGGACGTCGCGGTGGCCATGCAGCCGCCGTTGCCGGCAGTGGACGCCGACGCCTCGGTCGACCAGGTCTACGAAGGGCTGTCGGGCGGAAGCGGAGCGGTCGTCGTCGTCAGTGCGGGGCGACCGTCCGGGATCCTCACGCGGTCCGACCTGCTGGAGTTCCTCTCGGCGCGCCGGTCGCGGGTCGAGTCTTCCTAGGGAACTCGGCTCGAATCGCGACGTACACGGCTCCGAGCACGACGAGCGCGCCGCCCAGCGCCCACGGGCTCGGTCGCTCGCCGAGGAACACCATCCCGAGCGCGATGGCGACGAGCGGGTTCACGTACTGGTGCGTGACGACGAGCGAGATCGGTGCGACCTTCAGCAGCCACGCGTACGCGGTGAAGCCGACGAGCGAGCCGAAGATCACGAGGTAGATCCAGGCGAGGACCGAGTCGCGGGCGAACGCAGCTCCGTCGAGCTGGCCGGCTTCGCCGAGAGCCAGCGCTCCCAGCATGAGAAACAGGCCGCCCGCGCCCATCTGGTACGCAGCGGCGACGAACGGATCCTGCGGGAGCTCGAGCCGCTTGGAGACGAACGATCCGACCGACCAGCTGATCGACGCCATGAGCATCACCGCCAGGCCGAGCGCCGTCGAGCCGGCGCCGAGGCCGGGCGCCACCACGAGCCCGAGGCCGACGAGCCCCGTCAGCGCGCTCAGCTGCGTTGCGCGGGCCGGCTGCTCGCGCCCGATCGTCCGCATGACGATGATCTGCAGCGGCACCGTCCCCGCGATGATCGCGGCGACGCTCGAGTCGATTCGGGTCTCAGCGACATGGACGAGGCCGACGCCGAGCGTGAGGAGGAGTGCGCCGACGATCGCGGCTCCGCCGAGCTCGCGGCGGCTGATGCGGAGGCTCGTTCCGCGCAGGGCGAGGATGATGGCCAGGAGCGCGCCTCCGACGAGGAAGCGGCTGCCACCCGCGAGCAGCGGTGGCAGCGTCTCGACGGCGATCTTGATCCCGAGGTACGTCGAGCCCCAGAGGACGTAGACGACGAGCAGCGCCGCCCAGACGTGTCTGACGGAAGCCGTCACCTCTGTGACAACGAGTGGCAACCCGCGTCTACTCCGCCCCGGGGATTCCAACGACTGCTCGTGTCGAGCGCCAGCGCTTATCCCGCGGCGACACCGGGCGCTCGGGCAGAGTGGCGGCGTGATCCTGCGGGAGCCGTCCTTGCAGCTCGACCCCCGCGTGCGGCGGCTGTGGGCTCTGGAATGGGGCCTCGTCGCACTCGGGATGGCCGTCGTGACTGCGGGCATCGCGGTGCCGATCGAGTTGGCGGACAATCGGCCCGCTGCGGTTGGCGTTGCCCTGGTCGGCGGCTGCCTGACGCTCGGCCTCGTCGCTCTGGCCGTTCTCCAGCCACGGCTCCTCTACCGGCGTTTTCGCTACGAGATCACCGAGCTCGGTCTCTACGTCGCCCGAGGCTCGCTCTGGCGCAGGTGGCACGTCGTCCCGCACGCACGTATCCAGACGGTGGACACCAAGCGCGGTCCGCTCGAGCGGGCGGTCGGGCTCGTGTCGGTTGCCGTCGCGACCGCGGCGGCCAAGGGCGGTACCGACATCCCGGGCCTCGATCCGCGCGTGGCCGACGAGCTCGTAGAGGAGCTTGCGCGCCGAGCCGGGATCGACGAGGGGACGTGATCGAAGTCCGGGAACCGCCGGGCCGGCTTCATCCGCTGGCGATCCTCGTCTTCGCCAGGAAGCGGATCGGAATGAGCGTGCTTCCGATCCTCGTCATCGCGTTCACCTGGCGCGGCGGCCTCGCGCTGCCGGTGCTCGGCGGCCTCCTCGCGATCGGCCTCGCCGCGCTCGTTCTCGAGTGGCGTCGGTTCACCTACCGGATCGAAGGAGGGCGACTGGTGATCGAGCGCGGCGTCCTTCGGCACACGACGCGGGTCGTGCCGCTCGATCGCATCCGCGGGGTGGACCTGCAGGCGCCGTGGCTCCACCGGGTGCTCGGCCTGGTGCAGGTCGAGGTCGAGGCGGCCGCTGGAGGGAGGTCGGCCGCGGAGCTGACTCTGGCCGCGGTCTCCGCGGAGGAGGGAGAGCGCCTTCGCGCCGCGCTGCTCTCGGCGAGAGGTGCCGAGGATGCAGCCACCGACGACCCACCTCGCGCTCTCGTCCTCTACCGGGCGACACCGCGCTTGCTGGTCGCCGGAGGGCTGACCAGCGGTCGCTACATCCTCGCTCCACTCGTCGCGCTCGGGGTGATCGCCAACTTCGCCGACGACCTCCCTGGCGCGCTCGAAGAGCGGTTGCTCAGCGAGGCGGCCGACCGGGTGCCGACCGAAGCGCTCGGACTGACCCTGCTCATCGGCATCGCTCTTCTCGTCGCGCTCGTCCTGGCCGCCGCCGGCTCGCTGCTCACGGACTGGAACTTCGAGCTCACCGACGACGGCGATCGGCTCGTTGCGCATCGCGGCCTGCTGACGCGTCGTGCCGTTGCGATCGACCGCTCGCGCGTCCGCGGGTTCGATCTCCTCGACTCGCCGCTCCGGCGCGCGTTCGGCCTCGTCGGGATGAGGGTGGTCGCCGGAGGCGTCGCGGGCGGGCGGGCGGGTCGAACCGCGATGGCTCCGGTGATCGCGAACGACGATGCGCGGGTGCTGGCGCGAGCGCTCGATCCCCTGGCCGCGCCCGACGCAGCGCTCGAGCAGCATCCGAGGGCCGCCTTGTCCAGACGGCTGGCTCGAGCAGTTGCCGCGCCGGCCGTGCTCGGTGGCGTCGCCCTGGCGCTCCAGTGGTGGTTGCCCGCAGGAGTTCTCTTCGCCCTCGGACTCGCCGGAGTGCCGCTTGCGATCGACCGCTATCGCCAGCTCGGACATCGCTTCGACGGAAGCCGGCTTGCCGTGCGCGAAGGGTCCCTGACGCGGCGCTGGACCTCGCTCGACCCACGCGCGGTCGTTTCGTACGCGGTTCAGCGTTCGCCCCTTCAGGCACGGTCGAGCCTCTGCACCGTCGTGCTCCACCTCGGCCAGGGCGCCGGCTCGCGGCGCGTGCTCGACTGCTCGGAGGAGCAGGCTGCTGCCCTTCTCGTGGCGCTGGACGTCCCGCTCTTCGCGCCGTTCGCGTCGGCGAGAGCGGACTGCCCTAGTCCCAGCGTCGTGAGAGCCGAAACGCCGCGTTGATCAGCCCGACGTGGCTGTACGTCTGGGGGAAGTTCCCGCTCTGCTCGAGCGTGTCCGGGAGGATGTCCTCCGAGTAGAGGCCGAGCCCGTTGTGCAGGGAGAGCAGGTAGTCGAAGAGCTCCTTCGCCTCGTCCGTGCGGCCGAGGATGGCGAGCGCCTCGACGAGCCAGAACGTGCACACCGTGAAAGCGGCCGCGGGCATGCCGAAGTCGTCGGGTGAGGAGTAGCGGCGGAGCAGGCCGCCGTCCACCGACGAGCGCGGAGCGGATCGCGTCGACGTGTGACGTCGCGCGTGGGTCCTCGGGCGGGAGGTAGCCGAGGTGCACGGCCAGCAGGAGCGCCGCGTCGAGCTGGGGCTCGCCCGCGACCTGGGTCAACGCCCCGATCTCGTCGTTCCAGCACCGGCTCACGAGCAGCTCCGCCGCGGCGCGCTCCACCGAGCGGGCGCGCTCGGCGAGCTCGTCCGCGCCGAGCGCCTCGGCGACCTCGACCGCACGGCGCGAGCCTGCCCAGTGCATGAGCACCGAGAAGCTGTGCAACCGACTTCGTTCGCGGAACTCCCACAGGCCCGCGTCCGGCTCCTCCAGGCGCGACTCGATCTGGTCGAGCAGCGAGCCGACGATCTCGACTCCGGTGAGCGGCGGGATCTCGCCGACGAAGCGGGTGTCCAGGAAGAGGCGGCTGACCGCGAGCACCATCTCGCCGTAGACGTCGTTCTGCACGTGCTCGAACGCCTGGTTGCCGACCCGCACCGGCCCGTCGCCGTTGTAGCCGGCCAGGTGCTCGAGCTCGCGCTCCTCCGCGTCGGCGGCTCCGTTGATCCGGTACGCGGGCTGAAGGACGCCCTCTCGTTCCTCGGCGATGTTGCGCAGGTACTCGAGGAACCGCTCCATCTCTTCGGAGTGGCCGAGCCGCTCGAAGGCGTTGAGCGTGAAGTACGCGTCGCGCAGCCAGCAGAAGCGGTAGTCCCAGGTGCGCCCGGAGCCCGGGTGCTCGGGAAGGCTGGTCGTCGTCGCGGCGAGCAGTGCTCCCGTGTCCTCGTACTGGTGCAGCTTGAGCGTGAGCGCGGAGCGGACGACCTCGCGCTGGTAGTCGCGCGGCACGCGCGTCCCCTTCACCCAGCGCCGCCAGTAGTCGAGCGTGCGCTCGAGGAACCGCTCTGCGGTCTCCTCGAGGCCGGCCTCGAGCGGCTCCCCCCAGGTGAGGACGAGATGTCGATCCTCCTCGAGCAGGAACGGCCGCTCGTCCTCCACGTACGTCAGGGGAACGTTCGTCGTCAGGCGGACCGGTGTCGGGAACCCGGTGTACTCGATGTGGTTCGACGCTCGCCACGAGCCTGTCTCCGAGAGCCCGTACTCGTACGTCGGCCGGCAGCGCACACGCGCTCTTGGCTCTCCGGAGAGCGGTCGCAGGATCCGGACGAGCATCGAGGGCTTGAAGAAGCGCTGGTAGAGCTGGAAGCGAGGCGCGAAGTCGTAGAGCGCGAACTCCCCGCTCGGTCCGCGAAAGACCGTTCGGAGGACGTTCGTGTTCTCGACGTACTCTTGCCTGACGTCGGTGGCGTCCACCCCTTCGACGACGAACGCGCCGCCGCGCTCTCGGTCGAGCAAGGGGCCGAAGACGAAGCTCGAGTCGGGCCGCGGCCAGCACAACCACTCCACGGATCCGTCGCAGAGGAGCGCGTTGTACGAGCAGTTCCCGATGATCCCGAGGCCGTGTGCCATGCGTGAAGCTATTCGTCGACACGTAGGTTGTACCTCTCGACCCCTATCCGAACGCCGAGGGAGGCGCTCTGGCCAAGCACACCGGACACCACGCTCTCGTCATCGCGAGCAACCGCCTGCCGGTTCGCTTCACGCTCGCCGGGGACGGGTTCGAGGTGCAGCCCTCCGCCGGCGGCCTGGCGGCGGCGCTCACAGCGGTTCGCGGGGACGCGGTGTGGATCGGTTGGCCCGGCACCGTGGTTCCCGAGTCCCTCCAGCCCAAGGCTCGCAAGCAGCTCGAGAAGCGGAACCTCGTCCCGATCTTCCTCTCCGCGGACGAGGAGGAGGACTTCTACGGCCGGGTCTGCAACGACACCCTCTGGCCGCTCTTCCACTACTTCTCGGACCGGCTCCGCATCACGCCCGAGGCCTGGCAGCACTACGTGCGCGTCAACGAGCGCTTCGCCGACGCGATCCTCGAGCACTCGGGGCCAGACTCGAGAGTCTGGATCCACGACTTCCACCTGATGCTGGTGCCGGCGATGTTGCGCCGCCGGGCCCCAGGGCTCTCCGTCGGCTTCTTCCTGCACACGCCGTTCCCGTCGTCCGAGATCTACCGCCTCCTGCCCGCGCGCGAGGAAGTGCTGCGAGGGCTGCTCGGCGCGGACTACGTGAGCTTCCAGGTGGGCGACTACGCACGCCACTTCCGTTCTTCGTGCCTGCGCATCATCGGCATCGACTCACGTCCGGACGCGATCGAGGTCGACGGGCGCACGGTCGGCATCGGCGTCGACCCGATCGGGATCGACGTCCCGGGGTTTCGCGCGACACTCGAGGATCCCGAGACCGGGCGGCTCCTCGCCCAGCTCGAGGAGCAGTACGCCGGACGGAAGCTCGTGCTCGGGGTCGAGCGGCTCGACTACTCGAAGGGGATCCCGCGCAAGCTGCTCGCGTTCGAACGGCTCCTCGAGCAGGATCCCGCGCTGGCGGAGACGACGACGATGCTGCAGGTCCTCGTACCCTCGCGCCTCGAGAGCCCCGAGTTCCGCCAACAGCGCGACGAGATCGAGCTCCTGATCGCCCGCATCAACGGCCGCTACGGACAACCCGGGATCACGCCGGTCGAGTACCTCCACCGCGACATCTCGAAGGAGGGGCTCGTCGCGCTCTACCGCCGGGCGGACGTCATGCTGGTGACGCCGCTACGGGACGGAATGAACCTCGTCGCGCACGAGTTCGTCCTCTGCCAGGCGGAGCCCGGGCTTCCGGGGCGCTGGCGGGGCTCGCTGCTCCTCTCGGAGCTCGCAGGCGCGGCGCAGGTGCTGCCCGGGGCCATGCTGGTCAACCCGTGGAACGTCGACGGCGTGGTCGAAGCGCTGGGGACGGCGCTCCAGCTCGATCTCCCCGAGCGTCGCCGCAGGCTGGAGACCATGGCCAAGCGCGTCGAGGAGCTCGACAGCCGAAAGTGGGCTGACGGGTTCCTGACCCGCCTCGGGCGGCATTCGAAGCGCGACCGACGGCGGAAGCCGCCGAACGTCGAAGGCGAGCTGGAGGAACGGCTGCTTGCGCCGTTTCGCCAAGGCTCGGGCGCGAACCGTGATGCTCGACTACGACGGGACGCTGCGCGAGCTCGAGCTCCACCCGGACCTTGCCGTTCCCACGAGGGAGATCCGCACGCTCCTGCGCGACCTGGCAGCGCTTCCCGAGACCGACGTCCACATCGTGAGCGGTCGCCGGCGCTCGAGCCTCGAGAAGTGGTTCGGCCAGCTCCCGATCCATCTCTGCGCCGAGCACGGGTACCTCGCTCGAGCGCCTGGTGGCGAATGGAGAACACTGGTCGAGCTCGACCTGAGCTGGATGCGCCCGATCGAGCGGCTCCTGCGGCGAGTCGCGGCCGACGTCCCCGGCGCCCACGTCGAGCGGAAGGCGGTGAGCGTCGCGTGGCACTACCGCGAGGCGGAGCCCGAGTACGGATCCTGGCGCGCGCACGAGCTCCTGAACGATCTCGGGCAGCACCTCGGCGGCGCGCCGGCCGAGATCCTGCAGGGCCATCGAGTGATCGAGGTGCGCGCGCGGGGGGTCGACAAGGGCGTCTACGTTCGGAGACGTCTTTCCGAACGGGAAGGAGTCGTCGCACTTCGTCATCGGCATCGGTGACGACCGGACCGACCACGATCTCCTGGACGCGCTGCCGTCAGGGTCGGTCGCGGGGCACGTGGGCGGGCTCCTCCCGAGCGCCCGTGCCGCGGACGGGCCACGCGAGCACATTCAGATCGTCGGGCCGGGCGAGGTGCGCGCGCTCCTGCGCGAGGATGGTGGCGGCGGTAGTCGACGCCCCTACGCCGGGACGGCTGTCCTCCGACTGAAGGCCGCCGCGTGGCCGCGCGCGTTCGCCTCGCTCAGCTCCTCGTCGTCGAGCGCCCCGATCCGGCGGAGGAGCTCGAGCTCGTCTCGCAGGTGCGTCCGCATCATCTCCGGGCCGTCCGTCGCGATCGTGAAGGCCACGCCATGCTCGACGAAGCGACGGATCGTCTCCCGCACCGCCTCCTCGTCGGGCAGTGCCTTCGTCAGCAGGTTGGACGTGGGGCAGATCTCGAGCACGATTCCGAGGTCGCGCAGCGTCCGCATGAGCTCGGGATCGCCCGCGGCGAGGATGCCGTGACCGATGCGCTCGGGCCGCAGGTGCTCGACCACCTCGGCCGTCTCCTCGAGACCCATGTCCCCGCCTTCCTCGCCGACGTGGATCGTCACGCCCAGCCCCGCCTCGCGCGCAGCCTCGACCATCGGAGCGATCTGCGTGTAGTCGTAGCGGCCGCCCCCGGGACGCGGCCCGGCGATGTCGACTCCGACCACGCCCCGCTCCGCCCAGCGGATCGCCTTCTCCACGATGATCTCGTTCAGCCGCGGCTCGAACGTGCGGTCCATCATCAGGATCAGCCCCGCGCGCACCTGCGGGTACTCGAGGCTTGCGAGGTCGAGCCCGCGAATCGCCGCGAGGATGATGTGGTCGAGATCCCGCTCGCCGCCGCGGTTCCGCTTCATCGGGTTGAAGCGGAGCTCGAGCGTCGTGATCCGCTGCGAGCGGTACGCGCCGCCGATCGCGCCGTGAACCGAGCGCTCCACCGCGAGCGGGGAGGACTGGATCAGCTCCGTCCAGTGGTAGATCCTGTCGAGCTCGTCGAGGTTCTCGACCCCGCGCGTGTCGGAGACGGTGACGAGGGCGTCGAACTCCCAGAAGTCCTTGACCGGGAGCGCGATTCCCTGCTCGTGCGCGAGGCTCCAGAGGATGTCGGAGGCGACCGAGCCTCCGAGGTGGGTGTGCAGCTCCGCGAGCCCTTCGTCGGTCGTCATTCGGTGCGGGCGGCAGCTCGCGGCGCAGGAAGCGGGGTCAGGACCGGCTCGATCTGGGCGCGCAGGTGCTCGAACGCGGGCGGGAGGACGAGGCTCTCGCCGAGATGCTCGGGATCCTCGTCGACCGCGAAACCCGGGCCGAGGGTGGCGATCTCGAACAGAACGCCGCTCGGCTCGCGGAAGTAGATCGAGCGGAACCAGAAGCGATCGATCACCGGTGAGGGGCTGGCCCCCGCCGAGAGCGCGCGCTCGCGCCAGCTCGGGATGATCCTCCATCGTCGACGCCCAGGCGACGTGGTGGACGGTTCCCGCTCCGCCGACCCCCGGCTCGGAGGGCGGACTGTCGTAGGAGTAGAGCCCGCCGCGACTCGCTCCACGTGCCTCCCACGAGTTCTCACCGCGCGGCTCGAAGTCGAGAGCCGTCCTCGAGCATCGGCCTGCTGGCCTCCGGCTCTGCGGCGAACGCCCGCACGCCGTCGAACCCTTGTAGCGCCGACTCGGCCGGAATCTCCGGATGCTCGGCGGTGAGCGGTGCATCGGACGTGTCGACGACGGCGAGCTCGTGTCGCAATCCCTCCGGGTCTTCGAACGACACGCCGTCACTCCCTCGGGATACGACTTCCGCCTCGCCGGTCAGGCGCTGCTCCCAGAAATCCAGCGCCGCGTCGGAGCCGACCCGCCAGCGGACCGTGTGCACCATCCCGGCGCCCGCTCGTCCGCGACGCGCTCCTGGATACTCGAAGAACGTGATGTCGCTCCCCGGGGTGCCCTCCTCGTCGGCGTAGAAGAGGTGATAGACGGTCGGATCGTCCTGGTTGACGGTCTTCTTGACCATCCGCAGACCGAGGACGCGCGTGTAGAAGTCGACGTTCCGTGGCGGCGTCGGCCGTGATGCAGGTGACGTGATGGACACCGTCCAAGCGCATGACTGGAATCTAGCGGGCTGTAGTCTCCTGCTCGTGAAGATCGGGATCGTCGTCCCGTTCTCGTGGTCGTTCTGGGGGGCGGTTGTCGAGCACGCGGAGCTGCAGGCGGCCGCGCTCGAGGAGCTGGGTCACGACGTTCGGCTGATCATGGGCAACGATCCGCCCGGCCAGTTCACGCGCGTCCTGCACCCACGGGTCGGGCGCCATGGAGACCCTCCGGCGAACGTGATCGCGGTCGGCCGCTCGGTGATCGTTCCCGCGAACGGCTCGTTGCCGAACATCGTCCTCTCGCCCAGGAGCTACGGGCGGCTGCACCGCGCGCTCACGAAGGAGCGCTTCGACGTCCTGCACCTGCACGAGCCGATGACGCCCGCGATCTGCACCGCGGTCCTCGTCATGGCGAGGACACCGCTCGTCGCGACCTTCCACGCCTCGGGTGAGCTCGGCTGGCTCAGGTTCGGGGCGCCTGTCTGGGGATTCCTGATGGATCGGATCGACCACCGGATCGCCGTCTCCGAGCGCGCGCGTGTCTCGCAGAACCGCTGGCTCCCCGGTGACTACGACGTGCTCCCGAACGGCGTGCTCGTGCCCGAGTCGGCTCCTGCCGGCGACCGTGAGCACCGCATCGTCTTCGCCGGGCGCCAGGAGGCGCGAAAAGGTCTGCAGGTGCTCCTCCGGGCCTGGCCGGAGATCCACCGCCGGAGCGGACTGCGCTTGACGGTCGCCGGCGCCGATCCGCTCGCCGTGCGGCTGCTGCTCACCAGGCTCGGGGTCTCGGACGACGGGATCGATGTCGCCGGCTTTCTGAGCCAGGAGGATCTCACGCGCGCTCTGCTCGGCGCCAAGGCGCTGGTCGCGCCGTCTCTGGGCCAGGAGAGCTTCGGCATGGTGCTGACGCGTGCGTTCGCCTGCGCGCTCCCCGTCGTCGCCTCGGACATACCGGGCTATCGCGAGGTGCTCGACCCGAGCGCAGCGGTCGCGATCCCGCCGGGTGACCCGAAGCAGCTCGCGGACGCGGTGTGCGACGCTCGTCGCCGACGAGCCGCGCCGCCGCGCGTTGGGTGTGGCGGCGCGAGAGCTCGCGGTCGACGCGCTATTCGTGGCCCGTGCTCGCTCGCCGGCTCGAGGAGATCTACGGACAGGTCACGGGGATCGGCCGCGACGAGACGCGGGCGGCGTGACGATGGCGATCGGGCTGTGGCGGAAGGGCTGGGTGCAGGCGGCGCTTCTCGTGCTCACGCTCCTGCTCGCGCTCACGCTGCTCTGGTGGCGCGGCCCCGACTGGAGCGACGTCGGGGACGCGTTCCGCTTCGTCATCTGGAGCTGGATCGTGCTCGCGTTCGTCCTCAACGTCGCCTCGACGCTGTTCCGGGCGCTGTCGTGGTCGCTGACCATCTCGCAGGCGCTCCCCGCGCAGCATCAGCCGCGGCTGATCCAGGTCTTCTCGTCGTTCGGCGTCGGACTGCTCGCGAACGCGATCGTTCCCGGAAGGCTCGGCGAGCTCGCACGCGTGGCGACGTTGCGCCGGCATCTCCCGAATGCTCCACCCGGTACGACGGCGACTCTCGTCGGGACGGTCTTCGCGCACCGGCTCTTCGATCTCGTTCCGGCGACGCTACTCGTCGTCTGGGTGCTCCTGACGGCGGAGGTCCCGCACTGGGCGGTCACGGCGTTGCTGATCGTCGTCGCCGTCGGCTTCACGCTCTTCACGGTTGCCTGGCTGAGCGCGCGGCGACAGCAGCGCTCCGTCGCGCACGACCTCCAGGCCGTCGGGACGATCCGCCACCTGCTGGGAATGGCGCGTCAGGGGCTCTCCGTGCTGAAGGCGCCTCTGCCTCTCGCCGGCGCGATCCTCCTCCAGTGCCTGGGCTGGGTGCTCCAGCTGATGGCGGTATGGGTGACGATGCAGGCGTTCGGCATCGACGCCCCGCTGCCGGCCGCCGGCCTCGTCCTCGTGCTGATGAACGTCGCGACGATCATTCCGCTCTGGCCGGGAAACGTCGGTCTCGTGCAGGCCGCCGTGGCGTTGCCGCTCCGCAACTACGGCGTCGCGTACGCGACGGGCTTTGCGTTCGGCCTCGCGCTGCAGGCGATCGAGATCGCGTGCGGCGTGGCGCTCGGACTTCTGGCGCTGGCGCGCGAGGGGATCTCGGTCGCGATGCTCCGGCGGATGCAGGACGACGACGAGCAGTCGTCCGAGAACGCCGTCGAGGAAGTGGAGGAGCTGGTGGACGATCTCGAGCACGAGGCGACCCGTGAGGGTGCTTCTGTGTCCCGCTAGCCTCAAAGGCGTTCTCTCCGCGCGGGAAGCAGCGCTCGCGCTCGCGCGAGGGGTCGAGGAGGCGGACGGCGGATGCCGTCGTGCTCCCGGTGGCCGACGGAGGCGAAGGAACCGCCGAGGCACTCGAGAGCGCGCTCGGCGGCGAATGGCGGCGCGCGCGTGCCTCCGATCCCCTCGGCAGGCCGATCGAGGCGATCATGGCTCCTGCTTCCGGATGGACGGGCGGTCGTCGAAGCGGCGGCCGCCATCGGGCTGCCGCTGCTCGCGGAGGGAGAACGAGATCCGCTGCGTGCGTCGAGCCGCGGTTTCGGCGAGGTCGTCCTCGCTGCGCTTGCGAGAGCAACCCGGTCTCGCTCGTGCTCGCGCTGGGTGGGGTCGCGACGGTCGACGGAGGGGAGGGTCTGCGGGAGGTCGTCGACGACGTTGCCCGTACCTGCGGTCGTGCTCTGCGACGTGCAGACGAGGCTCGCCGACGCGGCACGGGTGTTCGGACCGCAGAAGGGCGCCTCTGCCGACGACGTCGAGGTTCTCGCCAGCCGCCTGGCCGCGATGGAGGAGCTACGTCCCTACGCGGACGTGCCCGGCTCGGGGGCGGCGGGCGGGCTCGGGGCCGCGCTCGCTGCACTCGGCGGGAAGCTCGTTCCCGGCGCGCCGACCGTCCTCGACCTGCTCGGGTTCGACCAGCTGCTCCAGGGCTGCGACCTCGTCGTCACGGGCGAGGGGCAGGTGGACGCGACGACCTTCGAAGGCAAGGCCCCGGGCGAGATCGCATCGCGCTGCGCGGCGAACGGCGTTCGCTGTGTCGTCTTCGGAGGACGCGTGCTCGCCGAGGTGGGGGGCGCTGAAACGGTCGCCCTCTCAGGCGACCCGGATCGTGCAGAAGAGGATCTCGTCGAGCTCGGGCGGTCGCTGGTCGTGTAGAGCGCTAGCGGCACTCGGCGCGCGCGAGCCGGTCTGCCATCGCCTCGAGCAGCTTCCATGCGACCTGCGGACGCGCCTCCACGAACGGGCGGAACACGAACACGGGTAGGCCGTAGGCACGCAGCTCCGTCTGCGCGGTGACGGTCGCCGTGCGCGGACGGCGATCGATCAACGCGATCTCGCCGAACGCGGCGCCGGGGCCGAGCTTGCCGACCTCCTTGCCGTGCACCTCCACCGTCGCCTCGCCGCTGTCGACGACGAAGAACATGAGGCCGCCCTCACCCTCCAGGGCGACATGGTCTCCGGCCGCGAACCTGCGCTCGTTGAACTCGTCTGCCAGGCTCGCCAGCTCCTTGTCGTCGAGCCCGGCGAAGAGCGGAACCTTGCGGAGCAGATCAGGTGTGGGCTTCGCCATGGGGCGATTCATACACGAACCGAGTGCGTCCTGTCACGGTCGAGGAGGCGCAATCAGCTCCTCGATCTCGAGCTCGGCCGTCCGAAGCCGCTCGACGCAAACGCGGTAGAGCTCCTCCCCGCGCCGGAAGAGCGCGATCGCGTCGTCGACGGGAACATCGCCGCGCTCTAGCCGTTGGACGACGTCTTGAAGCTCCTTCTGAAGCTCCTCGAAGCGTGCGCTCGTCAGTCATGGCCTGACGTCTTCGACCCGGGCTCCGAGCCTCCCGGCGGCGAGTTCGATCTCCAACCGGTCGCCAGTCGCAACCGTCTCGGCTGTGCGTACTGCCTCACCTCCGGCGCGGACGATCGCGTATCCGCGTGCGAGGGTCGCGAGCGGAGAGAGCGTCTGCAGCCGGGCGCCGGCGTGATCGAGGGACGCGCGCCTCCGCTCGACGAGGAGACGAGGCGCCGCACGCAGGCGCTCTCCTTGTCGCCGGAGACTCGTCGCGTCACGCTCGAGGAGACCTGCGCACCGAGATCTGGAGCCGCTGCCTGCTCGTCTCGAGAGCGGCTCGGAGCTCCTGCTGGTCGGGGACGACGAGCGCGGCGGCCGCTGTGGGCGTGGCTGCGCGCGCGTCGGCCGCGAGATCGCAGAGGGGGGTGTCCTGCTCGTGCCCGACGGCCGAGACCACGGGCTACCGGGGACGAGGCGACTGCTCGCACGACCGACTCGGCGCTGAACGGGAGAAGATCCTCGAAGCTGCCGCCTCCCCGGGTCAGCACGACGACATCGACGTCCGGATGCTCGGCCAGCGCCCGCAGGCCGGCGACGATGCTCTCCGGCGCGCCTCGCCCCTGCACTCGGGTCTCGCAGACGACGGCCTTGGTCGCCGCGAAAGCGCCTGCCGAGCGTCGCGATGAAATCGCCGCGTGCGGCCGTGTCTGCGCCGGTGAGGATGCCGACCGCGCGAGGCACGCGCGGGAGACTGCGCTTGCGCTCGGAGGCGAAGAGCCCCTCGGCCGCGAGCTCACGCTTGAGGCGCTCGAGTGCCACGAGGTGCCCGCCGACACCGACTCGCTCGAGGGCGCCGGCCCGCAGGCCGAGCTCCCCCTTCAACTCGTACAGCTCGGCGCGACCCGAGACGTGCACGGTCTCGCCCTCGGCGAGCCCCAGCTCGAGGCGGTCGAACGTCGTGCGGGCGATGGTGACCTTGAGCGTGGCCCCGGTCTTCGGGTCCTTCAGCGTGAGGAAGACGTTCGCCCAGGCCGCATTGCGCCGGAGCTCCTGAATCTCGCCCTCGACCCAGAGCGTGGGCAGGCGGTCGAGGAAGCGAGCGACCCCGCGATTGAAGGCGGAGACCGTGTAGACCTTGCGGTCGCCATAGAGCATGGGCTCGACCTTCATGGCGCCAGCGTAATCCGTTGCGCAGGGGCCGGGCATCCCCGGCCCGGCGAGGCAGGCCTCGCCCCTACAGGAGGATTTCAGCCGCGGTGGTGTGGTCGCAGCCGCGGGTCACGAGCTGTACGGCGTCGTGGAGATCGACCTCGCTCCCGGCGATCCGCTCGGCGAGATGCACCGGATAGCCGGCCTCGAGCAGGATGTGCAGGCGCCAGCTCTCCACCTTTGCAGGCTCGTTCTCGTTCCAGAGCGGGGCTTCGGTCGTCTCGGCCATGGGCGTGGGATTCGGTGTGTTAGAGACGTTCCCTGCGCGGGATAGTTGGACGAATTCAGGAGTTCTGAACGTGCGCTACACGCCGGCCGACGAGCGGGCTGCCTCGTAGCGGCGCGCAAGCTCGACGATTCGGTCGTCGAGCCGCTGCGCCGCAGCGGTCGCGGCCTGCTGGAGCTGGTCGGCGATCAGGCCGTCCGCCCGGCGCAAGAAGGTCTCGGAGGTTCGATCCAGCTCCTCGCGGAGCCGGCTCGCTGCCTCCTCGCGAATGGCACGCATGCGGTTCTCGAACTCCAGTGCTCCGGCTTCCGAGAGGCGGTCGACCTCGCGAGCGGTCGCGCGCTCGAGCTCGGCCACCTGACGCCTCTCGAGCTCTGCGAACGCGACTTCGATCCGTGTCCGTGCCTCGCTCTCCGCTCGATCGACCTGCTCGCTCACCGCGTATTCGTGCTGACGCAGCCGCTCGTTGACGTCGTCGATCGCCCGGCGCCGGTCGTCGGCCTGCAGCTGGAGCTCCTCGAGGGCTTCGGCGAGCGCGTCCTTGGTCGACCGCTCGAGCTCCTCGCGGAGCCGGACCGCGGCCACCCGCTGCTGGTCGACCGTCGAACCGAGCTCGTCGGCCTCTGCGACGATACGCGCCTCGACATCGGCGATCTGCTGTCGCTGAAACTGCTCGAGCTTGGAGACCTCGCCTTCGAGCGCTCTCTGGGCGCGCTCCAGGTCGGCTTCCCACGCCCGCAGACGCTCCTCCGCTCGCCGCTCGACCGCGGCGACCATCTCGGCGAGGCTCTCGGAGAGCTCCCGCTCACGAACGCCCAGCTCTCCGCGCCGCTGATCCGACAGCCGTCGCTCCTCGGCGACATAGTTCGACATCGAGTCGGCATGGGAGCGCGAGATGGTCACCCGCAGGAGGTCGGCCTGGGCGGAGGCCTCCTCCTCTGCCGCGGCGCGCACTACCTTTCGGGCCTCTGCCACGAGGTCGTCGGTCCGGGCCAAGCGTGCTCGCAGGCGACGGAGCGAGCGCCAGAGGAGCGCGGCCACCAGGAGCGTTCCGAGGAGAGCTCCGGCGAGGATCCAGGCGATCACGGGCACGGGCTCATGCTAGAGGCTTGCTCTGAAGGCTTCGGCTCGAAATCCAGACGCGTCGGTTCCAGCGAAGAGAGGAACAGAAAGCAACAACGAGCCACACCGGAGGTCGGGATCATGCACAGGACGAAAACGGTCACGTGGTGCGCGTTCGGAGCAGCGGTGTTCGCGACCGGCCTGTCGGCGGGAATCGGCACGGCCGGCAGCACGGAGAGCGCCGCTGCAGGAGCTACTCGACTGACGGCCGGGCTCGATGCTCGGCAAGAGGTGCCCGCTCCGAAAGGTACGAAGGCGGGTACGCGCGGAAGCTTCACCGCGACGCTCGAACGCAAAGGCCGGGCTGGAACGCTCACGTGGTACTCTGACGTTTCGGCAGCTGACCGGGAAGGCGACTGCCGCCCACGTTCACCTTGCCAAGCGGGGCCGACCAGGACCGGTGGCGCTCGCACTCTGCGGCCCCTGTCGAAGCGGCGCGCGCGGATCGTCGAACGCGAAGGCCGGAGTCGTACAGGCGTTGCTGACCGGAGGTGCGTACGTGAACGTGCACACGGCGCGGAATCCGGCAGGAGAGATACGCGGCCAGGTCCGGGCAGGATCGACCGTTTCCCCGCCCTCGACGACGACGACCACGACGTCGACGAACAGCACCGGCGAGGATCCCTATCCGTAGGGATTCGGCTCGGCGACCCCGGACCTCGCGCCGTCCCAGCCGACGCGTCTACGTCTCGAAGGCACGTCGAAGCGCAGAAGCTGCCAGCGTCTGCGCCTCGGCGGCTGCGTCGAATCGGTCGGCGTTCGAGAAGAAGCCGTGCACCATGCTCTCGAAGCGCATCAGCTCCACCGGCACGCCTGCCTCGTCGAGCCGCTCGGCATAGCGCTCGCCCTGGTCTCGAAGCGGGTCGAGACCGGCTGTGATCACGAGCGCGGCGGGGAGCCCGGAGAGATCGCGCGCTCGGAGCGGCGAGGCAAGTGGATTGTCGCCGTCGTCGGGCTGGGCGAGGTAGTGGGACCAGCACCAGGCGACGTCGTCTCGTCCGAAGAAGACGGGATCGAGCGACTCCTGCATCGACTCCGTATCCGCTCGGTGGTCGAGCGGGGGGTAGACGAGCAGCTGGAACATCAGCGCAGGCTCGCGCCGTTCGCGGGCGAGCAGCGCGACCGCAGCCGCGAGGTTTCCCGCCGGCGCTCGCGCCTCCGACGGCCAGACGAACGGGATCCAAGCCCAGCTCCGAGCCGTGCTCTCGCGACCCAGCGCGTGGCGAGGTAGCAGTCTTCGAGGCCCGCGGGGAACGGATGCTCCGGCGCGCGCCGGTAGCCGACCGAGACGACTGCGCACGGCGTTGCGTTCGCGAGGCGCCGGCAGACGGGATCGACGGCCTCCGGGGAGCCGAGCACCCAGCCGCCGCCGAAGAAGTAGACGAGGACGGGAAGCGGGCGAACTGCCTCGGGCAGGTAGATGCGGACGGGAACCTCCCCTTCGGCCCCCGGAAGCAGGCGATCGACGACGTGTGCGACCGGCTCCCGAGACACCGGCCCGGGCTCGGAGAGCTCCGCCTCGCGCGCCTCGGCGACGGAGAGCCGGTGGAGCGGAACGCGCTCCGGCGGCATCCAGCTCTCGACGGTACGACTCGACCTGCGGATCGAGCGGGCGTTCAGCCATCACGGCGGACGAGACGCGTGTCGCGCAGCTCCGAGGAGTGCTGCATCGTCGAGCTGCTCGGCGACGGTGACGGTGTCGAGCCCCGAAACCGGCTCCACTGCGGCGCGCAGACTGTCTTCGAAGAGCGACCAAGAGCGCGCGATCGAGCCGCCGACGACCAGGCAGGTCGGCTGGAAGGCGGAAAGCCAGGGCAGCAGGAACTGGCCGAGAGCGGTTCCCAGATCTGCGAAGACGTGATGCGCCCCGAGGTCGCCCGCACCTGCGCGTTCGGCGATCTGCTCGACGTCGATCCCTTCGTTCGTGCCTGCGCCGTATGCAGAGAGAAGCGCAGCGCGTGAGATCGTCTGCTCGACCGGGGCATCGCGGAAGCGCAGCCGGTGGAGCTCGCCGCCCGGAGGGACGCGGGGGTCCGACCGCACGATGCTCCCTTCGTCGGCGAAGGCGGAGCCGAGCCCGGTTCCGAGAGTGACGCCGACGACGCGCGGATGGCCTCGCGCTGCGCCTGCCCACCACTCGCCGAGCAGGAAGGCATCCGCGTCGTTGACGAAGCGAATCGCGGCAGGATCGGGCAGCGCCGAGGCAACCTGGAGCTCCGTGCGGAGGTCGACTCCGTGGAGGCCGTCGAGCTTGTGCGTCATCTCGGAGACGCCTCGCTCGTAGTCGAAAGGACCTGGCACGGCAACGCCGAGGGACGCGAGGCCCGGCTCTGCGATCGCCCGTGTCACTCGCGAGAGAGCCGCGACCAGCTCGCCGCGAGTGGCTGCCGCCGGGAGCGGCTCGGACACTCGCGAGCGAGCCTCGACCGCTGCCGTGGCGACGTCAACTCGCCCTCCGGCGACGTGCGTCCCGCCGATGTCGAGCGCGCCGACGACCTCGCCGATGTTCACGGGACGAAGGCCTTCACGACCTTGCACGGCCCTCCGCGCACGCGCCGCACCCGGTAGTCGCCGACAGAGGCCGGGATGACGATCGTCTCCGCGTACGCGAGCCCATGCGGCTCGCCCGTCCCGGACTCGATGTCGACCTGCTCTCCGGCGACGAGGTTGAGCACGTGGAAGCGGCCCGCCGTGTCGTCTTCGATCGTCTCCTCGAAGTCCAGCCGGTGCACCGCGAAGAAGAGGTCCGGGAGCCTGCCCAGCTCGAGCTCGACCCAACCCGCTCCCTCACGGATCGGTTTCGGCTCCGGAATGAGATCGCGCCGCACCGCAGTCGCCCGAGCGGGAAGGGTCCAGGTTGGAGAACGCGTGGTCGAGATGCACGGGCCGCAGCCCGCCCGAGAGGTCGCGCCGTAGCCAGTCGTAGAAGCGGAGGGTGTAGAGGTATGGCGTGGCGCTGATCTCGAGCACGAGATTGTCGGCGCCGCTCGCGTGTGGAGTGCCCGCCGGGATGAGGTAGAGGCCGATGCTGCACGGCGGGGTGCGTCTGCAGATAACGCTCGGGATCCAGCTCGTGCCCGGGATCCTCCGCTCGAATCGCCTCGGCTCGAAACGACTCGAGATCGGCGTCCTCGCGCAGGCCGAGGAAGATCTCGGCGCCGGGCTTGGTGTCCACGACGTAGTACGTCTCGTGCTGCGTGTACGGGAGCCCGAACGTCTCGCGCATGTACGTCTCGGAGGGGTGGCACTGGATCGAGAGATGGCCGCCTCCCATCGTGTCCAGGTAGTCGAGCCGGATCGGAAACGAGACTCCGAACCGCGCGGCCAGCTCGGTTCCGAGCACGCGCTCGCCTTCCGCCGCCATCAAGAGCTCGAATCCGACCTCGATCGGATCGTCGGCTCCGAGGAGGATCCCGCTCTCGGGAGTGATCAGCTCGTAGGACCACGCGAGGTTCGGCGCATCGGTGGAGATTCCGAGCTCCTCGCGCAACCACTGTCCGCCCCACGGCCCAGGGAAGAACGTCGGGCGCGTGCGCAACGGCTTGCCTGCGAGCTCGTGCAGCGTGCGTCGAAGCGTGTCTCCGTCGAGCGAGCGCGGCAGTCTCGGGCTCGCTCAGATCGACGTAGAGGTCGAGTCGCGGCAGGAGTGCCTGCTTGTGCCGGTCGAGCACCGGCCAGTCGACGAAGAGCAGTCGCTGCTCGGAGCCCGGCTCGCCCGAGGGTTGCCCGAGGTTGCCGGCCTCTCCTCGCCGGACGGCGGCGAGGCTTTGCCACTTCGGACGGTCGGCGTACCAGAGGACGTCGTGCTCGACGAGGGCGCTTCCCGGGCCGAACACCACGGCGACCGTCGCTCTTCCGGCCCGAGGTCGAGGTGCCCGGGGTCGGCGAAGAGGTCGGCGAGCGTGCCCTCGAAGATGCGACCGAAGACGGGGTCGTCGGGAAGGATGCTTGCGGCCGTCCGTCGTCTGCACCTCGTCCCACGCGACGAGGAAGCCGCGAGCGTCGACGAGCCTCGTCTCGACGCCGCGTTCGGCGAGCTCGTCGCGCGAGCCGGCGAGGAAGGGACTCCAGGAAAGGGCTGCCGGACCGTCGATCGCAAGCGTCCGGGGCCTCGCGCGGACGAACGCGTCGGCCAGCGCGCCGAAGCCGCGCTCGACCTCGCCGTCCGTCAGCGGATAGCGCGGGATCGGGTCGTAGGTCACGAACGCAACAGAAGGTCGAGCGTCAGCGCAGCGCTCCAGGAGAAGTCGCTCACGCCGAGCGGCTCGCCGGTTCTCGGGTCGTAGTACTCGACGAACCCGGACTGGCTCACGAGCTCGAGCGTCATCCGTCGCAGCTCGTCTGCCTCCGCCTGCAGCCCGTACCGCTCGAGCCCCTTGATGAAGAACCAGTTCACGTTCACCCAGACGGGGCCGCGCCAGTACCGCCGCGGATCGAACGCAGGGCTCGCCTTCGAGGCGGAGGTCACCGGCCAGGGAGCGTCGGGCGAGGGGCCGAACCGCTCCGGCGACCAGAGCGCCTCGTCGAAGAGTCGGCGCGCCTGCTCCGGTCGTGGAACGCCGGCGTACAGCGGGAACATCGCGTCGATCGTCTCGTCGGCTTGCGCCGGATCGCCGTCGTCCTCGACGTAGACGGCTCCGTTCTCGTCCCAGCGGTCCGCGAGAGCGTCGCGCAGGCGCGTCGAAGCGGCGCTTGCCCGTGCTCCGTCGTCGCCGAGCTCGCCCCAGAGCCAGGCCAGGTCGACCTCGGCAGCTGCGAGGATCGAGTTGAGGGTGAGATCGACGAAGACGAAAGGCCAGCCGTCGAGAGTCGGCCGGTAGCCCTGCGCTTGCAGCCGTCGGACGAGGTAGAGGTAGCGCACGTAGTCCGAGTCGGTCGGCCGCTCGGAGGCGTCGATCTCCTGGCGGTCGGTCCGCGTGAAGTCGAGCTCGCCGTCGACCTCGAGCCGCGCAAGCGCACGATCGAAGCGAGGCGAGTTGTCTGCCCCCTCCCACGGATGGACGATGGCGACGAGACCCGAGTCGAGACCGCGCTCGCTGTGGAACCACGCGTGCCAGCGCTCCAGCGCGGGGACGACCTCCTCCAGGAACGACCGGTCCGGCGACGCCTCGTGCAACACCCGGACGGCAGTGGCGAGCACCGGCGGCTGCGTCAGGCCGCTCGTCGGCACCGACGGCGCCTGCTCGCAGGCGGCGGAGTCCCACAGCTCCGGTCCCGGGCGAGTAGTCGGGCGCCGGAATGTGGAACACGATGTGCGGAACCATTCCGTCGCTCCACTGGCCCTCAGGAGCGATCGCACCTCCGCCCGCCCGCGGTCCGGGTCGATATGCGCGAGCCCGAGCGCGACGAACGCGGAGTCCCAGTTCCACTGGTGCGGATAGAGCTCCTTGCCCGGCCGCACGAACGGCCCCATGTCGTTGCCGGCGAGAAGCGCACTGGCCCTGTCGATGAGGCGTTGGCGCGGTTCCAACTTCGATCAGGCGGCGGCGGCCGCGACCGCGCTTTCCTGCTCGGGGACGACGGGGAGTCCCGTGATCGCCCCGATCATCTCCGCGGTCCGTTGCGCGGCGGCCGCAGGACCGAGCCGGCCGGTGAGAACCGCTTCGAGCATCGTCTGCAGCTGGACCGAGACACGAGGATACGAGGGCATCCAGGGCCGCGCCACCGCGAGCTCGATGATCTCCGCGATCTCCGGGAGGAAGGGAAGGTCGGAGGCGACGAGCTCGATCGCCGAGCGCCGGGAGGGGATTCGCCCGGTGGATCGCGCCACGCGCGCGAGGGCGTGTGGCTCGACCGCCTGCTGGAGAAGCTGCATCGCCAGCTTGGGTTGTGCCGCTTGCCGGAAGATCGCGAACATCATCCCGCCCGCGACGCTCGCCGGTGATCCCTTGGGCCCGGCCGGGAACACGCGTGAAGCCGAAGTGATCCCAGACGTCGTGGTGGTGGATCCCGAGCGCCTCGGCGAGCGTCTGCGCCTCGTAGATGCCGCCGAGTGAGAGCGCGGCGCGTCCTTCTGCCAGCAAGCGAACCGCATGGTCCCACTCGTAGCCCACAACCTCCGACGGGACGATGCGCTCCTCGACCAGCCGGCGCAGGAAGCGAAGCGCCTGCGCGGTCGCCCGCGAGCCGAGGCTCACGCCCGCCGGCTCGAGGACGTGTGCGCCATTGGAGGCGAGGACTGCGATCAGGCAGTACGTGGTCGTCTCTCCGGCGATGCCGCCGCCCGGCATGACCATGGGCGTGCGGGCGCCGTCCGCGGCGAGCGCCTGGCCCGCCGTTCGCAGCTCGGCCCAGGTGGTCGGCGGTGCGAGGTCGACCGACTCCAGCTTCCGCCTGCTGTACCAGAGCCCGCTCGCGTCGGCGAAGGCCGAGACGCCGAAGGTCTTGCCCTCGTAGCGGTTCGCCCGCACGAGCGGCTCGAGAAAGTCGACCTCGTGCTCCTGCCGTACCCAGTCCTCGCTCAGCTCCTCCAGCGCGTGGATGAAACCGGCGGCCGCGAACTCGGGAGCCCAGACCGAGTCGATCACGGCCAGGTCAGGCGCCTGGCCCTCGGCAACGGCATGCGTGAGGGTCTGATGCAACGACTGGCGCGGGACCTTGACGACGCTGATCTGAGCTCGCGTCCCGGCTGCATCGCGGACCATCCGCGCCCAGGGACCCTCGGTCGGGACGATGACGCGGACCTCGGGTTGATCCGGTCGACGGCTGAGCCAGTGGGGATTGACGAACGAGCCGCGGCGACGGTGGCGAAGGATCACGCCCTCGTCCGCGAGCTCGGAGAGCGCACGAGTCACCGGCGTGCGACTGAGCTTGTAGCGCGCGCACAACTCGTGCTCGGTCGGAAGGCGATCGTCGGCGCCACCGTAGTGCCCGCTCAGGATCTCCTCCAGAAGCAGCGTCTTCAGCTGGAAGTAGAGCGGAATCGGCTGCTGGGGATCGATCGCCATCGCGTCCTCGATCGGGTTCGGGAGAGTCCGCACTCTACTCGGCGTCCTCGGAGAATCGGCCGCGAGGTCCTGCGTCTCGGTCACGACCTTGACGCCTCGCCCGCCGATTTGTTATCTGACGGATGCAATTATGCGAGTCAGGCGGAGGGACGACATGTGAGCGACGGCTTGCTCGAAATGAAACAGACGACCGAGCCGGCCGACGACGCGGAGCTGATCGAACGGGCGAAGGCGGTGCTGGAGGCGAACTGGCTCGGCCACGCGACGTCGCCCAACCGCCGCCTCTATCCGCACCAGTGGAGCTGGGACGCAGCCTGCATCGCCATCGGCTACGCCTCCTGGAATCAGGAGCGGGCGGAGACGGAGCTTCGCTCGCTCTTCGCCGGCCAGTGGCGCGACGGCCTGCTTCCGCACATCGTGTTCACGGACGGGGCCGCTACTTCCCCGGCCCCGACTTCTGGCAGACGGAGCGCTCGCCGGACGCGCCTGCCTCGCCGCGGACCTCCGGGATCGTCCAGCCCCCGATCCACGCGACAGCTGCGCTGCAGGTCTACCGCCTGGCGAGCGACCGAGCACGGGCGGCCGTCTTCCTCGAGGAGCTCTTGCCGAAGCTCGCCGCCTGGCATGCATACCTGTACCGGGAGCGTGCTCGGGGAGAGGGCGGTCTCGTCGAGATCTGGCATCCCGTGGGAATCCGGGATGGACAACTCCCCGCTCTGGGATGCAGCGCTCGAACGCATGTCGTTCGACAGCAAGCTGTTGCCGAAGTACGAGCGAGTCGACGTCGACGTCGCCGAGGCGACCGAGCGGCCCTCCGACGGGGAGTACGACCGCTACGTCTACCTGGTCAGCCGTGTTTCGCGAGCTCGCGTACGACTCTTCGCGGATCAAACGCGTGGCGCCGTTCGCGCTCCAGCCCGTGCTCTTCAACTCCCTTCTCGTGCAGTCGAACAGGGATCTCGCCGAGATCGCGCGCATCGTCGGGGCCGACCCGGAGCCGTTCGAGGATCTGGGCCGAGAGCACTGCCGCCGCTCTCGAGGAGACGCTCTGGGACGAGGAGCACGCCGTGTACGTCGACTACGACGTCGAGGCGGGAGAACGTGTCGAGGTCAGGACCGCCGCCGGCCTCGCTCCGCTCTATGCGGGAGTGCCCGCTCGTCCGCGCGCCGAGCGCATGGTCGAAGCGCTCGCGCGGTCGCGGGTCCCGGTCGGCGAGTCCGGCTGGGCCGTGACGAGCCAGTCTCCCGGAGATCCGGGTTTCCAGGCGACTCGCTACTGGCGGGGACCGGTGTGGCCGATTCTCAACTGGGTTCTCCAGCGCGGGCTCGATCGCTACGGGTTCGCGAGTCTCGCCGCGGAGGTCCGGGTCGCCCTCGTCGAGCTGGCGCGGGGCTCCGGCTTCTACGAGCACTACAGCCCCGTGACCGGGAGGGGGCACGGGCGGCGAGCAATTCGCGTGGACGGCGGCGCTCATTCTCGATCTAATGCTCGAGAACGGCGTTGCACCAAGCAGCGCCACGAGGCCGAGGATCGAGCATTGACTTCGACCGCATTTTTTGTTACATCCGCATGGCAAATGGGCTCACGTAGTGGTGAAGCTGGACAAGCTTCCGGATCGGAGGAGCATGGGGCACACGTCTCCGCCGAAGATGGGTTGGAGAGCGGGGGTCATGGGTGTGCGGCCGGCCGAGTCGGCGTCGCGCGCTTCCTACCGGCATACAGGAGGGTCGCATGAGCAGTGAGTTGGACGACAACCGGTCCCGTCTGGGAAGAGCCAGTCGACAGGCGTACAGCGCTGGTCGCGGCGGGCGGCGTCGGTGCAGCGCTGGCGCTAGGCGGCCTGGCCGGGGCGAACCGCGCGTTTGCCGGTCCTGCCCAGAATGCGGGCAAGGTCACGGCCTTCTTCGGCCAGTACGCGCCGATCGCCGAGCAGGAGGCCATCCGCAAGGTCATCCTCAAGGGCTTCAACGGGGACGTCGAGGCCGTCTTCGCCCCGGCTCGGCACCAATGTCTTCTTCGACCGAGTCCGGGCGGAGGCGAAGGCGGGGAAGGGGAACATCGACCTCCTGATCGGCCTCCACGGGGAATTCGTGACGTTCCAGGACGAGGGTCTTCTGCGCCCGGTCGACGCCGTGACGAAGCAGATCAAGACCTTGCCGGCGCCGCTGGTGAAGACCGGGAAGCTGGGGACGAGCAGCCAGTGGTACGTCCCGCACGGCCAGGCGACCTACGTCATGGTCGCCAACAAGGACGTGCTCAAGTACATGCCCAAGGGCGCGAACATCGACGCGCATCACGTACGGCGCAGGTGTTCGCCTGGGCGAAGGCCATCCGGAAGGGCACGGGACAGAACAGGTTCGGGCTGCCCGCGAGCGACACCGGCCTCATTCATCGTTTCTTCCAGGGCTTCCTCGATCCCCTCGTTCACCGGCGGCTTCGTGACGGGCTACCGCTCGAAGGAGGCCGTCCAGGCGTGGACGTACATGAAGCAGCTCTGGCAGTACACCCATCCGCAGTCGCTCACGTACGGGTTCATGCAGGATCCGCTCCTGAGCGGTGAGGTCCTCCTGGGCTGGGATCACGTCGCGCGGCTGAAGACCGCGCTCGACCAGCGCCCGGACGACCTCGTGGCCTTCCCGGTCCCGAAGGGCCCGAAGGCGCGGGCGTACATGCCGGTCATGGTCGGGCTCGGCGTTCCCAAGAACGCGCCGAATCCCGCGGGTGCCAACGCGTTGATCCGTCACCTGACGGGGATCAGCGCACAAGCGCAGATGCTCTCGCTGCTCGGTTTCTTCCCGGTCGTCCGCGGTCAGCTGTCCAAGCGGATCTCTCCCGGACTGCTCAAAGAGGCGGCAGCCGTGCGCAAGCAGCAGAAGTCGCCCGACGCCGTCCAGGCCCTGCTGCCGGTCGGGCTCGGAGCCGAGGGAGCCAACTTCAACAAGGTCTATCGCGACACGTTCACGAAGATCGTCCGGAACGGGGAGAACATCCAGACCGTCCTCAACGAGCAGGGCGCTCTGCTCCAGGCCATCTTCGACAAGTCCGGCGCACCCTGCTGGGCGCCCGATCCGCCGAGCGGAAAGAATCCCTGCCGCGTGAAGTAGGGAACGACGAAAAGCACCGGGAGTAGCCGCGTGACGACGTTAGCCCAAGAGACCGCGCCGCTCACGCGCCGGAAACGACGCTGGGAGGGTCTGCCGTACTGGCTGATCCTCCCAACGGTCGTCTACCTCGGCCTCTTCTTCGTCTGGCCGATGATCCAGAGCTTCGGGCTCGCGCTCCAGGACGAGGAGCGGCGAGTGGAGCACGTCACGCGTTCCGGACGATGGTCGACGACCCGGGTTCAGCGAGGCGATGAGCTTCACCTTCCTGCTCATCCTCGTGATCGTGCCCGATCCAGTTCGTCCTCGCGCTCGGGATGGCGCTCCTGCTGAATGCGAGGCTTCGCGGGAGCGGCATCTTCCTCTACATCTTCCTGCTCCCGCTCGCGATCTCGGATCTCGCAGCCGGGATCGCCTGGTCGGCGATCTTCACCGAGCTCGGCTACCTCAACACCATCCTCGAAGGCGTCGGCGTGCTCGACGCAGCCGTTCATCTTCCTCGACCCGACCTCGAAGACGCAGCTCGTCATCGCGGTTGCCGCGGCCGAGATCTGGCGCTCGACGACGTTCATGATGGTCATCCTCTTCGCCGGGCTGCAGGCCATTCCCGCGCGACTACGTCGAGGCGGCGGAGGTGTTCGGCGCCGGCTTCTTCCAGCGCATCCGGCACGTCATCTTCCCGATGCTCAAGCCGTCGATCCAGGTCGCGCTCCTCCTCCGGCTGATCTTCGCCTTCGAGGTCTTCGCCGTCGTGATCGCGTTGACCGGGTCGGGTGCGGCGGTGCTCGCGTCCGAGGCGTACAAGTGGCAGGCCGTGAACATGGACGAGCACGTCGCCGCCGCGTACTCCGTGGTCATCCTCGGCCTGTCGCTCATCGCCGCGGCCGTCGTGCTCCTCGGCGCTGCGCACGCCTCGAGAGCGGAGGCTCCGCTGACGCGGCGGCGAAACGTGCGGATCGGCCGCGTGCTCGCCTACGTCGCGGCGGTCGCCATCTCGGCTCTGGATCCTCTTCCCGATCTACCTCATCACCATCGCGGCGTTCTCGAGCTTCGACGCCGTCTACGAGTACCCGAGACAGCTCCTCCCGCGGGACGTCTCGACCGACACGATGAGGCTCTTCCTGAACTCGGACGGGATCGTTGCCGCGCTCCGGACGGAGCGTCTACGTCGCGGCGATCACGATCGTCGTCTGCATTGCCATCGGAACGCCGGCCGGCTACGCGCTCGCTCGCTTCTCGTTCCGTGGCGCGAACCCGTTCCAGCTCGCGCTCGTCAGCACGCGCGCGTTCCCGCTCATCATCATCGCCGTCCCGCTGGCGGTGACCTATCTGCGGGTGGGGATCGACGACACCGTCTACGGCCTCGCGATGGCGCACGTCGCCTTCACGCTGCCGCTCACCGTGCTCATCACCGCGAGCGTGTTCGCGGGGATCTCGTACGAGCTGGAGGAGGCGGCGATGACGCTCGGCTGCAGCCGGTTCTCCGCGTTTCGGCGGGTTGCGCTCCCGCTTGCTCTTCCAGGCGTCGCCGCGTCTGCCATCTTCATCTTCGTGACCTCCTGGAACGAGGTGTTCGCCGCTGCGATCCTGACCTTCAGGAACCGCACGTTGCCGGCGCAGATGCTCGCCGCGCTCGATGCGTCGCCGCTCCCGTACCGCCTGGCGGGCGGGTTCTTCCTGCTGGCGCCCGCCCTGCTCGTGATCTTCTTCATCCGCAAGTACCTCACGGCCACGTGGGGGCGGGTGGCTCGATGACACCCTGCCTCGCACCACCGACGACACCGACTCGAAAGGGGCGCTGGAGAGATGGCTGACATCCGTTTCGAGGGCGTGCGCAAGAACTTCGGCAAGTTCGCCGCGGTGGACGGGGTCGACCTCGAGGTGAAGGACAAGGAGTTCGTCGTGCTGCTGGGCCCCTCGGGATGCGGGAAGACGACGCTGCTGCGCTGCCTGGCCGGCCTCGAGCACGTGGACGAAGGGCGGGTGCACATCGGGGACCGGGACACGACCGACCTCGCGCCCAGAAGACGGCGGATCGCGATGGTGTTCCAGAGCTACGCGGTCTTCCCGCACATGAAGGTGTACGACAACATCGCCTTCGGTCTTCGCATGCAGAAGGAGAAGAAGGCGATCATCGACGAGCGGGTGCGCTCATCCGCCGAGCTCCTGCACATCGAGGACTTCCTCGACCGCTACTCGTCGCAGCTCTCGGGTGGGCAACGCCAGCGCGTCGCGGTTGCGCGCGCGATCGCGACCAAGGCCGAAGTGCTGCTGATGGACGAGCCGCTCTCCAACCTCGATGCGCTGCTCCGCCTGGAGATGCGGGCCGAGCTGAAGACGTTGCTCCAGAGCCTGGACGCCACGACCATCTACGTCACGCACGACCAGATCGAGGCGCTCAGCATGGGCGACCGCATCGCCGTCATGAACAAGGGTCGCATCGTCCAGCTCGGGAATCCGCTCGAGGTCTACGACAACCCCGCGGACACGTTCGTCGGCGGCTTCATCGGCACGCCGCCGATGAACTTCCTCGAAGCAGAGGTGTCGAGCAACGGCGGCGGCCCGGTCGTCAAGGTCAGCGGGGGCTCGTTCGAGTTTCCGGGTGATGTCGCCGCGCTCGCGGGGCACGATCTCCTGCTCGGCATCCGCGCCGAGGCGATCGGAGTGGAAACCGCGGCCGCCGACGGCCTCGTCCGGGCGAAGGTGATCGTGCTCGAGCCGCTCGGCTCGCACAACCTCGTCACCGTGCGCTGTGGCGAGGACACGCTGAAGGTCTCGATCCAGGCCGATCTCTTCCCGCTGCCTGACAGCGACTTGTGGCTGCGGCTCGAGCCGGCGCGCATCCGCTGGATGGACCGCGAGACCGGCACGGCGATCCACACGGGCGCCGAGCAGCTCGCCACGGAGACGGCGGTCGTGATCTCGTGACACGAAGAGTCAATGGCATTCCTCCGCTCGCGGGCTTGTGCAGGTACGAGTAAGCATCCCGCCCCGGAAGCGTCGCGGACGATGACGTTCGTGGCCCGCGCGTGACCTCGGGCTCGCGTCATACGGTCATCGTCGACCCCTCGTTCCGCTCGATGGACGACATCTTCTCCGCCGACGATGCGAAGCGGTTGACGGATCTCGTCGACGTCGTCTGGGGCCGGGACGAGCCGATGCCGCTCGACGAGTTCACAGCTTCGCTGCCCGGGGCCTTCGCAGTGGTGTCGTCGGGCTGGCGGTACGGCGACGTCTTGGACGATGCGCCGAGCCTGCGGGCGATCCTCACCGTGTCCGGCGGCTGGCCGCCCGAGCTCGACTACGCGCGCTGCTTCGCGCGCGGGATCCGGGTGCTCTCGTCGGCGCCGGCCTTCGCCGAGGCCGTCGCCGAGATGGCCCTCGCGCTCGCGCTTGCATCGACCCGTGAGATCGTCACCGAGGATCGCGCGATCAGGGACGGACGAGAGGTATGGCTGAGCAGCGCGGACACGCTCGGCACGTCCCTCCTCTCCCGGAAGCGAGTCGGGTTCGTCGGCTTCGGGAACATCGGGCGGCGGTTACAGGAGCTGCTCGGACCGTTCGGGTGTGAGCTCTGCGCCTACGACCCGTGGCTGACCGACGCGTACCTGAGAGAGGGGCGCGTCGAGCCGACGAGCCTTCCGCATCTGCTCGAGACCTCGCGCGTCATCTTCGTGCTCGCGACGCCGACGAGCGAGAACCAGGCGCTGCTCTCCCGCGAGCTGCTCGAGCGCGTGCGGCCCGACGCGGTGCTCGTCCTCGTCAGCCGGGCTCACGTGGTCGACTTCGACGCGCTGACCGAGCTCGTGCTGGCCGGCCGGTTCCGCGCGGCGATCGACGTCTATCCCGCGGAGCCGCTCGATCCCGACCATCCGATTCGGACAGCTCCCGGAGCGGTGCTGTCGCCGCATCGAGCGGGTCTGGTGCAGGAAGCGCTCTGGGAGATCGGGAGGCGCGTGGTCGACGACCTCGAGGCGCTCGTGAACGGGTTGCCGCCTCGGCGAATGCAGGCCGGCGAGCCGGAGCTCGCGACCAGGTACGTGCGAACGACGCAGGTGGTCGGGCGCTGAGCCCTTCTTCTCAGTGACGGTCGTGCAAGAGCTCCTCGCCTTCGCCGGTCTCGCCCTGGTCGTCATCGTCTTGCCGGGTCCGGACATGGCTCTCGTCCTGCGTAACGGCCTCGGCTTTGGGCGCCGGGCCGCGGTCGAGACGGCGCTGGGAATCAACGCCGGGCTGCTCGTGTGGGCGCTCGCCGCCGCGCTCGGGATCGCCGCGCTTCTCCATGCGTCCGCGTATGCGTTCACGGCTCTCAAGCTCGCGGGTGCTGCCTACCTCGTCCTGCTCGGTATGCGTGCTCTGCTCGACGCGTGGCGCGGGGCCGCGACGCTCTCCGTTCCCGGCCACCAGTCTCGACCCGCGCGCTCCCCTTTCCGGCAGGGTCTGCTCTCGAACGTCCTCAATCCGAAGATCGCTCTCGTCTTCACGACGCTCATACCCCAGTTCGTCGAGCCAGATGAACCCGCGGTCGCGCGCACGATCCTGCTGGCCGGAATCTTCATCGCGATGGGTCTCGCCTGGCTCACGACGTACGCGCTCCTGGTCGCTCGGGCCGGAGACATCCTGAGACGACCGTCCGTCCGTCGCGCGGTGAACGCGGTCGTGGGAACCGTGCTCACCGCCTTCGGCATTCGGCTCGCGTTCGAGCGGCGTTAAGCAGCGCGACTCGCTCGGAGGGTCGCCCGGGCGGACCGTTTCCAGTTTTGTTATAGATGAATGACAAAACGATCTTCGGCATTGGGAGAAGTCGTTCAGAGCACATTCGAGACCGAGCTCGACTACCAACCGTCTTTCCCGATGGACTACCGCCCGGGCATCGGCGTCGTCGGATGTGGCGGCGTCGTCAGGACGGCGCACCTTCCGGGCTACCGGCGATACGGACAGCGCGTGGTCGGCGTGTACGACCCTCGGCCGGAGGCGACCGCGGGCGTGTGCGAGGAGTTCGGCGTCGAAAGGGTCTTCGGGGATCTCGACGAGCTCCTGAGCGACCCGGAGATCGAGATCGTCGACGTCGCGACACACCCCGACGTGCGCCCGGCCCTCGTCAGGCAGGCGCTCGCGGCGGGAAAGCACGTGCTCGCTCAGAAGCCGCTCGCGCAAGATCTGGAAACGGCTCGTGAGCTCGTCCGAGAGGGCGAACGCCTGGGGCGCGTCGTAGCGGTCAACCAGAACGGCCGTTGGGCGCCCGCCTGGCGAGCCGCCACCTTGCTCATCGAGCAGGGCGCGATCGGCGACGTCGTCGCCGTCACGCACCTCTACCACCACAACTACGCCTTCACGCTCGGTACGGTCTTCGACGAGATCGAGCATCTCGTTCTCTACGACTACTCGGTCCACTGGTTCGACATCACGCGCTGCTGGCTGGACGGAAAAGCGGTCGCCGCGGTTCGCGCGCGTGAGTACCGAACGCCGAACCAGCCGCCCGAGAGCAAGGCGCCATGGGGCGCCTGGGCGACGATCGACTACGAGGACGGCTCGAGCGCGCTGATCCGCGGCGTCGGCTGCGCGGAGACGTCGAGGCCCCGCAAGCTGTTCTGGATCCACGGTTCCGAGGGGACGATCCGCGGGGCCGTGCTCGGGTCGGGCCCCGTGCCCGGCGAGGAGCTGCTGGAGCTCGAGCGCGGGGGTCGAACGACGACGTTCCAGCTCGACGGCTCCTGGCACACCAACGGTTTCGCGGGCGCCATGGCCGAGCTCATGTCCGCAATCGTCGAGAAGCGCGAGCCGTACAACTCGGCTCGCCACAACCTGCTCTCGCTCGAGCTGACCCTCGCCGCCTGCCTGTCGGCGGAAAGCGACGGTAGCCCCGTCGCGCTCGAGCGTGAGCAGGCACTTTCCGGAGTCGACGCGTGAGGGCCGCCGTGATGGATGTGGTGATCGGAGGTCGCGACGACGACGAGGTCTTCGCCCGGGCGGCACGCGCCGGGTTCGCGGGAGTCGAGGTGGTCGTGACGCGGGGCGACCTGGACCCGGCGAGCGGACGCCTCGAGCGCCTGCGACGGGCCAAGGAGGCTGTAGGGCTCGAGATTCCCGCGCTCGTGCTCGGCGAGCACAACGAGGTGGGCGGGGTCGCGGATGAGAGCCCCGACGCTTCGGGCCGCGCGCACGCAGATGTCCGACAGGCGATCGCGTGGGCACGCGAGCTCGGGACGGACGTTCTTCTGATTCCGTTCTTCATGCGGGCGGAGCTCGTGAACGACGCAGACGACGATCGGGCCGTCGCCGCCTTTCAGGAACTTTGCCCGCAGGCTGCCGAGCAGGGGGTGACCCTCTGCTTCGAAGGATCGCTTCCGGCCCAGCGAATCGCGTCACTCGCGTCCCGGGTGGCCTCCGACGCGTTCGGCTGCTACTTCGACCTCGCGAACCCGCTCGCCCACAAGGGGCTCGATTCCCCGACGGAGATCCGGGCGCTCGGTGGGCTGATCAGGCGCGTTCACGTCAAGGACACGCGGGTCAGGACGGGCGACTGTCAGCCGGGCACCGGGCGCGTCGACTTCGCGGAGTGTGCGCTCGCTCTCTCCGAGATCGGATACGACGGCTGGCTCACGCTCGAGACACCCCCTGCTCCGCCGCCGCTCGTCGCTCGTGACCTGAGCTACACGCGCTCGGTGTTCGAGGGGCTCGAGACGGCTCGGTGGCCGCGCTTCGGCGCGTTCTCGTCCGAGCTCGGCGTCGGCGAGTGGGAGCAGCTGGTCGACACCTTCGCCCGCCTCGGCCTCGACTCCGTGGTGCTGATGGGCCCGATCCTGGACGGCTGCCTCGACGACGTCGCCCGCGCTGAGTCCGGACGGGCTTTGCTGGAGAGTCGCGGTCTCGGCGTTCCGGCGCTCGGTGGTTACCGCAATCTGGTCACGCCCGATCCGGCGCTGCGCCGGGCGAATGTCGAGCACGTTCGCCGCTGTCTCGAGATCGCTCCCACGTTCGGCTCCTACGTCGTGGCCACGGAAACCGGGACGATGAGCCCCAGCTCGGACTGGACCGATACGCCGCGGAACTCGAGCGAGGAGGCGTGGGGGCTCCTCTACGACGCGCTCGAGACGCTCCTGCCCGTGGCGGAGGAACGAGGCGTGATCCTGGGACTCGAGACGTACGTCGGGAACGTCCTGAAGACCCAGGGTCAGCTGTCCGGTTTGCTCGGTCGCTTCCCGACGCAGCATCTCCAGGTCGTATGCGATCCGTACAACTACCTGTCGAGCGGGCTCATGCCTGTCCAGGAGCGCGCTACGGGCGAGCTCCTCGACCGCTTCGAGCCTCGCTTCGTGCTCGCCCATGTCAAGGACGTCTCGCCGCAGGGGGCGCATGCAGGAACGCCCGCGTTCGGCACCGGCGCGTTCTCGCAGCGGCCGTATCTCGAGTTCCTGCGCACCCGTCGGCCGGATCTGGACCTCGTCGCCGAGCACATGCCGCTCGAGCACGTCCCCGAGGTGCGCCGGCGGGTCGACAGGCTCCTGGCGCCGACCGAGAGCCGCGAAGCGTCGGGCGTTTCGTGATCGTCGATCCTCCGCTGAACGTCACCGTCTGGGGAGAAGATCGCGAAGAACGACCGGAAGCAAGGAGGATCTACGCAGACGGTATTCACGAGGCGATTGCGGCAGCGCTCCGCACGGAGCTCGGCGACGCGGCCGTCGTTCGCACCGCCACGCTCGCTGCTCCCGACCATGGGTTGACGAGCGAGGTTCTCGAAGAGACCGACGTCCTCGCCTGGTGGGGGCACCGTGCGCACGCCGAAGTCGACGATGCGGTGGCGGACCGCGTGGTCCAGCAGGTATTGGACGGGATGGGCCTTCTCGTCCTGCACTCGAGCCATCTCTCCAAGCCGTTTCTTCGCTTGATGGGAACGCGGTGCAATCTCCGCTGGCGCAACGACGGCGAGCGCGAGATCGTCTGGACGGTCGCTCCGGCGCATCCGATCGCCGAGGGCCTTCCCCCCGCGATCGTGATTCCCGAGCACGAGATGTACGGCGAGTACTTCGACGTCCCTCCCCCGGAAGAGCTCGTCTTCATCAGCTCCTTCGCGGGTGGCGAGGTGTTCCGCAGCGGCTGCTGCTGGACGCGCGGAAAGGGCCGCATCTTCTACTTCAGCCCGGGTCACGAGACCTTTCCCGTCTATCACCAGCCCGAGATCGCGCGCGTGCTCGCCAATGGCGTGCGCTGGGCTCGCCGCCGCTCATCATCGCTGGAGACCGCCTCGTCGCCGAACTCATCCGCGGGGTGGTTCGAGACCAGCTAGCGGCGCTCGCGTGACCGCGAACGAGCGGCTGCACGGGTCTCCGCGCGCGCCATCAGCCTCGGGCTGCTGCGCTGGCCCCGGGGTCTCGCCCGGTGTGGTGCACCTGCCGACTCTGCTCAGAGCTGGGCGACGACCATGGTCGCCGCGAGCGCGACGGTGGCCGCGGCGAGCAGGCGAAGCCCCAACTCCTCGGCCGCGACGAGCCGCGCCTCGTCGAGGGTCTCCCGGCTTCCGTCGTGCAGCTCCAGCTCGCCGTGCACTGCGAGCACGCGTCGGCGGACGAAGCGGACGCGGTTCGAGAGGGCGCGCTGCGCGAGCGAGAGGAGGACGGCGAACGCGGCCGCAACCAGCGCTTCCACGCTGAGGTTGCCGGCGACGGCCGCATACCCACAGATCACCGGAAATCCACCCCACGCGAGCCCGAACCACAGGTCCGAGTGAAATCGCCCGCTCGCCAGCTCGAGGTTGTAGGCGACGACCAGGAAGAGGCCGATCGGAACGAGCAGTGCCAGCCAGGGGCGGAAGGTGACGGCTCCGACGAGCCCGATCGCACATGCCGCCCCGATGCTGGCTGCGGCGAGCGCGACGAGGACGGTGTCGGGAATCTTCGTGCGGAGAGGCCGACCACGGAGCTCGTCCAGTGCGTGCGCGCCCACGCCGACGGCCAGCGCGAACGCAGCGACCGCGGCGCCGAGCCGTCCCCACGCGATCCCGGGTGCCAGACAGCCGCCGATCACGACGTACGAGAGATGCCAGGCGGTGTACGGCGGGTGGAGCAGGGTGACGTAGTCGCGCCAGCCACCGCGGTCGAGCGCGTACCAGGCCGGTCTCAGGCCCTTCGCCCCCAGATGACGACCCCGCCGCCGAGGCTCAGGTGTCGTACTTCGAGGTCGCGCAGCCCCGCTGCCTGCCAGAGCCCGAGCTGGCGCTCGAGGGGATAGCGCGCCCAGAACTCCCGGATCGAGCCTCCGAGAAAGCCGCCCACCTCGTTCCACCCGTTTCGCAAGGCTCGACCTGCGAGTGGCAGACCGACCCCGACGTAGAGATCCCAGAGCGGCCGCGCCGGGCCGCGCGGGACGCCGAACTCGAGAGAGGCGATGGTGCCGCCGGGGCGTACGACGCGCGCGAGCTCCGCGAGCGTCGCGCCCGGATCGTCGACGTAGCGGAGCAGATAGGTGAAGGTGACGTGGTCGAACGATGCGTCCGGAAAGGGGATGGCCTCGGCGGAGGCCTGCACGAGCTCCGCCTCTCCTCCGAGCCTGCGCCGCGCGATTGCGAGCATCTCGTCGCTCTGGTCGAGCCCGGTGACGCGGAATCCGTCGCGCAGGAGCTCGGCGGCGACGAGGCCCGTTCCCGTCGCGACGTCGAGGACGTGGCCGCGATCCGCTGGAAGCCGCGAGACGAGGAAGCGCCGCCAGAGCGGATCCTGGCCGAGCGAGAGCACCGCTCCTACGCGGTCGTAGGACGGGCCGAGGGGGGCGAAGAGCGCTCGGGCGTGGGCGGTTCGCGACGACACGACTCGTATTCTGGCGACGTGGGCCTCGCCGAAGACATCGAGCGGGCTGCGAGTCTGGCGAGCGCGCACGCGGCGTCGAGTGACGTGGTCTCGGGCGTGATCCCGACGGAGCCGACCTCCGGAGGGCGGGTGTTCCTGTGCGCCTTCGACGACGCCGACGGTCGTCGAAGCTGGCTGGGTGTTCGAGATGACGGAGGCGTCGTGGAGGGCCGAGCGGAGTTGCGCGAGGCCGTGTCGATCGCAGCGCTCTGCGAGGTCGCCACGGACGCCGCGGGCGGGGGAGACCTGGACGCGCTCATCGCGACGCCTCGAGGAGTTGCAGGCGACGGAGGCGCCGCCGGGGATCGAGGGGGCCGTCGAGGCCGCGCGCGAGCTTCGGGACGTGCTCGCGGTGCCGCCGCAGCTTGCGACGCCGAGACGGCTCGACGACATCGGCACCGCAACGAGGCGTCTCGAGCGCGAGCTCGATCCGACGGGCGCGTCTCCGTTCGCTGCGGCGCTGAAGTCTTCGCAGGACGCCGTGGGGGAGCTGCAGCGCGAGATCGAGGCCGGTTACCGCGTCCCGTTGTCGTAGGGCCGGGCATGCCCCGGTCCCTACAATGGCGTCGTGGAAGGCAGCGGCTTCTTTCCGTTCGGCGGCGATCCCGAGGAGCTCCTCGGCGCGTTGCGCGAGTTCGCCGAGAAGCAGGCGGAGACGGTTCAGGACGCCCAGCGCGAGCAGTACGCGACGCTCACGCTGAACACGGCCGTCGAGCTGACCGCGGCCGCGCTCTCGCAGATTCAGGCCGAGGGCCCGGCGGACGCGCAGGCGCTCGCCCTCCGAGACGCGATGCGCGTGCTCTTCCCCGAGGCGGTTGCTCTCGTCTCGGCCGCCCGCCAGGGCTTCATGCGCTCGTAGGGCTCGGTGCGGCGAGCAGCGACCAGCCGCCGTCGATCACCAGGGTCTGGCCACGGATCATCTCGGCTTCCGGTGAGCAGAGAAACGTGACGCAGGCGGCGATGTCCTCGGGAGAGACGATGCGGCCCGCCGGGTTGCGCCTCCCCATCTCCAGCATCGCCTCCTTGTTCGGGAAGTGCTCGAGGGCGCCTGTCTCGACGACGCCCGCGGAGACGGCGTTGACGCGGATCCCGCGCGGGGCGAGCTCGACCGCGAGGTAGCGGACGAGCGCCTCGAGCGCCGCCTTGGACGCGCCGACGAGCGAGTAGTTGTCCAGCACGCGGGAGGAGCCGAGGCTGGAGATCCCGAGGATCGACGCTCCCGCGGGCATCGTGGGCGCGGCGGCTCGGGTCAGCGAGAGGAGCGCGCGCGCGTTCGCGGAGAGCGTCCAGTCCCAGTGCTTGTCCTCGGTCTCGAGCGCGGGACGTATGACGCCCGTCGCCGCCGCGTGGACGAGCACGTCGAGCGCGCCGAGCGCGCCGACCTCCTCGGCGATTCGTTGCGAGGCGACGTTCCCGCGGACGAGAATCGGCTCGGCGCCGAGCTCGGTCAGCTCTGCCGCAGTCTGCTCCGCCGCCTGATCGCCTCGCATGTACCCGATCGCGACGCGCGTTGCTCCGAGCGCTGCGAAACGAAGAGCGATCGCCTTCCCGATCCCGCGCGATCCTCCCGTCACGAGGACGGAAGCCCCGTCGAACGTCATTCGACCGGAAGTTGCGGGTCCGACACGGGCGCGGACGAGGGAACGGTCTCCCAGCCGATCCTGCTGCGCGGCTCCGGGGCGGTGTCGGCGGCGAGTGACGACGAGTAGCCCGAGCCGGTCGAGCAGCTCCATCTTCTCCTCGCCGTAGCGGCGGATCGGATGTTCGGCGGGGAGATCCTGGATCAGCTCGCGCACGCGGGCGCGCAGCTGGTAGGCGAAGTGCGGGCGTCGCCGGGCCGACGAGGGCGTCGATGTCGTCACGAGTGGGCTCGGCCATGGGCGACAGCCTAACGGTGGGCAGATCGGCGCGAACTTTCGACGCTCGCAGTGCCAGGCACTGTAAAGAGACCGCCCATCCGAGTCGCGGCGGTTCGGGTCGTGCTCAGTCGCCGAAGGCGTCTTTCAACGCCGCCCGCGAGACCATGGACTCGGCGTAGCGAGACGTGCCTCGATCCAGCAGTTCCCGGGCTCCGGCCACGAGCGCCCCGTACGCGGCGCCGGCGAGCAGGCTGCCGACCGAGACCCGCCTCACGCCGACCGAGGCAAGCTCCGCGATGGTCGGGCCGTTCGGGAGCGCGAGCACGTTGACCGGCACGCCGACCGCCTGGACGACGGCCGCGATCTGGTCGAGATCGGTCAGGCCCGGTGCATAGACGGCATCGGCCCCCGCGTCGCGATACGCGATCAGCCGCGCGATGGTGTCGTCGAGGTCGTCGACGCCGCGGATGTGGTTCTCCGCGCGCCCGGTGAGCACCAGGGGCTCGGTCGAGCGCCCGGGAAGCTTCCGCCGCGAGAGCGACGCGCTCGGAAGCGAGCTCGATGTCGTCCATGGCGTCCGCGGCCGGGTCGTAGTCCTCGATCGAGAAGCCTGCCGCTCCGGCGTCCGCGAGCAGCGACGACGGTCTCGGCGACACCGCCGGGGTCGTCCGGATAGCAGCGCTCGCTGTCGACGTTCAGCGGAAGGGTCGTCGCCCCGGCCAGAGCGGCGACATGAGCGACCAGCTCGTCTCGGGTGACCTGCTGGTCGTGCTTGCCGAGAGCCCAGGCGAACCCTGCGCTCGTCGTGGCGAGCGCCTCGAAGCCCGCCGAAGCGAGGAGCTTCGCCGAGCCGACGTCCCACGGGTTCGGCATCACGAACAGCTGCTCCCGTTCGTGGAGCGACCGGAAGCGGGCGCGACGATCGCCGGCGGACGCGTTCACCTCCGTGTCTTATCAATTCGCCTCGATAGCGTCCGGAGATGCGAAACCGGGCAGGCGCGACGGACGTTCTTCTCATCGGCGCGGTCCTGATGTGGGCGTTCAACTTCCCGGTGACGAAGTACGTGCTCACGAACGGCTTCGAGCCGCTGGCCTATGCGGCCGTGCGCTACGGCGTCGCGACGGCGATCTTCGCCGCGCTGACGATCGCGGTCGAACGCTCGCTCGCCGTTCGCGGCGCGGCGTCCTGGCGCTTCCTCGGCCTCGCCGTCGTCGCGCTGTTGCTCAACCAGATCTGCTTCGTCTACGCCCTCGAGCTGACGACCGCCGCGACCGCCGCGCTCATCCTCGGCACGACGCCGGTCTTCACCGTGTTGATCTCGTACCTGATCGGAGTCGAGCGGATCACGGCGCGCACCGCGCTGGCGGCAGCCGTCTCGTTCGGCGGTGTCGCCCTCGTCGCGGCCGGCTCGGGCGGAGACCTGTCCGGCGATCTCGGCGGGAATCTCCTCGCCGTCGGGATGGCGGTGACCTGGGCGGCGTACTCGGTCGCGATCGCTCCCCTGATGCGGGACTACTCGCCGTATCGGATCAGCGCCGTCGTCCTGCTCGCGATGTGGGTTCCGCTCTTCGCGATCAGCGCTACCGCAGGCGACGAACAGGACTACTCCGACCTCGGCTGGGGCGTGTGGCTCGCGCTCGGCGTACGCGATCGTCGGGCCGCTGGTGCTGACGAACGTGCTCTGGTTCACGGCGATCGGACGAGTCGGCCCGTCCCACGCGGCGATCTTCGCGAACCTCCTTCCCTTCGCCGCAGCCATCCTCGCCGTCCTCTTCCTCGACGAGACGCTGACGCCGATCCAGATAGCGGGTGGCGTCCTGATCGCGCTCGGGCATCCTCGTCGTGCGCCGCCGCGCGCCCCTCGTGCAGGCCGACCTAGAATCAGGCTCATGAGCGACCACGACTTCATGCCGATCGACGGCTGGGATCACCTCGAGATCTGGGTCGGGAACGCGAAGCAGGCGGCGTACTTCTACGAGAACGCCTTCGGCTTCACGCGCACGGCCTACGCAGGACCCGAGACAGGCGTCCGCGACCGCGCCTCCTACGTGCTCGAGCAGGGAGACATCCGCCTCGTGCTGACGAGCGGTCTTCGCGGCGACAGCGAGATCTGCAGGTGGGCGGCCACCAAGGGCGACAGCGTCAGGGACGTCGCCCTCGCCGTGCCCGACGCGACGAACGCGTACCGGCAGGCGGTGCAGCGGGGCGCACGGGGCCTGACCGAGCCCTTCTGGGCCGAGGACGAGCACGGCCGGATCGAGCTCGCGACCATCGGAACCTACGGCGACAACGTGCACACGTTCGTCTCGCGGTCGGAGTACACGGGCCCGTACATGCCCGGCTTCGTCTCCGTCTCTCCGAACGGAAGCCCGTCATCCGGAGTCGGCCTGATCTCGATCGACCACGTCGTCGGCAACGTCGAGCTCGGGCGCATGGACGAGTGGGTCGGCTTCTACGAGCGCGTGCTCGGGTTCACGCAGCTCACGCACTTCTCGGACGAGGACATCTCGACCGAGTACTCGGCGCTCATGTCCAAGGTGATGACGGACGGCGAGGGGAAGATCAAGTTCCCGATCAACGAGCCGGCCGAGGGCAAGAAGAAGAGCCAGATCGAGGAGTACCTCGAGTTCCACGGCGGACCCGGCGTCCAGCACGTGGCGATGCAGTCGAAGGACATCGTCAAGACGGTCGCGGCGCTTCGCGAGCACGGCGTGCTGTTCATCAACACTCCCGACACGTACTACGACGACGTCGAGGAGCGCGTGGGGGAGATCGATCAGGACTGGGCGGATCTCCGCTCGATGGGCATCCTCGCCGACCGCGACGAGGAGGGCTATCTGCTCCAGCTCTTCACGAAGATCGTCGAGGACCGCCCGACGCTCTTCTTCGAGGTCATCGAGCGCCACGGCTCGCGCGGCTTCGGGATCGGGAACTTCAAGGCGCTCTTCGAGGCGATCGAGCGCGAGCAGGCTCTACGCGGGAATCTCTAGGCCGGCGCCGGCGAGCAGCGCCTCGGCTTGCCGGACGTAGCGGGTCGCGCCGAGCGGGCGGAAGAACGCGATCGCCTGTCGGAGCTGGGCTTCACCCTCTTCCAGACGTCCTTCGGCGAGATCGCACTCGCCTCCCAGCAGACGGGCGTACCCCTCGTCGACATGTTCGAACGCGGCGAATGTCGAGGCGGCGCGCTCGAAGTCGCGGTCGAGCACGGCCAGGATCGCTTCGCGCCACACGTAGCCCTGCGGCGTGGCGAGCGCGAGCCGCCGTAGAGCGTCCCCGCAGCCGAGCGAGTCCGCGACCCAAGCGACCTCGAGTGTGCGATGGACGTTGACGGGCGACGCGTCGCCAGGAGCGACGCAAGCTCCTGCGCTGCCGCAAGGGCCTCGTCGAGTCGCTCAAACTCGGCCGCGATGAACGCCCAGCTCGAGAGCATGGGGATCAGAGCCTGTCGATCCCTCGCCGACCGACCGACCTCGACTGCCCGCTTGGCATCTGCGACGACGAGTTCTTCGTCGAAGCCTCGCGCGAGCCCGATGCGCGAGCGCGTCCAGCGTAGGTGGTACTCGAAATAGCTCGTGTCGCCGCGGGTCTCGAGGTGCGCAATCAGATCTTCGGCGGTTCCGAGCGCCTCGTCCCAGATCCCCCTGGACGTGAGAGTCGCACAGAGCACGGCACGGCTCGCCAATCCCATCTGGGGCGTCCCGAACCGGTCATTCAGGCGACCCGCCTCCGCGAAGAGCTCGGTAGCGCGCTCGAGCTGACCCGAGAACCAGCTCGCAGATCCGAGGTTGTGGCAGGCGCGCGCCTCCTCGGGCGAGCCCACCGAACGAGCAAGCTCGATGCTTCGCTCGAGGTCGGCGACGGCGCCGTCGAAGTCGAGGACGAAGGACTTGTCGAGTGCTCGGTTGGCCAGCGCGCGCGCGGCCACCTCGGCGAGTCCCAGCTCGACCGCCATCTCGTACGCCTCCTGCGCGACCGCGGCTGCCTCTTTTCGCTCGGCGAGCGCGAGCAAGCGTGACGACTCGGTCAGAACACGCGCTTTCGCGGGCGAGGCCGGTGCATCGCGTACGAGCTCGAGCGCTTTCTCGCTGTGCTCGAATGCCGCGTCGCGTAGGCCCTGCAGCTGAAGGGCCTCGGTCATGAAGGCGTGCGCCTCCGCCGCGGCCTCGTAGTTACCGGCGGCGAGCAGTCGCTCGGCCGCGAGCTCGAGCGTCTCCATACCGCGGTCGTCGTTCGCCACGGCGAGGGCGCGGCCGTGTCGCAAGAGAAGCTCTCGGAGGTGCGCCATCTCCCCACAGCTCGAGAGCCCGCTCGTAGAAGCTGGCTGCCTGGCGGAAGGTGTGGAGGGAGAAGGCACGATCGCCTGCCTCGCGGAAGGCGATGCGGGCACGGTCCGCGAACTGGCTCGTGTCCATGCCCGTTGCGCTCGCGTACTCGAGCGCGGCTCCGTAGTGGTGCGCGAGCATCTCGGCGTGGTCCTCGGGGCGGCCGAGCGACTCCGATCCACTCTGCCGCCCGGCGGTGCTTCTCGGCCCGCTCGGCCCTCGGGATCTGCTCGTAGGCGACGTCCCGCATGAGCCCGTGGCGAAAGCTGTACTCGACTTCGCCGGCGACGGAGCTCCGGCGCTCGCGGCGCACGAACTCCCCGCGCTCGAGCGAGTGCAGGCGCTCGTCGAGCGTCCAGCGCTCGCCTCCGAGCGCTCCGAGCCAGAACGCCCTACCGACGACGGCCGCGTCGCACAGGAGCTGCTTCATCTCGCGGGGAAGGGTGTCGAGGCGCGCGGCTATGAGCCCTTGCACCGTCTCGGGCAGGACGACGTCGTCGGGCCGCTCGTTGAGCATGCGCGTGAACTCCTCGGCGTACAGCGGGTTGCCGCCGGCGTGCTCGAGCAACCGTGCCTGTAAGCCGGCCTCGATGACCGAGCGCCCGAGGAGCGAGTGCAGGAGGGCCACGGTCTCGTCCACCGAGAGCGGCGAGAGCAGGATCGTGGACGAGTTGACCTTTCCGCCTCCCCAGCCAGGACGACGGACGAGCAGCTCCGGGCGGGCGGTGCAGAGCACGAGCAGCGGAACGCCGCTCGCCCACTCGACGAGGTAGTCGACGAAGTCGAGCAACGCCTCGTCGGCCCAGTGCAGGTCCTCGAAGACGAGGACGAGCGGACGCTCTTCCGCGAGCGCTTCCAGGAACCGGCGCCAGGCCGCGAACGCCTCGCCGTGCTGCGCACTCGCAGTCGCCGTCTCGGTGTCGAGGCCGGCGAGGGGACGCAGGTGCCGCTCCACCCACCCGGCCTCGGCGTCATCCGGCAGGGCCATCCGTGACCGCTCGGTGCGAGCTTCTCGGACGCCGGGCCCGGGCCTTCGGACTCGAGGATTCCGGCCTGCGCCTTGACGATCTCCCCGAGCGCCCAGAAGCGTGACGCCTTCGCCGTACGGAAGCGAGCGGCCGTGGCGCCAGTAGACGAGCCCGAACTCTCCCGACTGGATCGTCTGGAAGAGCTCGAAGACGAGCCGGCTCTTGCCGATCCCGGGGACACCGACGAGCGTCAAGAGCTGCGACGAGCCCTCGCGCGTGACGCGGACGAACGTCTCGCGGAGAAGGTTGAGCTCCCGCTCGCGGCCGACGAGAGAAGCGCCCCCGACCTCTTCGACTCCGACGCGTGCGCGCGGCCGCAAGCGCCTCTCTGATCGGGACGCGGCTGCGTCTTGCCCTTCGCCTCGATCGAGTCGCTGTCCGCCGTACTCGATCGTGCGCTCGGTTGCTCGGTACGTCGTCTCGTCGACGAGGATGGCGTCCGCTGGCGGCGGCCGACTGGAGCCGGGCTGCGGTGTTGACGACGTCGCCCGACGCCATCCCTTCGCCGGCTCTCGGGACGGGCGCCGAGGGCGACGAGGGCCTCGCCCGTCGTGATCCCGATCCGGACCTCGAGCTCGCCTTCCTCGACCAGCGCGTCCCGGATCGACGAGCGCCGCACGAACCGCGCGCTCCGGGTCGTCCTCGTGTGCGACCGGCGCGCCGAACACGGCCATGACCGCGTCGCCGATGAACTTCTCGACGGTGCCGCCGAAGCGCTCGAGCTCGGAGCGCACCCGGGCGTGGTACGGCTGGAGCAGGCGACGCACGTCCTCCGGGTCCATCCGCTCCGCGCGCGCGGTGAAGCCGACGAGGTCGCAGAAGAGGCAGGTGACGACCTTGCGCTCCTCGCGAGGCGGAGCTTGAGCTGCGAGCGCAGTCCCGCACGCGGAGCAGAAGCGCGCGTCCTCCGCGTTCTCGCGTCCGCAGCTCGGGCAGACCTGCACGGAGGGAGGCGATCCAGCCGAGGCGGCCTAGCCTTCCGCGCATGTCACCCCAGCGCCGCACGGCGCTCGTGTCGATCGGGGCCGCGTGCCTGCTGATCGCGATCAAGCTGACCACGGGGCTCGCGAGCGGGAGCCTCGGCCTGCTGGCGGAGGCCGCGCACTCGGGCACGGACCTGGCTGCCGCGCTCCTCACGTTCTTCGCCGTCTCGGTCGCTGTTCGGCCTGCCGACACCGGACATCCGTGGGGGCACGGGAAAGCCGAGCACCTGGCGGCGCTCGCCGAAGCCTCGTTCCTGATTCTCGTCAGCGTCCTGATCGGCGCGCCTGGCCGTCGCTCGTCTTGACCGGCGCGATCGAGTCCGAGGTGGACGCAACCTGGTGGACCTTCGCGGCGATCGGGCTCGTGCTCGCGATCGACGCGATGCGGACGTCGGTCTCACTGCGCGCCGCCCGTCGCTACCGCAGCGACGCGCTGCTCGCGAACGCGTTGCACTTCGGGAGCGATCTCGCCGGGACGCTCGCGGTGCTCGCCGGCCTCTCGGCGGCGGCGCTCGGCTTTCACGAGGGCGACGCGCTCGCTGCGCTCTTCGTCGCGGCTCTCGTCATCGCGGCTGCCGTGCGCCTGCTCCGTCGGAACGTGCACGTGCTCATGGATCAGACGCCGGTCGACGCGGAGGACGCGGCCCGGGCGGCGATCGACGCGCTCGACCCGCCGGTGGAGCTCAGGCGGCTCCGCGTGCGCGAGTCGGGCGGCGGGCACTTCGCGGATGTCGTCATCGGGATCGCTCCGGGAGCCGCGGTGGGGCAGGGCCACGCCGCGGCGGACCGGGTCGAGGACGCGGTGCGCGGACGGCTTCCCCATGCCGACGTCGTCGTGCACGTCGAGCCGAGGAGCGCGGACGCGGAGATCCGCGAGCGCGCCCTCGCCGCGGCACTCTGCGTTCCCCAGGTGCGTGAGATCCACAACCTCACCGTTCTCGAGGTCGACGGGCGCGTGGAGGTCTCGCTCCATCTGAAGCTTCCGGGCGACCTCGAGCTGGAGATGGCGCACGACATCGCCGAGGAGGTCGAGCGCGCGATCCTCTCGGCGGTCTTCGAGGTCGAGGACGTGCGGACGCACCTGGAGCCGCTCACCGAGGCGGCCGCCGCCCGGGAGGTCGAGGTGGACATCGGAGCGGTCGAGCGCGTCGTGCAAGACGGAGGTCGGAGCACCGCCTCGCGAGCTTCGCTTCGTCCGCACCGACGACGGCCTGGTCGCCTTCCTCACGCTGGGCCTCGGCGGTGAGGCGTCCCTCGCGGAGGCCCACGCCCTCGCGAGCGTGGTCGAGGAGCGCATACGTGAGGCCGTGCCGGGGATCGCCGACGTCGTGGTGCACACCGAGCCGTGAAGCTCTGCATGTTCCATCCGGTCGACCACCCCCTGAAGCGCGGGTGGGTCGGACGCATCGACGGCGAGCACGTGGTCCAGCTCGCGGCGCAGACCCTGCAGGCGTTCTTCACGGGCGGCGGCTCGGCGCGGGAGCACGCAGTCTTTCCACTCGCGGGCGTGCAGCTGTTGACGCCGGTCCTCCATCCTCCGGCGATACGCGTCTTCGACGGCCAGCGCTCTTTCTGGTTCGCGAACCCGGCAGCGATCCTCGGCCCGGACGCAGCCGTCGCCTCGCACGCAACGCCAAGCAACAGGCTGTTACAAGGTGATCTCCTGCTCCTTCCACGACTCGCCGCCGTCATCGGGGGGGAGGAGGCGATCGGGGGTTTCACCGCCGTCGCCGACTGGCGCCGACCCGGGCTCGCGCCGCCGAAGGATCGTGACTTCGCGCTTGCGCTCGGTCCAGCTGTCGTCACGCCGGACGAGCGCGATCCCGAAGGGCTGGTAGCGATCGTCAGGGTCGACGGGCGAGGAGCGTCTGCGGGCTCTCTTTGCAGGCTTCGACTGGGAAGGCGCGCGAGCGCATGCGGCCGACGGGACGACGCTGCGCGCCGGGGACCTCCTCGTCGGGCCGCCGCTCGAGCTCGTGGACGGCCTCGCAGCCGGGGAGCACGGTCGAGCTCGAGGTGGCCGGCATCGGCGTGCTCGCGCAGAGCGTCGGCGGGATGAAGGTCGTCGTCGACTGGGACGGCACGGTCACGGAGACCGACGGGCTCCACCTCGTGCTGCTCGAGTTCGGCGACGAGAAGATCTACGACGCTGCCGAAAACCGGCTCGGGCGTGACCTGACGCTGCACGAGGTGATCGCGCTCGAGTTCGAGAGCGTTCGCGCGCCGCTGGACGAGGTCGTCGCGTGGATGCGTGGAGAACGTCCGCATACGGGACGGGCTTCGCAGGAGTTCGCGCGCGTGCACCACCCGCTCATCGTCTCGAGCGGCTTCCACGAGCTGATCGAGCCGATCCTCGGCCGCGAGGGTCTGGAGCTCGAGGTCGTCGCGAACCGCGTCGACGCGCGGCCGGACGGTTGGCGACGCGCGCTTCCGCAACGCCGAGCCGTGCTCGGTCTGCGGCCAGCCGTGCAAGCGCGCGGACGTCGCGGGTCTCGGAGAGTTCGTCTACGCCGGCGACGGATTCTCGGACCGCTGCGTCGCGCTCGCGGCGTCGCGCGTCTTCGCCCGCGACGGCCTGGCCGCCTACCTCGAGACGCGAGGTGTTCCGTTCGAGCGTTTCGAGGACTTCCACGAGATCGCGTCGCGTTTCGAGGCGCGATCTCGAGTCGACTGCTCACTCGTTCCCGCAGCCGTACGACTTCCATCTCTCCACCGTCCGCTTTCGCGACTTCGGCACGGACGGCGCGACGATGTGGCACGAGGACGGGCTCCACCGTGTCGTCGAGGGGCGGGAGGTCCGGGTCGAAGCCGCAGCGGGAGGAGTTCGCGTCGACCCTGCGAGCGCGGAGGCCGTGCAGGAGGTATCCCGGCTGCTCGGGCTGCCTTTCGATCTCGATCCCTTTCGCGAGTGGGCCGCGCGCGATCCGGTCCTGGGCCCGATCACGGAAGCGCTCCGCGGCTTTCGGCCGACGCTGAATCCGCGCCCGTTCGAGGCGCTCGTCGTCGCCATCACGACCCAGCAGATCTCGCTCCGCGCCGCCGCCGCGATCCGCGGGCGCTTCGTCCAGCGCTTCGGCGTGAAGCACGAGGTCGCCTGGGAGTTTCCGGCACGCGAAGCCGTCGCACGCGCCGACCCACGGGACTTTCCCGCACTCGGGTTCTCGCGGACGAAAGCCGAGTACGTGGTCGGGCTCGCGCGCTCGGACCTCGACCTCGACGCGCTCGCCCTGCTTCCCGACGACGAGGTCATCGCCAGGCTGACCGCGCTCCCGGGGCTCGGCCGCTGGACCGCGGACTGGTTCCTCGCGCGGCACCTCGCGCGGCCGCACGCCTGGCCCGCCGGTGACCTCGGCGTGCGGAAGGCGGTGTCGGCGTTCTACGCTGACGGCCGCCCGCTCACGATCCCGGAGGTCCGAACCATGGGTGACCGCTTCGCCCCGTTCCAGAACCTGTCCGCGCAGTTCCTGCTCGCGGGCGCGAGGATGGCCGGGTGAAGGTTCGGCAGAGCGACCACCGACGACTTCGACGCGATCGCGGCTCTCTGGCGCGAGTTCGACCACGAGATCCCCCCGCCGACGCACGAGGGTCCGGCGGATCACGACAAGGAGCTGGCGGAGATCGCCGAGATCCTCGAGTCCGAGATCGCCTTCGTCGCGCTCGACGACGGGGACAAGCCGGTCGGATTCGCGCTCGCCAGGGAGCGAGCGCCGGGCTTCGGCACGCTCACGGATCTGTACGTCGACCGGGAGGATCGACGGAGCGGCGTCGGAACCGACCTGATGCGCGAGGTGCTCACTGCCTTTCGCGAGCGTGGGATCACGCAGCTGGATCTCGAGGTCGTGGCCTCGAATGCGGGCGCTCGCTCGCTGTACGCGCGCTGGGGCCTGCGCGACGAGGTCGTGATCATGACCGGCTCGATCGAGGCGCTCGAGGAAAAGCTCGGCCGGCAGGAAGCATCCTCGTTCGGCTCGATCCACATCCAGACCGACAACGTGAGCGCCGTCGAGCTCGCGGTTCGGCAGTTCGTCCCGCGTCTTCCCGGGGGGTCGCGCGGCTCGCTGGTCGCACCGCCGAGAAACGGATGGATCGCCGTGTACGACGACGTGTGCGACCGCAATCCGGACATGCTGCGCAGGCTCGCGCGCGAGCTCTCGGACCGGATGGGATCGGTGACCCTGTTGCTCGGGGTCGAGCGGGACGAGCTCCTGCGCATGATCCTCTTCGAGCGCGGGCGCATCGTCGACGAGTACCTCTCGGTCCCCGAGTTCTACGGGCCGCTTCCCCCAGGAGATGTCGTCGGGCTCGCCGCCAATCCGAGGGTCGTGTCCCGCCTGACCGGTGCCGATCCCGAGTCCGTGCGCCGGATTGCGGTCACCGCCTCGACGCCTGCGGAGCTCGCTCCCGCGCGGGAGCTCCTCGCCGAGCTCGCTGCGGCGATGGGCGTCGCCGGTGCCGAGCACGGGTACGCCGATGCGCCGGAGATCTCCGACGCGATCACGGATCGAGCGCCGATGAACGTCATGCTCCTGCACGCCTGGCCGCCCGACGAGACCATGTGGGAGCTGCAGGTCGCCGCGCTCGAATCTGCCGGCTTCCGGCCGTTCGCGCCTCGTCTGTACGGGCGCAACGCTTCGATCGACGGCTGGGCCGCGCGGCTCCTCGACGAGCTCGACGGCCCCTTCGTCGCGGTCGGGGCGTCGATGGGCGGATACTGCGCGCTCGCGCTGGCGCGCCGTGCTCCCGAGCGTGTCGTCGGCATGGTTCTCGCGGGCTCGAAGGCAGGGGCGGACGACATGCGGCGGCGCGTGGTTCGAACCGAGCTGATCGCGCGGTTGCGGGAGAAGGGCGTTCCCGACGATCTCGACACCGAGGTCGAGGCGGAACAGCTCGCGGTCGCGCAGGAGGCGATGCGCGATCGACTCGACCTCTCCGGCGTGGCGGCATCGTTCGGTGGTCCGTTGCTCGTCTGCGTCGGCGACGGCGACGAGCTGGTGTCCGTCGAGGAGGCCCGCGCGCTCGCGGCGAGCGCGATCCGCGGATCGCTCGAGATCTTCGAGGGCGCAGGCCACCTGCTCACGCTCGAGCAACCCGAGCGGTTCAACGCGGTGCTGCTGGAGTTCCTGGAGCAGTGGCGGACATAGCTCTCGACGAGCTCAGCGGGCGGCTCGGGGACGACGGCCTGTGCGTCCTGGACGTGCGGACGGTGCAGGAGTTCGCCGGACTGGCCGGTGCTCCGTGCGATCCTCGCCAGGGGCACATCGAAGGCGCGCGCAATCTGCCGCTCGACCGGTTGCTCGGGTGCCGCTCGGCGAACGAGGTCCGGGACCTGGTCGCGCTGCCGGAAGGAGCCGAGATCGTCGCGTACTGCCATTCGGGCCAACGCTCCGCGTTCGCGGTGCAGGTGCTGCAGGGTGCCGGATATCGAGCACGGAACTACGCCGGCTCCTGGCACGAGTGGTCGCGTGACCCGCTACTGCCCTTCGGGCCGTGACGGGAGGCGGCGGACGCCTTCGAGGTAGGCGGTGACTGCCTTCGTCGACTTCGAGCGGATACGCGTAGCCGAGCGCATCGCCCACCTCGGTCGCGACGCGGCGGAAGAGGGCCGTGGTGCGGAAGAGCGCCTCCCAGTTCTCCTCGATGCCGGTCCCGACGTACGTGCTCGCGAGCTCGGCGGCGATGTCGTCCGGGAGGAGTCGCTCGAGGCCTCGGCCGTACGCTCCCGGTCGCAGCGACCAGTCGTGGTCGAGCTCGATCCGCCATTCGAGGACGCGGCGCAGTGCGACGAGCTTCGCGTCGTAGTCGAGCGCGAACTTGGCGAAGACGACCTCGCCGCGCCAGAGGGCCTTGGCGACGTATGTGGTGTCCCACCAGAACTCCTCGATGATGGCGCGATACTCCGCTTCCGTCGGTGGCGGTCGGGATGTGGGCTCCGTAGGTCGGTGCTGCCCAGCCGGCAGTGCGCCCGTCCTTGTCGAGGAGCACGCGGTAGCCGACGTCGAGGTCCTCCGGGAGCGCTTCGGCCTCGGCGACGGATTCGAGCAGGGCATCGGGCCAGATCGTGTAGTCGATCTTCACGCCGTCGGCGTAGACGACGCCGAGGAAGGACGTCCTCGTCCCGTGCAGCTCGTGGTGGTCGCCCCACCGCGCGAGGGGCTCGCCGTAGGCGGACACCCAGGCCGCGTGTGGCGCGAACGCGGGCGGGTCGGTAACGGCCACGATCACGTCGTAGTCGGACAGCAGGTCGACCGTCTCGTCCGCCCTTGCGCGGGAGCTCGTGAGGACGAGCGCGCGGATCGCAGGATTCTGCTTCGGCCCACGCGACGAGCTTCTCGAGTACCGCTGCTTCGTCGGGCAACGAGAGCATCAGTCCAGCGCCGTCTGCAGGAAGGCGCCGCAGATCGCCCGCCCGTGCTCGTTCCAGCCGGCCGATCCTTGCGCGCGTCGCCTCGAGGAACGCGTCGGGTGTGACCGGCAGGTCGGTGGGATCCTCTGTCATCCACGCCTCCACCATCTCGAGCGTCACCTCGGCGTGGAACTGGATTCCCCAGGCGCGCTCGCCGACCCGGAACGCCTGCGTGCAGACGTCGCTTCGCGCGAGCTCGGTCCCGCCGTCCGGGACGGCGAACGTGTAGTGGTGCCATTGGAACGCCTCGATCCGGCTCGGAAGCACGCCCAGGACCGGGTCGCCATGTCCTCCTTCGGTCAGCTCGACCTCGAACCAGCCCACCTCGGACGCCGGCGCCGGCCCGACCCAGGCTCCGGCCGCGCGCGCGAGCAGCTGGGCGCCGAGGCAGACGCCGAGCACGGGGACGTCCTCGGCCAGCGCCTGGGCCAGCACCTCGACCTCGCGCTCGAGCCAGCCGAACTGCTCGTCCTGATCCGGGTGCATCGAACCGCCGAAGACCATCAGCGCGTCGTAGCTCGAGACCGGCTGCGGCACTCCGCCCAAGCGGGACGACCCAGCGCTCGAGCTCGTGCCCGGCCGCCTGGACGACCTCGTCGAAGACGCCGCCGGGAACGGTCGGGCCGTGCGTGACCGAGAGGATGCGCACCAGCGCGACTCTAGAGGCCGCCGGTGCTGTGGAGCGATCGGCGCACTCTTGTCACGCGTACAGGTGACAGGCACTGTAAAGAACGGCGCGCGTGCCATCCGCGGGGTCTGCCATCGTCCGACAGGCATGAGCGTGACCCGGGACGAGCTGATCGCCGCGCTCGAGGAGTACTACCGCTCGTGCGGCTTGAGGCCGGAGCGCGCGCCGGACGGGACGGTGCGGGCTCGCGGGTTCGGCGGAGTGACGTGGATCGGACTTCCGGTCTCGGCCGAGGACCTGGACGACGCCGGCTTCGAGGCTCGACTCGCCGCGCTCGGCGCCGAGCGCATGCCGACGGGCGAGCCCTGCCCGCTCGAGTTGCTTCCGTCGCCCGACTGCGCGGAGCGGCTCTACGCGATCCTCGAGCGAGTGCGTCTCGGCGAGCACGGAAACGTCCAGCTCTACGCGGCGGCGTAGAGGAGCTAGAACAGCGTCGGCGCGAGCGGAGGCGGCTCGACTCCGCCGGCCGCGGGGATCCCGGCTTCGTCCAGCAGGCCGCGGAGGAGAAGCGCGCTGCGAGGGGCGAAGTCGTCGCGGTTGTTGTTGAAGAGCGCGTACACCTCGTCCGCGTCCTCGGTCAGCCGGGCGAGCTTCTCCACCCACTCGGCGAGCTCCTCGGCCGAGTACATCCAGTTGAACCGCTCGGACGACTTCTCGGCCTTGATGTTCCAGGTCTTGACGTTCCGCCCGTGGAAGCGCACGTAGGCGACCCGATGCGTCGCCGCCGCGACGGGTGGGAGCACGTTCGAGGCGCGCGTCGGCGGAGCGTCGACGGAGACGTACGCGAGCCCGTGGCTTTCGAGAAACGCGAGCGTGTCCGCCCGCTCGTCCTCCTCCAACCAGGAGCGATGACGGAACTCGACCAGCGGGACGAGCGGCTCGAGGAGGGCGCCGACGCGTGACAGCTCCTCCTTGGCCTCGGTCGACTTCACGAAGCGCGGGTGGTACTGGAGCAGGATGCCCTTGAGCTTGCCGGACAGCTCGAGCGGCTCCAGCGAGGCCCGGAAATCCGCAAACGCCTGCTCGAGCCCGCCCTCGTGTTCCTGGTGCCCGGTCATCGTCGCGTGGGCCTTCACGTGGAACACGAACTCCGGTGGCGTGCGCTGCGCCCAGCGGCCGGTCACCTCCGGATCGGGGAGGTGGTAGTAGGGCGAGTCCACCTCGACCGTGTCGAAGCGCTCTCCGTAGTACGCGAGCCGAGCCTTGGGCGACGACACACCCCGCGGATACCAGTGCTTGAGCAGCCCCTCGTCCGCGAAGCTGCACGTGCCGAGCCTGACGGTCGCGGCCATGGCGGAAGGGTAGGGGCCGGGCATGCCCGGCCCCTACGAGTGCTGCTACCTCTTCCTGATGACCCGGCTCTGCGCCGTGAACCCGTTCGTCGTCGGGTTCACGCACGGCACCGGTGCGATCGCCGCGCTGAGCGCGGTGCAGACTGCGGGAGCCGCCGCAGCGGCCGCCGTCGACGTTCGCCCGGAAGAAGATCCCGGTCTTCGCGCGGAACGTGAACGCTCCGCTGGCCGAGGTTCGTACGGTTCCGAGCCGCTTCAGTCGGTTCGCTCGCGGACCGCCGAAGATGGCGACGTTCGCCCCGGCACGAGCCTGGCCGCCCTGCGTCACGCGTCCCGTGACGGTGGCACCGACACCGGCTCTCCCGGCCTTCCGCGCGGCCACGGCGACCGCACCTGCGCCGATCGCAGCAGGCGACGCGACGGTTGCCGCAGCGTTGACCTGTCCGACGCCCGGGCGGTACGGAGTCCAGAATGCGACCCACGCGCCAGGCGACTGGCTGAAGACGCCGTTGATGGTGAGCTCGGCGCTGTACAGCTTGGCGCCGAACGTCGCCCGGCCCGGCGTTCCGACGGGGATGTCCGGCGGTGGCAGGCAGACCTGGATGTACGCGGGGCCGAGGGCGGCCTGCGTCCCGGTCGTCGCCACGAGATAGGCGGGTACCGGCAGCGTCTGACCCGCGGCGCTCAGCACCATCACCCAGGAGGCGATCGGGGTCACGCTGCCGAGACACGCCGCCTGCGTGGCCGGTGCGATCTGTCCCGCTGCCGCCACGACCAGGTTGCCCTCGAGGGGGAGGTCGGCTCCGGCGAGATCGAGCGCCTTGACGATCGCGCGCACCGGGCCGAGCGAGGTGCCCGGCGCCTGGGTCGTGGTCAGCTGCGTCCCGGTCGGGACGAAGATGCGGACGCTCGCGGTCGGGTCGTCGTTCGGATCGAGCGTCGCCTTGATCAGCGCGCTGGTGGCTGTCTGCCGTACCTCGAGCTTCGCCGTCGTGTACGCGGCGAAGGCCGACGGGACGGCGACGAGCGCCGCGACGGACGCGAGCGCTACCGCCACCGTCCAGATGCGTCGTTTCATGCGTTTCCCTCCTCTGTTCAAGCGGTCAAGGTTCCGTGTGAGGGACGTGCCTTGCCGGTGAGAATTGCAAACGTCGACTCTCTAGCCGCGAGCCCGCAGGAGCCCGCTCGCCTTGACCCACTGCTTGTTGTCGTAGCGATAGAGGTAGACGTGCTCCATCGGTCTGTAGTCGGTGCGGGACGTCTGCAGGCGGATGCCCGGGAGCAGGAACGGGTTTCGCGGCAGGTTCAGGCTCTGAGCAGCACGCAGGAGGCTCGCCCGCGTGAGGTTCGGGCCCGCCTTTCGCATCGTCTCGACCATCGTCCAGGCGACGGTCATCCCGTACCAGTTGTAGACGTCGGTCACGCGCCCTTGTGGGTTGTACTGGCGCATGATCGTCCTGTAGAGGGCAACCGTCTTGTCGTTCTTCCACACCGGGTCGTTCGGGTTCTTCACGAACGCGATCGAGAGCGCGCCCTTCGTCAGCTCCGGTGCGTTCGTGCGGGCGATCGCCATGATCCCGGGCTCGATCGAGACCGAGGCGATGTAGAGGCGCGGCTTCCAGGCGAGCTTGTGCGCGGAGACCGCCGCCTGGATGAAGAACTTCGGCGTTGCGAAGAGCATCAGCGTGTCGGCGCGCGAAGCCTTGAGCTTCGCGATCTGCCCGGTGACGTCGGAGCCCGTGAACTCGTACGACTCCTTCGCGACGATCTTCGGGCCCTTGCCGGCCACCGCGCGCGTCAGGCCGGCGAGCATGTCGCGGCCGAGCTCCGTGTTCTCGTACAGCACCGCAATGCGAGCGCGAGGACGTGTCTGCGCGATGGTCGTGCCGTAGACGTCTCCCTCGCCCCGGTAGCTCATCAGGAACCCCATCGTCCACGGGTAGCGGGCGAAGCTCCTGCCTATGGCCTGCGAGCCGTCCGCCGCGAAGAGCTGGGGCACCTTCCGTGCGTTCAGGTACTCGCGAACCGCCAGGCTGTTCGACGTGCCGACCGTGTTGAAGACGGCGAACACCTTGTCCTCCTCGACCAGCTTGCGCGTGAGCTGCACCGTCTGCGCGGGGTTGTACGCGTCGTCGTAGAACGTGTACGAGATCCTGCGCCCGTGCACTCGCGTGGTCTCGTTCACGTAGTCGAAGTACGCCTTTGCGCCCGCGCCCACCGATCCGAAGGCGGCCGCCTCGCCGGTGAGCGGGACGGTTCCGCCGAGGGCGACGGTGGCTGGAGTGACGCCGGGATCCTGCGCCGGCCGAGCGCCTGCGCCCGCCGACGACGACGAGGGCGACGAACGCGGCGACGACGAGGCGCCAGCTCACTTGGTGACCTGCTTGCGAAGACCGGGAATCGCGAGCACCGCGTTTCCGACCCGAACGCGTGCGCTCGGAGCCATCGGGAGATCGAGATAGAGGAGGTTCGACGACGACTGCGCGAGCGAGGACGACCCGAGCGTCAGCGTCAGGCGCGAGCCGCGCGGAATGAAGGTCGCCTGGCTCGCGAGGTTGATCGAGACCTTCTGCACGCCGTTCTTGGTGGGTACTCCTCCGGCGCTGACGAGGATCTCCTTGCCCTGCGGCGTGCGCGCTGTCAGCACGGCGACGAGGCGAGACCAGCCGCCGCTCGCGGCGATCGTGGCCTTCACGGTCGGCGTGCCGTAGACCTCGATCGCCTTTCCGAGACGAGCGGACGTGCGGGCCAGCTTCCCGGTTCGCGCAAAGGTCGTCACGCCCGGGAACGCGACGCTGGTCGAGGTCGTCCCCGGCTGCGAGGTCGCGAACGGCAGCTGCCCGCTCTTGAAGCCCTCGGGCGCCAGTGCGAAGGCGGTCGGCGCCCGCGAGCAGGGGCTCGCGCCCAGGTGGCAGTCGAACCACGAGCGCACTTGGGCCATCAGGAAGCCGGTGTCGGTCGCCGGAAAGGTCGAGGGCGCGTGCCCGTGCAGGCCGAGATAGAGAAGCTTCGGCCCCTTGAGGCGCTTGAAGGCGAGCGCTGCCTGGTCGATGCCGAACAGGAAGTCGCGCCTTCCCTGCGCCATGAACACCGGCGTCGTGACCGAGCCCAGCTTCGAGAGGCTCGAGCGCTCGGCCGCCCAGGGACGCACGACCGCGGCGTTCCCGGCAAAGGCCGCCGCCTGCACCGCCACCAGCGACGGGTCACGCTTCGCCTCGGGTATCGAGCCCGCCAGCCCCGCGACGAGACCCGATTTCACGAGTCCCTGCGGCATCAGGGCGGAGTAGAGGTCGGTCCAGGTCTCGACCGTGACCACTGCTCCCCACGGCACGCCGGCGACCAGCGAGTTGAACACCGCTCCGCCGCCGTACGAGATGCCCCAGGCGCCGATCTTCGCGTCGGCGACGTCCGGCCGCGCGGCGAGCCACGCATGGACGGCTCGGGTGTCCGCGACCTCACGGGGGCCGTCGATCGTGACGAGGCCGCCTGACTTCCCATGCCCGCGCGCGTCGAAGCTGAGCACGGCGTAGCTCTGCCCGGCGAAGCCATAGGCCTCGACGAGCGCATTCATCTGCTCCTTGTTGCCGGCGAGGCCGTGCAGGAACACGATCGCGGGCCAGCCCCCGGCGGGCGCGGCCCCGTCCGGCAGGTACAGCGTGGCCGAGATGGAGACGCCGTCGCTCCATCGGGATGGAGACGTCCTGCTTGGCGAGGGCGGAGCCGGAAGCCTCCCCGACGAAGAGCACGAGGGCGGCGGCCAGACCCGAGGATCCAGGTCTTTGCCACGGCCGAAAGGGTAGATGAGGAATGTGAGCGAGGCTTCGAGGTCGAGCCTGGCCCGTCGGAGCACCCGGTCGCCGCCGTAGTATCCGGCGGATGGATCAGCGGCCGGTCGGTGTCTTCGACTCGGGCATGGGCGGCCTGACCGTCCTGCACGAGTGTCTCGTCACCCTCCCGCACGAGGACTTCGTCTACCTGGGCGACGCCGCCAGGCTTCCCTACGGGCCACGTCCACTCGCCGAGATCCGCCGCTTTGCCGGTGAGATCGCGGCCTACCTGGAGCGCCAGGGCGTCAAGCTGATCGTCGCAGCGTGCAACTCGGCCACGGCGGCGGCGCTCCCGGATCTCCAGCGCGACGCTGTCCGTGCCGATCGTCGGCGTGCTCGCACCGGAGGCGCACGCAGCCGTGCTCGCGACGCGCAACCGGCGCATCGGGCTCCTGGCCACCGAGGCGACGGTCGCGAGCGGTCGTTATGCGGACCTCGTGTCCGCGCTCGACGCAGGCGTCGACATCGTCCAGATCGCGTGCCCGGGCCTCGTGCCGCTGATCGAAGGCTCCGATCCCTTCGGCGAGGAGACGACGAGCGCCGTCCGCGACTATGCGTCTCCACTCAAGGAGGCGGGCGTGGACACGGTGATCCTCGGCTGCACCCACTATCCGCTCATCCGGCCGATCTTCCAGCGCGTGTTCGGGCGCGGCGTGACGCTCGTCTTCTCCGCGGACGAGACGGCGCGCGAGGTCGCGGAGACGCTCGCGCGCAAGGGGATCGAGAACTCCGAGTCGCGAGAGGGCGCCTACCGGTTCCTGACCACGGGCGACCCGGTGCTCTTCCGGGAGATGGGGAGACGCTTCCTTCAGCTTCCGATCGCCGCGGCGGAGCACGTCGACGTGGCGGCGCTGGAGGCGGCGGCCGCGTGAGAGCGGATGGCCGGAAGGCGGGCGAGCTTCGCCCGCTCGAGATCAAGACGGACTTCCTGGAGCAGCCGCACGGCGCGGTCCTCTATCAGCAGGGCAAGACCGTGGTGCTGTGCACGGCGACGGTCGAGGAGGGCGTGCCGCGCTGGCTGGCGCGGAGCGGGAGGGGTTGGATGACCGCCGAGTACTCGATGCTTCCCGCATCGACGGGCGAGCGGACGCAGCGCGCTGTCTCGCGCGGCCGCCCCGACGGCCGGACGGTCGAGATCCAGCGCCTCATCGGTCGCGCGCTTCGCTCCGTGTGCGACTTCGAGGCTCTGGGCGAGCGCACGCTCTGGCTCGACTGTGACGTCCTGCAGGCGGACGGCGGCACGCGCTGCGCCTCGATCACCGGCGTGTGGATCGCCGCTCGTCGCGCGCTCGACCACTTCGGGCTCTCGAAGGCGCTGCGAGGATCGGTTGCGGCGGTCTCGGTGGGGATCGTGGACGGAGAGGCGGTCCTCGACCTCGACTACCCGGAGGACTCCTCGGCCGAGACGGACATGAACGTCGTCATGACCGGCGAGGGCGCCCTGGTCGAGGTGCAGGCGACGGCGGAGCGGGATCCGTTCTCGCGCGAGCTCCTCGACCGGCTGCTCGACCTCGCGACGGGCGGAATCGAGGAACTGACGGTCGCCCAGGTCGCGGCCGCAGAGTCTCCCCGCGCGTGAGGCTCGATTCTCGCGACGCGGAACGAGCACAAGCTGCGGGAGTGGCGGAATGCGCTGCCGGACTGGGAGGTCGCTCCGTCGACGGTAACGGACTCGCCCGCCGAGGACGGCGCGACCTTCGTCGACAACGCGCAGGATCAAGGCTCGCCACGCGCGACCCGCTGCGCCCGACGAGTCCTGGGTCGCGGGTGAGGACTCCGGCATCGAGGTTGCAGCGCTCGGCGGAAGGCCCGGGATCGAGTCGGCTCGCTGGGCGGACGACCCGGTCTCGAAGCTGCTCGCCGAGCTCGAGGGAGTCGAGGAGCGGGGAGCCCGCTACGTCTGCGAGGTCGTGGCGCTCGGCCCGGACGGAGCCGAGATCCGGGCCTCCGGCACGCTCGAGGGGTCGGTCGCACGTGAGCCGAGCGGAGACGAGGGATTCGGCTACGACCCCATCTTCGTCCCGCACGGCGAGTCGCTGACCGTGGCGCTGCTCGGCGACCACTGGAAGTCGAGTCCACTCGCACCGCGCGCAAGCTGCGCGTGCGCTCGCGGCGCTCCTGCGATAGCGTCGAACCATGGACGCGAACCAGGCGCTGGTCGAGCTCGCAGAGCTGTCGTCTCAGGTCGAGCGCGCGGTCGTGCTGGACGCGACGGGGTCCGTGCTCGCGTCGACGGGAGACGAAGGAGATGCCCTGGCTCGGTCGGCGCTCGACCTGCTGGCTGCCGCTGGAGAGCTTCATCCTTCGGCCGGCGAGGTGACGCGTGCGGAGGTGGAGCTCGCCGAAGGCGGCCTCTTCGTCCTGCGTGAAGGCGGCCGCACCATCGCTGCCACGACCGGGCCGAATCCGACGTCAGGGCTCGTGGCGTACGACCTGCGCACCTGCCTGCAGGGGATCGACGAGGAGAAGCCCAAGCGGCGACGCACGACTCGGAAGCCCAAGGAGAGCGAGGGCGGATGAGCGGGCTCCTGCGTCTGGCGATCGTCGCAGCCCTCGCGGTCTGGGCCTGGCGCTATCTCGTCCGCTCGCGCGGTCCGCACGAGCGGGCGAGCCTGTCGTTCTCCGACGGCTCGGCGGTCGTGCTCGAGCCGGGCTCGGCGGAGTTCGAACGGCTCGCAGCGATCGCCCGTTCAGCGCTCTGATGCGTGACGACGTGCTCGGGCGCCTGCTCGTCGAGCGGGCGCTGCTCGAAGGCGACTTCGTCCTTCGCTCCGGGAAGCGCTCGTCCTGGTACTTCGACAAGTACCGCTTCGAGACGGACCCGGAGGCGCTGCGGGCGGTGGGTGAGCGTCTGGCGGCGGCCGTGTCGGAGTTCGAGCCGGATGCGGTTCGCCTTGCCGGCCCGGCTCTCGGCGCCGTCGCGTTGGCAGCTTCGGCAGCGATGGCGTCCGGTCTGCCCTTCATCATCGTGCGCGATGAGGCCAAGGAATACGGCACGGCCAATCGGATCGAGGGCGCCTTCGAGCGGGGCGAGCTGGTGTGCCTCCTCGAGGACGTCGTCACGACGGGGGGTGCTCTCGCAGACGTCGGTGTCGGCTCTCAGGGACGAGGGCCTCGAGGTGCGAAACGCTGTCTGCGTCGTCGATCGCGAGGAAGGCGGTTCCGACGCTCTCGCGCGTCTCGGGGTGCGGCTCCGCGCCCTGTTTCGCTCACAAGAGCTCCTGGAACTGCGAAAAACCGCCGCAAAAAGCGATGGTTGAGCCAAATACGCAAGGCTGTTAGGGTCCTCAGGTCCCCGACAGACTTTGATTCCGACCTTAGGAGGAGGGACAGTGACAAAACAGGAATTCGTGGATGCCGTAGCCGACCAGGCGGGCATGTCCAAGCGTGACGCCGGCGCTGCGGTAGACGCCGTGCTGGACACGATCACGTCGACGCTCACGAAAGGTGACTCGGTCACCTTCACGGGCTTCGGCAAGTTCTCGACCTCGGCGCGCGCTGCGCGCATGGGCGTCAATCCGCGCACCGGCGAGCGCGTGCAGATCCAGGCGACGACCGTGCCGAAGTTCTCGGCCGGCAGCGCCCTCAAGTCCGCCGTCAAGAGCGGCTAGGCGCGGGCATCACTCGAGGGTTTCGGAGGGGCCGCCGAGAGGCGGCCCCTCTCTCGTTCTGTGCGACAGATCTCATCGAGGCTGCGAGCTGCTTGAGATACGAACATATGTTCGCTAAGGTCGCCTCATGCAGCTCACGTTCGACGCTGCGGATCGACTGGTCGAGCTCGTCCAGGCTCGGCGCGGGCCGGTGTCTCCCGAGGACGCTGCGCACGTGCTCTTCGCGCTCGAACGCTCGCCCGCCGCGCTCGCCCGCTCGCTGCTCGACGACGTCGTCCAGGGTGACGCTCGGCTCGCCTGGCTCGGCGCACGCGTCGGGCTGACGAACCCACCGCACGCCGACATCCTGATCGAGGACGCCGAGCTCGTCGTCTTCGACCTCGAGACGACCGGGCTCTCGGCGATTCGCAACCGCATGTGCGAGATCGGAGCGGTACGCGTGCGCGCGCTCGCGATCGAGGACACCTTCGAGACGCTCGTCAACCCCGGTACCGCGCTTCCGGCGAGCATCGCCGCTCTCACCGGGATCCGCGACGCAGACCTGAGGAGAGCTCCGCGCTCCGAGCTGGCCGTCCGCCGCTTCCTCGGCTTCGCGGCGAGACGCCCCGCTGGCGGCCCACAACGCACGCTTCGACCTCTCCTTCCTCGAACGCGAGGTCGAGCGGCTCACCGGCCGGCGCGTCGCGGCGCCGGTCGTGGACACCGTGTGGCTCGCGCGTCGGCTTCTGCAACGCCGGAGCGAGCGTTTCTCGCTCGCGTCGCTCGCGCACTTCTTCGGGACGTCGACAAGCCCCTGTCATCGGGCACTGCCCGATGCCGTCGCGACCGCGGAGATCCTCGTCTCGTTGCTCGGTCTCGCGCAGGAGCGCGGGGCGAGGACGCTGGCGGACGTGCTCGAGCTGGCGGCGCCCCGCGCGCGGAAGCTCCACTCGAAGCGCTCGCTGATCGCCGGAGCCCCCACCGGCCCCGGCGTCTATCTCTTCCGCGATCGCAACGACACGGTTCTCTACGTCGGCAAGGCACGCGACCTGCGCGCGCGCCTCCGCTCCTACTTCTCCGGCTCGCGCCAGCGGCCTGCGGTGGAGGCAGCACTCGGCGCGCTCGAGCGCGTGGAGTGGAGGCAGCTCGGCTCCGAGCTCGAAGCGGCGCTCGAGGAGCTGCGACTCATCGATGAGCTGCGCCCCCCCGCGAACGCACGGGGCGGCCGATCGGATCGGTACGCGTACCTCACGCTGCGCCGCGATCGCTGGGTCGTCGTGTCGGAGCCGGGTCCGTACGGGCCGATCACGAGCCGCAACCGGGCACGGCTCGTGGCTCGAGCGCTCGACGGGTTCGAGGGAGACGATCCAGCCGACGCGCTGACCGCGCTCCGCGCGCGGCTGAGCCGGCTTGCTCGCGATCTGCGCTTCGAGGACGCCGCACGCGTGCGCGATCGCCTGAAAGCCCTCGAGGAGGCCGTCGAGCGGTTCGAGGCGCTCGATCGGCTCCGCAGGCTCAATGTCTGCGTCCTGGCTCCTGCGCGCGAGCCCGGATTCAAGCGCGCGTTCTTCGTAGCCGGCGGCCGGCTGGCAGCGGTGAGGTCGGTTCCGAGCGATGGAGCGGGCCGGATCGAGGTGGAAGCCGGGATCGCGGAGGCGGCACTCGCCGCGCCGTCCTTCGCGCCCGAGGACGCCGACGTGCTCATGCTCGTCGCGGGCTTCCTCCGACGCCCGGGACCTGAACTGCGCATCGTCTCGCTGGACGCAACCGAGATCCTCGCCGCATGACGCGTGCGGTCCAGGCAGGTGCGTAGCCTTGGGGCGTGGACACGCAGCCCTTCCCCGACCGCCTCGCGGAGGCGGTGGGACGCAAGCACAGCCAGCTCGTCGTCGGCCTCGACCCGCGTCTGGACGTGCTGCCGATGGAGCTTCGCGGCGAGGCCGTGCTCGGCCGAGCCGCCGCGGCGAGCGCGGTGGCGCGCTTCTGCAAGGGCATCGTCGACGCGGTCGGCCCGTACGTGGTCGCGGTGAAGCCGCAGGCCGCGTTCTTCGAGGCCCTGGGGTCGGACGGGATGCACGCGCTGGAGGAGGTGTGCGCGTACGCCCGGTCGATCGGCCTGCTCGTGATCCTGGACGCGAAGCGCGGCGACGTCGGCTCGACCTCGCGCGCGTACGTGGCCGCGTACCTCGAGCCGAACGAGGACGGAATTCCGCTTGCGGACGCGATCACGGCGAGCCCGTACCTCGGCCTCGATGCGGTCGAGCCCTTCCTCGCCGCCTGCAGAAGGCACGGCGCGGGTGTGTTCTTCCTCGTCCGGACGTCGAATGCGGGAGCGGCCGACGTCCAGGACGCGATGCTCTCCGACGGCCGGCCGCTGTGGCAGCACCTGGCGACGCTCGTGCACGAGTGGGGGCAGCCGCTCGTGGGCGAAGGGGGCATGTCGAGCGTCGGCGCGGTCGTCGGCGCGACGTTGCCACGGGCGGTCTCGGAGGCTCGGCGGCTGATGCCGCAGACGACGTTGCTCCTGCCCGGCGTCGGGGCGCAGGGCGCCACTCCGGCCGACGTCGCGCGGGCGTTCACGAGCGGCCCGGCGAGTGCGGTCGTGACCGCGTCGAGGTCGGTGATCTTCGCTTTCCGCGACACGGAGGAGGACTGGCGCGTCGCTGCAGCCGGGGCGGCGGAGCGGCTTTCGACCCAAGTGTGGGCGGCGTCGGAGGTGGTGACGGAGAGCTACGCGATCGCGGCGATTCCGGTTGCGAGTAAGTAGAGTCCCGCGCCGGTGATGCGCAGCATCCTGCTCGGCGTCGTCGCCCTCGCCGTCCTGGCGACGCCGGTTCAAGCCTCGACCGAGCCCGCGGAGCCCCCCGCGCTCCCGGCGGCTGCCTGGTATCTCGTCGGCGAGGACGGTGCCGTCCTCGCGCAGGAGAGCTCCAGGCGCTCACGCGCGATTGCCAGCATCACGAAGCTGATGACGGCGATCGTCGCGCTGGAGCAGGCGCGCCCGTCCGACCTCGTCCAGGTGAGCTCGCAGGCGGCCGGCATCGGCGGATCGACGGTCTACCTGCGCGCGGGTGAGAACCTGAGCGTCGGCGAGCTCGTTCGCGCGATGCTCATCCCGAGCGCGAACGATGCGGCGGCCGCGCTCGCGCTGCATGTCGGCAACGGCTCGGCGACGCGGTTCGTCTCGCTGATGAATGCGAAGGCGCGCGAGCTCGGACTCGCCGACACGACGTTCGCGAACCCGCACGGCCTCGACGAGCCGGGCCACGTGTCGAGCGCGCGCGATGCGACGCTGCTCGTCCGCCATGCGCTCGGAGTTCCCGCCATACGCGACGCGCTCGAGCGGACCTCCTACTCGCTCGCGGGCAGACAGGAATTCTCCACCACCGACGACCTGCTCTCGAGCTGGCCCGCGCTGGTCGGCGGGAAGACGGGGCACACGGAGGATGCAGGCTGGTCCGAGGCGGCGGCCGCATCGCGACGCGGCGCAACCGTCTACGGGACCGTTCTCGGCGTCGACACGCGCGAAGGACGAAACGATGCCCTGCGCGAGCTGCTCGAGTTCGGGCTCGACCGCTACCAGAGGGTTTCCGTGATCGACGCGAGTCGCGTCTACGGAGAAGCCGACACCGAGTACGGGCAGGCGCGATGTCGAGCTCGTTGCGCCGCAGACGCTTCTGCGTACCGTGAGAGAAGGAGTGCCGCTTCTCGAGCGCACCGTGGTGCCGACGATGGTCGGGCTGCCGGTGCGAAAGGGCGAGCGGCTGGGGCGGATCGAGGTCTGGGAGGGTGATCGTCTCGTGGCGTCGTCGAACCTGATTGCCGCAGCTTCGGTTTCCGAGCCCGGCGCGCTGGGCAAGGCTGCCTGGTTCGCGGAGCGAACCGCGGAGAACGTCTGGGACATCGTCACGTGATCGTCACCGTCACCGCCAACGCCGCGCTCGACCGGACGGTGACCGTGCCCGTGTTCCAGATCGGCTACCGCCATCGCTCGAGCGACGTCCTGACGCTCGCCGGCGGCAAGGGCATCAACGTCGCGCGTGCGCTCAAGCTCCTCGACGTCCCGGTCGTCGCGACGGGGCTGACCGGAGGGCGCACCGGCACGAGGATCGTGGAGGAGCTGACCTCCGAGGCGATCCTGAACGACTTCGTCCGCATCGCCGGAGAGTCGCGGACCTCCACGGCAGTGGTCGACCCGACCTCGGGCACGTACACGGAGATCAACGAGTGGGGGCCCGAGGTCTCGGCGGCGGAGCTCGACATGCTGACGGAGAAGCTGCACTACCTCTCGCGCGGCGCGGACTTCGTCGTCGTCGCCGGGCTCGCTTCCGCGGAAGGTGCCCACGGAGTTCTATGCGGACGCCATCCGAGATCTCGTGCGCCGCGACGTCCGCGTCGTGCTGGACAGCGAAGGAGAGGCGATGCAGCTGGGCGTCCAGGCCGGGCCGTTCCTCGTGTCTCCCGAACCAGGGCGAGGCGGAGCAGCTCGTCGGCCAGGAGCTCGAGGACGACGCCGACTTCCTGATGGCGCTGGACGCGATCGCGGAGATGGGAGCACGCAACGTCGTGATCACGCTCGAGAACGGCTGCTTCGCGCTGCTCCGCCTGGGGCGGAAGACGAGGCGGATGCGCGCATTCGCGCCGCGGGTCGAGCCGTTGTCCGGCGTGGGCTCCGGCGACGTCCTGCTCGCCCAGCTCCTCGCCTCGCTCGTCGAGGAGCGATCCCCGGATTACGCGGTTCGCCTCGCCGTTGCCGCGGGCGCAGCGTCGGTGCGGGCGGTCGGCGCCGGCCGCTTCGATCCCCAGCTCGCCTCGGAGCTCGCGCCGGACATCGAGCTCGCCGAGCTCCAGCCCGTGCGCTCCTAGACGCGCGTGCAACCAAGACCGTTTCGGTCGGCGGCTCGCGAACGCCGTCGGCAGAGGGTGGTAACGTCAGCCGATGGAGACCGAGATCCGCCAGGACGAGATCGAGCGCCTCATCGCGTTCGAGCGGAAGTTCGGCAAGGAAGGGCTCACGTTCGACGACGTGCTCCTGCTCCCGGCGGAGTCGCACGTGCTGCCGAACGACGTCTCCACGGTCACGCGGATCACGCCTTCGATCTCGCTGAACATCCCGCTCATCTCGGCTGCGATGGATACCGTCACGGAGGCGCGGCTGGCGATCGCGCTCGCCCGCGCCGGCGGGACTGGGCATCGTCCATCGCAACCTCTCGATCGCGGACCAGGTGGCCGAGGTCGACAAGGTCAAGCGCTCGGAGTCGGGGATGATCGTCGAGCCGGTCACCTTGCGCGCGGACGACCTCGTCGCGGACGCGCTCGAGCTGATGGAGCGCTACCGGATCTCGGGCGTCCCGATCGTCGATGACCGTGAAGTCCTCGTCGGCATCCTCACGAACCGCGACCTCCGCTTCGAGACGGATACGTCCCAGCCGGTCTCGGCCCTGATGACGAGCCGCAACCTGGTGACGGCTCCCGTCGGCACGACGCTCGAGGAGGCCGAGGCGATCCTCCATCGCAACAAGGTCGAGAAGCTCCCGGTCGTCGACCACGACGGGCGCCTCGTCGGGCTGATCACGGTCAAGGACATCTCGAAGCGGATCAAGTACCCGGACGCGACGAAGGACGACCAGGGCCGGCTTCGGGTCGGCGCGGCGGTCGGAGTCGGGCCGGACGCGCTCGAGCGAGCGTCGGCTCTCGTCGAGGCCGAGGTGGACGTGCTCGTGGTGGACACGGCACACGGCCATTCGCACGGCGTCCTCGAGGTCGTGCGGCAGATCCGCGGCGCACACGGAGTCGAGATCGTCGCAGGGAACATCTCGACGGGTGACGGCGCACTGGCCCTCGTCGATGCAGGTGCGGACGCCGTCAAGGTCGGGCAAGGGCCGGGCAGTACGTGCACCACCCGAGTCGTCGCGGGCGTCGGCGTGCCGCAGGTGACGGCCGTCTACGACACCGCGCGCGCTCTCGAGGATCACGACGTGCCGGTCATCGCCGACGGCGGGATCCGCAGCTCAGGCGACATCGCGAAGGCGATCGCAGCAGGCGCCGACGTCGTCATGCTCGGCTCGATGCTCGCGGGGACGGACGAGGCTCCGGGCGAGGTCATGGTCGCCCAGGGCGAGCGGTTCAAGGAGTACCGGGGGATGGGCTCGTTGGGAGCGATGAAGGCGCGCTCGTTCTCGAAGGACCGGTACTTCCAGGGCGACGTCGAAGACGTGCACAAGCTCGTTCCCGAAGGGATCGAAGGACGTGTCCCCTACAAGGGCCCGCTCGGTCCGATCGTGCATCAGCTCGTCGGCGGCATCCGCCAGTCCATGGGCTACTGCGGCGCGGCCACGATCGAGGAGATGAAGACGAGCACGCGCTTCAATCGAATCACCCCGGCCGGCCTGCAGGAAAGCCATCCGCACGGGATCACGATCACGAAGGACGCGCCGAACTACCGCCGGAGCTGATGGGAGAAGTCGTCGCGTTTCCTGCGCCGGAGCCGACGCCGGAGGAACGGCCGGTCCTCGTCGTCGATCTCGGCGGCCAGTACAGCCAGCTGATCGCGAGGCGCGTGCGCGAGGCGCGCGTGTACTCGGAGCTCGTCGGGCACCGCCTGTCCGCAGACGAGATCGCACGGCGGAATCCCGCCGCGCTCGTGCTCTCCGGCGGCCCGGCTTCCGTGTACAGCGAGGGAGCCCCGGAGCTCGATCCGGGGATCTTCGAGCTCGGAGTTCCGACCCTCGGGATCTGCTACGGGATGCAGCTGATGGCGCGCGATCTCGGCGGAACCGTCGAGCGCACCGGAGCGTCGGAGTTCGGCAAGGCCGAGCTCGCGGCGAGTGACTCGGAGCTCTTCCACGACCTGCCCCCCGAGCAGACGGTCTGGATGAGCCACCGCGACTCGGTGACCGCTCCTCCCGAAGGGCGCGGCCGTCACCGCGTCCTCTCCCTCGACGCCGATCGCCGCTTTCGAGCACCGTGAGAAGCGGCTGTACGGCGTCCAGTTCCACCCAGAGGTCGTGCATACGCCGCACGGCCAGGAGATCCTCAAGAACTTCCTGTACGACGTCGCGGACGTGCCACCCACCTGGACGCCTGCGGCGGTCATCGAGGAGCAGGTCGAGCGCATCCGCTCGGTGGTCGGCGCGGAGCGCGTCCTCTGTGCGCTCTCGGGCGGTGTCGACTCCGCGGTGGCGGCACTCCTCGTGCACAAGGCCGTCGGAGATCAGCTCACCTGCGTCTTCGTCGACCACGGGCTTCTGCGGGAGAACGAGGCGGAGCAGGTCGTGGAGACGTTCTCGGGGCACTTCGGCGTCCCGCTCGTCCACGTGCAGGCGCAGAACCGCTTCCTTTCACGCCTGGCGGGCATCACCGACCCGGAGGAGAAGCGGACGATCGTCGGCGAGGAGTTCATCCGCGTGTTCGAGGAGGAAGCGGCGAAGCTCGGGATCCGGCGTCCGCTTCCTCGTGCAGGGGACGCTCTACTCGGACGTGATCGAGTCCGGGGGAGCCGAGGACGGCGTGGCCGCGAAGATCAAGTCGCACCACAACGTCGGCGGCCTGCCCGCGGACATGCGCATGGAGCTCGTCGAACCGCTGCGCCTGCTCTTCAAGGACGAGGTGCGGCGGGTGGGCGCGGAGCTCGGACTGCCGGAGCGCATGGTCTGGCGTCAGCCCTTCCCGGGGCCCGGCCTCGCGATCCGCATCATCGGCGAGGTGACCGAGGAGCGGCTCGCGATCCTGCGCCGTGCCGACGCGATCCTGCTCGAGGAGGTCCGGCGCGCGGATCTCTACCGCGACCTCTGGCAGAGCTTCGCGGTGCTCCCGGCGATCCGCTCGGTCGGCGTCCAGGGCGACGAGCGCACGTACGCGTATCCCGTGGTCATCCGCGCCGTCACGTCCGAAGACGCGATGACCGCCGACTGGGCGCGTCTCCCTTACGACCTGCTCGAGGCCGTCTCGAGCCGGATCATCAACGAGATCCCCGGCGTCAACCGGGTCGTGTACGACGTGTCCTCGAAGCCGCCCGCGACCATCGAGTGGGAGTAGGGGCGAGGCGCCTGCCTCGCCCTCGGTAGGGTCCGACCCTCGGGCGGGTGAGCGGGATTATCCGCTCGCGCGCCGATCTGATCCGATGATGCGGTTTCTCCTTCGTCTGCTCGCCCCCCTCGCGCTCGCAGGCGTGCTGCTCGCGCTCGCGGCGCCCGCGACGGGCAGTGAGCCGTTGACGGATGCCAACGTCAAGCTCGGCTCGCTGAAGGTGAACGGGAAGGGCGAGGCGCTCATCACCTACACGCGGAGCGACGGCCGCCCGCGGCATGTCCTCGTGTGGGGGGCGGTGAACGCTCTCCCGCCGTCCGCGGAGGTTCCGCAGGTGCGATTCCGCTGGGACTATGCCGGTGGCTGGGGCAAGTATCGGCAGGGGAAGTACTGGGCACGCTTCAAGAATCGCTGCCGTCCCTACGACGGGCCGCCGCTGCCGATGCTGGTCGCCGCGTGCAAGGCGCCGAACGGCTCGTACTGGACGATCCAGGCGTGGCAGCGCCGGCTCCCCCTGCTCGGCTTCGACCCCTGGCTTCCGCACCACAGCAACTGGGAGCTGCACGTCGCTCACTGGTCAGGCGCGCTGCCCGTCCTCGAGGCCCATCCGAACTGGACGTACGACGGCAGGTGGCAGGGCGTGTTCGGCCGCTACAGCTACCTCGGGGCGCCGGTACACGGGTTGAGCTCCAACGCCAAGGGCGTCCCGAAGGACAGGTACGGCCGCAATCTCTACATCGACACTTTGAACTCCGCGTACGGGCCGGGCTGGAAGCGCGAGTCCGGGATCCTGACGCACAAGGGCACCGGCACGTTCTGCCACAGCTTCGTCCCGCAGCGGCCGTTCGCGGGTTACCCGAGCCAGGACATTCGTCCTCCGGCGGCAGGCGAGCGCCATCGGATCACGGTCGGAGGGCCGGGGGTGACTCCGGTGATGCAGGTCGAGCTCGCGGGTCTCACACAGGGCGACCGAGGGCGCGACTCGGAGTTCAACGCCGCGTTCGACAAGGTCATGGCCGGCGACAGGATCTGTGCGGGCGAGCGGTAAGCCCGCGGTTTCAATTTCCGGGTGCGGATAGGCTCATCGAGACACCTCTACCGAGGAGGAAGACGATGGCGAAGCAGATCAACTGCCCCTGCGGCGAAGTCGTCCAAGGCCAGACCGACGACGAGCTCGTTGCCAACGCCGAGAAGCATGTCCAGACGATGCACCCCGAGCAGGTGGGCCTGCGCACGCGCGAAGACTGGCTGGCCATGGCCGAGGACGCGGACTAGGGGAACTTCTCGGATCGGTCGAGCGGAACGATTCCTCGCTCGTCGATCGTGACGCGCACGCGGTCTCCAGGGTTCGGGTGATCGAGCCCGGAGACCGCAGCTTCCAGGATCTCTCCGGTGTCGAGTCGAACGACCACGCGGACGGTGGGACCGCGTCGCGCGACAGCTTCGACCAGGCCGTCTCCGCCATCCGCGTCCACCTCGGTGAGCGCGACGGCTTCCGGCCGGATCATTGTGCCCTCGCGGACGTTGCCGAGCCCGAGAAAGCGGGCCGTGTCTTCATCCACCGGATGCGTCCACAGCTCGTCGGGCGTTCCGATCTGAACGACGTGCCCTTGCGCGCACGATCGCGACTCGGTCGCCGAGTGCAAAGGCCTCCGCCTGGTCGTGCGTGACATAGAGCGCGGTCAGGGAGATGCGTTCGAAGACTTGCTCGAGATCCTCGAGAAGTCGATCTCGGAGCCTGCGATCGAGGGAGCCGAGCGGCTCGTCGAGCAGGAGCACCCGCGGTTCGGGCGCGAGCGCGCGGGCGAGGGCGACCCGCTGCTGCTCACCGCCGGAAAGGGTCGCGACGGTGCGCCGCTCGTATCCGGTGAGACCGACGAGCTCGAGCAGCTCGTGCACCCGGTGTGCGATCTCGTCGCGAGAGTCCCCGCGCATCCTGAGCCCGAAGGCGATGTTGCCCTGGACGTCTCGGTGGTGGAAGAGGGCGTGTTCCTGGAAGACGAGGCCGATTCCACGACGATGCGGCGGAACCGCTGTGATGTCCTCGCCGTCGAGCCAGACGCGCCCCGAGTCCGGCGGCTGCAAGCCTGCGATGACCCGTAGGAGCGTGCTCTTCCCCGAGCCACTGGGTCCGAGCACGGTGACCACCTCGCCATCGCCGACCGCGAGTGTGACGCCGTCGAGCGCCGGCTTGCCGTCGAAGCCGACGCTCGCGTTTTCGACCCTGAGCATCAGAACCAACCTGCCGTGCGTTCCCGGCGGAGACGGTCGATGACCAGGATGGAGCCGGCGGCGACGACCATCAGGATCACCGCCAGCGCGTACGCCTGACCCGTATTCAGCTCCCCGGGGCGCCCGAGGAAGCGGAAGATCGCAACCGGAAGCGTCGGGCTGTCCGGACGAGCGAGGAAGACCGTCGCGCCGAACTCACCGAGCGAGATCGCGAACGCGAAGCCGGCCGCGATTCCCAGCGCCCGCCCGGCGACGGGAACGTCGATCTCGCGGCGCACTCGCCCAGGGGATGCGCCGAGCACCGCCGCTGCCTCGCGCTGCCGCTCGTCGATGGCGCGCAGCGTGGGCGCGACGATGCGGACGACGAACGGAATCGCGACGAGCGCCTGCACCACGGGAACGATCCACCGCGAGGAGCGAAAGTCGATCGGCGCGGTGTCGAAGGCGATGACGAAGCCGAAGCCGAGCATCACGGCGGACGCGCCGAGTGGGAGCATGAGGGATCCGTCGAGCAGCCCGGGTCCATCCTCCGTGCGAGCCGGCGATGGCAAACGCCGCCAACCCGCCCACGACGAGCGCGATGAGGGCTGCGCCCGCGGCATAGACGACGGAGTTCAGCACGGCCTCCCAGGGCGTCGCGAGCAGCGCGTCGGTCGGCCGGCCGAGCGCACGATACGCCTCCAGGCTGTGGCCGTCTCCACTGGCTAGCGAACGCTCGACCAGCACGGCGAGCGGGACACCGAGGAAGATCCCCAGCGATCCGAGACTGACCGCGGCGAGTGCCTTCTCCCTGCGTGTCCGGAGCCGGCGCAACGCCTCTCGCTCGGATGTCCGCTGCCCTCCGAGCGCCAGCCTCCGCTCCAGTCGTGTGGCCACCCAGACTGCGAGCGCGACGCAGACGAGCTGCACGAGCGCGAGGACTGCCGCCGCTCGCAGGTCGAACATCCGCACGGCCTGGTTGTAGATCTCCGTCTCGAGGGTCGAGTACCGGGGGCCGCCGAGGATGAGGACGATCCCGAACGACGTGAACGAGAACAGGAACACGATCGAGGCCGCGGACGCCAGTGCCGGAGCGAGGAGGGGGAGCGTCACCTCGCGAAGGCTGCGAACCGGGCTCGCGCCGAGCGTCGCAGCGGCTTCGGAGAGCGCGGGGGTCGAGGCCGGCCCAGAACGCTCCCACGACACGGACGACGACCGCCACGTTGAAGAAGACGTGCGCGATCAGGATCGCAAACCAGCCGCGCTCGAGCTCTGCGGGTAATACGGCGAGAAAGGCCAGCGCCACTACGACCGTCGGGAGGACGAACGGCACGGTCACCACCGCCATGGCGGCACTTCGGCCGCGGAACGTATATCGGCCGAGCACATACGACGCGGGGAGTGCGACCGTGATCGTCAGCACCGTCGAGACAGCCGCCTGCCAGAGCGTGAACCACAGCCACCTCGCGGGTCAGCGGGTCGGTCAGGACGTCGAGCGGTGAGGTGGCGCCCTCGCCCGGGCCGAGACCCCGCTCCAGGATCGAGGCCAGCGGGAAGGCGAAGAAGAGTCCCAGGAACGCGAGCGGAACGCCGTACGTCAGCGCGCGCCACACGTACGCGCTCAGCGAAGCACGATGCGCGTCCACTCGCTCACCCACCGGTCGCGATTCGCCCCGATCTCGTCGGGCGACAGCTCGAGCGGGCTCTCGGGCACCACGGCGAAGAGCTCGAACTCCCGGGGGAGCTCCGCGCTGGAGTTGACCGGGAAGACGAACATCGAGAGCGGGATGTCCTCCTGGAAGCGCTTCTCGAGCAGGAAGTCCACGAGCGTGCGCGCGCCATCTTGGTTCCGCGCTCCCTCGAGAACGCCCGCGAACTCGATCTGCCGGAAGCAGCTGTCCTCGACGACGGCGGTGGGAGCCTCCTTCGGCTGCGGCGTGGCGAAGATGACCTCCGCGGGCGGGCTCGACGCGTAGGAGACGACGATCGGCCGGTCCCCGTTTCCGGCGGCGCCGGAGAACTGCACGTTGTATGCCTCCTCCCAGCCGTCCACGACGAGAACGCGGTTCTCACGGAGCCGACGCCAGAAGCGCTGCCAGCCGGGCTCGCCGAAGCGTGCGACCGTCGCGAGCAGGAAGGCGAGCCCGGGGGTGGAGGTGGCTGCGTTCTCGACGACGAGCATGCCTTCGAACCTGGGGTGCGTCAGGTCGTCGAGGGACCGTGGTGGCTCGATCTCGCGCTCCGAGAACCACTCCTTGTCGTAGTTGAGGCACACCTCACCGTGGTCGATCGGCGTGACTCGGTACTCCGAGTCGAGCTCATAGCCGGCATCGACGTTCTCGAGGCCGGGCGACTCGTACGGTTCGAAGAGATCGCTGTCGAGCGCGCGCGAGAGCAGGTTGTTGTCGACGCCGAAGAGGACATCGCCCTGCGGGTTTCCCGCGGTGAGCAGCGCCTTCGAGAGAAGCTCACCCGCGTCGCCGGACTGCAGGATCCGGAGCTCCAGTCCGCTCGTCTCCTCGAACTCCGCCCTCACGTCGTCCGAGATCGCGAACGAGTCGTGCGTGACCAGAACGACGTCGGTCGGGCTCTCGTCATCCCCGCCGCATCCCAGCGAGCCGAGTGCGAGCGCGCTCACCACCGTGACGATGACCAGTCCCTTGCAACAGCTTGTCAGCAGCGGCATCACGGCTCGATACCAGGGCGTACCGCGACGAGAACGCCATCGTCCACGGCGATCAGCGCCGACTCGGTGACGAAGACGTTCGAGACGCCGCGCGTCGAGCCTGGCTCGAGCGTCTCGCCGGCGAGCGGATACGCGAGGCCTTCGGTGCGAATGCCCTCGGGCCGGCCCGAGGAGCGCGAACAGCGAGAGCAGTTCGCCCGAGTGTCCGGACAGGATCCGCTGGTCGCGGACCACGTGAACCTGGGCGCGACCGATCTGGGCGTCGAGCTCGACCTCGGCGTAGCGAGGCGCTGCGAGCAGCAGGAACGTGGAGAGAAGGTGGTCGAGCCGGTCCCCGATCACCGCGAGCACCACGATTCGCCTCGGCCCGAGTTCCAGCGCCGCATCGAGGGCGAGCTCGAGATCGGTGGCGTCCTTCTCGGCCGGGTGACGCTCTATGCGCGTGCCCGCCGCTGCCGCCGCGCGCACGGCCTCGACCGAGGCCGAGTCGAAGTCGCCGACTGCGATCGTGACGTCGAGGCCCATGTCGCGCGCACGCTCGAGCCCGCTGTCCGCGGCGATCGACGGGGGTGCCGGAGGGAATTGCGTGCGCGGTTCCTGGATCCGGCTTCCCTCCGGCGACGACCACGACAAGGTCTTGCGACATGCGCTTCCTCCGCTGGTATTACCCAGATCAGGTTTTCGAGTCGGCGGCGCGCTCAGCCGCCCTCTCAGCCCGGTTGCCCCGAGCTCCCCATACGCTCCGGTCATCGTAGCGCTCGACGTGTGAGCGAGCGTTTCGAGCCCGGGCTGGTTGAATGGCGCAATGTCGGCCGCCTCGTTCCCGGTGCGGCGAAACACGGCCCTGCTCGGTCTCTGCCTGGTGCTCCTTTCGGGCGTGCTGCAGCTCGCGGTCGCGGTCGCGACGATCACGCTCGTGCTCGTCACCGGGATCGAGTCGATCCTCGGCCTGGGGCCGGCCATCTTCCTCACCGCGGGTGCGCTTGCTGCGCTCCCTGCGGGTCGGCTGATGGACCGGCTCGGGCGCGTTCCCGTGATCGCCGGTGGCTTCGTCGTCGGCATGTTCGGGTGCCTGCTGACCGCACTCGGGTGCATCGTGGACAGCGCTTCGCTCGTGATCCTCGGGTTCGTCGGCGTCGGGGGCGATGAACGGCGCCGTACTGCTCGCGCGCACGGCAGCCGCGGACATGTATCCGGCGGAGAAGAAGGCTCGCGCGATCTCGTACGTCCTCTTCGGTGCGCTGTTCGGTGCCGCGCTCGGGCCGCTCGTCTTTCGGCCGCTTTTCGCCGGGAAGGATCTCGAGCTCGATACGCTCGTCATCCCCTGGTTCGCGGCGGCGGCGATGTGCGTCGTCGGTCTCGCGATCGCGCTCTCGATCCGGCCCGACCCGCGCACGATCGCGCTCGAGCTGCAGCGCGCCGGCCTCGCGGCGGGCGAGCCGCACGTGACCGAGCCGGCCGCGCCGCTCGGGCAGATCCTGCGACGCCCTGGGGTGCCTTCGGCGGTGCTTGCGGCGCTCGCGAGCTTCGCAGTGATGGCGGGCGTGATGAACCTGACCGGCTACATCGTCGTCGGGCACGAGCACGAGCAGGCCGATGTGTTCAGCGTCATCAGCCTGCACATCGTGGGGATGTTCGGGCTGGTCCTCGTCGTCGGCCAGCTCATCGACCGCGTCGGGCGGCACAGATCGCTGATCGGCGGTCTCGCGATCATGGCCGTGTCGACCGTGATGCTCGCCTGGGTCGTCTCCATCCCGGCGATGTCGCTCTCACTGTTCCTGCTCGGCCTCGGCTGGAACCTTTCCTACGTGGCTGCCTCGACCGAGCTCGTGACGCACGCGACGCCCGTCGAGCGCGGCCGGCTCGTCGGTTTCACCGACCTGGTGGCCGGTCTGCTTGCCGCAGCTCTCGCCCTCGTGGGCGGGCTCGCGTACACGGAGTGGGGCGTCGCCGCGATCGCGGTCGGTGCGACGATTGCCGTCGTCGCGCCTGCGCTGGCCCTGCTCATTGCACGCCCGCCGGCCGCAGCCCCGGAGCCTGCTGCGTGAACGAGTGAGGGGCGCCTCACGACGTCCCTAGCCCTGCTCGTTCGACGGCCTTACTTCACGGGCTGGAGCACCGCCCAGTTCGAGACGGTCGCCTTGATGCCGTCGACGTGGACGTCGACGCGGTAGAGGTTGTTGGTGACGAGGCCGAGGGCCTTGCTGTCCAGGTTGTAGACCCAGTGGTCGCCGGCCTGCCTGAACTCGTTCGTTCCTGCGCTGGACTCACCGGCGTCCGCGTATTCCTCGACGGGGTCACCGGTTCCCGTGCCCGAGGTCTTGCTGACCTTGATCGTCACGACAGGGCCGGGTCCAGCTGAGGAGCGCTCCCGCGCACTCGTCCCGGATGCGGGCTTTGACCGGCACGACTCGGCCGTTTTTCATCTTGTTGACGATGAGGCCGCTTGGGGTCGAGTCGTCGAAGGGCGGGAGGAAGTCGACGGTGTACTGGAAGACCGTGACCGGAGCGGTGGACGTGTTCGAGCCCGTCCCGGTGTCCTTGTCCGTCACTGTCACGGTGGCCGTATGCGGGCCCGGAGTTGAATACGTGTAGGTCTGGTTTGGCTGCGCGCCCTGCGTCGCCGTCGTGTAGGTCGTGTGTGTCGAACCGTCGCCCCAATCGATGTCGACCGTCCACGGATTGTCGTTGGCGCCGGGGTCGCTGAAGCTGATCCCGGTCAGGGTCGTCAGCGTCTGGCACGCGATCAGGACGGGCTGGAACGTCGGCTTGGCAACCGTCGGGGCGACGTTCCCCACTACGACCTGGAACGTCGCGATATCGCTGGCAGGCCCGAGACCGTTCTCTTCCGCCACGGTGATCGTCACCGTGAAGGTGCCGTCGTCGGCGTAGGTGTGGCTCTTGGCCGCGATCGGCCCTGGAGCACCTTCGCTGAAGACGGTGTCGAGCGAGCCGTCGCCCCAGTCCACCGTGACCTGCCAGGGATCGTCGTCACCCGCATCGCTGAAGGAGCCCAGCGAGAAGGACTTGCCCGTGCCCTCGCTCGCCGTCTGGTCGGCCGGCGGCGTGACGTCGGGCGGAACGTTGGCGACCGTCACCTGGAAGGTCTCCGAGTCGCTCACTCCGCCGCCCGCGTCCTCGTCCACCGTCACCGTCACGGTGAAGGTGCCGTCGTCGGCGTAGGTGTGCGTCTTGGCTGCGATCGGGCCGGGTGCGAGCTCGTTGAAGACGGTGTCTGTCGAGCCGTCGCCCCAGTCGACCGTGACCTCCCAGGGATCGTCGTCGCCGGGATCGGTGAAGGAGCCGAGCGCGAACGAGCTCGAGCTGCCCTCGCTCGACGTCTGGTTGGCCGCAGCGGTGACCACCGGCGGGACGTTGGCGACGACGACCTGGAAGGTGGCCGAGCCGCTCACTCCTGCGCCCGCGTCCTCGTCCACCGTGACCGTCACGGTGAAGCTGCCGTTGTCGGCGTAAGTGTGCGTCTTGTCCGCGATCGCGCCTGGCGCGGCCTCGTTGAAGACGGTGTCTGTCGAGCCGTCGCCCCAGTCCACCGTGACCTCCCAGGGATCGTCGTCGCCGGGATCGGTGAAGGAGCCGAGATCGAACGTCTCGGAACTGCCCTCGCTCGCCGTCTGGTCGGCGGGAGCGGTGACGAGCGGTGCGACGTTTTGCACCACCACCGTGTCCGACCCGGCGTCGGCTCCTCCGTCGCCGTCGCTGACGCGCACGTTGACGGTGAAGCTGCCGTTGTCGGCGAAGGGGCAGTTGTGCGTGTTGCTCGCCTGCGGTCCGACCTCGAAGACGCTGTTGCCGTCGCAGTCGAACTCGTACAAGAGCGGATCGGCTAGACCGGCGGGATCGCTGGCGGTGACGGTGACCGTCGAGCTGCCACCCTCGTTGATCGGCGACTCGGCGCTGACGTCGCTGATCACCGGCGGCAGGTTGGCGACGGTCACCTGGAAGGTGGCAGAGCCGCTCACTCCTGCGCCCGCGTCCTCGTCGACCGTGACCGTGACGGTGAAGCTGCCGTCGTCGGCGTAGGTGTGCGTCTTGTCCGCGATCGCGCCCGGCGCGGCCTCGTTGAAGACGGTGTCGGGCGAGCCGTCGCCCCAGTCGACCGTGACCTCCCAGGGATCGTCGTCACCGGGATCGGTGAAGGAGCCCAGGTCGAACACCTTCGAGGTTGCTTCGTCCGCCGTCTGCGCCGCGGGAGCGGTCACGACCGGCGGGACGTTGGCGACCACGACCTGGAAGGTGGCAGAGCCGCTCACTCCTGCGCCTGCGTCCTCGTCCACCGTGACCGTCACGGTGAAGGTGCCGTCGTCGGCGTAGGTGTGGCTCTTGGCCGCGATCGGGCCTGGAGCACCTTCGCTGAAGACGGTGTCGAGCGAGCCGTCGCCCCAGTCCACCGTGACCTGCCAGGGATCGTCGTCACCCGGATCGCTGAAGGAGCCCAGCGAGAAGGACTTGCCCGTGCCCTCGCTCGCCGTCTGGTCGGCCGGCGGCGTGACGTCGGGCGCAACGTTGGCGACCGTCACCTGGAAGGTCTCCGAGTCGCTCACTCCGCCGCCCGCGTCCTCGTCCACCGTCACCGTCACGGTGAAGGTGCCGTCGTCGGCGTAGGTGTGCGTCTTGGCCGCGATCGGGCCGGGTGCGAGCTCGTTGAAGACGGTGTCTGTCGAGCCGTCGCCCCAGTCGACCGTGACCTCCCAGGGATCGTCGTCGCCGGGATCGGTGAAGGAGCCGAGCGCGAACGAGCTCGAGCTGCCCTCGCTCGACGTCTGGTTGGCCGCAGCGGTGACCACCGGCGGGACGTTGGCGACGACGACCTGGAAGGTGGCCGAGCCGCTCACTCCTGCGCCCGCGTCCTCGTCCACCGTGACCGTCACGGTGAAGCTGCCGTTGTCGGCGTAAGTGTGCGTCTTGTCCGCGATCGCGCCTGGCGCGGCCTCGTTGAAGACGGTGTCTGTCGAGCCGTCGCCCCAGTCGACCGTGACCTCCCAGGGATCGTCGTCGCCGGGATCGGTGAAGGAGCCGAGATCGAACGTCTCGGAACTGCCCTCGCTCGCCGTCTGGTCGGCGGGAGCGGTGACGAGCGGTGCGACGTTGGAGACGCTCACCGAAAGCGCGTTCGCTCGGTTTACGTGCGTCCCGTCCTCGTCGATGAGATCGACCGTGATCGAGTGGGTGGCAAGACCGTCCGCATACGCGTGCGTCGTTACGCCCGCCGAGCCGTAGGTGTCAGTGTTCCCGTCGCCCCAATGGACGACATAGCTCGCGACGGTGTCCGTCCCGGGATCCGTAACGGCGCCCAGTGTCAGGCTGTACGACGAGCCCTCGTTCACGCTCGCAGCTCCGCTGATCGTGATCGATGGCGGCATGTTGTTCACCTGAACGGAGTGCGCATTCGCCCGGTCGAGGTGCGTGCCGTCCTCGTCCACGAGGTCGACGGTGACCGCGCGTGTAGCAAGCCCGTCCGCATATGAGTGCGCCTTGGCGCCCACCGAGCCGTACGTGTCGGTGCTTCCGTCGCCCCAGTGCACGACGTAGCTCGTCACTGTGTCGGTGCCCGGATCCGTAACCGCGTCCAGTGTCAGGCTGTACGACGAGCCCTCGTTCACGCTCGCCGCCCCGCTGATCGCGATCGACGGCGGCACGTTGCTCACGGTGACTGCCTGCGACGCCGTGTTGGACTCTGCATTCAGGTTGTCTTGAACGCGAACCTCGACGTTCGGCGTCGTCAGACCGTCGGCAAATGAGCACTGGAACGTCCCGGTCTTCGCGACGCTGTTGATCGACGCGGAGCCGGGAACGACCGTGTTGCCGCTCCCGCATCTCGGGAAGCCGGTTACGAAGGTGAACGTGTTCCCGGCATTGGGATCAGTGATCGTGAAGTTGTAGATCCTCGTCTGCCCCTCGTTCGCCGTCGTCGGCGGCGCGACGAAGGCGACGGTCGGGGCGGTATTCGCCGCGTCGTCGTTGGTGATCGTGCCGATCCCTGTGCCATTCTGGACACTCGCCCCTTGCCCACCGGGGTTGTTCGCCGTGATCGTGATCGTGAAGGTCTCGTTGGTCTCGAAGGTAGCGTCACCGCAAATGGTGACCGCAACGGTTCCCGTGGGCGTCGCGTTGCTGATGATCGACGAGACCCCTGTCGCGTCGAGGTAATCGACTCCGCCGGTGCATGTGGACCCTTCCGTAGCCGGATTCGCGCCGCTGGGAGCGGTCGTGTAATTGAAGGTGCCACCGGTCGTACCGGAACCGCTGGACGTTAGGTCGAACGTCATCGTCGAGGTTCCCGCATTGCCCTCGGCAAGCGATTCGTCGCTGATACTGACCTGGCGGGCGGCTGCGACGTAAGGCCCGACAAAGGGGCCTCCTCCTCCGATAGGGGCCGCGCCCGAGGGCTTGATCGAGGCGGTTGAGGTATCTGCGAGCGCGCGATCGAGGTTCAGGCGACCGTTGCCGGTCTGAACCTGCGAGCCGGCGGCTTCTGCGTTCTTCCCAAGTCGGGACACGATGACGCCGTTCGACGCGCCGGACGCGGCCTTGAGCAGCGCGGCTGCGCCCGCGACTTCGGCGGCAGACGCCGAGGTCCCGGTGATCGTCGTGTAGCCGCCACCTGCTGAGGTGGTGGCGATGTTCGTTCCCGGTGCTCCGAGGAACACGGCCTGGCCGTAGTTGCTCGAACCGTTCAGCGCATCGTTCTGATCGGTGTTCGAGACGCCGATGACGCCGCGGTCACCTGCAGGGAACGTGACGGCCGACGAGCCGTCGTTCCCGGTCGCCGCGACGAGCACGGCACCCTCGTCCCACGCGTAGTCGATCGCCTCCTGGAGCAGCTCCGAGTAGCCAGGGTTCGAGAACGCCATCAGGATGACGTCCGCGCCGTTGTCGGCCGCGTACACGACACCCTCGATGATGTCGCTGTCCTGGCCGGTGCCGTCCGAATCGAGGACGGTCACTGGCATCACCTGGACGCCGGCAAAGCCGACACCCGCGATTCCGGCGCCGTTGCCGGTCTCCGCCGCGACGATTCCCGCCATGGCGGTGCCGTGGCCGTTCGGGTCGCTGAGGCCGTTCGAACCGTCGAGGATCGACGTGCCGGCGACGACGTTTCCGTCGAGGTCGGGATGGGAGCCGTCGATGCCCGTGTCCAGGATCGCGACCCTCGCCGTCCCGTTCACGCCGACTTCGCCGAAGACGTTGTCCCAGCCGATCTTCGGCAACGACCACTGGTCGCCGTACGAGGAGTCGTTCGGCGTGCCTCCGGCCTCGCGTGTGCGATCGGGTTCGACGCGCGTCACGCTCGGGTTCGAGCGGAGCGCGTCGATCGAGGGCTGGAGATCCGCGCCACCGGGGAGCAGGACGCCGTGGATACGAAGCGGAGCGATGTAACTCGTGTCCTCGGCCCCAACGGCCGCGAGGATCTGCGACTGCGTCTCGGTAGAGGTTCCGGACGCGAAGCGAACGAGGTGCGGCTCGGTGGCCGGACCGAATCCGTCTGCGACGGTCTCGAAGGTCGCCGTCGCGCTCCGGTCCGCAGGATCCGTTGCGGTGGCCGTGAACTCGGCGACGACGTCGTCAGGGAGATCGAAGGTGTCGGTGATTGTGCCGTCTGTGCCGACGGTCACATCGGCGGAGTGATCCCACGCGTCGTCCGCGTCGTCGTCGACCGCGAGATGGATGGTGTCGCCCGCCCGCCAGTCGGTGCCGCTGAGCTCGACTGTCGCGCCGGGCGCGTACTCCTCCTCGTCGCTGTCGAGGCTCGGCGTTCCCGTCGGCGCCGGAGGAGACGGAACCGGCGCGGTGACGGTGAAGGTCGAGCTCGCGGTTCCGGACGGGGCGGCAGCCGTGACCGAGAACTCTCCTGCGACGTCGGGGAGGTCGAAGGAGTCCGAGACCATGCCGTCGGCGGCGGCGGTGAGCTCGGCCCCATGGGACCAGGGGTCGTTCTGGTCGTCGTCCACGAGGACCTGGACGGCCTCGCCGGCCTGCCAGCCCGCGCCCGAGAGCGCCACGGTGTCGCCCGGCGCGTAGTCGGTACGGTCACTCGAGATCGACGCCTGATCGGCGCCGGAGACGACTCCGGCTGCGACCAATCCGGCGGCAACGAACGATCCCACGACGAACGGCACCTTGAGCCGCCAGGTGTCGAGCCAGCGCTGAGCTGTCGAGCCCATCTCCTCTTGCCCCCTTTATTCCGCAGGCGCGGCCTCCCCGTGCCGCACGTACCCCAGATCGTCCTCGTTTGCAGGACAAAGTCAACGGACTAGCGGTACTGGCTTGCCCAGCCCTTTCGGCTAGGCGCGACTTGCTAGAATCGACCGCCGGCGGACGGGTGGCCCCGCCTCTTTCTGTGATGAAGACGTATTCAGCCAAGCCTGGTGAGATCGAGCGCGAGTGGTTCGTCGTCGATGCCGACGGACAGACGCTCGGACGTCTCGCCACGCGCATCGCTGACACCTTGCGCGGCAAGGGCAAGCCGCAGTACACCCCGCACGTCGACACAGGCGACTTCGTCGTCGTCGTCAACGCCGAGAAGATCGCCGTGACCGGCTCCAAGCTCGACACGAAGATCTACTACCGGCACTCCGGCTATCCGGGGGGAATCAAGCAACGGACGCTGCGCGAGCAGCTCGAGCGCAGGCCGACCGAGGTCCTGCGGAAGGCTGTGAAGGGGATGCTGCCGAAGAACAAGCTCGCAGCGGCTCAGCTGCGCAAGTTGAAGATCTACGCCGGAACCGAGCATCCACACTCAGCGCAGGCGCCGAAGGAGATGCAGCTTTCATGAGCGACATCGCCCAGTACCTCGGCACAGGCAAGCGGAAGACGTCGGTCGCTCGCGTGATCCTGCGTCCCGGAGACGGGAAGAGCTGGATCAACGGCCGGACGCTCGAGGAGTACTTCCCGCGTTCCGCGCACCGGAAGATGGTCATGGCGCCGCTGGAGGTCGCCGAGGCGGCCGGGACGTACGATCTTCGGGTTCGGGTACATGGTGGCGGCATCTCTGGACAGGCTGGCGCGGTCAGGCACGGAATCGCCCGCGCGCTCGTCGAGGCCGACCCCGAGATCCGTGTCCCGCTCAAGCGCCAGGGCTTCCTGACGCGCGATGCGCGCATCGTGGAGCGGAAGAAGGCGGGCCTGCACAAGGCTCGAAAGGCTCCTCAGTTCTCGAAGCGCTAGAGACGGCCGCCATGGCGCGGCGTTACTTCGGAACGGACGGAATTCGCGGCATCGTCGGCGAAGACCTGACGCCTGCACTTGTGGAAAAGATCGGTCGCGCGGGTGTGCTCTGGGCGAAAGCCGGTGGAAAACCGGAAACAGGGTCTGACCCCGGGCGCGTCCTTGTCGGACGGGATACCCGTGGGTCCGGGCCCGAGCTGGAAGCCGCGCTCGCGCGCGGCATCTCGTCGGCCGGCTGGACGGCAGTTCTCGGAGGCGTGCTTCCCACGCCTGCGGTCGCGCTGCTGGCGGAGGACTTGGGCGCCGTCGTCTCGGCCTCGCACAACCCGCCCTCGTACAACGGTGTCAAGCTCTTCGACAGCGAGGGTTGGAAGCTCACGGACGAGGACGAGGAGGCGATCGAGGCCCTGCTGGACGCCTCTGCCGACGGTGCCGGCGCGGTCGAACGGCTGGACGATGCTGCGAGAGCGCTACGTGCGTCACATCCGCGAGGGCTTCGGCTCGGATCTCTCGGGCCTGCGCATCGCCGTCGACTGCGCCAACGGCGCGTATTCCGAGCTGGCTCCAGCCGTCTTCGAGGAACTCGGCGCCGAGGTGCATACGATCGGAGTCGAGCCCGACGGAATCAACATCAACGTCGGCTGCGGGGCGACGGACCTGGGCGCCTTGCAGCAGACGGTTACAAGGCTTGGCCTCGACCTGGGAGTCGCCTTCGACGGTGACGGCGACCGGATGCTGGCGGTCGACGAGCGCGGCGAGGCACTCGACGGCGATCAGATTCTCGCGATTCTCACGCTGGCCCTGGGCGTCGATCTCGTCGCCGTCACCGTGATGACGAACCTCGGCTTCCATCGCCTGATGTCCGAACGCGGCGTTCGTGTCGTCACGACTCCGGTCGGAGACCGCTACCTGCTCGAGGCCCTGCACCGCGACGGTGGCCTGCTCGGCGGTGAGCAGTCCGGTCATATCGTCTGGCTCGGAAACCACGTGACCGGAGACGGGCTGGCTGCGGCACTCCTGCTCTGCCGCGCGCTCGGAGGCCGCTCACTGAGCGAGGCGGCCACGGTGATGCCTCGCTACCCGCAGGCGAAGCAGAACGTACGCGTTGCTCGTCGCGAAGTGCCCGAGTCGATTCTGGACGAGGCCGACCGCATCACCGAGGAGCTGGCCGGAACGGGCCGAGTCCTCGTTCGCCCGTCCGGCACGGAGCCCCTTGTCAGAGTGCTCGCAGAGGCCGAAACTGCCGAGGAAGCAGGGAAAATCTGTGCTAGCATCGCCGCGCTCGTAGCCAGAGAGCTCGGCTAGCCCGACGGAGGGCGCCGCCGGGCTCTTACGCGTTCTCAGGGAGGTAGAACGTGTGCGGAATCATCGGATACGTCGGGTCTCGTGAGTCGAAGCCATTGCTCCTGCAGGGTCTCGAGCGCCTGGAATACCGCGGGTACGACTCGAGCGGAATCGCTCTCCTGGAGAACGGCGGCCTCACGTACGTGCGCGCGGTCGGTCCGCTCGAGAACCTGATCAAGCGCGCGACGAACGGCTCCGCCGCCACGACCGGGCTCGGGCACACGCGCTGGGCGACGCACGGAGCGGTGACCGAGGAGAACGCGCACCCGTTGGGCGGCTGCGACCCCGGGCGCGTCTCGATCGTGCTCAACGGGATCGTCGAGAATTACCGGGAGCTCCGCGCGAGTCTCGCAGCCGAGGGCCACACGTTCACCTCCGAAACGGACGCAGAGACCGTCACGCACCTCGTCGAGCGCCACTACGACGGCGACCTCGTCGACGCGGTTCGGCTCGCGTTTGCCGAGCTCGAGGGTCACTTCTCGTTCGTCGTCATCCACCGCGACCACCCGGATCTGCTCGTCGGCGCGCGGCACCAGGTGCCGCTCGTGGTCGGGATCGGCCGCGGCGAGACCTTCCTCGCGTCCAACGCGGCGGCGTTCCTCAAGGAGACGCGCTCGGTCGAGTTCCCGGGCGACGGCGAGATCGTCGCCGTCACGCCCGAAGGCCCGGCCTACGTCTTGGTCGACGGGACGCCGACGGAGCACGAGACCGTCGAGCTGGACTGGGACGACGAGGGCGCCGAGAAGGCCGGGTACGAGACGTTCATGCTGAAGGAGATCTTCGAGCAGCCGGATGCGGTCGCGGAGACGATCGGCGACCGCGTACGACACGGGACGCTCGTCCTGGAGGGCCTGGACATGTCCGGCCAGGACGTCAAGGAGCTCCAGCGAATCGTCCTCGTCGCCTGCGGGACGGCGTACCACGCCTGCGTGGTCGGGCGTTACGTCATCGAGGAGTGGGCGCGCATCCCGGTCGAGTTCGACATCGCGTCCGAATGGGTCTACCGCAATCCCGTCATCGACGAGCACACGCTCGTCATCGGGATCTCGCAGTCGGGTGAGACGCGCGACACGATCGAGGCGCTGAAGCTCGCACGGGAGAAGGGCGCCCGCACGGTCGCGATCACGAACATGATGGGTTCGCAGATCACCCGCGAGGTGGACTCCGTGCTCTACACGCGCGCGGGCCTCGAGATGTCGGTCGCCTCCTCCAAGACGTTCACGGCGCAGGTCGCGCTCCTCTATCTCGTGGCGCTGAAGCTGGCGGAGGTGCGCGAGACGCTTCCTCCGGGAGAGATCGAGTTCATCCTCGACTTCGTCTACAAGCTCCCTCGCAAGATTCAGTCCTTCCTCGAGGCCGACCACCCGATCGAGGAGATCGCGCGTCGCTACTACGACGCGCCCTTCTTCCTCTATCTCGGCCGCCACATCGGACTTCCCGTAGCGCTCGAAGGCGCGCTCAAGTTGAAGGAGATCTCCTACATCCCGACCGAGGCGTACTCGGCGGGGGAGATGAAGCACGGCCCGATCGCGCTCCTGGACGAGGCCACGCCGGTGGTCGTCGTCGCGACGAACATCCACGTCTACGACAAGATCGTCTCGAACATCCAGGAGGTGCGCGCGCGGGGAGCCCACGTCATCGCGATCGCGACCGACGGAAACGAGGACATCCAGCACCACGCGGACGACGTCATCTACGTCCCGAAGACCCCGGCGTTCCTGCAGGCCGTGCTCGCGATCGTCCCGCTGCAACTGCTCGCCTATCGCATCGCGCGCCTCCGCGGGCTGAACGTCGATCAGCCGCGGAACCTCGCGAAAACCGTCACCGTCGAGTAGGCGAGGCATGCCTCGCCATCCGTCCGAGCGGCGCTCCTAGGTCCTCCGACACCACTGCTACGGTCGGCTCCTCCCAGCCACATCGAGGAGGTAGACGATGCGAGGAACCTCGCTCCGACGCCCGTCGCCGGCCATGGTCGTCGCGTGCGCAGCGCTCGCTGTCGCGCTCGGCGGCACGAGCTACGCGACGGTCCTGCAGGTCCCGAGATCGAGCGTCGGACCGGCGCAGCTGAAAACGGGCGCGGTGACGACGAAGAAGCTCGCATCGAACGCGGTGACAGCGGCCAAGGTTCGAAACGGCTCACTGCTGAAGGCGGACTTCGGGCCGGGTCAGCTGCCGGCCGGTCCGACCGGGCCACAGGGCCCGGCAGGAGCGCCAGGGGTGAGCGCGGTCGAGCGGGTCGAGGCGGCGAGCGTCTCGAACTCCGCGACGCCGAAGTCCGTCCAGATCGCCTGTCCTGCCGGAAAGCGGCTCCTGGGCGGTGGCGCGCGCGTCACCGGTGGAGGTCAGGAGGTCGTGCTGACCGCGTCCTTCCCGGACAACGACAACATCTATCGTGCGAGCGCGGCGGAGAACGACGCCTACTTGGCGGCATGGACGCTCACTGCTTACGCGATCTGCGCGGTGACGAGCTGACGAGCTGATCTAGCCCGTCGACGCGAGATCGTCCGGATCGCGACGCCGCAGGGCACGAGCGAACGCCGACCCCACAATCAGCACCGTCGCCGCCGTGGCGAGCGGCAACGCAGCGGTCGGCGACGGCCCCCACGAGTTCGACAGCTCGCGCTTCCACCACAGCACGCTTGCCGCCAGCCAGGCGGCGGATGCCGCTCCTGCGGACACGAGGGCACGCTGCTGAACTCCTGGAATGCGCGTGGCCGCGACCGCTGTTGCCATCTGCAGCGGCGCGAAAACCGGGAAGGTGTACAGGCACTGGCCGAAGCTCGTCGCCACCCCCTTTCCGCCGACGAACCCGCTCCAGACCGGGTAACAGTGCCCGGCGACGGCGGCGACGCCTGCGACGTGCGCGCCGAGATCTCCGCCGGCGAGGCGACCGCAGGCGCATGCGGCATATCCTTTCGCGACGTCTGCGACGATCACCGCTCGACCCGGCGTGTTCCCGAGCACTCGAATCGCGTTCACCCCGCCCGGGTTCCGGCTCCCCCTCGAGCGCAGGTCCACCTCTCCACCGGTCGCGAGGCGAGCGGCGATGTCGGCGGATGGCACGGTGCCGAGCAGGTAGCCGCCTGCGGCGGCGAGGAGAAGACGCAGTGGAGAGGCGGGCATGCTTTCCATTCTCCTCACTCTGATGTCCAACGGTGCCGCTGTTGAGGCGACGAAGGTGAGAAGTACGCTTGCGGCGTGACACGCGATCCAGCTGCGCCGCCCTACTCGACCAGCGTCGTTCAGGCAGTTCGTCTACCGAGTCGGGATGAAGGGGAGGAGGTCCTCGCCGTCGAGGAGCCGCTCGAGATCCGGATCGGTGGCGAGCCGGTCGCGGTCACGATGCGCACACCGGGGCACGACGAGGAGCTCGCTCTCGGCTTCTGCCTAACAGAGGGGCTGACGCCGCTCGCTGCGCGCGTCCCAGATGACCTTGCCGCCAACACGGTCGAGGTCGATGCCACCAACCTCGACCCGGAGCGCTTGCGGCGGCACTTCTACACGTCGTCCTCGTGCGGTGTCTGCGGCAAGGGGGCGATCGAGGCAGTTCGTGTCGACGCGCCTCGCGTGGAGAGCGGGCTGCAGGTCTCCGAAGGTCTCGTGTCGTCACTTCCCGAGCGGCTGCGGAAGGCGCAGCGCGCATTCGCCGAGACCGGCGGGCTTCATGCCACCGGTCTCTTCTCGGCGAAGGGCGAGCTTCTCTGCGCTCGCGAAGACGTCGGCAGGCACAACGCGCTCGACAAGGTCGTCGGCTGGGCGTTCCTGGAGGGCTTGCTCCCGCTCGCTGACCGGCTCCTCTGCGTCAGCGGGCGGCTCTCGTTCGAGCTCGTGCAAAAGGCGTCGGTCGCAGGCTGCCCGATCATGGTCGCGGTGGGGGCGCCGTCGTCGCTCGCGGTGGAGCTTGCTCGCGACCGGGGGCTGACGCTCTGCGGCTTCGTCCGTGAAGGACGCGTGACGATCTACTCCGAGCCGTGGCGGATCGCGAGCTGAGCTCTCCTCCGACCGGGCGCGACCGCCTGTTCGAGATCGTCGTGGTGGTGCTCGTGCTCGGCGGAGTGCTCGGCGCCCTGGTGGTCCTCGTCGACCGCGACTCGACGGACTCCGGAGCGGCGCCCGTCACCAGCGAGCAGGTCGAGTCGACACTGGGCGCAACGAGCCAGCCGTTCGCGCCGGATCGGGCCTGCGACGTGTACGTCGTTCCCGTCGACAGCTCGAGCGATGCACTTGCAGTACGCCTCGCGAGAGAGCTTCCCGACCGAGTACCGGTCAAGGCTTGTTCGACGTCCTCGTTCCGGCTCGACCTTGCGGCGTTCGATCGCCGACGGGAGCAGCTCGACGCCGTGATCGTCTCGGACCAGCTCGCCCGGGCGTTCCAGGACGCTCGGGGAATCACGCCCGCGACGATTCTCGGAGTCACCGCATTCGACATCTATTCGTCGACATTCGCCCAGGACGAGTTCGACTTCGGGGTGGCGAAACAGTTCCCGCAGAAGCAGGGCTTCGCGGTCGTCTCCACTGCGCGCATGGAATCCGGCGACGCTCGCTCGCGGCGATTGGACACGATGGCGATGCGCTACCTCGGCTTCCTCCACTTCGGCCTGCCGGAGAGTCCGAGCTCGTCGTCCGCTCTGGGGCCTGCGCCGCGGAGCTTGGAAGAGCTCGATCGGCTCGAGCCACAGCTCGCGGATCCTCCTCCTACGACCGCCGAGCTCGAGGCCCTGCGGAAGGCGTTTCTCGCACGGAAGTGAACGGGCTCACCGGAATCCTCCTGGTCGGTGGTGCTTCCGAGCGCTTCGGGTCCTCCAAGGCGCTCGCGCGCTTCCGCGGGGAGCCGCTCGCGGAGCGAGGGTGGCGGCTCCTGCGCGAGGTCTGCGACGAGGTGCTGGCGATCGGGAAGGCACGAGACGCTCTCGAGCTGCCGTTTCCCGTTCTCGACGACGGGACGGAAGAGCGAGCGGCCGTGCACGGGCTGCTCGCGGGACTCCGCGCGGCATCGCACGAGGTCGTGATCGTGCTGCCGGTCGACTGTCCACTCATGACCCCCGACGCGCTCCGGTCTCTCGCCGAGGCGGTGGCAGTCCCCCAGACGGGGCCGTTGCCCGGGGCCTATTCGAAGACGATGCTCCCCACCCTCGAGCAGCGAGTCGCCCGTGGCGAGCTCACGCTCAGGGGCGTCAACCCGAAGGTGGTGCAGCTCGACGAGGGGCTGCTCGAGAACGTGAACACGCGCATGGACCTCATGACCGCGGCCGTGGCCGACTGGGCCCGCGAGAAGGACGACGTCCGAACGCTGCTCCTCGTCGGCTCGCAGGCGCGTGTGGAGGTCCCGGCCGATCGCTGGTCCGATCTCGACCTCATCTTCATCGTCGAGGATCCGAGCGTCTATCACGACGACGCGTCCTGGATCCACGAGTTCGGGGTGCCGCTGGTGAGCTTTCTGGAGCCCAAGCCCGACGGTCACTCGGATCGGCGTGTGCTCTACGAAACCGGCGAGGAGGTCGATTTCGTGTTCTTCCCCGCATCGGTCCTGGAACGCTTCGGTGCGAGCGAAAGCGTCGCCGGACTTCTGGCCCGCGGCTACCGGTTGCTCGTCGATCGCGCTGGCATCGCGGACGCGCTCGAGCGCAGCGCTGCAAGGCCGCGACCCCCAGGTCCGTCGCAGCACGACTTCGACGAGCTCGCCGGCGACTTCTGGTACCACGCGTTCTGGACCGCGAAGAAGCTCCGGCGAGGCGAGGTCTTCACCGCGCTGGAATGTCTCGACGGGCACATGAAGGCAAGGCTGGTCACGCTGCTCGGCTGGCACGCGCGCTCGCTCGACGATTCGGTCGACACCTGGCACGAGGGTCGTTTCGTCGAGCGCTGGGCGGATCCCGGCGCGTTGGCCTCGCTCGAGAAGGCATTCGCGTACTACGACGTGAGAGACGTGGCTCGCGCGCTCTGGGAGACGGTCGATCTCTGGCAGGGGCTCGAGGAGGAAACTGCTTCACGGCTCGGCTTCGAGCTCGTTCTCCACCACGCGGAGCTGCGCAGGCGCGTGGCCGAAATCGTGCCCGATCCTCGCCACGCCTCTACCCTCTGGCCGTGAAGCCGCTCGGTCTGGCGCTCGCGTTGGCGCTCCTTGGCGCGGGGTGCGCAAGCGGAGGCGAGGACGGCGCGACCGCCCGGGTGTATCTCCTTCGAGACGGCAAAGTCTGGCCGGTGCCGCGCGAGGTCGAAGCGGGCGCCGACGCGGCAAGCGAGCTGGCCGCCGAGCTGCTTCGCGGGCCGACCGAGGACGAGCGCGAGCTCGGCTTCACGACGTCGCTCTCCGACGATCTCGATCTCTCCGAGATCGCGATAGTGGGCGATGTCGCGCACGTCGACCTCGAGCATGAGCTCTCGCCCGAGAGTCTCGCCCAACTCGTGTACACGCTCACCGGGCTGCCGGGAGTCCGCACCGTGGACCTGGAGGGAGGCACGACACTCGTCACCGGCTTCGACCGGGACGACTTCGAGGAGCTCACGCCGGCCGTTCTCGTCGAGACGCCGCTCTTTCGCGAGGAGGTGGCGAGCCCGCTCCGCGTGACCGGCACCGCGAACACGTTCGAGGCGAACTTCCAGTACGAGCTGACCGATGCCGACGGCCGCGTGATCGCGGAGGATTTCGTGACGGCCACCTCCGGTACGGGCACGCGCGGAGCCTTCGAGTTCACGGTGCCGTTCGCGTTGGAGGGCGACGGCACGCTGATCGTCTTCGAGAGCTCGGCGAAAGACGGCTCGCGCATCAACGTCGCCGAGATTCCCCTCCGGATGAGGCAGTAGTCGGGCACCGTCTCTAAGCTCCCGCTCATGGCGGAGAGCCCCTGGCGCTGCTCGCAATGCGGGACGATCAACGAGCCGGTCGCGAACTCGTGCCGCACGTGCGGCAGGTGGCCGAGCCTCTTCGATCTCCAGGACAGCGTGGTGGAGGACGTCGAGTACGAGCTCCCACAGCGTGACGCCGGTGAGCCGCAGGCGTACGTCCCGGACGTGTTCGAGCCCGAGACGGTGCAGACGCAGACCTTCGAGCCGGAGCCATTCGAGCCGGAGGTCGCCGATGCCCCCGAGAGCGAGGACGAGCCGGAGCGCTCCCGTCGTCGGAGGTGGACGTCGGCGATCGTGCCGATCGCGCTGCTCGTCTACTTCGCGATCTCGTTCTTCTTCAACGACCGCTGATGCGACTCGCCGTCCTGGGCCACGTCATCGACACGGTCGCAAGATTCAGCGAAGCAACTAGCTAGCGCTCGAAGAGCACCTCGCCCGACTCGAGCGCCTTCACCTCGCCTGCGTCGGTCTCGATCTCGAGCCGACCGTCCCGCAGGATCTGGATCGCGGTCGACGTCTCGCCGTCTGCGGTGATGCGGCGACCGCGCAGGAAGTCCCGCGCGCCGAGGCCCGCCGTAGATGCCATCGAGTCCTCGTTCCAGCCACACGTCGTAGTTGCGCTCGAGCCGTGTGAGGAGCAAGCCCAGGAGCGCAGCGCGGTCGTAGGTCGTCCCGGTCGCGGTTCGCAGCGATGCCGGCTCGGTGAGCGAGTTCGACGGAAGCTGCTCGCGCGTCTGGTTCACGTTGATCCCGATCCCGACGACCACGGTACCGTCGGAGAGCTCGGAGAGGATCCCCGCCACCTTGCGCCGGTTCAGCATCACGTCGTTCGGCCACTTGACCTGCGCCGCGAGCACGACCGTCGCTTCGACCGTCTCGGCCACGGCGAGCGCGGCGACGAGCGAGAGCTCCGGGAGACGTCGCTCGGCCGGTGGCTGGAGCAGCACCGAGGCGAGCACGGAGGTTCCTGCGGGCTCTTCCCACGTCCGCCCGAGACGTCCGCGTCCCGCGGTCTGATGGTCGGCTGCCGCGACTGCGCCCTCCGGCAAGCCTGAGCCCAGAAGGAGCTGCTGCGTCGACTCGCATTCGGGCTCGTACAGGTACGGCTTCCCGAAGCGGCCGCTCAGGTGCGGTTCGACGGCCTCGGGCGCGAGCGTGTCGGTCACGGCGCGCGTTCGACCCGCACCGCGCTCACCTTGAACTCGGGCGTGCCGATGAGCGGGTCGGCGACGTCATGCGTCAGCCAGTTCACCTTCTGCTCGGCGAAGTGCAGCGCCATCCAGACGAGGCCGGGGAAGACCCGGTCTGAGATGTGAGCTTCGGCCTCGAGCGCCCCGCGGCGGGAGACGAGCCGGGCGAGGTCGCCTTGAGCGAGCCCGAGCGCAGAGGCGTCGTCCGCCGAGATCTCGAAGAACGGCGCTTCCTGCTTGTCGGTGATACCCGACTCGCGCATCGTCATCGTCGCCGAGTTGTAGTGGTAGAGCGTTCGGCCGGTGGAGAGAACGAGCGGGTACTCGGAGTCCGGCTCCTCGATCGGCCGCTGGTACTCGACCGGGAAGAACTTGCCCTTGCCGGGCGGGCGGGCCGGCGCGGGAGCATGCAGATACGGCGTGTCGGGCCCGCCGATCTCGGTACCGGCCACTGGATCCCGTTCTCCTCGATCCGGTCGTAGCGCACGCCGTACCAGTTCGGCGCGAGGTCGGCGAGCTCGTTCCAGACCGACTCGGCGTCCGGGTACTCGGGCCAGTCCAGCTCCGAGCGCCTTCGCCATCAGGATCACGATCTCCCGGTCGCCCTTCGCGTTCCCCGGAAGCGGGGCTGCCTCGCGAACGCGGCTGATCCGCCGCTCGGTGTTCGTGAACGTGCCCTCCTTCTCCGCGAACGAGGACGCGGGCAGCACGACGTCGGCGAACTTGCGCGCGGTGTCCTGCAGGAAGATGTCCTGGGAGATGAGGAACTCGAGCTTGCCGAGCCCCTCCTCGACGTGGTGCGCGTTCGGCTCGGTCTGCGCCGGGTTCTCGCCGATCAGGTACAGCGCCTTGACCCGGTCGTCGTGGAGTCCGCTCATCATCTGGTCGAGCCGGTAGCCGGTCGCCTCCGGCACCTCGACGCCCCAGCGCTCGAAGAACTTCTGCCGGACCTCGGGATCGTCGACCGGTTGGTAGCCCGGGAGGTACGACGGGTTGGCTCCGGAGTCGTTGAGGCCCTGGACGTTGTTCTGCCCGCGCAACGCGTTCAGCCCCGTCGACTCGTAGCCCAGGTGACCGGTCATGAGGACGAGGTTCGAGAGCGACCAGATGTTGTCGACGCCGCAGGCGTGCTCGGTGATGCCGAGGGTGTAGAAGATCGCCGCGTGCCGCTCGCTCGCATACTCGCGCGCGCTCGCCCGGATGTCTTCGGCGCGGACGCCCGTGACCTTCTCGGCGTCCTCCGGCGAGTAGCGCATGACGATCTCGCGTACCGCCTCGAAGTCCTCGGTCAGCTCGCGGATGTACTCCTCGTTCTGGAGACCCTCGGACGAGGATCGTGTGCATCATCGCGTTCAGCAACCACACGTCCGTTCCCGGCCGGAGCTGGAGATGGCGCTTGGCGAGCTTCGTCAGCCAGATCCTGCGCGGGTCGGCGACGACGAGGGTCGCGCCGTTCCGCACCGCCTTCTTGATCCTGAGCGCGAGCACCGGATGTGCCTCGGTCGTGTTCGACCCGATGACGAAGAGGAAGCGTGCGTTCTCGATCTCGGGGATCGAGTTGGTGCTGGCTCCTCTGCCCAACGACCTGACCAGGCCGTAAAGAGTCGGAGCGTGTCAGGTCGACTCGCACGAGTGGACGGAGTTCGTGCCGACCCCCGTGCGGGCGAGCTTCTGGATGAGAAAGTTCTCCTCGTTCGTCAGCCGGGCCGACGAGAGAAAGCCGACCGCTTGTGATCCGTGGCGCTCGGCGACACCGCGCAATCCCTTTGCGGCGGTCTCGATCGCGTGCTCCCACGTGGTGGCGTGCAGCTCACCGTCCTCGCCCCTCACGAGCGGCTCGGTGAGGCGGTCCGGGTGGTGGACGAAGTTGAAGGCGAAGCGACCCTTCACGCAGAGGTTGCCCTCGTTCGGGAGGTACTCGTCCTTCGAGGTGACCTTGACGATGTGCTTCGTCTCGGGATCGAGGTTGAGGTCGATCTGGCAGCCGACGCCGCAGAACGTGCAAGTCGTCCGTACCTGCTCGAGCGCGCGCTCCGGGCGCTTCGTGTTCTCCTCGAACTTCTCGTAGATGGCGCCCGTGGGGCACACCGAGAGACAGCCGCCGCAGAGCTCGCACTCGGTGTCGAGCCAGGAGAGGCCCCAGGTCGGGACGATGCGGGCCTCGCCGCCGCGGCCCTCGAGCGAGAGCGCCGAGCACTGCATGACCTCCTGCGTGTAGCGGACGCAGCGATTGCAGAGGATGCAGGCGTCGGGGTCGTAGCCCATGAGCTGATTTCGGTCGTCGTATTCCTCGCGCTTGGCGTCGGGCAGGACGAGCGGAGCCTCGGCTCCGAGCTCGTTCGCGAGGTCGAGGAGCTCGTTCGGCCTGCCTCCGGGCGAGGCGTTCAGGTGCTCGGAGAGGAGCATCTCGGTCAGCGTCCGCTGGAAGCCGGTGATCGGGCCGTTCGTCGACAGCACCATTCCTTCGGTGATGCGGGTCGCACAGGCGGGCATCGGCCGCGGCGAGCCCTCGACTTCGACCACGCACATCCGGCAACCGCCGTAGGGATCGAGCTTCGAGTCGTGGCAGAGCGTCGGGATGAACGTGCCGTGCCGCGCGGCCGCATGCACGATCAGCTCCCCCTCGGGCGCGCTTACCGTCCGGCCGTCGAGCGTGAACTCGACCACCTCGCGATCGTACAGCCGGTTCAGCCCCAGAGAGCTGCGTACCGCACGCCTGCGCCGGTCGGGTACGCAGTGATCGCGAGCGTCCGCCAGCCGCGCTCGAGCGCGGCATCGAACTCCGACTGGAGCTGGGCGCCCGTGAGGTTGTGGCGTGCTAGCCGCAATGTCGACCTCGACGTCGTGATCGCCGAAAAGCTCGGCACTCCGCCCCGAACGTACGCGTCGACGTACGCCGGCTTGCGTCCCGCCTTCGCTTCGGTCTCGACCCATGCCTGGTACTGGGAGAGCGGAATCGTCGAGCGGAGCTGCCACGCTCCGACGGCGCGTTGCTCCCAGAGCGCGGTGTAGCGCGGCGTGCCTCCGGGCGCCACGACGGAGACCGCGACCGGCGCCATGCCCTGTGCCTTGAGCTGTGTGACGAACGCGTCGTGTTGGGCCGCGGAGACCCCGTGATAGGCGCGATACGCGGGACCCCCCTGCTTCACGGCGGTGAACGCGTAGCGCTCCTGGCCGCCACGCAGGTAGCTCTCGACGCTGGTCGGGCGGAGTCCGTCTGCGACGGCCTTCTCCAGCTCGGCCTGGTACTGCGTGCCGCTCAGGCCGAACCGCGTCACGTGCGAGGTGGTCGCCTTCCGGAAGCTGACGTTGAGGTACGTCTTGCCGCCGGTGTCGAACCCCATCAGCCAGCCGACCCGGTATCCCGATGCGGAAGTGCCTCCGAACAGGTCTTGGAAGCACGCGTCCGGCAAGCCGAAACGGGTGACCTCGCCCAGGTTCGGGCCGTAGAACGGGTCGACGAGCTGCCACGGACCGCTCGCCGCCTCGGTCACCGGCGCGAAAGCGTTCTGCTCCGTGCACGGCGGCGAGCCCTTCCAGTCCGTCCCCGCGTTCCTCACCCGGACGTTGCGGAACTCGAGCGGGCGCCCTTGGCCGTCGTCGTCGGCGTTCGTGACGACGTGGATGTGCAGGTGCGGACCGGTGGAGCGGCCCGAGTTGCCCGCGTGTCCGAGTATCTGGCCCGCCTTGACGCGAATCTGGTTCGGCTGGAACTCGACGCCGCCGCGTGGGCAGACGTCGTTGCGAACCGTGCCCTTCTTGAAGTGGGCGTAGAGCACGAGCTCCTCGGGTGCGTGCACCACGACGACGTTGTTGCCACCGCCGGTTCCCCGTGTCGGCGGCGTGTTGTTCTCGGCGGTGCGCTGGCAACTGAACACCCAGCCGTCGGCCATGGCGCGCACCGGAACGTCCCAGATCAGGTAGTCCTCGTTCTTCTTCGAGTCGCCCCCCTCGACGAGCTTGTTCCACTTCGAGCCGTCCCAGCGGTGAACGCCGTAGTCGTAGGCGAAGCGCTGTGTAGAGCGAGTCGCGATGACCCGAGCCCGGGACGTGCGTGTTGTCATCGGTCACGTAGGTGTCGACGGGCAGGTCCTCTCGCCGGAACGGGAACAGGTAAGCCCCGCCTGAGACCGCGCTCGTCCACTCGGCGAGTCGGCGGCCGACCGTGAGCGGTGTCTCGTTTCCACGGACGTAGAGGCGGAGCTGCACTCCGCGCGGGAGTGGGTAGGAGAAGAGGCGCGTCTCGGGCACCTGGATCGTCGTGGTGTCGCCCAGGCCGACCAGCGAGGCGGTCTTGTCCCTCAGCGAGAAGAGCTTCTTACCGGCGGGGATCGTCGTACCGGGAAACGACCATTCGAGCTTCTGCAGACGGACCGAGGTTGCCCAGGTCAACTGCAAGCGCACGTCGAGGTTGAGCAGCCACGTCTCCTTGCCGCCGTCGTACGGCGCGGCGACCCGCTCGACGAAGACTCGTGTCGCGTCACCGGGCTCGGCCCAGACCACGCTCAGCTGGGGAGCCGCGCCGGGTGACGGCGCTGCGCCGCTCGCGCCGGTGAGAGCGGCGACTACAGCGATCACGAGACTTGCTCGTACGACCAACGTTGCCTCCTCGGGGACGGAGGCCGCAGCGCGCTCGATGCTAGCTCAGACGCCGAGCGGTGCAAATAGCTCGGGCCAGTGATCCATCGCGTTTCGCACCGGCACCGGCGAGGCCTGTCCGAGGCCGCAGATCGACGTCTTCTCCATCGCGAGCAGCCACTCGTCGACCTTCTCGCGCGTCATCGGGGCCCGTCCGTGCTCGAGCTCCTCGCAGAGATGGTGGAGCGCGCGGTTTCCGATCCGGCACGGCGTGCACTTCTGGCACGACTCCTCGGCGAAGAAGCGCATCGTCTCCGAGAGCAGGCGGAGCGGCGAGTACGAGGCCGGGAAGACCTGAAGCGCGGCGGATCCGACTCCTGCGCCGTACTCGCGGAGGCCGTCGCGGGTCAGCGGCGTGTCGATCGCGCCGGGCGGAAGGATTCCGCTCGCAGCGCCGCCTGGGACGATCGCGCCCGTCTCTCCGCAGAAGCCTCCTGCGTAGTCGTCGACGAGCTCACGCGTCGTGACGCCGTTCGGCGCCTCGTAGCAGCCGGGCCTGGCGACCGCACCGGAGACCGACCAGAGTCGGGTACCCGCCGCTCCGCGTCTCCCGAGCGCCGCCCACCACTCGCCGCCGTTTCGCAGGATGGCCGGGAGATGCGCGAGCGTCTCCACGTTGTTGATGAGCGTCGGGCGGCCGAGATACCCGACCTGGGCCGGAAACGGAGGCCGGAGCCGTGGCATCGCGCGCCGGCCCTCCATCGACTCCAGCATCGCCGTCTCCTCGCCCGCGATGTACGCGCCGGCGCCGATCACGAGCCCGAGCGAGCGGCCTTCCAGGAGCCCCGCGGCACGAAACTCCTCGATCGCCTTGTAACAGCCTGCTACGAGCGGTCGCGTACTCCTCGCGGAGGTAGACGAGGCCATCGGTCGCCTCCGCGAACTGCATCGCAATCAACACGCCTTCGAGGAAGAGATGCGGCCGGAGCTCCATCACGTACCGATCCTTGATCGTCCCGGGCTCGCCCTCGTCCGCGTTGACGACGACGTGACGGGGGCCTGGCTCGCGGGCGACGGCCTCCCACTTGATCCCGGTCGGGAAGCCCGCTCCACCGTATCCGGTGAGCCCCGACGCCTTGAGCTCCTCGACGATGCGCTCTTGCGAGAGCGCGTTGCGGAGGAGCTCGAGGCCGCCGCGCTTCTCGTAGTCCGCGAGCGTCTCGTCTCGCTGCCCGAGCCCGAGCGCCGGGCCGTCGTTCGTCGCGTGCGTGACCTCCGGGACGATCTCGTCGCCGCGGGTCATGACGGGAGCGAGATCGCAGTGGCCGAGGCATGCGACCTCGATCGCTCCTGGCGTGCGTCGCGAGAAGCTCGCGCGCCCCGTAGCAGTCGCAGATCGGCCCCGTGCAGACACGGACCGCGTCGTGCGGCACCTGGAGGAACGAGTAGAAGGAGACGACCTCGTGCACCTCGCCACGACGGATGTTCATGTGGTCGGCGAGCGCATCCGACAGCTCGGGCGTGATCGGGCCGACCTCGCGCCGGATGCGCCCGAGGTTGTCGAGCAGCTGCGTCCGCTCGCTCGGCAGCGTCGGGAAGAGCAGGCCAGGTCGACCACGTCCACCCGGCGATCCTAGCAGGCACGGGTGCAGCGGACGGTGAACCGCGCACAGATCGGCGCACGACGCCAGTCCAGGCACTGTACAACGCTGTCGCCGCCAGGACGCTATTCGTCGGTCGGTGGCGCGACGGAGCTGTCTTCGTCCTGGCGCGGCGACGCTTCGACTCGAGCCGCCGCTCGCGCGCGGTCTTCGTCGGCTTCGTCGCCACGCGCGCGGCGGGGGACCGCGAGCGCTTGTCGGAGCTTCTCGACGAGGCGCTCGACTGCGAGCTCCCGGTTGCGCGCCTGGCTCCGCTCGTCCTGCGCGACCGCGCGCAGCACGGGTCCCGCCTTGGACGTCACCCGCCGCTTCTGCACGTCGGACAGCGCCGTCGATGCCTCGACGTCGAAGACGGCCTCGACCCGCGTCGAGGACTTCTGAGCGTGCTGTCCGCCCGGGCCGCTCGAGCGCGAGACCCGGAGCTCGATCTCGGAAACCGGCAGGGAGACGGAGCGTGTGACCCGAATTCCCCGCTCCGGCGCCGGCGAAGCCGGCACCTCCGCTCCTGGGTCACCGCCGTCGAGCCTACGGCTCATAGACTCACGCTCCATGGCCTGCATTCTGCTGGACATCGACGGCGTGCTCCACGTCTCGGGAGAGCCCATCCCGGGCGCCGTCGACGCCGTCGCCGAGCTGCGCGAGGCGGGCCACGCGCTTCGCTTCGTCTCGAACAACTCGACGCGCCCGCGCGCGCGCCTGGCCGAGGAGCTTCGCCGCATGGAGTTCACACTGGAGGACCTCGAGCTGCAGACGCCGGCCGGCGCGGCCGCGCGCGAGCTGGCCGGCAAGCGGGTGCTCGCTCTCGCGATGACGTCGATCGTCCCCGACCTCGACGGGCTCGAGCTCGTGGGACACGACTCGGACGCGGTGCTCATCGGAGGATGCGACGAGACGCTCGAGCCCAATCAGGTGTTCAGCTACATGAATCTCGCGCGGGCGTTCGGCGAGATCCAGCTCGGCGCCTCGCTGTACTGCCTGCACAAGAACAAGTGGTGGCAGACCAGCCGCGGGCCGATGCTCGACTCCGGCGCCTTCGTCGCCGGGCTCGAGTACGCGACCGGCGTCGAGGCGACCGTGCTCGGGAAGCCGAGCCCGTCGTACTTCGCGGCCGCGCTGGACGTGCTCGAGGCGGAGCCCGAGCTGACGTGGCTCGTCACGGACGACATCGAGTCGGACATCCGCGGCGCGCGGCTCTTCGGCATGCGGACGGCGCTCGTTCGCACGGGGAAGTTCCGCCCGGAGACGCTCGAGAGCGCCGAGGCCTCCCCGGACATCGTCGTCTCCTCGCTCGCCCAGTTCCCGGACCTGCTCGAGGAGGACCTGTCCGGGGGGCTCGCTCGGTGAAGGTCGGTGTCGACCTGATCGAGATCGAGCGGGTGCGACGCGCCCTCGAACGCCCCGGCTTCCGCGAGCGCTGCTTCACGGAGGCCGAGCGAGCCTACTGCGAGTCGCGGGCGGATCCCGCCCAGAGCTACGCCGCGCGCTTCGCCGGCAAGGAGGCGGTCGGCAAGGCGCTCGGCTGCGGTGTTCGCTTCACCTGGAAGGAGGTGGAGATCGTCGGGCGTCCGAAGCCGGGAGTCAGTCTCTCGGGACGAACCGCGGCGTTCGCCGAACGCGTGAGCGCCGGCGCGATCGACCTCTCGATGACGCACTCGCGAGAGCTCGCGGCCGCGATCTGCGTCGTCGCTCCACGCGAGGGCTAGCGCCGTGTACGAGCCGCTCTACACGGCCGAGGAGATGCGCCGCGCCGAGGAGCGCTATCCCGGGTACCCGGAGAGCATTCCGGAGCTGATGGAGCGCGCAGGCGCCGCGGTCGCGCGCGAAGCGATGCTCGCGTTTCCGGACGCGCGGCGGTTCGCTTGCGTGTGCGGCGGTGGGTCGAACGGCGGCGACGGTCGGGTGGCCGCGCGGGTTCTCCGCGAGGCGGGGCACGAGGCCGACGAGACGACCCAGGTGGAGGGGTACGACGTCGTCGTCGACGCGCTCTTCGGAACCGGATTCCAGGGCGAGCCGCGCGCGGAGGCGGCAGCGCTGATCGACCGGATCAACGCCGCGGGCGCACCGGTCGTCTCGGTCGATCTTCCCTCCGGCGTCGACGCGTCCACGGGCGAGATCGCGGGCGCGGTTGTCGACGCAGACCTCACCGTGACCTTCCATGCACCCAAGGTCGGGCTCGCGGTTGCTCCCGGGCGCTTCCACGCAGGACGTGTGGTGGTCGCGGACATCGGCCTCGACGAGGCTCCCACCGAGCACCGCCGCGCGAGCGTGGCTCTTCTCGACCTCGTCCCGCGGCGCGCCGCAGGAGACACCAAGTACTCGGCCGGCTCGGTGCTCGTCGTCGGCGGGCAGCCGGGGATGACCGGCGCAGCGTGCCTCTGCCGCTCGTGCGGCTTTTCGCGCGGATGCGGGCTACGTGACGCTCGCGGTTCCGTCCGAGTCCGTGCCCGTTGCCGAGTCGCTGGTTGTGGAGGCGGTCAAGGTCGGCTGGACCGACGAGGATGCCGTCGAGACGATCACCGCAGCCGCCGAGCGGGCGGGGGCGATCGCCCTCGGCCCGGGGCTCGGGCGCGGCTCCGGGCGTCGAGCACTCGTACGGACGCTCCTCGAGACGATCGACCTTCCCGCGGTGGTGGACGCCGACGCGCTCTTCGACTCGAGCCGTTCGAACGAGCCGCACCGACGGTGCTCACGCCCCACGCCGGCGAGCTCGCGAGGTTGCTCGACACGGACTCGGAGTGGGTCGGCGCGCACCGGCTCGAGGCCGCTCGCAAGGGCGCGGAGCGTTTTCGGCGCCGTCGTCCTGCTCAAGGGCTCCGACACGATCGTCGTCGCACCGGGAAGCGGGGCGATCGTCTGCGATCTCGGTCCACCCGCTCTCGCGACCGCCGGGACCGGCGACGTGCTGACCGGTGTCATCGGCTGCGTTCCTCGCGAAAGGTCTCGACGCCGCGCTTGCGGCCGCGGCCGCCGCGGTCGCGCATGGCCGCGCCGCGCAGCTCGCGTCCCACCGCACGGGCCTCGTCGCGAGCGACCTTCTCGACCTGCTCCCGCAGGCTCTCGAAGGCTGAGCGTGTCGTGGAGCGTTCGAGCTTCACGCTCGATCTCGGAGCCATTCGACGCAATGCGGAGACGCTTCTGCGTGCCGCCGGCGGCGCGGAGCTGTGGGCGGTCGTCAAGGCGAACGGGTACGGCCACGGCGCGGCCGACGTCGCGCACGCTGCGCTCCGCGGAGGCGCGTCCGCGCTCTGCGTGGCGACGGTGGACGAGGCGCTCGAGCTCCGGGCGGTCCCGGCTCTCGACGACGCACGCAGTCATCGTCATGGGCCCGGCCAACGACCGGGAGCTGCGCGCGGCTCGAGCTCGGCGCGGCTCGAGCTCGTCTTCTCGCGGCGGACCGATTCCGGAGGGCATCCCTCTGCATCTGAAGATCGACACGGGCATGGGCAGATGGGGCCTGTCCGAGCTCCCCGCTCCGACGAGGAGCGTCGTCGGCGTCATGAGCCATCTCGCTGCTGCCGAGTCGGACGCGGACTTCACGAGCCTGCAGGTCGAGCGCTTCCGCGAGGCGACCGCCGACCTCGACGACACGCTCGTCCGTCATCTGGCGAACAGCGCGGGGACGTTGCGCTATCCACCCGCGTCGTTCGATGCGGTTCGCTGCGGCATCGCCCTCTACGGCATCTCCCCCTTCGGCAGCGACCCGGCGTTGGACGGGCTCGAGCCCGCGCTGCGGTGGGAGTCGTACGTCGCGCTCGCGAAGCGCCTCGAGCCCGGTGACAGCACCGGCTACGGGCGGCGCTACGTCGCGGACGAGCCGACCTGGATCGGAGTCGTGCCGGTCGGCTACGCGGACGGCTTCAGGCGCGACATGACGGGCACGGAGGTCCTCGTCGGCGGTGAGCGGCGACGCGTCGTGGGAACGGTCTCGATGGATGCGATCGCGGTCGAGCTCGACCACGAGGTTGCCATCGGCACTCCGGTCACGCTGGTCGGCGACGGGATCCTGATCGAGGAGCACGCACGCGTCGCCGGGACGATCGGATACGAGATCGCCACGGGGCTCGACACCAGCTCCACGCGGGCTCGGCGGGTGACCGAAGGCGTGAAGGACGCGCGGATCGCCGAGATCCTCGCGGGCGAGGAGGCGTGGATCGTCGGCGGCGCGATCCGAGACTCTCTGCTCGGGCGACCCGTGCTCGACGTCGACGTCGCCTGCCGCGAGCCGAGGGCAGCTGCGAAACGCTTCGCGAGGCGCTTCGGCGGCGCTCCGTTTCCGCTCTCCGAGCGCCATGGAGCCTGGCGCGTGGTCACGGAAGGGACTGCCGAGACCGTCGACTTCACGCCGCTCGCCGAGCGGGATCGACGCTGATCTGGCGACGCGCGACTTCACCTTCAACGCGATCGCCGTTCGGGTCGGGGGTGACGATGTTCACGATCCGCACGGCGGTCGGCGCGGACCTCGAGGCAGGCATCGTGCGTGCCGTGACCGAGACGGTCTTCATCGACGATCCGCTGCGGCTCCTCCGGGCCGTCCGGCTCGAGGACGAGCTGGGCTTCCGCATGGACGAGCACACGGAAGGCCTGCTTCGCGCGTCTTCTGCGCTCGTCACGCGGTCCGCCGGCGAACGCGTGCTCGGCGAGCTCCGTCGCCTGTCTCCGGCCGGCTATCGCCGACTCGACGAGGTCGGCCTGCTCGACGCGCTGGGTGGGTCGCTCGGCGGACCGCTGGAGGCGCACGACGATCCCGACTTCCGTCTGGTCGCCGTCTTCGGGCAGCGCCTCCGACGGCTCCCGATCTCGCGTGAGCAGCGCAGATACGCGGCCGCATTGCTCCGGGCGCGTCGGCCCGAGGACGAGTCACCGCGGGCGATCCACCGCTTTCGAAGGGCAACCGAGCCGTGGGCGCTGGACGCGCTCGCATTTCTCGGCGCCTCGGAGCTGTCGGAAGCGGTGGAGAGGGCCACGGCGCAGCGATCCGCGAGAGCCGCTCGTGCGGGGCGACGAGCTGAACCTGGCACCGGGTCCCGAGATCGGACGTATCCTCGCGATCATCGACGAGGAGCGCGCAGCCGGAACGATCTCCACTCGCGAGCAAGCTCTCGAGCTCGCCCGTTCCCTCGCGACGAAGGAGTCGACATGAGCGTGCGGCTGCGGCTCGCGCTGCAGGAGGCGCGCGCGGCCGAGCTCGGCGAGCGAATGCGCCGGCTGCTCGGGCCGTTCACCGGGAACGAGGTCGCACTCGACGCCGGGTCCGGCACCGGCTCGCTCGCCCTCGCGCTCGCTCCCTACGTCGGCGAGGTCGTCGCGGTCGACACGCGGCTCGACTATCTCGACGCCGGTCGCGAGCTCGCTCCCGGAAACGTGCGGTTCGTCGAGGGCGACGCGACGGCGCTGCCGTTCGGGTACGCGACGTTCGACATCGCCGGGCTGTCTTCGCGTCCTCCATCACGTGCGCCGCCCCGAGCTGGCGGTCTCCGAGCTCGTGCGGGTCACGCGGCCCGGAGGCCGGGTCTTCATCGCGGACCAGCTCGGCTCGGTCGATCCCTTGCGCAGCCTCGAGATGGATCGATTCGAGCGACTCCGCGATCCGAGCCATCAGCGACTTCTTCCGGACGCCGACATCCACGGGTTCCTGGACGCGAACGATCTCGTGCTCATCTCGCAGGAGGTAACCCGGGAGCGCGTCGATCTCGAGCAGCGCCTGGAGCTTGCAGAGGTTCCGGAGGAGGAGCGCGAGCGTCTGCGTGGGCTCGCCCCCGGCTCGGTCTTCGAGATCGAGGTCGGCTGGTACGTGGCGCGGAAGTCGGGTCCGTAGATCGGGGCTCGCCTGGCTCAGTTGGCGCGTCCGTGGCGGCTGCGAGCCCAGGGCCAGGCTTCTGCCGACTCGCAGATGCCCGCCCGGACGGGATTCTCGACTACGTACTGGCAGACATCAGGGTCAGACCCTGGTTCTTAGGCGCCCTTGCGGTAGCCCGACGCGCCGACGAAACGGGCGAAGACGCTCGGCAGGAGCGCCTGCGCGATCGCGATCAACCTGTACGGGAACCAGGGCACCGTGATCTCGCGCTTTCCCTTCTCGACGGCGTCGACGATCTTGGCCGCGACCTCGTCCGGCTCGATCACGAAGCGTCGCAGGAGGCGGCTGGAGAGCACGGAGTGCTGCGGAAATCCTTCCGTCTCCACGAAGCCCGGCATGACCGTGAGCACGCCGATCCCACTTCCGCGCAGGAGCGCGGCGCTCGAGCGGGAGAAGGCGAGCTGCGCGTGCTTCGACGAGGCGTACGCGCCGGCAGGCGCGAACGCGACCGTACCGGCGACGGAGACGAGGTTCACGACGTGCGCTCCGCCCGACCGCTCCGTCGCTCGAGCCGCAGCCTGCAACCCGGGCAGGAAAGCGCGCAGGCACCACACGCCTCCGAGGTAGTTCACGTCGATCACCCGCTCGATCAACTCGGGATCGATCTCGAGGAAGCTCCCACGAGCCGGCATCCCCGCGTTGTTCATGAGGAGCCCCACTGCGGGATGTCTCTCCAGGACCCGCGCCGCGACCTCGTCGACCTGCTCGCGGTCGGAGACGTCGCAGACCTCCCACTCGCCGCCGATCTCACTCGCCAACGACTCGAGCCGGTCCGCGCGCCGCGCGAGCAGTACGCAATGCCAGCCACGCCGTGCAAGCTCGCGGGCGGTCGCCTCCCCGATTCCCGAGGACGCCCCTGTAACCACCGCTACCCGCCCGCCGGCCATCGCCGGCCGAGCGTATCCGTTTAGGATCGCCGGGTGGCCGGGAGGTTCGAAGGGAAGCAGGCGCTCGTCCTGGGCGTCGCCAACAAGCGCTCGATCGCGTGGGCGATCGCCAGCAGGCTCGCCGACGAGGGCGCGCAGGTCGCCTTCACGTACCAGGGAGAGCGGATCGAGAAGAACGTCCGCGACCTGGCAGAGACGGTCTCGAGCCCGCTCGTCACCGAGTGCGACGTGCGATCCGACGACGACATCGCACGCGTCTTCTCCGAGGTCGAGGATGCCTTCGGCGGCGGCCTCGACCTGCTGGTCCATTCGGTCGCGTTCGCCGCGGCCGAGGATCTCGAGGGACGCTTCGTCGACACGCCGCGCGACCGCTTCTGGCTGGCGGTCGACATCAGCGCGTACTCCCTGGTCGCGTGCGCGCGGGCCGCGGAGCCGCTGATGGAGGCGCGAGGCGGAGGCTCCATCGTGACGATGACCTACCTCGGCGGCGAGCGTGCGGTGCCCCACTACAACGTCATGGGAGTCGCCAAGGCCACCCTCGACGCCTCGGTGCGCTACCTCGCGTGGGATCTCGGCTTCAAGAACATCCGCGTGAACGCGATCTCGGCGGGTCCGGTGCGGACACTGGCCGCTCGCTCGATCGCCGGCTTCACGACCATGGAGGCGATGTTCGAGGAGCGAGCCCCTCTGCATCGCCCGATCGAGGCCGAGGACTGCGGCGGGGCCGGCGCCTATCTCCTCTCCGAGGACGCGCGCAACGTGACCGGAACGACGCTGTACGTCGACGCCGGGTACCACGCGATGGGCATGTGACGACCGCCGCGTTTCCGCGCGGCGCCCGCGCGGGAACGACCGAGCATGAAGCGATTGCGCTACGCGCTCGTCGGGTGGCTTGCGTGGAAGCTGGTCAAGCGCCGAGCGGCAGCGCGGCTAGCGATAGCGCGCGACGAAATCGCGCATGGCGTTCTCGTCCGGGAGCGTGACGACGACACCGTCGGCCCCGGCTGCGAGCAGCTCGTCCACCAGGTCGACTCGGGTTCGTGGCACCACGCGCACCTCGGGATGCTCCTGCTTGAAACGGCGGACGCGCTCGGCATCGCCGCTTCGGCTCGGATGCCAGACGTCCCCGAGCTCGAGCACGCGTCGAAGTGCCGGCGCGGAGCCCCCGGCGATCCAGATCTCCGGGAGCGGCTCGGGCAGCGGCCCGAACGTCGCATCCTCGGAACGACCAGTTCTTCCCGTGGAACTCGCGCTCGCCGCTCCAGAGCGCCCGCATCAGCCTGATCGACTCGTCGCCTCGTCTTCCGCGACCGCGAAACGGAACGCCCATGAACCGAAACTCGTCCTCGTGCCAGCCCATCCCGAGCCCGAGCAGCAGCCGGCCGCCGGAGAGCTCCTGCAACGTGGCCGCTTCCTTCGCGAGGTGGATCGGGTGGTGCAGCGGGGCAAGGACGATCGACGTTCCGAGCCCGACGCGCTCCGTGAAGCCCGCGATCCAGCCGAGCGTGACGAGCGGTGCGTACACGCGTCCATACGGATCCGCGGCTTCCGAGCCGACGATGATGTGCTCGGTCGCCCACACGGAGTCGAACCCGAGCTCCTCCGCGGCCTCCGCAACGCGCCGGATCGCAGCGGGTGAGGATCCCGCGCCGAAGTTCGGCAGGATGACCCCGAGGTGCACGCGCCGATCGTAGTGAGCGCGCTCGGAGCTACGACGTGGGCGAGGCCTCGAGGCGTTCGAGCGGGGAAGGCTCGCCGCGACCCCGGCGGCGCAGTTCGGCGATCCGCTCGACCACGATCACGGTGACCAGCACCCCCACCAGGAGCGCGGCCACGACGAGCGCAGGCGCGAACAGCCCGACGCCGGCAACCGCGAGGCACGCGAGCGCACCGGTCAGGCGCTTCACGCTGATCGTGCCGGTCATGCGCAGGCGCAGGGCGACATGGGCGAGCAGGTAGAGCGCGGGTCCTGCGACCACGGTCGCGAGCTCGGAGCCCGGTAGAACCTCCGTCGGGTGCGCGATCACGAGCTCGTCGCCGACTGCCGAGAGGACGATGCCGGCCACGATCGCAGCGTGCAGGTACGTGTAGGCGTCGCGCGCGATGCGCGTGCTGTTCGACGCCAGCTCGAGCCGGCGCTGCACGATGGTCGAGACGTAGCTGAAGTAGAGCCACCAGAGGGCCGCCGTGCCGAGGAAGGCGAGCACGAAGGCGGAGACGACGGCGACGTCGAGGTCGAGCTCGGACGTCGTCGTGCCGGTGATCACGATCGTCTCGCCGAGGGCGATGATGACGAAGAGCTGGAAACGCTCGGCGAAGTGGGCGGCCTCCACGTTCCACGAGGACTGAGACAGCCGCGGCCGTCCCGGCACCCAGTACGTGGCAACGGCCCGGCATAGTCGACGGCCAGAGCAGCGATCCAGAGCGCGGTGCGCTCCGATCCCTCCGCGAGACCGCCGGCAATCCAGAGGACACCCGCCGCCACGAGCCACGTGAGGATGCGTCCAGCCCGCTCCCGCTCGATCGTTCCGGCTTCCGCCGAGGCGAAGGTCAGGAAGAGGTGGCGACCCACCTGGATCGCGACGTACGCGCCCGCAAAGAGCAGTCCGTGCACTCCGAAGGCCTGCGGAATCGCGACCGCCATCACGAGGCTGCCGAGCATGATTCCCATCAGGAGCAGGCGGACCGCGATCGAGTCGGGATCGAGCTCGTTCGTCACCCAGGTCGTGTAGTTCCAGGCCCACCAGACGACGAGCAGGACGAGCGCCGCCTGCCCTGCGCCCTGCCACGTCAGGTTGTCGAGGAGGAGGTGCGAGACCTGCGTGATCGCGAAGACGAAGACGAGGTCGTAGAACAGCTCGAGCGTCGTCGCTCGCTGCTCCTCGCCCGAGTCCCGCTGCCGCTGGAAGCGGGTCACGCCTGGAGCTTCGTCGCCGTGGCGATGACCTCGTCGAGGTCGGGCAGCTCCCGCCCGAGCATCCACGCCGCCCTGATCGTCTCGCCGTCCTCGATCAGGAACGAGGAGCGCGCTGCGACGTCTTCCATGCCGCCGAGCTCCACCGCCACCCCGAACGCACGCGTCGACCTCGCCGTTCCAGTCGGAGAGCAGCGGGACGTCGACGCCGAGCGTTCCCGCCCATGCCGCGTGCGACCACACCGAGTCGCGCGAGATCGCGAGCGGCCGCACGCCGACGCGAGCCAGATCCTCGCTCCTGTCCCGCAGGAGCAGCACCTCGTTCGTTCAGGTGGGCGACCAGTCCCAGAGGTAGAAGCAGAGGAGCGCGTGCCCCGCTCCGAGCACCTGCCGAAGCGGGCGAGATTCCTCGCGCGGCGCCGTCCAGACGTGGACGTCCGGGACCTTGTCGCCGGGGCCGAGCACTCGCGCAGCCTACGTCAGGGCGCGCAACATCCCTAGACGGGAGCGACTGCAGGCACAGCCTCGGTCGCGTCCGCGATCTCGCGGGCGACCTCGACGATGTCGCGGTTCGTGTTGTAGATGCGGAGCTGGCGGTCCGCACTCGAGCCACGCGAGAGGATGTCCCGGATTCCCTCGAGCTCCCCGTCGCACCCGAGCTCACGCGCGTGCGGTGCGATAGCGGCGAGCGTCCTGCGAACGAGGCGCGCCACCGGGATACGGTTGCGCCGGCCCGAACCGAGATCCATCACGGGTGCCTCCAGCCCGTACCGTGCAGCCAGCCACTTGTTCTCGGTCGTCAGGATGCGGTGGTACGACGGGATCTGCTCTCCGGCGTCATAGCGTTCGGAGAGATGCTTGACGAGCGACTGGCAGTACGCGGCGATGGCGACGGCGTCCTCGACTCGCGTCACCGCGTCGCAGATCCTGATCTCCACGGTGCCGAGCCGCGGATGCAACCGGATGTCCCACCAGATGCTCGTGTAGTCGGCGATGCAGCCGGACTTCTCCAGCTGGCCGACGACCTCGGCGTAGTCGGCGTAGTCGCGAAAACGGGGCGGCGGCCCGGAGCGCGGGAACGCGGAGAAGACCATCTGTCGGCTCGACGCGAGTCCCGTGGGCTCGCCGCGCCAGAACGGCGAGCTCGCCGAGAGCGCGAGCAGCGGGCCGAGCTGGGGGAGCAGGCCGTTGACGACCTTGATCGCCTTCTCGGGATCGTCGACCGCCACGTGCACGTGCATCCCGAAGATGAGCTCGCGCCGGGCGATGTACTGCATCTGGTCGATCAGCGCCCGGTAGCGGTCCTTCGCCGTGATGCGTTGCCGCTCGAAGAGGCTGAAGGGGTGCGTGCCCGCCGAGCCGACCCGCAACCCCTTGTCGTGCGCGACGTCGGTGACGTAGCGGCGGAGCCTGAACAGCTCGCGGCTCACGTCCCCCGCGGTGCGGCAGACGGGCGTCGTGATCTCGATCACCGATTGCATCAGCTCGGGGTTGATGCGCTCCTCGAGCTCGTGGCCGGAGACCGCGTCCAACATCGTCTCGATGTGCTGCACGAGGTCGAGCGTCTCTCCGTCGAGAAGCTGGTACTCCTCTTCGACACCGAGGGTGTAAGGGTCGCCCTTGCCGAATGCGTGGTCGAGAACGCTGCCCTCGTGGACTGCGCCCTTGCCGGTGATCGAGGGCGGGAAGGCCTGCTTCCCCGTCACGGAAGAATTGCGTCCACGTCGATCTCGACCTTCCAGGCGGGGTCGATGAGGGCCGTTACGACCGTCGTGTTCACGGGGCGGATGTCGCGGAACACCTCGCCGTGCGCACGCGAGACCCCTTCGAAGTGGGCCGGGTCGGTGACGTACATCCGCGTCCGCACGACGTTCTCGAACGACGCGCCCGCGGTCACCAGCGCGCGGCCGATGATCTCGAAGCAGAGTTTCGCCTGTTCGTACGAGTCCTCGGGCGGAGGTGAACCGTCGGCTTGGATCGGCGCGGTGCCTGCGACGTAGACGTGCTTTCCGACGACGACCGCGCGGCAGTAGCCCATGATCGCCTCGTAGGGGGAGTGGCCGGAGATCGTGCGGCGTTCCATGAGCCGTCTAGTATCGCGCGGCGTGCAGGCCCTCCGCCAGATCGAACGCTGGCCGGTCTCGTTCGCCGCGGCCGGAGTGGTCACCGCCGACGGCGAAGTGCATTCCCACGGAGACACGCGCCGCGCGGTCCGGCTCGCGTCGGTCTCCAAGCCGGTGAGTGCACTGGCTGTTCTCGTCGCGGCGGAGGAGGGCGTCGTCGACCTCGACGAGGCGGCCGGTCCACCCGGCTCGACCGTGCGTCACCTCCTCGCTCACGCATCGGGCCTCCCGTTCGAGGGAAGCGAGCCGATCGCACCGCCGGGGCGGCGGCGGATCTACTCGAACGAGGCCTTCCGCGTCCTCGCGGCCCACCTGGAGATGCGCGCCGAGATGCCGTTTGCGAACTACGTGCGCGCCGGTGTCTGCAAGCCGCTCGGGATCGCTCTCGACCCGGACGGCGATCCCGGCTCGGGCATGCACGCGTCGCTCGACGACGTGCTTGCCCTCGCCTCCGAGCTCCTCGCTCCGAGGCTGGTCGCGCAGGAGACGCTCGACGAGATGACGGCGGTGCACTTTCCCGGGCTCTCGGGCGTGCTGCCCGACTACGGTCGCTTCGACCCGCTCGACTGGGGTCTTGGCGTCCAGCTCAACACCGATCCGGCGACGTGGATGGGCACGAGGACATCGGCTCGGGCCTTCGGGCACTTCGGCGGCTCCGGAACGTTCCTCTGGGTCGACCCGCAGGCGCGGATCGCGTGCGCGGCGCTCACCGATCGCGAGTTCGACGACTGGGCGAAGGAAGCCTGGCCCGTTCTCTCCGATGACGTGCTGGCCGAGCTCGAGAGTGATACGACAGGCGGGGATCAGGCTTCAGCCTGACCCGGTTCGCCGTCCTCGGCGAAGAGCGGCCGCAGCAACTCGTCGAAGGCGGCCTGGTCGCAACTCGCCACCACACAAGGCGTCATCGCGGTCACCGTCGCCGTTCGGGGCACGTTCATCACGAGTGCGACCTCGCCGAAGAACTCCCCGGCGCGCAGAATCCGTCGCTCGCCCATCGATTGCTGCGAGACGCCGGCGACGCCCGCGAGCAGGACGTAGAAACGGTCGCCCGGGTCACCTTCCCGGACGAGGACGGTTCCCGAGCCGACGTCCTCGCGCTCCATCCGGTCGGCCAGCTTCGCGAGCGTCTCGCCCGGCAGCGATTGGAGGAGGCCGACTCGCGCGAGCTCGGTCACGGATGCGGGAACATGGCGGGGCGACACGCGAAGTACGGTACCCCGGTGGGCATCCTGGCCGGTTGGCGCTACTGCCCTCGCTGTGCGTCGGAACTGGCCGTACGAGAGGGTCGCGTCGAGTGCGAGAAGTGCGGGTTCGTTCACTACGCGAAGTCGGCGCCCGCCGTCTCCGCACTCGTCGTCGACGACGCCGGACGCATGCTGCTCGCGCGTCGAGCGCACGATCCGGACGCGGGGCTCTGGGACACGCTCGGTGGTTTTCTCGACGAGGGCGAGCATCCGCTCGACGGACTCCGGCGAGAGCTGCGGGAGGAGACCGGGGCGGAGGTGGAGCCGGGCGCGTTCCTCGGTGCCTATGTGGACACGTACGGAGACGGCCCGGACGCGACATCGGTGCTGAACCTCGTCTGGGAAGCGCGCGTCGTCTCGGGCGAACCCACCCCGGCCGACGACGTGTCCGAGCTTCGCTGGTTCGACCGGGACGCACCCCCACCACCCGAGGAGTGCGCGTTCCGCTGGGTCGCCACGTTTCTCGAATCGCTGAATGCAACCCAACGACAAGCCAGACCGAGTCGTCGTCTCTGTCGCAGGCCGTAGGGCGATTCATTCGCCCGAAGGCCTCGAGCAACGTTGCCTTGACCCAGAGCAAGGGGAGGGGCTCGTGGGGGAAACCGCAGGTTTCCCCCACGCAGAAATACCGAAGGGCCGGATGCCGGCCCTTCGGTTAGGGGAGGGGAGGGGGAAGCCTCGATACGTGTTGCAACGTTCTTCTTACCAGGATACGCACCCCGACGGAAGTCGGGCGCGATATCTATGCGGCCAGGCCGAGCGTGCGCTCGAGCGCGGACTTCGGCTGCGCTCCGACCGCGGCAGCCGCGGGCGCGCCATCCTTGAACAGGATCATCGTCGGAATCGACATGACCCCGTAGCGCTGTGAGAGCGCCTGCTCCTCGTCGATGTTGACCTTGACGAGCTTGAGGTCGTCGCCGCGCTCCTCGACGATCTTGTCCAGGACTGGCGCCACTGCGTGGCACGGTCCGCACCACTCGGCCCAGAAGTCCACGAGGACCGGGGTCTCGCTCTTCAGGACTTCGTCTTCGAACGTCGCTTCTGTCACTGCGATTGACATTGAGTCTCTGATTCCTTTCTCCGTATGACGTACTGCCCATGCTTCAACGCTTTGCGGGCCGAAACCCTTCCCTGAAGGCCTCCTGCGGGCCGGCTCATACACTGGACTGGTGACGCCTATGTTCCCATCCTTCCCGGACAAGCCGGACCATAACCATCTCGAGCTCGAGATCCTCGAGCTCTGGCAGAGGGAGAGGACCTTCGAGAAGCTCCGCGAGCTGAACCGGGGTGGCCCGCGCTTCAGCTTCGTGGACGGTCCGATCACGGCCAACAACCCGATGGGCGTGCACCACGCCTGGGGCCGGACGCTCAAGGACGTCTTCCAGCGCTACAAGGCGCTGCGGGGGTTCGATCAGCGCTACCAGAACGGCTTCGACTGCCAGGGCCTGTGGGTCGAGGTCGAGGTCGAGCGGGCGCTCGGGCTCAACTCCAAGCGGGAGATCGAGGAGTACGGGCTCGCGGAGTTCGCGGAGCGCTGCAAGGAGCGGGTGGCGAAGTTCTCCGAGGTCATCACCGAGCAGTCGACGCGCCTCGGCATGTGGATGGACTGGGACGCGGACTACTACACGTTCACCGACACGAACATCGAGTACATCTGGCGCTTTCTGAAGACCGTCCACGAACGCGGATGGCTCTACCAGGGGCATCGCTCGACCGTGTGGTGCCCGCGCTGCGGGACCTCGATCTCCCAGCACGAGATCTTCGCCGGCGAGTACCGGGAGCTCGAGCATCCGTCGCTCTACGTCCGCTTTCCGCTCGCGGGGCGCGAAGGCGAGGCGCTCTCCGTTTGGACGACGACACCGTGGACGCTCCCGGCGAACGTCGCTGCCGCCGTCAACCCGACCGCGGACTACGGCCTGAGGGAGAACGGCGACTGGGTCGCGACCGCTCTCTTTCCCGACGAGTCGTTCGTTCGCAGCGCTCTCGGCGGTGAGCTCGTCGGCCTCGAGTACGAAGGGCCGTTCGACCATCTCCCCGCGCAGCAGGGAGTCGTTCATCGGGTGATCCCGTGGGACGACGTCGCTCTGGACGAGGGGACGGGCATCGTCCACATCGCTCCGGGCGCGGGCGCCGAGGACTTCGAGCTCTCCCGGATCCACGACCTCCCCGTGCTCGCGCCGCTCGACGAGGCCGGGCGCATGCTTCCGGGCTTCGGGTTCGACGGGCTCGCTTCGGACGAGGTCGCCGAGCCGGTCGTCCAGGACCTGCGCGAGCGCGGACTCCTGCGCGAGGCCGGAAGGATCGTCCACCGCTATCCGACCTGCTGGCGCTGCGGGACGCCGCTCGTCTTCCGTGTCGTCGACGACTGGTTCATCTCGGCCGAGGAGATCCGGCAGCCGATGCTCGACGCGAACGCCACGGTCGAGTGGACGCCGGCGTTCTACTCGAAACGGATGGACGACTGGTTGCGCAACATGGGGGACTGGAACATCTCGCGGAAGCGCTACTTCGGTCTGCCGCTGCCGTTCTATCCCTGCGACGACTGCAACACGCTGATGGTCATCGGGTCGCGCGCGGAGCTCGAGGAGCGGGCTCTGTCCGGGCTCGATCAGCTTCAGGAGCTGCACCGCCCGTGGATCGACGCAGTGGCAGTCGCCTGTTCCGGGTGTGGAAAGGAAGTCCGTCGTGTGCCCGAGGTGGGCGACGCCTGGCTCGACGCGGGAATCGTCCCGCTCGCGACGCTCGGCTGGGAGAGCCCCGAGTTCGTACCCCAGGGGTATGCCACCGGTGCCGGCAAAGGGCTGACGACGGCCGATCTCCCCGACCATGCGTACTGGGAGCAGTGGTTCCCGGCCAACTGGGTCTCCGAGATGCGGGAGCAGATCCGCCTCTGGTTCTACTCCATCTCGTTCATGTCCGTGACGCTGACCGGCCGCTCGCCCTACGAGCGTGTGCTCACGTACGAGAAGCTGCTCGACGAGACCGGGCGCGAGATGCACCGCTCGTGGGGGAATGCGATCGCGGTCGACGACGCGCTCGACCGCATGGGTGCGGACGTCATGCGTTGGCAGTACAGCGCGCAGCCTCCGAACCAGAACCTGCTCTTCGGGTTCGGCCCCGCCCACGAGATCAAGCGACGTCTCCTGACCCTCTGGAACTCGGTGAAGTTCCTCACCGACTACGCGAACATCGCTGGTTGGCAGCCCGTCTGGGACGATCTCGCCGCTGGGCCGGGTGGCGAGCTGCAGCCGCTCGATCGCTGGCTGGTCGCTCGCACCAATGTCTTCGTCGAGGAAGCGACCGGGGCCTACGAGAGCTGGATGACGGTCAACGTCGCGCGCGGCTTCGACGAGCTCGTCGAAGACCTGTCCAACTGGTACATCCGGCGCTCTCGGCGCCGCTTCTGGGACGGCGACGAGGTCGCGTTTCGCGCGCTCTGGTACGCGCTCGTCCAGTCGGTGCGCGTGGTCGCCCCGGTCATGCCGTTCCTCGCCGACCACTTGTGGCGCGCGCTGACCGCGGCGTGCGACGATGCTCCCGAGTCCATCTTCCTCGCAGGCTGGCCCGACGTCGCCGTTCCGGACACGGCGCTCGTCGCCGAGGTCGCGGAGCTGCGCCGCGTCGTCGAGCTCGGCCGGCAGGCACGCTCGACCGCGGGGATGGGCCTGCGCCAGCCCTTGCGAGCTCTCGTCGTAGAGGGCGCGGCGTTGGCGGAGCGCCACGCGGACGAGCTCCTCGAGGAATTGCGGGTGAAGGAGGTCGTGTTCGGCTCCGTTGAGGCGAGCGAGCTCCGCGTGAAGCCGAACCTACGACTGCTCGGTCCGAAGCTCGGCGCTGAGCTGACCCCGCTGCGCCAGGCACTCGAAGCCGGGGAGTTCGAGGAGCTTGCCGGCGGCGGTTTCCGAGCTGCGGGGCACGATCTGAGCCCGGAGGAGGTGCTGGTCGAGCGACGTGGCAAGGAAGGCTGGTCGGTTGCGGCCTCCGACGGCGTGACGGTCGCGCTCGACGCGCGGCTGGACGACGAGCTCCGGCGTGAGGGGCGGGTCTACGACCTCGTCCACCACGTCAACTCCAAGCGCAAGGAAGCGGGGCTCGCGCTGACCGATCGCATTGCGCTCACTCTGCCGGAGACCGATCGGGACCTCCTCGAGCACTCGGAGTGGATCGCGCGGGAGACGCTCGCGGTGTCGGTCGAGACGGCGGGCTCGGAGCTGGCGATCGTCAAGCACTCGTAGGGCGGCCGACGTGCCACTGTCGCGGTGACCATGCCGACGAAGAGACCGAGCCTCGTCGCCTGCGGTCTCCGGTTCGACGGTATGGATCAGTCGCCGGCGAGATAGAAGACCCAGCTTCCATCCGGCTCGATGCCCGCGCGCCAGCCCAGGTAGCCGGTGCCTTCGACGAAGAGCGTGTCGAGCGGCCCGAGAGGCTCGAGGAGCTCCCGCTCGTGAGCGGTGATCTCGTCCCGCTCCGCGATGTCGTAGGCGAACGGCCAGACGTAGATTCCGCGGGAGAGCGTGTACGGCATGCGGAGGATCTTGGCCAGGGTCTCGAGCGGGCGCTCAACGGAAGTGCGCTCGAGCTCCTGCCAGTATGCGACCGGACCGCCTTCGACCGGCCCGCCGAACGTGTACTCGAAGCCGGTCGCGGGGACGAGGGGCCGGAGCGCCTCGTAGTCACCGGTTTCGGCGGCGGCGAGAAGCGCGGCACGTGTCTCCTCCACCGCCGCAGGCAGACTCGTCTCGGCTGCCGCTGAGGTCGAAATTGTGGTCGACGTCGACGTGGTGGTCTCGGTGACGGTGACCGCCTCCTCCGTCTCCCGGGCGGCGAACCAGCCTCCGACCAACCCCGCCGCGAGGATCCCGATGGCACCCACGATGAGGAGGGCGCGTATCACCCCTGCGACGCGAGCTCGAGTTCTCGGCGAAGCTCGACGGGAAGTCGGAAGGTGACGTCCTCGTCCACGAGCCGGTAGGCCTCGATGTCCGTGACTCCGCGCGCCCGGAACCAGTCACAGACGCGGTTCACGAGCTTCTCGGGCGCCGACGCCCCGGATGTGATCCCGACCGTTTCGACGTCGTCGAGCCAGACGGAGTCGATCTCGCTCTCGTCGTCGATCAGGTACGCCGGGGTTCCGAGCGCCCGCGCGGTCTCGACCAGGCGGTTCGAGTTGGACGAGTTGGCTGAGCCGATTACGAGCAGCAGGTCGATCTCGGGCAGCATCTCCTTCACCGCCCACTGGCGGTTGGACGTGGCGTAGCAGATGTCTTCCTTGCGCGGAGCGCGGATGTCGGGGAAGCGGCGCCGCAGGACTTTGATGATCTCGCCGGTCTCGTCGACCGAGAGCGTCGTCTGGGTGACGTACGCGGGCTTGGCGCCCGGAGGGAGGTCGAGTGCCTCCGCCTCGGCGACGGTCTGCACGAGCACGGTGGCGTTCGGTGCTTCTCCGGTCGTTCCGACGACCTCCTCGTGGCCCTCGTGGCCGATGAGGACGATGGTGTAGCCCTCCGCGGCATAGCGTCGAGCCTGCACGTGCACCTTCGTCACGAGCGGGCAGGTCGCGTCGATGACGTTGTGCTCGAGCCGCGATGAGTTCTCGTGCACGGTCGGCGCGACACCGTGGGCGGAGAAGACGACGGTCGCTCCGGCCGGTGCCTCGGTCTCCTCCTCGACGAAGACCGCGCCGCGCGCCTCGAGATCGCGCACCACGTGGATGTTGTGCACGATCTGCTTGCGCACGTAGACGGGGGCTCCGTAGTGCTCGAGTGCCTGCTCGACGGTCTCCACGGCGCGCTCGACTCCTGCGCAGTAGCCGCGCGGGGACGCGAGGAGGACACGCTTGACCATCGGTCACAGGCTACCGAGGCGGATCCTGTAGCAGTCTGCTACGTGGAGGTCAGCGAGCCGTTTGGGCGAGAAGGATGCCCACGAGGACGACTGCACCCCCGACGAGCTGCGCCGCCGCCAGCGTCTCGTCGAGCCACGCCCAGGCGATGAGCGTCGCTACGACCGGCTCCAGTGTGAGCGTGATTCCGAGCCGGGTCGCAGCGAGGTGGCGTAAGGCAGCGATCGAGAGCCCGAACGGCGCGATCGTGCCGAACAGAACCGTCCAGAGCGCGAACGCCCAGACAGGCGCCGAGAGCTGGTCGAGGTTCCCCTGGAGCGACGTCTTCACCGCGAGCTCGTCGGCCGGAAACATCCACCACGGCTGGACGACGGCCCACAGGAGCGACGCGAAGAAGAGCGAGAGGCAGAGGACGCCCAGAGGGTCGCGCTGCTCCACCGCTCGTTCCCCGGCGAGCAGGTAGATGGCCAGCGTGATCGCGGCTCCGACGCATGCGACCACGCCGACGGTGTCGAGCGTCCAGCCCAGCCAGAACTCGGATACGAGTGCGAGCCCCACGAGGGTCAGGGCGAGCGCCGCCCACACCCGAGGTCGTACGTCCACGTGCCAGACGAGCCTCGCCCACAGCGCGACGAGCACCACGCCTGAGAACTGGATGAGCAGAGCGATCCCGATCGGCAGCCTTTCGATGGCGACGAAGTACAGCCATTGGACGAGCGCGAAGCTGAAGATTCCGTAGAAGGCGAGAAACGGCAGATCGCGCCTCGTGAAGCGAAGCTTGTCGCGTGCGAGGACGAGCAGTCCGAGCGACAGGCCGAGGAAGGCGAACGTCGTTCGAAGCTGCGTGTAGTCGACCGCAGACAGCTCGCTCCCCGTGAGGGCGACCTTCGAGACCGTTCCGTTGATGGCGAAGAGCACCGCCGCCGTCAGCGCCATCGCGTACCCGAGTCCGGCACGCCGGTCGTACTGGGTCGCGCCGGGGAAGGGAAGGGGAGCTTCGAGCATGGCCCGGCAGGCTATCTCCCTAGACTGTGCGGATCGGGGTGTAGCTCAGCCTGGTAGAGCGCTGCGTTTGGGACGCAGAGGTCGCGGGTTCAGATCCCGCCGCCCCGACTCGTGAGACACAGAGCACTCGCGGCCGTCGTGGTCGCGTCCGTCATCGCTGCGGCTCCCGCCGGCGGGACAGAGCTTCCGAGTCACGACGCGTTACAAGGGCAGATCGGTTTCCACGGGACGATCTCGCGGATCGATGCCGCCCAGGCGAAGCGGATGACCGGTGTCTCCTGGCGCCCCGGCTGCCCCATCGCGTTGCGCGATCTTCGCCTGCTCTCGTTCTCGCACTGGGGGTTCGATCGGAAGGTGCGAGCGGGGCGACTCGTCGTGCACGAGGACTTCGCTCGCCCGGTGCTCGGCGCGTTCAGAGGGCTCTACGCAAACCGCTTCCCGATCCGGAAAGTCGTGCCCGTCGACGTGTACGGCGCCAGCGACTTCCGCTCGATCGAGGCGGATAACACCTCGGCCTTCAACTGCCGGTTCGTCGAGGGAACGCGCCGTTGGTCGGAGCATGCATACGGTCGCGCGATCGACATCAATCCGATCGAGAACCCGTATGTCTCGGGCGGGAGCACGTCGCATCGCGCGAGCCTTCCGTACCTCGACCGCGGGCGACGCCGGCCGGGAATGGCGTACGAGGGCGGTGCCCTCGTACGCGCATTCGACGCGATCGGTTGGGGTTGGGGCGGACGCTGGACGTCCGTGAAGGACTATCAGCACTTCTCGGCGAGCGGAAACTAGCTCTACGGCTGGCGTTCGTCCTCTCGCGTAGCGGTCTGCGGCTCGTCCGCGCGTGCGGTCTCGAAGTGTGGGTCCGGAGTCGGCGGTTCCCGGAGGCAGACGAACGCCCACACCGCGGCGCCCAGAACTCCGCCCGCGAGCGGTCCGACGATGTAGATCCAGACGTCACCCCACTCCTGGTTGTAGAGGACGGGATCGAGCGAGCGCGCCGGGTTGAACGACCCGCCCGACGCGGGGCCGACCACGGTGGCCGCGGTGAAGATGAACAGGCCGATGAGGAAGGGCGCCATGACGCCGTTCCAGGCTGCCCGCTCGTCGGTCGCGACGGTGAGGATCACCATGACGAAGAGCGCCGTGGCAATGATCTCGAGCACGAGAGCAGCCCAATCGTCGATACCGCTTCCCGGGGCGGTCTGCAACGAGTCGGTCACCTGCGACGAGTAGACGATCGCCATCACCAGCACGGCTCCGAACCCCCCGACGAGCTGGGCGATCCAGTAAGGCAGCACGTCGCGCGCCGGGAATCTTCCCGCGACCATGACTCCGAGCGTGACCGCGGGATTGAAGTGCCCGCCGGAGAGATGTCCGAAGGCGGTGATCGCGAGCGCGAGGCCGAAGCCGAAGCCTGCGGCGATTCCAAGGGGTGTGATCGCGTCCACGCCGATGTCGACCACAACGGCGATGCCGCTGAAGCCGAGGAAGAAGAAGAGGAAGGTTCCGAGCGCTTCTGCGCCGAGGCGCACGCCGAGCGGCTGATCCATGTCACACCTCCGTACCGGGTAGGAGAGCGGTCGGCGAAGCATAAGCGCCTACCGCTGCCGAGTCCGTGGGTGTGAGAGCGGGCGACCGGGCTCGAACCGGTGACATTCAGCTTGGAAGGCTGACGCTCTACCAACTGAGCTACGCCCGCGCCCGGTTAGCGTAGCGCCATGGATCCGTACAGGTGGTCGTGGAACCCGGAGGCGCTCCTCCTCGTTCCCCTCATGACCATCGGCTATTTCCTCAGCGTGCGCCGCTTCTCGGCGCCCGGCTGGCGGATCGCCTGCTTCGTCACCGCAATGGTGCTCCTCCTCGTCGTCACCATCACGCCGCTCGAGACGATCGCGATGAACTACCTGCTCGTAATCCACCTTCTACAGAACGTCGTTCTCGCGGAGTGGGCTCCGCTGCTCGTCGTACTCGGTCTTCCCCCGGCGCTCGCGGTGACGCTCACGCAGCCTCCGCTCCTCCGCACGCTCACCCACCCCGCCGTGGCGCTCCCGCTCTGGCTCGCGAACTACATGCTCTGGCACCTGCCGTGGCTCTACGACACGGCCCTGGAGCACCCGCATACGCTCCTCCATCTCGAGCACGCCCTCTACTTCGCGACCGGGGTGGCCATGTGGTGGAGCGTCGTCCACGACGAGCCGCACCGGCTCGGAACCGGCTCGCGCGCGGCGATCGTCTTCGCGGCCTTCGTCCTCGGGAGCCCGATCGGACTCGTCCTCGCGCTGGTCCCCGATGCCATCTACGACTTCTACGTCGACGCGCCGGAGCGGCTCTGGGGGCTCTCGGCGCTCGAGGACCAGCAGCTCGCAGGGATCCTGATGTCGTTCGAGCAGGCGGTGGTCTTCTTCGCGGTCTTCACCGTGCTCTTTCTCCGCTTCCTCGGCGAAGAGGAGCGCCGCGAGGACCTCGACCCGGCCGAGACTCCCTAGACTCGTCGGCGATGCGTCTGGCCCTCATCGTCGGTGCGCTCGCCGCCTTCGCCACGGCCGCCGTCCAGGCCCAGGGAGCGACGCCGAGCTTCCGGTACGGCGTCGCCGCGGGAGAAGTCACGGCGACGTCGGCGATCCTCTGGACGCGAGCGCCCGCGACCGGAAACGTCCGGCTCGTGGTCCGGCTCGGGTCGGAGGTGGTCGCCGCGAAAGTTCTGCAACCCTCCAGCGCGAGCGATCTGACGGTTCAGTCGCGCATCACGGGCCTGCGTTCAGGTCGCCGCTACACGTATCTCTTCACGCGCGGGCGACGAGTCAGCGAGACGGGCGCCTTCACGACCGCCCCGGGGCCAACGGCGAACCGCCGAATCCGCTTCGGGATCACCGGCGACGCGGACGCGACCCCGACCGAGAGCGGCGGCCTCGGCTTCAACCGCTTCCAGATCTACTCACGCATGGCGGCAGAGCGGAACGACTTCAACATCAACCTCGGCGACACCATCTACTCCGACAGCGGCGTGGGTGGGGCGCCGGCCGCCCGCACGACCCCGGAAAAATGGGGCAAGTACAAGCTCGGCCTAGCTCTTCCCGCGCTACGCACGCTTCGCGCGTCCACCGGCCTGTACAGCCACTGGGACGATCACGAGTTCGTCAACGACTTCTCCCGCTCCGAGCACGGGGAGGCAATCTACGCGGCGGGGATCAAGGCCTTCCGGGACTACTCACCCGTTGCATACCGGCGCGAGATCGCTCTCTATCGCAGCGTCCGCTGGGGGAAGCACCTCGAGCTCTTCTTCCTCGACGAGCGCTCGTTCCGCAGTGGGAAGGCGACCTCGGCGTGCGGCAACGATCTCGCCCCGACTGCGCCACAGGCGGTGCGCGACGCTTTCGCCAGCCTTGCGCCGGGACTGAGAAACCCGGTGCCGCCAGCGTGCCTGGCGGCGCTCAACGACCCGGCTCGCACCATGCTCGGCGCACGTCAGTACAACGCATTCACCCGTGCGATCGAAGCCTCGACCGCGACATGGAAAGTCATCGTGAACGAGGTCCCGATCCAGCAGTACTACGCGCTCCCCTACGACCGCTGGGAAGGCTACGCCGCCGAGCGCGATCGGCTCCTGCGCTTCCTGCAGGCGAACGTCGAGAACGCCGTATTCCTAACGACCGACACGCATGGGAACCTGATCAACGAGGTGCGCTTCCGGACACTCGGCGCAGCTCCGGCGAGCGCGGGCATGTGGGAGGTCGTGACCGGCCCCGTGGCCACGAATACCTTCGCGAAGGAGATCGATCGCTTTCTGGGCACTCCCGGCGCCGGCACCGCGATCGGCGCGCTCTTCTTCAAGCCGCCGCCACCGAACGGGATGGGGATGCGCTGCGCCGCGCTCGACGTCTACAGCTACGCCGAGGTGACCGTCACCGCCCGCACGTTGACTGTTGCTCCGCGCGACGTGAGAGGCAACCCGGTCCGTGAAGCAACCGGAGTCGCCTGCTCACCGCTCGTTCTCACCGCCCGCTGAGCCACGCCACTCGTCGAGACGGGCTAGATCTGGCGCGGCCCTTCGGGCGCCCGCGAAATTCCTCCGACCATCTCGCCGACGAGTTTCTCTTTGGCCTCGAGCGCGACGTCGGCCTGCGCGACGATTCCGACGAGTCGGTTGTCGCCGTCCACGACCGGCAAGCGCCGGACCTGGTGCGTAGCCATGAGCTGGATGGCATCCGAGAGATCGTCTTCCGGGCCGACGGTCACCACCTCGCGCGAGAAGATCTCCCTGACGGGCATCCCGTCCGGGTTCTTCCCCTTTGCAACCGCGCGGACGACGATGTCTCGATCCGTGACCATCCCGCTCAGCTGCTCGCCGTCGAGGACGGGAACTGCGCCGATGTCCTCGGACTCCATCACTTCGGCCACCTGCTTCAGCGTCGTCTCCGGTGTCACGCAACGCGGACGCGCCGTCATCACATCGCTGATCTTGGTTCCCATTGCTGCCTCCTTCGATACGTAGGACGTCGAAAGCGTCGACACGGAGCGCATACCCCGCGTGCGTACGCTTGACACACGCCGTCGTCCCGCGCAGACGCGGCGACTACCGCTTGCCTTACGCTTTGCCACGCTCGATGGAGAACGCGCCCGTAGCTCAGTGGACAGAGCGGCGGACTTCTAATCCGCGGGTCGGAGGTTCGAATCCTCCCGGGCGCATCGAAAGCCCTGCAAATTAGCCACTTCCGGCGAAGTCTCGACGTCTGACGACGTCCTAGCTGCAGCCGACAGCGGCTTTCTTATACGAACTCGCACTGTCTCATTGAAGTCAGACACATGGAGCACTGCGTCTTTCGGCTTCGCGGATCGACAGAGACGAGACCGAGACCGCGCTGCGGAAAATCGATCGCGAGCTTCCACGGCCCGCTGCATGCGGCGTTCGCTCGATCTCCGGGTCGATGGGCCACTGCAACCGGGGCTCCTTGCTCAGACGTGTCGCATCAGTACCGCCGCTAACCCATCTCGATCTCGACCGGGCGGCCGAGCCGGCCCATCGCGCGGAGATGGAGGGCATGGGAGCGCAGCGCAGCTCTGAGCGACGGCTGCGACGAGTAGCGGATGCCGTGCTTGACGCAGTTGCGTCGCACGATCTCGGCGATCTTGGGGTAGTGCGTGTGCGGCAGGAGCGGGAACAGGTGATGCTCGATCTGGAAGTTGAGGCCACCGAGCGCCCAGGTGAGGACCGGGTTGCGGGGGCAGAAGTCGACGGTCGATTCGACCTCGTGCACCGCCCAGATCGGCCGTCTGGCGCGCGCCTGCTCGGCCGACGTGTATGAGGCTTCCTCGACGCAGTGTGCGAGTTGAAACGTCGTTGCCATGATCAGGCTCGTGATCATCGCGAAACCGAGGTAGGCGACGAGCACGGCCCACCAGGGGTACACGAGCAGCGGGATCGCGATCGCCCACGTGACGAAGATCGCCTTGCCCACGATCACGCCCGTCAAGTTCCAGCCGCGGGGTACACGGAGCGTGCTTTCGCCGACGCTGCCGCGAACGAACGCCGCGATGTCCCCGACGGTCTGCAGACGCAATCCCATAAGCGTGTACATCGGCCAGATGTAGAGGTGCTGGAACCGGTACCACGGTCGTGATTCCTGGGAAGGGGCGAACCGGGCCAGCGGGACCTGTCTGGCGTCGTCGTCGAAGCCGTCGATGTTCGTGTAGGTGTGGTGGGCGACGTTGTGCTTCACGCGCCAGGCGTAGCTCGAGAAGCCGAGCAGCACGTCCGCCGTCCAGCCGAGCAGATGGTTGAGGCGCCTACGCCGAAAGTAGGAGCCGTGGTTGGCGTCGTGCTGCACGCAGAAGGCTGTCAGCAGGGCGCCCAGCACGAGTCCCCCGAGGCAGAGGAATCCCACCGCCACACCGGGCCGGACGAAGACGAGCACCGCCCACGAAGCGACGGTGAAGCCAATCGCCACGGGAGCCTTCGCGAAGAGAAGCAGCGAGCCTCTCAACCGCGTATGGCCGCGTGCGAGATATTGCTCCACCTCGCGACGCGTCTCCTGCATGAACGCTCCGCCGTTTCCGAACGTGAGCTTCTCTGCGCTTGCGGCCATCACACACCTCTCTGATCCTGCGAACGGACAGTAAGGCGCGGAACGGCCGCCGTCGGTATTCGTCCGAGTGCGCCGAAAGAATAGCCGCGAAAGTGATCTAGATTCACCCGCGTCGAGCTAGGCTGGCCGCGTGGACGAGGAGCGCAAGCTCGAGGCCGATGACGAGCGTCCGCCGATCTGCCCTGGCTGTGGCGTCACGATGGGAATCATCGTCGGCGAGGACGGAGGGACGCGCCATGCGTGCCTCGAGTGCGGATTCTCCGACGAGATGACTCGCCGTTCGGTATCTGATGGCCGGATGAGGGACTTCGAGGCCTGATGGCCGCCAACGGGCGTCGGAGAGTCGTGATCACAGGGCTGGGCGCGGTGACGCCACTTGGTAACGATGTACGGTCGAGCTGGGAGAATCTCGTCGCAGGCAAAGCGACGGCCGAGCCGATCACGGCGTTCGACACCACCGGATTTCCGGTCACGTTCGCATGCGAGGCGAAAGGCTTCGACCCGACGCAGTGGATCGAGCGCAAGCAGGCGAGGCGCATGGACCGGTTCGCGCAGATGATCGTGGCGGCGGCGCGGCAGGCGCAGGCCGACGCCGGGCTGAAGGTAGAGCCGGAGTGCGATCGGGTGGGCGTCGCCTTCGCGACTGCGATGGGGGGTCTCAAGTCGTTCGAGGAAGCGTGCGAGACCTTGGTCGAGCGAGGCCCCACCCGGGGCAGCCCGTTCTCGATCACGGCGATCATTCCGAACATGGGCGCCAGCCGGGTCTCGATCGAACTCGGCACGAAGGGTCCGCTTTCCTCCCAGTGCACCGCCTGCGCCGCCTCGACGATGGCCATCGGCGACGGGCTGGACGCAATCCGCCTCGGGCGTGCGGAGGTGATGCTCGCAGGTGGTAGCGAAGCGCCGATTACAAGGGTCGGTATCGCCGGCTTCTCCGCGCTGCGCGCCCTCTCACGTCGCAACGACGACCCGGAGCACGCGAGCCGGCCGTTCGACGCCGATCGCGACGGCTTCGTCATGGGCGAGGCAGGTGCCGTGCTCGTGCTCGAGGAGCTCGGACACGCAACGCGGCGCGGCGCCAGGATCTACGCCGAGCTGCTCGGTTACGGCGTCTCCTCCGACGCGCAGCATGTCACCGAACCCGACTCGACAGGCCAGAGCCCGGCTCGTGCCATGCTCATGGCGTTCGCGGACGCCGGCGTCTCACCCGATCAGATCGACTACATCAACGCGCACGGCACCTCGACTCCGCTCGGCGACACGAGCGAGACGCGGGTAATCAAGCGCGCCCTCGGAGAGCACATTGCCCGGAACGTTCCGATCTCATCGACCAAGGGTGCGACCGGGCACTCCCTCGGTGCCGCGGGCGCGGTCGAGGCGATTTTCTGCACGCTCGCGATCCACGAAGGCGTGCTGCCGCCGACCATCAACTACGAGACGCCCGATCCCGAGTGCGACCTCGACTACGTTCCGAACGAGGCACGTCGAGCCGACGTCGGCGTCGCCGTCTCGAACTCGTTCGGCTTCGGCGGGCACAACGCATCGATCGTGCTCGGTCGCTTCGCGGCATAGGCAACAGGGCTCCCGGACTCGTACGTCGCGAACAGGCAGGCTGGCCTTGGGAGCGCAAAACGGCACGCGCCCTGAAGGTCGGCTAGCGATCAACCTCTCGTCAACCTCTAGGTTCTCAGAGGGGAGAAGGAGGCACTGAAATGGGAATTAGCTTGACGTCCAGGTCGCATGGTGTGATCTTGGTAATCATTGGCCTGCTTGCCTCGCTCATCTTCTGGTCGAGCTGGGGCGGGTTTGGCACCGCGATGCGGCTTCTGGCGGGCAGAACACGACAGTCGTCGAAGGAAAGTAACTTCGGCTCTGCGGTTTAGCGAACGCAATGAAACGAGGCGGCTTCGGCCGCCTCGTTTCGTTCAAGCGTCGGCGTCCTGAAAAGGAGCCCAACCCGGCGACCCGCACGCTCGCGAGTGGGGAAGCTTCAGGCCGCGCAGCCGAAACTCCACTGTGCTACGGCAAGGGTGGGGGTGCGTTCTGCGGCGCATGAGCAGACGAAAAAAGGTCGCCAGGCCGGCGCGGGCGACGGATCATCCTGTTCTCGCAGTACGGCTAGCCGCACTGCGACACGACCTTCCGTCTGCCACGATATCTGTCTCATGGGCCGCACCGTGCTGATCGTCGACGACCATCCCAGCTTCAGGGCGTCCGCGCGGGCAATGCTCGAGTCCGCGGGATTCCACGTCGTGGGCGAGGCCGCCAACGGAGCGTCCGCGATCGACGCGATCGGGGAGCTCGATCCCGGAATCGTTCTTTTGGACGTACAGCTCCCCGACATGACCGGTTTCGATCTCTGCGCAGAGATCTGCTGCCGCGAGGGACCGATTCCCGAGGTGATCCTGGTCTCGAGCCGGGACCGCTCCGACTACGGTGAGCTCGTCTCGACGTCGGCGGCCCGCGGATTTGTACCCAAGGCCGAGCTCTCGGGCGACATCATCGACGCGCTCCTCGATTGAGCCGCGTCTCGATTCCGGAACTCATCGTCGCGCTCCAGAGCGGAGCGCCACTCAGAGACGCGCTCGCGAGCGCGTTGCAGGACGAGGAACTCACCGTCCTCTACTGGCTCGATCGGCGTCAGGGAACAGCGCGGGGCGGCTGGGTGGATCGACTGGGTCAAGCCGAACCAGAACCGAAGCCGCGTGCCGGTCGTGCGGTGAAGGTCGTCGAGCAGGACGGGCGGCGGATCGCCTTGATCACCTACAACGCTGCGCTCGACGACGAGCCCGAGCTGCTTGACGCGGTGACCGCTGCGGCCGGACTGACGCTGCGAAGCGACCGGCTTCAGGTCGAGTTGCGGGCGGAGGTCGAGTTCCTCGACACCGTGACAAACACGGTTCCGAGCCTGCTTGCCATCGTCGGCACGGATGGCAGGATCCAGAACGTCAATGCCGCCGCGCTTGAGGTCGCCGGCTATGAACGCAAGGACGAGGTGGTAGGCCGGCTGTACTGGGACGTCTTCATCGATCCTGACGAGCGCACAGCCGTGGAGGAGCGCTTCGCAGCGCTCGCTCCCGACTTCCCCGCCGGAGAGTACGAGAACGCATTCACGAACGCGCAGGGCGAGCACCACGTCATGTACTGGCGGACAGCTCCGTACCACGACGACACGGGCGTCGTCACCGCGATCGTCTCCGGCGGACTCGACATCACCGTGCGCCGTAAGCGCGAGCGGGAGCTAGAACGCGAGCGAGACGTCCAGACGGCGGTCTTCGAGAGGGTGCCGAGCATCATGATCACGCTCGCGCGCGACGGCACGATCCGCGACCGCGATGTCGACAACCCGAAGGTCGGGGCCAACCGCGCCTTCAAGAAGGCGGTCCGGTGGCCCGACGACCAGCTCGTCGGCCGACTGTTCCTTGACCTCGTCGTCGAGGACGACGACGGACGCGCAGCGCACGCGATCGCAACCGCTGCCTCCGGCGAGGCCTCCGAGGCAGTGGAATCGGAGCTCAGGTCCGCGGACGGGACGTCGCGCGCATTCGCCTGGTCGGCGATCCCGGTGGCGGACGTGACCGACCGACTAGAGGGTCTCGTCCTCGTCACGGGAATGGACATCACCGAGCGCAAGCGGGGAGCGGAAGAGCTGCGCGCCTCGCGAGCCAGGCTCGTGCGCGCTGAGGAGATGGCGCGACGCGCGCTCGAGCGAAACCTCCATGACGGCGCACAGCAGCGGCTGGTGGCCCTCTCGGTCTCGCTTCGCTTGCTCGAGTCGCGGCTGGAGAGCGACCGCGAAGCCGCGCTCGAGCTGCTCGCCGGCGCGCAGACAGAGCTCGCACAGGCGCTCCAGGAGCTTCGCGAGCTCGCACGAGGAATCCATCCGGCCGTTCTCACGGACCGCGGCCTCCGGCCCGCGCTCGAGACGCTCGCGGCACGCACGCCGGTGCCCGTCGAGCTGATCGCACCCGACGAGCGGCTCGTCGCGGACGTGGAGGCTGCCGCCTACTACGTCGTCGCGGAGTCGCTGACGAACGTCGCGAAGTACGCGCGTGCCACCTCGGCACGCGTGTGCGTCCAGCGGCAGGACGGCGTGCTGGTCGTGACCGTCTCCGACGACGGTATCGGCGGGGTGGATCCCGTGAACGGATCGGGTCTGCGCGGACTCGTCGACCGCGTGGCGGTTCTCGACGGGACGCTCTCGATCGAGAGCCCCTCGGGTGGAGGAACCTCGATTCGAGCCGAGATCCCGCTCGTCGAGATGGGACATACACTCGCGCCGTGAGCAGCCTGCCGACCGGAACGGTCACCTTCCTCTTCGCCGACGTCGAGAGATCGACTGCCCTCCAGCAGGATCCGCGCGTCGACTACGCCGCCGCCGTGACGCTTCTGCGACGCCTTCTCCGAGACGCAGTCGCCTCCCACGCCGGCGCGGAGACGGACGCGGTCGGCGACGAGTACGTCGCCGCGTTCGCGGACGGTCGCAACGCCGTCCTCGCGGCCTTCACCGCGCAGCGTGCGTTGCGGGATGCCGCCTGGCCGAGTGACACGGCGGTCCGCGTGCGGATCGGCCTTCACGTGGGAACGCCGGCTCTGGGCGAGGAGGGCTACACCGGCGTCGACGTCGTGCGCGCGTCGCGGATCGCGAACGCAGGACACGGAGGGCAGATCGTCGTCTCGGGCGAGATGCTCCCGCTCGTCGACGGCATTCCGAGTCGCGACCTCGGCGAGCACCGGCTCGAAGGGCTGACGCGGCCCGAGCGGATCCACCAACTCCTGGCCGACGACCTTCCGCGCGACTTTCCTCCGCTTCGCAACACGATCTCGACGCTGGGAGCCGGGATCACGGTCGTGCTCGCGGATGACACGGTGCTGCTTCGAGAGGGAATCGCCCGACTGCTCGCCGACGCGGGCTTCGACGTCGTCGCGCAGTCGGGAAACTCTGACGACCTCCTGCGCCACGTTGCAATGCACTCCCCGAGGGTCGCGATCATCGACATTCGCATGCCTCCCACACACACCGACGAGGGGCTCCGCGCCGCGGCGGAGATTCGGCAACGTCACTCGGGAACGGGCGTGCTCGTCCTCTCGCAGTACGTGGAGTCTGCGTACGCGATGGATCTCTTCTCGGAGACGACGGAGGGTCTCGGCTACCTGCTGAAGGATCGTGTGGCGGACCTCGACGAGTTCGCATCGGCCGTGCGGCGCGTCGCGGAAGGAGGCTCTGCTCTCGACTCTGCCGTCGTCGACGAGCTCTTCGGGCGAAGCCGCCGGGACGACCCGCTCGCGCTGCTGACGCCGCGAGAGCGCGAGGTGCTCAAGCTCATGGCCGAGGGTCGCTCGAACCAGGCGATCGCAGATCGGCTTTTCGTCACGCCACGCGCAATCGAGAAACACGTCACGAGCATTTTCTTCAAGTTCGACCTTCCTCCGACGACCGAGGATCATCGGCGCGTGCTCGCAGTTTTGGCGTTCCTCAGCGCCTGAGCCCGGCGCTACTCTTCCCGCCTGAAACGCTCAAGCTTCTCACGCCTCTCGGCGCGAGCAGGTCTCCAACGCGTCCGCCCGTCGTTTTCAGCTTCCCGAGAACCGGCCTCGCTGTCCACGGATGGGGGATCTGGCATTTTGACCCTGCGCCCGCCAAACACTTCGTGGTGTCCGAGAGAGCTAGCCGGGACAGGGTCAAACGGCAAGCGGTACCGGTCGCGCTCACGCTGGTCTAGTTCATGCCGCTCCGACCGGCCGGGTGGGAAACCCGAGGCAGACGCGAGTACCGTTGAGGTCCGATCGTCGTTGCCATCAACCAGGGCTTGAATAGGATGGCTTCTGAGCTAACGAGCGGGGTTCCGCTATGCGGAATCGATCTCATCGAGGGTCAGCGCCGTGATGGTCACCTCCGTGGCGTAGACGGACTGGCCGACGCTGGGGGGCTGTATCCAGAAGCTATCCATCAAGAGGTTGGCGGACGGCCCAGGCGGTGGAGGTCCGCTTCCTGCTCCGCCTTCTGAGGGGATGGTCGGGGTGGTTCAGAGGGCGCGAACCCCCAGCCTGCATACATCAACTTTTAGGATTGGTAGAGCTCCAGAATCATGTCGAGAGGCTGGCAGCGACTCTCAACAGCCGCTCAAGGGCTAGAGAGCGTCGAGCTCGAGGCGGCGCACGCCGCTGTTCCCTGCGATATCCGACGCGGTCACGACGATCACGTCTCCGGCTGCACGCCGCGCCCCAGCGAGTCGGAAGAGGTAGCGACCCTTCAGGCCCTGTTGCTTCCTGCCGTCGAAGACTGGCCAATTCTGGTGCGTGCCGCGGGCGAACGTGGCCCAGAACCGATCGTTCCTCAGGACGGTCCGGCGGACGTCGCGGGCAACCCGTGGACCGGCGACGACGCGGCCGCTCGCCGACTCCATGCGCCACGTCACGAGGGCGGGCGTCACCGGGAAGCCGCGCCAGCGACCGGGGACGGGCAGGGAAGGCATGTCGATCGCCTCGGCGACGAAAGCGCCACCCACGATCGTGATCGCGAGCACGCGAGGTACCGTCGTGTCTCGGTACGGCGTGAGCCGTCCGGGAGCCAGCGGGTTGACCGCCCGGCCGCGCTCGAGGTGCGTCAGGTGCACATGCTCGCGCTTCTCCTGCACGAAGCCGAGCAGCGTCCGCCCAGCGACTGCGCGCTTGCCGACGCGCACGGCAGGTTCGATGTGCCAGTACTGGAACTTGCGCCCGTTGCCGCAATCGACGGTCACGCGATCACCGCGAGCCCGTACCACAATGCCCGAGGAGACGGAGAAGACGGGAGAGCCGTCCGGCGCGGAGATGTCCAGGCCCTGATGGAAGGAGAAGGTGCCGTCGCCCTCGAGCACGGTTTTTTCCGAGCGTCGCCCAGTGAAGACGGTCCGGGGATCGCCGAACCCACCGCGAATCGGGTGCGCGCGGTCGAAGGGCTTCACCGGCCAGCCGTACGCGCCGACGCAGCCAGTTCCAGCCGAGTCCGCCCGTGTCGCCGAGTCGTGCACCAGCGCCACCGTAACGCCGATTCCCGGAGCGATCCCGGTGACGGCGGCAAACGGGCGGCGCTCTGGATGGAGAGAGATACCCGGAAATCAGATGCGCGCTGAGGGCATTGGGCGCGAAGGACTTGCTCACGGATCAGGTGCGCCTATGCTCGGACGGTGCCGGACTTCTAATCCGCGGGTCGGAGGTTCGAATCCTCCCGGGCGCAATAGAAGTACCTGCAAATCGGGGTATTCAAAAGTCTATTCCCTAGAACGACGGGGCTCTTGCGTCGTGGCGGTTTTCTTATCCGAGATCAGAAGCTTCGCCAGGGCGACGTGGTCTCGACTCGGGTCTCGCCCGTGACTTTCCTGTGGTCTCGGTTAGCTGAAAAGGCTGGGTGGAGAGAACGATGACGTGATCTCGACGGCGCGACCTTCGGCGGCCGAGCTCCCGATCGCATCGAGGATCTCGACGATGTGCGCGCCCTGTGCGCCCGTGGCGCGATGCGGCCGCCCGGATGCGATCGCGTCGCTCAGCTCGCCGAGCGCGCGCCCCCAGTCGGTTCCTGGGAAGGCGTTTGCCACCGGGATCGCCTCGTATGCCCCGCCGAAGGGAGCGAGCTCCACCACGGCATCGAACTCCTGCCAGCTCGACAGGAAAATCGATCCTGTATCGCCGTGGAGCTCGATTCCACTTTGCTTGCTGTGGCGGCCGACGTAGAAGTTCGCGGTCAGTCGCACGACGGTTCCGCTCTCGAGCTCGACGACTGCGACGCCGAAGTCCGGGGCCTCGGGCGAGAAGGGCTCGCCTGCAGTCGTCGTGCGATCGGGGTAGAGAATCGCCCCGAAGGCGGTGACGCGTCGCGCCGGACCGAACATGGCCGTGAGGATCGTGAGTGGGTACACGCCGACGTCCGCGAACGGCCCGATCCGGTAGAAGGGTTGCGGGCGAGGGTGCCAGCTCTCGATCCGACTCCAGTTCACCTCGGCATATGCGACGCGGATCGGGCCGATGGCGCCCGAGTCGACCAGTCGCCACACGGTCTTCTGGGCATCGCCCAGGAACGTTATCGGCGAGCACGATAGGCGCAGTCCCCGGTCGGCGGCGAGGTCGACAAGCGTCCGTGCGGCTACGTAGCTCTCGGCCAGCGGCTTCTCGGTGTGGACGTGCTTTCCGGCCTGGAGGGCCGCGGTCGTTACCTCCGCATGGACGGACGGAAACGTGAGGTTGACGATCGCGTCGACCTCCGGATCAGCGAGCACGTCGTCGAGTGACGGATAGTCGAGCCCACCGAACCGGTCGACGAATGCGGCGCTCTGCGAGCGGTCGACGTCCGTGGCACCGGCGATCCGAACCGACGGAGTATGCGCTCATCGTCTCGCCGTACGCGCCGGCGATGTTGCCGCACCCGACGACGGCGACGCGCAGCTCGTGCTCAGGCACGGCTTGCCGCTCGCGTTGGGGCAAGCCGTTCGCGGACGAGAGCGAGCGATCGGGCGCACTCGTCTGTCGGGTCGCGATCGAACGGGTGGTGCTCGATGCTCACCGGGCCTGTGTAGCCGATGGCGAGCAGCTTCTCGATGCAGCGTGCGATGTCGGCGCAGCCGTCTCCGTGCATGCACGTGACGTGCGTTCCGGGTGCCTCCACGTCCTTCAGGTGCACGTGGAAGAGTCGATGCGCGAGCTCGTCGATTGCGGCGGCCGGGTCGTAACCCTGAGTCGCCCACCAGCCGGTGTCGACGGCGGCACCCAGCACATCGGACTCGCCGATCGCCGCCAGCACCTCGCTCGGCGTTCGCTCGGGATGGTTCTCGAGCCCGAATCGGACGCCGTGCGCCGCGAGCACCGCGGCGGTGCCGTCCCGATCGCGCTCGAGAGCGGGCGCCGACCCCGGCGATCAGGTCGACGTCGAGGTCATTCGCGAGCTGGCATGCGGCGGCCACGTCGGCCGTCGTCCCGCCGATACTGCCGGCGAGGCTGACGATCCGGATGTCACGACGCCTGACCGCCTCGCGTGCGAGCGTCACGTGGTCGGACGTGGCCCAGCGCCAGTTGAGATGTCCGAACCACAGATCGATCTCGTCGAACCCGATGCCGGCGATCGTCGCGAGGAGGTCGTCGAAGCGGGTCGCGAAGGTCTCGAGTGGCTCGAACGCGGCGTTGGTGGCGGCATCGAACAGCCCCCATTCGGTGGTTGCGCCATATCCGAGCTCCCTGGCCACGTAGTTCGCGGTCATGAACGAGAGCTGGAACGGAGTCGAGGTCGTTGGTGCCGGTGTCGGTCATGTCGGGGTCGGCCACCAGATCACGGGGTGCGCACGAACTCGAGGATCTCTGACACGTATCCGTGGGCGAGGCACACGACCGTGTCGGCGGCGCCGTAGTAGATCGAAATGCGGTCGGCCCCGTGATCGACGAGCGCCGCACACGGGAACACGACGTTCGGGACGTCACCGACTTGTTCGTAGAGCGCCTGCGGAGAGAGCAAATAGTCGCGACCGCGGGCGAGCACGTTCCACGGCTCCTCGAGGTCGAGGAGAGCTGCTCCGATCGAGTACACGAAGCCATTGCACGAGGTAAGTACGCCGTGGTAGACGACGAGCCAGCCCTCACCCGTCTCGATCGGTGTCGGGCCGGCTCCGATCTTCGTCGACTGCCAGGTAAGCGGCACGGGGGCCATGACGTGTCGGTGCCGCCCCCAGTGCACGAGGTCGGGGCTCTCGGAGTAGTAGATGTCGCCGAATGGCGTGTGGCCGTTGTCGCTCGGTCGGCTGAGCATCGCGTAGCTCTCGCGGATTCTGCGAGGAAAGAGAACGCCGTTTCGGTTGAACGGGAGGAACGCATTCTCGAGCTGGTGGAAGGTCTTGAAGTCGTGCGTGTACGCCACTCCGATCGTCGGGCCGTGGTATCCGTTGCACCAGGTCACGTAGTAGCGATCCTCGAGCCAGGTGACGCGCGGGTCATAGGCGAAGAGGAATTGCTCCTGGATCTCGCGGACACGGCTGTCCGCCGGGCAGGAACACGATCGGTTCGTCGTCGATCTCCCACTCGATCCCGTCGGCGCTCGTCCCGGCGTGAATATTCATCACGCGCTGTGAGTCGTCGACGCGGAACACGCCGGCAAACCCGCCGCCGAACGGCACGACGGCCGAATTGAAGATGCTGTTCGCGCGCCGGATCTGGTCGCGGGCGATGATCGGGTTCCGGCTCGAGCGCCAGAGCACGTCCCCCGAGCCCGCAGGCCGGTCCTCCCAAGGGATCGGGCGGCGCCATGCCTTCGACATCAGCTCGTGCCCTTGCCCCGACACTGGTCACTGGGTCACTCCTCCTTGCCTTCGAGGGCGGCGAAATGGTCTGCCTCGATCTCGACCAGCTCGCCGCGAGTGTCGAGGTCGGCCGCGAGGCCCAGGCCCGCTGGCCGAGCGTCGCCCGATCCGGCGTCGACGTCCTTCCACTTTCGTATGGAGCTGCGGGACCGAGGCGAGCAGCGTCTTCGTGTATGGATGGACCGGGTTTCCGAACACCAGCTCGGTCGCGCCAATCTCGACGACGTTGCCGCGTCGCAGGATCATCGTCTTGTCGCTGATGTAGTTGCCGAGCGAGAGGTCGTGCGTGATGAAGAGGATGCCGAGCCCGCGGGACTTCAGGTCTCCTAGCAGGTTCAGGACGTCGATGCGGGTCGAGGCGTCGAGCATGCTGATGATCTCGTCCGCGACGAGCAGTCGGATGTCGAGCATGAGGGCGCGCGCGATGAGCATGCGCTGCAGCTGGCCGCCGCTCAGCTGATGGGGGTACTTTCCGAGGACGTCTCCCGGATTGAGGCTCACGGCGTCGAGCGACTTGCCGAGCTTCGCGTCCCAGTCGGTCGCGCTCAGCCCGGAGAAGTACTCGCTGCGGAGCATCGTGAACACACGGTCGGCCTTGAAGATCGGGTTGTACGAGCTGAACGGATCCTGGAACACGCCCTGCACGTCGGCGTAGTACGCCTTCAGCGCTCTCGCCGCCGAGCGTGGAGATGTCCACGCCGTCGAAGACGATGTTCCCGCGGGTGACCTTGAGGAGCCGGAGGATCATCTTCCCGATGGTCGACTTGCCGCTGCCGCTCTCGCCGATGAGCGAGACGACCTCGCCCGGGTGGACGTCGAAGCTGACGTTCCGGACCGCTTGGAGCTCGCGGCCGCCGAACGCGCCGACGCGGTAGGACTTGCAGCAGGTGTCGACCTTCAGCATCAGACTGCCGCCTTCCAGCACGCGGCCGCCTGACCCGGCGCGACTTCGACGAACGGCGGCTCTTCGGCGCACTTCTCGAACGCGAGTGGGCACCGCGCCCTGAAGCGGCATCCTGTCGGAGGCTCGAGGAGCGACGGCGGTCGGCCGGGGATGCCGCTCAGCCGCTTCTCCGCGTACCGCACCCCGACCTCGGGGAGCGACGAGAGGAGCATCCGCGTGTAGGGATGCGCCGGTGCGTCGACGATCGTCTCCGCCGGCGCCTTCTCGGCGAGCTTGCCGGCGTACATGACGAGGATCGTGTCGGCGATCTGGTACAGGACCGAGAGGTCGTGCGTGATCACGATCATGCTCTTGACGAAGCCACGGTCACGGAACTCGACGAGCAGCTCGGAGACGGCTCGCTGGGTCGACACGTCGAGCGCTGATGTCACCTCGTCGGCGATCAGGAGCGAGGGGTCGAGCAGGGACGAGAGCACCATCACGACGCGCTGCTTCATCCCTCCCGAGAGCTCGATCGGGAACCGCTCCAGCACGTCCTCGGGCAGACCGACGAGCTTCAGGCGACGTTTGAGCTCGTCCACCACGCCGTTCAGCGGGATTTGCCGCGATGCGAGGAGCTCCGTCGCCATCGTCCCGATCTTGCGGGTCGGGTTCAGCGCGCTGAGCGCGTACTGGGGAATGATCGAGACGTCCTTGAACCGGTGAGGGTTCATCTTCCTGTCGTCCCAGATCGGCAGCTCCTTGCCGTCGAGCTCGACGTGGCCGTCGACGTACCGCATGCGAGCGTCCATGCGAATCAGGCTCTTGCCGAGCGTCGACTTGCCGCACCCGGACTCGCCCGCGAGCCCCATGATCTCGCCGTCGGCGATCTCGAAGGTCGCGCCGTCCACCGCCTTGACGTCGCCGCGCAGCGATTGGTAGTAGACCGTCAGCCCGTCGACCTTGAGGCTCATCTCACTTCTCCCGGAGCCTGGGGTTGAAGATCTCGTCGAGCCCGACGTTCATCACGTACAGGCCGCCGACGATCGCGATGATCCCGATTCCCGGTGGCACGAACCACCACCAGGTTCCGAGGAGGAGGGCACTCGAGAGAAACGCATTGTTCATCATCAGGCCGAGCGACATCGAGGCGGAGGGGCCCAGGCCGAGGAAGTCGAGGGAGGCCCCGATGAGGATCGCGCCGCCGAACAGGAGGATGAACATCATGAGCAGGTACGAGCTCATGTTCGGCGCGATCTCCGTCGTGATGATGTGCCGTGTCCCCCGCCCGCTCAGCCGGGCAACGTCGACGAACTCCCGCGTCTTCAGCGAGAACGTCTGGGCGCGCACCGCGCGCGCCGCCCAGGGCCACGACGTCAGCCCGATGAGGATCGCCTCCGTCGCGTAGCTGTGCACGTTGATGTACGCCGCGACGATGATGAGGATCGCCAGCGTCGGGATCACGAGGACGACGTTCGTGAGCATGTTCAGGACGTCATCGATCCAGCCCCCCCGATAGCCCGCCGTGAAGCCGACACCGGCTCCGAGGAGCCACGCGATACCCCCGCCGAGGATCCCGACGAGGAAAGCGGCTCTCAGCCCGTACACGAACTGGGCGAACACGTCCTGTCCGAACGACGTCGTCCCGAACCAGTACTCGGAGGAGGGTGCCTGGTCGGTCGGGCCGCTGAACTCGAACGGCGTGTTGTCCGTCAGCAGGGGGCCCACGAGTCCGAGCACGAAGAACCCGATCACGACACCGAGGCCCACGACGAACTTCCAGTTCCGAAGGGCGAAGTAGACGAACTCGGAGCGGCGGACCAGCGGGGCCGCGGCCATCGGAGCGCCTCCCCCCGGAGCCGTCGTCGCCGTCGTCTCCAGGGACGGAGCCGGCGCTCCGGTCGGCACGACTCCCACGTCTTGGTCCGAGATAGCCATCACGCACCACCCTGCATCCCGACCCGTGTTCGTGGGTCGATGAAGACATACGCGATGTCGATGATGAGGTTCGCGATCAGGACACCTGTGATGAGGAAGAGGAAGATCCCCTGGATGAGGAAGTAGTCGCGATTCTCGATCGCATTCAGGGTCAGCGTCCCGAGACCTGGATAGGAGAACACGATCTCGACGACGATGGCGCCCGCCACGACTGCGCCGAGCGCAAGCGCCAGCCCGGTGATTTGCGGGAGGAGTGCGTTGCGATACGCGTACTTGCGGACGAGCTTCGTGGGAGCTCCGAGGCTTGCGAGGTAGTTCGAGTAGTCGGCCTCGAGCTCGTAGATGATCATGTTCCGCATCCCGATGGCCCAGCCACCGAAAGCGACGAGGAACAGGGCGGAGAAGGGGAGGATCCAGTGGTGCAGGAAGCTGCGGGCGAACTCGATCGACCACTCCGGCTGCAGCGCCAGCCCGTACGCACCCGATACCGGGAAGATGGCGAGGGTCGAGGCGAATAACCAGGCGAGGATGATCCCGAGCCACATCTGCGGGGTCGCGGTGAGCACGTAGCTCGCCGGGAGCACGGTGTTGTCGAGCACCTTCCGACGGGCCGCGAGAGCGCCGACCTTGTTCCCCGCCCAGAAGCTGAGCAGGATCGCCGGGACGAGCAGTGCGAGCGTGTACGGCAGGGCGCCCATGATGAGCTCCGAGACGGGGGTCGGGAAGTTCGCGATGCTGAGCCCGAGATCACCGTTGAAGAGCGCGGCCCAGAAGTTCAGGTACTGCTTCCAGAGCGGGACGTCGAACCCGAAGGCCTCGGTGTAGTAGCCCGTCAGCTCCTCGGATGCGCTCGGCTGAGCCTGCATGCGTGAGAGCAGCCCCTGGATCGGGTCCCCGGGCATGAAACGGGGGATGGCCCAGTCGATCGACACCGCCACGAAGAACGTGACGGCGTAGATCAGGATCTTCCGTGCAAGGTATCGCCCCACCGTGCCTCCACCTCGATGACGCCAGCTGTGAACGCGACACCCCTCCCGGCCGATCGCCGGGAGGGGTGTCGGGTGTTCATCGGTGCGGTCTCTACTTGGCCGGCTTCAGATGCGTGAGCATGTCGATGCTCGTCATCTGCCAGTAGTTGTTCCAGGCCGTAGGCGTGTACTTCTGGCCGGACGCCGACGGCCAGCCCGTCCAGTACTTCGTGTTGAACATCGCCCACATCCCGTTGTACCAGAGAGGTATCGCGGGCAGGTTCTGCATGAACACGGTCTGGAGCTGCGACATCACGGCCTTGTAGGCCTTCGTGTCGGTCGACGGTGTCTTGTCCAGTAGCTGCGTGAGGTTCCACGCCTTCTGGCTCTGGAACCGCTCGTAGTTCACCGTTGTCTGGTTGTCCAGGATCGGCAGCTGGAAGATGTACTGGTAGTACGTCCACGGCGTGTTCGAGTACTGCCTGTCGTTGGCCAGGACGAGGTCGTAACGTGCATGACCGCGGTCGTCGACCAGTGTTCCGTAGTCCGGGTAGCCCGGGGTGACCTTGATGCCGGCCGCCTTCGCGCTTTCCGAGATGACCTGGATCGCAATCATCCAGTCCGACCATCCGTTCGGGCACTGGATCGTGAGCGAGATGTCCGATCCGTCCTTGTTCTCGACGTACCCGTCGTTGTCCGTGTCCTTGTAGCCGGCGGCAGCGAGGATTGCCTTCGCCCGCGTCACGTTGAACGAGAAGCCGAGCTTCGCGACGGCCTTCTTGTCGACCCACTTGCTCCAGATGGGGAGGAGCCCGGTCGGGCTCGCCTTGTCCACGAGACCCTGGTACGCCTTGTCGAGGATCTGGTTCATGTTGATCGAGAAGGCAAGGGCACGGCGGAACTGCGGATCGTTCAGCGGCTTCTTCGTGGTGTTCGGGAAGAGCCACGTCGTGTTCGCTCCGAGGTGGTACGGGGCCTTGGAGTAGAACGTCTTCAGGTTGCCCTTGATTGCCGACTTCGGGGCGAAGTTGTTGAAGAGGTCGATGTTCCCCGCCTGGAAGTTGGCCAGTGCGGCCGTGTTCGACGTGTTGTGAATGTCGACGACGTACCGCGGTGCGGGCTTGAGACCGAGCTGCTTCGTCGCCCACCAGTCGTCGCGGCGCTGCCAGACGAACGTCTGTGACGTCGAACTAGCACCGGACTGGTACGCGTACGGACCGGTCGCGACGACTCGCTTCGCATCCAGGTTGCCGGTCGTGAGGTCCGTCCTGCTGAACTTGCTGAAGACGTGCTGCGGAACGATCGCAACGTTGTAGCGATAGAAGTCGAATTGCTGGTATCCCGGCTTTCCGGCGAACGTGAAGACGACCGTGTTCCGGACGGCCCGAACGCTCTGGAGCCCGGTAGTCGCCCACAGCGCGTTCTGGGGGTGGGTCGGGATCTTGAGTAGGTCGAAGCTGTACTTCACGTCCTTCGGCGTCAGTGTCTTTCCGTCGCTGAACTTGACACCTGTGCGGATCGTCATGACGTACTGGCTCTTCGTGCGCCAGGTTCCGTTCGTGGCGAGCCACGGGATGAAGTTGCCCGTCAGCGGGTTGAAACGGAAGGCGGTCTCGTACGCGAGTCCGACCGTGCCCGTCGAGTAGTCCCACGTCTTGGCGGGGTTCACATCGCCGTACGGTGCCCACTGACTTCCGCTCATATAGAAGGTCTGCGCGCGTGGGAGCGCGAACGCGGACCTGGAGCCTGCACCTACTCCACCCGCTGCCAGCAGCGATATGGCGGCGGCGAGAGCAACGACGAGCGCGACGATGCTCGATGCTCTCCTCTTCTTTCTTGTTGCCATCATGCTTCCTCCTTGAGTCCGTGTCTCACGACTACGACTCCCCTGGGCTCAAGATCTCTCTCACCCGTGCGTTCGACGTCGACGGAGTCGCGTTGTTGGAATGCCCGCACTCAGGCCCGAGCATCCCTCCCTTCGCTCGCACCGATCGTTACGGGCACGGCCGGTCCCGCTGAGACGGAGCCGCATGTGCGATGCGGAACGCCGAGAGTGCCGGCGAGAGCCCGCGATCCGTCGTCGGATCCGTTCCACCTCAGCATCGAACGCATGTAGTTCATCACTTATCCGGTTAAGTGTCAAGTGGTTCGAGCGACGCGTAACGCGCCGACCGCGCTCAGCTCGCGGCGGCGAGGGGCCGTGGTGCGGTGCTGCCTCGGGTCGTGAGCTCGCCGCGGGTCGTCTCGACGTCGCCATCGGCCCGACCCTCGATCGCATCGAAGAGGTGCCTCGTCGCGGCGACACCGTACGCGGTGATGTCTCGGGTGATGGCGGTGAGCGGCGGGTGGACGACTTGGCTGATCAACGAGTCGTCCCACCCGACGATCGACAGGTCGTCGGGGACGGTGCAACCCATCTGCTGGGCGACTCCGAGGCCCGTGACGGCGAGGAGGTCGCTGTCGAACACGATTGCGGTCGGGGGGGTGCGCGAAGAGAGGAGCTTGCGTGTCGCCCGGGCGCCCATCTCTGCGCTGTAGTCGGTCTCGACAACCTCCGCCTGGAGTCCCAGGTCGCGCGACGCGCTCCAGAAGCCGTCGATGCGCTGCCTCGTGTGGACGAAGTCCGGAACGCCCGCGACCTGAGCGATCCGGCGATGGCCGAGCGCGGCGAGGTAGTGCACTGCTTCGACGACGACGGCGCGCTCGTCGTGCCAAACCGAAGGCAGGGAGCGGGTTTCCAGCGGCCCCCCGACCACGACGGCGGGCAGGCCGAGACGCACGAGCTCGTCGATGCGCGGGTCGTCGACTCGCAGGTCGACCATGAGCACGCCGTCGACGCGGTGCTCGCCCCACCAGCGACGGTAGACGGCGATCTCTTCGCGCGTGTCCTTCACGAGCTGGATCGTCAGTGCCACGGAACGTTCGGCGAGCTCGGACTCGACACCGGAGATGAACTCCATGAAGAAGGGCTCGAGCGCGAGAGTCCGCGCCGGGCGAGCAAGGACGAGTCCGCACGCGTCGGCGCGGGCAGCGGAGAGCGCGCGGGCCGCGCGGTTCGGGTACCAGCCGAGTTCATCGGCGATGGCGAGAATGCGCTCGCGGGTGCCGTCCGACACTCCGGGACGCCCGTTCAGCGCATACGAGACGGCTCCCTTCGACACGCCTGCGCGTTCGGCGATGTCCTTGATCGTCGCCCTACTCGTTCGCTGTGCGGACACTCGCGCGCTCCTCCTTTGCGCCGGACGATACACCGCGTATAGATGCCTTTATCGGTTAAGTAGACGATGGCTTCCGTAACCGACACTGCGACGCGCGTCTTCCCGCCGGCCTTCACCTGGGGGGCTGCCACCGCTGCGTACCAGATCGAAGGTGCGACCGCTGAGGACGGTCGCGGCGAGAGCATCTGGGACCGCTTCGCAGCGCAACCGGGCACGATCGTGAACGGACACGACGGTGGCGTCGCGTGCGACTCGTACCACCGCTACCGCGAGGACGTCCGGTTGATGCGCGAGCTCGGCCTCGACGCATACCGCTTCTCGATCGCTTGGCCGCGAATCGTCCCGGAGGGTCGGGGTCGCGTGAACCCCGCCGGCCTCGACTACTACGACCGGCTGGTCGACGAGCTCCTCGCGAACGGGATCGACCCCTACGTCACTCTCTACCACTGGGACCTGCCGCAAGCGCTCGAGGATCGAGGAGGATGGCCGCAGCGCGAGGTCGTCGACGCGTTCGTGGAGTACGCCGACGCTGTCTCGGCGCGCCTGGCGGATCGCGTCACCTCGTGGATCACGCACAATGAGCCCTGGGTCGCCGCATGGCTCGGGTACGGAAAGGGAGAGCACGCGCCCGGACGTCGGAGCCAGGCGGACGCGCTCGCCGCCGCGCACCACCTCCTCCTCTCGCATGGCCTCGCCGCCGACGTGCTCCGGGCGAACGGCGCCGAGTCGGTCGGGCATCACGCTCGACCTGATTCCGATGCATCCGTTGACGTCCTCCGAGGCGGACGTCGCGGCTGCGCAGCGTGAGGACGGAACCAGGAACCGGTGGTTTCTCGACCCGGTGATCCGGGGGGCGTACCCGGAGGACGTCGTCGAGCTGTGGGAGGACGATCTTCCCGACCATCGCCGACGGCGATCTCGCCGCCGTCGCGCGTCCACTCGACTTCCTCGGCGTGAACTACTACCGGCGTCACATCGTTCGGGCCGGGCAGAACGGCGCCCCGATCGTCGTCGAGCCGCCCGGAGCCGAGCAGACGTCGATGGGGTGGGAGGTGTATCCCGACGGTCTTCACGAGCTGCTCCTGTCGCTCCACCGAAACTACGAGCTGCCGCCCATCCTCATCACCGAGAATGGCGCGGCGTTCGACGACGTCCGGCGCAACGGGTCAGTCGATGATCCCGAGCGGACGTCGTACGTCGCGCGACACGTTGACGCAATCGCACGTGCCGTCGAGGACGGGGTCCCGGTCGCGCGGCTACTTCCTCTGGTCGCTGCTCGACAATTTCGAGTGGGCGCTGGGGTTCTCGAAGCGCTTCGGGATCGTCTACGTGGACTTCGAAACACTGGAGCGCGTCCCCAAGGGGAGCTACGCGTGGTATCGGGACTTCATCGCGGCGCAGCGCGCGCTCACGCTGACGCGTGCGCGCCGACCTCGAGCACAGCGCGCAAATCGCTTAGTGGAGCCCTCAACCGTATGACGACTCTCGCCAACCGCGCATAGGATCGGCGCGAGTGCGCCTATCCCTCCTCCTCTCGGTCGCTTCGCTTCTCGCACTCGCGGGCGGCGCCGCGCCCGCGAGACCTGCCGACGGACCGCGCGTGCCGGAGGACGTGCGCTCGATCAGCTACTTCCCCGCGCGGGGCGGCTGGACCTTGATGTGGACGCACTTCGATGCCGAGGCGATCGACCGCGACCTGGTCCGCGTCGCGTGGCTCCGCGCGAACACGGTGCGCGTGATCGTCCCCGCCCGCGTCTTCGGCTACCCGGAGCCGGACCCCCGGATGGGCGCAAGGCTCGAACGCGTCGTCGATCTCGCCGCGCGCCACGGATTGCGCGTGCAGCTGACGCTGTTCGACTGGTGGCACGATTACGGCGACGTCAGCGGCTCCCGCAGCTGGGTGACTGCACTGCTCTCTCGCTACGCCGGCGACGAGCGGATCGCGTTCGTGGAGCTGAAGAACGAGCTTCGACCGCAGGACGAGGGCGCTGGCGACTGGGCCGCGGCGCTGATCCCGTTCGTGCGGGAGCTGACGAAGAGGCCCGTCACGGTCTCCGTGCCTGCGCTCGACGCTGCACGCGACCTGCGGCTCCTCCACTCCGCGCTCGGCGCCGCGCAGCCCGACTTCTACTCTGCCCACTTCTACTGGCGGCCCGAGCTCGCCGCCGAGCACTTGCGCGCGGCGGTGGCGGCGGTCGCTCCAGTCCCGCTCCGCGTGGGCGAGACCGGCTACTCGACGGCGATTCCGTACGACGTCCTCCCCGGCGTGCCCGCGTCGGCCTCCGCGCGTGAGGCGGAGCAGGCCTACTACCTGCGATCGCTCGCGAATGTGGCGCGACGGCTCGGCTTGCCTCCGATCGCGCCGTGGGTCCTCTCGGACTTCGCCCCGGACGCGATTCCGCCGGACGACCCTGGCCTCAACGGCAACATGCGCGAGTACCGCTTCGGCCTCTTTCGCGTCTCGGGCGAGGCCAAGCCCGCAGCCGCAGCGGTGCGGACGATCTTCTCCGACGGCCGTCTGGATGGGTTCAACAACGGCTTCGAGCAGTCCGTCCGAGACGAACGCGGGCTTCCCCTGCCGGCGCTGTGGCGGATCCGGCCGGCACGCGGCGCAGCCTTCTCGCGCGATGTACGGATGGCGCGGACGGGTCGCGCCTCGGCCCGGATCGATGGTGCGGCCGCCGGAACGGCGCTTGACGCAGCCTTCGCGATCGCCCCGTCCGATCCGGGGGTCCGGCCCGGTGACCGCTCTACGGTGACCGTGTTCGCGCGCGCAGGCTCACGCTGCGGCCACGTGGGCATCGCGCTGCGCTGGTTCGCGAGCGACGGACGCGTCGTCGGTGGGGCGCAGTCGGCGTCGCTTCGCTGCGGCATCCTCGGCTGGAAGCGCCTGCAGGCGAGCGGGACTGCGCCGGCCGACACCGCCTACGTCGGCATCTATCTGCGCGCCGCGCGCACTGTTGGCCCAGCTTGGTACGACGACGTCGCCTACTCCTGTGCGTGCGGAGTCGGCAATTCGTAAGCGGTAGCCGGGACAGAGCGGCGGACTTCTAATCCGCGGGTCCCGGAGGTTCGACATGCATGTGCCTGTAAGTCGTCCGGTGTGCTTCCGTTGCTCCCGGACTCCAGCGGGCGCGTCGGGCTCTGGCGCAACTACGCTCTTCGGCAAGCACGACCGTGTGCTCAGCTTCGTCTCCAACAGTTTCTGCTTCGTAGGTCTCCGCCTCCGCGCTTATCCCATGAACGCAATCCTCCTCTCCTTGGCGGTCTCCCTGGTCGTGAACGCAGCGTTCTTTGCCGTCGCGGCGATCCGCAAGACCGACGTGGTCACCGACCTCTCGTACAGCCTCTCCTTCGCGGTGCTCGCCATCGCGCTTCCCTCCCTAGGCGCGCGCGAGCCGGTTCAGCTTGCCGCCTCGTTCCTCGTCCTGATCTGGGCTGTGAGGCTCGGCGGCTACCTGCTCACCCGGATCCTGCGGATCAAGGTCGATCACCGCTTCGACGAGATGAGGGACAAGCCGTTTCGCTTCGCCCGATTCTGGTTGTTGCAGGCGATTTCGGTTGCCGTGATCATGATGCCCGTCTCCTACCTCCTGAGTCGAGACGGTGCTCCTGGCTTTGGGTTCTGGGCGATTGCCGGAGCAGCGATCTGGTTGGTGGGGCTCGCAATCGAGGCCGCAGCCGACGCCCAGAAGTCGGCCTTCAAGGCGAGAGGCGAGAACCGCGAGCGCTTCATCACGAGCGGGCTCTGGAGGTACTCCCGCCACCCCAACTACTTTGGGGAGATGCTCGTCTGGTGGGGGCTGTTCGTCTTCGCCGTGCCGTTCCTCGATGGAGCAGCCTTCGCGGTGGTGATCGGACCGGTGTTCATCACCCTGCTCCTACTCTTCGTGAGCGGGATTCCGCTGCTCGAGCGGAGCGCCGAGTCCAGGTACGGCGACGACCCCGCCTACCGCGAGTACAAACGACGTACAAGCATTCTCGTGCCCCTCCCGCCTCGCAGGTAGTGGCCACTCACATCGTCGCGCCGGTGACCGCGACGGCTGCCGAGAACTCAGATCCGTCGCACCCTGACTCGTCTATAGGTTTGCTGGAGAAGCTATGACCCGTCTCCGCGCCGCGAACCTCGCCCTCGCCGTGCTCCATGGCGGCCAGGCCGTTCTGATCGTCGTTCTCGGGGCGACGCTTGCAATCCCGATCACTGCGCAGTGGGCCGATGGCCCGCCGGGTTCCGCGCTCGGTCCGACAGAGACGCTCTTCGATCTCCAGGTGCGCTGGTGCGTGGCGGCGTTCCTGTTGCTGGCGGCGTTGGATCATTTGCTCGTCGCGTCGCCGGGCGTCGTGGGATGGTACGAGCGGAATCTCGGCCGGGGGATCAACTACGCGCGCTGGATCGAGTACTCGTTCAGCGCGTCGCTGATGGTCGTACTGATCGCCACCTTCGCCGGGGTCACCGATCTCCGTGCGCTCGTGGCCGTCGCGGGTGTCAACGCGGCGATGATCCTCTTCGGACTCCTCATGGAGCGCATGAACATGGGCCGCGATCGACCCGACTGGCTGCCGTTCTGGTTCGGCTGCATTGCGGGCGCGGTCCCGTGGATCGTCATCGGGATCTCGCTCGTCGGGGCGGAGATCGACGGCAGCGTGCCCGGCTTCGTGTGGGGAATCTTCGTCTCGCTGTTCCTGTTCTTCAACTGCTTCGCGGTCAACATGTGGCTGCAGTACCGTCGGATCGGCCGGTGGCGGAGCTACGTGTTCGGTGAGTGGGGTTACCTGGTGCTCAGCCTCACTGCGAAGAGCGCGCTCGCCTGGCAGATTTACGCGGGCGCGCTCGCGACCTGAGTCGGCGCCGTCGAACCGGACCCGCGCCCGGCTCCGCGGCGCGGTGGTGCTGAGTGCCCACCGCTCGCCCGTTCTCTCGGAGCGGATCTCGGGGCCGGGCGGCGAAGCGGGACAGGCGCCGGCTGGACGCGCTCGCGCGCGAGCGCGAAGCGCTGGGCACCGCCGTCGCCGGCCCTCCCCAGGCGCTGCGACCAGCTTGGGCCCCCGGCCCACGTTCGTCACGAAACGTCCGACGTGGCCCAGTCCGCCTGCCCGCCCGTGACGGAATCGGCAGGTTCGGTATCCGGCGTCAGCCCTTGGTGACGATCTTGCCCTTCATGCCGAGCGCCGCATGACCGGGCAACGTGCAGAGATAGGCATAGGTCTTACCGGGTTTCAGGGCGACCGTGATCGAGTCGCGCTGGCCCGTCTTGAGGACCTTTGTCTTCTTGCCCGCAAGCTTCAAATCGTGTGTCTGGCGACCCTTGTTGACCAGTGTGAAGTTGTGCGTCCCCGGAGAGGCGGTCCTGGGCATGTTCCTGAACTTGAAGTCGATAGCGGTGACCGGGTACTTCGCGGCCGACGCACCGGACGCGAGCGGCACCAGCAAGGTTGCTGCCGCCAGCGCGCTGAGGACTACGGATGCAAGTACGAGTCGGGCCATGGCTTTCCCCCTTTTCAATCCAGTCGACGAGAGTCGAGAAGGATAGTGGTGGCCTCCGTGGGTCCGCGCGACCACCACGCGAGATTCTGCGCACTTCTAGTCGGCGTACCGGAGGTTCGAATCGTCCCGGGCGCATGCAACTCCCTGCAAACTGCCGCAATGCGGGCGCCCACGCTCTTTGGGTGACGGTGAGATCAACGCCAAGAGCGGACTGTGAACGTGTCGCGCCGCTGCCTTGTCGCTTTTCGCCCCGCCGCGATGCCTCCCGACTATCGTGCGTCAACCTCCTTGGCTCTCCTCGGAGCCCATTCATTGACCAGCGACATAGCGATCGTCGGCGCCGGGATCACCGGCCTCTCCATCGCGTTCCATCTAGCGGAACGCGACGCCGGGAGCATCGTCGTCTACGAGCGCGAGGGGATCGGCGCCGGGGCCTCCGGCGTGCAGCCGGGAGGTGTACGCCAGCAGTGGAGCACTCGACTCAACTGCCTGATGGCGCGCGACATCGCTCGCGTTCTACTCGCAGCTCGAGGAGCGATTGAGCCCGCGCGTGGATCCGGAGTTCCGTCCGTGCGGCTACGTCTTCGTTGCTCACGAGCAGGAGACCCTGCAGCGGCTTCGCGAGGACGTCGCGACGCAGAACGCGGCGGGTGTCCCGTCACGTGTGGCCAGTGTCGAGGAGCTGGGCGGGCTTGTCCGGGAGCTCGAGCTCGCGGGAGCCGCAGGTGCGGCCGTCTGCGCGGAGGATGGGTACTTCGACCGACCGCAGTCCGTCGTCGAGGCGTTTGCCGAGGCCGCCGGACGTCTGGGCGTCGTCGTGGTACGCGCAGAGGTCAGGAGCATCGAGGCCACCGGCTCCGGGTGGCGACTGAGATTGGCGAACGGTGTACAGCGCCAAGCCGACCGAGTCATCGTCGCGGCTTCCGTCGACACGCCATCACTCCTCCACCCGCTCGGCGTCGACGTCCCGATCGTTGCTGAGAACAGGTGGCTCTTCTTCAGCGACCCGATTCCCGAACGCCTGCTCGACCCGCTCGTCATAGCCGTAGATCGACGTCTCGCAGCCAAGCAGCTCGCCGACGGTCGCGTGCTCGCGAGCGATCTCAGTGCAGTCGACGCCGACGACAGAAATGCGGAGACGATGCGACGCGGCGTCAAGCAGAAGGCCGTCGAGCTCTTCCCCCGCTTCGAATACGTAGCCCTACCGTTGCTGGTGCACGGGGTCTACGACAACACTCCCGATCGTCAGGCCATCGTCGGGCCGATTTCAGGGCATGAGGGCTTATACGTCGCAGCCGGCTTCAGCGGCCACGGCTTCATGTTCGCTCCCGAGATCGGGCGTGGAGTTGCGGCGATGGTGATGGGCGAGCCGCCCAGCGAGGCCTTCGTACACCTGCACCCCGACCGTTTTCAAACCGGGAGCCTGGCCTACGAGTCAGCGGTCGTCTAAGCAGGTCTACGGCCGTAGCTCGGGCACTACGCGCTCGGCGAGCAGCTCCATCCCTCGCTGCGGCGTGAGCCCGTGCGGTGTTCCGAACTCGACCCGGTCGGCTCCCGCGTCATACAGCGCGGCAGCCTGTCGCGCCACGTTCTCGGGAGTCCCTGAGAACGCGAGCTTGTCCAGGAGATCGTCTGGGATGAGCCTCCCTGCCGCGGCTTGCTCCCCGGCGTCGACGAGCCGGCGCACGTCCTCGATCAGGGCGGCCGGAACGTCGAGGGTGGGGTCGAGACCGGCGACGACCGGAAAGTAGAGCGCGGCTTCCTCTCGGGCGAGCTGGCGTGCGCTCTTCGCATCGGCGTCCACGACGGTGACCGCGCCGACCACGATGCGCACACGGTCGTTTCCGATTCGCGATCTCATCACCGGCACGAGGTCGGGGTTCGCCGTACCGCCGATCTTCAGCTCTGCGGCCACCTCGCCGGCGTAGGCGGCGAGGCGAACGCCCCATGTTCCGATCAGCAGCGGGACGTCGGCCCGGAAGGGCTCGTACTGGAGTCGAGCGCCTGGGGCGAGCGAGAACCGCTGACCCTCGAAGCCGGACTCGTCACCGGCGAGGAGCCTTCGAATCACTTCGACCGCATTCGCGGATCGCCGTTAGCGAGCGGCGCGGCTCGATCCCGAGCGCGTCCAGCCAGCTGCCTTGGACGAGCCCCAGGTACGCGCGGCCCGACGAGACCGCGTCCAGGGCGGCGATCTGGCCCGCAATCTCGACCGGGTGGAGCGTGTATGGGTTCAACGCGGCGGGGCCCAGCCGCACCCGTTCCGTGACCTCGGCCATGAGCAGGAGCGGATAGATCGCGGGTTGGAAGAAGAGATCGTTGTAGACGGAGACGACGTCGAACCCGCTCCGCTCGGCGATGCGGGCCAGTTCTCGGTACTCGTCGGGTCCCTTGTCGGACTGGAAGGCGATGGACACCTCCCGCTTCCCGCGCGGCGCCCCGTCCAACGTCAGGTCAGGTCCTCGGAGCGCATCGTTCGCTCCCCGATCCGCTCGATCCTCATGATCAGCCGTTCCTCCGCGTCGGGACAGGCGACGAAGGTCTCGTGCTCGAGCCAATCCTCGTCGGGCAGCTTGCGCTGCTTCGCGGGGAGCAGCGGGATCACCGCCGACAGCGCGTAGAGGCAGAAGAAGCGTCCCTCAGGGATCCGCACCCGGCTCGACTCGGTGACCTCGAAGTAGTCGCCCGGCTCGAGGCCGCAAACGGAGCGACCTTCGATGCGCTCGACGGTCACCCGCAAGTCGTAGATGGTCATGTCGGTCACGGTGGCAGTCTCGCACCTCGCCTCGGCGCCTAGACTCGGAAGCGTGTTCGACTATTCGGAGCGGCAGACGGCGTCTCGCGGAGCGCATGGGTGAGGCCGGAGTGGACCTCCTCTTCCTCCAGCCGTCCTCCGATCTCGAATACCTCACGGGCGTCGAGCGGCCGATTCCGACCTTCGGCCAGTCGCAGTACGCGCATGGCTGGGTGGCTGGAGCCTTCTTCCGACCCGGCCGCGATCCCGTGTTCGTCCTGCCGCGGATGATGACTCTCTTCGACGTTGCCGGAGAGCTGCCCGGCGAGGTCGTCGTCGTGTCCGAGCGTGACGACGGACCGGCGCTGTTCGAGGCGGCGGCGGTCGGCATGGGCGACACCCGGAAGCTCGCGGTCGGCGATCGCGTCTGGGCCGAGACCGTGCTCCACCTCACGGATGCGCTGGCGCCCGAGCGCGTCGTCACCGGCTCGGCGCTCGTGAACGAGCTTCGGCGGACGAAGTCACCCGAGGAGCTCGAGGTCATGGAACGCGCCTGTCGCGTGTGCGACGACGCGATGGCCGTGGTCGCACCAAAGGTTCAGCCCGGCGCGACGATGCTGGAGCTCGTCGAGGAGCTCGAGCACGCGATGCGGCTGCACGGTTCGCGCGTGCCGTCGTTCACGACGCACGTCTTCACCAGCTTCGTGGGCGGCAAGAACTCCGCGGACGAGAGCCACAGCGAGCCGATCGAGGAGGGAGACGTCGTGATGTTCGACTTCGGCGCTGTCGTCGACGGGTACTGCTCGGACTTCGGCCGTACGGTCTGCGTCGGCGAGCCGGACGCGGACGTCCGCGAGGCGTACGACCTCGTTCTCGCCGCACAGGAAGCCGGCCGAGCGGCGCTCCGGCCGGGCGTGCTCGCGAGCGAGGTCAACCGCGCCTGCCGGCAGCCGATCGAGGATGGAGGCCACGGCCCTCACTTCAAGCACCGCATGGGGCACGGGATCGGCCTGGACGTCCACGAGCGCCCGTTCGTCTCCGAGGAGGAGGAGACGGTGCTCGAGGCGGGCATGACCTTCACCGACGAGCCGTCGATCCTCGTCGACGGTCGCTTCGGCGTCCGGATCGAGGACGTCGTGGTCTGCGAGTCGCGAGGGCGGGAGAAAGCTGAACGGCTTCTCTCCCGACCTCATCGTCAACGCGTGAGCGGGGCGGCCGAGCGAGTCGACCGCCCCGCTCCTAGCAACGCTTCGGACTAGCCCGCTGGCCGCGCCGAGCGGACGTCGATCGAGTAGAGCGGGTTGAAGACCGCTCCGCGGAGATCCTTCGTCGACGCGAAGACCTGCGTCGGCTGGATCAGCGGGAAGTACGGACCGGTCTGATTGAGCCGCTGCTGGATCTGCCGGTAGATGGGCGCGCGGGCAGCATCGCTCGTCGTGACCCGCGCCCTCGCGGCGAGCCGCTCGAGCGCCTGGTCGGAGCCCTTCGGCCACCCGACCCGCGTGCCGACGAGCTCGCCCGGCATGAAGGCCAGGTAGTCCGCCGGGTCCGGGTAGTCCGGGCCCCAGAGGGACAGACCGAAGGCCATCGTGCCGTTTCGGTACTTGTCCAGCCACGTGCCGACGGGGGCACCGGCCAGCTCGACCTTGAGCCCGATGTCCTGCAGGTTCGCCTGGACGCGCTGGGCCAGCGTGGCGAAGGCGACACCGTTGATCGTCAGGTCGCTCGGATACTCGACGGTGAAGGTCTGGTCGCCCACTCCCGAGGCGGCGAGCTCGACTCGTGCCCTATTGAGGTTTCGGCTCACACGCCGATCCCGGGGGCAATGAGCCCAGGAACATGGACGGGATGATCCCTCGCGCCTGGATCGCGCCAGCACCGGCGAGAGTCACGAAGGAGCGGTAGTCGAGCGCGTAGCGAACGGCCGACTGGAACCGCTTGTTGGGCGTCGCAGCGGAGATGTCCGGGTTGTTGTTGGCGAACAGCCAGAACACCCACGTCGAGGGCTGGGTCTTCACGGCGACGCGGTTGTTGTTTCGCAACGACTGCGCGTGCTGCGCGGAAAGGTCGATCGCGACCTCGTGCGTGCCGCGCTGGACGTTGATGAACTGCGTCGCGGCGACCATGTTGCGGACAACGACCCGCTCGAACGCCGGCTTTCGACCCCAGTAGCGCGGGTTCTGGTCGAGGACTATCTGCGATGTCGTGCTGTACTGCGTGAGCAGGTACGGCCCGCTCCCGGCGCCGCGAGATGCTGCGCGAGTTGAACCACTTCTCCGCCTTGTCGGCCTTGGCTGCGTTCGCCGCGTCGGTCGCGCCGTTCCGCTTGGCGAGCTTCGAGTTGACGATCCCGAGCGACGTGTTCGCGACGATCGCCGGAAGCGCCGTGTTCGGCGTCGCCGAGCGGAGCACGACGGTGTACCTGCCAGGCGCGGAGACCTTCACCCCCGCGAGCAGGAACGACGGGTTGCCCTTGAGGTTGATGAGTCGCCGGAACGAGAAGACGACGTCGGCGGCCGTCATGGGAGTCCCGTCCGCGAACCGGACGTCGCGCCTCAGCTGGAAGGTGTAGGTCTTGGCATCTCTCGACGCCCGGAAGCTCTGAGCGGCCATCGGAAGTGGACGCGAGACGTCGCCGCCCTTGAAGGTGAGCAGCGTGTCGTACATCGCGCGATTGACGATGGACGCGGTCGGCTCGAAGGCTCGTTGCGGATCGGCCGTCCTGATCTCGAACGAGCGGTCGACGACGAGCGTGTCGGTCTGCGCGTCGGCAGACCAAGCCGAGGCGCTCAAGAAGGCAGTCGCTGCGGCGACGAGCGTGACGCCGACCGCGAGGCTTGCCCTTTTACGGACGCCTGATCGCATGAGTGTCTCCTTGCCTCGGGGAAATGGGGCCTTCAGCCTACTCCGCAGGTCTCGCACTCGCGAGCCGCGAAGCCGACTTGACCGCGGGCGTCGCGAGCGGTGCACCAGGCTGCTGGAGCCAGCACGCCGCCGAGCGGGCCGGCGCAAGCGCGACGAGTGCGGGCTCCTCCGACGGGCAGCGCTCGAACGCGTACGGGCAGCGTGGGTGAAAGCGACATCCCGGAGGCGGCCGCGACGGATCCGGCACCTCGCCCGGCAGCGCCTCGGGCATCGTCCCGGAACCGTCGGCGTGGGGGACGGCGGCGATGAGCGCCTCGCTGTAGGGGTGCAGAGGCATTGCCCACAGCTCGCTGGTCGGGGCGGTCTCGGCGATCAGCCCCAGGTACATGACCGCGACGGTGTCGGCCACGTGGCGGACGATGGCGAGGTCGTGCGAGATGAGCAGGAGCCCGACTTCGAGCTCGCGCGCGAGCTCGACCAGGAGGTTCGCGATCTGCGCCTGCGCCGAGGCATCGAGCGAGGCCAGCGGCTCGTCGAGAACGATGACGGACGGGTTCGCGGCGAGCGCGCGCGCGATGGCGATGCGCTGCCGCTGGCCACCCGAGAACTCGTGCGGATACCCGCGGGCGGCGGCATCCGGCAGCCCTACCTGCTCGAGGAGCTGCGCGATCCGTCCCGCTCGCTGGGGTCGCGAGGCAAGGCCGAGAACTGCGAGCGCATCGCCTATCTGCTCCCCGACCCTTCGCCGCGGGTTGAGCGAGGAGAACGGATTCTGGAAGACCATCTGCAGTCGCACGAGGTCATGAGGACGAGCCCCGCGCCTCAGCGGCTTGACCTCTCTCCCCTCGAAACTGACCGTCCCCGAGTGAGGGCGCCACCATCCCGACCGCGGCGCGCGCGAGCGTGGACTTGCCGCAACCGGACTCCCCGACCAGACCGACGATCGCCCCGCGTTCGACCTCGAGGCTCGCGCCTGCGACCGCGCGCACGGGTTCCAGCCCGCGGCGCTCGTACTCCACGACGACGTCGGTGAGCTCGAGGGCGCTCAAGCGGGGACTCCGACGCGAAACGGATCGACCGGGCACGCGAGCGCGCGCCCGTTCACCGGGACGAGCGGAGGGATCGCCTCCGTGCACGACGCTTGCGCGTACCGGCAGCGTGGATGGAACGCGCAGCCGGGGGGAATCCGACGCGGCGTGGGCGGGGCGCCCTGGATCGCGATGAGCGGCGTGTCCGCGGCTTCCGGGTGCGGCAGCGCGTCCAGGAGCGCACGCGTGTACGGGTGTCGCGGGTGGCCGAGGACGTCGATGCGGGTGCCCGCCTCGACCACCCGGCCGGCGTAGAAGACGGAGACGCGATCGGCGATCGAGGAGAGGACGCCCAGGTCGTGCGTGATGAGGACGATCGTGAGACCCGACTCGGCCCGCAGGCGGTCGAGCAGCCGGATGATCCCCGCTTGAACCGTGACGTCCAGCGCCGTCGTGGGCTCGTCGGCGATGAGCAGCTTGGGCCGGCAGGCGAGCGCGACGGCAATGGCGATTCGTTGGCGCATCCCGCCCGAGAACTGGTGCGGGTACGCGCTGAGCGCACTCTCCGGATCCGGGATCCGTACCTCTCGCAGCGTTTCGACGGCCAGCTCGGCGGCGGCTCTTCGTCCGAGGCCGAGATGCTGGCGGACGTGCTCGGTGAGCTGGGTTCCGATGGACAGCATCGGGTGCAACGACGTCATGGGGTCCTGGAAGACCATCGCGAGCTCGCGGCCGCAGATTCGGCGGAGCTTGCTCTGAGGGAGACGCAGAAGATCCTGGCCCTCGAAGAGCGCCTGGCCTTCGACCGCCGCTCCCTCCGGCAGCAGGCCCATCAGCGCGAGCACCGACATCGTCTTTCCGCTCCCGCTCTCGCCGGCGATGCCGAACACCTCGCCCGGCTCGATGCGGTAGTCGATCCCGTCGACGACCGTGGCAGGCCCGCCGGGCGTCGGCAGCCGGACACGTAGCCGGTCGACCTCGAGGATCGGGGTCACATTCGCTCCCTCGACTCGCGCGCGGTTCGCGGGTCGAACACGTCGCGCAGGCTGTCGCCGATGAAGTTGAACGCAAGCACGGCGGTGAAGATCGCGAGGCCCGGAAACGTGCCCATCCACCAGAACTGGAAGTACTGGGTGCCGGTAGCCACCATCGAGCCCCACTCGGCGGCGGGTGGCTGCGCGCCGAGACCGAGGAAGGACAGCCCGGAGAGGAGCAGGATCGCGTTACCGACGTCGAGGGTGGCGAGCACGAGAACCGGCCCGACGACGTTCGGCAGCACTTCGCGGACGAGTGCGCGACGGGCCGAGCTTCCCATCAGTCGCGTCGCCCAGACGTACTCGGAATCGCCGACCGAGAGGACGAGGCTGCGCACGACGCGGGCGTAGGACGGCCACGCGACGATCACGAGCGCGAGGACGGCATTCGTGAGCCCGCGCCCGAGCGCGGCGGTCACGACCATCGCGAGGATGATCGCGGGGAAGGCGAACACGAGATCTGCCGTACGCATGACCGCCCCGTCCGCCCAGCCGCGGAAGTAGCCGGCGAGGGCGCCCAGAGTCCCGCCGATCGTGGAGGCGAGCACGACGAGGAGCACCCCGAGCGGCAGCGAGATGCGAGCTCCGTAGACCACGCGAGAGAACACGTCACGCCCGAGCTCGTCCGTGCCGAAGAGGTGGTCGCCCGACGGCGGCTCGAAGGGGGTGAACGCCTGCTCCAGGGGGTCGTACGGCGCGACGAGCGGCGCGAACACGGCTACGAGGAACCAGAGGACGGCCACGCTCGCGCCCACGAGCGCGAGCGGCTGCCGCAACGCGGGTGGGAACCAGCCGCCCCGCGCTCGTCTCCGCAGCGGTGCTTCCGGTGCGACAGCGGTGCTCACGTCACGCGAATCCGAGGATCGATGACGCCGTAGAGGACGTCGACGACGAAATTCACCACCACGTAGACGAACGCCACGAACAGGCTGACACCCATGATCGCGGGAAGGTCGAGCGTCACGGCGCTGCGGTAGGCGTATTGGCCGATGCCGGGCCAGGCGAAGATGGTCTCGACGAGCACGGTCCCGGTCAGCACGTTCGCGAAGACGAGCCCGATGACGGTCACGATCGAGGGAAGGGCGGCGCGGAGGACGTAGCGAATCAGGACGTCCTGCTCGGGAAGACCTTTCGCGCGGGCGGCGCGCACGTAGTCGTTGCCGATGACCTCGAGCACCGCAGAGCGCGTATAGCGGGTGAGCAGTCCGATGTTGTACGCCGTGAGGACCAGGGCCGGCAGCATCAAGTGGTGGAGCGCGTTCCAGGCGGTGCTCCATTGCCCGGCCAGGAGTGCGTCGACGGTGTACATCCCCGTTCTGTGCGGCGGTGCCAGAACGCCGGGGTCGAGCCGGTCTCCCCCCGGGAACCACCCCAGCCGGAAGAAGAACACGTAGAGCGCGACGAGAGCGATCCAGAACGTCGGCATCGAGATGCCGCCGAGCGAGAAGACCCGCAAGGCATGGTCGAGGAACCTGTTTCGTCGGACCGCAGCGGCGACGCCGAACGCGATGCCGAAGGGCACCGCGATCAGCGTCGAGAAGATCGCCAGCTCGGCCGTCGCCGGCGCATATCTCGCCAGGTTCTCGCGAACCGGCTGGTGATCCTGGAGCGACTCGCCGAGATCGCCCTGAAGCAGGTTCGTCAAGTAGTGCCAGTACTGGAGGGGGACCGGATCGTCGAGCCCATAGCGCTCCTCGAACGCCGCCACCGCTTCCGGGTCGGCGGCCGCCTGCTCGCCGAGATTGGCCGCGACTGGGTCGCTCGGTACGAGCTGCGTCAGCGTGAACGCGACCAGCGTGATCCCCAGGCAGAGGAGAACAAGGGCGCCCGCGCGGCGCAACAAGAAGCGAAGGAAAGGCGGCAATCGGAGGCGGCTCACGGGAAGATGTCGATCGTAGCCGTGGCTCTCCAGCGGTTCTCAACCGCTGGGGACGGGCATCAAGCACTCAATGACATGGCGGTGATGAAGCGCGGCGAGGTTGCTCGTCGGCTCATCGCCGAGGGTGAAGGACGCCTTCCGGATGTTCGCCGCCGTCATATGGCTGGCCGCGACTGGGCGGAGGATGCCTTTCGGGCGCGACTGCTTGTTTGCCCGACGTGTGTCGGTGACGTTCCAGCGTGCGGTGAATGCGGCGGCACAGGGCTTGTCAGCAGCGCCGCCACGAGTTGCCGGCCGGCGAAGTCACGCCGCGTACGGCTAACAGGCTCCGAAACGCATCGAAGGAGAGACCCACCGGGGCTCGAAGCCGTCTGAGCCGGGCTGGCCTTTGGCGTCCCCGATTCCCCTTCCCCCTGGGGACGATGGGTTGTCAGCCCGGCAACTACCGCCCGCACCTCAAGCTCGCGCTCCTCGATCCGCAGGTAGGTCGCGAAAGCTCGGGCACACAGCTAGCCCTCGCTGACACAGGATGAAGCCAGTTCACGATCTTGTCCGTATCGCGGATAAGATGTTGGTTCAGGAGCGGAGTCGAGTCCGGCGTGCGCGGCTTGACCAAGTGCGCAACATTCGTCACGATCCCGCTCTTCTGACACAAGAAAGAGGAGGCTCTCATGCCGCGCTACGTGGTCATCGCAGTCGTCGCTGTCGCAACCGCCGCCTCAGTTGCGTTTGCCACCCGCTCCCAGGCGGCGGTCTCTGTGCCGTCGCAGGATGCACGGATTACCGCATTGCAGAGGCAGGTCAAGGCGCTGCAGGGGCAGGTAAGAACGCTCCAGCGCCGTGTTGTGTCCGACGAAGGTCAGTTGTCTCTTAACTTCGAAGGCGATACCTGCCTCGGGGCCTTGCTCGCGGACGCGATTCAAGGAACATGGATGACGATTGACCAGCTGTCCGCGGCGACACAAGCCGGAAAGACATACTTCGGGCCGCAGACCCCAGTCAACGACTTCCGAAACTGCGCTGACTTGGCCAGGCCCGCCGTTCCGCGCCCCGCCATCGTCGTCCCACCGACGATCAATCCCCTGCGGCCGCTGCTCGAGTGGATGCACGAGGAGTGAGTTAGCGACAGATGGCTGCAGCCTGGGGTGTGCTGTCACCTGACGCGGCGTAAGACTGCCTTCTGGTGGGACTACCGGCGAGGCGAGGCGGCGAAAGACGCGTAGGCACGCTGCAAGACCTCTGCGAGGTCGGTTCCGCCGACGCGCAGCCCGCTGGGTCCGAGGCGCTTCAGCACTGCTCCCGTGGGAAGCGGCCGCAACGGGCGTGGCGCCGGTAGCGGCCCGGCCTCCCACGCGTCCTCGGGTATGACTGCTGGGGCATCGGCCACCGCCGATTCGGCCTCCTCCTGCGCCGCCTCACAGCCGCGCCAGCGGAGCAGGATCGACGGGTCGCGATCGATCTCCTGCGCGAATGCGTAGGCGAGCGCGGCGAGGTGCTCGCACCCGCCCGCCCGTCCGCAGGTGCAGTGGCGTGCGAGCGCGCGTCGTGCGGTGGCACGAGCGGCTGGTCCCAGTCTGCGGTCATCAGGTACTCCAGGCGCACGGACTGCTCGCGTCCTTCGACGGCGGCTTCAAGTGGCCCGTTGCCACGCGCGGATCGCGTCATCGCCGCCCAGATGCGCGGCGGCACCGGCTCTGCGCCGATCGTCACGTCGCAGCCACCGACGCTTCCCGTGACGTTTGAGGTCGTCACGACGAGGTCACGAACGGCGCCCAGTCGGACGAGCGCACGGCCGCGCTCGGCGAGCGACGATCCCTCGTCGGGAAGGACTGCGCTGGCCAGCAGGCGTGCCCAGGGCCCTTTGCCGATCCGCTCCTTCATGCCGCTTCTTCGACGGGGTCGACGGAGAGCTCGACCGCCGCCCGGATCGCGCCGAGATCGAGGTCGCCGAGCCAGTCCTCAGGGCGGCCCGAGATCACACTGTCGGCGAGCTCCCGCTTCGAGTCGAGCAACTGGTCGATCCGTTCCTCGAGCGTGCCGGTGCTGATGAGGCTGTGCACGAACACGTGCTTGCGCTGGCCGAAGCGGTGCGCCCGGTCTGTTGCCTGTTGCTCGACCGCCGGGTTCCACCAGCGGTCGAAGTGGATGACATGGTTGGCCGCTGGCAGGTTGAGGCCTCGCCCTCCGGCCCTGATCGAAATTACGAGCACCGTAGGGCCCTCTTCGGTGGCGAACGAGGCCAGGAGCTCCTCGCGCTGCCGGGCATTGAGGCGACCGTGGAAGAAGCCGACGCTCTTGCCGAGCTGCTGCTCGAGGTGCGGCACGAGCCGGTCGAAGCCGGGGTACTGCGTGAAGACGAGAGCCTTGTCCCCGGACGGCACCAGCTCGAGCAGCTCCAGCAGACGGTCGAGCTTGCCGGAGCGGCCCTCGAGCGGCTGACCGGTCGTCAGCAGCAACTCAGGGTGGTTGCAGACCTGCTTCAGCTGGCTGAGCATCGCCAGCACGGCGCCCCGGCGGCCGAAGCGGTCACGGTGGGCCTCGACTCGCGCCATCCAGCGGTCGACCGTCGCGCGGTACAGGCTCGCCTGTTCCACGGTGAGCAGGCAGTAGTCCTTGGCGATCGTGATCGGCGGCAGCTCGAGCTCGACCTCGGGCGAGTCCTTCGGTCGCCGGAGGATGAACGGCTGCACGATCGACCGCAGCCGCTCCAGCGCCTGGGCGTTGCCGTACACCTCGATCGGCTTGGCGAAGGTGCGCTCGAACCAGTCGCGCGAGCCGAGCAGGCCCGGGTTGACGATGTCCATGATCGCCCACAACTCATCGAGCCGGTTCTCGATCGGGGTGCCGGTCATCGCAAGCTTGCGTCGTGCGCGGAAGCCGGCGGAGCGCACGCGCGCGCTTCGTCGCCGGGTTCTTGACGTCCTGCGCCTCGTCCAGCAGCAGCCGGTCCCAGGTGACCAGGGCGAGCGTCTCGACGTCGCGGGTGGCGATGTCGTAGGAGGTGACGATGACGTCGTGGGTGCGCGAGGCGGCGGTGAACGCGGCGCCCGTGAGCCGGCCGGGGCCGTGGTGGAGGTAAACGCTCAGCGTCGGAGTGAACCGCGCGATCTCGGCACCCCACTGCTTGACGACGCTCATCGGGCACACGACGAGCGTGGGGCCGAGCGCTTCCGGCCCGAACTCCTCCCGCTCGGACGCCAGCATCGCGATCGCCTGCACCGTCTTGCCGAGGCCCATGTCGTCCGCGAGGATCGCGCCGACATCGAGGTCGCCCAGCATCCGCAGCCAGCCGTGGCCGCGCTCCTGGAACGGAAAGAGGTCGAACTGCATCGCGGCGGGCGTCGGACGCGAGCGAAACCGCCGCTCGTCGTCGTGGAGGAGAGAGGCGAGTGGCGCGTCCAGCGTCACCTTGCCGAGCTCGACGCCCGCCTCATCGGTCTCGAGGCCCGAGACGGCGCGGACGAGATCGACGAGTCCGGCCCCGGCGCGGCGCCGGTCGAGGAAGCGAAGCGCGCGCTCGACCTCCGAGCGGCGGAGCGCATGCCACCGGCCGGCGATGCGGATGAACGGCTCCTTGGCGGCAGCGAGCTCCGCGAGCTCCTCCTCGGTGAGGACGACGTCTCCCACCGCGAGTCGCCAGTCGAACCTCGCCAGCTCGGTCGGGGAGAGGAAGCCGCTCCGCGCGCGTCGGCTGGCTCGAGGCCGTGAGGTTGACCCGCACTCGGCCGGCCGAGCGCATCCAGGCGGCGGGAAGCAGGACGGGGATGCCGCGCTCCTCCAGCCTCGGCAGCGCGTTGCGCAGGAAAGAGCGGACGGTGTCCGGCTCGAGCTCTGCCTCGTCCGGCTCGGCCGGGTCGAACTCGATCCCGGTGTCCGCGAGCACTGCGTCTAGCTCGGTGAGCTGGCGGATCAGATCACGGCGCGGGTCACCGTCACGCAGGAACGTAAAGACGTCGTCGTCGTCGCCCCACAGCAGCGACGCGGGAAGCCCGAGCGTCGGATCGTCCTCGGCCTGCAGCCAGAGCTCGAGCACGAGAGCGTCTTCGGCCCGCTCGTCCAGGTGCAGGCCGAGCTTCCAGCGGGTCGTCGTGCGTTGGCCGAGGCCGGCGCCGACCCAGCCCGCCAGCCGCCGCTCGAGCGCCGTGTAGCCGGAGTGGCGTGGGAGCACCGGGTCGGCGGCGGTCAGCCCTTCGAGGAACAGGTCGAGCGCCGCCGGACGAGCCGGCCTCATCGGCATTCGCGAGGCGGACGCCGTCCGCGCGCAGGCGATCGCGCGCGATCTGGTCGACGAGCACGGGGTACAGGTCGTGCACAGTGGCGTCCCGGTCGCCGCCGAACGCGTCGGCGGAGACAGCGGGTAGCGCCTCAGCGATCTCGGTCAGAGTCGCCTGGACGCTCTGGTCGAGCGTCGCTCCCCAGAACGCGTGCCACCAGCCGCCGCCGTGGTCGAGGTCCGGGTGGACGAGGCCTTCGGCGACGGAGCGATGCGCCAGTTCGACGAGGGCGAAGATCGCCCGCGCGCTCCCGCCGAGGGCCGGCGTCGGCCGGAGGGGCGTCCGCCACGCGGATCAGCTCGTGGACGTCGAGCCGCCGCGCGCGAAAGCCGCCGCCGGCCAGCGCGAGGTTCGCAACGGCAGGCTTCCCGATTTCCAGATCACCGGCCGACAGCGCCCCATCGGCGTCGCGGACGAAGAGGATCGCCGTCGCGTCCTGCTGCCAGACGAGCTCCAGCGTCGTCTTCACCGTTGTGCCGTCCTTGAACATCAACCTTTCAAGGTAACTGCAAGAGCCGACGATGGCATCCCCGAACGTGCTGCGTCGGCTACCGGTGGATCGCCGCAGCGCGAACGAAAAAGCCCCGTTTCCGGGGCTTTTCCAGTAGCGGACAGACGAACGCGAAACCTTTCGCAACGGCTATTTCGCGGTCGCGCCCATCTGCGACACTGAGACGCTGACCAGGGCTCTCGGGCCCCGGCGCCGGCTTCGTGACTCATCGGCGTGCTTGTCCCCGCCACCTGACCGCGACACCACCGAACTGAGGGCCCCATGAGCCAGCCACGACCCACCGATCCGATCGGATCCATTGGATGGACCGAACGCACCGGGGGAGTGCTGACCGCTCGGGAATGCCTAACACTTGCCCGGCCCCTGCTGCGGGCGGAGCTCAGCATTCTTGCCGGCCGTCTCGCGATGGTGCTCCGAATGCACTCGGGACGCCGGAGTTCCATCGATCCGGCGAGCCTGGTGCCTCCCGACTCCCCTCTCGCAAGAGATGCCCAGGTCGCGGCGCAGGACCTCTTGACACCGGTACTCCTCAACCATTCCAGTCGTGCCTACACGTGGGGCGCGGCCATCGCCGCACTTCACGGGATCACGTTCGACCGTGAGCTCCTGTACCTGGCTGCAATGTTCCACGACACCGGGATCCCGAGCCCGGTGCCCGACGTCGACTTCACGGTTCGCAGCGCCGCGTTGGCACGCGAGTTCACCGACAGCCATCACGTGCCTGCCGATATCCGCGAGCTCGTTGCAAACGCGATCGCCATGCACTACACCCCCGGCGTTGGCCTCGAATCCGGTGCCGAGGCCTACCTCCTATCTGCCGGCGCAGCCGTCGATGTGTTCGGCCTACGCAGCAACGAGATACCCGATGCAGTCCGCCACAGCATCATCCAGGAGTACCCGCGGTTGGGCTTCAAGCGGGAGTTCGCCGGGCTTCTCCGAGCCGAGGCCAAGCAAGTCCCTCGTGGCCGCGCCTGGTACCTGCACCGCTTCGCCCTGAGCGACCTAAGCATTCGGCTCGCGCCCTTCCGTGATTGATGTGACGGCAACCGGCAAGGGGTGCAAACACGCCGAGCGTGAGCGTCAGCCCAAGAATCAGACCTCCCGCGATCGAGCCCAGAACGACGAGTCCGATGTGGCCTCGGCCCTGTTTCCTCTCGACTTCCGGATGCGCGACGGGTGCTCGCGGGCCCGGCGACACCCCTCATGGCTCGACGTTGAATCCGAACATCATTCCGCTTTCGTGATGCTCGGCGATGTGGCAGTGCGCCATCCAGCGACCAGGATTGGTCACGTCGAGGAGGATGTCGACGGTCTCGCCCGTCCGGACGAGCACCGTGTCCTTCCAGACGAGGTTCGGCTCCTCGACGCCATCTCGTGCCAGAACGAGAAAGCGACCCGCACCGTGGACGTGGAAGGGGTGCGGCATCGGATGGTCGGAGTCCATCTCGTTGACCAGGCGGATCTTGACCTGGTCTCCAACCCGGAAGGTCCAGTCGATCGCGGCGTTCGCCGCGCCCGTGTCACGGTCGACGAGCTTCCAGCGCATGTTCTCCGCCGTCGTGCGCCGATTCACCTCGACCATGTCGTCTTCCCACTCGATGCCCTGCGCATGCTCGTGCTCGTGGGCTGCCGGGGCCGCACTCTCGTGTGCCGAGTGTGACCCGTGTGTGATGCTCCTCGTGGGACGCGTGCATGTCGTGCCCGGCGTGCTCGGACGACTCTCGACAAGGTGCGCCGGCACGAGCTTCATTCCGCACTCGGGGCAGCGATCGGGTGAATCGCTGGTGACGTGCGGATGCATGGGGCAGACGTAGCTCGTCGGAGCCTCGACCGGAAGGAGCTTCATTCCGCACTCGGGGCAGCGTCCCGGCTCCTCGCTGACGACGTTCGGATGCATCGGACACGTGTAGACGGCGCCTCAGGCGTGTCGAAGTCCATCTCGGCGACGAAGGCGAGCGTCTTGTCCGGAGCGGCGATCAGGAATCGGGCGGTTCGCTGCGCGCTCGGCTGCAAGGTCGTCGTTCGTGCGTAGGACGGCGAACTGCTCTCCAAGTGGCGGCTCGGCCGGTTCGTCGGTCACCGTGATCGAAGCCAGCGATACGAGCGGGCGGGCGTTCGGTGCTCCAGCACGTGCTCGCCCGGATGCTCGAAGAGGACGTCGACCACGTACGCGCTCGGACGGCGATAGGAGAACCTCCTCTACGAAGGTCTCGTGCTCGTAGTGGCCGCTGTCTCCGCCGACGAGCTTCATGCGGGCTCCCGGCAGCGTCACGTTGAACACGCGAGTGTTGGCAGTGTTGGTGAAGTAGAAGCGCACGACCTCGCCACGCCTCGCGGTCAGTGCGAGGTCTGGCTCTCCCGAGACGAGCATGACGTTGCCGAAGCGGCCCATCGCGACATGTGTCGTTTCCGAGGCGCTGAAGCCGGCGATCTTTCCGTCTTCGATGAGAACGTCGTCCAGCGTCAGGAACAGCTCGCGGTGGACGGGCGGCCAGTACTCCGGGTCGGCCGGGACGACGTGGATGTTCCCGTAGAGCCCCATCTCCTGGCCGTAGTCCTCTCGGATGTGAGGGTGGTACCAGTACGCGCCGGGGTCCGGGACGTGCACCTCGTAGGTAAAGGTCTCACCGACGGGTATCGGCGCTTGCGTGTCGTGGGTCCCGTCGTAGCGGTTTTCCAGCCTCAGGCCGTGCCAGTGAACAGTTGCGTCGAGGTCGCCCTCGTTCTTCACGTGGACGGTTACGGTCGCGCCCTCGGGAATCTTGAGCGTCGGGCCGGGGATCGAGCCGCTGTAGGCGAGCATCCGAACGTCCGCGTCACCTACGCGCTTGACGACCGGCCCGATGTGAAGTTCCGTCGTTCCGCCGTCTGCGAGCTCTACAACGCTGGGTGCGACCGCACGTGGAAGCCCGCTCGTGTCAGTGGGGAAGTCGCCTTTGCGCTCGATCGTCTCATGCGCTTTCTCGTTCATGAGGTCACGCTCCTCGATGGTTCCGTCGCCTCCGCCGCGCCGGCATGCGTGTGATCGTCGGCGTTGGCGGCGATACGTTCAGAGATGAACTCGGCGTCGTCCTTCACCCAACCGAGAAGCGCCGATCCCCGAGTGTGTTGCCAGGTCAACCCTAGGAAGAACAGACCGGGGACGTCAGTGACGCCGCGTCGATGGAGGACGCCGCCATTCTGATCGAACACGGGAAGGTTGATCCAGCCGTGCTCGGATCGGTAGCCCGTCGCCCAGATCACGGCGTCGATGTCGAGCTCGCTGCCATCTTCGAAGGTCACCGCACCGCCCGAGGCACCCACGACCCGCGGTTTGACCTCAACGCCGTGACGCTTCGCGTCCCGCGTGCTCGAGCCGATCAGTGTGTCGCGATCTCGGGCGCGGCTTCCGATGCGCGACTCGACCGTCTTCTTGATGAGTCCGGTTTTCGTCAGCCACCAGAAGAGATCCCGTCCGAGCAACCGCTGCGGCAGCGGGGTCTGCCGAGATCCGATGGCCAGGTGAACGGAGTGCGCCGCGGAGAGCTCCTTGGCTATCTGGAATCCGGTGTTGCCGCCGCCGACGACCACGACGGTTCCTTCCGGAACATCGCTCGGACGCCGGTAGCCAGTGCTGTGCATTTGGGCGACGTTCGGCGCGAGGTTCACCGCAAACGCGGGCACATTCGGGACCTGAAAGGGACCGGTCGCGACCACAACCTGGTCGGCCTCGAGCATCCGTTCACCGAGGTTGAGGACGAAGCCGTCGTTAGTGGATGCGACCGACTGAACGGGGCTGTTCAGCTGGACTGGCAGTCCGAAGGCCGACGCGTAGCTTTCGAGATAGTCGATCACCTCGTCGCGGCCGGGATATCCATCCGGGTCGCCGGGGAACGGGAGACCAGGAAGGCTGTCGTACCGACGTGGCGTGAAAAGCACGAGTGAGTCCCAACGACCGCGCCATGCAGCGCCGATCGAATCAGAGGCTTCGAGGATCGTGAAGCGTCGCCCTTGCTCTGCCAGGAAGTACCCGATCGCAAGGCCTGCCTGGCCCGCACCTATCACAGCAACGTCGAATCGACTGCCTGGGCTTCTCTCCATCTCGTCCACCATCTCCCGCCTTACTCTCGATGGCTTCTACCACATCAGATTCCGGTCCGTGTCACGGGCGTGCCAGTGCCCGGCCTGAGAGCCCTTAAACCTCGGGCGCCGCGTCGCCGCTGGCGGCGAAGACGACGATTCGCAAGCACCCTACGCCCGTGCTCGCACAGGCCTTGCCGGAGGCCGGGTCCCGGCCGGTGAGAGCTGGCGAGCGTCGAACCGGCCGGCGGCGTTACCGTGGAACCATCATGAGTGACACGCCAGCAACATTCCTATTCGCGGACATCGCCGGATTCACGGCGTTGACCGAGGCGCACGGAGACGAGCGGGCGGTGGCGATCGTGGACGCCTTCTGCGCTGCCGTGGATGTCGAACTACCGGCTGGTGGCACCCGCGTCAAGTCGATCGGTGATGCGGTGATGCTGCGTGTTCCCGATCCCGGCGACGCGATTCTGCTCGGGCTCCGCATGACCCGAGACGTGCTTCGCGAGAACGGCATGTTTGGCGTGAGAGTCGGTCTCCATCATGGAACCGCCGTCGAACGGGAAGGGGACTACTTCGGTGCGACGGTGAACCTCGCCGCACGTGTCTCCTCGCTTGCGGCCGGGGGCGAGGTGTTGATGACCGGGCAGACGGCGGTGCTCGTCCCGGACCTCGAGGGCGTCGTGTTCGAGTCGCGCGGCAAGCACGGCCTCCGCAACGTTGCCGAGCCGGTCGAGATCTTCGCGGCGCTGCGGGCCAGCGACGTGGGAGCCGACGAGCTGCCGATCGACCCGGTCTGCCGGATGGCCGTCGATCCTGACCGCGCAGCTGGACGGCTCACTCACGAGGGGACGGTGTACTACTTCTGCTCTTTGCCGTGTGCTGGTCACTTCGCGAGCTATCCCGAGCGCTTTGCAAGAGCGACGCATTAGCCGAACTACGTCCATACCCAACGCTCGACTGCTCAGGATGCCGAGACGAGCTAGATCCACGCGGCGTCGGCTTCGTTGAGAGGCCAGGACGCGCGGATCAGCGGTCAGGGCGGTGGAATGACCTCGATCAGCGCGTCCGGGCGAACCGCGAACTCCCCGCTGAACGGGCGCTGCTGCGCGGCGATCAAGATCAATGAGACCGCGACGGCGCTGGTGAACAGCCCCATTGCCAGAGCGGCGGTGAGCCGGTTGTCGCAATGGACGAAGGCGATCGCGATCAGCGTCAGCAGCGCGACGAGCATCACGCCCGCCCATTTCACCCAGTTGACGCTCGATTCGCTGAGAATGATGCGGTGCCGCCGGGCGTCGAGGGCGGACTGGAGCGAATCGATGAGCTCACGTTGTGCCGCCTTCTGACCCTCGGTGCGCGGAGAGAGACCGATCGCGAGCTGGAGTCCCTGCGCCAGCGGAGCCGGGATCGCGGTCAGCGTCGCGCGCTGGTGGGCCATTGCGGGCCACTCGACGCCGGCCGCGTCCAGGATGTAGCGGCGGATGAGCGCGTCCATGCGGTTCTCGGGCTCGTCTGGGAACGCCCGGACGAGGATCACCGAGGACCGCAGTGCGCTGGCCTCTCGATTGACGGCCTCCTGCGCATTTCCCGCATCGCTCCACACCTGCGCCGCGAGGAATCCGACGATGAGGCCGAAGAGGAGCCCCATCGGAGGCAGCATCCCCGGCGAGACCGCCTTGAACGCATCGCGGCGCTTTCCGACCGCGAGCATCATCACGACGATGTAGACGGCCCCCGACACGAGGAATGTCACCGCGAGTACGGTGATTGCCAGGAGCGCCAGCGACACGTTCACGAACCAGCCCGCGCTGCCCGCTCCGAATCCGTTCCGGCGAAGCTCGGGATCGGGTGGTTGGAGGCGAACAGCTCGCAGGGATCGTACGCGGTCTTGATCGCACGGAGCCGCCGGTACGTCTCGGTGGGATAGAGCCGGGCGCCGTCGATCGGCCGCTCGGAGAAGTTGAAGTAGCTCCGCTCCGACTCCCAGGGCGCGATTACGTTTTTATTATGATTGATTGTTTTTTTTATGATAATAATAATTTATAATATTAAAATAAAAAATGCCGCGAACATCACGAACTCGGCGTCGAGCGAGCCGACTGCGCCTTGACTATCCGAGCGCGTCGAGAGGGCTCCGCCGAGCGCCCTGAGCTCGAGCGTGACCAGAGGCGAGACTCCCGTTTTCGAGGGTCAGAGATGCTTACGCCCCCCAGCCCTCGTGCGGAGCGTGATCACCCGCCTCGAAGAGCCACGTCTCCCGCAGGTCCTCGCAGCGCCCGTCGTCCGTGAAGCGGAGGAAGAGGATCCCGATCAGCGTCACCTCGGTGTCGCTGTTCAGCATTCTGACCCAGAACTCGACTGCAGCCCGCCGCCCGTCCGACGACTCGACCGGCCGGCCCATCCGCACGTCGACGCGGTCCTGCGTCGCTGTGGCGTTCGCCCAGTAGGAGCGGACGCCCTCGGCGCCGCGGTGCGGCTCCTGGAGCGGGTGCTCGCGGTAGAGGCAGTCGTCCGCGAAGAGGCTCGCCGCGGCGTCGGCATCACGGTCGCGCCAGGCCTGCGCGTACGCGTCCACCCACTGTTGGACCGTCATGCGGCAGACCCTACTGCGACGACGCGACCAGACCGCTCTGCGCGCAGCTTCACCTCGCGGAGGCGCCTCGGCGTGTCGTATGGCTGTACAGATCGCGATCCGATGCGTGAACGCGCCGCGAGCCTGGCGGGGAGGACGCTTGACCCGCTGCTCCCCTTCGTTTATTCATACTGGACAGTGCACGCCTCTCACGACCCGCGCCCCACCGTGGGATTGATCGGTCTCGGCAACATGGGCACGGCGATCGCGGAGCGCCTCCTCGACGCCGGCTATCCGCTCGTCGTGAACAATCGAACGCCGGAGAAGGCGGAGGCTCTCGCCGCGCTGGGTGCTGACGTGGCCACCACGCCCGAGGAGCTCGTCGAGCAGGTCGACGTGGTCCTCACCTCGCTTGCGAACGACGCTGCGTTCGAGGAGGTGGCAGGAAGGGTCATCGCCGCTGCGCGGCCGGGCACCGTGCTCGTCGACATGAGCACCGTCTCGCCGGACGCCTCGGCACGCGTCGCCTCGCTCGCGGAGACGGCGTCCGTTCGCTACCTGCGCGCACCCGTCAGCGGCAACCCGAGCGTCGTGCGCGCGGGGAACCTGAGCTTCATCGTCTCCGGTGCGCGCGAGACGCTCGACGACGTCGAGGCGGTGATCGGAGCGATCGGTCCGACCATCCATCATGTCGGGGACGGAGAGCAGGCTCGGACCGTGAAGCTCGCGATCAACCTGATGATCGCGGTGCTCGCGCAGGTGATGTCCGAAGCGCTGGTTCTCGGCGAGGCCGCCGGCGTCTCCCGCGCAGCGCTCCTCGAAGTGATGGGGAGCTCCGCCGCCGGCGCACCGTTCGTGAAGTACAAGACCGAGCCTCTCCTGCGCGACGACTTCTCGGCGACGTTCACGACGGCGCTCATGGAGAAGGACATCGATCTCGTGCTCGACGCGGCCGGCGAGGCCGGCGTGGAGCTTCCGCTGGCGAGAGAGATGAAGACGCACCTTCGTGCGGCCATCGATGCCGGCTACGCAGACGACGATTTCATCGCGCTCTTCCTGCACCTGCGGAGCGCGTCCGGCCTCGCTCCGGCGGCAACGCCGCCCTCGAGAGTGAGTGAGCTTCCCCAACAGGAGGTCGTGCAGTGACCACACGAACGAGGGCCGTCGGCTCCCCCGACGCAACGCGCGCCGTCGACTGGGAGCAGCGCATCGACTTTCCGCGACTGCGCCAGGAGCGTCTCGACCGCGCGAAGGCGGCGCTCGAGGCCTCGGACCTCGGAGCGGTGCTGCTGTTCGACCCGAACAACATCCGCTACGTCACGAGTACGCACATCGGCGAGTGGGCGCGGGACAAGAACGCCCGCTTCGCGCTGCTCATGCGCGGCGCGGACCCGATCCTGTGGGACTTCGGATCAGCCGCCCGCCACCATCAGCTGTTCGCGCCATGGCTCCCGCCGGAGAACTTCCGCGCCGGCGTCTCGCCCATGCGCGGTGCGATGCCCGTCGAGACCGGGATCCCGGACCGGCTCGGCGAGAAGATCGCCCACGAGTTGCGCGAGCTCGGCCTTCACGACGAGCCGCTCGGGGTCGACATGGCGGACCTCGTCACGATCGAGGCGCTGCAGCGCGCCGGGGTGCACGTCACCGACGGCTCCCAGGCACTCCTCGAGGCGCGGAAGATCAAGACCGCCGAGGAGATCGCGCTCCTCGACCAGTCGGCCGGGCTCGTCGACGCGGTCTACGACGAGATCTACCGGATGCTGCGGCCCGGCGTCTACGAGCACGAGATCGTCGCGCGCGCGCACCAGCTCCTGTTCGAGATGGGCTCCGAGCAGGTGGAGGCGGTCAACGCCGTCTCGGGCGACCGTTGCAACCCGCATCCGCACGTCTTCTCCGACCGGCTCCTGCGGCCGGGCGACCAGGCGTTCTTCGACATCATCCATTCGTTCATGGGGTACCGCACGTGCTACTACCGCACGTTCAACGTCGGCGGCGTCAGCCATGCGCAGCTCGACGCGTACAAGCAGTGCCGCGAATGGCTCGACGCCGCGATCGCGCTCGTGCGGCCCGGCATGACGACGGACAAGATCGCGGAGGTCTGGCCGACCGCCGAGGAGCTCGGCTTCCCGGACGAGGAGACCTGCTTCGGTCTCCAGTTCGGACACGGCATCGGCGTCGGGCTCTACGAGTCCCCGATGATCTCGCGCGTCCATTCGCTCGAGCACCCCGTCGAGCTCGAGGAAGGGATGGTCTTCGCGCTCGAGACCTACTGCGCTGCGACGGACGGGCGCTCGGCGGCGCGGATCGAGGAAGAGGTGGTCGTGACCGCGACCGGCTGCGACGTGATCACCCGCTTCCCGGCCGACGAGCTGCTCGTCGCGGGCCGCACCTACGTGCGCGGCGCGGACCTCGTCGCGAAGGAGCGACGACGGCCAGCACGACGGCGCGCCGGGGATCGCCGCCGCGGTCGCGTCCTCCGCGGTCGTCGAGCCGGCCGGCGTCCCGCGATGACCGGCGAGACCGGCACGCGCGAGCTCGCGGACGGGCGCCCGGGATATCGCCTCGTCCGGCGCGAGGACATCGAGCTCGACGGACGCCCTGCCGGGCCGCTCGAGCGGCCTGACGACCTGCCGGCTCGTCGACGGCACGCTCGGCTCGACGCACATGGCGCTGACGCTGGTCTCGCTCGTCGACGGCCACGTCGACGAGCACCTGCACTCGTACGAGACGAGCTTCTACGTGCTCGAGGGCGAGCCGCTGCTCTACCTGGAGGGGCGCGGCGTGAAGCTCGAGCCCGGCGCGTGCGGAGCGCTACCCGTCGGCACGCCCCACGCGTTTCGCTGCGGCGACCGCGCGCTGTGGATCGAGATGGCCTCGCCGCGTCCGCGCGCCGACGGCAGCGACACCTTCTTCCTCGGACCGGCGCCGGACGGTCCCGCCGCCGCGCTCGACGCCCGCGATCCGCGCAACCACAACCTCTTCCTGCTCAGGGACGGCGAGATGGATCTCGATCTCCTGAAGCGAGGCCAGGCGATGGGTGCGCCGACCGTGTCGGGAAGCATGGCGACCGCCGTCCTCGCCTACAGCGGGATCGCCGTGAAGATGCTCGTCGACCAGCGCCTCGATGCGCAGCTCCACACGATGTTCATGGTCGACTACCAGCCGGGAGCCTGCGCCAACCCGCACGACCACCCGTTCGAGGAGTCGTACTACATGCTCGAGGGAGAGGTCGACGTCGTCGCGGACGGCGACCGCTACACGCTCCGGCCGGGCGACGTCTTCTGGACCGGCACCGGGTGCGTGCACGCGTTCTACGAGACGCAGGGGCGCCCGGTGCGGTGGCTCGAGACGTCGGCGCCCGGACCGCCGCCGCGCCACTCGTACCGGCACGAGCGGGACTGGAACTACCTCGCCGAGCGTCTCGCCTCCGACGCCGGCGTCGGTGCGGCGTGAGCCACGTCAGCGACAAGCCGGCGACGGGCGTCCTCGACGACCTCGAGCTGTACACGCGGATCTACCGGCAGATGCTCCTCATCCGCGGCTTCGAGGACCTCGTCCAGTCGCTGTTCCTCGCCGGCGAGGTCTACGGGACGACGCATCTGTACTCCGGGCAGGAGGCGATCGCGACGGGTGTCGCGAGCGTCCTCGACGAGCGCGACCGCGTGGCTGCGACGTACCGCGGGCACGGCCACGCGCTCGCGGTCGGCGTCGATCCGCAGAAGCTGCTCGACGAGATGCTCGGCCGCGCGACGGGAATCAACGGCGGTCGGGCGGGCTCGATGAACGTCACCTCGCCCGATGATCGGCTGATCGGCTCGTTCGGGATCGTCGGCGGGAGCATCGCCGCGGCGACGGGGGCGGCGCTCGCGTTGAAGCGGACGACGGGCGGGGTCGCGGTCGCGTACTTCGGCGACGGCGCGATGAACCAGGGCTACGTCTTCGAGTGTCTCAACTTCGCGCAGGTCTTCCGCTTGCCCGTCGTGCTCGTCTGCGAGAACAACGGCTACGGCGAGTACACGCCGTTCCGCTCGGTCACCGCGGGCGAGATTCGGGCACGCGCCGAGGTCATGGGCGTGACCGCCGAGACGATCGACGGCATGAGCGTGTGGACCGTGCGCGAGGCGGCCCGCAACGCGGTCGCGCATGCGCGCGCGGGTGACGGGCCGGTGTTCATCGAGGCGCTCACGTACCGCTTCGTCGGCCACTCGCGCAGCGATCCCGGCGCGTATCGCCCCGAGGGCGAGCTCGACCGGTGGCGAGAGCGGGATCCCATCGTGGTCCTCCGCGCGCAGCTCGAGGCGGAGGGAGTCGATGCGGCCGAGCTCGACGAGATCGAGCGCGAGATGACCGAGCGGCTGGAGCGCATGCGTGCCGACGGGCTCGCCGCGCCGTTCCCGACCGAGTTGAGCGCACGCGAGTTCAAGGACTGACGCCGTGCCGCCCCGCGAGCTGACGATGCCGAAGCTCTCCGACTCGATGGCCGACGCGGTCATCCTCCGCTGGCTGAAGTCGGCGGGCGAGGCCTTCGCGCGAGGCGAGGGCTTGATCGAGGTCGAGACCGACAAGGCCACCGTGGTCTACGAGGCCGAGTGGGACGGGACGCTCGACTCGATCCTCGTCCCGGAGGGCGCGACCGTCGCCGTGGGAGAGCCGATCGCGACGCTGGCGAACGGCGACGGCGCGGCGGGCCGCGACGCACGATCTGCGCCTCCGCAGCCCGAGCGGGCGGCTCCGCCGCCCGCCGCGATCCCGGCCGCCGAGGCGAGGCCCGCCGCCGACGACTCGGCCCCGGGACGTGCCGTCGCGACGCCGGTCGCGCGCCGGACCGCGGTCGAGCTCGGCGTCTCCCTCCACGGGCTCGCCGGCACCGGCCCGGGCGGCCGAATCACCGTCGACGACGTGACACGAGCGGCGGCCGAGGCGGAGACGACCCCGGCTCGGCCTGCGCAAGCGCCGGTCTCCGGCAAGGGCGAGGTCAGCGTCCACGAGCCGACTCCGACGCAGGCGACGATCGCGCGCAGGATGGTCGAGTCGGCGACGACGATCCCGGTCTTCACCGTCTCGGCCGATGTCGACGTGTCGCAGATCGTCGCGTCGCGGCGGGAGGCGCGCGAGCGGGGCGAGGAGGCTCCGTCGCGTCAACGACTTCGTGGTCAAGGCGGCGGCGGCCACGCTGCGCGAGTTCCCCCGCTTCAACGCCTCCTACGTCGACGGCAAGGTCGAGTGCTACTCGCGGGTCAACGTCGGCATCGCGGTCGCCACCGACGATGCGCTGCTCGTGCCGGTCGTGCGCGACGCCGACCGGAAGTCGCTGGCCGAGCTCGCCGAGGAGACGCGAACGCTGGCGGACGGCGCGCGGCGGCGAGCCCTGAGACCCGAGGACTTCCACGACGGCACGTTCACGGTCTCGAATCTCGGCATGTTCGGAGTGCGAGCGTTCACCGCGATCATCGATCCGCCGCAGGTCGCGATCCTCGCCGTCGGCGGTGCCCGGCGCGCGCCCGTGGAGGACGGCGCCGACCGCATCGCCTTCCGCGATCTGCTGACCGTCACGCTGAGCTGCGATCACCGCGTCGTCTACGGCGCGGACGGCGCGCGATTCCTGTCCCGTCTACGCGAGCTGCTCGAGCGGCCGCTCGCCCTCGCCCTGTGAACGGACGATGACGGGCACCGTCGCCTTCCGCACCGCCATCCGCGACGCGCTCGACGAGGAGCTCTCGGCCGACGAGCGGGTGATCCTCTTCGGCGAGGACGTCGCCGTCGCCGGCGGGGTCTTCGCCACCACCACGGGCCTCTACGACAAGTACGGCCCGGAGCGGGTCTTCGACACGCCCATCTCCGAGCTGGCGCTCGCGGGCGCCGCGTTCGGCTCGGCGGTGCACGGCCTTCGACCGGTCATCGAGATCATGTTCGGCGACTTCCTCACGCTCGCGATGGACAGCCTCGTCAACCAGTCGACGAAGTACTGGTTCCTGACGCAGGAGCAGGTCAGCGTTCCGCTCGTCATCCGCTCCGTCGTCGGCGCCGGCGGCCGATTCGGCGCGATCCACTCGCAGATGCCGGCGTCGTGGTTCATGGGCGTCCCGGGCCTCAAGATCGTCGGCCCGTCGACGCCCGCGGACGCGAAGGCACTGCTCAAGGCCGCGATCCGCGACGACAACCCCGTGCTCTTCTTCGAGCACAAGCGCCTGTACACGCTCGAGGGCGAGGTGAACGGCGGACCGGGCCGGCTCGGCGAGGCCGCCGTGGTCCGCGAAGGACGAGACGTCACGCTCGTCACCGCGATGAAGGGCGTTCACGACGGTCTCGAGGCCGCGGCCGAGCTCGAGGCGGACGGCGTGTCGGTCGAAGTGGTCGACCTGCGCACGCTCAGGCCGTTCGACCTCGACACCGTCCTCGCCTCGGTCAGGAAGACGAACAGGATCGTCGTCGTGGAGGAGGGGCCGCTGACCGGCGGCTGGGCGGGCGAGGTGCTCGCCTCGGTCGTCGAGCACGGCCTCGGCCATCTCGACGACGCGTGGCGCATCGCGACGCCCGACACCCCGATCCCCTACAGCCCGCCGCTCGAGGACGCGTTCCTGCCCGGTGCCGGGCGGATCGCACAGGAGATTCGCGCCCGTGTCCGGTAGCGGCGTGCGCGCGACGGCGGGGGTTCGCCACCGATGAGCGAGCCGGCGCCGTCCTCCGGCTCGTTCGAGCGCGGTCTCGAGGGCTCGAAGGTCGGCCATCGTCTCCGTGCCGAACGAGAGCGCCTCGGCATCGGTCTCCGCGAGCTCGCACGTCGGGTGGGCGTGTCTCCGAGCCTCGTCTCGCAGATCGAGCTCGACCGCGTCAATCCGTCGGTCAGCACGCTGTACGCCATCGTCACGGAGCTCGGCATGACGATGAGCGACGTCTTCGGCGAACGGCCGGAGGAGCGCGTGGTCCAACGGGGCGACGGCCTCGCGGAACGCCCCGAGACGCGACCGGTGATCAACCTCGCGTCCGGCGTACGCTGGGAGCGGCTCACGCACGAGCGCGACCCGGACGTGGAGTTCCTGTACGTCGTGTACCCGGTCGGAGCCGCGTCGTGCCCCGAGGACGCGCTGATGACGCACGGCGGCAGGGAGTACGGCTACGTGACGAGCGGAACGCTCGGCGTGCAGGTCGGGTTCGAGGTCTACGAGCTCGGTCCGGGCGGCTCGATCGCCTTCGACTCGTCGTCACCGCACCGGCTGTGGGCCGTCGGCGGCGAGCCCGTCCACGCGATCTGGGTCGTCATCGGCCGCGAGGCCGATCCGCGGACGACGACGGTGTCGCCGCCGCGCCCGGTTGCGGACTAGCGTCAGCCTGCCGGCGCTTCTCCCTCGCCGGCCTGGAGGCGGCCGACACCGGCCCGGCTCGTACGCAGGCGGGCGAGGAGCTCGGGGCTCTGGTAGAGCACGAGCGCCAGCAGGATCAGCACGCCGATGGTGATCTGGGAGTACTCCGTCGGCTGGTGGAACAACGGCAGGACGTTGTCGATCAGCGAGAGGAAGAGCGCCGCGAGCAGGGTGCCCACGAACGAGCCTTTCCCGCCGGAGAGCGCTGCGCCGCCGAGGACGGCTGCGGCGATGCTCTCGAGCCCGAAGTTGCCGATGAGCGGCGAGCCGATCTGGACCTGGGCCGCGAGGTAGAAGCCGGCGAGCGACGCCATCAGCGAGCAGAGGACGAACGCGAGGATGACGATGCGGCCGGTCGCCATCCCGAGCCGGCGCGACGACGTCTCGTCGAGGCCGACCGCCCTCATGGCGAGGCCCGTGCGCGTGCGGTACAGCCACACGTCGGCGAGGACGGCGAGGACCACGACGGCGACGAAGGCGATCGGAAGGAAGCCGACGCTCTTCGTGAGACCGCTGATGGCGTCGCTCGAGATGGGGCCTTCGGGGTGATCCCGGAGGAGGAGCGAGGCACCTTCGAGGATGCTGAACGTCCCGAGCGTCGCGATGATCGACGGAAGCTTGAGGACGCGGATGATCACGGCGTTGAAGATCCCCGTCGCCAACCCCACTGCGATCAGCGCCAGGCCCCCGGGAAGCAACGCCCACCCCGACGTGTCGAACGTCATCGTGTAGGAGGCGACGACGACGCAGAACGTCATGAGCGCCGCCACCGAGACGTCGAAGCCGCCGACGAGCAGCGCGCAGGTCTGTCCCAGCGAGACGAGAGCGAGCGGCATCGTCAGGAGGAGCAGGTTGTTGAGGTTGAAGCTCGTGAGGAAGGCGTCCTGACGGACGGTCGCGTACGCGCCGACCGCGACGATCAGGACCGTCATCAGGACGAGCGGCAACGCGCCGCTGAACCTGCCGATCCTCACGCCGACTCCTCGGGGCTCTCGGCCGCCTGCGCTCTTGCACCCGCCCGCGAGCCGACGATCGCTTCGACGATCCGACGTTCCCCGAGCTCGTCGCCGGGGATCTCGTCGACGATCTGCCCGCGCGACATCACGACCACCCGGTCGCAGAGGCCGGCGAGCTCGAGCGGGTCGCTCGACTTGACGATCGTCGCGACGCCCTCCTTCGCCTTCTCCCGCAACGCGCCGTAGATGTCGAACCGCGCGGCGACGTCGACGCCCTGGGTCGGCTCCTCGGCCAGGATGACCTTGACGTCTCCGCGCAGGAACGGTCGCGTCAGCGAGACCTTCTGCTGGTTCCCGCCCGACAGCGTCTGCACCGGCTGCTCGATCGACGCCGTTCGAATGCTCAGGCGCCGCACGAGATCGTCGACCGTGCGCCGCTCACGTCTGCGGTTGAGGAGCCCGAGGCTTCCGAGCCGCCGCAGCACCTGGATCGTCGCGTTCGCCCGGACGCTCAGGACGGGGAAGAGCGATTCGGACGCGCGGTCGCCGCTCAGCAGCACGACTCCCGCGCGGAGTGGCCCGAGCGGCGAGCTCGAATCGAGCTCCTTGCCGTCGCAGGTCGCCGTTCCCGTGGCCCGCTCCGCACCGGCGAGCGCCCGGAGGAACTGCACCTGCCCGTTGCCCTCCGCGCCCGCGATTCCGACGATCTCGCCGCTCGCCACCTCGAGGTCGATCGGCCCGAACCGGTCGCCCCGTAGTCCCGAGACCGCGAGCAGCACCTCGCGTCGCTCCTCACGGTCGTGTCGCTCCGGAAACGCAAGCTGGAGCGGACGCCCGATCATGAGAGCGACGAGGCTCTCCTCCGACATCGAGGCGGCCTCGAACGTCCCCTGGCACACGCCGTCGCGGAGAACGCTGATCCGATCGGCGATGCCGAGGACCTCGGGCAGCCGGTGGCTGACGTAGACGATCCCGACGCCGGCGCGGCTCCGCTCGTGAACCAGTGCGTGCAGCCGGTCGACGTCCTCGGGCCCGAGGGCCGTCGTCGGCTCGTCGAGGAGCAGCACCTTCGGCTCGGCGAGCAGCGCCTTGACGACCTCGAGGAGCTGTCTCTCCGCGAGCGAGAGCGTCCCCGTGGGCGCGGTCGGCGAGATGTCGAGGTCGAACTCGGCCAGCCGGTCGGCCGCCCATCGATCCATGCGTCCGTACGTCGGTCGGAGGTCGGACGGTGCCGCGAGGTAGAGGTTCTCGGCCACCGACAGGTGCAACACGTGCGAGTACGTCTGATAGGCGATGCCGAGACCGAGCCTGCGGCTCTCGGCGGGAGAGACGCGCCGGCGCTCCGTCTCGCCCACCACGACGGTGCCCTCGTCGGGAGCGAGGAAGCCGCTGGCTATCCCCAGCAGTGTCGATTTCCCGGACCCGTTCTCCCCGACGAGCGCATGGATCTCGCCGGCACGGCAGTCGACGCTGACCTCGCGAAGCGCCTGTACTGCACCGAACGCCTTCGACACGCCACGAAGCGAGAGTACGACGGGGGCTCGCGGGCCCGGGATTCGACATCGATTTCGGTCTGGTTCTGGCTTCCTCCCTACGGATACATCTTCTTGAGCAGGCTCAGCGGGATCAGCGACGTCGCCGACGCCTCCTGCGGATAGCCCTTGACGCAGGAGTCCCGCACCCGCTGGTTCTGCAGCTCGATCGGGAACACGATCTTCGGCGGGATCTTCGCCCCCTTGAGCTTCATCATCGCGGCCGTGAAGGCGACCCGGATCTGCGTGTTGCCGGAGGTGTAGTAGTACATCTGCAGCTTCGGGTTCTTGAGCTGGTTGAAGAGGCAGCCCATGCCGACGTCGTCCGTGCGGAGCGTCAGGACGGTGTTGAAGGGCTTGCCCGCGGCCTTGTACGCCGCGTAGCCACCCTGGGCCATGCCGAGCCCGTACTCGTAGCTCCAGCCCTTGATGTTCGGGATTCTTCGCGAGGATTCCGGCCACGACCTGCTGCACCTTCGACGGATCCCAGTTGGTGGGCTCCTTCGCGACGACGTCGATCGACGACCTGAGCGCGGGCTCCTCGCACTTCTGCCAGCCCTCGGAGAGGGGGTTCCCCGGGAAGCCGCCGAGGAACGCGATCTCGCCGGACTTGACCTGGTTGTTCATGACGTACGCGTACGTCTTGCCGAGCGCGCAGGTGTCCTCACCGACGACCGTCAGGTAGTTCTTGCCGGGATCGCTGACGTAGCCCCAGGCATACGTCGCGACGGGGATTCCGGCGTCGGTCGCCTGCTTCATCACCGGGATCATCGCGTCGCCGAAGTCCGGATAGGTGACGATCAGGTCGACACCCTGGGCGATCGCCGCCTTCCAGTCGGCGAACGCCTTGGTGAAGTCCGAGTGTGCGCTCGAGTAGATGATCCTGCCGACCTCGCGATACGTCAGCGCCTGGAGGATGAACTCCATCTTCGACATCTGGCGGTAGACGTTCTCGCCGAACTGCTCGATGTACGCGACGGTGAGCTTGCCGCTCGTCCCGGTGGTGCAGCCGTTGTTCTTCCAGCACTTGAGCGCCAGCGCCTGGTTGACCTTCCTGTCGGCTCGACCGAGCCCGGCCAACGCGATGTTGCGCGACATCTTGTCCTTCGGGAGGAGCGTCGCCTTGAAGAGCGTGTGCTTGAGCGTCGACGTCTTCGCGGCGTACACCTCGCCGAACCCCTTGCCCGTGCTGATGATCGCCGACGGCTTCGCGGCCGCCGCCTGCTTGCTCGGCGGTGCTGCCGCTACTCGCCGAGACGAGCGCGAGCGCGAGTGCGGCCCCGAGCACGAGAAGTGCCAGCACGCCCACCGCTCCGTGGGCGCTTCCGTGACACCTCGGACTCCTTCCGACCCTCCATCGTGCCTCCTTTCACGAGCCTGCCTCAGCTCGTGTTTTCCTTCACTTCGGAGTGAGTGCCCGCGGAGGCTTCGATCCTCCGCAGGAGGCGACCCAGGAGCGACGCCACCCGGTCGCCCGAGACGAGCATTCCGACGATGATCGCGGCGCCGAACACGATGAACTGCAGCGCCGCCGAGAGCCCGAAGATGAGCAGCATCTCCGTCAGGAACGTGAGCGCGATCGCCGCCACCCAGGTCGAGGTCGCGCTCGCCAGCCCGCCCGAGAGCGCCGCGCCCGCGAGGACGACCGCGGCGATGGGCGCGAGGAGATACGAGGCGCCGAACGCCGGGTCGATGCTGATGCGCACACCCGCGAGCAGGATCGCCGCGACCGCGTAGAGAACGCCCGCCGCCGTGTACGCGAACACGACGTGCGATCGGACGCGCAGTCCGGCCATCCACGCCGCTCTCGGGTTCGCACCCACCGCCTGGAAGCGCCGGCCGGCGGTCGTGTAGCGAAGCACGAGCGCGACGGCGACCGCGATCGCGGCGCCCGTCCAGAACACGGCGCTGATCCCGAGCGGCTTCTCCGCCGCCCACGACGAGAGCGAGTCCGGCACCTGCAACGAGACCGTGTGCTCGCGCGCGTACTTCGAGCTGTACGCGAGCACGATCTGCCCGACCGCCAGCGTGACGATCAGCGGGTTCAGCCTCACGATCCCGACGAGGATTCCGTTGACGAGGCCCACGAGTGCCCCGAGGCCGAGGCAGACGAGGATCCCGACCGTCAGGCCATGGTCGGAACCCACGCTCACGCCGACGAGCACGTTCCCGCAGAGGGAGATCACGCCGGCGGTCGACAGGTCGATGCCCGCCTGCATGACCACGAGCATCTGCCCGAGCGCGGCGATCGCGAGGATCGTCATGTACGGGAGGATGTAGGACCACGACGTGTTCTCGAGCGTGCTGGGCGCGAAGAGCGCGGCGACGACGAGGAGCGCCGCCATCGCGAGCCAGATGGGGAGGAAGCGCGCTGCGACGAGCGCGCTCGCGACGACCTGCGCGGAGCGCCCCATCGTCGCGGCGTCGGCGACGGGATCCCTGTCACCCGGGGAGCTCATGGACCGCTCGATCCAGAGCGGCAGAACGGTGAAGAGCCAGCCGCGACCAGGTGTCCATTCTGCGCACCTCGGGCGGGAGGTGTCAACCGTGACCGAACGCACGCCGTGCGCCGTCCATCGCGGCTCGACCGTGCCGGACCGTCCGCTGACACCGCGGCAACCCGCTTCAGCAGGGCAACACTCGACGCAGCCAGCGATTGACTCTCCTGCGCCGAGGTGTTTATGCTCGCTGTACATCCGGCAGCGCGACGCGGCCTGCCGCAGGCGGGCGTGCCCGAGCGCTGACGCGATATCGATGTTCCGCCGGCCAAGGAGAGTGGCATGAGCTCGCAGCGGCCTGGTTTTCCGGAACGGCTTCGTCGTCTCGATGGACCCCGACATCGGCGAGATCCCGAACGGCGAAGTCCTCGTCGAGGACGGCGTCATCGTGGACGTCGGTCGCGACCTCGGCGTGTCCGACGCGGAGGAGATCGACGCGACCGGGATGATCGTCATGCCGGGGTTCGTGGACACGCACCGGCACACGTGGCAGACGCCGGTGCGCGGCGTCCTGCCGTCCTGCACGCTCGACCACTACTTCGCGGTGATGCTCGGTCAGCGTCGGCGGCCACTACCGCCCCGAGGACGTGCACATCGGCAACTACGCCGGCGCGCTCGAGGCGCTGCAACGGCGGCGTCACGACGCTGCTCGACTGGTCGCACATCAACAACACGCCCGACCACTCCGATGCCGCGATCCAGGGGCTCAAGGACGCCGGCATCCGCGCCGTCTACGCGCACGGCATGCCGACCGGCGGAGAGTGGTGGATGCTCAGCGAGCTGAACCACCCCGAGGACATCCGCCGGATCCGCGAGACGTACTTCTCCTCCGACGACGGCCTCATCACCCTCGCGCTGGCCGCTCGCCAGCCCGGGCAACTCGAACTTCGAGGTCGCGAAGCACGACTGGGCGCTCGCGCGCGACCTCGGCATCCTGATCAGCGTGCACGTCGGCATGCGCCTCCACAACCTGCACGTACACCCCGTGAAGGACATGCACGACCTCGGCCTGATGGGCCCGACACGACGTACATCCACATGCACCGACTCGACCGACGAGGAGCTCGACCTGATCGCCGAGACCGGCGGCAACGGCCTCGATCGCGCCGTACGTCGAGATGCTGATGGGCCACGGGCCGCCGCCGACCGGGAAGATGGTCGGCTCGCGGCGTCCGGCCCTCTCTCAGCGTCGACGTCGTCTCGAGCGTGCCGGGCGAGATGTTCACGCAGATGCGCACGGCGCTCGTCTACGAGCGGATCGCTCGAGTTCACCGACACGCCGGACGAGGCGTTCGCGCCGACGCTGACGCACACGGGACGTGCTCGAGTTCGCGACGATCGACGGAGCGCGCGCGATCGCGCTCGAGGACAGGGTCGGCTCGCTCACGCCCGGCAAGCAGGCCGACATCGTCCTGCTGAACGTCAACGCGATCAACACGGCGCCGATGGTCGACCCGATCGGGACGATCGTCGTGTTCTCCGACACGTCGAACGTCGACTCGGTGTTCGTCGCCGGGCGCGCCGTGAAGCGCCACGGACAGCTCGTCGACGCCGATCTCGACCGGACCTTCCAGAAGCTCGACGAGTCGAGGAATCACATCCTCGGCGAAGGCGGGCTGCTGCCCGACTGGGCGGCGAGCCGTCGGCGGCGGTCTAGTCGGCTCACCGGGCCCGGTCCGTCACGCGGGCCGGGCCTTCGTCCACGCGCGAAAGGAGAGAGCGAATGGCAACGGCAGCGTCGTCGTCGTCGGCGGCACGCAAGGGCTCGGCCGCGAGCTCGCGCAGGTCCTACGCCGACGAGGGCCGCGACGTGATCGTGACGGGCAGGGACCAGTCCCGCGCGGAGACGGCCGCGCAACGAGATCGGCGGCGCACCCGCGGCATCGGGTTCGACCTCGCGGAGCCGCACACGATCGCGGGCGCGCTCGCCGACGTCGGCGACGTCGACCACCTCGTCCTCGTCGCGATCGAGCGCGACGTGAACAAGGTGCGCGAGTACGACATCGACGCTGCGCTGCGGCTCGTCACGCTCAAGCTCGTCGGCTACACGGAGGTGATCCACGTCGCTCGCGCCGCGGCTGCACGACGGCTCCAGCATCCTCTTCTACGGAGGCCTCGCGCGCGATCGGCCCTACCCGGGCTCGACCACCGTGACGACCGTCAACGGCGGGGTGACCGCGCCTCGTGCGGACGCTCGTGTCGAGCTCGCGCCGATCCGCGTCAACGCGATCCACCCGGCGATCGTCGGCGACAGCCCGCAGTGGCGCGACATGGCCCCGGAGCGGCACAAGGCGCTCGTCGACCGGACGCCGATCGGCCGGCTCGTGACGATGGCGGAGGTCGTCGTCCGCCGCGCGCTTCTTGCTCGAGAACGAGGCGATCAACGGGCATCAACCTCGTCGTCGACGGCGGTTGGATGTGCATGTGATCCGCCGCCTCGCACGGGCCGGCCGGACCGGGCGTGTTGCCGATGACCGTGGATGACGCACCTCTGTCGACGACGGTCGTCGGGAGCTACCCGCAGCCCGACTGGCTGATCGATCGCGAGCGGCTCGGGAGCCGCCTGCCGCCGCGCGTGCGGGCACTCGAGTTGTGGCGCGTGTCCGAGCCGTACCTCGAGCAGGCACAGGACGACGCGACGCGGCTCGCCGTGTCCGACATGGAGCGCGCCGGCGTCGACGTCGTGACGGACGGCGAGATGCGGAGGGAGAGCTACTCCAACAGGTTCGCGACTGCGCTCGAAGGCGTGGATCTCGACGAGCCGGGGGTCGCTCTCGACCGGACAGGGCATCCGAAC
>CAWIQX010000015.1:0-21014 GCA_963838395.1 uncultured Actinomycetes bacterium
TGTCGCCGCGTACATGTTCAGAGGAAGACATGGAGCGGACCTAGGACGCGAGCTCACCGGCATCATCGTCGCCTGCGCAAGACGTGTGCGGCGCATGTGACGGAGCTCGAAAGTGCTCGACGTCGCACCCTCTGTCGCAGCATCTCCGCAAGGACCTGGTCGAGGGGGCGCGTGTTGAGCACGTGGGCAGCCGTCGCCCAGCCTCGGCGCGCGGTCGCGACGGCGAGCTGCATGTTTCCGAGCCCGCGTACGGAGTGGGCGTCCGTCGAGACGACGACAGGGACGCCGGCCTCGATCGCGAGACGGACGTCGTGGCCGGCGAGGTCGAGCCGGTCCGGGAGCCCATTCACCTCGAGCGCCACGCCGTGCCTGATCGCGACGGCGATCACGGCCTCGAGGTCCAGGGCATTCGGCGGCCGGTGGTTGAGGATGCGCCCCTTCGGATGCGAGAGGCATCGCACCGCAGGGTGCTGCATCGCCTCGATGACCTTGGCCGTTAGCTCGGGCCCGCGTCGCGCTGGCCCGCGTGGAGGCTCAGCTGCACCCAGTCGAGCTCCGCGAGCACGTCGTCGGGCAGGTCGAGCCCGCCCTCCCGAAGGATGTCGACCTCGACGCCGCGAAGCACTCGGAACGGCGCGAGGCGGTCGTTGGCCTCCTGGATCTCCTCGCCCTGTCGGCGCAGCGCGTCGGCGTCGAGGCCCGGGACGACACGGACGTTCGGCGTGTGGTCGCAGATCGCGAGGTACTCGTAGCCGAGGTCGCGGCGGCGATAGCCATGTCGAGCACCGAGTCGCGGCCGTCCGACCACGTCGTATGGCAATGAAGATCGCCGCGCACGTCGTCGCGTTCGACGAGTCGAGGCGGCTCGCCGGCGAAGGGCGCCTCGCGGAGCTCGGGCGGGCACCAGGGGATGCCGAGCCCTGTGTACACGCCGGCCTCGTCCGGCGCCTCGGGCAGCGGCTCGAGCGCGTCGACGTACGCCGGAGCGCCGGTCCGCCGCACCAGCTCCGTGCCGAAGCCGCCGGGCTCCGGAAGGGAGAGCGTCACCGGCACGCCCTCGACGGTCACGCCGAGCGCGGAGCGGTCGGCCCGTTCGACGACCGTCACGATCTGCGGGAGCCGGTCGAACGCATCGAGGACCTCGGCGGGTCGCGCGGTCGCGACGACGATCGCGAGGTCGAACGAGAGATCTGCCCAGCGGCGCGGGACACCGGCCATCTCCCCACCGAGCGCCTCGGCGATCTCGCCGACGAGGTCTCGAGCGGCGTCCAGCAGCAGGCCACGCCGCGGTCGGTCCGTCTCCGAGTCCAGGCGCTCGAGGATCCGGCGCTCGGTCGCGGGTCCGATGCCAGGCACGCGCTGCAGCGAGCCCTCGCGGGCGATCCGGCGGAAGTCCTCGGGGGTCTCGGCGCCGAGGGCAGCGGCGATGTCCAGCATCCGCTTCGGTGCGATCCCGAGCAGGCGGCCGAGCCCGACGAGCTCCGGTCGAATCGTGCTGCGGAGCTCGTCCAGCTCGGCGATCGAACCGGTCTCGCGAGCTCCCGCAGTCGAGCGGCGATCCCCGGGCCGATTCCTCGCAGCTCGCGCACGCGACCCTCGCGGACGAGCACCATGATCGGCGCTCTCGTCTCGCGGATCGTCGCTGCGGCTCGCCGGTATGCGCGTGAGGCGTACGGGGTCGACTCGGCAAGGTCGAGGAGCGCTGCGAACGCCTCGAGCTCGGCGGCGACCGTTGCGTTGTCGAGGTCCGCGGGCACCCGTCGGCCAGTGTGACGGCCGCGCACGCGTCGCGGTCGCTGCTCGCCGCATGAGACGGCGTCAGAGTGGCGAGCAGGGGCGACGCCGCATCCCGCCCCCGCTCGCTGTCCCCCACCCATGTGCTCCCCCCGGGCGCGATCAACACTGCACGCAACACTCGCCGGGCGGACTTGGACCTGCGGCCAGTGATCCGCAGTCTGCTGGGCTAGTTCCAAGCGGGCGTCGCGGCCGGTAAGAACATGTGGGGGTGGGCCGACCCCCTCAGCCCACCCCTCTTCCTGTCATGCCGTACGCACGACCGGACAGGTAAAATCCGCTGCGTGGCGTCGCGGACCGTCCGCCTCTCGAGCCCGGAGCGCGTCCTGTTTCCCGATGTCGGGATCACGAAGCAGGACCTCTTCGATTACTACCGCGCGATCGCGCCGGCGCTCGTCCCGCACCTGCGCAATCGGCCGTTCACGATGAAGCGCTCGCCCTACGGCGTGGCCGGTGACGTGTACTTCCAGAAGCAGGCGCCGAAGGGGATGCCTTCCTGGATCCCGACGCGCACCTATCGCACCTACCCGCGCGAGGGCGAGTCGCGACTCGTCGACTTCCCGCTCGTCAACTCGCCGGAGGCGCTGCTCTGGATGGTGCAGATGAACTGCATCGACATGAACGCGTGGTACTCGCGCGTCGACAAGCCGCACCGCCCGGACTTCGTGCTCTTCGACCTCGACCCGCCCGACGGCGGCTTCGCCCTCGCGATCCGCGTCGCTCACCTGATCCGCGAGGAGCTCGAGCGGGTGGAGCTCGAGTCCTACGTCAAGACGAGCGGCGCCGATGGGATTCACGTGCTCGTCCCGATCGCGCGCCGCGCGACCTTCGAGCAGACGTACGCGTTCGCGGAGCGCGTGGCGCGCGGCCTCGAGGAGCGGCACCCGGGGCTGGTCACGACCGAGTGGCTGAAGCGCAAGCGCGAGGGCGTGCTCGTCGACCACCGTCAGAACGCGCGGGGGAAGACGATCGCCTCGGTCTACTCGGTACGGCCGAAGCCGGGCGCACCGGTCTCGACGCCGCTTCGCTGGGACGAGCTGACAGACGATCTGACGCCGCGCCGCTTCGGGATGCGGGAGGCACTCGAGCGGGTGGAACAGCACGGCGACCTGTTCGCGCCCGTGCTCGCGGGCGGTCAGGCGCTCGGCCGTGCCCTGAAGAGGCTGCGCTAGTCGGGAAGAGTCGCATGGCCGCTCTGGCCGGCGATGCTTGACGCCGTCCGCGCGCGCTCCTAGCCTCGCAGGGTGTCCTGTCGAGTCGTCTGCATCTCGCACGCAACGGGCGCGGGCGGCGAGGAGGTCGGTCGGCTGGTCGCGAAGCGGCTTGGCTTTCTCTACGTCGACGACGACATCGTTGCTCGGGCGGCAGCGAAGGGAGAGATCAGCCCCGCTGAGGTAGCGGACGAGGAGCGACGCAAGTCGCTGGTCAGCCGACTTCTCGAAGCGATGGCCAAGAGCAACAGCGAGGTGGGCGGGAGCGTCGTCGTCCAGGGCTTGGATCGCGACGTCGTGCGCGCCCTGATCCGTGAGACGATCGAGCGCACGGCCACGCGTGGAAACGCCGTGATCGTCGCGCACGCAGCCTCGCACGTGGTCGAGCCCGGAGACGAGTCTCTCCGCGTCCTCGTCACAGCCTCGCCGTCAACCCGCGCGGACCGCCTCGGCGCCGCGGAGGCACTCGAGCCGGCGAAGGCTGCCCGCGCGGTGAAGGACTCGGACGCGGGCCGCCGCGACTACCTCAAGCGCTTCTACGAGATCGACGAGGAGCTCCCGACGCACTACGACCTGGTCGTCAACACCGACGTGCTCACCGTCGAGCAGGCCGCCGACCTCGTCTGCCGTGCCGCGTCGAGCTAATGCGTTGGGTTGGGCATCCGGGGCGTGGGTAGACCGTGATCCATGAGTGACGAGGAAGCCAGGGGCGTGCTGCGGGCCGAGTTCCTGAAACTCCGGGCAGCGGGCTACGACAAGCTGGCTGAACGGCTCGCCGGGAAGCAGGAGCGCTCGGACGTCGTCGCGCTGTCGGGCGCCATCTATCACATCGAACTCGAAGGCTTCTGGGATGACAAGGAGCACCGTGACCTGCGGGTCGTGGCCTCTATCGACGATGGAGGGCTTCGCGCGTTCCTTCCCTTTACCGACGCGTTCACGATCAGCCCATCCGGGTCGATCACGGAGCACTCGGCCGCCTGAGTGAACGCCGACCGCGTTCGGCCGCGGAGGAGACCCGCGTTGCCGCGAGCGGGTATCTCACACGGGGAGGCGCCCCGCGACCAGGCCCCAACGCGATCGTCAGGCTGGGTGTGTCGGTGCGCCTCGCGTCTGCGCGCACGGCGCGTCTTTGCAGAGCGAGACCCAGGTCGCAGAGCGCGACCAGACGTTACGCGGTTCGGACGCGGTAGATCCGCCAGGTGCCAGGGATGCCCTTCAACTCGTGGTCGCCACGCTCGTCGAAATCGATGCCGGATCCCGCGACGAGGTCGCGGACGGTTTGCGACACGAGCACCTCACCGCCCTCGGCCACGGCTGCGACGCGTGCGCCGATGTTGACGGCGATTCCCGCGACCTTCCCGTCCACCATCTCGCATTCGCCGGTGTGGATCCCCGCGCGGATCGCCAGTCCGAGGTCGCCGACCTGCTCGGCGATCGTCTCGGCGCAGCGGATGGCTCGAGCCGGGCCGTCGAAGCTCGCGAAGAACCCGTCGCCGGCCGTATCGATCTCGCGGCCTCGGAACCGCGTGAGCTGCGCGCGCACAAGCCGGTGATGCTCTGCGACCAGCGAGACCCAGGCTCGGTCACCCATCGAGACAGCGGTCTCGGTCGAGCCGACGATGTCGGTGAAGAGGACAGTCGTCAGGACGCGCTCGGGTTCGGGCTCCTCCCAGCCGAACGCGCGAGTGTGTTCGAAGAAGCTGTGCGCTTCGTCGACGACCTCCTTCCATTCGCCGAGAAACGCCATATGCGGTCCGCCCGGCAACCGCACGAATCGTGCACCCGGGATCTGTTCGGCCATCCACTCGGCGCCTTCGACCGGCAAATGATCCTCCGACCGGTGGAGCACGAGCGTCGGCACAGCGATCGAGGGAAGAACGTGCCGAACGTCGATCGCCTGGTTCATCTGCTCGATCTGCCGATATGCGTTTGGGCTCCCGCTCAGCCTCTGGGCGCGGGCCAACGCCTCCAGCTCTTGCTCCGAGGCGGTCGGTACCCATTCACGCACCAGCTCGGTGGTCCCCCAGCCCTCCACGTCGTGCTCGAGCTCCCGCTCCCACTCCGCCTTCGGTCGGCCCCAGGGAAAGTCGGGCGCCCAAAGAAACCGCGGCAACGAGCCGTACACGCACAGCGCAGCCACACGATCCGGATGCAACGCTGCGAACAACAGACTCATGGGGCCACCTTCTGAGGCGCCCATCACAGCTGCCCGGGACGAGGCGGCGGCGTCCATGACTGCCCGGACATCGTCGATACGTGTCTCGAGATCGGCGACCCCCACAGGGTCCGATGCGCCGGTGCCGCGCTTGTCGAACAGGATCAACCGACACCACTCCGCGATCGCGCCGAAATAGCGGCCGCGCGCGGGGTCGTCCCAGATCAGATCCACATGCGACATCGCCCCCGGCACGTACACCAGGTCGAACGGCCCCTCGCCCACGACCTGATACGCGATCCGTACATCGCCGCTCTTCGCGTACCGCGTCTCCGGAGGCACCGTCTGAGTCTGACGCATGGCGACTGTCGCGGGTGCCCGTGGACACGGCCCCCTCACGACGGGACTTGACAAGCGGCAGTGTCGTCTGAATACTCAGGCAAATGCCTGAGTATTCAGAGCGACTGGATCTTGTCTTCCACGCCCTTGCGGACGGCACCCGCCGGGCGATGGTGGAGCGCCTGACACGAGGCCCCGTCTCGGTCAGCCAACTGGCCCAACCGTTCGCGATGGCTCTGCAGAGCGCGGTCCAGCACATCGGGGTGCTCGAGGCGGCCGGCATCGTGAGCTCGACGAAAGTCGGCCGCGTGCGCACCGTCCAACTCGTGCCGGCGGCCCTCGCGGCGGCGACGCAGTGGATCAGCCGGCAGCAACTGCCCGCCGAACAACGGCTCGACCGGCTGGAGTCGTTCCTCGCCGGGTCTGACACCTCACGTCGACAAGGAGAACCGTCATGAACGAGATCAGCGAACGCAGTCAGATCCACTCCACGTTCGTGATCGAACGCGACCTCGATGCGCCACTCGACCGCGTCTGGCACGCGCTCTCGGACAACGATGCTCGGGATCAGTGGTTCGGCGGCGGGCCGACGTTCGAGACACAGGAGAAGACGCATGTCTTCCGCGTCGGGGGACGTGCGGTCGAGGAGGGTCAGTGGCACGACGGCCCGAGATCGCGCTTCGAGTCCACCTACACCGACATCGTCGTCCAGCAGCGGATCGTCTTCACCTACGACATGTGGGTCGACGACCAGCACCTGTCGACCTCGCTGGCCACGATCGCGATCGAAGCCGAGGGCGACCGCACCAGCCTGACCTACACGGAGCAGGGCGTGCACTTCGACGGTCTCGACAGCGCCGAAGGCCGCGAGCAAGGCATGGGCGGAATTCTCGACCAGCTCCGCGACCACCTCAACACCGCGCCCTAGCGCGCGCCGATGAAAGGCAGACCGATGACACTCGTAACCGCACAGATGTCCGTGTCGCTCGACGGCTACTACGCCGGCCCAAGAGGGGGCGACGACGATACGTCCGACCTCCAGTCCTGGTTGAAAAGCCCGGAAGCAGCGGGCTTCTTCCGCGTCACCCGCTGGGCCATCGACGCGGCGGCCTGGCGGCAGCGACTCGGCTTCTCCGGCGGAGAGCAGAACGTCAACTCCGAGATCGTCGCCGAGACGTTCGACTCGGTCGGCGCCTACGTGATGGGGCGCCGAATGGCGGACGGCGGCGAGATCCCCTGGGGCGCCGAGCCACCGTTCCGCGCGCCGGTCTTCGTCGTCACCCATCGTCCCCGACCCACGGTGCACCGACAGGGAGGCACCAGCTTCACCTACGTGACCGACGGCATCCACTCGGCCATCGAACGGGCCCGCGAAGCAGCAGGGGACCAGAACGTCGCCGTCGCCGGAGGAGGCACGCTGCTCCGCCAGGTGATCGCGCTCGGGCTGCTCGACGAGCTCGAGCTGCACCTCGTCCCCGTCATCCTCGGCGACGGCATGCGGCTGCTCGACCACCGACTCGAGCTCGACACCTTCGAAGGAATCGAGCTCACACCGGATCGCATCACCGCCAGCGACGACGTCACACACCTCCGCTACCGAGTACGCGAGCGCCGCCCTCTCGTGCTGGACAACCGCGGGCGCGACGAACAGGCGAGGGTGCCCGCGGCCTCGAGGGGGACGTGACGCCGGCTTCTAGCCGAGCACGGCGAGTGTGCGGGGGTCGTCGCCGGGAAGGTGGCCGTCGACGGTGGCGGTCACCTGGCTGTCGAGGAGTTCGACGGTTCCGCCGTACGTGCTCATGAACGCGGTGTCGGCGCAGTCGCGACCTGTCGCGATTCGGATCATCGAGCTTCTCGGTGCGAGTAACGTCGCATCGACGACCTGCCACGCGCCTTGGACGAAAGCCTCGGCGACGGCGTGGAAGTCCATCGGAGCGAGCCCGGGAGCGTAGACGGACACCACGCGTGCGGGCATGTCCATCGCTCGCAGGAGCGCGATCGTCAGATGCGCGAAGTCGCGACAGACACCCTCGCCGGCGAGAAGCGTGGACACCGCTCCGTCGGTCGATCGACTGCTTCCCGCGACGTATCCGAGCCGCGCCCCAACCCACGACGACACCCCGGCCAGCAGCTCGTCTTCCTCCAACCCGGCGAACTCGGCGAAGGCGAATGAGGTGAGGCGATCCGACTCGACGTATCGGCTGGGTCTGACGTACCGAAAGAGGTCGATCTCGTCCACGATTGGCGGGTGGTCACGGCCTGTGATCGAGGCCGCATAGTCGATGACGACCCTGCCGGGATCAAGCTCTACGACATGGACACGGCCGAGGTGTGCCGCCTCGACCTCGCGAACCGGCACTTGCGTCTCGCCAAGCCGGACATCGAGTTCCTCCGAGAGACGGCGATCTGCGACCGACCCAAAGCTCGCTACGGGCGGCGCCACCTGCAGGTAAAGACGCGCGGGATCGAGGACGTCGAGCTCGAGTCGAACGGATACATCCCGGCGCACCGACCCATCGTGCCGACAACCCGTCTTGCACGCTTCGGCCGGTGTTCGCCCGACCAAGCCTTGGGCTTGCTACTTCGCCGGCGTGCGGCGGTTGCACCGCCCCTGCCAGGAGCCAGCATCCCGGTCGGCGGCAGCCCTCCGGCTAGATCAGAGGGCCGGAGGTCACGACGAAAACGTTCGGCCGCCTCACACACCGCCCTCGATGACCGAGGTGGCTCAGGGCACGGTGCGGCGCATGACGCAGTTCCCGGTGCCCTTGCTGCGGACGAACCTGAAGCCCGCCCGCTCGAAGAGGGTGCGCGTCCCGTTGTAGAGCACGGACTTCTTCTTGCCCTGCGCGTCGTGCGGGTAGCCCTCGACGACGCCACCGCCCGCCTCCGTGATCAGGTCGAGGGCGCCCTGCAGCGCGACGGCCGACAGCCCCTTTCGCCGGTAGCGCCGGTCCACGAAGATGCAGGTGATCCGGTAGTCGGGGACGAGGTCAAGCTCCTCCTCGTACTGCTTGCGGTGGTAGATGTTCGGCAGCTCCTCGGGGGTCCCGTACTCGCACCACGCGACCGCCTCGTCCCCGTCGTAGACGAGCGCGGCATGCGCCCGGCCCTCCTCGACGAGACGCCGCTTGAGACTCCGGTTGTCGTCGGCGTCGAACGTCTTCTCGGAGTGCATTGTGTGGAAGTAGGTGCACCAGCAGCCCCCGAACACGCCGTTGTGCCGTTGTGCGAGCCCGGCGAACCCGGCCCAGGTGTCCGGGCCGAGCGCTCTGACCATGTACTCGCTCATCCGCTCCTCCGATCCGGCCGCCACAGCCTAGTCGCGGTCGCCCGCTCTCCGACAGGTCTACGCCGCCGCCATCGGCGCAGGTCCCCGTCTCAACCGCCGCTCCGAGCTCCTCGCTCGTAAGAGATTCGCGAACGCTCGGGATGGGTACATCGGCTCGGCTCGTCACGTCGTAGTGGAGGGGGAGATGGCCGAAGGGTTCGTGCACACGGTTCACATCAACGGGCGCTGGGTCAACTCGCTCGAGGGACAAGAGCGAGCCGTTCTCGGAACCTTCGACACGAAGGAGGAAGCGGTCGAGGCGGGTCGGGAGGAAGCACGCCGTCGCCTGACAGAGCATCTGATTCACAACGAGGACCTGTCAGTCGGGGAGCGCAACTCGTACTGCCCGGAGGCGCCGTGAACGTGCTGAAGGGGGGTCGCAGACGGCGGCAGAGTCGGAGCTTGGCAACCAGTCTCTGGTTCGTCGCCGCTGGACTCGCCGGGGTCATCTGCGCAGCGGTGGTGGTCTTCAAGCTGTAGCGGACGGTTCCACGGACACCTGACACAGACGCGATTCGCGACGTCAGGCAACCCAGCCGCGAGTTTTGCCCCGTAGAGGCGAGGGTACGTCCCTTGGTGGATTCGACCGGAGGAGGACTCATGTCCGATGTCTGGACGTACCGCGAAGGCGTTCTCGGGTCTGATGTTTCCACCCGGAACCTCGTTGGCTACGGGGTGGAGGCGGAGGATGGCTCTATCGGCAAGGTCGATGAGGGAACTTACGAAGTCGGAGAGTCCCACCTCGTGGTTGATACCGGCCCGTGGATCTTCGGTAAGAAGGTCATGCTTCCCGCCGGTGTCGTCAGGGACGTTGACCACGACGATGAGAAGGTCTACGTCAGTCGTGCGAAAGACCAGATCAAGCAAGCGCCGGAGTACGACGAGTCGTTGATCAGTGACGACGAGTACCGCGATCGCCTCGGCTCGTACTACGGGCCGACCGGAATTTGATACGGGACCGGAAGAGCGGCGACGTTCGGTACCCGCTTCTCGGTGGAGTCCCGCCCACGGCGCGGGGCGAGGTCATGATGTCGATGTGCCAGCACGATGATTGCGCAGTGTCGTGACGGACGCCATCAGCCCCGTCCCGGGCGCCGAGCACTGGTCGTACGGCTCCTTTGAGTTCGACCGCAAGACGGGACGCCGCACCGTGCCGCTCGTGCGCGACGACGGAACGGGCGCCGCGTTCACGATCCCGGAGTTCGTGAGCGAGCCGGGTGACCTCCAGGCGATCGCACACATCGTCATTGCGGCGTGCGAGCGTTGGGAGAACCGGCAGGGAGTCGGCGGCTGACGGCGGAGGAGACATCGTGGAAGAGCCACAGCAGACGGACCCGCCGCCGGTGTCAGGCCGGCACGGGCTCCCAACACCGGCGCATCCCCGCCCGTCGGACGGGGGCGAAGGCGATCTGCCGGCTGACGAGCGCACGTCGCCTTTCCCGTACGCGGAGAGGTTCGATGATTGGGTCGACGCCGAGACGGCGGCTTCCGACGGGCGGCAGCATCGCCGCGACACGGGCTCCGGCGACGCGGCGCCGTAACCGGGCCGCAGTTCGCGGTGGACGCGCATCTCCTGATTCGGAACGGGAGACACGCGCCGCCAATCTGATTGCGCCGTGGTGAGATGGCTCGAGCGAACCCGGACGGAGCGAAATGGGGTTCTCCGTAGCCGAGAGACGCACCGGCCCGACTGGGGCGGTTTGATGTCGCCCAGTTTCGTCGATGACACGCCGGGTACTCCTCGGGTCAGCAGACGATAAGGAGGCGTCATGGCACCGAAAGTCCATGAAGTGATGACCGACCGTCCACGTTGTGTCACCCCGGAGACACCGGTTGCCGAAGCCGCGCGACTGATGGAAGCCGATGACGTCGGCTCGCTGCCCATTCTCGAGGGTGAGCAGTTGACGGGGATGGTGACGGACCGCGACATCGTCATCCGAGCAGTAGCCAAGGGCAAGGACCCCAAGGGCATGCCTGTCCGCGAGGTGGCGAGCGAGGATCCAATCAGCGTCCACCCGGACGATGACCTCTCGGAAGCACTCAGGCTGATGGCGACTCACCAGGTGAGACGACTTCCTGTTGTGGATGAGGACAGCAACCTGGTTGGCATCCTCGCCCAGGCGGATATCGCGTCTGCGGCGAAGGAAAAGGCTGTCGGCGAGATGGTCGAGGACATCTCGAAGTCCCCGACAGGCCCACGCGTCTGACGGCAAGCGCGCAGCCAAACTGGTCGCGGGCGCCTTCTGGCGCCCGCCGCCGTGAGAGGGAAGCGAGGAACACTCCGCCGCTTGCGTGGCAAACGTCGTGGACGCGGACTGGCCCGTTGCTCGTGTCACTGCACTCGCGTCCTGTTGGCGCAGGGCGCAGTCGAGCGCTACGGAGAGTGGCTAACGTCTTGGCCGAAAGTTTGCGATGCCCGACCGCTCATCACAGACATCGAGAGCAGCGATCCCGCGCGAGGGGATGCCTTACACGACCCGTCCGCTCGATGCCTCCACGTGGGACGCGTTTGCGGAGCTGGTCGAGCGGAACAACGGGATCTACGGGGGGTGCTGGTGCATCGCGCATCACCTGGAGTACAAGCGTGGCGTCAGTGATCCCCGCACGCTGAAGGAGGAGTTGGTGAGGGCGGGCCGTGCGCATGCAGCGTTGGTCTTCGACGCGGATGGCGTGGCGCAGGGCTGGTGCCAGTACGGCAGTCCGGAGGAGCTCGGGCTCAAGCACAGCCGTGAATACGCGAAGGACCCGCCGCCGCCGGCGCGCTGGCGGATCGCCTGCATCTTCGTCGACAAGCGGCATCGTGGCCAGGGGGTCGCGCGATCCGGACTCGAGGGCGCGCTCGCGCAGATCGCCACAGCTGGCGGCGGCCTCGTCGAGACGATCTCCGAAGTGACCTCCGGTCGCGATGCTCAGGATCGGTTCCTGTTCAGCGCGACCGTCGAGCTGTTCGAGCAGTACGGGTTCAGGCGGGGACGACAGGTCGGCAAGCACGCATGGATCATGAGCCGAGAGATCGCCGCCGCTCAAGCGGGTGCCTAGGCGACAGCAAGTCACGGACTCCGCTCTGGGGGGCGTGGCGAGCAGGTGAGCGGCCATCTCGACGGGCGGCAGCTCGCGCCAGGACGCCTTGCGGGCTTCCTCGGCTCGGTCATCGGCGCTGATCCCGGCGGGCTCGTCGGAGGACCAGGGCGCTACTGGGACACGGGGCCCGCGCCCGTGACCCACTCCTTCGATCCCAATCTCCCTTGGTGCGGGACTTCATAGACGGGAGCGACGGGACTCGAACCCGCGACCTCCGGCTGTGACAGTTCTGTCCTGCGGTCGCCTCGGTCGGCCGGAGCTGGTCGCAGTCGAGGAATCAAGCGCAACGAGGTGTGCGTTCTCGTCTGCGTTGGTCAGGATTCGTCGGCGTGATCTGACACGAATCTGACACGGATACGGACGAGCGTCCGTCAGAGACTGCCACGATGGAAGTATTGCGGGGTGGCACCGCTCGACCGATACATGCCCGACTTTGACGTCAGCGAGATTCACGACGTCGAGCTTGCGGCCACGCCGGATGTGGCAGTTCGGCGCGTTCTCGCGCTTCCCGCCGGCTCGGATCGGATCGTCCGCTTCCTCTTTCGCATCCGTGGGCTTCGTCGCGTCGAGCTCCCGCTCGATCGGTTCGCGACCGAGGCCCTCGGGCTCGAGACGCTCGAGCGCACGACAACGCGGTTCGTTGCTTGTGGCCGCGTGCGCGGCGTCCGGATCGGTCTTTCGTTCGATGCTGTGGCGGGGCCGACGACGGGCTCCCGCCTCGTGACAGAGACCCGGGTCGCGGACGCCGGCCTTGCGTTCCGGCTCTATTGGATCGTTGTCGGTCCGTTTTCTGCGTTGATCCGACGGCGATGGCTGCGCGCCGTCGAGCGACTCGATCAGCCGGCGCGGTAGGCCAACGCGCGTGTGGGCGTTCGCGACGGCCTAGGACTCCTATCCGACAGTTTCGGAGGCTTGTTGGATATGTGGCGGCCTTGAGGTCGGGGGGACGGCGGGCATCACCTACCCGCCGTCCGACTCGCGGTGCGCTCGGAGCTCAGTCTCCCGAGCCGGTGAGCCTCAGCTTCCCCGATAGCGTCCCCGTCGACGGTGCGAAGGCGACCGCGAGATCGCCGCGCCCGGGCGCCGGCGGTCACGCCCGTGCTCGACTGTCCGTCGACCTCGTTGACCCGAACCCTTTAGGCGTCAGCCAGCCCGGGCACGGAGATCGTCCCCTCAAAAGCGCCGACGGTCAGTCCGCCCACGCCGGTGGCGGCGTCGGCGAGGCGTTCGACGGTGAACGTCCCTTCTGCGCCGGCGAATCGGCCTGTCGAGCGGTTGGGATCGATGATGGCGTGCTCGGTAATCAACACGACGCCGGCTCCGACGAGCGCCGAGAACCCGGTGTGGTCGGCCACGAGTCGGTCACCGTTTGCGGCGGTGAACGTGTATGTCCCGGCTCCCGTCACCGGGCGGGCCCCGAAGTTCACGGTCGCCTCGATGACCAGCTGGAACCGTCCGAGGTCGGATCGCCTGTCCGTCGGCTTCGAACCGGTCGAACACGAAGGGCGGGTCGAGGGGTGTCCTACTGATGTGCCGGCCCTCCAGCGTGCCCTTGAAGGGGAGCAGGTCTGCCGCCGCCGGGGCCGCATGGTCTGGCGTACCGGCTGCAGCGTGCATCGCGAAGCCGCTCGACAGTGCGAGGAGCACCACGATCACGAGCGGGAGCTTGAGCGTCCTCTTCATCTCTTTCCTCCTTGTGGGTGTGGCGACGAGCCGTGCGGCTCGTCGGGGTCGAGGACGTCGACGGCTCGTTGCCATGTGCCGTCGACGGCTCGTCGGTGGAGCACGAGGTAGGTGCCGCGCTCGGATCTCGCGTCGGTCGGCTCGGTCTCGACCGTGACGCCATAGCGCCCGATCTCGACCTGCCGTGCGCCCAGCCGCTCGACCCGCGACGCCTCGAAGGTCACCGAGGACAAGCCCAGGGCGATGCCTGTGCCCCAGTACTCCTCGATCGCCTGTCGGCCTTCGATCAGTCCCGCGGCCGGTGTCAGTAGCTGCGCATCGTCGGCATAGCATGCGCCCGCCGCAGCGACATCGCCGCGCTCGAGCGCGGCGGCCAAGGCGGATCTCGCTTCAGGACTCGGCTCCACGAAGCGAGACGTTGAGTCACACGTGTTGCAAAACGGTTACATCGCGCGCGGGGCGCCCATCACCTCGGTCGCCGCATCGTCGAGGCCGAGACCGCGGCCGGCCTCGAGCGCAGCCTGCACCTGCTCCACGGGCAACGCCCCGTGGATCGTCGCCAGCGCCGCCTCGCGCGCTGCAGCCTCCGCGGGCTGGACGACGCCCCCACCCTCACGACGCAGCGACTCGCCTGCTCCGAGTAGGCGGGCCGCACGAACGACGTCGCCTCGTTCGGCGGCCACGAGAGCGAGCCCTTCGCAGCACCACGCGGCAGTCTCCGGGAAGCCGAGGGCACGGGCATGCTCCATCGCCTCGGCGAGCTGATCCGACGCCTCTTCCAGCCGGCGCTCGAGGGCGGCGGCGATGCCGAGACGTGCCAGGGCGATCGCGATGACCTCCGTGTCGCCTGCGGATCGGGCGAGGCCGAGCGCGCGGCCGCCGACGTCACGAACGTCCACGTACCGTCCGCCGTGGAGAAAGCCTTCGGCGAGGATGAAGAGCGCGAGGGCTTCCAGCCGCACGTCGCCGGCAGCGCGTGCGACGGCCACCGACTCGTCGCAGTGGCCGCGGGCGCGGTCGAAGTCGTCGGCGGCCGCCGCGAGCGTCGTGAGAACGTTGAGCGACGCCGCGAGCGCACGGGGCGGCCCGACCTTCCGCCCGAGCGCGACGCCCTCGTGGGCGAGCGGCTCCGCGCGTGTGAAGTCGCCGAGGAGCCGGGCGAGCAGCGCCGCTCCAGCAAGAGCGACGGCGCGAGGCGGCGACGGCGCGCCTGCCGGGAGCGCGAGAGCCTGCTCGAGCCAGTCGAGGCCCTGACGGCGGTGGCCTCGGATGAGCCAGTACCGCCAGAGGGCGGCCGCCAACGGGACTGCCAGATCACTGCCGGCAGCAAGCGCCCACCGCATCGCCGCGTGCATGTTGTCGCGCTCGCGATCGAGGAGCTGGAGGGCTTCGCCCTTGCCCACGGGGTCCTCGGTTCGTGCGTGCTGCGCGAGCTCGAGGAAGTGCTCGGCGTGGGAGCGGTGGAGCTCGTCGTCTGCCAGTCGAGGTGAGTCGCTCCGCCGCGTACTCGCGGATCGTCTCGAGCAGTCGGTATCGCGTTGCGCCGTCCCGCGTCCCCGCGACGATGAGGGACGATTCGACGAGCCTGCTGACGAGCTCGTCGGCGCGCGCAAGATCGCCGTCTGTGCAGATCGCGGCGACCGAGTCGAGCGTGAATCCGCCTGCGAAGACCGAGAGAGCCGCCAACAGCTCACGCTCGTTCGCCTCGAGCAGCTCGTAGCTCCAGTCGATCGTCGCCCGGAGCGTCTGGTGGCGAGGCTCGGCCAGCCGGCGCCACGAGCGCAGGAAGCGGAAGCGGTCGTCGAGACGTCCCGCGATGTCGTCGACGGAGAGCGACTTGGCCCGCGCCGCGGCCAGCTCGATCGCGAGCGGCAGGCCGTCGAGCTCCCGGCAGATCCGTGCCACGGTCGCCATCTCGCTCTCCGTCGCAGCGAGATCGCGCCGCTGGGCGCGCCCACGGTCGAGAAAGAGGCGGACCGACGCGACCCGGGTCATTTCGTCGCCGGGAAGATCGTCGGTCGGCGTCGGCAGGGGGGCGACCGCGTAGTCGACCTCGCCGGGCGCGCCGAGCGAGATCCGGCTCGTTGCCAACACGCGAACGGATGGGGAGGCGCGCAGCACGTCGTGCACGAGCTCGCCACACGCGGTGGCAAGGTGCTCGCAGTTGTCGAGCAGGATCAACAGCTCCTCGTCTCGGAGGTGCTCGACGAGACCCTCGAGCGCGGAGACGTCCGGTCGCTCGCGGACGCCGAGCACGCCTGCGACTGCGCTCGGTGTCGTGCGCGGGTCTGCGTGCGCTGTGAGGTCCACGAGCCAGACGCCGCCGGCCCACGCGCCGATCTGACGGGTGGCCGCTTCGAGGGCAAGCCGGGTCTTGCCGGCACCGCCGACCCCGGTCAGCGTGACGAGACGGTGAGCGCGCAGGAGCCCCGCGATGTCGTCGAGCTCGTGCTCGCGGCCGACGAAACTCGTCAGCGGCGCCGGAAGATTGTGGCGCTCCACGGCCGCGGACGCGGGGACGAGCTCCTGGCGGAGGACGGCGCGCTCGAGCGCTCGGAGCTCCTCGCCCGGGTCGAGACCGAAGCTCTCGGAGAGGAGCGTGCGCGCGCGGTTGTACGCCGCGAGCGCCTCGGCCTGGCGCTCGGAGTGGTAGAGCGCGAGCACGAGCTGGCGCCACAAGCGCTCGCGGAGCGGCTCCTCGGCGACGAGACGCTCCAGCTCGGCGACGAGCGAAGCGTGACGGCCGAGCGACAGCTCCGCATCGATTCGCTCCTCGAGAGCGACGAGCCGGAGCTCGTCCAGCCGGCGAGCCTCGTCCGCGACGACGCCACCGTCGCGAACGTCCGCGAACGCCGGGCCGCGCCACAGCGCGAGTGCGGCTCCCAGGCGATCCGCCGCGAGCCCGGCAGCGCCACGCGCGAGTGCGTCGCGCCCTTCGCGGTGGAGCCGTTCGAACCGCCACGCGTCGACCAGCTCGGCCTCGATGTCGAGCACGTAGCCGGGAGGCCGTGCGACGAGCGTGCTCTCACCGAGCGCCGAGCGGAGCCGAGAGACGTAGACCCGGAGCGTGCCTTCCGCGCCCCGCGGGGGACGCGTCCCTGCCAGAGCTCGTCGATCAGCCGGTCGCTCGAGATCGCCCGCCCTGGCTCGACGAGGAGCAGGGCGAGGAGCCATCGTTGCCGTCGGCCGCCCAGCCGAACCGGCTGCCCGGCGCGCACGGCTTCCACTGGCCCGAGCACCTGGAACTCGGTGGCCGTGCTGGTCGAAGTCGCCACGATGCGCATCCTCGGCCGCAGGCAGTGTGCGCGCAATACACACCGTGTAGCCGCCGGTCTGTCCAGACAAGCGCGTGGCCCAGAGCTACCTGATCACAAGGAGCTCTCGAACGCCTTCCGACTACTACGACGAGCTGTGCGAGGTGGAACGAGGCTGAAGGCGGAGTTCCAGTTCGAGTTCATGTGCGATCGGAATGCCGTGGAGTCCGCGTTCCGGGATCGACGGCTTGAGGTGGCGACGTGCCTCGGAAACGGCGTGCCGATGGAGGGCGGCGATTTCCATGCCCCATCGCTGGTAGAGCTCCAGCGCGCGGACGTTGTCGTTGGTCGTGATCAGCCAGAGCCGCGTGCAGCCTGCCTTCGCTGCGGCGTCACGGACGGCATCCAGTAACGCGCGTCCGACGCCGCGCCCTTCGCGCAGGCTCCGGATCGTCACCAGTTCGCATTCGTCACCGCGCACCGCGTAGGAGGCTAGTCCGGCTCGCTGACCGTCCAAGAAGGCGACGAAGCCGGGCAGCCAGGTCGGGTCGACGAGTTCCCCAAGTCGTGCGACGACCGGCTCCGACCAGCTCTCGGCTTCGAGCTGGGCAGCCCAGGCCCGGTCGCTCTCGGTCAGCGGGCGGACGTCGATCACCGTCGGCATTCTCGCGCCCTGCGACCATGCCCCACCGCCATGACGATCTCGACGGGGGAGGGGTACCGCACCGGTCACGCGCCCGGTTTGCGAAGGACGTATCCGTAGTAGTTGCTGGCGCCGAAGAAGAGGCCCGACTCCGATGCTTGTGTCAAGCGATCGCCCCAGGCGCTCGCTTCGGCTGTGGTCATGGCCCCGGCGGTGGGCATCAGTTTGCGGAAGGACTCGATCGCAGGGAGCCAGAAGTCGGCTTTGCCTACCTCGGCGAGGACGTAGGGGAACGACGCGACGAGTTCCAGTCCGGCTTCGTGCACGAGGATCGGCATCTGGCGCATGACGCGTGGGTTGGTGACGATCGCGGCGATCAGCGCCTCATCGTCACGTTTGCCCTGATCGGGATCGGGGTGGCCGAAGGTCAGCGAGGCGTAGTCGCCGTCGAAGATCCCGATCGAAGCACCCGGCTTGGCGATGCGGACGATTTCGGCGAGCACCGCTTCGGGGCGCTCGACGTGACTGATCAGCGTGTGCGCGACGACTGCGTCGAACTCGCCCGCGCCAAGATCGAGGCTCTGCGTATCACCGACGCGGAAGTCGATGCGACCGGCGAGGTTCTCATCGCCCGCGAACCGGCTGGCCGCATCGATCAGAAAGGGGCTCTGGTCGATTCCCGTGACATGCCCGAAGAATCCGGGCCGGCGGGCGATGTGACGCGATGCGATACCGGTGCCGCAGCCAAGATCGATGACCGCCTTGGCGTCGTCGATGCCCATCGCATCGAGATAGTCATCGAGCATGCGCACGAAGACTGGGTGCCGGCCGCGTACCTCGAGGCGCGTCACGATTGTGTCGAGAACGCCATCCGCAAGCTTGTCGGTCACGCGATAAGGGTCGATGCTCGCCATGGCTCCCCTTTCGCTGAAAGAACGGCTAATCACAGGCTATAGCGCGGCCCCGGACCAGCTCCCACGTCGGTCCGAACCTCGAGCAGGGAGGCGACCGGCTCGTCCGGCGGACAGACAGATCGGATCGTGACCGTCCGACCCTACGAGTCGGTGGTCGCGCGGAATCGCTGAGAGCTACTACACGCTTCTCGTCGCGTGCGTGTCAGACGCTTGTTAGATCGCGACGTGCGCCTCGTGCGCGCGAGGAGAGGCGGTAGGCGTTCGGGACGCACGAGATCACGTAATGTCGCCGTCGGGAAGAGGCACGCGCTGGCGAGGAGGGACGATGAGCCAGTTGCAGTTCGACGCCGATACCGCGAGGCGGATCGAGGCCCTTTACGAGATTGACGATGCTGTGCATCGCCGCGAGCTGGTTCGCGAGGCACTTGGGGCAGCTCTCGGTGACCGAGTCCTCGACGCCGGCTGCGGGCCTGGCTTCTACTGTCTCGAGCTCTCGGAGACCGTTGGCTCGCCCGGCTCCGTCGTGGGCGTGGACAGTAGCCCCGCGATGCTTGAGCTCGCGAAGGTCCGGTGCGCTGGTCGCGACAACGTCGTGCTCCTCGAAGGAGGGGTCACGGCGCTCCCGGTCGAGAGCGGGTCATTCGACGGCGCGGTCTGCGTGCAGGTTCTCGAGTACGTCGCGGAGGTAGATGCCGCTCTTGCGGAACTGCATCGGGCTCTTCGACCGGGCGGACGTGCAGTCGTCTGGGACGTGGACTGGGCGACGGTGTCGATGCACTCGCGAGACACCGCTCTGACAACGCGCGTGTTGCGAGCCTGGGACGAGCATCTCGCCGAGCCGTCGCTGCCCCGAACACTGGGCGCACGCCTACGTTCAGCCGGATTCGAGGACGTACGCGTTGAGGCGCACGCGTTTGCTGCGAGCGGACGTGACCCGGAGCGATTCGGAGTGGCGCTCGTGCCGTTCATCGCGGCGTTCGTCGCGGGCAGGCAAGGCATTGGTGAGCTGGAAGCTGAGACGTGGGGCGCGGAGCAGCGCGAGCTGATGGAACGAGGCGAGTTCTACTTCGCGAGCACGCAGTTTTGCTTCGCAGCCACGAGAGCTGCCTAGATGCTCCGCCCGGTCAGTCGATCCCTCGCGTGCGTGCGCGCGCGGAGAGAGGCTAGAGAGACCCCCCGACCACCCACCGACCAGGCCCCACCACGATCACGGCATCGAGGGGGGAGGGTGGGTACCGTGGTGCACCGACTCGCCGAGTCGGTGTCGCGCGGAATCGCTGATGAATAGACGCGTCGTGACGTCGGGTCACACGTTGTCAGATCACGGGCGCTTCGAGCCGGGGCTCGTTACTGATTCCTTGCGGCTTTGATGACGTCGAGGATCACGTTGATGACCAGTTCTGGGTCTGCTTCCTCCACTGCGTGGCCCGTGTGGACGATGGTCTGCTTCGCCTGAGGGCTGAGAGTCAGCCAGCCTCGTTGGTCCTGGACGTTCGTTCGCATCCCTCTGCGCTCCGACGGGAACGTCGCCGCCTTGATCTCGTCGTCGCCGTAGGCGTTGCTGACGATCGTGATCGGGATGTCACCAACCTCCTTTCGTGCTGCCCAAGCGTCCTTCTCGACCTGGAGGTAGTCGCGTCGCTCGACGTTCGAGGGATGGTTCCACTTCGTTTCTTCGACGATCGGTGGCGGTGGGTCGCGGAAGGGCGCAGGCACCTCGATGAACGCCATCCCCGCAATCTGTGAGGGGTTGTCGAAGGCATAGCCAGCGACGATGTAACCGCCACCCGAGGTCCCGACGAGGACGTATGGCCCAGGGACATCGGCGTTCACGAGTAGCCGGTCCAGATCCTCCACGAGATCAGTGAAGCCTCGTGGCCCCGGCACGGGATCGCTGCCACCCAGGTTTGCCCGGTCATAGACGCACGTTCTCGTCACCGCTGCCAGGCGGCTCTCGGCGAACGCATAGGAGTCGCTCGTATCCCCGTCGCCTCCCTCCATCACAACCGTGGGCGAGCCGGTTCCCGAGCACCTCAGATACAGCCCACGCTCACCAGCGACGTCGACAACTCGGTCGATAGGGGCGTCGGATGATGCGGCGGTGGTTTGCGATCCGTCGTCCCCGCCGCCGCATCCGGTCAAGACTAGAGCCACGGTCAGGCTCGCCAGGACGAAGCGGGATCGGGTGGGTCCGCAGCGGCCCTTGCCTCTCTGCCCAGTCATCGCCCAACCTCCCCAGCAGCCGGTAGTCGCTAGCTTCGAGCGTCGCCTGAAAGGGATTGCCAGACGGGACGCCGGCAGAACCTACTCCCTCGCCCGCCTGACGCCTAGTCGCCCGCGAGCAGGCCCCGCGAGCGGTGAGGCGTGGATCAACGTCCCGGCGTCAGAGCACGTTGCTCCCTGACAGCGGATCGCCGGGTCGTCCTCAAGCAGCCGGTTCCCGCGTTCAGGTCAGCGACGACCTCGCTGCCGCTCTGGGCGGCCTGATCGCGACCGAATGCTGACAATTGCTGACTCGAGCGAAGGCCCGGGCACTCGCTCGGGCCTTCGACACGTCAGGAACGGCTTGGACAGGGACGGGAGCGACGGGACTCGAACCCGCGACCTCCGGC
>CAWIQX010000016.1:0-17775 GCA_963838395.1 uncultured Actinomycetes bacterium
TGGTCGAAGCACGTCGTCCACGTCGTATTCGCCGGCGAGCTGGACGGCTCGCTGGAGTCGGCCAGCTCCACGGACGAGGCGGTGCGGGGCCATCGGTTGTTCGGTCGCGACGAGCTCGACGGGATCACCTTGCACCCGCCCATCGCCCGATTCCTGCAGCGATGGCAGCCGGGCGATCCGTGCGTCTATCTCGGCGCCCGCTGGGCCGAGTAGAAGCCTAGGCGGGCCGCCCGCCGCGCGATCGCGCGCGCGACGCGGCGACGGCGTGCGCATCGCGCTCGAGGTCGTCCTCGAGCGGCTCGAGCGGAGCCGGCTCGTCGCCCGTGGCATGCGCGATCGCCCAGGAGAGCAGTAGATCGGCGAGCCACGGGTTGCGCGGCAGGAGCGGGCCGTGCAGGTACGTCCCGATCGCCCGGCCGACGCGCACGCCCTCGTATCCCGACGCTCCGTCGTTGCCGTAGCCGGCGACGACGCGGCCGAGCGGTGCTGCACCGTCGTCGAGCAACGTTCGGCCTGCATGGTTCTCGAAGCCCGCGATCGTCGCGCCGACTGCCTCGGGGAGCGCGCTTTCGAGCAGGACGTCGCCGATCATCCGCTGCTCCCCTGCGACCGTCTCGTGCGGGAAGAGCGCCGCGCCGGGCATCCAGGAGCCGTCGCGGCCCCGGTAGCCGCGTCCGAGGAGCTGGTAGCCACCGCAAACCGCCAGTCGGCGGCGCCGCCGTCGACGGCGGCCCGGATCGCTTTACCTCGCTCGGCGAGGTCCGGTGCGATCATCGCCTGCTCGCGATCCTGACCGCCGCCGACGTAGAAGAGGTCGTAGCTTCCGTCGATGGGCGGCGAGCCGAGCGTGACCGGGGTCACCACGAGCTGATGGCCGCGCGCGGCGGCACGGCGCTCGAACACCGCGATGTTCCCACGGTCGGCGTAGATGTTCAGGTACGCGGGGTAGAGGTGGGCGACGCGGATCTCCATCAGCTCTCCCAGTACGGCCGCGTGAGGCCCGCTGCGTCGCGATCGCACGAAGTCGCAGCATCGCGGTATAGGTCGGGAGGATCGCGACTCGGCGCCCGGCGCGGTCAGCTCGAGCCCGCGCTCGAGCGCCCGCTCGAGATCAGGCTCGATCTCGAGCCGCTCCGCGGGAAGCCGGCGTACGCGAAGCGGAGCCCCAGCTCGGCGGCACGCTCTCCGCTCGCGACGATGCGTCCCGCGCGCTCGAGCAGCGGCTCGAAGTCGACGTCCCAGATCCAGGAGACGTCCCGCCCGTCGGCGATCGCGTCGTTCAGCGCGATCACCAGCGTGGAAGGGACACCTCCGTCCTCGAGCGTGCGGATCGCCTCGTTCGCGCCCGCGGGGTTCTTGATGAGGAGGAGGAGCACGCTGCGATCGCCCGCCGTGAAGCGCTCGAACCGCCCGAAGGCGGCGCGGAAGCGCTCGAGGCCCGCGGCCACCTCTCGAAGCTCGAGCCCGAGTGAGAGTGAGAGCGATGCGGCTGCGAGCGCGTTGTAGATGTTGTAGAGACCGGGAACGAGAGCCGGACGCGCGCACTCCCGTCGGGCGTGTCCAGCGTGAAAGAGACCCCGTCGAGGCCCTCCGGGTCGATCTCTCGGGCTGCGACGTCGAGCTCCGGTCGCGCGTGGCCACAGCTCTCGCACCGGTACGCGCCGAGGTGCCCGACGTAGGCCGCGTCGAACACGTACGGCGCGCCGCAGCGGATGCAGTACTTCGAGTCCGACGCGTGCTGGAGCCCGCCGCGGGCGCGCGCGGGGTCGTCGATGCCGAATCGCAGGACGTGCTCGCGACTGTCGGCGAGCGCGGCGACCAGTGGGTCGTCGGCGTTGACGACGAGGGCGGCGTCGCCGGCGAGCGCCGAGACCGCGGTTCGCCATCGCTCCGCGATGTGCTCGAGCTCCCCGTAGCGGTCGAGCTGGTCGCGAAACAGGTTCCCGAGGCAGACGACACGCGGCTGCGTGCGCCGCATGATCTCCGGGAGCGCGAACTCGTCGACCTCCAACAGCCCCAGCTCGGCGTCGCGCACGGCAAGCATCGTCGAGGCGACGCCCGACGCGAGGTTCGCGCCGGAGTGGTTCCAGGCGAGACGGCGGGTGGGGGAGAGAATCGACGCTGCCATCGCAGTCGTCGTCGTCTTACCGTTGGTTGCCGAGACGAGCGCGACCCCCTGTGAGAGACGACCTGCCAGCGCGTCGAGAGCGCCGGGATCGAGCTTCCACACGAGCTTCCCGGGAAGCGTCGTCCCGCCGCCGCGGCCGGCCGCGCGCGAGAGCCTGCCGACGAGACGGGCGGCGGACGTCTCGAGGGCCAGTCGCGCGCTCATCGGCCCGAGCGTACCCGTGTCATCGTCCCGCTCGGACATCTTTGCAGATCATGGAAGATGATCTAGTATTATTGCATGGCACGGCCCCGACGCCGTCATCCGGCGCTGGAGGGAATCGACGAGCAGGCGCTCGCCGAGTTTCGCGCGGGCCTGCGCCGCAGGTACACCGACGACGAGATCCTCGCCGAGCTCCGTGCATCCGCGGCGCGTCTGGGCCGATCGCCGACCATGCGAGAGTTCGCGGCGGATCCCGAGGCGAGCGCCCATCCCCAGACCGTGATCGAGCACTTCGGCACGTGGAACGCCGCAAAGCGCGCCGCCGGCCTCACGCCAAGGCGCTTCATCAGCCGCGAGGAGCTCGTCACCCAGCTCCGCGAGCTCGGGGACGAGCTCGGCCGGATCCCGACGGCCCGCGACATCGAGGAGCACCGGGGTCGCATGGCCTCGAAGTCCCTGATCTGGCAGACGTTCGGCTCGCTCGCGGCAGCGCTTCGCGAGGCGGGGTTCGACGTCCCGATCGGCGAGGAGCGCCTGGAGCGGGCGGTTGCGGACGGAGCGGTGCTCGCCCGCGCGCTCGGTCACCTGCCGAAGATGGCGGAGTGGAAGGAGGCGCGGAAGCGGAACGCGACGCTGCTCTCCGAGTGGCAGGTCTACCGCATGGTCGACATCCAGCCCGGCACCTGGTCTGCGTTCCAGTTCCTCGTGCGCGAGCGGCTGCGCGAGGAGGGCGTCGACGTGTCGCCGGACGGGACGCTCGCGGGCTAGAGGCTCGCGGGTGCGGCGATCGCCCAGAGGCGATCGAGGCACGAACGACCCTCGTGCGGGGCCCTGACGGCCGGCAGCTGGCTCTCTTCGCGATAGCTCCGATCGGGGCTCCAGCGACGCTCGTCGACGAGCTCGCCGTCCACGAGCGACAGGAGCCGGCCCTCTTCGACCTGGGTCTTCAGGAGGGTCGTGCCGAGCGCACGCTCCACAACCTCGAGCGCTGCCCGCGTCGAGGCGAACAGCACCTCGTGGCGGCCTCGCGCGAGCCACAACGGGCGCCCGACGCCGCGGGCGAGGTGGAGCACACCGGGATCTCGTTCGTCGATCCACGCCGCGGCCATCGCGCCGACCAGCTCCTCGAGCACGTCGGTACGTGTGCCGCGCGCATCGACGAGCGCGAAGATCACCTCGGAATCGACCGTCATCTCGGGCTCGTCCCGCGCGATGCCGTGACGGACGAACAGGTCGTCGTCGTTCTCGATGATCCCGTTGTGGATGCCGACGACGCTCCCGTGGCGAACCGGGTGGTTGTTCGCCGAGATCGTCGGATGGCCCTTCGTGTAGTCGCGGACGTGGACGAGCGCCTGACGCGCCGACAGGGGGAAGGCGATCGTGTCGAGCATCGCCCTCGCGCCGGTCTGCTGCTTGTGGACGGCGAGCGGGCCGTCCGCGCGGACCGCGTATCCGACGGCATCCGCGCCGCGCTCGGCGATCCCGGCCAGCAGTGCCTGAGCCGCAAGTGTTCGATCGATCTGCGACTCGTTACCGACGCTGTAGCCTGCGATTCCGCACATGTGAGCTCGTCTCTCAGCGTACTCGGAGAGCCGTGAGGGATCTGTTCGGATCGGCGGCGACGACTCCTCGTTCGCAGATGCCTCAAGTGGGGGACGCGCCCGGCCGATACGTGTTTCGTGGAGACGAATGCTGCGGAGCCGCTCTTCGATTCGCCGAGCGAGGGGACGGACGACTTCGATACGGGCGAGACCGTTCACGATCCCCTGAAGCTCTACGTTCGGGCGATCGGCGACGGGAGGCTGTTGACTCCTGTCGAGGAGCGAGAGCTTGCACGGCGGAAGGACGAGGGCGACGTGCTCGCGAAGCGGAAGCTGATCGAGTCCAACCTCCGGCTCGTCATGTCGATCACGCGCAACTACACGCGGGCCGACGTGCCGCTGCTCGATCTCATCCAGGAGGGCAACCTCGGCCTCATGCGCGCCGTCGAGAAGTTCGACTGGACGATGGGGTACAAGCTGTCCACCTACGCGACGTGGTGGATCCGCCAGGCGGTGCAGCGGGCGCTTGCCGAGCAGAGCCGCACCATCAGGCTTCCCGTTCACATCGCAGATCAGGTTCGCCGTGTGCAGCGGGCACGTCGGACGCTCGGCCAGGAGCTGAATCGCGACCCGTCGATCGACGAGATTGCGGCGGAGACCGAGCTCACGCCTCTGCGGGTGCAAGAGCTCCTCGACCTCGTCCAGGACCACGTGAGCCTCGAGACCCCGGTCGGCGACGGCGAGAGCGTGATGAGCGACCTGATCGAGGACGTTCATGCCGTCGAGCCCGAGGTCGAGACGGCGCTCCGGCTGCGCTCGGCCGAGCTGGCCCATGCGCTCGCGAAGCTGCGACCCCGCCTGCAGCGCGTCCTGGTGCTCCGCTTCGGCCTCGACGGCGAGGGCGGGCGGACGCTCGAGCAGGTCGGCGTCGAGCTCGGCATCACGCGCGAGCGGGTCAGGCAGCTGGAAACGCGTGCCCTCCGCGAGCTGCGCACCGTCGCGCCGGCGCTCGAGCTCTACCTCAAGACGTAGAGCTTGCACGAAACGCGATTCCGCAGAGCGGATTCGCGCCGCGCTGGAACCGGTCAGCCCCGGACAGCTTGCATCTCGCGCACGAGCGCGAGGCGGCGAAGCGATTCGAGCTCGATCTGGCGGACGCGCTCGCGCGTGAGCCCGAGGCAGCGCCCGATCTCCTCGAGGGTGCGAGGCTCGCGGCCGTCGATGCCGTAGCGGAGGGTGACCACCTCGCGCTCCCGCTCGGGCAGCGATGCGAGCGCGCTTCGCAGCGCCTGCCTGCGCATGCGCACCTCGACCGTCTCCTCGGGGAGCGGCTCGTCGCCGGCGACGAAGTCGCCGAACACCGCATCGTCCTGGTCGCCCACGGGCGCGTCGAGGCTCGTGGACGCGCGCGCAGCGGCACGGACCTCGATGATCTGCTGCGGCGTGAGCGAGGCCTCCTCGGCGATCTCCTCGAGCGTCGGCTCGCGCCCGAGCTGCGTCCAGAGCGACCGTTCGGCCCGGTTGATCTTTTGCATCCGCTCGACGATGTGCACCGGCATCCGGATCGTGCGGCCCTTGTCGGCGAGCGCGCGCGCGACCGCCTGGCGGATCCACCAGGTCGCGTAGGTCGAGAACTTGAAGCCCCGGCGCCAGTCGAACTTCTCGACGGCGCGGATGAGGCCGAGCGTTCCTTCCTGGATGAGGTCGAGGAACGGCAGGCCCTGGTTTCGGTAGTTCTTCGCGATCGAGACGACCAGTCGCAGGTTCGACTGGATCATCTGCGACTTCGCTTCTGCGTCGCCGCGCTCGATCCGCTTTGCGAGCGCCACCTCCTGCGCCGCGGTCAGGAGGCGATGGCGGCCGGCCTCGCGAAGGAACAGCTGCAGGGCGTCCGTCGTCGTCTCGACGGGGGTCGGCGCAATCGGGGGCGGGGGAGGAGCCTCGGGTGCGCTCTCGACGATCTCGATGCCCCGCTTGTCGAGCTCGCGGACGAGCGCCTCCTGCTCGAGACCGGTCAGCTCATGCGTCTCGACGATGTCGCTCACCTCCGGAGCCCGAATCGACCCCGTGTGCTCGCACGCGTCGAGAAGCGCTCGGAGATCGTCCTGGGCCAGCAGGCCTTCGATGTCGACGGTCGTCACAGGGGGGAGGGCGGGGGGACTACGACGTCGTACCCCGCAGGTTTCCACAGTCCGGGGGCGCTTGACAAGCCCCACACCGGTGAGATTGCCATCTGGCGTTCCCGCCGATCCTCCGTAGATTGAGAGGTGGGAGGGGGAATCGTGGGAGCGGCAACGTGCACATGAGCGCGCCGGCGCGCTGCGACGGCTGCGGCCGCGACGCGGCCGATGCGGGGATGGACGAGCAGGGCTGGGTCGTCAGCCCGCTTCGTGCGCCCGTTCCCGGGCGCTTCTGCCTGCGGTGTGCGTCCGCCCTTCGGATGCTCGACTGGTTCGTGCGCTGCGTCGAATGTGGCGTGTCGATCGAGAGCGAGGCGGCGGCGGAGGACAACGGCTGGCGCTTCTTCCCCGACCCGCTGGGGCAGCTCCAGCCCCGTTGCCCCGCGTGCAGCTCCGGCGTCCCGTCGGCTAGCGCATCCTGAGGCGTCGGGGACCGCCGCAACGGATAGGCCATGCTGGACCGACGACCGGTCCAGCAGCGATCGCGGGACGCCGACGAATTGGCACCAGTGTTCCGTCGCGGCCTTCTCCTCATCTCGCTCGTCGGCGCCTTCGCGCTCGTTCTCGTGCCGGGCGCCGGGGCGCTCGACATCGCCGACGCGAACCCGACAGCCGGTGTCGTCGGCCAGCCGTACAGCTACACCTTTCAGCTCTCGCCGGGCAGCGGGAGCCCCGGCGCATCGTGGAGCCTCAAGTCCGGATCGCTTCCTCCCGGCCTCAGGCTCTCGTCCAACGACCGCACCGCGCTCGTCTACGGCACGCCGACGCAGGCGGGATCGTTCAGCTTCTACCTCGAGGTGCGCGACGCGCCGGGCCCGTGGGTCTGCTGCACGCAGGAGGAGTTCACGATCGTCGTGGTCGAGGGCCTCAGCATCGCGAACGGCTCGCTCCCGAGCGGCAGCGTCGGCGCGCAGTACGGCTATCAGCTGTCGACCACCGGAGGCACGGCAAGCAGCTGGGCCGTGACCGCAGGCGCGCTGCCGGCAGGGCTGACGCTCAGCGGATCCGGCGCAATCACCGGCACGCCGACCCAGACGGTCTCCGCGGCGTTCACCGTGCGCGCGAGCGACGGAAGCCGTGCCGCGACGAAGCAGTTCACGCTCCATGTCGTCGAGCCGCTCGTGGTCACGGCACCGCCGGCCAAGGCGATCAAGCTCGGCCGCTCGTTCCTCTTGACGCTCACCGCTCGCGGCGGCCTGGCGCCGTACACGTGGAGCTCGACGTCACTGCCGCCCGGCATCAACGTGAACCCGACGACCGGTCAGGTCGGCGGGCGCCCGGCGGGGCTCGGCACTCTCGCCCTCGCGCTGACGGCCACGGACGCGCTCGGGGTCTCGCAGAGTGTCACGGCGACCGTCGAGGTGGTCGGACGACTCTCGATAGTGACGACCAGCCTGCAGGGCGCACGCAACGGAAAGCGGTTCGCCGCCGGCCTGAAGACCAGCGGCGGCAGCTCGCTCGTCTCGCTGAAGCTCGTCGGTCCGCTGCCGTCGGGACTGACGTTCAACGCGAGCACCGGCGTCCTCAGCGGCGTGCCAACGCTTCCGGCGCGCAAGCCGCTCGTGAAGACGAAGCGCGTCAAGGCGAAGAACGGCGCAAAGCTCGTCAAGAAGCTCGTGGCGCGCCCACCGCTCGCCCGCACCTACACGATCTACGTCGTCGCGACCGACTCGCTCGGCCAGCGCGACTCGCAGAAGCTGCGCCTCACCGTGCGCCCCTGAGCCGCCGTCCTGGACGCACGGTAATGCCCGGACCGCTGCGTTCCTCGGGTGGGATCTCGTGACCGTCTAGGATGCGCGCCCACGCCAACACCTAGGGAGCTGTGCATGACTGAGACGACTGATGGATGCATCGTCCGACTGGCCGGGGAGGGGGAGACGACCTCGCTCTTCGGCGACACGTACACCATCAAGGCGGCGGGTGACGAGACGGGTGCGGCGCTCGCCGTGATCGAGGCGGAGCTGGCTCCTCACTCGAGCGGGACACCACTTCACGTGAACACGCGCGAGGCCGAGAACTACTACGTGCTCGAGGGAACGCTCACGTTCCGTCTCGATGAGCGCACCGTGGAGGCCCCGGCGGGGTCGTTCGTCCACATCCCACAGGGCGTCGTTCACACCCACTGGAACGCCACCTCCGTGCCGGTCAGGCTGCTGGGCATTCCCGCTCCAGCAGGCTTCGAGGCGTTCTTTTCAGAACTCGCTGGGCTCATGGCCACGATGCCGCCTGGCCCCCCGGACATGAGCCGGATAGGGACGATCTACGAGCGGTTCGGTCTCGAGGTCGTCGGGCCGCCACCACACGCGGGAAGCTGACTCGAGAGAAAAGTCGCAGACGATGGTCGTGATCGCATGAAGTGCTTCCGCTGCGGAACGGCCATTGAGAAGGTCACCTCGACCCGCGCGGTGTGTCCGAAGTGCTCGACTCGAGCGGCTCTGTTCCCGATCACGTCCGTCGACCAGCAGTGGCTCAAAGAGCGCGGGAAGTGGGAACTCGAGGCCTGATCCGGGCCGATAGGCGCACGGCGCAGGCGGTCATTCAGGAGCGCATGCGAAGGGTTCGACCGCCAGGCTTCTTCAAGTTGCCGATGATCATTTTCTCAGAACCCCCAGTCAAGCCGCGAATCAGTGGGCCGATGCTCGTAGCCCAGCGGCGTTCGCGGAGTGGAGGGGGCCGTAGTCGTACGTTCGGAATTACGAACTCGTAGTCGCGGGTTCCCCGCAGACGAACGCGCTCGCCGACGCGCAGGGCTCGACGAGCACGACGACACGCCGCGTTGACGCCCTTCGATCGCACTGTCCGGTCCTCGCCTCGCCGGATAGGACACGATTGGGTCAATCCCTCGGCGTCGAGCCGCGGTCGGACGAGCGATGAGTGGCCATCGTTGTCCGCTTAGAAAGGCTGCGCGAGAGACTCGTCGGGGGAGGAGACCGAGTCTCTCGCGCAGTGACGCGAGCCCACGCAGGCCCTCGCCTGCGCGAGGGTGCACCATGCTGCCCACCCATGCTGCTATTTCGCAGCGCAGCGTCGGCACCGGACTCGCGTCGGTCAAGGTAGGCGCAGGCGGCGAGAGCGGACAGGACACGATTGGGTCAAGTTCGCCCGCACACCGAGCCGCCCGACCAGTGGCCGATCGGGACATGTCCACGCCAGACGCCCTTCGAGAGCAGAGCCTCTTCCAATCCGGTTGTAACAGTCGTAACATGCGCCTGCGGCGGAACTCCGCATCCCTCATGTCCACTACGAGTCCTGCATCGGACGAGCTTCTCGGCCCTTTCGGTGGCGACGAGACGGCCGCGCCTGCCGTCCACGGGGAGATCCGGGCGCGTGGTTACTGGGAGCAGGTGTGGCGGCGGTTCAAGCGCGACCGGATCGCGATGGCGAGCATCGGGTTCCTCGTGCTGCTCGTGATCGCGGTCTATCCGGGCGCGTGGCTCGCGGAGAAGCTGCTCGGGCATGGGCCGAACGACATCTTTCCGAGTGCGCTCGACGATGGTCTTCTGCCGGTCGGGCCGATGAGCTGGGTCGAGAACTACGAGACGGGCGGGACCGACCTCTTCATCCTCGGCGCGGACGGGACACTCGGTCGGGACGAGTTCCTTCGCCTCCTGTACGGCGGCCGCGTATCGCTGCAGGTGGCGGTCATCTCCACGCTGATCATCATGTTCATCGGTGTCACGTTGGGCGCCGTCGCGGGCTACTACCGTGGCTGGGCGGACACGATCGTGTCCCGGCTGACGGAGATCACGATGGCCTTCCCGGCGCTGCTGTTCGCGATCGCATTGGCGTCTACCGCGGGGACGCAGTTGAACGGGATCACGTTCGGTGGGCTGGTCGGCGAGGGCGTCGTCACGCTCGTCCTGGTCTTCACCGTCTTCGGCTGGTTCTACCCGGCGCGCATCATCCGCGCGAAGGTGCTGTCGTTGCGCGAGAAGGAGTTCGTCGAGGCTGCGTTGATGACGGGCGCCAGTGACGCGCGCATCATCCGCTCGCATCTGCTGCCGCACCTCGTGGCGCCGATCATCGTCTACGCGACCCTGATCGTCGCCACCCTCGTCCTCAACGAGGCGGCGCTGTCGTTCCTCGGCGTCGGGATCCAGCCTCCGACCGCGAGCTGGGGCAATCTGCTCGCCGACGCACCGAACTACTACACCACCGTGCCGCTTCTGATGTTGTGGCCCGGATCGCGATTGTGTTCACGACGCTCGCGTTCAACCTGCTCGGCGACGGGCTCCGCGACGCATTCGACCCTCGCTCGCGTCTCTAGCCGTCGAGAGGGCTGTTTGGCTTAGTCGCTACAGCCCGCGCATGAGCAGGGCTCCGCTCAGCGAGACGATTGGCTTAGCCAGCACGATTGCCAGAACGAACGCACGATAATGCCCGGACTAGTGCGTTCAAGCTTGCCCGGACGAGCCCTCGGATCTCGGCCACGACGATCTCGACCGGTCGCTTCCCCGGTGGCCTGAGCATCGCCGCTGCAACAGGGCGACGCGGGCACACGCGGCGAAGCGTAGGAAGAAGAAGAGCCGGCGGTACGCGCCGCGGGCTAAGCAAGGTCTGGTGACCGCGGGGTCTACTTGACGAGGTTCGTCTCGAAGCAGTACGGCACTCGAACATCCTTCTGGGAACGCGTGCCGCAGAACTCGAGCTGCCCGATGTCAGGTGAGCGATGGGCATGAGCTTCTCGCCGATACGGCTGCCTTCGAAACCTTCCCGATCGCGCACGACCGACTCCAGATCTCGCTAACGGTCAGGTTGTCCTCGGGAGCCAGAAGAGGACGTGGATTTCTTCGAACCTGGGGCCGGACTAGGCCAGATCCCGGCCTCGCTCCATGCGCCGCAGGCTCTTCGTCGTACTTGTGCGTCTCGTGACGTTGGTCGGTGAAACGGACGACTACATGCTCAATAGGGATCACCGCCTCCGGGCTACCTTGGTTACTTCATGATCGACCCTAACCGGCGGACGATGTCGTGTGTCGCCGCGGCACGGACTGCAGCGGCGCCAGAGCATCGTGCCGATGCCTGTAAAGCAGGATCACGAACTTAACGGTTGCCCGTTATGTCAAGTAGCGGGAAGAACGGCAGTCCCGCTCATCCCCGCCTCGCCCGACGCAGGCCTCAGAACGTCGCCGCCCGCACGCCGGTGGCGATCAGGAGCAGGATCACGGCCGCCGCGATCAGGCGGTAGATCACGAACGCGTCGTAGCTGTGCCGGCGCACGTAGTCGAGCAGCCCGACGATCGCGAGCAAGCCGCTTCCGAGCGACGCGAGCACGCCCACGACGAACGGCCCGGCCATTCCGCTCGGCAGGTCGGCGAGCAGAACGTCCGTGATGCCCTTGAACAGCACGGCGGCGAAGGTGATCGGAAGCAGCAGGAGAAAGGAGAACCGCGCCGCCGAGTCCCGATCGAGTCCGAGGAAGCGGCCTGCCGTGATCGTGATCCCCGACCGCGAGACACCGGGCATGAGCGCGAGGCTCTGCGCGAACCCGACGGCGACGCCCTGCTTCAGCGTCAGGTCGTCCATCGACCGCGTCATCGGCCGGCGGTCGGCCCAGCCGAGGAGAAGACCGAACCCCGCCAGGAAGATCGCAATCTGCCAGGGCTCCCCCATGTGCTCGGCGATGAAGTCCTCGAGCAGGAAGCCGATCACCCCCGCCGGGATCGTCGCCGCGACGACCACCCACGCCATCCGCTCCTCGGTCGTCGCGATCGAGCGACGTCGCAGCGTGCCGAGCCACGCGACGACGAGACCCTTCAGGTCGTGCCAGAAGTACGCCCCGACCGCAACGAGCGTCCCGAGGTGAAGCGAGACGTCGAACGTCTGGTTGAAGGCGTCGTTGTCCTCGAGGTAGCTCCACTCGAAGAGCCACGGGACGAGGATGAGGTGCCCCGACGACGAGATCGGCAGGAGCTCAGTCGCGCCCTGCACGATCCCCAGGACGAACGCCTGCCAGTTGGCAAGCTTCTCCGGATCGTCCCCCACTCCGAGGACGGTGAGGAGCGCGGCGAGAGACAGCGCCACGCCCGCCGAGCTGTACACGACGGCATGGCGCACCGGCGCATGGTAGTCCCCATCGCCTTCCGGACGAGCACCAAAACGATCAGCCGCAATTTGCGCGATTTGGTGAACGAGGTCGCTTGACCCGAGGGTCGGCTGCCCGTAGGTTTGCCGTGCACCGAGCACGGAGCGCGACTAGGTCGAAGCCCGTCACGCAGGCTCTACGCGCAAGCGGAAGGTCGATGTGGCAGGTGGACGAAAGCGCCACCGGCTCGGTGAATTTTTTTGGTCCCGAGTCTCCTGGCCTACGGGTTCCCGTGATGCGGACAGGCTAGGATCCGGCTCGATGCACCTGCGCATGCCGTCCATCGACCGCGGCGTCCAGAGCTTCCTCTGGGCCGTCGTGTTCTTCCTCTTCCTCTACTTCGGGATGCTCGCGATCGCGATCTCGAAGGGGACGGCATTCGTGCTCTCGCTCGTAGCGGGCTTCGTCGTGTTCCTCGTCGTGCGGACACGCGGTGCCGACCCCGTCGAGCGGGGCTGAGACCAGGTCGAGGGGACGACCCGGGCGCTACGGGCGCTTCGCAGCGAGGCTCGAGACGAGCCTGCGCGCGAGCTCTGGACCGAGCGCCTCCTCGAGGCGCACCTTGGCAGGCGGTCGACGATCGACCGGCTTGCCGAGCGCGAGGCAATCGCGCAAGAGGTGCAGATTCGAGGAACGCGTGTCCATCTGTTGTACGTGGTCGACGGCGTCCACACTCCAAGGCATCGGTCGTCGCGACACCCTCCGATGATCCCTCCGGGGAGGGAACGGCAGTTCGGAGCCCTCACCCATCGAGCAGCAAGCGCTTCTCGTCGAAGGACGCCGACCCGAGCTGGGCGCGGAAGTCGGCGATCGTGCAGAGCTCGTCCTCGGTGAAGACGTGGGAGACGACACCGACGTGCGCGTCCGAGTGGAACGGGACGTCCACGTGCGACGGTGTGACGAGATTGACGGACGTCGACGCGCAGGTCGGGCAACGGACCGCGAGCCCGAGCGCGTCGTCACACGGGATGAGCAGGCGGAATGCGGAGGGCGTCGCAGGCCGGGGCGCGTCCTCGAGGTAGCAGAAGAAGCTCCACGGCCACGCCCCGCGGCCGATGTGGGCGGTGGCGATCGCGCGCAGCTCGACGGCAAGCTCGTCGGCGCGGGACGTCATCAGGTTGACGTAGAAGCCCTCCTCTGCCAGCCCGAGCGGCGCCCAGTCGAGGGCGTCGTGGCCGACGAGCGCCACGTGGTCGTCGCCACACGTGCAGGCGAACGTCACCCGATACACGGCAGGGTGCGCGGCGCCGGGGAGGCGCTCGATCTCACGGAACGCGGAGAGCCGCACACGACACGTGCCGTTCGCCGGGCACGAGAGCCGGAATCTGCCGGTGAGGGCGTCCACATCCCCCATGGACACGGTGTACTCGACCCATCGGACGGCGTCGAGTCGCGGGTCGAGAATCAGTACGCGATCAGCGCGTGCACGTCGGTGTCGCCGAGACGCTCCCTGCCGTCCAGGAAGGTCAGCTCGATGACGAAGAGCGCCCCCACGACCTCGCCGCCGAGCCGCTCGACGAGGTCCACCTTCGCGCGTGCTGTCCCTCCCGTCGCGAGCACGTCGTCGAGCACGATCACCCGTGCCCCGGTCGGGAAGGCATCGGCGTGCACCTCCAGCGAGTCCGTTCCGTACTCGAGGTCATACGTCTCGCGCACGGTCTCCCACGGCAGCTTTCCGGGCTTTCGTGCCGGCACGAACCCGCAGCCGAGCTCGTACGCGAGTGCACCTCCGAAGATGAAGCCGCGTGCCTCCGCGCCGAGGATCACGTCCGGGTTTCGCGGCCGCGTCCACTCCGCGAGGTGGTCGACCGTCGAGTGGAAGGCCGCAGCGTTGCCGATCAGCGGCATCAGATCCTTGAAGATGATCCCCGCCTCGGGGAAGTCCGGCACGTCGCGGACGAGCGCCTTCAGTTGCTCCGTCGTCATCGTTCGGACGCCTCCCGGAGGTCGCGGACGAGTAGGTGCTGGGCGAGCTCGATCGCGACGCCCGCAAGCGTCTGGAGCTCCTCGAGAGCAGCCCGGCGGCGTTCGAGATCGCGCGACCGGAGCCCCGTGGCGACGAGCTGCTCCAGCAGTGCGGACTGGCGCCCGGCGGCGGTGCGGAACGCGCGCAGGTGCCGCGCATCGAGCCCGTGACGCGCGAGACGGCCGCATGCGGCTGCGATCTCGACGTCGCTCTCCTTGTAGATCCGCTCGCCAGCCTCGATCCGTGGCGACACGAGGTCGTACTCCTCGAGCCGGCGCGCAACGTCGGGCGTGATGCCGGCGCGCTCGCAGAAGCCGGCGAGATCGACCTCGCCGCCCGCGTCGACGAGTGTCGGGCGCCGGCGCTTGGTCTGCGACGTTCCACGGGTCTCGAGAGCGTCGCGGATCACGCGCAGCGGGAGGAACTCGTCGCGCTGAAGGCGGAGGATCGTCGCCAGCCGCTCGACATCCTCCTCCGAGAACAGGCGGTATCCGCCCCGTGTCCGGCGCGGCTGGAGCAACCCCTGGTCCTCGAGGTAGCGGATCTTCGAGATCGAGATGTCGGGGAACTCGGGTCGCAGGCGCTCGCAGACGGCGCCGATCGTGTGCAGCCGCGCCTGCGGCGTGGGCTCGGTAGTCGTGCTCATGGCAGGAGGATCGTCATCCGGTACTTCCCGATCTGCACCTCGTCGTCAGTGGCGAGCACCGCGCTCTCGATGCGGTGCCGGTTCACGAACGTGCCGTTGAGGCTGCCGAGGTCACGGATCTCGTAGGCGTCTTTCTCATGGACGATCTCGGCGTGGCGTCGCGAGACGGTGACGTCGTCGAGGAACACGTGGCAGTCGGGCGAGCGGCCGATGAGCGTGCGCAGGCCGGCGAGCTCGAAGCTCTCGCCCGCGCGACCGCCCCCGGCCCGCACGACGAGCGCGGGACCGCGGATCTCGACCGGGACCCCCTCCTCGATCTCCTCTGGTGTGATGCTCAACGTCGTTTCTCCCAGCTCGTCACGGCGAAGGTACGCCCCGCAGCGCGCGCAGTAGTTCGCCGCCTCGGGGTTCTGGAATCCGCATTCCGGGCAGTACGCGTGACTCATCGCGACGAGCCGCCGAGGATCGGGCCGAGATCCGTCGGCTCGACGTGGAGTCCTCCGCGGCGTCGTCGTTCGCGCTCGGCGCGCAGGATGTCGATCCGTCCGTGCAGCACGCGCCGATGGAGCGAGATGTCGTCCTCCTCTCGCTCCAGCTCCAGGATGGTCGAGCGCAGCTCGTCGTCCGAGAGCGACGCGACGTCGGAGTCGTCGATGTCGTGCTCCTCGGGCGTATCGCCGGTGCCCTCGAAGATGTTCCGCTCGAGCGCCGCCGGGGCAGGCAGATCGAGCGTCCCGTTCTCGACCTGGCTTCGCAGGCGCTCGACGCGGGCGCCGCGGAGGACGTCGATCCGCGCGTGCAGATATCGCCGGCGCACCGAGATCGCCTCCTCTTCCCCTTCCGCCTGGCGGATGAGGAGCGAGAGGTCGTCGTCGCTCAGGCTCGCGAAGTCGGGAAGCGCGTCCACTGTCAGCTCGGCACCTTTCGTCGGGAAGCGAGAACCGATTCAAGCAGCCCGACCGCAGAGGGGTCAACCTCAGCTTGAGGCTTGTTCCACGGTTCGCCGCTCGGCCTCGTCTCCCTGCACGATCGCCTCGACCGAGGCGGAGACCTCGGCCGCGAGCTCCTCCGAGATCTCGGGCGTCTCGCCCTCCGCGTAGACGTGGACCACCGGCTCGTCCTCGTCCGGGAGCACCTGGACCCAGCCGCGGTCGTCGTACGCCTTCACGCCGTCCATCAGGTCGAGCCGCCGCGACGCGAGCTGTTCGTTCAGGAGCCGCATGACGAGGCCCTTTCGGCCCCACGGGCACGGAACGGCGCGATGCAGAAGCGTCGGTCGTGGCAGTGCGGCGACGAGGGTCGAGAGCGGCGCCTGCTCCGGTGCGAGCAGCTCGAGCACCTTGCACAGCGCGGTGACGGCGTCGTAGCCCGGCACGACGTCCGGGAAGACGAAGCCGCCCGTCGGAGCCGCCGCGAGGACGACGCCGTCGCGCGTGGCCGCGCGGGTGAGCTCGCTGACCGAGTGCGGCGTGCGCACGACGCTGAGTGACGAGCCGGCGACCACCTTCTCCACGAGCCCGGTCGCGGTAACGGGAACCGCGATCTGACCCTCTTGGCCGGAGCGTGCGAGAAGCTGGGCGACGAGGAGCATGCCGAGGTCCGCGGAGACGGTCTCCCCGCGCTCGTCGACGAGGAGGAGCCGTTCGCCCGCGCGGTCGAGGACGACCCCGATCTCCGCCCCGACCCCGGTCACGACGCGCCTCACGCTGAGCGGGTCGAGCTCGTCATCGGGCGGGTCCTCGGCGGCGAAGCCACGCACGCCGATCGCCTCCACGCCGAGCGGCCCGAGAACGAGCGGCAGCGTGAACGTCGCCGGCGAGTGGCCGTAGTCGATCGCCACCCGGAACCGGCGCTCGCGGACGCGCTCGAGGTCGATCGCGTCGAGGATGTCCTGCGCGTAGCTCTCGCGGACCCGGGCCGGGTAGGTCGTATCCCCCACCTCGCCGAACGTCGCCCGCCGCAGCTCCTGGCGGCTGAAGTGCTTCTCGACCTCGGTCTGCAGACCCGTCGTCATCTGGTTCCCGGGCCATTCGAAGACGCGGATCACGACGACCTCCGGGTCGACGCTCGAGACGCCGACGTGCACTCCGGCGGCAAGCCCCTGCGACTTCAGGACGTGCCGCGTGACCGCGGCGGGCGAGATACGCAGGTCGGCCACGTCGACACCTGTCGACGTGAGACCGGCGATGATCGCGCGCTGGATCATCCGGCAGGCATCCGGCGATGCGCGGCTCGCGACCACGCGGCTTCCGCGCCGGAGCGCCGTGCCGAGCGCGGCGGCGAGGCGCACCGCCGTCTCGGGCGTCAGGTCGACATTGACGAGGCCGGTCGCGCCGTCACGGCCGAACACGCTGGACGAGCCACGCGTCTCCCAGACGACGCTCTCGTGTACCTGACCGCCCGTCTCGATCTCCTTGAACGGATAGACGCGGACTCCCGGGTAGATCGTCGCCTCGGGGCCGATCGTCACCTGGTCGCCGATCGCAACTCCCTCGTGAACGCGCACGTGGTCGCGAATATCGGACCTCCGACCGACGATCGCGCCCTCGATGACCGCGTTGCGACCGATGTACGTGCCCGCGTCGACGACGCTTCGGCTCACACGGGCGCCCTCGCGCACGATCACGCCCTGAGAGAGCACCGTGTACGCGCCGATCGACGCGCCGTCCGCGATGCGGCAGTTCGTCCCGATGAACGCAGGCCCGTCGACGGGCTCGAGCTCGTCGATGTCGACGTCCTCGCTCACCCACAGGTTCCCCTTGAGCCGGAGCCCCGGTACGTCGAGCCGCACGTTGCCGTCGAGCGCGTCGAAGTTCGCCTGCCGGAACTGCTCGAGGTTGCCGATGTCCTGCCAGTACCCGTCGAGGACGTGCCCGTAGATCGGCCGTCCCATCTCGAGCAGCAGCGGGAAGAGCTCCTTGGAGAAGTCGTAGGGGCGGTCGTCGGGGACGTGCCGCAGCACCTCCGGCTCGAGCACGTAGATGCCGGTGTTGATCGTGTCGGAGAAGACCTGGCCCCACGACGGCTT
>CAWIQX010000017.1:0-10788 GCA_963838395.1 uncultured Actinomycetes bacterium
GACCTGAGGCTTGAACTGCGGCTTCTGCTGCGCCGTGCTGCCGGCCGAGGCGACCGACGGGACTACGCCCATCGCCGCTGCGATGCCGAGGATGGCTGCGGTGCGCTTCATCGTGTGCTCCCTTCTCGCTGGATCGGTCATAGGCCCAGGGTATGAGCCGAACGTCGGCGCGTCGTTCGCGTTGCCGACGCTGCGAGTGTCAAGAAGGCGACACTCATTCGACCGCGATCTGCCGGAACGACAGCCTCGATCGTCCGGTCACCTGGATGTCGAGCTGCGCTTGGTACGGGCCTTCGATACGCGACTCGCTCTCGATGACCGCGGTGATCTGGTCGCCTTCCCAGACGACCGACGCCACCGGGATCACGAGCTCCTTGGACGTCGCCGAGCAGCGAAAGCGGCTGAAGAGGTTGAGATTGAGGCCGCGAGTCGTTCCGGTCCCCGCGCACCCGATCGCATTGATGTCGAGTCCACGCTGAACCTGCTTGAGCGCGGTCGACGACCGGTAACGGAGATTGTGGATCTTGCCCGCGAGGTGTCCGAACTCCCCCTCCTGGAACGCTGCCGCTTGCTCGAGCGCCAGGTACTGGGCGACCGCGGCGCGCAGTTCGCTCGCCAACGCCGCCCGCTCCTGCTGGGGGAGCCGGACGGTTGCATCTCGTTTCACCATGGTCTCGGCCTTCGATCCCGTCCAGGCCCAAGGGGCGTTCTGTGCGACCGCGACCGAGGCCAGAGCGAGGGAAATGCCGGTGACGCAGAGCAGTGCGACCTTCATGACCAGCTCCTCTCTTCGGGTTGCAGCAACCGTAGGAGCGCCCCTCCCGCGTGTCGTTCGCGTGCATGACGTTGCAAATGTCACGTCGCTGACACACACTTGCCCGGTGAGCGTGGGACGCAGCACCGACGCAGTAGTCGGGAGCGAGCTCGCCGGCTACCAGATCGAGGCACTCGTCGGCCGTGGGGGTATGGGCGCGGTCTACCGTGCCGAGGAGCTGACGCTCGGACGCAAGGTCGCGCTCAAGGTGATCGCGCCCGAGCTCGGCGGGGACAGCCGCTTCCGCGAGCGCTTTCTCCGGGAGTCGAGAATCGCGGCCTCCCTCGACCATCCGCACATCGTCCCGATCTTCAAGGCGGGGGACGAGGACGGGGCTCTCTTTCTCGCGATGCGCTACGTCGAAGGGACCGATCTTGCGAAGCTCTTGCACGGGGGCGGCGCGCTCGCCCCCCGCCGCGCGATCGACCTGCTCGAGCAGGTCGCAGAGGCTCTGGACGCGGCCCACGAGAAGGGCCTCGTCCATCGGGACGTCAAGCCGTCGAACGTCCTCGTCGCCGTGGCCGGAGGCAAGGAGCACTGCTATCTGGCGGACTTCGGCCTCACCAAGCGCACGGGCTCTCTCAGCGGCATCTCCGCCCCCGGTGACGTCGTCGGCACGCTCGAATACGTCGCTCCCGAGCAGATCACCGGCGGTGACGTGGAAACACAGGCGGACCTCTATTCGCTCGGCTGCGTCCTCTACGAGTGCCTGACCGGGCAGCCGCCCTTCCCACGTGCAACCGACGTCGCGCTGCTCTGGGCGCATGTCCACGAGGAGCCGAAGCGCGCGAGCGAGATTCGCCCGGAACTGCCGAAGGCGGTCGACGGCGTCCTCGGTCGCGCGCTCGCCAAAGAGCCTGAGCGGCGTTTCGAGACAGCCGGCGAGCTCGTTTCCGCCGCTCGTTCAGCGCTCGGGCTCGTCGAGACCGCGCCCGCGCCGGCCAGCACGCGCCGGTGGACGCTGCCGGTCGCCGCTGTGGTCGCAGTCTTCGTGGCGGCCGCCCTGGCATTCGTCCTCCTCCGCGACTCCGAGGGTGGCCTCTCGGCCATCACGCCCAACTCCGTTGGGGTCGTCGACCCCGGATCGAACAACCTCGTCGCCGAGGTTCCCGTCGGCATCGACCCCGAGTCGGTCGGCGTAGGTGAGGGCGCGATCTGGGTCGCGAACGTCGTCGATGAGACGGTCACGCGAATCGACCCGGCGACGCGCGAGCGCGGGCGGACGATCGACGTGGGCGACTACCCGAGCGACGTCATCGTCGCGGACGGCACCGTGTGGGTGGCGCTCGGCGCGCTCGCCGAGCTGACGCGCATCGATCCGACGCAGGACCAGGCCGCGACCCCGATCCCGGCGCTCGGCCCCGGTGTCTCCTGTGGCGCGCCGCGCGCGAGCCTCGCGGCGGGTGACGGAGCCGTGTGGTTCGCCTGCCAGGCCGCTGATCTGGGTCGAATCGACATCCAGACGGGCACGGCTCGGCGGGTCGGCCTGGAGGCAGGTTTGCTGACGTCGCCGAACGCCGTCCTCCCCGAGTTCTCGGACATCGCCTACGGGCTCGGCTCGCTCTGGATCGTGAACCGCGCCGCGAACGTCGTCACCGAGGTCGACACGGCCACGATCCAGCGCCAGCGCGACATCACCGTGGGGAACTCCCCGACCGCCATCGCCGTCAGCCCGCCTGACTCGCTGTGGGTTGCGAACTTCGAGGACGACACGGTCACGCGCATCGTCATTCCGGCCCGCGGACAGACCCCGACACTTACGCAGATTCCCGTCGGAGACGGGCCTGTCGACGTCACCTTCGGCGAAGGCAGCGTCTGGGTCGTGTCGAGCCTCGATCGGACCCTGACCCGGATCGACCCGGAGTCGGGAGACGTGGAGGCGACGATCGGGCTCGGGAACGAGCCGCAGCGCGTCGCGGCCGGCGAGGGCGGCGTCTGGGTGACCGTCCGCGCCGCCCCGACGACGGAGACCGAGACGGAAGATGGCTGAGAAGCGGCAAGTCTGGATGAGCAGAGGAGCAATGGCACGCTGGGTAGTAGCCGTGGTAGTACTCGCCGCCCTCGCCGCGGCGCCGGCAGCGGGCGCTCCCGCGCAAACACCGAAGCGCGGCGGCACGGTCGTCTTCGGGCCGGTCGGCGAATCCGGCTGCTTCAACCCGTTCAGAGACTGCGGCGGCAGTGGTCCTCAGTTCTTCTGGATGCTGCAAAAGGTTCTCCCGCCCGCATTTGCCCTCGCTCCCGACTTCACGAGCCGCCCGACCCTCGTCTCGAAGGTGACGTTCACGAGGACACCGCCCTTCACCCTAACGTACGCGATCCGCCCCGAGGCTCGCTGGAGCGACGGTGTCCCGGTTACTGCCCGGGACTTCCTCTTCACGCACCGGGCGATCCGCGAGTACCGGCGTGACGATGTCCATCGCACGTACGTGCGCAGCGTCCGCGCCGTCGATGCGAAGACGGTCCGGGTCGTCCTGCGATCGCGCTATGCGGGGTGGCGTCGACTGTTCTGGCTCGTCATGCCGCAGCACGCGCTCGCCGGCGAGGATCTCGCGCGGATCTGGACCGATGGGATCGAGAACCCGAAGACCGGCAGGCCGATCGGCTCCGGGCCCTTCCTCGTCGGAGATTGGGATCGTGGAAGGCAGCTGACACTCGTCCGCAACCCGAACTACTGGGGCCCGCACAAGGCATATCTCGATCGGCTGGTCATCCGCTTCTGCCAGGCGTCCTGCCTGGCGCCCCTCCCCGCCGAGGTGCTCGAGAGCATGCGGTCGGGAGCGGTCGACTTCACGTATGCGCGCGACACCGAGATCGTCCCGGACCTCCGTCGAATTCGGGGCACAGCGGTGCGGCTTCATCGCACGAGCGGCTGGGAGCACCTCGACTTCCGCCTCGCCTCGGGCGGCCATCCGGCGCTGCGAAGCAAGCTCGTGCGTCAGGCCTTCGCCTACTCGATAGACCGCGCGGAGATCGTGCAGCGCCTGTGGGGGGAATTCGATCCCACATACCGATCGCTCGACAGCGCTGTGTTCTTCAGGAGCGACCGCCAATACGCCCCAAATTGGGACGACTACGTTTATCGGCCGGCGCTCGCGCGCCGCCTGCTCGAGCGTGCCGGTTGCCGCCGCGGTGTCGATGGCATCTACGCGTGCGGGGGAGAGCGCCTCTCGTTCCGCTTCTCCACGTTGCCCACGAGGGCGCGTCAGCGTGGTCTCGAGCTCATGCAGCCTCAGCTCCGCAGGGTCGGGATCGAGGTCGAGCTCTCGTACGGACGAGGGCTCTTCGACCAGATATTCGCGGGGGACTTCGACGTCGTGTCATTCGCATGGATCGGCGTCGACGGCTTCGGCGCCAAGGGCGTCCACGGCTGCGGTGGGAGCCAAAACTACACCGGCTACTGCCAGAGGCTGGTCACGGCCGACCTCGACCAGGCCGACAGGATCCTCGACGCCGACCAGCGCGCCCGCGTCCTCAACCGGGTGGACCGACAGCTGGCGAAGGACGTTCCCGTGATCCCGCTCTACCAGATTCCCTGGGTGCTCGCATACCCGGACACGCTACGAAACGTTGCTCCCTCGCCCGAAAACCTCTTCTGGAACGCGGAAGACTGGTGGCTCGACCGCTAGCCCTCGTGGCGGCGGTCGCCGTCTCGCTCCTCGCCGTCTCGGGGGCGGGCGGTTCCGGCACGCAGACGCCGAGGGCGGGTGGAACGGTCGTCTTCGGAGAGCTCATCGAGCCCTCCTGCCTCAACCCACTGCTCGCGCGCTGCTCCGGACCGGGCGGGCCGCCCGCCCTGCTCTACCTGAGTGAAAAGATCCTCGAGCCCGCGTTCGTCGTCGCCCCCGACTACACGTGGCGGCCGCAGCTCGTGTCCGGTGTCACGTTCACGAAGAAGCCGCCATTCACGCTCACGTACCGGATTCAGCCTCGGGCGAGGTGGAGCGACGGCGTGCCGGTCACGGCGCGCGACTTCGTCTTCACGCTCCGCGCCAGGATCGCGCGCAAGGCTGAGCTGAACGAAGAGGAGCGAAGGGTCGTCGACCGAGTGAGGACTGTCTCCGCTGTCGGCGCGAAGACCGTTCGAGTTGTGCTGCGTACGCGAGATGCCGGCTGGCACGCCCTCTTCGGGAACATCCTGCCGCGGCACGCCCTCGCGGGGGAGAAGCTCGAAAGCATCTGGGCCGACGGAATCGTCAACCCGAAGACGGGCAGGCCGATCGGGAGCGGGCCCTTCCTCGCCGGGCGCTGGGAGCGCGGTGAGCAGTTGACCCTGATCCGCAATCCCCGCTACTGGGGACGACGCGCGTATCTCGACAGGCTCGTCCTCCGCTTCCGCGTCCAGAGCACGGAGCCGGTGGAATGGTTCCGGCGAGGCGAGCTCGACATCGCTTGGGGCTTTCCCGCTGCACCTCCTGCCTTGGCCGCGCTCCGTCAGGAGCGGGGCATCAGGCTCGTCAGCCCGCCCAGCTCGTCGTGGGAGCACCTCGCGATCAGGGTCGGCCCCGGAGGTCATCCATCGTTGAAGAACAAGCTCGTCCGGCGGGCGCTCGCCTACGGGATCGACCGGGCGGCGCTCGTCCGGCAGGTGCTCAGCAGCGTGCCGAACTCTCCGGTGCACGACAGCGTCGTGTTCGTGAGACCGAGCTCCTACTACCGGCGGAACTGGAGCGGATACCGCCGTCGCCCCGCCGAGGCCCGGCGGTTGCTCGGGCAGGCCGGCTGCCGCACGGGCGCCGACGGCATCTACGTCTGCGCCGGACAGCGGCTCTCGCTTCGCTTCGTGACGAGCGCGGGTATTCCGCCCCGGGCGCAGCTGATCTCGCTGGCCCAGGCTCAGCTGAGGCAGGTCGGGATCGAGGTCGTGCCGACCTTCGCTCCGCCTCCGGTGTTCCTCGGCCAGATCCTCCCGCAGGGGGACTTCGACCTCGCGCTCTTCGCATGGGCGGGCGATCCCAGCCCGACCGGGCTCGACGAGATCTTCGGCTGCGGAGGGTCGGTGAACTACACGGGTTACTGCCAGCGGCTCGTGACCCGCGACCTCGATCAGGCCAACCGGATCCTGGACGCGAGCCAGCAGGGACGCGTCCTGAACAGAGCCGACCGCCAGATGGCGCAGGACGTCCCGGCCCTACCCCTCTTCCAGATCCCGCTGCCCTCGGCGTTCCGGACCACGGTCCGAAACTACGTTCCCGCCCTCAATCCCCTGACGACCTCCGACACGTGGTGGCTCGCGCAGCAGCGTTAGCCGCGGCGATCATCGTCTCGCTCCTCGCCGTCTCGGGAGCGGGCGGCGCGGATGCGCAGACGCCGAAGCGCGGCGGCACCGTTGTCGCCTCCCGTCCGGAGGTCGCCTGCCTCAATCCCTTCGCCTGCAACGTGGGCGACAACGACCCGGCACTGACCCAGGTTCTCGAGGGTCCGTTCGAGGTCGGTCCCGATCTCGTCGCGCGGCCGAATCTCGTCTCGCGCGTTTCGATCGACCGGAAGCCGTTCATGCTCACGTACCACGTCCGGCCGGAGGCGCGCTGGAGCGACGGCGTGCCGGTCACCGCTTCCGACTTCCTGTTCACACATCAGAAGTACGCCACCATCGAAACCCCGGCATTCGACGTCAGGGAGCTCTATGGCAAGGTCCGGCGAGCTCGCGTCCTCGGCGCGAAGACGTTCCAGATCGAGCTTCGCGAGCCGTTCGCCGACTGGCGGGACCTGTATCCGATCGTGCTCCCGCGCCACGCCCTCGTTGGTGAGGACCTGACGAAGGTCTGGATCGACCGGATCGACAACCCGAAGACAGGCGCGCCGATCGGGAGCGGCCCCTTCCTCGTCGGGCGGCTCGCGCGGGGAAAGCAACTCACGCTGGTCCGGAACCCGCGCTACTGGGGTCCGCACACGGCCTACCTCGACCGCTTCGTCTTCCGCTTCAACCTCGACCCGCGCGATCCGCTCGGCCCGCTCCGCCGCGGCGAGCTCGACTTCACTCTCGCCGTCGGCGCTACGTTCATCAGTGAGGAGCTCGCTCGTGAGATCGTGCAGGTCCCTGGCTGGCGGGTCGCGGCGTGGCCTGGCCCCGTGATGGAGCACCTCGTGTTTCGGGTGGGTCCCGGGGGCCACCCCGCGCTCCGGAATAAGCTCGTTCGCCAGGCGCTCGCGTTCGGGATCGGCCGTATCGCGATCGCGCGGGCGATCCTGGGCGAGGCCGCGGTGCGCGCCCGTCGCCCTCTCGACAGCACGGTCTTCCTCCCGGGCGAGCCCTACTACCGGCCGAACTGGAGCGGTTATCGCTATGAGCCGGCCCGTGCGCGACGGTTGCTCGAGCAGGCCGGCTGCCGTCGTGGCGCCGACGGCATCTACTCGTGCGAGGGTGAACGGCTCAGGCTCCGCTTCGTCACCACGGCTGGTGTCCCGGTGCGTGAGCAGGTGCTGCAGCTCGCCCAGGCTCACCTCCGGAGCGTCGGAGTGGAGGTCGTGCTCACCTTCGCTTCCAATCCCGCATTGTTCGGACAGCTTCTCCCGCGGGGCGAGTACGACGCCGGGCTCTTCGCCTGGCTGAACAACGGCGGCGGCGTTGCCTGGCCGGAGTCGCGCTGCGGAGACGCTCAGAACTGGGCGGGATTCTGCAGCCGTCTCATCATGCGCGACGTACAGCAGACGGAGTTCATCGTCGACCCGCAGCAGCGGGCACGGGTTCTGAACGCCGCCGATGTCAAGCTCGCGCGAGCCGTGCCGGTGTTGCCGGTCGTTCAGCCGGTGCTGCGGGCCGCTATCCGGACAACGATCCGCGGGCTCGTCCCCGGCGGCTCGCAGTTCAACGTCACTCAGAACTCCGAGGACTGGTGGCTCGCGGAGCCGCGCTAGCCGCGGCGATCGTCGTCTCGCTCCTCGCCGTCTCGGGAGCGGGCGGCGCGGGCGTGCAGACGCCCCGTTCGGGCGGCACAGCGGTCTTCGGTTCCCCCGTCGCGGAGCCCCCGTGTCTCAACGTGCTTCTCGCCACGTGTGATGGTCCCGGTGTTGCCGGGACGAGCGTCTTCCGCGAGGAGGTTTTAGCGTCCGCGTTCGACGTCGGCCGTGACAACACATACCGGGAGAGCATCGTCTCGGACGTCGACTTCACGACCAAGCCTCCCTTCACACTCACGTACTCCATCCGTCCGCAGGCTCGGTGGAGCGATGGGGTACCGATCAGCGCCTCCGACTTCGTCTTCACCCACCAGGCACACGTATCTCTCGCGCTGAAAGGAGCGCTCAACCCCTTCCGTATGCCCCAGGTCGACCTCGTGCGCCGCGTCACCGCCGTCGACCGGAAGACGATCAGGGTTGTTCTTCGCTCCCGCTACGCCGGCTGGCGGGGGCTGTTCGCGAACGTCCTCCCGCGCCACGCGCTCGCGGGCGAGGACCTGGAGAAGACCTGGAACGACCGGATCGACAACCCGAAGACGGGGGCACCCATCGGGAGCGGGCCCTTCCTGGTCGAGCGCTGGGAGCGCGGTGCGAAGCTCACCCTTCGCAGGAATCCCAACTACTTCGGCCCTCATGAAGCGTATCTCGACAGGCTCGAAGTTCGTTTTCTCGTGACCCCAGGCGAGCGCGTCGGATCCGTCACGAGCGGCGCGGTGGACTTTACCGTCGGGCTTGGCGATCCTGACGTGGTTCCCGAGCTTCGGAGGCGAGCCGGGATCAGGGTCCTGGCTATGCAGGGCCTGTCGGTCGAGCATTTCGAGATCAGGGGCGGTTCCGGAGGCCATCCGGCTCTCAGGAACAAGCTGGTCCGCCGGGCACTCGCCTACGGGATCGATCGCGTCGCGATCCTCCAGCAGCTCTACGGGGACGTCGACTCGAAGCTACGGCTGCTCGACAGCATGACCTTTCCGACTCAGAGCTCGCGCTATGCAGCGAACTGGCGTGATTACCGACACAGGCCCGCACTGGCTCGTCGGCTGCTCGAACAGACCGGGTGTCGTCTGGGCTCGGGCGACGTCTATGCCTGCGAGGGCAGGCCACTCTCGCTGCGCTTCGTCACCAGTGCCGGTGTGCCCGTCCGTGCTCGTGTGCTCTCGCTCGTCCAGGCCCAGCTTCGCCAGGTCGGCGTCGAGGTCGTGCCGATCTTCTACCCGAGGCCCGTTCTCTTCGGCCAGGATGGGATAATCGACAGTGGCGCGTTCGACGTCGCCCTTTTCAACTTCTCCTACAGCCCGGAGTCGAGCGGGCTGAATGACATCTTCGGCTGCCAAGGCGAACAGAACTTCACGGGCTACTGCCAGCGGCACGTCACGCGTGACCTCGACCAGGCTGACCGGATCCTCGACTCCGGGCGCCGCGCCGCGGCCCTCAATCGAGCCGACCGGCAGCTGGCCAAGGATGTGCCCGTGATCCCGCTCTACCAGTTCGTCGAGCTCGGCATGCACAGGACGACCTTGCGTGGCGTCGTTCTTACTCCTTTCTATCACCTGACCGGAGCCGAGAACTGGTGGCTCGAGCGTTAACGTGAGGCGCCGCGGGCGCGTTCGGCGTACTCGAAGGCCTTCGGCAGATTCCCTGCCTGAGCATGGTAGTGGGCAAGGCGCTCGGCGTGGTCGTCGAGCGAGTCGGCATAGAGCGACTCGAACGCCGACGCCACGCGCGCGTAGAGGTCGCGCTTTCGCGTCGGCGTGACCGTCGACAGCGCAGCGTCGTGCAGCAGGCCGTGGGTGAACGAGCACTCGAAGACGGGGTACCGTCGAGCCTCGCGCACGATCTCGGCGCGCAGCAGCGCGGTGAGGCTCCCGCCGACGTCGCCACCGACGATCTCCTCGAGCGCCGCCACGGGGAAGGTCCGACCGATCGCCGCGGCGACGGACGCAACCTCGCGCGCGGCCTGTGGCAAGCGGTCGATCCGTGCCACGAGAAGATTCTCGAGCGCCGGCGGCAGGAGGTCCGCCGCACGGTGATCGTCCACGTCCTCCCGCGCGGCTCCAGGCCTCCTTCGAGCAGTGCACGTGAGAGCTCCTCCAGGTAGAGAGGGTTCCCCTCCGCCTCTCGGACGAGCCCAGTGCGGGTGACGGGGTCGACCTCTCCCCCGAGAATGCCCGTCAGCATCTCGTCCGCTGCCTCGTCCGAAACCGGGCCGAGCGGGATCTGTGTGGTCGATGGCCGTGGTCGCCGAGCGCTCGTAGTCGAAGCGCCGCACCTTCCGAGCCCGGTGAGATCTCCTCGGTCAGGAGGAGCGCAACTGGAGCTCGCTCCGTGAGATCGAGAATCGCCTCCGCCAGCTCCCGTGTCGTGGTGTCCGCCCAGTGCACGTCCTCGAGCGCGACGACCACCGGCTGCTGCCGCGCCAACGCCTCGAGCCACCGAATGTACGCCTCTCGAATCCGCTCGGGGCTTCCCGCGTCCTCAGCCGCCTCGACTCGGAGCCGGAGCAGCCGGCCAAGACCGGGGAGAACATCGTCGAGCTCGGGGCCGAGCAGTGGCCCCGAGCTTCGCCCGCGCCTTCGTTCGAACTGCAATTTCCGCTTCGCCTACCTCCGATCCGAGCCAGCCGAGCAGAGCTTCCACGAACGGCCAGGCGCTGAGCCCTCCGTACGACAGGCAGTGGCCCTCGAGCCATGTCACCCGATCCTCGGCGAGCGCACCGAGCTCCGCGAGGAGACGTGTCTTGCCCATTCCGGGGTCGCCCACCAGCAGCACGACTCGACCCCGGCCGGCGACGAGCTCGCCGAGCGCTCCAGGAGCTGGGCCATCTCAGCGTCGCGGCCCACGACGGGGGTGGTTCCTGCGACCGGCTCTCGGGCCTTCGGGCCGACGAGCGTGAACACCGATACCGGAGCAGCGCGGCCCTTGACGTCGAAGTCGCCGAGTGGCTCGAAGACGAAGCGATGACCGAGCCGTCGCGCGGTCGCGTCACCCGCTACGATCGTGCCCGGTTCAGCGAGGGACTGGATTCGTGCCGCGACGTTGGTGGCGTCACCGAGAGCGACGGCTCCAGGCCGTTCCGCGCC
>CAWIQX010000018.1:0-7053 GCA_963838395.1 uncultured Actinomycetes bacterium
CGCCGTCGCACTGGTCGTCACGCTCGGCCGGCCCGCGTCGTGGTTCACGTCGGAGTGGCCCGAGCGGCAGGTCGTGGCTGTGCGGGCCGAGACCCGCGCTCCTGGGACGCGGGTCTGGGCCACCGACGGCACCGCAGACTGGTTGCTCTGGCGCATCCCCGACCTCCGGGGGCGCCTCGGGTTCGACGTCCGCTTCGAGCTCTACGACGACGCCGCACTGCGAGCCCTCGTCGCGTACGGGCTGCGCACCCCGGGCTGGGAGCGGGTCGTCGACGGCTACGACGTCGTCATCGTCGACGACCGGGCACACCTCACGGGGTTGACAGCCCGCGGGCTCGAGCCGTCGTTCCGCGACCGCACGATCGTCGTCCTGACGCGACCAGGCTAGGGCTCGCGCCGCCGACAGCCGGGATCACCGGTGAGCCGGAACGGGCCGTCCACGCGGACGAGCCGGAGCGCGCCACGCGGAGCCCGGGCAACCTCCTCTCCGACGACCGGCGTGCGACACGTCACGAGCGCGTAGTCGACCCGCACGGCGGCCCCGTCGACGACGACGGCCTCGTCGCGGTCGAGCCGTGCGGGCACGGTCGGCAGGAAGTCCTCGTACCGCGTCACGGGTCCGAGGCGGTAGACGTGCCCGACGCGGTCGTTGAAGAACTCGGTCACCATCAGCCAGAAGTAGAAGGAGTCGGGCAGGTCTTTCCTCGCGCGGGTCTCGTCCCAGAGCACCGCGACGCGGGCGCCGGTCGGCACGGCGTCGTCGATCCAGGTCGCCGCGCGACCCTCGAAGGCGGCGGCGGTGCGCTCGGCCGAGGCGCGGTTCGACTCGACTGCGAAGAGCCCGAGCACCGCCAGCCAGATTGCGAGCACGACCCAGAGCCGGGCAGTGGCAGCCGGGCGCGCCGTGAGCCAGAGCGCGCCGAACCCGATCGTGAGCGCACCCACGACAAGTGCGGTTCCCGCCTCGGTCAGCGACAGCGTGTCCCAGGGAACGAGTGCGAGCGCCTGAAGCCCGGCGTTGTAGTCGAGCCTGTGGATCGGTAGCACCACCGGCGCCAGGCACGCAAGCCCGAGAAACACCCATGACCAGGGACGTGGCCGCGGGAGCCCGCGCTCGATCCACAAGGCGAGCCCGACGAAGGTGAGAGGGACGACGTGGAAGACGTACCGCTCGTTGAGGTTCCCGATCCCGTCGACGTCGAACGACGCGCTGACGAAGGCGATGCTCAACAGCATCGCGACGATCGTCGGGAGCCCGATCGCGGCGAAGAGCCGCGTCCCGTCGTCCGCACGACTCCCGAGCCCGACAGCGACCACGACCGCGGTGGCAACGGCGGGCGCGACGGCGACGTAGAGCACGAGCCCGATCGCGAGGAACACGAACCAGTACGGCACTTCGTGGACGCGGAACTCGTCGAACGTCCCGGACCGCTGGCCGAGCCACCCGAACACCCCCTCACCGCGCGCAACGGAGGCGACGATCGGCGCGAGGGCGATCGGGAGCGTGACGAGGACGGTCGGAAGGAAGGCGCGGAGGTAGCCGCGACGCTGCACGCCGGTCCCGCTCAGCCAGTAGACGAGCACGGCCCCGGCATAGGCGGCGAGCATGGCGACGCCCTGGATCCGCGTGAAGGCCAGCAGCCCGACAGAGACCAGCGCGAGGCCCTGCGTCGCGATCGTCGGGCTCCGCACCGCGTGCGCCACCGCGAGGAGCGCCGCCAGGAAGAGCGGATAGAAGGCGTTCTCCGTCAACACGGCTCCCGTGTACGAGAGCGACGGCACGACCACGGTGAGGGTCGCGACGAGGAGCGACGATCGCCGCGACACGAAGAGCCGCGCAAGGAAGTACGCAGGGATCGCAGCGAGCGACATGACGAGGGCGTTCACCGCGAGCGTCGCGTGGTACGCCACGTACCTGTCCTCGACGAGTGCCCAGACCGGGGAGATGATCGCGGGATAGACCTCGCCCCAGCCGAACACCGGGACGTCGCGGACGGCCGGCCGGCCGCCGTCGGCGATGCTCCGGGCGAGGTCCGAGTACACGAGCTCGTCGGGCAGCACCCACGTGCTCGGCACCCCGAGCCCCACGAGCAGGCGCAGGACCGCCGACGTGCCGACGACGAGAGTCAGCGCGATCGTCACGACGAGCGTCGGACGCTCGATGGCGAGTCGCGCGACTCCCGAGGGCTGGTTCACCGTGCCCGGGCGGGAGTGGGCCGACGACGCGACTGGCGGAAGCTCGCGCCGCGACTCCATGGGAAGAGTGTGTCGGATGCTGTGGTCGACGACCCTGAACGTTCGGTCAGGGCCGTCGACCCGAACGGCGGCCGATGCAACAGCAATGCTTCGTCCCATGTCGAGCGCGCGGGACGACGTGCGGCCGCAGCCCGTCCGCAGGTCCCCGCAGTCGCCCCGGTTGCTCCTGCTGCAGGCGGCCACCGTGCTCGTCTGCGGCGTGCTCCCGGCGCTGACGCTCGTCTCGATGTTCGCCGTCGGCCACGGCGACGGGTCCTTCGCGGACGACTTCCACCACGAGATCTATCCGCAGGCCGAGATCATGCTCGACGGGCGCGATCCGTACCCGTCGCCCGACTGGGATCCAACCGTCGCGCCGAACTTCATCTGGCCGCCCACGGTTGCGTTCTCGCATGCGCCGCTCACGCTGCTGCCGCTCGGCGCGGCCGACGTCGTGATGGTCGTCCTCGGCCTGGTCGGCTTCGCAGCCGCCCTGTGGCTCGTCGGCGTCCGCGACTGGCGGGTCTACGGCGTCATCGGGCTCTGGCCCCAGGTCGCCGGGGAGATGCGGGTCTCGCACCTGACCCCGCTCCTCTGCGTGCTCGCGGCGCTCGCGTGGCGTACGCGGCACGAGCGCTTCGCTCCGGGCGTGGCGGTCGGAGTAGCGGTGGCGATGAAGTTCTTCGCGTGGCCGCTCGGGCTCTGGCTCCTCGCCAGGAGGTCGTTCACGGCGACGCTGCTCGCAATCGGTATCGGCGGCGCCTCCCTGCTTCTCGTGTCGCCGTTCACCCCGCTGGACGAGTACATCCGCGTCCTCCTCCAGCTCGGACGTGGATTCGACCAGGACGCGTACACGATCTTCGGGCTGATCGTCCAGTCAGGGGGCTCGGAGACGGCCGGCCGGATCGCGACCTTCGCAGTCGGAGCCGCGCTCCTTGCCGCCACGTGGCGCTACCGCAGCTTTACCCTCGCCGTCGCGGCCGCGCTCGCCCTGTCTCCAATCGTGTGGCTCGACTACTTCGCGGTCGCGCTCGTGCCGCTTGCCATCGTCCGACCGCGGCTCTCGCTCGTCTGGTTCCTCCCGCTCGCCACGTGGGGCGTCGAAGGGGCCGGGATCGGGATCGGAGACGCGGCCGGCTCGGCGAGGGTGCTGCTGGTCTTCCTCCTCGTCTTCGGCATCGCGTTCACGGAGGAGCGGCGGCAGCGGGACACGCTGGACGCTGCACCTCCTTGGTCTCCGCGTGACGGAGCGCCCGCAGGGCCGGACGGTGCGGTCAGGCCGCGAGGTTCTCGAAGCTCGGCGCCGGACGGAACTTTCGCGCGAGCCGCTCGGGATCCTCGCCGCGCTGCACGATGAGCTCCGACCGTCCCTGACCGAGGAAGCGCCCCGCCTCCATCAGGTACGGCACCTTCTCGGGATCCATCCCCATCAGTCGTGCACCGGTGACATCCGCCGCAACGAGGTCGCGTGCGACCACGACGACTCCGGACGGAACCGGGTCTCCCATGATCGGACCGTCCCCTTCCATGCCGACGATGCCGTCCATGATCACGAGCGACGGGCGCACCGCGGCGACGATGTCGAGGATGGACTCCGGGATCCCTCGCACGTGAAAGACGTCCTTCGGCCACCCGTAGACGCGGCCCGGCATGCAGCCGAAGCAGTTCTTCAGTGACATCGTGACGCCGACCCAATGATGGGTCTTGAGCTTCGGCATCGAGACGACGAGCTCCGTCTCCCGGAGCACGCGTGGGATCCAGAGCTCGCGCAGGCCCGTGTACGAGGTGCGAAGCGGTGTCCGGATCAGCGGAGCGTCGTTGAGGTCGACGAACGGTACGCCTGCGTCGGCTAGAGCTTCCTCCATGCCCGAGGCCAACATCACGGCCTCGGTGTCGCGGCGATGCCCGGGACCTTCGGCCACGACGACCGAGGCCGCGCCCATCCGGCGCAACGTGTTCGCTGCGGCGACGACGAGCCGCGGGTCGGTGTTGATCGAGGAGCCCGCCGCGTACTCGACGAGGTTCGGCTTGAGGAGCACCGAGCGGCCGCGGACGTCCGGCTCGACGAGACGCAGCCCGTCGAGCAGCAGGCCCTCGAGGTCGCCGTCGTAGCTCGCCGCGCGCAGGACGGCGACGGCCGCGCGTCCCGGCTCGGGAAACTCCGAGCGATCGAACGGGGGCGGCGGGTCGAACGCGCCCAGCCGCTCCGCGGCGATCGCGCCTCCCGCACCGATCCAGGCCGCCCCCACGCCGGCGCGCACGAGCAGCTGCCGACGGGTGAGGCTCACGCCCGCGACCTCAACGGCTCGAGAAGCACGTCGGGTCCCGTCGCGAGAACGGCCCACGCAACGGCAAGCGGACGGCGACGGAAGGCCTGCTGCGTCGCGAGGCCCTCGAGAGCAGCAAGCGGGCCCGCCACTGACGCCTGCTCGCCGTGGAGCCGGAACGCGACGAGGGTCTGCGCGAGCGTCAGCCCACCGGGCTCCAGGCGCCAGCCGCGCCGGAGGTACCTGAGCGCCGGTCGGGTGAGATCGGCGGACACACCCTGGAGCGAGATCAACGCTACAGCCGTCGTCTGCGGATAGCTCTTGAGGTCGACGTCGTAGACCGACGCGTTGCCGAAGTTCCAGCCGCCGTCTGCGCACTGTCGTTCGCGCATGAACGCAACCGCCTCCTCGCGCACAGCATCGTTCTCGGGTGTACGCGCATTCACGGCGAGGAGCACACGGGCGGTCGGCTCGACGAGTGACCGCGTGTCGGTCGTCCACCCCCAGCCGTACCGCCGATCGGGATCCGGGGCGTTCGGCAGCGGAAGGCCACGATGGCGGATCGCGAACGCGAGAGATCGCTGCGCGGCGGAGGGTGCTACGAGCGCAAGCGCAGCGAGCGCCGCGGTCGTCGGCCCATTGACCCTCCCGTCCTTCTCGTCAAGTGCACCAGACGTCGCCTGGCGTTTCTCGAGCCAGGCCAATGCCCTGTCGTCCTGGAGGGCGAGCGCCGCCACGACCGTCGGCTCGACCTCCGAGCGCCCGTCCAGTGCGGTCGGGAAACCATCGTCGGGGCGCCGGGTGCGCCGGAGGACGTCGACCAGCGCGCGATGGAGCCCTGAACGGATCACACGAGACATGGTGCCCGGTCGCCGCCTATCGGAACGCTAGACCGAGCGGTTCGTCTGAGAACCGAAGGTCGCGCTCAGGACTAGCCCTCCGGCTGGTCCCGCAACGACGCCGTCTGTCGATGCGGAAGTTGGAGAGACTGTCTCTCCACGTCAAGCCAACCGTCAAACCAGAGGGGGCACCGAATGACGGCACTCGTCGTGTATCTCCAGAGCACCATCGATCGCCTTCGTGACCGCGAGGGCCAGACCATGGCCGAGTACGCGCTGATCATCGGCGGCATCGCGATCGTCGTGATCGCCGGCATCCTGATCCTCGGCCCGGCGATTCGAGACCTGTTCCAGTCGACGGGCAGCTCGGTTCAGAGCTTCCCGAGCTCCTAGCTCTCGCGTTCTGCAGCTCGGGGTCGGCTCACCTCGACGGGTGGCCGGCCCCGACGCCTTTCGCGCCGCCTCTCGGGCAAACGTCGTCAGGCCCCACGGCCGCCCAACGCATCGAGTCGTTCCCGTCGCGTCGCCGAACTCGCACGCGTCGCTAGCCGGTCCGGCCCCTCCTTGCCCCGAGGTCTAGCCAGAACTAGCCGGTCTGGGAGTACCTGGGAGGCCCGGAGCCAAGCACCATCCGTGAGCCTCCCGCACCGGGGGGAACGTAGAGAGGCTTTACGCCCGGGGGGGCGTTCCCCCTAATCAGCAAGGAGGATCCACAGCAATGACGGCACTCGTCGTGTATCTGCAGAACACCATCGCACGGCTCCGGGATCGCGAGGGCCAGACCATGGCCGAGTACGCGCTGATCATCGGCGGCATCGCCATCGTCGTGATCGCCGGCATCCTGATCCTCGGCCCGGCCATCCGCAACCTCTTCCAGTCGACGGGCAGCTCGGTCAACACCTTCCCGTCCTCGTAGTTCGAGGCAGGCGATCGGCGGCGGTCGCTGGGGGCTCCGTTCTCCAGCGGCCGCCGCCTCTTTGTTCCACGAAGCGTCGAGGACTTCAGGCAAGAGCGCTTCGTGCCGATGACGGAGAATCCGGCTAGAGACGAAATCCGAACCTTGCGGCATCATGTGGCGACACATCACAGAGGGGGAACGGCGGTGAGACGAATGAATCTGAAGCGTGAGGATGGCGTCGCGATGACGGAGTTCGCGCTCATCGTGCCCATCTTCCTGCTCATCGTCGCAGGGCTGCTCGCCTTCGGGCGCGTCTTCTTCTACTGGATCGAGGCGAACCACATGGCGAGCGAGACCGCGCGCTGGGCCGTCGTCGACCGCAACCCGTACGGCCCGGGCAGACGCTGCAGCAGCACGCGCGCGCAGAACTCACGGTCGAGTTCGCGAGCGACGTCGAAGGTCTGCATCGACTTCCCGGCAAGACCGGCGACCGTCGGACCTCGGCGACCCGGTGCGGGTGCGGATCCAGAAGCCGTTCAGCTTCGTTCCGATCCTCGGCATCGGGCACGATCACGATCCGCGGCTCCTCGACGATGCGCGATCGAGCGACTCGCGAACAACGGCGACCCCGCTCGACGTACAGACAGCCGGGCGACGACATCGGGACCGTGCACATGAGACGCCGGCTGCACGACGAGCGCGGCGCCGTCCTCGTGATGGCCGCGGTGATGATCCCCGTCTTCCTCCTCCTGACCGCGCTCGTCGTCGACGTCGGCAACTGGTACACGCACAAGCGCCAGCTCCAGAACCGCGC
>CAWIQX010000019.1:0-29565 GCA_963838395.1 uncultured Actinomycetes bacterium
CTCGCGAAAGCACCCGGACGGGCGGGCCTGCTCTCGGGGGGGGTGCGTAGCCTTCCCGCCACCGAAATCTGCCTCAGAATGCGGTGGCGGAAGACACCGGGCCGACTGGCGCTGTCGGCACCCACGGCCCTTCGATATGGGTTGCCTCCGCGTCGCCCGGCCAAGGCGGCATCGTGATGCACAGAAACCGCAGCGCTTCCGCCCCGGTGCAGCGGTACTGGAAGACAGTACCGACCGGGATGTCGATGGAGACACCCGGCGTCAGACCGGTCACTTCTTCCCCGCTCTCGTCCCGGCGCCAAATTTCCCCCCGGCCGGACAGGACGTGCCAGAACTCGCTCACCGTGGCATGGACCGTCGCCCGGTTAACCTGCCATGGCGGGACCGTGGAATGGATCATGTCGCCGGTTGTGCCCCCCCATCGAGTAGCGGATCTCCGCCCCGGCGGGGGAGCGGCCACCGGGGGTCTCGGGAAGCGGGCGGGTCTGCATGGGCCCTCCTTCGCGGGCTCGTCCACAGCCTAGGGGGTCACCGCTGGCAACAACGGAAACTACCCGCCCCTCAGTAGTTGCGGGTAGCCGGGATCCGCGGCTGCAAGCTCCGCATCGTGCAGGTCGACGTTTGGGCTCGTTGAGGTTGCGCGCTCGGCGGCGGACGGTGGTCGAGTGCCGTTCTGCAACGTCCTCTTCTGAGAACTAGAGAAGGCGTGTCATGAAGTAGTTGCTCCCGGTCTCCGAGTAGCTTCCGAAAGGCTCGCAGGGCACGAAACCGGCGTCGGCATACAGCCGACACGCGGGCTCGAATGCGTCCATCGTGCCGGTCTCGAGGCTGACTGGACGATAGCCGCGCGCCTTTGCAACGGCGAGCAGGTGTGCGACCATCGCCCGTCCGACACCTTGCCATCTCGCATTCTTGGACGTATGCATCGACTTGATCTCGGCGTGCTGAGGATCGAGTTCCTTGATCACCCCAACCCCGAGCAGGTTTCCCTCGAGACGGAGGCTGAAGAACGTGATCGAGGGGTCGAGCAGCCCTGCAGGTCGAGCGCGTGACTGAACTCAGCCGGTGTTGATGTTCGGGCGAAGGCGAGATGCTGTTCGAGGAGAGCTCGAACGTCCTTGCGGCGCGGGTCGTCTATCGCGATCGAGTAGCCGTCCACGGTCCGCGTTCTATCGCAGCGGGGTGGGCGTCGGGCGACGCCCACGCCCGCCGCACGGTCAACTCAGCAGCACCCGTCGCCGTCATCGCAGCAGTCGCTGTCACAACACCATGCGTCCATGGGGCTCCTCCTTCCATCGAATTGGTCGATACAGGAGCCTAGATGTTACATTGACGTTCGTCAATGAAGACGCTTTCCGTACTCGAGCCCATCTGCTGCGTTTCGGATGCGCGCCCTATGGGCCGCGAGGCAGCCGAGGAGCTGGCGACGACCTTCAAAGCGCTCGCCGACCCGACCCGCATATCGATCGTCGATCGACTCGCCTCGACCGAGGAGTGCTGCGTGTGCGACTTCACGCAGGCGTTCGAGATCTCGCAGCCAACCGTGTCACACCACCTGCGAATCCTGCGCGAGGCCGGCCTCGTGGAGGCCGAGCGCCGCGGCACCTGGGCCTACTACCGCCTAGCGCCTGGAGCCATCGAGCGCCTGCGCGACGTGTTCTCGCCCACCGTCGCCGTCGCATGAGCTCCGCGCCGGAGGTTCTCTTCGTCTGCGTCCACAACACCGGCCGCAGCCAGATGGGAGCCGCGCTACTCACCGAGCGGTCCCAAGGCCGCGTCCACGTCCGCTCGGCCGGCACGCAACCTGGCGAGGAGATGAACTCCGTCGTCGTCCAGGCGATGGACGAGATCGGCATCGACCTCGGCGAGGCCGTCCCGAAAGCCCTAACCGACGAATTCGTACGCGAGGCCGACGTCGTGATCACGATGGGTTGCGGCGACGCCTGCCCCGTCAATCCCGGCAAGCGCTACGAGGACTGGACGCTAGAAGATCCTGCGGGGCAGGATCTGGAGACCGTGCGCAAGATCCGCGACGAGATCGACGAGCGCGTCCAGAAGCTTCTCATCGAGCTCCTTGCCTAGACCCTCGCTCGTCCGCCGCTGCGTCGCAGAAGCGGTTGCCACGTTCGCCCTCGTGTTCGCAGGGTGCGGGGCGATCGTCGTGAACAGCGAGCGCGGCGGTTCCTTAGGCGAGACGGGGATCGCGGCAGCCTTCGGCCTGGCGATCATGGCGATGATCTATGCCACGGGGCATCTCTCTGGAGCCCACATCAATCCGGCCGTCACCATCGCCTTCACGGCAACACGCCACTTTCCGGTTCGCGAGGCCGCGGCCTACATACCTGCGCAGTTCGCAGGCGCAATGGCGGCAGCGGGACTCCTTGACCTGCTCTGGACAGGCACGCCGGCCAAGCTTCAGGTGCAACCGTCCCTAGCGTCGGCACGGGATCCGCCCTCGTCTATGAGTTCGTCCTGACCGCCGTGCTCATGTTCGTGATCACCGCGGTAGCGACGGACACTCGTGCGGTCGGCGCGGCGGCTGCGATTGCGGTTGGCGGAACGGTGGCACTCGACTCGCTGTTCGGTGGAGGCGTGACTGGGGCATCGATGAACCCGGCTCGCTCCTTCGGCCCCGCGATCTTCGCGGGCGAGTGGACGGACTTCTGGATCTCTCTCGTCGGACCGGTCACCGGGGCAGTTGCCGGTGGGCTGCTCTACCGAGCCGTCAGGGAATCGGAACGCTCCGGCGGGCACGCGGAGCAGAGCAGCTAGCGCAACGGACTGTGGCGAACCCGTCCACCCGGCCTGGTTGATGCTTGCCCTCCAAGCGAGCACGGCGGCGCGTTGGATGCACACAGCGACCCACGCAAGCACCTGGCTCGCGCGGCGGCATCCCCACCACCGGACAGGTACAACCCGCTGCGTGGCACCGCGGTCGGTCCACCTCTCGACCCCGGAACGTGTCCTGTTCCCCGACGAAGGGATCACGAAGCGCGACCTGTTCGAGTACTACCGGGGGATCGCGCCAGTACTCGTCCCGCACCTGCGCGACCGGCCGTTCACGATGAAGCGCTCGCCCTAGGAGTGGCCGGGAGGGTACTTCCAGAAGCAGGCGCCGAAGGGGATGCCCTCCTGGATCCCGACGCGCACCTACCGCACCCACCCGCGCGGAGGCGGATCGCGGCTCGTCGACTTTCCGCTCGTCAACTCGCCGGAGGCGGTCCTCTGGATGTGCAGATGAACTGCATCGACATGAACGCCTGGTACTCGCGCGTCGACAAGCCGCATCGGCCGGACTTCGTTTTCCTCGACCTCGACCCGCCCGATGGCGGCTTCGCGCTCGCAGTCCGCGTCGCTCACCTGATCCGCGAGGAGCTGGAACGGCTCGAGCTCGAGTCCTACGTCAAGACGAGCGGCGCCGACGGGATTCACGTGCTCGTCCCGATTGCGCGCCGAGCGACCTACGAGCAGACCTACGCGTTCGCGGAGCGGGTGGCACGCGGCTCGAGGAGCAGCACAGGGCTGGTCACGACCGAATGGCTGAAGCGCAAGCGCGAGGGCGTGCTCGTCGATCACCGTCAGAACGCGCGGGGAAAGACGATCGCCTCGGTCTACTCGGTGCGGCCGAAGGCGGGCGCGCCGGTGTCCACGCCGCTGCGCTGGGACGAGCTCACGGAAAACCTGACGCCGCGCAGTTTCGGCATGCCCGAGGCGCTGAAGCGCGTCGCGGAGCACGGCGACCTGTTCGAGCCCGTGCTCGCGGGCGGCCAGGCGCTCGGGCGTGCCCGGAGGAAGCTGCCCTAGCCCACTGCTTTTTTCACGAGCGCGCCGATCCTCTTCTCGTCGGCGGCGGTCAGCGTCTTCAGCGCGAACGAGGTCGGCCACATGGATCCATCGTCGAGGTTCGCCATGTCGTTGAAACCGAACGTCGCGTACCTCGACTTGAACTTGTCCGCGCTTTGGAAGAAGCACACGATCTTGTCGTCCTTGGCATACGCCGGCATCCCGTACCAGGTCTTCGGCGAGAGGCCCGGGGCACTGGCCGTGACGATCGCGTGGAGCTTCTTGGCCATCGCGCGATCCTTTGCTGGCATCTCGGCGATCTTCTCGAGCAAGGCTTTCTCCCCATCCGCTTTCCGGGCTTCCGCCTTCAGCTCCTGGGCGCGCTCCTTCATCGCCGCGCGTTCTTCGGCCGTGAATCCCGTGGACGACTTGGTGTCTGCTCTGCTCTTCTTTGCAGCTTTCTTCTCAGCCATTGCGAGATACCTCCTCCGGGCGGGTCAGCATGCCATCGTCAGCGGGTCACGCGTCGAACGGTAGTCGCTGCAGCAGCTCGTCCACGCGCGCGTAGCCACCCTTGGTTCCTTCCTCGACGCCGTACTGCATCGTCGTGTCGCGCTCCTCCGTCGTAGCGAAGCGCATGGTGCGACGTCGCCCGGCCCCCAGTCCTCTGTGCGGCTTTACGCCTCCGGTCGGTAAGCCAGGTACACCACTCCGTTCTCGTACGACTCGCAGGTCGCAAGCGACAGGCTGCGAGGCGCGGCTCCCTCGGAGAAGAGCCGCGGACCGGACCCGCGCGTGAGTGGGTAGACGAAGAGATGGAGCTCGTCGACGAGGCGATCCGCAAGCATCGCTCGCACCAGCGTGACGCTGCCGCTGACATAGAGGTCGCCGTCGACCTCGTCCTTCAGGCTGCGGATCGCGGCCGGGTCGTACGGCCCGACGACCTTCGAGTTCCTCCAGGTCGCGTTCGTTAGCGTTCCGGAAACGACGTACTTGGTGGTCTCGTTGAAGAACGGCGCTCCTGGATCGTCCTCGACGGTTCGTGTCGACCACGCCGGCTCGAACATCTCGTAGGTCGTCCGCCCGAGGAGGATGCCTCGACTACGTTCCGTGACAGCGCCGATAGCCTCTCCCATACGCGGGTGGAAGCCGTAGTCGAACGTCCACGTCGGCGCGTCGATCACACCGTCGAGGCTCATGAACTCGTGTACGTGTATCGCTCCCACGTCTCACCTCCGTGTCGGTTGCGGTTGTAGACCCCGACCTCTCTGCGAAGTCATCTCAGGTGACCGTTGGCGCGCTACCGGCGACTAGGATCCAGGCATGAGCGCACCCATTGTCCTGGTTCCCGGGTTCTGGCTCGGCGCCTGGGCGTGGGACGAGGTTGCCGCCGCCCTGCGTGCTGACGGGCACGACGTCACGGCGCTGACGCTGCCGGGTCTCGGGTCGGCCAACGCCGACCGCTCCTCGATCACGCTCTCTGACCACATCGACGCGATCTGCGAGGCGGTGGCGGCGGCCGGGGCTCCCGTCGTGCTCGCCGTGCACAGTGGCGCCGGGGCTCCCGGCTATGCGGTGAGCGACCGCATTCCGGAGCGGATCGCGGCGATGGTGTACGTCGATACCGGCCCCGCGAAGGGCGCGCTCGATCCCGACTTCGAAGCCGCCGAAAAGCCGCTCCCATCTCGAGAGGAGCTCGAAGCGGAGGAGAACCTCGACGGGCTCAGCGAGGACCAGCTCGAGACGTTCCGGCGACGGGCCGTTCCCCAGCCGGGGAGCGCCCTCCGCGAGGCGGCCGAGCTGACCAACGATGCGCGCCTCGACGTACCGAGCACCGTCATCTGCACCGGGTTCACATCCGAGGAGTACAAGGAGGCGCTGAAGGAGGGTTACGCGTTTCTCGCCGGCCTGGTGGAGTTGCGCGACGTGACCTGGGTCGATCTGCCGACGAGCCACTGGCCGATGTGGTCCCGCCCGCAGGAGCTGGCCACGATCATCGGCGATATCGCGCGTCAGCGGTAATACCGGAACCGTTCCTACCGGTAGTCGTCGGGATCCGTGTCGCAACCACGCTCGACGTCGTCGATGTAGCGCCAGACGTCGGGCTGCGAGCCGTCGACGTCCGTGACCCCATACTCGAGCGCGAGCTGGCCGGAGGTGACCGACTGCTGGTTCCAGCGGGCACGTTCGGGGTCCGCGGCCAGCGCTGCGACGGCGCGGCCGACGTAGCGAGGCGACTCGGAGACGGCGAAGCTCGGAGGCGCCGACGAGAGGGCGTTGCGCCAGTCTTCCTCGGAGACGCCGAAGTTCTCGAGCATCATCTCCGAGCGGAGAAACCCGGGCGTGATCGCGACCGCGGTTCCTCCGTGTGCTGCGAGCTCATGCCCCTGGGAGAAGGCCAGCCGGTTCACGGCGACCTTGGCCAGGTCGTAGTACACGGAGATGCGATAGCGCGACTCGTTGTACGCGGCAGTGCCGTCGGTCACCTCGACGAGCAGGCCACCCGGCTCGTCGACCAGGAGCGGGAGCAGGTGATGGGAGGTGATGAGGTGGGTGTCGATCGCGAGCCGGAGTATTCGAAGACCCTTGTCGACGTCGTGCTTCCAGACAGGCGTGTTCCACTCGCTCGGACCGCCCTTGAGCAGCTCGCCGCCCCAGATGTCGTTCACGAGCACGTCGACATGGCCGTGCTCGCTCCGGATCCGCTCGGCCAGGCTCCTCACCTGATCCGTATCGAGGTGGTCGACCGCGACCGCGATGCCGTTGCCGCCGAGGTCGGTGACGAGCTCGGCGGTCTCTTCGATCGTCTCCGCGCGGTCGTAGTCGGAGCGAAGCGCTCCGCCACGGCTACTGCGACCGGTGCAGTAGACCGTCGCGCCTGCTTCTCCCAAGGCGGCGGCGATGCCGCGACCGGCGCCCCGGGTCGCGCCCGCGACCACGACGACACGACCTCGCAACGCGTCTCCGCTAGCCGTCATCTCTTCACGATTCCCGCGAACACCGGCCGTGACGGCATGAGGACCGCGGCCGCGATCTCCGGGTCGCCGGCGTGACGGTGGAGCAGCAGGCGGAGATCCTCGACCGCATTGGCGACGTCCTCGGCCGCACCTTCGTGATGTCCCTCGACCGTGACGAGGATCTCGATCGTCTCCTCCCGCGCAGCGCTCTCGGCGCTCTGGCGCCAGCACCAGCGGCGTGCGCTGACGAGTCCGGCGTCGTCGACGAAGATCGCCTCTCCCGGCTCCGGCCGAGAGACCGACCCGTCACCGCCGAGGTCGGTGAACGACTCGCCTCCTTCGGCAAATCGCACCGTGGTGGAGCCGGTAACACTCCGCTGGTCGAAGACGGCGACGGGAAGCCCGTACTTGACGCTGACGAGATTGCCGAGATCGACGAGTGCGTTCAAGCTCGGGATCTCGCCCTGCTTGGTCAACCGCCGTAGAAGCGCCTCGCCCGCGCTGCGATAGCGGGTCGGCTCGACCCCGAAGGCGCTGAATACACGCCGCCACGCCGCGATGCTCGGAATCTCCGCGAGGGGCCGAACGCCGATCCGCTTGCACATTCGCCGTTGCTCGTCGCGGAAGGTCTGCCTGAGCTCGGTGGACGCACTGCCGTTGACCACGCCCCGTGCGTGCAGAGCTCCGCCCACGATGGTCGGGAAGCGCTCGACCAGCCGGTCGGAGTAGCCGAACACGTCAACCGGGACTAGTCCCGGTTGACGGTGTCAGGCGAGAACGCCGGGAGGCAGACGGCGATGTACTCCGCGCCCTCACCAGGCGTCGAGTAGCGAACCCGCTCCCCGCCGTACGTGACGACAGCCTCACCGCCCCGGACCTCGACGACTCCGCCGTCGTGCTCGATCCGGAGGAGCCCGCGCAGGACGACCGTGTACTCGTCGAACTCTGGGGTCTGCGCCGGCTCCTCCCAACCCGGGGGACTGACCATGCGCGCGATGCTCACGGCATCGGTCTCCGAGTTGACCCGGCCGACGAACTCCTCGATCTGCTTCGGTGGCTCTCCGGGCGCTGCGATCCGCGCCGGGCCCGTGATGTGCTTCGGCATCGCCGGATTATTGCGGAGCCACCGTCTGCGACGAACACGGCACCGCCCGCGACGGTCACCGAGAACGGCTGCACGATCGCCGGAGAAGCCACCCCAACCGTGCGTGAGGGCCCCGCGGCGTTCGTCGGCAAAGTCTCGCGCCCCGCTGATCGGCCAGAATGCGGCGATGGCCTCCTACACGGTCAACAAGGACGCCGTGGCGCACGCGAGAAGGCTGATCGACGGGAAGCAATATGTGCTCGAAAGCTCGTGGGGCGACGTCCAGCCGAGCGCCGAGGACGAGAATGCCTTCCTCGGTTCGCACTCCTGGGACGACTACGCCCTCTGGCATCTAGGGCTCACGGAGGGCGCGAGTGACGAGACCAAGGGTCGCTACGCCTTCGTGTACGGCGACTTCAGGCGCATCCACCGTATGGGCCTGGTCGCATGCCAGTACCGGGCCGCGGAGTGGCGACACAAAGAGATCGAGCTTGCCGCTCACGACCTCCTGCAACACCTCGACGGCGCGCGAGCTTGACAGCTCTCGAGCACATGGCGCCGGCGGAGTGAGCCGCATGGGGCTCGAGCTCTACATGGTCGGAGTCATCGTCGCCGACATGGAGCGCGCCGTCGAGTTCTACCGACGACTTGGCCTCGGGATACCCGAAGGCAGCGAGAACCAGGAGCACGTCGAGGTGAAGATGGGAGAGCTGACATTCTTCCTGAGCACCAGACGTGCGAACGCAAAGTGGGATCCCGACCCCCGCCCGGCCTCGGGGGGCTACCGCATCATTCTCGAGTTCTATCTGGAGTCGCGGGAGGCGCTCGACGCAAAGTACGAGGAGATGATCGGCTTCGGCTACGAGCGTCACTGCGCTCCGTACGACGTCACACCCGCGCTTCGCTTCGCGATGGTGGACGATCCCGACGGGAACACGATTTTGCTCTCGGCCGCGAACGGCGAGTGACCGAACGACTCGCGGCGATCGCCGATCCGCTGCCCCAATCCTCATGGCCGGAGAGCGGGATACGCTGCGGACATGGTGGCAACGGTCGTCGAGCTCTGGCGTTACCCGGTGAAGTCGCTGCTCGGCGAAATGCTTGGCGAGATCGAGCTGGAGCGGCGCGGCGTGGTCGGCGACCGGTTGTACGCGGTGACCGACCGGGCGGGAAAGCTCGGGAGCGGCAAGACGAACGCACGCTTCCGGCGGCTTGACGGCCTTTTCGAGCTGAGCGCCCGGATCGCCGACGAGCTGACGCTCGTGACCCTTCCGGACGGGCGTGAGCTCGCAGCAGGAGACCCGGAGCTGGACGCGTTCCTCAGCGACCGGCATCGAGACGAGCTGCGCGTCGCGCGCGAGGATTCGGTGTCCCACCACGACGCTGCCCCGCTGCACCTGCTCACGACCTCGTCCGTCGAGTGGCTAGCCGAGCAACTCCCTGCTTCGCAGATCGACCGGCGCCGTTTCCGCCCGAACATGCTCCTGAGCGGCGAAGGCGCAGGGCTGTTCGAAGAGGACTGGGTCGGCCGGCGATTCGCTCTCGGAGACGCCGTCGTCCGCGTGGTCGACCGGGCCGAGCGCTGCGTCATGACCACGAATCCCCAGTCCGAGCTGCCGGCGGATCCCGCCGTGCTCCGCGCCGTCACCCAGTTGAACGACGCCTGTCTCGGCGTATTCGCCGCCGTCGAGCAGGCGGGCGTCGTTCGGGTCGGAGATGGGCTGAGCGAGATCCGGTAGCCGTAGGGGCCGGGCATACCCGGCCCCTCAGGCTGCTCATCAGTGACCGGCGGCCTCCGCCGGCTGTTCGACACCTCTCGCACGCGGGGTCTCTCCGTCCTGCGGCGGCTCGATCGTGATGTTCGGAAGGATGCGGTCGAGCCAGCGCGGGATGTACCAGGACTTCTCACCGAGGAGGGTGAGGAACGCCGGCACGAGCGTCATCCGCACGATCAGCGCGTCCGTCAGGATCGCCACCGCGAGCAGGAGCCCGAACTCCTTCGGGATGCGGTCCGCGCTCAGGATGAAGGCCGCGAAGACCGTGCCCATGATCAGCGCGGCGGCGACCACTACGCGTCCGATCGCCGAGATGCCGTGCTCCACCGCGGCACGCGTGTCGAGCCCGTGCACGTGCTCTTCCCGGATGCGGCTCATCAGGAAGACCATGTAGTCCATCGACAGGCCGAAGAGGATCGCGAACGTGATCGGCGGGACGAAGGTCTCGATCGGACCCGTCTTGTCGAGGCCGGTCAACCCGAGCAGGTGGCCTTCCTGCACCACGAGCGTAAGGACACCGAAGCCCACGAACGCGGACAGGATCGTCGTAACCGCTGCGGTGGCGGAGATGACGATCGAGCGGAACGCCATTGCGAGCACGATCAACGTCACTCCGACGATGAAGAGCAGGAAGAGCGGCGTCCGCTCGAAGATCCGATCGGCGATGTCCTGGAACGCGGCCGTGAGCCCGGAGACGTACGCGACTGCGTCTCCGTCCGCCGTGGCGGTCGGCACGACATCGCCGCGCAACCGGTCGACGAGCAGGTCTGTGGCCTCGTCCTGAGGAGCGGAGTCGGGGGTCACGAAGACGATGGCGACCGTCTTCTCGTCGTTGAACTGCGGCTCGCTTGCGGAGGCGACGCCGTCGAGGGACTGCACGCCGTCGAAGATCCTCTGCGGCGCCTGGTCGTCGCCGTTGACGTCCACCACGATCGGGATCGGACTGTTGAAGCCGGCGCCGAAGCCCTCCGCCAGCAGGTCGTACGCGCGGCGGCTGGTCTGCGCGGTGGGTTGCGTCCCTTGGTCGGCGGCGCCCAGGCGCACGAGGAACGACGTCGCGCCCACGACGACGATGAGCACGAGGACGACCGGGAAGACGATCTTGGCGTTCGCGGTCACGAACCGACCCCAGCGAGCCACCAGCGTCCGCTCGCGGGCCTCTTCCGAGTCGTCCAGCTTGGGCAGGAACGGAACCTTCAGCCGGTCGATCTTGTGTCCGAGCAGCGCCAGCACCGCGAGCAGGAGCGAGTTCGCGATCAGGACGGTCGTCAGCACTCCGAGAGAGGCGCCGATGCCGAGCTTGGTGATGAAGTCCAAGCCGAAGAAGGCCAAGCCCGCCACCGAGATCGCAACCGTGAGGCCGGCGAAGATCACGGCCCGTCCGGCCGAGGAGCCTGCCTCGGCGGCGGCGTCCCGCGGAGAGAGCCCTTCGTGCAGGAGCTGCCTGAAGCGGGTGACGATGAAGAGCGAGTAGTCGATACCAACGCCGAGACCGATCATCGAGACCAGGATCGGGGTGATGGTGTTGACCGCCGTCAGGCCGGCCAGGATGAAGAGGAGCAGGAAGGCCGTCGCGAGCGCGACGATCGCGAGCGCGACCGGAATCAGCATCGCCACGAACGTCCGGAAGACGACGAGCAAGACGAGGATCGCCGCGAGCAGACCCAGTATCTCGGACGTGCCCTGCTCGACGGGCGGGAACTCGGCGTCGCCGTTGTATTCCACGATCACACCCACCGGCTCGACCGTCTCGCGGGCCGCGTCCTGCACCGCGAGGACGGCCTCGCGATCCTTGTCGAAGATGACCCGATCGAACTGGGCTTCGGAGTAGGCGATGCGCCCGTCGTCCGAGAAGGTTCTGTCGCTGAACGGATCGCTGACGCTGGTCAGGCCGGCCGTGTCCTCGGTCGGCTTGAACTCCGCCGAGCGCAAGAGAGCGATGGCCTCCTCGACTGCGGCCTTGCGCTCGGGCGTGTCCAAGCGTTCGCCTTCCGGCGCGGCGAAGACGACGTTCAGCACGCCGCCCTGCTCGGATGCGAACTCGGCCTCGATGAGGTCGGTCGCCTTCTGCGTCTCCGACCCCGGAATCTCGAACTCGTCGCGAAGCTCGCCGCCGACAGTGCCGACGAGGATCACCAGGAGGGCGATGATGCCGACCCAGCTAAGGACGACTCGCCAGGGATGCGCCGCACACGCGCGCGTCCAGGTGGCGAGCCCACCGGTCGACAGACGTTGGTGCGCCGCCAGCCGTTCGGATTGCGGTTCGATTCCTCCGCTCTGCTCGCTCATGCCCCTCTCCTTCGTCGCTCCGCTGAGTTGTACTAAAGACGGACCGGCGGGCCGGAACTCATCGGTCTGGAGCAGGCGCAGACGCCGCGCGGCGGCGACTTCGGAAGCGGGCGACGGCCTCGGTGTGATCGACGATCGGGTGCGGGTAGTCGATGCGCGCGCGCCGGGCGCGCTCGAGCCTCCAGGGCTCATGGACTGCCGCATCGCCGATCTCGGCGAGCTCGGGCAGGTAGCGGCGGACGTAGTCCCCGCGAGGGTCGAACCGCTTCGCTTGACGGATCGGGTTGAAGACGCGGTTTGGCCGTGTATCGGCCCCGGTCCCGGCGACCCACTGCCAGTTCCCGCTGTTGTTGGCGACATCACCGTCGACCAGCCAGTCGAGGTAGTGCGCCGCACCGTCGCGCCAGTCCACGTACAGATCCTTCGTCAGAAACGAGGCCGTGATCATCCGTGCGCGGTTGTGAATGAAGCCCTCCCGCAAGAGTTGCCGCATTCCTGCGTCGACGATCGGGTAGCCGGTCCTGCCCTCCTTCCACGCCGTCAAGTCGGTCTCGTCGTCTCGCCAGCGATCGCCCCGGCTCCGCATGTCGTCGTGCGAGGTCTCGGGTCGCGCGTCCAAGAGCTGGTGGTAGAAGTCCCGCCACGCGAGCTGACGCACGAACGACTCGCCACCGGGCAGGTCCCGGGCGCGCTCGGCCACCTCGAGCGGGGAGAGGCAGCCGAAGTGGAGATACGGCGAGAGACGCGACGTCGCGTCCGCGGCCAGATCGTCGTGGCGTTGGCGGTAGCGCCCCAGGCCGGATCGCAGCCATGCGCTCAGACGCTTGCGCCCGGCGGTCTCGCCTCCCGCGGGTAGCCGGGGCGATCGTCTGCCGAGGGCCAGCTTCTCTAGACCTGGCAGGCGACCGCGCCGCACGTTCGACGGCAGCGCAAGGCGGCGCGGGGGCTGCTCTACAGGACGCCTCGGCACCTGGCGCCACGCCCGGTAGAACGGAGTGAACACGCTGAAGTGCGTGCCCGAGGTCGTCGTGACGGCGCCGGCAGCGGCGATCGTCGTTCCCGAGCAGAGGCACAAGGCCACACGATGCTCTGCACATGCGTGCTCGAGCCGTTGCCGGCGAGCGTTCGCGTACGCGCTGACGTCGTAACTCATGAAGATCGCCTCGGCGTTCACCTCGATTGCCGTCTTCACCGCCTCCGGGACGACGTCTCCTCGTCGCAGCACGAGCCGTGCTCCTCGTTCGACGAGCGACGCATCGAGATCCTCGAGCGCATCGCGCAGGAACCCGACCCGATTCGGTCGGGCGAAGCCCGTTTGCAGGATCCCGTCGTCCAGCACGAAGAGGGGCACGATCCGCTCCGCCTCGCGTACGGCTGCCGCAAGCGCCGGGTGATCGTGGACCCGCAAGTCGCGTGTGAAGAGGACGACCGCCGTCTGCACGATCACCCCGCCCCACGAGGGCGGAGCCCTTCGAGCACCTGGTCGGCGAGCCGCGTTGCGAACTCATCGTCCAGCGCGGCCCCGCTCAGCAACAGACGGTAGAAGACCGCGCCGTGCAGCGTGTCGACCGCGAGCTCGAGATCCGCGTCCTTGCGAATCTCGCCACGTCCCCGGCCACGGTCGAGCGCCGCCAGCGTCGCCTCGCGCCGCCCCGGGACGACATCGCGGTGGAAGCCTTCGGCGAGATCGGCATCGTGCTGGATGTCGGCGACGAGACCGGCCACGAACCGTCTAGAAACCTACTCGAATAGCACGCGCGAGTTCCACAGCCGGACGACCGGCGTCTCGCGCTCGTAGCCGAGGATGCTCAGGGATCCAGGGTCGAGCGCGAAGAGTCGCCCGGCCTGCGGCTCCAAGCCGAGCCAGCAGGCGGCGAGCACTCGCAGGAGATGCCCGTGGGAGAAGACGAGGCAGTCGCCGGCGACGGAGCGGATCTCGTCGAGCACACGGTCGGCACGTGCGGAAACGACTTGTGCCGTCTCCCCTTCGGGCGTGCCGTCGCGCCAGAGGCTCCAGCCGGGAAGCTCCTTTCGGATCTCGATCGTTCGCCGACCTTCGTAGGCACCGTAGTCCCACTCCATGAGGTCGTCCCGCAGGACGGCGCGCTCCTCGAAGCCCGCCAGGCTGCATGTCTCGGTTGCGCGTGAGAGGGGGCTCGTGAGGACGAGGTCGAACCGACGCTTTCCGAGCTCGTCGCCCAGCGCTACGGCTCGCTCGCGGCCGCGCTCCGTGAGCGGGATGTCCGAATGCCCGGTGTGTCTCCCATTCAGACTCCACTCGGTCTCGGCGTGCCTGACAAGGACAACCTCGGACGACGCGCTCGACATCGCCGCCAAGGATGCCTCAGGCAGCAAGGCGTGCAGGACGAGGCGCCGCGGTCATACCGCAACCGGCAGCCGCGGCAACCCGTGGGCGAAGCGGATCTGCTCGAGATCCTGAATCTGCTCGAGCAAGCCGGTGTCACCGTCTGGATCGACGGCGGCTGACTTCCCGGGGCGGCATACCGGCCGCCCCGGGATCACTGTCTCCGTCAGTTCAGGCGTGTGATCCTGTTCCGCGGGCCCGGTGCGACGGGCGAGCTCGCGGCGAAATAGGCGGTCAGTGCGTCGAGATCCACCTCGCCGCCGAGTCGGCTCGTGCCGTCCCGCAGGACGAGGAAGTTGTCGCCGCCCTCCGCCATGAAGCTGTTCACCGTCACCCGGTAGGCAGTGGTCGCGCCGAGCGACTGCCCGTTCAGCCGGATGTCGGCGAGGTTCACGCGGTCGGTGGCCGGCTTCGCCGCATCCCACGTGTAGGTGAACCCGTTCGAGACCTGCAGGATCCGCGGCGCAACCGTATTGGCCCCGGACCACTGTTGCTCGAGCAGCGTGTCGATCTGCTGCCCGGTCAAGGTCATCGTCACGAGGCTGTTGCCGAACGGTTGCACCGTGAAGGCCTCGCTGTACGTGACCTGGCCGGCCTGCTCACCACCCGAGATCTGCGAGGCGAGAAGATCGGTGCGGATCCCTCCAGGATTCATGAACGCGATCACGGCGCTGCCCTTCGCCGCGTCGCGAGTCGCGGCGAGTTGCGAGTCGGCGATCACGTCGCCGAGCGCGGACTCGCCGGCAGGGGTAGTCGTTCGCGTGATGTCGCCGGCGATCGACCCGATGACGCGGTTGGCCAGCGGAGCCGCCAGCCGCTGGTACTTCTGGACGATGGCCGTCTCCTCGGCGTCCTTCGCGATCGTGCGGGGAACGACGGTGTTCACCGCGCTCTTCGTCACCACCTCGCCATTCGTGGACTCCACGGTCAGGTCGATGTCGGTGACCGCGCGGCCGAACGAGCTGGCGCTCGTCACGAGCTTCGTGCCGATCGTGCAGATGTAGTAGGTGTGCGTGTGTCCGGAGACGACGACGTCGATGTCGCTCGACATGGCGTTGACGATGTCGATGATCGCTCCCGACATCCCCGTGCAGTCGCTCAGGCCACCCGTCTGCAGGCCGCCCTCGTGGATGAGGACGACGATCGTGTTCACGCCTTGCTTCTTGAGCTCGGCGGCGTACCTGTTGGCGGTCGCAGCCTCGTCCAGGAAACGAAGCCCGGCGACGCCGCTCGGCGTCACGATCGACGGCGTTCCCTCCAGCGTCATGCCGATGAAGCCGACCTTGATCCCGCCCGTCGTGATCACCTTCGTCGCCGGGAAGAGCGGCTTCGCCGTCGGCGCCGTCGGCCGGTTGCGGGTGAAGCGGCGGGGCGCTGTCACCTTCCTCTTGCAGGCCGCCGACTGCGTGCTCTTCCTGCACGCTGCCCGCTTCGCCCGCAATCGCTGCTTGTAGCGCGCAACAGCCTTGTTGTAAGCAGCTCGCGCCTTGGTGTACGCGGCGAGAGACCTGGTGTACGCGGCGCGTTGGGCGTCGGTGACCAGCACCTCGACATTGGCCGACAGATAGTCGAAGTCGGCGCCCTCGAAGGGGTCGCCGTCCTGGCACCCGTCCATCGGATGACAGCCGCCGTTCTGCATGCGCAGGAGCTCGTTCTTGCCCTCGTCGAACTCGTGGTTGCCGATCGACGTCACCTGCAGGCCCGCCTCGTTCAGCGACTCGATCGAGGGCTCGTCGTGGAAGAGCGCCGAGGTGAGCGGCGACGCTCCGATCAGGTCGCCTGCGCCGACGACGATCGTGTTCGGGTTCTGTGCCTTCAGCGCCGCGATATGGGTCGCGAGGTACTCCGCGCCCCCTGCCGGCTGACCGAAGAACGTCCCGCCGGGTGGCTCGATGTTGCCGTGGTAGTCGTTGATTGCAAGCAACTGCACCGAGACCGGCGCCTGGGCCGCAGCCTGAGCGTCCACCCGTGCAAGCGCGCTCGGAGCAGCGACGGCCAGGCAAACCGTGAGCCCTATACCGGCGATGACCTTGTTCATCCGCCTACCCCCTCACTCGCTGGACGTGAGACGGGGACGCTAACTGATCGCAGTTGCCCGGAGCCGAGAGGAGGGCAGACGTCGCTTAGCCGGGGGTCGAGTAGACGCCGAGCCCGGTGTCGGGATCGAAGAAGTGGAGCCGTTTGACGTCCACTTCGAGCTCCAGAGGCTGTCGCTCACGCGCGCCGGTCGTTCGGTCGAGGCGGGCGACGAACGAGACGCCCGCGCCGCGGGCATGTTCTGCAGCGAGCTTGGCCTCGGCGTCTTCGGGAGCGTCGGTCACCATGGCTTCGACGACCTCCTTCGACCCGACTCGTTCACCCGAGACGTTGAAATGCGCGTAGACCTCGGAGCCCATGTCCTCCCGAATGTCACACACGATCGACATCCGATGGTCCTCGAGTGTCTCGCCGACGAGAGCCGCGTCCTCCATGTCCTCCGGTCGTATTCCCACGATCACTCGGCCGCCTTCGAAGCGAGCGAGGTCCGATCGAGACTCCGATGTGGACGGGTCGATGCGTAGGCGCTGGCCGCCGAAGTGCACCCAGAGGTTGCCGTCCGAGCGCACGAGGTCGGCCATGACGATGTTCATGGCCGGAGATCCGATGAACTCGGCGACGAAAAGGTTGCGGGGTCGTTCGTAGAGGACCTGCGGGGCGTCGACCTGCTGGAGGAAGCCGCCTCTCATGACCGCCACCCGATCGCCCATCGTCATCGCCTCGGTCTGGTCGTGGGTGACGTATACGGTCGTCACGCTCAGGTCGCGCTGAAGGCGAGCGATCTCCGCCCGCATTTCGACGCGAAGCTTGGCGTCGAGGTTCGAGAGCGGCTCGTCCATCAGGAAAGCCTGCGGCTGGCGAACGATCGCGCGCCCCATCGCCACGCGCTGGCGCTGCCCCCCCGAGAGCGTCCGCGGCTTCTTGTTCAGCGCATCGGTGAGACCGAGGACGACCGCCGCTTCCCGTACGCGTTCGTCGATCTCACGCTTCGAGACGCCGCGCATCTTGAGCGCAAACCCCATGTTGTCGTGCGCGTTCATGTGCGGGTAGAGCGCGTAGTTCTGGAAGACCATGGCGATGTCCCGATCCTTGGGGGGAAGGTCGTTGACGACGTCGCCCTCGATCCTCACCGTGCCGGACGTGATCGTCTCCAGGCCCGCGATCATTCGCAACGCGGTGGTCTTGCCACAACCGGAGGGCCCGACGAACACGACGAACTCGCCGTTCTCGATGTCGAGGTCGAGTTCGGTCACGGCCTCGGTGCCGTCCGGATAGACCTTCGTCAAGCTCTCGAGTGTGATCTCCGCCACTCACGGCCTCCCAGGACGAGTTCTGCCCGGAATCTACTAGCATCGAACCGGTCCGATGGAGGCCCAGGCCGCTCCGCGGTGGAAGCCCGGCACGCGTCGCTGGCGACGCGCGCTCGAGGATCGCCGCGTTCTCGCACCTCTCCTGATCGCGCCGGCGGTCATCTTCATGGCCCTTGTCGTCGGCATTCCGTTCGGCTGGGCGATCTACCTCAGCATGACGGACGCGATCGGCGGGTCCTTGAGCGGGAACTGGGTCGGCTTCGACAACTTCACGACTGCGTGGGGGGACGAGAACTTCCGACGCGCGCTCCGCAACACGCTCATATTCACCCTCGCCTCGCAGGTACTGGTAGTGGTCGGGGCGGCCGTTCTCTCGGCCTTCCTCGTCCGTGACTTCCGCGGGAAGTGGTTCATCCGCTTCCTCGTCGTGCTGCCGTGGGCCGCACCGGTCGTGCTGTCGACGATCACCTGGCTCTGGATCCTGGACTCGCTCTACAGCGTGGTGAACTGGACGCTCGCGAAGATCCATCTCGACGATGCACTCGTCTCGCTCCTCGACTTCACGCATTTCGAGGAGGGTGCGCAGGTGCCGCTCCAGTGGCTCGGGCGCCCGAATCTGGCCTTGTTAGCGATCACGCTCGTCCACGCCTGGCGGATTCTTCCGTTCGCGGTCGTCATCTTCATCGCCGGCCGGGCATCGATCCCGAACGAGGTCGAGGACGCGTCCAAGATCGACGGCGCCACGGGCATCAGGAAGCTCTGGTACGTGGACATCCCGCTGCAGTTGCCGATCGCCCTCGTGGCAGTCCTCTTCGGGATCGTATTCACGGCGGGAGACTTCGCAGTCGTCTACATCCTGACCGCGGGAGGCCCGTTCAACTCCACGCAGGTGCTGCCGACGTGGGCCTTTCAGATCGGGATCAACTCCGGGTCTCTGGGCGAAGGAGCGGCAATCTCGCTCTACCTCTTCCCGCTACTGGTCGTCGTCAGTGTCGCGATGCTCTTCTTCGCACGTCGGGCTCAAGTGACATGACGGAGCTCGCATGACCTGGCGGCAGAAATCCCTCACTTACCTGGTCGTCGGGCCGTTCGCCATCATCCTCGCGTTCCCCTTCTACCTGGCGCTCGTCACCATGTTCAAGACCAACGACGACCTGGCGATCCAGACGCACTCGCCCTATGTCTTCAACGACGCGGAGGGAAACCTCCACTGGGACTTCTGGAACGACGCCACGACGGAGCACGTCAGGTTCCTGTTCGAGGACACGAACTACCCGCAGTGGCTCCTGAACACGCTCCTCGTCGGCGCCGCAGTCGTCTTCATCACACTCCTGCTGGCGATGCCCGCCGGCTATGCGCTCGCCCGGCTCGCCGGAGGATGGGGACAGAGCGCCGGGGTGGGCATCTTCCTCATCTATCTGATTCCGCCCACGCTCCTCTTCCTTCCGCTCTCCCGGATCGTCAGCAACCTCGGACTGAAGGACTCGCTATGGGGGCTGATCCTCGTGTATCCGTCCTTCACGATCCCCTTCGCGACGTGGCTGTTGATGGGGTTCTTCAAGACGATCCCGCAGGAGCTCGAGGACGCCGCGCTCGTCGACGGCTGCTCGCGCCTGAAGGCGCTCTACCGGATCGTCCTCCCGATCTCCCTGCCGGGCATCCTCACCGTCGTCATCTTCGCGTTCTCCCTCTGCGTCAACGAGTTCATCTACGCGTTCACGTTCATCTCCACCTCGGAGCAGCGCACCGTCTCGGCCGGAATCCCCAACGATCTGATCCGCGGCGACGTCTTCTTCTGGCAGTCGCTCCTGGCCGCGACGCTCATCCCGGCGATCCCTCTCGCGCTGCTCTACAACGCGTTCCTCGACCGGTTCATCAAGGGCTTTACAGGCGGCGCCTTCAGGTAGAGAATCGAAGGCAGAAAGGAGGTACCCGTGGCGGACATATCGGACGAGCTCGTAAAGAGCTCGGCGCTGACCCGGGAAGACCTGCTTAAGCGAGGCGCGGCAGCCGCGTTCGCAGTAGGCATGTTCGGCGCGTTGCCGGACAAGGGCCTGGGCTTCTATGGCCCGCTCAAGTACAAGCACAAGCAGCTCTCAGGCGAGCTCCGCATCATGACGTGGGCCCACTTCGTCCCGGCCTACGACACCTGGCTCGACGGCACCTACGCCAAGCAGTGGGGCGAGGCGAACGACGTCGAGGTCAAGATCGACCACATCAACAACGCCCTGCTCTTCAGCACGGGATCGTCGGAGGTCGCAGCGCAGAGCGGCCACGACCTCTTCTGGTTCATCTCCCCGCCGTCGTCGTTCCAGAAGCAGGTGGTACCCGTAACCGACCTCGTCCAGGAGATCACGAAGAAGGTCGGGCCGATGTCGAAGGTTGCGAAGAAGAGCACGTACAACCCGAGGACCAAGCAGTTCTTCGGCTTCCCCGAGACGTATGCACCCGACCCGGTGCAGTACCGCCGGAGCTACCTGCAGGAGGCCGGCGTCAGCTTGAACACGTGGGAGGATCTCCGCAAGGGCGCCGCAAAGCTCAAGCAGACCGGCCATCCGGTCGGCCTCGGCATGTCGAACGAGATCGACTCGAACATGCTGCTCGCCTCACTCCTCTACTGCTACGGCGGCTTCATCCAGAACGAGGAGAACAGAATCGTCTTCAATCAGGGCTCGAACCGAAAGGGCGCGATCGAGGCGCTCGAGGTCATGCGCGACATCTACCGAAACGGCATGACCGACGAGGTATTCGCCTGGACGGCGGCATCCAACAACCAAGCCTTCGTCGCCGGCAGGCTCTCGGTGGCGCTGAACGCGATCTCGATCGTGCGCACCGCAGAGAAATCCGGCAACCAGGCTCTTGCCGACGACACCTGGCTCGCGTCCATCCCCCGCGGTCCCGTGATGCGCCTGGGGAACGAGCACGTCATGGGCGTCTACGTGATCTGGAAGTTCTCGAAGAACAAGGAAGCGGCGAGGAAGTACCTCGTGGATCAGCAACTGAACTACCGGCCGCACTTCGTTCGGAGCGAGTACTACAACTTCCCACCGTGGACGGGATCGATCAAAGGCGGGTTCGAGACCATCCGCAAGATGGCTGCACAGGACGCGCACAAGCCGAAGGGGAAGTACACGGTCCTGACGACGATCGCGGAAAAGTTCACGACGAACCCGGGCCACCCGGGGCACACGAACGCGGTGATCGACGAGATCTTCCAGACATGGATGCTCCCGCAGATGTTCGCCCAGGTCTCGCAGGGGAAGCTGAGCCCGGCCGACGCGGTCAAGGCGTTCGACACCAAGGCGAGGCAGATCTACCGGAAGTGGAGGGCCCAGGGGCTCGTGTAGGCCCCGTCAGCTTGCGGTTGGCACGAGGGCCCCCACGTCTCGGGGCCCTCGTACGACCGGTTCGCGCGTGACGCACATCGGTCGCCTACAGGGGGAGAAGCCCGCTCAACCCTTCAAGCGCCTCGAGCACGAGCCACGGAGGAAGGCTGTCGACCGCTCGCCGCGCGAGCGCTGCCGCGAAGCTCGGGAGCGCCCCCGCTTCCTCGGCATCGTCGATTGCTCGCTCGAGCCCGTCCGAGACGGCGCGCTCTGCGTCTTCGCTGTCGACGGCGTGCTCCCGGGCGAAAGCGTCGAGCGCGGCCTCGTCCCGGACGGCGAGAACGAGCTCCTCACGCGAGACGCCGAGCTCACAGGCGGCGCCGTCGAACGCCGACAGCACGATCTGCTCGAACACGGCCTCGAGATCGCCCGGGTCGCGCCAGTCGCGCGTCTCGCAAGGATCCGCAGCGCGAGTGGGCTCGTACGAGCCGCCGCCTAGAGCTACGTAGGGGACTACCACCGCGGCGACTGCGACGACCGCGAGGAGCACGGGGAGCGCCCTGGTCACGGCGACGGACGCTCCCGCATCAGCATCGTGGGCACGAGCGCGCCGAGCGCGAGAGCGGCCGCAAGCAGGAAGGGGCCGGAGAACGCATTCGTGACCGCCCGCTCGAGCTGGTCGCGAAGAGCGGAGAGCAACTCGGTGTACTCCTCGTCGTCGGGCCGCTCCTCGAACGCGGTGGCGACGTTCGGAAGCTCGCCCTCCTCGGCGGCGCGACGGACTTCGTCCAGGACGTCCTGCGCGAGCCGCAGCTTGTCGAGGGCCGGGATGCTGCTGTCGAGGACTTCCGCCGCTCCGGCACGCACCGCGTGATCCTCGTTGCGGTCGAGTGCCTCCGTCAGCACCGGTGTCAGCAGGAGCAGCCCGAGGACGACCCCGGCGTGGCGCGCGGCCAACGTCCAAGCACCGTGAACGACGGGCTCCTCCCGTGCACCCACAGCTCGTTCGGTGAGCACCGCGAGGGCGAGCCCGATGCCCACTCCTACCAGGAGCTGCGGGGCGATCGTCCAGGGCCAACCCGCCCGCGGCAGGAAGGCGAGCGCCGCCAGCCCGCCGCCGACCAGGACGATTCCCGCTCCGATCCAGGCGCGCCGCCCCGAGCGCGGCGCGAAGCGCGCAGCCAGAAGCGCGGCAAGCGGCATGACGGTGACGACGAGCCCGGCCGCGGCCGGCGACATGCCCCAGCCTTCGACCAGGAGGAGGACGAGCAGGAAGAGCGCGGCTACGAGCCCGCCGGAGAGCAGGAGCACCGCGGAGTTGGCACTCAGGGCCGGCCGGCCGGCTGCGCTCCGCGTCGTCTCGATCTGCAGCCCTCGGAGAGCAACGAGCGGCAGGAGGGCGAATGGAACCTGCATGAGGAAGATCGACTCCCAACCCAGCACCTCGGTGAGGATCCCCCCCAAAGCCGGACCCAGCGCCGCACCGAAGATGCCCGCCGCGACCCAGAGCCGCACAGCTCGACCGCCGTTTCCGTCCGTCGAGGCGAGGAGGCCGAGCGCTGCAGTGACGAGCAACGCGGCCCCGACGGCCTGCGCGATGCGCGCCCCGACCAGGACTTCGAAGGACGGCGCAAGCCCGCATGCAAGAGAGGCTGCCGCGAAGAGCAGGGTTCCCGCGGCGAAGACTGCACGCGGTGCTCTTCGGGCGACGAAGGCAGCAGGCAGCGCAACCAGAGCGAGTGTGAGGTTGAAAGACGTCAGCACCCACGCAACGGTGGCGATGTCGACGTCGAACGCCCGAAGCACGTCGGGAAGCGCGAGTGTGACGATCGACGAATCGGCGAGCGCGAGCCCGACCGCGAGACCGATCAGGCCCGGCCGCATGAGACGAGTGTAGGAGCGTTGACGGAGAGTCGAGCACACGATCCGTTCGGCGGCTGCGCGCGAAGTACCGAGGTGTGTGCCACACACACGAGGGCTACGCCCCGCTGAGATAACTCGTCCACGAGGAGGATGTAGATGCGCAAGCTTTCACTTCTGATCACCGTTCTGGCGCTGGCGCTCGCGGTCTTTGCGCTCGCCGGTTGCGGCAGCGACGATGACGACGAGGCCGCCGGCGACCCGGTGACGGTCGAGTTGTCCGAAGAGGCCGGCTCGGGCCAGACCGGTACTGCGACGCTCACCGCAGACGGCGAGGAGACGATGGTCACCATCGAGATCGACGGCGACCCGGTCTCCGATTCGCAGCCCGCTCACATTCACGAGGGAAGCTGCGGCGACGATCTGAATCCGGAGCCCGCCTTCGCCCTTCCGAACGTGAGCGGCGGTAGCTCCACTGCGAGCGTCGACGCCTCGCTCGAGACGCTGCAGGACAGCGACTACGCGATCAACCTGCACATGTCGAACGAGGATCTCCCGACGTACACGTCCTGCGGGAACATCGACTGATTTATCTGCGGCTCCCGAGCGGGAGAACGCGTCGCATCCGTAGGGGCCGGGCATGCCCGGCCCCTACGACCGCCGTGGGGCCGGAGAACCTTCCCTGAAACGCGCGCGCCCTGCTCTAGCGGGGCGCGCGCCTCCTCCACATCGCCTGAACGCGCGGCCTCGATCAGCTCCGATCGGCGACCGGATCACCCCCGCGCCCGGATTACCGCCACACGCCAGAGCGATCGCCACCACCAGAATCAGCCGTAGCGCTCGCGCTACCCCGGCACTCTAGGCACCCTCGAACACCGGCTCCGGCACCGAGCCCTCCTGGCGCAGGTCGCGGCCGCGGACGAGGAAGATCGAGACGAGCAGGCCGGCGAACGCGACGCCCGCCCCCGCCCAGAACGCGTTCACGAAGCCGTCGGTGAGCGCAACCGGCAGTGCCGTGCCGTCGGCGACCGCCTCGTCGGTGGTCGTCACGGCGATCGTCGAGAGAATTGCGATACCCACGGCGCCCCCGATCTGCTGCGAGGTGTTGATCAACCCCGATGCGAGGCCGGCCTCCTGCGGCTTCGTGCCGGCGAGCGCCGCGATCGTGATCGGGACGAAGGCGAAGGGGATCGCGACCCCCAGGATCAGGAAGCCCGGAAAGAGGTCGGTCCAGTAGGAGCCGTCGACGGACACCTGGGTGAAGTACAGGAGCCCCGCGGTGAGGAACCCCATTCCGAGAATCAGCGCGGGCTTCACTCCCACCCTGTTCACGGCGACTGCGGCAACGTTCGCCCAGATGATCGCCGTGCCGGCGACCGCGAGGTAGGCCACTCCCGTCTTGATCGGCGAGTACCCGAGCACCTGCTGCATGTAGAGCGTGAGCATCAGGAACATGGAGAACATGGCCGTGCCCATGATGAAGCCGGCGACGTTCGCCGCGGTCAGCGTCTGCAGCCGGAAGATCGAGAACGGCACGAGCGGGTCGCGCTGCCGCTGCTCCCAGAGCGCGAAGGCGACGAGCATCACCGCCGAGGTCACGAAGACCCCGATCGTCTTCGCCGAGAGCCACTCCCACTGACGGCCCTGCGTGATCCCGAGGACGAGCAGGACGAGACCTCCCGTCACGAGCACGGCCCCGGGGATGTCATGGCTCTGCCCGTGCGCGTCCTTGCTCTCCCGGAGCAGGATCGGCGAGAGCGCGAGGGCCGCGATGCCGACCGGGACGTTCACGAAGAAGATCCACTCCCACGAGAGCAGGTCGGTGAGGATCCCGCCCGCGAGGACGCCTGCTGCGGCGCCGAAGCCGCCGACCGCACCCCAGGCGCCGAGTGCGATGTTGCGCTCGCGCCCCTCGGAGAACGTGGTCGTCAGGATCGAGAGGGCAGCCGGCGTGATGGTCGCCGCGCCGAGTCCCTGGAGCGCGCGGGCGACGATCAGCGACGTGTCGTCCCAGGCGAGCCCGCAGAGCAGCGAGCCGACCGAGAAGATGACGATCCCGACCATGAACACGATGCGCCGCCCGATGATGTCCGCCAAGCGGCCACCGAGCAGGAGGAAGCCGCCGAACACGAGCGCGTAGGCGCTGATGACCCACTGCAGGTCGTCCTGCGAGAACCCGAGATCCGCCTGGATCGAGGGGAGCGCGACGTTGACGATCGCGATGTCGAGGACGACGACGAACTGCGTGACGCAGAGAAGCGCCAGCGCAAACCATTTCATGCGATCTGAAGTGACCATTGCGAAACCCTTCCGGTCGTTGTCGTCGTACGAAGGTTGCGATAGTACAGCATCTACTTTCAAAATACAAGTTAGTACTTACATTCCGAAAGATCGAGGTGTACAATCCGGAGCGGCATGAGGAGCTACAACCAGTACTGCCCGGTCGCCCACGCGCTCGACGTCGTCGGCGAGCGCTGGTCGCTCCTGATCGTGCGGGAGCTCCTGGAGCACAAGCAGCTCCGCTACTCCGACCTCCACGCCAACCTCGTCGGCTGCGGCACGAACATCCTCGCCGCGCGCCTCAAGGAGCTCGAGCGCCACGGAGTTCTCATGCGCCGCCGTCTCCCCCCACCCGCAGCGTCGACCGTCTACGAGCTGACGGAGTACGGGCTGGAGCTTCGCCCGGTAATGCACATGCTCGCGCACTGGGGCGCACGCTCCCTCGGCCCGCCGACCTCGGACGAGGACCTCGAGCCCGGCTGGCTCGCCGGTGCGATGCAGATGGCCTTCCCTCCGCGACCGACGGCTGCGCGGATCGAGTTTCGGGTCGGTGACGACGTCGCCGGGTTCGCCGACGGAGAGGTGCGCGAAGGATCGGTCGACAGTCCGGACGCGGTGGTCGAGTGCAACCCGACCGACTTCTTTCACTTCGTCGTAGACCGTGACGTCGACCGTCTCGAGGTACACGGAGACGCGCAGGTGGTGCACGCCTGCTCGACGGGCTGCCGTACGCCGAGGCGCCGCAAGGCGCCACGGCCTCGACGAGCTAGGCTCTCAGGGTCGCTGGTAGGCGATCTGCAGCAGGTCGCCGCTCGAGAAGAACGGAACGCCTGACACGCGGCAGCGGACGCGAACGCGGAGCTCCCCGTCGCCCGTGGTGCCGCTGACGTAGCGCGAGAGCGTGCCGCCCGGCACGAGATTCGCGATCGAGACCTCGGTCGTACCCACGGTCCGGGAGTCGAGCTGCGCCCAGCTCGTGTTGTTCCAGTTCCAGATGGCGACCGTCTGCGTGCACGAGCGCGAGTTCTTCCCGGCGTAGCTGACCCGCAGGTTCGACAGGGAGTTGGCGACCCCCGTGAAGGTTCCGTACCACTCGGTCGTCTTCTGGCCGCTCGTGGTCGAGTTGACCTCGAAGTAGGAGTCGTCGTTCGAGGCCAGGTTGGCCGCACTCCCGCCTCGAGGCGAGCCGGCGAGGAGCGTCGTCGCGCTCGGCGCCGCCGTCACCTGTGTCGGGCCGGTGACCGTGATCGAGAGGGGCTGGGTGTCGGTCTGCGAGGCGCTGTCGGTCACCTTGGCCGTGAACGAAGAACCTCCGCCACTCGTCGGCGTGCCGCTGACGACCCCGGTCGAGGCGTTGAGCGCGAGACCTGCCGGGAGCGTCCCCGTGTCGAGCGACCACGTGTAGCCCGGCGTGCCGCCGGTCGCCTGCAGCGTCGCCGAGTAGGGGACGCCGACCGTGCCTCCGGGAAGCGTCGTCGTCGTGATCGTCGGGGACGGTGGGGGCGCGACCGCGATCGACAGCTCCTGCAAGTCGCTCTGGGTCGCGCTGTCCGCCACCTCAGCTGTGAACCCGGACGCGCCCGCACTCGTCGGAGTCCCCGTGATCGCTCCCGTCGCCGCATTCAGCGTCAGCCCGGCGGGCAGCGAACCGGTGTCGAGCGACCACGTGTACGGCGGCGTCCCGCCGGTCGCGGTAAGCGTCTCCGAATACGGCTGGCCGACCGTTCCGCCGGGCAGGCTCGTCGTCGTGATCGTCAGCGGCGGAGCCGGCTCGGGGTCGATCGTGACCGTGAGCTCCTGGGTGTCCGACTGCGACGGAGCACCGGCGTCGTCGACCCGCGCCGTGAACGTGAACGTCCCCGCGCTCGTCGGATGCCCGGTGAGCTCGCCCGTCGAGAAGAGCGTCAGGCCGGGCGGCACCGTGCCTCCGGACACCGACCACGTGTAGGGCGGTGTCCCGTCGACCGCGGCGAGCGTCTGGCCGTACGTCGTACCGACCGTGCCGTCGGGCAGGTTGGTCGTCGTGATCGTGGGCGGCGGGACCGGTGCCGGGTCGACCTCGAGCGAAAGTGCCTGTGTGTCGCTTTGCGTGGCGCTGTCGGTCACCCTGGCCGTGAAGGAGGAGGTGCCCGTGGTCGTCGGGGTACCGGTGATCGCGCCGGTCGAGGAATTGAGCGTGAGCCCCGCCGGGAGCGAGCCCGAGTCGAGCGACCACGTGTAGGGCGGCGTGCCACCGCTCGCCTGCAACGTCGCCGAATAGGCCACGCCCACCGTTCCGTCCGGGAGGCTCGTCGTCGTGATCGTCGGTACCGGCGGAGGCGGCGCCGTACCGAACGCGCAGGTGACGGCGCGCCCGTTCGTCAGAGCCGGCTGATTGAAGGAGATCTGCCTGCCGACGACGCCGTCCGCCCGCTCGACGCCCGCCGTCGCCGAGCCGCCCTGGTTCCACGCCGGATTCCCCGCCGGCTCGAAGCTCGTGTCCAGGTACTGGAACCGGACGTCGCCGTTCTCCTTGATGATCGCTTCGAACGTGACCGGGCCGCTGCTCGAGATGTTGAAGTGCGGGACGTTGAACCACTCGACATAGAGAGTGCGGTTCGGCGCAGCGCCGCTGACAGCGGCATGCACCGAGCCGGTCGCGCCCGGGTAGAGGTCGTCCCAGAACGGCGCGATCACGCCGTTGGGTGCGGCGGTCGTCGGGATGGCCGCGTTGATGGGCGCGGTCGCTCCCGCGTTCGACCCGAGGGTGAGAAAGCCGTTCGAGGAGATGTACGCGGTCGAGTACGTCTGCCCGAAGAACGAGATCGGGAATCCGACGTTGAGCGTCGAGAACGCATCGTCGCCGTCGGCGCCGACGAGCGGCGAGACACCTGTCACGTCGACCCACGAGAAGGGCGCGTCCTGGCAGGTGTAGTTCGGGTACGCGTTGCCGTTCGCCGTCTGGCTGGCCGTGGAGCTCCCAATCGTCACCGTCGCCGTAACCGTCAACGCTCCCGGCCCGTTGACGGTGTAGCTCCCCGTGTACAGGCCGGTGTCCGGGCTCGCCGCGGACAGAGCCACCGGCGTCCCGTTGACGGTGGCCGTGACGTTGCCGACCCCGGCCGGAACTGCGCAGTTGGCGCCCAGGACCTTGATCGGGATGACGTCGTTCACGCCCGAGACGAAGCCGTTCGCAGGAGCGCTCAGCACGACCTTCGCCTGGTTGTCGCAGGCGAGCGCGGTGCCGATGTTGAGCCGTCCGCCCGTCACCGTCTTCCCGGCCAGCGAGCTCGCGGGATCCACCGAGCTCATGAGCAGCGCCTTGATCCCGTAGAGCGTCGCCCCCGGGAACCTGTCCTCGACGAGAGCGGCCGCTCCCGCGACGTGCGGCGTGGCCATCGAGGTCCCGTCGAAGGAGCCGTAGGTGTTGCCGGGCGTCGTCGAGAGGATGCCGACGCCGGGCGCGCCGAGATCGACGGACTTGGCGCCGTAGCTCGAGAAGAACGCCAGTCCATCGTTGTGATCGGTCGCAGCGACGGCGAGGACGGCGTCGGAGGCGTACGTCGCCGGATACGTCGGCGTGACGTCGTTGTTGAAGCCGTCGTTCCCGGCCGCGGCGACGAAGAGCATGCCCCGGGGGCGCCGTACTCGATCGCGTCGAGAGCGCCTGGTCGTAGGGGCCGCCACCCCACGAGTTGGAGGAGACGTCGGCGCCATGGTCGGCCGCGTAGAGCGTGGCCGAGATCGCGTCGGCAGTCGACCCAGAGCCGGCCGAATTCAGGAACTTCAGCGCCATGATCTTCACGTTCCAGTTGACGCCGACGACGCCCACGCCATTGTTCCCCTCGGCGCCGATCGTTCCCGAGACATGCGTGCCGTGGCGGTGGTCGTCGAAGGGGTCGTTGTCCCCGTTCACGAAGTCCCAACCGCTCCAGTCGTCGACGAGGCCGTTGCCGTCGTCGTCGCCCCCTCCCACAGGATCGAGCGTATTCACCCAGCGCTGGTAGGCGAGGTCGGGATGGGTGAAGTCGACGCCGGTATCGGTGACGGCGACGACGATGTCGAGTCGCCGGTCGCGAGCTCCCAGGCCTCGGGAGCGTCGATGTCCTTGTCGTTCGTTCCACCTGTCTCACCGGTGTTGTGCAGGCCCCAGAGCTGGCCGAACGACGGATCGTTCGGTGTGGCGGCTTGAGACAACATGGTTCGGCTCTGCGTAGGTGACCCGCGGATCGCTCGAGAGGACCTGGCGACGGTCGCCTCCTCGTCGTCCTTCACCTTCACGAGGACGGCGTCGATCTGGCCGAACCGCTTTTCGAGGTCGCGCCCGCGTCTTTCAGGATCGCGTTCTCGTCGGCCCGTGAGACGCCTTCGGCAAAACCGACGATCAGCTCGCCCTTGACCGCCTTCGGCGACTGCTGCGCGGCGGCCGAGATCGATCCCGCGCCGGCGCCGAAGACGACGACGACGCCCAAGATGAGAGCGCAAGCGGGCGGACCATGTGCCGGTGCGCATCATCTGGA
>CAWIQX010000020.1:0-13313 GCA_963838395.1 uncultured Actinomycetes bacterium
CAACGATCCGTTGCGAGGAAATGGTGGCAATTGGAGAATCGAGCCAGTTCGGCGCGGATCTGGAGATTCTCTGCCGGCGCGCGTTCCTCGGTGCGGGAATCTGGGCGGGCAGGTCGATCCGGTTCGGAGGTGGCGGTCATCGTGATCCGTGGGCGGTGCTCGCGGTCGGCGATCTCGCCTTCGTGGGGGACGAGGCGTTCGTCAACGTGTGCCGGCCGGTGCTGATCGGCCGGGAGGTCTTCCTGACGATGCGCTCGCTGATCGTCACGCACAACGTCGGCCACTCCCTGCTCGAGGGCTTCGAGAACCGCTTCGCCCCGGTCGTGCTGGAAGACCGTGCGCAGATCGGTCTCGGCGCGGTGGTCTACGCGGGCTGCCGCATCGGCGCGGAGGCGATCGTCGCCTCGAACTCGTACGTCACGGGGGACATCCCGGCCGGCGCATTCGCGATCGGTGTGCCGGCGAAGGTGACGGGGACCTCGAGCCACAAGGTCTCGCGCGCGCGGCAGATCGAGCTCGGGCGCCGCATGATCGACGACCTGCACGAGTTGCTCGCGCTTCGCGGGCACGGGGTGTCGGCGATCGGCGATGACGGGGCATACGGATTCGAGGTGGACGGCGTGCAGATCTCCTTCGTTCCGTCCTTTGCCGAGGCAGATCCGGAAGCGGTGGTTCTTGCGCTCGAGCTGAGCGGTGAGCCCGCTCCTGAGGTCGCCGTGCTCGATCTCCTCGAGCGCAGAGTGCACGGCTCAGGTGGGGTCGTCCTCGACTCGGTGCGCGAGTTCTGCCGCAAGCGCGGCATCAGGTTCGAACCGGGGCCGTGGCGCTATCGCGGCGGCCTCGTTTAGCAGCGCTTTTCTCCGCCCCGGGGGTAGACAGAAGCCCGCAATTTCCAGATGATGCGCATCGGCACATGACCCGCTTGCTCGCGCTCCTCATCTCGGTCGGCGCCGTCGTCTTCGGCGTCGGCGCGGGATCGATCTCGGCCGCTGCGCAGCAGACGCCGAAGGCGGTCAAGGGCGAGCTGATCGTCGGTTTCGCCGAAGGCGTCTCACGGTCCGAGGAGAACGCGATCCTGAAAGACGCGGGCGCAACCTCGAAGAAGCGCTTCGGCCAGATCGACGCCGTCCTCGTGAAGGTGAAGGACGACGAGGAGGCGTTCGCCGTCAAGGTCCTTTCGAGCGATCCGCGGGTCACCTACGCAGAGCGGAACCATGTGGTCTCGATAGCCGCCACACCGAACGATCCGTCGTTCGGCCAGCTCTGGGGTCTGCACAACACCGGCCAGACAGGTGGAACGAACGACAAGGACATCGACGCTCCCGAGGCGTGGGAGCTCGCCACCGGCGACTCGAACATCGTCGTCGCCGTCACCGATACCGGGGTCGACTTCAGCCATCCCGACCTCGCCGACCAGCGCTGGGTGAACACGCTCGATCCGGTGGGAGGGGGCGACGACGACGGCAACGGTCTCGTCGACGACTGGAGCGGGTGGGACTTCGTGAACGGCGACAACGACCCCTTCGACGACAACCGCCACGGGACGCATGTCTCGGGCACGATCGGCGCCGAGGGGAACAATGGCGTGGGCGTCGTCGGCGTCAACTGGAACGTGAAGATCATGGCGCTGAAGTTCCTGAATTCGGCTGGGTCGGGAACGACGGCCGACGCGATCGCGTCCACGCTCTACGCGGCCGACCATGGTGCGGACGTCTCCTCCAACTCGTGGGGTGGTGGCCCCTACGACCAAGCGCTACTCGACGCGATCGAGTACGGCGCCACCCGGGGCATGCTCTTCGTCGCCGCGGCCGGGAACGACGGCTTCAACAACGACGTCACGCCGACGTATCCGGCGACGTACGCGTCGGACGCGGTCCTCGCGGTCGCGGCTACCGATCACAACGATGGACTGGCGTTCTTCTCGAGCTACGGCGCCAAGTCCGTCGATCTCGGCGCGCCCGGCGTCGGCATCCTCTCGACGACGCCCGGCAACACCTACGGCTCCTTCGACGGGACCTCGATGGCCACGCCGCACGTCGCGGGAGCGGCTGCCCTCGTCGAGGACAGGTTCCCGGGGGCGACGCTGTACGGGATCAAGGCACTGCTCATGAGCTCGGTGGATCCCGCGAGCTCGCTGGCCGGGAAGACGGTGACGGGCGGACGGCTCAACATCGGCAGCGCGCTCGCCTGCGTCAACCAGGCGAAGGTCGTGCTGAGCGCGCCTGCGAACGGCTTCGTCTCGGGGGTGACCGACGTCATCCCGATCAAGGTCCTGGGCGCCAACTGCGCCGTTCCGGCCGGGGTCGGCAACGTTACGGCCACCGTCAACGGGACGCCGGTGGCTCTGTCCGCGGCGAGCCCAGATACCGGCCTGTACACGGGGAGCTACACCGTCGACGGGCCGGGCGCGTTGACGGTTACGGCGACGGTGACCATCGGGAGCTCCACGGCCAGCCAGACGGCGAACGGCAACGCGTACCCGAACTACACCTGCCAGGACGCGCCCTTCTCGTGGGTCGACGTGACGGGTGTCTCGCCGCTCGTCGGCGCCGACGGCGACGATGCGTTCTCGACGCTCAACATCGGGTTCCCGATCTCGTTCTTCGGGCAGACGTACTCGACCGCGTACATCTCTTCGAACGGCTTTCTCACCCTCGGGTCGAACGCGGGAGCGACCGCGCCGATCAACGCAGCCATCCCGACGACCGCCACACCCAACGGCGTGATCGCGCCGTTCTGGGACGACCTCTATCCGGGCGCGACCGGCTCGGTGCATGCCGCTGTCAGCGGCGCTGCGCCCAACCGCACTCTCTACGTCGAGTGGTTCAACGTTCCGCACTTCAACATCTCGAGCAGCGGCCCGGTCACGTTCGAAGCGATCATCAAGGAGAACGGCGACGTCCGGTTCCAGTACCTGGACACGAGCTTCGAACCGGCCGGGAATCCGGCCTGGAACCAGGGCGGCTCGGCGACGGCGGGCGTCGAGCGGGCGGACGGCGTCGTCGGCAGGCAGATCTCCTTCAATCAGCCGGCTCTGACGAACGGGCGTGCCGTCACCTGCGCGTTCGGCACGGCGCCGCCTCCTCCGGTTCCGACGATCACGACGACGAGCCTCCCGGACGGGACGTTGGGCGTGGCCTATTCGGCGACGCTGCAGGCGAGCGGTGGCACACCGCCCTACACGTGGTCGCTCGACTCGGGCTCGCTCCCGGCGGGGCTCATGCTGAATTCCTCGACCGGCGCGATCACCGGTACTCCGACGACCACGGGCACCTCCTCCTTCACGGCCAGGGTGGCCGACAGCGCCACGCAAAACGACACACAGGCACTTTCGCTCGAGGTCGACCCCGCACCGGTCCCGCCGCCCACGATCACGACGACCAACCTGCCCGACGGCACGGTCGGTACGACGTACGGCCAGACGCTCGCCGCGGTCGACGGAACACCGCCCTACACGTGGTCGGTGTCCGGAGGCACGGTGCCGCCTGGCCTGACGCTCTTCTCGACGGGCGAGCTCACCGGGCATCCGACGAGCGCGGGGACGTTCACGTTCACGGCGCGGGTCGACGACGCCGGTGCTCCGTCGCAGTCGGACACCCAGGAGCTCACGGTCACGATCGACCCCGAGCCGGCTCCGCCGCTGACGATCACGACGACGAGCCTGCCCGGCGGAACGGTCGGCCAGCAGTATTCGGTGGCGCTGACCGCGACCGGTGGGACGCCGCCGTACACGTGGTCGCTCGACACCGGTTCGCTGCCCGCCGGGCTGACGCTGAATGCGGCGACGGGAGCGATTACGGGGACTCCGACGAGTGCGGGCGCGTCCGGGTTCACAGCTGAGGTGGCGGACGGCGCGACCCAGAGCGACTTGCAGGACCTGTCGATCGCGGTCGCGCCCCCACCGTCTCCGACGATCACGACGACGACGCTGCCCGGAGGCACGGTCGGCGTCCCGTACTCGTCGACGCTGCAGGCGACCGGCGGCACGCCGGGCTACACGTGGTCGCTCGACTCGGGAACGCTCCCGGCAGGTCTCGCGCTCAACGCCTCGACCGGGGTCGTCAGCGGCACGCCGACGAGTGGCGGAGGTTCTACGTTCACGGCCAAGGTGACCGATAGCGCCTCGCAGGCCGACACCCAGGTCCTCTCGATCACGGTCAGCGGTCCGACGCAGGTGACGGCGGCCCCCAGCGCGACGACGCTCCTCGCCGGCTCGCCTCGAGGCGGGAGTGCGGCCAACCTGGCCTCGAACGACGACTCCTACTTCGAGGTCAACTCGACCACGAGCGGACAGAAGACGACCGAGTGGTACGGAACCTTTACGGGGGTCGCCAACTCCCTGTCGAACCTGCGGGTCAGCTACGCCGGGAAGAACTCGCGCTCGTGCACGCAGACGGTCGCCATCTGGAACTGGAACAACACGAGCTGGGCGCAGCTCGACTCCCGGACCGTGGGTACGACCGAGGTCTCGATCGCGAATCTCGTGCCTGGCGGCACGCTCTCGCGCTACGTCAGCGGTACGACGGGCGACGGGGAGCTGCGGGTTCGCGTTCGCTGCCGCGTGTCAGGCGTTCCGTACTTCTCCAGCGGCGACCTGCTGCAGATCGCCTACCAGCGACCCTGAGAGCCTAGCTCGTCGAAACCGTGGCGCCTTGCGGCGCTTCGGCGTACGGCAGCCCGTCGAGCAGGTCGTGCACCACCTGCGCGTCTCCGTGTACCTCGAGACAGTCGACGTCACGGTCTACGACGAAGTGAAAGAAGTCGGTCGGGTTGCACTCGACCACTGCGTCAGGGCTGTCGACCGATCCTTCGCGCACCTCTCCGTCGGCGAACCCGGCGACGTCGTCACCGACCCGAAACTCGATCCGCGCAGCCGTCGGTCGCGGAGGGAAGGCCATCTGCATCGCACCGGCGAGCCAGCCGGGGTCGAGGTCCATGTCCGAAGTCGGTGGGCCGAGGGAGCGTGCGCCCCAGTGCGCGAGCATGTGCATTACCGGGCGAAGCTCCAGCCCGTACTCCGTCAGCTCGTAGACGGTCGACGCTGCGGGCGGGGGGAGACGGCGACGCATGAGAACTCCGTGGCGCTCGAGCTCCTTGAGGCGGGCGGCGAGGATGTTCGTGCCGCAGCCGACGAGGTTGGCGTGGAGGTCGGAATAGCGGAGCTGCTTGTGCTCCAGGAGCTCCCTCACGATCAGGAGCGACCAGCGCTCGCCGACGACGTCGAGCGCATGGGCGACCGGGCAGTACTGGTTGTAGCTCCTCATGCCGCTCCCGATTGTACACCTCGATCTTTCGGAATGTAAGTACTAACTTGTATTTTGAAAGTAGATGCTGTACTATCGCAACCTTCGTACGACGACAACGACTGGAAGGGTTTCGCAATGGTCACTTCAGATCGCATGAAATGGTTTGCGCTGGCGCTTCTCTGCGTCACGCAGTTCGTCGTCGTCCTCGACATCGCGATCGTCAACGTCGCGCTCCCCTCGATCCAGGCGGATCTCGGGTTCTCGCAGGACGACCTGCAGTGGGTCATCAGCGCCTACGCGCTCGTGTTCGGCGGCTTCCTCCTGCTCGGTGGCCGCCTGGCGGACATCATCGGGCGGCGCATCGTGTTCATGGTCGGGATCGTCATCTTCTCGGTCGGCTCGCTGCTCTGCGGGCTCGCCTGGGACGACACGTCGCTGATCGTCGCCCGCGCGCTCCAGGGACTCGGCGCGGCGACCATCACGCCGGCTGCCCTCTCGATCCTGACGACCACGTTCTCCGAGGGGCGCGAGCGCAACATCGCACTCGGCGCCTGGGGTGCGGTCGGCGGCTTCGGAGCCGCAGCAGGCGTCCTCGCGGGCGGGATCCTCACCGACCTGCTCTCGTGGGAGTGGATCTTCTTCGTGAACGTCCCGGTCGGCATCGCAGCCCTCGCGCTCTCGCCGATCCTGCTCCGGGAGAGCAAGGATGCGCACGGGCAGAGCCATGACATCCCCGGGGCCGTGCTCGTGACGGGAGGTCTCGTCCTGCTCGTCCTCGGGATCACGCAGGGCCGTCAGTGGGAGTGGCTCTCGGCGAAGACGATCGGGGTCTTCGTGACCTCGGCCGTGATGCTCGTCGCCTTCGCGCTCTGGGAGCAGCGGCAGCGCGACCCGCTCGTGCCGTTCTCGATCTTCCGGCTGCAGACGCTGACCGCGGCGAACGTCGCCGGCTTCATCATGGGCACGGCCATGTTCTCCATGTTCCTGATGCTCACGCTCTATATGCAGCAGGTGCTCGGGTACTCGCCGATCAAGACGGGAGTGGCCTACCTCGCGGTGGCCGGCACGGCGATCATCTGGGCGAACGTCGCTGCGGTCGCAGTTAACAGGGTGGGAGTGAAGCCCGCGCTGATTCTCGGAATGGGGTTCCTCACCGCGGGGCTCCTGTACTTCACCCAGGTGTCCGTCGACGGCTCCTACTGGACCGACCTCTTCCCGGGCTTCCTGATCCTGGGGGTCGCGATCCCCTTCGCCTTCGTCCCGATCACGATCGCGGCGCTCGCCGGCACGAAGCCGCAGGAGGCCGGCCTCGCATCGGGGTTGATCAACACCTCGCAGCAGATCGGGGGCGCCGTGGGTATCGCAATTCTCTCGACGATCGCCGTGTCGACCACCGACGAGGCGGTCGCCGACGGCACGGCAGTGCCGGTTGCGCTCACCGACGGCTTCGTGAACGCGTTCTGGGCGGGGGCGGGCGTCGCGTTCGCCGGCTTGCTCGTCTCGATCTTCCTCGTCCGCGGGCGCGACCTGCGTCAGGAGGCCGCGGTGCCGGAGCCGGTGTTCGAGGGTGCCTAGAGTGCCGGGGTGGCGCGAGCGCTACGGCTGATTCTGGTGGTGGCGATCGCTCCGGCGTGTGGCGGTAAATCCGGGCGCGGGGCTGATCCGGTCGCCGATCGGAGCTGATCGAGGCCGCGCGTTCAGGCGATGTGGAGGAGGCGCGCGCCCCGCTAGAGCAGGGCGCGCGCGTTTCAGGGAAGGTTCCTCGGCCCCACGCGGTCGTAGGGGCCGGGCATGCCCGGCCCCTACGGATGCGACGCGTTCTCCCGCTCGGGAGCCGCAGATAAATCAGTCGATGTTCCCGCAGGACGTGTACGTCGGGAGATCCTCGTTCGACATGTGCAGGTTGATCGCGTAGTCGCTGTCCTGCAGCGTCTCGAGCGAGGCGTCGACGCTCGCAGTGGAGCTACCGCCGGTCACGTTCGGAAGGGCGAAGGCGGGCTCCGGATTCAGATCGTCGCCGCAGCTTCCCTCGTGAATGTGAGCGGGCTGCGAATCGGAGACCGGGTCGCCGTCGATCTCGATGGTGACCATCGTCTCCTCGCCGTCTGCGGTGAGCGTCGCAGTACCGGTCTGGCCCGAGCCGGCCTCTTCGGACAACTCGACCGTCACCGGGTCGCCGGCGGCCTCGTCGTCATCGTCGCTGCCGCAACCGGCGAGCGCGAAGACCGCGAGCGCCAGCGCCAGAACGGTGATCAGAAGTGAAAGCTTGCGCATCTACATCCTCCTCGTGGACGAGTTGTCTCGGCGGGGCGTAGCCCTCGTGTGTGTGGCACACACCTCGGTACTTCGCGCGCAGCCGTCGAACGGATCGTGTGCTCGACTCTCCGTCAACCCTCCTACACTCGTCTCATGCGGCCGGGCCTGATCGGTCTCGCGGTCGGGCTCGCGCTCGCCGATTCGTCGATCGTCACACTCGCGCTTCCCGACGTGCTTCGGGCGTTCGACGTCGACATCGCCACCGTTGCGTGGGTGCTGACGTCTTTCAACCTCACACTCGCTCTGGTTGCGCTGCCTGCTGCCTTCGTCGCCCGAAGAGCACCGCGTGCAGTCTTCGCCGCGGGAACCCTGCTCTTCGCGGCAGCCTCTCTCGCATGCGGGCTTGCGCCGTCCTTCGAAGTCCTGGTCGGGGCGCGCATCGCGCAGGCCGTCGGGGCCGCGTTGCTCGTCACTGCAGCGCTCGGCCTCCTCGCCTCGACGGACGGAAACGGCGGTCGAGCTGTGCGGCTCTGGGTCGCGGCGGGCATCTTCGGTGCGGCGCTGGGTCCGGCTTTGGGGGGGATCCTCACCGAGGTGCTGGGTTGGGAGTCGATCTTCCTCATGCAGGTTCCATTCGCCCTCCTGCCGCTCGTTGCTCTCCGAGGGCTGCAGATCGAGACGACGCGGAGCGCAGCCGGCCGGCCGGCCCTGAGTGCCAACTCCGCGGTGCTCCTGCTCTCCGGCGGGCTCGTAGCCGCGCTCTTCCTGCTCGTCCTCCTCCTGGTCGAAGGCTGGGGCATGTCGCCGGCCGCGGCCGGGCTCGTCGTCACCGTCATGCCGCTTGCCGCGCTTCTGGCTGCGCGCTTCGCGCCGCGCTCGGGGCGGCGCGCCTGGATCGGAGCGGGAATCGTCCTGGTCGGCGGCGGGCTGGCGGCGCTCGCCTTCCTGCCGCGGGCGGGTTGGCCCTGGACGATCGCCCCGCAGCTCCTGGTAGGAGTGGGCATCGGGCTCGCCCTCGCGGTGCTCACCGAACGAGCTGTGGGTGCACGGGAGGAGCCCGTCGTTCACGGTGCTTGGACGTTGGCCGCGCGCCACGCCGGGGTCGTCCTCGGGCTGCTCCTGCTGACACCGGTGCTGACGGAGGCACTCGACCGCAACGAGGATCACGCGGTGCGTGCCGGAGCGGCGGAAGTCCTCGACAGCAGCATCCCGGCCCTCGACAAGCTGCGGCTCGCGCAGGACGTCCTGGACGAAGTCCGTCGCGCCGCCGAGGAGGGCGAGCTTCCGAACGTCGCCACCGCGTTCGAGGAGCGGCCCGACGACGAGGAGTACACCGCGTTGCTCTCCGCTCTTCGCGACCAGCTCGAGCGGGCGGTCACGAATGCGTTCTCCGGCCCCTTCCTGCTTGCGGCCGCTCTCGCGCTCGGCGCGCTCGTGCCCACGATGCTGATGCGGGAGCGTCCGTCGCCGTGACCAGGGCGCTCCCCGTGCTCCTCGCGGTCGTCGCAGTCGCCGCGGTGGTAGTCCCCTACGTAGCTCTAGGCGGCGGCTCGTACGAGCCCACTCGCGCTGCGGATCCTTGCGAGACGCGCGACTGGCGCGACCCGGGCGATCTCGAGGCCGTGTTCGAGCAGATCGTGCTGTCGGCGTTCGACGGCGCCGCCTGTGAGCTCGGCGTCTCGCGTGAGGAGCTCGTTCTCGCCGTCCGGGACGAGGCCGCGCTCGACGCTTTCGCCCGGGAGCACGCCGTCGACAGCGAAGACGCAGAGCGCGCCGTCTCGGACGGGCTCGAGCGAGCAATCGACGATGCCGAGGAAGCGGGGGCGCTCCCGAGCTTCGCGGCAGCGCTCGCGCGGCGAGCGGTCGACAGCCTTCCTCCGTGGCTCGTGCTCGAGGCGCTTGAAGGGTTGAGCGGGCTTCTCCCCCTGTAGGCGACCGATGTGCGTCACGCGCGAACCGGTCGTACGAGGGCCCCGAGACGTGGGGGCCCTCGTGCCAACCGCAAGCTGACGGGGCCTCTACACGAGCCCCTGGGCCCTCCACTTCCGGTAGATCTGCCTCGCCTTGGTGTCGAACGCCTTGACCGCGTCGGCCGGGCTCAGCTTCCCCTGCGAGACCTGGGCGAACATCTGCGGGAGCATCCATGTCTGGAAGATCTCGTCGATCACCGCGTTCGTGTGCCCCGGGTGGCCCGGGTTCGTCGTGAACTTTTCCGCGATCGTCGTCAGGACCGTGTACTTCCCCTTCGGCTTGTGCGCGTCCTGTGCAGCCATCTTGCGGATGGTCTCGAACCCGCCTTTGATCGATCCCGTCCACGGTGGGAAGTTGTAGTACTCGCTCCGAACGAAGTGCGGCCGGTAGTTCAGTTGCTGATCCACGAGGTACTTCCTCGCCGCTTCCTTGTTCTTCGAGAACTTCCAGATCACGTAGACGCCCATGACGTGCTCGTTCCCCAGGCGCATCACGGGACCGCGGGGGATGGACGCGAGCCAGGTGTCGTCGGCAAGAGCCTGGTTGCCGGATTTCTCTGCGGTGCGCACGATCGAGATCGCGTTCAGCGCCACCGAGAGCCTGCCGGCGACGAAGGCTTGGTTGTTGGATGCCGCCGTCCAGGCGAATACCTCGTCGGTCATGCCGTTTCGGTAGATGTCGCGCATGACCTCGAGCGCCTCGATCGCGCCTTTTCGGTTCGAGCCCTGATTGAAGACGATTCTGTTCTCCTCGTTCTGGATGAAGCCGCCGTAGCAGTAGAGGAGTGAGGCGAGCAGCATGTTCGAGTCGATCTCGTTCGACATGCCGAGGCCGACCGGATGGCCGGTCTGCTTGAGCTTTGCGGCGCCTTTGCGGAGATCCTCCCACGTGTTCAAGCTGACGCCGGCCTCTTGCAGGTAGCTCCGGCGGTACTGCACCGGGTCGGGTGCATACGTCTCGGGGAAGCCGAAGAACTGCTTGGTCCTCGGGTTGTACGTGCTCTTCTTCGCAACCTTCGACATCGGCCCGACCTTCTTCGTGATCTCCTGGACGAGGTCGGTTACGGGTACCACCTGCTTCTGGAACGACGACGGCGGGGAGATGAACCAGAAGAGGTCGTGGCCGTCTGCGAAGCGACCTCCTACGATCCCGTGCTGAAGAGCAGGGCGTTGTTGATGTGGTCGATCTTGACCTCGACGTCGTTCGCCTCGCCCCACTGCTTGGCGTAGGTGCCGTCGAGCCAGGTGTCGTAGGCCGGGACGAAGTGGGCCCACGTCATGATGCGGAGCTCGCCTGAGAGCTGCTTGTGCTTGTACTTGAGCGGGCCATAGAAGCCCAGGCCCTTGTCCGGCAGCGCGCCGAACATGCCTACTGCGAACGCGGCTGCCGCGCCTCGCTTAAGCAGGTCTTCCCGGGTCAGCGCCGAGCTCTTTCCGAGCTCGTCCGATATGTCCGCCACGGGTACCTCCTTTCTGCCTTCGATTCTCTACCTGAAGGCGCCGCCTGTAAAGCCCTTGATGAACCGGTCGAGGAACGCGTTGTAGAGCAGCGCGAGAGGGATCGCCGGGATGAGCGTCGCGGCCAGGAGCGACTGCCAGAAGAAGACATCGCCGCGGATGAGATCGTTGGGGATTCCGGCCGAGACGGTGCGCTGCTCCGAGGTGGAGATGAACGTGAACGCGTAGATGAACTCGTTGACGCAGAGGGAGAACGCGAAGATGACGACGGTGAGGATCCCCGGCAGGGAGATCGGGAGGACGATCCGGTAGAGCGCCTTCAGGCGCGAGCAGCCGTCGACGAGCGCGGCGTCCTCGAGCTCCTGCGGGATCGTCTTGAAGAACCCCATCAACAGCCACGTCGCGAAGGGGATCGTGAAGGACGGGTACACGAGGATCAGCCCCCACAGCGAGTCCTTCAGTCCGAGGCTGGTGACGATCCGGGAGAGCGGAAGGAAGAGGAGCGTGGGCGGAATCAGATAGATGAGGAAGATGCCCACCCCGGCGCTCTGTCCCCATCCTCCGGCGAGCCGGGCGAGCGCATAGCCGGCGGGCATCGCCAGCAGGAATGTGATTAAGACGACTGCGGCGCCGACGAGGAGCGTGTTCAGGAGCCACTGCGGGTAGTTCGTGTCCTCGAACAGGAACCTGACGTGCTCCGTCGTGGCGTCGTTCCAGAAGTCCCAGTGGAGATTTCCCTCCGGGTCGTTGAAGAGATAGGGCGAGTGCGTCTGGATCGCCAGGTCGTCGTTGGTCTTGAACATGGTGACGAGCGCCAGGTAGAAGGGGAACGCGAGGATGATGGCGAACGGCCCGACGACCAGGTAGGTGAGGGATTTCTGCCGCCAGGTCATGCGAGCTCCGTCATGTCACTTGAGCCCGACGTGCGAAGAAGAGCATCGCGACACTGACGACGACCAGTAGCGGGAAGAGGTAGAGCGAGATTGCCGCTCCTTCGCCCAGAGACCCGGAGTTGATCCCGATCTCAAAGGCCCACGTCGGCAGCACCTGCGTGGAGTTGAACGGCCCTCCCGCAGTCAGGATGTACACGACTGCGAAGTCTCCTGCGGTGAATACGATGCCGAAGAGGACCGCGACGAGGGCGATCGGGAACTGCAGCGGGATGTCGACGTACCAGAGCTTCTTGATGCCCGTCGCGCCGTCGATCTTCGAGGCGTCATCGACCTCGTTCGGGATCGATGCCCGGCCGGCGATGAAGATCACGACCGCGAACGGAAGGATCCGCCAAGCATGGACGAGCGTGATGGCGATGACCGCAAGGTTCGGGCGCCGAGCCACTGCAGCGGCGCCTGGGCGCCCTCCTCGATGTGCGCGACATCGATCAGCCAGAGCAGGGCGTTCTCGAGATGCAGCCGCGCGAGCGTCCAGTTGACGACGCTGAACAGGGAGTCCAGGAGCCACAGCCACGTGATCGTCGAGAGCACGACCGGTGCGGCCCACGGCAGCACGACGAGGAAGCGGATGAACCACTTCCCGCGGAAGTCGCCGACGGGAAGCGAGAGAACCGCCGCCCCGACCACTACCAGTACCTGGGAGGCGAGCGTGAAAATCAGCGTGTTCGGAGCGCGCGCCGGAAGTTCACGTCCCTCAACGCATTCGTGAAGTTGTCGAAGCCGACCCAGTTCCGCTCAAGGACCCGCCGATCGCGTCCGTCATGCTGAGATAGATCGCCCAGACGAACGGAATGCCGACGACAAGGGCCATGAAGATGACCGCCGGCGCGATCAGGAGCGGTGCGAGAACACGACGGTCCTCGAGCGCGCGCCTCCAGCGACGCGTGCCCGGCTTTCCGCGGGGCGGCCTGGGCCTCCATCGTCCGGCTCGATGCTAGTAGATCAGGGCGGAAGTCGTCCTGGGAGGCCGTGGGTGGCGGAGATCACGCTCGAGAGCCTGACGAAGGTCTATCCGGACGGCACCGAGGCCATGACCGGGCTCGACCTCGCGATCGGGAACGGCGAGTTCGTCGTGTTCGTGGTCCCTCCGGTTGTGGCAAGACCACCGCGCTGCGAATGATCGCGGGCCTGGAGACGATCACCTCCGGCAAGGTGAGGATCGAGGGCGACGTCGTCAACGACCTCCCCCCCAAGGATCGGGACATCGCCATGGTCTTCCAGAACTACGCGCTGTACCCACACATGAACGCGGCCGACAACATGGGGTTCGCGCTCAAGATGCGCGGCGTCTCGAAGCATGAGATCAACGGGCGCGTACGGGAGGCGGCGGTCATCCTCGGTCTCACCGATGCGCTGGGCAAGAAGCCGCGGACGCTCTCAGGGGGCAGCGCCAGCGCGTGGCGATGGGGCGCGCGATCGTTCGCCAGCCG
>CAWIQX010000021.1:0-8503 GCA_963838395.1 uncultured Actinomycetes bacterium
GAGCCCACACGAGCTGCTCGACCGTCTCCGCGAGAGCGAGCCGGTTTCCTGGCTGCCCGTGCTCGACGGCTGGCTCGTAACGCGCCGCGACCTCGTCGTCGAGGTGATGCGCGACGCCGACACCTTCGCGGTGGACGACCCGCGCTTCTCGACGGCGCAGGTCGTCGGTTCGAGCATGCTCTCCCTCGACGGCGCCGAGCACGCGCGGCATCGGACTCCGTTCCTTCGCCCGTTCCGCCTCGGTGCCGTTCGCGATCGGTTCACGACAGTGGTGGAGAACCTCTGCGAGGGATTGCTCGACCGCATCGCCGCGGACGGCGTGGCCGACCTGCGCCTGACGCTGTCCGGGCCCCTCTCGGTCGCGACGATGGCCGTGGCGCTCGGCCTCCAGGACGTTCCTGCGGAGGCACCCCTCGAGTGGTACCGCGCGATCGTCGCCGAGGTCACCGACATCAGCGCCGGGGTAGCGCGAGCCCTCGGGCGCCGGCGCTGCCGCTTTCGCCGAGCTCGAGAAGTGCGCTCGCGCCCGTACTCGGACGAGACCCCGATTCGTCGCTGCTCACCGGCGCGGCGGGCGCCGGCGGTCTCACGCCGCACGAAGTCGTCTCCAATGCCGCCGTGCTCCTCTTCGGCGGGATCGAGACGACCGACGGGATGATTGCGAATTTGCTGTACCACGTGCTCGGGAGCGACGAAGCGGTGACCGAGCTGCGGGGCACGGCCGGAGCTAGCGGCCGACGCGGTCGAGGAGTCGCTTCGGCTCGAGCCCGCGGCTGCCGTGCTCGATCATCGCTACACGACTCGTAAGGTCGAGCTCGACGGCGTTTCCATCCAGGGTCCACCGGGAGCTCGTGCGCGTCTCCCTGTCGGCCGCCGACCCGCGATCCGCTGGTCTTCCCCGACCCACACGGTTCGACCTGCACCGGCGGGGGACGCCCGGCTGCACACGACCTTCGCCCAGGGGCCGCACGTCTGCGTCGGTATGCACCTCGCGCGTCTGGAGAACCCGGTCGCGCTCGCGCAGGTTCTCGAGCGGCTCTCGGACGTGCGGCTGGAGCCGTGTCGACAGAGCGCGCCCGAGGGCCTGTGGTTGCTCCACCGGAAACCACCCGACTGCGCGTGCGGTGGGCGCGTGGCAGCGGTGGTACCGTCACGCCGTGGCCGATGCGTTCCTCGTCGACGCCGTTCGCAGCCCGATCGGGAAGCGCAACGGCATGCTCGCCGAGGTTCGCGCCGAGGAGCTTGCCGCGCAGGTGCTGAACGGCCTCGTCTCGCGACTCGACGTCGATCCGGGCGAGGTCGAAGACGTTCAGATGGGCTGCGTCAGCCAGGTCGGCGAGCAGGCTCTGAACATCGGGCGCATGTCGGCGCTCGTCGCCGGCTGGCCCGAGAGCGTGTGCGGCTCGTCGGTCGACCGCCAGTGTGGGTCGTCCCTGCAGGCCGCGTTCAACGCGACGGCCGCCGTGCAAGCAGGGCATCTCGACGTCGTCGTTGCCGCCGGCGTCGAGTCGATGTCTCGCGTGCCGATGGGCTCGAATCTCACGGCGAACGGCTTCTCGGGCTTCTCGCCGCGGCTCTACGAGCGCTGGGAGGTCGTTCCGCAGGGCATCTCCGCCGAGGTGATCGCCGACGAGTGGGAGCTCTCGCGCGAGGAGCTCGACGAGTACTCGTACGAGTCGCACCGCCGGGCGATCGCGGCCATCGACGAGGGCAGGTTCGAGCGCGAGATCGTGCCGATCGAGGTGGGTGCTGCGGGTGCGGCGGTGCTCGTCGCAATCGACGAGAACCCGCGACGAGACACGTCGCTCGAGAAGTTGGGCTCGCTCGCGCCTGCGTTCAAGGAGGACGGCAAGGTCACCGCGGGAAACTCCAGCGCGATCGTCGACGGCGCCGCCGCGATGCTCGTCGCGAGCGACGCTGCGGTCGACCGACTCGGCGTCGAGCCGAGGGCGCGGTTCCTCTCGTTCGGGCTGGCCGGCGTCGACCCGTACCGGATGCTCCACGGAAACCCGCTTGCCTGCGAGCGAGCGCTCGCCAGGGCCGGCCTCGGCTGGGACGACATGGCCGTGATCGAGGTGAACGAGGCGTTCGCGTCGGTCGTGCTCCAGTTCCTGAAGGACACCGGCTTGCACGAACGCTGGGAGGCAGGTGACGTCAACCCGAACGGGAGCGGGATCTCGCTTGGGCACCCGCTCGGCGCGACGGGCGCCCGGATCACGGCGACCCTCCTCGGTGAGCTCGACCGCCGCGAGGCGCGCTACGGCATTGCGTCCATGTGTATCGGGCAGGGCCAGGCGATCGCCGCGGTCGTCGAGCGCCTGTAGCGCCTCTGACGCCGCGGCCACGGCAGACTTCGACCCTGCACGCGGTCGAGCTGAGGTGAGAGTGTGGCGCAGGTGGAGCCTGAGGGCCTCGGTGTCGTTGGGAGGGAGGGCGAGCTCGCAATCGTCGAGGAGCTTGCCGTGCGCCGGGCGCACGGCACTCGTGCTCGTCGGCGGGCCCGGCATCGGAAAGACGACCCTCTGGGAAGCCGGCGTCACGGCCGCCAGGGAGGCAGGGTTGCGCGTGCTCTCCGCACGTCCGAGCGACGCAGAGGCGAGCCTTGCCTTTGCGGGCCTGATCGACCTCTTCGACGCAGTCGAGACGGACGAGCTGGCGGAGCTTCCCCCACCGCAGCGGCAGGCCCTCGAGGTTCCGCTGCTCCGGGCGACACCGACCGGCGCGGCCCCCGAGGCGGGCGCGATCGGCGTCGGTCTCCTGAACGCGTTGCGGGCCCTCGCCTCATCGTCTTCAGTGGTCGTCGCCGTGGACGACCTGCAGTGGCTCGACCCTCCGTCTTCCGAGGCGCTCGCCTACGCCTCGCGGCGACTCGAGGGGCACGACGTCCGCTTCCTGCTCGCGAAGCGATCGGGGGATCAGACCCCGCTCGAGGGCGCACTCGAGCCGCGCGGGCTCCGCCGCCTCGACCTCGGCCCTCTGACGCTCGGCTCGCTTCGGCGGGTGCTGGGAACGCGCCTGGGGCTCGCGCTGCCGCATCAACTCGTCAGGCGGATCCACGACGTGACGGTCGGAAACCCGCTCTTCGCACTCGAGGTCGGGCGGAAGCTCGCCGAGGAGGGCCCGCCTGCAGTGGGCGACGAGCTGCCCGTGCCCGACGAGGTGGGCGACCTCCTCGGGACACGGGTCGCCCGGCTCTCGCCGGATGAGCGCCGGCTCCTGCTCGCCGTGGCGCTGAGCCGAAGCGTGCGAGCCGATCAGCTCGCCGGGTTGGCGGAGGCGGGAGCCCTGGAGCGAGCGGTCGCGACAGGCACGCTGGTCGTCGACGACGAAGGCGTTCGGGCGTCGCACCCGCTCCTCGCCGCGGCGGCTGTCGGCGCGTCGTCGGCGAGCGAGCGTCGCGAGCTGCATCGCTCCCTCGCAGATCTGGCCGAGGCCGGCGAGGTGCGGACGCGCCACCTCGCGCTCGCAACGAGCGAGCCGGACGCGGCGCTCGCGACCACGGTCGCGTCCGCCGCCTCGGACGCAGCCGCGCGCGGCGCCGTCCAGGCGGCGGCCGAGCTCGCCGAGCACGCCCTGCGTCTCACTCCGGCGGACGACGCACGACGGGAAGAACGCCTCCTCGAGCTCGCGCGGTATCTCGTGCTCGCCGGGGAGAAGCGACGCGTCACCGACCTTCTCGTGCCGGCGCTCGCGTCGATCTCCGCGGGTGTAGCTCGTTCCCGCGCGTACGTGCTGCTCACCCGCGGCGAGATCAGTGGCAACGACGACATCCAGCGGTATCTCGAGCTGGCGCTGGCCGAGAGTGGGGACGACGCCGGCTCCCGGGCGACGGTGCTGGCGGCGCTTGCCGAGAACGTCGCCGCGGTGCGGATCGAACGCGTCCAGGAAGCGGAGTCGTGGGCGCTCGAGGCGCTCACGGCGATCGGCGACGCCGGGCCGGAGGTCGAGCGGCTGGCGCTCTACGCGCTCGCGTGGACACGGACGCTCGGAGGCCATCCGATCGACGACGTGTGCGAGCGGTTCAGAACCGCCTCGTCGGCCGCCGCCTATCTCGCGGAGTCGCCCGAGCGGATCGCCGGTCAGCGGCTCGTGTGGCGCGGCGAGCTGGCGGCGGCACGTCGGGCACTGACCCCGCTGCTCGCCGCGGCCGAGGAGCGCGGCGAGCCGTCCTCGTACGCGATCCAGCGGCTCCACGTCTGCGAGCTCGAGCTTCGCGCCGGCGGCTGGGACGTCGCCGAGCACCTGCTCGACGAGTGGGCCGATTCCGCCGACCGCGAGCTGCTCCACTGGCCGATGTACGAGCGGTGCCGCGCGCTCCTCGCCGCCGGTCGTGGTCAGCGTGAAGAGGCACGGCGTTGGGGGGTGGAGGCGCTCGCCCGCGCGCGGGCGAGCGGCGTGCGCTGGGACGAGTTCGAGGCGCAGCGGGCGGTGGGGATCGCCGAAGTGCTGGCCGGGGCACCAGACGCCGCGGCCGAGCGGTTCGCCGTCGTCTGGGAGCACACGGAACGTGCAGGTGTCGAGGATCCGGGTGTCTTCCCGGTCGCGCCGGAGCTCGTCGAGACGCTCGCCGAGCTCGGGCGGCTCGACGAGGCCGAGGCCGTCACGCACCGCCTCTCGGAGCTCTCGGAGCAGCAGGAGCATCCGTGGGGGCGCGTGACGGCGAACCGATGCGCAGCGGTCGTAGGCCTCGCGCTGCGGTACGACGAGCGCCACGTCGCTGAGCTCGAGGCGTCGGCGGACGACGCTCCTCGACCTTGGCCTCGCGGTCGACTCGGCGCGCACGTTGCTGTCGCTCGGTCGCGCGCAGCGGCGTGCGCGGAAGTGGGGCGCGGCCCGCGAGACGCTCGAGCGCGCGACGAACGCGTTCGACGCGCTCGGCTCCCGCGGGTGGGCCGAGACAGCCGCAGGGAGAGCTCACCCGGGCGGGTGCGCGGCGACCGGCGAAGGCGGGGAGCCTGACGCCGACCGAGCGCCGGGTCGCCGAGCTCGCGGCGGAGGGGCTTGCGAACAAGGAGATCGCGGGCACCCTCGTAGTCACGATCAACACGGTCGAGTTCCATCTCTCGAACACGTACGCGAAGCTCGGCATCCGCTCGAGGGGGCAGCTGGGAGCGCGGCTCGCGGAGCTCGGCGAGCCGACCGAACCGTCCTAGGGTTCGGCAGGCCGTACTGGGGTCACTGGCCCCGGAATGCTCGGGTTTTCCGCGGTTTCGCCCGCGCAGCGGCGGCCCTACGGTCGCTGCATGCCCGTGATCGTCGTCGCTCGACGTCGAGCACGGGCCTGAAACCACGAGAAGGAGGCACGACATGAGCAAGACCCGACTCACCCTTGTCGCGCTCGGGATCGCAGCGGCCGTGGCCTCGGTGCCCGCGCTCGCCGTGACCGGCGACGAGGAGGAACGAGCGGTATGCCACCGCCAAGCAGATCACGATTCCGCCCGGCGGCGACGCCGGTTGGACGACCAGGCCCGGGAGGGCGGTCGTCATCGTGAAGAGGGCACGCTGACCGTCGCGGACGGCTCCGACCCGTCGTACGCGCAGGACGTCTACGACGCCGGCGAGGCGTACCTCGACTCCGGCCGCTACGAGGTCGGCGTCGGGCGGAACGAGGGCACGACGCCGCTCGAGATCGTCGTCGTCAACGTCGACGTCGACTCGCGACGCCTGACCGACGGCCGGCTCACCACCACCACAACCACTACACGCTCGGCCGGCGGACACACCGCCGGCCGAGCCGGAAAGGATCACCATGACCACCACACTCGACACCACGACCATCGACTTCGCCGCCGTCAAGCAGCGCCAGCAGCAGGCGTGGTCGAGCGGCGACTTCCACGTCGTCGCGGCCCGCATCATGCTCGTCGCGGAGCACCTCGTCGACACCGCCGACCTGCGGGCTGGCTGGCGTGTGCTCGACGTCGCGACCGGGAGCGGCAACGCGGCGATCGCCGCCGCTCGCCTCGGCTGCACGGCGATCGGCGTCGACTACGTCCCGTCGCTTCTCCAGCGCGGCCGGGAGCGCGCAGCCGCCGAGGGGTTCGACGTCGCCCTGCTCGAGGGAGACGCGGAGGCGCTGCCGTTCGCCGACCGCTCCTTCGACGCGGTGACGTCTGTCTTCGGCTCGATGTTCGCGCCCGACCACAAGCGGGCGGCGGACGAGCTCCTGCGGGTCTGCAAGCCGGGCGGCACGATCGCGCTCGCGAGCTGGACGCCGGACGGCTTCATCGGCGAGCTCTTCCGGACGGTCGCGAAGCATGTGCCGCCGCCGGCGGGCGTCCGCTCGCCGATGCTGTGGGGCACCGAGGCGCATCTCCGCGAGCTCTTCGGCGAGCGGATCTCCTCGCTCACCGTCGAGGAGCGTCTCTTCACCTGGCGGTTCCGGTCGGCGGAGGAGCTCGTCGAGTTCTTCCGCACCTGGTACGGCCCGACGCTGAAGGCGTTCGCCGCGCTCGGCGACGACGCGGCACGGGACGCGCTCCGCGGTGACCTCGTGGCGCTCGCCCGACGGTTCGACCGGATCGGTACCGGTGACGCGATCGCCGTCCCGGCCGCCTACACGGAGGCCGTCGCGATCAGGAAGGAGGAGGCATGAGCGCGCTTGCGAAGCCTGCCGAAGCTCCTGGTCGCCGTCGCGTCCTCGGCCTCGTCTCGACGCTCGTGGTCGGGCGGTGCCGGCCGCCCGAGACGCGAAAGCACCGCGGATCGTCGCGGCGGCGATGCAGGACGTCGACGGCGACGCGCGTGCCGATCGCGTCCGGTTGACCTACTCGGAGCCAGTTCGGCACGTGGCCGACCGTGACGGCACGTTCCCGTTCACCGTCGCCGGCTACCGGTTCCGGGCCGTCGGCCGCGCGAGTGGCAAGGCGATCGTCGTCTTGCTGGTCGAGCGGAGCACGGTGGACGGCGCACTGCAACCCGTCGGTGAGATACCGGCGCACGTCCTTCCAGCCGGTGCTCGACAGGGGTGGAAATCAGGCGGTCGGCCAGGCTGTTCCATGGCACTCACTCGCACGGGAACGCACCAACGCCGACTCCGCAGCCACAGCCGACCCAACAGGCTCCGGCGGTGACCGATCGAGACGGGGACGGTGTCGACGACGGACAGGACTGTGCTCCGGGTAAGCCGCGATCAGCCCGGGGCGGTCGATCTGCCCGACCTCGCGTTCGTCGACTCCAACTGCGACGGCATCGACGGGACGGAGAAGAACGCGATCTTCGTCGCGGGAACGGGAAGGACGGCCTCCCCGGCACTCGGCTGGCTCCCAAGGGCGAGATGCGAGCCGGTATCCTCGCTGCATCTCTCGCCGGCAAGGACGTGTACGTCGCCGGCGGGGACTCCGGGCGCCGAGACCGTGGGCGATGTCGACATCTACGGCGGCTATCTCACCACGATGGCAGCGCCATCTCGATGTGCGGACGAGGATCGTCGGGCACGCCGGAGGCGGTCCTCGTCGAGCGGTGACACCGTCGTCCTCCAGCTCCTCGCCGTGGTCGGCCGCGCCGGCGTCGCCTCGGGGTCGACCGCGTACGGGATCCGCGCCGTCGGCGGCTCGCGGCTCACCCTTCAGCGCGTGAACGTCGTCGCCAGCGCCGGCGTGGACGGCGCCAAGGGCCTGGACGGCTGGCAGGGGGCGCGGGGCGGCAACGGTGGCCGTGGCGAGAGCGGGCGGCCTGCGACGGCGAGGTGGGCGGACACGCGGGGCGCGGTGGGAGGCCCAGCCGGCAACCCCGGCGGCTGGGGCGGCGAGGAAGGATCGAACGGATGGACCGCGAGGGCCAAGAAGGAGACGGGCAAGACGGACACGCCCGGTGGCGCGGGTGGCGCCAACGGCAATCCCGGCAAGGCGGGCAAGCGCGGCGCAGAAGGCGCCCCGGGGAAGTCGGGAGCGCACCTGCGAGCGGTGGCTCTGGCTCTCCCTCCTGGCGGGCACTCGGCGGGGCAGGACCTGGAAAAGGGATCCTTGACAGCACCGCCGGCACGTTCGGCTTCCCCCGGCATGGGTGGAGGCGGAGGCGGCGGAGGCGGCGGGCAGAAGGGGCGCTTTTCGTGATCGACGGCTATCGGCAACGGCGGGCGGAGGCGGCGGGAGGCGGCGGAGGCGGAGGCGGAGGCGCCGAGGGCGGCGAGGGCCGGCGGCGGCTCGTTTGGCATCTACCTCCACGACTCGACCGCAAGCCTGTCCGACGGCTAGCTCGATCTCAGGCCGGAACGGGGGCGGCACCGGCGGCGCCGGCGGCCGCGGCGGCCTGGCCGGGGATCGGTGGAGCCCCCGGGAGCGGCGGTGACCCTGAACCGCACCGGCGAGATCGGCGCAGGCGGAGACGGGAAGGGCAGGGGGCGGTTCCGGCGGCATCGGTGGTGGCGGCGGCGGCGGAGCCGGCGGCCCCAGCATCGGTGTGTTCAAGGCCGGCAGCTCCACCGCCACGATCGCCAGCACGCGGATCGAGGTCGGCACGCCAGGCCCATCCGGCGCCCCCGGTCCCGGCGGCGGTGGCGGCGCGC
>CAWIQX010000022.1:0-147718 GCA_963838395.1 uncultured Actinomycetes bacterium
GGCTCGACGACGGCACCTACTGGACCGACGAGGTCACCGGCGAACCCCTGTCGCTCCGATCAGCTCGCCGAGCACCCGACCGCCCGCCGGAACCCGGGGACCGTCGTGAGACCCGGCCGCGCCCTGTTGCCGTCGCCGCCGGCGGGATCGGGCTGGGCGCCGTCGCCGTCGCCGCCGGCCGCAAGGCCAGCCGGTTGATGTCGTGGCGGTCGCGACGGATGTGGCGCCTCACGGCCCGCAACGCCACCCGCTTCGCCGGGACCAAGGCCCGCCAGCTCGTGACACCGGCCGAGCGGCGCGCCGCGCTCGACGAGCAGTTCGCCATCCGCACCGCCGAGGACGTCGCCGAGGAGCTCGGCAACATGAAGGGCGCCATCATGAAGGCGGGCCAGATGTCGCTTCATCGCCGAGGGCCTGCCCCCCGAGGCCCAGGCGGCGCTCGCCGCGCTGCAGGCCGACGTCCCGCCGATGGCGCCCGGCCTGGCCGCCGAGGTCGTCCGCGAGGAGCTCGGCGACGAGCCCGACAGCTCTTCCTCGACTGGGACCCGACCTGCCGGTGGCGGCGGCGCCGATCGGCCAGGTCCACCGGGCGGTGATGCCCGACGGCCGCGAGGTCGGCGGTGAAGGTGCAGTACCCCGGCGTCGACGAGGCCATCAGGAGCGACCTCGACAACGCCGAGCTGCTCTACAGCATGTTCTCGGCGTTCGCCCTCAAGGACCTGGACGATCAAGGCCCTCGTCGACGAGCTGCGGGCGCGCATGGGCGACGAGCTCGACTACCGGCTGGAGGCCCGCTGCCAGCCGAGTTCGCCGACCGCTACGCGGCCACCCGTTCATCCACGTCCCCGACGTCGTCCCCGAGCGTCGCACGGAGCGGGTGCTCACCACCGAGTGGGTCGACGGCATGTCGTGGGACCAGTTCCTGGCCAGCGCCGACCCACGAGGCGCAGCAGCGCGCGGCCGAGATCATCTTCCGGTTCGCCGAGGGGTCGATCCGGCGCCACCGGGTGTTCAACGGCGACCCCCACCCCGGCAACTACCGGTTCCACCCCGACGGCACGGTGACGTTCCTCGACTTCGGGCTGGTCAAGCGGTGGGACCCGGCGAGTTGGAGCGCTCATGCCGATCCTCGACGCCATCGTCGTGCACGGACCCGAGCGGCACGTCGCGGCCATGGAGCACGTCGGCTTCCTGCCGCCGGGCCACGGCCTCGACCCCGGCCCGTCTTCGAGTACGTCCGAGCCCGTACCGGCCGTACCTCGTCGACGAGTTCACGTTCACCCGGGACTACATCGCGCGAGACGCTCGCGCGATCATCGACCTCGGCGGGCCCGTACGCCGATGTCATCTACAAGCTGAACATGCCGCCGTCGTTCGTGATCCTCGACCGCGTGGTGTGGGGCGTCAGCGCCTGCTCGGCAAGCTCGATGTTCCGGACCATGGCGGGCGATGATCACGAGTACCGCAAACGACGGCCCGCCGGCCACCGAACTCGGCGCCGCCGAAGCGGCATGGCGCGTCAGCGCCCGGTGACACAAGCGCGTCAGCGCCCGGTGACGCAGCGCGTCAGTGCCCGGCTAACGAAGACGCGTCAAAAAGCGCCCGGGTGACGCAGCGTGTCAGGCGCCCGCTGACGCAGCGCGACAGCGCCCGCTGACGCAGCGTCAGTCCCCGATCCGGACGGCGATGGCGGGAATCGACCACCAGTCACGCAGATCCGTGCTGAAGATCGCCGGCGGTTCCGCCCCTGGGGTGGAGATCGAGGCGATCCCCACGTTGGCCGACGTGGAAATCGACACGCTCGTGGACGTCGTGAGCGGCGTGGTCCTCGACCGCTTCCAACCGGGTCCAGTCCGAGTCCGGGGTCGAGACGAGCCAGCCTGGCGATGTACGGATCGAACGTGAGCTCGACGACCAGTCGGTCGTCCCAGGACGAAGAGCTCCCGTCCGTTCCCGACCGGACCGAAGGGGGCGACGTCCCCTACGTCCGCCCGGTGTTGGAGGAGTCAAACAGTCGGTGCTCGTCACTGGCGCTCACCCACGTTGCAGAGACGGCGACGCTAGTCGCCTGCCGCGGCGACTTGCAACAGCTCGCCCTCGCTCGCGTCGCTGGCGGTCCGCACCAAGGCCGCGCGCGGTGGGGCGCAGTGACTTCGGGCAGCGCGAACGTCGGTCCACGCCGCCTGCCGCCGTCGTCGGTGTAGGCCAGTCCTGGCACGACCACCGTCGGGGGGCGGTGCCGTATCCCAGATCCGTCCCGATCCCGGCTGGTGGACCTGCAGCTCGGCGGACGCGTGCTCTCGGGACGCTCAGCGGCCTGATCGTCCCATCGCGTCCGTTGACGACGCGGGGGAGGAACCGATCGACGGGTCGCCATGTAGTACGGCTGGATGCGAGCCGGGAACAGCACCAGTGCCTGCTCCGGGGACTGCAGCGTGGTCGGTCGGTCGGACCAGGTCAACGCGCCCGCTTGACCGCTCACCGAGTCGATCAGCCATGCGGCGGGAGCCGCTGGTGGGTCCTGCGACGGCGAAGCGCTCGACGCCACGAGGAAGCGATCATCGAGCGCGGCGAGGACGAGCTGATCGGCAATCCCCAACAGGCCCGCGTGCACGACTGAACCGGCTGCCGAGCCCACCACGTAGGCCCACCCCCGCGTACCGCCGCACGGCTCCGAGACCACCTCGCACGTGCGCAATGAGACGTAGGTGCGGGCACCGGTGACCTCGGTCGGCCCGGTGCCCGGGCGATAGGTGCCGACGTCCTCGGCCTGCTCGATCTCCTCCTGCGACGGGTCGCCGAGCACGGTCACCAGCCCGCGATCATCGACAGGAGCGGTCGCAGTGGTCGTCGTGAGCGTCGATGGCGGCGAGGTCGCCAGCGTGACGGTCGTGCTCGGAGCATCGGCGGGTGCCGTCGTGTCGTCGCGGGAGATGACCAGCGTGATCGCCGCCACGATCGTGGCCGCACTGGCCGCGACGACGATGATCCGGGTGGGGCAGCGGCCGCGAGGTGGGAACACCCACGGCTCCGGTGCAGGCTCCAGTTTCGACCGCTGTCCGCGCCCAGATCGAGCGCCTCATTGGAGGTCATGCCCTACAAACGAGCGGTCGACGCGGCGGCTGCGTCGAGAACGAAGGCCAGAACCTCACGGCGTCGGCGCGGGCCTAGTCGAAACGTCGGCCCGCTGATCCCGAGCATTCCCACGAGCGCTCCGTCATGGTCGCGCACGGCCGCAGAGAGGGAGGTGAGCCCGACCTCGAGCTCGTCAACGATCGCCGCCCAGCCTCGATGCCGTACGCGGCGCAGCTCATCTCGAAAGCGACGCCTCGTCGTGGATCGCGAGGTCGATTCCGCCCTGCGGCGTTTGATCCGCTAGCCAGGCATCGAGCTCGGGCTCCGACAAGCTCGGCCAGGAGCAGCTTCCCGGCCGCGGACGCGTGCAAAGGCGGGTGAGTCCCGACCCAGTCCGTTACTCCGACGATGTGCGACGCGTCGAGTTGGAGGACGATCTCCATCTCCGTGCGGCCCACGGGAACCGCCAGCAGCGCCGACTCGCCGGTCGCATCGCGGAGCTGATCGAGCGGTCGCCCGGCAGCGCGGATCACCGCCCGGAAGGGATCCGCCCCTCGCGCGAGCCTGACCACCTCGTAACCGAGCATCCAGCCGCCATCGACCTCTTCGACGAGCCCTGCGTCCGCGAGCGTTCGCAGCGTCCTCGTCACCGTCGCCCGAGGCAGTCCCGCCGTGCGGCCGAGCGAGGAGGCAGAGGCGCCGGGTTCGCCGGCGACAGCGTGCAAGACGGACACCGCACGCTGCAGCGCCCTTGTTCGCGGGATGCCGGGAGATGTGCCGCTCATGCAGTGATCAGAGTAGCTCACAATGCGACCACGCGTAGTAAGGTCTTCGCTGTGCTCGTCGACTGTGACATCCATCTCGGCTACGACTCGCTCACCGATCTCCTTCCGTACCTCGATGCGCCGACGCGGGAGCTCGTCCTCCACTCGGGCTCGCACGGACTCTCGATGCCGACCTACCCGTGGAACCACCCCACTGGCTGGATTCGGCGCGATCTTACGCGGATGAGGACGGCGACTACTCGTCCGATTTCGTCGCAATCTCCCTCGAGACGCTTCGCGAACGGCATCTCGATCGCTACAGCATCGACATCGGGATCGTGGAACCGGACGAAGCCGCGGCGTTCTCGCTTCTCCCCAACGCACAACTAGCCGCGAAGCTCTGCTCCGCCTACAACGAGTTCCTCCTCGAACGATGGCTCCAGGAAGAGCCACGGCTGCGCGGGATGCTCGTCGTTCCAGCGCAGTACCCGCAGGCGGCCGCCGACGAGATTCGAAGGATGGGCGGACGCGACGAGTTCGTCGGCGTCTTCCTCCCAGGGGCGGCGCGCGTCCCGTACGGCAACCCGATTTACGACCCGATCTGGGAGGCGGTCAACGAACTGGGGCTGGCCGTGGCCGTTCACACCCACTTTGAAGGGGTCGGAATTGCGGGGCCGGTGACTGCTGCAGGAGTGCCCGATTACTACGTCGAGTACCACACATTGTGTGGCGCCGGCATGTACGGGCACTTCGTGTCGATCCTCTGCCATGGGATCTTCGAGCGCTTTCCGAACACCCGTGTGGCCATGGTGGAAGGCGGGCTCGTGCCGTTCGTAGGTCTCCTGTGGCGTCTGGACACGAACTGGAAGTCGTGCCGAACGGAGATTCCCTGGTGCCGGCGCCAACCCTCCGAATACGTCTGGGAGCACATCCGCTTCGCATCGCAGCCGCTCGAGAGCCCCGAGGACGCGGAGCTTCTGGCCCCGGCGATCCAGGGGCTTCGGCCATGGGACACGCTGATGTTCGCGAGTGACTTCCCGCACTGGGACTTCGACGAGCCCGAGCAGACGCTCCGGCAGCTGCCCGAGGAGTGGCGTGACGCCGTGCGCTGGGAGAATGCGCTCGAGTTCTTCCGACTTCCGGCGGCGGCTCGGGTATGAGAGCGCGCGAAGCTCGCTTCTCGAGGGACGTGCTTCCTCAGCAGGGTGAGGTGCGCATCGTCGAGGTCGGGACGCACCGCATCGGGCTCTACTGCATCGGCACGTCCGTGTACGCGCTCGCCGACCGCTGCCCGCATCGCGGAGCGCCACTCTGCGCCGGAGCTGTCGCTACGCCGGTCGGAGTAGAAGAGCGGCGAGCTCAGCGTCGGTCAGCCTGACAGTGTCGTGCGGTGCCCGTGGCATAAATGGGAGTTCGAGATCGCGACCGGCCGATGCACGGTGGACGATCGCCTTCGTGTACGGAGGTACGCCGTTTCCCTCGACGGCGACGACATCGTGATCAGTCTCGATGGGGCCCGCTAGGGCAAACGCCTAGCGCTCAAACGAGTCTTCTCCCTCAAATCGGATCAGACGTGCGCGAGCACGCGAGAATGTCCCTTGAAGGGCAGACGCTCGGGTCGGGCGACTTGGTGGTCCCCCGACCCGAGCGCTTCTCTGCTTTAACGCTAGGCGCTGATCGCGGCAGGGATCGTCGCGTCAACCGCCGCCTTGATGAGTTCGGCCACGGCTGCCGGGCTGCGAGACGTAGATCGAATGGCTGCCCGCAACCTCGGTCACGGTCGAACCCGCCCGCGCAGACATCTCGCGCTGGGCAGATGGTGGGATCATCCGATCTTCGGTCGTGATCAGGTACCAGCTTGGCTTGGTCTGCCACGCGGCCTCGCTGATCTCGCCCCCAAGGGCGCCGAGGCCCCACGGGACTTGCGAGTCGGCCATGAACGCCGCCTGTTCGGCGCTCAAGTCACCGGCGAATGAACCGTGGAACTTCTCCCGATCGAGCAAGAGAAACCCATCCTGCGGCGGCAGGATCGGCGGCTGCGGGCCATCGGGCGGGAAGCCAGCGATGAGGGTGTTCACCGATTCGCCACTGTCCGGCACGAAGGCCGCGATGTAGACGAGGGCTGCAACGTTGGGATGGTTGCCCGCCTCGGTGATGACCGCCCCGCCGTAGGAGTGGCCGACGAGGATGACCGGTTCGCCCACCGCGTCGATCACCCGCTTGGTCACAGCGACGTCGTCGGCGTGCGAGATGGTCGGATTCTGGACGACGCTGACCGCGTAGCCGTCCTTCTTCAAGTGCTCGTAGACACCCTGCCAGCCTGAGCCGTCTACGAATCCGCCGTGGACGAGGACGATGGTTGGAGTGTCCGATTCGCTCATGAAGAGCTCCCTCTCTGTTGGACGTTGACCTAGTGGGGTACGCGCGCCTTGGCTCGGTGACGTTCAACCTCGCTCGCAGCGCGAAACCAGGCTTGCGTGGTCGGAGTCGGCGGTGCCCTCGACAGTCGTGGGTGGCCGGTTCTCAAACGAGACCCCCTCGTTGGCGGCACCACCAGATTACGCCCATCGCGCGAGAAGGTGAAGACCAACGCACCACCTCGTTACACCAGCCCGGCCTGTTACGAAGATGCGCGAGCTTGAGGCGAGTCGCGCTCGCCTGCACGAGTGTGCACGAATGTCCCGTGACGGGTTAGCGCCGCGCAGCCTGTGGGTCAGAAGTGATTCGTGTACGAGACGAAGCGCCACCCGTCCGGCGTGGAGAGCAGTTGGTAACTCGTCCACGTGTCTCGGACGACTTGTCCGTCTGCGTCGTGCGCGTTCCAGTGCACGGTCGCGAAGACGGAGTGCTCGCCGAGTTGGCGAGTGTCGATCTCGACAGGCGTCCACTTCCCAGTTCCGGCCGCAAGGCGATAAGCCTCGATTGCCGCCGCGAAGTGATCTCGGACGGCGTTGCGGTTCGGCAAGTGGATCGCCTCCCCACGCCGGATCGCGATGAACGGCCACAGGCAGAGGTTGGTTACCCCTTCCATGTCGCGTTCCGTGTAGCGACGCGCGTACTCGTCGAAGAGCGAGTCGACCGTTGCAGTCACGGAAACGGACTCTGTCACTCGTTCGAGACCCGGTCAAACACTCAGCAGCGCCCGAGCCGTCTGGGCACGCACCCGTCCGCTATGCCAGCGTCCTCTCACTTGAGGCCTGTGCGTGTCAGATTTGTGTCAGATCAGGCCGACCAACGCCGGTGCCTCGCGACGCATCCGACAGCCCGCAGTCGCGTAGCCGCCTCACATCGACACGCGACGGCGACGGCTGACCACCGCACGACCGAATTTGCAAGCCGGAGGTCGCCGGTTCGATCCCGGCACGCTCCACTAGAAAGGCCCTGGTAACGGGGCCTTTCTGTCTCCAGCCGGGCACCGTAGATCGCCCACATCGGCCTTTGGTCAACGGGTTGGTCAACATGTGCGTTACCGAACCCGATCGAGGCGAGCGACTCCCGCCCCTTCTCGCGCTCTTCGGCATCCCTGAACGGCCGTGCATAGTGCTCTGGGTACACCGCCGGGCTGTGCCCGGTCACCGCTGCCGCTCACGCTCTTCCGTCGAGTCCGGCCCGCGACAACGAGGACGCATACCATCTGATGCGCCTGAGGCGCACTGCCGCGCCGTGACGGCACGGCATAACCACTAGTCGGGAGGCGAACACATGGCGAACGACCTCACACCGCCCGAACAGCCGGCGGCCGGCCCGCCGGAGCTGCCACCGCAGTCCGAAAGCGCTACGCACAAGCGTCCGGTGGCATGGATGATCCTCGCGGGCGTGGCGATCGTCGCCGCGATAGGACTGGGGGCCTGGGCGCTGCTGCTCAACGACGACTTGGATGACACCGAGGCGGAACTTGAGGCCCAGACCGCCGCGGCCGAATCGGTCTCAGCAGAGGCCGAGCGTCGCATCACGGATGCCCGGGCGAGCATCGACGCGGCGCTTTCCGACATCGCTGGCGTCGTGGTCGTCAGCGACGAGGACGTAGCCGAGGCAGAGGCGGCCGCCGCCGTAGCTGAGCAGAGCGTTGCGGAGGCCCAAGCGGCGGTTGACCAGGCCCAAAGCGAAATCGAGCAGGCGCGGGCAGAACGCGACCTGGCCCGAGCCGAGGCAGAACAAGCGCGAGCGGAGACGGCGCAAGCCGAACTGTGCGCGGACGCGTCGCTCGCAGCCACGCAGGCGCTGGCCGAGAACGACGACGCGGCCGACGCTTACGAGGAGGCTGCATCCAGCGCAGAAACGGCCGCGAACGCCTGCGGGTGAGCGCATGGCGTTGAGCACCCCACCGTCCCTCGCGAGGTGCTCGGGCGTCGGGGCCGGCTCACGGGCCATCCCTTTCGGGGGAGTCGCGGGGGCGAACTCCCGTCTACGCTGGAACGAGCCGCCTGAGGAGGAGCCACGTCGCCGCACCTACCTTCGATCGATGAGCAGATAACTGTCTCCGACAGCGGTGTTGGATCCCATCATCCACGACGCGGGCAACTCGATGTTCTGACGCGCCGCGAGGCCCCAGCCTCGGGGCTTCGGCCTACCATTCGCTTCGCGATCGCATTCGCAATGACCCTCGCGTGGGTCGGGTTCAGCGTCTGGGTATCCGAGCCATGGAGAGGCGAGCTCGAGGCCGCGATCGGCCCCGTCATGGGCTGGGTGATCCCGCTCTTCCTCGCCTACATCCCCGGCCTCGTCATCGGGTTCATGATCTTCACCCTCCTGATCACGCGCTATCAGGAACTCCCGCTCGAACCCCCCGAGGGCGAGTGGTCCGAGGGCGAGTGGCCGCCGGTGACGATCCTCGTGGCGGCGTGGAACGAGAGCGAGGCGATCGTCCGCACGCTCGAACACATCGCTGAACTCTCCTACGAAGGTCGGGTGGAGGTCGTCGTCGCGGACAACAACTCGTCCGACAACACGGCCTCACTCGCAGACGCGGCGGGTGAGCGCCTTGGACTCATCTATCGACGTGTCTTCGAGACGAAGCAAGGGAAGCACCACGCACTGAACACGGCTCTCGCCACCGTGACGACACCTCTCGTCGTGACAGTCGACGCCGACACGCATCTGCAAGAGCAGTCACTCACACGACTCGTGGTTCGCGCTACGAGCACACCGCAGGACCAACACGTATCGGCGTGCGCCGCCGCGCTCATCGCCGAGAACCCGATGGCGACCTTCGTCACCCGCATGCAGCAGTGGGACTACCGACTCGGGATCAACGGCGTGAAGCGCATGCAGGCCGCGTACAACACTGCGCTCGTCGCTCAGGGCGCGTTCTCGGCCTACTGGACGAGCGATCTGCGTGCGGTCGGCGGCTGGCCCGATGCGATCGGTGAGGACATCGTGCTCACCTGGTCGATGCTTGGGTCGCGGGGACTCGTGCAGTACGAGCCTCTCGCGCTCGGTTTCACGGTTGTCCCCGAGCACCTCGATCGCTTGCTGAGCCAACGCTCACGCTGGGCACGCGGGATGCTGGAAGGTCTTCGGACGCATCCACCGCCGAAACAGCCTCGTGTGCTTGCGAAGGTGGTGGCCGGTATCGACTACCTCGTCCCTGCTCTCGACATCGGGGTCATCTTCTTCTGGGTGCCGGGAGTCATCCTCTTCCTCTTCGGCTACCCGTTGATCTTCGGCTGGTGGTCGATGCTGCTCCTCCCGATCACGCTCGCGGTGTTCGGGTTCATGCAGAGGTGGCAGGCACGCCACGTCTTCCGCACTCTCGACATCCACCCGCAGCCCGACAAGCGCGGCTTCCTCGGCTACCTGTTCGCCTACCAGGTGCTTACATCCGCAGCCGCGCTACGCGGCTACGGCCAGTACCTCGTCGGGTCAGGTCGTCGCTGGAAGTAGTTGCGCGTCGAGCGCAGCGGAGTCGTCCCGCAAGGGCACACACCCCTCGCTAGGAACACGGGGACTCGCGCCTGTCACCCGGGCGCTCCTGCCTCGTAGGTCATCGCCGCACCAAGACGTTCAGCACGATCGTCCCGACGATCGACACCAAGAGCATCAGTCCGATCGGGACGAATACGGTCACGTTCTTGGACTTCCACGAGAGTGTCCCGGGGACCCCATCGACGCCCAGCTTGGCGAGACCGAGCGCGCCGAGCCCGAGTGAGGCGAGGACGACGGCGCTCACGAGCAGAACCTTGCCCGCTGTCTCCATAGGGCGAGGCTACCCGGGCCGTGTCCCCTTGAGCCGATCCTGCCTCACACGGCAAGCGGCTCTGGCAGGTGTCGCGGGCCAGTCGAGTACGCCACCCTCCCCCTCGCGGCGCCGTACCGTGTCCGCACCGAGCTTCTTGAGCAGCAGCGGCCGCTTCGCCGTATCAGCTGTGGCTAGCGCGAGCATGGAAGTCCGAGCCGTGCGACCTGGTCGTCGGGCTACCGCTCACCCAGAGCGTCGGTATAGGCTCACAGCATGTTCGGCTTCGTCGCACGGACAAAGTCCGTAAAGCAGCGAACACAGTCGCTCGCACGCCTGAATCTGGAGCTGGCGAAGCTCGAAACGAAGAAGAAGGCAGCGGCACTCGGCGTCGCAGCGGGGCTTGCACTCCTCGCCGTGGTTCTTGTCGTCTATGCAATCGGCTTCGCCTTCGCATCGGCGGCGGCGGGGATCAGCGAAACACTCCCCTTGTGGCTGTCGCTACTCATCGTGGCCGGACTGATCCTGCTTCTCGCAGCGATCGCCGGCTTCCTGGCCGTTCGCTTCGCCAAGCAGGCCTCTCCTCCCAAGCCAGCGCAAGCGATCGAGGAGGCAGAGCGCACCGTGGAGTCGCTCCGAGGCCATGTCTGAGCGCACCGTCGAGAAGATCCGCACCGAGATCAGTACTGAGCGCCAGCGCCTCAACGACGATCTTACGGCGTTGCAATCCGAGATCCGATCGCTCGGGGTGCTGGTCGCAGCCGGTCTCGTTGTAGTCGCGCTCGTCGCGTGGCGCCAAGGGTCGCGAAAAGGCGTCGCGACGATTTGGAAGCTCATCAGGTAGCACGACGTATCGAGGCACGGACGGCAACGAAGGCCGGTGGCGACTGGGTCAACTCACTGGTCAGCCTCTCCGGTCCTGCGAAGCGCCTGTTGGTGACGCCTGTGCGCGCAGTGCGCGGCGCACGCGCTCAGGACCGATGCCCGATTCGGCTCGTTCGCCTGACACCTCGGCGATGGCAGGTCGAGGCAATGGCGCGATGGGAGGACGCAACGTCACCCCAGGGGAGCAGCTCCGGAGTTAGGTGCTAGACAGAGAGTCAGGAGCCCCGGTCGCAAGGCCGACAGCAGCGCCGATCCTCTGCCTTTGGTTTTGCTCCGTCGCTGCCTTACTACTTGGCCCCCGCCGTCCCGTACTTGGGCCCGGTCGCCAACATCTGCGAGAACCCGCACCGCCGCAACAACGCGAAGCGGCCGTGGGGCACGGCCTTCGACTCCGCCCCGATCATCGCCACCACCGCTTTGATCACGCCGTCGCGCGGGCGCTCCTCGATCACTTTCTGAACCCACGGCTTGGGAAGGTCCCAGAGGCGGAAACCCCCCAGGTCGCATGCCGCGCCCGCCTGGAGCCAGGCTCCCGTCAGGTCGAGCTCCGGGTCGACGCTCGGATGCACGTGGATGGCGATCGCGTCGGCGGCCAGCTCGGAGCGGACGTCGTCGACACCCGCCTCGCGCGCGCACGCGACGACCCTGTCGGCGCTGCGGATCGTGAAGTCCTCGCCGGGCACCGCGTGCTCGAGGCCGAAGTCGTGGACGAGCGCGGCCGTGTAGAGCAGCTCGACATCGACGTCGGCGCCGTCGAGCGCGGCCAGGGCGCGGCCGAACGCCCAGGTCCGGTAGGAGTGGCCGATCGTCTCCGTCTGCAGCTCGCGGCAGGCGTCCTCGGCCACGCGCGCCCACGCCGAATCCGGCGGGGCCAGCAGCTCCGGATCGTCGAGAACGGCAGCGCCGGCAGGCACGCGGCCGGTCGCCAGCTTGATCCGCCCGGCGATGTAGGCCCCCTGCGTCGCCACGACGACGCCCAGCAGGCGGCGCTTCTCCTTGGCGGTCAACGCACCGTTCGTCCGGCGTACCCAGCGGATACCGCCGAAGCGCTCGAGATCAGGCGTGGAGCGGGCATCGGCGCTGGTCGCATCGGGCATGCTCGTCATCTGATTGACGACCGTATGTCAGTCACGCGCGGCGTGCAGCTGCGTAGTCCGTCATCGTGGTGCGCGCGTCGCGATCGTCGGCCCCGTCCACCTGCCAAGGACGTGGTTCGGCTAATGCGTCGCGCTTGCAAAGCGCTCGGGATAGCTCGCGAAGTGGCCGGCACACGGCAACGAGCAGAAGTAGTACACCGTCCCCTCGTGAGTGAGTCGTCCTGCTGCGCGGTCAGGATCGACGGCCATTCGGCAGACCGGGTCGATCGGCAGCTCGTCGGCTCCCACGTCGCTGGCCCGCAGCGCCGCGAAGATCTCGACCGGCTCGGCAACGTTGCGGAGTTCGTGCTTGCCGCGCGACTCGAATACGACGCCGTCGAGGTCGGGAACGAGCACCGCCGTCTGCCCGGTCATCAACACCTCGCCCCCGGCCGCAAGCGAGGAGACACGTGCGGCAAGGTTCACCGTGGCACCGAAATAGTCCCCTTCCCGTTCGACGGCGATTCCATGATGGATACCGACTCTCACGCCAAACATGCCGTTCTCGCGAAGCATGTTTCGGGTCATGCGGAGCCCTAGGAGAATCGCGTCGCCGGGATCTGGGACACGCAGCATCACTGCATCACCGATCGACTTGACGCGGGTGCCACCAGCCGGTAGTTCGACATCCACGGCAGCGCAGAAGGCGTCCACAAGCGCCACCGCCTGTTCGTCCCCGTGCGCCTCGGTCAATGCCGTGAATCCGGCGATGTCGGCGAATAGGAACGTTGCCGGCGTGTCACTCATGGTGGCCCTACGGTAACGCCGCCGGCCCGTTCGACGCTCGCCGGCTCTCACCGACCGTGACCCGGACTCCGGGTGAGGGCTGTGCGAGCCGAGGCGTTAGGGTGCTCACGCATCGTCGTCTCGCCGTTCAGTGGCGACGCGGCGTCCGAGGTTTGAGGGCTTTCTGGCCGGGCACGCCCGTAACACGGACCGGAATCCAATGGGGTAGAGCCACGAGAGTGAGGCGGGACATGGTGGACGAGACGGTGAGAGGGCCGGGCAATCGATTCGACGTTGCTGTGATCGGTGCGGGCCAGGCAGGCCTGGCGATCGGGTACTTCCTGGCAGAGCAAGGGCGACGCTTCACGATCCTCGAAGCCTCTGATTCGATCGGCGCTGCGTGGCGCGCTCGTTGGGACTCACTTGTGCTCTTCACGCCGCGTCGGTACGACAGCCTTCCTGGTCTCCCGTTCCCCGGCGACCCGGACGGATATCCCGGCCGCGACGAGGTGATCGACTATCTCGAGAGCTATGCGTCGGCCTTCGGACTGCCAGTCCAGCCAAACAGCCCCGTTCAGTCGGTCGCATCCACCAACGACGGCTTCGTCCTCAGCCTCGGTGAACGAATGCTCGAGGCCGACCAGGTCGTGGTCGCGACCGGCCCCTTTCAGGTCCCGAACGTGCCTGCGTTTGCGGTGGACCTCGCGCCGAACGTCGCCCAGATGCACAGCACGGGCTACCGGCGTCCGAGCGATGTTCCGAATGGAACCGTCGTGGTCGTCGGCGGCGGCAACACCGGATTCCAGATAGCCAAGGAGCTCTCCGCGGCGCACTCCGTTCACCTGGCCATCGGATCTCGGCAGACCCCGCTGCCGCAGCGGCTGCTAGGACGGGACCTCTTCTGGTGGCTGACGAAAACCGGACTCATCAAGAAGACGGCCGAGTCGCGCATCGGGCGCCGCGCACGAGATCGCGACACACTGATCGGCTCGAGCACGCGGGACGCGAAGCGTCACGGCGTTGAGATCAAACCAAGGGTCGTGGGTGCCGCAGACGGTGCGGTTATCTTCGAAGACGGCAGCGAACTCGGCGTCGACGCTGTGATCTGGGCGACGGGCTACCGATCCGAGCACGGCTGGATCAACCTTCCCGTCTTCGATCAGAACGGCGGCGTGCTCCATCGACGAGGCGTAACCGACGTCTCGGGCCTGTTCTTCCTGGGGTTGACCTGGCAACACACTCGAGGATCGGCGCTTCTCGGTTGGGTGAAGGACGATGCCGAGTTCATTTCTGAGCGCATCGCAGCGAGAGCCAACGAGCGCTCCAACCAGATGAGACTCGAAGCCGAGGGTGCCACCACACCCCGAGGAGCGTGACCTCATGAACGAAAGGGCGCATGAAACGGTCGGGCGCCAAGGCGACTTTCCCATTGACACGAGCGGACTTCCACGTGCAATCTCTCCGCGCGTCATCGAACTCGCAGACGGCGATACGACCGAGCTCCACATCGGGCCGGTCGTCAAGCGAGTAGGTGACGCCGATGTTCGAATGCTCGCCTACAGCGGCTCGGTTCCCGGTCCGACGCTCAAGATTCCCGAAGGCGCGACCGTGACCGTCCAGGTCACGAACGAGGGTGATCTCGAGGCAACGGTGCACTGGCACGGCTTGCGACTCGAGAACCGCTACGACGGGACCCACGACACACAAGCGCCCATCCCCGTCGGGGGAACCTTCACGTACCAGGTGCACGTCCCCGATCCCGGTGCGTACTGGTACCACCCCCACATCCGCGAGGACTACGGCCAGGAGATGGGCCTGTACGGCAACATCCACGTCGTTCCGGCGGATCCTGATTACTGGCCGCCCGTCAACCGCGAGCTATTCCTGACGCTGGACGATGTTCTCATCGAGGACGGAAAGGTCGCCGGCTTCAGCGCCTCGGAAACAACACATGTCGCGATGGGCCGGTTCGGCAACGTCATGCTCGTCTCGGGAGAGCCGGACCTGTCACTGACCGCGAAGCGCGGCGAAGTTGTGCGCTTCTACTTCACCAACACTGCAAACACTCGTGTGTTCAACGTCACTCTCCCGGGCGCTCGCATGAAGCTCGTTGGCGGAGACAGTGGACACTACGAGCGCGAGACTTTCGTAGAGGAGGTCCTCCTGTCGCCGTCTGAGCGGTACGTGGTCGACGTTCTCTTTGCGCACCCAGGCGAGCACGTGCTCGAACACCGAACGCCCGCCCGCTCGTATCCGCTGGCGTCGATCACTGTGAGTGACGAGCCAGCGGAGCCGGCACTTGGGGAGCAGTTTGCCGTCCTCAGGACGAACGACGACCTCGCAATCGAGCGGAAGCGGATCGGCAACACTCTCGCGTCACCTCCGGACAAGACGCTCGCTTTCGTCGCAGAGATGGACTTCGATGTCCCCGAAGGCGCCGTCTACACGTGTCCGATGCATCCGGACGTCATCACCGAGGAACCAGGCCGCTGCCCCGAGTGCGGCATGAAGCTCCTGCCGATGGAGTCGCCCCCGACCAGCTACGTGTGCCCGATGCATCCACACGTCACCAGCGACACACCTGACCGTTGTCCCGAGTGCGGCATGAAGTTGATGCCGGCACATCTCGTCGAGACGTCCGAGCACGCTGGGCACGCGCCCCACGAGGAGCATCACGCGCACGGGTCACCCTCGGAACACGAGATCCCGGACTCCGGCACGCACAGTCACGAGCACGCGCAGGGGATCGAGTGGGAAGACGACATGGTGGAGGTGAACCGGCGCACGACGGCCGAGAACATGCGCTGGAAGCTCGTCGACCGCGACACCGGCGCAGCGAACGCAGCAATCGACTGGAAGTTCCGCGTGGGGGACCAGGTCAAGATCCGCCTCGTCAATGAGATGGACTCCGACCATCCGATGCCGCACCCCTTCCACGTCCACGGCGCGGGTCGCTTTCTCGTTCTTGCACGAGACGGCGTCGAGGAGCCGAACCTCGTCTGGAAGGACACGGTGCTCGTCCGAACGGGCGAAACGGTGGACATCCTGCTCGACGTGACCAATCCAGGCCGGTGGATGGCCCACTGCCACATCGCCGAGCATCACGAGAGCGGAATGATGTTCGGATTCGACGTCGAGCCGTGAGAGATGCCCCAGCTCGTGGGGCTCTCGAAGGGCATCACGAGGGTCGGCAGCTACGCGGTCCGATCATGTGGGGGGTCGTCTGGGGAGGGATCCAGGCAGCGTCACCGCTCGTCCTCTGGTGGCTCGATGCGGCGACGGTGTACGCGCTCGGTCTCGCACTGATCGCGTCCGTCTACATCGGCTTCGCGGTCGCCGACGGACGTTGGCTCGTGATCGCCGTCGAGTCGAACGTCGCAGCGATCTTCGTGATCGTCGCTGCTGCGGCCGTCACGCAATCGCCATGGCTGCTCGTCGTCGGCTTTGCGGGCCACGGGCTCAAGGATCTCTGGCAGCACCGAAGTCACTTCGTCGCGAACACCCGGTGGTGGCCGCCGTTCTGCCTCGTCATCGACTGGATCGTCGCCACGATCATTGCCATCGAGATCGTGGCGGGTGTTGCATTCCACACGTGAGGGTTTCAGGGCCACCACCGTCAAGGATCCAAGCTCGACTAGCTCTTCGACGCTCCTCGGCGCGGTCGCCCACCCTTACAGCCGGCGGCTCATGACGACTGCGCATCCTCGCAATGGAGCCGGAGATCGCCGGTTCGATCCCGGCATGCTCCACCTACCGAAGGAACTCGTCGACGACGCGTTTCGGTGCGCGCAGCAGCCAGGCGTCCTCGATCCGCTCGGCGAGCTCTTCGTCCCCGATGCGCTCGAAGCGGATCAGTACCGCCGGGTAGTTCGCGTAGTGCGGGGTGGTGAAGTACGCGTCCGGATTCGACTCCAGGAGAAGTGCTTTCTCGTCCGGGTCGACCCGGACGCAGAGCGCGCCGGGCTCGCTCGGGCTCATCCAGACGAACAGCTTCCGCCTCACGCGCAGTCCGGGTTGTCCGTACGACGTCGACTCTTCGACCTCGGGATAGGCAAGCCCCAGTTCGCGGACCGTTTCCCAGTCGGTCACGGATAGAGGCTAGCCGCGGCGAGCGGCACGAGAAAGGCCCCGGTCGCTCCGTCGCCCCGAGGCCCTTCCGCACTCGTTGGGCCTTGCGTTCTAGGTGCTGATCCCGGCCTTCGTGCTTACGCCGATCGCGGTGCCCAGCAAGATCTCGCCGATCCGCGCCTCCTTGAGCTTGATCTCGCCCGCCATGTTCTCTGCGATCCATGAAGCGGCTGATTCGCTCGCCGCCTCGGCATCCTCTTCGGATTCCCAGGCGCTGAACGAGAGAAGCTCGTCGCCGGCCGCGACGAGCGAGTAGGCCTTGAAGCCCGATTGCGCCTGGAAGATCGGGAGCATTCCCTCCTCCGCCCTACGCGCGAGCTCGTGGGCGTCTGCGGAGATCGTGTAGATCGCCATACGACCGTGCATGCAAGCCTCCATCCCGACCGCCCCGTCGCCTCGTGGTCCCTCCACGACAGCCTGGCGGCCGCGTGGCGAAACCCTTACACATCTCGTGGCAGATGTCCCTATCCGCTCGTCGCGACGAGTCGCGCCAGTGCGTCGCGAGGACTCATCCGCCGGCCTTCGTAGCGTGCCGCATCCGCCTCCGGTCCAGCGGCATCGAGTGCGTCGAGGGTCGACTGGAGTGCCATCTGGACGACAGGCCAATTCTGGATTCCAGTTCGTGCGCGCAGGCCTTCGGCGGCTCCGAGCGCGGTCGACGCGCGGATCGGGTCACTCTCGGCGAGAGCGACCGCGGCGAGTCCCTCCAAACAGAAGGCGGTGCCTTCGAGATAGAGCGGCGCTCCCGCCGCTGCCACGAGTTGCTCGCGTGCGCAGGCAATGTCCCCCACGGTGAGTGCCGCGAGCGCCCTGAGCGATCGGTTCGCTCCGATGAGCGATGCGAGGCCCACCCGCTGTGCGGCCAGCACTCCCTCGTCGAGTTGGCCGATGCCCTCGTCGATCCGACCCAGGAGTGCGGCGATCGTTCCGCTGACGCCGAGCGAGGTGGCCAAGCCGAAGTCGTTCTCCTCCTCGCGAAAGATCTCGACCGCACGGCGGATTTGCTCATGCGCACGCCAGAGGTCGGGCTCGAAATGGGGAAGAAGCGCGGCCAGGATCGTGGACGCCCATGCCTCTCGGTCAGGCGGCCCCCACTCCGCGAGCAGTTCGACGGCTTCCTCCAGCGCAACCTTGGCAGGCTCGTACTCGCCGAACTGGTACAGGGACGAGCCCCACAGGCGGCAGAGCTCGCCGCGGAGCGGCGGCTCGAGCTCATCCCGCGCCTCGTAGGCCTCAGCCATCCATGACGTCGCCTCCCGGACGCGGTCGTGCAACCACACGTAGCGCCATGTGGTCGAGGCGAGCTCGATCAACGAGGCGAAGTCACGGGACGCGAGCTTCGCGGGAACGAGGCCCGAGTGGACGTTGTCCCAGTCGTCGTCCAGAAGAGCCATCCCCTCTGCGGTTCGCTCCCCTGCGAAGCGGGTGCGCAGCTCGCGAACGAAGTCGTCGAAGTACGCGACATGGCGGCTCCGAACGTCGCCGCCCTCACCGCTCTCCTCGAGTCGCACCGCCGCGTATTCGCGGATCGTCTCGAGCATCCGCATTCTCAGCGCGCCTGTCGCGCCACGCCCCGTGACGATCAGGCTGTGCTCGGCCAGGCGCTCGAGCGTGTCCAGTACGTCGCCGACGACGTCGTCCCCGCAAACCGCCTCGGCGGCTGCGAGTGTCCAGCCACCGGCGAAGATCGCGATACGTGCGAAGACGGCACGCTCGGTCTCGGTCAGGAGCTCGTAGCTCCAGTCGATCGTCGCGGTCAGCGTGCGCTGGCGCTCGGGCAGGTCGGGAACGCTCCCACCAACCATGTCGAGCCGCTCTCCGAGGCGGTCGAGCAAGGACTCCGGCCCGAGCACCCGAAGCCTCGCTGCCGCGAGCTCGATCGCAAGCGGAAGCCCGTCCAGGCGTCGGCAGATCTCTGCAACCGCGGCGGCCTCGCGGCCCACGGGCGTCCAGGAGGGTCGCGTTGCGCGCGCGCGATCCACGAAGAGCTGGACGGCGGCACACTGCAGCGCATCGGTGCCGTCGGCGTCGGGCGGCGGCACTCGCAGCGACGGGACCGGAAACTCGTGCTCCCCACGCAACCGCAGTGGGATCCGGCTCGTCACGAGCACGTCGGTTCCAGGGCAGCTTCCCAGCAAGTCGGCGACGACCGAGCTCGCACCGATCACCTGCTCGAAGTTGTCGAGGACGAGAAGAGCACGGTCTGCCGCGAGCTGGTCCTGGATCGTTTCGAGGAGCGGTCGCGCGCCCTCAGCCCGAACTCCCAAGACCTCGGCAATGGTCGCGATGACCTGGTCCGAGCTGACCGCTTCGGCGAGCGGCGCGAAGAACACCCCGTCCGGATACGCGGCCGACACCTGCGTGGCGGCTGCCACGGCCAGCCGTGTCTTGCCCATCCCGCCTGGCCCCGTGAGCGTGACGAGACGAACCTCGTGATGTTCCAGACGCGAGACGATGTCGTCGATCTCCTCTTCCCGGCCGACGAGCCTCGTCAGATGCGTCGGAAGCTTCACCGAGCTCGCACCACGCGCACGCGGGGCCGACAAGTCGTGGTCGAGCCCGGGCACGACGAGTTGAACGAGTCGTTCGGCTCGATCGAGGCCCTTCAGCGCAAACGAGCCGAGGTCGAGCAATGACCACCCGTCTACGGGATCGTGGTCGAGCGCGCTTGCCACGCTCGAGGAGAGGAGAATCTGCCCTCCGTTTGCAGCCCCGCCGATCCGCGCCGCCCGATGCACCTCGAGCCCGACGTAGCCGTCGGGCGCGCGTTGCGCGGGGCCAGTGTGCACGCCTATCCGCGCGCGCAAGCGCACGTCCCCGGGCCATGGGTGCGCTGCGAGCGAGCGTTGCACACGAACCGCCGCCCGGGCAGCCGCGACGGGAGTCGAGAACGCGCAGAAGGCGCCGTCTCCGTCGAAATCGACGACGGCGCCACCACTTTCCAGCACCGACGCGGAGACGATCTCGCGAAACGCGTCCAACACCGCGGGGTAGCCGTCGCCGAGCATCCGGACGAGAGGCGTCGAGCCGTCGATATCCACGAAGACGAACGAGACGGTGCCCTCCGGAAGGTCGTCCGGCGGCGTGCGCTCCCCATGGAAGCGTTGTGCCACGAGGGCGGCCAGATCGTCGATCAGGAGCTCGGCGAGCTCGCCGGGCGCGCCGAACGTGCGGCACGTCGCGCGCTCGCCTGCACGTATCTCCTCGAGCAGGGGCTCGAGCTCCGGCTCGCGCTCGGCTGCAGGCTCCTTCACGTACACGAGCCGTGGCGCCGTTGCCGTCCGATACTCGTCCTCCAGAGCCGATACCTCGCTACCCGGTGGGACCCACCCGTAGCTCTGCCAGTAGATGCCGACGAAGACGTCGGCGCGCTCCGAGGAACCGCGGTCGAGAGGTGTGAGCCGCAACGTCCGGATGGCGGCTCGGGCCGCTTCCCGCTCGTCCACGAGCTCGCTCGCACTCGAGCTGATGAGCACCTGCAGGCGCCGGTTCGCCGCAGTGACGCCGGGGTCGACGACCATGTCCTCGCAGTCTCGCGGATGCCGAGAAGCTCGCGAGCGCCGAGCGACGTCAGCTGGATGTTCTCGCTACTCGAGCCCTGCTTCTGCGAGCGGGCGGCGCCCCCACGCGAATCGCGTCTCGTACCAGCCGGACATGGGCGTGAGCGTCGTACCGCGGTCGGACGAGTGCACCATCCAGCCCTTTCCGACGTAGATGCCCATGTGCCCGATCTCGGCCGGCTTCGAGCGGATCCCGTTCGTACCGAAGAAGACGAGATCGCCGGGTTGCAGGCTCGAGCGAGCGATGCGGGCAGATCGCGGCGCCTCGCCGCTCATGTCGTAGGTCGTCCTTCCCCTCAGCGTCGCCGCCAGACCTGGAGCTCCCGCAAACGGCTCGAGCTTGTACACGCGCCAGACGAAGCCACTGCAGTCGAAGCCGCCCGGGAGAGTGCGTCCGAAGAGCTGTTGCGGCCGCTCCGACGTCCCCGCCCAGATGTACGGCGAGCCAACGAGACGAAGCGCCCGCCGCAGCACGTTCTGCTGCCAGATGGAGAGCTGCGGGAAACTGAAGCTCTCGAGCTCCTCCCGCACCGCCTCGAGCTCGTGGTCGGAGAGAACCAGGATGCGCGCGATCGAGTACGCCGCCTCCGCCCGAGTGGCGGGTTGCGCGAGTTGGAGCTCGAGCTCGTCCTGTGTCTTCAGGTGATTGGTCCGAAGGCCGAGCAGGCGGGCTGCGGTCTCGGTACCGAGCCACGTCCTCGGCAGGAGCCCGGCGGCGTCCGCTCCGAGCCTGAGCGCACGCGCTTGCGGACGCAACCCGAGGGCGGTGACCAGCTTCGCGTCGAGCTCCCGGACCGTGACAGGACGATCGGCCTCGACGTCAGTCACCTCCACGCCGAGCGAGGCGAGGACCGTGGCGAGCTCGACCGACGTGAGGTGGTCTTCAGGACGAAAGTCGGTGACGCTCGTCGCCATCAGACCCGCATCGACGACCTGCTGGATCTGCGGCGCTGCCCACGAGCGGGTCGTTGGCGCCGGCTGCGCGCCGGCGCTGCCCGCGACGGCGATGAAGGCAAGAACGGTCAGGAAGGCTGCGCGCCGCATCTTTACGGGGTATCGGCCCATCGGAACGAGGTCAAGACCCTCTTACGAAATCCTGAACGGTTCCGCGCGGGCGATCGGCGAGACTACGCTGCTTTCCGTGCGGGGTCTCGCCCTACTTCTCGCGCTCGGCGCGCTCGTCGTCGCGGGCTGCGGAGGCGGCTCCGGCAGTCATCGCCGCGCAGGGGCGGGTCGTCACGTGCTACGAAGGCCGTGGCGACGCCGCGACCTGGAAGTCGCTCGCCTCGCAGCTTCCGTAAGCTCTCGAACATGAGCGTGACGGAGTACGAGGACTGCCTTTCCGGTACCTGGCTCTCCGCGCGTCTCGCCGTCGACCCGTTCCTGATCGACGCGATGCGGCGGGATGGCGAGCTCATTGCAGTCCGCGAGCCCGGCTCGACGGCATGGCTGTATCCGGGCTGGCAGTTCGAGGGACGCAATCCGCGGCCCGTAGTCGCCCGTATCGTGAGAGCTGCACGCGCGAGAGGGCTTGACGAGGCTCGGCTGTACACGATCCTCTCGGCACCGCTCGGGCTCGGGGGCGAGCGACGTGTCTACGAGCTCTTGCTCGAGGGACGCGAGGACGAGGTCGTCGAGCTCGTGCGCGCCGGTTAGAGCTGCCTTCTAGCTAGCCAGCACGGTCGCGCGCACGATGTCGACGTCTCCACTCACCGTCTTGACGTGAATCGGGACGACGGCTCCCTTGGGCTCCTGCTCGGTCGGAATCCACGGCGGGCGCCTGGTCGGCGAGCCCCAGCTCGGACTCGAGGTCTCCTGACACCGAGACGGCGTCGATCCAGACGCGCGTACCGCTGGCCACGCCAATGCGCGCGTCGCCAGACACGGTCTGGAGATGGAGCTCTCCTGCCTCGATCGCGCCGATCTTTGCGTCGCCCGAGACAGACCGGGCGTTCAGCGGGCGCGAGAACCCGGCGAATCTCGAGATCACCCGACACGGTCACGATCGTGCCCTCCGCACGGATCGTTCCGACGGAGATGTCGCCACTGGCAGTCTTGAGCTGAAAGCCTCTTCGTCACGTCGTGGAGACTCAAGTCGCCGGAAGCGCTCTTCGCCTTGACCTCTCCGAGCTCGCCGTCGACCTTGAGGTTGGTCGAGCCTCCGGCGAGGTCGAGGTCGGATCCGGGCGGGCAGACGATGCGCACTTCGACATCGCCGCCCCAGTTGATCTGGATCGGCCCCCAGCGGAACTTCTCCTTCTGCTCGATGGTGATGACGTGCCCACCGCGGTGCTCGTCGGCGCGGATGACGAGATCTTCGAGCGCGTCCGGGCCACGCCGGCCCTTTGCGACGAGCTCCACCACGGTGCGGGGCTCGTCGGCCGTCGTGACACGGACGCGTCCACTCGGGAGTCGAATCTGAAGCGAGACGCTCCCGGGAGTGTCGAATTCGGGCATCGTCGGCTAGCCCTGGGTCGCGGCGCTGTTCGGCGTTCGGCGCAGGCGGGTACCCGTGCCCCGCTTCTTCGCCTTGCGAACGCGGTCGCCGGAGTCGAGAAGGGTTGCGTAGTCGAATGGGATCGGTGCAAGGAACATGACTCTCCTTTCAACCCTGGGCGTAGCCCTGGATGCGGTTTCTGCCGCGTCGATGGTGTGAGCGCGAGTCGAGCACGCGCGCGATTGCGCGGACGAGCCACGCGTTGGTCGAGACGCCTTCCGATGCTGCAGCCTCCTCGATGCTGTTCTTCAGCGACTCGGGGAGCCGCAGCGAGATGCGGCCGCTGAGCTCCTCTCCGGATGCCAGGTGCACGGAGTCGGAGGAGTCCTCCATGACGACGACGAGCTCGGGCTCGCGGCCGGCAAGCCGGACCTCCACACGCCCAGCACCGAGCTGGCCACCGATCTCGAGAGCGGCTTCGCCGATGAGGTCGAGGAGCCGGAGGTGCAGCGTGGAGGCGAGCGCCTCGCTCAGTCGCTGCGCGGCCCGCGCCGTCGCCTCGTCGCCGAGACCGGCGGTGGCGGCGAGGTCTTCCTGGATCGCCTGGATGTGACTGTCCAGCTGCATGATGACATCATAGTGACATCATTGCTGCTGTCTGTCAAGTGCAGATTTGCATCGCAACGACAAACCGCATGGACATGCGGTTTCCGTACCTGTTCGAGGATGCTCCCCTAGGACAGCTGCCAGACGTCGCCGCGGATGATCGGCGTCTCCGCGCCGTCCGCGTCGAGCCCGGAGACCTCGACGTCGGGCCCGCCGATCATGAAGTCCGTGTGCACGCCGGAGACGTTGATGCCGCGTGCGAGGAGGTCTTCGGGCGAGAGCTCCGTGTCCCCGCTCAACGCCTTCGGGAACCCGGCGCCGAAGGCGATATGGCAGGTGGCGTTCTCGTCGAAGAGCGTGTCGTGGAAGATCAGGCCTGTCTTCTTGACCGCGGACGCCCCGTCGACCAGCGCGACCTCTCCGAGGAACGGCGCCTGCTCGTCGACCCCGAGCTGATGGCGAATGATGTCGGCGCCTGCGGACGCTTTCGCGTCGACGATCTTCCCGCCCTCCAGGCGCACCTCGAGATCGTCCACGCGAGTGCCGGCAGCCAGAAGGGGCGCGGTCGAGCGGACGACGCCCTCCGCGCGGCGCCAGTCCGGGCTCGTGAAGACCTCTTCGGTGGGCATGTTCGGGATGTGCTCGATGCCCGCCTCGGTCTGCATCCGCGCGCAGGTCCAGTGCGCCTCGGGAACGAGCCCGACAGTGAGATCGGTTCCAGGGCCTCTGAAGCGGACAGCGTCGAAGGAACGCTCGTTCAGGTCGTCCGCTCGAGCCTGCAGGCGCGAGGCGTGGTCGTTCCATGCCTCGACGGGGTCGTCCTCGTCCAGACGGGTCGCCGTCGCGACGGCGCTCCACAGCCGCTCGACGTCGGGCTCGCCGAAGACCTGGGTCGCCCAGCCGGGATTGGGGGCGGACACGATCGTCCAGTTGATGCGACGCGCGGTGATCAGCTTCAGCGAGGCCGCCCTGAGCTCCTTCGGCTCCGATCGGCCGACGAGCGCGGGATCGAGATCTCCCGAGCAGGTCGGGATCGGGATTCCCGGTGAGCGAGATGAGCGCGGGCCGCTCGTCGTACGCACGCAGGTAGAGGTCGAGGAGGTGCGGGGCCGACCAGCCGATTTCCTCCTCCGGGCCGAGATCGATGGCCGCATGGCGGACGTGGAGGTCGCCGTAGAGGACGATGACGTGCTTTGCGCCCGCGCGATACGACTCTCGGGCGATCGCGCGTGCGATCTCGGCGTGCTCGACATAGCCCGTGACGATCACGTCCTGACCTTCCTGGACGTTCGCCCCGACGCGGACGGCCAAGCTCCGCGTATCGCCGCAGACGTTCTTCGGGCGTCAGAGGTGCTCAGTCGCCCCAGTCGAAGTCGCGCGGGCGGCCGGTCCAGAGCGTCTCGTCCAGAGCCGCGCCCTCGACGTTCTCCGCCGTCTCTTCACCGGGCCACGGGAGCCGATCGGAGCTCATCTGAGCGGCGGGCTCACCGTCCATCGTCTCCTCGATGCGAGCCTGCTCCTCGCTCTTGAAGAGGGGATGGTTCTCGAGCGGATCGCCGTTCAGGTACGAGTCGATCGGCATGTCTCCGTCGAGTCCGGAGTTGCGTTCCTTGAGGTCGAGGTGCTCCCGGATCGCCGCGGCGAAGAGGGATTCCGTCTCGACGACTGATTCTTCGAGATCCGACATGAGCTTCTTCTGAAGGGTGGGAGTCTATCGAAGACCTCGTTCGGGACGCTTCGGACGACGCCTCTTCGGGGTATGGTGCGCGTGTGCCGATCGTCCGTATCTTCACGTTCGTCTTGCTGCTGTACCGGCTCTATCGCCGACTCCCGAAGTCGCAGCGGCGACAGCTGCTCGACGCAGTCGAGCGCTACGGGCCGCGCGTCGCGTCAGAGGCCAGACGGCGCGTGCGCCCACGCTAGCCGGCGCGTCGAGGCCGCGGAGCGGACGCCCTTAGGATCTTGCGCGACCGGAATTCGCGCTAGCGAATTGCCGCCTTGCGCAGCTATGAGCCGAGCGCCTCTCGGACGATGCGGTCCTGCTCTCGCTGGTGCAGCGTCGGGTAGCCCTCGCTGGGGCTCGCGCGCCACGAACGACCCGCATACGTGACGTGCTCCACTGCCGAGGCATGGGCTGCTGCTTCCTCGAGGCGGTGGCGGATCGAACGCCAGGCTCCCATGTTCTGGGGCTCCTCCTGTGCCCAGACGATCTCTCGAAGCTCCGGGTAGGACTGGACGAGCCGGGCAAGGGCGTCGACCGGGAACGGGTAGAGCAGCTCGATCCTCGCGAGCGCGACGGTCGAAGCGAGAGCGCGAGCCTCGTGCGCGGCCAGGTCGTAGTAGATCTTCCCGCTGCAGAGCACGAGGCGATGCACTGACTCGAGTTCGCTGCGCGCCGGGTCGTCGATCACGGGCTGGAACGAACCCGGCCGAAAGGTCCTCCGCCGTCGAGGTCGCCTGCCGCAGGCGCAGGAGGCCCTTCGGCGTCATGACGACGAGCGGGCGAGCGGTCGCGTCGAGCGCCTGACGGCGGAGCAGGTGGAAGAACTGCGCGGCCGTCGTGCAGTTCGCGACGCGGATGTTCTCCTGCGCGGCGAGTTGAAGGAAGCGCTCCAGGCGGGCGCTCGAGTGCTCGGGGCCGTTGCCCTCGTACCCGTGGGGAAGCAGCAGTCCGAGCCTCGACGTCTGCCCCCACTTCGAGCGTCCGGAGACGATGAACTGGTCGACGACGATCTGGGCGCCGTTGACGAAGTCGCCGAACTGCGCCTCCCAGAGCACCAGGGCGTCCGGCGCGGCGATGGAGTAGCCGTGCTCGAACGCGAGCGCTGCATACTCGGAGAGCGGAGAGTTGTAGATCTCGAAGGCGGCGTCCGAATCGGGTAGAGCCTGTAACGGCGTGAAGGTCTCTCCGGTGATGGGATCGTGCAGGACCGCGTGCCGGTGCGAGAAGGTTCCGCGCTCCGTGTCCTGGCCCGAGAGCCGAATCGGGATGCCCTCCTCGAGAAGCGAGGCGAACGCCAGAGCCTCCGCCTGACCCCAGTCGATCCCTCCCTCGGCGAACGTCTCACGCCGTCGTTCGAGCTGCTTCGCAAGCTTGGGGTTCACCTCGAAGCCGGCTGGAACCTGAAGCAGCTGCTCGTTCAACGCGCGCAGCCGCTCGACGGGCACTGCCGTGACGACGGTGTCTCCGGTGTCCCGTGGGATGCGGGGCTCACGTGGCGGCTCGGGATCGGCAAAGGACGCACGAAGCTGGTCGTGTGTCTCACGCAACACCTCCAGCGGGCGCGCGAGGAGCTGCGCTGCATCTTCCTCGGTGAGGACTCCCTCCTCGACGAGCCGGGCTCCGTACGTCTCGCGCACCGGCGCCTGACCGTCGATCCGCTCGGCCATCAGCGGCTGCGTATACGCCGGCTCGTCCTGCTCGTTGTGTCCGAAGCGGCGGTAGCCGACCAGGTCGATCACCATGTCGTGACCGAACTCCTCGCGGTAGGCGAGAGCGAGCCGCACCGCCGAGAGCGCCGCCTCGGGGTCGTCGGCGTTGACGTGGACGATCGGAACGTCGAAGCCCTTGGCGAGGTCGCTCGAGTAGCGCGTCGAGCGGCCCTCGGCCGGATCGGTCGTGAAGCCGACCTGGTTGTTGGCGATCACGTGGAGCGTTCCGCCCGTCGAGTAGCCGTCGATGGAGTGGAGATTGAACGTCTCGGCGACGACCCCCTGCCCGGCGAACGACGCATCTCCGTGGATCAGGATCGGAAGCGCCACCGACGGGTCGTGGATCCCGGCGCCGCCCGAGCGATCGGTCTGCTCTGCCCGCGCGAGGCCCTCGATGACGGGGTCGACCGCCTCGAGATGGCTCGGGTTGGCTGCGAGAGTCACCTGCACGTCGCCCGACCGCGTGGTGCGCGACTCGGAGGCGGCCAGGTGATACTTGACGTCGCCCGTCCCACCCTCCGGGTCGGAGACCAGGGCGTCGAACGTACGCTCGCCTTCGAACTCGCGCAGGATCGACGCGTACGAGCGTCCGACGGTATGCGCCAGCACGTTGAGACGGCCTCGATGGGCGATTCCGATCACGACTTCGTGGGCACCGGCGGCGGCCGCGAGCTCGATCGCCTCGTCGAGCATGGGTACGAGCGCGTCGAGCCCCTCGATCGAGAACTGCTTCTGCCCGATGAACGCGCGTCGCAGAAACGTCTCGAAGGCCTCGACCTGTGCCAGCCGTGCGAGGAGGGCAAGCCGATCCTCCGCCGGGAGCGGCCGGCGGAAGCGTCCCGACTCGATCGCCCGTCGTAGCCAGACGCGCTCGGCGTGATCCGAGATGTGCTCGATCTCGTACGCGATCGTCCCCATGTAGACGTCTTGCAGCCGGGGTAGCGCGTCGCGCAGGGTCTCCCCTTCGACCGATAGCCGGAGGAGCCTGGCCGGAATCTTCGCCTGGAGCTCCGGGGTCAGCGGAGGGCTGAGGCTCTCGGGCTCGAGCGCGGGATCGCCCGGCGGCTCGGAGCCGAGCGGGTCGAGACGTGCTGCGAGATGACCGTGCATGCGGATCGCCTTCACGAGCGCCATCGCGGCCGCGACTGCGGCCAGGAGGTCTTCGTCCGCGGGCGCCTCGGGCGCCGGCGACAAGGCCGCCGATTCCGTCTCCACGTGCGACGTCCTGCGCGATCGGGGCAGCGGCACCCTTCAGTCCGCCACCGTTCCCGTCCTGGGAGCGCGACTCGATCAGCTTGGAGAGCCCGGGCAGAGCCTCCAGGACGCCGTTGTCCGCGCTCTCGAAGAGCTCGACGCCAGGCGGGATCGACTGCGTCCGGGTTCTCGAGGTACTGCTCCAGGAGCGTCCCCACGTAGCCGGCGTTCAGGTCGCCAGGCACCGGCTAGAAGAGCGCGTTGTCGGTCGTGATCGAGACGATCATGCCGACGAAGAAGGCAAGTGCGGCCACGATCACCGCGACGCCGGCGAGCGTGCGGTGTGCCACCGTCATCCGCGCGGCGACGAGCGCGAGGAGGATCGCGACCGGCGCGAGAAGACCCGGCTGACGTGCCAGTGCGAGCCCGGAGAGCGCGAACGAGAACGCGCAGAAGAGCCCGGCGACGTTGTCCGCGCGGTGCTGGTGAATCGAGTCGTCGTTCACGACGGAGACCCCGACGCGCGGCCTCCGCGACGGGCCGCGGAGCGGGCCGTAGCGGACGCACCCCGGTCGGTCGCGCGCGACGTCTCGGCGCCGGCCGCCCCAGGCGCACGGCACCAGCGGGGCGAACGCTTCGTCCTGACCCAGGCCCGCCTTCCGGCGCCGGCTCCGACCGGATCGCCCACCACACTACGGCGGCGAGATAGACGATCGGGATCTTGAGCACGACGAGCATGAAGACGGCTTCCCATGCAGAAACGGACACGATGCCGAGGAGTTTACGCCACGCCCTCCGGTCCCCCTGCGGACAGGTCCTTACACGGTCCTCATACTCGTCCCGCTACGGTGCGGAAGCCTTCGTGCCGCAGAACCGCCGAACCGCACCGCCGGAAGGTAAAGGAGACTCCGTGAGACGCACCGTCCGCCTCGTCATAGCCCTGTGCGCCCTTGCAGCGGTCGCTGCGCCTGCCGGCTTGGCTGCAGAGCGAATGTGGGTCGGGTTCCACGACGATCCGAGCTTTCGCTGGGTCAACGACCGGGCGAGCCGCATCCAGGGCTCCTCGCGGGAGGGCGCGACCATCATGCGCCTGCTCGTGCAGTGGAACCTGGCCGCGCCGCAGCGGCCCTCGAACGCGGCGAATCCGTTCGATCCCGCGTACGTCTTCGACGACGTGGACGAGGCGCTGCGAAGCGCGCAGGAGACGGACATGGAGGTCATGCTCACGATCTCCGGCAGCCCGCGCTGGGCGAACGGCGGCAAGAATCCCAACGCCATGCCGCAGCGGCTCGCGGACTTCACCGCCTTCGCGCGCGCGATCGCGACGCGGTACTCCGGGCGCTTCAACGGCTATCCCGTTCGTTCGGTTCTACTCCGTCTGGAACGAGCCGAACCTCAACCTCTTCCTGACCCCGCAGTTCAACGCAGCCGGCAAGTCGGTGGCTCCCGCGAACTACGCGAAGCTGTACGCGGCGGCGTACGCGGGACTCAAGGCCGGCAGCCCGACCTGGCTCAGGTCGCAATCGGGGAGACGTCCGCACGTGGACGCGACCGGCGCGTGCCCGGTGTCTCCGACACGCACTCGCCGGGCAAGTTCGCAGAGCTCGTGGCCAAGGCGAACCCGAGGCTCAAGTTCGACGCGTGGTCCCACCACCCGTATCCGTTCAATCCCAACTCGAAGCCGAGCCAGGTCGTGAAGTGGCCGAACGTGTCGCTCGCGTCTCTCCCCCGCTTCAACGCGAGCCTGAAGGTGTGGTTCAAGCGCAAGTCCGCGCCGATCTGGATCACCGAGTACGGCCATCAGACCAGGCCCGAGGATGCGTTCGGGGTCGCCGTATCCGATCCAGGCCGCGTACATCCGGCAGTCGATCGCGATGGCCACGAAGTACCCGTTCGTCGGGATGTTCATCTGGTTCGTCTACCAGGACGACCAGGGACAGCCGTGGGAGTCCGGTCTGTATCGGGCCGGAGGGGCGCCGAAGGGATCCTCGCCCGCACGGTTCGGCGCCAGCGCGCGGCCGCTCGACGCACGAAACGGGGTCTACAGCTTCCGCGCGGGAACCACGACGCCGCTCGTCTCGCTCTACACGCGTCGCTACTGCGTCGGCGACACGACGGGTGAGTCGATCGGGATGACGTGGCGCATCTTCCGCGCAGGGCGGCTGATCGCCGTCGGCCAGCAGACCTCTGCGCTGCGCGTCGACTGCACGATCCGAGCCCGTCTTCGCTTCCGCACGCCCATGGCGAAGGGCGTGACCTACACCGCGACGTTCGCCCTGAACGACAAGAACGGCGTCGTTCTCAGCCGGCGGCTGACGCTCCGCGGGACGTAGCGCGTAGGGCCGGGCACGCCCGGCTCTACGCGCTCCATTCGAGGACCTGCATCCCCTCCCACCACTGGGGAGAGCCGGGCTCCTTGCCGTCGATCGCGAGGATTCGGCGCGCGCGTGGCTGGCCGGCGAGGTAGTCGTCCATCGCGCGGCCGACCTGCTCCCAGTCGGTGTCGTCCACGATCAGGAGCGCGCCCGGCGCGAGAAACGGCTCGGCGATGCGCAGCCCCTCGAGCTGAGCCTCGTACGTGTGGAGCGCGTCGTAGTACCAGGCGCCGACCGAACTCCGTCCAGCTCCCCGCCGCCGACGAGCTCGAAGACGTCGCCGACGAGGAGCTCCGGCCGAGGACGCCGAAGCGCTCGAGGTTCGCTCCACCGTCTCCAGGCTGGCGTCACGGAAGTCGAAGCTGTCGATCCCGATGAAGCGGCGGCCCTCGTTGCCGAGCATGGCCGAGATCAGGCTCGCGCCGTGGAAGACGCCGACCTCGACGTAGGCCTCGTCCGGGCCCGAGGCAGGACGCCGCGAGGTTGAGCAGCGCGAAGTTGTTCTCTCGCGCGAGGTTCTCGATCTCGTCGGCGATCGGAGCGAAGCGACGGTCGCGCGGGTGCTCCGAGGCCGGGAAGTCCTCGAAGAGCGCGGGGAGCTCGCGCAGGAAGCGGTCGGCGTCCATCTACAGGTGGCTGGTCACGCCGGCCAGGCTCTGGTCCTCGGCGGGCGGCTCGTACCACGACAGCGCGTACTTCCCGTCGTCCAGGTCGCGCGCGAGCGTCGAGAGCCTGAGCGGCCGGAAGGTGTCGCACATGACCGCGAGCTCCGTCGTCTCGGTGACGCCGAGCGCCTTCTCCGCGAGGCCGGGCTGCGGCCCGTGCGGAAGCCCCGAGGGATGGAGCGTGATCGCGCCCACGGAGATCCCCTTGCGCGAGCCGAAGTTTCCGGAGACGTAATAGATCATCTCCTCCGACTGCAGGTTCGAGTGGTGGTACGGGAAGCGGCACCGCGTCCGGGTCGAAGTCGAGCTTGCGCGGGCAGAACGAGCAGATGACGAAGTTCGGGCCCTGGAAGGTCTGGTGCGAGGGCGGCGGCTGGTGGATGCGGCCCGTGATCGGCTCGAAGTCGTGGATCGAGAACGTCCACGGGTAGAGGTAGCCGTCCCAGCCGACGACGTCGAAGGGGTGGTAGTCGAGGACGTACTCCTGGTACCCGCCGCGAACGCGCACCTTCACGAGGAAGTCTCCCCGCTCCCGGTGCGTCTTCAGCTCCGACGGCGGGTGGATGTCGCGGTGGTAGTACGGGGCGCCTTCGAGGATCTGTCCGTACTGGTTCCGGTAGCGCCTCGGGATCTCGATCAGGCCAGGCGTCTCGAAGACGAGATGGCGCTGCGGGCCGTCGGGAACGAAGCGATAGGTCGTGCCGCGCGGGATGACGAGGTAGTCCCCGTCCTTGTAGTGCACGTCGCCGAAGGTCGTCTCCAGCGTCCCCTCGCCCTCGTGGACGAAGATCACCTCGTCGCCCTCGCCGTTCCGGAAGAAGTAGTCCATCGACGAGTCCGGCCGGCAGAGCGAGATCTCGACGTCCTGGTTCCACATCAGCGTGCGGCGGCCCGAGATCTCGTCGCCTTCGGGATCGACCTCGTACGTCTTCATGCAGCCGGTGCGCGTGGGTGTCGGGTACCCACTCCTCGCGCTCGATCGGCGTGAACTCGCCGAGCTCCTTCACCCGGCAGGGCGACTGCAGGTGGTAGAGGATCGACTCGTTGCCCGTGAACCCCTCGAGCCCCATCACCTCCTCGGTGAGCAGGGTTCCGTTCTCGCGGAAGACGATGTGGCGCTTGCGGGGAACGTCGCCGCGACGCTGGTAGAAAGGCATGGCCGTCCCTTCGTCTCGTTTGGTCGGTAGCTACCGCGAGGGTACGGGAACGGCCGTGGCAAGCGGCGCCGGTCGACGCGACGCCGCTTGCCGCTGTCGCAGGCGGGTTAGGCGGTCGGCATCGCGGCCGCTCTCGTCGTTCTGCCAGAGACCGAACTCGTTGCCCTCGGGGTCCTTGAGATCGCGAACCAGCCCATGCCCGGCACCGGCATCGCCTCGCCGGCCTCGCCGCCGAGCTCCTTCACACGGGCGGCGCCGTCGTTGATGTCGTCGACGTCGAAGTAGACGCGGGCTCCGCGCTTCGGCCGTCGGCCTTGTAGATCGCGCCGCCGGTCGTGTCGGAGAACCGGGTCATGTGGTACTCGGACGGCGAGCCCTCGTACGCCTGCCACTCCCAGCCGAAGAGCCCGCCCCAGAACTCGCGTGCCTTCGCCGTGTCACCTGCCGGAATCTCGAGGTGAACCATCTGTCCTGGCATGTGCTCCTTTCGATCGTTGCCTCGGCCGGATGTCGACCACCTGGCCTAATGACTATCCGGTGTGCCGAATCTCATCGGCGTTATCGATACGACGAACGGATCCCCGGCCAGTCGACATCTTCTGAGCTTCATGTCCCTGGCCCGGGTAGACGCACGCCAGCGTGTGGTCGTTCATGGAGCCAGCCGGGCTCGAACCGGCGACCTTCTGGCTGCCAGCCAGACGCTCTCCCAACTGAGCTATGGCCCCAAGAGAGTGTCAGTTTAGCGTCGGAAGTCATCGACCAGGTTCGGCTCGGCTTCGCGTAACTCCAAGACCGACCGCTATCCCTTGAGTCAGCGCGAGACGACTCGAAGAAGCGCGACGCAGACGACCAGAGCGGCGCACGAATCGCTCGCGCGATCCAGTTCGTGCGTGCGCTCTTCTCGAGCGCCCGCCCGGAGGAGCCTTGGCTCGATCCTCCGGCAGGCGGGCTCGGCGTGCGTGAGCCCCGTCGACCACTCCGCCCCACGCTCTCCGGCACCGCGGTGCTCGAGGCTCCGCCGGAGGAGATGCGTGACGTCTGGGCGGTCGGCGACGAGGATCGCGGCTAAGCCTGCGAACAACTCGACACCGAGGTCAGGCTGAAGCCTGACGCCCCGCAATCCTAGCCTGCGAGCGCCTCGACCTCGACCGACGGCACGTCGCTCCAGAGATCCTCGAGGCGGTAGAAGCGCCGCGTCTCGGGCGTGAAGAGGTGCAGCACGACGTCGTTGTAGTCGCCGACGATCCAGCTCGCCTCGGGCAGCCCCGCGCTCGCGCGCGGGATCAGCTTCTGCTCCTTCTTCAGGGTGCCCGCCACCTCGTCGTAGATCGCCTTCGTCTGCCGCGGGTTGCGGCCGGTGGCGATCACGAAGAAGTCCGTGAAGTCGCAGACGCCCCGCATGTCGAGGATGGTGACGTCGGACGCCAGCTTCTCCTGGCAGAGAGCGGCGGTACGGCGTGCTTGCTCGAGTGGGCTCAGTCGGTGTGCGCCTTTCTTTCCTCGGCCCCAGTCTACTCAGCCGAGGCGTAGAGACCGAGGCGGCGATCGCCTCGGCGACCTTCGGTGGTACGAGCTCGTCGATCGGCTCTCCCGCGCAACTCGCTCGCGAACGAGGGACGAGGAAACCGGAACCGGCTCCAGCGGGAAGTACGAGATGCGGTCGGGCGCTGGGAGGCGAGCGTGTGCCTCGCGCACACGGTCGTCGGGGACGCCCGGCCGCATCGCCACGCCGAGCCGCACGAGCTCGAGGATGCGCTCCGGGCGCTTCCACTGCCAGAAGTCGGCGAACTCGTCGCCGCCGATGATGAACACGGCGTCGCGTGGCCTCTCGCCTCGAGGGAGTCGACGGTGCGGGCATGGGGATCGAGCTCGACGTCGATGCCGGGGACATCCTCAAAAGCCAGCCGAGCGAGCTCGAGACGCGCGTCGCGCGAGGCGATCGTCTCCTTGTGCCCCGGATCGGCGACGACGAGGACGAGTAGCCGCTCGAGGCCGAGCTCGTCGATCGCGGCGCGCGCGAGGGCGACGTGGCCGACGTGCGGCGGATCGAAAGCGCCGCCGAGAATTCCGAGGGCCCCTTACTGCCACTCGAGCGTCTCGCCTTCGAGCTCGACCTCTGCCCCGCGCTTGACGCCGGCGCGGCGGAGCGCCTCCTCGAGCTCCGACCGCGGGCGGAGGCGTGCCGACGACGCGGTAGCCGCGATCGGTGCGGAGGATCCGAAACCCGGGCCCGCCTGCGGCTTCGGCCGATACTCGAGGAAGTCGGGCAGCGAGTCCTCCACGACCTGCGCCGCGCTCTCCGGCGAGCAGAGCTCGAAGAGCGCGGTGCTTGAGCTCCTCGATGCCCGCTCCCGTTGCGCACGAGGTCGCCACGACTCGCGCGATGCGCCCGTCTCGGAGCTCGAATGACGGGCGGGCTCGGAGCAGATCGATCTTGTTCAGCACGACGAGCTGCGGTCGCTCGTCGAGCCCGGCGCCGTAGGCGGCGAGCTCGCGGTCGATCGGTGCGGAACCGCTCCTCCAGATCGCTCTCGGAGGCGTCGAGCACGTGGATGAGCAGCCGCGCCCGCTCGAGATGAGCCAGAAACTCGTGGCCGAGGCCGGCCCCGTCCGCCGCGCCTTCGATCAGGCCGGGTACGTCCGCGATGGTGAGCTGTCGCTCGTCCGGGCCGTCGACGATCCCAGGACCGGCTCGAGCGTCGTGAACGGGTAGTCCGCGACCTTCGGCTTGGCGTTCGAGATGCGCCGGAGCAGCGAGGACTTCCCCGCGTTCGGGCAGTCCCGCCAACGCCGCGTCGACGACGAGCTTCAGGCGCAGGACGATCTCCAGCTCGTCGCCCGGCAGCCCGGTCTCGGCAAAGCGAGGAGTCTGCCGGGTCGGCGTCGCGAAACGGGCGTTTCCGCGTCCGCCCTGTCCGCCACGCGCGGCGACGAACCGCGTATCGGGGATGGTCAGGTCGGCGACGAGGCCACCCTCCGGGTCGAGGATCTGCGTCCCGACGGGAACGCGAACCTCGACCGTCTCGCCGTCGGCGCCGTGCTTCCGGCTGCCCATGCCGTTACCGCCCTTGCCCGCACGGAGAACCTTCATGCGACGGAACGCGGAGAGGTCACGAAGCGCGGGATCCGCGAGCACGACGACGTCGCCGCCGCGGCCTCCGTCGCCGCCGTCCGGTCCGCCCCGGGCACGTACTTCTCGCGCCGGAAGCTGAGCCCGCCGTGACCGCCGCTGCCCGGCTTCGACGTGGAGCGACGCCCTGTCGTGGAACACGGCGACCAGCCTAGAGGTCGCGACGCAGGCGCTGCACCGCTAGCTGCGGTCCGCTAGGAGTCTGCGGCGACGGAGATGTAGCGCTTCTCGCCCGAGCGGCTGAACTCGACCGTCCCCGCCTGCAGCGCGAAGATCGTGTCGTCGCGGCCGAGGCCCGTGCCCGGGCCCGGGCCGGAACTTCGTGCCGCGCTGGCGGACGATGATCATCCCCGCCTTGACGGGCTGGCCGGCGAAGATCTTCACGCCGAGGCGCTTCGACTCGGAGTCGCGACCGTTGCGCGAAGAACCGAGACCTTTCTTGTGAGCCATTAGGACTCGTCCTCCTTGGCTGCGATCGCGGACTCGAGAGCTGCGATCGCGCCCTTTCGCTTGCTGTGAGCCTGCTCGTACTCGAGAGCCGCCGCGAGCATGGGCGCGTTCCACTCCGGACGCGGCTGCCTTGATCTCCGCGACCGTCATGTCCTCGTAGCCCGTGGGCATGCCCTTGACGCGCTCCGGCGTGTCTGCTTCGCGCCGTGCTGGCTTCGGCTCGGCGCTGCCTCGGCCTTCGGCCTTCGCGCGCCTCGCGCTTCTTCGTCCACCGATCGACTCGATCTCGATCTGCGTGAGCGAAGCGCGGAAGCCCGTATGGCGCCGGTAGCCGGTGCGCTTCTTGTACTTCCCGATGCGGATCTTGGGGCCCTTCACGGCGCCGAGGACCTTCGCCGTGACCTTGACGTCGCTCGGCTCGAGCACCGGTGTTCCGTCACCGCCGACGAGCAGGACGGTGGGGGTGAACGTCGCGCCGTCGTCCTCCGCGATGCGGTCGACGAGCAGCCGCTCGCCCTCGCGGACGCGGTACTGCTTTCCGGCAACCTTGATGATCGCGTAGGTCATGTCTGTCTCCGTGCGTAGGAAACGCGGGCGCGGACGCCCGCGAACCGCAGCATGATAGCGACTAGCGGCCCCTCCGGAGAGCCGTTAGCGACCTCGCGAGCGCGAGTCGAAGTCCTCGATCCACTCCGACATCGGGCACGTACTCGGCGGGCGGTTCGTCGGCGACGCTCGCGACCTCGGCGTCCCACGGCCTCGCGGGCTCGGCCACGCGACGGCGTCGCGCCGTCTTCGGCTCGGCAGCTCGCCTCGCCGGCCGCCGTTCGTCGCGGGCTTCTTGCGCTTGCGGCCTCCACGCGTGCCTCGACGTGAGCGCTTTCGCTTCGGCTGGCCGTCCGCTGCGGCCGTCGACCTCCGCGCCGCGCTTCGGCGGCGGCCTCGGGCTCCGGCGCCGGCTCGGCGCTCGGGCTCGCGGCTCGACAGCGAGATCGGGCGACGGAACGTGGATCCTCGGCGTCGGCCTCCGTCCGTCGCTCTTCGGCGTCGCCTCTCCTCGGCGTCTTCCGCGGTCGCGGCGGTCGCGGGCTTCTTGCGGCCTCGCCCGCCGCGCGTTCCGCGGCGGGTGCGCTTCTTCTTCGGCGCCTCGCCGGTCGGCGTCTCGCCTCGGCAACCGCCGGTGTCCTCGGGCTCCGCGTCCGTCGACTCGGGCTCCGCGTCCAGCTCGGCGTCGGCTTCGAGCTCGGGCGTCCTCCTCCGTCGGCTCGCCGGGCAGTTCCTCTCGCCGGGCTCCTTGGCGAGGCCTTCCTCCGGCTCGGCGCGCGAGTCGGCTTCTCGGCCTCCGCCTCGAACGTGATCGGCGTCGCGGCCTCGGGCGAGTCGGCGAGCGTCGCGTAGGCGACGCCGTCGAGCACGCGGCCGACGCGTCGACCGGCGACCTTCTTGCCGACGAGCTTGGCCGCGCCCGCGACGACGATCTCGGAGCCGTCGACCTTGCCGACGCCTGCGGTCGGGTCGTACAGGCCGACCTCGACGAGCTTCAGCTCGAGCGACGCCCCCTCCTCGACCGCCGCCGTGGGCTTGAGCGCCTCGAGCTTTCCTTGCTCCAGGACCTCGAAGTGATCGAGATGGACGTGACCGTTCTCGGCGGCCGCAGGAACGAGGAAGAAGCGGCGTCGTGCGGCCGCCTCGATCTCCTGGAGCCGTCGTCCGCCGGGGCCCGCGAGCAGGGCGAGGACACGAGGATGGACGGCGATGCGGAACGCCTGCGCTCGTGCGCCCTTCGCGATCTCGCGGAGCTTTCGCTCGATCTCGAGCGCGTGCGTCGCTTCCGAGACCACGAACCCGTCGCCTGCGCACACGACGCACTTCGTCGTGAGGATCTCCCGCGGTCCGTCGGTGACGTTCTGGCGCGTCATCTCGACGAGCCCGAGCGGCGAGATCTCGACGACGTAGGTCTTCGTCCGGTCGCGCTCGAGCTCGCTGCGGAGAGCTTCCTCGACGGTCGCGCGGTTCTTGGGATTCGCCATGTCGATGAAGTCGATGACGATGATCCCGCCGATGTCGCGCAGCCGGAGCTGGCGGACGACCTCCTTCACCGCTTCGAGGTTGTTCTTCACGATCGTGTCCTCGAGCCGGCCTGACGCGGACTTTCCGCGCGAGCCGACGAAGCGGCCGGTGTTGACGTCGATGACCGTGAACGCCTCCGCGTAGTCGAAGACGAGGTAGCCGCCCGGAGGGCAGGTCGACCCGCCGGGCGAGCGTCGAGCGGATCTCTGCGTCGACGCCGAAGGCCTCGAAGAGCGGCGCCTTGTCTCGATAGCGGTGGACGCGCTCGATCATGTGCGGCGACGTCTTCTTCAGGTAGCTGACGATCCGGCGGTGGGTGCGGTCGTCGTCGATCTGGGCGCCGACGAAGTCGCCGGCGAACAGATCGCGGACGATGCGCAGCGGGAGCTCGGCTTCCTCGTAGACGAGCTCGGGGGCGGTGGACTTCTCGGCCTTGGCCTGGATCGTCTTCCAGAGCCGCTGGAGGAAGACGAGGTCGCGCTCGATGTCCTCGGCGGACGCGCCCTCCGCGGCGGTGCGCACGATGATGCCTCCGCCCTTCGCGTCGAGCTCTCTCACGATCTCCTTGAGCCGGGTGCGCTCCTGGTCCTCGAGCCGGCGCGAGACGCCCATGCCCTCGCCGTTCGGGACGTAGACGAGGAAAGCGCCCGGGCAGCGAGAGCTCGGTGGTCAGGCGGGCGCCCTTCGACTTCATCGGGTCCTTGACCGCCTGCACCAGCACGGTCTGGCCGCGCTTGATCAGGTCCTGGATCTTGCGCGCGCCCTTGCGACCCTCGAGCTCGGGGCCGACGATCTCGTCGACGTACAGGAACCCGTTCTTCTCGAGGCCGATCTCGACGAACGCGGCCTCCATCCCGGGGAGGACGTTGTCGACCACGCCGAGGTAGATGTTCCCGGCGATCGAGCGCCGCTCGGGTCGTTCCAGATAGACCTCGGCGACGCGGTCGTCCTCGAGGACCGCGACGCGCTGCTCCCCGACGTCGACAGAGATCAGGAGCTCGCGCTTCGCGGCCGGCAGCGGCGCGCGCCTCGTCGGCGTCCGGCGGCGCGTGCCGCGCTGCGACTTGCGATCTGCGGCGGTGCGCTCCGGCTTGCGCTCGGCTCGGCTTGCGCTCCGGCTTGCCGTCTCGGCCGGCGCCTGGACAGCGTCGTCGAGCGGCGCTCCCGGCCGCCTCGGTCGGCGGCCGGCTTCTTTCGGCCGCGCCCTCCGCGGCTTCCGCGGCGGCGCTTCTTCTTCGCTGTCTCGGCGGCCTCGGTGGCTTCCGGGGCCGGTACTGCCGCCTCTAGCTCAGGCGGTGCTTGTTCCTCCATGGCTGCCGCTTCCTGCGCTGCAGCCTCTTCCTCTTTCTTTCCAAAGCGAAACCAACGTAGTGGCAAAGTGTGAATCTCCTCGTTTGATCGCGCGCGCTCGGACGAACGCCGACGGCGTTTCCGGGGTCGCGCTGCGGATGTGGTACAGCGGTCATGAAAACCTGGACGCAGTGTACCGCGCGTCCGGCCTCGACCTGAGCGCGCTATGCCGCGGCCGGGCGAAGCCGCGAACGAGCGTGCGCGAACGGCGCGCAACCGCTGGGAGAGGCGCGCCCACGCCCACGGCTCGACCTCGCCGTAGCGCGTCTCCGTCTGGCCTCGCGTGGACTCCAGGTACTCGAACCACGCGTCGGCTTCTTCGAGCTGTAAGAGCTCTTCGGCCAGCTCCGTGTCCGGCATCGCTCCTCCCATGGCTCGGTCCGGGCGCATGCTAGGTCCCGGACCGGACGGAGCAGATCGCGGGGTTTTAGGAGGAGCTTCGGCCGCGGGCTGGAGCGCTCCAACGCCTTCGCGAACGCCCAGGTCCCGCCGCGGCGACGCCGCGTTCACGAGCGGTGCCGGGAGCGCGCGGCCGGCCGCGCGCGCAGCGCGCGGAAGGCGAAGCCGGCCGCGAGCGTTGCCGCCGCGAGCGCGGGGCAGGGATGTCCGACCCCGCGCGCCGGGTGGTCGTGGCTCGAAGAGAGGAGAGCATCCGCAGCTGCTCGAGGGCGATCAGCGGCCGGGTCGGGCCCTTCCGGGCGCCGGCAGCGCCGATCAGGGCAGCGCGGGCGATCGCGGTGCGCACGACGCTCGATTCGACCGGCTCTTTAGCACCGGGATCCGCGCGGCGAGGGCTTCGGGCCGTGCTCGACGGCCGCGACGATCGTCTCGGCGATCGCAGGCACCGGAAAGCCCTCCCCGGCGCGGCACTCGATGACGAACGGCGAGAGGACGAAGGGCGCGCGCCCAGTCGGCCTGCGGCCAGAGCTGGACGAAGACGACCGGACGTCCCGACGGCGGTCGGCCTCGCGCACGAGGCGCGTCGTCGACATCATCGGGGTCACCGGCGAGAACGCGGACGACGACCTCCGCTCCGGCCGACGCTCGGCGGCGTCGCTCGACGACGACGGCGCCGGCTCGGCGTCCACGCCGAGCTCGCGGGCGAGCTGCTCCGCGAGCGTGCCGCACACGACGACGGGCCGACAGGAGCGTGTGCCTCCTTCTCCTGCATCTGGCAGGGCTTGCGCGCCTCGAGCGCCAGCCGCCACGCCCGCGGCCTTCAAGGAGCGGCCTCCCGCGAGCGCGCCTCGCGCATGGATGCCCTGGAGAACTCCGATCAGCAGCGAGGTTCGTCACCATCGAGCTCCCGCCGACCGTGACGAACGGCAGCGGGATGCCGGTCACGGGCGCGACGCCCATCGTCATGCCCACGTTGACGAAGATCTGGAACACGAACGCGAAGACGAGCCCGCCCGCGACAACGGCGCCGTAGAGGTCGCTCGGCGACGGTGATGACCCGCAGCCCTCGCCACACGACGAGCAGATAGAGCAGAAGCAGGATCGCCGAGCCGACGAAGCCACGCTGCTCCGCGAGCGAGGCGAAGGCGAAGTCGGTCGCGTGCTCGGGGAGGTAGTCGAGGCGCGTCTGGCTGGCCTCGGTCGACGCCTCGGCCTGTGAGGCCACCCGAGCCGACGGCAGTGATCGACTGGTTCAGGTTGTAGGTGAGCCCGCTCGGATCCGCCTCCGGATCGAGCGTGAGGCGCGCCGCCTGGTACGGCTTCAGAACCTGGATGCCCGCCTCTGGCAGGAGCCAGAGCACCGAGAGGATCCCGAACGCGGCGATAGCGACGCAGTACGAGGAGCTGCCGCCAGCGAACGCCGACGAAGAAGAGGACGTGCGAAGAGCGGCGCTGTAAACGAGGGCCGTGCCCAGGTCCGGCTGGAGGAAGACGAGCAGGATGGGAGCGGCCCCCAGCCCGATCGCCGAGAGGATCGTCCGCCAGCGCGTCACCCGACCGACGCGCTCGACGAGAAAGCCTGCGATCGCGAGGACGAAGAGGACCTTCCCGAGCTCGGACGGCTGGAACTGGATGAAGCCGAGGTCGATCCAGCGCTTGGAGCCGCGGATGGTCTCGGCGGCGAGGAAGACGAAGAACATCAGCGCGAGCGTCGCGCCGTACAGCAGCTGCCAGTTCGCCGCGCGAGATCGACGGGACGATCGTCGCGACGACGAGCCCGACGAGGCCGATTCCAGCAGCGATCGCCTGGCGAACGACGAAGTAGCTCTCGTCTCCGGGACGTCGAAGCGCGTGATTCCCGCGATTACCCAGAGGCCGTACCCGATCAGTGCGACCGCCGCCGCGAGCAGGACCCAGTCGAGACGGCGCATGAACGCGAGCGGTGCGGACTCGGCTCGACCGCCGGCGGCACGGATCCGCGGACGCTGCGGCGACCTCGATCATCAGTCCGTGTCCACGGAGGACCTCGAGCGGCGCCTCGACGCCGAAGAACCGCTCGAAGACGCGCAGAGCCGCGGGTGCGGCCGCGGTCGAGCCGTGCCCGCCGTTCTCGATCAGCGCGCACACGACGAGCTTGCGCGGCGTCGGACGGCCCCCATCCGCACCACCAGGACTGGTCTTCGAGGTGGTCGATAGGGTAGCCGGGAAACGGTACGACCTTCTCCGCGGTACCCGTCTTGCCCGAGATGGGACCGCGTAGTTGGCGAAGACGCCGGAGGACGTGCCGCTCGCCGAGTGCGTCGCCGAGATAGAGCCCGTCGCGCACGGCGTCGAGCGCGCCGGAGTCGACGCCGGCCGAGCTGCGGCGGGCGAGGTGCGAAGCGGCGGAGGACGACCCGCGGCGATCCCTTCCCGCCCGGCTGCTCGACATCCGAGACGAGATAGGGCGTGACGACGTCGCCTCCGTTCGCGAGCATCGCGTAGAAAGCCGCCATCTGGAGCGGGGTCACGAGGAGGTCCTTCTGGCCGATCGCGAGCTGGATCGAGTCGCCCGGGTTCCAGGCGCGGTCCCAGTCGCTCTCGAACGTCTTCCAGCGCCAGTCGGGCGTCGGGAGCAGGCCTTCCGCCTCGCCGCCGATGTCGAGCCCCGTCGGGCCGCCGAACCCGAACCTGCGCGCCCACTGCTGCATGCGGACACGGCTCTCCGCGCCGCGCTGGTAGAAGCGGTTGCCGATCTCGTAGAAGTACGTGTCGCAGGACTCCGCGAGCGCCTCGGGGAGCGTCATCGGCCGGTTCGACGAAGGGATTCCAGTTCCGGAACCGCTGCCGGTCGAGCCCGTAGTAGGCGACGGGCGTGCACTGCAGCGACTCGTACGCGGAGAAGACGTGCTCCTGCATCCCCGCGAGCGCGGTGACCGGCTTCCAGGTCGATCCCGGCGGGTAGAGCCCGGCGAGTGGCGCGGTTCAGGCCCGGAGAGTTCGCGCGCTCGCGCGGCCTCCTGCTCCAGGAGCGGCTCGAGCTTCTTCGGATCGACGCGGCCGACGTAGACCGAGGGCTTGTACGTCGGCGCGGAGGCCATCGCGAGGACGGCGCCGTCGCGGGGATCGAGCGCGACGATCGCGCCGCCGTTCGCGGCCCAGTGGTCGTTCTGGTGCGCGAGGTCGATCCCGTACTGGAGAGCCTCCTCGGCCGCACGCTGCAGCCGCATGTCGAGCGTGAGCCGCAGCGCGTATCCCGCGCGCGGCTCCGACGCAGCTCGAGCGCTCACTGGTTCGGCCGAGCGAGTCGACGCGGATCTGGGCGCGGCCGTCCTCGCCTCGGAGATACGTGTCGAACGCCGCCTCGATGCCCGCCTTGCCGATCCGGTCTCCCGCGCGGTAGCCGTCGCGTCGAAGCCGCTTGAGCTCCTCCGGCGAGATCTCGCCGACGTAGCCGAGGATCTGAGCGGCGAGGGTGTTGTACGCGTAGTCGCGCAGGTAGATCTGAGCGATCTCGACTCCCGGGAACTCGGCCTGATGCTCGTAGAGGTAGTTGACCTGCTCCTCGCCGACCGAGGTCTTCACGGTGATCGGCGTCAGCGGATCGTCGCGGCCGTTCCTCGACCTCGCGCGCGAGCGCCTTCGCAGGCACGTTGAGGACGCGCGCGAGTCGCTGACGAGCTCGTACCGGCCCTCCTTCGGCATGTCTCCGATCCAGAGCTGGACGGCGGTGCCCGCGACGTTCGAGACGATGGCACGGCCCTGGCGATCGAGGATCGGCCCGCGCGGCGCCTCGACCCGGACGAGGCGGAGCTGGTTGTTCTGCGCCGCGTTCAGGTACTCGTCGCCGGAGAGCACCTGCAGCGACCAGAGTCGGAGGAAGAGCACGGCGAACACGAGCAGCGCGACGCCGCCGAGCACGCCGACTCTCAGCGCGAGCAGCGGGCGTGAGCCGGTGCGGCTCGCGCACGCGGGGGTCGGGCGGGAGGAAGCGCTCCGAGGACGAGCGGCGCTCGTTGTAGCCGCCGTCAGACAAGGACCTCGACCTCCGGCGAACGCTCGAGTCTGTCGGGCTCGCGGACACTCGCCCGGACGAGCGCGTACACGGGCAGGGCAAGCAGGAGATTCAGGAGAAGCGTGGGCACGAGCGACGTGACGAGCGCGTGGCGGGCGACGACCTCCTCGCCCAGCATGTAGTGCAGCACGAAGGCGAAGGCGCCGGCGAGCACGGTGATCACGCCGACGGCGAGGAGCGGGGCGAAGCGACGGCCGCGGCCGGTGGTCTCGACGTAGCGGCCGGCCCAGAATCCGGCGAGCGTGAGAACGAGCGACGTGATCCCGAGGGTGTCGAGCGTCAGGAGATCGACGACGAGACCGCCGGCGAAGCCGAACACGGCGCCGGGGATCGAGCCCCGCAGCAGTCCCAGCGAGATCACGACGATGAGCAGAAGATCGGGCGCTCCGCCGCCGATGACGAGCGACGAGACGATGACCGCCTGCAGCATCGCCGCGACGAAGACGACGGCCGACGCGCGAGCAACGGCTCCGCCGGTCACGAGCGGCGCTCCAGGCGGCACGAGCACGAGCACGGCGTCGAGCGAGCCGAAGTCGACGTAGGGGTCGACCTGCACCTGCTGGAAGAGATCGGTATCCGTCTGGCCGACGCTCGAGACCTCGCCGATCGGGATTCCCTTCGGGTAGAGCGAGCTGAGGCCGCTCGCGCGCCAGCCCGCGGTCACGACGTCGTCGCCGACCTCGATCACGTCCTGCTTGCGGACGCGGTCGAGAACCAGCGTCTCGCGCGTGCCGCGCGCATGGCGGACGATGCCTTCGGCGCGCGTCGGCAGGTTGACCGCGGATACCGCCGCCCCCTGGTCGGTGAGGAGCTGCACGCGCGCCGTCCGGGGAGTGACGCGGGTGACGAGGCCGACGAGCCCGTCGGCCGTGACGACCGGGTCGTTGACCCGGACCCCGTTTCGCGATCCGGCCGCGATGACGATCGCCTGCGTGAACGCTCCGGCGGGCCGGCCGATCACCTCGGCCGAGATCGGCTCGAAGTCGCCCGGGAAAGCGCGGGCCGTCGATGTAGTCCTGCAGCGCGCGGAGATAGTCGTTCTCCTGCAGCGCGAACTCGCTCTGGATCGCCCGCTGGCGAAGCTCCCGATTCTCGATCCGCAGGCGCTCGGCCTCGGAGCGTGCCGCGCAGCAGGCTGTCGGCCCACTCGTAGGCGTCACGGAACGGCTGCGCGAGGCGCTCGAATCCGACCGCGAACGGCTTGAGGACGGTGGCGCCGGCGGAATGGACGCCGCCGAGCTGGCCGTCCTCCCCGGAGCGGAAGGACATCGTGATGAGGATCAGCGAGAGCAGCACGAGGCAGCCCACCGCGAGCCGCCGGCGAAGCGGCCCTCCGCCCCGTGAGCCGAGCGTTGTCGTCGGAGTGCGCCGGACTGTCACGCCCAGCGCCGCCGATCGGGCGCTGCGTCCCCTTGGCACGACCGCCGAGTGTAGCTAGATGCCTGGCCGGAATTCGGGCAGCGCCCGAAAGTCACCGCCTGCTTGCAACGCGTCCGGAAACGCGCACCTGGTGTGCCCTTCCTAGCGGAGCATGCCGTTTCGGCGCGCGCGGCTGCGGTTGGTGCGGTGGATGACGTCGAACTCCTCGAGGCTGCGGCCGGAGCCGACCGCGACACAGGTCAGCGGGCTCTCCGCGAGGTGCACGGGCATCTGCGTCTCGTGTCGGACGCGCTCGTCGAGGCCCTGCAGGAGCGCTCCGCCGCCGGCCAGCACGATGCCGCGATCCATGATGTCCGCCGCGAGCTCGGGCGGGGTCTTGTCGAGCGTCGACTTCATCGCGTCGATGATCTGCGACACCGGCTCCTCGAGCGCCCTGCGGATCTCCTCGGACGAGATGATCACGGTCTTCGGCAGGCCGGTGAGCATGTCGCGGCCGCGAACCTCGGCCTGCAGCTCTTCCTTGAGCCGGAACGCCGAGCCGATCTCGAGCTTGATCTCCTCGGCCGTCTGCGTGCCGACGAGCAGCTTGTACTCCTTCTTGATGTGGTTGACGATCGCCTCGTCCATCTCGTCGCCGCCGACCCGCATGCTCTGGGAGACGACGATCCCGCCGAGCGAGATGATCGCGACCTCGGTGGTTCCTCCGCCGATGTCCACGATCATGTTCCCGGTCGGCTCTGCGACGGGGAGGCCCGCGCCGATCGCAGCGGCCATCGGCTCCTCGATCAGGTACGCCTGGCGCGCGCCGGCCGAGAGCGTCGCCTCCTCGACGGCGCGCTTCTCGACGCCGGTCACGCCCGAGGGAACGCACACCACGACGCGAGGATGGGCGAAGCGGTGCTGGTGCACCTTCTGGATGAAGTGCCGGAGCATCTGCTCGGTGACGTCGAAGTCGGCGATGACGCCGTCCTTCAGCGGCCGGATCGCCGAGATCGTCCCGGGGGTCCTGCCGAGCATGCGCTTCGCCTCGACTCCGACCGCGTGCACCTCTCCGGTGCGCTGGTCGATCGCGACCACCGACGGCTCGGAGAGCACGATTCCGCGCCCGCGGACGTACACGAGCGTGTTGGCGGTGCCGAGGTCGACGGCCATGTCGCGGCCGCCGAAGCCAGTAAGGGACTTGAACCAGGCCACGAGGACCGCGAGTCTACCTACGCCGATTTCCAGCAACTTCGGCGCGTGCAGATCGAGCAGCGAGAGGAGGAGCGCGCCCGGGAGCCCCACGACGTTCAGATAGTCGCCTTCGATCCGCTCGACGAGCCGTCCGCCGAGGCCCTGGATCGCGTACGCGCCGGCGCGGCCCTCCCACTCCCCGCTCTCCAGATACATGGTCAGGAGCTCTGCGCTCAGATGGCCTGAACGTGACCGCGGTGACCTCGTGCACGACGACGTCGACCTCCGGGCCGAGCAGGCAAAGCCCGGATACGACCATGTGCGTGCGCCCGGAGAGGCCCTGCAGCATCCTCGCCGCAGCCTCGACGTCCTCGGGCTTGCCGTGGATCCGCCCGTCGAGAGCAACCGTCGTGTCGACGCCGAGCGTCATGCGACCAGTCGCATGAACCGAGTGCGCCTTTCCCTCCGCATGCATGCGCACGAGCTCGGCCGGCTCGAGATCGGGGAGATCGCGCTCGACGTACGTCGGAGGCACCACCTCGAACGGGATCCGCAGCTGCTCGAGGATCGCCCGCCGCTGCGGGCTGGTGGAGGCGAGGATCAGCCGGTCTTGCGTGCCACCCACAGGTCCTCCGCGGGCCACTTGCTCGCCCACTCCGGCGTGGCGGTGTCGTAGTACTCGTGCATCCGCGCGCCTGCCGGCGCGTAGAGCTCCACGAGGCGCTCGACCTCGAAGCCCGCCGCGTGGAGCAGGTCGATGAGATCGCCGTGTCCGGTGTGGAACTCGACGCTGTCCTCGAACGGCCAGCTGAGGCGGTACATGTTCCGTTGCGGGCGCAGCAGCTGCTCCGTCGCGGGGCCCGGCTCGTCGGGAACGCACAGCATCGCAAGCGGGCTGTTCCTGAGGAAGACGAGTCGCCCTCCCGGCCGAAGCAGCCGCGCCGCCTCGGGCAGCCAGCGCGCCGGGTCGCACCAGATGCTCGCGCCGTACTCCGAGACGGCGAGATCGAACGTCGCGTCGGGCAGAGGAACGTCTTCAGCACTCGCCTCGACGAGCGGAAACTCGATCCCGGTCTCGGCCATGACACGACGCGCCGTGTCGAGCTGCGCAGGCGTCACGTCGACTCCGACCGGGCGGCCGCCACGCCTTGCGAGCCAGGCGGAGAAGTAGGCCGTCCCGCAGCCGAGCTCGACGATGTCGAGCCCGTCCACGTCGCCGAGGACCCGGACGTCGTCCTCGCGCACTCCGAAGACACCCCAGGTGATCTCCGCCTCGCCCCACGCGGCGCGAGCCTTCTCGTCGGTGTACTCCGCGTTGGTCTTCGTCCAGAGCACGCGGTTCCGCGCGACGTAGTCGGGTTCAGACAAGACCGTCGGGGAAGAACAGCGCGAGCTCGCGTCTCGCGCTCGCCTTCGAGTCCGAGCCGTGGACGATGTTCTCCGAGAGCTCCAGCGCGAAGTCGCCGCGGATCGTCCCCGGCGCAGAGTCGAGCGGATTCGTCGCGCCCATCATCGTCCGCACGACCGAGATCGCCGACTCGCCGCTCACTGCGAGCGCGAGCACCGGGCCTGACGTGATGAAGTCGACGAGTCCTTTGAAGAAGGGCTTGCCGGCGTGCTCGGCGTAGTGGTCGCGCGCCGTCGGCTTCGGGATCTTGAGCAGCCGCGCGCCGCGCAACTCGAGGCCGCGGCGCTCGAGGCGCGCGATGATCTCGCCCGCCAGACGGCGCTCCATGCCGTCGGGCTTGACCAGGACGAGCGTCGTTTCGCGGGCCATCGGGCGGCGAGTCTACTCAGGCAGCTCGCGCCGTTGCTGCGGCAGGCCGCGCGTCCTCGACACGTCCTCCAGCGTCGGCAGCACGTGCTGAACCGGCGTCGCGCAGTGCGGGCAAACCTGCCAGAGCGCATCCAGCGGCTGGCCGCACGACGAGCACGCCGCCTTGAGGCGGGTCGTGCAAACCGGGCAGAGCAGGTACGTGGACTCGACCCGCGCACGGCACACCGGGCAACGCTGGTCGAGCTGCGCGATGCGCTGCTCCATCGACTTGATCTCGAGCTCGCGCTCGTGCACGTCCTGCAGGTACTCGGGCGGGCGGAAGAACATGTAGATGATCGGCCCGACGAACGGCAGGCCGAGGCCGAGCAATGTCGCAAGTGCGACGAGCCACGGATCGCCGATCCGGCGCCGCGCGTCCTTGAACGTCCAGAACGCGGTCGCGAGCCAGAGGACGACGACGAAGCCGATCCCGATGTTGCGGAGCAGCGTCCAGTCCGGCGGCCAGTCGAAGATCGCGGCGAGCGGCATTGAAGCCATCCTCATAGCAGAACCTTGCCGACGAGATAGCCGAGCGCCAATGAGGCACCGATGATCGCCGCGACGACCAAGCAGTGCGAATACGAGCACCGCCAGGCGCTCGAGAACTCCGGAAAACCCCCTGGCCGCCCTCATCGCCGCTCCCCGGAGGCTATGTCGCCCAGAAGATAGAGAGACCCGGTCACGAGCACCGGCCCCCCGAGCACATGGGCACGAGCGAGTGCCTCCCCGGGGTCGTCCACCGCTTCGACCTGGCTGAAATGCGCTCGGCCGAGCTCGGCGACCGCGCCTGCCTGCAGCGCGCGAGGAGACGACGACTTCGTCGCGACCAAGCGCGACCCCACGCGGCGGAGCTCGCGGAGCATCTCGTCGGCGTTCTTGTCGGCCAGGATCGACACGACGAGCGTGTAGTCGCCCGGCGGAACGCCGCTCGGCGAGGTAGCGCACACCGTCGGGATTGTGCGCGCCGTCCCGGATCTCGGTCTCGCCGCGGCGCTCGAGCCGGCCGGGAAGCGCGACTTCCGGGTTCGCGGCGATCGCATGTCCGACGAAGGCCTCCGCAGCTTCACGCGCGCCCCCGAACCGGATCTCGCCGGCGGGGACGAGCTGCGCAAAGGTCTCGTCGGGCAGAATGACGATGCTGTCCTCCTGCGCGACCGCGAGCTTCTCGCGCGCGATCGCCTCGCGCGTGTCGCCGAGCACGTCAGTGTGCTCGAGCCCCACGTTCGTGAGGAGGACGACGCGTGTCTCGAGGACGTTCGTCGCGTCGAAGCGTCCCCCGAGCCCCGCCTCGACGACCGCGACGTCGACCACGCTCGGCGGCGAAGAGCGGCGAGCGCAGCCGCGGTCACGATCTCGAACTGAGTCGCATCGAGCTTCTCCGCAGCCAGGCGCACGCGGGCGACGGCGTCGTCGAAGTCGGCTTCGAAGCCATCGACGCGAATCCGCTCGCTCCAGCCCTCGACATGAGGCGAGATCGTCGAGCCCACGCGAGACCCTCGGACAGAAGCAGCTGCTCGATGGTGATCGTCGCGGTCGACTTCCCGTTCGTGCCGACGACGTGGATCGCGGGGTATGCGAGTCTGCGGGTCGCCGAGCTCCGCAAGCAGTTCGCGCATGCGCTCGAGCCCGAAGCCGTCGCGCGGCCAGGGCGAGAGCGCAGTCGAGCCACTCGACGGCTGTCACGTCGAAACTGTACTCGGGTCAGTAGCGTCCTCGGTCACCCCGAAGCCGGCGCAGGAGCAGGACGAGTCGTGCACGCATGTCCTCGTTGGGAGCGAGGTCGAGAAGCTCGGCCGCGGTCACCGATCGCCGACTGCGCATGGCTTCGGCGACCGCCAGACCACGTAGCTCGGCGAGCGCGGACATGCGATCAACGGTGAGTCGGAGCTCGACCAGTGCCGCGTCGAGCTCCGCCTCTATCTCCGAGAGCAATCCGCGTGAGACGCTCACCAGCGACGTCGAATGCGGCGATCGACGAGCCTACGTCGACTCCGAAGGGAACGTCGCCTCACGACACGTCGAAATAGTCGCATACCGCGACCGGGTTCGAGGTCCCGTCCAGTATCTGATGGAGGCCGGCCTGACGGACGATGCCGTCCCGACCGAAGATGACGGTCCCAACGTCGACCATCGCGACTCCCACTCCTGGAACGTGGAGATTGAACACTGCGCCGTGAATGGCCATGGTCTGATCGAGGCCGAAGACGATCGTGAAGTTGACGTGCTCGGTGAGCGACCTGCCGTTGGCCTGCCAGTAGTAGATCTCGTGGTGATGGCTCTGAGCAGTGGCGTCCGAGAACTCGATCAGGCGGATGCGTGCCTCCTTGAGAACCTCGATGTCGAAGCCGCAGGTCTCCGAAAGAATCGGATCCGGACCCAAGGACTGCAGCTCCACGACGATGTCCCTGAGCTCGGGCTGCGCCCCCGAGGCGGCCGTGGCCGATGCGAGCGAAAGAGCCGCGAAGCACACGCAGCTGAGAGCCTTGAAGAACATTCCTCTACCTCCTCGTCCAGAGTGGGTAGGTGAGCGTCTGCGTGCGTCCGCCACAGGGATCGCTACCGAATCGGACCTGCGTTAGCCGAAGCTTCCGGTTCGTGATCGCCCACCTGTAGACGCCCTTGCCGAGGAATCCACCCACCCTGCACGCGGTGTCGTCGGCGAAGACGATTCTGGTGCCCGAGACCTTGAAGATGCCTTTGGACCAGCGATCGAGCGCGTTGTATGTCCTGTACGTGCCGTCGCCGCGCAGGACGAGCCTGAACTTGCCTGCGAGGCGGAGGTCGTTCCCTTGGTCGAGCAACTGTGTCTGGGTCAGCCGGGCCGTCCACCAGCCCACGTAGGGCGTGCTCGATGCGGTCGCGGGGTCTCCCGCAGTCACCGCGAGAGCCGTCAGGGCGACCGCGACGACGCCTGCCAATCCACCGAACTTCATGAGTTCCTCCTTGTGCGAGGTGTACGACGGGTGTTGCGAGTACTTGGCTGTCGGGAGGGGCCCCGCGTTCAGGGTGCACGGCGAGGCTGTTCGGACGCTGTTCCCGGGCTGTCCGGCCACTGACGGGTGGCCCGTTTCGGGCGATAATCGCCAGATGGCGTCGGCGTCGACAGCGGCTCGGCGGGCACTTGCCTTTCGAGTTCTGGGGCCACTCGAAGTCTCGTACAGCGAGACGCCGGTACCGATCGCCGGATCGCGCCAGCGCGCGCTGCTCGCCTACCTCGTGCTGAATGCCAACCGCGTCGTCGCGAGCGAGCGGCTGATCGACGAGCTCTTCGGCGAAGAGCCTCCCGACAACGCACTCAACTCCGTTCACGCCGGCATCTCGCGCCTCAGGCGGCAGCTGTCCCAGGCCGGCGTGCCCGAGGTTCCGATCGTGACGCGCCCGCCCGGCTACCTCTTCGAGCTCGGGCCGGGAGAACTCGACCTCGAGGAGTTCGAGAGCCTCCTGGAGCAAGGGCGGCGTCAGCTCGACGCCGGCGCACCCGAGGTAGCCGCCGCGACGATTCGGGAGGCACTCGATCTCTGGCGCGGCGCGCCACTCGCGGACATCGCCCGTTACGCCTTCGCGCGCGCCGAGGCCGCCCGTCTCGAGGATCTTCGACTGGCTGCGATCACGGAACGGGTCGGGGCCGATCTCGGCTGCGGCCGACACGCCGAAGTCGTCGGGGAGCTCGAGTCACTCGTTGCCGAGCATCGGCTCGACGAGCGCTTGCGGGGCCTGCTCATGCTCGCCCTCTACCGCTCGGGACGCCAGGCCGACGCGCTACAGATCTATCAGGACACGCGGCGGCTGCTCGTCGCCGAGCTGGGACTCGAGCCCGGTAAGGCGCTCCAGCAGCTGGAGCAGAGGATCCTCAGCCACGATCCCGGGCTCGACGTCCGGCAACGACCACGAGTGCCTCGACCGGCAGAGAAGCGGGTAGAGGTGCCTCGATCGCGTCGGACGCGATGGCCCGTCTCGCAGTCCTCGTCAACGCCGAGGCGGGCGATTTTCGTGATAACTGCGGTGCTCTTGCTGGTCGCCGCCGTGATCAGCGTCGTGGTCGTCGTGCCGGGCAGCTCGCCGGCCGAGGCCGTCATCGCCCCGCCGAGCTCGGTCGCCCTGATCGATCCAACGGCGAACCGCGTCGAAGCCGCGATCCAAGTCGGCGACAGACCAACGCGGATCGCGGTCCGCGAGGACGCGATCTGGGTGCTCCACCCCGACATCCGAACGCTCTCGCTCGTGAGCCGCACCGAGCGCAAGGTCGTCCGGATGGTCGGTCTGGGAGGAGCCCCGAGCGCGATCGCCGTGGATGAGCACGGCGTCTGGGTCTCGGACGCTCGTGCCGCATCCGTGACGCTGATCGAGCCCGAGAGGCTGACCGTCGCGAGAACGGTCCAGACGCGGCAGCAGCCCCTGCCCGGCCCGTACTCGGATGCAGGGCAGCTCGCGTCCGGATTCGGGTCGCTCTGGTTCGCCTCGGGCGAGAGCACGATCACTCGAATCGATGCGGAATCGGGCCGCGTACTGACGCGGATCCGCGGCGTCGACACCGCAGAGTCGCTGGGTGGAATCGCGATCGGCGAGGGATCAGTCTGGGTTGCCGGCCCCTTTCAGGAGTCGATGGTGACCCGAATCGATCCGGGTCGGAACAGGATCGTGGCAACGATCTTCGTCCAGAAGTTCCGGTTGAACGGGATCGCGGTCGGAGAAGGGGCAGTTTGGGTCTCCGACGTCGGCAGCGACCAGGTCTGGTTGATCGACCCGATCAGCAACACGCCTGCGGGGGCGACGAAGGTCGGTGGACAACCTCTCTCCGTTGCGTACGGATTCGGCTCGATCTGGGTGGCGAACTCCGGCGACGGAACCGTCTCACGGATCGACGCCACGTCCGGACGGCTCGTCCGCACGATCACGGTCGGCGGGAGTCCAAACGCGATCGCTGTCACGGACGACGGCATCTGGGTGACAGTGGGTTAACCAACCATGTCGAGGGCCGCGAGTTCGCGGCGATAGCGCTCGAGCTTCTCGCGCTCCGCGGCGACGACCTCGGTGGGCGCGTTCTGCACGAAGCGCTCGTTCGCGAGCATCCCTTCGCCGCGCGCGACCTCCTTGCGCAGCCGCTCGACCTCCGCGTCGCGATTGCCGTCGACCTTCACTCGCTCGGGACGGACCACCGCGGCGAAGATGCGCCGCTCGTCGTCGGTGTCGAGCTCGACCTCGACGCCGCTCCGCCGAAAGATCTGGGCCGCCTCCTGCACGCGGTCGAGCGCTCCCGCATCCGCTGCGAAGTCTGCGTCCGGCTCCAGCCAGGACGAGACGATGAGGCGCGTCTTGCGGTCCGGAAGCTGTGACCAGATCTCCTCCGTCACGTGCGGCAGTACCGGGTGCAGCAATGCCAGCAGTCGCTCCAGCGCCGCGAGTGCGGTTGCCGCCGCGTCCGTGTCGTCCTCGTACAGCCGCGGCTTGATCGCCTCCGCGTACCAATCGCAGAAGTCGTCGAACGTGAGGTGATACAGCGCGTCCGTCGACGCCGCGAACTCGTACCGCTCCCAGCAGCCTTCCACCTCGGCGCGGGTCGCATCGATGCGGGCCAGGATCCAGCGCTCCTCGAGGTCGCGCGGGCGCACCTCCGAGCGTGCCGCCTCGATGTTCAGGAGGATCAAGCGCGAGACGTTCCAGAGCTTGTTCGCGAGCTTGCGACCCTCCTCGATCGTGCCGTACGAGAAGCGGACGTCCTGCGTCGAGGAGTTCTTGAGCAGGCCATAGCGAGTTGCATCGGCGCCGTACTTCTCGATCGGCTCCAGCGGATCGATTCCGGTCCCGAGGCTCTTCGACATGCGTCGCCCGTCCGGCGCGTTGATCGTCGAGTGGATGTTCACGGTGTGGAACGGGATCTCCCCCATCAGCTCGAGTCCCGCCATGAGCATCCGCGCCTCCCAGAGGAAGATGATCCCGCGATCGGTCGAGCTCACGTCGTTCGGGTACCAGGCGCGCAGCTCGGGCGTGTCCTCGGGCCAGCCGAGTGTCGCGAAGGGCCAGAGCTGCGAGGAGAACCACGTGTCGAGGACGTCCTCGTCCTGACGCAGGTCGCGTGAGCTGCACTCGGCGCAGGCCTCGGGCTCCGACTCGACGACGGTCATGTGCCCGTCCGGGCAGTACCAGACGGGAATCCGGTGTCCCCACCAGAGCTGACGGGACACACACCAGGGACGTATGGACTCCATCCAGCGCAGGTAGACGTCCGTGTAGCGCTCGGGACGAAAGCGGACTCGGCCGTCGTGGACTGCCTCGATCGCCGGCGCGGCCAGCTCCGTCATGTCGCACCACCACTGCAGCGTGATCAGCGGCTCGATCCGCGAGCCGCAGCGATCGCAGTGGCCGACCGAGTGCCGGTACGGCTCCGCCGAGACGAGCAGGTCCCGCTCGCGCAGGATCTCGACGATCCGGCGGTTGGCCTCGGCCTGGGTGAGCCCTGCGAATGCGCCCGCGTCCTCGTTCATGTTCCCGTCGAGCCCGATCACGGTGAGCTCGGGGAGCGCCGTGCGTGTGGCCGATGTCGAAGTCCATCGGATCGTGCCCCGGGGTGATCTTGACCGCCCCGGTGCCGAACTCGGGATCGACACGATCGTCGGCGATGATCGGGACACGCCGCTCGGCGACGGGCACGATCGCCTCCTTGCCGATCAGATGGCGGTAGCGCTCGTCGTCGGGATGCACCGCGACGGCGACGTCGGCGAGCATGGTCGGGGGGCGCACCGTCGCGATCGTGAGCTCGCCCTCCTCCCCGTCCGCGAGCGGGTAGCGGATCGTGTACAGCGTGTCGTTCTCGTCGAGATGGTTGACCTCGAGGTCGGAGATCGCGCTGGCGCAGCGCGGGCACCAGTTCACGATCCGGTTCGCGCGATACAGGAGGCCGCGGTCGTGCAGGTGGACGAAGTACCTGAGCACCGCGCCGACGTACGCGCTCGTCCATCGTGAACCGCTCGCGCCGGTAGTCGAGCGACGCCCCGAGCCGGCGGAGCTGCCCCATGATCACGCCGCCGTAGTGGTCGAGCCACTCCCACGTCCGCTCGATGAACGCCTCGCGTCCGAGGTCGTGCCGGCTGAGCCCCTCCTTCGCGAGCTCGCGCTCGACGACGTTCTGGGTCGCGATGCCCGCATGGTCGTATCCGGGCTGCCAGAGCACCGAGAGTCCGCGCATGCGGTGCCAGCGGATCAGCAGATCCTGGATCGACGCGTTCAACGCGTGACCCATGTGCAGGTTGCCGGTCACGTTCGGGGGCGGGATCGCGATCACGAAGGGCTCGCCTTCGCCATCCGGCTCGGACTCGTACAGGCCCTCTGCTTCCCAGGCCTGCTGCCAGCGCGCTTCGACGCCCTCGGGTGAGTAGAGCGGATCCATGGGAGACGAGTCTAGAAAGGAGTCGCGGCGCGAGCCTGCGTCTAGGTGCGGACGCGCCGCGTGGCTACCGGGGACAGCGAGAAGCCGTTCGCATCACGACGCATCGTGTTCAGGCTAGCACCAGGATCGTGCTCGTCCCATGGGCGCAGAGACGACCTTGGGCGTCCTCGATCCGCGCCTCGGTCGTCGACACCCTGCGGCCGGGATGCACGACCGAGCCGACGCAGCGAACGACACCGGTCTCCGCGGTCAGCGCCCGCGTGAAGTTCGCCTTCAATTCGAGGGTCGTCCAGCCGACACCAGCCTTCGATGGTCGTGACGAAGGCGAGCCCCATGGCCGAGTCCATCAGGGTCATCGCCAGCCCGGCGTGCACGATTCCGATCGGGTTGTAGTGGAACTCGGCGGGCTCGCACTCGAAGACCGCGCGCCCGCGGCTCGCCTCGACGAGGCGGAATCCGAGCGTCTCGGCGATCGGCGGAGGTGGCAGCTCGCCGGACACCATCGTCTGCATCAACTCGAGCCCCGAGCGCCCGGCCATCTGGTCGTGCAACGCGAGCGGGTCTTCCCAGGAATAGGTGCGCGTGCGGTCGACAGCCACGCGCGGGACGCTATCGACCGACGGCGTAGCCCTGCATTCCGCGCGGGTTCGCTCCGGCTTTCAGCAGGCCGTCCGGCTCGCGCGCGACCGCGGTGACCCGTCCGAGCGACCAGGGCGGCCAGAGAGTCACGTCGTGACCTCGCCGCTGGAGATCGGCAACCGACGCGCGAGCTCACGCGCGACTCGAGCGCGAGCGACTTCGGAGCGAAGCCGCGCGGGTAGAAGGACGAGATCAGGTGGTCGGTGTGGAACTCGGGTGCGTCGATCGCCTCCTGGAGATCGAGCCCGAGGTCGACGTGGCGCAGGAACGCGTGCAGCGCCCACTGCTCCTGCTGGTCTCCGCCGGGCGTTCCCCAGGCGAGGTACGGCTTCCCGTCGCGCAGCGCCAGCCCGGGCGAGAGCGTGGTCCGCGGGCGGGCGCCCGGCCGGAGCGACGATGGCAGCCCTTCCTCGAGCCAGAACATCTGCGCGCGGGTTCCGAGCGGCCAGCCGAGCGACGGGATCACCGGCGAGCTCTGGAGCCAGCCCCCGCTCGGCGTCGCGGAGAGCATGTTGCCGAAGCGGTCGGCGACGTCGAGGTGCACGGTGCCGCGGCTCGGCTCGCCGGAGCCCACGACGTCCTGCACGTCGCGCACGCGCGGGAGCCGACCGAAACCCGGCCGGTACTCCTCCGAGGCGTCCTCGCCCACGAGCGCGCGTCGCTCGTCCGAGTACTCCTCGGAGAGGAGGATGTCGAGCCGGACGTCTGCATCGCCGTAAAGCGCGTCGCGGTCGGCGAACGACAAGCTTGGCGCACTCGGTGACGACGTGCACGAACTCGGCCTCCGAGAGCTCGGCGAGGTCGAGCCCCTGGAGGAGCGCGAGTTGCTGCAGCGCGGCCGGCCCCGTACCCCACGCACCCGTCTTGCAGACCGTGAGCCCGCGATACTCGAACGCGGCCGCGGGCTCGAAGGTCGGCCTCCCAGCGCGCGAGGTCGTCGCCCGCGAGCAGCCCTCCCTCGGCCGCGCAGAAGCGATCGATCTCCTCCGCGACGAAGCCCTCGTAGAACGCGAGGCGCGCGCGCTCGATCTCCTCCTCGCGCGAGCCGCCGCGGCTCTCGTCGACGATGCGGCGGTAGGTCGCGGCGAGTGCCGGGTTCCGGAACAGTGCGCCGACCTCGGGCGCGGGCAGGTACAGGTCCCGCGAGCCGGGCCAGGTGGCGAGCAGCTCCTCGGTCCGGTCGATCGTCAGTCGGATCCCGCGAACGAGCGGGAAGCCGTGCTCCGCGTACCCGATTGCGAGCTCGAGAACATCCTCGAGCCGCCAGGTTCCGAGCTCGCGAAGAAGGAGAAGCCACGCGCCGAACGCGCCGGGGACGCAGGCGGCGAGCACGCCGGTCCCGGGAACGAGCTCGTGCCCGAGCTCCTGAAATCGCTCGATCGTCGCCGCAGCAGGTGCGACGCCCTGGCCGCATAGCGACACGCACCTCGTCACGCTCGGCGGAGTAGAAGACCGCGGGCATCTCGCCGCCCGGGCCGTTCAGGTGCGGCTCGACCACCTGCAGCACGAATCCGGTCGCGCAGGCTGCGTCGAAGGCGTTTCCGCCCCGCTCCAGCACCGACATCCCCGCTGCCGACGCGAGCCAGTGCGTCGAGGCGACCATCCCGAAGGTGCCGCGCAGCTCGGGACGTGTGGTGAACGTCAGGGGCGCACCACGAAGTACGCGTTGAACGGATCGTGCTCGAGGAAATGGACGTCGACGGAGCCGAAGCCTGCCTCCGCCAGCAGCTCGCGCGCTTTCTGCTCGCCCCACATCGCTCCGAGGCCCTCGCCTCCCTGCGCGAGCGAGACGGTCATGCAGTGCATGCAGGAGATCATGTAGAGGAGCGGTCCACCGGGGTGATCGATGTTCTCGTGGACGAGGCTCGAGCCCTGGATGTCCTGCATCAGGTACGTGCCGTCCGGCGCGAGCGATCTCCGGATGCCCTTCAGGAGCGCGAGCGGCCGCGCCTGGTCGTGCACCGCGTCGAACGTCGCCACGTAGGCAAAGGCTTCGGGCTCGGCGTCGACGTCGAACGTGCTGAGGTCGCGCTGCTCGAAGCTGACGTTGTCGAGTCCCAGCTCGGCCGCCCGCTGGCGGGCGAACGCGATCGCGTCCGCCGACAGGTCGAAGCCCTGAAAGGTGCTCTTCGGGAAGTGCTTCGGCGAGGATCAGGAGTGCGCGTCCGCGCCCGCAGCCGAGGTCGAGGAAGGACGCGCCTTCCTCGAGTCGCTCGGTCATGCCGGGGACGAGCGGGAGGATGTGCGAGAAGAGCACCGAGAGCACCGTCTGCGCGCTCTCCTCGGCCATCACCTCGTGGAAGCGGGAGTAGCGCTCGTACGGGACGCCGCCGCCGTTTCGGAAGCATGCGACGATGTCGTCCTCGACCGTGGAGAGCGTCGTGATCCACTGCGCCTCGACTGCCAGATTGTCGGGGGACGCGGCCCGCGTCAGCCAGGCTGCGTGCTCGGGAGGTAGGTGGTATCGCTTCGCCTCGGGGTCGATCTCGACGATACGTCCGGCCGTCAGCGCGCCCAGCCACTCGCGCACGTAGCGCTCGTCGAGGCCCGCAGCGTCGGCCAGCTCCTGGCTCGTCGGCTCGTCGAGGTCGGCGAGCGCGTCGAAGAGGCCCGTACGGTGACCCACGGAGATCATCACCGCGAGCGCGCCCGAGTTCAGCAGGTCGAGCATGCGGTCGGCGAACGCCTCGGCGCGCTCCGAGTCGAACCGAGTCTCGAGCACGACACCTCCTCCAGTCGGGATGGACTCTAGTGTTCCACTCCATGCTCACCTGCGCGCGCTGTGGACAGGAGAACCCCGCGGGCGCGAGCTTCTGCAACGCATGCGGCGCGCCCCTGGCCGAGCCCAGCGGCACGAGAGAGGAGCGGCGGGTCGTCTCGATCGTCTTCGTCGATCTCGTCGGCTTCACCGCACGCTCCGAAAAGCTCGATCCCGAGGACGTCCGCGCGATCCTGACGCCGTACTACGAGCGCGTTCGCTCCGAGCTCGAGCGCTTCGGCGGCAGGGTCGAGAAGTTCATCGGCGACGCCGTGATGGGGGTCTTCGGCGCGCCGAGAGCCTTCGGCGACGACCACGAGCGGGCGGTCCGCGCCGCGCTGGCCGTACGGGACTGGGCGGGAGAGGACGGCCTCGAGGTACGGATCGCGGTGAACACGGGAGAGGCGATCGTCGAGCTCGAGGCTCGGATCGGCGCCGGGCGAGGCGATGATCGCAGGCGATGTCGTGAACACCGCCGCGCGGCTTCAGACCGCCGCTCCGGTCGGCGCGGTGCTCGTCGGCGAGGAGACGTACCTCAGCACTCGAACACTGATCGAGTACCAGCCGGCGTTCGAGCCGATCAAGGCGAAGGGCAAGGCCGAGCCCGTACGTGCCTGGATCGCGGTCCGTGCGGGTGTGCCGGCGGGCGAACGGCCGCTGACGCCCGTCCCCATGGTCGGACGCGTCCGTCAGCTCGAGGTGCTCACCGGAATCTGGGAGCGCGTCGTCGCCGAGGGACGTCCTCACCTCGTCACCGTCTTCGGCCCAGCCGGAATCGGCAAGTCGCGCCTCTCGCTCGAGCTCATGGAGCATGTGGGATCGCAGGACGCCCGGTCCTGCGCGGACGATCGATGCCCTACGGCTCGTCGAGCCCGTACGGCCCCTTCGCGCAGCACGTGAAGCAGGTCGCGCGCGTCTACGACAGCGACGAGCTCCCGGAGGCTCGAGCCAAGCTCGACGCAGCCGTCACGGAGATCGTCGGCGCCGAGACGGCCGCCGAGCACGCCGCTCACCTCGCACTGCTCATCGGTCTCGGGGAGAGCGGAGACGTCGGAGACCGAGAGACGCTCTTCTTCTCCGCGCGCATCCTCGTCGAGTCCCTGGCCGCAGAGGGACCGGCGCTGCTCCTGTTCGAGGACATCCACTGGGCCGACCCGAGCCTGCTCGACCTCCTCGAGACACTCGCCGCGCGCGTTCGCGACGTACCCGTGCTCTTCCTCGCGCTCGCCAGGCCGGAGCTCCTGAACGAGCGCCCGGGCTGGGCGGGCGGCCTGCCCGCCTATACGGCCCTCCCCCTCGATCGGCTCACCGGCGACGACGCGCGGGAGCTCGCGAAGCTCCTGCTCGCCAGACTTCAGGCGCCGGAGGATCCAGCCCACACGGTCGCCGAGACCGCGGAGGGCAATCCACTCTTCATCGAGGAGCTGGCTGCGGCGCTGGCAGAGAGATCGACCGCCGATGCGCAGGAGCTCCCGACGAGCATTCGGGCGATCGTCGCGGCCCGCCTCGACGGGCTGCCCGCGGACGAGCGAAGCATCCTCGTCGACGCCTCCGTCGTCGGCCGTGTCTTCTGGCGAGGAGCACTCTCGCGCATCTCTCCGCACGAGGGGCTCTCGGGCCTGCTCGGATCTCTCGAGGAGCGAGACCTGATCCGCAGAGATGCGGTGTCACGCATCCGCGGAGACCAGCAGTTCGCCTTCAAGCACGCGTTGATCCAGGAGGTCGCCTACCAGGGCCTTCCCCGCGCAGCCCGCCGCGACCGGCACAGAGCCGTCGCCGAGTTCCTCGAGGAGAGGACGGGCGAGATGGGACAGTCGGAGGAGGCTCTCGCGTACCACTGGCGCCAGGCGGGCGAGAACGAGCAGGCGCTGACGCATCTGCTCGCGGCTGCGGATCAGGCGGGACGCGGTTGGGCGCAGGAGCACGCGCTCGCGCTCTACACGCAAGCCCTCGAACTCGTTCCGGAAGAAGACAAGCAGCTCCGACGATCGATCAGGCTCCGGCAGGCGGTCACCGCGCAGGCGCTGACGCACATCATCCAGGCCGACGTCGACCTTCCGAAGGACTAGGACGTCGTGACGGGATCGTCGATGAGCGGAAAGTCGCTCGGTGCGACGTCACCTGCGATCTCGTAGATCTCCTCGATGAAGTGGTCACCGAGCAGCCGCGAGTGCTCTCTCACCATCTCCTCGGTCGGCGCCGAGTAGACGCAGTACGACTTGGGCGTTCCGTCCTCCGCGACGACGACGTGGCTGTGCTCCCACACGATCTCCGGGAAGCGGTGGTAGCCGATCGCCTTCGATCGAGTCGCGACCGTGGGAAGGGTGTCGAGATCGACGGTGTACGTTCGTTCGATCAGGTATCTCGGCATGGGGTGATCGTAACGCGCCCGGGTGATAGTCGTCGGCGATGCCGCGCTTCGGTGGCCGGCGTCCGATCCGGGCTAGGCGGACTCTTCGGCGAGCTCTTCGAGCTCGTCGTCGACGCCTTCGGCGCTCGTCAGGAGCGTCGGCTTGAGACCCTTCGAGATGGTCTCCTTCGTGATCACGCACTTGGTCACGTCGGTCCTCGACGGCAGCTCGAACATGACGTCGAGGAGGGCCAGCTCGATGATCGAGCGCAGGCCGCGCGCGCCGGTCTCGCGCGCGAGCGCGTGGTCGGCGATCTGCCACGAGCGCGTCGTCCGTGAAGACGAGCTCGATCGAGTCGTAGCCGAAGAAGCGCTGGTACTGCTTCGTGAGCGCGTTCCGCGGCTCGGTCAGGATCTCGACGAGATCCTCCTTCGTCAGCTGGTGGACGGCCGAGATGACCGGGAGCCGCCCGACGAACTCGGGAATGAGCCCGAAGGCCATGAGATCCTCCGGCATCACCTGCGTCAGGAGCTCGGCGCTCTCCTGCGAGACCCGCGAGCGGATGTCAGCGCCGAAGCCGACCGTGTTCTTCCCGATGCGGCGCTCGATGATCTTGTCGAGGCCCGCGAACGCTCCGCCGCAGATGAAGAGGATGTTGGTCGTGTCGATCGAGAGGAACTCCTGGTGCGGGTGCTTGCGCCCGCCCTGCGGCGGTACGGAGGCGACCGTGCCCTCCAGGATCTTGAGCAGTGCCTGCTGCACGCCCTCGCCCGACACGTCGCGCGTGATGGACGGGTTGTCCGCCTTGCGGGCGATCTTGTCCACCTCGTCGATGTAGATGATCCCGGTCTCGGCTTTCTTGATGTCGAAGTCCGCGGCCTGGATGAGCTTCAAGAGGATGTTCTCGACGTCCTCGCCGACGTAGCCGGCCTCGGTCAGCGCTGTCGCGTCGGCGATCGCGAAGGGGACGTTCAGGATGCGGGCGAGGGTCTGCGCGAGCAGCGTCTTGCCGCAGCCGGTGGGGCCGAGCAGGAGGATGTTCGACTTCGCGAGCTCGACCTCCGCGTCCTCGAGGCCCATGCGCACGCGCTTGTAGTGGTTGTAGACCGCGACCGCGAGCGTGCGCTTGGACTCCTCCTGGGAGACGACGTAGTCGTTCAGGACGGAGTAGATGTCGAGCGGCTTCGGGAGGTTGTCGAGGTCGAGCTGGGCGGGGGCGGTGAGCTCCTCGTCGATGATCTCGTTGCAGAGATCGATGCACTCGTCGCAGATGTAGACGCCAGGACCAGCGATCAGCTTCTTGACCTGTCGCTGGCTCTTGCCGCAAAAACTGCACAGGAGCTGCTCGTTGCCCTCGCTCGCCCTAGCCATCCCGTATCTCCTTTTACTCCCGTTATGCCTTGGGCGCAAGATCGAAATCCGCGAGCGCGGACTTCGATCGCGCGAAAATCCCTAAAGGCCGCCGCCGCTTCGCGGCGGCTACACCGGCTCCAAGCAGGGTTGTCTTGGTCGTCTCCATGTGCGTCAGTGGTGCTCGATCACGCGGTCGATGACTCCGTACTCCTTGGCCTCCTGGGCCGTCATGTAGAAGTCGCGGTCCATGTCCTTCGAGACCTTCTCGATGTCCTGACCGGTGTCGCGCGACATGATCTCCTCCATTAGCCGCTTGAGGCTGATTACCTCCCGCGCCTGGATCTCGATCTCCGTCGGCTGGCCGTGGAAGCCCGCCGAGCCCTGGTGGATGAGGATCTTCGAGTGCGGCAGCGCACTTCGTTTTCCGGGAGTTCCGCCGGCGAGCACGACCGCGCCCATCGACATCGCCATGCCGACGCAGGTCGTCTGCACGTCGCACTTGATGTAGCGCATCGTGTCGTAGATCGCGAGCCCGGCGTACACGACCCCGCCCGGCGAGTTGATGTACATCGAGATGTCCTTGTCGGGGTCCTCCGACTCGAGATGGAGGAGCTGGGCGACCACGAGATTTGCGATCTGGTCGTCGATCGGCGTGCCGAGGAAGATGATCCGCTCGTTGAGCAGACGCGAGTAGATGTCGAACGAGCGCTCGCCACGCGAAGTCTGCTCGATGACCATCGGAATCAACGGGCTCATGAAGGCTCCTTGCTGCCGGGGGTCCACAACTTCGTCTCGCCCTCCGGCTTTTCCTTGTCGGGGGTCCACAGCTTGTCTCGCGCCTCGGCGAGGTCGGGCGCGATCGGGGTGACGTCTCGCGCCAGCCGGTCGAGCGCGGCGCGGAGACGGAGATCTTCGCGGATCGACTCCTGCTGCCCGTGCGCCCACACGTCCTCGACGAGGGCGTCTCCGTCCTCGCCGGCCTCCTGCGCCTCTCCGCGCAGGTACGTCTTGACCTCGTCGTCCGAGACCTCGATCCCGGCTCGCTCGGCGAGCGCCTCCAGCGCGAGCTCCCGCGCGATCGAGACCGCCGCCTCGAGCACGAACTGGCGCTGGATCTCCTGCGGGTTTGCCCCGCTCGCGGCGATGTAGGTCTCGAGAGAGACGCCCCGACGTTCGAGCGAGCGGACGAATCCGGTCAGGAGATCGGCCGCTCGCGACGACACGAGCGCCGGCGCGGGCTGAACCTTCGCGTCTTCCACGAGCGCGTCGACCGCCGACACGCGATAGGCAGCGTCGATCTCCTCGTCGAGCTGGGCGCGCAGCGTCGCCTCGATGCTCGCACGCAGCTCGTCCAGCGTGTCGAACTCGCTCGCCGCCCGGGCGAGCTCGTCGTCGAGCGGCGGCAGGATCTTCTCCTGCACCTCGCGGACCGTGACCTCGACGGTTCCGCTCGAGCCGTCGCCGCGTTCGAAGGAGACGTCCTTCTTGTCACCCGCCGAAGAGCCCACGAGCGCCGCCTCGAGCTCTTGCGTCAAGCGGCCCGCGCCGAGCTCGACGACCGTGTCGCGCTGCGCCTCGCCCTCGGGATCGACGAGATCGACCACGAGCGTGTCGCCTTCGCGGGCCGGCCGGCCGTTTGCAGGAGCGAGCTCGGCGACCGACTCCCGCAGAGCCTCGAGCTCGGCGTCGATCGCCTCGGTGGGCACCTCCGCCTCCACACGCGGGACCTGCAGCTGCGTCCAGTCACCGATCTCGGGGAGCGCCTGCACCTCGACCGTCGCGGCGAAGCTCCACCCGTCGTCGGCCGTGCCGGGAAGCTCGAACTCGTACTCGGGCTCCGCGACCGGGCGTACCCGGTTGCGAGAGGCGGCGCTCCAGAACCAGCCTCCGATGTGGCTGTCCACCGCCTCGCGGTAGATCCGGTCCTTGCCGAGGCGTGAGACCAGGACCTGCTGCGGGATCTTCCCGGACCTGAAGCCCGGGATCTTCACGCTCTCGGCCAGGTCGGAGAGCGCGTGCTCGACCGCGTGCTTGACCTGATCCGGGGAGACCTCGACGGTCAGGCGGACGCGATTCTCGCCGAGCTCCTGTACCTGGTTGGACACGGAGCCATTCAACCAGCCTGGGCTAGGGTCACGCGGGATGGAGCGATATGACGTCGTCGTGGTGGGGGTCGGCGGAATGGGCAGCGCGGCGCTCTACCACCTCGCCCGCCGCGGGAAGCGCGTGCTCGGCCTCGAGCGCTTCGACATTCCGCACGAGCTCGGCTCCTCGCACGGGATCACCCGCATCATCCGGCTCGGCTACTTCGAGCACACCGCGTACGTGCCGTTGCTGCGGCGTGCGTACGAGCTCTGGCGCGAGCTCGAGACGGAGGCTCGGGAGCAGCTCCTGCACGTGACCGGAACCCTGGAGGCGGGCGAGCAGATCTACGAGGGCTCGCTGCGCTCGTGCCACGAGCACGACCTCCCGCACGAGGAGCTCGACGGCGCCGAGGTCGACGCGACGCTTTCCCGCCTACGAATTGCCGTACGACCTGCCCGTTCTCTTCCAGCCGGACGGCGGCTTCCTCCTCCCCGAGCGCTGCATCGTCGCGCATGTCGCGGGCGCGCTCGCGCACGGCGCGGTCGTACGAGCCCGGGAGCGCGTGCGCGACTGGACGGTCGGCGAGAACGGAGTTCGCGTCGTCACCGATGCCGGCATCGTCGAGGCCGAGCGCCTCGTTCTCACCGCAGGCGCTTTCTCGCAGGAGGTCGCTCGCCTGCCCGCCGGATCGGTCGTCGCCGCGCGTCAGTCCCTGGCCTGGCTCCAACCTCTGCGCCCCGAGCTCTTCGCGCCCGACCGCTTTCCGGTCTTCAACCTCCAGCTCGACGGCGAACACTTCTACGGCTTCCCCGTCTTCGGGATCCCGGGATTCAAGCTCGGTCGCTACGACTACGAGGGCGAGCGAGGCGATCCCGACACGATCTCGCGTGAGCCCACGCCCGAGGACGAAGCGCCGCTACGGCGTTTCGCGACGCGTTACTTCCCGCAGGGCGCAGGCCCCACCATGACGCTCAAGACGTGTCTCTTCGAGCTGTCCCCGGACGAGCACTTCCTGATCGACCGCCACCCGGAGAGCGAGCACGCCGTCGTCGGCGCCGGCTTCTCCGGACACGGCTTCAAGTTCTGCTCGGTCGTCGGCGAGATCCTGGCCGACCTCGCGCTCGAAGGCGAGACGCGCCACGACATCGAGTTCCTGCGCTTCGCTTCCAGCGCGCTTCGGTCATAAGCCTCGCTCATTCGCGCGATCGCGAGTGCGGGCGGGAGGACTCGAACCTCCAAGGACCGAAGTCCAACGGGACCTAAACCCGTCGCGTCTGCCAGTTCCGCCACGCCCGCAAGGCGTTCTCAGTGTAGGGGCCGGGCGGGCCCGGCCCCCGGTCGGCGGCAGAAGTTGCTCAGTAGCGCCCGACGAGCAGCCCGACCGTCTCGCGCATCGTCTCGGCGACGAGCCCGAGCAGCACGACGATCGTCAGCACGGCCGCGGCGCCGAGCACCTCTCCCGTGGCCGAGAGCACGAGCAACGCCGTGAAGCTGCCGAGCACGAGGAAGGCGGTCGAGAGCGGCCGGCGGGTGTACGTGCCGAGCCCGAGCCCGACGAGAAACGCAGCACCGAAGACCACGATTCCGAGTGTCATGCGGGCGAGGGTAGGACCCGCATCGGACGGACCGGACCATCGGCGAGAGAGACAGCTGCGCCCGGGAGCGGATTGGCACGAACTCGTGACCACTCGACCGTCCGTAGCGGACGTGTCCGGGGTCAGACCCGGCTGACGACCGCCACAATCAGGGGTCAGCGCAGGTCTCGGCTCAAGCGTCGCCCTCTGGAAGCCGATTTCCTGGTGGAGATGCCGTACCGAAGGTGGACCATCCTCACGCGGGTGGCGTCGGTCGCCGGGCTGGCGATCTTCGCGCTCGCGATCGTCCTCGCGCCTCCGGGGGGCGAGGTGGAGTCCTTCTTCAACACGTGGTTCTACGTCGGGTTGATGATCCTCGCCTGCTGCGTCGTCGGATCGCGTGCGCTGCTCGTCCCGCGGGAGCGTCCAGCCTGGACCGCCTTTACCGCCGCGCTCTTGAGCTGGACGTTTGCCGAGATCTGGTGGGTCAGCGTGCATCCCGAGTCCTACCCCTCGCTGGCGGACGTCGGCTACCTCGGCTTCTATCCGCTCGTCTACCTCGGGATCGTGGCGTTGGTTCGCACCCGTGCGCGGTCGATAGGCGGGACGCTGTGGCTCGACGGCCTGATGGCCTCGCTCGCTGCGGCGACGCTCGCCGCCGCGGTGCTCGTCGAGGTCGTTCTCCATTCGACGGAGGGTTCGACTTCCACGGTCGTCACGAATCTGGCCTATCCCCTCGGGGATCTCCTCTTGCTCTCCGCCGTGTTCGGGGTCTTCTCGCTCACCCGCTGGAGACCAGGACGGCGCTGGCTCCTGCTCGGACTGGGCGTGCTCGCCACGGCCACTGCCGATGCGATCTACCTCTTCCAGAGCGCCGCCGACACGTACGTGGAGGGATCGTGGCTCGACATCCTCTGGCCGGCGGCGCTGCTCCTGATCGCCTCGTCAGCCTGGGCGGTCGACCGGAGCCGTCCCGAGTTCGGAGGCAAGACGCTCTTCGCCGTCCCTTCCGCCTGCGCAGTCCTGGCCATCGGCGTCCTCGTCTACGACCACTTCGACCAGGTCAACCTGCTCGCCGTCGCCCTCGCGACAGCGACGCTGCTCGCCGTCGTCGTCCGGCTCGCGATGACGTTCCGGGAGAATCGCCGCCTCTTCGAGCTCACGCGGCTCGAGTCGGTGACCGATGCGCTGACGGGCCTCGGCAATCGCCGAAAGCTCCTGTCCGACCTCGAACGACTCTTCGCGGAGCCCGAGATCGACCCGACCCTCCTGATGATCTTCGACCTCGACGGCTTCAAGGGGTACAACGACACGTTCGGGCACCCCGCCGGAGACGCGCTGCTGGCCCGCCTCGGCTCGAAGCTCGCGAAGGTGCCGACCGCCGAGGACTGCGCCTACCGGCTGGGAGGCGACGAGTTCTGCCTCGTCGTGCCCCTCGTCGAAGGCGAGGCGGAGCCACTGATCGACCAGGCGTGCGCGGCACTCTCGGAACGAGGAGTCGGGTTCGAGATCGGCAGCTCGTTCGGCGCCGTCCTGCTTCCCGAGGAGGCCGTCGACGCGAGCAACGCGCTGCACGTGGCAGACGAGCGGCTGTACGCCCAGAAGCACTCGAGGCGGATGGAGACGGACCGAACGATGGATGCGCTCCTCGAGGCGCTCTCACTCCGCGAGCCGGATCTCCCGATGCACCTGGACAGCGTCGGATCTCTCGCGGTCGAGACGGGACTGAAGCTGGGGCTCCGTCGAGACGAGCTCGACGAGCTCGTGCGCGCGGCGCAGCTCCACGACCTCGGGAAGCTCGCCGTCCCGGACGAGATCCTGCACAAGGCCGGCCCGCTCGACGAGCGCGAGTGGGCCTTCGTGCGCCAGCATCCCCTGGTCGGCGAACGCATTCTCCGCGCCTCTCCCGCGTTCCGGAACGTCGCGACGATCGTCCGCTCGACGCACGAGCGCTGGGACGGCGCGGGATATCCGGACGGCCTCGCCGGACACGGAGATCCCCGTCGCCTCCCGAATCATCTCGGCGTGCGACGCATACACGGCGATGACGTCCGCCCGTCCCTACCGCGCCGCGCTCTCGATGGACGACGCGATCGCCGAGCTCGAGCGCGTTGCGGGAACTCAGTTCGACCCGGCGGTCGTCTCCGTGCTCGCGGCACACGTGCGCGACGGCCTCGCCACCGAACAGCGCGGCCGAGCGCACCGCCTAGCAGGCGAGCGCGCTACCGTGCCGAGACCGGCCCCGTAGCTCAGTGGATAGAGCGACAGACTTCGAATCTGTGTGCGGAGGTTCGACTCCTCCCGGGGCCATCAGCAATCATGCGGGTTTGCGTGGCATGAGTCTCCCCCGAATGGCCGGAGTGCCGCGCTCATTCCTTCTCGGCGACCTGGGGCTGCCACGATGGCGCGACGGACGCGCGGAACGGTCCGGTGCAGGAGGTCAGGCGACGTAGGTGTCCGGTGGCAATCTGAACCGTTGCAACGACCGTGCAGTCCAGCTCTCCCGTCTCTAACGCAATGGTCCGCCCGTCCGGGCTCCAGCCGAGCCCGTAGGACGTTTCGGAGTAGAGCTTGTGCTCCGACAAGAGCGATTCGCCCGATCCATCGCGGTTGATGACGAAGATCGCTGCCTTACCGGTGTACGCAGAGAACGACGAACTGCGTGCGAAGGCGATCCGTGACCCGTCAGGCGACCACACAGGTGCTGTCTCAAGGGAGCGTGGAGTGCGCGTCAGGCGTCGAGGTGTACCGCCAGCAGCGTCCATGATGAAGAGATCCATGTCTCCGCTGGGCTTATTGAGGTCGTGGCCGCGGACGAAGACGATCTCTTGGCCATCTGGAGACCAGGCAGGAGCCGCGTCCGGTTCAGCCCTCGTCAACCGCGTGGTTTTGCCTCCGTCGGCGTCCATTACGACGAGCTCCCCGAACGCGAGCGGGGTCGCAGCCACCACGGCCGAAGCTCTCGATGGCCCGCGCACGTACATGATGTGCCGCCCGTCTGGAGACCAGGCGGGCTGGCTGGAGGAGCTTCCGACCACCTCGGGCGTCAGCTGTCGGACGTTGCCGCCGTCCGCATCCATCACGAACACGTCGTCGTCTGTGAACGTTGTGAATTCGCCGACGTCCTCGTTACGCGTGAAGGCGATCTGACGACCGTCCGGAGACCACGCGGGGTCGGTAGTGGTTAGCCGGTCCGTCAGACGCCGCTTTTCGCTCCCGTCGACCTTCATGACGCAGACCGCGTACCAGACGTTCTTGCGCTCCTTGCAGCTGTACGCGATGAAGTCGCCCGTTCCCGGAGAGAACACGTTCGTCCGATAACACGACATAGACGCCGACACTGATCGAAATGACGGCAATGACTGCGCCTGCGCTTATCGCGATGAGGGCTCGACGCGACACTCGGGTAACCGAGCGATCCTCTAGGACGAGATCGAGGGACGCAACCGAGTGGATTGCCGCGGGGCCACGCTGGGGCCACCAGACCCACCGAGATAGGCCGAGGCCGAGAAGACGCTGATACGGCCGAACGGGCTCAGACGAGCCAAACGATCTCGGTGAATCTCGGCCTATCTGGATCTGCCGAGAACTTCGAATCTGTGCGCGGAGGTTCGACTCCTCCCGGGGCCATCCCACCGCACTGGTCATGTCGTCGCTGCTGTGCGCGATCGGCGGCCCGAGGTCCCCCTCAGTCGCGCTACTTCTTCTGCGCGGGCGACCAGAGAGGCTGGCTTTCGCGATTACCCGCGGCTCGCGTCAGGTTCCGCCGTCCGCTCCCGTCGGCGTTCATGACGTGGATGTCGCTACCGCCGTCACGGTTGCTGACGAACGCGATCTTTCGCCCGTCCGGCGACCAGTAAGGCTGCGATCCGCCTTGCGTTAGCCGCTGCGGACCGCTCCCGTCAGCGCTCATGACGTACAGCCCGAAGCCCCACGATCCGGCCGCCCCGCTGCTCGGCTCGCGTTCCTTCCTTCCGCGCTCGAACGCGATCCGCTTGCCGTCGGGGGACCACGCAGCATTGAAGTTGTGCGCCCCTTTCCGCGTCAGCCTTCGCTTCCCGCTGCCGTCTGCGTTCATGACCCAAGCCTGCCAGTTGCTCTCGAAGGCGATCCTCCGCCCGTCGGGCGACCAGACGGGGTCGTTGTCTCGCACCGGGCTGCGCGTTAGCCTCTGCTGACCGCTGCCGTTAGCGTTCACGACGTAGATCTCCAAGTCGCGGGTTTGCGCAGCGGGGGCCTTCGGGAGTTCGACCGTGAAGGCGATCTTCTCGCCATTCGGCGACCAGGCGAGCTGACCGTACCAGTGCCGCGGTGATCTACTCCGCAGCCGCTGCTCGGTCCCGTCGGCGTTGATGACGTAGATCCCCGAGCTACCGGCGCGGCCGCGCATGACGAACGCGATCCTTCGCCCGTCCGGCGACCAGGCCGGATTTTCGGAGCCGGTGCCGCTCGTCAGCCTGCGCTCACCGCTGCCGTCGGCGTTCATGACGTAGATGCCGTTGATGGCGTTGATGGCGATCTGCCGCCCATCCGGGGACCAGGCATGACCCCCCTCCTGCCCGCACCCAGGGACGCCGCCGTTGGTCAGTCTACGCTGCCCGCTGCCGTCGGCGTTCATGACGTAGACGGTGCCGCAGTAGCCGCCGCCGGGAGGCTCGCTGATGAAGGCGATCTTGGATGCCCCCGTCTGCGCGGCAGCGTTCATCCGCGCCGAGAGCGCGGGCGAGGAGGTCTGTGATGCCGCACCGCCTTCGAGGAGGATGAGGACGACCACGCCCACGAAGGCCACGAGCGCTGCGACCGCCCAGTACGTCCGATGGCGACGACGGGTTTCTAGCCTCGCCTCTTCGATCAGCGCCTCGACGAGGGCTTCGATCTCCTCGCGCTCGAGCGGTTTGCTCTGGGGAGCGTCCCGCGCTGGCGAGGGCGGACGAGACGGGGCGGAAACGGTCATGCGGGCCACCGGTTCACTAATGAGCTAGTATTACTAGCACATTGATTGGTGTCAAGGTGAACAAGCAGGACGGGACCGACCTCTATCTCCAGGTCGCCGCCCAGATACGGCGTGCGATCGCAGACGGGGAGGCGAAGCCCGGTGAACGACTTCCTCCGGCTAGAGACCTCGCGACTGTCCTCGGTGTCAACACCAACACCGTCCTGCGCTCGTTGCGGCTGCTTCAGGACGAGGGCCTGCTCGAACTTCGACGTCGGCGCGGGATCACGGTGGCCGGGACGCCCGAGCGCGGAGCCGTCATGCAGAGGGTCCGGGAGCTGGTCGAGTTCGCTCGCGGGCAGGGATATGCCGTGGACGAGCTCGTCGAGATGATCGAGAGCGTGGGCTGACGAACTCTCCCCGCGCTGCCGAGCCTGGTAACGCGAGGGAGGTTGCAGACGGAGCGTCTTCGGGCGACTGTTCGGAGCCCCTGGGGCCACACTGGGGCCACCAGACCCACCGAGATGGGCCGAGATCAAATAGGCGACGATCCCGCAGAAACCGCTTCGGCAGACGGGATCGTCTCGGTGTGTCTCGGCCTGTCTGGGTTCGGGGCCGAACTTCGAATCTGTGTGCGGAGGTTCGACTCCTCCCGGGGCCATACCGACCTCAACAGCCGTGCGGGTTTGGCTTAAGTAACGCGGCGCGGAGAGGTCCCCGAAGCGGGGATCGTGTCCCCCTCGGTGTGGCCGTGCCCCCCTCGCATCCCGGCCGAAGCGGACCTGCCCGACCGCCCGATGGCGAACACCGTTGCCTCCCCGCGGAACGGACGTGCGCCTGTCACGACGCGGCGGCCGGGACGACCACGCTCATCACGCAGTTGCCCTTGCCCTTGGAACGCTCGTAGCTGAACCCGAGCCGCTCGTACATGGTCCGGGTGGCGTTATAGAGGAACGATGCCGACGTCTTCTTGCCCTCGGGCAGGTCGTGCGGGTACGCCTCGACGAAGCCGCCTCCCGCCACGGCGATCAGCGCCAGCGCACCCTGTACTGCGACCGCGGCCATTCCCGCGCGCCGGTATCCGCTGTCCACGAACAGGCACGTGATCCGGTAGTCCGGCATCCGGGCGACGCCCTGCTCCCACTCCTTGCGGTGGTGGATGTTCCATAGCTCTGGGACCGTCCCGAACTGGGCCCAGGCGACCGCGACATCACCGTCGAATACCAACGCGGCGTGGGCACGGCCGGCCTCGACGAGACGCCGCTTGAACTCGCGATGGCCGAGCGCCCTGCGCTCCTCGTCGGTATCCGGGTGACGGTGGAAGTACGTGCACCAGCAACCGCCCCACACACCGTTGTGCCGCTCGGCCAGATCCGCGAACGCATCCCACGTACGCATGCTCAGGGGTTCGATCCGGTAGCCGTCCACCATCAGGGTGCCCATGCGCAGACGGTATCGGCCCCCGTCCTCGGCCGCAGGGTCGAGCTCACGATCGCATTGCTCTGAGCCCCGGGGCAGCCGAGCGGTTCGATTTCATCCTCGACGGGGGCTAGTCGATCATCGCGCCCGGGTTCCCGTTCTCGATCGCGGGGAAGATCGAGGTCCCGTGGAATGAGGGCACGTCCGAGCACGCGTTCGGGCTCGAACTCCTCGACATGGACGGTCACCCGGTGAGGGCGGCGGAGCACGTCGGCGGCGAGAAGGACTCAAACGAGGAGGCCGAGGGTTCCCCGGAGCCGATTCGCGATCGAGGGGACACTCGCTGACCGGCATCCCCGCGGTCATCAAGCCGGGGACGCCGCTCGACGCGGTGCTCGCGATCATGGTGTCAGGGGTCCCCCTCGGACCCGCGAAGCGGTAGGAGTGGCGTCTGTCAATCGACGTTGACAACTCTGGCGACAACCTTCGCCTCAAGCTCGAGGCGCGATCGAACCTGGTTAGCCATCGCGGGGCCGCCTCGCGGCCCCGGCGCCGGTCAAGATGCAGGGAGGTAGGTGAGGAGCACAACTCCGGAGTCGAACCGCCTCACGCCCTCGAGCTCCATACGGACGGTTCCCCTGTCGCCGAGAACGTGGACGTTTCCCTCACCCCAGACGAGCGGGTTCAGGTAGACCTCGTACTCGTCGATCAGGCCCTTTTCGGCGAGGGCATACGCGAACTCGCCGCTCCCGTGCATGAACAGGTCACCGTCGATCTCGCCCTTCAGCTTCGGGATCGAGTCCTCGAGGTCTCCCTCGAGCAGGGTCGCGTTCCACGCGAGATCGCCGGACAGGGTGTTAGACCCGACGTACTTCGGCATCGGGTTGACCATGTCCGCCCATTTGCCCGACGCGCTCGGCCAGTATCCCGCCAGCCCCTCGTAGGTCTTGCGGCCCAGCACCAGCCCGCTGGATCTCGCCTGACGCTCGAACGAGTAGTCGCCGTGGTCTCCGTCTGGCTGCACCCACTCGCCGACCGGGTCTATGACGCCGTCGACGGTGGCTTGCGTTGTGGCGATCAGCCTTCCCATGTCGATTCTCCTTTTGGTCAACATATTCCGAATAGTTCCATCGGTCGACGAGCAGACCAAGGCTGCCCGTCCAGCGAGAAGCCCGCCGAGCAGGACGATCGCCACTTGGAACCCGGCGCGACGACCGCGGGCACCGATCACGATCACCAACTGGCGGTGCCTCGGCCGGTCCGACACGCCCGGCAGCTCCGGTGAGGGACGGGTCGTCCGGGTCGGGCGGCACGGAGCGGTCAGCTCAATCCGACGTGCCCCTACGCCTCGTAACTACCCTCGAACGAGGTCAACGGACAGAGGGGGATTCCAGATGGCTCGGGCTATTGCACTTCTACTGACGATCTCGGCGACACTCGCCGCGTCCGCACTTGCCGCCACGGGTGCGGCCTTTCCGAACAGGATCGAGCTCCCGGACGGTTTCCAGCCGGAGGGCATCGCGATCGCCGGCCAGCGCTTCTTCACCGGCTCGCTCGCCAACGGAGCGATCTACAGCGGCAGCGTGCGCACGGGCGTAGGCTCGCTGCTCGTTCAGCCGCAAGCGGGTCGTGTGGCGGTCGGGATGAAGGTCGATCGCGGCCGGCTCTTCGTCGCCGGAGGCGGCACGGGGATGGCCCACGTCTTCGACACGAGAGCGGGTCGGACGATCGTCTCGTACCAGCTCTCGACCGGCGGCAGCTTCGTCAACGACGTGGTCGTGACGAAGAGCGCTGCCTGGTTCACGGATTCGCTCAAGCCCGTCCTCTACCGCGTGCCGCTCGGGCCCGGTGGCAGCCCCGGCGCGCCGTCGGCCGTCACGACGGTGCAGCTCACGGGCGCCTACCGACAGGGTGACGGCTTCAACGTCAACGGAATCGACGCGACCCCGAACGGCCAGACGCTCGTCATCGTCCAGTCGAGCACCGGCAAGCTCTTCACCGTAACTCCTGCCGGAGTCGCCAGTGAGATCGTGCTCGCGAGCGGTCAAAGCGTGCCGAACGGGGACGGGATCCTGCTCGACGGGAAGACGCTCTACGTGGTGCAGAACCGGCTCAACCTCGTGGCCAAGATCAGGCTCGCCGCCGATCTCGGCACCGGGCGTGTCCTGCGCCGGATCTCGAATGCCGGGTTCGACGTCCCTACGACGGTCGCGGAGCAGGGAAGTCGCCTGTACCTCGTCAACGCCCGCTTCGGGACGACGCCGACCCCGAGCACCGAGTACTGGGTCACGCAGGTCAAGAAGTGATCTCGTAGGGGCGAGGCCTGCCTCGCCCCTACATCCTCTTGCCGTAGCGCCTGGCCGCCCGGCTCTCGCGTGCCCGCTGACGCCAGCGCTGCTTCGCCTCTCGGCGCAGCCGCGTGCTCGAGCGCATCTCGATCGCGCGCAGCTCCCGCTGGAGCTTGCGGTAGCTCTGATAGCGGTCGGGATCGAGCGCTCCGCTGGCGAGCGCCTCCTGTACCGCGCAGTCCGGCTCCGTCTCGTGACCGCAGTCGTTGAAACGGCACTGCGCCTGCAGCTCCGCGATGTCGGAGAACGCGCTGTCGACGTCGCCCTCCCAGATCTGGAGCTCCCGCAGGCCGGGTGTGTCGACGAGCAGCGCCCCGCCGGGCAGGACGAGGAGCTGCCGGTGCCGGGTCGTGTGCCGCCCTCGCCCGTCACGACGCAGGTCTCCGGTCGGCATCAGCCTGCGACCGGCGAGTCGGTTGACGAGCGTGGACTTGCCGACGCCCGAGGAGCCGAGCAGGACGAACGTTCGCGCAGGGCGAAGCAGCGCGCGCAGCTCTTCGATCCCCTCGCCCGTGAGATTGCTGACCGCGTGCACCGGGACACCGATCGCGACGGCCTCCGCCTCGACGAGCTTGTCGAGGTCGTCGCAGACGTCGAGCTTGGTCAACACGAGCACCGGATCGGCGCCCGAGTCCCAGGCCGCGACCAGGTAGCGCTCGATGCGCCGCGGGTTGAAGTCGCCGTCGAGACCGGAGACGAGCAGAACGGTGTCGACGTTCGCCACCAGGACGTGCTCCTCGGCCTTGAGCCACGGCGTCTTGCGAGACACCTTGGAGTGGCGCGGGAGAACCGCCTCGATCGCTGCGCCACCGCCGGCTGCGTCGCAGACGACCACCCAGTCGCCGACCGCGGGCATCGAGCCCCAGAGCTCGCCGTCCCGCAGCCGCCCGCGGGCGTTCGCGAGCCGCTCGTCCCGCTCGCCGCGCACGAGAAACCCGCCGCGATGCTCCGCGACGATACGAGCGGGCTCGAAGCCGCGCTCTCCATACGTTGTGAAGGCCGCCTCGAGCTCGTCGGTCCAGCCGAGAGCGGCCAGGGTTCCATCGGACAACGTGAAGCTCCTTCGCTCGGATGGGTGAACCAGGCCGCGGCTCGCGGCGTCCGAGAAAGAGGCTTGCTAGAGGACGACGTCGAGCCGGAGGGAGATGTGATGCATCACTTTCATGTTCTCCTCCTCTCGCTCGACGGAACCTGGGCAGGGTACGTGTCACAGGCAAAGCCGTCAACCTCTTGACCAGATGGACTCACTTCCCGTTGAATTCCCCAGGGTAATGAGATCGGGAGAGTGAGAATCGAGACCGCGGCCGACCATGAGCAGGTGACGAACGGCGTCCCTACCGTTCAACTCGAGGCCGTACGGAAGAGCTTCGGCGACAACCTCGTCCTGGACGGGATCGACCTCAGCGTCGACCTGGGCGAGGTTCTCGTCATCATCGGTCCGAGCGGCAGCGGCAAGAGCACCCTCCTCCGCTGCGTCAACCTGCTGGAACCGATCCAGTCCGGCCGCGTCTTCTTCGAGGGCGAGGAGATCACGCGCAAGGGCGCCAACGTCTCGGCGATCCGTCAGCGAATCGGGATCGTCTTCCAGCAGTTCAACCTCTTCCCGCACCTGACTGCAATCGACAACCTGACGCTCGCGGCGCGGCGAATCCGCAAGATGCCCCGCGCCGAGGCAGAGCGGCGGGGACGCGAGCTGCTCGCCAGCGTGGGGCTCGCGGAGAAGGCCGACCAGCACCCGCATCAGCTCTCGGGCGGCCAGCAGCAACGGGTCGCGATCGCCCGGGCGCTGATGATGCAGCCGCACGTGATGCTCTTCGACGAGGTCACGTCAGCGCTCGACCCGGAGCTCGTCGGCGAAGTGCTCGTCGTCATGCGTAACCTTGCGCGCGAGGGAATGACCATGCTCATCGTCACGCACGAGATGCAGTTCGCTCGTGAGGTCGGCGATCGGGTGATCTTCATGGACGGGGGAAAGATCGTCGAACAGGGCCACCCGAAAGACGTGCTGGACAACCCGAAGGAGGAGCGCACGAGACAGTTCTTGCGCCGGACACTTCAGCTCGACCATGCCTTGGACGAGCTCACCATCGAAGAAGGAGGATGAACCGAATGAGACGACTCTTCGTCGTCATCACCGCAGTCGTGCTCGCAGGCGTAGGACTCGCAGCCTGGGGCACGGCGGCTTCCGCCCGTGAGGCGGGACCGTCCGAGCTCGAGCGGGCCCAGCAGAAGCTGCCGCCCCTGCCGGCGAACATCAAGTCGCGAGGACGCTTCAACATCGCCGTCAAGTGCGACACACCGCCGTTCGGCTACATCGGCGCGCGCAGCCAGAACGCGGGCTTCGACGTCGAGATTGCCCGCTGGTTTTCCAAGTTCGCCTTCGGCAAGGCGAATCGCGTCACGATGTCGTGCGTCACGACGCCGGCACGCGAGCCGGCGCTGACGACGGATCGCGTCGACCTCGTCATCGCAACCTTCACCTACAACTCCGACCGCGAGACCCGAATCGACTTCTCGCGCGCCTACTACAAGGCAACCGGGCGGCTGCTCGTGCGGAACAACGGGTCGCTCCAGTCTCTTCGGGAACATGGCCGGAAAGACGATCGCGACGACATCCGGATCCGTGTACGACCGCTGGATCAAGAACTGTTACAAGGACACGAACGTCATCGTCACCGACAGCTTCACGAATGCGCTCCTGGCATTCCGGGACGGCCGCGCGGATGGGCTGATGTTCGACGACACGATCGTCCTCGGGATCGCCGTCACCGATCCGACGCTGAAGCTGACCGACGATCTCTTCCTGGCTCAGCCATACGGGATCGGGATCAAGCAGGGCAACACGGCGCTCAAGGCGTGGGTGGACTCGCGCCTGAACGTGATGAAGAAGCGGGACCTGTTCCTGCCGATCCTCAAGAACACGGTGCCGCCGAGGCAGGTCGCGCCGTTCTCGAAGAACATCTTGAGGCCGAAGCAGACGTTCGCCTACAACCAGGGCGACATCACGACGGTGTGCTCGTAGCGAGCGCAGCGATCGGAACGAGACGAGGAGCGGCCGCTGACGCGGCCGCTCCTTCATCTCCATGAGTTCGGTCCTCGCCGCGCTCGACCTGTCCCTCCCGGGGGACATCTGGGACTACCTCGTCAACGTCTGGGACTACGTCCAGACCTACAAGACCGAGCTCTGGGCGGGCCTCAAGAAAACGCTCCTCGTCTCGGCCATCGCGATCGTCGGAGCGTTCTTCATCGGGTTGGTCCTCGGGGCCGCACGCGCCCACCGAATCCCCGTGATCAGCCAGCTGGCCGCGATCTACGTCGAGATCATCCGCAACACGCCGATCCTCGTCCAGATCTTCTTTCTCTACTTCGGGCTGACCCAGGAGATCGGTCCGTGGCCGGGGCTCCGGCTGGAGGCGTTCACCGTGGCGTGGCTCTCGGTGATGATCTGGGGCGGCGCGTTCAACACGGAGAACTTCCGCGCCGGCTTCGAGGCCGTTCCGGCCCGCTATCGCGAGGCCGGGTTCGCGCTCGGCTTCTCACGCATCGCGACGTTCCTCAACGTGACGCTCCCCATCGGCGGCCGCATCGCCCTGCCGTCCTCGATCAACACGTACATCAGCGTCCTCAAGAACACCTCGCTCCTGTACGTCATCAGCTACCCGGAGCTGACCACGACCGCGCTGCAGATCCAGGCGATTACGCTCGAGACGGTCGAGACGTTCACCGTCCTCGCCGCCACCTACCTGATCCTCGTCTGGACGATGTCGGCGCTGATCCGGCTCGTCGAGTCGCGGCTCGCCCTCCCGGAGGAGCGGTAGATGACCTTCCCCGAGTGGGTTCGCGAAGTCGCCGACTACATGTTCTCGGAGGGCCTGCCGGGAACCCTCCAGATCGCGGCGATCGCGCTCGCCGGCAGCACGCTGATCGGGATCACCCTGGGGACGCTCCTCACCATCAAGTTCCTGCCGCTGCGCGGCGTCATCCGCGCCTACATCGAGGTCTGGCGCGGGCTCCCGATCCTGGTGACGATCTTCATCATCTACTTCGCGCTGCCCTCGGTCAGCGTGCACTTGCGGTTCGAGGCGCTCACCGCGGCGGCGATCGGGCTCACCCTCTGGGGGAGCGCGCAGGTCGCCGAGGCGACGAGGGGCGCGGTCGAGTCGATCCCGCGCGAGCAGCACGAGGCCGCGTCCGCGCTCGGTTTCGGCTGGGTGGGCCGCCACGCGTTCGTGATCCTCCCGCAGGCACTTCGGCGGCTTCTCCCTCCGATCGTGAGCCTGCTGGTGAACATCATCCAGAACACCACGATCGCCCAGGTGATCGGGGCGACCGAACTGCTCGAGTCGGGCGAGCGCCAGGTCGAGCGGTTGACCGCGCCGCCGCCGATCGGCCTCGGGGAGATCCACTCGTTCGAGATCTACGGAGCCGTGATGGTGATCTTCTTCCTGATCTCGTTCCCGCTGACCCGGCTGGCGGCGTATCTCGAGAAGCGTCTCGTCTGAACAGCCGCGGCTATCCTGTCCCGAGCGCGGTGGCGGTAGCTCAGTTGGTAGAGCCCCGGGTTGTGGTCCCGGTGGTCGCGGGTTCGAGTCCCGTCCGCCACCTCTCTAGCCAAGCCGTTTCGCGCCAGTCAGCCGCCGCGGGGCGGCTGGAACGGCAACGGATTGGCAGCGACTCACGCAACAAGCGCCTTTTGCATCCGTTCCAGGGCCCGCTCGTCTCGCACCCACCGCGTCATTCGGGAGCAGTCGAGTTCGTTCGTGAGGGTTACTCGGGAGGCCGGGGCGAGGAGGATGTCGCCGTAGGGCCCGGCTAACCGCAGCCAACGAGTATCGGACAAGATGGGACCGCTTTGGTGAGCGACAGGCGCCTCAGAGTCGGACTCGTCTTGGAGCCGACGGGCCTCGACAACCCGTATTGCCGCGGGTCCTACCTCGGGCTCGAGCGAGCCGTCCGAGAGTTGGGGATCAGAGGGCGAGTGCTGACACCCGCCCCGAAGGAAGGCTTCGTCCCGGCCCTCTCACTTCTCGCGCGACAGAAGTACGACCTCGTCATGGGAACGGGAATCTTTACCGCCCCCGCGATCGACAGCGTCGCCACCAGGTTTCCTAAGACGAAGTTCGCGATCATCGACTCCGCCCACCCCGATCGAGCGCATCGCCCGAAGAACGTCCTGGACATCTCCTTCAGCCAAGAGCAAGCTGGTTATCTGGCCGGCCACCTGGCTGCGCTCGTGCTGACGCTCTCTCCCGGGGAGGAGGTGATCAGCTCGGTCGGCGGCCAGCGGGTACCGTCGGTGAAGCGGTTCATTGCCGGCTACCAGGCAGGCGCACGAGGAGCCAATCCTCGCGTCGCGATGTTGAACAGCTACACCGACGACTTCCTCGACCCCGTGAAAGGGAGGTCGGTCGCCCTGAGCCAGATCGCGAAGGGCTCTCGAGTCGTGTTCCAGGTCGCCAGCGTCTGCGGACTCGGGGCACTGGAGGCGGCAAGCGAGCGTGGAATCTGGGGGATCGGAGTCGATGTCGACCAATCCCACCTCGGCCCTCACATCCTGACGAGCGCGGTGATAAGGATGGACGTGGGCGTGTTCGACACGATCGAAGAACTCGCGCGCGGGACGCTCGAGACCGGTCGCACTTCCCGCTTCACCCTCCAGAACGGCGGTGTCGGCCTCGGCACGATCAGCGCGGGGGTGCCTCGCTCGCTCAAGGCCGAGATCGAGGACGTCAGCGCCGAGATCGTCGCGCGGAAGATCCCGATCGCGAGCTCCGTCACATAGCGCTCAACATCGCGCTCTCGCTCTGTATCGAAACCCAGACGGTCCCGTCCCAGGAGGCCACGCCGGTCGGCGCGTGGCCAACTGGAACGACGCCCACCACCTGGCCGTCTTGCGGATCGATCTGGACGACGGTGCCGTCGGCGTTATTGGCTGCGAACACCGCTTCATCCGTCGCGCACAGGCCCACGAGCCCTCCGCCAACCGGGGTCGTCTGAGTCACCGTTCCCGTGTCCGGGTTGATGCGCCAGACCTGGCCTCGCGTGTCGGAGACCCAGACAGCCTGCTTCCCGGCCGTCAACGCGACGGGGTACCCGATGGGCACCTCGGTCGTGGCTGTGTTCGTGTGCGGCTCGATGCGCAGGGCCCGCTCGGCGGTCGTCACCACCCAGAGTGCCTCCTCACCGAGTGCCACGCCTATCGGTACACGGCCGACGTCGATGATCGCCGAGGGCTCGTTCGTTGCCGGGTCGATACGGAGCACATGGTGAGTACCCGCGGCGATCCAGACGGAATCGTCATCGGCGTCGACCGCGTAGGTTGGGTTCCAGGCGAGTTCGCTCGAGCCCCTCAGGTCGATCGTCTCGACGACGGCGTCGGCGCTGGGATCGATGCGGGAGACTGTGCCGTCGCTCCCGTTGGCCACCCAGACCGCATCGGTGGCGACAGCGAGGTCTATCGCCGGTGCTCCGACTCCGATCGTCCTGATGACTTCGCGACGATCCGGATCGATGCGGGAGACCGTTCCATCGTCTGTGTTGGCGACCCAGACCGAGCCATGCCCGATCGCGAGGGCGACGGGCCTTCGGCCTACGAGCACGTGGCCCACGACCCGGGAGCGCTGCAAATCGATCACAGCGACCGAGTCGGGAGGAACGGGCTCAGCATGTGACGACGCTCGGCGACGCTGTGCGACCGAGGGTCGTTTGACCCCGGCGACTACCGGCGACTCGAGCGACGGATCGTGGTTGAGGATGGCTCTTTCGAGGCGTTGGAGTTCATCGTCCGGCTTGAGCCCGAGCTCCTCGTCCAGCAACCGCCGGCCCGAGCGGTAGACCTCGAGCGCGTCTGCCTGGCGGCCGCAGCGATAGAGGGCCAGCATCAGCTGGGCGCGTAGACGTTCCCGCAGTGGGTGCTCGCGCACGAGCCCCTCGAGCTCGGGAACCAGCTCCGCGTGGCGTCCCAGCGGGATTTCGGCCTCGATCCGCTGCTCGAGCGCCGCCAGCCGCTGCTCTTCCAGCCGCGCTCGCTCGGCGCGGGCGAAGGAGCCGCCCAGCTCGGCCAGCGGCGCTCCACGCCACAGGGCCAGCCCTTGCCGGAGCAGCCGGGCGGCCTGGGCGGGCTCCTCCGTGCGCGCCGTCGCCACCAGCCGCTCGAAGCGATGGAGGTCGAGCTCACCGTCGCTGACCCGCACGAGATAGCCGGGGGGCTGCGTCAGGATCAGATCCCGGCCGAGCGCCTTGCGCAGCTGGGAGACGTACACCTGGAGAGCCGTCGGGGCGGTGGCGGGAGGTGAGGCACCCCAGAGCTCGTCGATCAGCCCATCGCGGGAGACGACCTTGTTCGCCCGCAGGAGCAATGCGGCGAGCAGGCGGCGCTGCTTGACGCCTCCGAGCTTGAGGAGGCGCCCTTCCTCTTCCACCTCGAGCGGGCCGAGAACCCGGAACTCCATGCGCTTCCTCGCCGGTCTTTAGCGGCCTTTTAGGTCCGCTGGTGGTGGCGTTTTAGCTGCTTGGGGTCTTGTGTGCAAAGACCGCACGAGGCGGTCGCGAACGAACAAGGAGGACAGAATGACCAGCTCGACCCACATTACGCTCAGGCGCGCGGGACTCGTACTTGCGACCGCCGTGCTCGGCGCCGTCCTCGCCGGCTCCGCTCTAGCGGGCAACGGCTCTGGGTTGAACCTACCGCCGCAGGCCGCGATCGACGCGGCGAGCGCCAACTGGGCGGCGAAGGCGAAGCTGCTCGACGTGAACGGGCAGCCCCGCGTCAGCCTGCTCGTTCCCAACGCCGCGATCGACGCGGCGAGCGCCAACTGGGCGGCGAAGGCGAAGCTGCTCGACGTGAACGGGCAGCCCCGCGTCAGCCTGCTCGTTCCCAACGCCGCGATCGACGCGGCGAGCGCGAACTGGGCGGCGAAGGCGAAGCTGCTCGACGTGAACGGGCAGCCGGTCCACCAAGCCCCGGTCACGAGCGGCGGCTCGAGCAGCTTCGACTGGGCCGACTTCGGTATCGGGGCCGGAGCGATGCTCGGCGTCCTGCTGCTCGCGACGGGGCTGCTGGCCGGCGCCCACTACGGCCGCAAGAGCGGCTTGGGTCCGCGCCCCACCTCGTAGGCGCGGTCTCTCCAGGATCGGCCGGGGCGCTTTCCCTTGTTGCCGCCCCGGCCGGTCATGGGAGCCGGAACCCCACAATGCTCGCCTTCTGGTTTCAGTCCGCCGCCGAAGACCCGCACGGCAGCGTCGATGGCCTCGTGGACCACCGCGAGCGAGGCGTTGGTCACGGCGGGCATGTCCTCGTCGGGGATGTGTTCCATCGCGTGTGCATCGAACGAGAGGTATCGCGGCATCGCATGATCTCGGTGTCCGCGGGCTGGAATCTCTCGGCGGCTGCGAGCTTGTGGTCGTCGCGGCGCAGCTAGCAAGCGCGCGGCGTCATCCAGCCAATCTCGGCCTACATCGAGGCCTTAGCGGACACGTAGCGACCTGAAGCTGCTTGCAGAGCGGTCGCGTCGAATCCCGGGCAAACCTCTCGTTTTGCTTCACAATGGGCGCTCGTGTCGTACGGCCGCGCCTTGCAGGTCACCCGCATCCTCGCGCTCGTCCTCGCGGGGATCTACGCGATCGCCGCTCTCGGCGGCCTGCTGGCCGAGTTCGACACCACACGTGACACGGTGCTCTGGGTCGGCTTCCTCGGCGGCGGAGCTGCTCTGATCCTCATCAGCCCGTTCTTCGCCGGAATCTCGCCCTACATCTCCGCAGCGGCGGTCTCGGTCGGCGCGGCGGCCGGCGGGCTTCCACTGTTCTGGACGATCATCGTGCCGCTCGCCGCCGCCGTGCTGATCGCGATGAGCTTCGCGCTCGCCAAACGGCCCTCACCCTCGACCTAGAGTGCGCCACACGCGCCACGGCTGGTGGCTCGAGGAGGCCGGCGAGGTCGTGCCCACGCGGCCACTCGAGGGCGACGCGAGCGCGGATGTGGTCATCGTCGGCGGGGGCTATCTCGGGCTCTGGACGGCGTGGCAGCTGCTCGAGCTGGAGCCGAGCCTCGACGTGCTCGTCCTGGAAGCCGAAGTGTGCGGCCATGGCCCGAGCGGGCGGAACGGCGGATTCTGCGAGACGCTCTGGCCGGATGCCGCGATCCTCCGCGATCGCGCAGGCGACGCGGCTGCCCTCGCGGTGTGCCGCGCATCGGAGGAGGCCATGCGCGGGATCGGCACGTGGTGTGAAGCCCAGGATGTCGATGCCTGGTACCGCGCCGCGCCCATGCTCCGGGTGGCGACCACGGAGTCGCAGGTGGGCTCCTGGACCGAAGTCGTGCGCGCCGCGCGCGAGCTCGGAAAGGCAGAGGAGGTCGTGGCTCTCGGCACCGAAGAGATCCGCGCCCGCTGCGACTCGCCGCTCTTCCTCGGCGGCGCCCGCTTTCGGCTGAACGCGACCGTCCAGCCCGCCCGATTGGCGCTCGGCCTCCGCGCGAAGCTGCTGCAGCGCGGGGTGCGAATCCACGAGCGCACGCTGGTGACGAGGGTTCATCGCGAAGGCGGCGTCGAGACCCGCAGCGGCCAGGTCCGCGCACGCTCTTCGGTGCTCGCGGTCAACTCGCGGGCATCCGCGTTTCCCGGCTATCGCCTGTCGCTCGCCGCCGCCTCCAGCCACATCGTGCTCACCGAGCCCGTCCCGGAGGTCATCGAGGAGCTGGGTTGGACCGAAGGAGAGGCGATCGTCGACAGCCGCACACTCGTCCACTACATGCGAACCACGCAGGATCACCGGATCGCCTTCGGCTGGGGCGGTGGCACGATGGGATTCGACGGGAAGGTCGCGAGGAGGCAAGAGCTCGATCGCAAGGTCATCGCCCGCACGCGCGAGTCGCTCGTCCGCTTCTTCCCGCAGCTCCGCGGACGCCGCGTGACGCACGCGTGGGGCGGGCCGATCGACGTCTCCCCCACGCACCTCCCCATCTTCGGTAGCCGCGGCCGCGTTCACCACGGCTTCGGATTCACCGGCAACGGCGTCGGCCCGTCGTACCTCGGCGGCGAGATCCTCGCCCGCCTCGCGCTCGACCGCCGAGACGAGCGAACCCGGCTCGCGATCGTGGAGCCGCACCGAAAGCTCTTCCCGCCCGAGCCCTTCCGCTACGTGGGCGGATCGGCGATCAGGCGCGCGCTGCTCGCGAAGGACGCGGCCGAGGACGAAGGACGTGAGCCGAGCACGGCGACCGCGTTCGTCGCGGGACTTCCCGGCCGCCTAGGACTGCGTCTGCCGCGTTAGCTCGTAGCGAAGGAAGAGGTGCGAGCCGTTGGCGCGTACGCTCAGTAGCCGCCCGCCGACTCCCGCCTCAGGCAACAGCCGAGCCTCCTCGATCAGCTGCAACCGGTCGTCGGGCCGAGCCCGGCCCGCGAGGAGCGGCGAGACCGTCAAGAAGAGCTCGTCGACCAGACCGTCCGCGACCATCGCTCCGAATACGGTCGGGCCACCCTCGGTGAGGACACGTGCGTGGCCCCGCTCGCGCAGCCAGGCGACAGCCTCTCCCAGATCGAGATCCTCGCCGAGCGCGACGACCGTCGAGGCCGCCGGCAGCTTGGCGCCGAGCACGGCCTTCCCCCACTTCGTGGTCAGGACGAGCGCGCCCTTCTCGAACACGGGGTGATCGACGTCGATCGAGCCGCTCCGCGTCAGGATCGCGACTTCCGGCTCGGGCGGGAGCTCCAAGCGCTCACGAAGCTCGAGCAGTGCTTCGCGAGTCGGCGGATGCGGGCCGCCGGGAGCCCACAGCCCCTGCGGCGACCCGTGCAGCGTGCCCGAGCCGACCACGATGACCTCCGCGAACGCGCGGAGCAGGCCCATCAGGAAGCGGTCGGCTTCGCTGCCTGCCGCGATGATCCTGTTCGAGTTTGCAACCGAGGAGATCGCGACCACCCCGTCGAGCGTCGAGACGAAGTTCGCGTACAGCCGCGGGGTCGCGAAGCCGAGCGAGCCGCCGTACAGCCGCGCGAGCTCGTCCGGCAGGTCGAAGGACGGCAGTCCCTCATCTTCGAAGAGCCGTTCCAGCACTACTACGTGTGGTTACCGCTGCGAGCGAGATCCAGGAACTCGCGGCGCAGATCCGCGTTCTCCTCGTAGGTGCCCCGCCAGAAGGTCGTCACCGTGCGCGAGTGCTCCTCCCGCACTCCGCGCATCTGCGTGCATAGATGCTCGGCCTCGAGGTAGACCGCGACGCCGTGCGGCTCCATCAGGTCGAAGAGCGCGTCCGCGATCGACCGCCCCATCCACTCCTGCACGGTGAACCGACGCGCGAACAGCCGAACGAGCCGCGTGAGCTTGGAGAGGCCGATGATCCGCTCGTTCGGGATGTAGCCGAGGTACGCGGAGCCGTGGAACGGCAGGGCGTGGTGCTCGCAGAGCGCGTAGAAGGAGATGCCGCCTTCGACGACCTGGTTGTACTCGCTCTCGGCGCTCTCGTTGGGAAATGCGGTGAGGAGTTTCTCGTCACCCTCGTATCCCGAGGTCGCGTCGAACATCGCCTTCAGGAACCGGTTCGGAGTCTCGCGCGTGCCGGGCGTGTCGAGATCCATCCCGAACGCGCCGAAGATCTCGCTGACATAGGCCTCGAAGCGCTCCCAGTCTGCCGCGTCGATGTGGCGTGGCGAGACCTGCTCCCACTCCGTCGTCTCCTCGGGATCGGTTACCTGCCTGAGCGGACCGGGCATCAGCCCTCCCCGAATGTCGATGACCTCTCCGTCCCCGTCCTTCGGCATGTGCGCTCCTTGGTGGCTCCCTGGACAATGACCTATACCTGAGCGAGAGCGTGGTCGGTTCAGACATGTCGAAGAATCGTCGCCAGCGCTCGAGCGTAATCGGCCCGGGGGCCCGAACTCGAGGGCGAGCGGCTCCAGCTCTGCGAGTTCACGAGGCGCCGCGAGCGAGGCACAGGCTGAAGCCCGGCCCCAGTCGCGGGAGCGACGATCTCGCGGGATCCGACTATCGTCGGAGGTACACCCACCGACGGGAGCAACATGGCGACGACCGCGCGCACGCCGAAGAGACTGTCCGACGAAGATCTGGCTCGCGTCCTCGAGCTCGCGAAGCAGTCCGACAGCGTCGAGCTGAAGCTGACCGTGCCCGCGTCCGATCAGCGGAAAGCGGTGGCGGCGCTGGAGCTGGATCCTCTCGAGGCCCAGATTCGCCAGGTGTTCTTCTTCGACACGCCGAAGCTCGCGCTCAACGCCGCGGGCGTGGTCGTGCGGGCGCGGAGGATCCAGGGAAAGGGCGCGGACTCGGTGGTCAAGCTGCGACCGGTCGTTCCCGACGAGCTGCCGGAGAGCCTGCGCAAGTCTCCCGACCTCGTCGTCGAGGTCGACGCGATGCCCGGCGGCTACGTGTGCTCGGCGGCGTTGAAAGGCAAGACGGACGCCCTTGCCGTCAGGCGTGCCGCTGCTGGAGATCACCCGATTCGCAAGCTCTTCTCGAAGGAGCAGCGAGCGTTCTTCGCAGACAACGCCGTGGCCGGTGTCGAGCTGGACGAGCTCAGCCGTGCTGGGGCCGATCTTCGTTCTCAAGCTGAGCTTCAGGCCGTCCGAGCTCGGCCGGCGAGTCGTCGCGGAGCTCTGGCTCTACCCCGACGGCTCGCGGATCCTCGAGCTCTCGACGAAGTGCACCGCCGCCGACGCCTTCCAGGTTGCGGCCGAGTCGCGGGCGTTCCTCACCGGGAAGGGCATCGACCTCTCCGGAGAGCAGCAGACGAAGACGAAGGCCGCACTCGAGTTCTACTCACAAGAGCTCGAGGCGAAGGACTAGGGCTCCGCGAAGCGGTCGATCTCGGCCAGCTCGTCCTCGCGCGAAGTCGAGTCGGTCGAGTGCGGCGACGTTGTCCTCGAGCTGGGCGACGCTCGACGCGCCGATCAGCGCCGAGGTCACGCGTGGGTCGCGGAGCGTCCACGCGAGCGCCATCTGCGCCAGCGTCTGCCCGCGCCGCTCGGCGATCTCGTTCAGTGCGCGGATCCGCTCCAACACCGCCTCCGAGAGCCGATCGGGTAAGGGCGAGCTCGGCCGGCTCGCGCGCGAGCCCTCTGGGATCCCGTTCAGGTACTTGTCTCGTCAGCAGCCCCTGCGCGAGCGGGGAGAAGACGATGCAGCCCACACCGAGCTCGCCGACGGCGTCGAGCAGGTCGGGCTCGATCCAGCGGTTCAGCATCGAGTAGGAGGGCTGGTGGATGAGGAGTGGCGTCCCGAGCTCGCCGAGGATCGCCGCGGCCTCGCGGGTCTGCTCGGCCGAGTAGGAGGAGATCCCGGCGTACAGGGCCTTCCCCGCGCGAACTGCCGAGTCGAGCGCGCCCATCGTCTCGTCGACCGGAGTCTCCGGATCGAAGCGGTGCGAGTAGAAGATGTCGACGTAGTCGAGGCCCATGCGCGCGAGGCTCTGGTCGAGGCTCGCGAGCAGGTACTTGCGCGAGCTCCCGTCCCCGTACGGGCCTGGCCACATGTCCCACCCCGCCTTGGTGGAGACGACGAGCTCGTCGCGGTAGGGGCGGAGATCCTCGCGGAGCAGGCGCCCGAACGTTTCCTCCGCGGATCCGTAGGGCGGTCCGTAGTTGTTCGCGAGGTCGAAGTGGGTGATTCCGAGGTCGAACGCGCGGCGCACGATCGCGCGGCTCCTCTCGAACGGGTCGACGCTGCCGAAGTTCCACCAGAGCCCGAGTGAGATCGCCGGGAGCTGGAGCCCGCTGCGTCCGCTGCGGCGATAGAGCATGCGGTCGTAGCGCTCCTCGGCAGGGACGTACGTCACGAGGCGAGAATAGTCAGCCGCGATCCGCGCGACGCAGCCCCGACAGGGACGTCTGGTCCTCCCGAATCGCTATACAAGAACAGCAGGGTTCAATGCGAAGGAGTGGTGTGCGCACGCTCGCGTTGCTCGTCATGGGTTGCCTTCTCGTAAGCGCCGCCGCAGCATCCCCTGGTGCCGAAACTCAGCGCGAGCCCAGCTGCTCCTTCCGCGTGAAGGCGTTCTTCTGGACGGGCACCGCGGATCGAATGCAACTCGCGCAGGCGCTGGCCAGGAGCAAGTCGCCGTGTGCCGAGTACTGGGTCTCCATTCCGCCGCTCGCCGCGAACAAGAAAGGGCTGCGCGTTCGCGAGGACGACGCGATCCGCGCGCTCGGCCTCCACCCCGTCGCTGAGCTCACCACGGGTGAGATCACGGGCTGGGCGAACTGGGTGAACGAGCCGGGCCGGAATCGAACGTGGTTCGACGCGGGGGTCGAGTTTCGGCGCGCCATGGAACAGGCCGGCTACGACGTCACGGCCGGCGAGACCTGGCTGATCAACGAGTTCGACCGCACGACGGCGCGCGACGCACCGCGACAGCCGCCGGATCACGACTGGCCGCCCGCGCGGCGCGCGGACATGCGAGAGCTGATGCGCGGTCTGTACCAGGGCGCTCCCGGGATGCCGAAGGCTCCGGGGATCGCCGAGATCGGGATCCACTTCCGCCACCAGAACCTTCCCACCGTCAATCGCTACAGGCTCGACATGAAGCGGTGGCTTGCGGATGCGGGATTCTGGTCCGATGCCGACCGGTACCTGCGGTGGATCGCGGTCGAGAGCTATCCGGACTCGCGGCTGTGGGCTCCGGTCGGCTCGTCGCTTCTCGCCCGCGAGCGCCACTTGCAGGCCTACGTCTTCCATCTCCTCGAGCTCGTGCGGAGCGGCCCGGGCACGGTGCGGACCGCGAGGGGCTTCTTCGAGCGAAAGTTCCTGCCGCTCGCGAACTCGGGCTGGCGTGCGCGTGGCGGCGAGCAGTTCGACTTCGTCACGGGCCACGGGAACACGATCCTGGGCGACGTGCAGATGCGTCACTTCGTGTCCGAGCAGGTGTACGCGATCCGCCGCTACGCGGCCGCGCACGGCCGTCGCGCGCCGGCCGGGCGCCTTGGCTTCTCGTGGCAGCCGTGCAACCGCTCGACCGCCGCCGAGCCGGAATGCCGCGCGCCCGATCCGGCCTTCCGCCAGTCCCTCGACCTGATCGCGACTCGGCTCGCCGAGGCGATTCGCGCCTACGGCGAGGAGACGTCTCCCCTGGCCGTTTGCCGACAGCCAGGTAGCCGGTCGACCTGGTGTAGCGGAAGGCTCCGAGGCGCCGCGTTCACAGACGCCTGGGACGACTTCGAGTGGTAGGGCGGGCGTCGGCGATCAGCTCTCGCTCGACGACGCCGGGGTGTCGATGCCCATCTCCGTCGAGGCGACGATCGCCGCGGCCTCCACTGGACCCTCGCGCAGGTGGTTCGCACCGATCTGCTCGACGACAGCCCTCTCGGCGCCCGCACCCGCAAGTGCGAGCGGGAAACGCGTGCCCAGGTTGCGCAACTCCTCCGCAGAGTCGGTCAACCGCGAAGTGACGGCAGCTGCGACAACGACGAGGTCGGGCCGAAGCGCAGCCGCGGTCTCCTCGATGGTGTGGATCGGGGTATCCGAACCAAGGTAGGTGATGCGCCAGCCGTGCTCGCGCAGGGCGAGCCCGAACGCGATCAACGATAGGTCGTGGTGCTCGCCCGGGGGGCACGCGAGGAGAGCGCGCCGGCCCACACCCCGATCCCAGCCGCGCGCGAGGCCGAGCATCCGACCACGCAACAGGTTGCTCGCGAAATGCTCCTGCCCGATCGTGACCTCTCCCCGCTGCCAGCGCTCACCGAGAGCCCTGAGTGCTGGGATGACCGAGTCCCGCAAGACGGTGTCGAGCGTGAGCGCCGACAGCAGGCGGTCGAGGATGGCGTGGGCTCCGACATCGTCGAAGGCGAGGAGAGCGTCGAGGAGCGATTCGGCAGGTGGTAGCTCCTTCCCGTCGTCGAGCGCGAGTTTCGCGGCCTCTCCGGCAGAGATGCCCCGGCTGAGCGCGGCTTTCATCGTGTGCACTCGCCGCTCGTCCTCGGCCGTGTACAGGCGGTAGCCACCGGACGACCGTTCGGGCTCGAGCAGGCCGTAGCGGCGCTCCCAGGCGCGGAGGAGCTCGGGGCTGACGCCAGTGCGGCGTCCGAGCTCGCCGATGCGGAGATCTGCCGCCATGCCACAAGTGTACATACATTGAACAAAGATTTGACAGAGCGACTTGAGTGGTCTACGATCGCTCTACAAACCCTGAACAAGGAGGTTCGTACCGCATGAGAAAGCTCGATGTCCTGGCAGCTGTGCTCGTCGTCGTCGGAGGCTTGAACTGGGGGCTGGTCGCGCTCGCCGAGTTCGACCTGGTTGCCGCCCTCTTCGGTCTCGAGTTCGGCGAGACGAATGCCATTACGCGGGTTGTCTACGGCCTCGTCGGCCTGGGCGCCGCTTACCAGATCGCACAGCAGGCGGCAATCCGCCGCCGCTGGTCACCAACCCCCGTCCTAACGGAAAGGAACTAGAACCATGAAGCGCATTGCACTCCTGCTCGTCCTCGCCATCGCCGTGCCGGGCGCCGCACTCGCCGCGCCAGACCGGTCTGCCGCCCCGAAGGCGAACATCGTCGAGACGGCCGCCGCGGCCGGCCAGTTCACCACGCTCCTCAGCCTCGCGAAGCAGGCGGGCCTCGTCGGAGCGCTGTCCGGCCCCGGCAAGATCACGGTCTTCGCGCCTACCGACGCGGCGTTCAAGAAGGTCCCGAAGGCGACGCTCGCCAAGCTCGGCGAGGACAAGGCGCTCCTCAAGCGTGTCCTCCTCTATCACGTCGTCAAGGGGCAGGTTCCTGCGGCGAAGGTCGTGACGCTGAAGTCGGCGAAGACGCTGGCCGGACCGTCCGTGCGGATCCGTGTCAGCGGGCAGAACGTGTTCGTCGACAAGGCGAAGGTCTCGAAGGTCGACATCCGGACGACGAACGGGATCATCCATGTCATCAACTCCGTGTTGATTCCCGCGGCGTAGGACGCCCGGAGGGGCACGAACGCTCGACTCGCACCAGCGCCAAGGTCGAGAGCGTTCGTGCCCCTCGCAATTTCGTACGACCCCGCGAGCGACGCAGAAGAATGCGCTACGCACGGTCGATGCGGCGCAGGGGTGGACGCGGTCATGCAGGTAGCTCGCTCGTTTCCGAGGTGGCTACCCGGCTGACCTCCGCCCGAAAGCGTTCTCGCCGGCAGATCGACAGTTGACGATCGAGGCGACGGTCGCGCCGCCCTTGCGCGCGGTCGCCAGTGCGAGGTCGAGTCTCTCGAGACCCTGCTCCGAGTGTGCATCGGAGTTCAACACGAGCTCGACGCCGGCCGCGAGCGCCTCTGCGACATGCGTCGCCGAGAGGTCGAGGCGGTCGGGCAGGCCGTTGACCTCCAGCGCCACGCCCGTCTCCTTCGCGACGACGAAGACCTCGTCCAGGTCGAGCGCGTTCTCGGGACGGTGATTGAGGATTCGTCCCTTGGGATGGCTGAGCGCGCGGACCGCAGGGTGGCGCATGGCCTCCGTGACCATCCGCGTGAGCTCCTGCGCCGGGCGTCGCTGTCCTGCATGGAGACTCAGCTGCACCCAGTCGAGCTCGGCGAGCACGCGATCCTCGACGTCGAGCGATCCGTCGGCGCGGATGTCGCACTCGACGCCTCTCAGGATGCGAAACGGCGCCACGAGCTCGTTCACGGCGGCGATCTCTTCACCCTGAGCGTCGAAGGTCGTCCGCGCTCAGCCCCGGAACCACCCGCACGTTCGGTGTGTGGTCGCAGATCGCCAGGTACTCGTATCCCCGCGCCCGAGCGGCTAGCGCCATCGCCTGCACCGTCGCCCTGCCGTCCGACCACGTCGTGTGGCAGTGGAGATCTCCCTTGATGTCCGCGCGCTCGACGAGGTCGGCGGGCACCGCTGCGAAGGCCGTCTCGCGAAGCTCCGGCGGACAGTAGGGCTGCCCGAGCTTCCCGAAGAGTGCTGCCTCGTCCGCCGCAGCTGGGAGCGGCTCGAGCGCCTCGACGTACTCCGCCGAGCCGGTGGCGCGGAAGAGCTCGGTGCCGAAGGTCTGCGGGGTCGCGACGACGAGCGTCACGGGTACGCCTTCGACGGTCAATCCGACGGCCTGCCGCTCGCTTCGCTCGAGCACGGCGACGATCGCCGGGAGCCGCTCGAAGCGCGCGAGGATCGGTGTCGGGTCTACGGAGGCGCAGACCACTGCGAGGTCGTGGACGAGCTCGCAGAAGCGGCGAGCAGGGCCGGCCACCTCGCCGTCGAGAGCAGTGGCGATCGCGTGCGCCAGGGGCCGACTGCGACTGAGCGTCAACCCGCGCGGCGCCTGCGGCTCGCTCTCCAGCGCGGCCTTGATCTTCGCCTCGGTCGCGGCGCCCACGCCGGGTACCTCGCTCAGTCGCCCCGCCGCGACCGCGTCCTGGAACGCCGCGACGCTGTCGACATCCAGCGCACGGGCGATGCCCAGCATGCGCTTGGCGGAGAGCCCCAGCGACCGCCCGTAGCCGACCAGATCCGGCTGCAGCTCCGCCTCGAGCGCCCGCAGCTCGGCGATGTCGCCCGTTTCCACGAGCTCGCGGAGCTTGGCCTCGATGCCCGGACCGATGCCCCGGAGCTCGCGGATCCGGCCCGTGCGTACGAGCTCGGCGACGGACGCAGGTGTCGAGCGGATCAGCTCGGACGCTCGCGCGTACGCGCGCACCGCGAACGGATTCGTCTCCGCGAGCTCGAGCAGGGCGGCGAAGAGCGAGAGCCGGTCGGCGATCTGGATGTTGCTCAGATCGGCAGAAGTCACGCCGCATTGTGTTCGCTGGGCGGCGCGCTCGCGGTCGTTAGTGTGTGCGGTCCCGATGATCGCGGTACTAGGCGGACTCGGTGCCGCGGTCGCGTGGGCGACGACCCTGATCTGCGCGACGCGCGCGACCAGGCTGATCGGCGGTCCGTCGGTGCTGGCCTGGGTCATGCTCATCGGGCTCGTGGTAACGCTTCCGTGGGCGCTCTACGACGGCGTGCCGGATGTCGACGGGACGGCGCTGCAGTGGCTGATCCTCGCCGGCGTCGGCAACTGCGCGGGGTTGCTGCTCGTGTACGCGGGAGTCAGGATCGGCAAGGTCGGGGTCGTGGCGCCGATCACCTCGACGGAGGGCGCGGTCGCCGCGCTCCTCGCGGTTGCGGCGGGGGAGCAGCTTGCGGCCGGCACAGGGGTCGCACTCGCCGTCGTCGCGGTCGGAATCGTGTTGGCCGGGGTGAGTCGGGATTCGTCGACCTCCGACTCCTCGTCCACCGACGTTCGGGCCGCGCTCTTCGGCGCTGCTGCCGCGCTGTCGTTCGGAGCGAGCCTGTTCGCGACCGGCAGGGTCGTCGCGGACTTGCCGGTCGCGTGGGCGATCCTTCCGCCCCGCATCGTCGGGGTCGTGGCGATCGCACTGCCGTTGGCACTCGCCGCGCGTCTGATGCTCACGCGCCAGGCACTGCCGTTCCTGCTCGTTGCGGGCGTCGCCGAGGTCGCCGGGTTCGTCTTCTTCGCGCTCGGCGCACGACACGGGATCGCAGTCAGCGCGGTGCTCGCTTCCCAGTTCGGCGTCATCGCAGCGATCATGGCGGCCATCCTCTTCCACGAACGTCTGACACGGCTGCAGGTCGGTGGGCTCGTGACGATCGCGGTGGGCGTCGCCGTCGTGAGCGCGCTGCAGGCGTGATCGCCGACGCTGTGGAGACGTTAGGTCGAAAAGCCCGACGCTTCGATCGCTGCCCGGCGCGAGCGCGTCGTCGTCCGGCCCCGGCAAGTCCGCTGACGCCGATTGCGCCCACCCGGCGTCCGTCCTCGAAGACGGCCACGCCACCCTTGAAGAACGTGAAGAAGGGATCGAAGCTCGCGCGCTCGGCTGCGTCCTCGCGTGCCTTGTCGGCGAGCTCGGCCGTCGAACGAGCGTCGCTCCGCGCCGCCGTATAGGCCTTGCGCTGCGCGTTCAGACGCGTGTCAGGGGCGGCTCCGTCCATGGTCGCGGCAGCGACGAGCTCGCCGTGGCCGTCGGCGACGAAGACCGAGACCGGAGCCGTGGCGTGCTCCACGACGAAGCGGACGAGAGTGAGCGCCTGCTCGTGCCTCATGACGTCATCTTGACCACTCGCAGGTCCGGCTGTCGTAGGCTCGACTCCAAGCCCATGCGCGCCATCGTGATCGAGAAGCCGAACGCCGTCTCGCTTCGCGAGGTCGAGACGCCGACGCCGGGCTTCGGGGACGTGCGCGTCCGGAGCGTCCGAGCCGGCGTCTGCCGCACCGACCTCGACATCGTCGCGGGCATCCTCGATCCGCGCTGGGTTCGCTTCCCGGTCGTCCCGGGTCACGAGTGGAGCGGCGTGATCGACTCCGTCGGCGAGGGCGTGACGGGCCTCGAGCCGGGCGACCGCGTCGTATGCGAGGGCAACATCGCCTGTCTCGCCTGCGCGCGCTGTCGCGCCGGGGACACGCACCTGTGCGCGAGCTACGACGCCGTCGGCTTCACCCGCAGCGGCGGCTACGGCGAGCTCGTCGTCGTCCCCGCCCGTGTCGTGCATCCGCTTCCCGAGCACGTGTCGTTCGACGCGGCGGTGCTCGTGGAGCCGGGCGCGGTCGTGCTGAAGGCGCTCGAACGGGCGCACATCGAGCCCGGGGAGACGGTCGGCGTGATCGGAATCGGCGCGCTCGGCGCGATCGCCATCCGCCTGGCCCGCCTTCGCTCCCCCGCGACGATCGTTGCGTACGGGGTGCGAGACGAGGAGCTCGAGCTGGCGCTCGCACTCGGCGCAGACTCGGTCGTCAAGGTCGCAGAGGTCGACGCGGAGGTCGAGACGAGGAAGCTCACCGAGGGCGGTCTCGACGTCGTCGTGGAGACGGCCGGAGCAGTGCCGGCGTTCGAGCTGGCGACCAGGATCGCGCGCGAGGGGGGTCGCATCGTCGCGCTCGGGATCGCGGGACACGGCCACGAGTTGACCCTGCCTGCGGACCGCATCGCGCTTCGCGACCTTTCCGTCCTGGGCAGCGTCGGGTACACGACGGCGGCCTGGGCGCGGATGGTCGCGCCTGCTCCGAGAGCAACTCGTCGACCTCGACCCGATCGTCACCCACCGCTTCCCGCTGGAGCGGTTCGAGGACGCGTTCGCGCTGATGGACGACCGCCGCGGCGTCGTCGCCAAGATCGTCCTCGAGCACGCCGTCTGATGCGGATCGCGAGCATCACGAGCGCCGTCGTCGAGGCGAACTACGACTGGACGATCGTCCGCGTCGAGAGCGACGACGGCCGTGCGGCTGGGGCGAGGCGTTCTGCGCGCCGGGGCTGACGCAGACGATCCGCGAGCTCGCGTCGCTCCTCGAAGGCGAGGACGCGCGCCAGGTCGAGCCGCTCGTGCGCAAGCTCCATCTCGCGACCGCGCACGTGTCGAGCGGCGGCACCGTGTACCACGCGATCTCGGGGATCGAGGCGGCGCTCTGGGATCTGGCGGCGCGCTCGCTCGAGGTTCCGCTCTGGCAGCTCTTCGGCGGCCGCTTCCGCGAGCGGGTCCGCATCTACGCGGACTGCCACGCGGGCGAGGCGCTGACGAGCTACGGCGCGACGCTCGTCTCGCGGCGGCTGCCGTGGATGGGGACCCCGCCGGACGAGCTCGACGACCTCGACCCGGAGGTGCACTGGGCGCCGGCTGAGGCGGAGGACGTCTACACGCCCGACGCCTACGCGGCGCGTGCGCGCGAGATGGCCGACCGCGGCTTCACGGCGCTGAAGTTCGACCTCGACCTGCCGCTGCTGCCGCACGAGGATCTGTACGCGCGCACGATCTCGGCCGCGCAGCTGGAGAGACAGGTCGCGCTCGCCGAAGCGACCGTGGAGGCGGTCGCGGGCCGAGCCGAGGTGGCGTTCGACCTGCACTGGCGCTACGCGCCGGCGGATGCGCTCCGGCTCGCGCGCGCCCTCGAGCACCTGCCGCGTGCTCTGGCTCGAGGACCCGACTCCTCCGCAGGACCTCGAGTCGGTCGCGCGGATCTCGGAGCGAACGACGACCCCGATCTGCACCGGCGAGAACCTGTACCGGCTGGACGGCTTCGCAGCGCTGATCGACCGCGGCGGCGTCGACATCCTCGCGCCCGACATCCAGAAGGTCGGCGGGCTCAGCGACACGCGCCGGATCGCGGCGTACGCCGACGTCCACTCGCGGCCGCTCGCCCCGCACAACATCGCCGGGCCGATCGGCACGCTCGCCTCGGCACACGTCTGCGCCTCGATCCCGAACTTCCTGGCGCTCGAGTGGCACGCGGCGTCGGTGCCGTTCTTCGACGAGCTCGTGACGCTCGGCCGACCGGTGATCGAAGACGGGTACGTCGCGCTGCCCGACGGCCCGGGGATCGGCGCCGAGCCCGACCTCGACGCGTGCCGCCGCTACGCGAGACCGGGCGAGCCGTTCTTCGGCGAGCCGGGCGCCTAGCCGAGCGGGTCGGGCGCGAGGCAGCGGAGCACCTCGAGGTCGCCTTCGATCCGAAGGTGCTCGACCGCTGCGGGAACCGCGAACGCCGCGCCCGGACGCGCGGGAGCGCCGTCGATCGTGCCTTCTCCGCCGACGACGAGCACGACCGCGAACCGTCCACTCGCCTCGAGGAGCTCGATCCGCCCAGAAGAAGGAGCGCGCCTCGTCCGGCAGGACACGCAGCGGCTCGTGCGCGCTCAGATCGAGCGCCTGCACCGCGACCTCCCAGCCGAGGCCCAGGTGGCTGTCCTCGGGCCGAACGGGAAAGCCGCGCCACTCGCAGAGAAGCGAGAAGTCGGTCGGCTCCTGGAGCTCGGCGATGAGCAGCCCCGCCCCGAGCGCGTGCGGCACGCCGGCAGGCACGTAGACGACGTCGCCCGCACGCACCGAGATCCTGTTCAGCGAGCCGAGAAGCCGGTCGACGTCCTGCTCGACGATCCACTCGAGGTAGCGCTCGGGCTCGACGGGCTCGCGGAGGCCGACCCAGACCTCGGCCTCCTCTTCGCGCGTATCGAGAACGATCCATGCTTCCGTCTTCCCGAAGGGCGAGCCGAAGGCCTGGAGCGCAAAGTCGCGGTCGGGATGCGCGTGCACGGGCAGCCGCTCGGCGGAATCGAGCAACTTCACGAGCAGCCCGGTCGACGTGCCGTAGCGGGCCACGTGCTCGTCACCCAGCCACGCGATCGGATCCGCTTCCACAACGTCACGAAGGAGGCGGCCGTCGGCGAGACGCGTCAGGCCCTCCTCCGGATCGTCCCGGCCGGGATTCCCCGCCGGCGTCACCGAGCCGATCCAGTCCTCGGGAAAGACGTCGTCCGCTTCGGGCTCCCCGCGCAGCCTGCCGATGAGCGCTCCGCCTCGATAGAAGCGGTAGACGCGGGCTCGGCAGCAGGCGCTCTGCGCGCATTACTCGCCGGTGTCGGGCACCGCGAGCAGTGCGTAGCCGGACTCGAGCATCGCCTGCGCCCGCGCGGCGAACGCCTCCGCGGGGGGCACGTCCCAGCCCAGCGAGTCGGCCAGCCGGACGATCATGTTGAAGAGCGCGGCAACGTGAATCGCATCCACGAGCGCGGGCTCGCTCACGCCGGTCGCGAGGACTGCTTCCGCGTCGGCGCCGGTCAGTTCATCCGGCTGCAGGGTGAGCTTCTCGAGAAACCCGAGCGTCGCGCGCAGGCGGTCGTCGACCGGCGCCGTTCGCCAGTCCCGCCGAACCCCTTCCCAGACCTCTTCGCCGAGCGCATACGACGCGACCGCGCCGTGAGAACCCGTTCAGAACGGGCACTGGTTGAGCGAGGAGACGAAGCCGGCGAAGAGCTCGCGCTCACCGGTAGTCCAGTCGGAGGGGCCGCGCATGGCGGCGTCGAGGGCAGCGGAGTACGGGCGCCCGAAGAGCTCGGGCCGATAGTGGAGGGTCTTCAGGACGCCGGGTGGCTCCGCGCCGCGGTGCGTACGGATCAGCTCGAGCACTCGAGCCTCCGCCGGATCGTGGCCGCTGTCGACGCAGTCGAGTCTCATCGGAGAGCCCGCAGGCCTGCGTCCAGCCGCTCGAGGCCGGCGGCGACCGCCGCCGACACGGTGTGCTCGAAGATCTCGTCCTCCGAGTGGCCGGCGTCCTTCAGCGCCTGGACGTCCTCGTCGCTGATCTCGTACGCACGGCGACGAACCTTGTCCAGGTAGGAGTCGAAATCCGGCGACGCCTCGCGCTCGGGTACGGCCGCCCGCAGCTCGGCGATCAGGGCGTCGTAACGGGTCGCGGGGACGGCCACGGGCGCATACTGCACCAATCGACAACGGCTCGAACCACGGCGAAGTAGCATGAACGCCCGATGAGCGCGCCTGCCCTGGCCGGCCGGCCGTCACTTTCGATCCGAGGCAAGTCGTACCCGGTCTTGCTTCCGACGATTCGCGACCCGCGCCTGCACCTCGCCGCGGTCATCATCACGTTGCAGGTTCTCGGACAGACGTCGTTCGGGTTCAACCTGTCGATCGCCCAGATCCTGGTCTCGCTCCTCACGGCCGCCGTTCTCGAGGTGGCGATCACGTTCCGAAGGCAGAGCGTGCTCATGTGGCCGGCGAGCGCGCTGCTGACGGGGAACGGCGTCGCGTTCATCCTGCGCGTACCGGGCACCGAGCACGGGGACTGGTGGAGCATGAACGGGTGGTGGATCTTCGCGGGGACAGCCGCCATCGCACTGCTGTCGAAGTACCTCATCCAGTTCGGCGGGCGTCACATCTTCAACCCGTCGAACTTCGGCCTGGTGCCCTGCTTCCTGCTCCTGGGACCGGAGCGGGCCGATCCGCTCGCGTTCTGGTGGGGACCGCTCTCGCCGGCACTCGTGCTCGCACTGGCGGTCATCGTGACCGGCGGCTTCGTGATCCTCCGGAGGCTGCACCTGACAGGGATCGCAGTGGGCTTCTGGTTGTCCTTCGCGGCCGGAATCGGACTGCTCGCAGTCACCGGGCACACGATGACCGCGGCCTGGCACGTCGGGCCGATCGAGGGAGCGGAATTCTGGTGGACGCTTGTGTCGTCGCCCGAGATCCTCGTGTTCCTCTTCTTCATGATCACCGACCCGCGGACGATCCCGGAGAGCCGGGCCGGCCGACGGGCGTACGCCGTCGGCGTCGGGCTGCTGGCGACGCTCCTGATCGCGCCGTTCACGACCGAGTTCGCGACGAAAGTCGCCGTACTGAGCGCACTCTTCGTCGTCTGCGCAGCGCGGCCCCTCCTCGTCGTTCTCGGCTCGACACGTGTCGCTCCTCGACGAGCGATTCGCGCCCCTCGCCGGGTCGCCGTTGCGGGATCCCTCGCCGGAGCACTGGTCTTCGCCGGCCTCGTCATCGCAGCCGGCACACCAGCTCGACCCGGTGCGGAGGCCGCAACCGGAGCTCCCCAGGCGCTTCCCGACGTCACGGTGCTCGACTCGCGAGGGGTCGCGGAGATCGACGAATCGACCGCTCGGAACATCGCGCGAGACGTCGTCACCAACCTTCGAATCGAGTCCGAGGCTCTCGAACGCGGAGATCTGGAGCGCGCGGCCGACGGGGCCTCGGGCGAATGGCTCGCAGCGCTCTGGCAACGGATCCGCGAGGCGTCGGACGGCGCCGTCGTGGCTCCGGCGTACGACGTCGAGAGAATGGAGCTCAGCCTCCTTCCAGGAGACGATCAGGGGCCGCCGACGCGTGGTCGCACGTCTCGAAGGGACTGCGCGCCCCTTCGCGAACCGTGGAGCTCGCGCTCGAAGGCGGGCGCTATCGCATCGTCCGCTCGGAGGGCGGCTTGCCGGCTTCGACCGTGGCCGCGCGCCTCGCCCGGAAGCACGTTGAGCGGCACCTCGCTCGAGGACGTGGCACAGGAGGTCGGCCTGGACTTCGTCACGGCGCCTTCCGCTTCGGCATCTCGAACGACACGACGGCGATGATGGGCGGAGGCCTCTGCTGGCTCGACTACGACTCGGACGGCTGGCTCGACCTGTTCGTCGTCAACTCGTATGCCTTGGCGCGACATCGACCGCGTGGGAAGCACGAGGCGGACTGCCACGGAGCGCGCTCTACCGCAACGAGCAGGGGAAGTTCGAAGACGTGAGCGCGACTCGCCGGCGCCGATCTCCCGCTACGAGGGAGCGGATGCGTCGCGGCCGACTTCGACCTCGACGGCCACACCGACCTCTACGTGACGACCGCCGGATACAACGTGCCGACCGACGGGTACGACGCGCTTCTCTGGAACGACGGCGACGGGACGTTCACGGAGGGCGCTCGAGCGGCCGGGATCAACTTGCCCGGATGGCACGCCGGGGCGGCGGTCGGAGACGTGAACGGCGACGGGCTGCCGGACCTGTTCGTCGTCGAGCTACACCGACCCGAACTGGCCGATCCCCTCTTCCGCTGCCGGCTTCCCGACGAACCACCACGCCGTGCGCGACCTCCTCTACCTCAATCGAGGCGCACGGCGAGAACGGCCGCGCCGACGTTCCGCGAGGTGGGGAAAATCGCCGGCATCGAGGAGCAAGCGGCTCAGTCACGGCCTCGGCGCGGTGTTCACGGACTTCGATCGCGACGGGCGCCTCGACCTGTACGTGGCGAACGACGGGGATCCGAACCAGCTGTACCGGAACGTCCCGCGGTCCGGAGAGCTCGGGTTCCGGCTCGACGAGGTCGCGAGGCGTGAGGCCGTCGACGACCCGAACGCCGGCATGGGGATCGCCGCCGCTGACTTCAGCCAGCGACGGGCGCCCCGACCTGTTCGTCACGAACTCGCGGGGCCAGCTGCACGCGGCCTATCGCAGTCGGCGGCCGGCCGGGCGCAGCCCGTCGTTTGCAGACGCCCGTCCGGACCTCGCGGCGGTGCTCGGTACACGGTCGACGGGCTGGGGTGCTTCATGGGCCGACCTCGACCTCGACGGCGACCTCGACCTGGTCCTCGCGAACGGCGCCATCCCCGTCCTCGAACTTGACGAAGAACGCCCAGCGGATTCAAGTGCTCGAGCAGCTCGCGAGGTCGGGACCGAGGCCGGACTTCGCGCTGGTCTCGAAGGCGCCGGCTGCCGAGCGCCGCGGGTCAACGGCCGCGGCCTCGCGGCGGCCGACTACGACAACGACGGTGACGTCGACGTCGCGGTCAACTCGATCGGCGGAAAGCTCATGCTGCTCCGAAACGACGGCGGCAAGGAGCGCGGGCACTGGCTGAGCGTGCAGCTTCGGGAGCTTCGCGCCGGGCGCGGTCGTCGACGGCGGAGCTCGCAGACGGTCGCAAGCTCGTTCGCGAGGTGCTCGCAGGCAGCAGCTACCTGTCGTCCGAGGATCCGCGAATGCACTTCGGTCTCGGGGACGCGACGGCCGTGAAGGAGCTGCGAGTGCGTTTCCCCGACGGCAGCGTGACACGCGTCCGTGACGTCGCCGTCGATCGGATCGTCGTCGTCGAGCGCTAGCCGCCGCTAGCGGCCGGCCTTGATCTGCCGGCGTCGCACGACGGTGTCGAACGTGACGGCGAAGAGGAGAATCGAGCCGGTCACGACGTAGATCGTCCCGGTCGAGTAGCCGAGGATGAACATCCCGTTCGAGACCACCGAGATCATCGTCGCCCCGATGAGGGCGTTCCGGATCTCGCCGCGACCGCCGAAGAGACTCGTCCCACCGATGACGGCCGCAGCGATCGCGTCGATCAGCAGCGTGCCGCCACCGGCGTTGGTGTCGACGCTGTTCAGGCGCGCGGCGAGAACGATGCCGCCGAGCCCGGCCATCGCCCCGGAGATCATGAAGACGACGATGCGGATGCGAGCGACGTTGATCCCCGCTCGACGTGCTGCCTCGGCGTTTCCCCCGACCGCGTATACGTGCCGCCCGAACGTCGTCCGCTTGGCGACGAAGGTCCACACGACGAGGCTCGCCACGACGAGCAGGAGCGCGAACGGCACGCCCGCGATCCTTGTTCAGGATCGTGACCGTCCCGAACGCGATCACCGGAACGACCGCCAGACTGAACACCCAGAGGACCGGATCGCGCAGCGCAATCCCGTGGCGGCGCTGCGAGATCATGTTGGCGAGCATCCCCACGACGTATGCGATGCTGACGATCGCCGCCATGATCCAGCCGGCGCGCTCGCCGAAGAAGTAGTTCGACGAGTTGTTGATCATGTCGTCCTGGATCACGATCACGCCCGGCACCGTCAGCTGAATCACGCCCTGCCAGATCAGGAAGCCGGCCAGCGTGACGACGAACGACGGGACTCCGATCAGGGCGACGAACGAGCCCTGGAGCGCACCGATCGCCGTCGTCGCGAGGATCGCCGCGGCGATGCAGACGTACCACGTCAGGTCGGCTCCCGTCGGATCCTGCAGCTTGGCGACGACCACTCCAGCGATCCCGCTGACGAACGCGATCGAGAGGTCGATCTCGCCGATGAGGAGGACGAAGACGACGCCGTATGCGAGCAGGCACGTCCCCGCCATCTGCGTGATCAGGTTCGTGAAGTTCGCGGGCGTGGCGAAGTTCGGCGCCGTCTGCCAGAAGACGGCAACGACGATCCAGAGCGCGAAGATGACAGGCCAGCTCCCGAGGTTGCCGGACTTGAAGTTGTCCTTGAGCCGCTGCCAGCGCGACTCTTCTTCGAGCGTCTCGACGTCGGGAGTCGCGGCGACAGCCACTACTCGGCCGCTCCTGCGTACGTCGAGGCGATGCCTGCCACCTTGGTCGGCTGTCCCGCCGTGATCGCGTGCACGACCTCCTGCTGTGTCGTCTTCGACCGCTCGTACACGCCGACGTTCCTTCCAAGACGCAGGACCGCAATCCTTGTCGCGGTCTCGAACACGTCGTGGAGGTTGTGGGAGATCAGGACGACGCCGAGGCCCTGCTCGGCGAGCCGATTGACGAGAGCGAGGACCTGCTCCGTCTGCGCGACCCCGAGTGCCGCCGTCGGCTCGTCGAGGATGACGAGCCTGGAGTTCCACATCACCGCGCGCGCGACCGCGACGGACTGGCGCTGGCCGCCCGAGAGCGTCGCGACCGCCTGCCGGATCGAGCGAATCGTCGTGACGCGGAGGCCCGCGAGCGTCTCGCGCGTCTTCACCTCCATCGGGGGCTCCTGCAGGATCTCGAACCGGCTCGCCTCGCGGCCGAGGTACATGTTCTGCACGACGTCGAGGTTGTCGCAGAGCGCGAGATCCTGGTAGACGATCTCGATGCCGAGCCTCGCCGCGTCCTTCGGCCCGCTGACGGAGACCGGTTCCCCTTCGAACAGCATCTCGCCGTCGTCCATCCCGTGGATGCCGGCGATGCACTTGATCAGCGTCGTCTTCCCCGCGCCGTTGTCGCCGACGAGCGCCATCACCTCGCCCGGCAGCACCTCGAAGTCGACGTCGGTCAGCGCCTGCACGGAGCCGAACGACTTCGTGACTCCGCGAAGCTCGAGAAGTGGGGCCTGTGTATCGCTCACGGTCGCGCGGGTCCTACCACATCGATGTCCGAGAATGGAAGCGCCCCCGAAGGGGCGCTTCCTTCGACAGTCGACGTCGACCTAGCAGTACTTCCTGTAGTCCCCGTTGCAGATGTCGGACCGCTTGTAGTAGCCGCTAGTGAGCAGCTGCTTCCAGTTGGCCTTGGTGATCATCTTCACGCCGATCAGGTAGGCCGGCTCGGGGCCACGGCCTTTCGTCTTCACGAATCCCGTCGTCGGGGGCTTCTGGCCCTTGGCGAGCCTGATTGCGGCTGTGGCAGTTGCGGCGGCCAGCTTGCGCTCGTCCTTCCACACCGTTGCGGTCTGCACTCCGGCGATGACGTTCTGCACCCCCTGCGTGGTGGCGTCCTGGCCACTCAGCGGAAGCGGATCCAGCCCAGCAGCCTCGGCCGCCACGACGACGGCGTTCGCGATCCCATCGTTCGCGGCCGCGACAGCGTCGATCTTGTTGCTCGTCCTGATGAGCATCTGCTGGAAGATCGTGCCGGCCGTCTGGTTGTTCCAGCCGGGCACGAACTGCTGCGGTCCCTTGACGAGGGTGCCGTTCTTGTAGAGCGGGTTGAGCGTTGCGTCGACGCCGCTCTTGAAGAGGTGTGCGTTCGCGTCCTCCGAGCCACCCCAGAGCGAGGCGACAACCGGCTTCTGACCGTACTTGCCGTTTTTCTTGAGCCCGAGAATGACGCTCTTGCCCTGGAGCACGCCGACGGTCCGCCCGTTGAACGAGGTGTAGAGGGCTGCGACGCCACCTTCGACCTGGCGGTCGTAGTCGATCGACTTGACGCCCCGCTTGAGGGCTGCCTTCTCGATCGCCGATGCCGAGCCCGCGTCGAGCGGAGCGATGATCAGGACCTTCGCCCCGTCCGCGATGCACTGGTCAGCCTGTGTCTTCTGCGTCTGCGCGCTGCCCTGAGCGTTCACGATCCGCGCCGGAACGCCCGCGGCCTTGAATGCCTTCTCCAGCGCCGGCCTGTCCTTCTGCTCCCAGCGGGTGGAGGTCTTCGTGTCGGGCATGAGCCCGCACACGAGGATCGTCCCCTGCGACGACGTGGCCGCAGCTCCGGTGGCGAGGACCGCGACGGCCGCGCTGGCCACGATCGCGACGAGTCCGATCATGGTGAACTTGCGAGAGACTTTCTTCACTGCGTCCTCCTCATGGGATGCCTGCTCATGGTGGATGCCTGCCTCGGGACTCTATTACCAGCCAATTGCGCGGTCAATCGAGCGTTCGCCCGCGGCTAGAGCGTTCGGTACGCAATCCGCTCGCGGGCGCCACTCTCGCCCGAGCGGACGATGGCGTCGCAGATCTCCGCCGCGCGGTAGCCGTCCTCGAAGGTCGCGCCATGGGGCGCGACATCCGTGTCCTCGGCAATCGCCGCGAGGAAGTGGTGGAGCTCGTGGACGAACGTGTCGCCCCAGCCGACGATGTGGCCCGGCGGCCACCAGTGCTCCCAGAACGGATGGCTCGCCTCCGAGACCAGCACGGTCGTGAAGCCGCGGGTGCGCTCGTCACCGGTGCGAAAGACCTGCAGCTCGTTCAGCCGCTCCATGTCGAAGGCGAGCGACCCCTTCGTCCCGTTGATCTCCCACTGGAACGCGTTTCGGCGGCCGAGCGCGAGTCGCGTCGCCTCGAGCGTGCCGACCGCGCCGTTCGCGAACCTGACGGTCGCCTCGACCGCATCGTCGACCTCCCGATCGGGGATGAACGTGCTGAGGAATCCTCCAACCTCGTCGATCTCGCCGACGAGGTAGCGCGCGAGGTCGACGACGTGCGCCGCGAGGTCTCCGAGCGCTCCCGAGCCAGCCTCGGCGCGGTCGAAGCGCCACACCTCGGCGTCGGTGTCGCCCCAGTCCTGGAGGTAGCGCCCGCGGAAGTGACGGATCTCCCCCAGCTCGCCCGCGTCGATGAGCTCCCGCGCAAGACGCACCGCAGGGACGAAGCGGTAGTTGAAGGCGCACAGGTGCTTCACGCCCGTCGCCGCGACTCTGCGCCAGATCTCGTAGCTCTCGTCCGCGTCGCGCCCGAGCGGCTTCTCGCAGACGACGTGCTTGCCCGCCTCGGCAGCGAGGATCGTCGGCTCCGCGTGGAGTGAGTTCGGGCCGAGGTTGTCGAGGAGCCCGATGGCGGGGTCTGCGACGAGCTCCTGCCAGTCGGTCGTCCAGCGCTCGAAGCCGTAGCGCTCGGCAGCCTCGCTCACCGCGGTCTCGTTCCGCCCCGCGATCGAGACGAGTCGCGGCCGCAGCGGCGGCGGCCACGTCATGTACCCGATCTTGCGGAAGCCATTCGAGTGCGCCTTGCCCATGAAGGCATACCCGAGCATCCCCACGCCTATCTCGTTGATGTCGCTTCGGCTCACTCTGCGCGAGATACTAAGCGCCTCGTGAAGACCTCACTCGGGATATGGGCCCTCGGGTCGATGGTGACGCGCTTCGTCCCGGGCGGCTACCAGCCGCAGTGGGCGAACGAGACGACCGCGGAGCGCGTGCGCCGCGCGGTCGACGGGCTGGGAGATCTCATCGACGACTACGAGTTCCACTATCCGCAGGAGCTGAACCCGGAGAACCTCGACGACGTGCGCGAAGCGCTCGGCGGACACGACATCTACTGCGTGGCGACCGGGCTGCATCTCGACGCCCGCTTCGGCCGAGGCGGCCTCGTATCCCCGGACCCGGCCACGCGCGCCGAAGCCGTGAAGCGAACGCTCGACGCAATCGACTTCTCGGGCGAGCTCGGCGCCCACTTCATCATCTGGCCGGGGATCGAGGGCTACAACTATCCGTTCCAGACCCCGTACGCGGAGTCGTGGGCATGGCTCGTGGACGGAATCGGCCAGGCCGCCCAGCGGTGCCGGGACCACGGCATCTCGCTCTTCCTCGAGCACAAGAACTCCGAGCCGGCCATGAAGATCCTGATGCGGAACATCGGGATGACGTTGCACGTGATCCACAAGCTCCGCGCCCAGGGGCTGGACAACGTCAAGGTCAACATGGACTGGCAGCACCTGCTGATGAATGGCGAGAGCCTGGGCGAGTACGCGGCCATGCTCGCGGCGGAAGGGCTGCTCGGGCACCAGCACGCGAACTCGGGCTGGGGCACGTTCGATGACGACAACATGGTCGGCGCCACCGCGTTCATGGAGACGCTCGAGCTGGCCGTCGAGCTGCGCCGCGCGGGCTACGGCGAGAACGGCGAGCGGCTCGGGTTCGATCTCTACCCGTACACCGAGGACGCCGTGGCGGCTGTGAGGCGCAGCGTCCTGCACTGGCGGTTCATCGACTCGGTGGCCGCGAGGATCGACGACGGGGCGCTGCGAGAGGCCCAGCAGCGAAAAGACGCGGTGCGGGCGTACGAGCTCGTGTACGCGGCGCTCGGCGCGCGAGTGAGCGTTCTCGTCGGCCTCGACGTCGGCACGACCGGCGTCAAGGCGATCGCGATCACCCCGGAGGGTGAGGTCGTCTCGTCCGCAGAGCAGACGTATCCGCTCTCCACGCCGCAGCCGGGCTGGTCCGAGCAGAACCCCGATGACTGGCTGGGAGCGAGCGAGAGAGCGCTCGCTTCCCTGGGCGTCGACGTCGCCCGGGTCGGCTTCTCCGGCCAGATGCACGGGCTGGTCTGCCTCGACGCGCAGGACCGCGTGCTCCGCCCGGCGATCCTCTGGAACGACCAGCGCACCGGGGCGGAGTGCGCAGAGATCGAGGAGCGGGTCGGCCTCGAGCGACTCATCTCTCTCACCGGCAATCGGGCGCTCCCGGGCTTCACGGCCCCGAAGCTGCTCTGGCTGCGCCGCCACGAGCCGGACGTCTACCGGCGCATCCGCAGGATCGTGCTCCCGAAGGACTACGTGCGCTTGCGCCTGAACGGGGACTGGGCGATCGATGTCGCCGACGCATCCGGGACGCTCCTCTTCGACGTCGCGCACCGGTGCTGGAGCGACGACGTCCTTGCCGCGCTCGAAGTGCCGCACGACTGGCTGCCTCCGGTGCACGAGTCCACGGAGATCGCCGGGGCAGGTGACCAGCAGGCGGCCGCACTCGGCGTCGGAGTGATCGAGCCGGGAATCGTCTCGGTCGTCCTCGGCACCTCGGGGGTCGTCCTCGCCTCGCTCCCCGCGTTCGCGCACGATCGCGAGGCCCGCGTTCATGCCTTCTGCCACGCACTCCCGGACACGTGGGAAGCGATGGGCGTCATGCTCAACGCTGCCGGCTCGCTGCAGTGGTTTCGCGACGCGCTCGCGCCGGATTCGTCCTTCGAGGAGTTGACGACGGAGGCCGAACGTTGGGATCCAGGCGTCGAGGGCTTGACGTTCCTCCCCTACCTCCAGGGCGAGAGGACACCCCACGCGGATCCGGAAGCGCGCGGCTCGTTCACCGGGCTCTCCCTCCGACACGACCGAGGCGCGCTGACCCGCGCAGTGCTCGAAGGTGTCGCGTACGGCCTGCGCGACTCACTGGAGCTGTTGCGGGAGCTGGGCGTCGCACCCAAGAAGGGCCGCGTGTCGGGCGGGGGCGCGCGAAGTCGCCTCTGGCTCGAGATCGTCGCCTCGGTGCTCGGCCTGCCGCTCGAGCTCACCGTCGTCGAAGAAGGATCGGCGTACGGCGCGGCGATGCTCGCCGGTGTGGCGGACGGGACCTTCGCCGACGCACACGAGGCGGTCACGGCCTCCGTACGAGCCCGCGAGACGGTCGAGCCGAACGCCCGCTGGGCGTCGACCTACGAGGAGGGTTACGCTCGCTTTCGCGCGCTGTATCCCGCCCTGCGAGGAACGGAGGAACGATGACGGAACTGGACGGAAAGGTCGCCTTCGTCACCGGCGCGAGCCGCGGCATCGGCGCCGCCGTCGCGCAGTCGCTCGCGAACGCGGGAGTCGGATTGGGACTTGCGTCGCGAAGCGGCGACGATCTCGGGCTCGCCGACTCGCTCGGTCTCTCCTGCGACGTTCGCGACCTCGACCAGGTCGAGGCCGCCGTCGCGAAGACCGTCGAGCGCTTCGGTCGCCTCGACATCTGCGTCGCGAACGCGGGTGTCGGCTCGTACCACACCCTCGCCGACACGCCCGTCGAGCACATCGAGGAGATGATCGACGTCAACCTGAAAGGGACGATCTACGCGATCCGCGCCTGCATTCCCCACCTGATCGCGAGCCCGGAGGGCGACATCGTCACGATCGCCTCGGAGGCGGGCCGCCGCGGACTCCCAGGCGAGGCCGTCTACTGCGCCTCCAAGTTCGGCCAGGTCGGTCTCACGCGCGCGCTCGACCACGAGCTGCGCGAGCACGGCGTCCGCTGCACGAACGTCTGCCCCGGAGGCGTTGCGACGGACTTCGCGCTCGCGGACGGCTACGGGCGCTCGCCCGAGGTGCTGGCGGGGATGATGTCGGGCGATGACGTGGCGGCGGTCGTCCTCTTCCTGCTCACGCGCCCGCGGAATCACCGCATCCTCGAGACGGCGCTACGACCGATGACGGAGGCGTCATGGGGCTGATGCGGCTCGGCATCGTCTCGACCGCGCACATCAACCGGCTGGTGATCCCAGGCGCCCAGGCGTCGGACAAGGTCGAGCTGATCGCCGTCGCGAGCCGCGAGCAGTCGCGTGCCGAGGAGTACGCGCGGCAATGGGGGATCGAGCGTGCCCATGGCTCCTACGAGGCGCTGCTCGAGGACTCGGACGTCGACGCCGTCTACATCTCCCTGCCGAACACCATGCACTGCGAGTGGTCGATCAGAGCGCGTCGAAGCCGGGCAAGCACGTCCTCTGCGAGAAGCCCTTCAGCCGCCACCCGGAGGAGGTCGAGCAGGCCTTCGACGCGGCCGAGCGCAGCGGTCGCCTGCTCACGGAGGCGTTCATGTACCGGCACAACCCGCAGACGGAGCGCCTCGCAGAGCTCGTCCAGAGCGGCGCGATCGGCGAGCTGCGAGTCGTGCGCTCCGCTTTCAGCTACTCCCTCTACGACGCGGACAACATCCGCCTGCGCACCGACGTCGAGGGCGGCAGCCTGATGGACGTCGGCTGCTACTGCGTCAGCGGATCGCGGCTGATCGCCGGCGAGCCCGAGAGCGTGTTCGGCCAGGCGTACGTCGGCCCGAGCGGGACCGACTGGGTCTTCGCGGGCTCAATGCGATTTCCCGGTGACGTCTTCGCGCAGTTCGACTGCGGCACGTCTCTCACCGAGCGAGACGAGCTCGAGGCGATCGGGACCGAGGGCTCGCTCTTCCTCGACGACCCTTGGCACTGCCGGAATCCGGTGATCGAGCTGCGCCGCGACGCCGGCGTCGAGCGCATAGAGCTCGACCCCGTCGACTCGTATCGACTCGAGCTCGAGAACCTGAGCGACGCAATCCACGGCGAGGCGCCGCTTCTGCTCGGCCGAGAGGACGCCGTCGCCCAGGCGCGGACGCTCGAGGCTCTGCACCGCTCCGCCGAGACCGGCGCGAGCGTGGCTCTCCGCTGACTCGCGCGGGTCGGGCGTGAACGAATTCGGCGAGCAGGTGAGGATCGTGTCGAGCCTCACTCGAAGCGGGTCGTCGATCGGTCAGAGCGAGTCGATCGTGAACGCGATCAGAATGCGGCTCGAGGACGCCGGGAATCGGGTGGGCGGCACGCCGATCGTGTACGAGGATCTGGACGGGGGCAGCGAGGAGCGGGGCTCCTGGGATGCCGAGCGCGAGCAGGCCAACGCTCGCTATGCAGCGGCCCGAGCCGACGTCCTCGCCTACATCGGCACGCTCGACACGGACGCAGCCCCGTACTCGATCCCGATCACCAACGCGGCGGATCTGTTGATGATCTCGCCCTGCAATACCTACCCCGGACTGACCAAGCCGTTCGAGCCGGGAGAGCCCGACAAGCACTACCCGACCGGCCGCCGCAACTACCTGCGCACCGCGCTGAGCGACGATCTGCAAGGCGTGTTCGCGGCGCAATGGAGCCGTCGAGCTCGGAGCGCAAAGGGTGTTCGTCCTGCACGACACCGAGCCGTGCGGTCGCGGAGTCGCCCTGCCCTTTGCCGACGCCTGCCGGCAGCTCGGCCTCGAGCTCGTCGAGCCGCCGGTAGGGATCGAGCCGAAGCAGTCGGAGTACGAGGCGCTGGCCCGAGCGATCGCCGAGAGCGGGGCCGACCTCGTCTTCTACGGCGGCATCATCCAGAACGGAGCCGGGCCACTGTGGCGCGACGTGCGCACCAGGGCGCCGTCGATCACGATGATGGGTCCCGACACGCTGTTCGAGCACGCGTTCATCGAGGACGCCGGCGCGCACGCCGAGGGCACCCTCGTCACGTTCGGGGGCGTTCCTCCGGCGCTGCTCGAGGGGAAGGGTCGCGCGTTCTACGAGCGGTATGTCGAGCGCTACGGACACGAGCCCGAGTGCTACGCGGCTTCCGCCTACGACACCACCGGAGTGATCCTGCAGGCGATCGAGCGCGTCGGGCGCGCCGACCGCGCTGCCATCACGCAGGCCGCCTTCGCGACGCGCGACTTCGACGGTGTGCTCGGCCGCTGGAGCTTCGACGCGAACGGAGACATCGACTTGCGGCGCTGCACGCGGCTCACGATTCGAGACGGGCGCTTCGAGCCGCTGACCGTCCTGGCGATCGACTAGTCCGCGGCTCTCTCCGCGTGAGCTCTTATCTGAAGTCGGCTTGACGGTCGGGCGGACCGCCGAAACCGTTAGCGGCGACGCGACGCCTCTACCGTGAAAGTGCCAGCACCATCTCGTGCTGGCGCACGTCCACGCGTCCGCCTAGCTCGAGAAGCGCCCCGCCGGCGAGGTGATCCTCCGGAAGATTGAGCACGCCGAGCGTTTCGCCGAGCGTACGAGCGCCCGAGAGGAGCTCGCGAAGCGCGCCAGCCGTTCTGCCCGCGAGCTGGACGACGCCGACGCGGTCGCCGGACACACGCACGACGGCGGCTGCGTCCTCCACCATCAGGCCTATCGTCCCTTCGTCGATCTCGAACGAGGCATCGGCGCGCTGCCACGGCTCTCTCTCGTCGCGGTGCTCGCGAATCCAGGCGTAAGCTTCGGCAGCCGGGCACTCGGACGGCTCACCCGCCACGCCGGGAAGCGACCACACCTCGAGCTCGCGCACGTGCGTATAGCCGAGCTGCTCGTAGAGCGCGACTGCCTGGGTGTTCTCGGTGATGACCTCGAGCCACACGCGCTCGACATCGCGCGCGCGAGCCGTCTCGTGGATCGCCTCCATCAGCAGGCGCCCGATGCCGCGGCGGCGTTCGCTCGGGACGACGCCGAGGCCGCCGATCCAGCCCTCCGGCCCTCGCAGGCCGAGATTGACGAGACCGACGTACTCGTCATTACGGACGGCCACGAGCGAGGCCTCTCGATCGAGGTCATAGGCCACAGTCATCGAGCGGAGGGCCTCGGGAGTGATTGTCACCGGCACGAGATATCCGGCGTAGGACGCTGTGAAGAGCTCCGCCAGCTCCTCGTCCGTCAACCTGGCAGCAGACCGAAGCTCGACCCCGCCCACCTGCGCCTGATCAGTGAGCGGCACGTTCGTCGCCGTTGCTGGACGGTCGCGCCCCAGCGTCGAAGAGCCCCGTCTGGTAGGCGAGCACGACCGCTTGCACGCGGTCGCGGAGGTTGAGCTTCTGGAGGATGTGCGTGATGTGCGTCTTGACCGTGGTGTCGCTGATGTAGAGCTCCTGCGCGATCTCGGTGTTGGAGAGGCCGTTCGCGATCAAGCGGAAGACTTCTCGCTCGCGCGCCGTGAGCTCGTCGAACTCCTTGGGCGGCGTGGGGCGCGGGACGCGCGTGAACTGCTTGATGACGCGTTTGGTGATCGTGGGTGAGAGAAGAGCTTCTCCGGCGGCGACGGTGCGGATCGCCGCGATCAGCTGCTCGGGAGGGTCGTCCTTGAGCACGAAGCCGCTGGCGCCGGCTGCGAGCGCCTCGTAGACGTACTCGTCGAGATCGAACGTCGTGAGGATCAGGATCCGGGCGCTCGCGTCCGCGGCGAGGATTCGCTTCGTCGCCTCGAGACCGTCGAGCTCGGGCATGCGGATGTCCATCAGCACGAGGGTCGGCTGAAAACGGGCCGTCTTGTCGATCGCCTCGAGCCCGTTGCTCGCTTCGGCGACGACCTCGATGTCGTCCTCGCCCGAGAGGAGCATGCGGAAGCCGGCGCGCACCATCGACTGGTCGTCGGCGACGAGGACGCGGAGACTCATGTCTGAAAGCCCTCGAGTGGAAGGCGGGCGCCGAGAACGAAACCTCCATCAGGCGCCGCACCCGCGGTCATCTCGCCACCGTAGATCTTGACGCGCTCACGGATGCCGACAAGGCCGTGGCCGAGGCCATCGCTCGTCGAGACGCCATCGCCGTCGTCGCGTATCTCGATCTGCAGCTCGTCGGACGCGTATTGGAAGGTCACGTCCACGCGGCTGGCGTGAGCGTGCTTGATTGCGTTGGTCAGGCCTTCTTGCACGATTCGATAGGCGGAGAGGTCGATCGCGCGCGGGAGCGGGAAGGGCTCGCCGTCGACGTGCAGCCGGACCGGAAGCCCGGCGCGACCCACGTCGTCCAGCAACGAGTCGAGCCTGTCCACGCCCGGATGGGGCGCGAGCTCGAGGCCGTCGCCATCTCGACGCATCGCCCCGAGGAGGCGGCGCATCTCGGCAAGCGCTCCGCGGCCGGTCCGCTCGACGTCCTTGAGGGCATCCCGGTCCTCCGCGAGCATCTCCGGGAGCTTGTGCCGGATGGCGCCGACCTGGAGCACCATGATGCTCACGGAGTGAGCGACGATGTCGTGGAGCTCCCGGGCGATCCGTGCCCGCTCCTCCGCGACAGCGACGCGTGCGGCCGCCTCGCGCTCGCGCTCGGCCTGCGCTGCGCGTAGCTCTGCCGCTTCGGCCTGCTCGCCGCGCATCCGCAGAGCGAAACCTGCGGCCCAGGCGATTCCGAATTCGACGGGAATCAGGATGAGCTCCGCCGTCGTGCGGCCGGGGATGTTGTAGACCACCGCCGTGATGCCTGCGAGCACGATCGCCAAGCCGATCCACGCATGCCTTTCGTCGCGCAGGTTTCCGAGCAGGGCGGCGGACGCCAACCCGACGAGGAACAGGCTCTCGACCGACGGGATCAGTAGCCCGTCGATGAAGGACAGCGCCGCCGCGAGGATCCAGTAAGCCGCCGGAGCGCCGAAAGGAAACCAGCGGCGCGTGAACAGCGGCAGCATCAGGACCGCCACTGCGGGTACGGCGAACCACAGGCTCCTCGTCGGCGAGCCCGGCGAGAGGACAAGTTCGAGCGATGCCCGAGGCGGCCAGAGCACCGACCATGAGCTCGAACCAGTACTCACGCGCGAGCGTATCTGGTCTGCTCACGCGTTGAAGGTACTTCACGCTCTCGCGTATCGCCTCCTACCTGAGTAGGGGTCGGAATCATCGGCGAGTCGGAGTTCGAATCCGGCTTCATGACGACGCCGCTGCGCTGGTATGGCCCTAGCGTCGTTGGCATGAGCGGCAGATCCGAAGCGTGCGGCGAGAGCGACTTGGACGTAAAGCCGTGAGCGACCTGGCGATCGAGACCGCGGAGCTGACGAAGCGATTCGGCGAGCGTCTGGCGGTCGACAACCTCGACCTCGCCGTCCCGCGTCGCACTGCGTTCGGCTTCCTCGGCCCGAACGGTGCGGGCAAGACGACGTTCATCAGGATGCTGCTCGGCTTGACGCAGGCGAGCTCCGGAACGATGCGGCTCCTCGGAGCGCCCGTGCCCGAGCAGCGGGGCGCTGTGTTGGGGCGTATCGGCGCGATCGTCGAGGAGCCTCGCTTCCACCTCTTCCTGACGGGGCGCGAGAACCTTCAGATCGCCGCGGCAGTCCGCAGCGCCGAATCCCAAGCGCGCATCGCCGGGGCGCTCGAGCGAGTTGGCCTGACCGAGCGCGCGGAGGAGCGCGTGCGCAGCTACTCGCTGGGCATGCGCCAGCGCCTCGGCGTTGCCCGGGCGTTGCTCGGCGACCCCGAGCTGCTGCTGCTCGACGAGCCGACGAATGGCCTCGACCCAGCCGGGATTCACGAGTTTCGCGCCATGATCCGCGGCTTCGTCGGTGAGGGCCGTACGGTCCTTCTATCCTCCCACCTGCTGGACGAGGTGGAGAAGATCTGCGACGCCGTCGCCATCGTCGACCGTGGGCGGGTGGTCGTCCAGGGGTCGATCGAGCAACTCAAGGCAGGCGGAGAACGCAGCATCCTCATCGGCACGCCCGACGAACAGCGTGCGGAAGCGGCTCTTGTCGACCACCGGGCGGTCCGATCGCTCGAGCGCAACGGCGTGGGCATCCGGGTCACGCTCGCGTCCGACCTCGAGTTGACGACCGAGGAGGCCGCAGGCGAGTTGAACCGACACCTCGCCGCCGAGGGCATCGTCGTCCACAAGCTCGATCCTCAGAGCCCCTCGCTCGAGGAGCGCTTCCTGCAGATCACCGAGCGCCTCGGAGGCAGAGAGTGACCACCGCGGCCACAACCGCCGGGCGCCAAACGGCCGTCCCTTGGAGTGCGATGGTCGGCGCCGAGCTGCTGAAGCTGCGCAGGCGCCGCGGTCTCGTCTGGTCGACACTGGTACTCGTCGTCGTGCCCGTCGTCGTCGGCTACGCCGTCCTGACGTTGCAGCACGCCGTCGACCCGGACAACGCGGGCCCCGCCGGTGGGATCGCGAACTTCCGCAGCACCTTCGAGTTCCTGGCCCAGATCGGCATGGTCGCGGCGATCATGATCGGGGTGACTGCCGGCGGTGGCGACCTCGGTGCAGGGGTCTTCCGCGAACTCGTTGTCACCGGCCGATCCCGGATCGCGCTCTTCGGGGTCCGCTTCCCGGGCGGGACTCTCTTCCTGGCTCCCTACGTGCTCGCGGCTGCGGCGATCGCGTCTGTCGCAGCCGTCGCCCTGCCGAGCGAGGAGCCGGAGCCGGGTGCGGCGCTGATGGTCGAGTACGCCGGCTGGCTCGCTCTCGCCCTCCTCACCGGCTTCGCGCTTGCGCTCGGCGTCGGCTCGCTGGTGAGCGGCCGGGTCGCGATCGGTCTCCTGCTCGCCTGGCAGTTCATTCTCACTCCTCTCCTTCTCGGGACGGGCATGCTCGACTCGGTTCTGCTCGCGGCGGCGCTCCGCCGGATCGAGCCCGGCAGCACCAACGACTCCGTCTCGCCCACCGTTGCAGTCATCACCGTTGTCGCTTGGATCGCGATCCCGCTACTCGCCGGCGCCTGGCGCACCGCCAGCCGCGACGCCTAAATCACAGGAGGACGACCGATGCATCGCTTTCTTGCCCTGATCAGCGCCACCGCGCTCCTCGTCGTCGCGGCCACGTTGCTCGCCGGCTGCGGCATTGGCAGCGGCACCCCCGAGTCCAAGATCAGCGAGACGGCCGACACGTACCTTCGCTCGCTCGCGAGCGGCGACTCGACGAAAGCCTGTGCTCAGCTCACCGCCAAGGCGAAGCGGGAGCTCGACACTCCCTGTGCGGCCGCACTGACGACGGTCGCTGCGCGAGTCGGCCGAGACCGGCTCGAGGAAGCCGCTGACGAAGGCTCCTCCATCTCCGTGGACGGATCCAACGGCTCGGCGACGCTGGACGGGCTGGACGATGCCCGCCTCGGTCTGGTCGACTCAGGGTCGAGCTGGTTGATCGAGAGCGGCTACACGCTCGACGGTTCGTGACGGGCAGTCGCCCGTCACGCGAGGCTGCGTAGGGCCGCCTGGAGCGCGCCGAGAGGCGCGCTCGGACCTGCGCAGGTCCGCCCTTCTCCCCCCGGCAGGTCTCCTACCGAAGTAGGACGCGAGATCGTCGGCTGGTACGAGCTCGAATCCGGCTTTGCGACGAGGCCCGCTGCCGGGCACAGCCCTAGCGTCATAGGCATGGAGATTCGAACGCCAGGAGGAGACATGAGTCCTGCGACGCACCGAGCCCGGGAGCTTGCCGTCCGCGACAGCGACGGCGTCCATGTCGTCCTGCTCTGGCACCCCGCCGAGGACGCGGTGAGCGTGTCGGTCGAGGACGCGCGTGTCGGCGATTGCTTCCAGATCGCGGTTGCGCCCGAGCGCGCCCTCGATGCCTTCTATCACCCCTTCGCCTACGCCGCCTAACGAGGGCCTCAGAGGCCCGCAGAGAGGAGAACCGTCATGTTCCGTGCAAAGAATCGCAGTCGTCGAAGAAACGAGTCGACGGCCGCAGAGCCCGCTCCGAGCAACCTGGCGGCCCGCATGGGTCGGTGGAGCGCCGATCACTGGAAGACCGCGACCTTCGGTTGGCTCGCGTTCGTCATCGTCGCCTTCGGCCTCGGCGGAATGGCCGGTACGAAGACGATCGATCCCAACACCGCGGGTCCCGGCGAGTCCGGCCGCATGGACAGGATCCTCGAGGCGGGCTTCAAGCGGCCGGCCGACGAGAGCGTCCTCGTCGAGAGTGGCTCGTTGCAGGCGACCGATCCTGCATTCACTGCTGCGATCGAGGACGTCGTTGCCAGGATCTCCAAGCTCGACGTCGTCCAGAACGTTCGCTCGCCCCTCGATCAGGCCAACGCCGGCCAGATCTCGGAGAACGGCCGAGCAGCGCTGGTCGAGTTCGAGATCCGCGGCGAAGCCGACGAGGCCGCGGACAAGATCGCCCCGGTCCTCGCCCAGGTCGACGATGCGCAGCGGGCCCACCCGCAGCTGTTCATCGGCGAGTTCGGGTACGCGAGCGCGGTCGACGCGGTCGAGACGGCATTCGCGGACGACCTCGGGAAGGCCGGCCTCCTGTCCCTCCCGATCACCCTGATCATCCTCGTGATCGCGTTCGGCGCACTCGTGGCCGCGGGCGTTCCGCTGCTGCTTGCCCTCACGGCGGTCTTCGCGACCTTCGGCATCGTTTCCGTGACGAGCCACGTCGTGCCCATGGCCCAGCAGACGCCGGCACTCGTGCTCTTGATCGGGCTCGCAGTCGGCGTCGACTATTCGATGTTCTATCTGCGACGCGAGCGGGAGGAACGCGCCGCCGGCCGCAGCGAGCGGGCTGCGCTCGAAATCGCCGCCGCGACCTCCGGTCGCACGGTGCTCATCTCCGGCGTGACCGTCATGACGGCGATGGCCGGCATGTTCCTGACCGGCGACGCGATCTTCGCCTCGTTCGGCGTCGCGACGATCATGGTGGTCGCGATCGCGATGCTCGGTTCGCTCACCGTGCTGCCCGCCTTGCTCTCGAGGCTCGGCGATCGGGTCGACCGCCCTCGGATTCCGCTCGTCAGCCGCCTGCGCCGCGACGACGGCGAGGGCCGGCTCTGGGGCGCAATCGTCGACCGCGTCCTGCGTCGGCCGCTGCTGTCCGCCCTCCTCGCCGGTGGGTTGCTCGTCGCCCTGGCGCTCCCCGCGCTCCAGCTCAAGATGGTTCAAGCGGGCCCGGATACGTACCCGCAGTCTCTCCCGGTCGTGCAGACGTACGACCGGATGCAGGAGGCGTTCCCCGGCACGGCGCTCCCGGCGAACGTGGTCGTCAAGGCTCAGGACGTGACCGCGCCGACGATGCAGGCGGCTATCCGACGGCTCGAGGAGCAGGCCCTGGCGAGCGGGCGGATGCATGAGCCGATCACCGTCGACGTCAACGACGCAGGAACGGTCGCCAGCATCACCGTGCCCATCGAAGGGAAAGGGACGGACGCAGTCTCGAACGCATCCCTGGACGTCCTGCGCAGCGAAATCGTGCCGGCGACCGTGGGGTCCGTTCCGGGCACCGAGGACGCAGGCGTCACGGGCCTCACCGCCCAGTGGAAGGACGGCACCGACGAGATGAAGTCGAACCTGCTGCCCGTGGTCGCGTTCGTGCTCCTGTTCGCGTTCTTGCTCATGCTGTTCGCCTTCCGCTCACTCGTGATCGCGGCGAAAGCAATCCTGCTCAACCTGCTCTCGGTGGCGGCTGCCTATGGCGTACTGGTGCTCGTGTTCCAGCACGGAATCGGTAAAGACCTGCTCGGGTTCACCTCCACCGCCGGAATCGACCCCGTGATTCCGCTCCTTCTGTTCGTGATCCTGTTCGGGCTCTCGATGGACTACCACGTGTTCCTGCTGAGCCGAATCCGGGAGGCTGTCCAGCGAGGCGCATCAACCGACGAGGCCGTTGCGCACGGGATCAAGACGACCGCCGGTGTGGTCACCAGCGCGGCCCTCGTCATGGTGGCCGTCTTCGCGGTCTTCATCGCGCTCTCGATGCTCTTCTTCAAGCAGTTCGGCGTCGGGCTCGCGGTAGCGATCCTGATCGACGCCACGATCGTGCGAGGCGTTCTCCTGCCCGCCTCGATGAAGCTGCTCGGCGAGTGGAATTGGTACGTGCCGAGCTGGCTTCAGTGGCTGCCTCATCTGGGCCTCTCCGAGGAAGAGGCCCAGCCTGAGACCAACGCGACCCCCGTCTCCGCGTAGATCGATGGCGGTCACCCCCCGGCCTTCGCACCCGGGGGGTGACCGCGAGAGGAGAACCTCTCGGCCGGTCGAGCCGCCGGCAACTAGGCTTCCCACCCGATGGAAGGCAGGCCGCCGCAGAAGCACCTCGCGCTCATTCTCGCGCGCGAGCTCGCGTCGCAGCTCGCGACGGCGACGTTCATCGCGGACGCGACCGGCAACCTCGTCTTCTACAACGAGCCGGCCGAGGAGATCCTCGGACAGACGTTCTCCGAGGCCGGAGCGATGAACGCGGAGAGCTGGGCATCCGTGTTTCGCCTCGAAGACGTCGACGGTGCGCCTCTCCCGATGGAACGGATGCCCGCGGCAATCGCGCTGATGGAACGGCGACCGGCGCACGGCAAGCTCTGGATGACCGGCCTCGACGGCCAGCGCAGGCTGCTCTCCGTGACCGGCGTGCCCCTCTTTGCCTCGCCGACCGAGTTCGTGGGAATGGTCGCAGTCTTCTGGCAGTCGGCCCCAGACGGCGACTGAAGTGGCGCTCAGTGCGAGAGTCTGGGGGTGCCGCGGGTCGCTCCCGACTCCGGGAGAGGCGACCGTGCGCTTCGGGGGGAACACGCCGTGCGTCGAGGTCCGGACGGGCGACGGCAGTTCCCTCATCCTCGACGCCGGCACGGGAATCAAGCAGCTGGGCGCCGAGGTCGAGCAAGACGCCCCGCTCCACATCCTGCTCACTCACCTACACCTGGATCACGTCGAGGGCTTGCGGTTCTTCGCACCGTTCTGGCGTCCCGGCAGCGAGCTGCACATCTGGGGGCCACCCTCGCCGCTGCATACGCTCGAGCAGCGAATCGCACGCGCGTTCTCGCCGCCGCTCTTCCCCATCGAGCTCGGCGACACTCCGGCGAAGGTCACATTCCATGACGTCCCGCACGAGACCTGGGAGATCGAAGGCGTCCAGATCGACGCGCACAGCGTGTCCCACCCCGGGCCGACTCTCGGCTACCGGCTGTCGCTGAACGGGAGCTCGCTGGCGTACATCCCGGATCACGAGCCCGTTCTCGGCGTCGAGCTCTCGGACCTCGAGCCGGACTGGATCTCCGGGCACGCAATCGCCGAGGGCGTCGACGTGCTCTTCCACGACTGCCAGTTCAATGAGCCCGAATACTCGTCGCGTGTCGGCTGGGGTCATTCGAGCGTCGCGCAGGCCGTCGGCTTCGCCCAGACCTCCAGGGCCCGTCGTCTGGTGCTCTTCCATCACGATCCGGACCGCTCGGACGACGGCGTGGACACGCTCGTCGAGCGTGCGTGCGAGCTCTGGGACGGTGCCTCGGGAGTCCCGCCGGTCGCGGCACGCGAAGGCATGACGATCGAACTCCCGTAGTTGCGGCGTCGAGCAGGCAGAGTGTGAAAGCAAAGACGTTGCAGGAAGAGGAAGTGCAATCGAGATCGCGCGACAGCTCTCCTTGAAGAGAGCGACTATTGCGGTCAGGATTGCGTCAGCTCACGCGGTCTCGTAATCGGACAAGGAGAAAATGGTGCTGAAAGAGTTCAAGGACTTCCTCCTGCGCGGCAACCTCGTCGAACTCGCGGTGGCCTTGGTCATGGGCCTTGCGTTCGCGGCGTTGATCTCGTCGCTCGTCGACGACCTGATCATGCCGGTCGTTGCGATGATCATCGGCAAGCCCGACTTCAGCGGTCTCACCTTCACCATCAACGACGCGGTCTTCCGTTACGGCGCGTTCATCACCGCCGTGATCACGTTCATTGCGACGGCTGCGGCGATCTTCTTCTTCGTCGTGAAGCCCGTGAACGCCGTCATGTCACGCATGCAGAAGCCGGCCGAGGACGAAGTGACCGACGAGGAGAGGCGACACCAGGAGTTGCTCGAAGCGCTCCGCTCCCGAACCTAGCCCGTAGGCAGACCTTGAACCGGCCTTGTCCGACGCGGCGAGGAAGGGGTCGCCCCTGTGTCGATCTCGTGATCTTCGAGCTCGACGACCGCCTTGCTCGTGTCATAGACGCTGCCGCGGCAGACGCCGCGGCAGCGGAGCAGCGCCCGACTCATCGTCGGTGACGATCGCCCGTCGCTTGGCCCAACGTACCGGCGGTGATCCAGGAGGGGCTGCACGCTAGTACGATCGCCAGCGGTCATGACTGACACCTCAGGCAGCGAGACGCTCGTCTTCGAACGCATCGTGTGCGGCATCGACGGAACGCCAGCGAGTCTCGTGGCAGTCCGGCAAGCGGCTCGCCTTCGGCACGCAGACGGGAGCCTTCGTCTCGTTGCGGCTGCCCATCTTGCGAAGGCGGCTCAAGCCGGGATGGCCGCCACCCATGCCGCTGAGTTGCTGGAGAACGAGGCAGAGGCGGCCCTCGCCGAGGCACAAGCACTCGCGCCCTCGGCGACTGCGAAGCTCGTCGCGGGAGATCCGGTCGCGGCGCTCCAGCAGGAGGTCAAGGCGGACGATACGACGCTCGTCGTCGTCGGCTCGCATGGCCGCCGCCGTGCCGCGGCGATGATGCTCGGCACCGTCGCGGCCAGGATGCTCCGCGATGCTCCATGCTCGGTCCTGGTCGCGCGGCCGGCGCGTGACCCGGATAGGTGGCCCCAAGCGATCGTCGTGGGCGTGGACGGCTCGATTGAGTCCGCTTTGGCCTTCAGCGTTGCGCGGGACGTCGCCGAGCGCTTCGGGGGAAGCGTTCGCGCGCTTGCTTCGACGTCGGATCAGCTCGACCGCGACGTGGCACGAGCGACTGTGCCGGACCTCGAGGAGGAGCCTGGGCGTGCGGTCGATGTGCTCGCGGCAGCTTCGGATTCAGCAGACCTGGTCGTGGTGGGGAGTCGGGGGCTGCACGGACTCAAGGCGCTCGGAAGTGTGAGCGAGCGGGTCGCGCACCAGGCGCGCTGTTCGGTGCTCGTGGTTCGCCCCGCACCCGCGGCACCAGTTGCCCCGAGAGCCGGCAGAGCGCCGAGCCCGCGTAACCGAACCACGCTCCGCGGAGCGTGGCACGCTCGCCTCTCGTCGTGAGTCGGGGTTATCCGACGGCAGTCGGCACTGCGCGCCGGTGAGCGCCCGCCGTGATTGCAACCGCCGCGAGCGCGGCGAGGAGAGCGCCGATCACGAGCACCATGATGCCGACCCATAGTGCGGCATCGAGCTCGGCTCCGATGCTCAACTCGGAAGCGACCCCTCGCGATCCGTCGGAGTTCATGACGACGGCGCTCCAGCTGCCGTCCTCGGCCTCCCATTCGAGCGTCTGCTCACCGGGCCCGCTCGCGGATGCGACCCAGAAGTCCTGGGCGCCTGGAGGAGAGTCCGGCGCCCCGCCCGGGCGGTCCGAGTATTCCGGATCCTTCCCGATGTCCGTCACCACGGAGCGCTCGACGCCGCTCAGATACTCGTCCACGTCGGCGTCCCGGGCGATGCCGATGAAGACGTCGCGATCGCTCTCGCTGCGGATGCGGACGTCGCCGAGGATGGCCCGCGCGGCGCTCTCGGAGCCGCCGAAGTCGACATCGGCGCTCTCGGAGACGATCGCGTACCTCGCCGTGGAGAAGTCCTCGCTCGGGGACATCAGAAAACCGTCGTCGTCGCGCTGGGTCTGGTCGAGAACGACGAGGGCCGTGCCGCCCGCGAGCAGGGCCAGCGAGAGCAGTGCAGTGATAACTCCCACGACGATGAGGACCACGCGTCCTGCCCCGCCTCGCGGCGCGGCCGCAGACTGCGCCGCAACGGTCTGGACGGCGGGCGGCTCACCCGGAGCCGCTATCGACTCGGGCGCTGTCGGCGCTTCCGCAACCGCGGCCGCAGTTCCGGCCGGATCGTGCCCGCCCTGGTCGAGACGGAACGGCGGATACACGTCCGTCATCAGAGTCGCGTAGGCCACGACCCGCGCCACCCACCGGTCGAGGCCGAGGACGAAGTCGAAGAGGCCGCGCGGATACCTCGCCATGAAGAGGAGGGCGATTCCTGCGAATACCACGAGGAGCGCGATGAGCCCGCCGCCGTACCACCACTCCGAGCCACCCCAGTCTTCGGCAGTGCCCGCCGCGGAGCCAGCGCCACCGAGGAAGATCCCGAGGAGGATGTAGTGGGGGATCGCGAGCAGCCACCACTTCACCAGCACGAGGCCCCGGGAGAGCCGCTCCGGGTATGCGACGTCGAGCGTCGCTGGATAGTCGGGCGCCTCGCCGAGCGTGAAGGGCGGATAGCGGTCCGTTCCCAAGGCGCCGTACGAGTAGAAGGACACACGCCAGGTCCAGCGCAGCACTCCGAGGTTGAAGTCGAAGATTCCCCGCGGGTAGCGGCCGGTGAACAGGATCGCGAAGAAGGCGACGATCGTGAGCACGACGAAGGCGATCCAGAGGAAGAAGAGCGCGATGTAGTGGGGGATCGCCAGGAACCACTTCACGAGCCAGAGCCAGCGGCTCAGCTCGGAGCCGAGATCGCCCTCGAGGGTGACCGGATGGTGCGATGTGTCCGGTACGGCTGTGCTCATGTCACGTCCATTCCGGACATCATTGCCGATCGCGGCCGGGAAGCATCATCTCTGGAACGATCGTCCTGCTCGCCGCAGTCGCACGCGTCCGGGATTGCACGGATCCGCCGGTGTGGATTTGCAGCAACCCAGCCGATGCGCGTGGTTGAACCGAATACGGAAGTGACCGCTGCCCGGGGCGCGAACACCTCCCCGAGGGGACAACATTTGAACCCGCCGAGTACATACTTCTCGGGAACCACGATTGAGGCGAATCGCGTGACAAAGAGCGGTCGAGCAGCTCGTTCGGCTGCGAAGCTCGCGGCGGTCGGCTTCGCGAGCGTCGCTGTCTACCAAGCCGCGCTTGCCGCCGGTGCGCCGTGGGGACACGCTGCCTGGGGTGGCGAGAATGCCGACCTATCGACGGCCCAAAGGCGCGCAAGCGCAGCCGCAGTCGTGGTCTATCTGGCCGCAGCGTTGATCGTGCTCTGCCGCGCGGGCGTCATCTGGCGCGAGCAAAGCAACGCGACCGTCGTCCGCTGGGGCACGTGGTTCTTCGCGGCCGCGATGGCGCTCGGTGCAATCCCGAACTTCGCCTCGCAGAGCCACTGGGAGAACTTCATCTTCGGCCCATTCGCGCTCGTCCTCGCGATGCTCTGCGTTGTTGTTGCCCGGAGCGCCAGAACTGACCCGTTGCGCGGTTGAGCGGCCCGCTGCGGAAACGCGCAATCGAGCGAGCTCGGATGCAGTCATGCGCGTTTTCCCTGACGGGGACCCGGTGTTCCTACCGATTGCACCGCCAGAGCGCTCGATCACAGTCAGGTCATGGCTGTCAACACCAACGATGCTCTCATCGGCGCGCAGTACACGGAGGTCACCGTCCGCGAAGTCATGCACCCGGGGATCATCGTTTGTGGGCCCGAATCCCCCCTTCGGTACGCAGCGCGCCTCATGGTCCGCCACGGCATCCATGCGATCGTCGTGTTGGGAGACGATGAGGAGGGCGGTCCGTGGGGTGTCCTTTCCGATGCGGATGTTCTCGGAGCATTCGGGCGACGCGAGCTTGACGGCTCCGCCGGAGCGATCGCTCGTACCCCGATGGTCACGGTCTCGCCCAGCGAGAGTGTCTTGCGGGCCGCCGAGCTGATGCGCCAGCACCGAGTCACGCACCTGGTCGTGACCAGCCGCGGACGGCCCGTGGGCGTGCTCTCCACGCTCGACCTCGCGCGTGCAGCTGCAGCCGGCATCGGACTCGCCTGACACCACACCTACCTTCTGCGGTAGGGCGTCTCAAGTTCCAGCGTGCGGATCACGTCGGTTCGCCGGGGAGTTCAGACGGTGGAGCTGCGTCGTCAGGTCAGCGCGGGGGAACCGTGGTCCGTGGAACGTCGACGTCAACATCCTTGAGGTCGTCCCACCGCCAGGTCGCCCTGGAAAGAACTGACACGACTCCTGGAACCCGCGCGACAAAGCGCTCGAGGAGCTCGACTTCCGACCTTCGCTCGAGCTCGCCGGCGAGCGTCACTTCTCCGCGGTCGACCCGCACGGTCGGCCCCGCGCCCTCGATCCACAGTGTCTGGCGAACCACATCGTCTCGGATCTCGCGCAGGATCTCTTCGTCGGATCTCGCGAACGCTCTGACGAGATCAGAGCGGGTGACGATCCCGACCAAGATGTCATTCGAGCTCACGACGGGAAGTCGTTTGATCCCCTTCTCGGTCATGAGCCGGGCCGCTTCGGCCACCGGCGCGCGAGCTCCAACCGTGATCGCGGGGCATGTCATTGCCGCCCGAGCAGTTCGCGCCGCGAGCCGTTCGTCGTCAGGCACACCGCCGTCGAGCAACCACCCTAGGAGCCCTCCGTGACGAGGTCGCGGACCGCGCTCCTTGACGAGGATGTCGGCCTCGGACACGACGCCGACCACCTCGCGATCGTGGTCGACCACGGGGACGCCGGAGATGCGCTGTTCCACGAGAAGTGCCGCCACGTCCTTCAGCGGTGTCTCGGGAGCGACGGTGACCACTTCCCGGCTCATCAGGTCTTCGACTTTCATGTGTTTTCCTCTCTCGGTCGGCGGTTCCGAACCCCTGCACGCCGAGGCTCCTCCATGGTGTGGTGGAGTGACTGAACGACCGCGTCAGAGCCCGGAAACGTGCGACTCACGTGTCCGTCGTCGCTCCAGCGCACCACATATGGGGGACCACCATCCTCGCCGAGCACATCCAGGATTTCGCCGTCGCGCGGTGGCTCGCCCAGCCGGTGAGGCCGAATGACGATGCGATCACCGGGTCGCGCACGGAATGTCCGATGCGGCCGCCGTCGAAAAACTCACCGCGCCTCCCTAGCCTCTCTCATGATCTCAGGATCCGTGGGACACGCCGAGCGCGGCATCGGGAGAAACGCGGATGCGTTTACGGATGAACCGCACCCGGCCTCGACGCCCTTACCGGCACCGTGGAGCCACCGGCGGCTCACGAGAACGGAGAGGCTGGCGCCGCCCGAGGTATCCGGGTGCCGGCCGGCCTCAGCCGGGAGTCGAGCAACGCATCCAGTGACGGTACGGCGCGTTCTGCACCAAACCCGCGCAGGATCTCGGCCTGCGCTCCTTCGCCGATGCCGATCACGGCAATCCCGGCGGCAAGCCCCGCGGCGACCCCTGCCGCCCCATTCGTAAGCGTGACGGCCTCCGCCGGGCGGACGCCCAAGCGGCGGCAGGCAGCGAGCAACACGTCCGGAGCAGGTCGCGAACGCAGTCCCTCGGATCGAATGGCCGTGGCGTCGACGCACTCCTCTACCAGCGCCGCAAGTCCGGCGAGCTCCAGCATCGGCACGGTGCTGGAACTGGCTGAGACAGCGGCACGCTTGAGGCCGGCGCGAGCGGCGGCTTCGGCGTACCGGATCGCTCCCGGGAGGGCGGTCACGCCACGTTGTCGCATCAGTCGCGCCAGTGCCTGGGCCTTGCGTGTTGCCAGACCGCAGGCGGTATCTGCGTCGGCCGATCCATCGGATCGTCCTTCGGGAACGCGGATGCCGCGGCTTTCGAGGAAAGCATGGATGCCTTCCAGCCTCGAGCGCCCGTCGACGTAGGCCCGGTAGTCGGCGACGCGGTCGAACGGGATGAAATGCCAGCCGGTCTTCGCAGCCATGCGCAGCAGGAAGTCGTCCAAGACCTCGCCCCACGCGATGGCGTGCAGATCGGCGCTGTCGGTGAGCACTCCTTCGACGTCGAACAGACAGGCTCTGGTCGTGTCGGCCAATCCAAGCATCCTGTTGCTCACGGGCACCGGCGACAGCCACGGCTCCGGCCGAGCCCCAGCGATCATGGGCCAGACCCACGAGCTGCTTTTCCGTCTCACGTCGCTCGCGCGTGAGCGCGTTTCGCCGCTGCTGGAGATCGGACGCGGGCAGCGAGCCACCGGCCGCGTTCAACGCCGCATCCGCCGCATCGAATGCGGTCTGCCAGCGCATGCTGATCGGCCCCAGATCGAGCGGCGCCCGTGGTCCGACCGCGAGCTCGACCACATCTGGTCGGCCGGAAGCAGGTCGCAGTGGACGGCGCGTCGTGCGCCCTCTCGCCGGACTGGTTCTCTGAAGAGTTGACGCCGAGACAGTCATCAGCGTCACAATCCACATCGTGACCCTTCCGCGCGTCAGCAGTTGCTCACGGACTTGCTGCGGCCCGATACCGACCGCGGACCGGAACTGTCGCGCAACCCGCTCGCGAGTCCGCGCTCGAGGATCGGATGGTCACAGCCGTGCCGGGACGGGTGCCAGCACGCGCTGAGCGAGCTCGACGAGCCGGTTCGAGTACCCCCATTCGTTGTCGTACCAGGCCACGATCTTCACCTGCGTCCCGTTTACAACAGCGGTTAGAGGCGCGTCGAAGATCGAGGAATACGGCGACCTGACGATGTCGGACGAGACGAGCGGCTCCTCGCTGTACCGGAGGATTCCGGCGAGCTCGCCGGTGTCGGAGCGGGCCGCGAAGAGCGCGTTGACCTCGTCGACCGACGTCGGGCGCTCCGCCTCGACCGTGAGGTCGACCAGCGACCCCGTCGGCACGGGAACGCGCACGGCGAAGCCGTGAAGCTTGCCGGCCAGGGCCGGCACGACGAGGCCGATCGCCTTTGCCGCCCCGGTAGACGTCGGCACCAGGTTGGCGGCCGCAGCGCGAGCGCGGCGGTAGTCCTTGTGCGGTCCGTCGAGCAGCATCTGGTCGCCGGTGTACGCGTGCACGGTGGTCATCACGCCGTGCCGGATGCCGATCGCCTCGTGCAGCACCTTTGCCACCGGGGCAAGGCAGTTCGTCGTGCACGACGCGTTCGAGACGATGTCGTGTTGCTCGGCATCGTACGTCTCGAAGTTGACGCCGAGCGCGACCGTGATGTCAGGCTCCTTCGCCGGGGCCGAGATGATCACTTTCTTCGCTCCCGCATCGAGATGCTTCGCGGCGTCGGCGCGCGCACGGAAGCGCCCGGTCGACTCGATCACGACGTCGACGCCGAGGGCATCCCATGGCAACTGACCAGGATCGCTCTCCGTCGGCGTGACGATCTTGCTGCCGTTGACCAGGATCGCGCCGTCGAGGGTCTCCACCGAGCCGTCGAACCTGCCGTAGACGGTGTCGTACGTGAGCAGCTGGGCGAGCATCGCCGGATCGGCGACGTCATTGATCGCAACCCAGTCGATGTCGGCTCCCGATTCGACCGCGGCCCGGAACGCTGCGCGACCGGTACGTCCGAAGCCGTTGATTGCTACGCGGACAGCCATTTCGTCCTCCTCAGTCGAAGTGTGATCCGACGGTAGAGGCGCGGCCGCGCCCTCCGTTATCCGTGAATCGCGTGACCGAGCTGCGGCCTTCCCGCAAGCGCGTTCGGGGGCGACGCCGATGGCCTCTCGGTCGGAGCAGCCCACGCTTCCGGCATGAGCGCAGTCATCGACGACGTCGCGCGGGAGCTTCGCCCGCCGCTGAGCGCTGAAGAGGCCGTGGTCGAAGCGGATCGCTGCCTCGAATGCGGGGGCGCGTACGCGCCCGCGCCGTGTGCGGTCGCCTGCCCGGCGAGCATCGACGTGGCGAGCTTCGTCGCCGCGATTGCCGCCGGCGATCCGGCCACCGCTGCGCGGACCATCTTCGCCGAGAACGTCCTCGGAGGGACGTGCGCTCGCGTTTGTCCGGTCGAGGTCCTCTGTCAGCGCGACTGCGTCCTCGTCCACGAGGGTCGGCGCCCGATCGAGATCGGCGCGCTGCAACGCTACGCAACCGACTGGGCATACGCGAACGGCGTTCCGCTGCGCGCGCTTCCACGTGCAAACGGCAAGCGTGTCGCGGTCATTGGTGCAGGCCCCGCGGGACTCGCGGCGGCGGGCGAGCTCGCAGCGCGCGGCTACTCGGTGACGGTCTATGACGAGCGGGATGAGGTCGGCGGGCTCGTCCGCTACGCGATCGCGCCGTATCGGCTGACGAACGAGCCCCTGCCCGACGAGGCGCGTCTGCTCGCCGACCTCGGGGTGGAGTTTCGGCTCGGCGCGAGAGTGGACGCGACGCGCCTCCAGGAGGTGGCAGCCGAGGCCGACGCGATCGTGCTCGCGGTCGGGATGGGCGCCGACGTCGCCATGCCATACGAGGGCGATTACCTGGAAGGCGTGTGGGAGTCGCTCACGTTCATCGAACGGCTGAAGACCGGGGAGCCGCCGCCCGTCGGCGAGCGTGTCGCCGTCATCGGTGGCGGGAACACCGCGGTCGACGTCGCGATCGAGGCGAAGCGGCTCGGCGCAGATGTCTCCCTCCTCCTCTACCGGCGGACGGAGCAGGAGATGCCGGCCTACGAGCACGAGGTCGAGCTCGCGCGCCGCGAGGGAGTCGAGGTTCGCTTCCTCACGAGTCCGGTCGCGTTCGTCGGCAAGAGCCGGGTCGAAGGCGTCCGCTGCGCGGAGATGCGGCTGGGCGATCCTGACGAGAGCGGCCGCCGCCGACCCGAGCCGATTCCGGGTAGCGAGTTCGTCATCCCTGTCGACACCGTCGTCAAGGCGATCGGCCAGCAGCCGCGAGACGAGTTCCGAGCCCTGCTCGGGTCGGTCGACCAGGACGGCCGCACCACGAATCCGAAGATCTTCGCCGCCGGGGACGCAGTCAACGGCGGCGCGAGCGTCGTCCAGGCCGTCGCGGGAGGCGAAGCGCGCCGTCGCCGCCCTCGACGAGGCGCTGCGATGAACGGGATGACCGAGATCCGCTGGCATGCGCGCGCCGGCCAGGGCGCCAAGACGGCGGCCCAGATCCTCGCTCTGGCCGAGTTGCGCAACGGCAAGGGCGTGCAGGCGTTCCCGGAGTACGGCCCCGAGCGCCGCGGCGCGCCGCTGCGCGCGTTCACGCGCATCTCGGACCGAGCCATTCGCCGGCACGACACGATCACGGACCCCGACCTCGTCGTCGTGCTCGAGCCGTCGCTCGTTCACGAGGTGGGCATCGCGGAGGGACTTCGGCCGGATGGAGTCGTGCTCTTGAACGGCGAAGACGCGCCACCGGAGCTCGACGGCGTGGACGTGCGATGCGTTCCAGCCGCCAGGCTCGCCACCACGCTCGGCTCGGCGTTCGTCAACATGGTCATGCTCGGCGCCGTCGCGGCCGAGCTCGGTGAGCCGCCGCTCGAGGACCTGCAGGAGGCTGCGGTGGAGTCACTCGGGCGCAAGGTCGCCGCCGAGGACGTCCGGCGTGCGCTCGCGGAGGGATACGCATGGGCGAGCTGACCAACTGGGAAGAACTGCCGGTTGCAGGCGTCGTTCGGCCTGCCGCGGCACCTCGGCCGCTCACCGGTGGCTGGCGTACCGGCGAGGTGCCGGCTGTCGACCTTTCGCAGTGCGTGAACTGCCTGCTCTGCTGGCTCTACTGCCCGGACTCGGCGATCACCCTCTCCGGAGAGAGGTTCACGGGCTTCGACCTGGACTACTGCAAGGGCTGCGGCATCTGTGCCGACGTCTGTCCCGTCGCTGCGATCGCGATGGTGCCGGAATGAGCGACGTCCGCCTACTCACCGGCGGTGAGGCCGTGGCTCACGCCATGCGCCAGGTCGATCCCGATGTCGTCCCGGTCTACCCGATCACACCGCAGACGCCGATCATCCAGACCTTCGCGAAGCTCGTGGCAGACGGAAACGCGGCGACGGAGATCGTCAACGTCGAGTCGGAGCACTCCGCCATGAGCGCCGCCATCGGCGCCGCGCTCGCGGGTGGGCGCACGATGACCGCAACCTCGTCCCAGGGACTCGCGCTGATGGCCGAGGTCGTATACATCGCCGCCTCGATGCGCGCCCCGATCGTCATGGCGCTCGGCAACCGCGCGCTCTCGGGGCCGATCAACATCCACTGCGACCACTCGGACTCGATGCTGATCCGCGACTCCGGCGTCGTCCAGCTCTTCGCCGAGAACGCCCAGGAGGCGTACGACCTGATGGTGATGGCTCCGCGGATCGCCGAGGACCCGCGTGTGCTGCTGCCCGTGCTCGTCTGCCTCGACGGCTTCACGATCACGCACTCGGCCGAGCCGGTCTCGCTGCTGCCCGATGGCGAGGTCACTCGCTTCGTCGGTCCGTACCGCATCCCGAACGACGTGCTCGACACGACGCGGCCCACGACGCAGGGACCCTTTGCGATGCCGGACTACTACTTCGAGCTGCGCCGCCAGCAGGCCGCCGCACTCGAGGCTGCCCTCGACGTCCTCGACGAGGTCGCCTCCGACTTCGAGCGGTTGTCCGGGCGACGACACGGGACGCTCGAGAAGTATCGGTTGGGCGACGCGACCCGTGCGATCGTCGCGCTCGGCTCCACGGCCGGGACGATCAAGGACGTCGTGGACGAGCTGCGCGACGAGCACGAGCCGGTCGGGCTCCTGAAGCTCGTTTCCTTCCGCCCCTTCCCTGCCGCCGCGGTGTCGGCGGCACTCGACGAATGCACCAGTGTCGCCGTGCTCGACCGCGCCGACTCGCCGGGCGGCACGCCACCGCTCCACGCGGAGCTCGCCGCCGCCCTCTACGGCAGAGACCTCGAGCTCGCCGGACACGTCTACGGCCTCGGCGGCCGCGACCTGCACCCGCCTGATGTGCGCGAGGTGTTCGCCGGTACCGCTGCGTCGCATATCGGCCTGCGAGGTGAGCGATGTCTCGTCTGAAGACGATCGTGCGGAACCAGACACGGCGTCCAGCCGCTGCGCGGAGGGCACTCGCTGTGCCAGGGCTGCGGCATCCCGATGGTGGTGCGCACAGTGCTCAGCACGATCCGCCAGCCGGTCGTCGTCGTGAACGCCACCGGCTGTCTCGAAGTCGCGACAACTCGCTACCCCTCGACGGCGTGGAACGTTCCCTGGCTCCACGTCGCCTTCGAGAACGCGGCCGCGGTCGCCAGCGGCGTCGAGAGCGCGCAGCGAGCGCTGCGACGACGGCACGCGCTTCCCAGCCGACGAGGAGGTAGCGGTGGTCGTCTTCGCCGGCGACGGCGGCACGTACGACATCGGGCTCCAGGCACTCTCCGGCGCGCTCGAGCGCGGCCACCGCTTCCTCTTCGTCTGCTACGACAACGAGGCCTACATGAACACAGGCGTCCAACGCTCCGGCGCGACGCCGTTCGGCGCGAGCACGACGACCAGCCCTGCCGGTCTCGAGAGCTTCGGCAAGGCGCAGCGGCGCAAGGACATGACCGCGGTGGCAGTCGCGCACCACGTGCCCTACGTGGCGCAGGCCGCCTCGACGCACTGGCACGACCTGAGCGTGAAGGTCGAGCGAGCGGTCGCCGCGGACGGCCCTGCCTTCCTCAACGTGCTCACCGACTGCCCGGTCGGCTGGGGACACGAGCCCCAGCTGTCACGCCACATCGTCGACGCTGCCGTCGAGACCGGCTTCTGGCCGCTGTACGAGGTCGTCGACGGCCGCTACCGGTTGACGTACGAGCCCCGAGCGCGTGCCGGTGGAGGAGTGGCTCGCGTCGCAGGCTCGGTTCGCGCACCTCTTCCGGCCCGAGAACGCGGGACTCGTCCGCCAGATCCAGGAGCAGGTCGATGCGGACTGGGTTGGCGCTTCTGGCGCGCTGCCGCGAGGAACCAGCGTGAGCAGCGCGCCGCCCGCCTTCGTCGTCACGTGCCCGGTCCCACCGGGCTCGAGCGAGCGTCTGCACGTGGAAGTCGTGGGTCGTACCGTGATCGCTGTGGGCCCAGACCGATTCCGGCACACGTTCGAGCTGCCCCCGGGGGTGGCGGTCGAGCGGCTCGCCTGGGAGGTGTACGCGAACGTCCTGGAGATCCGGGCTCCGTTCCTCGCCCGAGACGTCGACCCGACCTGAGCGCGATCGCTTCGGCCCCTCAGCTCGCGCAGAGCTGCGGGGAAATCGCCGCCGCGACGATGAGCGAAGCGCTGACGAACACGACGAACCACGCGAGCGGCAGAAGCAGCGCGAGTCGTGGCCAATCCGCGATCTGGGCGTAGATCGCAACCACGCCCACCGCGAGCCAGCCGAACGTTCCCACGACTGCCACGGCGGCAAAGTACGAGTCCCCGGTGATTCGCTCGCGACCGAGCGCGCCCACGCAATCCGACTCGATCGTCAATGCGGAAGGGATGAGCAGGAGCACGACGTAGGCGGCGAGCAGCCCGAGAACGATGATCTCGAGCACGCTCAGGAAACCTGCCCCGACGTGTCGCGACCGAGGCGCTCTGGGATCACGAATCTGCACGGGGTCGTCTGCCATCGTTTCGTTCCTGTCCGCTGACGGTAGGCACCGTCCTGGCTCCCCCCATCCGGGAGGTCGCTGATCCGAGGTTCCCCGTTCTACTGGCTCGACGTCGATGCAGGGTTGGCCGCGAGACGGTCAGCTTCCCCTTGGGATGCGCTCAATCGCTCGAGACCGACGTACGAGCTGATGTCGTGAAACGCCCCTCGCACCTGACTAGAGGCAACGCAGCACCGGTTGCCTAGCGCTCGTCGCTCGTGGCGATCGGCTGCGCGGACGAGACATCTTCACCCTTCCGCAGGTAGACGAACCAGTAGATCGCCCCCACCATCACCGCTCCGCCGATGATGTTGCCGATGGTCACGGGGACGAGGTTCGCCGTCACGAAACGCTCCCACGTGAGATTGGCAAGCGGCGGAAGCGCCGCTCTGCTCGGAGATGAATGCCTCGTCGCTCTTGACGAGCAGCCCCATCGGGATGAAGAACATGTTGGCGACGCTGTGCTCGAACCCGGCCGCGACGAACGCGGCAATAGGCGGGACGATGGAGAGGATCTTGTCGGTCGTCGTGCGCGCGCTGTAGCAGAGCCATACAGCGAGGCAGACGAGGCCGTTGCAGAAAGCTCCCAGCGCGATTGCCTGCACAAACCCGAGATTCGTCTTCGAGGCGGCGATCGACAGGGCCTGGACACCGACGGCGCCGTCCCCGAACTCGTACTGCTTGCCGAGGTAGAGGATGCCGGCGGTCGACACAGCGCCCACGAAGTTCCCGAGGTAGACGACTGCCCAGTTGCGGGCGACCTGGCTCGTTCGCACGCGGCGACTGGCCCATGCCATCACGATGAGGTTGTTGCCCGTGAAGAGCTCGGCGCCGGCGACGATGACAAGGATCAGGCCGAGCGAGAACGCGAGCCCTCCGAGGAGGCGGAGGACTCCGAACGGGACGTCGCCACCCCCAGCGGTCACCGTCGTCGCGAAGATCGCGCCGAGCGCGATGAAAGCGCCGGCGAGCACGGAGAGCGCGAACGTGTCGGCCGTCGACATACCGGCCTTGACGACGCCCACCTGCTCGGCCTTGCGGGCCATCTCCAGCAGGAGGCAGCGCATCGAGGCCGGCAGGCGTGAAGACCCGTTCGGTCACGCCTTTCCATTCGTACCTGGATCGACCGGACGTGATCGCCGGCGGCCGCTTCGAGGCGTCTGCCAGTGCTGCGAGAGTGACGCGGTGGCTGAAGCGCCTCGTGCAGCGAGCCTCCCTGGTACCGCGGGACACGAAGCCATCTTCGACGTCCCGTCAGCCTCCCCCGGCGCCCGAGTGGCCGACGTACGAGCGATGCTCGCCGGCCGACAATTCGCGAGCGTGACCGAGATCGCGCTGCTCGACGGGACGCGTTTCGTCGGCGTCGTCGCTGTCGAGCGGCTACTGGCCGCGGCCGAGGAGACGCTGGTCGGCGAGCTCGGGGAGGAGCCGGCGCAGGTCGAGCCGGAGGCCGACCTCGAGGCGGCGGCCCGTGCTACGGCGCGGCGCGGCGGACGCAGCGTCGCCGTTGTCGACGCCGATCGCACGTTTCACGGATTCGTCCCTCCCGATCGGCTCCTGCACAGTCCTCGAGCTCGAGCACGAAGAGGATCTGGCACGTCTCGGCGGCTTCCTCAGTGGCGCGTCGGCCGCGCGTACGGCGTCGGTGGAGGCGGTTGCGCAGCGCCTTTGGCATCGACTGCCATGGCTCGGTCTCGGCCTCCTGGGGGCGATGGCCTCAGCTGTCGTGGTCGGCGCGTTCGAGGAGGAGATCCAGACGCAAGTACTCCTCGCGTTCTTCCTGCCGGCGGTCGTCTACATGGCCGACGCCGTCGGCACGCAAACCGAGACCGTCGTCATTCGCGGAATGGCGCTGGGCGTCCCCATCCGTACCGTCTTTGCGCGAGAGCTGATGACGGGCCTGGTCATCGGCGTACTTCTCGGCGCGGCGTTCTTCGTCTTCTCGTGGGTCGTCTGGGGCAACGGGCGCGTGGCTGGCGACGGTAGGCATCTCACTGGGGATCAGCTGCTCGATCGCATCGGTCGTCGCGATGGCGCTGCCGTACGGATTGGCACGGCTCGGTCGTGATCCGGCATTCGGCTCGGGTCCGCTGGCCACCGTCATCCAAGACTTGCTGTCGATCGTCGCGTACTTCGCGGTTGCCATCCTGCTCATGCCCTAACCGAGCTACATGCCGGTCACGCGTCGAGGCTATTGCACCTATCGAGTAGGCGACTGCCGCCGCAAGCGCGCCGACGAGGAGCATCTCGAGCACCACTTCGGATCCAGCCGAGGCGCGTGACGAAGGCACGCGAGGCACCGACCGCGAACAACGTCGTGAGCGTCAGCGCGATCGCGAGCGGGAAGCGTACGTCGTCGGAGAGGGGGACGAGGTAGGCGACGAGCGGGACCATGCCCGCGGTGACGAAAGCCGAGCACCGTGGCCGCGCCATGGCGCGCGGCCTCGCGGCCGGTGGCGCGCTCGTCCGCCTCGGCGTAGGAGCGGCGGGCGAGGAAGTTGCTCGCTCCCATCGAGAAGCCATCAGCGAGGAGGTTCGCGAAGCCGAGGATCAGGATGATCCGCTCGGAGAGGTCGGCGCCCACGACGCCCGGACACGACGGCGAACGTCGTGATGATCCCGTCGTTCGCGCCGTAGACGAGATCGGGGAGGTAGTGGCGGATCAGCCCCGGGTGCTTCGGGAAGCACGCGAGCCTGCGTCATCTGCCCGTCGCTCTCGAGCGTCCAGCCCGACGTGCCGGAACACGGCCTTGCCGACCTCGACGCACAGCGAACGGAATCAGCGCGAGCGACGGCGACGAGACGCAAGCTCGGAGGCGTCGAGGCGGACGGTGCCGAGCGGTCTCGTTCAGGACCGGCAGGTAGACGGCGACGAGCACGACGGCGGCGAGACAGGACGACGCTCCCGACGAGATAGAGGTTGCGAGGCGCCTGCCAGGCAGCACGGACGGGCGAGCGCAGCGAGAAGACGAGCGCGAGCTCGGCGAAGGCGACCGTCGCGAAGGCCATCGTCCGTGCCTCGTCGTCGCCGTCGGAGCGTCCGACGAGGAACGCCGCGAGAGCCGCAAGGCCCACGAGGGCGCCGATCGCGGCGAGCGCCCCCACGCCCGCGGTGGGAACAGCCGGTCTCCGCGTTCGGGCGCGCGGCGCATCGTGTCGGGAGCCGCAGGGTCGCGCGTGAGCGCGATTGCAGGCAATCCGTCGGTGAGGACGTTGACGAGCAGCACCTGGACGACCGTCATCGGCGCGCCGAGGCCCGCCGGAATCGCGACGGCGAACAGGGCGACCTCGCCCAGGTTCGCGGAGAGCAGGAAGGCGACGAACTTCCGGATGTTGTCGGCGATCGCCCGTCCTTCTCGGATCGCGGCGACGATCGTCGCGAAGTCGTCGTCCGTGAGGACGAGGTCGGCCGCCTCGCGTGCCGCCTCGGTGCCCGGCCGCCCCATGGCGACGCCGACGTCGGCCCGGCGAAGCGCGGGCGCGTCGTTGACGCCGTCGCCGGTGACCGCGACGACCTCGCCCTCGGCCTGCCAGCGACTCGACGAGCCGGAGCTTCTCCGCAGGCGTGACGCGTGCGTGAATCGCATCCTCGGGCAGGTCGAGCGCGCGGCCGATGGCCGCCGCGGTGAGTCGGGTGGTCCCCGGTCATCATCTCGACACGCAGGCCGGCCGAGCGCGCCTCGGCGACGGCAGCGGGGGCCGTCGTCCCGAAGCGGGTCGTGCAGCGCGACCAGCCCGACGAGTCGAGGTCGCGCTCGAGAGCGTCGTCGTTCAGGGACGCGTCGGGGAGCGGTCGCTCGGCGACGGCGAGCACCTTCAGCCCCTTCGAGGCCCAGTCCTCCGCGACGGACTCGATCAGGCTGGCCTCGTCGTTCGCCGACCGTCGAGCGTTCGAGGATCGACCTCGGGTGCGCCCTTGACGTACAGGCGAGGCTCGTCCTCCTCCTCGTAGAGGAGCGTCATCCGCTTGCGCAGCGGGTCGAAGGGCAGCTCGCGCACGAGGCGCCGACCCTCGAGCAGCACCGCGTGCGCGTGAGCCCGCGCTCGTGCGCCGCGAGCACGAGCGCAGCGTCGACGGGATCGCCTACGACCGCTGAGCTCTCGCTCGTCGCCGACGAGACGCGCGGTCGAGGCGAGGGCCGCGGCGCGCCAGCAGCTCCTCGCTCGTCTCGGCCGCGCGCAGGCCAGGCGTCGGCCAGGCGGAGTCGATTCTCGGTCAGCGTGCCCGTCTTGTCGGAGGCGATCACGGTCGCGCTGCCGAGCGTCTCGACCGCCGTCAGCCGGCGAACGATGGCCCCGCGCGCCGCCATCTCTCGAGCACCCAGCGCCAGCGCGATCGTGACGGTCGCCGCCAGTCCCTCCGGCACCGCCGCGACGGCGACGGAGACTCCGACCAGGAATGCCTCCTCGAGCGAGGATCCGCGGGCGAGCATGGCTCCACCCAGCGCGAGCGTCACGACAATGCCGAACGCGACCATCAGCGCGGGTGAGCGCCCCCACGCGGCGCTGAAGCGGCGTCGGCGGTGGTCTTCGCTTGCTCCGTCAGGCCCGCGATCTCGCCGAGCTCCGTCGCCGCCCCGGTTGCCGTGACGATCGCGCGACCCCGCCCGCGCGTGACTGCCGTGCCCGGCGTAGACCATCGACGAGCGCTCGGCCAGCGGCGTGCTCCTCGGGTACCCGTTCGGTTGCCTTGTCGACGGGCACGGACTCGCCGGTCAGGGTCGACTCGTCGACGGCGAGCCCCGCGCCCGTCGAGCGAGCCGCCGTCCGCAGGCACCCGCTCGCCCTCGCGAAGGAGGACGCAGATCGCCGGGAACGAGCAGCTCGACCCCGACCTCGCGCTCGCGGCCGGAGCGAACGACGCTCGCCCGCGGTTCGAGCACGTCACGGAGCGCGAGCACCGCCCGCTCCGCGCTCGGCCTCCTGGACGAAGCCGAGCAGCGGCGTTCAGGATCACGATCGCCGCGATCGCCGCGGCTTCGACGCGCTCGCCGATCAGGAACGAGACGAAGGCGGCGCCGATCAAGAGTCCCACGAGGGGATCGGCGAACTGGCGGAGCGCGATCGCCGCATAGGCCGGCCGGCGCGAGCGCGGCAGGCGGTTCGCCCCGAACCGGACGAGGCGAGCCTCTGCCTCGGGCGGAGTCAGGCCATGCTCGAGGTCGCCGGCGAGCTCTCGCGCGACGTCGTCGACCGTCAGAGCATGCGGGGCCTTCACCGAGAGTGGGTTCGTAAGGCGCCGCGGCTCAGCCGCCACCGGACTTCCTGTCGAACTGGGGCGCATGCTGCCTGCTGAGGTCGAGGGCGATGGCGAGGATGAGCGTCCCTGCCCACCAGTTCACGGGATCGAACGTGAGCGACTCGTTGTCGCCGACGACGTTCGAGATCAGCCAAACGATGAACCAAATGAGTGTCATCCGGTGCCTCCTTGGTCCATCGAGCATAGGTAGCGCGCAGCGCAGGTGTGATCGTGAAAACCACAGCAACGCTGCGGCTTACCACGGCCGCGAACGCGGCGTCATCGGGATGTCGGAGCCCCCTCGGATGCCTACGGTCGGTGCCCCGGAGCTCGTGTCCGAGCTCCGGGGCGAGCATCTCGACGAGGCCGAATCTCCGCCTGGCCTCGACTTCACTGCGGGAAATCCGCAGACGGATCAGGGCTACTGACGATGGCCCGCTCGCCAGCTTCGAGCAACGTGGCGCTGACTCGATCGAAAGGAGAACGCCATGAAAGCGCTCGTGTACCACGGTCCCGGAGAGCGTCACTGGGAGAGCGTCCCTGACCCGACAGTCACCGAATCGACCGATGTCGTCGTTCGCATCGACTCCTCCACGATCTGCGGAACCGACCTGCACATCATGAAAGGCGACGTGCCCGAGGTCGCTCCCGGCACGGTTCTCGGCCACGAGGCCGTCGGCACCGTCGTCGCCAAGGGCGATGGCGGTGACGACCCTGGCCGAGGACGATCGCGTACTCGTCTCGTGCATCACTGCGTGTGGCCGCTGCCGCTTCTGCAAGGAGGGCCACTACGGTCTCTGCATGGGCGGAGGGGGATGGATTTTCGGCCACCTGATCGACGGACTGCAGGCCGAATACGCTCGGGTGCCGTTCGCCGACACTTCTGTCTACAAGGTGCCCGCCGGCCTCTCGGACGAGCAGGTGCTCTTCCTCGCCGACATCCTGCCCACGGCTTACGAGGTCGGAATCCTGAACGGTCGCGTCGAGCCGGGGGACACGGTCGTGGTCGTCGGTGTCGGGCCGATCGGGCTCGCGACGATCATGACGGCGAAGCTCCACACCCCTGGAAAGATCGTTGCCGTGGACCTTGCCGATGCGCGACTCGCGAAGGCGATCGACTTCGGAGCGGATATCGCCTTGAACAGTAGCTCTGAGGACGTCGTCGCCAGGGTCATGGAGCTGACCGACGGGCTTGGGGCGGACGTCGCGATCGAGGCAGTCGGAGTTCCGGAGACATTCGAGCTCTGCACGGAGCTCATTCGACCGGGAGGCCGCGTCGCCAATGTCGGCGTTCACGGGCACCCGGCGACGCTTCATCTCGAGAAGCTCTGGATTCGAGACGTGCTCATCACGACGGGCCTGGTGGATACGTCGACCACGCCGAAGCTGCTCAAGCTGATCGCGGGCGGCCGACTCGACCCGACCGTGTTTGCGACGCATCGGTTCTCGCTCGGCGAGACGATGGAGGCCTACGACGTATTCGCTGCTGCCGCTGAGACGAACGCGCTGAAGGTAGTTCTCGAGGGCAGCAAGCACCAGCAACTGATCCCTGCGCGCGAGCGACCTGCCGTGACCGCCTGAGCGAAGGCAAGGAGTAGCGATGTCGAAGGCGCTAGGCTCGCCCAGCGAACGAGTGGCGCACCAGGCGGAGTGCTCGGTGCTCGTCGTTCGGGAGGCGCCATGGCAGCAAGCGGAACAAGCGGAGGTCGCCCGCAAGTGACATCGACGATGGCTGCGGACACGATCGACGTCATCCTCCGCGACGGGAGCACTCTACGACTGCGCGCGCCCACCGAATCCGATCGAGACTCGCTCGTCCAGTTCTTCGAACAGCTATCGGAGCGCAGCCTCTACCTTCGCTTCCATGGCCGCCCGACGATCGACGAACGCCTCGTAAACCCCGTCCTCGATCCCGACTGGGTCGACCGGGGCGCGCTCATGGCGTCGGTGGTCGAGTCAGGTGAGGAACGGGTCGTCGCGCTCGCCAACTACGTTCGTCTTCGCGATCCGCTGGCGGCGGAGGTCGCGTTCGCCGTCGCGGACGCCTTCCAGGCACGTGGCATCGGGACGCGACTGGTCGAGCAGCTTGCCGCGCGCGCGGCAGCTCATGGAATCGACCGTTTCATCGGCGAGGTGATGGCCGACAACGCCGCGATGATCAAGGTCTTCGAGGGTGTGGGCTTCGAGGTCGCGCGAACCTTCGAGGGGGGCGAAGTCGAGATGACATTCCCGATAGCCCCCACCGCAGGCTATGCGTCCCTGGTCGCGGAACGCGACCACACGGCCGTGGTGGCGTCGCTCCGCCCGTTCTTCGAGGCACGGTCCGTCGCGGTCCTCGGCGCATCCTCACGCAGGGGAACGATCGGGGGCGAGCTCTTCCGCAACATCCTCGAGGGGGAGTACGCGGGCGCCGCGTACCCCGTCAACCGCAACGGCGAGCCCGTCGCCGGTGTTCGGGGCTATGGATCCATGCTCGACATCCCCGATTCCATCGATCTCGCCGTGGTCTGTGTTCCCGCGGCTGCCGTGCTCGAGTCGGTGGAGTCCGCCCTCGAAGCCGGAGTGCGTGCCATCTGCGTGATCTCGGCCGGATTTGCCGAGGTCGGATCCACAGGGGAGGAGCGGCAGCGCTCGCTGCTCTCCCTCATTCGCTCACACGGAGCACGACTCCTGGGACCGAACTGCCTTGGAATTTCCTCCGCGGCGGTCCGGCTCAATGCGACGTTCGCGGCACGTTCGGCGCCCTCCGGGAACATCGGCTTCTCCTCCCAGAGCGGCGCACTCGGTCTCGCACTTCTCGAGGCTACGGAGTCGCGCGGCCTCGGCTTGTCCGCGTTCGTCTCGATCGGGAACAAGGCGGACGTCTCCTCGAACGACCTGCTCGAGTGGTGGGAGGATGACCCCGCGACCGAAGTGGTGCTCCTCTACCTCGAGTCGTTCGGCAATCCGCGCCGGTTCGGAACGCTCGCCCGTCGCGTCGCCCGAACGAAGCCGATCCTCGCCGTGAAGAGCGGGACCACCGGTGCCGGTGCCCGGGCGGCGAGCTCACACACTGCGGCGCTCGCCGGGTCGGATGCGGCAGTCGACGCCCTCTTCCGCCAGGCGGGCGTCATACGCGCGAGCTCGCTCGAGGAGCTCATCGACGTGGCCGCCCTGTTGTCGACGCAACCGATGCCACGTGGACGCCGAGTAGCGGTACTGACGAACGCCGGCGGTCTCGGAATCCTGTGCGCGGATGCATGCGAAGGTGCGGGGCTCGAGCTCCCGCGACTCAGCGAGCAGACCGGCGGGGCCGTGGCGGCCCTTCTTCCGGCGGAAGCGAGCGTCGCCAACCCGATCGACATGCTCGGCTCCGCATCCGACGCATTGTACGAGGCGGTCTTGCCACTACTGCTCGCCGATCCCGGCATCGATGCGGTGATCGCGCTCTTCGTGCCCGCGGTCACGGCGACCGCCGACGCTGTCGCCGGAGCGATTGCACGGGTGGCGGCCGCCTCCAGCCGGGAGAAGCCGATTCTCGCCGTGGTCATGAGCGCCGGAGGTATCCCGGCAGCGCTTCGGCAAGAGCACGTGGCCGCGGCGTTCTCGTATCCGGAGTCTGCCGCCCGCGCACTTGGGCGCGCCGCAGAGCGGGCGGACTGGCTGCGGCGACCGCTCGGGTCGACACTCGAGCTACAGGGGATCGATCACGAGAGGGCGGCTGCTGTCGTCGAGCGCACGCTCCGCGACTCGGGCGAAGGCTGGCTCGAGCCCTCCGAAACGCGCGAGCTCCTGCTCTCGTACGGGATCCCGCTCGTCCCGGAACACGTCGCGTCTTCGCCGAACGAGGCGGTCGCCGCTGCGGAAGCCGTTGGCTACCCCGTCGTCGTCAAGACCGCCGCAGCGGGCGCGCACAAGACCGAGACAGGGGGCATCGCTCTCGATTTGAAGAACGAAGGGGAGGTTCGCGCCGCTGTGGAGCGGATCGGCGGTTCCGTCCTCGTGCAGCGGATGGTGACCGGAGGGACGGAGCTCCTCGCGGGGCTTGTCCAGGATCCCGTATTCGGCCCGCTCGTGGCGTTCGGCCCCGGGGGTGTCCTCGCCGAGCTCATCGGCGAAGCCTCTTTCAGGATTGCTCCGCTGACCGACGTCGATGCCGAAGAGCTCGTGCTCGAAGGGAAGGCAGGACGTCTTGTGCGGGGATTCCGCGGCGCGCCACCCGCCGACAGCGCCGCGCTGGCGGACCTCGTGCACAGATTGGGGCGGCTCGGCCTGGACATCCCCGCCGTAGCAGAGCTCGACCTGAATCCCGTGCTCGCCTCACCGACCGGCTGCGTAGCGGTCGACGCCCGCGTACGGATCGAGCAGTCGACGGCTCACCCACTCATGAAGTCCTGGTAGGGATACGTGCTGCTCAAAAGCCGAGAGCCGTCGCGTGGTTTCTACCGTTGTCGCGCTGCTCCCGCTGCTGGAACCTCTTCTTGACTAAGGAGGTGTGGCATGAAGACCATCGTTCTCGGTTACGACGACACCGAGCCGGCGAAGAGCGCGCTCGAGAGCACCGCTGAGCTCGCCAAGGCGTTCGATGCGAACGTGATCGTCGTCAGCGTCGCGCCGGTCCTCGCACCGGCTTTCCACGGAATCGGCCCGATCGATCCGGTCGACCCCCCCGAACTTCATCGAGAGCAGCTCGAGCATGCGAAGGCGGTACTGGGCAAATCCGGGATCGAGGCCGACTACCAGGTCGCTCTCGGCGATCCGGCCGACATGATCCTGGACGTGGCGGAGGCGCGGGGCGCCGACATGATCGTGGTCGGGTCGCGTGAGGTCGGGCTCGTCCAACGGCTGCTCGGCCAAAGCGTCAGCGGCGCCGTCCAGCGGAAAGCGCACTGCGATGTCCTGATCGTGCACTGATCGATGCCCCCCGCTCACCGCACACGCCTCGTCCAGGCACGTGCGGTGAGCGAAGCGGACCGGAGGAGACATGGCCGTCGACTCACACGAGCACCTGGAAGACCCGCGCGCGAGACGGTCGAGGGGCTCGCGATCGCGGTCAGGTCGATTGGGGAACCCGCTTCTCTCGCATCGTCTCGGAGGCCCTAGGATCGAAGAATGACGAATGAAGCACTCGCCGCGCTCGACCGTTACTGGCGCGCTGCGAACTACCTGTCGGTCGGTCAGATCTATCTGCTCGACAATCCGTTGCTTCGAGAGCCTCTAGAGGCCGAGCACGTGAAGCCGCGGCTGCTCGGACACTTCGGAACGACGCCTGGTCTGAACCTCATCTATGCGCATCTCAACCGAGCGATCCGCGAGCGAGCGCTCAGTGCGATATTCATCACGGGGCCTGGCCACGGCGGGCCGGCGAACGTCGCGAACGCCTACCTCGAGGGCACCTACAGCGAGCTCTACCCCAACGTCGGCCAGGACGTCGACGGGATGCGAGAGCTCTTCCGCCAATTCTCGTTTCCCGGCGGAATTCCAAGCCATGCGGCTCCGGAGACGCCCGGGTCGATCCACGAGGGTGGTGAGCTCGGCTACGCCCTGGCTCACGCGTTCGGCGCGGCCTTCGACAACCCGGGCTTGCTCGTCGCGTGCGTCGTCGGGGACGGCGAAGCCGAGACGGGCCCTCTCGCCGCAAGCTGGCATTCGAACAAGTTCCTGAGCCCACGTGTCGACGGCGCAGTACTTCCGATCCTGCACCTGAACGGATACAAGATCGCGAACCCGACGGTGCTCGCTCGGATCCCCGAGGACGAGCTGCTCGATCTCTTCCGCGGGTACGGATGGCACCCGCTCCTCGTGTCGGGCGGCTTCGATGGAGAGGAATCCGGGCCCGTGCACGAGCGCTTCGCGGCGGCGCTGGACGACGCGTTGGATCGCATCGAGTCCATCCAGCGCGCCGCACGCGACGGTGGCGGCGCGCGCGAGCGCTGGCCGATGCTCATTCTGCGCACGCCCAAGGGCTGGACCGGACCACGAGAGGTCGACGGCAAGCCGGTCGAGGGGACCTGGCGCTCTCATCAGGTTCCCCTCGCCGCGGTGCGCGACAACGCGAAGCACCGCGGTCAGCTCGAGGAGTGGATGCGCAGCTATCGGCCGGAGGAGCTGTTCGACGACAAGGGGCGGCTCGTGCCCGAGCTCTCCGCGCTCGCTCCGGAGGGGGACTCGAGGATGAGCGCGAATCCCCACGCGAACGGCGGCGAGCTCCTCCGCGACCTCGTTCTGCCCGACTTCCGCGAGTACGCCGTCGACGTGTCGGCTCCGGCCACGAGCTCGAGCGAGGCCATGCGCGTCCTCGGGCGGCTCCTTCGGGACGTCGTCGTGCGTAACGCCGACAACTTCCGCATCTTCGGGCCGGACGAGACGGCCTCGAACCGCCTCGGCGACGTGTTCGACGTCACGACCCGTGCCTGGGAAGCCGACATGCTCCCGACCGACGAGGGACTCGGACCCGAAGGGAGCGTGCTCGAGATCCTGTCCGAGCACCTCTGCCAGGGCTCGCTCGAGGGGTACTTGCTCACGGGCCGCCATGGAGTCTTCAACTGCTACGAGGCCTTCATCCACATCGTGGACTCGATGTTCAACCAGCACGCGAAGTGGCTGAAGGTCACGCGACACATCCCCTGGCGTCGGCCGATCGCCTCGCTCAACTACCTGCTCAGCTCACACGTCTGGCGGCAGGATCACAACGGCTTCTCGCACCAGGATCCCGGCTTCATCGACCACGTCATGAACAAGAAGGCCGAGATCATTCGCGTGTACCTGCCCCCCGACGCAAACACGCTCCTCTCGGTGGCCGATCACTGCCTGCGAAGCCGGCAAATACGTCAACGTGATCGTCGCGGGTAAGCAGCCTGCGCTCGACTACCTCTCGATCGAGGACGCGGTCGTCCACTGCACGCGCGGCCTCGGCATTTGGGGGTGGGCCTCGAACGACGACGAGGGCGAGCCCGACGTGGTGCTCGCATGCTGCGGCGACACCCCGACGCTCGAGACTCGTCGCGGCCGCGGCGATCCTGCGCGAGCGACTGCCGGAGCTGAAGGTGCGGGTCGTGAACGTCGTCGACCTCATGCGCCTGCAGCCCGAGACGGAACATCCACACGGGCTTCCGGACACCGAGTTCGACTCCCTCTTCACGACGAACCGGCCCGTGGTGTTCGCGTATCACGGCTACCCCTGGCTCATCCACCGCCTGACCTACCGACGTGCCGGTCACGCGAACTTGCACGTGCGTGGCTACAAGGAGGAGGGCACCACCACAACGCCGTTCGACATGGTGATGCTCAACGACCTGGACCGGTTCCACCTCGTCATGGACGTAATCGACCGCGTGCCCGGCCTGGCGGCCCGTGCGACTCATCTGCGGCAGGAGATGGTCGACGACGTATCGAGGCGCGCGCGTACACCCGCGCATACGGGGACGACGATCCGGAGATCCGGGACTGGATCTGGCCGTACTGAGCGCGTGACCGACGTCCTCGTGGTCAACGCGGGCTCCACCAGCTTGAAACTCCGGCTCGTGGCGGCGAACGAGGTCGTGTCGGTCGTCGACGAACTCGACTCGCTTGACGCATCGTCGGTCGTGGCCGTCGGCCATCGGGTCGTCCACGGGGGGGAGCACCGTAGATCAGCCGGTCGTCATCGACGAGTCCGTGCGCGCCGAGATCGGCGCGCTGGAGTCGATCGCTCCTCTCCACAATGCTCCCGCGCTCGCGGGGATCGAGCGGGCGATGCAGGCTGTTCCTCACGTGCCGCACGTCGCGGTCTTCGACACGTCCTTCCATCGCACGATGCCGGACGAAGCCGCAACGTACGCGCTGCCGCGGACCTGGCGCGAGACGTGGAACATCCGACGCTTCGGCTTCCACGGCCTCTCGGTCGCGTGGTCTGCGGAGCGTGCACCCGAGCTCCTCGGGGTGTCTCGCGACGAGGTCAAGCTCGTCGTCTGCCACCTCGGCGGGGGTGCCTCGGTCACTGCGGTTCTGAATGGCCGATCCGTGGACACGACGATGGGATTCACGCCGCTCGATGGCGTCCCGATGGCGACCCGCTCGGGCTCCGTCGACCCGGGAGTGCTGCTCTACGTCCAACGCAGGCACGGCCTGTCGCTCGACGAGCTCGACAGGGTCTTGAACGAGGATTCGGGATTGAAGGGGATCTCCGGCACGACCGGTGACGTGCGGGAGCTCGAGTCCGCGTCCACGGACGACCTGCATGCTCGGCTGGCATTGCTCGTCTACGCGCATCGCCTCGCCGGTGGAGTCGCGGCAATGACTGCGGCACTCGGAGGCCTGGATGCACTTGTCTTCACGGGCGGCGTGGGCGAACACTCTGCCGCTGTCCGGGCGAGCGTCTCCTCGCGACTCGCGTTCCTCGGGGTCGAGCTCGACCCATTCCCGAACGTGCACGCCGAGGGCGATGCAGACATCGCCGCTCCACGGCATCCGATGGTCCGCGTACTCGTCGTCACCGCACGTGAAGAACTGATGGTCGCCAGGGTGGTCCCAACGCTGCTCGAGGCTGGCGACCGGTGAGGTCGCGGACAACACTGAC
>CAWIQX010000023.1:0-333818 GCA_963838395.1 uncultured Actinomycetes bacterium
GCAGCGATCCCCCAGCTCGCAGCGAACACTTTGTCGTCACTCGGCGCCCACACGGATCCAAGGGCTCACGGTGTCGCGGGCGTTATCCCGTTCCTGGTCGCAGCATCGATCCTCGGTCTTGCACGGGTTCCCCGCCAAAGGCATGTGCCGGCCGCCGCACTCGTGCTCGCCGTGTCAGTGGGGTTCTCGGTGCTCTTCGGCCCATGGCCCGCGATCTCCGCAGGACGCGCTCCTCTGCTCCATCGCTGGCCCTACGGCACGCCCCCCGCTGCCCATATCGAGGCGCTGCGCGACGCGGTGGCGCTCGTCCCGGACGGGGCATCGGTCGCAGCGACGAACCATGTCGGCTCGCATCTTTCGGCGCGCCGCTACTTCTTCAGCGTGCCTATCGGAATCGACCGCTCCGAGTGGGTCGTCATCGACATGCTGGATCCGTGGACGCCGGTTCGACCGGAGGAGGGTAGATCCTGGGGGACGTTCAATCTCGCTCGCATGGAAGCGCTCAAGAAACGGCTCGAACGCAGTCCGGAGTGGCAGACAGTATTCGCACGAAGCAATGTCTACGTCTTCCGAGGAGTGCGATCCTCCTAGCTCGGCTCGTCGAGGGAGTCCGATGCCGCCTCTCACCCTGACCGCCTGGCTCCGCTACGACGTGATCCGTCGACTGATCCCTCCCGCCACCCGGCGCATCCTCGAGATCGGGGTGGGTGTCGGGTCTCTCGGGGCACTCCTTGCCGAGCGGTTCGAGTACGTCGGCGTCGAGCCCGACCCCACCTCGTTCGAGATCGCGCGCAAGCAGATAGGGACGAGCGGACGCCTCGTGCACGGCACTGCCCACGACCTCGGCACCATGGAGCCGTTCGATCTCATCTGTGCTTTCGAGGTCCTGGAGCACCTCGAGGATGACCGGCACGCGTTGGCCGAGTGGCTTCGCTTCCTCAGACCCGGTGGCTGGGCTCTCGTGAGCGTGCCCCACGGGCGGCACAAGTTCGGTCCGCAGGACAGGTGGGTGGGTCACTATCGCCGCTACGACCGTGCCGACGTCACGCATCTCCTCGACGAGGTGGGGCTACGCGAGGTCACCGTGGTGTCCTATGGCTTCCCGCTCGGGAATGCGCTCGAGGTGGTGCGGAACGGGCTCGCGCGCCGTGAGCTGCTCGACTCATCGCCTCGATCGCGGACGGCGATGAGCGGACGCTGGTTGCAGCCCCCTGGCTGGGCCTCGATACCCCTCCGTGGCCTCACTCTGCCGTTCAGGCTCGCCCAACGCCCGTTTGCCCGGACGACGCTGGGATCCGGCCTCGTCGCGCGCGCGCGGCTTCCGGAATAGAGCCTACGCCCCCGGGCGCTCTCACTCCGGTGCGTTGCGCCCGATGAGTGTCGAGCGCACGCCGCCGGAGCTTGTGGTGTCGCTCGAGAGAAGCTCGATCCGATTGAAGCCGTCTCGGAACGAGGTTTCGGGCACGAGTCCACTGAAGCGCTGCCGGCCTCTCATGAGAAAGCGGCGCGTCGACGCCACGACGCGGCCGTTCACGGCGAGCACGGGCGTCACACCGCGACGGCGCCGCGCAGGAAGTCGACGATCTCGGCCGGTCGTCGCGCCCGGGCCGAAGACCGCCGCCACGCCCGCGCCTTGAGCTCGTCCGCATCGTCCGGTGGGATCGTGCCCGCCGACCACGACGAGCACGTCGTCGGCGCCGTTCTCCTTCAACCCGTCGACGATGCGGGGGACGAGCGTCATGTGCGCGCCGGAGAGGATCGACACGCCGACGGCGTCCGCGTCCTCCTGGATCGCGGTCTCGACGATCTGCTCCGGCGTCTGGTGGAGACCCGTGTAGATGACCTCCATGCCGGCGTCGCGGAGCGCCCTCGCGATGATCTTCGCTCCGCGGTCGTGGCCGTCGAGGCCCGGCTTCGCGATCACCACCCGGATCTTCCTGTCCGGCACATCGGCAGAATACCGCGGTGCGCCTCAACGTCATCGGGTCCTCCCCTGCCTGGCCGAACCCCGGAAGCGCGCACTCCGGCTACATGCTCGAAGCAAACGGAACCCGTGCTGCTGCTCGACTGCGGGCCGGGTGTGCTCGGCCGGCTGCGCGAGAACGGAGCTCTGGCCGCGAGTCGACGGGATCGCGATCACGCACTTCCACCTCGACCACTGGGGAGATCTCGTCCCGTGGGTCTGGGGCACCTTCTATCTCGCGACGAACGGCCCCCTCCCGAAGCCCGCAGCTGTGGGTGCAGCCGGGGGGCGCGGAGTTCCTGACCGGGCTCGGCGAGCGCCTCGGGTTTCCCGGACATGTTCGAGCGAACCTTCGAGCTGAGCGAGTACCAGCCGGACACGCCGTTCCAGGTCGGGCCGCTCGTCGGTCACTCCGACCCGCGTTCCCCACTACACGCTCCAGACGTACGCCTTCCGGGTCGAGGCCGACGAGCGCGCGCTCGCCTACTCGGGAGATTCCGCGCCGTCGGAGGAGCTGGTCAAATCCGCCCGCGACGCCGACCTGTTCGTCTGCGAGGCGACGCTGCTGCGCGGTGAGCTCGACGGCGAGCCGCGAGGACACCTCTCGCTGGACGAGGCCGTCGAAGCCTTCGAAGCCTCCGGGGCGAAGCGTCTCCTCGTCACGCATCGCCCCTGTGAGCTCGAGACTCCCGAGACGTTCGAGCTCGCCTTCGACGGCCTCGTGCTCGACGTCTGAGACGTCCGGCCACGGGTCGAGGCAACGACCTTCCCCGCCGATACCCTCCGAACGTGCTTTCGATCGTCGCTCCGCTCTACAACGAAGAGCATTCCGTCGAGACGCTCTACGGCGAGATCGCGGCAGCGCTCGAACCCTCGAGCGAGCCGTGGGAGGTGATCTTCGTCGACGACGGATCCACGGACAACAGCCTCGCCGTGCTCACCCAGTTGCACGCCGAGACCACGAACGTGGTCGTCGTCCATCTGCGCCGCAACTTCGGCAAGGCCGCTGCTCTCCAGGCCGGATTCCTCGAGGCCAAGGGTGACATCGTCGTGACGATCGACGCCGACCTCCAGGACGACCCGGCCGAGATCCCGCAGCTGCTCGCCAAGCTCGACGAGGGCTTCGATCTCGTCTCCGGGTGGAAGTCGAGGCGGAACGATCCCTGGACGCGCCGTCTTCTCTCACGGGTGTTCAACTGGGCGACGGCAGTGGTCTCCGGCGTTCGACTGCACGACGTCAACTGCGGGCTGAAGGCCTACCGTGCGGAGGCTCTGCGCGGCATTCGCCTGTACGGCGAACTGCATCGATTCATCCCGGTCCTCGCGGCGTACAGGGGCTTTCGCATCGCCGAGATTCCGGTCCATCACCGGCCGCGGCAACACGGCCGATCCAGATACGGCCTCAATCGCTACCTCCGGGGTTTGTTCGACCTCGTGACCGTCACCTTCATGGGGCGCTACCGCCATCGTCCGCTCCATCTCTTCGGCGGTGTCGGTCTGCTCATGGGGTTCGCCGGGTTCCTGATCCTCAGCTACCTGACCGTGATCAAGATCGGTGGTGCGGCGATCGGACAGCGGCCCTTGCTGACACTCGGCGTCCTTCTCGTCGTCGTCGCGATTCAGCTGATCTCGCTGGGCCTGGTCTCCGAGCTGATCACGTCCCAGCACGAGGAGCGGATGGGCGACCGAGAGCGAGTGGATTCCGTGGTGGAGGAAGTCCTGCGCTAGCCGGATCGATGCGGGTTCTCTACTACGGCACCTACGAGCGCCACTATCCGCGCAACGCCCAGGTGATCTCATGCCTGCGACGTGCTGGTGTGGAGGTCGCCGAGTGCCATGTGCCGGTCTGGGAGGACCGCCAGCACAAGTTCGGCATCGGTGTCACGTCAGGAGCAAAGCTCGCGCTCGCCCAACTTCGCCTGTTGCGGCGGCGCCCGGAGGGTGCGTTCGATGTGGTGGTGGTCGGTTATCCCGGGCACTTCGACATGGCCCGGGCGCGACGGGTGGCCGGGAGTCGCCCGCTCGTCTTCAATCCGCTCCTGTCCCTGTACGACTCGGTGATCCAGGACCGCGGTCGTTGGAGTGAAACCTCCGTGCCGGCGCGGATGCTCGCAGCGATCGACCGCCGGGCGATGCGCCTCGCAGACGTCACCGTCGCCGATACGGAGGTCCACGCCGACTACTTCGCAGAGCTCGCGCAGATCCCGCGGAACCGGATCGAAGTCTGCTTTCTCGGGGCCGAGGAGCCGCTCTTCCGCCCTGGCTGGAAGCGAAGCGAGCCGTTCTACTGCCTCTTCTTCGGAAAGATGATCCCGCTGCACGGCCTCGACACGATCCTCGAGGCCGCACGCCTCGTTCCGGAGGTTCGCTTCAAGATTGCCGGCACCGGCCAGCTCGAGGGCCTCCTCGAGGGACGCTGCCGGAGAACGTCGACTGGGTCCGGTGGGTCGAGCATGAACGGATTCCCTCGGAGCTCTGGTCCGCGGGTTGCTCGCTCGGCATCTTCGGGACGACCGACAAGGCACGACGGGTGATCCCGAACAAGGCCTACGAGGCGATCGCCTGCGGTACACCGCTGGTGACGGCGGACACGGTCGCCTCGCGCGAGTTGCTGGTCGACGGCGAGAGCGCGCTCCTCGTGCCACCGGGTGACCCCGCTGCTCTCGCTGCTGCGATCCGGCGAATCGCCGCCGATCCCGAGCTCGCGCGGAGATTGAGCGAAGGCGGTCTCGCGGTCTATCGCGAGCGGGCGAGCGAGGACGTCCTCGGCGCGCGCTGGCGCGATCTCCTCGCGCGCGTCATCAGAGAGTGAGGCCGCGCTCCTCGAGAGCGCTCGTCGCCTCGTCCACCCGATCGACGGCCGTCGTCTCGGAGAGCCAGGCCACGAGCTCGCGCATGCCGTCCTCGAACGACACGCGCGGCTCATATCCGAGGAGCTCGCGTGCGCGGCTGATGTCCGCGAAGCAGTGCCGGATGTCCCCGGCGCGGAACTGGTTTCGAACCTCGGGCTGCGACGTCGACGCCGAGCTCGCGTCCGAGGACGGACGCAACCTCCGCAATGGTGGTCGAACTCCCCGTGCCGACATTGATCGCCTCGCCGTCCCCGGCTCCAGGCTCGAGCGCCGCGACCACGGCCGCCGCGATGTCCGAGACGTGGACGAAGTCGCGGCTCTGCTCTCCGTCCTCGAAGATGACGGGGGGCCGCCCGTTCATGAGGCGCGACGAGAAGATCGCCGCCACACCCGTGTAGGGGTTCGACAGCGCCTGCCGCGGGCCGAAGACGTTGAAGAATCGGAGCGCGGTCGCGGGAATGCCGTACGCGCGCCCGGTCACGAGGAACATCTCCTCGTGGTCCCGCTTCCCGATCGCGTAGATCGACTCGGGCGTGAGCGGCGTCGATTCGGTGGTGGGAATCGCGCGCAGCTCTTCGTGGCAGCACGGGCAACGAGGCTCCCACTCGCGAGCGCGCAGCTGGTCGTCCGGCGCGGGTCCGCGGGGAGACATCGACTGCCCTCCGCGTCGCATCGATAGAGACCTTCGCCGTAGATGGACATCGACGAGGCGACAACCATCTTCTCGATGCGGTCGCGCACCGCCAACGCCTCCTCGAGCACGATCGCCGCGCCGACGCGCGTTCACGGAGGTGTACCGCTCGATCTCGTACATCGACTGCCCGACCCCCACGGCGGCGGCCAGGTGCACGATCCGCTCGACACCCGCAAGGCTCGACGCAACCGCTTCTCGATCGCGAACGTCTGCCTCCGACGAACTCCGCCGCGGGATCGAGGTATTCGGGCGGTCCGTCGTGGACCTGCGGATCGAGCGAGTCGAGGACCCGCACCTCGTGCCCGCCGGCAAGGAGCGCATCGACGACATGTGACCCGATGAAGCCCGCGCCGCCGGTGACGAGTACCTTCATCGGCTGGCCACCCTAGCAACGCTCTCGCGATCAACGAAACCGTGCAGCGCCGTGGGCCAGTACGAGCAGTCTTGCAGTGAGGCGCCGAGGGGCATCTGGGCGGCTGACTACCCTGCGAGCGTTGAGACTCGTTCTTGCTACCTCTTGCGCTGATCGCCGTGCTTCGCCGATGTCGGCCTCGCCTCCCGTTCGAGAGGAGTCGGAGGCCGCGTCCCCACCGGACATCGAGCTCGTCGAGGTCGGACGCTTCGAGCAGCCCGTCTACGTGACCTCGCCGCCCGGGGACGAACGCGTGTTCGTCGTGGAGCGGAAGGGAAAGGTCTGGGTGCTGGTCGGCGGTCGTCGACTCGCGCGCCCGTTCCTCGACATCTCCCACCGCATCTCGATCGCCGGCTTCGAGGAGGGCCTTCTGTCGCTCGCGTTCGCCCCCGACTATGCGAGATCGGGCCTTTTCTATGTGGACTACACCGACCTCGGGACACCGGATCGGTCGTCGAGGAGTATCGAAGCGACCCCGACTCGGACGTCGCCGATCCCGGATCCGCGCGCAAGGTCCTGGTCATCCCCAATCCGACGCAGGGCTCACCACGGAGGCCATGTGCTCGTTCGGGCCGGACGGCTACCTCTAGGTCGGCCAGGGGGACGGCGGAATCTACCGCGATCCGACGTTTCCCGCGCAGAGCCGCGACAGCCTCCACGGGAAGATCCTCAGGATCGATCCCAGGCGCGCACGGGACGCGCCCGTACCGTATTCCGCCGACGAATCCGTTCGTCGGGCGGCCGGGACGGGACGAGATCTGGGTCTACGGCCTCCGCAACCCGTGGCGCTTCGCTCTCGAGCCGGACGACCGGAGCGCTCGTCATCGGAGACGTCGGAGCGCTGATCGCGGAGGAGATGGACATCGCCCGTGAGCAGCCGGCTCAACTTCGGGTGGAGCTGCCTGGAAGGAACCTCGCCCTACGCCATCGAACCGCCCGCTTCCTGCAACGAGGAGCTCGCGGCCCCCGCCGTCGAGCTCGTCCGCGGCTCGGTTCCGGTCACCGATCCGGCGGGGACGTCACCAACCGTGACGCGGGGCCGCCCGAGCGTGGACACGCGGCTCCGAACGGGCGAGCCCGTGTGCAGCGTCGTCGCAGGGTCTTCGTGCGAGATCCCGGCGCTCCCGACCCTCGCCGGGCGTCACCTGTACGGAGACTTCTGCGACTCCTCGCTGCGGAGCTTCCGGCTCGAAGGCGGTCGGGCGGTCGAGCAGCGCCTGCTCGGGCTCGACGTTCTGCTCCTGAGCTCATTGGCGTGACGCGCCGGCCGTGTGTACGCGACGTCGCTCGCAGGTCCCGTCTACCGGCTGGAGGCTCGCTAGGTGGCGGCGCGCGCCCGACCTGTCGCTCCCGAGGACGTGGTTCCCGCTCGACTTCGGCCTCCATGCCTTTCTGGCCGTCAATCCGCTCGTTCTCGGGCTCTGGGTCTTCTCGCTTGCTCCGATCGTCGGCGGCAACCTCTTCGTCGCAGTCGTCCTCGCCGGCGCCGTCACCCTGCTGGGAGCCGTGGTCTTCGGCACCCTGGCCGTCCGCCGGCCCTGGACCGGCGGCGACTACGCGTGGCAGACGCGTCTCCTGGCCGGCGCGTCGGGGCAGTTCTGACCCTGACGTCGTGGTGGCTCGTCGTTGCGATTCTCGCGCCCGTCTACGGGAACGTGATCGTCGTCCAGGTCCTCGATCCGTTGTTGACGCATGCCGGCTGGGACGGCCTTGCATCCTGGTTTCACACCCGCGCGGGCACCTTCGCCGGCGTCGCTGCTCGCCATCAGCGTCGCGACGGCCTTCGTCGGTCTCGGCATGCGGCGAGCTGCGCTCGCGCAGCGTGTTCTCGTCGCGATCGGAGTCGTGGCGCTCGTCGCCGTGCTCGGCCTCCTCTTCAGCGGCGGGCCGAACGAGTTCAGGGACGCATTCGACGAGCAGGCGACCGAGATCTACGGGACGAGCCCGCTCGCGTCCTCGCAGATCGTCGAGGTCGGGCGAGCTCGATGCCAGCGCGAGCGAGATCGGCCGCGCCCGACCATGGCACTCGTCCCGCTGATTCTCCTCTTCGGGCTCTGGATCGGCTGGGCAGGCCCGCTCGCGGGCGAGGTTCGGTGACGAAAGCCCGATGCCCTTCGCGTCGTGCTCGTGCGTGCCGCCGCCGCGTCGACGATGGTCAGCCTTCTGCTTCTTCGTCGCGCTCGGTCGGGGCATCACCTGGGAGCTCTGGAACGAAGCGAACAACCTGTACTGGGGCACGGTCTACGGCACGACGGCGGCGACACCGCTCCCCGCATGGCCGAGCCCGGTGGTATTCGCCACGTGGCTGACGGACAGCACGTTCCTGCAGATCGCGGTCATCGTCGGCATGGCCGCGTGGGTTCTGGGATGGACGGCGACGTTGTTCCTCGCCTCGACCCGGGTGCTGCTCGCCGCCGCGTCGGACGGCGTGCTGCCCAGATCCGTCGCCCGCACGACGGGGGACTCCGTTCCCGTTACCGCTCTTGCGCTCCTGGTCGTGCCGGCGTGCGCACTCGCGGCCGTCGACGCATATTGGGGAGCTTTCGCGAGCTGGACGGGCGTCGCCGCCGTCGCTCTGGGGCTCACCACGATGGGCTCGGGCGTCGCGGCGGTCCTCTCGCTTCGCCGCGACCAACCGCGCCTGGCGGCTCTCTCGGCGATCTTCGTGGGGCTGGTCGGTGTCGTCGTCGCAGTGTGGCTGCTCGACCCCGTCTTCGGGATGCGCAAGGCGGGCGCCGTCCTCCTCCTGGCAGTGCTCTATGCGATCTCCGCCACGCTCTACACGCTGTCCCAGCGCCGACGCGGAGAGCCGGTGGCGTCGACGGCCGGTGTGTCGCAGTGAGCCTGACGTAGCGAGCCCGTTTGCACACCCAATCCTTCGAACGGGGCTTACCTATCCGCATCGCCAGGGCCGACAGGGACTGCGGAACCTACGGTATGAGCCTGCCGTTTCCTCTGGAACCCCGCAAGCGGGTCGCAGAGCTCGGGTATAGGCCCGCGCTCGACGGCCTTCGCGCGCTCGCGATCGTCGCGGTCCTCCTCTACCACACCGGTGGCCTCCTTCCCGGAGGCACGGTCGGTGTCGACCTCTTCTTCGTCCTGAGCGGATTTCTCATCACGACGCTCCTGCTCGAGGAGATGAGCGCCACGGGGTCGCTGTCCCTGAGAGGCTTCTACCACCGGCGAGTGGTTCGCCTCCTCCCCGCGCTCGTCGTCATGCTCGTGGTGCTTCTTCTCCTCTCGGCGCTCGTGGCGACCGCCCTCCACCGCTCACTCGGGAAGGACCTCTTCGGTGTCGTCGCCGGCATCGGGTACTTCTCGAATCTCGCCATGACCGCGGAACCCACCACGATGTCGATGCCCGGCGAGTTGAGGCATCTCTGGTCGCTGGCGGCCGAAGAGCAGTTCTATCTCGTCTGGCCGGTGGTGCTCTGCTTCGTCCTGCGGGGTCGCGTTCGCATTGCCCTCATCGTCGTCAGCGCCGGAGCGGTTCTGATGTCAGCGCGTCAGTTCCAGCTCTACGCGGACGGCGCCAGCTGGGAACGAATTGGATTCGGGATCGACACACGCAACGTCTCGATCCTCGTCGGATGCATGCTCGCGCTCTTTCTTGCGCTCCCCGGACGGCCGCGTCTCGAGAAGGCTGGGTGGCTCGGGCCGCCCGCGGCCGCCTGTGTGATCGCATTCTTCTTCGTCGACTTCGGAAGGCAGCTGTTCGCCGGCCCGCTCATCGTGTTCGCGATCTGCTGCGCCGTACTGATCCTCGGCGTGCTCGACGGGCGCTCGCCGCTGGCTCGCGCGCTCTCGCTCAGCCCGGTCGTCTTCGTCGGCCGGATCTCGTACTCGCTCTATCTGTGGCACTTCCCCGTGTTCGTGATCATGGACGTGAACAAGTCGGGTGTCGTGCCGGCCGCCGTTCCCGCCCTGGCCATCACGGTCGCACTCGCGCTGGCCTCCTACTACCTGATCGAGGTTCCGTTCCTGCGACGCAAGCCCAAGCCCCGCGCGATCGCCCTTCACTCCGCCCAGAGAGCTCCCGCGTCCGATGCGGTGAGCCAGGCAGCCTGACGGTTACTCAGAAGACCGGCGTCTCGCGCCACACGCCCCACACCTCGCGGAGCGCGTCGCACATCTCGCCGAGCGTGACGTAGTCGCGCGCCGCATCGACGATCAGCGGCATCAGGTTGACGCCGTCCTTCGCCGCGGCCTCGCTCAGCGCCGCGAGCCGCGACTCCACCCTGCTCGAGTCCCGTCGCGCGCGCACGCCGGCGAGCCGGTCGATCTGCTTCTGCTCGAGGCCCGGGTCGATCTTGAGGATCGGAATCGGGTTCTCGTCCTCGTGGATGTAGCGGTTGACGCCGACCACGACGCGCTTCCCCGACTCGACCTCTGCCTGGTAGCGGAACGACGCCTCGGCGATCTCGCGCTGGAAGAAGTTCTCCTTGATCGCGGGGATGACGCCGCCGAGCTTGTCGATCTGGTCGAAGTACTCGTACGCCTGCGCCTCCAGCGTGTTCGTCAGCTCCTCGACGAAGTAGGAGCCGCCGAGCGGGTCGATCGTGTTGACGACACCCGACTCGTGGGCGATGACCTGCTGCGTCCGGAGCGCGAGCCGCGCCGCGTCCTCGGTCGGGCAGCGCGAGCGCCTCGTCGAAGGAGTTCGTGTGCAGGCTCTGAGTCCCGCCGAGGACGGCGGCCAGCCCCTCGAGCGCGGTGCGCACGATGTTGACCTCGGGCTGCTGCGCCGTCAGCGAGACGCCGGCGGTCTGCGTATGGAAGCGCATCAGCAGCGAGCGCTCGGCTCGCGCGCCGTAGCGCTCGCGCATCTCGCGCGCCCAGATCCGCCGCGCGGCGCGGTACTTCGCGATCTCCTCGAAGAAGTCGAGGTGCGCGTTGAAGAAGAAGGAGAGCCGCGGCGCGAAGTCGTCGACGTCGAGCCCGCGCTCGACCGCCGCCTCGACGTACGCAAACCCGTCGGCGAGCGTGAACGCGAGCTCCTGCGCCGCGGTCGAGCCCGCCTCGCGGATGTGGTAGCCGGAGATCGAGATCGGGTGGAAGAGCGGCATCTCCTGCGCGCAGAACTCGACCATGTCGACGACGAGCCGCATCGAGGGCTCGGGCGGGAAGATCCACTCCTTCTGCGCGATGTACTCCTTGAGGATGTCCGTCTGCGCGGTGCCGCGGAGACGGTCGCGCGGGACGCCCTGCTGCTCGCCGACGCAGACGTAGTAGGCGAGCAGGATCGCCGCGGGCGAGTTGATCGTCATCGACGTGGAGACCTCGCCGAGCGAGATGCCCCCGAAGAGCGTCTCGACGTCGGCGAGCGAGTCGACGGCGACGCCCTCGCGCCCGACCTCGCCGAGCGAGCGCGGGTGATCCGAGTCGTAGCCCATCAGCGTCGGCATGTCGAACGCCGTCGAGAGGCCCGTCTGGCCGTGGTCGCGGAGATACCGGAAGCGCGCGTTCGTCTCCTCGGCGGTGCCGAAGCCGGCGAACTGCCGCATCGTCCAGAGGCGGCCGCGGTACATCGACGGGTACACCCCTCGCGTGAACGGGTACTCGCCCGGGTAGCCGAGGTCGCGCGCGTAGTCGATCTCGGCGTTGTCCGGCGCGTACAGCGGCTCGGGCTCGATGCCGGAGATCGTGGAGAAGAGCTCGTCCGCGCGCTCGGGAGCGCGCTCGTAGACGGCCTCGCGCCAGTCCGGAACCGAGCCGGAGGTCTCGCGATCCTCGGTCTTCGCCATCGGGCGCATTGTGGCACGGACTCGCGTCTCGCCAGAGCGAGACTCCAGCTCGCGGATGCAACCCCCGACCGGGGGACACTGCCGATAGCGCGGACGGGGGATGGCTCGCTTTCGACCGATTTCCGACGAAAGCAAGCGTGCGGCTCGTTCAGCTTCTCGCGGTCCTGTCATGCGCGCTCGGCGTCGCCGCGGTCGTCGGCGAGTCGAGCTCTGCGAGGGCGAGCGCGGCGACCGCATGCGCGGTCGACGCGGACGGAAACGGCTACACGTACGCGGGACACCAAGCCAGCGCCGCCGGCCACGGTGTCCGGGCGACGATCACGCCGACCCGGTCGATGAATGTCGCAGCGGGGCACGTCGCCGCGTGGGTCGGTGTCGGAGGCCCGGGCCAGGGCGCGAACGGCGAGGACGCGTGGCTGCAGGTCGGGATTGCCTCGGTCGAGGGAACCGCGCCCTATCTCTACGCCGAGGTCGTCCGTGACGGACGCCAGCCCCAGCTCATGCTGCTCGACCAGGATCTCCGAATCGGTGTCAGCCGTCGCGTGGCAGTGCTCGAGACGGCCGAGCGGCCCGGGTCGTGGCGCGTCTGGGTCGACGGAAGTCCGGTGACGAAGCCGATCCACCTCCGCGAGTCCTCGGGCCGCTGGGCGCCGATCGCCACCGCAGAGAGCTTCGACGGCGGCGAGTCCGGATGCAACAGGTTCGCGTTTCGCTTCGAGCGCGTCTCGGTCTCCTATGACACCCGGGCGGCGCGTGGCGCCCGTTCGTGCCCGGGTACCGCTTCCTGGACAACGGCCACAAGCTGCAGTCGCTCGCGGAGTCGGCACCCGCCGCGCCCCCGTACGCGTTCGTCGCGTCGTCGTAGCAGACCCTCGGAGCTCTACGGGACGATCTTGATCGGCGTGCCGACGGGCATGCGCGCGCGCAGCCAGCGGACGTCGTCGTTGTGCAGGCGCACGCAGCCGTGCGAGACGTTCCGACCGAGAAGCCACGGCCACGGCGTCCCGTGCACGCCGACGATCCCGCCGCCGGGCCAGTCCGAGAGCTTCGAGTAGGCGCTCGTCTCGAAGGCGTACGCGCCGAGGATCTCGGCATTCGGCGTGAACTTCGACTGGACGTAGAAGAGGCCGGTCGGCGTCTCCGCGCCCGGTGCGCCGACCGCCACCTTCCCCTTTCGCACGAGCCTGGCGCCGTCCCAGAACTCGAAGCGACGCTCGCTGCGGTCGACGAAGAGGCGCTTCCGCACCGGCCTGAGCTCGACCGAGCCCGCCGGCACCCAGCCGGTCTTCCCGTTCGGCCGGCCGGGGACGCTGATCCGATACCACGTCGGCTTCGTGCGTGCCCGGATGCCGAACCTGCGCGAGCGCGAGCACGTACTGGGGACTGAAGTCCGGCCGGAACTCCTTCAGCACGGCCACGATCTTCGAGCTTCGCGTGGGCCGCGCGTGCACGGCGACCTTCTTCCACGCGAGCGTCCCGGAGCCGACGACGTCGACCGCCGAGGCGGCCGACGGCCCAGCGCCGGCTCCGGGCGCGAACGCGGCTGCGAGCGCGAGCAGGAGCGCAGCTGCCATGCCCAGCCGGCCAGCGCTCGATCGTCTTTGCCTTGGTCGTTTCGCCCATCGCTCCTCGTTTCTCACGGTATCCCCCTCCAGGGGGAGGGGCAATTCCTCGATCGAGTGAGTCCGCCAACCGGCGGAGACGTCCGAGAGGCGGCCGCAGCCGCCTCTCGGTCGTGCGTAGCGCCCCCTCTTCGCTAGCCCGTAAGGGGCGGGAGGAAGACCCCGACCACCCCGATGCGCTTCGGGCCGCAGACCCGCTGGTTGGTCTCGATCGCCGTGATCGTGATCAGGCCTGCCTTGCGCGGGTTGATGCGGAGGACGGCCATGCCGTTGCCGTTCGACCGTCCCGTCTTGCGGACTCCCGCGCCGGAGATGACGACCTTCGTCCCGCGGACCCGCTTCTTGCCGGCCGTCACCTTCACCGTGACCCGATCCGGCCTGCCGTCGGCCGTGATCATCTTCGGCGTGACCGTCAGGGTGAGGCACACCTCGGGCTGAGGCGCAGGCTTCACCACCGGCTTCGCCACAGGAGGCTTCGCCGGAGCCGGAACCACCGTGATCGCGGAGTCGACGTTGTCGGCGGGATTGGTCTCGCGACCGCCGCCGCCCGTGACCGTCGCGGTGTTCGTGTGCGTGCCGACCGCGGTCGCCCGCGCGGTGACCCTGATGACCACCGTCTGGCCCTTCTTGACCGTCCCCAGGCTGCAGGTGATCAGCGACGGCGAGACCGAGCAGGTGCCCTGCGTCGGGCTCGCGGTCAGGTAGAGGATGCCGGCGGGAGCCGGATCCGCGACCTGGACGTTCGTCGCGTCGTTCGGGCCCTTGTTGGTCACGGTCATCGTGTAGTTGACGATCCCGTTGAGCGGCGTCGGCGACGTCGCCTCCTTGACGATCACGAGGTCGATCAGCCGAGGCGTGATCACGACCCGTGCGTCGTCGGAGTCGGAGACCGGGTTGCCGAACTCGTCATGACCCTCGGCCTTGACGGTGTTGACGTGCACGGTGCCGCCCGGGCCGGTGACCGGCCGGACGAAGGTGCAGTTGACCTTCTCGCCGGGCCCGAGGTTGACCGGGCACGTCGAAGCAGCCGTTGCCGCCGTCGTCGTCCAGGTCGCCGAACACGCTGTCGTCGACGTTCTCGATCGTGACCTTCACGTTCGAGACGTTCGTGACCGTCACCGAGAAGGTGACCGGGCCGCCCGGCTCCTCGATCGTGGTGGGATCGGCCGACTTCTGGACGTCGATCGCGCCCTGGCCGACCGGGCGCCGGCTTGAGGTTCGTGAAGGTGCACTTCACGGTCTCGCCGGCCTCGAGCGTGAACGTCGCGGTGCGGGTGCCGAGAGCCCCGGTCGAGTTGGCGTCGTTGCACGCGATCGCGGTCAGGATCCAGCCCTCCATGACCGCCTCCGTGGACGTGTACGTGCCCGGGAGGAGGTTCGAGACGACGATCTGGCCGTTGTCGCCGATCGAGCCCGCTGCGTCACCGCTGAAGGCGAAGGTTCCGGGAGTGCCGTCGGGAAGCGTCTGCTTCTCGACGATGATCGTGCCCCGCTTCGTGTTGGTGAAGACGCAGCGCACGACCTCCCCGGCTGCGAGCGAGATCGAGCTCGGGTTCGACTCGTCCGTGCAGACGGCCGACGTGAGCGCCCAGCCTGCCGGCACGTCCTCGGAGACCGAGTAGGTGCCCGGAGCGAGGTCGCCCGAGTCGTTCGACTGCCCGTCCGAGAGATTGAAACCGCCCTCGTCGTAGCTCGCGTCGAAGTGGAAGACCTGCGGATCGGCGTTCGGAAGCGTCTGCTTCTCGACGATGATCTTCGCGTCCTTCTCGTTCGTGAAGACGCAGGTCACCGTCTCGCCGGCCGCGAGCGAGATCGAGCTCGGGCTCGACTGGTCGTCGCAGACGGCCGACGCGAGATCCCAGCCCTGCGGCACCGTCTCGGAGACCGAGTACGTGCCCGGATCGAGGTCGCCCGAGTCGTTCGACTGTCCGTCGGCCAGCGAGAAGCCGTCGCGTCGTAGCTCGCGTTGAACTGGAAGAGCTGCGTGTCGCCGTCCGGGTTGCGTCTGCTTCTGGACGACGATGTTCGCGTCCTTCTCGTTCGTGAAGACGCACCTGACGGTCTCGTCCGGCCCGACCACGATCGCGTTCACCGGGGAGCCGTCACTGCAGACCGCGGACTTCAGGTCCCAGCCGGCCGGCACGGTCTCGGAGACCGAGTACGTGCCCGGGAGCAGTGCGCCCGAGTCGTTGGTCTGGCCGTCGGAGAGCGAGAAGCCGTCCCCGTCGTAGCTCGCGCTGAAGGCGAACACCTGCGGATCGCCGTCGGGAAGCGTCTGCTTCTCGACGATGATCGCGCCGCGCTTCAGCGTGTTCGTGAAGACGCACGTGACGGTCTCGCCCGCAGCGAGCACGATCGCGCTCGCCGGGGACTGATCCGAGCAGACAGCGGAGGTGAGGCTCCAGCCCGCGGGGACGTTCTCGGAGACCGAGTACGTGCCGGGGTCGAGGTCGCCCGAGTCGTTCTGCTGCCCGTCCGAGAGCGAGAAGCCGTTCGCGTCGTAGCTCGCGCTGAAGGAGAAGACCTGCGCGTGCCCGTCCGGATCGGTCTCCTTTCGGACGATGATCTTCGCGTCCTTCTCGTTCGTGAAGACGCAGATCACCGTCTCGCCCGCGGAGAGCACGATCGCGCTCGCCGGGGAGGAGTCCGAGCAGACGGCCGACTTCAGGTCCCAACCCGGCGGGCACGTTCTCGGAGACCGAGTACGTGCCCGGGTTCAGGTCGCCGGAGTCGTTCTGCCCGCCGTCGACCAGCGAGAAGCCGTCAGCGTCGTAGCTCGCGTTGAAGGAGAACGACTGCGTGTCGCCGTCGGGAAGCGTCTGCTTCTCGACGACGATGTTCGCGTCCTTCACGTTCGTGAAGACACAGCGCACGATCTCGTTCGGGCCGACCACGATCGCGTTGACGGGCGAGCCGTCGTTGCACGTCGCCGAGGCGAGATCCCAGCCCGCGGGCACGGTCTCGGAGACCGAGTACGTGCCCGGCAGGAGCGCGCCGGAGTCGTTCGTCTGGCCGTCGGAGAGCGAGAACCCGGCCTGGTTGTAGCTCGCCGTGAAGGCGAAGAGCGCCGGGTCGCCGTCCGGGTTGGTCTGCTTCTCGACGATGATCGCGCCACGCCTCAGCGTGTTCGTGAAGACGCAGGTCACCGTCTCGCCGGCCGCGAGCGAGATCGCGCTCGCAGGCGACTGAGTCCGAGCAGACCGCGGAGGTGAGATCCCAGCCCGCGGGGACGTTCTCGGAGACCGAGTACGTGCCCGGGTTGAGGTCACCCGAGTTGTCCTGCTGGCCGTCCGAGAGCGAGAAGCCGTTCGCGTCGTAGCTCGCGCTGAAGGAGAAGACCTGCGCGTGCCCGTCCGGGTCGGTCTCCTTGCGGACGATGATCGACGCGTCCTTCTCGTTCGTGAAGACGCACGTGACCGTCTCGCCGGCCGCGAGCGAGATCGCGCTCGCGGGCGAGGAGTCGGAGCAGATTGCCGACTTCAGGTCCCACCCGGCAGGCACGTTCTCGGAGACCGAGTACAGTGCCGGGGGCGAGCGGGCCGGAGTCGTCCTGCTGCCCGTCGGAGAGCGAGAAGCCGTTCGCGTCGTAGCTCGCGTTGAAGGCGAAGACCTGCGTGTCGCCGTCAGGGGTCGTCTGCTTCTCGACGACGATCTTCGACTGCTTGGTGTTCGTGAAGGTGCAGGTGACGGTCTCGCCCGCGTCGAGCGCGATCGCGTTCGCCGCGGAGCCGTCGCTGCACACCGCGCTCGTCAGGCTCCAGCCGGACGGAACGGTCTCGACGACCGAGTACGTGCCCGCCTTGACGGAGCCCGAGTCGTGCGGCGTGGCCGCATGCGTGAGACCGAAGCTCTGGTTGACCGAGTCCGGGCCGCCCGTGAGCGAGAACGAGAAGCTCTGCGGGTCGTTGGCCGGAACCGTGACCTTGTCGACGACGATCTTCGCGAGCTTCGCGTTGGTGAAGGTGCACTTCACGGTCTCGCCCGCAGCGAGGTCGATCGAGCTCGGGCTCGAGCCGTCGTCACAGGTCGCGGACATGAGCGACCATCCGCTCGGCACCGTCTCGCTGACGGAGTACGAGCCAGGCGCCAGGAACGCGGACTCGTTCTGCTGCCCGTCCGCGAGCTGGAAGCCCGAGCCGTAGCTCGGCGTGAACGAGAAGAGCTGCGTGTCGCCGTCGGGCTGCGTCTGCTTCTCGACGACGATCTTGCCGAGCTTCGTGTTCGTGTAGGTGCAGGTGGCGGTCTCGCCCGGATCGAGGTCGATCGTCGCCTTGCGCAGGGTGAGATCCACCGAGGAGCCGTTGTCCTCGTCGACGCACACGAGATTCGTGAACGTCCAGCCCGCGGGCGGCGCCGACTCGGTGACCGTGTAGGTACCGGCCGAGATGTCGGCGAACGTCGTCTGCCCCGTGCCGCCTGCCGTCGTGATCGAGAAGGCGCTCGAGATGCCACCGGTCGCGGTGTAGTCGAACGTCCCGTCGCCGCCGACCGTGACCTTCTGGATCACGAGGCGTGCGGGCGAGAGGATCGCTCCCGACATGATCTGGTTGTCGCGGTTTCCGACCGACGCGCCGTCGGCCGCGGTGATGCGGATGTGGTACGGGCCGCCCGAGATCGAGCCGGCGCCCACGTTCGCGCCCCACCCGCGCGGACCCAAGCCCGGCGCCAGGTGTCCACCGAAGAGGAGCATGACCTTCGCGCCGTCGGCAGTCGACGGCACCGAGTAGGTCAGCGTGATGTGCGCGTAGGAGTCGCTCGTGCCACTCGCGTCGTCGTGTGTGTACGACGAGGCGCCCGTGATCGTGCCCCCGTACAGCGTGAAGACCTGTCCGGCGAGCTGATGACCGGAGGTCGCGCTGCCTGCGCCGTTCGCGTCCGCGACGACCGTGGGGTCGGACGGAATGGCGAACGTCGACGGGGCGCCGGGCACGCAGTCCGCGGCGGGAATGTCCGCACACTTGTCAGCGGTCGTCTGCGTGTGGTTCCACGTCGCAAGCGAGTCGTACGCGTGCACCCCACCCTTGCGGGTGAGGTACGAGATCTCGACCGTTCTGTTGGTGAGAGGACTGTTCTTCGGCAGCTCGAGGATGACGCGCTGCGGTGTGACCTCGTCCTCCGCGTAATGCGAGTTGTTCGAGTTGAGGATGCCGTTGATCCAGTTCTGCGGACAGTCCGTGGCCGTGCTCGGCGGACCGCCGTTCGCACACTGGTCGAATGTCGTGACCGATGCCTCGGTGCCGGGTGCTGCCCCGGAAACCGCGACGATGACGAGAGTCGCGGTCGCAGCGGCGCTCGCGGCGAGCAGGCGCCTGAGGTTGCCGATCTTCCCCATCTCGGGTGTCTCCCTTCAGCTCTGAATTAGGTCGGGCCCTTCGCGCTGCCCCCTCAGGCAACCAAGGCGGCGAGCCCGCTTTCGTGTCTGAAGCTCAGGGTATCCCCCCGTTGCGGTACCGCAATCCCTCGTCCGAGGGTCTGTGCGCTGCGGCGTGAGCAACCTCACTCCCTCGGACGGGTCACATCTCCGTACCCCTGGCGACCGTCACCGGCGGTGACTGTCACCCGCTTCTCGAGCGCAACGAAAGGCTCGTCTCGGGCCTGTGCGACACTGCGCCCCAATGCGCGTCGTAATCGCCGACGACCACCGCCTCGTCCTCGACGGGATCAAGCGAGCGCTCGAGTCGGACGGGGACTTCGAGATCGTCGGGGAGACCCAGTCCGGCACCCAGGTGCTTCCCCTCGTCGGGCGGGAGAAGCCCGACCTCGTCCTGCTCGACGTCCGCATGCCGCACATGGACGGCCTGGCCTGCCTCGACGAGATCAAGCGCCGGCACCCCGACGTCAAGGTCGTGATGCTCTCCGCCTCGCACAGCGCCGACCTGGTCGAGGCCGCGCTTCGTCGAGGCGCCTCGGCCTACATCGTGAAGACGGTCAACCCCGACGACCTGCCGGCCACGCTTCGCCAGGCGCTCGAGGGCAACGTGCACACGGCTCTCGGGCTGGACGAGGAGCGGTCTGGGGCGAAGTCCCTCGGCCTGACGGAGCGGGAGCTCACCATCCTCGGCGCCCTCGCCCGCGGCCTCTCGAACGACGAGATCGCGAAGGAGTTCTGGGTCGCGCCGCAGACCGTCAAGTTCCACCTGACGAACATCTACCGCAAGCTCGGCGTGAAGAACCGCACGGAGGCCACGCGCCTCGCCTACCAGCACGGCCTGGTCGAGAGCCCCATCTACGCGGACGAGTAGCGCTTGGACCGGATGAGGCGGGTCGCCGGGGAGGAGTTCCTCCTCGTCGTCCTCTATGCGGCCTTCGGGATCGTCTTCCTCACCGTCTTCCCGCCGACGCTGCTGGTCGCGGACTCGTGGCTGACGCTCGTCGCGGGACGCGAGGTCGTCGAGCACGGCCTGCCGAGCGTCGACGAGCTCACCGTGCTCGGCCTCGGACGCGACTGGACCGACCAGCAGTGGGGCGCGCAACTCCTCGCCTACGGTTCGTACGCGCTCGGCGGCCACGGTCTGCTGGCGGTCGTCGTCGCCGTCTTCGCGATCGGTGCCTTCGCGATCGCCGCCGTCGCAGCGCGCACGCTCGGAGCGGGGCCACGCTCCATCCTCCTGACCTTCTTTCCCGGTTCTCCTCGCGGCGCCCTGGACGTTCACGATCAGAGCGCAGGTCTTCGCGCTGCCGCTCTTCACCGGGCTCATCTGGCTGCTTGCGTCCGAGGCGCGACGCCCGACCCGCCGCGTGTACCTCGTCTTCCCGCTGCTCGTCGTGTGGGCGAACATCCACGGCTCGGTTGCGCTCGCCGCGATGCTCACGATGCTGCTCGGCGGGATCGAGCTTGCAGCGTCTCGGGGCCGCTCGGGCCTGCGCAGCGTCGCCCTCGTCGTGCTCTCGCCGCTCGCGTTGCTCGCGACGCCGTACGGGCCGATCGCCACCGCTCGGTACTACCACCTGCTGCTCGTCGATCCACCGTTCGGCCGCGAGCTCGTCACCGAGTGGCGCCGCTCCGAGCCGAGCTGGGACACGCTCGTCTTCTATCTCCTGGCCGCGCTCGCGCTCGCCGCGGTCGTCTGGGGTCGCCGCCGGCTCACGCGTCTTCGACATGGCCGCGCTCGGGCTCACGTTCGCCGGGGCGGTCCTCGCGATTCGCGGTATCCCCTGGTTCGCCCTGACCTGCCTCGTCCTCGTGCCGGTCGCGCTCGGCCCCCTGCTCGAGGAACGGACGAAGCGCACGCCGCGCGCACTCGACCGGGGGCTCTCCTACGGCGCGGTCGCCGTCCTCGCCCTCGTCGCAGTCCTCGCCCTCGCGCGGGACGACTCCTGGTACCTGAAGAACTGGCCCGAGGGAGCAGTGTCCGCGGTGCGCGACTCGCTCACGCCGGAGACCCGCGTCTTCGCGACGAGCCGCGACGCCGACTGGATCCTCTGGCGCATACCCGAGCTCCGCGGCCGCCTCGCCTACGACGTGCGCTTCGAGATCTACGACCGCGAGACCTTCGAGCGCATCGTCCGCTTCCGGGGCGAGCAGGGAGAGGACTGGAAGTCGCTTGCGGACGGCTACCAGCTCGTCATCTTCGAGACGCACCAGGAGCCGTCCTCACACGTCGACGACTTCCTCGCCGAGCCCGGCGCGCGCCCGCGTCTACGCGGACGAGCGCGTCACGGTGATCCTGCGGCCGGCGCCCGCCTAGGTGCGCGAAGGGGTCGCCGGAGCGGTGGCAACGGCTTCAGGGCGAGCCCGACCGTGAGCGCTGCCGCGCCGATCGCGAGCCCGGTCTGGAACGTCGTTCCGTTGGCGACCTCCTCCGAGCCCCACATCGCAAGGGGCACGAACCAGACCGGCGACAGCCGCGGCGAGGCAACCGCGACGACGACGAGGAGCAAGGAGAAGTAGTGCAACCAGACGATCGGCGTGCAGGCGATGACGGCCGCCATCGCCAGGATGAACCCGCGGCGCTCGTCGCCTCTCCGAGCCACGACCACCGCGGCGAAGACGATCGCCACTGCGGTCGCCATCCAGATCAGCCGCGCCGCTGAGTGACCCGTGCCGAGGTCGAGCGCGAGCGCGTAGACCGAGTAGCCCCACTCGTCCATCCGCTCGCTGAGCTCTCGCAGGCGAGACGGGTAGTCGACGAGGCCGACGAAGCCGATCACCGCCCACGACCCGAGCGCGACTGCGAGAGCGACTCCCGGCAGTCCACAACGCCGCGCGCAGGCGATTCGTCACGATCATCCAGAGACCGAGCGGCCAGAGCAGCTGCTTGGCCGCGATCGAGACTCCCAGCGTCACACCGCTCGCGGCCGGTCGGTCGCGGAACCGCCAGACGAGCGCCGCCGCAAACCCGAGCAGGATGGAGACGCTCGTGCCGTGAACGCCGGCCAGGATCGGCGGCCAGAGAAACGCCATCCCGTAGCAGCGCCAGTCGCGCACGCCCACCGCCCAGAGCGTTCCGGCCACTGCCGCGATCAGGATCGCGGCGAACACGATCGCTCCAGAGTCGCCCGGGAGCACGGTGAAGGGGATCGTGACGAGCGCGATCAGCGGCGAGTAGACATAGGCGGAGCCGTCGACGAGATTCGGGTCGTCAGGCTCTGGTACGGCGTCTCGCCGTCGAGGATCGACTCGGCCGCGCGCAGGAACGCGAGCCGGAACGTCCAGCCTCCGCCGCCCGGCGACGAGATCTCCGAGGATCGCGAACAGGGCGAAGAACGGGAGGAGCGCCGAACACGGCGACCGAGCCGATGAAGAGAAGGAGCTTCCGCCTCCCGAGTTGCGGCAGAGAGCGAACGCTCATTGCGCGACCGCCGTAGACGAACGGTGCCGGCTTCGCATCGCTACCCATGAGAACGACGGCGATAACGGCGGCGACCACGAGGGCCGGGAAGCAAGGGCTGGATCGACTCGCCGTTTCCGTTCATACGGCGTGAGCCAGAGCAGGAGCGGCACCAGCCAGACCGCCGAGAACCGCGGCCGGCGATGGCAAGCGGGAACGAGCAAGAGAACAAGGTAGTGCAGCCACACGATGGGGGTGAGCGCGAGAGAGGCCGCGAGCGCGAGCGTGAACGACCGAAGGTCGTCTCCCCGCCGGCCGAACACGGCGCAACCCGCGAGCAACGCAACGCCGAGGAGAACCGTGGCGAGCCGCGGCGGCGCCGTCGTCGAATCCGAGCGAGCTCAGCGCGCCGACGACGCGAGTAGCTCTCTAGCCGCCTCGAGATCCGCCAGTCGCCGCAGCATCGCCGGGTAGCGCTCGAGCCCGGCGAAGCCGAGGCCCGCCCAGGCGACGAGCGTCGACGCCGCCTCCGAGGAGCAGCGGCGTACGCAGTCGGACGAAGACGGCGCGTCGCAAGCGTCCACACGAGGAGCGGCCAGAGAATGAGCTTGGTCGCCGCAGCCAAGCCCGATCGACGCAGCGAGTGGCCACGTCGTGGACCGATAACGCCACGCGAGCGCGGCGGCAAAGGCGACGAGCGCAGATGCGCTGGCCATGTGCATGGCGTTCGTCGTCGGCGCCCACAGCAGCATTGCGGCGTAACAGCGCCAGTCGCGGACCTGGAGCACGACGAGCGTTCCTACGAGTAGCGCCCCGACACCGAGGACCGCGAGGATCGCCGCCACGCCCTCGGGAAGAACCGTGAACGGGACGACGAGGTACGCGAGCAAGGGCGGATAGACATACGCCGTTTGAGAGGCGAGCGCGGGACCCTCGACCGGTGGGTACGGAGAATCTCCGTCCAGGATTGCGTGGGCCGCGGACAGGTACGCGCCGCGGAAGTCGAACCCGATCGAGCCCGGGTTCAGGCCGTCGACGAACGTCACGATGGACACGATGGCGAGCAGGACCAGCGGCGCAATTCCCAGGGCGAAGGCAAGACGGCTCGCTCCGGGACGGCTGACCGGCGTGACGACTCCGGGGACGTCCGAGGCTACGGCCCGACTCACGACGAGGTCTGGGGAAGGCGAGCCGACAGGCATCTGCGAGTCACCAGCCGTCCGGGTGAGACGATCGTATGGACGACGAGCGCGACGATGAGCACCGCGAAGAGCTTCCTCAGCTCGAACGGCCAGCCAGGTACCGCGTACAGCCAGAACGCGAGCGGAATAGCCCAGGCAGCGGAGAGCCGAGGCCGATAGATCGCGATCGGCACCACGAGCACGGTGAGATAGTGCAGCCAGACGATGGGCGAAAACGCGAGCACGGCGACGAGCGCGAGCGTGAACGATCCTCGATCGTCACCTCTGCGTGCATAGAGGACGCAGCCGGCGAGCAGCAGGGCTCCTGTGCCGAGAGCAAATGCGTGCGCCACGAACGAAGGGACGCCGAGCTCGATCGCGGCCGAGTAGATAGAGACTCCGGGGGTCATGACCGTCTCGATCTGAGTGAGGCGTTCGAGCAGCGCCGGGTACGCCAGCAGTCCGCGAAAGTCGATCGCAGCCCACGTCAGGAGAATCGTCGCGGCGGTGAACCACACAGCGACCCACGCCGCCCAGACACGCCTGGTGGCAAGCAGCCACACGACGAGCGGCCAGAGGAGGACTTTCAGCGCGATACCGATTGCCATCGACAAACCTGCGCTGTGCCACGAGTCCCGGAACCGCCAGGCCAGCGCGCAGGCGAGCACGACCAGCACGCTGAGATTGGCGTTCTGCCAGGCCAGGATCGTCGGGGGCCACAGCGCGAACGCCGCATAGCACCTGAGGTCACGCACGCCGAGCAGCCAGGTCGCCCCCAGGAGAGCGGCAAGAGACCCGAGCACGCCGACGATCTGCAGGCCCGACTCGGAGAGCGGTGTCAGGGGCACGACGAGAAGAGCGGCGAGAGGCGGATAGACGTAGGCCGCGTTCTGCCGCAGGACCGGGTCGTCGACCGCGGGGAACGGGGACGTGCCCTCGAGCACGCGCTCGCTCGCAGGCACGTAGACCTGCACCAGGTCGTATGCAACTGCATGATCGGGGAGCCCTGCAAAGGCGATCGCGCTGACGATCACCGCGACGACGAGAAGAATCAGCCCACGCCAAGCGGCGCCGACGGCGTGAGTCACCGGCCGCATGCTCTGATGATCGTCCTCGGCCGACATGCGAGCCGTCGCGTCCATGGTCTAGTCCCAGCCCGCCCGGTCGGCTAGTTGTGCGCGTCTGAATTCGTCGCCGACGCTTAGACGAGCCCGCTGAGGTGTTGCGGGTGCTATCACTGCTCGATCCACTGGCGCTCCGGCGCCCCGACCCCAGGGGAGGTCCCTCGCATGAGTGACATCCTGTTGCGCGCACAGGTTCGCGTGCAGACCGCCCTCTACTCGCCTCCGCCATCGGCAGGAAGGGCAGGGCCTCGTCGAGTACGGCCTCATCATCGCCTCGATCGCAATTCTCCTGATCATCGCGATGCTGTTCCTGGCCGGCAAGATCGACGATCTGTTCAGCAAGACCGGCACGAGCGTCGAGACTCCGGGGCCGCTGCCGTAGTAGTCGCCGCTGGATCGCACTCGGCGATCCGGCGATGGGTGCCCGGCTCGGCCAGCATGCTCGGCCGAGCCGGAATCACCCCCCGAACGGGTCAGAGCCGAACGTCTAGTCGCAACCCACCCGTCGGCCAGTTGTGCCCGGGAACGTTCGTAACGACCCTGAGAAGCGCCCAATGACACACACGACGGGTGCAACTCTCAACCGGCGCTCCGGCGCCCCGACCAACGAAGGGGAGGTCCCTCGAAATGAGTGACATCCTGTTGCGCGCACAGGTTCGCGTGCAGAGCGCCCTCTACTCTCTCCGCCATCGGCAGGAGGGGCAGGGCCTCGTCGAGTACGGCCTCATCATCGCCTCGATCGCAATTCTCCTGATCATCGCGATGCTGTTCCTGGCCGGCAAGATCGACGACCTGTTCAGCAACACCGGCACGAGCGTCGAGTCTCCGGGGCCGCTGCCGTAGTAGTAGTCCCGGCCGGCCGCACCCTGCGGTCTCGGCCGGATGAGATCCCCGGCAACGGGAGTGCGCCGGCCCGATTACCCCCTCGATCGGGCCGGCGCACACGTCTCACGAGAGACTCCCAGAATCACCCTTTCGGAATTCCCCGAGGAGGGGCACAATGCGGAGAGTCAGCGAAGGCGACTTGGGGAAGGGACAAATGCTCAGGCTCAAGGCAAAGAGCGCCGATAAGGGCTCTATGGTGTCCGTAGTGCGCGAACAGGCCTCACGCGAGGTGTCGTCGGCGGGAGCGCGAAAGCGGTCAGGCGCTCGTCGAGTTCGCCCTGATCCTTCCGCTCTTCCTGATGATCGTCGTCGGGGTCATCCAGTTCGGCGTCGCGCTCAACTTCTGGCTCGACATGCAGCGCCTCGCCAACCAGGGCGCGCGCTGGGGAGTCGTCAACAGTTCCCGGGGATGACGGAAGCTGTGTTGCTGACCCGAATGTCGTATGCGCTAGCCCGAACTTCCAAACTACCTTGCTAGCCAGCCGGTCTCGGGCGGCCTCAACCCGTGCGTGAACATCTCCTTCCCCGGCACGACGAACGAAGTCGGCGAGCCAGTCAGGGTAGAGCTGGCGATCCCGTTCACTTTTGTTCCAATCCTCAAACTTGGCACGATCAAACTCACCGCGGACGCGACCATGCGGCTTGAACAGAAGCCAGGACGGTACGGGGCGGGTCTAGGAGGTACTACGTGCTGACCAGAACTGCGCCTGATCTTCGGGCCGAGCGCGGCGTAATGCTCGTGATCTTCGCGATTATCCTCCCGCTGCTCCTGATCATCGGCTCGATGGTCATCTCGATCGGAAGCTGGTACACGCACGGCAAGCATCTCCAGACCAAGGTGGACGCCGGCGCGTTCGCTGGCGGGTCTGCCTGGGCGTTTCCGTGTGGAGATCCAGTGCTCGGGAACTCCCCTGTGATCGAAGATATCGCGCGCAAGTACGTGGGCCAGCACGTAAAGGCGGACGGGACGCCGTACTCAACGACGACATTCAATCCTCAGGTCGGCAAGGTCCAGGGCGACCAGATCCACGCCGTCCTGAACGGGCCAGACTACTACGACGGGGATAGCAATCCGAGTCCCTCGGAAAAGACGGATCCCGCCGGGCCGATCTGCGACGCAATGATCCTCGACGTCAAATCGACCGAGCAGGACTCGCCGCTTCTCTGGGGCTGGCTCCCGTTCTACCCCGACATCAAGAAGAAGGCGCGAGTGCAGATCGAGGAGACCGAGGGCGTCAGCGGGCTCCTCCCGATCGCCGTCCGCGTCCCGGCGCCCGTAAGCATGGCTGCCGTCTTCTACGACCAGACGGCCGGCGTGAACTACGGCACGATCCTCGACGACGACGCGATCGTCGCGAACGGCAATGCCGTCAAGTACTTCCACGAGAACAATGGCATCTTTGGACTCCCGAGCGGTCTCGGCGGATGGTCCACGTTTGATGTCTCCGATTTGAACTCGTGGGCGAAATTCAACCTCTCTCCGAACACCGGTGTCGCGCTTGCGCTCAGCTTCCGTCGAGCGTGTGCGCCAGCTCCGCCGGGGATCTTGACTGGGGCTGCACCGTGCTTCGAGGACGTCGGGTTCTCCAACGTGAACCAGCTCTGTAACCAGGGCACGACGACACAGGTCGTCCAGTGCTTCTTCGCAAACGGGGACTGGCCGACACAGACCCAGCAGCCGGGCCTCCATTTCATCCATGGTTTCCCGGACACGACGGTCGGCAACGCGCCGCCCCAGGTCGAGGAGGCGTGGCTCACGAACAACGGGTGCAACGCCACGGCCTACTTCAATCAGGAGCCGGTTAACGGCTGCTCGGCCCAGGTCCACGTGAAGGTAGATCTTGGGGACGTCATGGAAGATCCGCCCCCCAATCCGCCCGTGGGTCCGGAGCAAACGCGAAAGGCCGGAAATGTAGAGGTGAAATACCGCGTTATCCGGGCGGACGGATCGGACGCGCTTCCAGCCTGCGATACCTACGGTGCGAACTGCGATCTCCAGATCGCATCGGGCAATCCGAACGCTCAGGGCGAGGTTGAGTACACGACCCAGGGCACGCCAGGCTCGCCCCACATGCCGCTCGGTGTGGCCTCCCGCGGAAACGCGATCGCGATCCAGATTCGCGTCAAGGGTTCGACTGTCGTCCCCAACCCGGGCGGCTGTGGACCTGCACAGGGTGGCTTCGTCAACGGCTGCCGCTGGTTCTACACCGGGAATGGCAACTTCGGCGCGAGCGTCGCACCCACTCCTGCGCAGATCCTTGGCGCACCCATCCAGCAGTCCTTCATGGGCACCATCGACGACGTAGGTCCGTTTAAGTGGATCCGGCTGACGTCGAGTACGAACTGTTCGCCACAAATACCGGTTCCGGACATCCCGTACGACGAGGTTCCGAGTCAGCCGACGAACGCTGGCGCGCGCTGCTTCTTTGTCGACGTAGGGCTGAAAGGTGGCCTCGCCCAGGACCAGGATGAGCCCCAGTTCTCGTTCAACGAGGGAACCGGCTCGAGCCAGATGGGAAGCGTCAACTGCGACCCGGACATCCCGCAGGGCCAGGAGCTCGAGGACGCCGTGCAGTACGGCTGTAAGCCGTTCTTCGGCTCGAACGGCTTCGACACGGTGCCGCTCTGCCCGGCAGCCGGTGCGATCTTCAACCTGCCGAACCCGGGGCCGCCGTGGAACGACTGGCCGCCCATCGAGTGCATCGAGAGACGTCCAACTGGATCGATGAACCAGCTCGAAAAGGGTTTGAACCTGCGCCTCTTCGGTAGCAAGAACGCCGCCTCCTGCCCGGCCGATCTCCAGCCTCCGACGCCAACGACACCCGGAGCACCGGGCTTCAAGTGGGGCCGAAACTACTGGCACAACGCGAACAACAATTGGGATATCACCACCTTCGCCGACGACCGGAACACGCCGTCGAAGCTGGACGACCTCGGGAACAGGCTCAGCAAGTCGGACCCGAGGCTCGTGAACCTGTTCTTCACCCCGTACGACTCGTTCGCAAACGGCGGCAACGCCAAGGTCTATCCCATCGTCAAGATCGGCGCCTTCTACATCACGGGCTACGGCCGCTGGCAGGGAAACAAGTTCCAGGGGAACGCGCCGGACGATCCGTGCACAGGTGGCAACGTCGGCGACCCGCTGGACGGGTCTCCCGCGGGCCAGGGCAACGAGCCTCCTGCGGACCTGAGAGCCTGCGGCGGCAACTGCTCGGGGATGGTCATCTGGGGCCACTTCCTGAACGACGTGAAGCTCGGCGGGTCGGCTACCCCCTCCGGCGTCATCTGCAAGCCCATCCTGAGCAACACGTGTATCGCCGTCCTGGTCGAATGATCTCCTGTACGGCGACGCCAATTCATGTAAACCCTCGCTCGTGCCGAAATAAGAGCAGCAAGGAGAGGAAGCCATGTCCAACACGCTCACCAGCAAAGTATCCGGCCGGATGTCGTCCCGAAGCTGGGCGATCGCCGTCGGCGCCGCCGCAGTCGTGCTCGCGGCGATCCTGCTCGTCGTCTATCTCGACCGCTACCGCGCCCGCGTGGGTGGCGAGAACGCGCCGACGCCGGTCCTCGTGGCGAACCAGCTGATCCCGGCCGGCACGCCGGGCACCCTCGTCGCGAGCCAGCAGCATGTACGTGCCGACGACGCTCCCGCGCAAGGAGGTCGAGGTGGGGGCGATCGCCGATCCGCAGTACCTGAGCGGACGCGCCGCGGCCCTCGACATCTTCCCCGGCCAGCAGTTCACGGCGACCGACTTCGCCGCGGATCCGAACACGACCGTCAAGTCGCAGATCACCGGGATCGAGCGCGCTCTGTCGATCTCGATCGACAACGTGCACGGAAGCCTGTCGCAGGTTGCGGCGGGCGACTCCGTCGACATCTACGTCGGCGTCAGCGGGCGCGGTGAAGCTCTTCCGGCCAAACGTCAAGGTGCTCGCGGTTCCGACGCCCGAGGGCGGCAACCTCGTCCTGCGCGTCCACACGAAGGATGCGGCCGACTTCGCGTACGCAGCTGACAACACGCAGCTCTGGTTCGTCGTCCGGCCGGTCGTCGGCGCCAAGGCGACCGCCCGCGACTACCGCGACCGCAGCTACGGTGCTGAGGTAGGAATCCCGTAATGCCGAGCCGCCCGGTAACAGCACTGCTCGCCGTCGAGCCTGGCGTCGACGCCGAGCACGTGCAGGAGTCACTGCCCTCCGACGAGGACTTCAACGTCGTGGCAGTGGTCTCCGGTGCCGACGAGGCTCTCCGTTGGCTGCGCGACAGCGCCGCCGACCTGCTGTTCGTCGCTTGTGCCGGCTACTCGGACCGCGCTCTCCTGCTGTTGGACGCGGTGGCCCGTCAGAACCCCGAGATGAACGTGATGGTTCTCGGGCAAGGGTCACCCAACGGCTTCCTCCGGCGCGCGTTCGAGGCCGGCGCAGACGACATCGTCATGCTTCCGGCAACGCCCGAGCAGGTGCGTTTCGAGGTGCACAAGCTGCTCGCGCGAAAGCAGGGCGACGAGACGCCGATGATCTCCGAGCACTCGAAGCTCGTCTGCGTGCTCGGGCCGAAGGGCGGCACGGGCAAGACGCTGACCGCGACCAATCTCTCCGTCTGCCTCGCGCAGCGCGGCGAGAGGGTCGCGCTCATCGACCTCGACCTCCAGTTCGGCGACGTCGCGCTCTGCCTCGGCCTCCCGCCGGAGAGAACGGTCTACGACCTCGCCCAGTCGCCGGGTGCGCTCGACGCCGACAAGCTCGACGCCTTCCTGGCCACCCATTCCTCCGGTGTTCGCACGCTGATCGCTCCGAGACGCCCGGATCAGGCCAGCGCCGTGGGCGCCGAGCTCCTGCGCGAGGTGTACTCGATCCTCCGCGCGAACTACGACTGGGTGGTCGTCGACACGCCTCCGGGCTTCACCGCCGAGGTGATCACGTCGATCGACTCGGCGACGCACGTCGTCATGGTCGGGATGCTCGACTCGCTGTCCCTCAAGAACACCAAGCTCGGGCTCGAGACGCTCGAGCTGATGAAGTACGACCCGGACAAGATCTTCCTGCTCCTGAACCGCGCGCACAGCCGGGTCGGGATCAGCCAGTCGGACGTCGAGGCGGTGCTCGGCCGGACGCCGGACGTCTTCATCCCCTCCGACCGCGAGATCCCGAGGACGGTGAACGAGGGAATCCCGATCGTCGTGGCCAGGCCGCAGTCCGAGCCCGCCGAGGCGTTCGAGCGTCTGACCGAGTTGCTCGCAGGCACTGCGGCCCCGGTCGAAGAGCCCGTTCTCGCCATGGCGGCGGAGGACGGTCGCTCTCGACGACGGCTGCTCTTCGGAAGGAAGGCATAGCTATGGAACTCCACGAGCGAATCTCGAGTGGCGGAAGGCCGGCTGCCTCGCAGCAAGAGCCGTTCGCGGAACTGAAGAACAAGGTCCACATGTCGGTCATCTCCGAGCTCGGGCCGCAGCTCTTCAACATCGCGATCGATCCCGCCGAGCTCCGGAACCGCGTCATGGCGGACGTCCGGCGGCATCTGAACGACGAAGCCGGGCTCGCCCGCGAGGATCGCGACCGGCTGACGGCCGAGATCCTCGACGACATCCTCGGTTACGGGCCGCTCGAGCGCCTGATCGCGGACGACTCGATCACGGAGATCATGTGCAACGGCCCCGACGACGTCTGGATCGAGCGCGGCGGCAAGCTCTACGAGACGACCGTTCGCTTCACGGACGAGTCGCACCTCCGCCGCATCATCAACAAGATCGTGTCCCAGATCGGGCGGCGCATCGACGAGGCCTCCCCGATGGTGGACGCCCGCCTGCCGGACGGCAGCCGCGTCAACGCCATCATCCCGCCGCTCTCGCTCTCGGGACCGCTGATGACGATCCGGAAGTTCTCGAAGCGGCGCCTGACCCTCGAGGACATGATCAACATCGGCTCGATCTCGGAGGAGTCCGCCGAGTTCCTGTCGCGCTGCATCGAGGCACAGCTCAACCTGCTCGTCTCGGGCGGCACCGGGTCCGGCAAGACGACGCTCCTGAACGCGCTCTCGGCCTCGATCCCGAACAACGAGCGGATCGTGACGATCGAGGACGCAGCCGAGCTCCAGCTGAATCAGCGCCACGTCCTGCGGCTCGAGGCGCGCCCGCCGAACATCGAGGGCGAGGGGCACATCCCGATCCGCGACCTGGTGCGGAACTCGCTGCGCATGCGGCCGGACCGCATCCTCGTCGGCGAGGTTCGCGGCGCCGAGGCGCTCGACATGCTCCAGGCGATGAACACGGGCCATGACGGCTCGCTCTCGACGGTGCACTCGAACTCGCCGCGCGACGCCCTCCACCGCATCGAGACGATGGTCATGATGGCCGGCTACGACCTGCCGCTGCGGGCGATCCGGCAGCACGTCTCCGCCGCACTCGACCTGCTCGTCCACATCGACCGCATGGAGGACGGCTCGCGCCGCATCGTGGCGATCACCGAGGTGCTGCGCATGGAGTCGGACGTCATCCAGCTGCAGGACATCTTCGAGTTCGAGATCGAGTCGGTCGCTCCCGACCGGACGATCACCGGCAAGCTGCGCCCGACGGGACTTCGCCCGGTCTTCCTGGACAAGTTCCGCAAGCGCGGCATCGAGCTCCCGCAGAGCATGTTCGGCGAGCGAATCACGATGCTCGACGATCGCCGAGGCGCGACGGCGTGAGACGCCTGGTCGGAATTGCGGCAGCGAGCGCGGCGGTCGCCGCGCTCGTCGTACCCGGCCTCGCGTCCGGCCAGAGCGCTCCGAAGCTCACCGAGTCGCCCGAGCTCGGGCTTCCCCGATCGCGCGTACCTGCTCCAGCTCCCGGAACGACGCGCGCTCACGACCGCGGGCGTCGCGGTCTCGGAGAACGGCGGACCCGTCTCCGGGCTCGCCGTGGTACCCCCCGGCGGAGCGGCGACCGGCGCGCTTCTCCTGATCGACGCCTCGAACAGCATGAAGGGCGCCCCGCTACAGGGTGCGATGGTCGCGGCCCGCGCGTTCCTGAAGGAGCGGAAGCCGAACATGCCGGTCTCCGTCGTGGTGTTCGGCCCCGACGAGACGGTGCTCGCCGAGTTCACGACCGACGGCGCGGAGCTCGCCGCAGCAGTCGCGAAGACGCCCGTCACGTCCGAGGGCACCCATATCTACGACGCGCTCATCGAGGCCACCGAGGCCGTCGACGGATCAGGGGCTCAGGCGCGCGACGATCGTGCTGCTCTCGGACGGAACCGATGTCGGCAGCGAGGCAAGCCTCGCCGAGGCGCAGGAGGCGCTCGCAGCCACCAACACGCGCGTGTACTCCGTCGGTCTTCGCTCTCCTCAGTACGCCCCGGACTCCCTCCAGAGCGTGTCCCGTCGCAGTGGCGGACGCTACGCGGAAGCCGCTAAGCCGGCCGAGCTCGCGGCGATCTTCACCGAGATCGGCACGGATCTGGCCTCCGAGTACGAGGTGACGTACCGCTCCGTGCTCCCGCCCCAGGTCGAGGCCAACGTCAAGGTCGCCGTGGCCGGCCTGCCCGCAGCGACCGCGAGCTACACGACTCCCGCGCTCGCGATCACGTCCGGAGGCACGTTCGACCGCTCCTGGGTCGACAAGGTGATCGTCTCGCCGTACCTCGCGGTCTTCATCGTCGTCTCCGTGATCGCTCTCCTGGCGTTGGCGCTCTTCGCCGGCGTCGATGCGCGCAACCGCTCGCTCAGGCACCGCATGTCGCAGTACGTGAGCGTCCCGACGGAGGAAGAGGGGCGCATGCGACGCGCCGAGGTCACGGCCATGCTCGCGGCCGGGGCCCAGCGCCGCGTCGAAGGGCATCGCTGGTGGCAGTCGTTCGAGCGCGACGTCGAGCTCGGCGGCTTCAAGTACTCGACCGTGGGAATCGCCGGCTGGACGATCATCGGGGCGATCATCACCTCGCTCGTCGTCGCCATCGCCTTCCAGTCCCTGTGGGGCCTGCTCGCCGGCCTGGTCGTCCCCTTCGTGACGCGCTACATCGTCAAGAGCCGCGTCAAGAAGAAGCGGAAGGCGTTCCGCGAGCAGCTCCCGGACAACCTCGACGTTCTGGCCGGGGCGCTTCGCGCCGGCCACAGCCTCGTCGGCGCGATGAACGTGATGCTCGAAGGCGCGAACGAGCCCTTCAAGTCCGAGTTCAGGCGCGTCCTCCAGGACGAGCAGCTCGGCGTACCGCTCGACGATGCGCTGATGGTCATGAGCCGGCGCATGGAGAACCCGGACGTGGAGCAGGTTGCGATCGTCACGCGTCTGCAGCGGGAAGCAGGAGGAAACACCGCCGAGGTCCTCGATCGCGTCGTCGACAACATCCGCGGCCGCATGGAGCTTCAGCGCCTCGTCCAGGTGCTGACCGCGCAGGGGCGGATCGCCAGGTACATCCTCACGGCGATCCCGGTGTTCCTGCTGGCGTTCTTCCTGCTCGTCAACAAGCCGTGGCTGGAGCCGCTCTGGGAGACCACTCTCGGCAACATCGCCATGTTCATGTGGGTGGTCATGCTGATCGGCGGCTGGTTCGCAATCAAGAAGATCGTCGAAATCGAGGTCTGAGCACATGGGTATCGAGCTGATGGCTGTGGCAGGAATCCTTCTCCTCGGAGGAGGGCTCACGATTCTCATCATCAATCTCCGCCGCCCCCAGGGTGTCGCGACGCTGGATCAGATCGGGACGTACGGGTACGTCGCCGAGAACGCCGGCGGCGCCGAGGACGGCGCAGCTCGTCGTCCTCTCGACTCGCTCGCCGGGCGCCTCGGCGACACCGCCGCGCGCCGGCTCGGACGCTTCAGCGAAGCCGAGGTGCGCGCAAAGCTCGTCTCTGCAGGAATGTACGGCACCACCCCGCGCAAGATCCTCGGGTACCAGATCATCGCCGCGATCTTCTTCACGATGCTTGCGCTGTGGGGAATTCCGCTTCTCGGCTACTCCTTCGTGCTGGCGATCGTGGGCGCGATCTGCGGCGGGACCGTGGGTTGGTTCCTGCCGATGGTCTACGTCGACCGCGTGACACGCCAGCGCTTCGAGAAGATCGACCGCCAGATGCCGGACATGATCGACCTCCTGGTCGTCACCATCGAGGCCGGCCTCGGCATTCTCGCCTCGATGCGCGTTGCGTCGGAACGGCTTCAGGATCCGCTCGGGCAGGAGCTGCGGCTGACGCTGCAGGAGCAGCGGATGGGACTTTCCGTCTTCGAGGCCATCACGAGCCTCGGTCAGCGGGCGGACACTCCGAACATGCGCATGTTCGTCCGCGCGCTCACCCAGGGCGAGAAGCTCGGCGTCTCGATCGCGACCACCATGCGAAACCTCGCATCCGAGATGCGCAAGCGGCGGAAGGCGCAGGTGGAGGAGAAGGCGCAGAAGATGCCGATCAAGCTCCTCTTCCCGCTCGTCTTCCTCATCTTCCCGGCGATCATGATCGTGCTCCTGGTGCCGGCCATGATTCACATCTCCGAAGTGCTGTAGAGCTCATGGGCACGCTGACGCTCCGCCGCGAAGACGGACGGATCGTCTGCGAGCGCTGCGTCGTGGCCGATCGCGTGCACCGGCGCTTCCGCGGGCTCCTGGGCCGGCGTCGACTCAATCCCGGTCAGGGCATGGTCCTGCGCCCGGCGTTTGCGATCCATACGCACTTCATGCACTTTCCGATCGACGTCGTCTTCCTGGACTCGGATCAGGTCGTCGTCGCCATCGAGCGCAACCTCAGGCCCTGGCGAACGGCCTCGTTCCGCGGCGCGCGAGAGGTCGTCGAGCTGGCAGCGGGTGAATGCGACCGGCGAGGTCTCGAGGTGGGCGATCGCGTCGCCTGGGCGTCGAGGAGCGCCGCCGACGTCCGTGCCGACCCGACGAGCTCGGCCTGGGAAGACGTTCCCGAGCCGCGGGCACGAGTCCTCATCGCGAGCCGCGATCCGCGCTTCCTCAAGCTCGCGCGCTTTCTGCTCGAAGGCCGAGAGCTCGAGGTGGACGAATTGACGACGCCCGAGAAGCTCTCCGAGGCGATCCACGACCCACACCTCGATCTCGCAGTCCTGGACGGCGGAGCCGATGTCGCAGGCGCCCTGCGGAGCGCGAATCGGACGCGAGCGCTTCGTCCCGAGGTTCCCATCGTCATCGCCGCGGACACGGGTGGACGGAGCCCGACCGGGATCCGCGTCTTCGACCGCTGGAACGAGACCGAGGAGCTCCTGCTCGACGTCGAGCGCCAGCTCGCGGAGCAGGTCTCGAACCCGCCTCAGGTCATTGCCGAATGAGGGCGAGGAGGAGGATTGCAAGTTCGGCAGCTGAACGGTAAGACGAGAGACGGAGCGTCGTGACCACCGAGGCAGGCACCGACTTCGGGTCCGGATCGCCTCTCCCGCTTCGCGGGGCAGTCGAGTCCACGCGCCCGCGCGTCGAGCAGGGAGAGAGGCTCGAGCGTCTGCATGCGTACTTCCTCGAGGGCTGTCCGGACGAAGTAAAGCCGGCACTCGATTCGCTGTTCAAGCGTGCCCTGCTGCTTCGGGACGGATGTGGCGACCGCGACGCGGGCGACGACCTCTCCTCGGTGTTCTACGCCTCGGGCGCGGTCGTCGAGCTCGCTTCGGCCCTCGAGCTGGACGAGGCCGACATCCGCGGGGCGGCTGCGGCCGTCGCAGAAGCATGCGCCCTCCCCCTCCCCGCCGCTCGGCTCACTCTCTTCAGCCAGGCCGCCGGTAATCCACGGCTCCTCGAGCTCCCACCGCTCTTGGCCGCCGAGACGCAGCTCAACCTCATGGTGGGGCTGGACGTCCTTGCGGAGATCTCCCTCTGGAGGCGCACTGCCGGCGGTCTCGAGTGCATCCTCTCTCTCGGTGGCGCGGGCGAGCCGAGTCGTCGTGTCCGCGCCGAGGCAAAAGCCGTCCTGCGCGGCCGTTCGCGACTCTCGCTCCTCGGCGGCTCCAACCTGCGGTCCGTCGCCGTGTACCGCTTCGGCGAACCCTATGCAGCCGTCGTCGGCCGGCTCGGCTCCGTGGAGCCGAAGATCGCGGACGCGTTTCTCGCCGAGGCCGCCGCGTGCCTGGGGCCCGTGGTCGAGCGCGAGCAGCTGCTCGAGCATTCGGCCCAGCGCGAGCGCACCCTCGTCGGAGCTTCCGAGCGGCGCCTCATGCGTCTCGGCTTCGACCTCCACGACGGACCGATCCAGGACGTCCTCGCTCTCGCCGCCGATGTTCGACTCCTGCAGCAGCAGGTCTTTCCGTTCGTGCTCGAGGAGTACCGGGATCAGGCTTCCGGCCGCTTCGACGACCTCACCTCGCGCCTGACCGAGCTCGACCGTGAGCTGCGCGAGCTCGCCCACTCGCTGGAGACGAAGAGCGTCATCTCGCGGCCGCTGGGCGAGATCCTCCATCGCGAGATCGAATCCTTCTCGGAACGAACCGGAGTCACCGCGACGCTCGAGATTCGGGGCGAGGCCGACTCGCTCTCGTCCGGACAGCGGATCACGGTCTTCCGCGCGATCCAGGAGGCGCTCGCCAACATCCGCGAGCATGCCGGTGCGACGTCGGTCGTCATCAAGGTTCGCGCCCGCCGCAACGCGATCGAGGTTCAGGTCTCCGACGACGGAATGGGCTTCGAGGTCGAGCGCGCTCTGGCAAAGGCGGCTCAGCGCGGACGCCTCGGTCTCGTGGGGATCGCCGAGCGCGTGCGAATGGTCGGAGGCACGTTCGAGCTCGACAGTGCCCCCGGCGGGCCCACGACCCTGAAGCTCACGCTTCCGCGCTGGGAGCCCATGTAAATCGTGGGGGAACCCATGGTTCCCCACGTGCCCCCTCCTTCTGCGCCTCGGAGCGAGAACGATGCGTGAAGCCTCCCGGCCGGCCAAGCCGGCCTCCGGCGCGACCGCCGCGCCAACTCAGGCAGAGGCCAAAGAAGCGCAGGGCGAGGCGAGCCTCGCACCTACGGGATCGGACTGCGGAAGCTACGCCGCTAGCGGGCGGAACTGCGTGTGGTCGGGGTCGATGTCGACCACCATGCCCCGGTCCCAGATCACGCGGACGAAGCCCCGCTCGTTGATGTCGTCGACGACGCCGCGATCGCCGGCACAGAGGCCGGAAGGCCCGTCGGCGTCGGCCACGAGCTCGATTCTCGTTCCGACCGCAACACCCGCCTTGATGCGGGCTGCGAGAAGACGTGCGCCAGTGGGGTCCATGACGGGGTTATCGGTTTCGACCCGGCCGAGCTTGACCCTCTTTCGTAGAAATATTTCGGCGGCAGGAGAGAATCGGTCTCCGACGAAAGGTCGAGACGCCGGCAGACCGCTCCGAACTCGACGGCTGAGGACTGGTCTGTCGGCAACAACAACGGCGACGATCAGGTACGTATAGCGGTACCGGCGGAAGAGACGAATGGCTCAGGCATCGACACCCGAGGAGCAACTCGAGTCTCTGCTCCTCGCTCGCAGGCAAGCGCTCGAAGAGCAGGTCGCGCAGCTGCGTGAGGTCGTCGCCGATCTCGAGCTGCGAGAGCTCCACCTTCGCGACTCTCGCGCATCGGTCGAGCGAGTCCTCCGTGTCGGCACGAACGACCTCGATCTGCGCGAGACAGAGCTCTCGAACACTCTCCAAGACGTGTCGACCCGGGAGGAGCGGCTTCGCGCAGGCGAGATCGATCTCGCACGGCGACGGAGCGAGCTCGGAGCGGTGGAGCTGAAGCGCGAAGCGGTGGAGCAGCGCGAACGGGCCGTTTCCGAGCACGAGAAGCGGATCGCCGCACGCGAGGAAGCACTCGTCGCGCGGGAGCGCTCGCTGCCTAGCGTGGCAGAGCTGGCATTCGTCCCAGGAGTCGCCTACCGACTGATCGAGACGGAGCCGACACCGCTTGCTTCGAGCGCGACCCTCCAGGTCGGCGACACGGAGTACCTGGTAGTCCGCCTCGGTCCTTCGCCCCTGCCCGGGGACGCACGGCGCTGCGCCTATCTCGCGGAACGACCTGGCTGGTCAGGCTGAAGCCTCGACCAGGTCTCTATACGTCGGCCGATGGGAGCTCGTAGACAGGCGGTTGCCCGGGCAACCCCTCCTCCTCCGCGACGACTTCGAGCCGGCGCTCGGCCTGCGCCGTGAGGAACTGCGCGATTGACACGTCGTCCTCGGTGAACTGCCGAAGTCGCATCTCGTAGAGCTCGACCAGGCCCCAGGGACGTCCGGAGACCTGGAGAGGAAGCATCAACAGCGCGTTCATCGCCAGCTCGCGCAGGATGAACGCCTCGGCCGGCTCCACGTCGTCGCCGAGGAACGACACCGCGCGCGGCTGGTTCGTACGGAGCGTTTCCGCCGTCAGCGGGAAGTCCGAGATGCGGTACGCAGCGGCATCGCCGAGCCAGACCTCGCGAAGCGCATGCTCCGTCGCATCGACGAGAAAGTCGCCCACGACGCGCGAGGCAGAGCACGCGGTCGCTCCCACGACGAAGACCAGCGACTTGCAGAGGCGGTTGCAGATGCCCTCCACCGTCTTCTCCCCCTCGATCGCCGCGGAAGCCGCAACGACGTCAGTGAGAATCGATCCCTCTCCTCGGCCCCGTCGTGCGGAATCTCCACCAGCTGCTCCGCTCACGGTGGCAACCGTGTCGGGCCCGCCACGAACGACGTCCCGAAACGACGCGATCTGATCCTTCCCCGAGGCCTTCGCCGAGTACAGAGCCTGATCAGCTGCCCGCAGGAGCGCGCTCGGCGTGGCCCCGTCGAACGGATAGGTCGAGATCCCTGCGCTGATGCGCAACGGAAATCCCGCATCCGTCAACCCATCCGCGAGAACCCTGCGGATGCTTGCGCCCAGAGCTTCTGCGGCGTCGGCGCCCGCCTCCGGGAGCATGACGACGAACTCGTCGCCGCCGAGCCGCGCCGGTACCGCACCGTCCGGGACGGATCGGTCGAGAACACGCGCGACCTCATGCAGGAGCGCATCGCCGAACTCGTGCCCGGCCCGATCGTTGATGTCCTTGAAGTCGTCACAGTCGATGACGAGCAGGCTCACCGGCAGCCGCCGCTGCTGCGCAAGCTCCAGCTCGCGATCGAGACGTTCCTCCAGGCCGCGGCGATTGAGAATCCCGGTGAGCGCGTCGGTGACCGCGCTCTGCCGTTCGCGCCTCAGGGAGACGGCGGCATCGAGCGAAGCGGCCACATGCGCGGCGAGCAGCGCTGCGCCGTCGAGCTGGACGGGGTCGACGCGCTCGCCGATGCGGCGGACCGCGACGAGCGCTCCGAGCTCCATGCCGTTCGCACGGAGCGGGAGCCAGACGACCGAGCGTTCCGGGTGCTCGCCACGTGGCGAGCTCGCGAGATCGAGCACCTCGCAGACGATCGCCGGGTCGACCTGGGCCCGCGCGGAATCGAGCTCGGCGCCAGTCAGAGGGGGTTGGACGCTCGCATCGCGTGACCAGGAGGCGAGCTCCACCGGAGCTCCAAGCTCGTTCCAGACGACGACCTGACTCACTTCGACCGGAAGCACGCGGGGCAGAGACGCAGCAGCGAGCGCGGCGATCTCGTCCGGATCTCGGATGCTTCCGAAATGCACGAAGAGGCGAGCGAGCGCCGGTAGATCGAGCGCTCCTCGCGTTCGGACCTGCTCGGCGAGCGGTGCCAGGACCGTTGCCAGCGGACGGATCAGGTTCGCGGCGCCGTCCGGGAGCGCGCGCTCCGACTCGATGTTCAGCGCTCCGACGATCATCCGCCCGACCCGCAGCGGGACGGCCAGCTCGGTCAAGATGCCCGGAAGGGTCGGGACGAAGTCGGGATCTGCGCGGACGTCGGGAGCGAGCTGCGTCCGGCCGAGGCGAACGGCGCGACCCATGACTCCCCGTTCGACGCTGAGGCCGTCCGGGACGACCGCGTAGCCGCGCTGCGCGACCAGCCAGAGCCGGCCATGCTCGAAGACGAAGACCGCGGGAAGCAGGCCGGCGACGGCATCATGGAGCGCCTCGACGGCCGCAGTGATCGCCGTGGCCGGCTCGCTGGCCTCCGCTGCCGCGCTCGCCGCCCGGTTGGCCGCGACAGCGAGAAGGCCCGGGTCGACAGGCGACGATACGCGCGCAGGGGTCGGCGCATGCTCCACACGATTGAAATCGGCCCGCGCCACCGCCCCCTTGAGCGAATCCGAACGGGCGCAACGGTTTTCTTACGAGAGGTACCAGTCGAGGATCGCGTCTCCGGCGAAGAGCGCGATGACTGCTCCGAGCGCCAAGAATGGCCCGAGAGGGATCGCCTGCTTCCGCGCCGCTCGGCCGTGGCGGACGAGCAGGACGATCGCGGGCACGGCACCTGCGATGAAACCGAGAAAGAGCCCGACCACGACGGACAGGCCAAGTCCCGCGCCCATGAAGAGGGCGAGCTTCACGTCCCCCATGCCCATGCCTTTCGGATACGCGAGAACGATGAGGAACAACGCCAAGCCGGCGCCGAGCGCGCCGAGCACCCACGCCACGCTCGGCTCGTCGACGGTTCGCGCCGTGGCGACGAGAACAGCGCCCGGCAAGACGATCCGGTCCGGAATCAATCGGTGCTCGAGGTCGGTACGGGTCACGATCACGAGGATCCAGCAGAAGAACGCGGCGATCGCGGCCTCGAACGTGAAACCGTAGACAAGCCCGGATGCCGCTCCCAGAAGCGCCGTCCCGGCGGTGACGAGCAGCAGCCTGGGAGAGAAGGGAACGCGGCCCAGCAGCGGCGCATGAACCGGCGCGTTGGTCGCCAGTCGATCCGCCAGCGGGCCGACGACGAGCCCTGCGAGCAGGCCGAGAAGTCCCGCACCCAGGTTCACCGCTTCGGATTCCCGGGTCGCGCCCGCGTTCCTCCTCGCAGCGGGTGCGACGACATCCCCCATGCGGGGGGCGTCGCCGGCAACGAATCGGCGTTCCGACCGGGCTGGCCACGTTTCTCGTTCCCTCTATCCGGGGATCCCTCTCACCCCCTCTAGGGGCGATGCAGAAGACATGGGCGAGTACGGTCGGAGAGGTACTGCGGCGGCCCGCTCTTTGGGCCACGAACGATAAGGACGAGGTGAAGATCCGAGACAGGCGGCATCTGCGCGGTACGGTTGCATGGGCCCTGACGCTGGCTGCGCTCGTGTTCGTCGCAGGAGCCGCGGCCGTATCGCTGCGCGCCGAGCCCGGGCGGGTGGTCGGAGCGCTGATGCTCGTCGGCATGATCGCCGGCGCCTGTGGCGTTGCCCTCGATCGACAGCTGCGAACCGCGCGCTCGGACGCGCTTCGCGACCCGCTGACAGGCCTTCCCAACCGCGTGCTGCTCGAGGACCGCATCGACCAGGCACTGCGGAGCTTTCAGCGCTCGAATGTCGGGTTCACTCTGATCGTCGTCGACCTCGACGGCTTCAAGGAAGTGAACGACGTGCGAGGACACGGCGCGGGCGACGACGTTCTCCGCTCACTGGCGAAGCGCTTCGAGGCAATCGTGCGGGCGAGCGACACGGTCGCGCGCGTCGGCGGGGACGAGTTCGTGATCCTCTCGCTCAACACGACCACCGACGACGAGGCTGCCGCCCTCGTCGGCCGGCTACGGCATGCGCTTCGCCGACCCTTCCGCGTCGAGGGCGCGACAGTGGAGATCGACGGAAGCATCGGCTGGGCGGTCTTTCCCGCCGACGGTGCGACAGCTGACGAGCTCTTGGCGCGCGCTGACGGGCAGATGTACGCGACCAAGCGGGACAGCTCGGACGACGCGGTGCTGTTGCGCCGCGGCGTCGACGCGGGCGTGATCCGCGACGTCGAGACGGCGATCACGCGAAACGAGCTGGTTGTCGTCTATCAGCCGATCATCGACCTCCAGTCCGGCGAGCCGCACTCCGCCGAGGCGCTGGTGCGCCGGCTCCTTCCCGACCAGGCGCTGCTTGCGCCCGCCGAGTTCGTGCCGCATGTGGAGAGGACTCCTCTCGTCCGCGAGCTGACCTTCATCGTGGTCGCCGACGCGATCCGCGCGACGCAGACCTGGGCCGAGGAAGGGCACGATCTCGGCGTATCGGTCAACGTTCCGTACAAGCTCATAGACGACCCGCTCTTCATCGAGGGGCTCGCGGGCCTCTTGGGCTCGTTCAAGGTCCGGCCGGGTCTTCTCACTCTCGAGGTCGTACCGGCGGGCCCGGGTGCGGGATCGGAGCTCGACGAGGAAGCACTCGGCCGGCTCTCGAGCCTCGGGGTACGGCTCTCCCTCGACGACGGCGGCCGCGCAGCCTCGTTCGCTGCGCTTCGGGTTCTTCCGCTCGACGAGCTCAAGATCGACGCCGCGTTCGTCCACGGCCTGGGCCGCAGCGCGACGGATGCCGCGCTGGTACGGGGACTGGTCGAGATCGGACACGCGCTCGGGCTCTCCGTCGTAGCCGAGGGAGTCGAGACCCGCGAGGCGTGGAACGTCCTCGGCGCCTGGGGTTGCGACTATGCCCAGGGTTTCTACGTCGCGACTCCGCGCTCGGCCGCCGATCTGAACGAGTGGCTGCGCGGCCGCTGGCCGGCTGTGGCCTAGCAGTCAGCCGATCGCCTGCGCCGCGAACGCGGCACCGATCAGGACGAGCAAGGCACCGAGCGCGCGTCGCAGCACGTGCTCCGGCAGCTTCCCGGTGGCGCGAGCCCCGAGCCACCCGCCCGGAATCGCGCCTGCGAGGCCGGCCGCGAGCACGTCCCAGGCGACGCCGGTACCGGCCGCATGCGTCGCGAAGCCTGCGACGCCGAGGAGAAAGCCGACCACGAGGTTCGTCCCGGCGGCGCGACGAAGGTCGAGCCCGACGGAGCGAATGAGCGCCGGCATCCGCAGCGTGCCGAGAATCACGCCTGCGGCGCCTCCGAGGACGCCGATCCCGAGAGCGAGAGCTCCTCCGCGTCCGACCCGCAGGCGCTCGCGGGGACGCGCGACGATGGGGCGGAAGGCAAGGTCGATACCGCTCCAAACGAGGACGCCGGCGATGAGCCCGTAGAGGAGTGCTTCCGAGAAGACGTCATCGGCGAGCAATGCTCCTGCGATCGCCCCTGCGACCGAGGGCGGCGCAGTCCATGCGACCACACGCCAGTCCACGCGACCCTGGCGAGCGTGTGTGAGCCCGCCTGCCCCGGCGGCCGCCGCCGAGATGGCGATATTCGTCCCGGCGGCCGCAAGGGGGCTCCCGGTGACGAGGACGATCAGCGGTAGGCGGAGCGTTCCGAGCACGAGCCCCAGCATCGATCCGAGGTACCCGGCGACGAACGAGCCGAAGAAGGTTACGCCGAGCTCCCAGGCCTCCAGAGCGGCTCCTCCCGGCCGTCGGCGGCGTTCGCGGCCCTCGCAAGAATGAAGAGAAGATCGGAGAGGCGATTCAGGTACACCAGCACGAGCGGGTTGAGAGGATGTGCGCCCGAGGCCAACAGCGCGTCACGTTCCGCCCGCCGGCAGATCGTGCGAGCGACGTGCAGGCGAGCCGCTGCCTCTCCCCCGCCCGGAAGCACGAAGCTCCGAAGCTCGGGCAGGGAAGCGTTGAAGCGGTCGCACTCGTGCTCGAGGACGTCGATCTGCGCTTGCGTCACGCGCAGGCGTCCCTCGTTCTCCAGCGGAACCGAGAGATCGGCGCCGAGGTCGAAGAGCTCGTTCTGTACCCGAGCGAGCACAGCTCGTATCTCTTCGGGACACTTCGTGACGAGAACGAGCCCGAGCGCGGAGTTCAGCTCGTCGACCGTTCCGTACGCCGCGATCCGGAGGTCGAGCTTGGAGGTGCGCGTGCCGTCCCCGAGCGAGGTCTCACCCGCATCTCCGCCGCGCGTATAGATCTTCGTCAGGCGTACGGGCTCATCTCTGCTTCGAGGCACGTCGCCTAGGGTACGGCGATGCTCAGACGGGCTCGACCGGAAGACGCCGACGAGCTGGCCGCGATTCTTCGGACTGCAATGCGCCGGGCCATGCCGTCGCTCGAGGAGCTGCACACTCCGGAGGACGATCGACGGTTTGTTCGCGATCACGTTCTGCCGAACGAGGAGGTCTGGGTCGCCGAGGTCGACGGGCGGACTGTGGGCTTCGCCGCACTCGGCTCACGCGACGGCGACGACTTCCTGCAGCACCTCTACATCGCGCCGGAGTTTCAGCGGAGCGGTGTCGGCTCCAAGCTGATCGATCGCGCCAAGGAACGGCGTCCGTCTGGATTCCGCTTGTGGGTCTTCCAGGAGAACACTGGCGCCCGCCGCTTCTACGAGCGGCACGGCCTGCACGTCGTCGAGCTCACGGACGGCAGCCGTAACGAAGAGCGCGAGCCGGACGCGCTCTACGAGTGGGTGCCCTGAGGGCTGCCAGCTGCTGCGCGCACCTGTCGGCCCAGAATCGACCGCGCGATGACGAGCCGCTGGATCTCGCTCGTCCCCTCGTAGATCTCCGTGATCTTGGCGTCCCGGTAGTAGCGCTCGACCGGAAATTCCTTCGTGTAGCCGTAGCCGCCCAGGATCTGGATTGCCTCGGCCGTCTGGCGGCGCGCCATCTCCGAGGCGAAGAGCTTCGCCTTCGCGCCCTCGGCGGTGTGCGGGCGACCCTGCTGCTTGAGCCACGCGGCGCGATAGGTCAGGAGACGCGCGGCGTCGATCTCGGTCGCCATGTCCGCGAGCTTCCACTGGATCGCCTGGAAGTCTCCGATCGGCCTTCCGAACTGAACGCGCTCCTGTGCGTACGTGCGCGCGACGTCATATGCAGCCTGTGCGATTCCAAGTGCCTGTGCGGCGATCCCGATCCGTCCGCCGTCGAGCGTCGCCATCGCGACGCGGAAGCCGCGACCCTCGTCGTGGAGCAGCCGATCGGCATCGACGTGGACGTCCTCGAGGACGAGATCGGAGGTGGTGGAGGAGTTGAGCCCGAGCTTCTCCTCCTCGCGCGTCACGCGGACGTGCGAGTCGTCGAGAACGAAGCACGAGATGCCCCTTGCGCCGGTCGTCTCCGGGTCGCTCCGGGCGAAGAGCACGAAGGTGCCCGCCCGCGACCCGTTGGTGATCCACTGCTTCGAGCCGTTGAGCGTCCAGCCGTCGTCGCCGGCTAGAGCGGTCGTTCGCAACGAGGCTGCGTCGGAGCCCGAGCTCGACTCGGTGAGCGCAAAGGCGCCGATCTGCTCACCCCGTGCCAGCGGCGGGACGAAGCGCGACCGCTGTTCCTCGGTCCCGAAGGCGAGGATCGGGAGCGTCGTCGCGCTCGTGTGCACCGAAAGGGTCACCCCCACCCCCGCGTCTGCCCGCGAGAGCTCCTCGAGCACGAGGATGTAGGAGAGGAAATCGGCGCCGGCGCCGCCGTACTCCTCTGGCACGCACACGCCCATCAGCCCGAGTTCGGCGAGCTTGGGAAAGAGCTCGTCGGGAAAGCGGTGGTCGCGATCCCAGGATGAGGCGTTCGGGACGATCTCGGCTTCGGCCAGCTCGCGGGTGAGTCCCTGGATCTCCCGCTGGTCGGCGGTGAGCTCGAAGTCCATCTCGAATGACTATACGGCTCGCCCGACGAAGGACTCGCGCCGACCAGTGCCGCGCAACCAGGGTCTGACCCTGGACACGTCCTCCGGGACACTCGAACTGCAACAAGAGTGTGTGAATCCATCCACCGGTGTCGCGACCGACGCACTCCGCCGTCGGCTATCCGTAGTCGTAAAACCCGCGGCCGCTCTTCCGGCCGAGCCTTCCTGCGGCGACGTGCTCGCGGAGCAGCGGACAAGGCTCGTACTTCGGATCCCCGAGCCCGTCATGCAGGACCTCCATGATCGCGACGCAGGTGTCGAGCCCGATGAGGTCGGCGAGCGCGAGTGGCCCCATCGGATGCGCGAATCCGAGCTTCGCGATCGTGTCGATCGCCTCCGGCTCGGCGACGCCCTCCTGGAGAGCGTAGGCCGCCTCGTTGAGAAATGGCATGAGGATGCGGTTCGAGACGAACCCCGGCGAGTCGCGAGCTTCAGCCGGAACCTTCCCGAGATCCTCGGCCAGCGCGACGATCGCGGCACGGGTCTCGTCCGACGTCTGGTCCGAGCTGATCACCTCGACCAGTTTCAGGATCGGCACAGGATTGAAGAAGTGCATGCCGATGACCTGCGCCGGGCGACGCGTTGCCTCCGCGAGCGAGGCGATCGGGATGGAGGATGTGTTCGAGGCGAGGATCGCCTCTCGAGGGAGCATCTCGTCCGCCCGTCCGAAGAGATCCTTCTTGACGTCCGCGTCCTCGACGACGGCCTCGATCATGAGGTCGGCCGAGACGAGATCAGCGACGATCTCTACCCGCGCCAGAACGTCATCCGCGTGCACGCCGCCCTTCTCGGCAAGCTTCTCCAGGCTTCGCCGCATGGTCTCGAGCGCGCTCTCGGCCGCGCCCGGGAACGCGTCGTGGAGTGAGACCTTGCGCCCCGACGCGGCCAGGACCTGCGCGATCCCACCGCCCATCTGGCCGGCACCGACGACGAGGACGTGCGAAAACCGCATCGGAGGAGTATCTACGGCTCAGGCGCTCCGGGAAGCTGCGGCCGCGTCCCCCGAGCCTTGCGACGAAGCGCCCACGTGAGAACGAGCCCGAGGATGAGGAGACCGACGACGATCTTGATACCCCCGCCGCGCGCCTCTCCACCCTCGGCAACCAGGTCGCCCGCCCCGACGATGCTGCAGGCAGTGCCCTGCCACTCACCCGTCGGCCCACGCGTCAAGAGGAGGCCTACGGGCACGTTCTCCTCCAGGTCGAGCTCGCAGTCGGTCTGCCCGGACGACTCGAGGTCGAAGCTCTTCTCGATGTCGCCCTTCACGCGCTGATCGACCTCGAACGAAAGCGTCCGCTGGGGTGGAAAGGACTGCGTCTCGCGCACTGCCACGAGACGCGCGACAACCGCCGCGTCAGCCCCGTCGAGGCGCTCGTCCAGCGGCTGCTTCGCGCAAACACATGCCTGCGCTCCCCCCGCTCCGACGAGCGCGAGCGCAACGGCCACGAGAACGGCGGGAAGAATGGCGCGAGTCACGCCAAGTGACAACTTGTACCTTGGCCCGCCCTCACTCGACCTCGATGAGGAGCGCGTCGCCCTGGCCGCCGCCGGAGCAGATCGCCGCCAGCCCGAGCCCGCCGCCCTCGCGCCTGAGCTCGTGTATCAGCGTCGACACGATCCGGCCGCCCGAGGCGCCGATCGGATGCCCGAGCGCGACGGCGCCGCCGTTGACGTTCACGATCTCCTCGTCGGCACCGAGCATCGTGGTCGAGTTCTTCGCGACCGACGCGAACGCCTCGTTGATCTCCACGCGCTTCACGTCCGAGATCGTCTTCCCGGCCTTCGACAACGCCTGTTCACCGGCACGGGCAGGCGTGCGGGCGAGATAGGCGTACTCGTCCGCGACGTAGCCCTGAGCGAGAATCGTCGCCAGCGGCTCGAGGCCACGGCGCTTCGCGAACTCGTCGGAGCACACGATCACGCACGATGCTCCGTCGTTCACCCCCGGGGCGTTGCCTGCCGTCGTCGTCCCGTCGGGGTCGAACACCGGCTGCAGCGCAGCGAGCTTCTCGAGCGTGGTGTCGCGGCGAATCCCCTCGTCGGCCGTCACTTCGCCGACGGGCACGATCTCGTCCGCAAACCGCCCTTCGTCCTGAGCCGTCGCCGCTCGCTGTTGCGAGCGGTAGGCCCATGCGTCCTGGTCCTCCCGCGAGATCCCGAGCTCGCGGGAGACCTTCGACGCCTGCTGCACCATGTGCAGCCCGTCGAAGGTCGAGGTGAGCCCGTCGAAGACCATGTGATCGACGACCTCGCCATTCCCGAGCCGGTACCCGAACCTCGCTTTCGGCAGGAGATACGGCGCGTTCGACATGGACTCCATCCCGCCCGTGAGCACCACCTCGTGGCCGCCTGCCCTGATCATCAGGTCCGCGATCTCGATCGCACGGATCGACGAAGCACACACCTTGTTGATCGTGTCGGCCGGCACCTCTTTCGGGATCCCCCCGGCGATCGCCGCCTGACGCGCCGGGGCCTGGCCGACTCCGGCCTGGAGGACTTGCCCCATGAGCACGTACTCGACTTCGCCCGGCTCGATGCCTGCGCGCTCGAGCGCGGAGCGAATCGCGGTCGCCCCGAGCTCGGTCGCGGGAATCTTGGCGAGCCCGCCGCCGAGGCGTCCGAACGGGGTTCGAACCGCCGAGACGATGACGGAACGGGCCATACGGTCAGCCTACACTCGAGGCATGCGAGTCCTGATGGTGGACAACTACGACTCGTTCACCTACAACCTCGTGCACCTCTTGCAGGAGCTCGGTGCAGAGGTCGACGTCCACCGAAGCGACGAAATCGACGCCGACGAGGCCGAGGTGCTGAGCCCCGACCGGGTCGTCATCTCCCCCGGGCCAGGGCGACCCAGCGGTGCCGGCAGCTCGATCGAGCTGATCCGTCGCCTCGGCTCGACGACACCGGTCCTCGGTGTGTGCCTCGGCCACCAGGCGGTGGTTGAGGCATTCGGCGGGGAGATCGGGCAGGCGCAAGCGCTTCTGCACGGGAAGGCATCGCAGGTGCGACACGACGGACGCGGTGTCTTCACCGGCCTCGGGGACACGCTCGAGGCCGGTCGCTATCACTCGCTCGCCGCCAGCCGCGTGCCTGACGAGCTCGAGGTCAGCGCGCGGACGGACGACGGCGAGGTGATGGCGGTACGCCACCGCATGTATCCGATCGAGGGCGTCCAGTTCCATCCGGAAAGCGTTCTCACTCCGGACGGGCCGCGGCTGCTCGAAAACTTTCCTGCTGCGGCCGCTACGAGTCGGGCCCGACCTTGACGAGCATCTTGCCGATGTTCTCGCCGCGCAGGAGGCCGAGAAAGGCCCGCGGCGCGTTCTCGATTCCGTCGATCACGGTCTCTCGGTAGCGGAGACGTCCGTCGCTCACCCACTCCCGCGCCTGGCGCAGGAACGCGGGAAAGTGCTCGTAGTGGTCGCTGATGATGTACCCCTGGATCCGGAGCCGTTTCGTCACGACCATGAACATGTTTCGCGGTCCCGGAGCGGGCTCTACGTCGTTGTAGCGCGCGATCGAGCCACACGCCACGATCCGCCCGTGCGTCCTCAGCGCTCCGATGCCCGCCTCGAGCGAGTCGCCGCCCACGTTGTCGAAGTAGATGTCGATGCCGTCGGGCGCAGCCTCGGCCAGCGCCTCACGCACCGAGCGCTCGCGATAGTCGAAGGCGTCGTCGAAGCCGAGCTCGCGAAGCCACTCCACCTTCTCCGCAGAGCCCGCACAACCGAGGACACGGCAGCCGGCGATCTTCGCCATCTGCCCCACGGTGCTGCCGACCGCACCTGCCGCACCGGAGACGAAGACCGTCTCCCCCTCCTTCGGCTGACCCAGCTCGTAGAGGCCGTAGTAGGCGGTGAACCCCGGCATCCCGAGCACTCCCAGCGACGTCGATACAGGTGCACCGGCCGGATCGATCTTGCGCAGGCCGGAGCCGTCGGAGAGCGTCCATTCTCGCCAGCCGAGCCCGTGCAGCACCCAGTCCCCCTCCGCGTAGCGCTCGTTGCGCGAAGCGGCGACCCGGCCCACCGCCCCACCGGTCATGGCCTCGCCGAGCGTGAACGGGGCGACATAGGAGCGCACGTCGTTCATGCGCGGGCGCATGTACGGATCGACGGAGAAGTACGCGTTCCGGACGAGCAGCTGCCCCTCGCCGGGATCCGGGATCGGCGTCTCCGCGAGCTCGAACAGCTCTTCGTCCGGGAAGCCCCGCGGCCTGGCAACCAATCGGATCTCGCGAGACATGCCCTCCATGCCGCGATGATACGCCGGTGCAATCGCTGAAAGGGCATCTCCTGATCGCAGGGCCGGCGCTCGTCGACCCGAACTTCCGACGCACGGTCGTCCTCGTCGGAGAGCATTCGGAGGAGGGCGCGCTCGGGGTGATCCTCAACCGCCCTTCGGAAGCGACCGTTCGCGAGGCGGTGCCCGAGCTCTCGATGCTGGCCGACGGAATCGAGCAGATTCATGTCGGCGGCCCCGTGCAGCCGTCAGCGATCGTCGTGCTCGCCGACTTCGCCGAGCCCGATCGCGCCGGATCGCTCGTTCTCGACACGGTCGGATTCCTGCCATCGGAGATCGACCCCGAAGAACTCGGCGAGCTGCGCCGCGCTCGCATCTTCGCCGGCTACGCCGGCTGGGGACCAGGACAGTTGGACGGTGAGCTCGAGGAAGGCTCGTGGATCGTCGAGCCGGCCCTGGTGGACGACGTGTTCACCGTCGAGCCGGACGAGCTCTGGAGCGCCGTGCTTCTCCGGAAGGGCGGGCCGTTCGGCGTCCTCGCTCTCATGCCGCCCGACCCGTCGCTGAACTGACGGTGGGTGCCCTCGCCTCGCCCGTCTCCGCGCTTTCGCGATCCGCCATCCTCCGCGTGGCCGACAGCCCCCTCCTGCGGAAGGTCGTCGACCGCTACGGGATGCGGCTCGGAGCAGCTCGCTTCGTCGCCGGGGAGACGCTGGACGAATGCATTCCTGTGCTGCGGCGCCTGAACGACGCCGGACTGCACGCGAACACGACACTGCTCGGTGAGGCGATTCCCGATGCCGCCGGGGCAGCAGCGACCGTCGAGGCGTACGTAGCGATCGTCGATCGACTCGCTCACGAGAGTCTGCGCGCGAACGTCGCTCTCAAGCTCACTCACCTCGGGCTGTCGTTCGACGCCGAGACGGCGTACGACAACCTCGAGCGGATCGTCGCCCACGCCGGCCGTCTGGGCCAGTTCGTGCGGATCGACATGGAACAGTCCAGGTTCGTCGCCGCCACCCTCGAGATCTACGAGCGCTTGAGGCGGGGTGGGCACGAGAACGTCGGCGTCGTTCTACAGGCGTACCTGTACCGCTCGCCCGCCGACCTCGAGCGTCTCCTGCAGTTCGAGCCGAACCTGCGTGTGGTCAAGGGTGCGTACCTCGAGTCCGCGACCATTGCGCATCCCGAGAAGCGCGACGTCGACCGCGCGTACGTCCGTCTCGTCGAGCGAGGTCTACGAGGGGGTGCGTACGTCGCCGTCGCCACCCACGACGAGCGAATCATCCGCCACGTCTGTGCCTTCGCCGAGCGAGAAGGCTTGAGCCGCGATCGGTTCGAGCTCCAGATGCTCTACGGCGTACGGCCGGCACTGCAGCGAAGCGTCGCTGCGGCGGGGTACAAGGTGCTCGTGGCGACGCCCTTCGGCCCCGACTGGTACCCCTATCTCATGCGCCGGCTGGCCGAGCGTCCCGCGAACCTCCTGTTCTTCCTCCGGAACCTCCTTCGCCGATGAGCACGCTCCCCGGCCAGGCGGATGTCGTAGTCGTCGGCGGCGGCGCCGTCGGGACGAGCATCGCGTTCCACCTCGCCGAGGCCGGAGTCGACGCCTGCCTGCTCGAGCGAGATGCGCTCTCCTCCGGTTCGACGAGCAGGGCGGCCGGCGGAGTCCGAACCCAGTTCTCGGATCCCCTGAACATCGCCATCGGGCTCCGAGCCGTGGAGGCTTTCATGCGCTTCGCCGAGCGCCCCGGCTGGGAGATCGATTTCCGCCAGGTCGGATACCTGTTCCTGCTCGACAGACCCGAGGACCTCGCGACCTTCGAGCAGAGCGTTGCGCTGCAGAACGAGCTCGGCGTCCCGAGTCGGCTGGTCGAGGTCGCCGAAGCGGGAAGGCTCTCACCTCTCGCGGGACTGGACGGCGTGCTCGGGGCGACGTTCTGCCCCGTGGACGGGCACGCGAGCCCCGAGGCTGTCGCCCAGGGCTATGCGGCGGGGGCACGCGCGCACGGTGCGAACGTGGTGACGGGCTGCTCCGCGACCGAAATGACCCTGGACGGCAGGCAGGTGCGAGGCGTCGTCACCGACCAGGGGACGATCGAGACCGACACCGTCGTCTGCGCCGCCGGGGTCTGGTCGCCGACCTTCGCAAGGACCGCCGGGGTCGAGCTCGCGGTGGAACCGGTCTTTCGGGAGGTCGTGACGACGGGCCCGGTCGAGGCGCTCCCCGACCCGATCCCGCTCACCGTCGACTTCACGACCGGCTTCTACTTCCATCGCGAGGGGCCAGGGCTGCTCATCGGCATGTCGGACCGGAACCAGGCGCCGGGGTTCGATGCGCCGACCGACCCAGCCTGGCTCGAGCACGTCACCGAAGTGGCCGCCCGGCGTGCGCCATCCTTCCTCGACATGGGCCTGGCACACGGATGGAAGGGCTACTACGAGATCACCCCCGATCACAACGCGCTCGTCGGACAGGCGCCGGAGCTCGAGCGCTTCTTCTATGCGACCGGCTTCTCCGGGCACGGCTTCATGCAGGCTCCGGCGGTCGGGGAGATCGTGCGCGACCTGATCCTCGATCGCGAGCCGTTCGTCGACGTCTCTCCCCTCGCCGCGGAACGCTTCGCACACGGCACGACGAGGCCGGAGCACAACGTCATCTGATGTCCCGCACGATCGTCTTCATCCCTGCGCTGAACGAGGAGGAGAATCTTCCGGCCGTCCTCGCTGAGCTCCGCGCCGAGCTTCCCACCGTCGAGGTGCTCGTCGTGGACGACGGCTCGACCGACGACACCGCGCTCGTTGCCCGAACGGAAGGCGCCGAGGTGCTGTCGTTCGGGGTGAACCGTGGCCTTCGAGAGGGCATCGCCGCCGGCTACCGCTACGCGCATGACCACGGATACGACTTCGCCGGCCGGGTGGATGCCGACGGACAACATCCTGTGCCCGAGCTTCGGCGACTTCTCGACCTCGTCCAAGCCGACGAATGCGACGTGGCGGTCGGCTCCCGCTTCGCGGTCGGCGAGGGCTACGAGCGCTACCGGTACGAGCCGTCCTCGAGCCGACGCTTCGGGACAGCGGTGCTCCGCCGCGCGATGCGGGTCGCGCTGGGCCATCCGTTCCACGACGCCACGAGCGGGATGTATGCCGTCAATGCGAAGGCGATGCCGATCCTCGCCGAGCCGTACGAGAGCGGTGCGCCCGAGGTCGAGTCGCTGCTGCGCCTCCGAGAGTCGAAACTCCGCGTCCTGGAGATTCCCGTCGACATGCGGGAACGGGCGAGCGGGGAGTCGAAGCTCCGCGGCCGGCGTGCCGTCGAGCTCGTGCTCACCGTCGCGGGGACGCTCCTGCTCTACGGGCTCTGGCGGCGCCGGCGCAGATGACGGAGTCCTCCGGCGCACGACTCATCGCCGTCTTCGGCTACTCGAGCGGACGCGGCGGAGACGAGCTGCACCGGGTCTCGGCCACGCGACTCGCTCGAGCGGGTCGGGAGACGCAGCCGGATGACACCGTCTTCCTCTCGGGCTGGCGGCGGCCGCGGAAGCTCACCTCGGAGGCCGAGCTCATGGCCGGAGTGTGGGACGGCGCGACGCGGCAAGTTCTCGTGGACAGCGCCTCGCGCACGACGTACGGGAATGCACGCGCGGCGGCGGCCGCCGCACGGAAGCTCGGCGTCCGCGAGGTCGTCCTGGTCACGTCGGGCTGGCACAGCCGCCGGGCCTCGGTCCTGCTCACAGCCGCACACGGCGACCGAGTCTCAATAGCCGCAACCGACGAGCGCGGCACCAGGTCGGCGCGCGCCCGCGAGCTCGTGTGCTGGCTCTTCGTACCTGTGCAGGTCACTCTCGCCCGCCGTTCGCGCTAGCGTGGCAGCGTGAGATCGACCGTCCTCGGCGTCACCGCGCTCGTGCTCGCGCTCGCTCTCCTCGCCGTCGGGTGCGGCGGGGACGACGGAGACTCCGGATCGGCGACGGCGACCGCAGACTGGGCCGAGGGCTACTGCGCAGCGATCACCGACTGGGCTAACGAGCTGAAGCTCGCTACCGATCAGCTTCGTGACTTCAAGTCGCTCTCTCAGGAGAACTTCCAGCAGGCCGGAGAAGACATCGACTCCGCGACAGAGGCGTTCACCGCCGAGCTGCGGGGCCTCGGTGCACCGGACACCCAGTCGGGAGAGGAGGCACGGCAGGTCGTGGAGACATTTGTGACGGCGGCCGAAGCCGATCGCGTCGCGATCGAGTCCACCGTCGAGAACGTTTCGGGAGTGGCAGGCATCTCGAAGGCGGTCGTCTCCATCACCGCTTCCCTGACCTCCATGAACAAGGCGTTCACGACCATGGTCAGCTCACTCCGGAAGATCGATCCCGAGAAGGAGCTCCAGTCGGCGCTGGAAGACGCCGACTCCTGCGACGACCTCGGCGGCTAGCTCAGGCTCGCCCGGACGCGTGCAACGCCGCGAGGTGACGGTGAACCTGCTGGATCACCACCGAGCCCTCCCCCACGGCTGACGCCACGCGCTTCACCGAGCCGCTACGGACGTCCCCGACGGCGAAGACACCGGGGACCGAGGTCTCGAACATGTGCTCGCCTGCGCCCGTGCGCACGAACCCATGGTCGTCGCGCTCGACATCAGGCGGAAGCCAGCCCGTGTGCGGGTGGGCACCGATGAGGATGAACAGGGCGTCCGCGGAGACGCGTTCGGCCTCTCCCGAGGCCTCACGGAGGGCAAGCCATTCGAGGCGTGTCTCTCCACCGCCGTCCGCGACCTGCGTCGTCGTTCGGATCTGGATGTTCTCCTGGGCATTCACCTCGTCCAGCAAATACTGGGACATCGCGTCCGGAGCGTGGCGCCGACAGACGAGGGTGACGCTCGCCGCGTACCGGCTCAGATGCACTGCAGCCTGCCCGGCCGAGTTGGCGGCACCGACGATGAACACGTTCCCTCCCGTGAACTGCTGAGCGTCCGAGGGTGACGACCCGTAGAACACTCCCGCGCCCTCCAGCTTCTCCAGCGCGGGAACGCCGAGGCGGCGATAAGCGACGCCCATCGCGAGGACGACGCTCTTCGTCTCGATCTCGGCGTCTTCGATCACGACTCGATGGCCGTCCTCGGTGGCGCGGAGTCCGGAGACCGAGCGCATGAGGAGGAACTCGGTGCCGAAGATCCACGCCTGCTGGTAGGCGCGCGTGGCGAGCTCGCGGCCGGTCAGACCGCGCTGGAAGCCCAGGTAGTTCCGGATCCGGGCGCTCGACCGCGCCTGGCCGCCGATCGAAGCGTGGTCGACCACGAGCGCCCGGAGGCCCTCGGAGGACGCGTAGACCGCCGCGGCAAGTCCTGCCGGCCCCGCCCCGACGATCACGACGTCCAGGTCGCCCGGGTCGACGATCTCGGTCCGAACCTTGTAGCCGTGCTCGGCGAGCTCCTCGTCGGTCGGATCGTCCAAGACCGTGTCGTCCGGAAGGACGACCGCCGGTCGGTTCGACACCACGACGCCGCACGTCTGCCAAGAGCTCGCGAGCTTCTTCGGAGTCGTTTGCATAGAACGCGTGCGGAACGCCGGTTCTCGCCAGAAGATTCCTGATCTCGTACCCGCGACTCGACCAGGGCTCGGCGACGACTGTCAGCTCGAGGCGGCCCTCGGTCGCGCGTCGCCACTCCTGGAGGAACTCGGAGACGAGTCGATGAAAGAGCTCGTCGGGCGTGGTCCACGGCTTGAGCACGTAGTAGTCGATGTGACCGAGCGTCATCGCCCGACGGATCACCTCCGCGGTCTCCTCGTCGGCCCATCCGCCCCATGGGATCAGGAGACCGCGCTTGGCGTACGGATGCAGGTCGGAGACCCGCGCGAGCAGCTCCTCGCCGCGCAGTCCGTGCGCTCCGCGGGCGGCGAGGACGATCGCAACCCGCTCCCCGGCGTCGCGCATCCGCTCGAGCTGCGCAAGCGCCGCCTCGGCCGAGGGGCCGCAGACGATGCCGTAGTCGCCCGAGTACCGCTGCAGCTCGCCGGTGATCCGCTGGATCGCCTCCGGGTCGGAATCGACCGCGAAGATGAAAGGTCGATCGTCCGGTGTCTCGATCATGCGGTCGCGACGAACCGCGAGAGCCGCCACTCACCTTCGAGACCCTTCAGCGTGTGGACTCCCCGATCCTCGAAGCTCAGATCCGAGCCGGCAACGACGCGAGTCGTCTCCGAGACCAGGATCTCGTCTCCTTCCGCCTGACCCATGATGCGCGCAGCTTCGTGGACGGCAACGCCACGAACGCCGCGGCCGACGAGCTCGACCTCTCCGATATGCACGGCCGCTCGCAGACGGAGGCCTTCGTCCCGGGCAACACGCTGGATTGCAACGGCGCAGTGCAGAGCCGGTGCAGGCGCCGCGAACCTCGCGAGAAGCCCATCGCCGGTCGTGTGTACCTCCTGCCCCCGATAGCGCTCCAACTCGACGCGCGCTCCCTCGAAGTGCCTCGACAGGAGTTCCCGCCATGCGGTCAGGCCCATCTGCGCGGCGGTGGCCGTCGAATCGACGATGTCCGTGAAGAGGAGGGTGACGAGCGCACGGCTGTGGATGCCGGTCGGGAATCCGGCGAAGGCACGGATCCCCGCCCACTCGATCTGCACCACCGGCTCGTCTCCGATGACCCAGCCGTTGTGCCCCGGAGGAATGTCGAAGACCTCGTCCGGCCCGACCTCCATCTTGCTGCCGTCCGAGAACTCGACCCCGAGCCGACCCGAGATGACCATGCCCAGGTGTCGAGCCTGACACCACTCGCCTCCCACGGTGGGCTGGATGCATTCCTTCCAGCTCCAGCCTGGCTCGTTCACGAAGTGGCCGACGGTGATGTCGCCGAGATCGACGACGCGCACCTCGAGGAGCGGGAACGTCATGACCTCGTCCGGCTTCGCCAAGCTCTTGACGCGAGGCTCGGCCATGGGAATTAGCGCGCGGCCACTGTGTCGCCGACGTCTGCGATCGCCCGAAGCGCCTGCGCGAGCGCGATCGGCAGCGTGGCGAAGAAGATCGTGACGGGCCCCCCGATCAGGATCACCCCGAGCGTCTCCCACAGACCCTCGACCTCGATCGCCCAGATAACCGTTCCGGCGGCCGCGGCGAAGACGCTGAGAACGCCGAAGAACGTGAGGACCGCCGCCCACGTGCGAAGCGTGCCGTACTGCGTCATCTCGACCTCCCGTGACAGTCGCGTTTCGCGCGAGTCTACGTCGCTCGGATCGCCACGGTCGCTGCGAACAGGCTCTTCGCCTGCAGCGCCTCGAGCACGGGACGGTCTAGCTCAGGTAGCAGCTCCCGTATGGATCGCGCGCACCGTCTCGATGGTGTCCGCCTCGTCCGGGCGCTTGTCCTCTCGGTATCCCTTCACTCGAGCGAACCTCAGCGCCACACCGCCCGGGTAGCGCGGACTGGTCTGCACGCCGTCGAAGGCAATCTCGACCACGAGCTCGGGGCGCACGTGCACGACATGGCCGTCCGACCGGGTCTCGAGCTCGAGCAGGCGCTCGGTCTGCCACGCGAGCATCTGATCGGTCATCCCCTTGAACGTCTTCCCCAGCATCACGTAGCCGCCGCTCGCCGCGTCCCGCGCGCCGAGATGGAGGTTCGAGAGCTTCCCGGTACGGCGACCGTGCCCCCACTCCGCGGCGAGGACGACGAGATCGAGGGTGTGCGCGACCTTGACCTTGAGCCAACCGGCCCCACGCCGCCCGGCCTCGTACGGCGCTTCGAGTGCCTTGACCATGACGCCCTCGTGACCCCGAGCGAGCGCGTCCTCGAGGAACCGCTGAGCCTCGGCCGGATCCTCGGTCACCACGCTCGGCACGCGCAGCACAGATGGAATCCGACGCTCCAGCGCTTCGACCCGGTGACGGGCGGGTCGGTCGATCAGATCCTCGCCGTCCAGATGCAGGCAGTCGAAGAAGAACGGAGACAGTGGCACCGACTTGCGCAGCTCGTCGACGTTGACCCTACTCCCGAAGCGGCTCATCGTCTCCTGGAATGGGAGCGGTCGTTCGTCCTGCCCCAGGGCGATCGCCTCGCCGTCGAGGATCATCGCCTCGACCTCGAGCGCACCGACAGCCTCCACGATCTCGGGCACACGATCGGTGATGTCGGCAAGGTTCCGGGTGAACGCGCGGATCTCGGGCCCGAGCCGGTGCACCTGCAGCCGGGCGCCGTCCAGCTTCCACTCGATCCGGGCAGGACGGATGCGCGCCAACGCGCCGTCGAGATCGTCTCCGGTCTGCGCCAGCATCGGCTGAACCGGGCGCAAAACCGTGAGCCTGAACCGGGCAAGGGCTTCCTGGCCCTCGGCGAGCACGGCCGAGGCGACCGCGCCCAGCTCGCCCGCGACCATGACCGCTCGCCGAACCTCCGCAGCGGGAACCGCTGCGACCTTCGCTACCGCTTCCGTCATGACGCCCTCCAGCGCGCCCTGCCGGAGCTCCCCCAGGAGCAGGCCTCGCAGGAACCGCTGCTCCTGGACGGTCGCTCGGCCGAAGAGCTCCGCCAACGCGTCACGGCGCGCCGCCTGCGACCCCGGGCCGGAGACGGCCGCGGTCCGGGAAACCGCAGCGTCCACCTCGAGCAGCTCGAGCGTGGGAGAGCCCGCTGGAGCCGGAAGCTCACGCAGGGCCGCCCAGCCGACTCCGATCGTGCCCTGGGGCAGGAAGCCGGAGAGGTAGGCGACAGCAACTGCGACCTCGTCGGCGCCGGCCCGGTCGAGGCACTCGGCGAGCCGCGCGACCTTCTTGAGCCTCGAGCGGTTAGCGGCGACATCGATCGATGCCTGCACAATCTCGTCGAGGAGCATCGGCGACATTCAACAGCACGCCCTTGCACTCTCGGCCGCGTCTCAGCGGGCGCGGGTAGGGCGACGTTCGTCAGGCACGTCCGAAAGGAGCAGGCATGAGAGCGGGCAAGCAGACCGCAATCCTCGGAGCCTTCGGAGCCGCGCTTGCCGTCGCGGCGTTCGGCGGGGAGCAAGGCGCGCGGGCCGGTGCCGCAGCGGCGTGCCGGATCCCGGAGCGGAACCAGCAGGTTCGCCTGAGGCCCGCTGACTTCACGACGCGCATCGACAATGCGTGGTGGCCGATGCGGCCAGGCAGTCGCTGGATCTACCGCGAGACCGATCCTGAGGGTGCGAGACAGCGAGTCGTGGTGACGGTCACGCGGAAGACGAAGAGGATCGCGAACGGCATCACGGCCAGAGTCGTCCACGACGTCGTCACCGAGCACGGTGAGCTCGTCGAGGTCACCGACGACTGGTACGCGCAGGACAGGTGCGGGAACGTCTGGTACCTCGGCGAGGCCACGAAGGAGTACGAGAACGGCAAGGTCGTATCGACCGAGGGCTCGTTCGAGGCCGGCGTCGACGGTGCCCAGGCCGGAGTCGTCATGCTCGCGAAGCCCAGAGCGGGACTCGGCTACCGGCAGGAGTACTACGCCGGCCATGCGGAGGATCGGGCTTCGGTGGTCAGCCTCCGCGAACAGGCGGAGGTGCCGTTCGGCTACTTCCGGAAGGGCAGTGTCCTGATGACGCGCGACGTGAACCCGCTCGAGCCGAAGATCCTCGAGTACAAGTTCTACGCGCGGGGAATCGGCCCCGTCCTGGCCATCGGCGTGTCCGGAGGAAGCGACCGCGAGGAGCTTGTGCGCTACGTGCGCGGCTAGCGAAGAACGGCCCCTCTCGAGCCGCGGCGGAGCTCAGCTCTCAGGGCGAGGGCGGGGTTCGGCTTGACCCTCTCGCGTCACAGGTCTCTCAGCGCCTGCATGTCCTCAGCGGTCAACCGCCAGCTCGCCGCCGCGGCGTTCGCTCGCACCTGCTCGGGCGTCGTCGCGCCCGCGATCACAGACCCGATCCCGGGCGTCGAGGCGAGCGCCGCTATCGCCAGCTCGTGCAGCGTGTGGTTGCGCTCCTGCGCGAACGGCTCGAGCACCTCGATGCCATCGAACTGCTCGTCGTCGATCGACCGGCCGGCCAGACGCGACCCTTCGGGCGGTGCCTGGCCGCGCTTGTACTTGCCCGTGAGGAGGCCGCTCGCGAGGGGGAAGTACGGGATGTACGCGACGCCGAGCTCCCTGCAGAGCGGTAGGACGTCTTCGTCGTCGTCACGACGGAGAAGGTTGTAGTGGTTCTGGAGGGCAGCGAACCGCGCGGTGCCTGCTTCACGTGCGAATAGGTCGGCTTCTTCTAGCTGCTCAGCCGAGAAGTTCGAGCATCCGATCGCGCGAACCTTCCCGGCCCGAACCAGCTGGTCGAGTGCCCCGAGTGTGTCGCCGATCGGGATCCCCGGATCGGGGCGATGCAGGTAGTACAGGTCGACGTAGTCGGTTCGCAGCCGCTCCAGAGATCCTTCGATCGACCGGCGTATCGCCTCCGGAGAGGCGAGTCCGGCACCAGGCTCCCATGCGAACTTCGTCGCGAGAACGACCTGATCCCGCCGTCCCTCGAGGATCTCGCCGAGCAGTCGCTCGCTGCCACCGCCGTTCCCGTAGATCTCGGCGGTGTCGAGAAACGTGACGCCTGCGTCGAGCGCCGCATCGACCACGGCGCGTGTCTCGTCGAGACCGAGGCGGCCGCCGAAGTTGTTGCAGCCGAGACCGACGCGAGAGACCTGCAGCCCGCTGTGGCCGAGTTCGACGCGCTCCACGCCGAGAACGCTACCGACCCGCTGCGGTTACGCTCGCCGGCGTGGCGCCCGTCCGCATGCTGCTCGAGCAGCTGGTCGCGATCGACTCCGTGAACCCGACCCTCGTGCCGGGCGGCGCCGGCGAGGCCGAGATCGGTCGTTTCGTCGCGGGCTGGCTGGAGCAGAACGGGGTCGAGACCGTGTACGAGGAGCTCGCTCCGTCTCGAGCCAACGTCGTGGGCCGCGTCCGCGGTTCCGGCGGAGGACGTTCGCTGATGTTGAACGCGCACATGGACACCGTCGGCCTCGGCGGGCCGGACGGCGCGCTCGCCACACGCGTGGAGAACGGTCGCGTTTACGGCCGAGGCTCGTACGACATGAAGGGAAGCCTGGCGGCGATCATGCAGGTGGCTGTCGCGGCAGCCGACCTGGAGCTGGCCGGCGATCTGATCGTCACCGCCGTCGCCGACGAAGAGGCTCTCAGCATCGGCTCCGAGCGAATAGCGGAGACCGTCTCCGCGGACGCCGCCATCGTGACGGAGCCGACCGGGCTGGACATTGCGGTCGCTCACCGCGGCTTCGTGTGGCTCGAGCTCGAGACGCAGGGTCGCGCCGCACACGGCTCCCGCTACGACCTCGGCATCGACGCGATCGCTCGTATGGGCGGGCCGCTCGTCGCGGTCGGTGACCTCGACAGGGGCTTCGAAGCGGACGGCGCCGTTCACCCCCTGTTGGGCCGTGCATCCGTGCACGCGTCGTTGATCGAAGGTGGAGCGGAGCTCTCGACGTACCCCGATCGTTGCCTGCTGAAAGTGGAGCGGCGAACCCTGCCGGGTGAGACGGTCGAGCTCGTCGAGAGCGAGCTCCGAGACATCGCACCGGATGCGATCGTTCGGTCGACCTTTTCGCGCGATCCACTCGAGACGCCGGCCGACTCGACGATCGTGGACGTGCTCGGTCGCAACGCCGCTTCCGTGCTCGGAGCTCCTCCCGCGTTGATCGGCGTCCCCTTCTGGACCGACGCTGCCCTGTTCGCGGCCGCCGGAATTCCGACCGTTTGCTTCGGGCCGGGCGGCGAAGGGGCGCATGCGGACGTCGAGTGGGTCGAGCTCGACTACGTCGATCGCCTGATCGAGATCCTGCTCGCGACCGCGAAGGAGTTCTGCGGATAGCCACGATGCTCCCGACTCCGCTCGAGCGAGCTCCGCGCACGCTCTGCGACTTCGCCGGCCGCGACGAGCTCTGGCTGAAGCGGGAAGACGTCCACGAGCTCGGCGCGTTCAAGTGGCGAAGCACGCTTCCCGTCGTCACGGAGCTCGTCGACCAGGGACATCGTGCAGTCGTCACGTCGTCGACCGGGAATCACGGCGCCGCGGTGGCTTGGGCCTGCCGCCGTCTCGGGATCGACGCCGTCGTGTTCGTGCCGCCCGCCGCGAACGAGCAGAAGCTCGAGCTTCTCGAAAGCCTCGAAGCCGACGTCCACACGACAGGAGACGATCTCGACGAGGCCAAAGGACGCGGCACTCGCGTACGCGAACGAGCGAGGGCTCGCCTTTTTCGAGGACGGAGCCGAGCCTCTTCAGTACGACGCCTACGGCGCGATCGGCGACGAGATCGTCGAGCAGTGCCCGGCCATGCCGAGAGCCGTGGTCATCCCGATCGGCAACGGTGCGCTTGCAGGCGGGGTCGGAGCCGCGCTCGGCACGCGCTCGCCCGGCACGCTGCGCGTCGGAGTGGTGGCACGCGAGATGCCGGTGATGGCCGCGAGCTACGAGGCAGGCGCGGTGGTCGATGTTCCAGCCGGCGCGACGATCGCCGACGGGTTGGCGGTTCGTGTCGCGATACCCCTGGCGGTCGAGCGCCTGAACGCCGCCGTCGATCTCATGCTGCGCGTCTCGGAGCGCTCGATTGCGGCGGCCCTCGTCACCTGCCACGACGCGGATGTCCTCGTCGAGGCCTCCGCGGCGGCGGCGCTCGCGGCGATTCGACACCGGCCTGACCTTGCTGTCGAGGGGCCGGTCGTGCTCGTCATGACCGGACGCAATGTCGATCCCGGGGTCGTCGTCCGAGCGCGCACCAGCCTCGATTCGTTCGACTAGACGGCGGGCTTCTCGGCTTCGACCTCGAGCACGCGCCGGTCCGGTCTCTCTCGCTGCTCTGCGGTCCGCTCGGACGGCCGCGACCGCCGCGAGAGCAAGAGGCCCACTGCGAACGCGACCACCTGGAGCGCCCACACGACGACGAGGGCGTTGAGGAATACGAGCAGAATCGACCAGAGCACATTCGATGCGTGCCCGCCTCGGCGGAACTGAAAAGCCAAGCACGGATTCTCTTACCAATCCCGAACACTCCCCAATCGATGGGAACCGCGGAGAAGGCTTGGAGCCGGGTTTCCGCGCATCGCTCAGGTGGAAAGCACAGAGCGTGGCGCCCGTCGATTCGCGCAGCGCGGTGATCCCGAGCCCGCCACTCGCAGAGAGCTCTCCTCCCTACTCGAGCTACGCGGCGATCCTCGGGACGTTCGTCGGCGGGCTGGCGGCGGCCGGCGCGCTCGCACGCGCGCTGGAGAAGGAGCCGCAGAGGCAGACGACCCTGGACTTCGTCCTGCTCGCGGGCGCGACCTTCAAGACCGCGCGGACCCTCACGCACGACCGCGTCGCCAGCTTCGTCCGGCAGCCGTTCGTCGAGGGAGAGGCAGGCACGGGTGACGAGCGCCCGGCCGGCGACGGGGGCAGGCGGGCGATCGGCGAACTGGTGACGTGCACGCGCTGCGTCGGCACGTGGGCCGCGGCAGGGCTCGCGTCGACACAGATCGTCGCGCCCCGTTTCGGAAGGCTGCTGACGTGGACGCTCGGGGCCGCTGCCGCGAGCGACTTCCTGCAGGCTGCGTTCGTGAGCTTGACCGACAGAGCGAACGCCGCCGAGGCGGCCGGGGAGCCCACCAGCGCACGAACGACGAGGAAGCCATGATCCCCGGAGGAACCGGTGCTACTCGAGCGTCGCCCGAGCGGCGCACACGACCCGAGAATCGGAATACAATGCGGCCGCTGGTCGTTTGAATCACTGGTTGCGCAGTGGAGCCTGGACTTGGCGTCCCTCCGGCTCGACGTGCGCTGCCGATTCTGCAAGCGACGGACGAGGTTCGAGTGACCAGTGAGATTCCGGGCGCGCACGCGCACTGGCAGCTCCTGACGAAGGGAATGGTGAACAGCTTGTTTGAGACAGATATCGAGATCTTTCTCGAGAAGGCCGAGGAACGCGGCGTGATCGAGGACACCGAGCTGGAAGCGCTCGCGTTCACGCACGACCTCGACGAGGACGAGCTCGGCGGTGTTCGAGCGGAGCTCGCGGCGCGCGAGGTGGACATCGCGCGCGCAGTCGAGACCGGCGAAGACGAGCCGCGCGGCGCGACCGCTCGCGAGCCCGTCACGTTCGTGACGACGGACTCTCTCACCATGTTCATGAACGAGGTCGGCCGACACGACCTGCTGACCGCGGCTGAGGAGGTCGAGCTCGCGAAGCGGATCGAGCGCGGCGACAAGCAGGCCAAGGAGCGGATGATCAACTCCAACCTGCGCCTCGTCGTCTCGATCGCCAAGCGCTACCAGGGTCATGGCCTCCCGCTGGGCGACCTGATCCAGGAGGGAATCATCGGCCTCAATCGCGCGGCCGAGAAGTTCGACTGGCGGCGGGGCTTCAAGTTCTCCACCTATGCGACCTGGTGGATCCGCCAGGCCTGCCAGCGCGCGATCTCGAACCAGTCGCGCACCATCCGCGTGCCTGCACACGTCCATGAGCGGCGGGTGAAGCTGGCGCGGGTGACTCGACAGTTCGAAGCTGCCAACGGCCGCGAGCCGACGAACGAGGAGCTGGCGGAGACGTCGGGGCTCGAGCTCCAGCACGTCGAGGAGGCGCTCGGCGCCGTCGAGGCGTCGGTGTCGCTCAACCAGACGGTCGGCGAGGACGGAGCCGGCGAGCTCGGCGACCTGTTCGCCGATCCGCTCGCCACCGATCCCGTGGAGGAGGCCGATACGTCTCTCCGCCACGAGGCAGTGCGAACGGCGCTCGGCAAGCTCCCGGACACGGAGCGTCGGATCCTCGAGCTCCGCTTCGGCTTCGGTGGAGAGCAGCAGCCGCTGGAGACGATCGGGCGAGAGCTCGGCCTGACGCGCGAGCGCGTCCGCCAGCTCGAGAACGAGGGTCTCGCCAGGCTCGCCGAGGAGCTCGACGGAGTGGTGGGCATCACTCCGGGCGACCTGGCCGACGCCGCCTAGCCGTAGATCGTCAGGCGGCCAGAAAGGCTTCGAGACGAGCTGCCTCGTCGGCGAGCTCGCGCTGGGTCGATCGTGGCAGCGGTTTCGAACGGCTCCAGCAGGACGCGTCCGTTCTCGGCGCGCCAGATGCCGGCCACGAAGCCGTCGACCAGAAACGTCTGCGCGACGTCGCCGTTCATGCGGATGACCTTCTTCCTGTAGGTCTCCGGAAGCACGCGCGTTCGGTCGGCGAACGCGAGCAGCACGTTGTCCCACTTCGGCAGGAAGCGGACCGGTGCAGGTCTGTCGGCATTCGGGCAGCGGCGCTCGCGGGACGTCGAGAAGCTCACGGCCCTGCTCGTCACGGAAGCGGCGCAGTGGCTCGAGCCGATCGAGCGCGCGCTGCAGCTCCGGCACGTGCATCATGCTCCAGGCGACGATGTCGCGACGCGATGCAGGCCCGAACGCGGCGAGGTAGCGGCGCAGGATCTCGGCTCGCGCTTCGACCGGGACATGCCCCTCCGGCTCCTCGAGCGCGACGAACCGGCCCTCAGGGCGTCCGTGCCAGAGCGCCGTCTCGTGATGGTGCACAACGTGCGCGCGTACGCGCGCGGCCTGCCAGGCGCGGCGAGCGTCGATCCCGGTGAGCCCGTGCTCTCGCTCGAGATGTGCGAGCGCTTCCTGCGTTTTCACTGGACCCGCCGCGACGAGCGCGCGCATCGACGGCGCGAGGCGCTTCGCCAGCGCTGACTCCGACGGAAAGTTCGTCTCGCTGAGCGCCGCGCGCATGAGCGCGTAGTCGCGCCGCGTGACGAGATGGAGCGTTTGCCGCATGACGGTCGCCTTGACGACGGCGCCCTTCGCGAGCTCGCGTTCGAGCGCCTCGCGCCCGAAGCTCGTCGTGCGCGTCCAGATCCCGACGTACGGAGCCGACGGCCATTGCGCCTGCATGCCGACCAGACGCTCGATGACCGCCGTCGCGGAGAGCCGCTTGCGCTCGAGCAGAAGCTGACGGGCGAGCGTCGCGCGGTTCAGCTCGCGCAGCGTGAGAACGCGCTCGGCCACCGCTTACGCCATAGGGACACGCAACGAGGGAAGCACGTGCGGAGATGTGCCTCGAGCAGCCTAGGAAGAGGACAACGCGCGCTCGAGGGCGGCGCGGTCGGTCGGCCCGCCGTGCGTCGCGAGCACGTGCTCGACCGGCAGCTCGAGCAGCGGGCGTAGACCAGTGGCGATCTCCTCGCGCGTCACGCCAGGGCGGAGCCATCTCTCGTTGATCTCGAGACCCTGGCCGAAGTCGACGAGCGTGTCGCCGGAGATCACGGCACGCTTGCTCTCGAACCAGAGCACGGTGTCGTTCTTCTTGTGCCCGGGGAACACGTCGGCACCGAACGGCAGCCGGTCGCCGGACGAGTACGGACGCGCCTCGCCCTTGTTCTCGCGCAACAGCCAGACGACGTCGGGGCTGCCCTCGCCGGCCTGCTCGGCGGTGACGCCGTACATGTCCATGAGGTCCTGCGCGCTGTCGGGCAACGGTGTATAGACCGGCACGCCGAGCCGCTCGACCAGGCCCTCCGCGTCGCGCTCGTGCCACGGCGCGGTGAGCACGATCGCCGTCTCGCGCTCGGCCGCGAGCGCCTCGATCTCGCGCGGCACGCCGAGCGGGTCGAAGAGCAGGAGCCGCTCGTCGTCAGCGATCGCATAGGACGAGACGTTCTCGTCCCACGGCTCGGTCGGCTCCCACTGCGGGTGCGGTGCCTGCCAGTGCCAGAGGCCCTGACGCAACTCGCGCACTGCGATGCTGAACTGCTGCCTCCGAGACCGCTGAGCGGCGATCCCGGACACTCTCGCATTCGAGGCGCAGCTCTCCGACCGGCCTTAGTCACCCGATAGCGTTCTTCGGGTGCGGGTCACAGCTGAGAACGCACGTCGCTTTCTCGTCGCGCGCCACGCGCTCGCGCCGGCGCGTTCGCTCGAGGGAGGACCCGACGCCGTGCTCGAGGTCTTCCGTCGGCTCGGCTCGATCCAGTTCGATCCGCTCGGCGATTGCCGGACGCACCCACGACCTCGTGCTGCACGCTCGCGTGGCCGACTACGACCCTGCCTGGTGCGACCTCCTCTACGAACGCCGCGAGATCTTCGAGGCGCACAACAAGGGACTCTCCCTCGTCCCGGCGAGCGCGTTCCCATGGTTCCGCGGGACCTGGAGCCGAACCGGGAAGCGCGTCCTCGCCGAGAACGCCGAGGTGGCCGAGCGAGTGCTGGAGCGCATCCGCGCCGACGGCCCGCTTTCGTCGCTCGATTTCGAGCGCGATCGCGGGACGACGACTGACTGGTTCGGGATCCCGACGAACACCGTGCGCGCCGTGCTGGAGGCGTACACCGTCACGGGCGTGCTCGGCCTCGCACGACGCGACGGCAACCGACGCTACTACGACCTCCTCGAGCGACTGCTACCGGCCGACCTGGTCGCGCAGGAGGTCCCGCTCGAGGAGCAGCTCCGCCACAAGCTCCTCTCGCGATACCGCGCCCATGGACTCCTCGGCGTTGGCGGAGGCGGAGACATCTTCGGCGGGATCGGCCCGGCGAAGCCGGATCCGAGGTTGCCTGGCCACCCTGGCAGAACGGCGGTGCGAGAACAGCTCATCGCCGACGGCGAGCTCGTTCCAGTCGAGGTCGAAGGGCTGCGCGGGAAGCGGTGCGTTCTCCAGGAGGAGGTCGCGCTGCTGGCGGATCCTCCCGACCCGCCGCCCTCCGTCGCATTCCTGCCTCCGTTCGATCCGTTGGTCTGGGACCGGCCTCTTCTCGGATCGCTATTCGACTTCGACTACGTGTGGGAGCTCTTCATCCCGCCGGCCAAGCGGCGTTGGGGCTGGTACGTGCTGCCAATGCTCTTCCGCGACCGACTCGTCGGCCGCATCGAGCCGCGCATCGACCGCGCCGGGGGGCAGGTGCAGGTGCTCGACCTCTGGTGGGAGGACGGCTTCTCGCCGCGCCGCACCGAGAGCTTCGTCGATGCGATGCGCGAAGCGCTCCGCGCCTATCTGGGCTTCGCAGGCGCGACCCGGCTCGAGTGGGCCCCGCACCTCGCAACCGAGCGACGGCTCTTCCTCACGCGTCCCTAGGATGGTCTACGAGAAGAGAACGCGCGCTCGCCTGCGCAGCGATAGCGCTGGATTCGAGCTTGCGGTGCATCACTCAAAGCCGAACAACGGTGGGAGGATCACCACCACCGTCGCGGCCCACATCGCGAAGACGGGAAGGTAGGTCGTCTGCCAGCGCTCCAGCCGGTGGAGCGTGCTGCGTCGTTTGAGGAATCGGGCCGATAGCCAGGCGGCCCCGGCCAGGTTCACGAGGAGGACGAGGTTCAGGCCGAGCGCTGCCGTTCGGTTCGGGGTGAACCCGAGCTCGCCGATCCGGGCGATCATCGAGCCGAGCACCATCACGTCGAGAACGAGGGCGCTGACCACGGCGACCAACTGGATGCCGTCCATCCACCCAGGGGACGTGGACGGGTCCCGCGCGGACATCCCGTACAGGACGAGCCCGAGTACGACGAGGAGCAGGGCGTCGAAGACGCTGACGAGCTCGCGATCGAACGCGCCTCCGAATCCGGTCACGGCGTAGACGATCGCGGCACCAGCCAACATCACCGCGAACAGCGGCGTGAAGAGCATCGCGAGCACCGGCGCCATGTTCTCCACGACCCGTTGCTTCGACTCGACGAGCCACGCGGCCACGATCACGGCTCCCGCGGCGCCTGACGGCAGCACCCACGCGGCGACCCGATCGACATCGACCCCAGTGGGCTCGAGGATCGCAGCGGTCAACCCCATGAGCACTCCGCCCCCGAGCGCGATCAGCACGTAGTAGATGAACCACTCGCCAGTGAAGCGGACGAAGTCCATCCGCCGCTCGTGCGATCGAACCGTGCCGCCCATGTAGGGGTAGGCGACGACGAACCAGAGGACGACGGGCAAATGGAGGGCGACGAGAACCTCGGTGTCGGAGTCCTCGCCGTACGGATAGAGGTTGACCACGAGCGCGGCGAGCACGAACGGCACCGCCGTCAGGAGCCATAGCCGGGTGTCGAGCTGACGTCGGCGCACGAAGTACGCGGCCAGGAACGGCAACACGAACAACGTGCCGTTCCGAAACAGCCAGCTCGGCTCCTCGTCGGGGAAGCCTGCGGCGAGGCGTGCGACCTGAAGCGCCAACGCCGCGGCAAGGGCGAAGGCGAGCGTCTCGAACCAGCCACTGGGTGCGCGCGCCGGCTCGTCGTCGCCGTTCAGGACGAGCTGTTTCCACAGTCGGCCGCTGTGCTCGAGTGCGAACTCCCGTGAAAGGTCATCGAGGTCCCCCAGCCTCTTCACGGCGACCAGGAACGCTTCGTCGTCTGTGAGACCGGCCGCGTTCAGCTCGGAGACCTGGTGGCGAAGATGATCCTCCAGCTCGTCGACGTCATGGCCGTTGACGCCGGGAGCGTTGGCGACGTAGGCCCGCCACTCTGCGATCTGTGACTCGACGCTCTCCATGGTCACGCCTCGCCGAGAGCCGTCAGCAGCACGCCGGATCCCGGCCAGACGTCATTCAACGCACGTGTGACTGTCGCCCATTGCCGTTGCTGCTCGGCGAGCGCCGCTCGTCCGTCCTCGGTGACCATGTAGTACTTGCGGCGACGCCCTTCCGGAGACGTGCGCCACTCCGTCGTGACGTACCCGAGGCGAAGGAGGCGGTGGAGGAGCGGGTAGAGCATCCCGTCGGTCCACTTGAGCTCTCCTCCGGAGAGCGCACGTACACGCTTGAGAATGGCGTATCCGTAGCTCTCACCCTCTGCCAGGATCGCGAGTACGAGGGGTGTCGCGACTGCCGCGACGAGATCCTTGTCTATGTGCACGTCATCCTCACGACTCGGGAGCCTTCATACATAGAAGCACAATGTACATAGAACCGCAAGGGTTTGATGGCACAGGCGACGGAGTGCTGTGAGCAAGCGAGATTGGGGAATGTCGCGGGACTTGTCAATTACCGAGCAGGGTTTGGCCCTGCGACCTCCAGCCATGAGTTCGGCGGTCCACGGCGATCAGACTCGCTCGTCAGGCGTGCGGAATGTCGGACGAGAGTGAGCCAGAGCGCGCGGTTGTCCGCTCCTCGAGGTTCTGCAGAGCCGCCTGCGTGTGCGTCCTGATAGCCGAACGGGCCTCGGCGACGACCGGGTCATCCATGTGCTCAGCTGCCGCACTGGCAGGGTTCAACCTCGAGGCGTGGTTCCACGCGGCAACGTCGCCGTCGGCGGCGCGTGCCACCTGGCCCTTCAACCCCGGGTGAGCCAGCTGCAAGAGGTCAGAGGCCTCGCCGGAGAACACGACAGGCGGGCAGAGCCGGTTCTTCTCGGCGTCATCGAGGCAAGTCGCCTCGACGAATGAGATTGTCGCCGCGGACCAGGGCACCAAGCCGACCGTCACATACTGGATCGTGAGGCGTCCCGGCTCGAAGATGGGCCGAGGAGCGGTGGGTCGAACACCGACAGCCGTACAGTCGACGTAGACCTCACCAGGGCTGCCGGGGACGTCGCCACCGTCGGTTGTGACCCTGGTCCGGCTGATGCGACGAACCCGCCTTGCCGAGACCACATGGTCGATGGTACGCAGAGACTCGAGCTCGAGCTCGCTCACTGTCGCGCCGCGAAAAGTGAGGGGTTCGACGGACGGATCGATCCGGACGAACCCGCCGGCGGCCTCGAGTCGACGGGCGAAGTCGGGGCCGTCCTCGGCGACTGCAGCCGCCTCGACCCATCGCGCTTGAAGCTGCATGTACGAGCCGACCAGGTCGAGTGGCTGCACGAACGAGCGGTTGAACAACCAGGGATCCCTGCCTCTGATCCATCGGATGCGCTCGGGGTCGACCCCGGCGGCGAGCAGCCAGTTGCAGCTGTCCATCGCCGTTTTTCCTGCCCCGATCACCGTGAAGCGATCGGCGCGGTCGGGGAGGTCGACCAGGTGGTTGGGTGGGATGAGCCGGACGCCAGGGTCGACGATGAAGTCGGGTACGTGCCGGGAGGGGATCTCCGACTCGACATAGGTCGCATCGACCACCCGACGCCGCACTCCTACGACGGTCTCCACGCCGTCGAGCAGAGACACGATGTGGTGCCCTGCCGCGTCTTCACCCCGATACTCGCTCATGCCCAGGAACCGCACCCTGCCCGTCGGCAAGAGGCCGTCGTTCAGTACTCGTGAGTAGTAGTCGCATATCTCCGCTGCCAGCGCCCGTTCGTAGAAGCCGGCGTTCTCTCCCGAGTCGTCGATGCGGTCGTTCCCGAGCTTCGTGGAGTTGACGCCGTAGTACGCCGAGGGTTGATGGAGACGCACGAATGGATACGCGTCCAGCCAGTGGCCACCTGGCTGATGACGCCGGTCGACCAGGACGACATCAGCATCCGGTTCCGCGAGCAGCGTGTCGGTGAACGCCATGCCGGACGCCCCAGCTCCGACGACCAGATAATCGGTCTCGAGTTCCCGTGCCATCTGCATCTTCGCCTCGCATTGAGAGGCTATGAGATCCGGAGGCGGTGGTCGGCGACCGCGACGCTCGAGCCCGTCGTCGAGAGCTTTCAGTCGCCCGGTGCCAGCTCGAAGCGAGCGATGACTCCTTGGTCGCCGCCCTCGGGTACCGGGCGCTCGGGATGACGAGTCGCCACCCAGGCAACGCCGCGCTCCGGGTAGGCGACGACGTCCGGGAACCGCTTGGTCGAGATGCCGATCATCCTTGCCGGCTCATTCGTCGGATTCGAGAACGTGTGCAGCCCGCCTGCGCCTTCCGGGAAGTAGACGACGTCTCCGGGTGAGAGCTCCTCCTCCCCCTCCGGGGTGCGGACCGTCGGAGTCCCACTGAGGACGAAGAACATCTCCTCGACGCCGTAGTGCATGTGCATCGCACCTCCTGGCGACTGAGGCAGGTACTCGATCAGCGATGCCCCGAGCTGGTCGGCCCCGAACGGGTGTCCGAACCAGCGGACGCGAATGCCGTCGTCCACCTCGTCCCAGGGCTCATCCTGCAGAAAGTTCAAGCGGCGCATCCACTCCTCCTCGTCTGGCGGGTCGCTGCTGGTGGATGATGCTCGGTTGCGCGACTGTGCGGGAATGTCGCTCGAAAGGAAATCGATGAGTTCTCCCGGCGGGCACGGTCGTACCTGAGAACCCCACGAGGAGGCGACATGAGCGCGTTCCGATTCGAGATCTCGATGTCCCTGGACGGCTACGTCGCCGGCCCCGACCAGAGCGCGGAGAACCCGCTCGGAGAGGGCGGCGAGCGGCTCCACGACTGGGTGGTCGAACTCGAGGCGTGGCGCAAGCCCCACGGCCACCCCGGCGGCGAGGTGAACGAGAGCACGCCCGTCATCGAGGAGCAGCTCGCCAACATCGGCGCCGTACTGATGGGCCGCAACATGTTCGGCCCGGTCGGCGGTGGTGACTGGGGCGATGGCTCCTGGCACGGATGGTGGGGAGACGACCCGCCGTTCCACTTTCCCGTCTTCGTGCTCACCCATCACGTGCGCGAGCCGCTCGAGCTCTCGGACACGACCTTCAACTTCGTCACCGATGGGATCGAGTCCGCCCTCGACCAGGCGAAGGAAGCGGCCGGCGGCCAGGACGTGAAGCTCAGTGGTGGAGCGAACGTCGCGCGGCAGTACCTCGCGGCCGGCCTCGTCGACGAGATGGAGCTCCACGTAGTGCCCGTCCTGCTGGGTAGTGGAGAGCGCCTGTTGGATGAGGTGGGCGACTTGGAGCTGGAGCAGGTCCGCGCGGTCGAGGCGCCTGGCGTCACCCATCTCAAGTACCGCGTCGTCAAGTAGCTGCGGCTACAGCGCTGTTCGAGCAGGCGACGAGGTCCGTCCACGAGCGCCGCCCGCCCGCTCGGAGCGCATGCCTTGAAACAGTGCCGCAACGATCAGCTTGGCTCGTTACAAACGCCGCCGACTCGGCCTATCCTTCAGATGCCGCGCACGAACGGCTTCTCCCTCGTCGAAACGATCCGTCCATTCGCGAGATCACCTCGCTTGCGAGCGTGCGGGAATGTCTCTTGGCGGTCGTGGCACTCGCACTCGTCGGTTAACGCTCGTCAGCGGCTGAGGAGTAGACTCTTGAGCCTCGCCTTCGTTGCGCGCTTCTCTTGAGGCCCGTTCTCTCGCAGCGGGGCACCCGCCCCGGAAGGGGGCATCATGACGAACACCATTTCTCTTGTCCGCCACCGTGTTGCCGACTTCGACGCTTGGAAGAAGGTCTACGACGGCTTCGCCCCGATCCAAACCGAGCACGGCGTACTCGGCCACCAGGTGCTGCGCTCGATCGAGAATCCCAACGACGTCATCGTCACTCACACATTCGACTCACCCGAGGCCGCGAAGGCGTTCTTCGCCTTGCCTGAGTTGAAGGAAGCAATGAGCCAGGCGGGCGTCGATGCCGACTCTGTTCAGATCTCCCACTTCGACGAGGTCGAAGCCGGCACGCTGGTCGGCGTCTAGTCAGATCGACAGCCGGGCCGCGTTGCATCAGAGGCGCGGTCCGGCTCATCTCTGAGCGCCGCCGATCTGCGCTCGAACGAGGAGGCGAATGCCCCCGCAGTCCGGTTCCACGAACCTCGAGACCCTGCCTTCCTCGGGCCGGGTGCATGTCCTCGGCGCGGGCCCAGTGGGTCTCGTGCTGACAGCACTGCTGCAGCCGGTGGAGGGGTTCTCCGTGCACCTCTACGAGAAGCGACGCGAGTACACCCGTACCCGGATGGTTCGGCTCGGCTCATACCTCGTAGCAGATTCCGTCGAGAGCTACCGTGACGATCACATCGATGGAGAGAACATCGAGGCGGTCTTCGATCCGGCAGAGCTCGACGAAGGCCTCGCGTTCAGACAGTCGATTCCTTCGGACCTGATGACGCTTCTTCGCGAATGGGCACTAGGGTTCTGCCCGCTCAACGCCATCGAGCACTCCCTCAGCGATCTGATCGACACGCGCAGGTCGAATGCGGTGCAGCGCACCGCGGCCGTCGTATCAGCAGAGGACGCGGTGGCGATGCTCGAGCCGGGGGACATCCTGATCGACTGCACCGGCAGCAGGTCGCTGCTTCGAGATCACCTGGCGGCAGGCTCCGACGAGGTGGAGGGAGGCAGGAACACGCTCAACATCCGACTCGAATACGCGCTCGTCATCACGTTCCTGTACGGCCAGACATACGACTGCAACGAGTACTGCAAGTACTACAAGAACATCGAGAACGCACGCTACAAGTTCATTCCGATGGTTCACCGCACACACGCCGACGGCAGCGTCAGCCACGTGACGGGCATCGTCAACATCACCGCCGAGGACTACGAGGCGATGCCATCCCGGTTCGACGGAGAGTGGCTTCGCGGCAACTTTCCCGACGTCGCCCAGTCGATGGACCGTTTCATCGACAAGATCAAGCAGGAAACTCACGGCGAAGTGCTCGGCGACCTCGAGATTCTCCGGATACCCCTGGATCTGTACCGGGCCCGCAATGCGACCAGCCGGCAGTGGCTTGCGACGGAGCCTGGCGATCACCCGTTCGCCAGCTCGCCGGTGTTCCTCGCCGGCGATTCGGCCATTGGCTCTCCGTACTTTCAGTCGATTTCGCTTGGCTTCGAGTGTGCGATGTACCTGTCAGGGCTCATCGCGCAGCGTGACCTGCCACTCGACGAGATGTTCGCTCGCTATGAGCTCTACATCTACAAGCAGTGGCTTCGCGTCTACATGCAGAGCAAGATGATCAAGCACAACAAGGATCTGTTCGAGTGCGTCGATGACCCGCTTGCGCTCCTGGACAAACTTCACATCTATTAGCGGGATTCGCGATACTGGTCCGTGATCTCATGCCCGCACTGTGGTCGTGCCATCGTGATCGAGCACACCGCTCCGAACTACCCGCAGGCTCAGCTGCTGAGGGTCGTGCCCGAGGACGGTGCTGATGTTCGCGTCGAGCACCTGCCTGATGCCTTACGCAAGTACTACGAGGACGCGACCCGCGTCCTTGCGGCCGTAGGAGCGCACGCATCCCACGTCGATGAGAAGACGGCGCGGCGGGCATTGCAGTTCACAACCCAGGTTCTGAGGAACCTCTTCGAGATCCCGCCTGAGCTTGCCGCTCGCTCCGAGCCAGAGGATGAGCCCCAGTAGAGCTCGCTCCATGCGGGCTCCGCGAACATGATGCGATACCTCCTAGTGAGGTCGCATTGTCGTGCGTGAGCGTTCGGGAATGTCGCTTGAAGGTCGCACTGCATCTTCGTTGGGAGTCGAGCGGACCAAGTGGCACGCGTTCGTGCCCACAAGACGTGATGATCCATGCATGGAGCCTGAGCTGTTGGCGCTCTTGAACGAGGCGCAGGACGACCCTCCAGGCACTCGTGCTATTCGGCTCGGCGGCGTCCTTCGATGCATCTCGACAGCTGGCCCGCCCCGGAGAGCCGTTAGCGGTATTCGATGCCGCGGGCCGAAGTGACCCGCGGCCGCGCGCCGCGGGTCAACCGAGTTGGCGTTTCAATCCTTCTTCACAGCGGACACGTCGACGCATACGATTCCCTTGTTGCCGTCCTGGTCGGCGATCACGGTGAGCGAGGGCGCGTTGCTGTCATCGACCATGGTCCCGCCCGCGGCGAGGGCGCCGGCGATCCGTTGCTCGGCCACCTCGGGCGCCACATAGACCTCGATGTGGAACCGCTGACGCGGGGTCTCGTGCTCGTCTGCGTCCCCGAACCACAGGTTCGGTACCCGTCCCGTGGCGTCCCGGATTTCGTCGCTGGGGGATCCGCGGCCCTGGGCTTCGGCGCTCCCGGTCAGCAGGGCGGCCCACACTGGGGCGATGGTCGCGGAGCGCGCCGTGTCGAGGCCGAGCTCGATGTCGCTGACCGAGGCCGGGTCGGCGTCGACCTTGTGGTCGGCGGCGATCTCGGTGATCCGTCGCGCGAGGTCGACGTCCTGCTGGGTCACCCATTCGACGACGTGTTCGGTGCCCTCGCCGTCGCGGTAGATGGCGTCGTCGGTGACCAGCTTGAGGTCGACATACCCATTGCCGATCGACACGCGCGGGTGGTGGCCGAGCGCGTCGCCCGCCCCGCCCACCGCGGCAACGAACCGTGCGCCGGTGCCGAAGTCGTCTACCAGGTAGCGGGCATGCAGTCCCTGGGCCAGCTTGCGCCAGTCGGTCAGGTTGGCCTCGGCGATCTGTTCGCCCTTCAGCATGTCCATAGACGCGGACCCTATCCCTGATTCAGCCCGCAGCACTGGCGCAACGATCTGCCGCCGACCGAGCGGGGCGATTTCACGCACCAGCACGCTGGCCCCGGCCTTCTTGAGGCAAGAAGTAACTCCCGTATGCCCGAGCGTGCGGGAATGTCTCTTGAGCGACGAAGAGCACGAATGCTCTCGTTGTCTGAACCAGAAGCCAGCGTGACAAACTGTGCTCATGCGTGAGCTGCGGCCGGGTGTCTGGCATTGGCAGTCGCCGCATCCCGGCTGGAACGAGGAGGAGGAGTGGCCCGAGGCTGTCTCGTCCTATGGGATCGAGCTCGGCAACGACTTCGTGTTGTTCGATCCGCTCGCCGTTCCCGACGAGCTACGTGAGCGCGCGACCGCCGTCGTCCTGACGGCGCCTTACCACGAGCGCGATGCACGTCGGCTTGGCCTCCCCGTGCACACGCCGCCCGCGGACACTTGGGAGGACTGGGTCGAGAAGTTCGGCATCGACCCCGATCGCGTGCGCGGCATGGAGAGTGAGGACCTTGCGTGGTTGCGCGCCGGTGAAGGCGAGGGACACTTTCACGGTCCCGGAGCATGGCCGTTCGGCATCACGGCGTACGCGGGCCGCGAGGACAACGACCTCATCCTTTGGCTGCCGTCGATCGGCGCGATCGTCACCGGCGACTCGCTCTCCGACTTCGGCGACGGTCTGGACATCTGGGTCGGCGATCGCAAGCACGTTACGCGCGACGATGTCGTCCAGCGGCTCCGTCCGCTGCTCGACTTGCCGGTCGAGCTCGTGCTGCCCGCGCACGGCGAGCCGACGGATCGCGCAGCGCTTGAGCGCGTTCTTTCCTGACGACCGGCAAGATCCCAGAGGCACAGGAGACGTGGCGCCGTCATGTCCGAGTGTGCGGGAATGTCGCTTGAGCGACGTGGATCGTTACGCCCTCTCAAAAATCGCCGCTGGTGTAGTACGGTCGGCCCTACCTAGGCCGCAGACTGCGACACGAAGGGAGTCGTTATGCCCAAAGTCGTCATCACGCATGCCGTTGAAGACATCGACCGCTGGCTGCAGGGGAAGGCAGAACGCGCCGCTGCCGTCGAATCGGGTACGGGCAGCAACGTGACCGACTACGTTGCCGCCGACGGGAGTACCAACGTCGCAATCACAGCCGACGTTTCCGATGCTGCAGCCATGCAGGGGATGCTCGCGTCGCCGCCGCCTGAAGTCCTGGCCGCCATGGAAAACCATGGTGTCGTACAACCGATCACTGCGTACGTCGAGAAGTAGGCACAGTCAGGCGCGGCTGAAACCTTGTGAGCGCACTCGCGGAGGCCCGCTTCGGCGGGTCTTCCCATTTTTTCAGCACGGTCGCCACGATCCCTAAGCGTCGGTTCTCAGTCCACGTCGCCCCGTTCGACGGTGCAGCTCGAGCAACGAGGGCGCGAAACGGGCGGCTCCATCTCACTCCACGGCTCTGAGAGACTGAACTCCAGGATGCAGGTGCACGTTGTCGGCGCAGGACCCGTGGGTCTGATGCTCACGGCATTGCTCCAGCCGATGGAGCAGATCGCCGTGCGCCTGTACGACAAGCGTCGCGAGTACACGCGAACGCGCATGGTCCAGCTCGCGCCGTATCTCGTGGCGGATTCGATCGAGAGCTACCTACCGGATGCCATTGACGGAGACAGCGTCGAGGCCATCCTCGAGCCGTCCGAGCTCGATCGGGGACTCGCGTTGGGCTCATCGCGCAACAGGACCTGACGCTACGAGAGATGCTCGACCGCTATGAGTTTTATATCTACAAGCAGTGGCTTCGGGTCTATATGCGCAGCAAGATGATCAATCACAACAAGGATCTGTTCGAGTCGCTCGACGACCCGCTCGCGCTACTGGACAAGCTGCGCATCTACTAGCCGGACGCCTGCCGTTTAAGTCCCGTGTCGTCGTATCGTCTTCGACCTATCGTGGGAAGCGGGGCTCGAGCGCGCGACGCCCACGTCCGATGAGGCGCCTGCTCGTGTAGACGAGCAGCACGACGAGCAACGCAGTCACCACTGCGCCAATGAAGAGGCTCAGCTCGGATCCTGCGCCCGCAGCGTTTGCGACGAGCCCCCCAACGACCCCGGCGAGAGCTGCGTTGATCACCGCGACGAGCGTGGAAGTCTCGCCGAGCAGGCGGTAGAACCGGCTCCCCGTGCCTGGGCCGTATGTCTCGTACAGACCCTGCTCGTCGTCGTGGTGGCCCGTCACGAAATACGGCTCGAGCCCCGGCGCGATCTCGAGATAGGCGTGACGGAGGCGATTCATGCCGGACAGGAGCCAGAAGTCGTCGATCCGGGCTTCGATGAGGCGGATTTGTGTCGTCACTCCGACGAAGAGAGCGACCGGCAGAACGAGGAGTGCAAACGCGGAGAAACCGTCGCCGAACTCGGTCGCCCGAGCGACCAGGGCCAATGCAACGACGGTCGCGGACACGACGGTCAGGAAGATGCTGGTCCGACTGAAGACCGCGCGGTACGTCACGTCCTTCGCCGCTAGCAGGCTCCAATGCTCGGTCGCGAGGATCTGGGCACGCACGCTCTGGGGCACGTCGGCGCGCGGAGAGGACGGTGGATTTTGGTGTTCGTGCATGCGTCCGGCTTCCGCCGATCGGGCGAAGCGGGGTTCGAGCCTGCGATGCCCGCGCGCAATGATGCGCCTGTCGGCGTGGACAAGCAGCGCGACGACCACTGAAGTCACCACTGCGCCGATGAGCACGCTCAGCTCGGATCCTGCGCCCACGACCTCTGCGACGAGGCCCCCGACGACCCCGGCGAGAACGGCGTCGATCACCCCGACGACCGTGGACGTGCTGGCAATTAGGCGGAGGACCCGGTTCTCCGTGCCTGGGCCGTACGTCTCGGACAGGCCTCGCTCGTCGTCGTGGTGGCCCGTCACGAAATACGGCTCGAGCCCCGGCGCGATGTCGAGGTAGGCGTGACGGAGACGATTCATGCCGGACAGAAGCCAGAAGTCCTCGATCCGTGCGTCGACGAGGCGGATGTATGTCGCCACCCCGGTGAGAAGCGCAACCGGCAGAACGAGGAGTGCAAACATGTAGAAACGGTCGCCGAACGCCGTCGCCTCGGCGGCAAGGGCCAACGCAACGACGGCTGCGGATACGACAGTCAGGAAGATGGTGGCCCGGCTGTAGATCGCGCCGTATGTGATGTTTCTCGTCGCGAGCAGGCTCCAATGCTCGGTCGCGAGGATCTGAATGCGCACGGCCTCAGACACGTCGAGCTGCGGGTCGGTGGGCATCGCGCCTCCTCCATGTCGAGGGCCGAGCCGTCACCGGACCCGGTTCGCGAGATCGTACGCCCGAACGCCCGCCTCGATGATGTCCGTCCCTGGGACGAAACGAGAAAAGAGAGAGAGAGAGAGAGAGAGAGAGAGAACTGCTCCATGTGCGAGCGTACTCTCGCTTGAAGCAGACTCGCACCCAGGTTGGTGCGGCATCGCGTCCGCAAAGGCAAGAGTTGGGCCAAGGACTCTGCCCGCCGATCGCTGCGATGGACAGAAAAGCCCCGTTTCCGGGGCTTTTCAGTAGCGGGGGCAGGATTTGAACCTGCGACCTCCGGGTTATGAGCCCGGCGAGCTACCAGACTGCTCCACCCCGCGACGCGTTCCCGAGTATAGCCGCTCGGCTGCCGCTTCTACGTTCACGCGGCCGGCGCCGTTGGTCACGACGTAGCTCCTGGCGTCTCTTGGTCTCCAGTAGGGGAGGCCGAGCTCCACGACGACCGCGTCGGGAGCGTGCACGAGGAGCTCCTCAACGGTTTCGCGCTCCCACGCGTGACGATGGGCGTCTCGAGCGAGGATCACGAGCTGGCGGCCGTCGGCGAGCGCGAGCGCGTCGCCGGCTGTGCTCTGCTGCACGCGTACGACCTCCGACTCCTGCACCACCGACCGAAACCAGTCGCCGGGACCTTGCGGCAAGCGACCGGCGGCCATGCTCGGCTCCGGCTCGAGCTCGACGACGAGCGGTGGGCGTCTCGGAGATCCGACACCGTCTGCCTGGAGCGCGCGTCTCGCGGCAGCTCTGCCGATGTCGCGCGAGCCGTCGACGCGACGCTCCGCGCTCCGCGATACCCACTCCTCCACCCCGCGTACCCGACCTGCGGCATCGACGAGACGTGCCTCCTGCAGGCGCCCGGAACGGACGGCGCCGACAAGTGCATCACGTACGAGCCGAACCGAGTCCTCGAACAGGTCGTGCCCAAGGCAGAGCGCGTCTGCCCCCGCCTCGATCGCGCGAACCGCCCCCTCCTCCACTCCGACGGTGTCGGCTATCGCGCGCATCTCGAGCGCATCGGTCATCACCAGTCCGCCGTAGCCGAGATCCTCGCGGAGAAGCCCATGCAGGATCTTCCCGCTCATCGTCGCCGGGGCCTCGCCGAGATCTCGGACGACGATGTGCGCGGTCATGATCGCCTGAACTCCGGCCTCGATCGCCGCGCGAAACGGAGCCAGGGCCTCGGCTTCGATCGATTCGACCACTGGAAGCTCGTGGTGGGAGTCCTCGGACGTGTCGCCGTGTCCCGGGAAGTGCTTGGCACAGGCGGCAACGCCTACGCCCTGCAGACCGCGCACGAAGGCGGCCACGTGTCTGGCGACGAGCGGCCCTTCCGCGCCGAACGAGCGGATGCCGATAACGGGGTTCTGCGCGTTCGTGTTGACGTCTGCGACCGGCGCCAGGTCGAGGTTCACTCCGACAGCGCGCAGATCCGCCGCCATCGCCGCCGCGACCTGCTCGGTGAGCTCGACGTCGTCGACGGCTCCGAGAGCGGCGTTTCCCGGGTACGAGCTTCCGGTTCGCGCCTCCAGCCGGGTCACATCGCCGCCTTCCTCGTCGATCCCGACGAGAACGTCGTCACGCTCGGAACGAAGTGCCGCGGACAGCTGTCGCAGCTGTTCCGGGCTCTCGACGTTCCACCCGAAGAGGACGACGCCGCCCAGACCTCGTTCGAGCCAGCGGCGCACCCAGTCGGGCGGCCCCGTCCCCTCGAACCCCGGGAAGATGCAGGAGGTCGCGAGTCGCTCGAGCGTCTCGCTCATCCGGCGCCGCCGCCGGGGTCAGACCCCTGGGGCTCGACCACCCTCATCCCTTGACCGAGCCGGCGGTCAGACCGAACGCGATCTTCCGCTGCACGAGCAGGAAGAACACCACCACGGGGATCGCCGTCAGCGTCGACGCCGCCATCAGCGCCCCCCAGTCCGTGTTACGGCTCGTCCCCGAGAAGTAGGCGAGCCAGATGGTCAGCGTGTGGTTCGACTGACTGCTCAGGATCACGTTCGCGAAGATGTACTCGTTCCACGCGGTGATGAAGACGAAGATCGAGGTTGCCACGAGGCCGGGTGCGACGAGTGGGAGGAGAATCCGGATGAACGCTCCGACACGGCTCGAGCCGTCGACCATCGCCGCCTCCTCCAGCTCACGTGGAACCCCGAGGATGAAGCCGCGGAGCGTCCAGACGGCGAACGGGAGCAGAAACGTCATGAATGTGAGGATCACTCCGGCCAGCGCGCCCGCAGGCAGGGGGTCCTCCTGGTTCGTCAACCCGTAGCGGGCGAGCGCCACGTAGAGCGGGATGATGAGCCCGGCGGCGGGAAGCATCAGGATCCCGATCATCAACACGACGAAGAGCTTCCGCCCCGTGAACCGGTACTTCGCCAGCGCCACCGCCGCCAGGAAGGCGAGCACGATCGAGAGAATCACCGTCACGCCGACGATCAGGAGGCTGTTCTTGACGGCGTCCCAGAAGCCCGGGTGCAGATCGGGGTCGACGGCGTCGCGAAAGTGCTGAAGGGTCGGCTCGGACGAGAACCACGTCGGAGTGAAGCTGTTGATCTCGGTGTCCGGCTTGAGGGCCGTCGACACCATCCAGAAGACGGGAAAGACGAGGATCACGAACACCGCAAGCCCGACGACGTTCCAGGCGATGCGCCGAACGCGGCGTCGACGCTCCCGACGAGCGACCGCAGGTCGGCGCCTAATGCGAGCCGGCGCGTTCAGCGAACTCCCTCCATCCTCACCATGCGGCGCACGTAGACGATGCTGAGCGCGGCGACGATGAGCAGCATCAAGAGGGAGATCGCGGCCCCTCGCCCGAAGTCCGTGCGCTGGTACCCCTCGATGAAGACGTACACGCCCATCAGGTAGTTCGACGGATCCAGCTGAGAGGCGCCGATCAGCAGGTACGGCTGGGTGAAGACGCCGAAGTCCCAGATGATCGAGAGACTGGTCAGGATCAGGAGAATCGGCTTCAGGATGGGAAACGTGACATCGCGAAAGACGCGTAGAGGGCCTGCGCCGTCGATCTCCGCCGCCTCGACGAGCTCGCGTGGAACCTGGGCCAGCCCTGCGTAGACCGTGATGGTCACGAACGGGATCGCCCCCCACACGATCAACAGCGTCACCATGGCGAGCTTCGAGAACGTGGTCGCGTACCAGTCGTGCTGGGCGTAATCACCGATGTGGAGCTCCGTCAGAACATGGTTGAGCACCCCGTTCTGGAAGTTCGTCATCCAGTAGAAGACCTGTACCGCGACCACCGGCGGCATCGCCCAGACGAGGACGAGACCCGCCGTCAGGAGCACGCGCACCCAGGTCGACACACGGATCAGCAGAAGCGCGAGGAGGGTTCCCAGCACGATGGTCAGACCGACGTTCGCGACCGTGAAGACGACCGTCCGGATCAGCGTGTCCCAGAAGATCTCGTCTCGCAGGACGGACGCGTAGTTGTCGAACCCGACCCACGTCCCCTTGCGCTGGATGAGCTCGGGAAGGCCGTACTGCTGGAAAGAGAGCGTGACGAGCTTGTAGAGCGGATACCCCAGGATCGCGCCGATGACGGCAGCCACCGGGAGGATGAGGAGATACGGCACCGAGCCGCGTAGAACGCGGCTCGGAGTGACCGGACGGTCCCGCCGAGACCGGAGAGCTCCGATCTCGGCGGGGACCGCCCGGTTGTCGGGGATTTCGGGAACCTGGCTACTCGACAACGAGATCCACGTCCCCGTCGGGCACTAACTCTGGTTCAGCGTGAAGGCGATGTTGTCGCTGGCGACCGAGGCCGCTTCCTTGATGCTCATCTTGTTCGTGAGGATCCGCGCCAGCATGGTGCGGAGGATGTTCCCGTTCTCCACGTTGACCCAGTGCTTCGCGGTCGGGACGAACCAGCTTCGGCGCGCCGCTCGCTCGTTGATGCTCGACCCGAGCAGGCTCGTCGTGTTCGGGATGTTGCCCTTCGCCCGCAACGCGGTCATCGAGGCGTTATCGGTGAACGCCCGGATCCAGGCAACGGCCTTCGCCTTGTCCGCACCGACCGGGACGGCCAGGTCGGACCCGCCGAGGAAGCCGGGCATCGGCTGTCCCTTGGTGCGGCTCGGCATCACGAACTGCCCCGTCGCGGCCTTGTGGTCTCCGACGCAGCAGCTGAACCAGCCGGGACCGATCATCGACGCCGCGTTCCCCTGGGCGTAGACGTCGTAGGGGTTCGGCTTCGTCTCGATCGTCGTCTTCGACGCCCGTGAACCGGCATCGAAGAAGCGCTTGAACGCCGTCAAGCCTGCAATGGCTTTCGGCCGGTCGAGCGTCCCGATCCACTTGCCCTTGTTCGTGATGGCGATCGTGCCGCCGTGGTCGTAGACGAAGCTCATTGCCACGTACCAGTCGGTTCCCGCGATGTAGACGGGCGAGAAGGTCTTTTCGTCGTTCCTCGCACCGAGCTTCTTCGCGGCCGCCGTGAACTCGGCCAGGCTCGTCGGCGGCTTGTTGACGCCGGCCTGCCTGAAGAGATCCGTGCGGTAGGTCACGAGGCGCGACCCCGCGTAGTACGGGACGCCGTACAGCTTGCCGCCGAACCTGCCCGAAGCAGCGAGCCCGGCGAGCCAGGTGTTCGAGTTCGCAAACGACGATTTGTCCGCAGTCAGGTCCTGGAAAGCGCCCGCTGCCATGTACTTCGTCATCTCGGTGTTGCCCATCTCGATGACGTCTGGAGCGCTCCCACCTGCGAGCGTGGCGTCGAACTTGCCGAGGTGCGTGTTCCACTCCTGATACTGGACGTCGACGTCCCAGCCGGGGTTCGCCGACTTGAACTGTGCAGTAGCTGCTGCGACGACCTCCGGCCAGCCGGACCGCGCGTCGACCTGAAGCCAAACGGTAAGTGTGTCGGCCGAACTGCGGCCAGACGCACCGGTCGCGCCCATCGCCATGACGGCCAGCACGGCGATCAACGAGGCAGCAGCGATATGACGTACGTTCATGCGCATCTCCCGCGGCGTTGGGCATCCTGCTTGCTCGCCGGGCAGTCGGCTAGGGATCGCCCAATTGGTTTATACCAATCTGCCATCAGACGGCAGGCTTCCACATTCCGCTGCCGCTGTCAAGCCCTTGCTTCATCGCGTGCATTCTTCAAATCGCTGTACCGGAGCGGAAAGTCTCGCCACATGGCTCTCCAGCCGGTGTTCAGATGTGGTACTAACCACGCCTCGTCGCCCGGGGTACGGCGTAGCCGTCGACCTCGGCCCACGACGGCGCTCTCGTCCTGCGTCGTTCCTGTGGAACCGAAAGGGATGTGACGAGCCTGTAGCGGTCTCCGCGGTAGATCGATTCCACGAACTCGACGATCTCGCCCGACTCCGAGTGGGTGACGCGCTCGAACCGAAAGGCGGGCGAATGCAGAGGAACACCCAGCGCAGCGGACTCCTCTTCGTCCGTCACGGTCGGCTCGATGGTCTGTGTCCCACCGACGACGACGATGCCGTAGCGATCCTGGAGGAGCTCGTAGAACGAGGTCTCCTCGAGATCTCCCGCGGTCAGGCCCGAAACGCTCTTCTCCCGCACGTGCACCGTCTCGATCGCCATGCTCTCACCGTCTGCCAGTCGGAGACGGCTGGCGACGAACACGGGCTCCGAGGGCGAGAGGTGGAGCAGGCGCCCGAGTCGCGCTCCCGCAGGCAACACGCGCACTTCCAGAGTCCTCGAGGACGGACGCATTCCCCTCCGCCGCATGTCGTCCGTGAACGAGGTCATCGTGAGCTCCTGGGCGATCTTCGGCTCTCCGACGAACGTGCCCGAGCCCCGTCGTCGTACGACGTATCCCTCGCGCGCCAGATCGTCCAGGGCAGCACGTAGAGTCAGCCGAGACACGCCGAGGTCGGCGCTCAGCTGGCGCTCCGAAGGAATCGCCGCGCCGACATCGAGGTCCTCGATGAGGTCGAGCACGAGGTCACGCGTCTGGCTTTGCTTGGTCAAAGGGCGCCCATCACGATTGCTGTCATCAGTTGGTCAGCACCATAGACCGCTTCGGCTCGAGCAGACTGAGCCCGCTCTCGGGATCGAAGAAGTGGAAGCGCGCCGGGTCGACGACCAACCGCAGCGTCTGGCCCACGCGAGCTGCAGTCCGTGGATCGACTCGAGCGTTCAACAGGGCGGCCTCCGCTGCCACCAGGGATGCCCCGTCCTCCCCTTCGTCCTCCAGCGCGTCCGGAGTGATGAGCGGAGCCGCGACCGGGAAGAAGACGTGCGCGTCCGAGCCCAACTCCTCGAGTACCGCGACCTCGACATCGAGCCCGGGGAGTTCCGTGGCCGAAAAGGCCGCGTCCTCGAAGCTCTCCGGTCGCACGCCGAGAACGACCCTCTGAGTGCCCGAGACCGGGCGTCGCCTCTCATCGAGCGGGAGTCGAAACTGCCCGAAACGAATCTCGTCGCCGTGAATCGTCGCTTCAACGAGATTCATCGCCGGCGACCCGATGAACCCGGCCACGAAGCGGTCCTTCGGCTGCTCGTAGAGGCGCTGAGGCGTGTCGACCTGAAGAATCCGGCCATCCCTCATGACCGCGACGCGCTGTCCGAGCGTCATCGCTTCGACCTGGTCATGAGTCACATAGACGGTTGTGACTCCCAGCCGCCTGTGAAGCTGCGCCAGCGACGCGCGCATCCCCACCCGCAGCTTGGCGTCGAGATTGGAGAGGGGCTCGTCCATGAGAAATGCCTTCGGCTCGCGCACGATCGCGCGACCCATGGCGACACGCTGACGTTGACCGCCCGAAAGCTGTGCGGGACGACGCTCGAGGAGTTCCTCGAGCCCGAGCATCCCGGCCACCTCGTCGACCCGGCGCCTGATCTCGGCTTTCGGCGTGCGCCGAGCCTTGAGTCCGTACCCGAGATTCTGGCGGACGCTCATGTGCGGATACAGGGCGTAGCTCTGGAAGACCATCGCAACGTCCCGGTGCCTCGGCGCGAGATCGGTCACGTCGCGCCCGCCGATCGACATCGCGCCGCTGGTGACGTCTTCGAGGCCAGCGAGGGCGCGGAGCAACGTCGACTTGCCGCAACCGGATGGCCCGACCAGCGCGATGAACTCACCGTCCTCGATACGCAGCGAGACGTCGTCGAGGGCGACGACGTCTCCCGGAAAGACCTTCGTGACGTGCTCGAGGACGATTTCGGCCATGTCGGAGGCTATACCGATACCACATTCTCACGACAATTGGTATTGACCACCGAGCACTTCCGTGCATAGACTCGACTGCATGTCTCAGCTCCGAGCCGACCTCGACGACTCGCGCCCGCTGGACGACGCGGGGCTCGACATGCTCGTCACCGAGGCGGGAAGCCAGCCGGGAGCGGATTATGACCTCCGGGCGACGGTGGAGCTCGTCGAGCTGATGAACGCCGAGGACGCCACGGTTCCGGCTGCCGTGGCCGCCGCCGCGCCGGCGATCGCTGCCGCCGTCGACGCGATCTCCGACTGTCTCGCGCGTGGCGGCCGCCTCGTCTACGTCGGCGCCGGGTCGTCCGGGAGGATCGCGGCGCTGGACGCGTCGGAATGCGAGACCACCTTCTCCGTCCCGCCTGGCACGGTGATATCGCTCGTTGCCGGTGGCGTGAGCGCGCCACCCCTCGAACAGGAGGCGGCCGAGGACGATCGGGATGCCGGAGGCAAGGACGTCGCGGCTCTCGCGGTCGGCGACGACGACATCGTCGTCGGCGTCAGCGCGAGTGGAAGGACGCCGTACGTGGTCGGTGCGATCGAAGCCGCCCGCCGAGCCGGTGCTCGCACCGCGTGCGTCGTCTCCGCCCACGGTTCTGAGCTCGAGGCGCTCGTCGACCATCCGGTCGTCGTCGTCGTCGGCCCGGAGTTCCTCGTCGGATCGACTCGACTCAAGGCGGGGACCGCGCAGAAGCTCGTCTTGAACACGCTCTCGACCGTCTCGATGATCCGGCTCGGCAAGACCTTCGGCAACCTCATGGTCGACGTCTCGGCCACGAACGAGAAGCTGCGCGCACGCGTCAGGCGCATCGTCGGATCCGCGACCGGCGCCTCACCGGAGCAGGTCGAGCGCGCACTCTCGTCGGCGGAGGGCGATGCCAAGGTCGCCATCGTCTCCCTGCTCGCAGGGATCGATTCGTCCGAGGCCCGCGCGAAGCTCGACGCTGCCGGACCAGAACATTCGATCGGCGCTGCGAGCATGAGGCTCGGAGTCGAAGCCGCCCTGGTCGACGGTCACCTCGTCCGCGGCGACGTCGAGCTCGCCGAGGGGCGCGTCGCGGGATACGGCTTGTCGTCGCCGAACGGGCGTGGCATCGCCGTACCGGGCTTCGTCGACCTCCAGGTGAACGGATTCGCCGGGAGTCGACCTGTTCGAAGCCGACGCCGACGGCTACCGCCGCGTCGGCGAAGCGCTGCTCGAGACCGGTGTCACTTCGTACCTCCCGACCTTCATCACCGCTCCCGAGCAGGAGCTCGTCGCAGCCCTGCGCGAAGTGCCTGCGCACATCGTGGGGCCCCGCATCCTCGGCGCTCATCTCGAAGGGCCGTTCCTCTCTCCCCTTCGCCTCGGGATCCATCCCGCGCGGCGCGCCGGGATCCGGACGAGGAGCTGCTCGAACGCCTGTTGGACGCCGGACCGGTTCGTCTGATCACGCTGGCGCCCGAGCTCGCCGGCGCCGACAGCGCTGATCGAGACGCTGCTTGCGACGCGAGATCGTCGTCTCGTGCGGTCACTCGGACGCAACTGCCGACGAGGCAAACGCGCGCCTTCGACGCCGGAGTGCGGACCGTGACGCATCTCTTCAACGCCATGCGGCCGTTCCGCCATCGAGATCCCGGCATCGCCGGCGCCGCTCTCGCGCGAGACGACGTGGTCGTCCAGGTCATCCTGGACGGCGTTCACCTCGCACCCGAGACGGCGAGCGTCGTGTGGCGCGCTGCCGCTGGTCGGGTCGCACTCGTGACGGATGCGATGGCCGGTGCCGGGTCTCACCGATGGCTCTCATCGCCTCGGTGGCCTCGACATCGAGATCCGAGACGGCGTGGCACGCGGGTCGAGCGGCGCGCTCGCCGGAAGCACGCTCACGATGATCGAAGCCGTACGGAATCTTCACGCCCTCGGCGCATCGTTCGAGGAGACGATCCTCGCCGGCGACCGAAGTCCCTGCCCGCGATCCTTCGGCTCCCCGCCGCGGGCCGGCTGGAGCATCGGGCTCCCGGCGGACGTGGTCGTCCTGACGGACGACTTGGAGATCGAGCGGGTCCTCGTGGACGGGCGGGAACGTGTCCTCGGCTGAGGTCAAGGCCGACAGCCGCCGCCCGGCGCGGGCGCTCGGTTCCTGTCCGAGATCGCGGAGCAGCCCGAGGCTCTGCGGCGGCTGGTCGATCGAGCGGACGAGTTTCAGGCAGGTGGCCGCGTCGATTCGCGAACGCTCCGCGACGACGATTCGCATGGTCGGTCACGGGTCGTCCGACAACGCCGCGTCGTACGGGATGTACGCATTCGGGCTCCTCCCGCGGCTGGACGGCGCTTCGCGATTCGATCTCGCTGACCGTGTACTACGGCGCCGAGCTCGACATGACGGGTTGCACCGCCCTCGCGCTCTCGCAGTCCGGCCGCACTCCGGACGTCGTGGACTACCTGCAGCTCGCGCGAGCGAGAGGCGCGTTCACCGTCGCAATCACCAACGACACGACGTCGGAGCTCGCGAGTGCGGCGGAAGCGGTTCTCCCGTTGTGCGCGGGCGTCGAGCAGGCAGTCGCCGCGACGAAGACCTACACGAACCAGGTCGCCGCACTCGGGCTCCTGGCTGCGTACTGCGCAGACGACGGGCCGCGCTTCGCCGAGGAGCTCGTGGCAACGGCGGACCTCATGTCGCACCTCGTCCCGGCGACGCGGGAGCAGATCACGAGTGTCGCCCTTCCGTTCGCGTTCGCGGGCCGGATGTTCGTGATCGGCCGCGGTGCCGAGTTCGCAACAGCCCGCGAGATCGCGCTCAAGCTGCTCGAGACCTGCCGCGTCGCGGCAGAGCCTTTGACGGCGACCGATCTCGCGCACGGACCGGTGGCGGCGCTCGATCCGATGTTTCCGGTGTGGGCGATCGCATCGGACGACGAGACGCTGCCGGCGGTGCTCGAAGCGGCAGCCCGTGCGCGTGCAACAGGCGCGACGGTGATTGCGAGCGGCAGCGCGGCCGAGGCCGTCGTGGGCGCGGCGTACTCCCTCCCCGTGCCGATCCCGGCCAGGTCGCTCCTGACGCCCCTGCTCTCCGTCGTGCCGGGTCAGCTCTTCGCGTGGGCGCTCGCGAAGACGAAGGGCCTGGATCCCGACGAGCCGCGCGGGCTGTCGAAGGTCACGCTGGCCCGCTAGCTGCGCAGCGCCGGCTCGCGGGTCTGTGCGGCGACCTTGTCCAGAATCGCCTCGAGCAACCTGCCGGACGAGAGGACGTGCTCCCGCGCGAGCACGCGGGCGCCCTGCGGGCTCCGCGCGGTCATCGCCTCGCGGATCGCCCGGTGCTGGCGGTCGTTCTTGCGGTAAAGCTCGTCGAGGTCCGCCCCGGTCGCCCACACGGGCTTGACGAGGAACGTGCGACGCGCGGCTTTCGCCATCCGCTCGATCAGCGGAACCTCGGCAACGGCATAGATCACGTCGTGGAAGGAGTGGTTTGCATGCAGCCACTCGCGCGCGAGCTCGAGATCCTGCCGCCCCGCATGGCTCATCTCGACGAGATCGTGCGTGATGCCCGAGAAGCGCCGCTCGGCAGCCTCGAGCTCGGCGAGATCGGCGGCTGACATCTTCGGCGTCGCGATCTCCGTGGCCAGGCTCTCCAGCTCCGCGCGGACGAGAAACGCCTCGCGCAGCTCGTCCAGCGCGAGCATCCGCACGCGCACTCCGCGGTTGGGCTCGAAGCTGACGAGACCAAGCGCGGCGAGGCGCCGCAGGGCCTCGCGCACTGGCGTGCGGCTGACCTGGAACTGCTCGGAGAGATGCTCCTGCCGCAGCACGCTGCCGGGTGGGATCTCGCCGGAGACGATCGCCTCCTCGAGAGCGAGGGCGAGGTCGTCGGCCTTCGTGCCGTCGGACATCTACTGACATCTCCAGCAAACGCTCGTACGCGGGCAGCGTGAGGAACTCGGGGAAGTCCTCGGCGAGCGCGACCTGCTCGAAGAGCGCCCGTGCCTCCTCCACCACTCGCTCGGACGGCAGCTCCGCGACGACCTCCGACACGATCCGCTCGACGTCTTCTCTCGCCACGCGGCCGTGGCGCACCCACTGCCAGACCTGCGAGCGAGAGATCTCGGCGGTCGCGGCGTCCTCCATCAGGTTGTCGATCGCCGCCGCGCCGACGCCGGAGAGCCACGAGGCGATGTAGCGGATCCCGACCGAGACGTTCGCGCGCACGCCCTCCTCGGTGATCTCGCCCGGCGTCGCAGCGACGTCCAGCAGGTCGGTGGCCTGGGTGGAGACATCCTCGCGCAGTCGCTCGAGCTGGTTCGGCTTCTCGCCGAGTGCCGCGTCGAAGACCTCCTTCGCCACGGGAACGAGATCGGGGTGCGCGACCCAGGTGCCGTCGAATCCGTCGCCCGACTCTCGCACCTTGTCCTCGCGAACCTTCCTCAGCGCGATCTCGTTCACCTCGGCGTCACGACGGCTCGGGATGAACGCGGCCATGCCGCCGATCGCGTGCGCGCCGCGCGTATGGCAGGAGCGGACGAGAAGCTCGGTGTACGCGCGCATGAAGGGCACGGCCATCGTGACCTCGAGGCGATCCGGGAGCACGAAGTCGTCGCGGTCGCGGAACTTCTTGATCACCGAGAAGATGTAGTCCCAGCGCCCCGCGTTGAGCCCGGCCGAGTGCTCGCGTAGCTCGTACAGGATCTCCTCCATCTCGAACGCCGCCAGGATCGTCTCGATGAGAACCGTCGCCTTGATCGTTCCCTGCGGCAGCCCGAGGCGGTCCTGCGAGAAGCGGAAGACGTCGTTCCACAGACGTGCCTCGAGGTGGCTCTCGAGCTTGGGGAGATAGAAGTAGGGGCCGGTTCCACGCTCGAGCAGGCGCGTCGCGTTCCGCGCGAAGTAGACACCGAAGTCGAACAGGCTCGCGGAGACCGGTCGAAAGTCCACCTCCAAGTGCTGCTCGGTGAGGTGCCAGCCGCGCGGCCGGACGAGGAGCACCGCGACCTCGTCCTTCAGCGCGTAGCTCTTCTCGCCCGTCTCGACGGAGATCGTCCGCTCGATCGCATCGGTCAGGTTGAGCTGGCCCCCGAGGACGTTCTCCCAGGTCGGCGAGTTCGCGTCCTCGAAGTCGGCCATGTAGATCTTCGCGCCGGAGTTGAGCGCGTTGATCACCATCTTCCGGTCGCCTGCGGGCCCGGTGATCTCGACTCGCCGGTCCTGCAGGTCGGCGGGTACGGGAGCTACCTGCCAGTCGCCTTCACGGATCGAGCGGGTGCCCTCGAGGAAGTCCGGCAGCTCGCCCGCGGAGATCCGCTTCTGGCGCTCGGCACGGGCCTGGAGCAGCTCGAGCCGCCTGCCGCCGAACTCGCGCTCGAGCGCCTCGACGAGATCGAGCGCCTCGGGCGTCAGGATCCCGGCTCTCGTCCTGCCCGCGGAGCGTGACGCCCTGACTCACCGCCGGTGTGGTCACGCCGTGATCTTAGGCTCGAACTGCGCTTCCTCCGTCGATCCCTTCAGCGCCAGCGTCGAGCTCTGACCGCTGGTGATCGCCTCGAGCACGGCGTCGAAGTAGCCCGCTCCGACCTCGCGCTGATGCCTGGTCGCCGTATAGCCGTGCTCCTCGGCTGCGAACTCTCGTTCCTGGAGCTCGACATACGCGCTCATTCCCTCGTCCGCATACCCGCGCGCGAGATCGAACATCGAGGAGCAGACGGCGTGGAAGCCGGCCAGCGTCACGAACTGGAAGCGGTACCCCATCTCCGCGAGCTCCTGCTGGAAGGACGCGATCGTCTTGTCGTCCAGGTGCTTCTTCCAGTTGAACGAGGGCGAGCAGTTGTACGCCAGGAGCTTGCCCGGATACTGGGCATGCACGGCTTCCGCGAATGCGGCCGCCTCGTCGAGGTCGGGCGTCGAGGTCTCGCACCAGAGCAGGTCGGCGTACGGCGCATAGGCGAGCGCTCGCGCGATCGGCGCCTCGATGCCGGGCTCGATGCGGAAGAAGCCCTCCGGCGTACGCTCACCGGTGAGGAACTCGCGGTCGCGCTCGTCCACGTCGCTCGTCAGGAGCGTCGCGGAGAGGGCATCGGTGCGCGCGACCAGAACCGTCGGTACGTCGAGCACGTCTGCCGCGAGTCGCGCCGAGACGAGCGTCCGGATGAACTGGCTGGTCGGGATGAGCACCTTCCCGCCCAGATGGCCGCACTTCTTCTCGGAGGAGAGCTGGTCTTCGAAGTGCACGCCGGCGGCTCCGGCTTCGATGAACGACTTCATCAGCTCGAATGCGTTCAGCGGGCCGCCGAAGCCGGCCTCCGCGTCCGCGAGCACCGGTGCGAGCCAGTAGGTGCCGTTCTTGCCTTCGGCTGCGTCGATCTGATCGGCGCGCAGGAGCGCGTTGTTGATGCGCTTGACGAGCGCCGGAGCGCTGTTCGCGGGATACAGGCTCTGGTCCGGGTACGTGTGCGCGGAGAGGTTCCCGTCGGCGGCGACCTGCCAGCCGGAGAGGTAGATCGCCTTCAGACCCGCCTTCACCATCTGCACGGCCTGCGCGCCCGTGAGCGCACCGAGTGCGGCGACGTAGGGCTCCTCATCCATGAGCCTCCAGAGGCGCTCTGCGCCGAGGCGCGCGATCGTGTGCTCGACCCGATAGCGACCCTGCAGTCGCTCGACGTCATCCTGCGTGTAGGGCCGCTCGATCCCGTTCCAACGGCCGTTCCCGTTCGTCTCCGTGCCGCTCATCTCCCGCTCCTCCCTCTGCCGGATTGTGTCCCAGATCGTAGTTCTCGGATCCTAAATGTGCAATAGGACGACCTGAGCTCGCTGCTGACGCTACGGACTTGTCGGCAATACCCGCTCGAATTGGATACAAAACTCGGATCGGAGGATCCGGTGCTGCTCGCGCGAGGAAGCTGGCCAGAGGTCGGATACGATCGCGCCGATGGCCACTCAGCCCGCGAGCGCCACGGATTTCGCCACGTCCGTCGGCGAGCGCATACGCGACCGGGGGCGCCGCGATCGAGCTCGGCGTCGGAGTTCACGAGGGCGCGCTCGTGCCCGAGGCGGGCGTCCGCGTTCCGCTTCGGATGATGAATCGGCACGGGCTGATCGCAGGCGCGACCGGAACCGGGAAGACGAGGACGCTGCAGGTGATCGCCGAGCAGCTCTCGGCAGCCGGCGTCGCGGTATTCGCCGCCGACGTGAAGGGCGACGTCTCGGGGATCGCGCTCCCGGGCTCGGATGACGGCCCGGCCAAGAAGCGCGCGGGGGAGCTCGGGATCGAGTGGGCTCCGGCCGGGTACCCGGTCGAGTACCTCTCGCTCGGCGGAATCGGCCCCGGCGTTCCGGTGCGCGCCACGGTGTCCGACTTCGGACCGCTCCTGCTCGCGAAGGTTCTCGGCTCGAACCAGACGCAGGAGCAGAGCCTCACGCTCGTCTTCCACTACGCAGACCAGAAGGGACTTCCGCTGCTCGATCTCTCGGACCTGCGGGCGCTGCTCACGTTCCTCGACTCCGACGCCGGCAGAGGAGGAGCTCGAAGGGCATCGGCGGGCTCTCGCCGGCGACCGTAGGCGTCTTGCTCCGCTCGCTCGTCGGCCTCGAGGAGGGTGGCGGAAACGACTTCTTCGGCGAGCCCCAGCTCGACATCGCCGACCTCGTGCGTACGGCACCCGACGGGCGCGGCGTGATCTCATGCCTCGAGCTGCCCGCGGTGCAGGACCGGCCGAGGCTGTGGTCCACGGTGCTCATGTGGATCGTCGCCGAGCTCTTCGAGCAGCTTCCCGAGGTCGGGGATCGAGACAAGCCGCGCATCGTGTTCTTCCTCGACGAGGCGCACCTTCTGTTCGACGACGCCAGCAAGGCGTTCGTCGAGTCGGTCACGCAGACCGTGCGATTGATCCGCTCGAAGGGCGTCGGCGTCTTCTTCGTCACGCAGACGCCGAAGGACATTCCGGCTGACGTGCTGGGCCAGCTCGGCAACCGCGTCCAGCACGCGCTGCGCGCCTTCACGCCCGACGATGCGAAGGCGCTGCGAGCGACCGTGCGGACGTTCCCCAAGTCCGACTTCTACGACCTCGAGGAGCTGCTCACGCAGATGGGAACCGGCGAGGCCGCGGTCACGATCCTGTCCGAGTCGGGCGTCCCCACCCCGGTCGTGCACACGCGCATGCGCCCGCCGCACGCGCGCATGGGGCCTGCGGACGACGTCGACGGCACCGCCAAGAGCTCTCCGCTGTTCGCGAAGTACGGAACCCGGCTCGACAGCCAGAGCGCCCGCGAGATGCTGGCGGCGCGCCTCGAGCAGGCCGCGCCGCAGCCTCCCGGCGCGCCACCTTCGAGCGAGCGCCAGAAGAAAGCGGCGGAAGCCACGGGAGGAGGCGCCGACGCGATCGGAGACTTCCTCAAGTCCTCGACTGGAAGGACGATCCAGCGCGAGCTCGTGCGCGGGCTCTTCGGTCTCCTGAAGAAGAGGGTCTAGGGTTAGACGATGATCCTGCTCACGTTCCTCATCGGCCTCGTCCTGGTCGTCGCAGCGGGCGCGTTCTGCGTCGTGCGAGGCGTGCGCATGTGGCGGCTGATGAAGCGGACGGGACGGACGATGGGCGCCGAGCTCGACCTGCTCGAGGCACGGTCCGCCCGCACCGAGATCCTGCTCGCCCGAGTGGAGACCCGGAGCGGAGAGCTGGAGGCTGCGCTGGAGCGGCTACGGGTCTCCCGTGCGCGCCTCCAGGTGCTGCGAGGGGCCGTGGAGTCAGCGCAGGCGCGGACCCGCTGGCTTCGAGCCTTCCTTCCCATCTAGCAGATGACGCGGGTCGCAGCGGTCGACCTCGGGACGAACTCGACCCGGCTCCTCGTCGCCGACATCGAAGACGACCGGCTCGACGAGATCGTCCGCCTCCTGACGATCACGCGGTTGGGCGAAGGAGTCGACGAGCGCCGGCGCCTCCTTCCCGTTCCCATCACGCGCGTGCGCAACTGCCTCACGGAGTATCGCCGCGTGCTCGAGGGACACGGTGCCGAGCGCACGCTCGCGATCGCGACGAGCGCGGTTCGAGACGCGGAGAACGGCGAGGCGTTTCTCGGGGAGATCGAGTGGAGCTATGGATTCACGACGCAGCTGCTCTCCGGAGAGGAGGAGGCGGCGCTGATGATCCGAGGCGTCACGACCGGACGCGATCCACTGGACGACGTGCTCGTCATCGACATCGGCGGCGGCTCGACCGAGCTCGTGGTCGCGGCCGACGGCATGGTCGCATCGGCCACGAGCCTCGACATCGGCTGCGTGCGCCTGACCGAGCGTTTCCTCTCCTCGGATCCGCCTTCGCGGCCCGAGCTCGCCGCTGCGAGCGCGTACGTGCGCTCGCTTCTCCCGCCGCTTCGGGCGGGGAGCGCGATCGGCGTCGCCGGGACCGTGACGACGCTGGCGACACTCGATCTCGGCGACGCTGACTACGACCCGGCTCGAACGCATGGGCATCGGATCTCCCGCGACTCCGTCGAGGAGCCAGCTCGCGCGCCTCGCCGGCGATGACGACTCGAGCAGCGGCTGCGTCTACCTGGAATCGAGCCGGGCCGCGCGTCCGTGATCGTCGCCGGGCTCGTCGTCCTGCGCGAGGTGCATGGACGCCTATGGGCTCGGGGAGATCGACGTGAGCGAGCGCGACATCCTGCACGGCGCGGCTTTCGCGGCGGCCGAGCTACCCGAGCCCAGAGGAGGGCGCGGCGCCGCCCGGCGCCTACACCTGCTGCTGACCTACGCCGCGAGCGCGGCAAAGGGCACGGCGTCGAGACGCTCGAAGACGGCCTCGCCCGCGCGTCGTGCGTCCTCGTCGCCGGCAGCAGCGCCCGAGCCCGAGCAAGGCATACGCGTTCTCGACCACCGATCCCCACTCGGCCCAGCCTGCCGCGCCCTCCCGGTAGAGGCTCGCTGCCTCGGCGACCTCACCACGCGCCTCGCAAAGCAATGCTCGCGAGGATGCCAGCGCGCTACGCGCTACAGGACCGGTCGCGCCGGACGCTGCTTGTACCAGGCGCTCTGCGACCTCGGCCGCTCCGCGGCGACGCAGATCCGAGTGACGACAGGGAGCGCCCCGAGAACGTCGACTCTTGCGCGACCCACAAAGCTCGCGAACTCCTCCACGAGCGAGACTGCGTCGTCGAGTCGCCCGCGCAGCGCCGAGCACGAGCGCGGCCTGGATCAAGGCAGGGACGACGGCCTGGGGATCGCCGATCTCGCGCGCACGCGGCAGAAAGATGGCGACGTCACGCGCGGCCTCGTCGAGCCGTCCCCGCTGCGCGAGGGCTGCAGCGCCGACGGTGAGCGCGGAGATCTCGATCTGCGTTCCTCCGTGCTCACGGTCCCAGCGCACGAGCTCGTCGGACTCGCGGAGAAGTTCGTCCCACTCCCCGAGCTGGTAGAGGTACGTGAGCAACGCCGCCCTCGTCCACATGACGTTGTGCATCAGTCCGCGGCGTTGCGAGAACTCGAGCGAAGCCTCGAGTCAGCTCCCGACCCTCGGCCAGGCTCTCGAACACGCCGACCATCTCGCCGAGGTTGAGGTACGAGGTTCGCCGTCTCGATCCCGAGGCCGAGCCGAAGTGACAGGGCGAGCGCCTCTCCGCAGGTCCTCCAGCCCTGCGGCGGGTGTCGCCGAGATTGATGCGCGCCAAGCCACGCATCTGGAGGCTGCGGACGACGTTTTCGATACCCGAGCTCGCCCGGCAAGGGCGATTGCCTTCTCGGCCCACGCCATCGCTTCGTCCGGTCGCCCGCCGATCGCGTCGGCGCCGGCAGCGCGCTCGTAGGCGAGACAAGATCCGGGCCCCGGGACGCGCTCGAGAATCGCGATCGCCTCGAGCGACAGCTCCGGGCACGGGTCGTGTACCCGTGGCGCCAGAGGGCTCGTGCCAGGCCGAGCATGGCGACGGCGGCCGCGTGGGCGTCGCCCGCAGACCGAAGTGCCGAAAGCCCCTCGTCGTAGGCCTCCTCTGCCTCGGGTAGCCGGCCTTGCTCCTGGAGCGAGTCGGCGAGCTTCACAAGATGGGACCGCACGCGCCGCGCTCTCGCCGGAAAGCTCCAGGACACGCCGGTACGACGCCTCGGCGGCGGCCATGTCGAGGCGCATCGCCCGGTCACCGGCGAGGATGAGGAAGCGAGCGAGACGCGGTTCGAGGGCCGCCGCATTCTGGTCGCTCGTTGCCCGGCCGAGCTCGAGTGCCTGCTCGTAGTGGTGGACGAGGATCTCGGCATGGTCCGAGACGCGCTCGTCCGACCCGGCTTCGATCCACTCGGCTGCTTGCACGTGCTTCGCGGCACGCGCGGCTCGCGGGATCTGCTGGTAGGCCACATCGCGGACGAGCACGTGCCAGAAGGAAAACTCCTCCTCCTCGCGCATCGACGAGACGCGGGCGGGCCGTACGAACTCACGCCGCACCAGGTCCCGCAGGCCGGCGAGCACGTCGTCCCGTGACCGATTCGCCCATCGCTGTGAGGGCTCCGGTCCAGAAGACCTTTCCGAGGATGGAGGCATCGTGGAGGATGCCCTTCAGCTCGGGGACGAGCGTATCCAGTCGCGCGGCGATCAGCGCCTGGACGGTCTCCGGCAGCAGGGCATCGCCGGAGTGCTCGCGGTCGACGTGCATGCGCACGAACTGCTCCGTGTAGAGCGGGTTTCCGCCCGCGCGCTCGAGCAGCGCGGCCTGGGTCTCTGCAGGAAGCACGGACCGCTCGAGCAGCGCCGCGACGAGGCGTGCGGTGTCGTCGTCCGAGAGCGGCGAGAGACCGACTGTCGTGGAGTTACGGCGGCCGCCTCCCCAGCCCGGCCGGGAATCATGGAGTTCGGGCCGAGCCGTTGCGAGAACCATGAGCGGCACCCCCGGAGCCCAGTCGAGCAGGTGCTCGACGAAGTCGAGCAGCGCGGCGTCGGCCCAATGCAGGTCCTCGAGCACGAGCACGGTCGGCCGCTGGACGGCGAGCGACTCCAGGTAGCGACGCCAGGCCGAGAATGCCTCCTCGCGACCGACGCCCGCTACGTCGTCCTGTGCACCTACGAGTGGAGCCAGGCGTTCCGTGAACCACGCGTGCTCCGACTCGTCCCAGACCGCATCCACGACCGAGTGTGAGAGCTTGTCGAGTGCCTGCGCCGGCGAGTCCGTCTCGAGGATGCCTGCCTCCGCCTTCACGATCTCGCCGAGCGCCCAGAACGTGATCCCTTCGCCGTAGGGAAGACAGCGCCCCTGCCGCCACCGCACCAGATCGGGACGCCGGTCGATCTCCTGGCGAAACTCCCAGACGAGGCGGCTCTTCCCGAGTCCGGGTTCTCCCACGACGGTCACGAGCTGCGCCGACGGTTCGCGAAGCGCTCGGGAGAAGGTCTCGCTGAGAAGCGCGACCTCCGAGTCGCGACCGACGAAGAGCGTCCCCGCGCGGAGGTCGGTGTCGACTCCGAAGCGGCTCCGAGCCTCCGACGCGCGCCAGACGGGTATCGGCTCGTGCTTTCCCTTCGCCGCGACTGGATCGAGCGGCTCGAACCCGATAGCCGCCTGCGCCGAGCGCATCGTCGTCGCGTCCACGATGACCGAGCCGACGGGGGCTGAGCCCTGCAGTCGTGCGGCCGTGTTGACAACGTCGCCGGCCACCATGCCCTCGCCTCGCTCCGGTCGCGCTCCGAGGCTGACGACGGCCTGTCCTGTGGTCACCGCCGCCCGCACGGCCACGTCCAGACCCTCCGCGCGCAACTCCTCGATCGTCTCCAGGATCCGGAGCGCAGCGCGAACGGCTCGCTCGGCATCGTCCTCGTGAGCGACCGGCGCACCGAAGACCGCCATCACCGCGTCACCGATGAACTTCTCGACCGTGCCGCCGAAGCGCTCGATGTCGGCCTTGACCCGCTCGTGGTACGGACGGAGCGTGGCTCGGACGTCCTCGGGATCGGCTCGGTCGGAGCGATCGGTGAATCCGACGAGATCGACGAAGAGAACCGATACCACCTTCCTCTCCTCGCCCGCCGGCGCGGTCTCGACCAGCGGAACTCCACACGCATGGCAGAAGCGCGCACGTTCGAGGTTCTCCTCGCCGCACGAAGGGCAGACGATCACCGGCGGATCTTCGCAGCGACCGAAGGAGACGTCTACGCGAGGCTACGCTGCTCGGGCGACGATCGGCGACGCACCGAGCGCGGCGAAGATCGCCTGGCCCTCGACCAGCGCCTTGGCGTCGCTGCACCGACCGAGGCCGAGCAACGCATAGCCGCGCTCCACGACGCTCCCGTACGAGTCCCAGCGGCCGGCTGCATCCAGATAGAGGTCAGCCGCGTCGTCCAGCTGTCCGGCGTGCTCGGCGAGCATGGCGTGCGCCGTCAGGCGGGCGCAGACATTCCAGGCCGCGTCGCGCTCCGGGCCGTCCAGGAAAGCCGCGCCCAGTTCGGGCTCGCCGGCGGCAATGGCGATCCTTGCGGGCCAGACGAGGCAGTGGTCCCTGAAGGTCGGACTCTCGCGAGTCAGCACCTCGAGCTCTCTGACGTGGTCGAGAGCCCGCGCACGGCCGCCCAGCGCCGCGGACACGAGTGCTGCACACGCGAGACCTGGAACGAGAACCTGGGGGTCGCCGCTTTCCCGCGCCTTCGGGAGCAGGGCCTCCACGTTCGCCGTCGCGTCCGAAACGGCCCCGCGATGAACCAGCACCTGCGCGAGGTGGATACGTGCCAGCACTCCGAGCTGGCCGCCTCCGTAGCGCTCCTCCCAGCTGCCGATCGCGTCTGCTTCCCGCGTGAGCTCGTCCCACTCGCCGAGGTGGTACAGCGGTCGCAAGCGCTCGCTCCGCTGCCACATCTCGGCCTCCCTGAGTCCCCGGCCGCGTGAGAACTCGATCACCTTGTCCCACTGAGCGCGTGCCTCGCGGAGTCCCACGAAGTAGGCCATCGCGTCGCCGAGATTGTTCATCGACACCGCGGTCGTGCGCCCGAGACCGAGGCGCAGGCCGAGCTCGACCGCCTCGTCGAGGTCGTCGAGACATGCTCGGTCGCCCTGGTAGCCGGTGACGCTGGCCTTCGCATTCAGCAGTATCGTGACGTCTTCGACGCCGAGCTCCCGTGCGAGCGGGAAACCTTTCTCGATCAGGGTCGTGGCGTCGGCAAAGCGCCCAGCGATCGCGAATCGCTGGGCTGCCGAGCCGTATGCGGCGACGAGCTCGGCTCCCGCAGGCTGCCGCTCGAGTAGAGCGATCGCCTCCACGCTCAGGCTCTCGCTGCGTGAGACGTTGCCGAGTCCCCACAGGAGCGTCGCCAGCTGGTTCAGTGTCTTGGCGGCCGCCCGCTCGTCCGACGTGCGGAACGCCTCGATCGCTTGTTCGTGGAGCTCGACCGCCTCGGCGGGCTCCCCGCGCTGGACGAGGATCCACCCGAGCGCCGCGCGAGCGGACGCGAGAGCGTGTTCGTCCGCCCCGGCGAGCGCGACGGCACGCCGGTAGTACGTCTCCGCTACCGCCGTGTCGAGGTGCGATGCACGCTCTCCCGCGAGCAGGAGAAAGCGAACGAGCACACCGGCGATGTCGGGTCGTTCCATACCCGCGGCCCGAGCCAGACGGAGCGCCTCCGCGTAGTGATGAACGAGGATCTCCGCGTGGTCGGCGACCCGCTCCGCTGCGGTCTGCTCGACCCAGCGTGCGGCCGCAAGGTGCTTCTCGGCCCGCGGCGAGCGCGGGATCTGCTGGTAGGCAACATCGCGGACGAGCGCATGCCAGAACGAGAACTCCTCCTCCCCGTCGATGGCGGCAACCCGGATCGGGCGGATGAATTCGCGGTGCACGAGCTCGTTCAGGTCGCGACGCACGGCGTCTCGCTCACGTTCCCCGACGGCGGCGACCGCGCCTGACCAGAACACGCGGCCGACGACGGCAGCGTCGTGGAGGAGCGCCTTGAGCTCGGGCCGGAGAGTGTCGAGTCGTGCCGCAACCAGCGCATGGACGTTCTCGGGCACAGCGAGGCCGTCGACGCTCCCTCGCTCAGCGAGCATGCGTGAGAACTGCTCTGCGTAGAGCGGGTTTCCCCCCGCTCGCTCGAGGAGTACCCGCTGCGTCTCGGCCGGAAGCAGCGTGCGGTCGAGGAGGGCGTGAATGAGACGGGTGGACTCCTCGATCGAAAGAGGAGAGAGCGAGATCGTCGTCGCGTTGCGCTTGCCTCCACCCCAGCTCGGCTGCCGCTCGAAGAGCTCGGGTCGCGCGGTGCACAGGAGAAAGAGGGGCACGGGCATGCTCCAGTCGAGGAGGTGCTCGACGAACTCGAGCAGCGCACCGTCGGCCCAGTGGAGATCCTCGATGACCAGCACGGAGGGTCGACGGGCGGCCATGCCCTCGAGGAACCGGCGCCACGCTGTGAAGGCCTCTTCCCGACTCACGGCCGCGGCGTCATCGCCGACGCCGACGAGCGGCGCCAGCCGGGAGCCGAACCACGCGCGCTCCGCTTCGTCGGGAAAGAGACCGGCGAGCATCCTGTCGAGCTTGGCTCCGGCTTCGCCCTGGTCGTCCGACTCGAGGATCCCCGCCTCGGCCTTCACGATCTCCCCGAGCGCCCAGAACGTGATCCCCTCTCCGTAGGGAAGGCAGCGGCCGTGGCGCCATGTGACGATGTCCGGCCGCTCGTCGAGCGCGGTGCGCAGCTCAGTCACGAGCCGGCTCTTGCCGATCCCGGGCTCGCCGACGACCGTGACGAGCTGCACGGACGACTCGCGCTCGGCGCGAAGGAACGACTCGAGCAGGAGCGCGCGTTCGTGCTCGCGCCCGACGAAAGGGCTGTGCGTAGCGGCTTCAGGCTGGCCGACGCGACTCCGCGCCCCGAGGACACGCCACACCCGGATCGGTTCCGCCTTCCCTTTCGCCTCCACCGGGTCGAGCGACTCGAAGGTAATCGCTGTTTCGGCCGAGCGCATCGTCGTCTCGTCCACGAGCACCGCGCCGACGGGCGCTGCGGACTGCAGGCGCGCGGCCGTGTTCACGACGTCGCCCGTCACGATCCCTTCGCCACGTTCCGGACGAGCCCCCAGGGCGACGACCGCCTCTCCCGTGGTCACGGCCGCGCGAACCGAGAGCTCGAGCCCCTCGTCGCTCAGCTCCTCGATCGTCTCCAGGATCCGGAGCCCGGAGCGCACTGCCCGCTCGGCATCGTCCTCGTGCGCGACAGGCGCACCGAACACCGCCATCACCGCATCGCCGATGAACTTCTCCACCGTCCCGCCGAAGCGCTCGATGTCGGCCTTGACGCGCTCGTGATACGGCCGCAGCGTCGCGCGAACGTCCTCGGGATCGGCCCGGTCGGAGCGATCCGTGAAGCCGACGAGATCGACGAAGAGAACGGAGACGACCTTGCGCTCCTCGCTCGCGGCCACGGGCGCCGCCAGGCCGGCTCCGCACGCGAGGCAGAAGCGCGCGCGTTCCGGGTTCTCTTCGCCGCAAGACGAGCAGACGACCACGGCCGGATCTTCGCAGCGCCGGAAAGCGGCGTCTACGCAGCCGGCGGGAGGTCCGGCGGCTCGAAGTCCTCCTCGATCGGTTCCTCGTCCTCCGCCAAGCGCCGGCCGAGCACGCTTCGCGAGAGAACGCCGATCAGCCGCCGCTCCCCGTCGACGACGGGGACGCGCTCGGCATCGTGCTCCTCCAGGAAGCGGAAAGCGTCCTCGAGTGCGACGTCGGGGCCGATCGTGTGATCGGGCGGCTCGGCGATCTCCCCGAGCGTCGTCGCACTCGGATCGCGCCCGGCGGCGACTACCTCGCGGACGAGCGTCTTGCGAGTGACGACGCCGACGAGCTGGTCCTCGTCGGTGACGTAGATCGCCCGCACCTCGGGCCGCTGCAGGAGCTCACCGGCAGCCGTGCGGACGCGTCGGCGGACAGGCGTCCCGGGTGGGACACCATGGCGTCCCGCACGCTGTTCACGGAAAGATCCCCCTCGCCTCGAGGGCGTTCGACACCTCGCGAATGCCCGAGACCAGTGCAGCCGTACGCAACGAGACCTCGCGCTCCTCGGCGAGATCCCACACGCGGTCGAAGGCATCCGACAGCTTCTCCGCGAGCTTCGCGCGGATCTCGTCGCGCGTCCAGAAGAGGCGGCCGAGATCCTGCACCCATTCGAAGTAGGACACGGTGACACCGCCCGCATTCGTGAGGATGTCCGGCAGGACGGGAATCCGCCGCTCGCCCAGGATCTGGTCGGCTTCGAGCGAGGTCGGGCCGTTCGCACCCTCGGCGATCATCCGCGCCTGCACGCGCGACGCGTTCTCGCCCGTGATCTGATCCTCCCGCGCAGCGAGCACGAGGATGTCGCAGTCGAGCTCGAGCAGCTCCTCGTTCGTGACCCGAGCCCCTGCGCTGCAACCCTCCAGAGAGCCATGACCGCGGACGTACTCCTCGAGCGCGGGAATGTCCAGCCCTTCCTCCGAGTGCAGCCCCCCGGACACGTCCGAGACGGCTACGACCTTGGCGCCCAGCGTGTGCAGCTCGTGGGCGGCGATCCCACCCACGTTGCCGAATCCCTGGACGACGCAGCGCTGCTCGGCGAGCAGCCAGCCAAGCTTGGCGCAGGCCCGCACGACGACCATCACGACCCCGACTCCCGTCGCCTCGTGCCGGAAGACGGATCCGCCGATCGAGATCGGCTTCCCGGTGACGATCTCGGGTACCGCATACCCCGCTGCATCGAGTACGTGTCCATCATCCAGGCCATCGTCTGCTCGTTCGTGGCCATGTCCGGCGCGGGAATGTCCTCCTGCGGGCCGATCACCGGCAGGAGATCGGACGTGAAGCGGCGCGTCAGCCGCTCGACCTCGGCGAGCGACATGGAGCGCGGCTCGCAGCGGACCCCGCCCTTGGCTCCTCCGTAGGGGAGGCGAAGCAGCGCGCACTTCCAGGTCATCCACATTGCGAGCGCGGCGCACTCGCCGAGGGAGACCTCGAGGTCGTAGCGGATCCCGCCCTTCGTCGGGCCGAGGATGCTCGAGTGCTGGACGCGGTATCCGGGGAAGACGACCCGGTTCCCTTCGTCCATCCGAACCGGGATCGAGACGATGATCGAGCGCTCCGGGTAGCGCAGGCGCTCCGCAATGTCGTCCGGGATGTCCGCGACCGGAACGGCCTGGTCGAACTGCGCCACGGCCATGCGGTACAGCGGCGTATCCCACTCGAGCGGGGCATGGGCAAGCGCTTCGGGTGGGCTCGCCACGGCGCGCCGAGTGTAACCGCGCGCAGAAGCTCTCAGGTGCCGGGGGCGGGACTCGAACCCGCACGCCCCTTGGAGGGACACCTGCTTTTAAGGCAGGCGCGTCTCACCGTTTCCGCCACCCCGGCGGACGCAGTGTAGGAGCGTCGTTGTTCAGGCTTGGCATGCGAGCACACCTTGTGGACTGCGGCCGCACTCCGTAGGATCACGAGCCGTGCGCTTCGCCCTCTCGCTCCTCCTAGCGGTCACGCTGATCACGCTCGTGGCGTGCGGTGGTGAGGACGACGAAGAGACTGCCGACCCCGCACCGCTGGCGCAACGAGTGCTCAGCGCGGAGGACGCGCCCGGATCGAAGCCCGATCCTGTCGAGACGCGTCAGTCGACGGTCGACTTCGACGAGTTCATCGTGGCGCTGAGCGACCTCGCAGTCGATCCGGACACCGAGGAGATGACCGATGTCTTCGGAGAAGCCGGCTTCGAGGGCGCGATCATCGACACGCGTTTCTTCGGGGCGACGCACCGCCCCGAAGCTCCGCACATCGTCTCGTCGGTCATTCAGCTTCAGTCCGATGAAGGCGCGACGAGCGCACTCGACTGGCTCGAGGCCGACAAGATGAAACCGTGCCCCAAGACCTGCGCCGTGCAGATCGGCGAGTTCGACGTGGATGACATTCCGGACGCGCGCGGCGTACATGCGAGCGCGAGCGCCGAGGACATCGAGGCGGTCGGGAACGCCGACGAGCGGCCCTTCGACGCCTACTGGGTCGGCTTCACCGACGGACCGTACGTCTATACGGTCGACCTCGCTGGCCCGCCCGGATCCGTATCCGAGCAACAGCGCTGTGGAGATAGCGGGCGCGCTCCATCACCGGGTCGGCGCCCTCTCCTCCTGAGGTGGAGCTCGCGCCTCCCGCGACGCCGGGCTAGTTGTTGCCCGGGAGCAGCGAGCTCGCCGGGAACCGCTCCGGGCCTCTGGAACTGGAACCCGCTGAAGAACGCGGAGAACGCCGCCTCGTTGAACGCCGTGCACTTCGCCAGGTAGCCCGTCTCTTCGCCGCCGTCCGAGACCCAGGCTCCGAGCGCGATCTCGTCTGCGAGATTCGGGTACGGAGCGAGCAGCGTTCCTCGCTCGTGAGAGTCGTAGAACTCCCGAAGCTCGGCTACCACCGCGTCCGGGACCTCGTCGCCGTAGAAGATGTAGATGCCGCCGTGCTCGAGGTTGTGCACCACGCGAGCCAACTGCAGCGGCTCCTCGTACGCGCCCCAGATCACGGTGCCGAGGCTCCCTGCGTCGTCGAAGCCGAAGTGCGGGCCGCTCGTGGGCGGATCGGTGTTCCAGTCGGCCGTCTCGTCCGGCCCGAGCGAGTGCTGGCCGCGCTGCGCCTTCACCGCCTGCAGCGTGCACCCCGCGGCCTCGAGCTCGGCGCGAACCTTCTCCGCGCTCGACATCGTTGCCGCCGAAGCCGGCCAGGAAGACGGCTGCCGCAACGGCCGCGAGCGCAATCAGCGCTACGCCGCCGTACATGAGCAGGCGACGGTTCCGAGACGGATCGTCGGGTCTCGGGTGTGGCGCGCTGCTTCGGCGCTCGGACTCGGGGCTTGTCGGCCATGGCCGCGCGCGAATGTAGCAGGAGGGTCTCACCGCACCTGCCATGCCCGGTTGCGCGCACGTTGCGGCTCCGTCCGGCGCGCGCCCTAGCGTTTGTCGACCGCATGGTCGTTCTTGCTCTCCTCGGTGGGATGGTTCGTCGGCGGTCTCGCCGTCCTCGTTCTCGTGCGTCCCGCCCTGCTGGAGCGCCGGCGGCGCGTAAACGAGGTGATCGAGGTTCGAAGCGAGCTGGCCACGGTTCGCGCGGAGCTGACGGCCGAGCGGAGCGTGCTCGACGAACGCCTCGCGGCCGCCGTCAAGACCCTCTCATCGGAGGCTCTCGATGCGAACAGCACCCGTTTCCTCGAGCTGGCCGATTCCAAGCTCTCTGGGTACGTGCGCCCGCTCACGAGCTCGCTCGAGCAGATGGACAAGAAGCTCCAGAGCGTGGAGCGGGTGCGCCAGGAGGCGTACGGCGCGTTGCGCGCGCAGGTGACGACGCTCTCCGAGCGCGCGGGGAGCCTGACGAACGCCCTGCGCACCCCGCACGTGCGCGGGCGCTGGGGCGAGGCGCAGCTTCGCAACGTCGTCGAGTACGCCGGGATGGTCGAGTACTGCGACTACGTCTCCCAGGCGACGAAGTCCACGGACGACGGACTCCTGCGTCCGGATCTCGTCGTCCGCATTCCTGGCGGCAAGCACGTTGTCGTGGACGCGAAGGCTCCGCTGGCCGCCTATCTCGATGCGTTCGAGACCTCCGAGGAGAGCGATCGAGAGCGTCATCTCGGCGACCACGCGCGCCAGGTCCGCGAGCATGTGACGAAGCTCTCGGCCAAGCGCTACTGGCGTCAGTTCGAGCCTGCACCGGACCTCGTCGTCATGTTCCTGCCCGACGAGTCCTACCTGCGGGCCGCGCACGAGCACGATCCGTCCCTGCAGGAGTACGCGTGGAGCTCGAACGTCGTGCTCGCGTCGCCGAGCACGCTGATGATCCTTCTGCGCACGGTCGCCGTGACCTGGCAGCAGGAGACCCTCGCTGAGAGCGCACACGAGGTGAGCGAGCTCGGACGCGAGCTGTACAAGCGTCTCGCCACGATGGGCGCGCACGTCGGACGGCTCGGCAAGTCGCTCGACGGCGCGGTGGACGCCTACAACAAGACGGTTGGGCTCCCTCGAGCGCCAGGTGCTCGTCCAGGCTCGTCGGTTCGAACGCCACGGCATCACGGGTATCGAGCAGCCCGAGCTGCAGCCGATCCAGCGCCAGACCCGTCCGCTGGCTGCGGCGGAACTGGTCGACCCGGCCGAGATTCCGCTCGAGATCGTCGCTGCGGGCAACGACGCCGCCTGATCGAGATGCGCTACGGGAACATCGGGCGACGTCAGGGCGTTTTCACGTCTAGGCCCGCGTTGCGGGGCTACCCTTTCGAGATGGAGATGCACCTGTGAGCGACGTTCGCGACGTGATCATCATCGGTGGCGGTCCGGCCGGGTACACGGCCGCCCTCTACACCGCCAGGGCCAATCTGAGCCCACTCGTGATCGAAGGCTTCAACTGGGGCGGTCAGCTCATGATCACGAGCGATGTCGAGAACTACCCGGGATACGCCGACGGGATCCTGGGGCCGGCCATGATGGCCGACTTCCGTCGCCAGGCCGAACGCTTCGGCGCCGAGTTCGTGACCGACGACGTCACGCGCGTCGACTTCTCCGAGCGTCCGTTCCGCGTCTACGTCGGAGACGACGAGCACCGCGCGGACGCGGTGATCGTGGCCACGGGCGCGAGCGCGAGGCAGCTGGGACTGCCGTCCGAGCAGGTTCTGCAGGGTCGCGGCGTCTCCTACTGCGCGACCTGCGATGCCGCCTTCTTCCGCGACAAGGTCGTGGTCGTCGTCGGCGGCGGCGACTCGGCGATGGAGGAGGCGACGTTCCTGAGCCGGTTCGCGAGCAACTGTCTTGATCGTGCACCGGCGTACCGAGTTTCGCGCCTCGCCGATCATGGTCGATCGGGCGCGCGCGAACGAGAAGATCGAACTCGTCCTGGACGCCGTCGTCGAAGAGGTGCTCGGTGAGGCCGAAGGGCACGTCACGGGTGTCCGCATCCGGGACACCGCGACGGGCGAGACGCGAGTCCTCGACGCGGACGGCGTCTTCGTCGCCATCGGTCACGACCCGACCACGGCGCTCTTCCTGGACTGGCTCGACCACGACGAGCAGGGCTATCTCGTCACCGAGGCCGGCTCGACACGTACCAACATCACGGGCGTCTTCGCGGCGGGCGACGTGCAGGATCACACCTACCGCCAGGCGGTGACCGCCGCCGGCTCGGGGACGATGGCCGCACTCGACGCCCAGCGCTTCCTGGAGGAGCAGCAACACCTCCCCGAAGTCGCCACCACGTCGGCCTAGCAACGAAGCGATTCCGACCGCAGGCGGCGCTACGCTCGCCCGTTATGGGCACGCGCTGGATCGACCTCCTCGACCCCACCCGCGAGGAGCTTCTGGCAGCGCTTCCGTCCGGAGTCGACCCGGACGTCCTGGAGACGTTGACGGCGCCCCCCGGCAACGAGCACACGCGGCCCTTCCTGGAGAGCCACGGCGCATACGTGCTCGGAGTCCTTCTCGACGGGCAGCCGTTGACGAACGACAACCGGATCGTCTACCGCGAGGTGGACGTCGTCGCCACGCCGGACCTCCTCGTCACGATCCGCAAGTCCCCCGAGGCCGGGACGCCGTGGGATCCCGGACCTCTGGAGATTGCGGTCGCGCGCGGCGTCTCGGTCGGGGAGCTCCTCTTTCGATTGGTCGACGACGTGGCTGCGTCCTTCCTCGATGTCGTAGTCGCGCTCGATGCCCAGATCGACGAGCTCGAGGATCACATCGACGACTGGCCGAGCGAGACCGTCCGGCGACGGCTCGGGGGCTTGCGCCACGACCTCCTCCATGCGCGGCGCACCGTCGGGGCCATGCGGGGAGCCGTACGACGCATCGTCGACAAGCGCCTCGACATCGGGGACGAGAGGCTGTTTCCCGGAGCCGGTCGAGCGCATGGTCGCGAACACCTACGAGACCCTCATCGGCGCCGGCGAGGAGCTCGAGGTCGCGCGTGACCTCCTCTCGAGCGTCCGCGACTACCACCAGTCGGTGATCACCGAGAGGCAGAACGACATCATCAAGACGCTCACGGTGATCGCGTCCCTGGTTCTCGTTCCGACGCTGATCGTCGGCTTCTACGGGCAGAACTTCGTCCCCGTCTTCGACGAGGACTACTGGACGCTGGCCGCGTCGCTCGGTCTCATCGCGGCATCCACGGTCGCTCAGCTGGCGGTCTTCCGCTGGCGTCGCTGGATCTGATGACGGCTCGGATGGCCCGCGTCGTTCGAGCCCGACCTCTCCACGTGGGACGCCTGGCATCCGAGCGAGGTTGCTCGTCTGCTGCAGGACGTGAAAACGCCGTGGTACGTAACGGCGGGCTGGGCGCTCGATCTCTGTCGCGGACGCCAGACACGCGACCACGACGACCTCGAGATCGCTGTGCCTGCGGAGCGATTTCTCGAGCTCCAACCCGCGCTGTCCGGCGTACGACCTCTATGCGATCGGCGGCGGGCTCGCCCACCCGCCCTCTCCGGAGACGCTCGCGGAGCACCATCAGACCTGGGTGCGCGAGCGGGCGACGGGCCGCTGGCGGCTCGACATCATGCGCGAGCCGTGGGTCGGCGACACCTGGGTCTTTCGCCGAGATGCGCGCATTCAGCTGCCTCGCGACCGCGTGATCGCCCATACCGCCGACGGAATTCCGTACGCCCGGCCGGAGATCGCCCTCCTCTACAAGGCGAAGGACGCGAGACCGAAGGACGACGACGACTTCGCCGGCGTCCTTCCTCTGCTCGAGCCGGTCGGGCGCCAGTGGCTCGCCGACTCGCTCGCGCTCGTCCACCCCGGACATCGCTGGCTCGAGAGCCTGAATCGCTAGCGGTCGACTGCGATACGGCTCGACGGGCACAGTGGCTCGAGCACGCACTCTGCGCAGAGCGGTCGCCTCGCGTCGCAGATGCGGCGGCCGTGCCAGATGAGCAAGTGCGGGAAGCGAGCCCAGTCGGCGCGCGGCACGATCCGCTGGAGGTCTCGCTCGATCTTCACCGGATCCTCCTGGCGGGTGAGCCCCAGACGCTGCGAGAGGCGCCGCACATGCGTGTCGACGACGATCCCCTGGGCGTGGCCGAGCTCGGCTGCGACGACGTTCGCGGTCTTGCGAGCGACACCGGGAAGTCTCACCAGATCCTCCAGCCGCCTCGGAACCTCGCCGTCGAACTCCTCGAGCAGCACGCGCATGGTGCCGCGAATCGACTTCGCCTTCTGCCGGAAGAAGCCGGTCGTGTAGATGTCTCGCTCGAGCTCCTCCTGCGGCACGGCGAGGTAGTCCTCCGGCCGGTGGTACTTCTGAAAGAGCGGTCCCGTCACGCGGTTGACGTTGACGTCGGTCGTCTGTGCCGACAGCATCACCGAGACGAGCAGCTCGAGCGGGGAGCGGAAACGAAGCGCGATCGTCGCGTCGGCGTGCTCCGCTGCGAGCCGTTCGACGATCGGCCCGATCCGCTCACGTCGCCGTCCGAGACCCCGGCGCCGAGCCTCGCGGACGTAGCTACGCGCCACGCTGCGGCTTCGAAGACGGCCGTCGCCTCGTCCGGATCACGTGGGTCGAGCAACCAGCCGGTGAGCTGCTCACGGAGCCACGGTGCCGCCTCGCGAAACGAGGCCACGGCCGCATCCACGTCGTACTCGGTGTGCCTGAGCTCGATCGACGGCCCGAGGAGAGCCCAGAAGGCGCCGCGGCGCCCCTCGTACGGCATCCCGACGCTGCCGGCATTGACGACCCGCAAGCCTCCCGGCAGCTGCCTGTCGAACTGCATGTGCGTATGGCCGCAGACGACGAGGTCGGCGTCGACGTCGCCGATGAGCCGGACGACGTCCTCGTCCGGTGTCACCCGCGTGAAGATCGGCTCGTCCGCGGTGGGCGTCGCATGGCAGAAGAGCGTCGAACCAACGCCGTCGATCTCGAGCTCGACTGTCAGCGGCCAGCCAGCGATGGTCGCGAGGCGATCGTCGCCGAGACGCAGACGCTCTGCGCTCCAGTCCTGGCCGTGCTCGGCAACGCCCTCCAAGACCAGCCGGTCGACGTTTCCGCGCACGAAGCGGACGTCCGGGAGGATCAGCAGACGGTCGAGGACTTCGACCGGAAACGACCCACCAACGACATCGCCACCGCAGACGACCGTGTCCACTCCGGCCTGCGCGACCTCGCCCAAGACCGCGTCGAGTGCGGGCAGGTTGCCGTGGACGTCGTTCAGGGCGGCAACGCGCATGGCTCGACCCCTACGGCCCGTCCCACGTGCCGAGCCGGGGCCGGCGCAAACGAGGTCGAGAGCAGGGCAGTCTGCGCACGCGAACTCGCTCGGCGTGGGGACGAACACGCCTGCACGGATGCGGGAGATCGCCTCCGAGAGCTCGGCCTCGAGCTCGGGGAGGTCGTCGGCCGAGAACGTCGCCGAGACGACGTCGTCCGGGCGCTCGAGGAACTGGTAGGCGACTTCGACCTCGTGCGCGCCGTCGCGAAGACACGCGAGCGCATAGACGAGCCGCTGCAACCGGTAGTCGGCGTCGACGATCTCGTGTGGGTCGGCGCCGTCGAGCAGGTTCGACTTGTAGTCGACGACGAGCGCGTTGCCGTTCTCGCGCCAGAGGACGTCGAGCCTGCCGTGCAAGAGCACTCCATCGTGCTCGAACGCGAACGGTCGCTCGGGGCGCGCGCCTGCGAGGGTCGCGATGCGCAGCGCAAGCGGTGAACGGCAGTACGCCTCTACGAGACCAGCGATGCGGTCGAGCTCCGACTCGTTCACGGTCGCGTACCAGGCGCGCACGGTCGTCTCGAGCTCGGCACGAGCCGGAGGAGCGGGAGCGTCGAGGGGGATCTCCTCCAGCAGGCGGTGCACGGCGTCGCCGATCTCGGTTCCGGCGAGCCCGCCCGACTCTGCATCGAGACTCCGCCGCGCGGCGACGCGAGGAAGGCGCAGAACGCGCTCGGCGAAGTACCGGTAGGAGCACCGCTCGAAGAGCGCGAGTGCGCTGTACGAGAGTCGGCGCACGTCGTGGAGCGGCGGAGTGGGCAGAGGCGCGAGCGGCGGCAACTCGAGCCCGACCGGAGCGATGCCGAGCGGCAGCTCTCCGAAGAGCGCGAGCTGGCCTTCTCCGTCGTCAGGCAGCACGGGCTCGAGCTCGCGCCGTCGGCACGACCGCTCCCGTCGAGCGGTGGACGCGAAGGAGAAAACGTGCGTCATCCCCGCTCGAGCTCGGTCGGATCCTCGCCTGCGCTCGCTACGTCCTCGCGAGCGTCGAGCCGGTCGAGCACCCAACCGATCGGAGTCTCGCGATCGGCGGCCCGCTCGGGATCGATCGCCCCGGAGACGATCAGCCGGTCGATCGCGCGCGTCATCGCCACGTAGTAGAGGCGCAGACGCTCGGCCCGCTCCTGCTCGCGCTCGGCCTCGCGCACCTGCTCGAAGTCGAAGACCGGTCGCCGCTCGCCGTGCGTCGGGTGCACCATGCGGAACCCGAAGCGGCCGTCCGAGAGCGCGACGATCTCGCTTCCGCCGCGCGGCCCGCCGACGTCTCGTCCCGGCGTCGGCGACGATCACGACCTTGAACTCGAGACCCTTCGCGCCGTGGATCGTCAGCAGGCGCACGGCGTCCGCGCCTTCTTCCTCCGCGACCGCCTCGAGCTCCCTGGCACCGAGCGCGTCCTGCTCGCGAACGAAACGGATGAAGCCGGGAAGGTCGTTGCCGCGGATCGCCTCGTACTGACGGGCGAGGCGGCCGAGCTTCCGCAGGTTCGCGAATCGGCGAGAGCCGTCCCAGCGGGCGAGCACCGCCAGGTCGTAGTCGTGCTCGGCGAGGATCTGCTCGCACAGTCGTTCGAGACCCACGCGAGCCGATGCCGCGACGAGCCGGTCGTAGCGTTGGAGAAACGCGCGCAGCAGCCTCTCGTCCTCGGCGGCGAGGTTCTCGGGCAGGCCACGCTCGAGCGCCGTGAAGAGCGGTCGACGGGTCGCGTTCCGGCGGATCAGGACGAGGGAGTCGTTGGAGATCCCCACCAGCGGCGACGCGAGGACGGTGGCGAGCGCGACGTCGTCGTAGCGGTTGTGCAGGAGCCTCAGATACGCGAGCAGGTCGACGACCTGCTGTTGCCCGAAGTAGCCGCGCCCGGTCGCGCGGAAGGTCGGAAGCCCCTCCAGCCGAAGCGCCTCCTCGTAGCGCTCGGCGTCCGTCCCGGCGGCGAAGAGCACGACGATCTCGCCCGGAAGCGCCGCGCCCGAGTCGACGAGCTCGCGCACGCGCGCCGCAATCGCCCGAGCCTCTCCGTCGCGCCAGTGCTCGCCCGAATCGCGGTAGCTCGCCTTGTCCGTGACCATGAGCTCGACGGGATGCCCGAAGACCGGGTCGGCGAACTCCGCCGACGCGGCGAGGGGCTGGTACTCGTCGCCGAAGGCGCCCGCGAAGAGGAAGTTCACGGCCGCGAGCACCTGCGGGCGTGAGCGGTAGTTCGAGCGAAGCGTGACGCAGGTTCGAGGCTCGGGCGCGGCGCTCCCGGAAGACCTCGACATCGGCGTGCCGGAAGCCGTAGATCGACTGGAACTCGTCACCGACCGTGAACACCTCGGTCAGCTCCGGATGCGCGACCAGGTCGACGATCTCGCACTGAAGCGCGTTCGTGTCCTGGAACTCGTCGACCATGAGGAGGCGGAAGCGAAGCCGGACCGAGTCGCGCACCTCCTGCGAGTCGCGAAGAAGATCTCGGGCGGCGAGCTGAAGATCCTCGAAGTCGACCGCCGACTCGCGACGTTTCGCAGCGGCGTACTCGTCAGCGAAGCGCTCGAGCAGGTCCTGGAGCAGGTCGCGGTCATGCGCGGCCAGCTCTTCCAGTGCCGCGCGTTCGACCGCCTTCCTCGTGAGCTCGTACGACGCCGCGCGCGGCCCTCGAGCGTGGAGCGCCGAGAGATCGACGACACGGGCAGCGGCGGAGCCGGTCACCGTGCGCAACGCTTCGGTCGCCGAGGCTCGTTGGCTCGCGGTTGCGGACTCGTCCGCGGCAAGCGAGACGGCCTCCTCGCGAAAGGCAGCGATCGCCTCCGCGAGCGCCGGACGCTCCCCGAGCTCCAGCACGAGATCTCGCCCGGCGGAGCGCAGCGTCTCGTAGACCCCGGTGAGCATGCGCCGCAAGCCGTCAGCGCGATAGGTGGCGAGGAGCTGCAGCCGCTTCTCGTCGCCACCCGCGCAGAACTCCTCGAGCGCGCGTTGAAACGCCTCTCCACGCAGGACGGCGGCACCCGCATCCTCGAGCTCCCGGAACCGTCGGGTCGAGGCCGACTGCGAAGGGATGCGCCCTCAGCAGCCGGTTGCAGAAGCCGTGAATCGTGGAGATCCAGGCGCCGTCCAGCTCGCGCGCGAGATCGGGCCGGTCCCGCTCGACGAAAGCGGCCCGAATGCGCGAACGCAGCTCGCCGGCCGCCTTCCGCGTGTACGTGATCACCAGTATCGAGTCCACGTCCAGGCCGCGTTCGCAGACCGCACGGACGTATCGCTCGACGAGCACCGACGTCTTTCCCGTGCCTGCTCCCGCCGACACGAAGACCGTTCCCGCTGCCTCGACGGCGGCGAGCTGCTCGGTGTTCAGGTCAGTCGTGCGTTCGGCGACCGAGGTCATGCGCGCGGCACCCGGCAGATCGGCCACAGGTCGCACCAGGCGGGACAGCCGTCGCCCTTGGGATCGTGCTGCACGTCACCTGCGCGGATGCGCTTCGCGTTCGTGCCCGCGCGTTCCCGGGCGGTCTCCACCTGCGCCCAGAACGCGTCCTCGTCCAGGTAGTCGTCCTTGGCAAAGCCCGGCAGGTCCTCGCGGGCAGACGCGCGGAGCATCCCCCTCGTCAGCCGCTTGCCCGAGAGCGCCCGATACAAGCCGCCGAGAGGCTCGACACCGACGAGGTCGCGAAGAGCGAGAACGTAGAGCGGGATCTGCAGACGAAGATCGCGGTCGATGTCCCGCGCCGAATGCGCGCCTTTCCCCGACTTGTAGTCGTGGACGATCCCGCGCGCCGAGAACGGGTCGATGTCGATCCGGTCGATCTTCCCGGAGAGACGAAGCCCGTCGCCGAGATCGAGCCCGCGCTGAAGCTCTGGCGCCGCTCGCTCGGAGCCGAAAGCGACCTCGAGCCGACGCGGCACGAACGTCATCTCGGACGCCGCCTCGTCACGGAGAAACCCCTCGAGATCCGCGATGAGCGTCTGGCGTAGCTCCGCCGCCTGAAGCTCCGTGAGATCGAGCCGGACTCCCGATTCGAGGGCGTCGTCGAGACAGGTTCGAACGAGGACGAGCGCGGCGTCGAGGTTCTCCGGGGTGACGCGCTCGGAGTCCAGCTCCTTGGGGAGCGCAGCGTAGAAGCGGTTCAGGGTCGTATGCACGACCTGACCCCTGAGCAGCGGGTCGGGCTCGGCGTCGATGGTCTTGGGATCGATCACACGCTCCACGAGCCACGCCGAGGAGCAGTCGGCGAAACGCTCGAGCTCGGTCGCGGAGAACACCGTCTTCGTCGACATCGTCTCGAGAACGGCGGGGCTCGAGAGAGCGGTCGGACGATCGAAGGCATGACGGGCGCGCTCGAGCCGGCGCGCCCACCCGTTCGCCGAAGCGAGCTCTTCGGCACCCGCGGAGTCCTCGATCGTCAAGCGGGCGAGCGCGCGCAGCCGCTCGCGCTCGCTCGGCGCGGAGTCCAGCGTCCAGGTGAGGCTGGAGAGCGGGCGACGGCGGGTGGCGCGGGAGACCTCGGCGGGCGGATAGAGCGCCCGGACGTCGTCCCAGAACGGGCTCGGCTCGCGCGGGACGCCCTCGTCGCTCGCAGCCTCGCGAACGAGGACGAGGCGGCGAGTGGCTCGTGTGCAAGCGGTGTAGAAGAGATAGCGGTCACGGGAGACCGCGCTCGGCCGCTCGAGCCGGCCCCCGAGCTCGCGGCGGGTGTCGTCGTCCAGCAACGGCGAGGGACGGTCACGCCGCGGCAGGCTTCCCTCCTCCAGGCCGAGCAGGAAGACCACGTCGAAGATTCGCGTGCGCGCTCGCCCGTAATCGAGGACGGCCACGCGCCCGCTCTCCCCGGCCGCGCGCAGCTCGGACCGCGGTCCGCTCGAGCGCTGCGATGACGTCGTCGGAAGCAACGCCCCGCCCGTCCAGCTTCGCGAAGTCCGAGAGCTCGTCGAAGGTCTCCGCCGCCGCGCGGTAGGCGCGCGCATCTCCGCGCGCGTCGTCTCCGACAGGGGGCGCGTCGAGTCCCCAGGCGTTGCGGATCATCGTCTTCAGCAGGACGCGCGCGGCAGCGACCGGATCGGCCTCTGCACGCAGGTCGACGAGCGCGGGAACATGCGCCCCGCGCAGCTTCTCGCTCTCCTCCTCGACCCGGGCCTGATCCACGATCGCGCGCCCGCGCAGGCGCCCCTCGACGAAATCGACCGAGCGGCGCTCGAGCCCCGAGAAGGGAGAGCGCAGGAAGGTGAAGAGCTCTGCTCGACCGCCCCCACGCCAGGCGTACCGGAGCAGCGAGAGCAACGCGGCACCGAGAGGCGTCTCGCCGAGCCGCAGCGGGTGCTCGAATCCATAGGGAATGCCGAGCGGGCCGAGAACGGACTCGAAGGTGGCCCGCCAACGCTCGCGGCGACTCGCAGACGATCCCGATCCGATCCGGTGGCGTGTCGGCGCGGACGAGGCCGAGGAGCTCGGCGGCGACGAGCTCGACGGTTCCACGAGCTCCCGCTCCCTCGAGGAACTGAACCGAGGCCTCGAGCGGCTCCTCGAGAACACGCCCGTCGCCGAAGAGCTCGCGCTCGAGATGAGCCAGCGGTCGAGGAACGGGGCGATGCTCGACCGCAGGTAGCTCCTCGACCGCACCTGCAGCAAGCGTTGCCAGGTCGCTGCACCGTTCCTTCGAGCGCGGCGAAGGCCGGTCGCGCCGGCTCGTACGGAATCGAGACGGTTACGTCCGTCCGTGCGGCGAGCGCCTCGATCAGCGCCCACTCCGCTCCGGTCAGGTCCTCGAACCCGTAGGCGAAGACGGGCTCCCGCCCCCAGGCTCCGAGATCGCTCTGGATCCGCTCGGCCGCGCGGCGGCGCACGCCGTCCCGGTCCCAGAGACCCAACCGGCCGAGCTCGGCGCGGTATCCGCTGGCAAGTCGGCCGAGCTCGCCTCCTACGGCTTCAGGATCGAGAAGCGCGGATTCGAGCTCCCCCACCGCCGACAGCAGCACATCGATGAACCCACTCGACGTCGACGACGCGCCGAGGTCTTCGAGCGAGGTCGCCCGCGATCGCGCGCCGCGCAGCGAGCGCCCGTTGTGCATCGCTCGCGACACCACGCCGCTCGGGATCTCCGGCCACGATCTGCTCGAAGAGATCGTCGAACGTGCCGATGTGGCCGGCAAGCAGCGCGGGACGGCGTCGCAGGAGGTCGCGCTCGACGCGCTCGACGTCCGCTCGATTGGGTACCACGAGCCAGGGATCGCGTTCGAGCACGTCGAGATAGCGCCCGAGGAGCAGGGCGACCTTGCCGGCATGCGCCGGCCCGACGACGAGCGAGAGACCCATCCGTCCATGGTAATCCCGGCCTCAGACCCACTTTCGTACGCGGCCGGACCCTTCTGAGGAAAGAGCGGGAAACGCCGGTGACTGTCACGCGCGGTGACAGTCACCGAGCTTCCTTCTACGTGGCGGTGACCGCTTTCGGTCTCCGCCCGCGGCGAGCAACCGCGTGGCCGGGCATGCCGCCGGCGCAGTCGTCACAGAGATCGGCCTGCTTCGAGCCCCTGCGAGCGTCCGTGAAGTTGAGGCGCATGAGCGCCCCTCTCCCCTCGGCGACCTCCTTCGAGCACTTGTCGCAGACGAGGATCGTCTTTCGTGCCACGATTCTTCCTCCTTAGCGGTGTTTCGAGATCAGCACAGTACGAAATACGACTGCGAAATGCAAGCGCGAATGACGTCTTGCATTTCGATTCAATAGACTGTCGCCCATGAGCACGATCGTCGTTCTCGAAGGCGACCAGACCGGTCAGGAGCTGCTCGAGGAAGCCGTGCGCGTTCTTGCTCCAGACGTCGTCGGAACGACGCTCGAGTTTCCCCGCTTCGATCTGTCGCTCGAGAACCGGCGAGCGACCGAGAACCAGGTCGTCTACGAAGCGGCGGCTGCGATACGCGAGCACGGCTACGGTCTGAAGGCGGCCACGATCACACCGGAGCGCGCCGGCGATGTCGGCTCGCCAAACCGCATGCTTCGCGAGGAGATCGGCGGCAAGGTCATCGTCAGAACCGGCCGGAGGATCCCGGGAGTCGTGCCGTTCGGGGGCGTCCACTCGCCGATCTCCGTCGTACGCATGGCGGTCGGCGATGCCTACGGCGCGAAGGAATGGCGCGAGGGCGAAGGAGACGACGAGGTTGCGCTGCGCACGGAGCGGATCGAGAGGCGCGTCTGCCGTGCGGTGGCGGAGTTCGCATTTCGTCAGGCAGAGCGCATGGACGCAAAGGTATTCGGTGGGCCGAAGTACACCGTGAGCCCGATCTACGAGGGGATGCTCAAGGAGGAGATGGACGCTGCGGCCGAGCGCCACCCCGACGTCACCTACGAGCCTCAGCTCATCGACGCCACCTTCGCGCTGCTCATCTCGTCCAGCGGCGCGCCCATGGTGATTCCGGCCCTGAATCGCGACGGGGACATCCTCTCCGACCTCGTGCTTCCGCTGTTCGGCTCGATCGCAGGGTCCGAGTCGCTGCTCGTCGCCTTCGGCGACGACTACGTGCCGAGCGCACTCGTGGCCGAGGCCGCACACGGCACCGCGCCGGCTCTCGAGGGCAAGGACATCGCGAATCCGATGGCCATGATCCTCGCTGCCGCAGCACTCCTCTCGCACGCGGAGAGCGAGAAGCTCCAGACGGCGGGCAGAGCGATCCGCGAGGCAGCCCTCGAAGCGGTCGCCGAAGGACTTCGCACTGCGGATCTCGGCGGACACGCGGGCACACGCGAGTACACCGACGAGGTGATCCGCCGCACGAAGCAGAAGCTCGAGATCTGGGCCGGCCTTTAGGCGCAGAACAGAATCCGCACGCGCGGATTCTGTTCGCGCAAATCCCTGAAGACGTCCGCTTCGCGGCTCGCACCGTCCGGTCTAGCGTCGCGCTGCCGGTTGCACGAACCGGTCGCAACGCCCTCCCAATAGAGTCTTCCCGGCATGCGAGTCGCGGTTCCGAGGGAGACGGCTCCCGGCGAGCGTCGCGTGGCGCTCGTTCCCGAGACGGTTTCCAAGCTCCGCGAGGCCGGCTTCGAGGTACGGATCGAGCGCGGCGCGGGCGCGTGCTGCGGGCTTCCTCGACGAGAGCTACGCAGAGGCCGGAGGCGACATCGTTGACGCCGCGACGCTGCTCGACGGCGCCCGCGGAGTCGTCCGTGTTGCAAAGCCTTCGCCGCAGGAGATCGCAATCGCTGGCACAGGGGACGATCCTGATCGGATTTCTCCAGCCGCTCACGGATGCCGAGGGAATCTCTCGCCTGCGTGAGCAGGGAGTGGATGCGTTCGCGATGGAGTCGATCCCGCGAATCACGCGTGCACAGACGATGGACGCGCTCTCGTCCCAGGCCACCGTCGCGGGCTACAAGGCGGTGGTCCTCGCGGCGGACCGGGTGCCGAAGCTCTTTCCGATGCTGATGACCGCCGCCGGGACGATCGCCCCGGTACGCGCGCTCGTGATCGGCGCGGGCGTTGCAGGTCTGCAGGCGATCGCGACCGCCCGTCGCCTCGGAGCCGTCGTCTCGGGCTTCGACGTCCGACCCGCGGTCCGGGAGCAGGTCGAGAGCCTCGGCGCGACGTTTCTCGATCTGGGCGTTCAGGCGGAGGAGACCGCCGGCGGCTACGCGACCGAGCTCACTCGAGAGCAGCAGCGGCAGCAGCAGATCGCGCTCGAGGAGCGGATTCCCGACTTCGACGTCGTCATCACCACCGCCGCCGTTCCCGGTCGGCCCGCGCCGAAGCTCATCCCGGCCTCCGCGGTGGAGCGGATGCGCCCCGGTTCCGTCATCGTCGACCTGGCGGCGGAGACGGGCGGCAACTGCGAGCTGACCGTTCCGGGCGAGGTCGTCGAACACGGCGGCGTCTCGATCGTGGGAACGACGAACCTCCCCTCGCTGATGGCGCACCACGCGAGCCAGCTCTACTCACGCAACGTCGCCGCCCTGCTCCAGCATCTGGCGCCGAACGGGGAGCTGACACTCGACTGGGAGGACGAGATCACCGCCGGCGCGTGCGTCACCCGCGGGGTGGAGAGCACGTGACCGATCTTCCCCTCGTCATCGAGCTGACGATCCTCGTGCTCGCGGCGTTCCTCGGCTTCGAGGTGATCGCGAAGGTGCCGACGATGCTGCACACCCCGCTCATGTCGGGCGCGAACTTCATCCACGGGATCGTGATCGTCGGCGCGATCATCGTCCTCGGCACCGCCGAGGACACGTTCACGAAGGTCGTCGGCTTCGCGGCGCTGGTGCTCGCGACCGCGAATGTCGTCGGCGGCTGGTTCGTGACCGACCGGATGCTCGGGATGTTCAAGCGTCGACCAGAGCCCAAGCGCGGCGAGGACGAATGATCTCCGATCCAGACGTCGTCGCGATTCTCTATCTGGTCACGATCGCGTGCTTCGTCGTCTCCCTGAAGTTCCTCTCCTCGCCGCGCCACGCGCGCAAGGGAAACTGGATCGGCGGGGCCGGGATGCTGCTCGCCATCGCGACGACGCTCCTTCTGGAAGGGCTCGAGAACTGGCTCCTGATCGTGGTCGCGCTCGTGATCGGCAGCGTCGTCGGCCTGATCGGTGCGCGCAGCGTGCGCATGACGGCGATGCCGCAGATGGTGGCGATCTTCAACGGGGTCGGAGGAGGCGCGGCCGCGCTGGTGGCGCTCTCGGAATGGCACAACGTCGCTGATCCGTTTCGCGAGGAGACGGTCTCGATCGTCCTCTCCGCGCTGATCGGCTCGATCTCGTTCGCCGGCTCGGTCGTCGCGTTCGCCAAGCTGCAGGAGCTCATCAGCGGACGGCCGATCGTCTTCGCCGGCCAGAACATCGTGAACATCGCCGTCCTAGGCGGCGCTGCCGCCCTCGGCGCGGCGGCGGTCGCGGGTCTCGAGGAGCAGTGGGTGCTCTACGCGCTGATCGGTCTCGCGCTCCTCTTCGGCGTCATGTTCGTCCTTCCCATCGGCGGCGCCGACATGCCCGTCGTCATCTCGCTTCTGAACGCGTTCACCGGCCTCGCTGCGTCCGCGACCGGGTTCGTCCTCGACTCTACGGTGCTCATCGTGTCGGGAATGCTCGTCGGCGCGGCGGGGACACTGCTGACGCTGTTGATGGCGAAGGCGATGAACCGCTCGGTCACCAACGTCCTGTTCGGCGCCTTCGGGCAGGTTCAGGTCGGTGCGGGCGTCGCACGCACCGACGACGGGCGGACGGTGCGCGCCACGTCACCGGAAGACGTGGCGGTGCAGCTCTCGTTCGCGCGCAAGGTCATCGTCGCTCCCGGGTACGGCATGGCCGTGGCGCAGGCGCAGCACGACGTCAGGCAGCTCGCCGACGTCCTCGAGGAGAAAGGCGTCGAGGTGAAGTACGCGATCCATCCGGTCGCGGGGCGCATGCCCGGACACATGAACGTCCTCCTCGCCGAGGCGAACGTGCCGTACACGCAGCTGCACGAGATGGACGACATCAACCCCGACTTCCCGCAGACGGACGTCGTGCTCGTCATCGGCGCGAACGACGTGACGAACCCGGCGGCGCGGAGCGACCCCGGCAGCCCGATCTACGGCATGCCGATCCTCGACGTGGACAAGGCTGCGAGCATCGTCGTCCTCAAGCGCTCGATGAACCCGGGCTTCGCCGGAATCGACAACGAGCTCTATCTCGATGCGAAGACGACCATGCTCTTCGGAGATGCGAAGGACTCGGTGCTGAAGCTGATCTCGGCAGTCAAAACTGCTTAGCGGTCGGCGACGTCTGGCCTCCAGCCCAGTAGCCGAGCAGGCTCGAAGAGATCGAGCAGCGGGTCGCGGTCGCCGAGGATCGCGCGCGCGACGAGCCTCCCGCATGCGAAGCCGAGGACGTTCCCGTGGCCGCGAGTAGCCCCCCGCGATCCAGAGACCGTCCTCGCCGGGAACGCGGCCGACCGCGGGCAGGAAGTCGAAGATCATCCCGAAGATGCCCGCCCAGCGATAGTCGACGCGCAGCGGGCGGCCGACCAAGGACGCCACGAAGTCCTCGAGCGCCTGCTGCACCTTCGGCGTCAGGACCTCGTCGCGCGGTGAACTCCTCCTGGAGCGACACGTCGCGAAAGCCACCCGCGACGATGCGTCCTTCCTCTGTCTGGTGCCAGTAGTCGTAGCCGTGACGGCCGTAGTGCGGGACCTCGAAGAACCGTTCCGGGATCGGCTCGGTCGCGATCACCTGCCCTCGGGTAGGGACGATGAGGCCTTCGAGCTCGCCCATGAGGCCACTCGGATAGCCGTCCGTCGCGATGACGACCGTCTCCGCGCCCGTCTCCTCGACGGAGGCGATCCGCGTGTGCTCGTGGATCTCGACGCCGGCCGCGGCTGCGCGCGCGGCCACGCGCCGCACGACCCGCGCAGGCTGCAAGACGCCATCCTCCGGATGGAAGATCGCGGCCGGATATCTGTCTCGGAGCGGTTCGGACAGCTCGTCACGCCACTCGACGGCGAACCCGTCGGCCTGCAGCGCTTCGTACTCCTCCTCGAACTCCACGCGCTCCTCGTCGTCCGCGGCGATGCGAAGGCTGCCGGTAGGACGAAAGGCATCACCTGCTTCCTGCGCGAGCTCCTGGAGCTCGCGCTCCGTCCAGCGCCAGAGCGCAGCGGCACGCTCCCGGCCGATCGAGTCGACCATGACGGGGTACGAGGCCGCGCCGCCACGCAGCGCGAAACCTCCGTTTCGCCCGCTCGCCCCGCCTGCGATCTCCCGTGCCTCGTACAGCCTGACTCTCAGCCCGGCCTCGGCAAGCGCCAGCGCGCATGAGCAGCCGGTGATCCCACCACCCACGACCGCCACGTCGGGATCACCGTCGAGTCGTGTGCGCGGGAGCGGATCGTGAGCCTCCTCCAGCCAGTACGACGTCGTCGTCACGATGGCCCCAGCAGCTCGAGAGCGCCTGCGAGCCAGCGCGGGGCGGGCACGCTCGGAAGCGTGTCCCCATGCACGAGCACCGCCGAGCGAGAGGCGCTTGGGACGAGCACGTAGGTGTCACGCTGGCTCGGCATCGACAGGCGATCCTAAAGCCACGCGCGATAGACGCCATCCTCCAAGGCGACGCTCTGCGAGAGCTCGAGCTCGACGAGAGCTGCCGCCACCAGCGCCGGGTCGGACACCGGACGACCGCACCAGCTCGTCCGCCGTCAGCGCTCCGTCACGCAAGCATTCGAGCAGGCCTCGCGCCTCTGGACCAAGTGAGGCCGCTCTGGCGACGGCAGGTGCGAGGTCGAAGACCTCCAATACGTCCGCCGCGCATGTGACCGGGATGGCGCCGAGTCGGATGAGCGCGTTCGTCCCGGCCGAGAGGGCGCTCGTGATCTCGCCCGGAACCGCGAGCACGTCCCTCCCCTCCTCGAGCGCGAAGTCGGCCGTGATGAGGGCGCCGCTCCGCTCTCTGGCCTCGATGACGACGGTCGCTTCTGCCAGACCGGCGATGATCCGATTGCGAGCCGGAAAGCGCCACGGCGCGGGCTCGACACCAGGCTCGTACTCGGAGACGATCAGGCCCCGCTCGCAGATCCGACGGGCGAGCTCGGCGTGTGCCGCCGGGTAGTCGCGGTCGACTCCGCACCCGAGTACGGCGACGGTGACTCCCGCTTCGAGCGCTCCGCGGTGAACCTCGCCGTCGATCCCTCGTGCCATTCCGCTGACGACGACCAGCCCTGCAGCCGCCAGCTCCCGCCCGAGAGAACGGGCCACCGATCGGCCGTACGACGAGCACGCCCGCGCGCCGACGACGGCGACCGCCCGTCTTGCGAGAAGCTCGTCGCTTCCACGGCCGCGAACGAAAAGCGCAGGCGGCGGATCGTGGATCGCCGCCAAGAGGCTCGAGTAGTCGGCGTCGCGCCGCCGCAGCCGGCGAATCTCGCTCACACCGGCATCCGGTAGGAAAGCGCCTCGGCGACGTGCGACGGGCTCGACCTCGTCCGCTCCTGCAAGTGCGGCGATGGTTCGCGCGACTCGTGCCACCCGCACCCGCCCGCGTCCGGAGAGCGGAAGCCTGTCGACCGCGCTCGACAGGAGCTCGGAGGAAGCTTCGGTTCTGCGCGGAAGCGTCGATCGCAGGCGTCCACGCGCCAGTCTCGACTCGCTCGCGTACGGCTGCTGAGGCTTCGCCAGGAGGAGCGGCGAGCTCGGCGGCTCGCGGTCGCGGCATCGCGACTGCGAGATCGAAGCGGTCGAGCAGTGCCCGGGAGAGCTTCTCCCGGTACGCGGCGAGTCGTTGCGGCGTGCAGGCGCACTCGACCGCGGGGTCTCCGCGCGCCCCGCAGGGACACATGTTCATCGTGCCGACGAGCTGGAAGCGAGCAGGGAACAGCGCATGCCCACCCACGCGCGCGATCGCCACCACGCCGTCCTCGAGCGGCTGGCGGAGAGCTTCCAGGACCGAGCGTGGAAACTCGGGCAACTCGTCGAGCAGCAGAACGCCGCGATGCGCGAGCGAGACCTCGCCGGGGCGTGGCCCAGATCCGCCACCGACCACGGCCGGAGCAGACGCACCATGATGCGGTGCTCGAAACGGAGGCACGGTGATGAGCGGGCGCTCCGGCGGCAGAAGCCCGCACACGGAGTGGATTCGGGTCACCTCGAGCGCCTCGGCCCGGCCGAGCGGCGGCAGGATTCCGGGAAGCCGCCGGGCGAGCATGGTCTTGCCCGTCCCGGGAGGGCCCGTCAGGAGAAGGTTGTGGTCTCCGGCGGCCGCGACCTCGAGCGCTCGACGCGCCCGTTCTTGGCCCCGCACGTCCGCCAGGTCGGGAACCGCAGCTTGCTCGAGCACATCCGCAGGAAGGGCGTCGAACACCGGGGCATCGATCTCACCGCGGAGATACGCGACCACTTCACCGAGATGGCGAACGGCGATGGGCTCCACTCCGGCGAGCGCGACCTCCGGCGCCGAATCGGCAGCGCAGACGACCCGCTGCAGACCCGCTCGACGTGCTCCCTCGGCGACCGCGAGCGCTCCTGCGACCGGTCGCACGCGTCCGTCCAGCGCAAGCTCGCCGACCGCAGCGTGCTCGACGAGCCGCTCCGCGGGGATCTGCCGTGTGGCCGCGAGAACTGCCAGCGAGATCGGCAGGTCGAACCCGGATCCCTCCTTCCGCAGAGCCGCGGGCGCAAGATTGACCGTGATCCGCCGGTTGAGCGGCCATTCGAGCGAGGCTGAGACCACTCCGCTGCGGACGCGGTGCTTCGCCTCCTGGCAGGCGCGGTCGGCGAGCCCGACGATCGCAAATCCTGGAACACCGAGCTGGAGATGGGCCTCGACCTCCACCTTCCGCGGCTCGAGCCCGACCAGAGCGTGAGTGACCGCGCGTGCGAGCACCTCGCCACGATGAACACGGAGGCGTGACGCATGGGCCACGCCTCCGTGTCAAGTGTGAGTCGGTTATCCCACGAAGCAGAAGACGTGCACCGTGAAGTTGCTCGACTCCCCGGTGTCGTTGCCGCCCACGGCCACGTAGCCGTTCGGCTGATTCTGCGGATTGAAGAGGGGCTCGACCTCCTGGGTCACGAGCTTGAGGTCGACTCCGTCGTCACCCCAGGACGTGCCCGCCGAGATCGCGCGCTCGTTGGCCTCGCAGCGGCGCTCGATACGCCCGGTGTTGAAGACACCGTCGATCGCGCCGTCGATGACACTGACCGAAGCCGTCCGCACCGTGATCGCGCCGACGACGCCCGCCGGGCCTGCGGTTCCTGTCGCGCCCGTCGGTCCCGCCGGGCCCTGCGGTCCGGTCGGCCCCGCCGGAAGCTGCCCCGGCGCAAAGTCCGCACGCAGCAGCGAGCGGTTCGCGACCTTGGACGAGTTGACGGCATTCGCCCTGATCTTCGGACTGGTCACAGCCGCGAATTGCAGCTGCGCCGGCCCGACGCTGTTCCTCGCGAGCTGACTCACGGCCGCGACGCTCGTACCTCCGAGAGCGACCAGCAGTGCCAAGCACGCGACCACCATTGCCGGCGATGGCCGCCGGTTCCAGAGCTTTCGCATATGTCCTCCTTCTCAGGTCTCTTGCCGGCCAGGCTACCCCCGGCCACGGCCGATCCAGCCTCGTCGGGTGAACCCTTACGGTTCTCTTACGGGACCGAGGTTGTTGCGATCAGCACGGACTCGAAGTACTCACCCGCACGACGGCCGGTTCGCCGGTTGACGTGTCGCTCGAGGCGGTCTTCCAGTCGAAGCCCGCATCGCTGCAGGATCTGCGGGTACAGATCACGCCGGTCGTTGACGACGAGGATCACGGGTGCGCCCGGAGCCAGCTTCTCCGAGCAGGCGCGGAGAACCTGCGAGATCCCGGCAACGTACTCCTCGACCGCCGCCCGGCTCGTCCCACGCGCGGCCGCGCCCAGCTCGACGTCACGTCGATCGTCCAGGCCGAGCAGTTCGTACGCATAGCGGTGCTGCTCGTGGTAGTCGATCAACCCGGGATAGGGCGGGGACGTGAGAATCGCTCCGAAGCCTTCGTCGAGCGTCAGGTCGCGGGCATCCGAGTGCAGAATCTCGGCGGAGCGCCCCGGCGTCCGGACGCGTTGGAACGCCTTCAGGCGCTCGAGCGTGTCGAGCAGGTAGCGACCGATGAACTTGTCGGCCTCCTCGACCGGACGGCACGTTCGCCGGTGCTTGTGACACCAGTAGGGCTCGGCGCTGCGCTGCACGAGGGAACTCGAGGTCGAAGTGGGTCGTCAACCGTGCCGAACGAGCGGCCCGGGCAAGCACGATCCGCAGGACGTCGGCGTGCTCGTAGTCGTCGGCGATGCTTCGGAAATGGTCGAGCTCGGCCGCCGCACGCGGTGCGTACCACTCCGCGAGATAACCGCTTGCCTTGCCGCTCGAGCGCCCTCGACGCGAGTGTGCATCCCGGAGCTCGCGTTCGAGGAGAGGCATGTCGTAGCGGGCCGTCTTGACCCGCATGAGCAGGCAGTTGAACGCGGCGACGTCGACGCCCACAGCGTCGTAGCCCGACTCGAGAGCCTGCACGAGGGTCGTCCCGGAGCCCGCGAACGGGTCGAGCACGCGCCCCCCGTGAGGCACATATCGCGCCAGCAGCGCTTCGACGAGCTGGGGGACGAACTTGCCGAGGTACGGGTGCAGCCGGTGCACGTGCTTCGTCCGCTCCCGCTCGGGGAGCTCGGCCTCAGACCACGAAAGCTGGAGATCGTCGTCGAGCTCGCGGTAGAGGACGGCCTGGGTCGAAGCCATGCTCCGTGGTTCGGACCGGAAGGCCGAGGTCCTGCAACGTGCGAGTCATGCTTCAGACCGACACCACGCTGGTCGAGTCACCCCAGCGGGACGCGCTCGACCCGACGCCCGTGGACGCCGACCGCCTCGAGCTCGACCTCGAGCCCGGCGAGGTCGGGACGGGCGGCGAGCCAGGCTCGCGCCGCGCGCGACACGCGGCGCCTCTTCTCGGCATCGATCATCTCCAGGGGATGACCGAAGGCGGGTCCACCTTTCTCCTTGACCTCGACCACGACCAGGCGGCGCCCTCGGCGCAGGACGAGGTCGAGCTCGTAGCCGCCGGCGCGGGCGTTGGCGTCGAGCAGGCGGTAGCCGCGAAGCCGGTAGTGGCGGAGGGCGCGGCGCTCGCCGCGATTCACGCCGCCTCGTAGCAGCGAGCCTGGAACGAGCGGCGGTGGAGAGCCGACGGCCCGAAGACCCGAACCGCTTGTGAGTGCGCCGGTGTGATGTAGCCGACGTGCGAGACGAACCCGTAGCGTGGATAGAGAGCGTCGAGCCGGCGCATCACGCGGTCGCGCACCACCTTCGCGACGATCGACGCTGCGGCGATCGCCGCACTCCGCGCGTCGCCGTCGACGAGTGCGCGATGCGGAGGTGCCGTCGGGCCGAGCCGGAATCCGTCGACGAGGCAAGCGTCCGCGGGGGGGTGGAGATCGGACGAGAACCGCTCGCAGCGCGGCAAGGTTCGAGCGGTGCAGTCCCGAACGGTCGATCTCGTGCGCGGAGATCATTCGCACGCTGATCTGCGAGGCGCAGCAGACGACGGCGTGAAAGAGCGCCTCGCGCTCCTCGTGAGATACCTGCTTGGAGTCGTTCAGCCCGGCGAGGGGACGAACTCTCGTCCCGCGAAGCGTCTCGTAGTCGAGAAGCACGCCGGCGACGACCAGCGGGCCGGCGAGAGAGCCGCTCCCCGCCTCGTCCGCGCCCGCGACGTAGCGAACGCCGAGGCGCCGATCGTGTGTGAGAAGCCGCTGGCCGGACGAACGCGCCACCGGTCGAGAATACGCGCTAGCTCTGTCGGAGCTCGCGGACGCGTGCCTTCTTTCCCACTCTCTTTCGCAAGTAGTAGAGCTTCGCGCGCCGGACGTCCCCGACCGTCATCAGCTCGAGCTTCTCGATCTTGGGCGAGTGGAGCGGAAAGGTCCGCTCGACCCCAATGCCGAACGACTGCTTTCGCACCGTGAACGTCTCGCGGAAGCCGGAGCCCTGGCGCTTGATGCAGATGCCCTCGAAGACCTGGATTCGCTGCCGGTTGCCCTCGATCACCTTGAAGTGGACACGCATCGTGTCCCCCGCCTTGAAGCGGGGCAGGTCCGTGCGCAGATTGCGCTGCTCGATGCTCTCGATCGTCGCGTTCATCGTGAGGAGGCCTTTCGGCCGGCTGGCAATGCTAGCGGAAGGAGATTCGGTTCGGTGGCCAGTAGGTCATGAAGACCTTCCCGATCAGGTTTCCTTCGGGGACGAAGCCCCACACGCGCGAGTCGCACGACTGGGAGCGGTTGTCGCCCATGACGAAGTAGTGGTCGAGCGGCACCCGAAACCGCTCGCCAGGTCCGATATCCCGCCGATCCTGCTCGATGTACGGCTCCTCGAGCCGTTGGCCGTCGATGTAGACGTAGGCTGCGCCGCGACGCAGTCGGATCGCGACCGTCTCGCCCGGTAGTCCGATGATCCGTTTCACAAAGGTTCCCCCAGCACCGCACTTGGCCTTCGCCTGCGGAGGTGTCTCGAAGACGACGACGTCGCCCCGCTCGGGATCGCTGAAACGGTAGATGAAGCGGTTTGCAAGCACGCGGTCCGAGAATCGCGTCTCGCAGCCCTGGGCGGGTCGTGCGCAGTGGAGCGTCGGCTCCATCGAGGACGAGGGGATTCGATACGGGTTGACCACCCAGGCCTTGATCGCGAGCACGATCGCGATCGCACCGACGATCGTGACGATCCAGTCCACCGCGATCCGGAGCCTGCGAGGAAGCTTTCCGGTGACCCGGTCGAGCGGGTGGTGGAACTCGTGCTTCTGCGTCTCGTCCTCGGAGGTCGGCCAGGAGAACGGCGGAGCCGGGGGCGGAATCTCGCGTGCCCGTGCCACCGATCCCTCTGACAGCGGCCATTCGGACGGCACGGAGCCGTCCTTCTCGGGCTCTGGCTCTGGCGGTGTCTCGACCGCCCAGCGGTCGCGGGAGTCGCTCACGTGACGCTCCGCACCATCTCCTGGCGCCAGGAGGCGATGCGGCCGTGATCGCCCGAGAGGAGGATTTCGGGAACCGGCCACCCGCGGAAGTCGGCGGGACGCGTGTAGTGCGGGTACTCGAGGCCTCCGTTCAGCGCCGTCGAGAAGCTCTCCACCTCGCCCGAGCCCTCGGTGAGCGCGCCCGGAAGCCGTCGCACGACCGCATCGACCACCGCCAGGGCGGGAATCTCTCCGCCCGAGAGCACGTAGGGGCCGATCGAGATCGAGTCGGTACAGAGGTGGTCGAGGATGCGTTGGTCGAAGCCTTCGAAGCGGGCGGACAGGAGCGTCAGTGCGGGCTCTCGAGCCAGCTCCTCGACGAGACCCTGGTCGAGCGGGCGACCGGCCGGGGTGAGGGCGACCACGCGATGCTCCGGAAGCCCGCCGTACACCGCGTCGAAGGCGGCTGCCACCACATCCACGCGAAGCACCATTCCAGGCCCACCGCCGTAGGGCTCGTCGTCGACCTGGCCGGCGCTGAGCGGAGTCGAGTCGCGGTAGTTGAAGACATTGAGCTCGAGCTCGCTCCCGAGGACGGCAGCCACGGGCCGGCGTTCCTTGAGCCACTCGAAGGCAGCGGGGATCAGCGTGAAGACGTCGAGTCGCATGAGGGTTGTCGAGGTTACCCGCGGTCCGAGAAACCAGGGGCGACGACGACCCGTCGCTGCACGAGATCAACATCGCGTACACAGTCCTCGACCAACGGCAGGAGGAGGCCGGTATCCAGCTCGAGAGCGTCGTTCGCGACGCCGGGCAGGACGTCCGTGACGACACCGAGGCGCGCGCCGTCCGTCACGACGACCTCGAGCCCGACGAGGTCGGCGACGTAGTACGAGCCGGGCTCCGGGAGGGGCAGCTCGGACCGGAGCACGGTCAGCTCGCTGCCGCGCTCGACGACACGGTCGAGCTTGATCGCCGGACGTCCCTGGCCGACGCGTCGCGAGAGGACGACGATGGCCTCGTCCCCGTTCACGCGAAGCGTCGCTCCGATCTCGAAGCGACGCGCGTCCTGACTCGCCTCCTCGACGACGAAGGCGCCGTCGAGCCCGTGCGGTCGACCCACGCGGCCGACGCGCACGAACGCTTCGTCAGCCGGCAATCTCGAGTACGTAGCGCTCTTCGGCTCTCGCACCCGCAGCGCGCACGATGCTGCGGAGAGCGCGCGCCATCCGCCCCTGCCTCCCGATCACCTTTCCGACGTCGTCGGCAGCGACGAAGAGCTTGAAGACGACCGCGTCCTCATGCTCCTCGGTCTCGACCCGGACGGCGTCCGGTTCGTCTACGAGCCGCCGCACGACCCACTCGAGCAGCTCAGCCACTACCGACCGCCCGTCAACTGATGCCGGCGACCTTGATCAGCCGCGCGACGGGCTCCGACGGCTGCGCGCCCTTCGCGAGCCACTCCTTCACCTTGTCCTCGTCGAGATCGATCGTGGAGGGGTCCGTCTGCGGGTTGTAGCGCCCGATGATCTCGATGAAACGGCCGTCGCGCGGCGAGCGCGAGTCGGCGACGACGACGCGGTAGATCGGGTTCTTCTTCGACCCGACGCGCGTCAACCTGAGTCTTACAGCCATTCTTCTCCTTGAGAGCGGTTCGTGTGGACGGGTAATTGTGCCGATTTCAGCGCTTGCCCGCGGGCGGCATCCCCGGAAGCGACGGCATCTTGCCCTTGCCCATCTGCTTCATCATCTTGGCCATCTGCTTGCGCGCGGCCATGAGCTTGTTCACCTCGTCGAGCGACGTACCGCTCCCGGCTGCAATGCGGCGCCGGCGCTGCGTGTTGATGACGTGTGGCACCGCACGTTCGTGCGGTGTCATCGAGAGCACGATCGCCTCCACGCGCGCGAGCTGGCTCTCGTCCACGTCGAGGCCCTGGAGCTGCTTGCCGAGACCCGGGACGAGCTTCATGACGCCCTGCAGCGGCCCCATCTTGCGCAGCATGCGGTAGCTCGAGAGGAAGTCGTCGAACGTGAACTCCCCCGCCCGCATGCGCCGCTCCATCTCCTCCTGCTCGTCGAGCTCGACGGCCGCCTCGGCCTTCTCGATCAGCGTGAGCACGTCGCCCATGCCGAGGATCCGCGACGCCATGCGGTCGGGGTGGAAGTACTCGAGCTGGTCGAGCTTCTCCCCCACCGACGCGAACTTGACCGGGCGGCCGGTGACCGCCCGTACGGACAGCGCGGCGCCACCGCGGGCGTCACCGTCGAGCTTCGTCAGGACGACTCCGTCGAACGCGATCCGCTCCTGGAACGCGAGCGCGACCGAAACGGCCTCCTGCCCGGTCATCGCGTCGAGTACCAGGAGGACGTTCGTCGGCTTCGTCTCGTCACGGACGCGGGCAAGCTCGTCCATCAGCTCTTCGTCGATCTGCAGCCGCCCGGCGGTGTCGAGGATGACGACGTCGAGCCCTGCCTTGCGAGCCTCGTCGAGCCCGTTCCGCGCCGCGGCGACGGCGTCCTTCGTGTCCAGCCGATAGACCGGGATCTGGATCTGGCGACCGAGCTGCTCGAGCTGCTCGATCGCGGCCGGCCTCTGGAGGTCGCAGGCGACGAGCGCCGGATGCTTTCCTTCCTTGCGCAGGAGGAGCGCGAGCTTGGCTGCAGTCGTCGTCTTGCCGGAACCCTGGAGCCCGGCGAGCAGGATCACCGTCGGTGGACGTCCGAAGGCAAGCCGGGAGTCGCCCGAGCCCATCAGCGCGGTCAGCTCCTCGTGCACGATCTTCACGACCTGCTGGCCCGGAGAGAGGCTCCTCAGGACGTCCTGGCCGAGCGCCCGCTCCTTGAGGGACGCCGTGAAGTCCTTGGCGACCTCGAAGTTGACGTCCGCCTCGAGCAGCGCCAGGCGGATCTCGCGCATCGCCTTGGCGACCGACTCCTCGTCGAGCCGGCCCCCACGGCCGAGGCCGCCGAGCGTTGCCTGGAGCTTGTCGGAAAGCGTGTCGAACACAGCCGCCCAGTGTAGAGAGAGCTTCGCGAGCGCCTGGTCGCACGCGCGAATGGCTCGTACACTCGGAGGGCATGTCCGGAAGTGACGATTCGCGCAAACAGTTGCCGAGCGGAACGGTGACGCTGCTCTTTGCGGACATCGAAGGTTCGACTCGCCTTCTCCACGCTCTCGGAGACCGGTTCGGGCCGATGCGGAAGCGCATGCGGGAGCTCGTTCGGGAGGCAACCACTGCCCACGACGGACACGAGGTCGATTGGGCGGGAGACGGCGCCTTCCTCGCGTTCTCTCGCGCCCGGGACGCCGTAGCGGCCGCGGTCGAGATTCAGCGAGCACTGGCGCGCGAGCCGTGGCCAGCCGAAGCAGCACTGCGTCTACGGATGGGCATGCACACCGGAGAGCCCGAGCTGGTCGACGACGGCTACGTCGGCATGGACGTCGTCGTCGCGGCGCGCATCTGCGCCGCAGGACACGGCGATCAGATCATCGTCTCGCGCGCCACGCGCGATGTCGCCGGCACCGACTCGCTGCCCGATGCCTCGTTTCGTTCGCTGGGACGGCACCGCCTCAAGGACGTGCCGAGCCCCGAGCAGCTCTTCCAGCTCGTCGGTCCCGACCTTCCCGACGAATTTCCACCTCTCCGCACACTCGGTGGCGCGACGCTCCCCGCGCTGCACCATCGTCTGATCGGTAGGGGACGCGACCTCACCGCGATCGGCACGCTCCTCGATCGACGGGAGATCAGGCTCATAACCATCACCGGGCCGGGCGGCGCCGGCAAGAGCAGGCTTGCACTCGAAGTGGCGGGTGGAGCGGCCGTCGAGCGTCCCGTACACCTGGTCGGACTCGCTCCGCTGTCCGATCCCGATCTCGTGCCCGGAGCGATCGCTCGCGCCATCGGGGTGCGAGAGTCGCCTGAGCGCCCGTTGATCGACGCGATCGGAGACGCACTGAGCGGAACGGGCACGTTGCTCGTTCTCGACAACCTGGAACACCTCCCCGCAGCCGCCCGGGACGTCGGTCGACTGCTCGACCGAGCTCCGGACATCACGCTGCTGACGACGAGCCGGGTCCCGCTCCGCCTTTCGGGTGAGCATGTCGTGCCTCTGAGCCCGCTCCCGCTGGACGACGCCTCGGAGCTCTTCGCCGAGCTCGCAGCGGCCCGTGGGGTCGTCCTCCGAGAAGACGCTCTGCCGTCCGTGCGGACGATCTGTCAACGCCTCGACGGCCTACCGCTCGCGATCGAGCTGGTCGCCGCACGTCTGGTCGTCCTTCCGCCCGCGCAGATCCTCGACGCGTTGGATGAAGGACTGGCACTGGAGATGGAAGGGCCGATCGATCTTCCCGAGCGACAGCGAACGCTACGCGCGACCATCGAATGGAGCTACGGGCTTCTCGACCAGCACCAGCGTGCGCTGCACGAGGCGCTCGCCGTCTTCGCCGGAGGCTGCACGCTGGCAGACGCCCGAGCGCTCGCCGGGCCCGGTCCGCGCTTTCTCGCCGACCTCGAGTCGCTCGTCGCCTGGAGCCTGCTTCGGAGCGACGTCGCGGACGGTGAGGTTCGGCTGTCGATGCTCGAGACGGTGCGGGAGCACGCGGTTTCGAAGCTCGACTCGGAAGGAAAGCTGGAGAGCCTGCGTGAGAGGCATGCCGAACGATTCCTTGCGCTTGCGTCTGCCGCCGAGTCCGAGCTCACGGGCTCCGCGCACGCAAGGTGGCTGGATCGCCTCGAACACGAGCTGGACAACATCCGAGCGATGCTCGACTGGTGCCTGTCGTCAGGGCGAGTCGAGGACGCACTCCGCGCGATCGCAGCCTTGGAGCGCTTCTGGCGAGCACACGCGCACGTGAGCGAGGCGCGCCGCTGGCTCTCGCTCGGTCTCGGGCTCGCAAGAGATCTGCCGGCCGAGGTGCGTGCCGTAGCCCTGCGAGCGGCTGCGCAGCAGGCAACGGCTCAGAGCGACTGGGCCGCTGCTGCGTCGCTCCTCGAGGAAGCGCGCGAGCTCTTCCATGAGTGCGAGCGTGGCTCCGACGAGGTGATCGTGCTTGCGTACCTCGGCTGGGTCGCGCTACGACGAGAGGAGCCCGACCGCGCAGAGGCGCTCTGCGAGGAAGCTCTGGAGCTCGCGCGCGAGCTCGGCGATCCTGCGGCAACGGCCGCGGCGCTGATGACTCTCGGCGACGTTCGCTCGGCACAAGGCGATCACCATGGCGCTCTCTCCGAATACGAAGAGGCCGTCCACGTCCGTCGCGGACTCGGCGACCCGCTGCTCGTGACGGACGCGATCTACAACCTCGGCATGACAGCGTTCCAGGGCGGAAACCTCACGCGCGCCCGTCCCGCATTCGAAGAAGCGCTCAGGCTCGCCCGCGAGCTCGACGAAGCGCCGTGGGTCGGTGCGGCGCAGTTCATGCTCTCCCAGCTCGACCTCTCGGCCGACGAGAGCGGGTCGGCGGGACAACGAGCTCGTGAGGCCCTTTCCGTGTACACGAGCCTCGAGGACGACCGGTCTCGCGCTCGCTGTCTGGTCGTGCTCGCAGGTGCGGCCGCAGCGGAGGGATCGTTCGAGGAGGCGGCACGGTATCTCGGTGCGTCCGAGACCCTGCGCGGAGATCAGGTGCCCGACGGATTCGAGCTCCCGCTTCTCGACCGCTACGTTCCCCAGCTCGAGAGCGCGCTGGGCGACCGCAGGCTCTCCGAGCTGAAAGCCGAAGGCGTGGGCCAGGCCGCCTCGGTCGCGATCCGCGAGGTTGTCTCGTCGGGCATCGAGGAGTAGGGTGAATCGCGGGGATCGAGTGGCAAAGGAGCCAGCATGAACGGAGATGAGGAACGTCTGGTCAGCAAGCAGGTGGATGCGTTCGTCGGCGTCTCGAGCAGGAGGGGTGTCGCGCCGGACGAGCACCCGTCGTTGGAGCTCGCATTCGAACGTGCGGCGCAGCTTGCGTCCGAGGCGGGATACGCGGGACGGACATTTCACGTTGGGATCGAGCTCGTACCGGAGGAGCACAACCAGTGGATTCGCACCTTCCGGGTGATCGCCACGCCGGATAGCTGATCCTGCGGGGTGGCTACTCGTCCGGAAGGACGAGCGGTCGCGCCTCGTTCATGGCCTTGAAGCCGCCGAGCTCCGCGACGGTCACGTCCGCGACGACGCCAGCTCAACCCGAGCAGGGCGACCAGCCGGCTGCCTCTGAGGATTCCGAGCACGAGGAGCCCGAGGCCGGCCAGGCCGACGGGCCCGAAGGCGATCGTCAGGTCGCGACGCCTGTCCACGAGGTGAATCTAGCGCAGGCGTGGCCGCTGAAGCCACGCCTGCGCGCGAGTCAGACGGCCCAGCTCGCTACTGCGGCCGGGACGGACACGACGCCGATCCGGTCGATCATGTCCGGGTCTGCGGCATACAGGTTGTGCAGCTGGACGAGCTCGATCTCGGGCTCGCCTTCGAGGTGCAGCTCGGTCGCGAGCGGCAGGAAGCGGTTCTCGAAAAACCCACGGAAGGCTTGCTCGGTCTGCCACACGTCGCAGACTTCGAGGCCCTTCTCCGTCAGGGCGGCCACGTGGAGCACGCCCCCGGCAGCCGGATTCGAGTCAAGCCCTAGCCCTGCCATGATGGAGTCGTACTGCGCTGATGTGACGCCCGGCCAGCGCATGAACATCGCGAAAGCCATCCCAGCCCCTTTCCCGGTCGCGTCGGGATTTGCGCACAGCGTACGCGGTGGCTCCACCTGACGCAACGTAGTTACCCCTTTCGAGGGAGGCAGGGACGTCTCATCCGTTCCGGCGGGCTCGGTCGGGCTCGAATTCGCTGAGCGCCCTAGCCCGAGATGAGGGCTCTTGCATAGTCGTGGGCGTCGAAAGGGCGCAGATCGTCGACTCCTTCGCCGACCCCCACGAGCTTGACCGGAAGTCCGAGCTCGACCGCTATCGCGATCGCGACTCCGCCACGCGCACTGCCGTCGAGCTTCGTCAGCGCGACTCCCGTCACACCCACCGCCTCGCCGAAGAGCCGCGCCTGCTGAAGACCGTTCTGTCCGGTCGTGGCGTCGACCACCAGGAGCGTCTCGTGCGGAGCTCCCTCGATGCGGCCTGCGATCACGCGCTTGATCTTCTCGAGCTCGGACATGAGATTCGCCTGCGTGTGCAAGCGCCCCGCGGTGTCGACGATGACGACGTCCCGCCCGCGGGCCCGAGCAGCTTCGACGGCGTCGTACGCGACGGCGGCGGGGTCGGCACCCCGCGGGGCGCCCACGAAGTCCGCGCCCGCTCGCTCCGCCCAGATCTCCAGCTGCTCCTCGGCGGCTGCGCGGAACGTGTCGGCGGCACCCACCAATACGGAGCGGCCATGCTCGCGGAGCTTCTGCGCGAGCTTGCCGATCGTCGTCGTCTTGCCGGTTCCGTTGACGCCGACCACCAAGATGACGCTCGGTCGTGCGTCGACAGCAAGCCTCGGCGGACCGCCGAACAGCGCCTCCGCCTCCTCGGTGAGCGCGTCCTCGAGCTCGCCGACATCGCCACGCGCCTCCAGCCGGCTGACGAGCTCGGCTGTCGCCGGCACTCCCACGTCGCTGCGGATCAGCGCTTCCTCCAGACGCTCCCAGGCCTCGTCGTCACCCGCGTCGAACGCCGCGGACGCGAGCTCCGCGGTCAGCGCGCGGCGGCTCTTGGCGAGCGATTCGCGCATGCGCGCAAAGACGCCCGTTCGCTCCGGCTCGTCCGTCGCAGTCGGCTCGTCGCCGAGGAGCTCTGCCCAGGTTCGGCTCACGACGGAGCGAGCCTAGTGCTTCATGCTCACGCGGCGGCGTGCTCGCGTTGCGGGAGCCGACGCGAAACGACCTGCGACACACCGTCCGGGCCCATGGTGACGCCGTAGAGGACGTCCGCCGCCTCCATCGTCCGCTTCTGGTGGGTCACCACGACGAACTGCGCGCGATCGGCGTAGCGGCGGAGCAACTCGACGAAGCGCGCGATGTTGGTGTCGTCCAGGGCTGCCTCGACCTCGTCGAGGAGATAAAAGGCGCACGGCCGCGCAAGGAAGAGCGCGAAGAGGAACGAGATCGCGCCCAGCGCCTTCTCACCGCCGGAGAGCAACGAGAGCCGCGTGATCCGCTTGCCGGCAGGACGGAGCTCCACCTCGACTCCGTGCTCGGATTCCTCGTTCTCGGGATCGACGAGCCGCAGCCGGCCCTCGCCGCCCGGAAAGAGCGTCGCGGCGACCTCCTCGAAGTTCTGCGCGACGGACGCGAAGGTCTCCGCAAACCTGCGCTCGACTGTCTCGGCCAGGTCGGCCCGCAGTCGTTCGAGCTCCTCGAGGCTCCGTTCGAGATCCTGGCGCTGGGTCTGCAGGTCGGTCAACCGCTCCTTTTCGACGTCGTACTCCTCGCGCGCGAGTGGGTTCACCTGCCCGAGTGCCGTCCGACGGGTCTCCAGCCGCTCCGCGCGTGCGGCGAGCTCGTCGCGGTCGTCGCCGGGCGCCGGCTCTGCCGTCGCGGCGTCGAGTCGTCGCCGGGCCTCCTTGGTCTCGGCGTCGAGTCGCGCGAGCTCGACCTCGGCGTGGGTGACGCGCTCCGTGGCCTCGTCGAGCTCCTGCCGTAGACCCACTTCCGCGGCGCCGAGTCGGCGAAGCTCATCGCCGAGCTGGCCGGATCGCAGCGCCCCCGCGTCGACGCGTGCGCGAAGCGGAGCGTCGAGCCGTGCTACAGGCGTACGGGCATCGCCGAGGGTCACCGCAAGACCCGCGGCGCACTCGTGGATGCGTGCGAGCAGGTCCCGATCGACGGATCGTGGGAGCGAACGGAGGGGGACGTCTCCGAGGACCGCCGCGGCGGCTTCTGCCCTAGCGGCCATCTCCTCTGCGCCTCGCACGGCCTCCTCCGCCCGTCGTCCCAGGTCCGCCGCTTGCGCCGCGACCTCGCGTCGCCTCGCCTCGAGCTCGAGCAAGACCGCCTCGGCGGTCTCGCCCGCGAACCAGAGCTCGCGCCGGGCGGGGTCGTAGCCGAACCCCTCCCGTGTGACCGACGGCACCGACGCAGCAAGCAGCTCGTCCTTGGGTACGACCGGGAACTCCGCCACGAGCTCCTGCGGCTTCGCCCCGGCCAGGACCGTGAGGCTCCCGAGTCCTTCATCGCGTGCCCGCTCGAGCAGCTCCAGCGCGGCCCGGGGGTCATCTGCGAGAACCGCGGAAGCGCGAGCCCGCAAGGCTGCGGCAACCGCACGCTCGGATCCGGGCTCGACCTCGAGTGCCCCGAGCACCAGGCGCGCTCCCCGCTCGGCAAGAGCACGCGCAGCCGGCGGAAGGCCCTCTTGCTCCGCGAGCACACGCTCGAGGGACCGAAGCCGCTCGCTTGCCAGACGCGCCTGCTCGACGAGACCGTCTCGCTCGGCCGTGGCGCGTCGGGCCGCGGCGGCCGAGTCGACGGCTTCGCGCTCGAGCGCCCTCTTGCCATCCGTCTCGTCGTTCGACGTGGGCTCCAGTGACGCAAGCTCCCTTCCCAACCGGTCGCGAAGGGTCGCTGCGGCCTCGCTGCGGAGCTCGAGACGCTCGCTCCCACCCTGCAGGCGGTAGAGGGCGGCGACGGCAGCCTCACGGCGACCGGCGGCATCCGAGAGCTCCTCCTCCGCCCGCGTGCGATCGGTGAGGAGCCCTTCGAGCCGAGACTGGGCGCCGCGCCGGGAGAGTGCCGCGGCGTCGCGGCGGACCTCGACCTCGCTGCGGCGGTGTCCTGCGTCGGCCAGGTCGAGCTCCGCAACTCGCGCGTCCAGGCCCGCGATCTCGACCGCGAGCTTCTCTGCCCGTTCGGCCGCCGTGGCCTGGAGGGCAAGCGGCCGCAACCGCTTCCGAACCTCGTCCTCGACGTCTCGTGCGCGTTCGACCTGGAGTGCGACGCGCGCGAGTTTCAGCTCGGCACGATGCCTTCGGCGCTTGAACTTGCCGAGCCCGGCAGCTTCCTCGACGAACGCCCGCCGGTCCTCCGGCTTCGAGGCGAGCACCTGCTCGACCTTGCCCTGGCCGACGATCGAGTGCATCGCGGACCCGAGCCCCACGTCGGCGAGCAGCTCCACGAGGTCGGTCCTGCGCACAGGAGTCCTGTTGACGAGGTACTGCCCCTCCCCGCCGCGCACGAGCCGGCGGGCTATCGAGACCTCGCTGAAGTCGAGTTCCGGCCAGCTCCCGTCCTCGTTGTCGAACACGAGCTCGACCTCGCAGTGCTCGGCGGCTTTCCGATCCCGGCCGCCTGCGAACAGCACGTCGTCGGGCTTCTCGGCGCGGAGCTCGGACGGGGTCAGCGAGCCCGCCGCCCACACGACCGCGTCCGCGATGTTCGACTTTCCGGAACCGTTCGGGCCGACGACGACGGCCACCCCCCGCTCGAGCGAGATCTCGAGAGGTTCCGGGAACGACTTGAAGCCGCGGATGCGAAGCGAGCGCAGGTGCACCGAGCGGCATTCTCACGATCCGGCCGGACAGCCGAACGCACCGCGGAGGACAGGAGGGTCCGTCCTCCGCGGCGCGTTGCGTGAGTCGGCGACCCTCCGCCGACGAGCCGCTACTTCGCGCTCACCCTCACGCTCTTCGTCTCAGTCGTCGGCCGCCCGTTCGTCTTGAGCACGATCTTGAACGTGGCCTTCCCACTCGTCGCCTTCGTGAGCTTCATCGTGATCGTGTTCTTCGCTCCCGCCTTCAACTTCAAGCCGGCCGCCTTGCCCGAGATCCCTGCGCCCGTGAGCGTCGCGGTCGCCCCGACTTCCGCGGGGCACGCAACCCCGCTCAGCGTGTAGGAGATCTTGGCCGTACCGCCCCTGACCGAGATCGCGCCGGGAACATTCGCCGTCCCCGGCTTCGCCCTGTCTTCGGCGAAGCGAACGATCGCCCTGCTACTGCCGTCGAATGCGTAGACGTCGCCCGCACGACCGATGGCGATGTCCTGGGCGACCAGGTCTGGCGATGCCGCGGTCGTGAGCATCTTCCCGCCACTCGAGAACTTGGCGATCCGCCGCGCTGAGATGTTCCCGATCCAGACGTTGCAGTCGAGGTCGACGCCGATTCCGATCGGATTGCTCAGTCCGCCGCGAATCGATCCCAGAGTCTTGCCTTCGCTCGAGTAGCGCGTGACCTTGAGACCGCCCGTGTCGGCGACGTAGATAGTGCCGTCGGCGGACACCTCGAGGTCCCCGCCTCTGGCGGCTCCCTTCCACGACGTCCCGGGTGCGTAGTTCGACGCCTTGTCGAAGCGCGTCACCTTCCCCCCGACGTCGGCGACGTAGAGGTTGCCTTCCGCGTCGACGCCGACCCCCGTCGGCTGGCTCGCGGCGATCGCCAGCTGGAAGCTGCCGCCCGCGCTCAGCTTCTGAACGCGGTCGTTCGAGTAGTCGGCGACGAAGACGCTCCCGTCCGGACCGATAGCGACGTCGTAGGGGCTCGAGAACTGACCGTTGCCGCCGCCCATCGCACCGAACTTGTCGACGAACCCGCCCTTGGCGGTGAAGACCTGAACTCGGTTGTTGCTGGTGTCCGCCGCGTACACGTTCCCGATCTTGCTCGTGGTGAGCCCGAAGACCCCGTTGCCGAACTGGCCGTTGGCCGTTCCGACCTTGCCCCACTTCCCGACCTGCTTGTAGCCCTGGCCGGCTGCCATCGCACCAGCCACGAGCGTCGCCGCGACGGCAAGCGCCACGACGACCATGCTCATTCTGCGACCGCTCATGCTCCCTCCTCTTGTTCGCTGACAAACGGTCGCGTCCAAAGATGAACCGCAGCCGCGACAGTCGCAGCTGGGAAAACCCCACAGTTTGCGAGCATTACTCGGTGGAGCGTGCCCCGGCGAGGCGCCCGGCGAGCTCTGTCCGGGAGCGCACCCCGAGCTTCCGGTACACGCGAGAAAGTGTCGCCTCGACCGTCTTGGGCGTGACGTAGAGCTGCGCGGCGATCTCCGCGTTTCGCAGCCCCTGGCCCGCCAGCTCGGCGACGCGGGTCTCGGTCGGCGTCAGCTCGTCGCTTGCCCCGCGCCGCCCTCCGAGCCGTCGCTGCTCCGCCTCCGCGCGGGTCGACCACAGCGGGTTGCGGAGCGCGTCGAAGATCGCCTTCGCCTCGGCGAGCGTGGCGGCCGCATCGCGCCGCCGGCCGAGTCGGCGAAGAACGCCTCCGGCAACGAGGAGCGAGCGGCCGCGTTCGAGGGGCCAGTCGAGCCGCTCGTGTTCGGCAAGCGCACGTTCGGCAGCCTCGTGGGCCTCGTCCACCTCACCCTGGGCCGACGCGATCAGCGCGGCCGATCGTGCTGCCGTCGCGAGCCCCCAAGGCCGGTCAAGCCGGCGGCCGTAGTCCTCGAGCTCGGCGGTCAGCTCTACGGCCTCGTCGATCTCGCCGAGACCGACGAGCGTTTCGATCAGATCTGGGTGGAACGGGTGCACAGACCACTCCCCGAGACCTGTCTCGCGGAGCAGCCCCGGCAGCTGTCCCAGCGTTGCCTTCGCGTCGACGAGATTCCCGGCAGCGAGCTCGAGATGTCCGAGCGCCCAGAGATGGTGCGCCAGCCAGATCGTCGACCCGATCGCCCGCGAGTACTCGGTCCCGGCCTGGAGGATCCTCCGCGCATCCTCGATGCGCCCGAGGTGCATCGCGACCGCCCCACTCGGGTACCACTCGTCGCCGAGATCTCCGCGCAGCTGGCGATCGAGGTTGACGAACTCGGCCGCGTAGGCCTCGGCCTGGGCGAGATTGCCGGCTCGTGTCTCGAGATCGGCGAGCTGCAGCACGAACCCGGCAGTTGAACGAACCCGTTCGAGCTCGAGCGAGAGATCGAGCAGCTCGAGCAGAGCGACGCGCGCCCGGCCGAGCTCCCCGGTGCAGAGAAGAGCTTTGGCGAGCTGGAGCTTGGGGCTCTGATACGGCTCGGCCACGTGGCCCGCCTTCGACTCGAGCTCGATGCCGCGCATGAAAAGCTCCTCGTCGAGACCGAGCCCGCTGTAGAACCGCGCGATGCCGAGCTCACCGAAGGGCGACGGAAACATGCCGTTCGGCTCGATGCTCTCACTCGCCGCGACTGCGAGCTCAGCGTGCCGAAGCGCAGCTCGGTAGTCGCCGCCCAGTCCGCGCATCCGCGCGAGCACGGCGTTGGCGGATGCCGAGACGTCGGGGTCGCCGTCCGCTTCGGCGAGCGCGCGCTCCTGGTACTCGATTGCCTTCGGGCCAGAGATCGAGTCGATCTGCGCACCGAGCCACCCGAGCCTGACAAACACCCGGGCCTGATCCGGCCCGGACTGAAGTGACTCCGCAAGCTCGCCCAGGAACGGATAGACGTGTGCCTGGCCTTCTCCGGCCATCTGATAGAGGTCGGCAGCCTTGATGAGACGCCGCGTGCGGGCGGCGGGATCGTCGTCAGGCGTTAGTGCGGCGGAGCGCTCGGCCAGCGCCGCAGCCATCTCCGGCGCGCCGCGCCGATCGACGCGAGCCGATGCGGTCTCGAGCTCCGCGGCGACGAGCTCGCTCTGCCCGTCCGTCCCCCGACCGAGGTGCAGCGCGCGTTCGTCGGGATCGTCGAGCGCTGTGGCGAGCTCGAGATGCACGACGCGTCGCTCTTCGGGAGAGTGCAGGTCGATCAGCGTGGAGGCGAGCAGCGGGTGACTGAACCAGAGGGCGCCCGCGCGCTCGTCGACGACTCGTGCCGCGCGAAGCTCGTTCAGCGCGGCATCGCGGGCCGAGATCACGTCCAGGTCGATCCGGCCGAGCAGCGCGGCGGTGAGACCCGTCGTCCGCGCGTCGTCGGACAGCCGCTCGAGCCGGGTTCGCAGTGCGCCGGCCAGCGATGCCGGCACGTGCTCGAGATCTCCGGTCGCCGCGATCTCGAGCGCGTAGAAGGGACTTCCGCCCGAGAGGTGCGTCAGGCGCTGGAGCTGAGGCGGCGACAACGTCAGCCCGGTGCGTTCGAACACGATCCGCGCCAGCTGGCGCTTCCCGAGCCCGGCGATCTCGATCCGGTCGACCGAGCTCCCGTCGCGCTCTGCCACTCGGGTCAGCTCGAGGTCGAAGCCCGCGCGCACCGTGGCCACGAGCCCCACCGGTTCACTCTCGAGCCGACGGAACGCATACGTGAGCGCCCGCAGGCTCGGCGTGTCAACCCACTGGAGGTCGTCGACCGCAATCACGACGGGCGCGGCCGTCGACTGAATCCGTAGCACGCCGAGGACTGCGAGCGCAACGGCCACGGGATCGACGGATGAACCCGTCTCCCCGCGTCGGAGAGCCTGCTCCAGGGCGGCGCTCTGGATACCCGGGAGCTCAGCCAGAGTCGTGTTCCCGATGGTGGCGAAGAGGTCCGTGAGCACCGAGAACGCTAGGTCAGCCTCGGCTTCGGACGGGCGCGCGACGAGAACGCCATAGCCGCGTTGAGCCGCCTCCTCGAGGACGGTCGACCAAACGGTGGTCTTCCCCATTCCGGGCTCCCCTGCGAGCAGCAGTCCGCGCGATCGCTGGGCCACGTCCGCGAGGAAGCCGTTCGCATCGGCCATCTCCCGCTCGCGTCCGACCACAGCGCTCACGCGCATGACGCCGGTCGCCCATAGCCCCGAGAGCTGCCTCGTGCAGCCGGTTCGCACCAGCGGATCCTGATGGATAGCGGGGCGAAAGGATAGAGAGACCGTGCGAGGTGGCTGAAAGGGCGGCCGGTCTCCCGATCGCCTCGCGCGCCGACTCAGATCTGATCCGGCGTGACGCCGAGCGCGTCGAGCGCCTGCCGGGCTGCTTCCTGCTCCGCTGCCTTCTTCGTCGATCCTCTTCCGACCCCGAGCTGGACGCCGGCGACGTGCGCCGCACAGACGAAGCGACGGTCGTGGGGCGGCCCTTCGACCTCGAGAACGGTGTAGTGCACCTGCCGGCCGGAGCGCGCCAGGGCTTCTTGCAGCTCCGTCTTGTAATCGACATGACTCGAGCGGGCGTACTCGATCTTCTCGGAGAAGGCCGCCACGATCGCAGGCTCGATCTTCTCGAACCCGTGTTCGAGATAGAGCGCGGCCATCGCCGCCTCGAGCACAGCAGCGAGCACGTTTCGGCTCCGGGCTATGCGCTGCAGCTCGTCCGGAGCAACGGCGCCCGCGTACTCCGCGAGCCGCTCTCCGAGGCCAAGCTCCTTCGCGACCACCGCACAGGTCTGGCGGGAGACCACATGGGCGCGGATCTTGGCGAGCCGTCCCTCCGACGCATCCTCGAACCGGTCGAAGACGGAGCGCGCGATCGCCAGCTCGAGGACGCTGTCACCCAGGAACTCGAGGCGCTCGTAGGACTCGGCGCGGTCTTCTGCCCACGAAGCATGCGTGAAGACCTGCTCGAGCCGGTCCTTCGGCAGCTCGGCGATCAGGCGCCCGAGCTCGGCAGATCCCGCCGCGTCCTCGGGCGGGCTCTCGCTTCCCGGATTACTCCTGGTGTGCGACGACGTAGTCGATCGCCTTGCCGACGGTCGTGAGCCCGCGGGCGTCGTCGTCGGGAATCTTCAGCCCGAATTGATCCTCGAGGTCCATCACGACCTCCACGAGATCGAGCGAGTCGGCACCGAGGTCCTCCTCGAAAGACGCCTCTTCGGTTATCTCGCTTTCCTCGATACCGAGCTTCTCGGAGAGCGCGCCCTTCAGTTGCTCGAGAATCTCCTCACGCGAGTGTGCCACCTGGAAACCTCACCTCTCTGCCGTCGGGGTCGTAGAGCGCGCCGATGCTAACACGCCAAGGCGCTCTTCAACCCGCTCCACGACGGAGTGCTCCACACCGCGCGCAGCAAGCCGTATCGCGTTCGCGATCGCCATACGCGAGCTGGAGCCGTGCGCGATCACGACGAGGCCGCGCAGACCGAGCAGATAGGCGCCGCCGTAGGTATCGGGGTCGAACGTCTTGCGAATGCGCCTGGCCGACGGCCGGATCAGAAACCCGCCGATCTTGCCGCGCGCTGACGAGCCCACCTCCTCGCGGAGGACGTCGAGCACGCTTCGGATCGTTCCCTCGAGTGTCTTCAGAGCGACGTTGCCGGTGAAGCCGTCGGTCACGACGACGTCGGAGTCGCCTTCGAGCAGGGTCCGGCTCTCCGTGTTGCCGCCGAAGCGAAGGGAGCTCGCGCGGAGCGCAGCGTTCGCGTCGAGGGTCAGCTGATTGCCTTTCTCGTCCTCCTCGCCGATCGACAACAGGCGAACGGTCGGGTCGTCGACCCCGAGAATCTCGTGCGCGAACACGATGCCCATGTGAGCGAACTGCACGAGGTCCTCCGGCCGCGCGTCGGCGTTCGCGCCGGCGTCGATCAGGACCGTCGGGCCCCGGCGAGCAGGAATCACGACGGCGATCGCCGGGCGGCGAACTCCCGGTAGGCGGCGAATGTGCAGGAGTGACGCTGCGAGCATCGCCCCCGTCGAGCCGGCCGACACGACCGCGTCCACATCGCCCTCAGCGACGCTCCGCACGGCCGCCACGAGGGACGAGTCGGGCTTGGCGCGCACGGACTCCACCGGGTGGTCGTCCATCCCGATCACGTCGGCCGTCTCGACGAACGGCAGTCCGCTCGCGTCGAGGCCGGGAGATCCATAGAGCACGGGCTCGATGTCGGCTGAAGCGGCAGCCGCGGCACCGGCGACGATCTCGGCGGGAGCACGGTCGCCGCCCATCGCGTCGACGGCCACTCGAGTCATGTGCTGCTCTATCTAGACCGCGCGCTCAGATGCGGAGCGGTTCGACGTCCCGGCCGTTATAGGTCTTGCAGTTCGGGCAGACGCGATGCGGGAGCTTCGGCTGCCTGCAATTCGGGCACACCTGGACACGGGCGATGGAGATCCCGTGCTGCGCGCGGCGCTTGTCACGCCGGGATTTGGACGTTTTCCGCTTGGGGACAGCCATGAGCGGCTGCGGAGTATACAGGCGAGCCGCCACCGCGACCGCGATGCAAGGGCTCCGTGAGGCTGCCGTAAGCGTTGCGTAAGCGTCTGCCACCCGCGATTCAGCGCCCGGTCGGACGGGTAGACACGGAACGCAAATGGGAGAGAACGCAGGAGGGAAAGGAGCATCGCAATCATGCGAACGAACCACTCATCAACACCGAGGTCTACATCGCACATACCTCGGCATTCTCGGCGGAGCGACGCTCGTCGCTCTGATCGGCGCCGCATTTGCCGCCGCGCTCGTCGGCACATCGTCGGCGGCGACGACCGTCGCGCCGAACAACACCGTGGAGCCCCGGATCACGGGCACGCCGCGTGTCGGTCAGGTCCAACGAGCATCGCGTGGCACCTGGACCGGGACGGCTCCGATCAGCTACGAGTACCGCTGGTATCGATGCGACGGCGCGGGTGCGTCGGATGCGTCCGACTGCACGCGGATCTCGAATGCGAGCGACAACACCTACGTCGCCCGCCAAGGGGACTCCGGATTCCGGCTTCGCGCTCAGGTGATCGGGCGCAACGCCGACGGGCAGGACACGGCGACGTCGAATCCGAGCGCAGTGATCAGCTCGGCGGGCCCGACCAACAGGACCGAGCCGTCGATCTCGGGCACGGCAACCGTGGGTAGCACCCTGCAGGCAAATCGCGGTGAGTGGTCGGGCCAGCAGCCGATCACCTACAGCTACGCGTGGCTGCGCTGCAACGCGCAGGGCGACAACTGCAGCGAGATCCCGGGTGCGAACGACACGGAGTACGAGGTTCGGAGCGGCGACAGCGGCCGGACATTGCGTGTTCGCGTCACCGCGAGGAACGACCGCGGCCAGAACTCCGCGATCTCGAACCCGACCGGTGTGGTCGGCGGCGGACAGACCCCGCCTCCGGCTCCCGGTAACTCGGTGCCGGTCGGAGACCTGAAAGCGGCCGGCGATCGGCTCGTCGTCGCGTCGGTCAACTTCAGCCCGAATCCGGTGACGAGTCGGACCGCGCCGATCACGGCGCGCGTCAAGATCACCGCTCGTGGCGGCCGGCCGGTCAGTGGTGCGTCGGTGTTCATGCGAGCCACGCCGCGGGTCGTGGAAGGCCAGACCCAGACCACCGGGTCGGACGGTTTCGTGACGCTCACGCTCGTCCCGAACAACACGTTCCCGCAGCCGCGGAGCGGCTTCAACGTGCAGTTCTTCGTCAAGGCCTCCCGCCCGGGCGATCCGGGCCTCGGCGGCATCGCCGGCTACCGGCTGGTGCAGGTCCGCCTGGCCGGCTAGCGGGAAGCGGTCCGGAGGTAGAGCGAAGGGCGGCCCGTGTGCCGCCCTTCGCATTTCTAAGCGTTTCGTACGGGTCTGTAAGCAGTCCGCAAGTAATCACAGCCACGAGCTCCGGGATGCGTCTAAATCGGATGCACGCACGTAAGCAACGGAGGGAGTGACGGAATGGTTCCTTTCGGACACTGCGGCAGACACACGAAGCTCTGGGCGCCGGTTGCCGTTCTTGCGCTGGCACTGGCATCGTTGACGTTGACCTCTGCGGCCGGAGTCGCGGCGCCGAGCGCCCGGCCGAGCAACACCGCGGAGCCTGTCATCGACGGTCGGGCCGAGCAAGGCAGAACGCTGTCCGCTTCGCGAGGACGGTGGACCGGAACCGGATCGATCTCGTACGCATTCCGCTGGGTGCGCTGCGGAGCAAATGGCGGGCGTCCGGACGGGAGCGACTGCGGCTTCATCCTCGGCGCCACGCGCTCGAGCTATCAGGTGGCCAGTGCGGATGTCGGATCCCGGCTGCGCGTGCGCGTGACGGCGTCGAACGCCGAGGGCGAGCAGACGGTCGCGTCGAACCCGACTGCGGTCGTGGTCGGCGCGCCGGTGAACACGTCCATCCCACTGGTGTCCGGAACGGCACTCGTCGGATCGCTCGCCACCGTGTCGCCGGGGAGCTGGGTCGGCCGGCAGCCGATCTCGTTCTCGTACTCGTGGCTCCGCTGCAACTCGGCGGGAGGCGAGTGTGTGGCGATCGGCGCCCTCGGCCGGAGCTACCGCTTCGCAGTCGGTGACGTCAACCACAAGATCCGCGTGAACGTCACGGCGAGAAACGCCATCGGCTCGGTGACGGTGCTCTCGAGCGAGTCGGCGGTCGTCGGAGTGCCGCTTCCCGCCGGCGCGATCCGGCTCGGGACCGGCGAGATCTCGATCCCGGCGACCAGCGTGTCGGCCGACCAGCGCCTGATCGTGTCCCGGGTCGCCTTCGCGCCGAACCCGGTGACCACCCGCGCCCGCCCGCTGACGGTTCGGGTGCGCGTCCTGGACTCGCGGAACTACGTCGTTCGCGACGCCCTCGTCTTCGTCCGCGCGACGCCGCGGGTCACGAGCGGGGGCCGGCTGCTGACGGCGATGGACGGGTGGGTGACGTTCCGGCTGCAGCCGCTCGCCGGCTTCCCGCTCAAGAAGCAGGGCAACGTGCAGTTCTTCGTCAAGGCGTACCGGTCGGGCGATCCTGCGCTCGGAGGTGTCGCCGGGTATCGGCTGGTTCAGGTGAGAACCGCTCGCGTCTAGGGCGGTTGTCGGTCTCGTAGGGGCGAGGCGTGCTCGCCCCTACAGCCGGTCTCTCAGCTCCTCGAGGGGCGCCCAGCGCGGATCGACGTCACGCTCCGTGTGCTCGTGCGGCTCGGCGTTCAGGTCCTTCCCGCAGACGGGACAGAGCCCCGCACAGTCGGGGCGGCACAGGATCTGCTCAGGCAGGGCGAGACCGATCGCATCGCGCGCCCAGGCACCGACCTCGAGCCGGTCGTCGACGACGTAGTCGGAGCGAAGGACGTCTGCCGGAGGCGCGGTCGGATCGTAGAACTCCCGGGCCGTCGCGTCGATCTCGATCTCCGCGAACCCGAGACAGCGCATGCACGGACCCGGTGAGGCGAGTGTGGAGCCGAAGATCGAACACCGTCGTGCCGGACGCCTGCGTGATCTCGACGTCGACGGGCGCCGTCTCGGGATGTCCTTCGTAGCGCTGACCGCCGAGCAGGAACGGATCGAGCTCGACGTCGACTCGCTCGCTGCGCACCTCGCCGGGCCGGAGCCCGAGTCGCCGGAGATCGATCGAGCTCATCGGTGGAGGGTAGCGCTGCGAAGAGCCGTCGAAGAGAATTCCGCGGCAGTCACCTTGCCGCATTAGCCCGTCTGGTGCATTGCTAGCATCCGATCATGGAAGCTGATCGTTGGATGGGCCTCGACCTCCGCCATCTCGTCGCGCTCAAGACGATCGCGGACGTGGGCTCGTTCGGCAAGGCTGCGGAGAGTCTCGGCTACACGCAGTCCGCCATCTCACAGCAGATAGCCGCGCTCGAGCGGATCGTCGGCCTTCGCCTCATCGAGCGGCCCGGTGGGCCGCGCCCGATCTCGCTGACCGAGGCCGGGCAGATCCTCCTCCGTCACGCGGACGCGATCCACGCGCGTCTGCTCGCGGCGAAGGCGGACATGCTCGCCCTCGAGGCAGGCGACGCCGGGCGGCTCCGCGTCGGAACGTTCCAGAGCGTCGGCGCACGCGTCCTTCCGACGCTGCTGCGCCGGTTCTCGGAAACGCATCCCGGCGTGGAGATCGTCCTGCGGGAATCGGTGAACGAGGAGGAGCTGCTGGAGATGGTCGAGCGAGGTGAGCTCGACGTCACGTTCTGGACGCTGCCGGTGCGCTCGGGCCCGTACGAGTGGAGTGAGCTCCTCACCGATCCCTACGTTCTCGTCGTCCCCGCAGGCTCGCCGCTCGCGGCGCTCAAGCGCACTCCCACGCTCAAGGAGATCTCACTCCAGCCGCTGGTCGGGTTCAGCTACTGCGCGGCGATGAACCACGTGGAGTCGCAGCTCGCGGCCAGCGGACGCACTCCGAACGTGGTGTTTCGCTCCGACAACAACGGGACCGTCCAGGGTCTCGTGGGCGCGGGAGTCGGCGTCAGCGTCTCACCACTGCTCACCGTGGACGAGGACGATCCCGACGTCGTCGTGATCGATCTGCTGGGCCGGATCCCGCCGCGGGTCATCGGCCTCGTCTGGCATCGGGACCGCCATCGCAGCCCGGCCGCCGAGGCGTTCGTCGAGACCGCGCGCATCGTCTGCGGCGAGCTCACCGCCGAGCCGGCCGCAGCCTAGAAGAAGTCCTTAGCTGAAGCGCTCGAGCTCTTCGGGCTCGAAGGGCTCGGGGCCGATTCCGGCGACGACGGTCTCCTGCGAGCGTTCATGGAGGCGTTCCCGCCCGCGCTTGACCGCGCCGAGGAACTTGTCGAGATTGACCTCGAGCGTCGACAGGATGCTGTCCGCCCAGTCCTCCATCTCGAGGCGCGTCTCGCGCGCCTTTCGCTTCGCGTCGTCCACGATGTCGTCGGCCTGACGTTCGGCGAGCTTGACGATCTCCGTCTGCGAAGCCTCGCGAACGGCCTGCTCACGGGCCTCCTGGATGATCCGGTCGCACTCGCGCTTGGCCTCGGCGAGCATCTCCTGGCGCTCCTTCACGATCCAGCGGGCCTGCTTGATCTCCTCCGGGATCGTCGCGCGCATCTGATCGAGGATCTCGTAGATCTCCTCGCGATCGAGTCGAACCTGGTCGGTCAGCGGGACGGCCTTCGCGTTGTGCACGAGGTCGTCGAGCTTGTCGATGAGAACGAGTACGTCCATGGGGCGGAAAGTCTACTCCTGGGGTGAGACGGGGGCGCCTGGGCGACCGTCGGGGTACAGCTCCCGGAAGCGCCGCGCGACCGCGTCCGGGACGAGCTCGTCCACCTTCCCTCCGAAGGAGGCGATCTCCTTCACGCCGCTCGAGGAGACGAAGCTGAAGAGCGGGCTCGCCATCACGTACACGGTCTCGATCTCGGGGGCGAGCTGACGGTTCAGGTGGTTCATCTGGAACTCCCACTCGAAGTCCGAGATCACACGCAGTCCCTTCACCATCGTCTGCGCGCTGTGCTTGCGAGCGAAGTCCACGACGAGCTCGGAGAACACGTCCACGACGACGTTCTCGAGCTCGCCGAGCGCTCCTTCGAGGAACGCAACCCGCTCCTCGACGGGAAAGAGCGTCTGCTTGTGCAGCGGGTCACGGATGACGCCGACGACGATGCGGTCGAAGATCGACGACGCTCGGCGGATGACGTCGACGTGCCCGTTCGTGACGGGGTCGTAGGAGCCTGGGCAGATTGCGGTGATCATCGGGAGAAGACGCTGATGCGCGCGGAACCGTAGCGGCGCGTCGTGACGAGGGCGAGCGGAAGCTCGGGCTCGACGCGGGACGAGGTCTCGACCACGACCAGGCCGTCGGTGTCCAGCAGGCTCGGCAGGAGCTCGCCGAGCGGGGATTGCTGGCGCTCCCAGTCCTCGTAGGGAGCGTCGACGAGGATCAGGTCGTAGTGTCGGCGACGCGCTGCCTCTTCGCGCAGCGCGCGCGTCGCCTCCTGGCAGAGCACGATCGCCCCCGTCAGGCGGAGCTTCTCCAGGTTGCGCTGGATCACCTTGCAGGCGGCCCTGTCGCGTTCCACGAAGACGCACCGGGCTGCTCCGCGAGAGAGCGCCTCGAGGCCCATCGCGCCCGACCCGGCGAAGACGTCGAGCACCGCTGGCTCCTTCGACCGGGCCGACGAGCGCGAAGGCGGCTTCTCGGACACGATCCCCGGTGGGCCGGGTGACGACGCCCTTCGGCGCCTCGATTCGGTGGCCCCTCCGAGAGCCGGCGACGATCCTCACGACTCGCCCAGGTGCTCCGCTTCGCCGAGCAGGCGATCCGCCTCGTCGGCGAGCAGCTCGTCGTCGTGGAGCCCGCGCGCGGCGTCTCGCGCGCGTTCGAGCAGCTCCCGGTCGCGGCGCAGCCGCACGAAACGGAGATCGGAAAGCCCGGACTGGCGCGCGCCGAGGAGCTGTCCCTCTCCGCGGATCTCCAGGTCTCGCTCCGCAAGCTCGAACCCGTCGTTCGAGGCGACCAGCGCCTCGAGGCGCTCGATCGCAACCTCGGTCAGCTCCTCGCGCGACCTCGAGACCAGGAGGCAGTAGGACTGCTCGGCGCCACGCCCCACGCGACCCCGCAGCTGGTGGAGCTGTGCGAGCCCGAACCGGTCCGCCTCCTGCACGATCATGATCGTCGCATTCGGTACGTCGACCCCCACCTCGATCACCGTGGTGGCGACGAGCACGTCGAGCTCGCCGGACTTGAAGCGCGCCATGATGCTGCGGCGGTCGGCGGACTTGAGGCGTCCGTGCAGGCACCCGACCCGATAGCCGCGGAGCTCCGCCCCGCGCAGCCGGTCGGCCTCGGCCTCGGCAGCACGGGCAATGCTGGTCTCCGACTCTTCGATCAGCGGACAGACGACATACGCCTGACGGCCTTCGTCGAGATGACGTCTGAGCCGCTGGTACGCCTCCGAGCTTCGCTCCTCGGTCACCCAGCCGGTCGTGACGGGCTTGCGGTCCGCAGGGGGTAGCGCGAGCTCGCTCGTATCCAGGTCGCCGTAGACGGTAAGCGCCAGCGTCCGCGGGATCGGGGTGGCCGTCAGGTGCAGGACATGCGGGCTTCGCCCTTCGACGAGCGCGGTTCGCTGGCCCACTCCGAAGCGGTGCTGCTCGTCGACCACGGCAACAGCGAGGTCTCGGAAGTCGACCTCCTCCTGAATCAGCGCGTGCGTGCCGACGACGAGCGGAGCGTCGCCCGAGGCGATCAGCTGGCGCACGACTCGTCGCTCGCGCGCACCCAGCGAGCTCGTGAGCAGCGAGACCCGCACGCCGAGCGGCGTGCAGAGCTCGTCGATCGTGAGGAAGTGCTGCTCCGCAAGGGTCTCGGTCGGAGCCATGAGCGCTCCCTGCCGACCGGCTTCGACCGCGCGCAAGAGCGCATGCAGGGCCACGACCGTCTTCCCCGAGCCCACCTCGCCCTGCAAGAGGCGCTGCATCGGGGTCGAGCGCTCGAGGTCGGCGTCGATCTCCGAGATTGCGCGCTCCTGGTCGAGCGTCAGCGTGAACGGAAGCGACGCGCGGTAGCGGTCGATCAGCTCACCGGGCTCAGGCAGGGGATCGGCGGAGGCTCGAGCACGGGCAGCAGCCGTGCGAGCCAGGGCCACCTGCAGCACGAGCAGCTCCTCGAAGGCGAGCCGCATGCGTCCGGTCTCGGCCTCGTCGAGCGAACGCGGCCGGTGCAGGGCAACCAGGGCGTCGGCGCGAAGCGGAAGACCTTCGCTCGCGAGGAGCGCCGCCGGCAGCGGCTCCCCGACATCGCGCACGAGTGGAAGCGCCTGCGCGCGAAGCTCGCGAAGCTTCTTCTGCGAGACGTCCTCGCTCGCGGGGTACACGGGGGCGAAGTCGGCAGTCTCGACCTCGCCCTCGAGGTCGTACGACGAGACGGCGAAGCCGAACTTGTTCGCACGCCCTCGCAGCCGGATCTGCGTGCCTGGCTCGAGGCGTCTGCTCGAGCCACGGCTGGTTGAACCACGTCGCCTTGATCTCCCCGCTCGAATCGGCAACGCGCGCGGTGAGAATCTTGAGCCGGCCGCGTCGGCGACTGGTGAGCGATCGAACCTCGACGTCGACCACTGCCTCTTCGTCGCCGAAGAGCTCGCTGACGAGCTTCGCGGGAACGGGCTCCTCGTAGCGCCTGGGTCGCTGCCAGAGGAGATCGCCGACTCGCTCGACGCCGAGCCGGCCGAGTCGCCGCGCGAGGGCGGGGCCGACTCCGCTCAGGCTCTCGACGGGCGCTTCGAGGCGCTCCGGCCTCGGGACGCTGCGCGGGCGGGGCCAGGCGTCGGGGCGCGCCTGCGAACTCCGGCCGAACGCCTGGGTCAGGCTTCAGCCTGACCGCGGTCGAGGTCGGACTCCCAGACCGGGTCAGGCTGAAGCCTGACCCCTCACTCATCATCCTGGAACCAGAAGAAGCCGACCGCGCCCGGGCCCGTGTGCGTGCTGACGACGGCGCCGAGCGTCGCCGTGAACTCGATCTCGGCCTTCGGCCGAACGCGCCACACGAGCTCGCTCAGGGTTCCGACCCACTCCGGAGCGTCTGCGTGGGCGATCGCGACCCGCAGTCCCGGGCGATCCTCGGTCGCTCTCGCCGAAGCGGCGCTCGAACTCGGCGAGCGCCTTCTTCTGCCCGCGCACGCGCGCGACCGCGACGACCTCGCCGTCGGAGACGCTCAGGATCGGCTTGACGTTCAGGAGCGAGCCCGCAAGAGCTGCCGCCCGTCCGATGCGACCGCCGCGTTGCAGGTACTCCAGCGTCTCGACCGTGAAGACGACGGTGCTGTCCCGCTGGAAGCGCTCGACGAGCGCGGCGAGCTCCACGTCGGTCGTACCGCGGGCGAGACGCCGCTGGATCGCGTGCGCGAGCATGGCGATCGCGAGCGACGCCGTCTTCGAGTCGACGGTGCGCACTCGATCGCCGCCGAGCTCGGATGCGGCGAGCTCGGCGCTCTGGAAGGTGCCCGAGACCTTGGCGGAGACGTGCAGCGAGTAGATCCGCTCGTAGCCGGCCAGGCTCTCGTAGGTCGCGAGGAAGTCCTGCGGGGTCGGCTGTGAGGTCGCGGGCAGGACCGGAGACGTGCGCAGCTTCGAGAAGAACTCGGCGGGACCGAGCTCGGTGTAGTCCCTGTAGGTCTCGTCCCCGAAGCGCACGTAGAGCGGGACGAAGCGCATGTTCGGGAAGCGGGCAGGCGCCTCGGGATAGTCCGAGGTCGAGTCGAGGACGACAGCGGTGTTCTCGGCGGTGAGGTTCATGGTCCTATCCTTTCATCGCCGCGCGCACCGCGCCGACGAGCACCTCGACCCCCTCGTCCTTGCGCACGAGGGCGACTCCGGCGTCTCGCGCCGCGGCTGTCTCGGCCGCGCCCGCGGACGCGCTGAGGAAGACGACCGAAGCCTCCGGGCAGCGCTCACGGAGCTCGGCCTCGACCTCGGAGCCGTCGACGTCGGGAAGCCGGTAGTCGATCACGACAACGTCTGCTTCGAGCTCGGCGCAGGCGCCGACCGCAGCGCCGCCCAACGCCACGGCACCCACCACTTCGAGCCCGTCGTGTCGGTCGAGCAGGAACTCGAGAGACGCGCGGTAGACCTCGTTGTCCTCCACGAGCAGCACGCGAATCGGCTGCTCCACGCCTACGAGCTCACTCCGCGACCAGGAGCAGGGGGTAGTGCGGCTGCCCCCCGTCGTGCGGCTCGATCTCCACATCCGGATGGTCGTGCTGGAGGGCTGCCACCAGCTCGTCGAGCGGCGGCGCATCCTCGCCCGCCAGCAGGGCCAGCCATTCCCGCTCGCCTTCGAGAACGCGGTCGACGACGTCCTTGACGACCGCGTCGAAATCGTCGTCGGCGACGACTGCGGAGTCGTTGACGAGCCCGAGAAACGCACCCTTGCGGATCGTGATGCCGTCGAGCTTCGCATCGCGCGACGCGATCGTGACCTCGCCCGTCGCCACCGAAGCGAGCGCCTCCAGCATGGCGGCCTCGTTCTCCTCGGGAGAGAGCGTCGGGATGTAGCGGGCGACGGCTGCGAAACCGGCCTGTACGGAGCGGGACGGGACGACGCGCACGGGCTTCGAGCTGAGCTCCACCGCCTGCTCGGCCGTGAGGATGACGTTCGCGTTGTTCGGGAGGACGATCACCTCCGGAGCGGGCGTCGCCTCGATGGCCTCGACGATCTCCGCGGTCGACGGGTTCATCGTCTGGCCGCCCTCGATGACCCTGGTCGCGCCGTACTGCTCGAAGAGACGGCGGTTGCCGCGTCCGGGGCACACGGCGACGAGACCGGTCTCGAGTGTCGTCAACGTCGGCAGCGGGCCGAGGGTCGCGGCGGCTTCCGAGAGGCGCTCCTCCCTCTGGAAGGTCTGAGCGTGCATGTTCGCGATCTCGATGCCCTCGACGACGCCGACCGCAGTGCCCGCCGAGAGGGCGAGCCCGGGGTCGTCCGTGTGGACGTGCACCTTGAGAGCGGTCTCGTCGCCGACGACGAGGAGCGAGTCTCCGAGTGGCTCGAGCACGCCCTCTAGGGCTGCCTGGTCGAGGCTCTCCCCTTCGACGACGAACACCGTGCAATAGCGATAGGCCGAGAGCTCCAGGTGGATCGCGTCGAAGCCCAGAGCCTCGCTCGCGACGGGCGCATCCGGGATCGCCTCGCCGGCCATGCCGAGCGCGAGACCGCGCGTGATCTCCACGAGCCCCGCGCCGCCTGCGTCGACGACACCCGCGTCGCGGAGGACGTCCAGCATCTCGGGCGTGCGCGCCACCGCATCCTCGCCGCGCGCGAGCACCGCTGCGAGGAACTTCGGAGGCGGCAGGCGTCGGTTCTCCTTCCGCTCCCCCTCCTCGGCCATCTCGCGAATGACGGTGAGCATCGTCCCCTCGACCGGACGCTTGACGGCCCGGTACGCGGCATCGCTGGCACCTCTGAACGCGCGGCGAAGACGCGGAGTGCTCACGTCGTCGGACCGGCCGAGCACGTCGACGAATCCGCGAACGATCTGCGAGAAGATCACGCCGGAGTTCCCCCGAGCGCCCATCAACGCCGCGCGCGAGACCTCCTTCGCGACCGCCTCGCTCCCGACGGCGCTCGACGTGTCGAGCGTCTCGACGATCGAACGCAGCGTCAAGCACCAGATTCGTGCCCGTGTCGCCGTCGGGCACCGGATAGACGTTGAGGTCGTCGATCCGCTGTCGGTGCGCTTCGAGGTTCTTGAGCGCAGCACGGGTGACCTCGCGCACGATCTCGAGCTGCATCGGCCTAGCGCCCTCGAACCTTGTCGATGTGGACTTCGAGCGCCGCGATCGGCAGGCCGGTCATCCGCTCGAGCTCGTAGAGCACGCGGGCGCGCACGGCCGTCGCAACCTCGGCGAGCTTGAGCCCGCGCTCGACGACCACGCTCAGCTCGATCGCGAGCCCGTCGTCGCGCCATTCGACCTCGACCCCCTTCTTGCCGGAGCGGAAGCGCGACCACATCCCCTGCCCGACGAGAGCGACGACGCCGTAGCTCTCGGCCGCCGAATAGCGAACGATCTCGGCAATCGCCGCCTGGGTGACCGAGACGTTGCCGAACTCGGTCGCCGCGAGGACGTGGTGGCCGCGTTCCACGGCGCGAGCTTAGTGCTTCGCCTGCTTAGAGCGCTTTTTGGACTTTGCCGGCCTTCAGGCAGCGCGTGCAGACGTAGGCCCGCGTCGGGTGACCTTCGAGGAGCACCCGGACGCGTTGCAGGTTGGGGTTGAAGCGACGCCGCGTGGCGACCATCGAGTGGCTCCGGTTGTTGCCGAAGCCGGGCTTCTTCCCACAGATCGCGCAGACCTTGGACATGCGGCCGAGCATGGTACCGGGTCGAGCAGTCGGTGGTCGCAGGCGGATCCGACGCGCAGCGTGCCTGCGTGTCGCGCCTACCGAGACGCGGCTGCCCGAAGATGCGAGAAGACGTCTGCCATCTCGAGCGCGCTGCGCACGGCCTCGGCGCCCTTCTCGACGCGCGGCTCGGCCTGCTCGACGCGATCGAGCGTCAGGAGGCCGAAGGAGACGGGAACGCCCGGTCTCCAGTGCGGCGAGCTGCAGCCCGCTCGCCGCCTCGCTCGCGACGTAGTCGAAATGCGGAGTGTCTCCGCGGATGACGCAGCCGAGGGCGACGATGCACGCGAAGCGGCGGGTCTTGGCGAGCGCAGTGGCTGCGACAGGGAGCTCGAAAGCGCCTGGCACGACCATGATGGTGATCGCATCACGGCGCACGCCCGCAGCCTCGAGCTCCTCGAGCGCACGGTCGAGGAGACGCGACGTGACGTTGCCGTTGAAGCGGGAGACGACGAGCCCCACGGCGCGCCTGCCGCCGTCGGGAACGCCCTCGAGGACGGCGTATCCCTCCGGGATCTCCAGGTCCCCGGCCGCGTGCTCGAGCGAAGGCGGAACGGCGATCGCCGTTCCGCTCTCGGCGTCGGGCTCCGACTCGAGCGGTTCGGAGTCGCGGCGGGACCGCCTCCGGCTCGGGCAGCTCGGGATCGGGATCGGGATCGGGATCAGACTCGGGCTCGGGCTCCTCGACCTCGGGAGCGGGGGCTGCGATCGACCATGTCTCCGCTGCGTCAGCAGGTCCGGCCGTCGAGCCCGCGCCGCTCGCGGCTTCGTCGGCTCGTCGCCCGGCTCGTCGACGGCCCGCGGCCACTCCGAGAGGACGTTCTCGCTCGAGTCGTCGATGTCGATGTCGGCGTCGCCGTCGCCGTCTCGGTTCATGCGTCGCTCTCCGGCTCGAGGTCGGGCTCGAGACGCGCTCCCTGGTGGTGCAGCCTCGTGATCGTGTGTCCGAGCTTCTCACGTTTCGCGGTGAGATAGCGGGCGTTCTCCACCTGCGGCTCGACCTCGATCGGCACCTGCTCGACGACGGTCAGCCCGAACCCGTCGAGCCCCGTGAGCTTGCGCGGGTTGTTCGTGAGGATCCTGATCGTGGTCAGGCCGAGATCGGCCAGGATCTGGTTTCCGATCCCCCACTCGCGTGCGTCTGCGGGAAACCCGAGCTCGAGATTCGCCTCGACCGTGTCCAGCCCGCTCTCCTGCAGCTCGTAGGCCTTGAGCTTGTTCAGGAGACCGATTCCACGGCCCTCCTGAGCCATGTACAGCAGGACGCCCGTGCCCTCGGCCTCGATGCGCGCGAGCGCGAGCGCGAGCTGCTCGCCGCAGTCGCAGCGGAGCGAGTGGAAGACGTCGCCGGTCAGGCACTCCGAGTGCACCCGGACGAGCACGTTCTCGGCGCCCTCGACGTCGCCCTTGACCAGCGCGACGTGCTGCTTGTCGGCGATGAGCTCGCGGTAGGCGATCGCCTGGAACTCGCCATGGTCGGTCGGCAGCCGGACCGAGACCACGCGCTCGACCAGCTTCTCCATGCGCCGCCGGTGCTCGATCAGATCGGCGACGGTGATCATCTTCAGGTCGTGTTGCCGGCTGAAGACGGTGAGGTCGGGAACCCGGGCCATCGTGCCGTCCTCGTTCATGATCTCGCAGACGATCCCGGCGGGGATGAGCCCGGCCAGACGGGCGAGATCGACGGCGGCCTCGGTCTGCCCCGATCGCTGAAGGACGCCACCCGGCTTCGCCCGCAGCGGGAAGACGTGGCCCGGCTGGACGAGGTCGTGCGGGCTCGAGCCAGGGTCGATCGCGACCTGGATGGTGCGCGCGCGGTCCGCGGCAGAGATCCCGGTGGAAACACCTTCTCGCGCCTCGATCGAGACGGTGAACGCCGTGCCGAGCGGCGTCTCGTTGTGATCCGTCATCGGCCGCAGCGCCAGCTCGTCGCAGCGCTCGGGGGTCAGACAGAGGCAGATGAGCCCGCGCGCGTGCGTCGCCATGAAGTTGATGGCCTCGGGCGTGACGAACTGCGCCGCAATCGTCAGGTCGCCCTCGTTCTCGCGATCGGCGTCGTCGACGACGATGACGAACTTGCCCGAGCGGAAGTCCTCGATCGCGGCCTCGATCGTCGAGAACGGGGAGAGGGTCTCCGGTTCCTTGACTGCGCTCATCGCTCTGATCGTAGCCCTCGCGGCTCGAGGAGTCGCTCGACGTACTTCGCGAGCACGTCGGCCTCGAGGTTGACCTCCTGGCCGGGCGCGAGAGCCGAGAGCGTCGTCGCCTCGAGCGTGTGCGGGACGAGCGCGACGGCGAACCCCTCGGGATCGAGCTCGGCGACGGTCAGCGAGACGCCGTCGATCGTGACCGAGCCCTTCACGACGCAGTAGCGGAGCACTTCGGGCGGCGCCTCGACGAAGACCCGAAGCCCCTCGCCCTCCGCCTCCACCGACTGCACGCGGCCCACGGCGTCGACATGGCCCTGGACGTAGTGGCCGCCGAGCGGCTCCCCGGCCCGCACGGCCGGCTCGACGTTCACGGCATCGCCCGCCGCAAGACGGCCGAGCGTCGAGCGGTCGAGCGTCTCGGGAACGGCGTGCAGCGAGATCCGCGAGCCCTCGATCGACTCGGCCGTGAGGCAGACGCCGCTGACCGAGATCGAGTCGCCCGCGCTCAGCTGCGCGGCCGTTCCCGGCGCTTCGACGACGAGCGCCAGGCCGGCCGCGCCGCCCTCAGCCGAGACGACCCTGCCGAGCTCGCGCACGATCCCGGTGAACATGCCGGAGACGGTAGCTCAGGGCTCGTGGACGTAACCCTGGATCACGACGTCGTCTCCGATCGGACGCGACTCGAGCCGGGTGAGCGCGATCGGCGCCGGGAGCCCGGCGAGCATCCCCGAGCCGTCGCCCGAGAGCTTCGGAGCGACGAACACGAGCAGCTTGTCGACGAGATCCTGCTCGAGGAACGCCGCGGCCAGCGTCGGCCCACCCTCGAGGAGGAGCGACTGCACGCCGTCGTCCGCGAGCGCCTCGAGCTCCTCTCGCAAGGCTCCCGAGCGCAGCTCGAGCTCCGAGCCGTCCGGCAGCGGCCCGCGTCCGAAGGCCAGTCGGCGCGGCTGGCGGACGACGGGGACGCCGCGGGCGTCGAGCCGAGGGTTCTCCCAGCGCACCGTTCCCATTCCGACTGCGACGGCGTCGGAGGCAGCTCGCAGCACGTGCACGAGGCGGCGCGAGTCTTCTCCGCTGACCCAGCGCGAATCGGGCATGGCGACCCGCCCGTCGAGCGACACGGCGACCTTGTAGGTCACGAACGGTCTCTTCTCGGTGACCCACGTCCGCCACTCCTCGATCTGCTGACGGCAGCGAAACGCGATCTCGCCATCCGCGAGCTCGACCTGGATGCCCGCCTGCTCGAGCCGCGCGAGACCCGCCGGTGTGATCCGGGTGCGGGTCGAGCTGTCCTGCGACGACTCGCGCGACGCCCGCCTCGATCAGCGCGTCGGCGCAGGGCGGCGTGTCGCCCTGGTGCGCACAGGGCTCGAGCGTCACGTACATCGTGGCGCCGCGGGCCCTCTCTCCCGCGTCCGCGAGCGCGTTGACCTCGGCATGCGCCCCGCCCTTCAGCTCGTGCCAGCCCTCCCCCACGATCTCGCCCGCCGCGACCACGGCCGCTCCGACGACCGGATTTGGGTGCGTCGTCCCGCGCCCACGCTCTGCGAGCTCGAGCACCCGTTCGAAGAGCTCGTCATCCACGACTTCGATCCTAGGTCAGGACTCGTGCCTCGTACACGCATTCTCGCGACGAAGAAGCCGGCCGTGCCGTGGACGTGCGGGAGCGTCTGCAGGAACTCGGGCCTCCGGGGATGCCGGAACTGCGGCCACTCGTCGGCGAGCGAGGGATCGATCTCGAGCCCGGAGGCATCGACTACGTCCTCCGACTCCTCGGCGTTGATCGTGCACACCGAGTAGACGATCGCTCCCTCGGGCCTGACGCGCTCTGCGGCCGCCCGCAGGAGCTCCAGCTGGAGACCGGGAAGCGGCTCGGCGCGCCAGCGCAGATCGGGACGCCGAGTTGAGCACGCCGAGACCCGAGCAGGGCGCATCCACGAGGGCACGGTCGAAGCCGACGAGCTCCGGCGGCAGCTTGCGGCCGTCCGCGACGACGACCTGCACGTTGGACGCTCCGAGCCGACGCGCCGTCACCTCGAGCTCGTGCGCCCGTGCCTCGTTCACGTCGACGGCGACCACCTCTCCGGCGAGCATCGTCGCCTTGCCTCCGGGGGCGGCGCAGAGATCGAGCGTCCGCTCGCCTGCGCGCGCGCCGACCGCGAGCCCCACGAGCTGCGAGGCACGACTCTGCGGCCAGATGCGGCCTTCGGCCAGGGCGCTCTCGTCGATCCGGTCGACGATCCAGGCGCCGGGGATGTCGGGGTCGAGTCTGCCCGCGATCTCGCCCTCGAGGAGACGGACGGCGACCTCCGCAGGCTCGTTCTGCGCGTGCATGAGCCGGCTTGCTCCCGACGCGCCGAGGTCACGCCACCACGTCTCGGCCACCCAGTCCGGGTAGGAATGCTTGAGCGCGGCGTCGCTCGCGGTCGCTTCCGGGAGCGCCTCCAGCAGCGTGTCGATTCCTTCAGCGAGCCGTCGGAGGACGGCGTTCGTGAACGCGACCGCGCGTGCGAGGCCGGCCGCGCGAACGAGCTCGACCGACTCGTTCACCGCCGCATAGCGCGGAACCCCGTCGACGAACGCCAGCTGATACGCGCCCAGGCGCAGAGCCGCTCGGACCGGTGGGTCGAGCCGGTGCACCTTGCGCCGTCCGAGCGTCTGGATGGCGTGATCGAGCGTCCGCACACGCTGCACGGCGCCGTACGCCAGGCGCTGTGCGAGCGCGCGGTCTCGCTCGTCCAGGGCGGCTGCGGCGGTGCGGAACGCATGATCGGCATACGCGTCGTCTTCGAAGACGCGCAGGAGGACCTGGTACGCCGCCCGCCGGGCCGGGCTTATCTCAACCCGCGAAGCCATGCGTGCGTAGTCCATCCTGCGGCCCCCGTCGGGCTGCACCTCGAGCGGCTCGAACGAGCCGTCGTCGGAGACGCGCGCGCGCCAGACCGTCACGTCGCGATCGTGAAGTCGAGCACGTGCCCCGATGTGCGGGGAGAGCGCGCGGACCTGATTCACCAGCGCCACGGGCGGTCGCGAGAGATCGAGGACGCGATCCGCGGCACCGATCTTGTCGGCGTACGTGACGCCCTCGTCGGGCTGAGGTCGACGTACGAGGTCTGGGTCCTCGAGAACGTCGGCCAGGAGCTCGACCGCGAGCGGCGCAGCCCTGGCGAAGATCGCCCCGGCGTCGTCCTCCGGCTCTATCGCGAATGTCTGCTGCGCGGCGATCGGCCCGGCATCGAGCTCCTTCACGAGCTCGATGATCGTGACGCCGGTCTCCTCGTCCCCGGCCATCAGCGCGCGCTCCACCGGAGCCGCACCCCGCCAGCGTGGGAGGAGCGACGGATGCACGTTCAGCCAGAGGCGTTCGTGGAGCAGCGGCTCGGGTACGAGGCGGCCATACGCGACTGCGACCACCGTCTCCGCGTCGAGCTCCAACCCGGCCTCGAGCGGGTCAGGTTGCAACACCGGGATTCCGAGCGCCTCTGCGGCCTCCTTGGCCGGAGGCGACGTGAGCTTTCGTCCGCGTCCAGCGGGCGCATCCGGTCGAGTGAGAAGAACGCTGATCTCGTGCGTGGCCGCAAGCCGGCTCAGGACATCGGCGCCGAAGGGCGCGGTGGCGGCGACCGCGATCCTCAACGAGAACCGAGCACGGGCTGCGGCCGGAGCTTGCCTTGCGCCGCGCGCCGGGACTCGTCATCGGTGCGATCGAGGATGAGCACACCGTCCAGGTGGTCGAGCTCGTGCTGCACGATCCTCGCCGAGGGCAGCTCGAGCTCGAGCTTCACCGGCTCGCCGTCCGCGTCGAGGCCTTCGACGGTGACCGCGATCGAGCGCTCTACCGGCACGAGCACCTCCCGCAGCGACAGGCATCCCTCGTCGTCCACCTCGACCTTGCCGGAGCGCTTGGTGATCACGGGATTCACCAGCACCCGATCCTCGCCCGCATCCGTGAAGACGAAGAGTCGTCTGAGGACTCCGACCTGCGTCGCCGCGAGCCCGACGCCCTGCGCCTCGTGCATCAGCGCGGTCATCCGCTCGGCCAGGCGGCGAACGTCGTCATCGACAGCCTCGATCTCCCGCGCCTTCATGCGCAGCACGGGATCGCCGTACTGTCGGATGCGCGCGAGCGCGAGCATGCGCCGGGCTTCGAGCTCGAGCTCCTGCTCGTCGCGCCTCGATGCTCGTGCGTGCTCGTCGTCTCGTCTGTCGTGTCGTGCTCGTGCTCGGCGTCGTGGCTCATCGGGCGACGAGTCTAACCAAGCACCAGTCTGTTTCTTGGACGCGCTACAGCGACTGCGGATCGACATCGACGACCACGGACAGCCGGTCGCGGCGCATCGCCGGCGCAGCCGCGGCGAGCAACGCTGCCGCACGGGTCGCGAACGCCCGCGGGGACGGCGTCTTCGCGATCAGCTGGGCCCGATGCCGGCCGCGCAAGCCGAAGGAGCGGCGCCGGGCCGAGCAGGCGGGCGCCCGCATCGGCGAGGGCGCCGCGGAGCTCGCTCAGGACTCGCAGCGGCGGCGCCGCCTCGGCGCCGGAGACGACGATCGAGACGAGATGACCGAAGGGCGGGTAGCCAAGCTCCTCCCTGCGCGCGAGCTCGCGCGCGAGGAAGCCCGCGACGTCGTGGCGGACGGCGAAGGCCAGGGGAATCGCGTCCGGCTGGAAGGTCTGTACGAGAACCTTCCCCGGCGCGTCACGCCCGCTCCGCCCCGCGAGCTGCGTGACGAGCTGAAACGTCCGCTCCTCGGCGCGGAAGTCCGGAAACGCCAGCCCCGTGTCCGCATCCACGACGGCCGCAACCGAAACACCGGGAAAGTGATGGCCCTTTGCCACCATCTGCGTCCCGATGAGCACCGCGGCACGCGCGCCCGTGAACCGTTCCAGCGCCTCGTGAAGCGCTCCGGGCTTCACCGTCGTGTCGGCGTCCAGCCGGATCCGTTCGAGCCCCGGCACGCGGCGTGCGAGCTCGGACTCGAGTCGCTGGGTTCCCGCGCCGATGCGAGCCAGCTCGACGGATCCGCACTCCGGGCACTGCGCGGGAAGCTCCTCGGAGTACCCACAGTGGTGACAGCGCAGGCGCCCGTCGCGGTGCAGGGTCAACGTCACGTCGCAGCTTCGGCACCGGCGAGAGACGCCGCAGGCGCGACAGTGGATCGCCCCGGAGACGCCGCGGCGATTCAAGAGCAGCACCGCACGGCCTCCACGCTCCTCCACCGCGGCGAGCTCCGCGAGCAGCGGCGCCGAGAGCGGATAGCCGGCCTCGCGCCGCAGGTCGACGAGCCGCACCGTGGGCATGGGCGCCCCGATGCGCGACGGAAGCTCGAGCCGCCGCAGGCGCGCCCAGCTCTCCACCCGCGGCGTAGCGCTCCCGTAGACGGCGACCGCACCTTCCAGCGCCGCACGCTTGGCCGCCACCGTCCGTGCGTCGTACCGCGGATCCGACTCCTGCTTGAACGACGAATCGTGCTCTTCGTCCACGACGATGAGCCCGAGATCGCGGACGGGCGCGAAGACGGCGGAACGCGCGCCGATGACGACGCGCGCCTCGCCGCTCGCGATCCGCTCGCGCTCGTCCCGCCGCTCCGCCTCGCCGAGCGCCGAGTGCAGAACCGCGATGCCCTCGCCGAAACGGGCGGCGAACCGACCCACCGTCTGCGGCGTCAGGGCGATCTCGGGGACGAGCACGATGGCTCCGAGCCCGCGAGCGAGCGCCGCTGCCGAGGCCTGGAGGTAGACCTCCGTCTTGCCGCTTCCCGTCGGGCCGTGCAGGAGTACGTGATCTCCGCCGCCGGAGAGCGCCGCGGTGATCTGCTCGATCGCTGCGAGCTGGGCCGCTGTGAGCTCTTCGGGCTCGGCCTCTCCCGCGAAGGCATCCCGCGGTGTCGGCGCCCGTCGTTCACCTCGTCTTGCTCGAGCATGCGGTGCGACGAGCGCGAGCGCTCGGGCCGGTGTCGAGCCGTAGTACTCGGCGAGCCATAGGGCAAGCTCGACGAGCGGCGCTGGAACCTGGTCGACGACAGGTCCTGCGGGGGCGATCGCGACGCCGGCCGGCGCCTCGACCCCCACTCGAACGACGACACCGCGCACCCGCCGTCCACCGAGCGAGATCGAGACCACCGCTCCTCGCTCCACCCCGTCCTCGACCTCGTACGTGAACGCGCGCGCCAGAGCGCGGGCGGTGACGAGCGGGTAGATCTCCGCGAGCGGCACCCGCGCCAAGTTACAAGTTGTAACTTGAGCGTCACTCGCGCAGACACGTAGGCAGTTGGCGGTGTAAGGTCTCCCTTACATGCCCTGCTCGATGATTCGCCTCGACGGCGTCACGAAGCGCTTCGGCGAGGTCGCTGCGGTCGACGACACGTCACTTTGCGTCGAGCGCGGCGAGATCATGGCACTCCTCGGTCCGTCGGGCTGTGGGAAGACCACCCTCCTGCGGCTCGTCGCCGGGTTCGAGCGCCCCGACTCGGGCACGGTCGAGGTCGCCGGGCGTCAGGTCGGCGGCCGTGGCACCTGGGTGCCTCCGGAGAAGCGCCGAGTCGGAATGGTGTTCCAGGACTATGCGCTCTTCCCGCATCTGACCGTCGCGGAGAACGTCGGCTTCGGCCTTCCGCGGCGAACGCGTCCGTGGCGCGTGTCCGAGCTGCTCTCCATCGTCGGGCTCGACGCTCTCGGCGCCCGATACCCGCACCAGCTCTCGGGCGGCCAGCAGCAACGCGTTGCCCTGGCACGCGCGCTTGCGCCCGCGCCCGATCTCGTGCTCCTCGACGAGCCGTGGTCGAACGTCGACCCTTCGCTCCGCGAGTCGCTGCGCAGCGAGGTCACGGAGATCATCCGCCCGCTGGGCGTCACGGTCGTGCTCGTCACGCACGATCGCGAGGAGGCGTTCTCGGTCGCCGACCGTATCGCGCTCATGCGGGACGGCAAGGTCGTCCAGGAAGGGACCTCCGAGGAGCTCTACTTCTCGCCCGTGTCGCGCTGGGCGGCGGAGTTCGTAGGGGCGGCGAACGTCCTCGAGGGACCCGTGGTCAGCGGGCTGGTAGAGACTTCGGTCGGTGCGTTCCCGGCCAACGGCGCCTCTGCGCACGAAGCCGCGCAGGTGCTCCTGCGGCCGGAGCTCCTCCAACTCGAGCTCGACCCTGCGGGAGCCGCGGAGGTCGTCGGGCGCGAGTTCCGCGGTCACGACGTCTTCTACCGCGTCCTGCTCGAAGGCGTCGAGCTCGTTTCGCACCGCCCGTCCACCGAGTTCGTCCCGCTCGGCTCGCGCGTTTCGATCCGCGTGCACGACGGCCGCGTTCCCGTCCTGGACTGAGCTCCAGTCCCTGTGTAAGGTATGCCTTACATCAATGTTGAGGCAAGACTTACACGGAGAGGGAAGCATGCACAGGAAGCTGATCGGGATCGCAGTGGCGACGAGCATGGCGGCGCTTGTCTTCGTGACCGGGGCGGCCACGGCGCCGGCTCAGACGACGTCGCTGACCGTCTACTCGGGCCGTGACGCTGCTCTCGTCAAGCCGATCATGGATCGATTCACGCGCGAGACGGGCATCACCTTGAACGTCCGCTACGCATCGTCCGCGTCCCTCGCCACCGCGCTCGTCGAAGAGGGAGGCAACAGCCCTGCAGACGTGTACTGGTCGCAGGAGCCGGGGACGCTCGGCCTCGTCGGCGCGCGGGGCTTGCTCGCCCGGCTCCCGCAGAAGACCGTCGGGAGGATTCCATCGAGGTTCTCGACGCCCAGCCGCCGCTGGGTCGGGACGAGCGCGCGCTCACGGGTGCTCGTCTACAACACGCAGGCGGTCCCGCGTCGGCAGCTTCCCGCCTCGGTCTGGGGGCTCACGAATGCGCGCTGGAAAGGGAAGATCGGCGTCGCGCCCACGAACGCGTCGTTCCAGGCGTTCCTCGGCGCGACCATCAACCTCTTCGGCGAGGATCGCGTACGAACCTGGCTGCGCGGCCTGCAGTCCAACGACGTCCGCTTCTACGCGAACAACACGTCCGTGGTGCAAGCAGTCGGACGCGGCGACATCGAGGCAGGTCTCGTCAACCACTACTACCTCTACAACGTCCTCGCGGACACGCCGGACCTGCCGATCGCCAACCACTGGTTCCGGGACGGAGACCCGGGCAACCTCGTGCTCGCTGCCGGCGTCGGCATCGTCGCAGCCACGAAGAAGAGCGCGACGGCTCAGCGCTTCGTCGACTTCCTCCACTCGAAGTGGGCGCAGCGCTTCATCGCGCGTGGCCCCGGCGCCGCCGAGTATCCCGTGATCAAGGGAGTGCCCCGCCGGCCCGGGCTGCCCGCGCTGACGGAGATCCGCGGCCCCAAGTACAACCTCGGTCGACTCTCGGCGGATCTCGCGCCTGCCGTCCGGCTCCTGCTGGAGCTCGGCTACATCAAGTGAGGAGCGGTGCGGCGGCGGTCGCGGACTCGCCGTCCCGCCGTCGCGCGCCCCTGCTTCTCGTCCTCGTCGCCGGCGTCGTCGCTGGAGCGGCGACGCTCCCGCTCGCATACCTCGGGCTACGAGCACTCTCCGCCGACGCGGACGCCCGGGCGCTCGTCTCCGTGTCGACCGCGGTCGAGCTCACGGTCGACACCGTCCTGCTCTGCGGCGGCGTCGTGGCAGCGGCGCTGGCAATCGGCGTCCCGTTCGCCTGGCTCGTCGTTCGCACGGATCTGCCCGGCCGGCGGTTCTGGGGCCTCGCCGCTTCGCTCCCGCTCGTCATCCCCAGCTTCGTCGCCGCGCTCGCGCTCCTCGGCGCGCTCGCTCCGCGCGGGCTGCTCCAGCAGGCGCTCGAGCCGCTCGGTGTCGAGACGGTTCCCGAGCTGACGGGGTACTGGGGAGCTTTGCTTGTCCTGACGCTCGCGACCTACCCGTACGTGTTTCTCCTGGCCGCGGCGGGGCTGCGGAGCGTTGACCCGTCCGCGGAGGAGGCGGCGCGCAGCCTCGGCTCCGGCCAGCTCGAGGTGTTCCTCCGCGTGACGCTTCCGTCCCTCCGGCCCTCGCTCGCCGCCGCGGCGTTGCTCGTGGCTCTGTACGTCCTCTCCGACTTCGGGGCGGTCTCGCTCATGGGCTACTCGACGCTCACGACCGGGATCTACGTGCGCTACGAGGCACTCCTCGCGCTGGAGGCCGCGGCGATTCTCGCACTCGTTCTCGTCGCCCTCGCGACCCTTGTCGTGCTCATGGCAGGGCGCTTCAGGCTAAGGGGGGCGATCTACCGGAGCACGCCCGGCACGGGGCGCTCGGCCGAGCTCGTCCGACTCGGTCGCTGGCGCTGGCCGGCGCTCACGTTCTCGACCGCGATCGTCGGAGCCTTCCTCGTGCTGCCTCTCGGCGTCCTCGTCTGGTGGACCGCGACCGCGGATCCGATCGCTGGCCGTGGACACGTGGCATGGGAAGCGGCCCTCAACTCGGCGCTCGCAGCGGCCATCGCGGCGGTGCTCGGAGTCCTCCTCGTCCTCCCGACCGCCTTGCTCGCATGGCGCTATCCGTCGATTCTCTCGCGCTGGCTCGAGCGGCTTACGCTCTTTCCGAGCGCGTTGCCGGGAATCGCGGTCGCGCTGGCGCTGGTGTTCTTCGGCGCGCGCATCGGAGGCATCCTCTACCAGAGCCTGGGCCTGCTCCTGTTCGCGTATCTCGTCCGCTTCATGCCGTACTCGCTCGCTTCTACGCGCGCCTCGCTCGATACGGTGAGTCCGAGGCTGGAAGAGGCCGCGCGGTCGCTAGGCAGGCGGCCACTCGGGGCTACGACCGCTGTCGTCCTCCCGCTCGCTCGCTCCGGAATGCTCGCCGGCGCGGCGCTCGTCTTTCTCAGCACCGTGAAAGAGCTGCCGGCCACGCTGCTTCTGCGCCCGATCGGCTTCGACACGCTGGCGACGGAGATCTGGGCGGGAACGGCGATCGGCGCGTACTCGACCGTCGCGCCTTCCGCGCTGCTCCTGGTCGCGGTCGCGGCGCCACTCGTCTACCTCCTCTCCTGGCGAAACGCCTGGGAGCTCGGCGCAGCTGAGTAGGATCCAGGGATGGCGCAGCCGCACGGCCACTCCGTCGACGAGTACCTGGAGACGATCTACTTCCTCGCCTTCCCGATCGGCGAGTACCGCCCCTCCACTGGCTCGACAGCGATCGCAGCCAGGGTCGCCGAGATGCTCGGGGTCTCGCGGGCGTCGGCCGGAGAGATGCTGAAGCGGCTCGAGGCGGACGGTCTCGTCGAGCGCGGCGACCAGAAGGAGGCCATCCTCACCCCCACCGGTACGGAGCGAGCAAAGCGCGTCGTCCGCAAGCACCGCATCATCGAGCGCTTCCTCACCGATTTCATGGGCTACACGGCGGGCGAGTCGCACGTCCACGCGGACGAGCTCGGCGACACGTTCACCGACGAGATGATCGAGCGCATCAACGAGCGCCTCGGCCACCCCGACCGCTGTCCGCACGGCTGGCCGGTGGAGCCGGAGGTGGAGCAGGCGGAGAACAAGGAGCTCGTTCCGCTCGGCGATCTCGACCCCGGCCGCGAGGCCGAGATCATGCGCCTCGCGGAGCACGATGGCGATCTCCTGCACTGGTTCTACGAGGAGGGGCTCGTGCCGGGAACGAGCGTGTCCGTGCGCAGCGCGCAGCCGGCGGCCGGCCAGCTCACGGTCACCGTGGACGGGACCGAGCGCGCGCTCTCGGAGAAGGCCGCGGACGGCATCTACGTCCGCGCCGCTGCGTAGCAGGCCAAGATTCACGAATCGTTCAAACCGCCTTCAAAGACGGCTGCCAGCATGCTCGTGAGGCACTGAAGTCTGACCTCGAAGGCGGTACTCCGGAGTCTGGCCTTGAAGGCGGTACTCCGTGCGAAATGAGCGGATAACTGGTGCGATCAGAATCCGCGCGAGCGGATTCTGATCTTGCGCACGAATCTGGGGAAGGGAGAGTGGGATCGATGAAGGCGAATCGATATTTCGCAGCTGCCGCCACCGGCGCCGTCGCGCTGCTGATCGGAGGCGGGGCCGCGTTCGCGGGCCAGAGCGCCGCAGACAAGGGTGCGCGCTGCGAGGCACGCCTCGCCAAGATCGCCGAGAAGCAGGGCCTGACGGTCGCGGAAGTCGAGGCCAGGGTCAAGGGGCGGCTCACTGCGAGGGTGGACGCCGCGCTGCAGTCGGGCCGGATCAACGCCGAACGGGCCGCCCTGCTCAAGGAGCGGATCGCGGAAGGAAGCATCTGCAAGGGTCACGCCCTCAGGGCGAAGCTCGGGAGGCACTCGGCTGCTCGCGGCGGCCGCGCAGTTCCTCGGGCTCGACCGCGCGGAGCTCAGGGCCGCGCTTCCGGGAACGTCGCTCGCAGCGCTGGCCGAGAAGCAGGGCAAGAGCGTGGCGGCACTGAAGGCCGCGATGCTCGCTCCCGCCGAGGCCAAGCTGGCGAAGGCCGTCGAGCTGAACCGCATCTCGCAGGAGCGTGCCGACCGCTTGCTCGACCGGATCGAGCGACGAATCGATCGCATCGTCGCGAAGACGTTTCCGGCGAGGTAGCTCTTAGGACGTTCTTAGGGAACTCACAGGAGCGTCTTACGAAACCGCGATTGGGTGGGAAGGGCATTCCCTCCGATTGCACCTCCGAAGGCCCGCAACTGCGGGCCTTCGGCGTTCAGCCGCGACCGAGAGATGGGTCAGCCTCTAGCCTGACCTCGGTGCCGCCGGTCATGTTCACCAGACGACGAGGCCCGGCTGAGGCCTGACCCCCGCACCGGACCGCCTGTGCCCGCGGTGATCTCCGCTCGTGGCGTCGTCAAGCGCTATGGCCGCACCGTCGCGCTGGCCGGGCTCGATGCGGACATCGGCCCCGGAATCACGGGCCTGCTCGGCTCGAACGGAGCCGGGAAGACCACGTTCATCTCGCTCGCGCTCGGCCTTCGTTCGCGAGACGGCGGGACCATCGACGTACTCGGACACGACCCTGCGACGGCGGGGATCGAGCTGCGCGCGCGCATCGGCTACGCGCCGGAGCATCACGACCTGCCGTCCGAGCTCGCCGCGACCGATCTCGTTCGACACCTCGCGGAGATGCACCTCCTCCCTCGCCGAGCGGCCGTCCAACGGGCGAACGACGCGCTCTGGCTCGTCGGGCTCGGGGAGGAGCGCTTCCGGCCGGTTGGGGCGATGTCGACCGGGCAGCGACAGCGCGTAAAGCTTGCATCGGCGATCGCTCACGACCCCGAGCTCGTGCTCCTCGACGAGCCGACGGACGGGCTCGACCCGATGCAGCGAACGGAGATGCTCGATCTCATCCGGCGCATCGGCACCGAGTTCGGGATGCACATCGTCGTCTCGTCCCATCATCTCGAGGAGGTCGAGCGGATCTGCGACGCGGTGGTGATCGTCGAGGGCGGCGAGGTCGTGCACGCCGGAACGCTCGCGGACGTGCGTCGCGGACCTGAAGGGCTCGTGGTCGAGGTCGACGAACGCTCGGAGGAGCTCGCAGAGATCCTCACTGCGCGCGGCTACGAGGTGACCGTCGACGGAGCCGCTGCTCCGCCTGGGCGCGGCCGACGGGATCCACGACGCAGTGCGCGATGCGGTGGCAGACCTCGGGATCGGTCTGCGGCGGCTGGGGCCCCGCGGACGCACGCTCGAGGACGTCTACCTGGGGGCCGGCGGGTGACCGACGCCGAGGATCTTCGACCTCGGCTACCGCAGCTACGAGGGCGGTCGGGAGCGCCCGGCTCGAGCGATTGCGACTCTCGCCGTGTTCACCGCGCGACGCGTGCTCGGGCTCGGGCGAGGCGGTCGCCACAAGGTGCTGCCGGCGATCACGCTCGCCATCGCCTACCTCCCCGCTCTCGTGTCGGTGGCCTTCGCGGTGATCCTCGAGGATCTCCCCGTCGACGACCTCATCTCGTACGGCGACTACGCGTTCATCACCGGGAGCGCCCTCGCGCTCTTCAGCGCGCTGATCGCTCCGGAGGCGCTGTGCCCTGATCGGCGCTCGGGACTGCTGGGGCTCTACCTCGCGGGCCCGCTCGATCGGAACCGCTATCTCGTGGCCAAGGGTGTCGCCGTCATCGCGGTCATGCTCCTGATCACCGTCGGCCCGTTGCTCTTCATGTTCACGGCGTTCACCGTTGCCGGGCACGGGCCGACCGCTGGAGAGACACCGGCGCTCCTGCTTCGGATCCTCGCCTCGGGTGGGGCGACGGCGCTGCTCTATGCCTCGCTGTCGATGGGGGTCTCCAGCTTCACGACACGACGCGCTGCGGCAGCGGTGGCGACGGTCCTCCTGCTCTTCGTGCCGGTGAGCGTGGTGCGATCGGCGATCGAGAGCGCAGGCGCTCCGAACGCGCTCGATCTGCTCAGCTTCCCGTTCGTCGTCGCCGATCTCTCGTTCCGGATCTTCGGCGAGACGCCCGACGACGATGCCCCGGTCGAGGCGCTCTCGACCGTCGCCGTCGCGGGGGGTGTCGCGGCCGCGATTGCCGCCGGCTTCCTCGTCTGCTGGCTCCGGTACCGGCGACTGGAGGCATTCCGCTGAGCGCCGCCGCCCCCACCGAGCCCCGCGTCGTCGCCGACGGCGTGTCGAAGTGGTTCGGGGCGCTCGTCGCGGTTTCGGACGTCAGCTTCGACATCGGCGCGGGCGTGACTGCGCTGCTCGGGCCGAACGGCGCCGGCAAGTCGACGATGCTCCGCATGCTGTGCGGGCTCGCCCGTCCGTCCCAGGGCACCGTTCGCGTGCTCGGAAGAGACCCCCGTACGGACACGGGTGTCACGCGCCTGGTCGGGCTGGTGCCGCAGCAGGAAGGTGTCTTCGAGCCGCTGACGGCGCGCCGATTCGTCGCACTGGCCGCAACGTTGCACGGTCTCACCGAGCCGGTCGCGGCGGCTGCTCGCGCGCTCGAGATCGTCGATCTCGACCCCGCCGATACCCGCAAGCTGCCCGCGTACTCGAAGGGGATGCGCCAGCGCGTAAAGGTCGCGCAGGCGATCGTGCACGACCCTCCCGTGCTCGTCTTGGACGAGCCTCTGACGGGCCTGGATCCGCGCCAGCGCGCGGACCTGGTCGCGCTGTTTCGACGCCTCGGGAGCGAAGGCCGGTGTGTGATCGTCTCGAGCCACGTGCTCGACGAGGTCGAGCGGCTCGGCTCGCAGATCCTCGTGATGTCGCAGGGCAGGCTGGCCGCGGCCGGCGACTTCCACGAGCTCCGCGCGCTCATGGACGATCGGCCGCTTCGAGTCCGAGTACGTACCGATCGACCGCGCGAGGTCGCGGGCGCGCTGCTCGAGGGCGGGACCGCCGTCGGCGTGCGACTCGACGGCGAGGACGCGTTCGAGCTGGACACGAACGACGCCCGCGCGCTCGCCCACGCCCTCGCACCGGTCGCCCGCGACCGAGGTGCGCGCCTGTTCGAGGTTCGCCCGCTCGACGCCGACCTCGAAGGCGTCTTTCGCTACGTGGTGGAGAGATGAGCGCTCGATCCCCGCGGAGCGATCCCGCGCCGCCACGGCTCGCTCGGTCGCGCTCTACCGGCTCCTGCTTCGAACACAGATCACCGTTCCGCGTCTCCTCGGCATCGCGGCACTCGGAGCTCTCTCGATCGTCATCGGGGTCTTCGCCCGCTGGGACTCCGACCCGGCGCAGGCGGCTGCGGACGCCGTTTCGTCCTACGGGCTCGCGCTCGTCGTACCGCTCGCGGCCCTGTGGCTCGGCACGTCCGCGATCGGCGACCTCGTGGAGGATCGCCTCCTCGTCTACCTGTGGCTGAAGCCCGTTCCGCGCTGGCAGCTTCCCGCCGCCGCCGTGCTCGCGACCGCCTCCGTCGTGATCCCGCTCGCAGCGCTGCCCGGTCGCCGCCACCGCGCTCGCGGCAGGCGCCGGCGACGTCGCGCTCCCGGCTCTGCTCGCAGCTTCGCTCGCGGGATTCGCGTACGCGGGCGTATTCGTCGCTGCCGGCTTCTGGTTTCGGCGCGCAGCGTGGTGGGGGCTCGCGTTCGTGCTCCTGTGGGAGAACGCCGTGGCCAACCTCGCAGAGGGCTCGGCCCGGTTCACCGTCGTCGGCTGGGCGAACTCCATCCTGGCGACCGCGCCCGACGTGGACGTGACGCCCTCGGCGGGGTCGGCCACCGTGGCGTTCGTCGTGCTCCCGGCGGTGGCGCTCGCAGGCTGGCTGGTGGCGACATGGCGCTACCGGCAACGCTGACGTCGACTAGCTAGCCTGCGCAAGTCCGAAATCTGCGATCGCAGATTTCGGACGCTCGAAGACCCCTGAAGGCGTCCGCTTCGCGGCCGCATCCCATCGGGCAGCTTGCAACATCTCGGAGAACTACGGACTACTCGGTCGTCGGCTCGCGGCGCATCAGCTGCTGCACCAGATCGGTGAGCTGCACCCCGCCGAGCACCGCGCAGACGCCTTCGGTGATGGGAAGCTCGATCCCCAGCCGGTGCGAGAGATCGCGCAGGACCGGCGCCGTCGTCAGCCCCTCGACGACCATGCCGATCGCAGAGCGCGCCTCCTCCGCCGTCGCGCCCTGCGCGATCAGCTCGCCCGCCCGGCGGTTCCTGCCCGTCGGCGCCCAGCACGTGACGATCAGGTCGCCCATCCCGGCGAGCCCTGCGAACGTGTCCGGGCGCGCGCCCGCGGCTTCCGCAAGCCGTGCCATCTCGGCGAGCCCGCGTGCGACGAGAGCGGCCTTCGCGTTGTCGCCCAGGCGGAGGCCGTCGGCCCCACCCGCGGCGAGCGCGATGACGTTCTTCGCCGCAGCGCAGAGCTCCACGCCGGCGATGTCCTCGTTCACGTACACGCGAAAGATCGCCGAGTTGATGGCGAGCTGGAGCCGGACGGCCAGCGCGAGGTCGGTGCTGGCGATGACAGCCGCAGCCGGAAGCCCCCGTGCGATCTCCTCGGCGATGTTCGGCCCCGAGAGAACGGCGACCGGTCGCCCGGTGACGAGCGTGGACAAGCGCTCACCGGTCACAGGATCGAGGCCCTTCGTGAGACTCAGGATCGGCGCTTCCCCCTGCAGCGTGGGCACGACTTCGCCGTAGACGCTCGACGGAACGGCGACAACGACCAGCTCCGCGGTCTCTGCGCGAGCATCCGCGATCGTGGCTGCCGCGATTCCGCTGAGATCGGCGTCCCTGGCGTAGCGCGGATTCCGGCTCGTTTCCCGGATCGCGGCAATCTGTTCGGGATCGCGTCCCGCCAGAGTCACCTCGTGACCGCGGTCGCGCAAGAGGCACGCGAACGCCGTGCCCCACGACCCCGCCCCCACGACGACGACTCTCATTCGGAGGTCACGAAGTCGATCGAGACGGGCACGCCCTCGAGCCTAAAGCGTTGTCGAAGCTCGTTCTCGACCCAGTACCCGTAGTCGCGCGTGACCAGCCGGCGGTCGTTCACGAAGACGCGAAAACGCGGTGGCCGCGAGCTCACCTGCGTCCCGTACAGGATGTTGAGCCGGCGCCCGCGGCGGCCGGGCGGCTGGCGCGCTTCCCGGAGCTCCTGCAGCGCGCGGTTCAGCTCCGCGGTCGCGATCCGGCCCGCGTACCGGGAGAAGACATCCTCGACGGTGTCGAGCAGCCGCTCGAGGCCCCTACCCGTCGCGGAGGACACGGCGAGGATGGGAGGCCGCTGGCGCAGCCGCTTCGCGAGGTGCGGCCGCACGTCCTCGATCCGCACGTCACCCACGTCCCACTTGGAGAGGACGACGACCGTCGCGCACTGCGCCTTGCGCGCCGTATCCGCGACGGACAGGTCCTGGTCGACGACGCCTTCGCTCGCGTCCACGAGCACGAGCGCGACGTCGGCGCGCTCCGCGGCCTCGAGCGCCCGTAGCTCGGAGTAGTACTCGATTCCCTGCCGCTGCTTGCGCTTGCGCCTGAGACCGGCCGTGTCCACGAGCACGAAGGTCGTCTCGCCGCGGCGAAGCACGGTGTCGATCGAGTCCCGGGTAGTGCCGGGAACCTCGGAGACGATCACGCGCTCGCGGCCGAGCAGCGCGTTCAGGAGCGACGACTTCCCCACGTTCGGGCGACCGAGGATCGCCACCCGGATCGCCTCCTCGCCGACGGGTCGCTCGCCCTTTCCGGGGAGCCGCGCGACGATGTCGTCCAGGAGGTCGCCGGTGCCGTGCCCGTGCAGCGCGGAGAGCGGGATCGGGTCGCCGAGGCCGAGCCGGTGGAACTCGAGCGCCTCGGCGTCGCGACGAGGGTCGTCGAGCTTGTTCGCGATCACGAGCACGTCACGCCGAGACGAGCGCAGGATCTCCGCGAGCTCCTCGTCGCCGGGCGTGACTCCCGCCTTCGCATCGACCACGAAGAGGACGAGGTCGGCCTCCTCGACCGCCTGCCGGGCCTGCGCGGCAACCTGCGGCCCGAACGGGCCCGTGTCCTCTCGGTCGACGCCGCCGGTGTCGATCAGGCGGAACGTCGTCCCGGACCACTCGCAGGTGAGCTCCTTGCGATCGCGCGTTACGCCCGGGGTCTCGTGGACGACGGCGGCGCGAGTCTCGGTGAGCCGGTTGACCAGCGTCGACTTCCCGACGTTGGGAAAGCCGACGATGGCAACCGTTCCGGCGATCTCGACCGGTTCGACCGCGCGCTGCTCGTCGCCGGAGGCGCGCCCGGAAGGAGCTCGTCGCGATCTGGTCATCGTGGCGGGGTCGCATCGCGAGGGCGCCCGAGCTCGTGGATCTCCACGAGCCACTGCCAGAGCTCCTGCAGCTTGCGCTCGACCTCGTGCGATGCCTCCTTGTAGCCCTTTCCTCCGCGCGGGAGCCCCTCGAAGGTCATCGGCTCTCCCCAGGCGAGCGAGATCGGGGCGAAGTTCCAGCTGCCAGTGCTGGCTCCCGTGGATGGCGACCGGAATGAGCGGCACGGACTCGTTGATGGCGACCATCGCAGCGCCCGGTTGAACCGGGCCCGGAACCTCACGCTGCCGCGTCCCCTCGGCGAACATCCCGAGCGCATGTCCGTCACGGACGATCTGGCGCATCGTCCGCACCGCGTCGCGATCGGACTCGCCGCGTCGCACCGCGAACGCGCCGAAGCTCCGCATGAGCTGACCCAGGCCGGGTACGCGGTGCGCCTCGACCTTGGCCATGAAGTACAGCGTGCGCGGGCTGGCCGAGCCGAGCGCCGGCGGATCGAGCCAGCTGAAGTGGTTCGCCGCGACGACGAGCCCGCCGCGCGCCGGCACCCGCTCGGCTCCGTAGACGCGCAGCGGAGCGACGAGCTTCACCGCGGTGCCGATCGTGAGCCGGCCGACCGCCCACACGGCGTCGGTCCCGTTCACCGGCGAGCCTCCACCAGCTCGGCGATGCGCAGCACGACCTGATCCACCGTGAGCTCGGTGGTGTCGAGGAGCACTGCGTCTTCGGCCGGCTGCGTGTTGACGGCGTCCCGCTCGTCGCGGCGCGCGAAGCTCGGTCGCCAGGGACTCGGCGCTCGTCCCGGGCCGGTCCGCCGAGCGTCGACGAACGCGCTCGGCCTCGTCCGCGACGAGGAAGACCTTCACCTCGGCCTGCGGAGCGACGACCGAGCCGATGTCGCGTCCCCTCGATGACGATGTCCCCGACCGAGCCCAGCGTGCGCTGTCTCTCGCGCATCACCTCGCGCACCTCCGGATGCCTCGCGACGGCTGGCACGAGCCGGTCGATCTCGCGCAGCCCGGATGCCGCTGGAGACGTCCTCGCCCGCGATCTCGACGCGGCCCTCGGAGGTGAACGTGATCGGATGTCTCGCGCGCGAGACGGGCGAGCGCCTCCCCGTCCTCGAGATCGACGTGCGTCCCTGGCAGCGAGCCAGGTGAGCGCGCGGTACATGGCGCCGGTGTCCAGGTGGACGAAGCCGAGCCGGCGCGCGAGCGCGAGCGCGACCGTGCTCTTCCCCGAGCCTGCCGGGCCGTCGATCGCCACGATCATGGCGCGATTCAACCGTTGCCGAGCTGCGTCGAGGACATCCGAAGAAGCCCGGGAAGCTCGTCTCGACCGCCTCCGCGCCTGGAGCTGCAACGCCTCGAGGGAGGAAACACACCTGCCACCGCACCGAGCATCGCGAGCCGGTGATCACCGCGCGCGTCGAACGCGCCACCGCGGAGGCGGGCGGGGACGCCGCGGACCCGGAAGCCGTCGGGCGTCGCACGAATGCGCGCTCCGAGCCGGCGCAGCTCCTCGACCACCGCTTCGATCCGATCCGACTCCTTGACGCGCAGCTCGGCCGCGCCCGTGACGACGGTCTCGCCGCGCGCGTGGCATGCCGCGAGCGCCAGCAGCGGCAGCTCGTCGACGAGCGCGGGGACCTCGGCCGGCGTCACGGTCGCGCCGACGAGCTCCGACGCGCGCACCTGGACGTCGCCCGCCGGCTCCCCGCCGATCGAGCGCCGGTTGTAGATCGCGACCCGCGCACCCATTCGCTCGAGCACGTCGAGCAGCCCGATCCGCCGCGGGTTGAGGCCGACCCCGTGGACCGTCACGTCGGATCCCGGCACCGTCACCGCCGCGACGAGGAGCGCGGCCGCCGAAGAGAAGTCGCCGGGGATCTCGACGGATCCCAGCGACAGCCGGTCGGCTCCGTAGACCGACACGCTCTGCGGGCGGCGCCGCACCGACGCTCCTGCGCGCTCGAGCAGACGCTCGGTGTGATCGCGCGTAGGCAGGGGCTCGACGACGGTCGTCTCGCCGTCGGCGGCAGAGCCCTGCCAGGAGGACGGCGGACTTCACCTGCGCCGAGGGCACGGGAAGCTCGTAGTCGATCGCCTGCAACGGCTGCCGCCTTCGACCACGAGCGGAGCGTGACCGTCGAGCGTCTCGACGCGGGCGCCCATACGCCGGAGCGGCTCGGCGACGCGCTCCATCGGGCGAGCTCGACAGCGACGCGTCGCCGACGAGCTCGAACCGGCCGTCCTGCCCCGCGACGAGACCGGCCAGGAGCCGCATCAGCGTTCCCGCGTTCCCGCAGTCGATCGGCCGCAGCGGGCTCGACGAGGCCACGGAGGCCGACCCCGTGCACCGTCAGGGTGTCGACGTCGTGCTCGTCCACCTCGACTCCGAGAGCCCGGACCGCCGCGATCGTCGACTCGGTGTCGGCCGAGCGGCCGAACCCGGAGATCCGCGTCTCGCCCTCGCACAGCGCGCCGATGAGCACAGCTCGGTGCGAGATCGACTTGTCGCCCGGCACCGCGACGTGCCCGACGAGGGCTGGCACCGGCTCGAAGCGCATGTTGCGGCTAGCCGACGGTCTTGCCCATCAACGCGACGACGCGTGCGGATCTCGTCGGCGAAGCGGGCGAACTCTCCGACCCGGATCTGCTGCGGGCCGTCGCAGAGCGCGTCTTCCGGCTGTCGGATGAACCTCGATCATCACCCCGTCGGCGCCGGCCGCGACCGCGGCGCGGGCGAGCGGGAGCACGAGATCGCTGCGGCCGGCGGCGTGCGACGGATCGACGATCACGGGAAGGTGGGTCTCGCGCTTGAGCACCGGAACCGCAGAGAGGTCGAGCGTGTAGCGCGTCGAGCGCTCGAACGTCTTGATCCCGCGCTCGCAGAGGATCACGCGGTCGTTTCCCTCCTTCGCGACGTACTCCGCGGCCATGAGCAGCTCCTCGACGGTCGCGGCCGGCGAGCGCTTGAGCAGGACCGGCTTCGGCACCCTCCCCACCTCCGCCAGGAGATTGAAGTTCTGCATGTTGCGCGCGCCGATCTGGATGACGTCCGTGACCTCCGCCACCTCCTCGACGTCGCGAGGGTCGAGGAGCTCGGTGACGATCGGCAGGCCGGTCTCCTCCCGCGCCTCGGCGAGGATCTCGAGCCCCTTGCTGCCGAGGCCCTGGAAGGCGTACGGCGAGGTGCGTGGCTTGAAGGCTCCGCCGCGCAGGACCGTGGCTCCGGCGGCCGCGACGGCGCGCGCCGTCTCGAGCGTCTGCTCCCGCGTCTCGACCGTGCACGGCCCGGCGATGAGCCCGAAGAAGCCGTCGCCTATCCGCCGCCCGCGAACCTCGATGACCGTCGAGTCCGGAGTCAGCTCCCGCCCGACGAGGCGGTAGGCGAGAAGCTCGGTCGAGCCCGTGATCTCCATCGCAGCTAGTCTACGCTGGCGGTTCCGGCACACGGTCCAGGGAGAATGGCTCGTATGAGGATCTTCTCCGGCATCCGAGCTTCGGGCGAGAAGACGCTCGGCAACTACAGCGGCGGCTACCGCCAGTACGCGGCAACGCAGGAGCAGGGCGACGCGGTGTTCTGCATCGTCGACCTGCACTCGATCACGACCGCGTTCGAGCCGGAAGGACTGCACGAGGCGACGCTGGCCGGCGCGGCGATGCTCTTCGCGACCGGCATCGACCCCGACCGCTCGATCGTCTTCTGCCAGAGCCACGTTCAGGCGCATGCCGAGGCCGCGTGGCTGCTCGGCTCCGCGGCCAGCTTCGGCGAGCTTCGGCGGATGACGCAGTTCAAGGACAAGTCGTCGCAGCAGGAGTTCGTGTCGGCCGGGCTCTTCACCTACCCGGTGCTGATGGCCGGCGACATCCTCCTCTACCAGACCGATGTCGTTCCGGTCGGGGACGACCAGCGCCAGCACATCGAGCTGACCCGCGACGTCGCCGAGCGCTTCAACGCCCGCTACGGCGAGACGTTCACGGTGCCGGACGGCGTCTATCCCGAGGAGGGCGCGCGGATCAAGAACCTTCAGGAGCCGGAACGGCTCATGTCCACGTCGGCCGGCAACCCGCAGGGCGTGGTCCGGATCGTCGACGAGCCGGACGTGATCCGGAAGAAGTTCAAGACCGCGGTGACCGACTCCGGGCGGGAGGTGCGACACGACCCCGAGACGAAGCCGGGCATCTCGAACCTGATCGAGATCATGTCCGTCGTCGCCGGCGAGTCGCCGGCCGCAGTCGAGGGGCGCTACGACGGCTCCGGCTACGGGCCGTTCAAGGAGGACGTGGGCGAGGCCGTCGTGACGCTGTTCGCTCCGATCAAGGAGCGCTATCGCGAGCTGCGAGCCGATGAGGACGGGCTGCGTCGCCTGCTCGCAGCGGGCGCCGAGAAGGCACGCGAGGCGTCTGCGCCCACGCTCGAGACGATGTACGAGCGCATGGGATTCGTCAGGCCGTAGACGTTCGGCGCAACCCCGCCACCTCGTCGGAGGTCAACTCGCGCCACTCCCCCAGCTCGACTCCCGCCAGGTCGAGCTCCGCGTACCGGCTGCGGTGCAAACGCCGAACGGGGTGCCCGACGGCCTCGCACATCCGTTTCACCTGATGCTTGCGTCCCTCGTGCAGCGTGAGCTCGAGCAACGACGCGCCAGAGCGACGCTCGAGGACACGCGCGCCGGCCGGTGCCGTCACGCCGTCGTCCAGGACGACGCCCTCGCGCAGCGCTCGCAACGCGTCCTCGCTCGGCACGCCCTCGACCTCGGCCTCGTAGACCTTCTCGACGCCGTACCGCGGATGCGCGAGCCGGTGGGCGAGCGGCCCGTCGTTCGTGAGCAACAGCGCACCGGTGGTGTCTGCGTCCAGCCGTCCCACGGGAACGACGCGTGGCGAGTGTGGCACGAGGTCGACGACCGTCCTCCGTCCCTGCGGGTCCTTCGCGGTCGTGACGACGTCCGGCCGGCTTGTGGAGCAGGACGTACGCGAGCGGTTGCGCGGCGACGCGCTCCCCGTCGACCTCGACGACGTCCCGCGATCGGACGAGGGTGTTGAGCTCGCCGCGCTCGCCGTTCACCACCACACGGCCCGCCGAGATCAGCTCGTCCGCCCGCCGCCGCGACGCGACGCCCGCCCGGGCGAGGAACGCATTCAACCGCACGCACCCATTCTCGCCTGCGACCGGCGCTCGACAGCGCTACCCGGCGCACCCGCCGGCTTCAGGGATTTCGCGCGAACGGAATCCGCGCTCGCGGATTCCGTTCTACGCCAACGAGATACGCTGACGCCCGCCGTGAGTCAGATCGAAACGTGGATGGACAAGCTGGCCGAGCTCGCCGTCTTCGGCGCGAACGTCCAGGAGGGTCAGCTCGTCGGCGTGACGAGCTTCGTCGGCAAGGAGGAGGTCGCGCGCAGAATCGCTCGCGCGGCCTACGAGCGCGGCGCCAAGTACGTCGACGTGGTGACGTTCGACCAATGGGTCAAGCGGGAGCGGATCGCCCACGCCGCCGAGGAGACGCTCGACTACGCGCCACCGTGGATGTCGCAGCGACTCCTGCACCTCTCCGACGAGCACGCAGCGCGCATCACGCTCTCGGGCCCGCATGCACCCCGCGCATTGGAGGGTCTCGACCCTGCGCGCGCCGGCAGGGATCTGCTCCCGTACCTGCCCGAGACGGGCGAGGTCGTCAACCGGCGGACGACCAACTGGACGATCGTCCCGGTACCGACGCCCGACTGGGCCACGCTCGTATACCCGGATCTCGATCCCGACCAGGCGTTGGGCCGGCTCTGGGAAGCGGTCGTTCACGTCTGCCGCCTCGATGCCGAGGACCCGGGACAAGCATGGGTCGAGCGGACCGCGGCCTTGAAGTCGAACGCCGATCGTCTGACGGAACGTCGCTTCGACGCCGTCCGACTGCACGGGCCCGGTACCGACCTCACGATCGGACTCCTGCCTTCGTCAGCCTGGCAGGCGGGAGACTTCGTCACGGTCGACGGGTTGCACCACCTTCCGAACCTCCCGACCGAGGAGACGTTCACGACGCCGGATCCCGAGCGAGTGAACGGCTACGCGAGCGCGACGATGCCCCTGGAGCTCGCGGGCTCGGTCGTCTCGGGCATCCGCATCGAGTTCGAGAACGGGCGCGCGGTCGGGATCGACGCCGACCAGGGCGCGGACGCTCTGCGTACCGCAGCCGCCTCGGACGACGGAGCCTCGCGGCTCGGCGAGATCGCGCTCGTCGACGGCGAGGGCCGCATCGGGCCACTCGAGACGACGTTCTTCGACACGCTGATCGACGAGAACGCGGCTTCGCACATCGCGCTCGGAAACGCCTACGACCACCCGGTCGAGGACATGGAGGACAAGAAGCGGATCAACGAGAGCCGCGTGCACATCGACTTCATGATCGGGAGCCCGGAGGTCGCGGTGGACGGGATCACCGGCGACGGAGAGGTCGTTCCGGTGCTGCGCGAAGGCGCCTGGCAGATCTGAGACCGATGGTCGTAGGGGGTCCGGGCGTGCCCGGCCCACAACGGTAGGAGACGGAGAACCGCTAGGAGGCGCGCGCGGCCGAGACCTCGAGCAGCCGCTCGCGAAGCTCACCGCTCGAAGCGCCGAGGTCGTCGAGCCGGGGGAGCGCGGCGAGGCTCTCGAGGCCGAAGACGCGCTCGAAGAGCGGCGTCGTGCGATAGCGAACGGCACCGCCCGGCCCGCTCTCGCGGCCGGCCTCGGAGATCAAGCCGCGCTCTACAAGGCTCGCGACGGCAGAGTCGGCCGCGACCCCGCGGATCCGAGCGACCTCGGGACGAGAGCACGGGCCGAGGTAGGCGACGACGGCGAGCGTCTCCAGCGCCGCCTGTGAGAGACCGCGTTCGACCGGACGCTCGAAGAGGCGCGCGCAGGCCTCGGACGCTTCGCGGCTCGCCCGGAACGCGTACCCGCCGGCCACCTTCTCGAGCACGATCCCGCTCCTGCGTTCGCTGAACCGCTCCTGGAGCAGTCCGAGGGCGGTCTCCACGCGCTCGGGATCGTCCTCGGTCGCCTCGGCGAGCTCGGCCACCGAGAGCGGCGCGGACGCGACGACGAGCAGTGCCTCGACGGTGCGGGCGAGGTGGTCGACGGGGTTGTTCGCGATCAGGCGGAGCGTGCTGTCCACGTAGTGATCCTTTCGTCGTCGGCTCGAGAGATCCTTATCGGAGAGAACGGCGCGGCTTGACTGATACTGATCTCACCACCCTTGCGGAGCTCGAGGAGCGCGAGAAACGCGACCGCCTGCTCGACGCGGGAGAGCCCGGCGACCTCGCCGTCGAAGTCGAAGACGCGCCGTCGAGCGAGCAGGGCGCGGAAGCGCTCGAGGAACTGCGCCACGGGCGGGAAGCGCAGTGCCATGTGGCTCAGCGAGACCGCAGGCGGAGGAACGGCGAGCGCACGGAGCGCGGTCGCGAGCGCATTCGGATCCTGCGCAGCAAGCCGCCGCTCCGGCCGCGGTGCGAGAGGAGCCGGGCCGAGCCGGAACCAGCGCTCGCGCTCACCCGCGAGCCGTTCTGCAAGCCAGATCGCCGCTTCCTTCATCCGCCGGTACTCGGCCAGGCGCCGCGCGAGCTCCTCTGCAGCCTCCTCGGGCTCGAGCGCATCGAGCTCGGCCGCCTCGTCGGGGAAGAGGAGACGCGCCTTCAGCTCGAGCAGGGCGGACACGAGGACGAGGAACTCGCCGCAGGCCTCGAGATCGATCTCGTCGCGCTCGGCCAGGTGCTCGACGAAGGCGAGGACGATCGACGCCACGTCCACCTCACCAGGGTCGAGCTCCTCCCGGAGGAGCAGCGTCAAGAGCAGGTCGAACGGGCCCTCGAACGCGTCGAGGTCGAGATCGAGCTCGCGCACGGGTGCAGCGGGCATCGCGAGGAGGCTAGCCACGCGGCCGGATGAGCCCGTCGGCCGAAGACCGCCTACCGGAGCGACGCGGCCAGCCGAAGCGCTTCCTCAAGCTCGAAGTCGCCTTCGAGGCGGTAGCCGACGCCTCCGTCTTCCCAGATCAGGACATCGCGGGCGAGACGAGCGCTGTCCTCCACGATCTCGCCGTTGCGGTCGAGAAGCAGGACGAAATGCGTCTCGCCGCTCAGGAAGACGCCCGGCGAACCGTGCACGTCGACGCGCTCGACCCGCGTCTCGGGGCTGACGAGCTTCTTGAGGAGGATCTCGTGGAGCGGCGGGAGCAGGGACGACTGCGCAACCAGAAGGCGTGGCCGCTTCGGCGTCCCGTAGAGGAACCAGACCGTTCCTTGCCCACCGACGTACACGCGATCCGGAACCTCCTCGAGCTCACGGAGCGGGAAACCGGTCGCCTGGCGCGCCTCCTCGAGCGTGACTCGCTCGCCGAGCACGAGCTCGAGATCGTCCTCGACCGGTATCTCCGGAAGCTCGTCGACGAGCTCGATGCGTCTCCCCACCGATCGAGAGCAAGCGGAAGAGCGCCGCGCGCGCGTCGGGAATCGCCAGCGTCGCCGCGAGCGCGGCGAGAACGACGACCGCGACGGCGACGATCCAGCGGCTGCGCTCCACGCGCCGCCGCGGCGCTCGGGGCTCGATCCGGGCGAGCACGGCGCGTCGTCAGATCCGGGGGCTCCGGAACGTCGAGCTCCCGCGCGACGATGCCTGAGCGCCCGCTCTAGCTCGCTCACGGCTCCACCTCCGTCCTGAGCCGGGCAAGCGCTCGCGCGGTGCGGGACTTCACGGTGCCTCGGCGGACATCGAGGACGGTGGCGGTCTCTTCCTCGGAGAGCTCGAGCAGGTAGCGGCAGGTCAGGACGTCGCGATCCCGCTCGTCGAGCCGCTGCACCGCTGCGACCAAAGCCTCTCGCTGTTCGCGCCCGAGCGCGGCACCCTCGGGAGACGGGGCCGCGTCCCCCGAGGGCTCTGTCGTGGCCACACGGAGCTGCAAGGCGTAGGCCCTCCCGGCTGAGCGCCTGCGGTTGTGAGCCTCGTTCGCGACGATGCGCAGCAGCCAGGGCCGAAACGGCGAGCCCGAGCGAAAGCGCGGCAGCGCGCGCCACGCTTTGACGAAGGCGCTCTGCGCCGCGTCCTCTGCGTCCGCAGCCGACCCGGTCAGCAGGTACGCGGTTCGAAAGGCGATGCCCTGATACATGACCACAAGCTCCTCGAAGGCGCGTTCGTCTCCGCGCCTGGCGCGTTCTGCGAGCACCCCGTCGTCAGGCGGCCGGCCCTCCACCGGCCTGTTCTACACCGAACAGGCGGTGGAGGTTCCCGGCCGCACCGAAGCGACGGCTAGCTCGCGGGAGTCAGCCTCCGCTGACGCAGCGACGGCGAAGCGTCGCCGCGGCGAGAAGAGCCACCGCGCCGACGACACCGAGGGCCGGGAGGACGGGAAACGGATCCGACTCCCCACCGCCGGCTGCGGGCCTGACGTCGACCGGGCGCGTACGTGTTCGTCGTCGACTCGCCGTATCCGGTGGACACGAGCCCGTCGTCGACTTCGTAGCTCCACGTACCCGCTCCCGGAAAGACCACGGCTGCCTCGTACACACCGGTCGTGCCGGTTGGCTCTGCTGCGTAGAAGCAGTCTCGCTCGTCGCCGCGTTGTGGATGCTGACCGAGGGGGTCGCGCCGTCGGCGGGCGTCACTCCGTGGCGCAGAACGGTGATCTGGGCGTTCCACGTGTCGCCGGAGTCGAGCCCCGTCGGAAGCGACGCGAGCATGACCGTCGCCCAGCCGCCCGCACTCGCGGTCGCCGAAGCGGCGAGCGCGAGGACGAGCGCCGAGAGCACGATGAGGTGAACGCATGACTCCTCCTTTGTCGTCTGCGGGAGATACACCGCAGACCGGAAAAGAGGTCCCTGGCTAGCGGTCGCGAGGAACGGCCATCGTCTCGACCTTGCGAGGCGGCGGGCCGGTTCCCCGGTTCCACGTCCGCTGCCAGAAGACGAAGAACGAGGCCGAGATGATGATCGCGAGCGTTGCGACGTAGACGTTCAGGCGCACGCCACCGAGCTCGTGGGACGGATCGACCCTGAGCGTCTCGATCCACACCCGCCCGATGCTGTACAGAAGGACATAGAGGGCGAACAGATTGCCGGGACGCAGTCGGAAGCGCCGCTCCACCAGGAGGAGCACCCCCGCCGCGGTGAAGCTCCACAGCGCCTCGTACAGGAACGTCGGATGGAACGTCTCCTGCTCGACGTGCTCGATCGGCCGGTTGGCGGGCGAGATCTCGAGGCCCCAGGGAAGGTCGGTCGGGCCGCCGAACAGCTCCTGGTTCCACCAGTTCCCGAAGCGCCCGATGCCCTGGGCCACGAGCAGCCCGGGAGCGACGCAGTCCATGAGCTTCGCGACGTCGGCTCCGGAGCGCTTGGCGACGATCGCGCCCACGATCACCCCGAGCCCGATCCCGCCCCAGACCCCGAGCCCGCCCTTCCAGATCGCGAAGGCGCCCCACCATTCGTCCGGCAGCTCGTCCCAGCTCGTGAGAACGTGATACAGGCGCGCGCCGATGATGCCGGCTGCGACGCCCCAGACCGCCAGGCGGAAGATGAGATCCCAGTCCCCGCCTCGTCGCGTCCAGCGAATCCCGGTGATCACCACTGCCGCCGCGATCGCGACGAGCAGCGTGAGCCCGTAGAAGTGGATGGAGAGCGGCCCGAGCTCGACCGTGCTCGACTCGGGCGAAGGGATGGACAGAAGCGGAAGCACCGGCGAGCATTCTGCCCACCTTCACGACTACGCATCGCGTGAACCACCACGCGCAACGAGAAAGACGACCGTGCTCAGCCGCGAGCGTCGATCGAGCCGGAGGCCGGCTTGGCCGGCCGGGAGGCCTAGCGCCGCGACCTCGGTGCGTTGTTCAGAAGGAGGGGGCACGCGGGGGAACCATGGGTTCCTCCGCGATCTCAGTGGGTCAGCTCCCGAACGCCGCGGAGCGACGTCCGGGACCTGACCCGGTGCTACAGGAGAATCTGGAGAGCGAGCTCTACCGAGCAACCCCGCTCGAGCAAGCCGACGGCCTTGTGCAGGTCGACGTCATGGCTCGCTGCGAGCACGAGCGCGCTCTCGGGGTCGTACCCCGCACGCTCGAGGGCTTCATGGCGCCATTGCTCGATCCGGTCGCTTTCGGAGACGTACAGGACCTCGAGTTCAGCCGCAGACATTTCGTCGCCCTTCCCTTTCCGCAGTGGGGGATTGGTGTCACTCGCGTATTCGTCCAATGAGACGTACCGGACGTCCCCTTTCTGGGGGGATTTGGTTCAGGGTCCGTAAAGCTTCGATGAACGCCTCATCGGGCCTTGCGTTCAGCGGGACTTCGCGACCCCACGAGCTGGAGCGCACGGCGACAGGCGCCGGGAACGTGCGGCACTCGACTCGTGCGAGCCCCGGCATGCCGTACTAGGATCGGACCCGTGGCCCTGGGCAAGAACGCCAAGATCGAGCTTCTGAAGCGCGTCCCCCTCTTCGCGGGCTGCTCGAATGCCGAGCTTCGCGAGATCGCGCTGAGCGCCGACGAGCTCGTTCTGCGCGACGGGTACGTGCTGACGCGCGAGGGCAAGCCGGGTCGAGAGTTCTTCGTGCTGATCGAGGGAACCGCCCGCGTGTCCAAGGGCCAGAAGAAGCTCGCCGACTTGGGCGACGGCGACTGGTTCGGAGAGATCGCGCTCCTGACCCACACCCCTCGCACCGCCACCGTGACCGCGACGTCACCCGGTACGCGTTCTGGTGGTCACGGATCGCGCGTTTCGTCGCGTCGTGGAGACGATGCCGAGGATCGCGCTCAAGGTCCTCGCGAGCATCGGGCAGCGACTCGAGCACGACGCCAGAAGCTAGCGAGAGAAGCGTCAGACCAACGCGGCTTCGCCGAGCAGCGCGCGCGCCTCGGCGTAGAAGTCGGCGTCAGGCTTGACGCGGTAGTCCGGGCCGAGGGCAAGGGTGCGCGCGCCGAGCGACGTCTCGAGAGCGACGTAGACCGGAGCGTCGCCCGGGAAGTCCTTGACGAGGATCGCGAGCTCGCGGATGAGCCCTGCGCGGGCTTCCCGGGCATCGATTCGCAGACGCACCTCGCGTCGGACCGGCGTCGACTCGAACGCGGTCACCTCGAGGGCTACGAGCTTCGTCTCACCCGCCTGCTTGTGGTCGACGCGCCCCTTGACGATCAGCATGCGATCCGTCTCGAGGTGGTCACGCGCAGCGGCATAGGTCGAGTTGAACACGACGACCTCGGCGCTTCCGGTGGGATCGTCGAGCGTCGCGAAGACCATCGGCTCGCCACGCTTGGTCGTCACCTGCTTGAGACCGGCGACGATCCCGCCGACGACGACGATCTCACCGTCGCGGCGACGCTCGACGTCGGCCAGCGTGCAGTCGGTCTTGCGCCTGAGCTCGCCCGCGACCTTCTCGAGCGGGTGCTCGGAGACGTACAGGCCGAGGGTCTCCTTCTCCAGCCGTAGGAGCTCGCGCTCGTCGAACTCCCCGGCGGGAATCGCCGGGTGGTGCTTCTCCTCCTCGACCTCGGCTTCGCCGAAGCCCCCGTCGAAGATCGAGGCCTGACCGGCGAGGCGGTCGGCAGCGTGCTTCTGACCGAGCCCAAGCGCGCTGTCCAGCACCGCGAGCATCCCCAGCCGCGTGGCACCCGTCGAGTCGAGCGCCCCGCATTTGACCAGCGACTCGAGCGCGCGGCGGTTGACGGTCTGCGGATCGGCGCGCTCGGTCAGCTCCCAGATCGACGCGAACGGACCACCCTCCTTGCGCGCTCGCACGATGGCCTCGGCGGCCGACTCGCCGACGTTCTTGACCGCGTTCAGCCCGAAGTGGATCGTCCCGTCGACGATCGCGAAGTCGTGCTGGGAGGAGTTCACGTCCGGCGGGCGGACGTCGATGCCCATCTCCCGGCACGCGTTGACGTAGAAGGGCACGCGGTCCTTCGTGTTCATGACCGAGGAGATGAGCGCTGCCATGTACTCGCGCGCGTGGTTGGCCTTGAGCCAGGCCGTGCGGTACGCGATCAGCGCATAGCAGGCCGCATGCGCCTTGTTGAAGGAGTAGTCCTGCGAGGACTCCATGTCCTTCCAGAGCTGCTGCGCGACGCCTGCCGCGACGTCGTTCTGCGCGCACCCCTCCAGGAACTTGTCCTTGAGCGACGCCATCAGGGAATGGATCTTCTTCCCGATCGCCTTTCGCAGCGTTTCCGCCTCCGCAGGAGAGAACCCGCCGAGCTGCTTCGCGATCTCCATGTACTGCTCCTGGTAGATGCAGATCGCGTAGCTCCCGCCGGTGATCGCCTCGAGCCGTGGGTCGGCGAAGGCGACCTGCTCCTTCCCGTGCTTCCTGGCCGCGTAGGTCGGGATGTAGCCCATCGGGCCCGGCCGGTAGAGCGCGACGAGCGCGATCAGGTCCTCGAACTCCGTCGGCTTGACGAGACGCAGAGCCTCGCGCATGCCGGAGGACTCGAACTGGAAGACCCCGGTCGACTCGCCTCGAGCGAGCATCGCGTAGGTCGGGCCGTCTTCGAGCGGAAGCGTGCCGATGTCGACTCCGCCGACGAGCTCCACGGCCTTGTCGATCACGTCCAGGTTGCGCAGGCCGAGGAAGTCCATCTTCAGGAGGCCGAGCTCGACGACGTCGTGCATCCCGAGCTGGGTCACGACCTCCTGGTCGGAGCCCTTCTGCTGCAGTGGAACGACTCGATCAGCGGCTGCGCGCCGATGACGACGCCCGCCGCATGGATCGAGTCCGCCCGGGTGAGCCCCTCGAGCGGCTGCGCGAGATCGACGATCTCCTTCGCGACCGGGTCCGAGTCGACAGCCTGGCGTAGCTCCGAGCCGGGGCGAAGCGACTCGGTGAGCGTCTGCCCGGGACCTTCCGGAACGAGCTTCGCGATCCGGTCGACGACGCCGTAGGGGATGTCGAGCACCCGGCCCGCGTCGCGGATCGCCGCGCGGGCGGCCATCGTCGAGAACGTGATGATCTGGGCGACCCGGTCGCGTCCGTACTTCTCGGCGACGTAGTTGATGACCTGATCGCGGCCGGCGACGGAGAAGTCGATGTCCATGTCGGGCAGGTCTTTGCGCGCCGGGTTCAGGAAGCGCTCGAAGAGGAGGCCGTAGCGCATCGGGTCGACGTCGGTGATCTCGAGGCAGTACGCGGCGAGCGAGCCGGCGGAGGATCCGCGCCCAGGGCCGACGCTGACCCCGTTCTGCTTGGCGAAGTGGATGAAGTCCCAGACGATGAGGAAGTAGTCGGCAAAGCCCATCTCGCGGACCGTCTTCAGCTCGAAGCGGAGCCGCTCGTGGAGCTCCGGCGTCGCCTTGCCGAAGCGCTTGAGCAATCCCTTCTCGCACAGCTCGACCAGGTAGTCGAAGGCGTCGCGACCTTCCGGCACCGGATACTTCGGCAGCAGGATCTTGCCGAGCTCGATCTCGACCGAGCAGCGCTCCGCCACCTCGAGCGTGCGTGCGAGCGCATGTTCGTACCCGGTGAAGTCGCCCGCCATCTCCTCCGGGGTCTTGAAGAAGAACTCGTTCGTGTCGAAGCGCCAGTGCGCGGGGTTCTTCAGCGTGTCGCCGGACTGGATGCAGAGCAGGGCCTCATGCGCGTAGGCGTCGGCCGCGTCGAGGTAGTGCACGTCTCCGGTCGCGACGAGCGGAAGGCCCGTCTCCTCGGCGAGCGCGACCAGCTTGGGGTTGATCGCCTGCTGCTCCGCAAGGCCCGCGTTCTGCAGCTCCACGTAGGTGGAGTCGCGCCCGAAGACCTGCTGGAGACGGTCGAGGTCTTCGCGCGCATCCTTCGGCCGCTCCTCGGCGAGCGCCCGCGACACGCGCCCTGAGAGACACCCGGACAGCGCCACGAGCCCCTTCGCGTGGCTCTCCAGGAGCTGCCAGTCGACGCGCGGCTTGTAGTAGTACCCCTCGAGATACCCGAGCGAGCAGAGCTTGATGAGGTTCGCGTAGCCCTCGTTCGTCTCCGCGAGGAGCGTCAGGTGCGCGTAGCCCTTGGTCTGCGCCCGCCGGTCGTCGGCGACGTACACCTCGCAGCCGACGATCGGCTTCACGCCCTCCTTGCGAGCTTCCCGGTAGAGCTCGACCGCGCCCGCGAGCGAGCCGTGGTCGGTGAGCGCGACGGCCGGCATCTCGAGCCGCTTCGCCTTCTCCACGAGCGCGGGGATCCGGCAGGCCCCGTCGAGGATCGAGTATTCGGAGTGAACGTGGAGGTGGACGAAGGGCGGCGCGGCGGGGTGACTCACGGGAGGGCTAGCTTAGTACGGCACTCGGCTGGCCTCGTTTTGCGCAAGAGTGGAATCCGCTCGCGCGGATTTCACTCGCGCGTCCCGATCTCCGAAGGCGTCCGGAGTACCGCAATCGGCAGGCTTCTTGGTGGTTTACGCCGCTCTCTTCCAGAGGATTACGCGGCGTCGCCCTGCCAGAAAGCGTCGGCCAGGCGACGCCATTCGTCACGGAGATCGGCGCGGCCGGTCACCTGCTGAAGCTCCCAGTACGCACGGATGAGTGCTCCGAGATCCGGCTCCACGCCCTCCGCGCGCCCCACTTCGAGCACCCGCAGGTACCACGACGACGGTTCGATCCCGAGCTCGGCGGAGAGCGCCAGCGCACGCTCGCGCAGGGCTTCGGTGGGCAGGCCGGGACGTTCCATGCCCGAGCTATCGGCACCCGCGACGGGCCGATTGAGGCGGTCCCCTCGGACGGGGTAACGGCGTCCGGGCAAACTGGGCGTCGCCGACCAATGCGCCGTCCCACCGTCATCGTCCCGGACCGCCTCATCGCCGGCCGCCACCCGTGTGCCTGGGGCCCGGAGGATGCGCCGGACGAGGTCGCGCGGCTGCTCGAGGCTGGGGTCACCCTCTTCGTCGATCTCACGCAGGAGGGCGAGCTCGAGCCGTACGCCGCTCTCGTTCCGCCCGCCCGCCATGTTCGGATGCCGATCCGCGACTTCTCGGTGCCCGCCCCTGACGACCTCGTCGCGACGCTCGACGCGATCGATGCGGAGCTGGACGCCGGCGGGCTCGTGTACGTGCACTGCTGGGCCGGCTGCGGACGAACCGGGGTCGTCGTCGGCTGCTGGCTGGTTCGGCGCGGCCTCGATCCCAAGGACGCGCTCGCGCGGATCGCCGAGACCCGCGGACTCGGCTGTCCGCAGACGCTGGAGCAGCGGCTGCTCGTTCTCGGCTGGGAAGCCGGTCGCTGACGGGCTCGCCGTGAGGGGACCGGGTATGCCCGGCCCCTACGGAGACCAAGCACGTCGCTGCTCCGCGACTCACTGGAACGAGTGAGCGAGCTGAGCGCGACGCGCTCCGATACGCGTTGTTGAGCATGTGCGCCGGTCTCGTGGTCTCCGCGCTCGCTGCGTCGAGGGGACGTGTTGAGCCCGGACGCCCGGTTCGCCCTCGCTTCTGCAACCCCCGGCTCGGGGAGAGCTGCCGGAGAGCCTGATGTCGTCGGACGCTGAGATCGGCGCGGGCGGGCTCGAAGAGCGCATCGAGACTCTCTCCACCTGGGTCGGCGAGATCGCCGACCGCGTACGCGCCACGGAGCTCGCGACGGGCGACGAGAAGACGGCGAAGGAGCTGCGGCGCGCGCTGGAAGCGGTTGCGAAGCACGACCCCAGGCTCGAGAGCCGCTTGACGAACCGGATCGACGTCCTGGCGCGACCGCCTCGGCACGCTCGCATCCGCCGTGTCGACGACGTCGTCGGAGCTGGCGCGGAGGGACGGCGAGATCGCGGCTCTGCGTCGTGAGCTCGACCGGGGGAACGGGCAGATCCAGGTTCTCGCACAGGAGCTGGCGAAGGAAGCTCCGACAGCCGAGATCGAGACGCTCCGACGGGCGGTCGCATCCCTCTCCACCGAGCACTCGCCGCGGAAGGCCGACGAGCAGGTAGTTCGGCTCGGCGGCAAGGTCGACTACCTGACCGAGCGCGTGGACACTCTCGCCAAGACCGTCGCCGCGACGGCAGCCGGTCTGGCCGGGCGAGAGGGAGACCTCGCCACGCTCCGCCACACGCTCGACGAGCGCGCAAGACACCTCGAGCAGGAGCTCCACCAAGTCGCGCTACGGCCGGCCGAGACGGAGCTCGACCGACGACTCGGCGAGCTGGAGGTCGGGCTCGAGGAGCTCATCGCCCGAAACGCCAGGGTAGAGCGCGATCGGGAAAACGATCTGGTGCGGGTCGCCGCGCTGGAGCGGGACTCGCGAGGCTGCTTCGGACACCGTCGTGGAAGGTGTCCGAGAGGCGCTCGCCGCCCTGCTGGGCGACGTCGAGCGAGACCGAGCCGCCACGGCGACCCGCTTCGAGGAGCTCGCAGGCGAACGCACCGAGCTGACGAACGGAGATCGGCCGCGTGTCCACCCTCGTCGCAGCGCAGCTGGAAGAGCTCGTGGCGCGGATCGAGCAGGTCGAGCGCCTGCAGGCTGCGGGTGCGACCGAAACCGCACGCGTGTCGAACGAGTGGAGGTCGAAGTTCGAAGCTGTCACTTCGCTCGAGGCTCAGCTGCAGTCGATAGCCGAGGGCGTCGCACGAGCGGCTAGGCGGACGGAGAGCGAGCGGCCAGCGCTCGATGAGCTCGACGAGCGTCTTCGGGCCGTGGAGCAGGCCGGCATCGATGCCGCAGCCGAACTCGCGCGGGTGTCGTCTGCCTGGGCGGGCGAGCTCGACAGGATGGCCGCCAAGATCGACGACTCCGTCGTCGCCGCCTCGCGCTCTGCCTCGCGCGAATCCGAGGCCGAGCAGCTCCTGGCAGAGCTCGGGACGCGACTCGATGCCATCGTGCACGAGCGCCAGACCGTCGCCGCTCAGATCGCCAAGGCCTCGGAGAACGAGGTCGCCGAGCTTCGAAACCTCATCGACGGCCTTCGGAGCCGCTTCGCTCCGGTCGACCAGGAGTCAGCAGGCTCACCCTCCGTCGAGGGCCACATCGACGAGCTCGCCCGCAGGCCGGAGTCCATGCAAATCGTCGATCGGGATCTGGAATCCGAGCCCGGCCCGGGTGAGGGTCGCCTACGACTCGAGCTGCGCGCTCTCGAGCTCCGCGCGGAGCGTGCGGAGAAGGCGGCTCAACAGAGCCGCGAGGCGGTTCTCGCCCAGGTCGATTTGCTGACCGACCAGGTCGAGTCACGCTTTCAGAAGCTCGAGTCGGAGACGACCGAGCCTTCGAGCGCCGAGGTAGACGGCCATGAGGAGGAGGTCGGCCACGCCGAGGTCGTGCCCCTCCGCGGTGGAGAGGTGTGAAGACCGCCTGATCGGGTCATAACGAGATGATGCGGCTTCTCGACCTCATGGTGTTTCTCGGTGTGCGCAGCTCCTGGGCGCGCAGCCGGCTTGCCTACCGGCTCCTCCTGAGCATCGTGGCGGCCGACCGCGTGCGGCGCTGATCCCGGCATCTTACGAGCTCGATCACGTACGCCATGAGGATCGCGTCGACGAGCTCTTCTTCACGGGCGTAGTGCTGCTTCCGGTACCCCTCGCGCTCGAAGCCGAACGCCTCGTACAGATGTACCGCGGGCAGGTTCCAGGGAAAGACGTGCAGCTCGAGCTTGCGCACCCCGACCGTTCGCGCCCAGGCGACCGCCTCTGTCAGCAGCTTCGTCCCGATTCCCTGTCGGCGGTGGCTCTCGGCGACCATCAGTCCGAGATCTGCGACGTGTTGGCTTGCGGGATGCGGGTCGCGGGAGAGCGAGAGCCTACCGACGACGCGCTCGCCGTCCGCGGCGACGATGACAGTCGCGTCCGGGTGGCGGAGAACGGTCCTCAGGTATCTCCGTTCGCTCGAGACCGAACGCCAGCTCTCGGTGGCGAGGATCCACCGTCCCTCCTCGCCTCCTACGGCTTGCGCGAGCTCGACCAGTGCTGCCGCGTCGCTCGGCTCGGCACGTCGGATGCGGATCACGCGACGACCACTCCCGCGCCGCCCCTCCGCGGGTCGCCCGCGGCGTCGAGCGTTCCGTCCTCCCGCAGGGCGACGGCCTGTACGCCTCCGAAGAAGAGGTTGCGACCCGCCCAGCGCACGACGTTCCAGCCGTCCGTATGCAACCGCTGTGTCGAATCCTCTGCCCAGCCGCCCTCGAGGTGGAGGGTCGAGCCCTCGACGTGCAGCCGCGGCGCGGCGATCGCCTCTGCCAGCGGCCTCGAGCCGCTGAGCGCTCGCCAGGCGACCTGTGCAATCGCCCCGGCCAGCCGCACCGAGCCCGCACTGCCGAGCAAGAGCCGCGGGCGATCGTTCTCGAGTGCGAGGGTAGGCGTCAGCATGCTCGGCAGACGGGTCCCGGGCGCTCGGGGCTCGTGGCCGATCACGTCCAGCTCGCCGAGCATGTTGTTCAGCTGCGTCCCCCCGCGGAAGACACCGGAACCGGACCCGAGAGTCGACGAAAGCGCCGCGGCAGTTCCCGACCCGTCCACGACCGAAATGTGCGTCGTCCCGGTCAGGGGCCCGACTCCCGACGCGCCGTAGGCGAGACCGATTGCCCGGGCCTCGTCGTGCAGCGACCACGTATCCGCCGCGGACAGCATCTCGAGGATCTGGAGAACGATGTGCCCGCCCCGAGAGGGCGGTGGCGTAGCGAGCACGCGGCGTCCGAGCACCTCGCTCTCCAGCAACTCCCGAGCGACGACCTGGTACCTGTCGAGATCGGCCGCGTACTCGGGCAGGAGCTCGGCGACGGCGACCGCACCCACGTCCCTCACCCGTTCGAGCGTGGCGCGGGCGTCCTCGGTAACGACGCGGGCCGTATCCCCGTATACGCGCCGGCCCGCCTCGTCGCGTAGAAGGATGGGTGCGAGGATGCCGTGGAGGACGGCCCGCGGTTCGTCACACGCAACACCCTCACCGGCGAGGTGGATCGCCTGCTCCAGGAGGTCTGCCCAGTCGCGGGTCGCGAAGCGCCGGTGCGCCTCCTCGAGACCCGCGACGAGTCCTGGCACGGCGACCGATCCGGCCCCGATGTGAAAGACCTGCGTTCCGGAGTCGGCGAAATCGACCAGGATCTCCTCCATTGCACCCAGCGTTGCGTCCGGTACGGCAAAGAAGCAGTCGAGCAGCACGGCCTCCTCCGCCCGGCTCGTGCACGAGCAGGAACCCGCCGCCCGTCGGCCCCGTCAGCGGGCCTTCCGTGACGAACGCGGTGAACGCGGCCGCGAGCAGCGCATCCACCGCATTGCCGCCTTCTCGGAGCACCTTCGCCCCTGCCTCGGCGGTCAGCGGATGGCCGGCTGCGATCGCGCCGCGCATCGTCCGAAGGTACCGAGGGTCAGAGCACGCTGCCGGAGCGCGTTCTCAGCCCGAGTTCAGGAACGCGGGAAGCTCGGAGTCGGAACCGCGTGTGGTTCCGGTGTCGAACGTCGGGCGTGTCATCCGGCGACGCGACCCGCCGAGGCCGGTGGCGACGACGGTCACCCATACCTGCCCGGTGAGGCGCGGGTCGACGTTCGCGCCGAAGATGATGTTCGTCTCGTCCGTCGCGGTGGCGCGTACGACCTCGGCAGCCTCGTTGACCTCGACGAGCGAGAGATCGTCGCCGCCGGCTATGGAGAGCAGGATCCCGCGGGCGCTCACGATCTCGCCGTCGATGAGCGGCGAGCCGAGCGCCCGCTCGGCCGCTTCGCGAGCACGGTTCGGCCCCGTCGCGTAGCCGATGCCCATCAGGGCCGAGCCGGCGTCCTGCATCACCGTGCGCACGTCGGCGAAGTCGAGGTTGATCAGGCCGGGCGTCGTGATCAGATCGCAGATGCCCTGGACGCCCTGACGCAGGACGTCGTCGGCGATCCTGAACGCGTCGATCATCGAGGTGGAGCGATCGAGCACGTCCAAGAGCCGGTCGTTCGGGATGACGATGACCGTGTCGCAGGCTGCCCGCAGCTCCTCGACCCCGCGGTCTGCCGCCGTGCGGCGACGCGTGCCCTCGAAACGGAACGGAGTGGTGACGATCCCGACCGTGAGGGCGCCGACCTCGCGTGCGACGCGCGCCACCACCGGGGCGGCCCCGGTCCCGGTGCCGCCTCCCTCGCCCGCCGTGACGAACACCATGTCGGAGCCGCGAAGAGTCGCGCGTAGCTCGTCGGCCGCATCTTCTGCCGCCGCGCGGCCGACCGTCGGGTCCGCGCCGGAGCCGAGGCCGTGCGTCACGCCTTCGCCGATGTGGATCTTGGTGGGGGCGTCCGAGACCGCAAGTGCCTGCATGTCCGTGTTCACCGCGATGAAGTCGACCTGGGCGATCCCGGCGTCGATCATGCGGTGGAGCGCGTTGAGCCCGGCGCCGCCGACGCCTACGACGCGGATCGCGGCGAGATATGCGGTTCCCTTCGGCGGGGGCACGCGATGGAGCCGCGGAGCGGGCTCGAGGATCGTCTGGAAGTAGCGCGCGGCCGCACGGGATGCTGTCGCCTCGCGTCGCCTCGGGGACGGGTTCCCGCTGGGCCGTGCCTGCTGCGCTCGGCGGAGCGGCTGGTTCCTCCGCCTCTTCGACCTGCTCGAAGTCGTGCACGTGCTCGACCGTCGCTTCGAGCGCGGCCCGTGCGCGCGGGCTCAGCTCGTCCGCGTCCTGTGGCCGGTCGAGCTGTTCGCCTTCGTCGGGCGCAGCGTCCTGGGCGCGCTGGGCGGCCTCGGTCTTACGGAAGAGCTCGGCCAGCGGGCCCTCACGCATGCTCGCGCGCTTTCGCGCCATCGAGCACCTCCTTCGCGAGATCGCGATATGCCTGGGCAGCGGGGCCTGTCGGGTCGTAGCGGAGCACCGAGCTCCCCTTCACCGGCGCCTCCGCGTAGCGCACCGTCTTGCGGATTCGGGTCTCGAACACGAGGTCGCCGAAGTTCTCCTGCAGGATCTCGATCGCCTCGCGAGCGTGCAAGGTCCGCCCGTCGTACATGGTGGGGACGATTCCTTGCACGCGAACCGCCGGGTTCAGGTTCTCGCGCACCATCGCGAGCGTGTTCTCGAGCTGCACGAGGCCGCGCAGCGAGAGGTACTCGCACTGCACCGGAACGATCACCCCGTCGGCCGCGACGAAGGCGTTGATCGTCAGCAGGCCGAGCGACGGCGGCGTGTCGAGAAGCACGTAGTCGTACCTGTCTCGAACCTCGACGAGCGCCTTCTCGAGCGCCCGCTCGCGACCGATCAGGGCAGAGAGCGCGAGCTCGGCGCCGGCCAGATCGATGGAGGCGACGGCAATGTCGACCTCGACGGTGTGGATGACGTCGGAGATCGGAACTCGGTGCACGAGGACGTCGAACATCGACCGCTCGATCACGTCAGGGTTCATCCCCTGGCTCATGGTCAGGTTGCCCTGCGGATCCAGATCGATGATGAGGACGCGCTTCCCGGCCTCCTTGAGCGCGACGCCGAGGTTCAGCGTCGTCGTCGTCTTCGCAACCCCGCCCTTCTGGTTCGCGAACGCGATCACCGTTGCCAGCGGGAGCTCCTCGGGATCGCCCGACATCTCGGAGGCGGGGACGGCGTGGAGCCGCGGAGCGCGCCCGGGCTCGGCTTCGACATCCGGCTCGGCGGCAGGTTCGTCGGGCAGCGGCTCAGGCGGTGGCTGCGACCGCGGCAGGATTCGTGAGAGTCCCATGACCGCCTCACCTTCCCGTCTCCGGCTGAAACTCCTTCAATGCCGTCAACGGTAGCCACTGGAACTCCGACCTCAGTCTTCCCCGTCCCAGTAGTCGAGCGACTCGCCCAGGCGCGCGATCACGCCGAGGCCCGTGAAATACACCTTCCCCGAGCGCGGGTAGTAGCAGACGTCGTTCGGATCCCTGGTGCCGTACATGAGCACGGTCATTCCCTGCTCACCGGCCCGAAACGCGTGGCTCACGCCGGTACCCGCCGGCCTCGCCACGACCGATCCGGCGCGAACCGGCTGCTCCGCGATGCCGTCTTTCTCCCACAGGAGCAGATCGCCGTCACCCTCGAGCACGACGAAGATCTCCTCCTCCGCGGAGTGGCAGTGCGGAGGCGCGTTCAGCTTGCCCGGGAGCACTTCCGCGACGCGCAGACCCGTTCGGAACGAGCCAGCCGCGCGGCCGAGGTTTCGCAAGCGGCGGCCAACCGTGGCACCGTCGCGCTCGACGGGCTCGACGTCTGCGACGTTGACGATCGTCGAGGGCCGCGGCGAGATCTCTGCGATCTCAGCCGGCGCCCGCTCCCGCCTCCCGTGCCCACGGGTGATCGTCTTCGCCGCCCACCGGCGCCCAGGTCTCTCCGAGCCACGCGACTCCCGCCCGGGGCAGCCAGGTCACGCCGGCGGCATAGGTCCGCTGACCGAAAGCGAGCACGTCGATCCCGTCGTCGCCCGCCCGCAACGTGTGCGCGTTCTCGAGCGCGAGGTGGACGAGGCAATCGCCCGCGGCGACGTCGTAGGCGAGCGTGTCTTCGCCGTCCCACTGGACCGAGACGCCCGATCCGGCGAGCACGTAGAAGATCTCCTCTTCGGCGCCCTCGAGATGCAGCGGAGTCGACCACATGCCCGGATCGACCCGGATCCGCTTGACCCCGATCGTGCGTGACTCGCGTCCGGTCAAGCTCTGCCACGTCCCCGCGATGTGGCCTCGCTCGCCGCGGGAGCTCTTGACGTCGTCCCAGTGCGAGATCACACGGCGATCATGTCATGCGAAGGAGCCCTCGGAGTCGCCCGTACCAATGCAGACCGCAGCTCCTCGACGGCACCCGCTCCCGCATCACCTCCCTCCGTGCCCGACCAGGCTTCGGCCTCCTGCAAGCAGCGCCCGCAGCTCGGGCAGGAGCACGCCCCGGCCGGCGCCCGCCCGGTCGAGCGCCTCGATTCGCTCTAGCCGCTCCAGCACCGCTCGTGCCTCGTCCATGAGGCCACGCTAGCCCGCTTCGCGTCACACGTGGGGCACGACTCCGTGTCGAATTCGTGCCGAAGCGCCCGGGACGAAAGCGATGCTCTAGACGGCCTCGGCCCACGCCGCTTGCCGTCGCGGAAGTCCGAGAAGCTCGCGGTCGAGCTCGTGCACGAGGTCGCCTCGATCGGGCGCGCGCAGCGTCGCCACCAGCGCGCGCCGCGCCGCATCCAGGCTCGTCGTGCTCGCGCCGTCCCCACCCGCGAGCGCGACGAGATGGCCGTGCAGCTCCTCGCGCGCCCTGCCGTCGGCTTCCAGGAGCACCGCCGCGCGCAGCGGCCAGGTCTCGCCGAGGAGCGCGCCGAGCGCGGCGCGCAGCTGCTCGGCTCGGAAAGGCTCGTTCTGGAAGAGCGAGAGCTCCCAACGGTCGAGCGCCTCCGCGAGCTCGGGGTCGCCGTCGGCCCGTCCGAGCGAAGCGAGCACCTCGACCGCGATCGGCGTGCGGAAGGCGTCGAGGCGCGATGGCTCGCCCGGCGGCTGCGTCGCGGCGATCGGAAGCACCGGACGAACGCCGAACGGCCGGCCGTCGAGCGTCTCGAACAGGACCGGGCCGGCGGAGAGCGCCGCAGAGGTCGTCAACCGGATCGCGCTCACGGCATCGGCGATCTCGGCGGGCGAGTCGGGCGGATCGGCACCCGAATCGAGGTCGACGAAGAGCTCGAGCACGCAGCAGCGGTCGGGCTCGCGGCCGAATCCCGCGGGCAGCAGCCCACGCGACTCGGGCCAGTGCGTCGAGAGCTCCCCAGCCTGGAAGTGGCGGATCGAGAGCCCGGGCGCGAGGTCGACGGGCCCGGCAACCGACAGGCCGATGAGCGGCACGAGCGCGCGGAACTGCCGCCGCTCGCCGAAGAGCGTCGACTCGAGGACTCCGTACGCGTGCTCGAAGGCCTCGTCGTCCCAGTCGAATCCGCCGCACGACTCCGCGGTCGAGGTGAGCAGCCCCAGGAGGACCGTGCGAAACAGCGCGTCGTCCTCGCTCGCATGCGTGCCGGCGTGGGCGCGGGCGAAGATCGCCGCTGCGGGCTCGCGCGCGAGCTCGTCGAGAGCGAGGCGCGCATCGTCACGCCTCCGCAGAACCGATTCGCGCTCCTCGATGAACGAGCGGACGAGCGGCCGGAGCTCGTACAGGGCAGGGCCCTTGCGCTGAACGTGCTCCTCGAACGCGAAGGGGAGCTCCGCCCCGTCCTCGAGCTCTCGCCCGAGCACGACGAACGCCCCGAGGACGAAGCCGCGCAAGAGCGGATAGAGATGGGGCGCGCGCACGGGCACGCCTTTCCCGTACGCGGCCGGGCCCAGCTCTCCTCTCCGGACGGGGCTACGGACGCAGCACGGCGCGCCGCGGGCCCGGCCAGGAAACCCGGACTCCACGAGCAGGGTCAGCGCTTCGGTCTCGACGACCGGCACGCCGTCGAAGCGCTCGACGGCAAGACGCTTCGCTCCTCCCGGACCTGACGTGGGCGACGAGCGCGGCGAGCGCGGGTCGCAACCAGTCGGGATCGGGCTCCCGCAGAGGAACGAGCGAGCGGCCGCCACGTTCCACGAACAGCACTGCCTCGCCGTCGAGCAGGACCACCCACGCCCCGGCCACCCGCGCAGCGCGTGCGCCGGCTCGACGGGGCCAAGGAACCGCCGCCCCGTACGGCTGCGCGGGATCCGCGGCGGCGAGCACGAGCGCATCCCTCTCGCCGACCGCGCGCTGCCGCGTCCGTCCGCAGCTCCCGCAGCCGCTCGACGGCACCGGGCAACGCGAACTGCGCACCGCCGAGGCCCTCGACGAAGTACCCGCGGCGGCAGACGCCGAGCGTCTCGAGCGTGCGCAACTCGGCATAGACCGCGCCGTACCCGCCCTTGACGCCCTCACCGCGTACTCCGTCACGCGTGACGATTCCCTGCCGCTCGAGCAGGAGCTCGGCCAGCGCTCGGCGGTCGGCCTTCTCGGGGAAGAGCGACGTCGCGAGCGACCACCTGCCCTGCGTCGGCGAGGGCGCGCTCGTGCGCGAGCGCATGAAGCGGCGCCTGTTTCGCTCGGGGCGGGGCGCGTCGTAGCGACGGGAGGCGCGGAGCGGCGCCCACGAGTCGTTCGTCACCTCGCCGGTCCAGACGAGATCCCAGAGCGCCGCCAGCGCATCGGCCGGCTCGAGCTCGGTCGCGGCCAGGAGATCCGCCCAGAAGAGCGCGCCCGCGCCGAGCGCGGCGCGAATCGAGCTGTGGGCCGCGCCCTCCGGCGGCGCCTCGAGGGCGGGCGGTCCGAGCAGCGCCGCGTCCTCGCGGAAGTACACGGCAGCGCGATCCAGACCCGCGCCGACCCAGACGACGTCACCCGAGGCGCACAGCGCATCGAGATCCGCGGGCCGATACCCAGGGCACACGCCGAGGCAGCACGTCGCTCTCCCAGAGCGAGACCGGCAGCGCGAGCCCCTGAAGCGGAACGAGCGCTTCACGCAGCGTCTGGCGACGGCCGATCCCGTGCCACGCGGGCAGGAAGCGCCCGAGCGCAGCCTGGTCGGCCGGCTCGACCTCGCGACGCAGGACGGCGAGCGTCGCCCGGCGGATGCGCCGCAGGACGTCCGGATCGCACCACTCCCGCTCGGTGCCGCCCGGCCGCAGCTCACCGCGGACGAGCTTCTCGTCTCGCTCGAGCGTCTCGAGCTCGGTCTCAGCGACCGCAAGCTCGAGCCCGAATCGCGCGGCGACCTCGGCGGTCGTGAACGGCCCGTGCGTACGCGCATAGCGGCGCAGGACGGCGGCCAGAGCGTCGGGCACGGGCTCGAGGAAGACGTTCGGGACGCCGCCGGGCGGAACCGCGCCGAAGGCATCGCGGACGAGCCCCGCATCCTCGACCGCGGCCAGCGGCTCCACGTCCCCCAGCCGAACCCGGATCGCACGCCGCTCGCGCAAGAGCGTCTCGGCGAAGCCGCGGTCGTACTCCCCTTCTACGAGCGGGCCCGCCCGGCGGAGAAGATCGTGCAGCTCGTCGGCGTTTCGGGGCGTCGAGCAGCGAGCGAGGACTCGACCTGCTCGATGGCGCCGAGATCGAGGAGCTCGCGCAGCTCCTCCACCCCCATCAGCTCGCGGAGGAGACCGCGATCGAGCGACAGTGCCTGCGCGCGCCGCTCCTCGGGAGGCGTGTCGTCCTCGTACATGTACGTCGCGACGTAGTCGAAGAGGAGCGAGGACGCGAACGGGGATGCGGAGGCCGTCTCGACTTCGACGAGATCGAGCTCGCGGGTCTGGATCCCCTTCAGGATCCCGCGCAAGGCGGGCAGGTCGAAGACGTCCTGCAGGCACTCGCGATACGTCTCGAGCACGATCGGGAACTGCGGGTAGCGGCGCGCGACCTGCAAGAGATTCTGCGCCTTCAACCGCTGCTGCCAGAGCGGCGTGCGCTGGCCGGGACGGCGACGCGGGATGAGGAGCGCGCGCGAGGCGTTCTCCCGGAAGCGCGAGCCGAAGAGCGCCGACTGCCCGAGCTCGGCGATGACGAGCTCCTCGATGTCAGCCGGGCTCGAGCATGAGATCCGAGGCCGGAGGCGGCACGTCGGCATCGGGGAAGTGGAGCGCGATGCCGTCGTCCGACCAGATCGACTGCGCGTCGATACCGAGCGAGTCCCTGAGCCGCGCCGCGAGCGCCATCGCCCAGGGCGCGTGCACGCGGCCGCCGAACGGCGTCAGCACGCAGACGCGCCAGTCGCCGATCTCGTCGCGGAAGCGCTCGACGACGATCGAGCGGTCGGAGGGAACGACCCCCGTCGCTGCCTCCTGCTCGCGAAGGAACGTGACCAGATTTCGCGCGGCTCGCACGTCGAGGTGGTACTCGCTGCGCAGCACGGCCTCCGCCTTGCTCGTCGGAGAGCGAGACGAGCTCTCGCGACGCCCGCCCGATCTTCTCCCCGAGCTCCGCCGGCCGCCCGATCCCTTCGCCCTTCCAGAAGGGAGCGACGCCGGGCACGCCGGGCGCGGGCGAGACGAGAACACGATCGCGCGTGATGTCCTCGATCCGCCAGGTCGACGCGCCGAGCACGAAGGTCTGGCCCTCGCGCGCCTCGTACACCATCTCCTCGTCGAGCTCGCCGACCCGGCCGCCGTCGCCGACGAGGTAGACGCCGAAGAGCCCTCGATCCGGGATCGTGCCTGCATTGGTCACGGCGAGCCGCCGAGCGCCGGTGCGCCCGCGCACTACGCCTGCGGTCCGATCCCAGACGATCCTGGGCCGGAGCTCCGCGAACTCGTCCGACGGGTAGCGGCCGGCGAGCATGTCGAGGACGTTCTCGAGCTGAGGCCGGGAGAGGTCGGAGAACGGGTACGCGCGACGGACGAGCGCGTGCAGGTCGTCGACCGAGACTTCTTCGTCGGCGCAGATGGCCACGATCTGCTGGGAGAGCACGTCGAGCGTGTTCCGGGGAATCCGGGTCTCCTCGATCGCACCTTCGCGCATCGCGCGCGCGACGACCGCGGACTCGAGGAGGTCGGCCCGGAACTTGGGGAAGATGCGGCCTCTCGACACCGAGTGCAGGTCGTGTCCCGCGCGCCCCACGCGCTGCAGCCCGCGTGCGACCGACTTCGGGCTCTCGACCTGGATGACGAGGTCGACGGCGCCCATGTCGATGCCGAGCTCGAGCGACGACGTGGCGACGAGGCACGGGATCTGCCCGGCCTTCAGGAGCTCCTCGACCACGATCCGCTGCTCGCGCGCGAGCGAGCCATGGTGCGCCCGCGCGATCTCCTCCTCCGCGAGCTCGTTCAGCCGCAGCGCGAGCCGCTCCGCGAGCCGGCGGTTGTTGACGAAGACGATCGTCGAGCGGTGCTGACGGACGAGCTCGAGGATCGCGGGGTAGATCGACGGCCAGATGGAGCGGCTCGACTGCTCCACGCCCGAGCCCATCTGCACTCCGTCTGCAAGCGGCGGCACGGAAAGATCCGCAGTGGAGCCGAGCTCGCGCATGTCCTCGAGCGGGATCACGACCTCGAGATCGAGCTCCTTGCGCGTGCCCGCGTCGACGAGCTCGATCTCTCGCTCGGAGCCGGCGACGAAACGGCCGATCTCCGCGAGCGGACGCTGGGTCGCCGAGAGGCCGATGCGCTGGAAGGGGCGCTCGACGAGGCTCTCGAGCCGCTCCAGCGACAGCGCCAGGTGCGCGCCGCGCTTCGTCCCTGCGACCGCGTGCACCTCGTCGAGGATCACCGTCTCGATCCCGCGCAGCGTCTCGCGCGCCTGAGAGGTGAGGAGCAGGAAGAGCGATTCGGGCGTGGTGATGAGGATGTCCGGGGGCGTCTTCTGCATCCGACGCCGCTCGTCTGCAGGCGTGTCGCCGGTGCGGACCCCGACCGAGAGCTCGGAGGCGAGCCCCGCGAGCGGGCTCCGCAGGTTGCGCTCGATGTCGTAGTTCAGCGCCTTCAGCGGCGAGACGTACAGGAGCCGGAGCCCCTCACCGGGCGACGCGTTCAGCCGGTCGATCCCGATCAGGAATGCGGCGAGCGTCTTCCCGGAGCCCGTCGGCGCCTGGATGAGGACGTGCCCGCCCCCCGCGATCGCAGGCCACCCGAGCTCCTGCGCCGGAGTCGGGTTCGAGAACGCCCGCTCGAACCACTTCCTCGTCGCAGGCGAGAAGGCGTCGAGCGCGGCCACTTCCCCAGAGTACCGCGCAGGTCTACACTCGAATCCGTGCCCGAAGCGCTCTATTTCACGGACTCGGACGAGGCGAACGCGCTGATCGCGAAGGAGCCGCTCGCGTTGCTGATCGGCTTCGCGCTCGACCAGCAGATCACGGTGCAGACCGCGTTCCTCGGCCCGCTCAAGCTGCAGCAGCGCATCGGCGCGCTCGACGCGTCCGCGATCGCTGCGATGGATCCCGAAGAGCTCGTGAGCGTGTTCCGCCAGCGCCCAGGCATCCATCGCTTCCCCGCCGCGATGGCGCGGCGCGTGCAGGACCTCTGCGCATTCGTCGCGGAGGAGTACGACGGTGACGCGGAACGGGTGTGGACGGAGGCCGCGGATGCGGCCGACCTGCGGCGCAGGATCGGTGCGCTGCCCGGGTTCGGGAAGATGAAGGTGACCGCGCTCGGCTCCGTGCTCGCGCTCCGCTTCGGCGTCGAGGTGGCGTCCGAGCTCGTGCCGGGCTTCCCGACTCTCGGCAACGTGGACTCACGCGAGGCGCTCGCGGAGTACCAGGCTGCCAAGCGCGCTCATCGGGAGACTCAGCGTGCAGTTGACCCAGAACAACCCGGCCTAGCTGGACTCCCTCGGAGGAGCACGCGAAGCTCAGATCGCCTCGGTCAGACCACGCCGCGTCGGCGCCAGGGTCCGCAACAGCCTCATGTCCTTCGCCACGAGCCGAAAACTGCCCGTGCGGGACAGCCGACGCTCCGCCGATTCGGCAGGGTCGGCCCAGCCCGTCCGGGAGGGGGACTTCGGGCTCGGGTGCTCCACCGGCCCGTCGCCCTTGTCACACGGCTGGCCTGCGGCCATCTTTACGAGACATGGCGAGCGAAGTGATCGGCCGCAACGACGAGATCACGCAACTTCGGGCATTCCTCGATGCGGAGGCCGAAGACGGGCCGCGGGCGCTCGTCCTCGAAGGGGCGGCCGGGATCGGGAAGTCGACGCTCTGGCTTGCTGGTCTCGAGCTCGCACAGGAGCGAGGGCTGCGTGTCCTCTCCAGCCGACCAGCCGAGGCCGAGCAGGACCTCGCTTTCGCCGGCCTGGGCGATCTCATCGAGGGGCTCGTGGACGACGTCCTGCCCGCGCTGCCGCCGCCCCGACGGCATGCGCTCGAGGTCGCGCTCCTCGTGGAGGAGGCGCACGAGCCACTCGACCCCCGCGCCCTCGGCGTCGCGGTGCGAAGCGCGCTCGAGCTGCTCGCCTTGGAGCAGCCACTGGTCCTGGCCGTGGACGACGTGCAATGGCTCGACGGCTCCTCCGTGAATGCACTCGCCTTTGCCCTCCGGCGTACGAGCGCGCCACTGACGATCCTGCTGGCGCGGCGCCTAATCGAGCAGAGCGACGCTTCGCCACTCGAGCACGCACTCGCGGCGGCCTCGCTCGAGCGGCTGCGGGTTGGCCCGCTCAGCACCGGCGCACTGCAGGCAATCCTCCGCGAGCGGCTGAACCGCGTCTTCCCGCGACCGGCGCTGCTTCGCATCCACGAGACCTCGGGCGGCAATCCCTTCTACGCGCTCGAGCTCGCCCGAGCGCTGCCCGTGGACCTCGACCCGACGGAGCCGCTCCCGATCCCGGAGAGTCTGGACGAGCTGGTCGGCGCTCGACTCACGGCGTTGCCCGAAGGCACGCGGAGCGCGCTGGCGCTCGTCGCCGCCCTCGGCGTGGCTCCGGTCGACCTCCTGGGTGCCGCGGGACATGCCGAGGACGCGCTCGAGCCCGCGTTAGCCGCCCACGTCGTCGAGCGCGTGGTCGGCGGAATCCGGTTCACGCATCCCTTGCTCGCCTCCGCCCTCTATCGGGGGCTGGCGAACGGGGAGCGGCGAGCGGCACACCGACTTCTCGGGCAGCTTCTCCACGACCCGGTCGCGGCCGCCCGCCACCTGGCGCTCGCGGCGGAGGGCCCGGACGCCGAGATCGCCGATGCGCTCGACGATGCGGCCACCGAGGCGAGCGTCCGGGGTACGGCCGCCGTCGCCGCCGAGCTGGGGGAGCTCGCGCGGCGCCTGACGCCGGGCGGGGACGGCGAAGGCAGACGGCGACGCGGGATCGTCGCGGCGGCGGCGCTGCTCAGGGCGGGCGACGTCGGTCGCGCTCGGACGCTCGCGGACGAGATCCTGGCGGAGGCTCCGACGGGCCATCCGCGCGCAGAGGCGCTCGTGCTCCTGAGCAGCGTCGAGAGTCGATCCGCACGGCCGAAGCGTGCGATCGCCCTGCGCCGAGACGCTCTTCTCGAGGCGGGTGACGATCTCGCGCTCCGCGCAGCGGTCCATCAGTGGCTCGCAGCGAACGTCGCCGACGCGCCTATCCGCGACAGCGAGCGGCACGCACTCGAGTCGCTCGAGCTCGCCGAGAAGGTCGGCGACGACGCCTTGCGCGCCGGAGCGTTGGCGGTTCTCGCCGGTCTTCGCTTCGAGGCCGGAGAGCCGGACGCGGTCGCGCTCGCCGAGGAGGCGCACGCGCTTGCGGTCACGCTCGTCACGTCACCGCGGACCTCGAGGTTCGACGTCGCGCACCTCCTGGCGTGGTCGTACGACCGCCTCGACCTGGTGGCGAGCTTCACCCTCGCCGGGCTCCTCATGGCTGTCGGCCACCGGGCCAGGGCGGACGGGCTCATGGACGACCTCGAGCGCGAGTTGGCTCCGCGGGACGAGCTTCTCGAGTCCAAGGTTCGCTGGATGCGCGCGAGCTTGGAGACCCGGGCCGCCCGCTGGGATCTCGCCGCCGAGCACCTGCTACGCGTGCAGGAGGTAATGGCGCAGTACGAGGGCGCCGCGTGGCCCAGCCCCGTCATCCTGCTCGCCGAAGTCGCCGTCCATCGCGGCGAGGTCGGGCATGCCCGCGAGCTCCTGGCCGGCTGTCGCGAGTTGGCCGAGCGGCAGCCGGACGCACTCGCTGCCCTCGAGGCCGTCCTCGGCCTCGCGGCCCGCGTGAGCGGCGACTTGGAGGCCTCGATCTTGCAGTTCGCCAAGGCCGAGAAGATCGTTGAGGCGATCGAACTGCGTGAACCGAGCCTGTTGTGGTGGAGAGCCGACTTCGTCGAGGTGCTCGTCGAGAGCGGTCGAGTCGACGAGGCCGTCGCGCTCCTCGAAGCCTGGGAGGCGGACGCGAGACGTCTTGGTCGGGACCGGGTCGTCGCGGACGCGACCCGCTGTCGCGGCCTCCTCGCCGCAGCACGCGGCGACCTGGCGCTCGGGCGCTCCACGCTCGAGGATGCTGTTCGACAACACGAGCAGGCGGGTGACTCGTTCGGCCGCGCTCGGTCGCTCCTCGCTCTCGGCGTCGCGAGGCGACGCGGACGCCAGAAGAGCGCCGCCCGCGAAGCGCTCGAGGCCGCGCTGCTCGGCTTCGAGGATCTCGGCGAAGTGTTCTGGACCGCGCGCGCCCGGGCCGAGCTCGGCCGTATCGGCGGGCGCACACGAGAGGAGGGGCTCACGCCGGCCGAGCAGCGCGTGGCGGCGCTCGTCGCGGAGGGGCGCACGAACCGGGAGGTCGCTGCAGCGCTCGTCCTCGGCGAGCGAACAGTGGAGACGCACCTGACGCACATCTACGCCAAGCTCGGCATCCGCTCGCGCACCGAGCTCGCGCGGATGTACGAGCCTGTCTCGTAGGCGCGGCGAGCAAAGTTCCGGGGTTCTCACGATTTCAACGCACTGCGCGACTCGTAGCGTCGCCCGTGTGCCGAGCTATCTCGTCGAGACGTACCTCGCCCGCGGCAGCGCAGGGATGCGCGCTGCGAGTGAGCGGCGAGCGCGCTCGGCCGCCGAGGAGCTGACGCGGGAGGGGACGCGCGTCCGCTTCGAAGGATCCACCTACGTCCCCGAGGACGAAATCTGCTTCTTCACGTTCGAGGCGTCGTCGGCGCGGGAGGCTGCGCTTCTCGCGCACCGATCCGGTCTAGACGCACTTCGCGTAGTCGAGGCGGATTCGTCAGGAAGCGGGGCTAGCACCCCGGCTGGAGAAGGGCACCCACCCAAACCACTCGCCTGCCGCCACCGTGGTCACTGCTGAGCCGAACCCCTAGCGTCGATCGTGCTCGAACGCAGATCGACACAACAGGATCGTACCGACGAGCCGAATCCCGGCAACTGTCGATCAACCGAAAGGAGACTTCAGGTGACAAGAGGTCAGATTGAGCCAGCTCCCACCGGCGTGCGTCGGCGGCGGGTGGCCGTGGCAGGTCTGCTCGCCGTCGCCATGGGGACGGCGGTCGCGTTCACTGCCGCCCAGGCGTTTGCGACGGCAGGAGCCGGCCCTCCTGTCAGCGTCTACACGGCTCGCGGGCCGGTGTCGCAATCGGTCGTAATCGGGACGCCCAAGACCGTGACAGCCACGAAGACCGTGCGGGTCCGCGTGAAGGGCAAGGTCGTTACGAGGAAGGTGAGCTTCACGTACCCGACCGTGACGCCGATGATGACGTGCGGGACGTCCACCGCATGCGATACGGCCTACCAGCAGCTGACAATCCCGCCTGGAGGGTTCACCGGCTGGCATACGCATCCGGGGCCGACGTTCGTCGCAGTCGCGCAGGGAGATGGAACGCTCTACCACGGGATGTCGGGCTGCCCGTCGGTCAAGTACGCGACCGGGGCAGGCTTCATGCAGCCTTCGACCGAGGTGCACAACATGAGGAACGAGGGCTCGACGCCGCTGGTCTTGTGGGCGTTCTATGCACTTCCTCCGGGGACGTCAAATGCGGCGATCCGCATTGATCAGCCTCAGCCTGCGGAGTGCCCGAACATTCCGTAGCTCGAGGACCGCGGTGCAGGAGCGGCGCGTCGGCAGCGCTGCTCCTGCAACCACGATCGGCTCGCGCTCGGAAACGGCTCGTGTGCCTGCCTCTCCTGTTCGCTGACCTAGGAAACGGCGCATCTGTGTCGCCACCCGAGCGAAGTAGGAGACCGATGCTCCGCGTGTGGAAGACGCTTCGCGCACCGAGCTGGATCGCAGTGGCGGCCGGATCGATCGCAGCGCTCGTCATTGCGCCGTCGGCCTTGGCCCACGCCAGGCTCGATTCGTCGACGCCTTCGAACGACCAGGTGCTTCGCCGTGCTCCGCAGCAGGTTCTGCTCACCTTCAGCGAGCCCGTCGAAACGGCATTCGGCTCCGTTCGTGTCATCGACGGTGCTGCCCGCCGGGTTGACGACGCACGTACGACGCGACCAGATCCGACCGCGGTGGCCGTTGGCTTGCCGTCGGATCTCAGTCCGGGCACCTACACCGTTGCCTGGCGGGTCGTGCCCGCGGACTCGCATCCGGTGAGAGGCGCGTTCGTCTTTCACATCGGAAAGCCTGGTGCGGGTGCTGCCGGCGTCGTTGGCCAGGTCGCCGATGAGCAAGCCGGGTCGCAGACGGCCGAGCGCGCGTTCTGGCTCGTCCGCTTCCTGAGCTTGACGCTCATTCTGCTCTGCGTCGGCGGGGCGACTGCGCTCGCCTGCGTGCTGGCTGGGGCGTCCGTCGCGGTGCGCAGATCGCTGTGGATACTCCTTGTATTTCTCGCCAGCGGGCTCGCCGTTCTCTCGCTGGCGGGTATCGGGCTCCAGGGCGCACAGGCAAGCGGGTTGGGGATCGACGCGGCACTGCGTCCATCTCTGATTGGCAATGTCCTCGACACTCGCTTCGGACACGCATGGCTGTTGCGCGCCGCGCTCGCCGTGCTTCTCGCATCGGTGGCGGTCATTGCTGCGCGACGGATGGAGCGAGGCGACGCATCTCTCGCTGCCGTTGCACTTGGACTCGGTGTGCTGATCGCGGCCACACCGGCCGTCTCCGGGCACGCACGCATCGAGGGCGGAGTCGCGCTCGCGAGCGACTGGGTGCACGTCGTTGCCGCGTCAGTGTGGGCGGGTGGCTTGGCGTTCCTGCTGATCGCCCTGTGGCGAGCTCAAGGCGAGGAGCGCTGGCAATTCACGGCAAAGGCGGTTCCGCGTTTCTCGGCGCTTGCTGTCGTCTCGATCGCAACACTCCTGACCGCGGGTGTCATCAACGGTTTCCTCGAGGTTGGCTCATGGCGCGGCCTATGGGAGACGATGTACGGCCAACTCTTGCTCGTGAAGGTGGCACTCGTCCTGCCGGTGCTCGCACTCGGAGCGTTCAACAACCGCGTTTCCGTCCCGCGCCTCCGCGCCAAGATCGCCTCGGCGCTCGAACGAAGGCGGTTTCTGGTGTCCGTTGCCGTCGAGCTCGCCCTCGCTGTCGTCATCGTCGGCGTTACGGCGGCACTCGTCGCCGAGCCACCGGCAAAGAAGCAACTCTCCGTCGAGACCGGCTCGGTCCCACGTGACGTGTCCGTGCGTCCGTATCAGGCCGACGCGAAAGCTGCACCGGCGTGGCAAGACGTCCGACAACGAGAGACGTTCGACCGACACGACCGCACGCACGGGATGACCCGCTAGGGCTCGGGCGCGCTTCTGTGTCCGGTACTGCTCCGCTCCGCCGGCTAGATCAGTCCTGCCAGGCTCGGCGAGAACTGCGCCCGCTGCGAAGCCGACTAAGCCGCGCCCCAGACGCCACGTTGGAGCTGCTCACGTGGCGGACGCTACTCGGGGCTGAGCGGCGCAAGGTGCTGCTCGGCGGAAGCCTCTAGCGCTTTCGGGAGCTGCGACCGGGACGAGATGTCGAGCTTTCGGTAGACGCTCGACAGATGCACCTCGACCGTCTTCGAGGTGACGAACAGCGCTTGGGCGATTTGGCGGTTCGTATCGCCCCCGGCCGCCAACTCGGCAACGCGGCGCTCGCTGGGCGTCAACGAGCCGACGCCACTCAGCGCGATACGGCGAGGGCGGGCTCCGGTCGCGCGAAGCTCCGTCTCGGCGCGGTCGGCGAGCGGCACTGCCCCGCATACAGCTGCGAGCTCGAGGCCGCGTCGGAGCGGCTCCCGCGCGTCCGAGCGCCGGTTTGTTCGCCGCAGCGCGGACCCGAACTCGACGAGTGCACGGGCGTGCTCGAGGCGAGCCTGCGAGAGCTCGAGCACGGCGACGGCCTCGCGGAGGAGCGCGATCCCGTCGTCCCCGCCTTCGGCGACGCCCGCCACGACGAGCGATCTGCCGAGAGCGCGAGGAGCTTCCCACTGCCGGGCGAGCGACAGCTCTCGCTGCGCGTACCCCTGGGCTTCCTCTCTCCGGCCGAGTCCGAGCAAGGCGAGTGCAGCTTGCGAGCGCCAGGCCGAGATCGCCGGATTCCACACACCGAACGCCTCCAGAAACGCGCCGTGCACAGTGCATACGCGCAGAGCCCGGGCATGTTCGCCGCTCGCGAGCAGAAGCTGGGCGCGAGCCTCGAAGAATAGGGACTGACCGTAGGACGTGATCTCTTCGCCGGGCATCGCCGATTGAATCAGCTGGCGCGATCGGGAGGAATCTCCTTGCTCGATGAGTGCAGGCGCAAGAAGGCCGACCGCATACACCCTGCCGAACTCGAGGCCGTGCAGATCGATCACGCCGAGTGCGAGCTCGGCGTTGGCGACGGCGTCGGCGAGCGACCCACGGTGGAGCGCTACGAGCGAGCGATAGCAGGACACGATGCAGAAGTGACTCACGAGCCCTCGCTCCTGCGCGTCGTCCAGTGCCTCGCCAAGGAGTTGATCTGCATCGTCGAGGTGCTCGGCGCAGACGAGTGTGAGCACGGCGTAGACGAATGCGGGGTCGAAATGCTCTTTCAGCAACCTGTCGTCGGCCAGAGCGCGCTCGGCGAGATCGACCGCCTCGGACCTCCCACTCCCCGCTCGGGCTGTCTCAGAAGCGAGGTTCGCCAGTATGACCCGATCGCTGGTCACGAGACCGGGCGCCGCAGCGCGTAGGCGGTCAAGGCGCTCCTTCGCGAGCGGATAGAGCTCGGGCTCGAACCGTGCGATTCCGATGAGCTGGTTCTCGAGCTCCTGCGCCAGCTCGGGATCGTTTCCGGCGAGCTCCTCGATCGCCTCCTGGAGTACCTCGACAGCGTCTTTCGGCGACCCGCCCGTGGAGAAGAGCGCGGTACCGAGGTCGAGAGCGATGCGCGCTCGGTGTCGAGCGTCACCCGTTGCGGCACGGGCAGCGACGAGATGCTCGATCACTGCGGGAGCCGAGATCCTGGCTTCCGCCAGGCCGAGCTCGTGGAGGACGTCTGCCTCTGCGTCACCAGGTGCTTCCGCTGCCCTCCGCAGGTACGCAACCGCGCTGTCCGGGGCGCCGCGCGCCAGGGCGGATCGGGCAGCGGTGCGTAGCACCTCGACCGCCCACGTGTCGCCCGCGGGTGGGGCGAGGAGTAGCTGTGCCGCGACCCGCTCGGGCTCCGCGCTCGCCTCGGCGAGGAGACGCGCAGCCTGCGCGTGACCACGATCGCGGTCGACCGCGGAGAGCTCCGAATAGACCGCCGAGCGCACGACCGGATGGACGAATGCGAGCGGCGTGCCGCGGCGGAGTATCTCGATGCCGGCGAGGTCGGCGGCCGCATCTGCGGCGGTTGCCTCGCCGAGTCCAGCGAGCGCAGCCGCCAAACGGAGATCTGCGTCGTCACCCAAGACGGCGGCTGCACGCGCAAGGCTCCTCGTAGCTGCCGGAAGGCGCGCGAGTCGAAGGGAAACGGCTCGCGCCACGCCGTGTCCGCTCAGCTCCCGGAGTCGCGAAACATTGGCGTCCGTCGATGCGAGGCCCTCCGCGGCGACTGCGTTTGCGAGCTCGCGCACGAGCAAGGGGTTCCCACCGCTCGCATCGTGAAAGGCAACGCGGAAAGCGGCATCGACGTCGGAGTCGAGTGCCGCAGTCATCAGCCGGCCCGTTGCCTCCTCGCTGAGAGCTCCTGGCCTGAGAACGATCGCAAGTGGATCGGTGGCTATTCGCCCGAGCTGGGCGTTGTCTGCTCCCGGTTCGGCTGGCCGAAGCCCGACCGCGATGAGGAGGGACAGCCCCTCGAGCCGTGGCAGGACGTACGTGAGCCAGCCTAGAGAAGCGCGATCGCACCAGTGCAGGTCGTCGATGGCGAGGACGGTGGGTCGACGTTCGGCGAGATTCGCGGTCAACCAGAAGAGGCCGTGCAGGATCGCGAGCGACGACTGGGAATCCGGGTCGGCAAGGAGGCTGGCAGGATCGAAGATCGGCATGGCCAGCGACGCCGGGCCGGCAAGGAGCTCGCCTCGCTCCTCCGGGGACGCGGCCGCCAGCAGGGGCTCGAAGAGCTGGCGCACGGCCCCATAGGAGAACTCGAGCTCGAGCTCGGAGCCGCGCGCGGCCAGCACCTGAAGCCCGGCACTCGACGCTCGCCGGCGTGTCTCGGCCAGCAGTCTCGTCTTGCCGATGCCCGCGGGACCCTCGACGACGATCACCCTGCCGCCTGCCGGGACCGCCGCAATCAACGCGTCGAGGGCCGCGAGCTCGACCTCGCGCTCGAGGAGATCCACGGAGTCGGCCACCAGCCGGAGCACCGTTTCGGCGCGCGGAGACGGGAATGCGTCGGGAAGCCCGGCCACGACGAGCTGAAAGAGCGGCTCGGGCCGGTCGATGCCCGGCAGCTGCGACGGCCCGAGGTCGCGGACGTGCAGGTCCGACGGTAGGTCGGCCTCGACCACGTCGCGGGTCGTGCCGGACATGAGTATCTGACCCCCGTGCGCCGCGGCGCAGATGCGTGCGGCGCGATGCACCGAGAAGCCCCGGTAACCGTCGTCTCCAACGACGGCTTCCCCTGTGTGGATGCCGATCCGGATGCGGACAGACGCATCTGCTGGCCAGTCGTGGCTTCCGAAGCGGAGCTGTGCGCTGGCCGCCGCTCGCACAGCCGCGCTTGCGCTCGCGAAGACGACGAAGAACGAGTCGCCCTGTCGGTCGACCTCGATACCGCCCGCCTCCTGGAACACCTCCTGCAGAAGCTGCCGGTGCGTGTCGAGCACCTCGCCGTACCGGCGCGCGCCCAGCTCCTTCACGAGTCGAGTGGAGCCCTCGACATCGGTGAAGAGGAACGTGACGGTGCCTGTCGGGAGATTCATCGACGCTTGGTGAGACAGTCAAACAGCGCCATCGCCATGGGGCAACAGGCGCCAACCGCGCGCAAACACTGGGGGTTTTCTTGGGGTGGCTCCACGACGCGAGCCGACGTCGTCGTGAAGCACGCTGCGGAGGCAACGCACCACCGACAACGGCGAACCCACAAGGAGGTCTCGCAAGATGAGCGACTACGCGATCGAAGTGCACGGTCTCACGAAACGATTCGGACAGCGCACCGCGCTCGCCGATCTCGACCTCGCCGTCCCGCGTCGGAGCGCCTTCGGCTTCCTCGGGCCGAACGGAGCCGGCAAGACGACGCTCATCCGGCTGCTGCTCGGCCTCACCAGTCCGAGCGCGGGCTCGATGCGACTTCTGGGCTCGCCGATTCCCGAGTCGAGGCAGTCGGCACTCGCCCGCGTAGGCGCGATCGTGGAGGAGCCCCGCTTTCACCGGTTCCTCACCGGCCGGGAGAACCTCGCAATCGCCGCTGCGGCGCGTGGGCCGGAAGCGCATGCACGGATCGAAGGAGTGCTCGCGCGCGTCGGACTGGCCGACCGGGCAGACGACCGCGTCAAGGGCTACTCCCTCGGCATGCGCCAGCGACTCGGGGTTGCTCGCGCACTACTTGCCGACCCAGAGCTCCTGATCCTGGACGAGCCGACGAACGGACTCGATCCGGCCGGGATTCACGAGTTCCGCCAGATGATCCGTCAGTTCGTAGACGACGGCATGACGGTACTGCTCTCGTCCCATCTGCTGGACGAGGTGGAGAGGGTCGCCGACTACGTGGCCATTGTCGATCGCGGGAAGGTCGTGCTGCAGGGCTCGATCGCGGATCTGCACGCGGAGAGCGAGCAGGCCATCCTCGTGTCGACGAGCGACGAGTCGCAGGCGATGGCCGTGCTCGTCCTGGACTCGGCAGTCTGCGCGGCCGAGCGAACCCCGGACGGCATTCGCGTCACCCTGAGACCAGGCCTGGCCGTCGAGGCCGCAACGGGAGAGATCACGCGCCGACTCGTGACCGCAGACGTGGACGTCCGCCGCGTCGAGCCGATTCGCGCATCTCTCGAGCAGCGATTCCTGGAAATCACGACCCGACTGGGGGTTACAGAATGAGCGTCGAATCCTTCACTACCGCTGCAACACTGAACCGAAGCCGCCGCCGAACGCAACCGGGGTTGGTGGGCGCCGAGCTCTTGAAGCTGCGGAAGCGACGCGGGCTCGTCCTCTCGAGCTTCGGCCTGACGGTGGTGCCCATGCTCATCGGATACACGGTCGTGCACGCTCGGCACCTGAGCGACCCCGAGCAGCACGGGCCGGGAGGCGGAATGGAGAACTTCGCTCCGTCGATCGAGCTGCTGAGCGGACTCGTGGCCATTGCCGCGATGCTCATCGGCGTGACCGCGGGCACGGGAGACCTGAAGGCAGGCGTCTTCCGCGAGCTCGTCGTCACAGGTCGTTCGCGACTCTCGCTGTTCGCGGCGAGGGTGCCCGGCGGTCTCGCGCTGCTCCTCCCGCTGGCCGTAGCGGGTTTTGGCACCGCCGCCGCTGCATCCGTCGTCCTCGCCGACGGAGAGCCGGCCCCTGGGGTCCGTGTGCTGATTGAGTGCGGCGCCTGGATCGGCCTCGTCGCGACGTTGACGTTCGTGCTGGCACTCGGCGTCTCGTCGTTCGTCGGCTCCACAGGCCCGTCGATGGGAATTCTGCTCGGCTGGCAACTGCTCCTGGGCCCGCTCGTCCTGGGCATCGAGAGTCTCGGGTTCTTCCGCGATCTCCTGCCCGGTGCTGGCGTCGTGGCGCTCGCCCCCGCCGCACTCGAGCCGCAGAGTCCGCTCGAGATGGCCCCCGCTGCGATCGTCGCCAACCTTGTGCTCTGGACGTTGGTGCCTGTCGCCGCCGGTGCCTGGCGAACCGCGACCCGAGACGCCTGAAAGGCGATGTCGGATCCAGCCGCCCGAGCAGTACCGGTGGGAGGAGCGCGCTCATCGGGTGACTGAGCGGCAGTCGGCCCAGCAGAGCCCGGCCTAGCTGGGCTCTCTGGGACGACCGCCCGGACGGTCGTCATCTTTCCGGCTCCGTCCGGGCCAGAGGAAACCGTGTATCTCACCAGGCTCTACTGTCAGGCCGAGCTCGTCGAGCGCGCGGGTAGCTCCGAAGCTCTTCACGAGCCCGGAGACGGAGGTCGCCGTAGCGGTCCCCACGCGGCGCTGCGCCGCCGGCTCGCGCGCTGCTCGGCGCTCTTCAGTCGTGACCGTCCCCGTGGGCATGATCAACCACCCCCAGTCAGCGGTGGCTTCCGCACGCGCGCGACCACTCCGCTGCGGAGGAACCAACGGAGCGCGACAAGCACGCCGCCGCCAATCAAGATCGCCCAGGGCCAGTCGAGTCCGCCGAGGTAGTGGAGCGAGACGCCGACCACGATGATGACGATCACGTTCCCGACGTAGCTCAGGATTGTCATGAACACGAGAGCCTCCTCTCAGTCACGCTGGTGGGTGAGCCGCCAGGCCGTGCGCACCCGCAGGCGCGAGCCCGCGTGCAGCAGGCCTTGGGCGTAGACGCGTCCGGCGAGCCGGACGAGCGCATAGATCGAGGCGAGCACGAGCACGATCGCGAGCACGTGCTCCCAGAGCGGCACGCCCACGAGTGCGCTTCGCGCCGGCAGGACGAGCGGCGCGGTGAGAGGGAACACCGTGAGGAGATTGGCGATGGCGCTCTCGGCGTCGGCGCTGAGTGCCGCGTAGCCGGCGAAGAACGCGGCCAGCAGCGTGTAGGTCACCGGCTGCCCAGCCGAGTTTGCGTCCTGCTGTTGCGCCGCGAGCGCGCCGGCTGTGGCGTAGGCGACCGCATAGAGCGCGAAACCGAGCGCGAACCAGGGAACCACCAACGCGACGCTGCGGCCGAGCGATGACGGAGCGTCGTAGACGCCGGCGGCGACCAGTACGGCGGCGAGCCCAGCAACAAGGGCGAGTTGCGTCAGCCCGAGCAGCCCGATCCCCACCACCTTGCCGACGAGCAAGTGGCGTGGTCGCACAGTCGAGAGGATCAGCTCGACGACGCGGTTGCTCTTTTCCTCGACCACGCCGGCGAGTACCCACTGGCCGTAGATCGCCAGCGACCCGAGGAGAAGCGCGGCGCCGAGCATGGCGACGACAGCCTCGGCGTCCTCGGATGTCTCGTCTGCGGGCTCGAGCGTCGCGGTCGCAAGCTCAGGCGCGGGCGGGAGATGGCGGCGGAGTGCCCTCACCGCCGTGTCCGCGGCTGCGGCGAGCTGCGTGTCGACGCTCTTCCGGAAGACGATCCGGTCATCGCCGAGGAGGAGCAGTGCGTCGACTTTCTCCGCGTCCAGCTCGTGGCGCCCGGCCGCCGCCGATCGCACGACCCGCAGCCGCACCGTCGAGTCGAACGGCTCCGCGGCGCGCTGCAACGCGGCGTCGAGCCCGCGTGGCGCGGGCGCAACCGCCGCGACGCGATACGTCGTCTCCTCTTGGAGCACCATCGGCAACGCGCTCGAGGCGCCGACGATGACGAGCATGATCACGGTCGACCAAAGAAAGGCGGGGCTGCGCAGCCGCTCGCGGATTTCGCGCCAGGCGACGAGCGAGATCGCACGTCGCCCGCTCATGACTCGATCAGCTCCACGAAGAGCTCCGCGAGGGAGGGTGGGCCGTAGCTGAAGGACACGACCCCAGCGACACGCTGCGCCTCCGCGAGGACCCGTTCCGGGTCGACGTCACGGTCGGCGAGCAGCCGAAAAGCGCCGTTACGGCGCTCGACGCAGCTCGACGCCCGCGATCATGGGTAGCGACGGCCGATGCGTCCTCGAGCTCGAGCTCGATTCGCCGTCGACCGGAGCCGCGCCGCAGCGCCTCGACCGTACCCGTCGCCACGATCCGGCCGTGGTCGATGATCACCACGTCCTCGCAGATGTCCTCGACGAGCTCGAGTTGATGGCTCGAAAAGACGACGGCCGCCCCGCGGGCAGCCTCTCCGCGGAGAACCTCGGCCAGCGTGCGCACGGCAAGCGGGTCGAGGCCGGCGAACGGCTCGTCGAGCACGAGCAGCTCCGGCTCGTGCACCAGCGCCGCCGCAAGCTGGGCGCGCTGCTGGTTGCCATGCGAGAGCTCTTCCACCTTCGCCTCGCCGCGCTCCGCGAGCCCGAGGCGCTCGAGCCACTTGCGTGCAGCCGCCCGCGCCGCGTGTGCATCGAGCCCGTGCAGCTGGCCGAAGTACTCGAGCTGCTCGCGCACGGGCATCCGCGGGTACAGCCCGCGCTCCTCGGGCATGTAGCCGAACCGCAGCCGCTCCTGCAACCGCACCGGCCGCCCACACCAAAGCACCTCGCCACCATCTATCTGGACGAGGCCGAAGACTGCCCGCATCGCGGTCGTCTTCCCCGCCCCGTTGGGGCCGAGGAAGCCGAGCATCCGCCCCGGCTCGACCGAGAACGAGAGGTCGGCGAGGGCATGAACGGACCCGAACCGTTTGCTCACATGGACGAGGCTGAGACCGTCCTCATACCGTGATCGGCCGGACGCGAGCGAGAAGTGATCCCGCGCCCGAACGCGATCATGCTCGGCACGCTCCTGCTCGCTGAGCATCTCGGTGGGCAACAGAATCAGCTCCTCACTTGCACCAATGAGAGCATGGAGCGTTGGACTCCTCCGAGCCATCGGGGAGTTCGCTGACCCGCGACGTGGTTCATCCGTATCCCCGGCGCGCGCGCCGGTCAGGAACCGACCTCGGACAGCACCGACCCGGGCGCATTAGCCAACGGCATTCGGTGAGCCCCACGATCTAGCCTGTGGCCTGGACTGCGTGTGACCGATCCCCCCGCAGCAATCGGGCTGACGACCCTCACCGACGGCGGGCAACGTGCCGCCGATATCGCGCGCCTGCTCTCCGGCTTCCTCGCGGAGGCGAAGACGAGCCTCGATCTCGCGGTGTACGACGTCCGCTTCGAAACCGACGCCGGTGGCCTCGTTCTGGCATCGCTTCTCTCGGCCGTCCAACGCGGGGTCGCCGTCCGTCTCCTCTACAACGTCGCCCACCCCGGGCCCATCCCGGTCCCGCCTCCGCCGGAAACGGGGCCCGAGGCGATCGAGTCGCTGCCGATCGACACGCGCGGAGTGGCGGGGATTCCCGATCTCATGCACCACAAGTACGCCGTTCGCGACGGCGACGCCGTCTGGACAGGATCGACCAACTGGACCGATGACTCCTGGACTCGCCAGGAGAACGTGATCGTGACCGTGCGCTCGCCGAAGATCGCGTACGCGTACTCGCTCACGTTCGACCAGCTCTGGGAGACCGGCCAGGTGGCACACACGGGCAGCGACCCCCGCCCGCAGCAAGTGAACGGGGTCGCAGGTGCGTGCGTGGTTCTGTCCCGAGCACGGCGAGGCACTCTCGCACCGGGTGGCCAAGCACATCGGCAAGGCGCGCGAGCGCGTGCGGATCGCGTCACCGGTGCTCACCTCGGGCCCCATCCTCGCCACGCTCGTCGAGGTCCTGAACGAAAGCCGCTGCGACGTTCGAGGCATCGTCGACGACACGCAGGTCGACGAGGTCTTCCATCAGTGGCGCACGAACGGGGTCAGCGAATGGAAGGTTCCGCTGCTGCAGCGCGTGCTCGTGGGCGCCGAGTTCAGCGGCAAGGCCTCGGTCCCGTGGACGCCGGAGTCGCTGCACGACTTCATGCATGCCAAGGTCGTCGTCGCCGACGACACGACCTTCGTCGGCAGCTTCAACTTCTCGCGCTCGGGTGAGCGGAACGCGGAGAACGTGCTCGAGATAGCCGACGCGGCGATCGCGGATCGCCTGGCCGCATACGTGGACGAGCTCCGCCAGCGCTACCCGCAGGCAACCATCCCGACGTAGGGCCGGTCTCCCGAACGGAATGCTTACCAACACGTCACATATCGCTCAAGGAAACCCAACGCCGCAGTGTCTGACTTCGCACGACATGCGAAGTTCAGCGTTCGTCCAGGGGAGGTCGACGTGAGAGCACTGTTCCTGATCGCCGTAGCCGGAGTCCTGACCGTCGTGGCCGCGCTGCTCGGCCCGGCCGCGCTGGCAGGCGACAAGCCGATGGGCGGCGACGTCTCGCGCGTCGACCTCCAAGGCGTCAACTTCATCGAGAGCTGCAACTTCAGCCATCGCGGCCCCGATGACCCGATCGTGTTCCCGGGAAAGGCGGGTGCTTCGCACGAGCACACGTTCGTCGGCAACCGCACGACGAACGCATCGTCGACCTATGGATCGCTTCGCGCCGGTGAAACGTCCTGCGTGCGTCAAGCCGACACGGCCGCATACTGGGTTCCCGCGCTCTACCACGGCTCGTCGCTGATCGCCCCACAGGGTGCGACGATCTACTACCGGCGCGGCACGCTTACCCCGGTGACGACCTTCCCGAACAACCTGCGCATGATCGCGGGGGACGCCACGGCGACGAGCCCCCAGGGCGGGCGGATCACGTTCTGGAGCTGCGGCGCGATGTCGGGCGTTCCGCCCTCGAGCACCGTGCCGACCTGTCCGCAGGGTCGAGGGTCGTTCCTACGGCTCCACGTGCGCTTCCCCAACTGTTGGGACGGGAGGCGGCTCGACAGCGCCGACCACAAGAGCCACATGGCCTACGCCATGGGCAGGCGCTGCCCGTCGACCCACCCCGTCTCGGTGCCCGCGATCACGCAGATCTACCGCTACCCGAGCTTCCGTCAGACGATGCTCGGCGGCGCCGAGTTCACGTTGGCGTCGGGCGGCCAGTTCAGCGCCCATGCGGACTTCGTCAACTCTTGGCAGCCCGCGGAGCTCCAGAAGCTCGTCGACGACTGCCTGAACGCGCTCGTGCACTGCGGGCGCGGGACGAGGAATCCGAGAGGCTAGAGGTCGTCCCCGGCGGTGCGGGAGCGCACCGCACAGGCTGAGGCGCCGGTGTTCCGCAGGCCGGCGCCTCAACAGACTCAGGAGATGACCGGAGTCGCCGTCAGGATGGGACGGATTCTTGCTCGAGTGCGTAGGCGATCGCCTCAGCGATGCTCATCTCGTGGCCTTCCGTCCAAGTGGCGTGCCAAGAGGCTTGGTCGAGTACCTCGCGAGCGCGAGGCATGAAACGGTCGCGGAGCAGACGGTTCTGCTCCAGGAGAGCCAGACCGAGCGCCTCATATGCGCCATCGGCCGCTCCCCACAGACGAGCAGCACGAGGCGCGTCCGCTTTGGCGGCAGCGACAGCCGCGAGGTCATTCAGCCAGTGGGCGACCTCCCACGCCGCCACCTCGGCACGCCGCCCACGGAACAAGCTCACGAGGAGATGCTCGGCCTCGTCGGTTCGCCCCTCTAGCAATGCCAGCTGCGCGAGGTGCCGGCGGGCGATGAAGCTCCACATCGGCGAACCTATCTCTTCGGCCTCCTTCAGACCCGTCGCGAGCTCGATCGCGGCCCGCTCGTAGTCGCCCGCGAGCGTGGCGGCGCTGCCCAGCTGGATAGCGACACCGGCAAGGCCGTACTTGTTGTGCAGCGTCTCGTGGACCCCCCTTGCCTCCTCGAGCAACTGGCGCGCGTACACGAAGTCGCGTCGCTCGACGTATGCAAAGGCACCGTTGTAGAGCGCATTCGCGATCGTTCGGACGTCTCCCGTCTGACGTGCGACGGAGATGTTTTCCTCGAGGACGTCGACCGCCCGCGCGAGATCGCCGGTGAACAAGTACGCATGTCCGAGGAAACCGAGGCAACGACTTACGCCGACGGGGTCGTGGAGTTCGCGAAAGCTGTCAGCGCTCCTTCCAAGGCAGCGGATGGCTTCGTTCCAGTCGCACTGAATTCCCGCGACGCGCCCGACTCCCATGAGCGCCTTGGCTCGCAGAGCGTTAGTCCCGCCGTCGAGTGCCAGCGTCTGCAGAAGCCAATCGCGCGCCTCGCCGTAGCGCGAGCGAATCTCCCAGAAGCGGTAGATCGAAACGGCGAGGCGAAGCGCGACCTCAGTGTCGCGGTCTGCAATGGCCGAGCCAAGTGCAGCGCGCAGGTTCTCGTTCTCGCTGTCGAGGCACGCGCGCCAGGCCTCGTCTTGCCCGCCCCAGAGTTCTGGCTCTGCCTGCTCCGTGAGAGCTAGGAAGTGACGTCGAAACCGCGGCTGCAACGCTGCTGCCTCGCCCCGGACGTCCAACTGCTCGGCCGCGTACTCCCTGATTGTCTCGAGCATCCAGTAGCGGGGACCGAGGTCGGTATCGCGGCGGCGAAGGAGGCTCTTCTCGAGAAGCGACTGAAGCGTGTCGGGGTCGGTGCCTGCAACCACCTCAGCATCCTCGTACGTGCAACCGCCGGCGAAGACCGAGAGGCGGGCGAAGAGCTCCTGCTCCGCGGGAGAGAGGAGGTCGTAGCTCCACTCGATCGTCGCGCGCAGCGTCTGCTGGCGCGGGTCGGCGTCGCGGCCTCCCTTGAGCAGATCGAGGCGCTGTGAGAGGCGATCGAGCAGCTGCTCCGGGGTGAGAAGCGTCATGCGGGCAGCAGCGAGCTCGATCGCGAGCGGAAGGCCTTCGAGGCGTGCGCAGAGCACGCGGATCGGCTCCGCGGGCTCGGCCCGCGCACGCTCGCAGAAGAGCGAGATGCTCTCTTCGTCGGCGAGCGGGGGCAGCCCGTAGGGCAGCTCACCGTCAATGCGCAGAAGCTCGCGGCTCGTGGCGAGGAAAGTGAGGCCGGGACACGACGAGAGGAGCTCGGAGAGCCCACGAGCGGAGCCGAGGAGATGCTCCAGGTTGTCGAGCAAGAGAAGCATCCGCTTCCCCTCGAGCTGGGAGACGAGCGTCTCGAGCGCGCTTCTTCCTGCCTCCTCGCGCAAGGAAAGGGTCTGGCAGATGGTGGAAAGGACGAGCGCGGGATCGCGCAGCGAGGCGAGAAAGCAGCTGAAGACGCCGTCCTCGTAGTCGGAGAAGCGCTCCTCGCGTGCTCGTCGCGCGAGCTCCAAGGCGAAGCGGGTCTTGCCCTGCCCTCCCGGACCGTGGATGGTGAGCAGGCGGGTCGCGCTCAGAAGCGCGTCGGCTTGGACGAGCTCTGCCTCCCTGCCCAGGAAGCTCGAAGCGGGGGTGGGCAGGTTCGTGTTCGCGATCGTCTTGAGCGCTGGGAAGGAGCCCTCTCCCAGCTGATAGATGGTCACCGGGCCTTCGAAGTCCTTGAGGCGATGTGCTCCCAAGGAGATGAGGGCGACACCTTCCTCGAGCCCGGATCGAGTCTCCTCGGAGACGAGCACCTGCCCGCCGTGACCCGCGGCGGCGATCCTGGCCGCTCGGTGCACGTCTTCTCCCACGTAGCCCTCTGAGGTGAGGTGGGGCGTTCCGGTGTGCAGGCCGATGCGCACCTGGATGGGGCCGGCGGAAAGAGCGTCGGTCATCTCCCTGGCGGCCCACAGCGCGCCTGGTGCCGAAGGGAAGGCGAAGAAGAAGGCGTCTCCCTGCGTATCCACCTCCACCCCTTCCTGTCCGGCGCAGGCCTCTCGGATCAGGCGGCGATGCTCGGCAAGCTCGTCCGCGTACGCCTCTGCGCCCAGCGAGTGCAGGAGGTGGGTCGAGCCCGCGACGTCGGTGAAGAGGAAGGTAACGGTGCCGGAGGGGAGGTCGGCTCTCACGCGCGGACTATTGCGCGTGCACGCCGGCCGGGCAAAGCGGCTACCCCACGCCGGCCAGCAGGAAGGCGCGCGATTCCTTCAGCATCTCGCGGGCGATCACGAGCCGCTGGATCTCGTTCGTGCCCTCGTAGATCTGCGTGATCTTGGCGTCGCGCATCATGCGCTCGACCGGGTACTCCTTGATGTAGCCGTACCCGCCGAGGATCTGCACCGCCTCGGTCGCGACCCACATCGCGGTGTCCGTGCAATACAGCTTGGCCATCGCCGAGGCCTTGGTCAGCTCCGTCTCCGAGGCGTCCTCGTCGACCATGCGCCCGAAGCGGTAGAGGAGCCCACGAGCTGCCTCGCAGGCCGTCTCCATGTCCGCCAGCTTGGCGGCGATCAGCTGGTGCTCGGCGATCGGCTTCCCCATCGTCTCCCGCGTTCTCGCGTACTCGAGCGCGTAGTCGGTTGCGCCCTGCGCGATGCCGAGACCCTGCGCGGCGACCCCCGGGCGCGAGCGGTCGAGCACGCGCATCGCGATCTTGAAGCCCTCGCCCTCCTCGCCGAGCAGGTTGGCCGCCGGAATGCGCGCGCTCTCGAACACGAGCTCGCCGGTGGTCGATCCCGAGATGCCCATCTTCGGCTCGAGCCGGGCGACCTCGAAGCCCGCGGTCTCCGACTCGACGACGAACGCGGAGATGCCCGAGTGACCCGTGCTCGGATCCGTCTTCGCGAATACCGTGTAGAGGTTCGCCACCGAGGCGTTCGTGATGAAGCGCTTCGAGCCGTCGAGGACGTACTCGTCTCCTTCGCGGCGCGCGGTCGTTCGCATCGCCGCGGAGTCCGAGCCGGAGCCGGCCTCGGTGAGCGCGTACGCAACGAGCGACTCCCCAGACGCGAGGCGTGGGAGGAAGCGCGCCTTCTGCTCGTCAGTGCCCGCCAGCTTTACTGCGAGCGAGCCGAGCTCCTGGACCGCGAGGATCAGGCCGCTCGTCGCACAGACCTTCGAGACCTCCTCGATCGCCACCAGCGCGAGCAGAGTCCCCGTGCCCGTTCCTCCGTGCTCCTCGTCGAAGAGCAGTCCGAAGATGCCGTGCTCGCGAAAGAGCTCGACGACGTCCCAGGGAAACTCGTGCGATGCGTCGATCTCTGCCGCGCGTGGTGCAATTCTCTCCCGCGCGATCGTCCGCACGAGGTCGCGAATCTCGAGCTGGTCGTCAGAAAGGGGTTCCCACGCCACCGCGGAGATTGTAGGGATGCGGTCGATCGAGTTCCCTTCGCACGCACGGATACAGTCGCCGCCATGATCCTCGAGAACGGGGTCGTCCGGACCATGGACTCGGCTCTCCCGGTCGCGCGGGCACTGGCGATCGCGGGGGAGCGGATCGCAGGCGGGGTCGGCGTCCACGAGCAGGCGCTCCCCACCCCCGATGTGGTCGACCTCGCCGGTCGCTGCGTCGTTCCGGGCTTCACGGACTCGCATGTGCACTTTCCGACCTGGTCGCTGGGACAGCGTGACCTCGGGCTCGACGGGGTTGGCTCGCTCGCGGAGGTGCTGAACCTCGTCAGCGCGCACGCGCCGCGAGCGGGCTGGATCCGCGGCCAGGGCTGGCGGTCGGCGGAGTGGGAGGCGCAACCGACCAAAGAAGCGTTGGACGAGGTCACCGGCGCGGTTCCGGCCGCGCTCTGGGCGAAGGACCTGCACTCGCTCTGGCTGAACTCCGCAGCGCTCGCTCTCGCAAGAGGAGACCTCGAGGTCGAGGGCGGCGTCGTCGAGCGCGCCGCAAGCGGCGAGCCGACCGGCGTGCTGCGCGAGGAAGCAGCGTGGCGCTTCCGCGAGCGGTTCCCGTCCGTCTCCGAGGACGAATGGCTCGAGGTCACCCGGGCAGGCGTGAAGCTCGCTCACAGCCGCGGCGTCACCGCCGTCCACGACAAGGACGGCTGGGTGGGGGCTCCCGAGATCTTCCAGCGGCTCCGCGAGAGCGGAGGACTGACCTTGCGTGTCTGGCAGTCCCTGCCGTACAAGAAGCTTCCTGAGCTCGAGTCGCTGGGAATCAGCTCCCGCTTCGGGGACGGCTTCCTTCGACTCGGCTACCTGAAGGTGTTCATGGACGGCACCCTCGGCTCGCAGACCGCGTGGATGCTGGACGGCTCCGGTGTCCGGATCACGAGCGGCGAGGAGCTCGCGGAGATCGTCCGTCGCGCCGCGCGAGCGGGTTGGCCGGTTGGCGTGCACGCGATCGGCGACCGCGCGAACCGCGAAGCGCTCGACGCGTTCGAGACGACGAAGGACGAATGGGCGCCACGGGGCCTGCGTCACCGGATCGAGCACGCACAGTGCCTGGCGCCTGAAGACCTCGGGCGGTTCGCGAAGCTCGGTGTGACCTGCTCGGTGCAGTTCTCGCACGCTCCCTCCGACCGTGATCTGGCGGAGCGCTTCTGGCCGGACCGGCTCGACGGCGCCTACGCCTTCCGCTCGCTGCTTGCGTCCGGCGCGGTTCTCGCGAACGGTTCGGATGCGCCGATCGAGGAGCTCGACCCGTTGGCCGGAATCCGGGCGGCAGTCACGCGCACGATCGACGAGCGACCGGGCTGGCGCCTGGACGAGGCGCTGACGGTCGAGGAAGCGCTCCATGCGACAACGGTCGCCCCGGCCTGGCTCGCAGGCGACGAGCGAACACGGGGAAAGCTCGTGCCCGGGTACCTCGCCGACCTGGTGGTTCTCTCGCGTGACCCGGTCGAGTGCCCGTTTGAGGAGCTCGGGACGGTCGAGGTCGTCGCCACGATGGTGGGTGGCCGCTGGACGCACAACTCCCCGCCGTGGGATTGACGCCAGAGGCTGGGTCGCACTTTGGTCGAGGGCATTCGGCGACGCGAACCGCCCGGATCCGTTCCGCGACGCGACGGAGCCACTGGCGCACGACCTGCCGCGAAGCCCGTTGCAGGCGCAGGACGGCGGAGCGTTCGCTCACGACGCGGAAACCGCATCTCTGCGCTCGCCCGCGCCGGGCTCCACATCGCGCGCAAGCCGTCCTGACGCGTCGGGCCTACAATCCGCATGTGTCCGATCGCACGATGCTCCCCGTTCACGCTGCACCGACCTGCTCGGTCGCTGGCGCAGCCGAGATCGTCGGTTCGAAATGGACCGTGCTGATCGTCCACGACCTCTCCGAGGGTCCGAGACGCTTCACCGAGCTCGAGCGCTCGTGCGCCGGGATCAGCCCGCGCACACTCGCCGAGAGGCTTCGCTGGCTCGAGTCCGAGGGCATCGTCCTGCGCGAGAGCTATCCGGAGTCGCCGCCGCGGGTCGAGTACGCGCTCACGGCGAAGGGCCAGGCGCTCTTACCGGTCGTGCAAGAGATGCGCCGCTTCGGCCACGAGTGGCTCGGCTGCGGCGTGCACGACACCTAGACCGACGGTCCGAGTAGATTGCGGCCGCGAAAGCGGACGCCTTTAGGGATCTTTGCGCGATCGGAAATTCGCGCTAGCGGGTTTCCGATCTTGCGCCGAGCAGACTAGTCCTCCAAGCCCTTGGCGCGCAGCTCCTCGACAGCCCGCTCGGACTTCTCGAGCCCCGCCAACCCCATACCCGAGAGAATCCGCGGAGTCTTGGAGAACTGGATCTCGCGGTAGTCGACGAGCTGCCAGCGGTTTCCCCACGGGTCGAGGAAGTCGTGCGTACCGTGCACCTCGACTCCGGCCGAGCGGAGGCGCCGCACGGTCTCGTCGAGGTCGTCGACCACGAGCCCGATGTGGCGGTCGTGGTCGGCGACGTGCGTCACGCCCTTGGAGAACGCGACGAACTGATCGCCCATGTCGACGAAGGCCATTCCGGCGCTGCGCCCACGGAGCTGCAGGTCGTCGAAGATCCGGCCGAAGAAGGCGACGGCCTCGTCGACGTCTCCGACCTCGACCGCGAGGTGGTTGATTCCGACCAGGCGAGGCATGAGCGCAGGGTAACGCGAGAAGCAATGGAGTCAGACCCCTAAAGGGGTCAGACCGCCGGCCTACTCGGGCTCCGCCCAGACCCCCGCAAGCTCGACGATCGTCGCGGCGGCAGCGCCCATGTCCTGCACACTCGCCCACTCCCGCACGGAGTGGTACTCCTGACCGCCCGTGAAGAGATTCGGGGTCGGAAGACCCATCGAGGAGAGCACGGCGCCGTCCGTCCCGCCGCGTGTGATCGCGAGCCTCGGCTCCACGCCCGCGCGGCGGATGGCCTCGAGCGCGGCTTCGACGACGCGCGGGGTCCGCTCGATGTAAGGCCGCATGTTGCGATACGAGTCCCGCCGCTCGATCTCGACGCTGGCGCGAGGCTCGCGTTCTGCGACTCGTTCGGCGAGATCGCGCGAGGAGCTGGACGTGCTCCTCGAGCAGGTCGTCGTCGTGGTCACGTGCGATGAAGTCGACGATCGCCTCCTCCGCGCCTCCGGAGATGCGGTGCGGGTGAACGTACCCCTGACGATCCTCCGTGGTCTCCGGGGACAGCCGGTCCGCGGGAAGCGAGCTGACGAGCTCGGCGGCGAGCTTGACGGCGTTCACGAGCTTGCCCTTGGCCGTTCCGGGGTGCACCGAGAGGCCGCGAATGGTCACGCGCACCGACGATGCGGAGAACGTCTCGGTCTCCAGCTCTCCGAGCGCCGATCCGTCGAGGGTGTACGCGACGTCCGCGCCGAAGGCTTCGACGTCGAAGTCCTCGGCACCGCGGCCGACCTCCTCGTCCACGGTGAACGCCACGCGGATCGGAGCTCGATTCCTCTCGGGATGCCGAACGAGGTACGCGACCGCGCTCATGATCTCCGCGATCCCGGCCTTGTCGTCGGCCCCGAGCAGGGTCGTTCCGTCGCTGGTGACGATGTCGTGGCCGACCCGAGCGGCGAGCTCGGGCAGCTGCTCCGGGTGGAGAACCTGCCGCGCGTCGCCGGGAAGCTCGATCGGGGTTCCGTCCCACGCCTCGTGCACGATCGGCGAGACGCCGGCGCCCGAGACGTCGGGGGTCGTGTCCACGTGGGCGATCAGCCCGACGACGGGCGCGCCGTTCGAGCCCGGAAGCCCCGAGAACACCGCTGAGCCCTCCGTCAGCTCCGCCTCGAGCCCGAGCTCGCGCAGCTCGTCGACGAGCAGACGCGACAGATCGAGCTGCTTCTCCGTACTCGGCCGCTCGGGGACGCGATAGGCGCCCTGGGTGTCGATCCTGACATAGCGCAGGAACCGCTCGAGCACGTCCCCGGCGAGCTCCTCGGCGAGCGGGCTCGTGAAAGGCGCTCTAGCCAAGTCGTCCGAGGCGCTTGTACGTCTCGCGCACGGCCTCGACACCGAGGACGAGGTAGTCCGCGGGGAACTTCTCGTTCGGCGAGTGCGCGTTGCAGTCGTGGCTCGCGATGCCGGTCGAGATCGTCGGTATGCCCCGTGCGGTGAGGCTTGCAACGACCGGCACCGAGCCACCCACCCGCACGAGCAGCGACGGATGCCCGAAGGCGTGCTCGAACGCCTCACGCGCGAGCCCGAGCGCCGGCGCATCCGGCGAGACGAGGCCCGGCTCGGCCGACGACTGGAGCTTCACGTCGATCTCGGCTCCTTCCGGCGCCGCCTCGCGAAGCAGCCGCTCGAACGCGGCGCTCACGTCGGCGACGTTCTGGCCCGGCGCGATCCTGATCGAGACGTTCGCCCTCGCCTCGACCGGCAGCACCGTCTTGACGAGATCCGGCGAGCCGCCCGCGATCCCGTGCACGTCGACGGACGGCTCCGCCCACGTGCGCACGTAGTACTCGTCGAGCGCTGCGGCATCGGTGGGCTTGGCTCCGACTTCCGCCAGCAGCTTGCCGCCCTCGGCGAGCGTCCGCCAGCCCTCGACCTCTTCCGGCGTCGGTGGGACGATGCCGGTCCGCAACGGCTCGGGCACGCGACCGTTCACGGCCACCACGGCGGAGAGCGACTGCATGAGCGCATGCAGCGCGTTCAGGGCGACGCCGCCGAACAGCCCCGAGTGCAGGTCGCGCTCTCCGGTGCGGACCGTGACGTGGAAGTAGCAGAGCCCGCGGAGCGCGGTGTTGAACGTCGGCACTCCCAGCTCCTCGAGGCCCCCGTCGAACACGATCGCGGCATCCGCCCCGCGCTCGTCGGCTGCGACCCATTCGCTGATCGACTGGCCGCCGACCTCCTCCTCGGAGTCGAGCGCGAAGCGAACGTTCACCGGAAGCTCGCCTGCGGCCGCAAGTCCGCGCGCGGCTTCCACGAGGATGAGGAGCTGGGCCTTGTCGTCCGCCACGCCGCGCGCATAGAGCCAGCCGTCACGCTCGGTGAGCTCGAAGGGCGGCGACTCCCAGAGGTCGAGCGGATCGGGTGGCTGCACGTCGAAGTGCGCGTAGCAGAGCACCGTGGGCGCGGACTCGGGGCGCTCCGAGGCGGCGACCTCGCCGATGACGAGCGGCCTGCCTCCGTTCCAGGGGACGACGTCGACGGAGCCTCCTGCATCGCGAATCTTCTCCGCCACCCAGCCGGCCGCGGCCACGACATCGCCCGCATGAGCAGGATCGGCGCTGACCGACGGGATGGCGATCAGCTCGCGCAAGCTGGTCACGAAGCTCCTCGTAGGTCGCGCTCACCGGCGCGGAGTGTAGTCAGGAGCAGGCTAGGGGCGGCGATCGAAGAACGGGTACGCACTGCGGCCATCGAGGCAGTCGGCCGCGTAGACCGCGACGCCGAGGTCGCCCGTCCAGAGCGAGTAGCGGCCGCGGCCACGCTCCGCACGGAGCCGTCTGACCTGTCCGAGTGCATGCATCGCGAAGCGGCGCGCTCGATCGAGCCAGCGCTCGTCACCGGTACGTGTGAACGCCTTCAGGAACGCGTAGCCGTTCCCCGCCGTCCCGTGACAGATCGACGGGCCCTTCTCGAGCCCCGGCGGGCCCGTGCGCCACGGCAGCTCGGCGCCCGCGAGCAGGAGGCTCTCCTCGAGGTATTCGGACGCGGCGATGACGATTCCCGGCGCACCGGCGCACCACTGGACGCGAATCTCACCGTCCGGGCCGGGAAGCTCCGGCCGGTCGCGCGGCGGCCAGTTCGCGAGGTTCCCCTCGAGGACGGCGGTTCGCTCGAGAATCGCGGCGGACTCGCGCTCCAGCCGCTCCCGGCGCGCCGCGTCGAGCAAGGGCCGGAGCGCCTGCACGTTCCCGACGAGCCCGTGCGGCGGGGTCAGGCTCTGGAACTCCTGGCGATAGAGGCGTTGTGTCCAGAGCCCGTCCTCCCCGCGCCGCGACCACAGCGCCTCCGCACTCTCCTTCCAGGCGTCGCGCCAGCGCCGGTCTCCGGTCCAGTCGAGCATGGCCTGCGCCGCGAGCAGCGTGCCCGGCGTGCCCCACATCACCTCCTCCGCCTCGTTCGAGACGTTCGCGCGCACGCGGGCGAGCAGGTCGTCGGCGATGTCGGCGTCCGGGGCGAGGCGCCAGGCGACGAGCAGCACGCCCGTCTCGCCGTTCAGAAGCGACGACGCCGGAGGCTCGGGGAGCTCGATCTTCATCTGATCGGGCCTCGCTCGAGAGAGCTCGAGGTTGACGAGGGCGAGCTCGGCGAGGTCGAGCCGGGACTCGGCGTGGCCGAGACGACGCAGCTCGTCGAGCGCCCAGAGCACGCCGGCAGCGCCGACGTAGAGGTTCTTCATCGGGCTCGTCGCCTGCCAGCGATCCCAGTCGTCGGCCCGCCACAGGAGCTTCGGGCCGCGCAGCGCGCCGTCGGTGTCGGCGACGATCTCGCGGATGGCGTCGCGCACGCGCTCCGCGTCCCAGCGCTCGTCCGTCAGCGCCTCGAACGCGTCCGGCCGGTACAGCACGCGCCGAACTGTAGGAAACCGCCTCAGGCGACGTCGCGGACGCGCTGGGCGTCGGCGAGCGCGCGGAGCTTCTTCAGGCCCTGGTGCTCGATCTGGCGGATGCGCTCGCGGGTCACGTTGAACGCCCGGCCCACCTCGTCGAGCGTTCGGGGCTGCTGCCCGTCGAGCCCGTAGCGGAGCTCGAGCACGCGGCGCTCCCGCTCGGAGAGCGCTCCGAGGATGGTGCGCAGCGCCTCGCGCTGCAGGGCGGTCTCCGCCAGCTCGTCCGGAAGCGGCGTCGAGTCGTCCGCGAGGAAGTGGCCGAACTCGGACTCGTCGTCGTCGCCGACCGGCTTCTCCAACGACACGGGGGTCTGCGCGCTTCGCCGGATCTGCTCCACCTCACCCGGCGTCATCTCCACGTCGCGGGCGATCTCCTCGATCGTCGGCTCACGACCGCGCTCGGCCCGCAGCTTCCGCTCCGAGCGGAGAATCCGATTGAGCTTCTCGACCACGTGGACGGGCATCCGGATCGTCCGGCCCTTGTCCGCGATCGCGCGGGCGACCGCTTGCCGGATCCACCACGTCGCGTACGTCGAGAACTTGAAGCCCTTCCGGTGGTCGAACTTCTCCGCGGCGCGCACGAGCCCGATCGTGCCTTCCTGGATGAGATCCAGGAAGGGCAGGCCCTGGTTCCGGTAGCGCTTCGCTATCGAGACGACGAGTCGTAGGTTGGCCTCCACCATCGCCTGCTTGGCGGCATGGTCGCCCCGCTCGATGCGCTTGGCGAGCTCCACCTCCTGTGCGGCTGTCAGGAGCGGGACGCGTCCGATGTCCTTGAGGAAGAGCTGGAGCGCGTCGGTCGTGATCTCGGTATCGGCCTCGGGCTCGCTCTCGATCTCCTCCTCGACATGGACGACCGCGATCTGAGCCTCGTCGAGCGCGGCGTAGAACTCGTCGAGCTGGCTCGGGCTCGAGATCGAGCTCGTCGAGCGCGAGTGCGACCTCGTCTGCATCGAGTCGGCCGGTCTGGAGCCCCGTCTCGAGCAGACGCTGAGCTTCGTCGGTCGCGAGGACGTCCTCGACCGGTGCTCGAATCGCCGTGCCCTCGGGTTTCCCTGCGACCAGTCCGCCCCCCTTGCTCGTCGGCGGTCACACCGTAGTCACAGGGGAGGTCGGCGTCAAAGCGTCCAACCGTGCGCGGTCGCGCTCACCCGTTCTTCGATCGTGCCCGGCGGATCGTCTCGAGATAACGGGCGGCCTCACGTGCGAGAGGAGAGTCAGGCCGCGTCCGTGTCGCAAGGCGAAACTGGCGCGCGGCAGCGTCCACGCGCCCGGTCCAGAGCAGGAGCACTCCCAGGTGGAATCGAACCGTGGGATCGTTCGGAAACCGGCGCGTGAGCGGGCCGAGCTGACCGAAGGCGCGCTCGGGGGCATCCTTGTCGAACTGTCCTACCGCCGCGGCGACCTGCGCCTCCGCGTTCGCCGGAGCCCCACGTGCCGCCCGCTCGAAGACCTCGGCCGCCGACAGCGGCCGGCCGACCCGCTGCAAGCCCACGCCGTAGAGCAGGAGCTCGGCGGTGCCGCCCCGCGCAGCTCGCGCTCGCAGCGCGGCGAGCTGGCGTCCGGGGGCGAGCTCGACGATCTCTGCGGGCGCGGCGAACGACGGGATGAACGCGGGCAGGCCGCGCGGCAAGCGGGGGTGGAGAAGATTGCCCGCGAGGACCGCATACGCGGAGTCGGGCTCGGCTTCGATCGCCGCCCGCCACGCGGAGACTGGATCGCCGCTCGGCGCCCACAGCCGCGCCAGCCCGAGGTGGAAGTGCACGACAGCGCTCTCCGGATAGAGCTTCGCAAGCTGCTCGACTCGATCGAGTGTGCCTTCGGGCCAGGACGCGAACGCGGAGCCCACCTTGGCTTCGAGCGAGTCGTGCTTCGCGAACACGGCCGTCGCGCCGTGCAGCTCTCCCTTTCGGTAGAGCGCGGCGCCCCGCGCGAGGTCTCGTGCTTCGGGGTCTTCGCGAAAGCCGAGCGCCAGCGACAACGGCGGGCGTCCCGGGCGCGGTTCGGCGTCGGCAGCGGCAGTGGTTGCCGAGCCTCCCTCCGACGAGAGAACAGCACCCGCGACGACGGCGACCGCCGCGACGGCCGCGAGGGCGACGAGCAGGACGATGCGACGCCGGGCGCTCACGAGACGACGATAGCCGCGCGCATCGCGAATCCGCGCTCCGGCAGCCACTGGCCTCCTATCGCTACAGTTCGGAAAGTAATGGCGAGCTATCGCGAGCTGCTGGCGCAGGTCAAGGAGGAGATCGACGAGATCTCCTCCACCGAGGCGCAGGAGCAGCTCGCATCGTCGGAACCTCCGCTCTTCGTCGACGTCCGCGAGCCGGACGAGTGGGAGGAGGGACACATTCCCGGCGCCGTGTACGTCACCCGCGGCCGGCTCGAGCAGCAGATCGAGGGTCTCGTGCCCGACAAGAGCCGCCCGCTCGTCGTGTACTGCTCGGCCGGTTCGCGATCGGCATTCGCGGCGAAGTCGCTCGGAGAGCTCGGCTACGAGGACGTCTGCAATCTGGCGGGCGGCTTCGCAGACTGGAAGCGGAACGGGTTCGAGGTGACGATGCCGCGTGTTCTCTCGTCCGAGCAACGCGCTCGGTACAGCCGTCACCTCTTGATCCCCGAGGTCGGCGAGGACGGGCCAGCAGCGCCTCCTGGACGCGCGCGTCCTGCTCGTCGGAGCCGGGGGCCTCGGCTCACCTGCGTCGCTCTATCTGGCCGCAGCCGGCGTAGGCACGCTCGGGATCGTCGACGCGGACGTCGTGGACGAGTCGAACCTGCAGCGCCAGATCGTCCATTCCACCGACACGCTGGGCGAGCCCAAGGTGCTCTCTGCCAAGCGCACGATCGAGGCGCTGAACCCGGACGTTCGCGTCAAGCCTTTCGAGGAACGGCTGACCTCCGAGAACGTCGATCGCATCTTCGGCGAGGGCTGGGACGTGATCGTCGACGGCGCGGACAACTTCCCGACCCGCTACCTCGTGAACGACGCCTCGGTCTGGCACGGAATCCCGGTCGTCCACGGCTCGATCTTCCGCTTCGAGGGCCAGGCGACGGTCTTCTCTCCGGGAGCGGGCCCGTGCTACCGCTGCCTCTTCCCCCAGCCTCCGCCTCCCGAGCTGGCGCCGAGCTGCGCCGAGGGCGGCGTCCTCGGCGTCCTGCCGGGGATCATCGGCTCGCTCCAGGCGAACGAGGCGCTCAAGCTGATCCTCGGGCGAGGCGAGACGCTCGCCGGCCGGCTGCTCCTCTTCGATGCGCTCGGAACGACCCTCGACGAGGTGAACGTGCGACGCGATCCCTACTGCCCGGTCTGCGGCGACAGTCCCACCATCACCGAGTACGTGGACTACGTGGAGTTCTGCTCCACGCCGGTGAGCCACACGCTGATGGCCGCGGTTCGCATTCCCCCGACTCTGCGGGCCGAGGTGGGCGGGCTGCGCGAGCTCGACGCCCGCGGGGAGACGATCGGCGCGGTGATCGACGACCTCGTCGAGCGCTATCCGCCGCTCGCCGGCCAGCTCTACTCGGACGGGGAGCTCGCGTCGTTCGTCAACGTGTATCTCGGCGGCGAGGACATCCGCACCCTGGACGGCCTCGACACGCCGGTCGACGACGGCGAGACCGTGATCCTGCTGCCGGCGATGGCGGGAGGGTCGGCAGGGGACGGACCCCATAGCGTCTGACCCGAGTGTGACGTCGAGCGCGCCCTCGTTGCTCGATCTGATCGGCTCGACACCGCTCGTCGAGCTCTCTCGTCTCTCACCGAAGCCTGCGGTTCGCCTCTACGCGAAGCTCGAGGGACAGAACCCGACCGGCTCGATCAAGGATCGCGTGGCGAAGGCCATGATCGAGGCAGCCGAAGCGTCCGGCGAGCTCGAGCCCGGACGCGCGTTGCTCGAGCCGACGAGCGGCAATACCGGCATCTCTCTCGCGCTCGTCGCGAAGCTCCGGGGCTATCCGCTCACCTGCGTGATGCCGGCGAACGTGACGGAGGAACGCCGGCGCCTCCTCGCTCTGTACGGGGCGCAGATCGTCGACTCGCCGCCGGAGGAGGGCTCGAACGGCGCCGTTCGGCTCGCCCTCGAGCTCGCAGAGCGCGAGCCCTCGTTCTTCATGCCGTTCCAGTACGCGAACGAGGCGAACCCGCAGGCGCACTACGACGGCACCGGCGCGGAGATCGCCGCCGCGCTCGACCGCGTCGACGTCCTCGTGGCCGGGCTCGGCACGGGCGGAACGCTGATGGGCGCCGGCGCGCGTCTCCGCGAGTCGTTCCCCGACCTCGTGGTCGCTGCCGCCGAGCCCTTGCCCGGAGACGAGGTGATGGGCTTGCGCTCGCTCGCCGACGGCTACGTGCCGCCGATCCTCGACGTCTCGAGGCTCGACCGGAAGCTCCTGGTCACCAACGCGGAGTCGGTCGCCGGGCTGCGCCTGCTCCTCGAGCGGGAGGGGATCTTCGCCGGCGTGTCCTCCGGAGCGGTGATCCACGCGACTCTGCGACTGGCGCGGGAGCTCGACGAAGGCGTCGTCGTCTGCGTGCTCGCAGACGGCGGTTGGAAGTACCTCTCCGCCGAGTTCTGGGACTCCGGCGACGTCGGCGCGGCGATGGAGCGCTCGGTCTGGTGGTAGTGCCTACGGCGATACGCGCCGAGCTCGCCGAGCACGCGCAGGCCGAATCCCCGAACGAGGCATGCGGGCTGGTCGCGTTTCGGGACGGCGTCGCTCGGCGCTACATCCCCGGCCGGAACTCCGCCGAGTCGCCCTACCGCTTCGAGCTCGACGTCGATCCGGAGTCCTGGTTCCTCGAGGACGAGGGCTACGAGCTCGCGGTGCTCCACTCACACATCTCGTCCCCCCCACGGCCCTCGCGGACCGACGTCGAGAACATCGGCCTCTGGGCCGGGCGGCCCTACCTGATCTACACCGTGCGCACGAACGAGCTGGCCGGCTGGCGGATCGCAGACGGGACGATCGAGCCGCTGCCCCTTGCCACAACGGGCTGAACCGATCAGCTCACCTCGATGGTTCCGCTCATCGTCCCGGCGTGGGGATCGCAGACGAAGGTGTACGTCCCGGCCTCCAGCTCGACGGTGAAGCTCTCGGTGCCCTCGCCGGCGACGTCCGTGGCGACATCGACGTCGCCCGGTCCGGTGAGGTGGAAGTTGTGGATGTCGGACAGGTCCTCGACCTCGAGCTCGTAGCTGCCGGCCGTCACGGAGGTCTGGTCGACGCTGATGTCGAAGGCGGGACCGACGGTTCCCTTGATCGCGCTTCCGGTGTCGGTCGTGTCCGTCTCGGTGGTCTCGGTCAACGTGGCGGTCGTGTCGTCTGCCGCGTCCTCGTCGTCGGAGCCGCAGCCCACTGCGGCAAGGGCAAGGACTGCGAGCGTCGCGGCCAGCGCCATGCGTAGGGCCTTCATGCGATCTCCTCTCTAGAGCATCTGTCGACTCGACTCGACGATACGCAAAGCGCGACCATCCGGTTCGGTTTACTAGCGGGTATGGAGGTTGCGCAGATCGACGCCGGACTGTGGCGGTGGACCGGCTACCACGAGGAGTGGAAGGAGGACGTCGGATCCGTGTTCTGCGAGACGCCCGACGGCGTGGTGCTCATCGATCCCCTCGTGCCGCCGGAGGACGCCGAGCGCTTCTGGCGTGCGCTCGACCGGGACGTGCGCAGGGTGGGAAAGCAGGTACACGTTTTCGTGACCGTCTTCTGGCACGTGCGCAGCACCGCAGCGATCGTCGAGCGCTACGCAGCGCGTGTGTGGGCGTCGACCACCTCCAGGGCAGCCGTGGAGCGCCGGTCCGGGGTCGTCACAGACGTCTTTCGGCCCGGAGACCGACTCCCGGGAGACGTCGAGGCATTCCGCTCGGCTCGGCGCACCGAGGTGGTCTTCTGGATCCCGCACCACCGCGCCCTCGTGCCGGGAGACGTGCTGCTGGGAGACGGAGCCGGGGGTGTGCGCCTGTGCCCTGAGTCGTGGCTGCCGGAGAAGAGCGGACATCCCGAGCTCGCGGACTCGCTCCGCCCGCTTCTCGACCTTCCCGTCCGACGCATTCTCGTTTCGCACGGCGAGCCCGTGCTCTCGAACGGCCGGCGAAAGCTCGCCGCCGCCCTCGGCCGACCGTAGACTCGACGCGCGGTGCTCTGGCTCTGGATCCTGATCGGCGTCGTCGTCTTCGTCGCAATCTTCGTCGTCGTCGGCTACAACCGGCTCGTCCGGCTCCGGAACGAAGCCGACACCGGTTGGTCGAACATCGACGTGCAGCTGCAGCGGCGAGCCGATCTGATCCCGAACCTGGTCGAGACCGTGCGAGCGTATGCGGCACACGAGCGCGGCGTCTTCGAGGAGGTCACGCGAGCTCGCGCGGCGCTCCAGCAGGCGGGCTCGCCGGGGACGGCAGCGGAGGCGAACGAGGGCCTCACGGTCGCGATCGGGCGACTCTTCGCGGTCGCCGAGGCCTACCCCGAGCTCAAGGCGTCCGAGAACTTCCTCTCGCTGCAGGAGGACCTGACCGACACCGAGGACAAGATCTCCGCCGCGCGCCGCTACTACAACGCGACCGTCATGCGCTTCAACACCGGAGTCCAGACGTTCCCGTGGCTGCTCGTCGCGTCGCCCCTCGGCTTCGACGCGCGCGAGTTCTTCTCGGCTCGCGGGGATACCTCGTTGCCGCAGGTCTCGTTCGAGCCTCGGACGTGACCCTCCAGCAGCAGATTCGGGCGAACCGCCTGAAGAGCACGATCGTCGTCTTCGGCTTCGTCCTGCTCCTGCTTCTCGTCGCCGGGCTGATCGGGTTCGCGTTCGACCTCTCGCTCGGCGTCGTCGCCCTCGCGGGCGCTGCCGTGTACGGGATCTTCGCCCTCGTTCGCTCGCGGAGCATGGTCGCTCGGCTGACCGGGGCGCAGGAAGTCGCTCCCGAAGCGGTCAGGCCTCTGCGCAGGCTGGTCGAGAACGTCTCCATCGCCGCTGGTCTGCCGGTCACGCCCGAAGTGCGGATCGTGGAGGACGGAGCGCCGAATGCATACGCGGCCGGGCTCCGTCCCGAGAAGAGCTACATCGGCGTGACCACCGGGCTGCTGGCGACGATGCCGCAGCGCGAGCTCGAAGCGGTTCTCGCGCACGAGGTCGCGCACATCCGAAACCGCGACACCTATCTGATGACGATGGCGCTCGTCTTCGCGGGTGTCATCGCCCTGATCGCGGACATCGGCTTCCGCTCCATCGCCTACGGCGGACGCAACCGCGGCGGAGGCGTGCTCGTTCTCGTGGTCGCGCTCGTGGGATTTCTCCTTGCCCCGTACGCCGCACTGCTCTTGCGGCTGAGCCTTTCCCGCCGCCGGGAGTTCCTCGCGGACGCCGGCGCGGCCGAGATGCTGAACGACCCGGAGGCGATGGCCCTGGCGCTTCGCCGGCTGGAGCGCGACTCGACCACGGTCAAGTACGCGGAGGCGTCGACCGCGCACCTCTGGGTGGAGAGCCCCACCGACCGGGTCGACTCCGAGCGGTCCGGAGTGCTGGCGCTCTCGAGCCTCTTCAACACGCACCCCGCGATCGAGACCCGTATCTCGGCGCTCGAGGAGGCCGGAGGTTTTCGACTTCCGGAGCAGCTGCCGTTGGACGAGCCGTTCGGAATCGAGCACGGCTTGGTTCGGGCTTGACAGAGCCGCTCCCGACCTCGCCGCCGAGAGCGCCAGCCACGACGATCGTGCGCCGAATTGGGTAAACGCGCTTTAGCTCCGGGCCGATTCGGGTCGATAATGGTTCTGCCGTGAAAAAGCTTCGCATCGGCCGCCGCCGCGCGCCACGAGGGGAGCTGCCTTCTTCGCCCCTCGAGCTCGCGCTCTATCCCGCGCTCGCGGAGGATCGCTGGCAGGTCCCCGACCGATTCAACTTCACCCGCGATGTCGTCGAGGCGCTCGCTCACGACCCCAAGCGACAGGCGGTGACCGTACTCGGAAAGGACGGCGTCATCGAGCCTCGGACGTTCCTCCAGCTCGCCGAGCGGAGCGCGCGTTGGAGCTCGCTTCTGCGCGAACGCGGAGTGCGGCCCGGCGATCGAGTCCTGGTTCTCGTCGGTACGAACGTCGACTGGCTGGAGATCGTGCTCGCGTGCCTGAAGGTGGGCGCAGTCGTCGTCCCGGCGCCGGTGACGATGTCCGCGGCCACGCTCGAGGATCGCTTGACGACCACCGCCGCACGTCTGGTCGTCGCCGCACGAGCCGCGGAGCCCGAGATCGTACGGATGGCCGAGCGCCCACATGTCCTCTACGTCGACGAGGCGCAACCGCTTCTCGGCCAGGCGCCCGAGCAGGCGCCGACGCACGACTCGACGCTCGCGCGACCTCGCGTTCGTCCTCACCAGCGCCGGAGCCTCCGGAGGACCGCACCTCGTCGCCCATACGAACGCTGCCGCCTTCGCCGCCCGAGTACCGGCTGAGTACTGGCTCGACGCGGGCCGCGGCGACGCCGTCTGGTGCACCGCTCAGGCCGGATCTCCGAACACGGTGTGGCACAGCCTGCTCGGCCCGTGGTCGCGCGGAGCCGAGACGCTTCTCCACGAGGGGGAGTTCGAGCCACTGGAGCGCCTCGATCTCATCTACCGCCTCGGCACGACGATCCTCGCCCAGACCCCTGCCGAATACGCCGCGCTCGCGGAGCGCCCGGAGCTCGGCCGCTTCCGGCCGTCCCAGCTCCGCCGGCTGGTCTCCACCGGCGACTATCTCGATCCCGAGGTGAGCGCGGTCTTCGAGGAGACGTGGGGGCTCGTCATCCACGACGGCTACTCGCAAGCGGAGACCAACGTCGTCGTCGGAAACGGGGCCGAGGCGGGCTTCAAGCCAGGAGCGCTCGGCCTGCCCCTTCCCGGACACCAGGTCGCGGTCGTCGACGACGGCGGAAACGAGCTCCCGCCCGGAGCCGAGGGCGAGCTCGCCGTGCGCGGCCGCACCCCGACGCTCTTCGCCGGGTACTGGGAGGATCCGAGCCGGACGAAGGAAGCCTTCCGCGGAGACTGGTACGCGACCGGCGACATGGCGACGGCCGACGCGGACGGATTCCTGTGGTTCCTCGGGCGAGCGAGCGACATGCTCACCAGCCGAGGAGAGCGCTTCGGTCCCTTCGCCAGCGAGCGAGCGCTTCGCCAGCACGACGCCGTCGCCGCGAGCGCGGTCGTCGGCGTACGCGATCTCGAGCGCGGAGGACAGTTCCTGAGGGCGTTCGTCGTCCTCGCGCCGGGTGTCGAGGGGTCGGTCGGCCTCGAGGCGGAGCTTCGCCAGGACGTCGGCGCAGTCGCTCGCCGAGCACGAGGTTCCGCGAGAGATCGAGTTCGTCGACGAGCTTCCGACCGCGCCGGGAGGAAAGGTTCGGCGGCTCGAGCTCCGGGAACGGCTCGTCGTCGGCCGACCCCTCTGGGAGATGCCGCCGACGACCGAGCTCGAACCAGGGTTCCTCGAGCCGGCCGAGGTGCAGCCTGCCTGGAACGAGGCCGCCGGAGGATGGACGCTGCCGGACGCCGAAGCCGAGCCGGAGGCGGCACCGGAAGCGGACGTCGGTGACCTTCCCGACTACATCGTGGTGCCCGAGCCCGAGCCCGAGCCCGAGCCGCCGCCGAGCCCGAGCCCGAGCCGGAGCCGGAGCCGGAGCCGGAGCCGGAGCTCGCCGAGCCGCGAGCCCGAGCCCGAGCCGGAGCCCGTCGCCCTGGTCGAGCTGCCCGAGCCCGAGACGCTCGCGGTTCCTTCGCCCGAGCCGGAGATCGAGGCGGAGCCCGAGCCCAGCGTGGAAACGATCTCCCAGCCCGACCCGGCGCCCGTCGCCGAGGCGGTGCCGGAACCCGAGGCCCCGCGCGAGCCGGAACCGGAGCTCGAGGTCGTTCCCGAACCCGAGCCGCTGCCCGACCTCATGGTCGAGCCCGCACCCGAGCCGGAGCTGCTCGCCGCGCGCGTGGCCGAGCCGGAACCGGTCACCGAGCCCGCTCCCGAACCCGAGCCAGAACCGGAGCCAGAGCCCGAGCCCGAGCCAGAGCCGGAGCCGGAGCCAGTCACGGCGTTCGAGCCGAACCACGTCCCCGAGTTCGGAACCGAGCCGGAGGACGCGGTACAGGAGCCGGTCCTGTCGCAGTGAGTCGCAACCCGTTCCGGAGCCGGCCGTCGAGCCCGAGCCGCTGCCCGACTTCGTGGTCGAGCCCGACCACGCCCTCGAGCCGGTCGCTCAGGCGCCTCCCCAGCCGGTGTCGGCCCTCGAGCCCGAGCCCGACCCGGGCCCGCTGCCCGACTACGTGGTCGATCCGGCGGCGCCACCTCGCGAACGGGTGGAGCCGACGCCGATTCCGCGCCCGGCGCCCCTCCTCGGGATCGACCCCGAAGAGGACGTGGAGCCAGATCCCGCCCAGCCGCTGATCGCAGGCATGCCTTCACTGCCTGACATCCAATCGCTCGTCAAGGAGAGCGGCCAGGACGGCGCCGAACCGGACTCCGAGCGCACCTCGAAGGAGCGCCGTCCTCGCTCCGCACCGGTGTCCAGCCGCAAGGGCCGCCGAGAGCGGTCGGCGAAGGACCCCGGCGACGAGCCGGAGGCCGTGAGCTGGATGGACGGCCTTTCATCGAGGCTGAGCGCCTACAGCCTCGCGGACGACGGCACGGGCGCGGCGTCCGAGGACGGGCAGTCGAAGAGTGACGAGCCGGAGGACGAAGAAGCGGTCTAGCGTCTCAAGCGTCTAGCCTGGCGCCGTGACCGATCAGGCGACGGTGAGCTTGCTCCGCTGGCTGCGCCGCCAGCTCCGGCAGCCGAATCCGCTGCGCGAGCACCTCGAGGCAGCCGTCGAGAACAACGACCCTGCAGAGGCGCGCCGCCTGGTCGCCGGGGTTCCGTTCACGGATGCGCAGCGCCACCACGTCGAGGGCCTGCTCGCACGCTGGGAGAAGGAAGCCGGTGGCCGCTAGAGCCGAGAACGAAGCGCTCGTTCGGGCGGTGTTCGCCGCGTTCGCCCGCGGGGAAGGCGGCTTCGGGCTGCGCCGGCTCTTCGCGGAGGACGCGACCTGGACCGTGCCGGGGGGCGGCGTGATGGCCGGCGTCTACCGCGGCCGGGAGGAGATCTTCCGGTTTCTCGGCCGCTTGCCGAAGGAGACCGACGGTACGTACGGATCCGAGCTGCGCGACGTCCTTGCGAGCGACGAGCGCGCCGCGGCGATGTACGTCGCACGGGGTACGCGACTCGGCCGCAGCCTCGAGCTCGAGCAGGTGCTGTTGTTTCGCATCGAGGGCGGGCTCGTGCATGAGGTCCTCGCGCTGCCGAGCGACCCGGAGGTGTTCGAGGAGTTCTGGGCGGCGAGCTGAGCGGGCCGTAGACTCGCGGCGATGGCGCTCTCGGCTTCCTTCGTGCTGGAGTTGCAGCGCGTCCTGGGAGCGAAGCACGTGATCTCCGAGCCCGAGCAGCTTCGCGTCTACGAGTGCGACGGCCTCACGGGACATCGAGCGATACCCGAGCTCGTCGTCCTTCCAGGGTCGACCGACGAGGTGCAGGCTGTCGTGCAGGCGTGCAACCGGGAGCGCGTGCCCTTCGTCGCCCGCGGCGCCGGCACGGGGCTCTCGGGCGGCGCGACGCCTCTGGCGGGAGGGGTCGTCGTTTCGCTCGCCCGCATGAATCGCATCCTGGAGATCGACCTCGCGAGCCACCGCGTCGTCGTCGAGCCCGGAGTGGCGAACCTCGACGTCACGCGTGCCGTGGCCGGCGAGGGGTTCTTCTACGCGCCCGATCCCTCGAGCCAGCAGGTATGCACGATCGGCGGCAACGTCGCCGAGAACTCCGGCGGAGCGCACTGCCTGAAGAACGGCTTCACGGCGCATCACGTCACGGGCGTCACGCTCGTTCTGCCGGAGGGTGAGATCGTCGAGCTCGGCGGCAAGGCACTCGACCCGGAGGGCCCCGATCTGCTCGGAGTCGTCGTCGGCTCGGAGGGCACGCTCGGCATCGTCACCCGGATAACCCTCCGGCTCGTCCGCGTGCCGGAGACGGTGCGCACGCTCTTGGCCGGGTTCGAGACGACCGATGCGGCCGGCGCGGCGGTCTCCGGGATCGTCGCCGGCGGAATTCTCCCTTCGGCGCTCGAGATGATGGATCGGCTCACGATCGAGGCCGCCGAGCTCGCGGTCGCGCCTGGGTATCCGGCAGGAGCAGGAGCGATTCTGCTCGTCGAGCTCGACGGCGTCGCCGCCCAGGTCGAGGAGGACGCCGGCGAGGTCGAGAGGATCTGCGCCGAGTGTGGCGCGTTCGAGATACGGGCGGCGACCGACGATCTCGCGCGCGCACTGCTCTGGAAGGGCCGCAGGTCGGCATTCGCGGCCATGGGCCGGGTGGCGACCGACTACTACGTGCAGGACGGCGTCGTGCCGCGGACGCGCCTCCCCGGAGTCCTGCGCCGTATCGAGGAGCTCTCCGAGGCACACGGCCTGCGGGTCGGGAACGTGTTCCACGCGGGCGACGGGAACCTCCATCCCCTCGTCCTCTACGACGCGGAGCAGGGCGAGACCGAGCAGGCGCGCATGCTCGCGGAGGCGATTCTCGATGCCTGCCTGGACGCAGGTGGTTCGCTGACGGGTGAGCACGGGGTCGGGATGGACAAGGCCTGCTCGATGCCCAGGATGTTTTCCGAGCGCGACCTCGAGGTCTTCGCGCGGCTACGGCGGGCGTTCGACCCACAGGGGCTCTGCAACCCCGGAAAGGTGATCCCCACCCCGAGGCTGTGCGGCGAGGTGCCGGGTCCCTATCGCGTGCATCCGCTCGAGAGGATGAGCGTTGCCGAGCGTCTCTAGCTTGGAGCAGGCCGCCGCGGTGCTGTCGGCGGCTCACCGCGAGGGTCGGAAGCTCACGATCGGCGAGGATCTGATCACCGACGGCCTCGAGCGGATCCTCGAGCACGAGGCCGGCGACCTCACGTGCACGGTCGAGGCGGGCATTCGCCTGTCGGTGCTCCAGGACGCCCTGGGCGAGCACGGCCAGCGGCTGTCGCTCGACCCGCCCGGAGATCCGACCGTGGGGGCACTCCTTGCTCGAAACCTCTCGGGGCCGCTCCGACATCGCTTCGGCGCTCCACGCGACCTCGTGCTCGGCGTCACGCTCGTGCTCGCGGACGGGACGATCGCGAGCGCCGGCGGGAAGGTCGTGAAGAACGTCGCCGGCTACGACCTGGCACGCCTCGTGTGTGGCTCGGAGGGACGCTTCGCGCTGATCGCCCGGGTCAGCCTCCGGCTCCATCCACTGCCGAAGGCGGAGCGGACGCTGGCCGTCGAGACGGACGACGCGCCGAGCGCGATCTCGGCGCTCCTGGGCTCCCAGCTCCAGCCGAGCGCACTGGACGTCCTGCACCCAGGCGGCATCCTCGTGCTCTTCGAAGGATCTCCTCGAGCAGTGGAGGCACAGGTCGCGGCCGCGCAGGGCCTGGTCGGGGGCGTCGAGGTCGAAGCGGAAGCGTGGGAAGTCTCGCGTCGCCGACAAGCGGAGGCGCGAGGGCGCGTCCGCTTCGATCCAGGAGCGCTGGGCGAGACGCTCGCGGACCTGCGCGAGGCCGTCGTGCGTCCCGCCGCCGGCGTCGCGTACACCGCCGATGAGGCTCCAAGTGGCGAGTTGTCACCTCGAGGGATCCAGACCCTGCTCGTCGAGCGCATCCGACGTGAGCTCGACCCGAACGGAGTTCTCGCCGCGTGATCCGCGAGCTGACTGCGGATTGCGTCCACTGCGGCTTCTGCCTGCCGACCTGCCCGACCTACGTTCTCTGGAACGAGGAGATGGACTCCCCGCGCGGACGCATCCATCTGATGGACGCGCGCCTCGACGAGGCGGTGACGCTGAACGACACGGTCACGGCGCACTTCGACCGCTGCCTCGGCTGCATGGCGTGCGTCTCCTCGTGCCCGTCGGGCGTTCGCTACGACCGGCTGATCGAGGCGACCCGCGCGGCCGTGGAAGCCGAGTACGAACGACCGCTGGGAGACCGCATTCTCCGCGGGCTGCTCTTCCGCGTGCTCCCGTATCCCGGGCGGATGCGGGCGGCGCTCGCCCTGGCGCCGCTGGGAAAGGGCGTACCCCTCCCGCGGCGATTTCGTCCGCTCGTCGACGTGGCTCCGCCCTGGCGTGGACGGAGCGAGGTCCCGAGCGTCACACGCCCCGAAGGGGCCAGGCGGGGCCGGGTGGGTCTTCTCACCGGATGTGTTCAGCGGGCGGTCTTCTCCGACGTGAACGCTGCGACTGCGCGCGTCCTCGCGGCGGATGGCTTCGAGGTCGCCGCCCCGCCGCAGGGCTGCTGTGGCGCGCTCTCGATTCACGCCGGTCGCGCCGAGGAGGGCAAGGCGTTCGCGCGGGCGCTGATCGCCGCGTTCGAGGACGTGGAGATGGTCGTCGTCAACTCGTCCGGGTGCGGCTCGCACCTGAAGGAGCTCGGCTGGCTGTTGGGCGACGAGCGCGCGGTCGAATTCGCAGCGAGGGTTCGGGACGTCGGCGAGTTTCTCGCGGAAGTCCGGCCGCGGGCACGACGCCACCCCCTACCCATGAAGGTCGCGCTCCAGGACTCCTGCCATCTCCGCCACGCTCAAGGGCTGCCGCTGGCCTCGCGAGGTCCCCTCGGCCGCATTCCCGCACCTGGAGGTCGTCGAGCCCGCCGAGCAGGACATCTGCTGCGGCTCGGCCGGGATCTACAACATCGTGCAGCCCGACGCCGCTCGCGAGCTCGGCGACCGCAAGGCCGCACATGTCCTCGCGACGGGCGCGCAGGCATACGCGAGCGCCAATCCCGGATGCCTGGTGCAGGTGTCCCAGGCACTCCGCCGCGAGCGCCGCCCGCTTCCTGCGCTCCACCCGATCGAGCTCGTCGATGCGTCGATCCGGAACGTCGGCGCCGGGCGCTTGCTCACCCGGGCGCGGCGCTAGGAAGCTCGACGGGCGTCAGGTCGTCCAGCCGGTCGACGCGCGCCAGGGAGGGGAACAATCGCCACCAGACAACGGCGATCGCGATCGTCGCGACACCGCCGAAGAGGACCGCCGGAACGGCACCCACGAGCGCCGCTGCGACGCCGGACTCGAATGCCCCGAGCTCGTTCGAGGCGCTGATGAAGACCATCTCGACGGCGTTCACGCGTCCCCGCAGCTCGTCGGGTGTGACCAGCGGGAGGATCGTCGAGCGGAGGACGACGCTGACCAGGTCGAGCGCCCCGCCGAGCGCGAGGGCGAGCATCGAGAGCCACATCACGCGCGACAGGCCGAAGACGACCATGCACGCGCCGAAGCCCGCTACGACCAGGAACAGCGTGGGACCAGCCCGCCGCCTCACCGGCCGCCGCGCAAGGAAGAGGGCTGCGGCAAACGATCCCACCGCCGGAGACGCGCGCAGCAACCCGAGCCCGGTCGGCCCGACCTCGAGTATGTCCTTGGCGAAAATCGGCAGGAGGGCAACCGCGCCGCCGAGCAGGACCGCGAAGAGATCGAGCGAGATCGCTCCCAGCAGGACCTTCGTCCGGCGGATGAGCCGCACGCCGGCGAGCACTTCCTCGAGACCCGCGGCCCCTGCCGCCACGGCAACCCGCCCGGCACGAATCGCGAGCACGCATCCGAACGCGACGAGCGAGAGCCCTATTCCGACCAGGTACACGAGCTCCGGCTGGAGCGCGAACAGGAGACCGCCGACTGCCGGGCCCGCCACGAGCGAGAGCTGGAAGGCGATCGAGCGTTGCGCGAGCGCGCTGAGGAGGATCTCCCGGGGGACGAGCGAAGGCGTCAGCGCGCGCCCGGCAGGCGCCCCGATCGCGCTTCCGACTCCCATCGCGAACGCGAGCGCGAAGAACGGCCACACCTGGTCGGCTCCCGAAAGCGTGATCGCGAGCAGACCGAGCGCGACGCCGATGTCGACGGTGATCATGAAGAGGTAGAGGAGCCGGCGCGAGACACGATCCGCGAGCTGGCCCGCCGGGAGGGCGAGCAGAGGGAGGGGAAGGAACTCGGCGAGGCCGACGAGCCCGAGGTCGAGTGGATTCTCCCGGACCGAGTACACCTGCCACCCGACCGCGACCGTCGCCATGTTCACGGCGAAGCTCGAGGCGACCAGCGCAACCCAGAAGAGCGCGAAGTCGCGATGACGGAACGCGGAGGTCTGAGACAGCTTCATGCGCAGGATCGGGAATCGCTCGCGCAGACCCTCACAGCAGACCTCTCGTGGTTTCTACGTGGCTTCCGACCCGCCGGCCGGCTTGGGCTTGTCGCCCCCGAACTCGATCTCCAGTTGCGAGATCCGCGAGCCCTCGACCTCGCTCACCGTCAGGTTGAGTCCGTCCACGGCGACCTCGTCCCCGACCTCCGGCGCACGCCCGAGAGCGCCGAAGACCAAGCCCGCCATCGTGTGGTAGTCGTCCTGGTCGAGCTCTGTCCCGAACGCCTCGTTGAAGTCGTCGATCGTGTACGAGCCGTCGATCCTGACGTGCGTGTCGTCCAGGCGCTCGACCGACGTGTCCGGAAGATCGAACTCGTCCTCGATCTCGCCGACGATCTCCTCGATCAGGTCCTCGAGGGTGACGATCCCCTCCACCACTCCGTACTCGTCGACGACGATCGCCATGTGCTGCTTCTCGCGCCGAAAGTCGGCGAGCAGCGCGGCGAGGTCCTTCGTCTCGGGTACGACGAAGGCGGGCCGTGCGACCGTCTCGAGCCGCACCGCCGCTAGCCCGAGGTCGTGCATAGCCGCGAAGAGGTCGCGCACGTGCAGGATGCCGATGATCTCGTCGAGCGAGTTTCGGTAGACCGGGTAGCGCGTGTACGGCGAGTTGACGACCGTGGCAAGCACCTCTTCCGGCGCCATGTCCGCGGAGATCGCCACGACGTCCGGCCGCGGGACCATCACCGCATCGACCTCTTTCGAGGCGAAGTCGAAGACCTTGTAGAGCATCTCCTCTTCGGCCTCGTGCAGCTCGCCCACGTCCTCGGCCGCGGCCACGCTGTGGCGGATGTCCTCCCGCGTGTACGCGATCATGCCGGCCGGAGCGGGCTTCACCCGGAGCACGCGCAGCACGACGTTGGCGGACTTCTGCAGCACCCACACAACCGGGTGCGTGAGTTTGGCGAGCCAATCGAGGGGAACCGCGAGCGCTATTGCGAGCCGCTCCGCCTTCTGCAGCGCGACCGCCTTCGGGACGAGCTCGCCGAGGACGACGGAGAGGTAGGTCAGGATCGCGAATGCGATCAGGAACGAGACCGTGTTCGAGAGCGGCGGATCCATCAGTCCCGAGAGGAGCGGCTCGCCGATGGCGCCGAGGAGGATGGCCGAGATCGTGATCCCGACCTGAACAGTCGAGATGAAGCGCACCGGGTCGTCCATCAGCCTGAGCGCCGTACGCGCGCCCCTGCCGCCACGGAGCGCCCGCTCTTCGAGCCGGCTCCGCCGCGCCGTGACGAGCGCGTACTCCGCGGTGACGAAGATCGCGTTGCCCAACACGAGGAGGAAGACGATCACGATCCGGAATGCGGTGCTCATGCCCGTGTCCGGCCCGCTCGGGACCCTGCTCCTCTCAACCCAAAGGTGGGAAACGCCCCCGAAGGGGCGCAGGTACTAGGCGGGTGGTCGTCCACCATCGATCAGGCCGCAGTATAGGAAACGGTGCTGTCGTCCTCGTGCCTGCGCGCCGCGCCTTCGTTCACGAGGCGCTCCGCATGGGACAACGTCTCTGCGACAGCGAAGCGCCGACTCGCCGGCTTCAGGTCCTCGCCGAAGAGCGCGAAGGAGAGCTCGTACCCCGTCCGCGGCTCCGAGCCGAGCGCCGAGACTGCCTCCTCCAGCCGCACGCGATGGTGCTCCTGGAGCTCCTGCGCACGACCTGCGGGGTCAGTGATGGGATCGCCGTGCCCGGGCAGCGCAACCCGCGGCGCGAGCTCCTCCACGCGCGCGAGTGCGCCCAGGTAGTCGCCGAGCGGATCGGCACGGCTGGCGGGCCAGAGCCCGACGGTCGGGGTGATCCTCGGGAGCAGGTGATCGGCGGCGATGAGGACTCCGTCCTTGACGAGACAGAGTTGACCGTCCGCGTGCCCTGGCGCCGCGACCAGCTCCCAGCCGTCCAGATGCTCACCTGACTCGACGAGCACGGGATCGCGCTGGTAGCGGATGAAGGGCCGGTAGAGCGAGCTCTGGCCGACGAGCTCCGCCGTCACGTCGTCGGGGACGCCGTGCAGACGAAACCAGTCGCGAATCCGCTCCGACCAGTTGGGGTTCCCCCACACGAGCTCGCACTGCGCGTAGTCGAGCGTCCCTTGGTAGACGGGCGCGCCGGTCAGCTCGTGCAGGTCTGCTGCGGCCCCGACGTGATCGGGGTGGAAGTGCGTGACGAAGATCGCAGCAACAGGCCCGCCGGCACGCTCGAGCTCGGCGTGCCAGGCCTCCTTCGCGTCCGGCGTGCCCACTCCGGTATCGACGACGATCCACCCGTCGTCGCCCGGGAGCAGGTACGCGTGCACGTGACCGGGTCGCGTGGGCAGCGGGAGGGTGACGCGCCGGATCCCGCCGTCGAGCTCGTCCACGGTCGGACTCTAGCCGCCGCTTCACCCGAGCGAACATATGTTCTATAGTCGGAGAGTGCGCACGCAGTACCGGCTGGAACCCTGCAAGTCCGCTCTCAACGCCGTGCGAGGCATGCCCTTCAAGTGGTCGCTGAACCCGTACATGGGCTGCGTCCATCGCTGCACCTTCTGTTACGTCCGCCACTTCGAGCAACGCGCCGACCGGCCCTCCGACGCCCGGTACGGGCGCTCGATACGGGTGAAGACGAACATCGCGGAGGTGCTCAGTCGCGAGCTCGGCCGGAGGTCGTGGCGGCGCGAGACGGTCTCGATCGGCGCGGCCACCGATCCGTACCAGCCGGCCGAGGGCCGCTTCAAGCTCACGCGTGCCTGCCTTACAGAGCTCGCGGCGGCGTGGACACCGTTCTCCATCATCACGCGCGGCCCCCTCGCCGTACGCGACATCGACATCCTGCAGGAGGCGTCCGCGAAGGCCGAGGTCGGCGTGTATTTCTCCATCCCGACGCTCGACGAACGGGTCTGGCGGACGACCGAACCCGGCACCGCGCCCCCTCGCAGCAGGCTGGAAGCCGTCCGCCGGCTGTCCGAGGCAGGCATCGACGTCGGCGTCGGCATCGCGCCGATTCTCCCCGGGCTCTCGGACCGGCCGGAGCAGCTCGAAAAGGTCGTTCGCGAAGCGAGGGCGGCGGGCGCGCGAAGCATCTGGGCGAATGTCCTCTACCTCCGTCCCGGCACGCGTGAGCACTTTCTCGAAGCTCTCGCAGGGGACTGGCCGGAGGAGGTCGAGCGCTACGAGGCGCTCTATATGGCCCGTGCGTACCTCCCGGCGGCGCTGGCGAAGTCGATCACCGAACCCGTGCGAAGAGCGACCGCGCTGAGCCCCTCACCCACGAGGCGACGGCCCACTGCGCGCGAACCACGACAACTTGCCCTGACGGTCTAAGCAGGAGCGGGCCGAGCCGCCTCGTAGAATCGCCTGGTGGCCGATGAAATCACCTGTCTGATCGCCGACGACCACGAGGTCGTGCGGGAGGGTCTTCGGCTCGCGCTGTCCCGCTCGACGCGGATCCGCGTCATCGGCGAGGCGACGGACGGCGCCTCGGCCGTAGCGCTGACCGAGCGTCGGAGGCCCGACGTCGTGATCATGGATCTCCGCATGCCCGACATGGACGGTCTCGAGGCAACCGAGGTCATCGCCGAGAAGGTCCCGGGCACCGCAGTCCTGATCTTCACCGCGTACGGCGAGAAGTCGCTGCTCCAGCGCGGTCTCGAGTCCGGCGCCAAGGGCTACATCCTCAAGGAGACTCCGCACGAGACGCTGCTCAGGGCGATCGAGAAGGTGGCGGCCGGAGAGACGTTCGTCGATCCGGGGCTCATGGCCGAGTTCGTGTCCGGCAAGACCACCGCCGACCTCCTGACGCCGCGCGAACGCGAGATCCTGCAACTCCTCGCCGACGGCATGTCGAACGTGGACGTCGCGGACAAGCTCTTCATCAGCCAGGAGACGGTGAAGAGCCACGTGCGACACATCCTCGCCAAGCTCGAGGCCGACACACGCACCCAGGCGGTGGCCATCGCGCTGCGCGAGGCGATGATCGATTGACGGACGACGCCGAGCGCGCCCTCCTCGCTGAGAGGATCCTCGCCGAGCAAGAGGAGCGCCGCCGGCTCGGAGAGCTCCTCCACGACGGCCCTGTTCAGCACCTTTCCGCCATCGCGCAGATCGTCGACGCGGCGCTCGCCGCGTCTCGGAGCGGCGAACGCGAGCGAAGCGAGGAGATCCTCGGTCGCGGGCTCGAGCTCGCCCGCGGCGCTACCCGCGAGCTACGAGCGCTCTGCGAGGATCTCGAGCCGAAGGCGCTCAGTGAGGTGGGTTTCGCGGCAGCAGTCGAGGCCCTGGCTCGACGATTCGGCTCCCGGCACGAGGTCGGGATCAACCTGGACATCGAGCATGGCGACGAGCTCGGCGAGCATGCGCAGACCGCCCTGTACCAGATCCTCCGCGAGGCGATCGACCAAGCGGTTCGCCGCGGTGCTCCTACTCGGATCGACGTCTCGATTCGCGAGACCCCGGGCGGTGGCGCCGAGCTCGTCGTCTCCGACGACGGGCCTCCGGAGCGGCGGAGCGCGGTGTTGGAGGCGCTCGCGGAGCGCGCGGCGACGCTGAACGCACGGTTCAGCTCAGAGGTGCGCTACCCGCGGGGCTCGACCATCCGCGTGGAGCTCCCCCCTTCCGCGGCGCGCCGTTAGCATCTGGCCATGGACGAGAACGGTCGCGGGGGCTACCTGGTGTTTCGCTGGGCGCACACGGGCTACACGCTCGAGGAGCGACCGGGAGACGTGCCCGAGGTCGGGGCGGAGGTCGAGGACGGCGACGGGCGCTTCCGCGTGAGCAAGGCCGCCCCCTCCCCGCTCCCAGGCGACAAGCGCCGCTGCGTCTACCTGCTGCCAGTCTGATCGCGACTACGCGATCGGCTCGTTCTGGACGTTGTTCTCGGTCGCGTACTTGTCGACGAGCGGGTTGATCTTCTCCGGATCCGGGAACGCGTAATTGATCTCGACGAAGGCGTTCCACTTGTCCGGGAGCGCATCCTCCGGGAAGATCGCCTCGACCGGGCACTCCGGTTCGCACGCACCGCAATCGATGCACTCCTCGGGGTCGATGATCAGCATCCGCTCGAAGACATGGATGCAATCGACCGGGCAGACATCGACGCACGACAGGTCTTTGATGTCGATGCAGGGCTCGGCGATGATGTACGTCACGGCGTCGAGTCTAGTCGCTGCCTTGCGCCAGCTCTGGAATCTGCTCGCGCGGAATCGGAGCGCGCGAAATCCCTAAGGCGGCCGCGCTTACGTGACCCGAGTCAGCTCCGCGACGAGCTCGGGAGCGCGCTCGACGAGCGCCGACTTCACGATCACCTGGTCGAAGCCGGCGGTGTGCGCGCGCTGGAGACCCGAGCGATCGGTGTGGTTCGTGAACCCCATGATCGGCACGTCCGGCCACTCGTCGGCGACCTCCTCCGGCTCGATGCGCGAGATGTCCGCGATCACGAGATCCGGTGGATCGATGCTGTTGACGGTGACGAAGTGGTGCTCGGGAAGGAGTCCCTCGAGCTTGCCTCGGAAGAAGAGGTCGACCCCCGCCAGCAGGATCGTCGCCACGCGTCCGACACTAGCAGCCGAGACGCAGATAATCAGACGATGGGGCTCGAGCGGGGGCTGGAGCTGATCCGAGCCGGCGCGTACTTCGAGGCGCACGAAGAGCTCGAGGACGAGTGGCGGGAGGCGCCGGCCGGCTGAGCGCGACTTCCTGCAAGGGCTCGTGCACGTCGCGGTCGCCTGGCTGCACGCCGGGCGCGGAAACCGTCCTGGATGCGAGCGCCAGCTCGAGAAGGCGGCCCGTCGCTTGAACGCCTACCGGCCGTCGCATCGGGGCGTCGACGTCGACGCCGTGCTTGAGGGCGTCGAGAGGGCGCGCGACGTCGTCACCTCGGGCTCGCTGTCCCTCCCGCGCCCGCCGGTCTGAGCTGTGCTACCCCGGCCCGCTCAGAAGGCCGGCTCGAGACCGAGCCACTCCAGAAAGCGGTTCAGGTAGACGCGAAGGACGTAGAAGCGCTCGAAGAAGAGCAGCAGGCCGAGCGCGACCATGACTCGCGCCGCCTGCGATCTGGATCGCCCGGTAGTGATCGCGAATCCAGCGAAACGCGCCCATCGCGCGCGAGAAGATCGCACCGGCGAGGACGAACGGCACGGCGAGCCCGAGCGAGTAGACCGCAAGCAGGAGCGCACCCTCGAGCACGGTGTCGGACGAGCCGGCGAGCACCAGGGTCGCGGCCAGCACCGGCCCGATGCACGGCGCGGCGCATACGGCGAAGGCGCCTCCGAGCAGAAAGCGGGAACCGCGAGTCACGCGCGCCCTGGACCAACCCCGCGCCGAGCAGGCGCTCGGGCCAGGGCAGGAGCCCCATGAAGGCGAACCCGAACACCACCAGGACGAACCCCGCGACCTTCTCGAGCAGGAACTGGTCGGAGAAGAGACGGCCGCCGACGAGGGCGGCACCCACCCCGAGCAGCACGAAGACCGCGGTGAAGCCGAGGACGAAGGGAACGCTCGCAACGACCACACGTCGGGCGTTTCCCGGCTGCCCCAGCCTGTCCGCATCGACGGCAGAGACCGCGGAGAGATACCCCGGGACGAGCGGAAGCACACACGGAGCCAGGAACGAAACGAATCCGGCCAGGAATGCGATCGGGATCGCCGAGAGATTCACCTGGTCGAAGCCACCTAGCTCTCGAACCGCGCGAGCTCCTCGTCGACCCGGCGCTCGAGTTCCGGGTCGAGCGGGCGCTTCGAGCTCCGGGGGCCCGCGGCGGCGGCTCCACCGGCGAACGAGCAGGACGACGGTGATGGCCCCGGCGACGAGCGCCCCGAGCGGAAGCAACCACGCAAGCAGCCCGAAACCGCTCTTCGGAGGTGTCGCGAGCACCCCCGAGCCGAACTCGGCGACCAATGCGTCCTTGATCTCCTGCTCGCTGTCGCCCGCTGCGATCCGGACGCGGATGAACGCCTTCATTCTCTGCGCGACAGGAGCATCCGACTGGTCGAGCGTGGTCTCGCACACCGGGCAGACGAGCTCGGCCTCGAGGTCGGCGGCGTTCGGCGGCCCGGCCGCCTGAGCGCAGGCGGCGAGAGCGAGAGAAGCGACGAGCGCAACGAGAAGCGCTCTCACGTGGCGAGCGCGCGGTTCACCGCGGCGCGCAGACGCGCTCGGTCCTCCTCCGCGACGATGCCTCCCACGAAGACCTCGAGCACCCTGCCGTCGCGGTCGATCACGAACGTCTCGGGAAACCCTGTCACCCCGTAGCCGTCGGCCGCGACGTCACCGGGACCATCGAAGACGATCGGGAACGTCAGGTCGAAGCGACGCGCGAACCTCCGTGCGTCCTTTCGGAAGTCCTTCGCGTCGAGCCCGACCACGACGAGGCCGCGAGCTCGCTCGTCCCGCCAGACCTGCTCGAGGAAGGGAGCCTCTTCCTTGCACGGCAGGCACCACGAGGCCCAGGCGTTCAGCACGACCGCCTTCCCGCGCAGCGACGACAGCGTGAGCTCGCCATCCTGATCGAGCCGCTCGAGAGTGAAGTCCGGCGCCTCCGGGCGCTCACCGCGGCCGGCGGCTGCGGCGAGGTCTCCGCCCTCTTCGGTGACGAGCGTCCAGACGAGCAGGAGGAAGAGGAGTGCGACGAGGCCCACTGCGACGCCCTGCGCGACGAGCCTGCCCCGGTGCGCCACGGCTCCCCTCTTACTTCGAGACGATGAAGACCGGCGTGCCGACCTCGACGTGCTGGAAGAGCCACTCGGCGTCGGCAATTCTCATCCGGACGCAGCCGTGCGAGGCGGAGTACCCGATCGAGGCGGCGTCCGGCGTGCCGTGGATGCCGACGTAGGGAGCGGAGATCCCCATCCAACGCGTGCCCAGAGGATTTCCGGGCCCGGGCGGGACCGGATCGGAGTCGGCGGCCCAGTCGGACGGAGGCGGATACCACCACGGGTTTCGCTGCATCGTCACGATCTCGAAGTTGCCCGTGGGTGTCGGGTATGCGGCCTGCCCGGTGGCGACGCCGAAGGTGCGCACGAGCTTCGCGCCCGCATAGAGGCGAAGCTTGTTGGAGCTCCGCATGATGACGACAGCCGGCCCGAGCTTGTCCGCCGCAAGGGTCGGCTTCAAGACGGCGAACGAAAGTCGTATCGGAGGCCGTGAGTTGGTCTTCAGCGCAACCCGGATCGCGCGCGAGCCGGCGATGCGCTCGAGCCGGCGTCCATCGACAGAGCGGGTCGCCCGCACGGTGGCTCCGCGGAGGACGATCCGCGAGCTCACGGGCGCGCGATCGACCTCGCGCCCCAGGCTTTCGACGTAGCCGCGAATGCGGTCTCGCGAGACCCAGACGTGGAGTGGTACCGCTGCTCCGGGCCTCGAGAAGCGGGCGCGGCTCACTGCCTTGTCGATGGCGGGCTTGGCTCCGAGTGCGGCCGGCGACAGCCGCACCTTCGCGCTCGGCGAGACCACGAGAACGAGCGGCCGAGCGAACGACCTCCTGACCAGGCTCGCTGCCTGGTACGGCAGAAGACCGCCGACCTCGGCGCCGCCGATCGTGACCCCGCCGGGGATACCGACCTGACGCGGCGGCGGGGCGGGCTGGGTAGGCGGTGGCGCAGGCGTCGGCAAGGTAGGCGGCGGTCGTGGTCGTCGTGGTCGTCGTGGTCGTGCTCGTCTGCGCGGGACCAGACTCGGCTCCCGCCGCGAGCGCGAATGCGGCCGAGAAGCCCACCAGAGCACAGGTTGCGAGCAAACCGCCCACCGTCGCCCGAACGCCCAATTTCATGTCGTCAGTGTAGATACGAATGTTGATGGATCGTTCGTCACGACTGCGTCGACGCCTGCCTCGACCACGCGAGAGAAGTCCCGGGGGTCGTCGACGGTCCAGGCGACGACCGACGCGCCGCGAGCATGCGCACGCCGTACCGTGCGAGGACTGACGAGCTCGTGCTTGAGAACGAGCACGGTTGCCTGCGCACGAGTGAGCAACGGCCCGACGAGCAAGGGGGTCAGCGGCAGGAGCGAGCGCAGGCTCCGACGGACGACCGGCGCAAACCGACGCTTCCGGCTGATGCCGAGCCGATCCTCGGGGAAGGATGCTCCGGTGCGGATCCGTGGCTCGAGTCGCGCCAGGCGGCGAAGCGCGCCGTGGTGGAAGGAGCTCAGCAGGCTCCGATCGACGAGCCCGAAGTGCTGGAGGCCCCGGGCGACGCCATCGAGCGCGCTCTCGGACTTGAGGTCGACGTGGACGCCTACCTCGGGCGCTTCGTCGACGAAGAACGCGAGCGTCTCCTCCAGGGTGAGCAGATCGGGAGCCAGCTCGCGAAGATCGGGGAGGAGCATCGAACCGACGGTCCCCGTGCCGCTGCCGTGGGTCAGCTCGTGGAGATCGTCCGAGTGGGCGATCACCAGCTCTCCGTCGCGCAAGGAGAGCACGTCGAACTCGATGAGATCGACGCCTGCGGCACGTGCGGCGCGAAACGACGCGAGCGTGTTCTCCGGTGCGAGCGCCGCGGCCCCGCGATGGCCGATCACGAGGGGCCGCCCGTCGCGTCGCTCGAGCGAGATCACGGCGCGGGCCGCGTCGGCAGGTAGTCCTCGTCGAGACGGCCCCCTTCGGCCGCATACGCGACGATCATCCGGTCCGTGATCCACTCCACCGGTGCGCGATCGTCGGTCCACGGGCGGCCGGACGCAGTCGAGCGGGCGGACGTCTCGTGCAACCAGGTCTCGCAGCGGCGCCAGATCGGCGGGACCCTCTGCCAGCCGGCGTTCCAGCTCCTGCGGCGCGAGCGGCTCGGTGAGCCCCAGCACCAGGGTGTTGAAGCGGAGCGCCGGCCATTCGAGCACCTGCGGCAGCTCGGACGCAACGGTCTGCCCGATCCCGTCGACGAGCCGCCTGTCTCCGGGCACAGCCGCGACATTGAGCGCGACCAAGCCGCCAGGAGCCAGCCTCTCGCGGACGAGCCGGAAGAACTCGCGGGTGGCGAGGTAGAAGGGCACATAGGGCTGGTGGTAGGCGTCCACGACGATCAGGTCGTACCGGTCGTCGGTGCGTCGGAGAAACGGCCGGGCGTCCGCGTCGTGCACCGTCAGACGTCGGTTGTCCTCGAGACCGAAGTAACGGCGACCGACGCGACTGACGGCCGGATCGAGCTCGACGCCGTCGATCTCCGCAGCCGGGTAGTAGACGCCGAGCGCACGCGCCGTCGTCCCGCCGGCGTTGCCGAGGATCGCAACCCGCTCGAGTGGGCGTCCCAGCAACGGAGGCAGCGCGAGGAACGCGTCCCACACACCGCCTGTCAAGACGTCCCCGCCGGGTTGCCAGACGGAGTGCACGGCCACGCCCTCGTTCAGATGCAGCACTCGACGTCCGTCGGAGCGCTCGACGACCTGGATGTACTGGTGGTAGGAGGTCTCCTCGTGGATGAGCCCGGACTCGCCCTTGACGGCGCCGGGCGGGAGCACGAGAAGGGCCGCCAGCAGACCTACGACGACGAGATAGCGAGCTCCGAGCAGAAAGCAGGAGGAGGCAGCCAAGAGGCCGGCGATGACGAGAAACGTCCGCTGGGTCCCGATCGCCGGAATCAAGATGAGCGCCGGGAGGAAGGTTCCGAGAAGCGACCCCGCGGTCGAGAGGGCGTACAGGCGCCCGGCGACCGCCCCTGCCGTCTCGATGCTCGACACGGCGAGCCGGATCGCGAACGGCGACACCATGCCGAGAAGGACGACGGGTGGTGCGAAGAGCAGCAGGACCGCGATGAAGCTCCCGATCACCGCGCCGGCGGAGGCATCGTCCAGACCCTCGACGGTCACGTCGAGGAACGGCTCCGCGACGAAGGGAATGGCGGCCACGCAGACCGCGGCCACGAGCACGATCGACCCGAGGAGCCTGGGGCGCGGCCGCCGGTCGGCCAAGCGCCCGCCGAGCCAGTAGCCGACGGCCAGGGCGGCGAGAACGATGCCGATCAGGTTCGCCCACACGATCGTCGAAGAGCCGAAGTACGGCGCCAGCAAGCGCGAGGCCGTGATCTCGGTCGCCAGGGCGCCGATCCCGGCTCCGAAGACGAGCGCACCGAGTGCGAGGCCGCCCGGCCTCCCGTCCGCTTCCTGCGCTCTCACCGTCCTACAGCCCGAAGATCCGCTCGATCTCGCCGAGCGTGCGCGCGGCGAGCAGCACCGCGGCCACGAGCGCGAGCGAGAGAACCAGCCAGAAGCGGACGCCGGCCCAGCGCTTCTCTCGATGCCAGCGTCGGCGGGCTGCGCGACGAGCGCGGTGGAGACGGTACGCGCGGTCGACTGCGCCCGGGTCGATCGGTGGCGCCTCCTCCTCGGGAGAGGTCCTGGTCTCGACCTTGGCCACGGACGAAGTGTAGAAACTGTGCGGCGTGGTCGTTGCCACGGTCTCCACGGCGCGTAGGCCATATTCTTCCCCCATGGAGGGCACCGAGGCCGGGCGCGGACGTGGGCGGATGCCGTTCGCGGGCACGAGCAACATGCCCGGGCTCGGAGGGAGGCTCACCTTCCTCTTCGGTCTCCTGCTCGCCGTTTCGGCCCTCACGGGCTGGTACACCGGCGAGGGCGAGGGCACAACGGTCTCGGTCATCGGCTGGCATACCGGAACGATCGGGAAGGTCGTCCTCTTCCTCGGCCTCGCAGCCGTGCTCCTGGTCTTGCTGCGCGAGTTCGGCGTCAGCTTGCCCGACACGGTTCCCGAAAGCCTGATCGCCATCGCGCTCGGCTCGATCGCGACGATTCTCGTGCTGGTCAGGCTCATCTCGATTCCCGACACGTTCTTCTTCGCGAGCCGCGGAGTGGGAATCTGGGTCAGCCTGCTCTGCGCCGTCGGGATCATCGTCGCGGGTCTACTCGAGGCCTCCGAGGAGCTGTAGGAGAGAAGCCGCCTCGCCCGCCGGTCAGGGCGAGGTCACCGTCACGGTCACGGTGCGCGCGGGCGGCTCCTGTGGCAACGGCGTGAGAGTGCGGACGTTGGTGACGACTCCCCCCGTGTCGGCCCGCTCGTCGAGAGTGCGCGCAAAGGCCATCCCGAGAACGAACGCGAGCACGAGCAGAAGGAGGGCCAACAGAAGGCGGACGAGGAGCTTGCGGCGCTGCGGTTTCGCGCGCCCGGCTCGGCTTGGTCGTTCGAGCATTGCGCCTGCCATCTATGGCTCGTAGTCGAGCGCGCCGCGCGAGTAGAGATGGAACGCCGCGCTCTCCACGATCGACAGCGTCGCCGGCCAGGTGCGAGCGACGGCTCGCTCGGCGACGGCCGCGCGCGTCCAGGCGTCCGCCTGGCGGTACTCCGCCGCGAGCTCGCGGATCGTGAACGTGGAGCCGAGACGCTTGCGCAGCGCATCGGTCACCGCCTCCAGCTCGACATGAAGACCGTCCTCCCGGCTCGGATCTCGCGCCTCTTCGCGGAACCGGCGGTAGCCCTCCTCCCAATCGCGTCTCGCACTTTCGACGTCAGCGGTCACCGCGCGGATGCTAGTGGGTGGGTTCGGCGACGCCGTCGGTGCAGCACCGAGCGGAGGGCCAGAGCGGATCGACCTCCGCGAGGATCCGCTCTCCGAGTGCGTACCCGGGTCGGGCGAGGGAGAACGCGGCGTGCGCGTGCAGGCACTTGAGTCGACCCGGCGAGCGCGAGCCCGCGATCCCCAGCTCGAGCGAAGCGCCCCCGTCCCTTCCTCGCCGTTCCCCGGCGAGCACGCGGCGCACCCGCCGTTGCTCGTCTGTTGCCCGTTCGAGGGAGCGGGCGAGCTCGGCGGTCTCCTCCTGCGCGTGGCTCCAGCGCTCCACTCCGCCTGCCGCTTCGATCCGTGCCAGCGCGGCAACGAGATACGGACAGGTCAGGTAGTAGGTCGTCGGAAAGGGGTTGCCTTCCGCGTCGTACGGATCCTGCTCGGTTACGGCCGGGGCGCCGTACGGACAGCGAACGGCGACGCGCAGGAGCGCACGTGGCGGTCTGCCGAGTTGACGCGCGACGATCGCCCGGTCATCCATCCCCTCGGACACTACGCTGCACGCGCCGCCACTCCGGGATTCCCTTGATGACGAAGAGCTGCTCGCCTGGAAGCACGTAGCCGATCCGCCTCGCCTCGCGCTGTGTCGCATCCAGGCTCGTGAAGTTGACCAGGCGGCGCTCGAGACTCGCCTTGGCGATCCGCAGGCGCTCGACTTCCACCCGTCGCGCGGCGAGGTCGTTGCGCGTCTCGAAGTAGGAGGCGAGCGGCTGGGAGTAGAGGTAGGCAGAGAGACCGACGAGCGCCGTCAGCCAGAGCAGCCGCAGCCGCCGGCGCGTCGTTCCCTTACCCGTCCGCTTCGGACGGCTTCTCGTCGACCCGGTACCCGCCACGCCGCACGCTTTCCACGCGCACGCGCAAGCCCCTCCTCGCTTCTAGGCGGCGTCGACCTTGATGACGTTGGTCGAGCCGGGAATGTTCACCGCGGTTCCCGCGGTGAGGACGACGCGGTCGCCCGCGTCCACGATTCCCGCCTCGCGAGCAGTCTCGATCGACCGGCGCCAAAGATCGTCGACGTCGCTCGACTCGGGAATCTCGAGCGGCGTGACGCCCCACTCGATCGCCATGTGCTGGAGGGAAGTCACGACGTGCGTCAAGGCGACGATCGGCCTGCGCGGGCGAAGCCGCGCGACCGCCGAGGCCGTCCGTCCCGTGAAGGTGGGCACGAGGATCGCCTTGGCCCCGAGCGCCTCGGCGAGATCGCAGGCGGCATTCGACATCGCGCGGCCTATCGTGGGAGCCTCGGAGGCCCCCGGCAGCTGGTGGCGGTACCCGAGGCTCGGCTCGACCGCAAGGGCGATCTGGGCCATCGTCTCCACCGCCTCGACCGGGTACTCGCCGATCGCGGTCTCGGCGGAGAGCATCACCGCCGAGGTTCCGTCGAGAATCGCGTTTGCGACGTCGGAAGCCTCTGCGCGGGTCGGCTCAGGGCGATGCACCATCGATTCCAGCATCTGGGTCGCAGTGATCGCCGGCTTTCCCCGCTCGAGAGCGGCGAGGATGATTCGCTTCTGCAGGAGCGGGACGTCTGCCGCGCCCACCTCCACGCCGAGGTCGCCGCGGGCGATCATCACCGCATCTGCCTCGTCGAGGATCTCGTCGATCGCCGCGACCGCCTCCTGCAGCTCGATCTTCGCGATCACCCACGCCTGCGACCCGGCCAGCTCGAGCTTCGCCCGGAGGGCAGCGACGTCTGCTCGCGAGCGGACGAAGGACTGAGCGACGTAGTCGACTCCGAGCTCGAGCGCGAAGTCGAGATCCTCGAGATCCTTCTCGGTGAGCGAGGGAACCGGCAACGGAACTCCGGGAACGTTCACGCCCTTGTGCGGCTCGACGATGCCGCCCGTGATCACGCGGCACAACGCTCGGTTGCCCTCGACCCGCTCGACGCGGAGCCGTACGTGGCCGTCGTCGACGAGCACGTCCTGCTCGGGAGCGAGCACCGAGCCGAGAACGGCCGGCGCGACAGGAAGGTCGTCCGCCCGGGCCGAGCCCTCGTCGGCGACGTAGACGCTATCGCCCACCTCGAGCTCGACCGGCTCCGAGAGCTCGCCGATCCTGAGCTTCGGGCCCTGCAGGTCCGCGATCAGCGCGAGGGGCCTGCCGAACGACCTCTGCGCGTCTCGTACGAGCTTGGCGCTCCTGCCGTGATCCGCGTGCGACCCGTGCGAGAAGTTGAGGCGCGCGCCGTCCATCCCGGCCTCGATCAGCCTCGAGATGCCGTCTTCGCCGGACGACGCGGGTCCGAGCGTGGCGACGATCTTCGTCCTGCGGTCGAAGGCGACCATCGTCTGCGCAGGCTACAAGCGCCGCACGACGCTCAACCATGCGCCTGTGGACAATCGGCGCACTTGTCGCACTCCAGTGCCAGGCACTGTAAAGACCGTCTCCGCCGCGCTCGACGGAACGTCGCCCAGCCGGGGTAGACCGCCCTCGCCCAGCTCCTCCTCGATTCGCAGGAGCTGGTTGTACTTCGCGACGCGGTCGGTCCGCGACGGGGCTCCCGTCTTGATCTGGCCCGCGTTCACCGCGACCGCCAGGTCCGCGATCGTCGTGTCCTCCGTCTCCCCCGAGCGATGGGAGATCACGGTGGCGTATCCGGCTGCCTTCGCGACCTCGATGGTCTCCAGGGCCTCGGTCAGCGTCCCGATCTGGTTCACCTTGACGAGAATCGCGTTGCCGACGCTCTCCGCGATCCCTCGGCGCAGAAACTCCTCGTTCGTCACGAAGAGGTCGTCGCCGACGAGCTGGAGCGAGCCGCCGAGCTTCTCGGTCAGCGCACGCCAATCGCCCCAGGCGTTCTCGTCGAGGCCGTCCTCGACCGAGACGAGCGGATAACGCTCCGCCAGGTCGGCGTAGAAGTCGATCATCGCCGCCGGCTCGAGCGTGCGTCCTTCGCCCGGAAGCTCGTAGCGCCCATCGTGGAAGATCTCACTCGCGGCGGGATCGAGCGCGATCCCGACCCGGTCGCGATGACCCGCGCGCTCGGCGGCCTCGAGGATCGCCTCGATCGCCTGCTCGGTCGACTCCAGGTCGGGCGCGAAGCCTCCCTCGTCACCCACCCCGGTCGCAAGCCCGCGCTCGTGCAGCACCGCTCTCAGGTGATGGAAGACCTCCGTGCCCATGCGCAGCCCTTCGCCGTACGTGTCCGCGCCCGCCGGGACGATCATGAACTCCTGGAGGTCGAGGCGGTTCTGGGCGTGGGCTCCCCCGTTGACCACGTTCATCAGCGGAACAGGGAGTGTGCGGGCGCCGTCGCCGCCGAGCCAGCGATAGAGAGGGAGCTCCGCCTCGGCCGCAGCGGCTTTCGCGGCGGCGAGCGAGCAGCCGAGGACGGCGTTCGCGCCGAGCCTCGACTTTCCACGAGTTCCGTCCAGGTCGACGAGAGCCCGATCGAGCGTGGGTTGATCGGCCGCGTCGAGGCCGGACACGGCCTGCGCGATCTCTCCGTTGACATTGGCAACCGCGTTCAGAACTCCCTTGCCCAGGTACGCCGCCGGATCGCCGTCTCGTACCTCTACCGCCTCGTGCTCGCCGGTCGACGCGCCCGAAGGAACCGCCGCGCGCCCGAACGCACCCGAGGCGAGGCGAATCTCGACCTCGACCGTCGGGTTGCCGCGCGAGTCGAGGATCTGACGGCCGTGCACGTCGACGATGGCGCTCATCGCAGCTCCTCCCTTCGCTCGCTCGTAGTACGCATCCTGGCGCTCGAGATCGAGGCGCACCCAGTCGTCGCCCTCCTCGCCGGCGAGCTCGGCGGCACGCTCGATCCGCTCTCGGAAACGACGTGAGGTCGCGCGCAGCGCGAGCTCCGGGTCCACGTTCAGTCGACGCGCGACGTTGACGACGGTGAAGAGCACGTCGCCGACCTCGGAGAAAACCTGTGCGTCGGGCTCCGTCTCGGGGCGCGGCTCTCCGGCTCGCTCGATCGCGCCGACCAGCTCGTCGAGCTCCTCGCTCACCTTGCGCGAGCGGGCCGTGCCAGGTCGGGCCAGTCGAAGCCCGACGGTCGCGGCGCGGCGCTGAACCTTGCGCGCCTCGAGAAGCGCAGGGAGCGAGCGCGGGAACGTCGTGGAAGATCCCCTCCCGTCCCTCCTGCTCCGACTTGATCTGCTCCCAGCGCTCGCGCACCCGTCCCGCGCTGGAGGCCTCGGCCTCCCCGAACACGTGGGGATGCCGCCGGACGAGCTTCTCGTGTACCCCGCGGGCGACCGACTCGAGGTCGCCCTGGCCCGCGCTCCTCGAAGAGGAGCGACAGGAAGTACACCTGGAAGAGAAGATCGCCGAGCTCGCCCCGGAGTCCTGCATCGTCGCCCGCAACGGCGGCGTCCGCGACCTCGTACGCCTCCTCGAGCGTGTGCGGGACGATCGTGAGCGCTGTCTGCTCCCGGTCCCAGGGGCAGTCGCGACGAAGCTGTCGCGTCAACTCCTGGAGGTCGAGAAGCGCCTCCGCGAGACTCACGAGCTCAACCCTAGTGTCTTGCGCGCTCGAAATCCGCGCGTGCGGATTCGATCCAGCGCCGAACGAGCTAGCTCGGGTCGGTCTCGGTCTCGGTGCTCGTCGCGTCCGGGATCTCGGGAGGCTCGAAGCCGGCCGCGTAGCTGACCTTGCCGTCGTACTCGTCCTTCAGATCCTCGACCCACTGGGTCGCGAAGGCCGTCTTCTTCTCCTGGAGCAAGCGTCATGCGGATGGACGAGCGGACCTTGGCGATGGGCGTCGTGGTTGCCTTCTTCACCGGGCCGAGCGCCTCGATGACGTGATAGCCGTAGGTCGTCTTCACGGGCTTGGAAAGTGCCCCCTGCTCCAGCTCGAAGGCGGCCTTGTCGAACTCGGGCACCGTCTGACCGCGCGTGATCGACAGCTTGCCGCCGTTGTCCTTGACGCTCGGATCGTCCGAGTTCTGCTTTGCGAGCGCGACGAAGTCGCCTCCGCCTTGCAGCTCGCGGTAGATCCTGTTCGCCTCGACCTTGCTCTTCGCGAAGTCGACCTCGTCGCCATCCTTCTCCGAGATCAGGATGTGCCTGACGTCCCGGGACTCGGGCGATCCGTACTGGGCTTGGTTCTGCTGGTAGTACTCGAGGATCTCCGCCTCCTCGACCTTGATGTCCTTGGTGATGGCTTCATAGAGCTTCTGGGCGACGAGGGAGTAGCGGATCGTGTCGCGGAACGACTCTTCCGTGTACCCCTGCTCCTCGAGCGCCTTCACGAATGCATCGCGCTTTCCCTGGTAGCGACTCTTCAGGAACTCCTGGACATCCTTGTCCACCTCGGCGTCGGTCACCCGGAGGCCCAGCTCTTCGGCCTCGAGCTCGAATTCCTCGCGCTGGACGAGGGATGCCACGTTTTGCGTCTGAAGACTCTGATACTCGGGAGTCCCCACCTTCGGGAACTCCTGCTTCCCGGCCGCATATGACTTCTTCACGCGTTCGGTCAGCTCCTCGAGCTCCGCCTCGGAGATCTCGATGCCGTCGACGACCGCCACCGCTCCGTCCGGGACATCTCCGCTGCCGCCGCCGCACGCAGAAGCGAACATCGCGAGAGCGAGGCCGAGGACGGCGAGAGCGAGGAGCGAGCGCTTCATGCGGGTTTTCTTATAGCCGAGCCGGTGTTAGGCAGACGTTGTGGACTGTTCGGGTACGAGGTGAAACTGGTTCGCGGGCTGGTTCCATAGCCAAGAAAAAGGCCGCGACTCAGGCGGCCAGGCGAGCGTCGACTATAGCATCGGGCAGCCCGAGCGCCGCTTCCAGCGTCTCCACCCGCAGCGACACTTCACGCTTCTCGGTCGAGTAGACGACGGTCGGGACGACGACTCTGAGCGCCTGGAACTCCACCGAGCCGAGGACCAGCGGGCCGACGGTCGCTCGCCCTCCGCGGTAGACGAGATAGTCGGCGCCGAGCCGCGCGAGCTTCAACTTCGCCTCCTGGATCGCGAACAGGTTCTGCACCGGCTCGGGCACCGGTCCATACCGATCCTCGGTGACGGAGACGAGCTCGCGCAGCTCGTCCTCGTCCTCCACGAGCGCGATCCGACGATGCAGGTCGATCTTGAGCGCTTCGGCCGCGACGTACGAGGCCGGGACGTACGCGTCGACGCGCGCGTCGACCCGAACCGGGCGCGCCGCGACGCGACGTTCTCCCGACAGCTCGGCAACCGCCTCGTTCAGCATCTCGACGTAGAGCTCGAAGCCGAGCGCCGCGACGTGGCCGGACTGCTCGGCCCCGAGCAGGTCGCCGGCCCCTCGGATCTCGAGATCGCGCATTGCGATCTGGAAGCCGGCGCCGAGCTCGGTGTGGTCGGCGAGGGTCGCCAGCCGCGCTCTCGCCTCGGGGCTGAGCTCGGATGCGTCCGGGTAGAAGAGGTATGCGTACGCGTGGACGTCCGAGCGGCCGACGCGGCCACGGATCTGGTAGAGCTGGGCGAGCCCCAAGGCGTCCGCCCGCTCGACGATCAGGGTGTTGGCCTGTGGGATGTCGATGCCGGACTCGATGATCGTGGTCGACACGAGCACGTCCGCGTCACCCGCGAGAAACGCGTGCATCCGCTCTTCCAGATCGCGTTCGGACATCTGCCCGTGGGCGACGAGGAAGCGAAGCGACGGGACAGAGCTGCTGCAGCTTCTCGGCCGCCTCGTCGATCGACTCCACGCGGTTGTGCAGGTAGAAGGACTGACCGCCGCGACGCGTGCTCTCGCACGAGTGCGGTCCTGACGAGCTCCTCGTCGTACTCGCCGACGGTCGTCCGGATCGGATGGCGCCCGGCGGGAGGTGTCTCGATGATCGAGATGTCGCGCAGCCCCGAGAGCGACATGTGCAGTGTCCGCGGAATCGGCGTCGCCGAGAGAGCCAGCACGTCGACCTCGAGCCGGAGCGAGCGTAGGAGCTCCTTCTGGGCGACGCCGAAGCGCTGCTCCTCGTCGAGGATGACGAGGCCGAGCTCCTTCGGGATCACATCGCGCGAGAGGACGCGGTGCGTGCCGATCAGGACCTCGACCTTCCCGTCGCCGAACTCCTTCAGGATCTGCTTCTGGTCGGCGCGGGACCGAAAGCGCGAGACCATCTCGACCCGCACCGGAAAATCGCGGTAGCGCTCCCGGAACGTGTTCCAGTGCTGCTCGGCCAGGATCGTCGTCGGGCAGAGAACGAGCGTCTGCTTGCCGTTCAAGGCGGCTGCGAATGCCGCGCGCACGGCGACCTCCGTCTTTCCGAAGCCGACGTCGCCGCAGACGAGCCGATCCATGGGCCTTGGCGCTTCGAGGTCCTCCTTGACCGCCTCGATCGCCTGCAGCTGGTCGTCGGTCTCCCGGTACGGGAACGACGCCTCGAGCCGCTCGAGCCAGTCCTGGTTCAGGTCGAACGCGACCCCGGCCGCCTGCTGGCGCCGCGCGTAGAGGGCGAGCAGCTCGCCGGCGAGCTCACGCACCGATTCGCGCGCACGACTCTTGAGGTTCTGCCAGGCCTTGCCACCGAGCTTGGAGAGCGCCGGAGCGCCGGCATCCGCGCCGATGTAGCGGCTGACCTTGGGAAGCTGCTCGTGCGGGACGTACAGGCGGTCTTCGCCTCGGAATGCGAGGTAGAGGTAGTCGCGGGTGACGCCCGCGACCTCCTTCGTCTCGAAGCCGAGCAGGCGGCCGATCCCGTGATCCTCGTGCGCGACGTAGTCGCCTGTGCGCAGGTCTGCGAACGACTGAAGCGCTCGGCCGAGACGCGCGTCCGCTCGCGGCGGGCGCTTGCGGAACACCTGCACGTCCGGGAGGAGCGCGATCCCGAGATCGCGCCACACGAAGCCACGCCGTGCGGGGCTTACGACGAACTGCACCACGGGATCGGCGGGAAGCGGCCGCGCCCCCTCCTCCACGACGTCGGCGTCGACCTTCCGCAACAACCGCTGCGTGCGGAGCGCCTCCCCTCGATGCGGAAACGCGACCAACACGCGGCGACCTTGCCGAAGCATCCCCGCGAGCTCCGTCTCCGCCTCGGCCAAGCCTCGGGCCGCGATGGCCGGTCGCTGCGCCTCGAAGGAATGGGCCTGGGCACGTGGGAACGGGTCGAGGGTGGCAGCGTTCTCCAAGCGCAGCGATTCGAGGCCCTCCTCCTCCGCCAGGCGTCGAACGTCGTCCCACTGCCACACGAGATCGGGTGGGCGCTCGACAGGGGGCACGAGATCCTCCGCGTTCGCCACCTCGTCGGAGTCGAGATCGACGAGATCCTTCCGCCTCTCGACGGCCGGATAGATCACCGCTCTGCTGACAGGATGCAGTGCGCGCTGGGTGAACGGCGAGAACGCGCGAATCTGCTCGATGTCGTCTCCGAAGAACTCGATGCGAATGGGCTCTCGCCCCGTGCTCGGGAACACGTCGACGAGCCCTCCGCGGACGGCAATCTGACCGCGCTCGTCGACGCGTTCAGCACGCTCGTATCCGGCAAGTGCGAGAGCCTCTACGAGCGAGTCGAGACCGATCTCGCCCTCTGCGCGGATCTCGATCGGCTTGGGTCGCGCTTGCTCGGGAGGAAGGCCTTCCGCGAGAGCCCGCGCCGACGCGCAGACGAGACCACCTCGGGCGAGGACGTCTAGCGCTCGCGCTCGTTCGCCGACGAGGTGTGCCGGGGGTTCGAGGCCCGAATCGAGCTGAACGCCCCGACTCGGAAGCAGCGCGACTTGCGCAGGATCGGCATACCAGGAGACGGCCTCTGCGGCATCGCGCGCTTGCTCGTCCTCGGGAAGAAGGCAGAGGAGGGATCTCTCGAGAGTCTCGTGCAGCGTTGCCAGCACGAGCGGGAGCGCAGGCTCCGACACGCGGGCGTCCGCTGGAAAGTCGTCTGCGAACGCGCGAAAGCCCTCGCTTTCGGCGAGCGCGGCCACGAGCCCGTGGAGCGAGGAGACCGGCTGGTCCATGCGTCTGGCGGGAGTCGAGCCCCGCGCCGCCATCGTAACCTGCGGGTGTCCCGAGCTCATGCGGGGCCGTTCGGGGTCCAGCTCATCCAACCACCGGCCCTCCGTCCACGAACAACGACCCCCAGGGGCACTCCCGTGTCCCTACGAACACGATATCCGGGATCCCGTCACGCCTGGCTGACGACATCGCATCAAGATTGGCTCAGTTGAACCGTTGCTGAGCTGCGACCAGGCCTTCCGGAGGACGCTCTCGACGGCGTCGGCGGAGCGCGACACGATCCCCTCGACGTCGTCCTCGGCGGCGAACGGCGAAAGCACGTAGTCCGCCACTGGGCGCGGATCGCCACGCCCAGGACGACCCACCCCGACTCTCAGTCGCAGGAACTCCGGCGTGCCGAGGATCTGTGCGATCGAGCGGAGACCGTTGTGGCCCGCAAGCCCTCCGCCTGCTCGTGCCTGCAGCCTCCCGATCTCGAGATCGACGTCGTCATGGACGACGAGGATGTGTTCCGGCATGACCTTGAAGAAGCGTGCGGCGGCGGAGATCGAGCGTCCCGAGTCGTTCATGTACGTCTCCGGCTCGAGCAGGGCAACGCGCGCGTCGCCGATCCGTGTCTCCGCGAGGCGCCCGTTGAACTTCGAGCGGAACGAGCTGTTGTGGCGACGCGCGAGCTCCTCGATGACCATCCAGCCGACGTTATGGCGATCCCGCGCATGCTCGCGGCCGGGATTCCCGAGGCCTGCGATGAGCAGGTCGAGCGTCGAGGCGCGATCGCCCCGACGGAAGAGACGCACGGTTAGCCCTCTTCGTCGGGAGAAGCGTCCGAAGCCTGGTCGGCTTCGTCCTCTTCTTCAGCGCCCTCTGCGGGCTCTTCGCCTTCTTCGAGGGCTTCGGCCTCCGCGGCAGCGGCCGCCTCGGCCTCCTCGAGCTCTGCAAAGCCGCGAGACATCGCAACCGTGACGATCACTGTCTCGTGCAGGTCATCGAGCAAGGTGACCCCTTCGGGCACGGAAATGTCCTCGAGTCGGAGGACGTCGCCGATGTCCATGGCCGACACGTCCACGTCGATGTGCTCGGGGACCTCCATCGGCAGCGCCTCGACCTGCAGCTCGCGCGAGACGAGCGACACGACGCCTCCAGCCTTGGCTCCGACGGCCTCGCCGACGAGCTGGACGACGACGGATGCCTGGATCGGCTGATCGAGCCGCACCTCGCGAAGGTCGATGTGCGAAATCTTCCCGCGCACGGGATCCTGCTGATACTCGGCCAGGATCGAGGGATGAACCGTCTTTTGACCCTCGAGCACGACGTCGAGGATGGCGTGCATGCCCGACGGCCCGGTCATCGCCGTCCGCAGGTCGCGCTCCGGGACGGAGATCGCACGCGCGTGTCCTTTTCCGTAGAGCACGCCCGGCACGATGCCGGCTTTGCGCAGGCGTCGCGAGTGGCGCGACCCGCGCTCGTCGCGTTCTTGAACCTCGAGCTTGAACCGGTCTCCGGACATCGGCGGCGGATTGTAGCGAGTGGCGCTGGTTTCCACGCGCGCCGAGCCGCTTGGCGGGGCTAGTGATCGCGAGCACCTGTGACTCGGCGCGATCTCGACCTCGGCTTTCCACGGCGCTAGACCGTCGCCGGGAGCGGCGATTTCGCAACCGCCACGAGCGCGCAGCTCGAGGTGGGCGAAACCTAGGAGTGTTGACATCCGCTGCGACACGACGGATAGTCGCGATCTGATTTCGCCCGAACGTCAACGGCAGGCGAGTCGGTGAGGTGACTGTGAAGTACGTGCTCGTCATGGCGGTAGCCCTCGTCGCCGTCGCAAGCGCAGGTGTCGCGGCGTCGTCGTCGTCTCAACCGGCTGGATCACTCGTCGGCACCTGGGCGAGGACAACGACGTGCGCCGAACTGGCAAGCGCCTTCCGCAGCGCGGGGATCTCGAAGCTCGTCAACGAGATGGTCGTGGGGAACGGCTTCATTCGCGGCGTCGAGAACCCAGGTCAGCTTCGTGACCCGGCACGGCCGTGCCTCGGGGCAGTCCCTCGCAAGCATTCGCACTTCTTCCTGAAGAACGGTGAGTTCGGATCGCTCGACTGGAACGGCGACCCGGTAGACGACGGGCGCTTTCGCATCGGCAAACCCGGAATGGTCACGATCTTCAAGGAGTTTCCGAGGGTGACGTTCCGCTACCAGATTCGCGGCAGGACGATCAGCTTCACACCACTCGTTCCCAAGGGCTGTCAGTCATTCCGATGTGCCTGGGCGATCTCGGTTGCTTACCCGGGAAAGACCTGGAAGCGCTCGGGTTAGCGCGATCTGCCACTCGAGGACGCGCTGCAGCTCGTGCATCTCTACGCAGAGCAAGGTTCACCGAAGGGCGGAGCCAGCGGCGCGGCGGTGGCTCGAGCGATATCCCGAGGACTCGCCGAGGCTCCAACACTCCGAGGAGACCGCGGCGAATCTGGACAAAGCGCGAACCGCTAGACCACTGACTGGAGTCTCGAGGCCGCGAGCAACCTGCGGATCGAGCGCCAACTGGAGGCGGGCGGGGTGAACGAGCGCGAGCCGCATTGCGATCGGCTGATAAGGCTCGTTCGAGGGATATGCACTGCCCCGTTAGGGGGGTACCGTGCGATGGACGCGCTGGGACTCGTCTTGATCAAGAGGGGGGACGAGCGCAGCTTGGCAACCACTCGAGGAAGGGGAGCACTGTGCATAGCGCGTGGGAGACGCGACACGACCTTGCCGAAGATGCGTGCCGGGAGTGCCAGGGATCGGCCTACGTCCCCGGCCCGATGTACGAGGAGCGCATGGTGGATGAGTGCCCGGAGTGCAAGGGAACGGGCAAGAACGCAACGAGAAGGCGGCGTGACGCGATCAGTCTTGTTTAAGCCCAGGGCTACCTGCGGATCGAGGAACGCGAGCTCCGAGGCGGGCGGGCTGAACTAGTTCATCGAAGCGGACTTCCTGCGAATGCGACCGGTCAGCCACGAGCCGATCCAGACCAGCAAAGCAACGATCCCCGCCACGATGACGAGGAAGCCGAGATCGCCGAGTGCCACCCGCGACTCGCCTTCCTCAGGTGGCGGTGCCAGTGCCGCGACGAGAAAGATGCAGATCGCGGCGACAGCTCCCCACCACCATGCCCGTCGAAAGTACGACATCCCCGCGCCGATCAAGATCGGTAACGCGACCACGGCGAGCAAGAGTCCAACCTCAGCCATCCGCGCGGGCGACGCTATCACGGGTCTCGCGAGGTCGAGGAGCGCCCCGAACTCGAGGCCAGAGAGATCCGCGATCGGGTCCCGCCCGTGCAGGAGCCCAAGCCGGGTACGAGCAGCAAGCGCACCGTGATCTTCCACCCACGCTGGGGAACCGTGCATGAGGTGGCCGACCGGCACGACTCGTTGCGGCAACGGCCACACGATCCCGGCACTCGCCTACGTTTCGATGGGGGCGTTACTCCATGTTCTTCTCGACGACCTCCATCGTCTTCGCGAACTCCTCTGTCGGGGAGAACTCCACCACCTGAGTGCCGTCGTAGATGCTGGGAGTGTGTCCCGGCCCGACGTAATAGGCGTCACCCGTCTCGAAGGTCTCTTCGCGACCACCAGCGGACGTGAACTTCACCTTGCCCTTGATGACGTAGCCCCAGTGTTCGCACTGACACTGGTCGTTGGGTAGCCCCTTGTACAACGGGGCAAGGTCGGCGTCGGCGCTGTAGGTCTCGAAGCCGACGGTGTAGCCCCCGTCGAAGTGCTCGAAGTGGCCCTCGTAGCCCTCCAGGGTCGCGCTCTCAGATGCCGTCTCCTTCGATGCCTTCGGCATGGCGTCTCCTTTCTCATCGCTCCAAGGTCGTTCGCCCGATACTTCCAGACTCCAGAGCCACGCACCCACACGGCGACGCGCTCCGGCTCGGGCGACAAGACGGCCGTTCGTGACGTGTCGGTTAGAAAGAGGCGGTAGAAGAACGGCCCAGCCCGCTTGGCTGAGCCGTTCTCGCTAGAAGAGCTGGTTCTCGCCGCCGAAGATCGCCGAGACCGACTCGTCGGCGAACACGTTGATGATCGTCTCGGCAAGAAGCCCGGAGACGGTGAGCACGGTCATCCCAGGCGGCCGGCGGAGCGGATCCACGGGAACCGTGTCGGTCACGACGATGCCACCCAGGTCGGCGGCGGCGAACCGCTCGAGAGCGTCGCCGGAGAAGAGCCCGTGCGTGGCGAACACCCAGACGTCGCTCGCACCTGCCTCCTTGAGCGCCCTCGCACCCTCCAGCAGCGTGTTCCCGCTCGAGATGTTGTCGTCGCCGACGATTGCGACCCTCCCATCGACCCGGCCGGTGATTTCGGTGACCGATGCGACATCGTGCGACGGGCGCGTCTTGTGCATGATCGCGAAGTCGGCCCCGACCATCTCGGCGAAGCGAACGGCGTGCTTCGCGCGTCCCGCATCAGGAGCCACCGAGACGACACGCTCCCCGGTCAGGCCCAGGTCGCGGAAATACTGCGCGAAGAGCGGAAGCGCGGTCATGTGGTCGACGGGGATGGTGAAGAACCCCTGGATCTGACCCGCGTGCAGATCCATCGTCAGCAGGCGGTCGACGCCGGCCATCTGGAGCATGTCGGCGAGGAGGCGGCTCGAGATCGGCTCGCTGGGCTTGGCCTTTCTGTCCTGCCGCGAGTACGGGAACCAGGGAATGACGGCCGTGATGCGCTTCGCGGAGGCAAGCCTCGCTGCCTGGATCATGAAGAGGAGCTCCATGATGTTCTGGTCGACGGGCTGGCAGCCCGTCTGCACGAGGAAGACGTCCGCTCCGCGGATCGACTCGCAGTAGCGACAGTACGTCTCGCCGTTCGCGAACGTGAGCAACTCGACGTCACCGAGCTCGACGTTCAGCTGCTCCGCGATCTTCGACGGCCAGCTCGGGATGCGAGCGACCCGCGAAGACCATGAGCCGCTTCTGCGGGGTGAGGGGTATTGCGTGGCCGGTCGTCATCGCGCCCTCGGGGATGTCGGCCGAGAGCCCGGGAAGCGTCTGCTCAATCGTCCCGCTTTCCACCCCGCCCCTCCTTGTTCAGCTGCTTCGTACGGGCGATCGCGAGCGCGCCCGGAGGGACATCCTCTGTGATGACGGAGCCGGCTGCAATCCATGCGTCGTCGCCGATCGTGACCGGGGCCACGAAGGCATTGTCGACGCCGGTCCTGACGTTGCGCCCGATTACCGTCCGCTCCTTCGCCCTGGTCGCGTGATCCTGGTTCACGGTGATGTTCCCCGCAGCGATGTTCGAGTCCTCACCGATGTCCGCGTCACCGACGTATGAGAGGTGCGGCACCTTCGTTCTCTCACCGATCCGCGAGTTCTTGATCTCCACGAACGTCCCGGCCTTCGCGCCCGCCTCGAGAACCGTGCCCGGGCGAAGGTAACAGAACGGGCCCACGAGAGCTCCGGCGCCCACGACCGCGTCGTGGAGCACCGCGTGCGGCCCGATCTCGGCGTCCGCGGCGATGCGCGACGCGCCCCTGACGACCGTGAACGGATGAATCACCGCGTCGGGTTCGACGATGGCGTCGGCGTCGATCCAGGTGGTCGACGGGTCGACGATGGTCACGCCTGCAAGCATGTGCGCCTCGTTGATCCGGTCTCGCATTGCGGCCGCCGCCAAGGCGAGCTCGGACCGCGTGTTGACACCTTCTGTCTCCATCGGCTCTCCTCCCTTGTGCACCGCGACCCGCTCGCCTTCGGCAACGAGGAGCGAGACGGTGTCAGTCAGATAGAGCTCGCCCTGCGCGTTCTTGGGGGTCAGGCGTTCGAGAACGGGCCACAGGCGCTCGGCCCGGAAGACGTAGATCGAGGAGTTGACCTCCCGCAGGGCAAGCTCCTCGGGGCTCGCGTCAGCGGCTTCGACGATCGCCGCCAATGTTCCCGACCCGTTGCGGACGACCCGGCCGTAGGATCGAGGGTCGTCGGGCTCGAACGAGAGCACGGTTGCCGCCGCGCCCTCGCGCCGGTGTGTCTCGAGCAGCTCTCGCAGGAGCGCAGACGTCAGGAGCGGCGTGTCGCCCGAGAGCACGAGGACCTCTTCGACGTCTCCGAGTGCGTGCTGCGCGCTTCGCACCGCGTCCCCGGTTCCGCGCGGCGTCTCCTGCACCGCGACCCGAACGCCCTCGAACGCGTCCGCGGTCGTCGGCGCGGTGACGACGACGAGCGGGTCGGCCTCGAGCTCTCGCGCCGTCTCCAGCACCCAGTCCACGATCCGGCGACCGAGCAGCGAGTGGAGGTGCTTCGGGGTGGCCGAGCGCATGCGCGTGCCGAGACCGGCCGCCATGACGACCGCGCCGAGCCGCGAGTGGTTCATCTGGGACATCGTGGCTGGGGCGCCAGGATTCGAACCTGGGATCACGGGACCAAAACCCGTTGCCTTACCACTTGGCCACGCCCCAGAGCCCGCTCATCTTGCCAGTGTCACCGGGGATCGACGTTGACGACCGGTCGGGAGATCCAGCAGCGTCCGCTCCTCTCGAGCGAGGATGCCGCGAGCGCGGCCGCTTCTGCAGCCTCGAACAGCCCGTACACGACAGGGCCGGCGCCGGTCACGTCGGCACGGAACGCGCCGAGCGTCTCCAATTCGCCGACGAGAGGCGATGAGGCGAGGTCGTTCGGCGGGAGAGCCGCCAGGCCATCGGAGCTGGTCACCCCTTCGAGCACACGGAGGAGCTGCGCCCGGCGTTCCTCGAACCCTCTGCCACCGTCCCGCTCGTCGAAGTGGCGGTAGACCGCCGCCGTCGACTCCTTGCGCGCGCCGTCGGGCAGCATCAGCAGGACCACATAGTCCGTCGGCAGGTCGAGCGGAAGGAGCTCGGTACCGTCGCCGGTCCCGAGCTGCGGGCCCGTGCACAGGAAAAAGGGCACGTCCGCGCCCGTGAGCGCGGCGAGCGCGTGCAGCCGGTCGTCTGGAAGCGGCGTCACGAGCGACGCGTTCGCGAGCGCGAGCGCCGCTGCCGCATCCGAACTCCCACCGCCGAGCCCTCCGGCAACGGGAATCCGCTTCTCGATCCGCACGCGCCAGCTCGGGGCGACGCCGGCCGCATCTGCAAGTCGAGTCAGAGCAGCTCGGACGATGGTGTCCTCCGCAAACCCCTCGACGACCAGAGAGTCGGCCGGCTCGAGCGCGATGTCGTCGGAGAGGTCGATCGCCTGCAGGACGGTCGCGACCTCGTGTCTACCGTCGGGACGGAGTGGGCCGACGACCAGTGCGAGATTGAGCTTCGCAGGCGCGCGTAGTCTTGTCATCGAAGCGCGGCGGCGAGAACGACGAAGTCGTGCGGTGCGAGCTCCTCGGCGCGCGCACCCGGCGGCTTTCCGATTGCCGCGAGCGCTTGCTCGGCATGCGAGCGGCTTGCGAGACCAGCAAAGGCGACGGAGTTCGCGAGCGTCTTTCGTCGGTGAGCGAAGGCGGCATGTACGACCGGCCTGACCGGTCCGAGAGACGGGCCTGAAATGCGTTCGAACGCGACCAGCGCCGAATCGACGCGCGGCCGGGGTTTGAAGACCGTCGGCGGCACTGCATGAAAGCCGACCTTGCGCGCAACGAGCTGCACGAGCACGGATACGGCGCCGTACGCCTTCGTTCGCGGTGCGGCAAAGAACCGCTCGGCGACCTCTCGCTGCACCATCACGCACCAGCGTTCGAGCGCGGGGATTCCGTCGAGGCTCTCCACCACGAGCGGCGTGGCGATGTTGTACGGGAGGTTGGCGACGAGCTTGTTCGGCTGCGGCTCGAGCAAGGAGAGGTCGAGCACGAGCGCGTCGCCGAGGAGAATTCGCACGTTGTCTCGTCCCTCGAGCGCAGACCGGAGCGGCTGCTCGAGGGAGCGGTCGAGCTCGATCGCATGGACGACGCCGACGCGTTCTGCGAGATAGCGGGTGAGGACCCCGAGGCCAGGCCCCACCTCCAGCACCGCATCTTCCGAATCGAGAGCCGCGAGGCGTCCGATCACGCCGAGGATGTTCTCGTCGACGAGGAAGTGCTGGCCGAGCCTCTTCTTCGGCCGCGGTAGCGACGGTCACGGCAGCCGAAAAGCGGTCGCGGCATTGGCGTGTATCGCCGAGGCGAGCTCCGCCTGCTCCTCACCGCGAACCGCGGCGAGCGCTGCGATCGTGTGGACGACGTGCGCCGGCTCGTTCCGGCGGCCGCGCACGGGTTGCGGGGCGAGATACGGGCTGTCCGTCTCGACGAGGATCCGGTTGCGAGGGATCGCCGCCGCGGCATCGCGAAGCTCGCCCGCCTTCGGATACGTGACGTTTCCTGCGAAGGAGACGTGGTATCCGCGATCGAGCGCCGCCGACAACAGGTCAGGCGAGGAGAAGCAGTGAAGGATCACCGTGCCCGGAAAGCCCGCCAGTGCGGACGGCAGTGTCGGCCGCCGCTTCGCGGCTGTGGACGACGACCGGGAGATCGAGGTCGGCTGCGAGCGCGAGCTGCCCGTCGAACAGCCGCCGTTGCTCCGCGGGCGCGGCGTAGAGCTTCACGTTGTCGAGGCCGGTCTCGCCGACCGCGACGGCCTTGGGATGCGCGAGGAGCTCGCGCAGCTCATCGAGCCGCCCGGCTTCCGCGGTCGCGGCCTGATGCGGGTCGACGCCGAGCGATGCGAAGACGCCGTCGTGCTCGTCCGCGAGCGCGAGGGCGGCGCGGCACGAATCGATTCCGGTGCCGATCGTGACGATCCGCGTGACTCCGGCTGCTGCCGCACGCTCGATCGCTGCTGTCGGCTCGTCGCACGCGTCGAGGTGCGCGTGCGAGTCGGTCACGCCGCGCTGCGACGGTTTGCGTCGTCCTCCATGCGCTTCAGCTCCTCGGCGATCACGACGTCCGCATCCAGCTTCGCGAAGAGCGGCTGCGGCTCTCGAAGCGCCTGGCCCGCCGGGAGCTCGCTCGGCTCCCATGCTCCCACCCACGTCGAGTAGTCGCCGGTGAGGACGACGTGCTCGTTGCCGTCGTCTTCGGTCACCGAGCGCAACTCGAGCGGGCCCGCGAGCGAGCCGTCCCAGCCGAGGAGCTCGTGCAGCCGCTGCGACGAGAAGGGAAGGAACGGCGTGAACAGGACTTTCAGGCTGTCGATCGCCCTGAGCGACACGTACAGGATCGTTCCGGCACGCGCGCGATCGCTCTCGATCAGCGTCCATGGCGCCTGCTCGGTGACGTATTGGTTTCCGAGGCCGGCGAGACGCATGATCTCCTGCAACGCGTTCTTGAACCGGGCCGCTTCGATCAGCGACCCGACCGTGTCGAAGCCATGGTCGACCATGGAGAGAAGCTGCTTGTCGGCGTCGGTGAGCACTCCCGGCCGAGGAACCGTCCCGAAGTTCTTGTAGGCGCTCTGCAGCGTGCGGTTGACGAGGTTGCCCCAAGTGGCCACGAGCTCGTCGTTGTTTCGACGCACGAACTCCGACCAGGTGAAGTCCGTGTCCTGGGTTTCCGGACCTGCGATCGAGATGAAGTAGCGGAGTGCGTCAGGGTCGTACCGGCTGAGGAAGTCCCGGACGAGAATCTCGAGTCCGCGGCTCGAGCTGAACTTCTTGCCTTCCATGGTCAGAAACTCGCTCGAGACGATGTTGTCCGGGAGCCGCAGGTCTCCCTGACCGGCTCCGAGCTCCCCGTCGTCGCCGTATCCGAGGAGCGTGCTCGGCCAGATCACCGTGTGGAAGACGATGTTGTCCTTTCCCATGAAGTACGCGTGCTCTGCGTCCGCGCGCTGCCACCACTCGCGCCAGGCATCGGGCGTGCCCCGATTCGCTGCCCACTCGACGGACGCGGAGAGGTAGCCGATCACCGCGTCGAACCAGACGTAGATCCGCTTGTCGGTCTGCTCCTCGTAGCCCTCGAGCGGGATCGGCACTCCCCAGTCGAGGTCACGAGTGATCGCGCGCGGCTTCAGCTCCTTCACGAAGTTGAGCGAGAACCGCCTGACGTTCTGCCGCCAGTCGCTCTTCGACTCGATCCATTCGGTGAGCTGCTCCTTGAACGCCGGCAGGTCGAGAAAGAGGTGCTTCGTCGTCCTGAAGACCGGCGTAGCTCCGTCGATCCGCGAACGCGGGCCGATCAGGTCGATGGGATCGAGCTGGTTTCCGCAGTTGTCGCACTGGTCGCCCCTCGCGCTCTCGAACCCGCAGATCGGGCAGGTGCCCTCGATGTACCGATCAGGAAGGGTGTGGCCGGTGGAGGCGGAGAACGCCCCGAGCGTCTCCTGCTCGAGGATGTAGCCCTTGCGATGGAGGGTTCGAAAGAGGTCCTGCGTGACGCGGTAGTGGTTGGCGGTCGTCGTCCGAGTGAAGAGGTCATACGAGAGTCCGAGGTCGCGCAGATCCTCGCGGATGAGCCGATTGAAGCGGTCTGCGGTCTCCCGCGGCGACTCGCCCGCGGCGTCCGCGGCGACCATGACCGGCGTCCCATGCTCGTCCGTGCCGCTGACCATGAGAACGTCGTTTCCACGGAGTCGGTGATACCGGGCGAACGTGTCCGACGGAACGCCGAAGCCCGCCACGTGGCCGATGTGGCGCAGTCCGCTCGCATACGGCCAGGCGACAGCGACCAGGATCTTCCGTCGGGAGCTGGATCGGCTCATCGGAGTCCATGATATGGAGTCGTTTTCGGCGGCAGACCCGGCTCGACCACGACACCCGCGGTACGAGGACGACGAGGATGGTCAGGGCGATGAGGACGACGACCATCCCGCCGCCGCTCGCGATGGCATGACGATCGTGGCCGTTGCGAGCCCCTTCCGGTTGCGACCGTGCCTGCGCGCGCAACGACGCGGCCGGACGAGAAGCACGCCGATCGGGCGGGCCGTGGACGTCGCGTGGGCGCTGCCGCGGAACGGGCGCCGCAGGCGGTCCAGACCCGGCGGCTCGTGCACGCGTGCCACCGGCACGGTCGAAATGCCCTCGGGCCTTCGTCCGCAGTTCGTCTCCGTCCCGTGGGGCTGCGGAACGCGAAGTCGTTCGAAGCTCGGACGGCCGCTTGGTCGTCGTGCCCTTTCGCGAGGGATTGGCGCGCGCTCGCCCAGCGCTCCCGTCACCGACGGCGGTCTCCTCCGGTCGGCTCCTGCGCTCGGGAGTGCCCAGCGAGAGGCGTCTGCACGATCGCTGCTGCCGGCGATTCGGGAGAGGAAGGCGAGATGGGCGCGGCGATGGCGTCGGCTCGACCGTCGGAGGCGGCGCCGTCTCCGCGATCGGAGGCGTGAGGAGCAGGCGCGGATGACGGGAGGGGCTGGTGCGGAAGGCGGAGCGGGTGCCGTCGGGGGAACGGGGGCTGCCCGCGGTGGAAGCAGGGACAGCGGATCGACGTAGGTCTCGTCGTCGCCGAACCGGATGCCCAGGTGGACGTACGACTCCTCGTGCTCGGGAACGCCCGTCGGGCCTGCCTGTGCAAGCGGCGCTCCCTCGGCGATGCGGTCGCCGCGCCTGACGAGAAGCTGCCCGAGATGGGTCATGGAGACCTTGTATGCGTCGACCTCGATCGTGACGGTGAGCCCGTGCGTCGGGACCTGTCCGGCGAAGGCGACCTCACCGGAGACCGGCGCGCGGATCGGGCGATCTGCTTCGAGAGCGATGTCGACACCGCGGTGCTGTCCGCCGGCGTACGGATCGTCGCCGAGCGAGAACTCGCGAAGGATGCTGCCCTCCGCCGGCCACGCCCATGCCTCGGCGCGCGAGGCGAACGCGAGCGCGAGCGCGATCGAGAACACGGCGGTTCCGAGCACTCTCGTTGTCCGCGAAGCGAACATGGCTCGACGGTAGCGGCTCTCCAGGAGGAGGAGCAATGCGATTTCACAGACTTGTCACAGAGAGGAGCGGTAGAGCGCATTCCGTGGTACGCCGGTGAGGCGGACGACGAGATCCACCGCCTGACGGCGCGAGACTCCGGCTGCGACGAGCTCCGTGACGGCCCCGACGGCGGCGTCATCGAATCCGCGCCCCTGGTGCTCGCTTCCCAGCGCCGAGGACCAGCGTGATCTCACCCTTCGGCGGCTCGGCGAAGCGCTCGGCGAGCTCCCGCAGCGATCCTCGCACGACCTCCTCGAAGCGCTTCGTCAGCTCACGGCAGACTGCAGCCGGACGATCGGGCATCTCCTGCGCGAGCGCGGCGAGCGACCGGTGGAGGCGGCGGGGCGACTCGAAGGCGACGACCGGATGCGACCACCCGATGAGCTCCTCCGCAAGAGCCCGCAGCTCACCCGCGCGTCGAGGGAGATACCCGAGAAACTGGTAGCGATCGTCGACGAGCCCACTCGCAACGAGTGCCGTCTCGACAGCCGACGGCCCCGGCAGGACGGTGACGGGGAGCTCCTTCGGACAGCGCCGCCGCGACCAGCCGCGCACCCGGGTCGTTGACCCCGGGCAGGCCCGCATCGGACACGAGTGCCACCCGCTCTCCCCGCCCCAGTCGAGACATGACTTCTTCCGCCGCGCGCGACCTCGTTGTGGCGGTGATAGCTCAGAAGCCGTGCGGCGATCCCGTGACGCTCGAGCAGGATGCGGGAGCGACGCGTGTCCTCGCAGAGGACGAGATCCGCCTCGCGCAGCTCGGCGAGAACGCGGAGCGTGACATCGTCGAGGTTGCCGATCGGCGTGGCGCAGACGGCCAGCGGCACGACTACCAGGTTCCATCGAGCGCGCCGAAGCCCACCAGCCCGGCTCCGACGAGACCCGCCTCGGCCCCGAGCTCGGCGGGCTCGACGCGAAGCCTCGCGTCGGCGGGCTCGAGTGCCTCGCGGCGGGCGGCGTCCTCGGCAGGCCCGAGGACGAGCTCGCCGGCAGCCTCTCCGAAGCCGCCTCCGACGAGGACGACCTCCGGGTCGAAGACATTGACGAGCGAGCCGATGGCAGCGCCGAGGTAGCCGCCGATCTCGGCCAGACACACGCACGCAGCTTCGTCTCCTGCATGCCCGCGCTCGACCAGCGTGTGCGCATCGGCGTCCGGCCCCCACAGCTCGCGGGCCGCTTGGTCGGCCGCGGTTCCGGAGCAGAGAGCCTCCACATGGCCATGCCCATGACAGCGCCCTGGGCATGGCGGCCCGCCCGCGAGGATGACCATGTGACCGATCTCCGCCCATCCGCGATACAGCCGGTCGTCGAGGACGATCCCGCCGCCGACACCGGTTCCGAGGGTGAGCAGTACGAGGTCGGAGAGGCCCCGTCCGGCACCGAGCTTCCACTCGGCCAACGTCGCGGCGTTCGCGTCGTTCTCCACGCCGACGGGTAGGCCGAAGCGCGCGCGTGCGTGGCCGGCGAGGTCGAAATCGTCGAAGGGCAGATTGCTCGTGCTCAGCACGCGACGCGTGCGGCGATCGAGGGTCGCCGGGACGCCGAAGCCGATGGCGCCGACCGTATCGTCGAGCACGGCCTCCACCGCGTCGTCGAGCGCAAGCAGCAGGTCCTCCTCGCGCGTTCCGGGGCTCAGCGCCTCGTAGCGCTCGCGCACTGATCCCTCCCGGTCGACGAGGCCCGAGCGGATCTTCGTCCCGCCCACGTCGACTCCGATCACAAGAGGCGCGCTCACGGACGCGGGCTACCATAGCGCCCCGGATGGCCGAGGGAGACAAGCCCTACCGGCGGTATCGCGGTGGCCGTGTCAAGGGCAGAGTCCCCCTCGACAGGGACCGGCGAGGCGCCGCCGAGCCCGCCGCCCGGCCTGAGAAATCCGCTCGCTCGCCGACGGTGGGGTCTCTGGATCGTCCTCGGCATCGTCGGCCTGCTCGTGCTCAGCGTCGTCGTGGGGAGTTCTCGGCTACCTCTCCTTCGCGAGCGGCGTCGGCGAGGCGAACGAGCGGCTCCCTCGCCGTGCCGAGGGTCGGCTGGCAGAGCACGACGGATCGCTTCTTTCCGACCCGGCGACGATCCTCGTGATCGGCACCGACGGCGGCAAGGCGCCCGGACGCCAGGACGCTCGACGGTCTGACTCGCTCCTGCTGCTGCGCACGGATCCCGACAAGAACCGGCTCTCCTACCTGTCGATCCCGCGAGATCTGCTCGTCGACATCCCGGGCTACGGCTCGGGAAAGATCAACGCAGCGAACCAGCTCGGCGGGCCGGCCCTCACGCTCGCGACCGTGCGCGGGCTCACCGGGCTCCCGATCCACCACGTCGTGGTGTTCGACTTCGACGGGTTCCGCGAGCTGATCGACGCACTCGGCGGTATCGACGTGAACGTTCCGAAGGCGATCCTCTCGAACAAGTTCGACTGCCCGTACAAGCCAGCTCGGTGCCGCGAGTGGGAGGGTTGGCGCTTCTCGAAAGGGACGCAACACATGGACGGAAGGAGAGCGCTCGTCTACGCCCGGATTCGCACCAACCAGAACGACGCCGCAGACAACGACCTCACGCGCGGTAGCCGCCAGCAAGTGGTCGCCGACGCGGTGGGCGACAAGCTCGCAAGCATGGGCACGTTCGTCCGGCTTCCGTTCATCGGCGACTCGCTGGCCGCCCCGCTCGTCACCGACCTGTCCGCGTGGGAGATCGCTCAGCTCGGCTGGGTCCGCTTCCGCGCCGACTCGAGCCGCTCACTCCATTGCAGGCTGGGGGGAGACCCGTCGTCGTTCGGCGGCGAGTCCGTGCTGCTCGGGTCCGAGGACAACGTGGCCGCCATCTCGATGTTCCTCCGTCGCACGGCCCCGTTGGCGCCTCCCAGAGGGACGCCCTACGGCGCGGGCTGTACGCGGCGTTGAGGGGAAAGTACGATCGAACCGGCACGATCCACGAAAGGAGATACGCTCATGAGTAGTTCGCTCGACGACCTCCTCGGAGGGCTCCTCGGCGGCTCGGGCGGCTCGGGCGGGCTCGACGACCTGCTCTCCGGCCTGAGCCCCGGAAGCAGTTCGTCCGGAGCCGCGAGCGGGATGGGCGGCAGCGGCGGACTACTCGGGTCCCTGCTTCCGATGCTTGGCGCGTTCCTGGCCAACGGAGGGCTGAACAAGATCTTGTCCGGGCTCCAGGCGCGCGGGTCGAGCGAGAAGGGCGACTCGTGGATCGGAACCGGGCCGAACGAGCCTTTGTCCGCTTCCGAGGTCAAGGAGGTGCTCAGCGAGGAGGAGCTCGATCGGCTCGCGGAGCAGGTCGGCGCTTCGCGCGAGGAGACCGCTTCCGCGATCGCGGACATCCTCCCACAGCTCGTCGACAAGGTCAGCCCGGACGGCCAGCTTCCCGATCAGGGCGATCTCGACCAGGTCTTCGACCGGATCGCGTCGCTCGGCGCGCGCTAGCTTCGTAGGGCGCGCGCGTCGATTTCTCATGCGCGGCTAGTCGCTCGGTGGTGGAGTCGTCTTCTTCTCGCCGGCGGCGGTCTTGTCCGCCGACTTGTCCTTGTCCTTGGGCTTGTCCGCCGGAGCACGGTCGCCATCCCTGTCCTTGCGTGAGCCGCGGCCGTAGTCCGTCGAGTAGAAGCCCGAGCCCTTGAAGTGCACCGCGACGGGGAAGAGGATCTTCTCGACGGGCCCTTCGCCACAGGTCACGCAGAGCTCGACGGGTGCGTCTGCCATCTTCTGGAAGACCTCGAACGTGTGCCCGTTCGGGCAACGGTATTCGTAGATGGGCATGTGCGAAAAAGGCTAGCTGGCGTCCTGGACCGCGGACTCCTCGCGCTCGCCTTCGATGAGCTCGAGGTAGCAGGGTGCGCTCTCGAACGCAGCGAGCCCGCGCGGGCGGCCGCGCCGCCGTTCGATGCGCCGCCGGCGTGAGCCGGCGGCTACGGCTGCGGAGGCACCGACCAGGCTGCCCAGAACGAACGTCCGAAACCAGCCATGTCGCTTCTCGCCGTCCACGAGCAAATCTTACGATCCGCGCCATGCTTGTCTGCACCCTCGGCGATCTCACGTTGGACGTCCTCGTTCGCCTTGCCGATCCGCTCTTCGCAGGGGGCGACACGGATGCGGAGATCCGGATCGCTCCCGGCGGACAGGCGGCCAACGTCGCCGCTTGGGCCGCGGCGCTCGGCGCGCGGGCTCGTTGGCTCGGGAAGCGAGGAGACGACGAAGCCGGACGTCTCGCGCTGAGCGCGCTCGAGGACGCAGGTGTCGAGGCGTGCGGTCCCGCGGAAGGCCGAAACGGAGTGATCTGCTCGCTCGTCTCGCCCGACGGCAGCCGCTCGATGGCAGCCGATCGCGGAGTAGCAGTCGCGCTTCGCCCGGAGGAGATCGATCCGGCATGGCTCGAGGGCTGCAATCACCTCTTCGTCTCCGGCTACGCGCTGCTCTTCGAGCCGGCCCGCAGCGCCGCCGTCCTCGCGGTCGAGCTCGGCCGGGCGCAGGGTGCGGTCGTCAGCGTCGACCTCGCGACCTGGAGCGCGATCCGCGTCGGCCGGAGTCGTCGAGCTCCGCGACGTGCTGACGAAGCTCGCGCCGGACGTCGTCTTCGCAAACGAGTCCGAGGCGGAGACGGTCGGCGACTTCCTTTCCGACGCGCTCTGGATCCTCAAGCGCGGCGCACGTGGTTGCGCGTTCGGAGGACGACGAGCGTCCGGCTCTGCCCGTCGAACGTGTCGTCGACACCACCGGGGCGGGAGACGCGCTCGCCGCCGGGTGGATCGTCGGCGGCCCCGACCTCGCGCTCGAAGCCGCCGCCCGCTGCGTCCAGACGCTCGGGGCGATGCCGTAGCCTGGCGACCGTGCAGCCGCTCGTCGATGATCTCCGAGGAGGTGCGTGCCGCGCTGGACGCGGGCGGCGCCGTCGTCGCGCTCGAGACCACTCTCGTCGCGCACGGCTTCCCCGCGCCGGACGGGATCGAGGTCGGCCTCGAGAGTGAGGCTGCCGTGCGCTCTGCGGGAGCCGATTCCGGCGACGATCGGGGTGCTCGACGGCCGCATCCGCGTAGGTCTCGACCCGAGCGAGCTCGAGCGCTTCACCCGGACGCCCGCAAAGCCGGCCCGCGCGATCTCGCGGCGTGCGCCGTTCAGGGCGCCGTCGGAGCGACCACCGTAGGTGGCGCACTCGTCGTTGCCGCCTGGGTCGGCATTCGGTTTCTCGGCACGGGAGGGATCGGCGGTGTCCATCGCGGGTTCCCGTCACCGCCCGATGTCTCCGCTGACCTGCCAGCGCTCGCACGCACGCAAGCGCTCGTCGTCTCCTCCGGCGTGAAGTCGCTCCTGGACGTGTCCGCGACCGTCGAGCTCCTGGAGACGCTCGGAGTGCCCGTCCTCGGCTTTCGGACGAGCACGCTGCCGCTCTTCTACTCCTCCGCGGGAGGGCCGGCCGTGGCCCAGCGCGTCGAGGACGCAGACGAAGCTGCGCGCGTCGCCGCTGCGCACTGGTCGCTCGGAGGCGGGGGTCTCCTGCTCGCCAACCCGCCGCCCCAGAGCGTCGAGGTCGAGGACCTGATCGAGTCGGCCGTGTCCGATGCTGCCGCGAGAGGGGTGTCCGGACAGGCGGTGACGCCGTTCGTCCTGTCGTACCTCCACGACCGAAGCGACGGTCGCACGCGCGAGGTCAATCGAGCGCTCATCGTCGAGAACGCGCGGCTGGCCGGTGAGACCGCGGTAGCCTTCGCTGCCCTGTGAGCCTGTACGACGACGTCAAGGACCTGCCGCTCGAGATCGAGACGTACGCTCTCGAGGCCCTCGAGCTCCAGGCCCGGAGCGACTTCCTTCGCAAGACGACGGTCATCCACCTCCACGGTGGGGGCGAGGAAGGGATCGGGGAGGACGTCACCTATCACGGCGAGGAGCACGATCGCGCGCAGAGCGCTCGGCCCCGTGCTGCCCTTGGCCGGCTCGTGGACGCTCGACTCGTTCTCGTCGCACCTGGCCACGCTCGAGCTCTTCGAGCAGGAGCCCGAACAGCACGCGTACCGGGATTACCGCCGCTGGGCGTACGAGAGTGCGGCGCTCGACCTCGCGCTCCGCCAGAGCGGGCATCTCACTGGGTGACGCGGTGCGTCGCGAGTCGCGACCGGTCGAGTTCGTGGTCTCCATGGGCCTGGGATCGCCTCCTTCGACGGAGCGCTTCGACGCGCTGGCTCCGCCTCTATCCATCCTTGCGCTTCAAGCTCGACGCCAACGTCGAGTGGAGCGACGAGCTGATCGACGGGCTCGCCGCCACCGGCGCGGTCGATTCCGTCGACTTCAAGGGGCAGTACCGCGGCACGACGGTCGACTCTCCGCCGGACGCGGATCTGTACCGACGTGTTGCCGAGGGGCTACCCGATGCCTGGCTCGAGGATCCGGGGCTGACGCCCGAGACGGAGGCGGTGCTCGAGGCACACGTCGAGCGCGTGACCTGGGACGCGATCATCCACTCGGTCGAGGACATCGAGAGTCTGCGCTGGCCGCCGCGTACCGTGAACGTGAAGCCCTCGCGCTTCGGCTCCGTCGAACGTCTCTTTGCCGCGTACGACTACTGCGAGGCGCATGGGATCGGCGCCTACGGCGGTGGCCAGTGGGAGCTCGGCCCCGGCCGGGGACAGATTCAGCTCCTCGCCTCGCTGTTCCATCCCGGAACGCCGAACGACGTGGCGCCGCGCGCCTTCAACATGGAGCCGAAGGAAGGGCTTCCGGAGAGCCCGCTCGACGTGGAGCCTCGCAAGACCGGTTTCCTCGCCCTGTAGGGCCGGGCAATGCTCGACCCTACGTCAGGGTGCCGAGAAAGTCGTCCACGGAGATCAGCGGGAGCGACTCGAGCTTCGCGCTCCCTCGCGCTCCCAGCGCGACCGACACCTTGGCGATCGTCACGTCGTCGGGCGCCTCGACGATGTTCACGAAGTCGTATGAGCCGAGCGCAGCCCATTGGTGGAGCACCTTGGCGCCCATCTCCTCGACGTCGCGGTTGACCTCACGCAGACGGTCGGGGTTTGCGTGCAGCGTCTGGATTCCCTTTTCGGTCAGCGTCGTGAGCATCAGGTAGGTCGGCATCTCGCTCCTCTCGTCGGTCTTCGCGCGAGCGTAACCGAGCTTCCTGGTCGACGTACAGGAGCGCCGCGCCGAGAAACACGAGCGGCGACACCACGATCGAGGCCAGCGTCGCCGCCGCGATCCGGGTGTTCTCGGCGAACTCACGCAGGACGAAGAACAGCGAAGCCTGGGTGAGGAAGACGACGAGTGCGAGCGTCGCAAGGCCTCCGAGAACATGGACGATGTCCACGCGCGCCAACCTGAGACCGCGCATGAAGAGCCGCACGGATGCCCAGACCCTCGACCAGCGCGACCGGAACCGCGAGCCCGAAGAGGGAGAGCCAGAGCAGGCCTGGAAGGATGAAGAGCGAGGCGAGGAGCGGGAACGGCACGAAGATGAGCACGCCGAGCAGGTAGGCGACGAGCGTGCTTCGGCTCCGCAGGGACGCACCCGTCACGATCGCGCACGCGACGACGTAGCTGACGGTGACCAGGAAGGCGCCTGCCGCGGCGATGACGACCTGTGCCGAGCCTGAAGCTCCCCAGACGAACGCATTGACGACGGCAACGGGGACCCCGATTGCGAGCGACTGCCACGGGTTCCGTCCGTAGATGCGAATCGCCTCGCCGACGAGCTGGCCGACCGTCCGCACGCTCGGGAGGGAGCGGAGCCGGCAGCTCTCGGCGCGTGGACGTCGTTCCCCGCGCCATGGCGAGACCCTAGATGCCGCTAGCGGGGAACGACGCGCGCCGGGAAGGCGCGGAATGATCCCGTCGAGCACCTCGAGCGCGCGTCTCATCATCCACAGCGCGCGGTTTCCCTCGCCGATGTCGTTCGAGATCACGCGTAGCTCGACGCCCGGAACTCCGGCGAGCTGGCAGGCGCGGAGCACGCCGAAGCCCTCCATGCCCTCTGCACGGAACGTCTCGGCCGCCCGCAGCGAGCCGGTCACGAAGGCGCTCGTCGCGATCGGGATGACGACCGCTTCGGGCAGCGCGGACTGGATCTCCGCGATGAGCTCGGGATCGGCCTGGATCCGATCGACGACCGGGATCTCCGCGCCGAGATCGGTATAGAACGCCTCCGAGCCGATGACCACCGATCCTGGCGTCAGGCCCTTGCTGCCCGCGATGCCGATGTTGATCACTGCGCGCGGACGGCTCATGGCGAGCTCCCGCGACGTCGACGCCGCCGCCTCCACCGGACCGACGCCGCAGACGAGCCCCGGATGACCGCAGAGCTCGAGGTCGGTCGCGGCAACCAACAGGATCTCGTTCTCCAGCAACAACGTCATCACATCCCCCCTCGACTATCGGAGCCCAGGCTCAAAGAGTACGGTTTCTTCGCTCCAATCGGAAGACCGGATGCCGAGGAGCCTCCGCGAGCCACTCCTGGTCAGTGGACTCGAGCCGAACGTCGAAGAACGGACGCGTCACACGGCCGAGCTCGTAGTAGCGGCGCAGCACCGGGACTGCAGCCTCGGACGAGAGCTCTTCGATGTCGAGACGCTCGTGTCGACGACCTCGCCTGAGCTCGACCCAGCCCGCCGCGCGGGCGTTCCTGACCCAGTTCCGATCGCCGTAGGGCGCGACGAGCCACCGCTCGCCGCGCTCTTCGACGATCGACACGGGCGTCGACCAGAGCCTCCCGGTGGTGCGCCCCGGCACGGTGAGGAGGTGCGTGCGCGGCCCGGTGAGCCCGACCCTGGCGAGTGGACGGACGAGCGAGTTCAGTGCTCTCCGCCACAAGCTCATGCGGTACGGCTTCGGCGTAGGGATCACAGGCCTCGACGATACTCACGGCCATTCGCGGGTACACAACCGGACTCGACGGGTCACTTTGACAACGTCGAGCCCGGTTGCGACATTCGGGCTCAGCTCAGCACAAGGGAAAGACTGTCCGCTCCCGCCAGCTTGTAGGCGGCGACGGTGCCCCCGATGATGACCGAGATCGTCACCTGCGTCGTGTTTGCGGGGACCTTGCCGTTGCGGGTCCGCAGTGCCATGTCGGTGCCCGCGATGGTCACCGCCGGGCCGATCCTGACCGTCGACAGCACCGCCCCCGACGCGTCCATGAACTCGGCGCGGACCTGCGTCCTGTTCTCGCCGTAGTTCCCGAGCCAGCCACTGAGGGTCGCCTTGCGGCCGACGGCCGAGCGGGGCAACGCGATCGTCTGCTTGCCGATGCTCGCCGGTGCAGTCACGGCTTCTGTGGTCGTGCCGCCGAAGAAGTAGTTCTTGCCGCGCTTCGCCGGCCCCTTCGACCTGGCCGAGAACCAGCCGACGGGGAACGTGTACGACGCGGCCCCGAACTGGCCGGCGGCGATAGTCCAGCCGGGGACGAGGCCGCTCGCGCCGACAGCGGTCACACCTAGCCCGGCATCCGCGCCGGGATTCTTGATCAGGTTCTTGCCGCAGACCGGACACCCGCCGGCAGCGGCGGCGGTCATCGACAGCGCCAGCGCAAGTGCGCCGAGTGCGCTCATGAGCAGCAGTGAGAAGCACCTTTCTCATCGACTTTCTCCTTTCGTGTGGGGTCTGACCCCCGACTCGACGGCGTCGAGGATGCGCTCGAAGCGAACGCCCGCACGGGCGTACGCCTGCGCGACGAGTGATCGCGAGGACGCCTGGAAGACGCAGAACGCGGCCTCATCTTCCGGAACGAGCGTCGAGTGGAGGTACCGCAACGTCCCGCCTGCAGCCGCGATCGCCTCGGAGGCGGTGCGGAGCGAGTCCGCCGCAGCGCTGAAGCCGCTCTCGGTCACCCCCGGCCAGTAGTGCTCGACGAGAAACGTCGTCGTGTGAGCGCCCTCGAAGTGCTCGTCATCCATCGACCCCGAGCGTAGGAGCGGCGAGGCCGCGGTCGCATCGGGAGAAGCCCTACAGTTTTGGCGGCCCGCCCGGCGGTTGCGGCAGAGGACGGATCGTCGCAGACTGTGCGTCATGCGGGGGATGATCGGTCGCGAGCACGAGCTCGCGACGGTCGTGAAGCTCCTCGACTGCGGCCTCCAGCAGTACTCGGCGCTGCTTCTATCGGGCGAGGCGGGGATCGGCAAGACGACCGTCTGGCAGGAGGCGTTACGCCTCGGCGAACAGGCCGGATACCGCATCCTTCGCTGTCGCCCGGGACAGGCAGAGGCCAAGCTCGGATTCGCCGCGCTCGCCGACCTCCTCTCCTCGGTGGACGAGGGTGCATTCGCCGCGCTGCCCGAACCGCAGCGGGACGCGGTCGACGCAGCGCTTCTGCGGGCTGCCCCGCGCGCCGCCGGGTCCGCGTCACGGGCCGTGGCCGCCGGGCTGCTCTCGGTCTTGCGCGCGATCGCCCAGGAGTCTCCGGTGCTGGTCGCGATCGACGATGTGCAGTGGCTCGACCGGCCGTCGGAGGGTGCGCTCTCCTTCGCTCTACGCCGACTCGACTCGGCCATGCCGGTGGCGCTGGTCATGGCACAGCGCATCGACGGGAAGGCACCGACGAATCCGCTGGGCTTCACCGACCTCCCGGCGAGCCAGCGAGAGAGCGTCGCACTGGGCCCGCTCAGCCTGAGCGCTCTCTACCACGTCATCCACGCGAAGCTCGGCATCGTCGTCCCGCGTCCGACGCTGCAGCGGATCGCAGCGGTCTCGGGCGGAAATCCACTCCTCGCGATCGAGCTCGCGCGGGCTCTCGCCGAGACCGGAGCACGTCCGGGGCCCGGCGAGCCGCTCCCCGTTCCCGAAGAGACCGTGGACCTTCTCGCGTCACGCCTCGAGAAGCTGCCGGAACGCTCCCGAGAGGCGATGCTCGCCTGCGCGCTCCTCTCGGATCCGACGATCGACCTCCTGGAGCAAGCCCTTGGTCCGTCCGCGGGCGAGAGCCTCGGACGAGCGCGCGAGGCCGATCTTGTCGAGATTCGACGCGAACGCATTCGGTTCGTGCATCCCCTCGTCGGAGCGGTGCTGGCGTCGTCCGTTCTCCCGGCACAGCGTCGCGCGATGCATCGCCGGCTCGCGGAGATCGCTCCGAGCGCCGAGGCGCGCGCTCGCCATCTCGCGCTGGGGTGCGAAGGGCCGGACGAGGCGGTCGCCGCCAGCCTGGAGGAGGCCGCCGGTCTCGCCGGGCGGCGGGGAGCTCCTCAGGACGCCTCGGAGCTGCTCGAGCTCGCCTCGAGGCTCACGCCCGACGACGACGCTGGAGCGTCCGGGCGCCGCCGTTTCGAGCTGGCGCTGGCACTCGTGCTGGCTGGCGACCATGGCGAGGCGATCGCGCTTCTCGACGGTCTCCTCGGCGAGGACACGACGGGGCCGCTTCGAGCCCGCGCGCTCGAGCTGCGAGGGCGCTTGCACTGGGAAACGGGAATCGCCCGGGAGGGCGAGGCCTGCTGCGAGGAGGCGCTCGAGCACGTCGGCGACGACGACGCCCTTCGAGCGCGCGTGCTCGTCACGCTAGCTCGGCTCACGCGAGGTGCGGAGCTCCTACTGCATCGTTCCCGAGCAGCCGTCGACCTTCTGGAGAGCCTCGACGATCCCGACCCGGGACTTCTCGCCGAGGCGCTTGTGCCGCTTGCGGGCGCCGAGTACGGCCTCGGAAACGGCATCCAGTCAGACCTCGTCGCGCGCGCCCTCGAGCTCGAGCGCATCTCGCCGACTCCGATAGTCGCTGACCGCATGAGCGCCGCGCTCGGCACCTGGCTCAAGTACGACGGCGACTTCGAGGGAGCCAGGCACTGGCTCGAGGTGACCCGGCAGTCGGCCCTCGACGAGGGCGACGAGGGCTCGCTGCCCTACGCGCTCAGCCACCTGCCGCAGCTCGACCTCTGGACCGGCGACTGGGCGCAGTCCGAAGCGCGCGCGCTCGAGCACCTGGAGCTCGCGGAGACGACCGGGCAGACGAGCCAGCGCCTGACGGCGATCTTCAGCCTCGCCGTCGTCCACGCGCACCAAGGGCGCGTCGACGAGACGCGCGAGCACGTGGCGCAGGCGCTCGTCGAGGCCGAGCAGGGCGACCCGTGGAACGTCTACCAGCAGCTCTCCGTGCTCGGTTTCCTCGACCTCTCCGTCGGCTCGGCCACGGCGGCGGTGCAATCGCTCAGCCGCGCGCATGAGATCTACGAGGCGAGCGGTGCCGGCGACACGCCGGCCGTCTTCGAGAACTACTCGGAGGCGCTCGTCCTCATCGGAGACATCGATACGGCGGAGCAGGTCGTCGAGGTATACGAGCAGCGAGCACGGAAGGCCGGGAAGGCGATCACCCTTGCTCCCGCGCTTCGCTGTCGTGCCCTCGTCCTCGCGGCGCAGGGCAAGCTCGGCGAGTCGCGTGCGTCGCTCGAGGAAGCGCTCGTCCAGCACGAGCGCGTCGACATGCCGTTCAGCCTCGCCCGAACGCTTCTCGTTCACGGGCGGGTGTTGCGCCGCCTCGGCGAGCGACGAGCAGCCCGGGACTCCCTCGAGCGGGCCCGGTCAACCTTCGAGGAGCTGGGCGCGCCGCTGTGGGCGGAGCGCGCTCGCGAGGAGCTGGCACGGATCCCCATCAAGCGGGCATCCGGATCGGCGCTCACCCCGGCCGAGTCGCGCGTCGCCGAGCTCGTCGTCGAGGGCAAGACGAACAACGAGGTGGCGCAGGCGCTCTTTGTGAGCGAGAAGACCGTCGAGGCGAACCTCACCCGCATCTACCGCAAGCTCGACGTTCGGTCGCGCTCGGCGCTCGCCGCTCGCATGCGCGAGCCCGGCTCGTAAAGATTCTTGCCCGCTACGCCGTCGTGGGCGCGGCCGCCTCCGCCCGCCCGAAGGCGAGTTCCCCGTCGTCCACATCCACGCGCACGGTGTCGCCCTCGCTGAAGCGCCCTTCGAGCAGCTCGAGTGCGAGCGTGTTCTCCAGCAGCCGCTGGATCGCGCGCTTCAGTGGCCGAGCGCCGTACGCGGGATCCCAGCCGGCTTCGGCGAGGTGCTCCTTTGCAGCGTCGGTCAGCTCGAGGTCGATCCCCCGCTCGTCGAGCCGTTCGCGGAGTCGGCCGAGCTGGAGCTCGACGATCTCCGTGAGCTGCTCGCGCGAGAGGGGCTCGAAGACGACGATCTCATCGATCCGGTTCAGGAATTCCGGCCGAAACTGCTCCTGGAGCGATTCGGGCGAGCGGATGTTCGAGGTCATGATCACGACGGTGTTCCGGAAGTCGACGGTCCGGCCCTGGCCGTCGGTCAGGCGGCCGTCGTCGAGCAGCTGCAGGAGGATGTTGAAGACCTCCGGATGCGCCTTCTCGATCTCGTCGAGCAGCAGAACTGCGTACGGGCGCCGCCGCACGGCCTCGGTCAGCTGCCCACCCTCCTCGTAGCCCACGTAGCCGGGCGGCGCGCCCACGAGCCGGGCGACGGTGTGCCGCTCCTGGTACTCGGACATGTCCAACCTGACCATCGCCCGCTCGTCGTCGAACATGAACTCCGCGAGCGCCCGAGCGAGCTCGGTCTTGCCGACGCCCGTCGGGCCGAGGAAGACGAAGGAGCCGATCGGCCGGTTCGGGTCCTGGAACCCCGAGCGCGCGCGCCGAAGCGCGTTCGAGACGGCTTCGACAGCCTCTTCCTGGCCGACGACACGCTGGTGGAGTCGCTCCTCCATGTGGATGAGCTTCTCGACCTCACCCTCGAGCAGGCGTGAGACCGGAATTCCCGTCCACACGGCGACGACCGCGGCGATGTCGTCCTCGTCGACCTCCTCCTTCACCATCGGCGCCTCGGACGGCTGCTCGCGCTCGGCGAGCTCCTTCTCGAGATCGGGGAGAACGCCGTAGCGGATCTCTGCCACGCGCGCCAGGTTTCCGAGCCGCTCCTCGCGCTCGGCCTCCATTCGGAGCTCGTCGATCTGCTTCTTGATCTCGGCGACGCGCTGCAGCCCCTCCTTCTCGCGCGACCAGCGCGCGCCCAGCTCGTCACGGCGTGACTTCGCCTCTGCCCGCTCGCGCTCGAGCGGCGCGCGCACGTCGTCGGACTCGTTCGCCATCGCCGCGAGCTCGATCTCCAGCTGACGCACGCGCCGCTCGGCCTCGTCGAGCTCCACCGGAGAGGAGTCGATCTGCATGCGCAGGCGCGAGGCTGCCTCGTCGACGAGATCGATCGCCTTGTCGGGCAAGAACCTGTCGCTCACGTAGCGATCGGAGAGCACGGCAGCGGCGACCAGCGCGGAGTCCCTGATCTCCACTCCGTGGTGGGCCTCGTAGCGCTCCTTGAGCCCGCGCAGGATCGCGATCGTGTCGGCGACGGACGGCTCGCCGACGAACACGGGCTGGAAGCGCCGCTCGAGCGCCGCGTCCTTCTCGATGTGCTTGCGGTACTCGTCGAGCGTCGTCGCGCCGACCGCGCGGAGCTCGCCTCGCGCGAGCATCGGCTTCAACATGTTGGCCGCGTCCACGGCACCCTCACCGGCGCCCGCGCCGACGATCGTGTGCAGCTCGTCGATGAAGAGGACGATGTCGCCCGCGGCGTTCTGGATCTCCGCGAGGACGGCCTTCAGCCGCTCCTCGAACTCGCCGCGATACTTCGCGCCCGCTAGCAGCGAGCCGACGTCGAGCGCCCACACCCGCTTGCCCTTCAGCCCTTCCGGAACGTCGCCCGCCACGATCCGCTGTGCAAGACCCTCGACGATTGCGGTCTTGCCCACACCGGGCTCGCCGATCAGCACCGGGTTGTTCTTCGTGCGCCTCGAGAGAACCTGGATCACGCGACGCACCTCGTCGTCGCGGCCGATGACCGGGTCGAGCCTGCCCGCTTCGGCGAGCGCGGTCAGATCGCGCCCGTATTTCTCCAACGCCTGATACGTGCCTTCGGGATCCTGCGACGTGACCTTCTGGCCACCTCGCACGTCTTGCAGCGCTTCGAGCAGGGGATCGCGTGGTACGAGGTCGAGCGCAAGGAGCAGGTGCTCGACGGAGGCAAACTCGTCGCCCAGAGCCCGCATCTCCTCGAAGGCGCGGTCCAGCACGCGCGAGAAGGCAGCCGATGCCCGTGGCTGTGCGGCCGCGTCTCCCGAGACGGTGGGCAGGTTGCGCATCCGGGCCTCCGCCTGGGCGCGCAGCTCGGCCGCCCCGTACCCGGCTCGGTCGACGAGCGTCCGCGGGAGCTCCTGGTCGAGTAGGGAGATCGTGAGGTGATCCGGCGTGAGCTCGGGGTGGCCGTGGCGACGGGCGAGCTCCTGAGCGCCCGCGACGGCCTCCTGGGACTTGAGCGTCAGCTGTCGAAAGTCCACTACCGCCTCCTCGCCGGCGTCTGTGCCGGTCGATAGACGACGAGCTCCCGCTTGTACGAGCGGTGGATCGAGGCGATCTCCTCCCGAAGCTCCCGCTCGATCCGCTCCATCCGCGCCCGCGTCCGGTTCAGCTCGTCCTGCATCCGCAACACCTGCTCGACCCCGGCCAGGTTGAGGCCGAGCTCGGTGGTCAGGCGCTGGATCAGTCGCAACCGCTCGAGGTCCTTTTCGGAGTAGAGGCGCGTGCCGCCCGGCGTCCGCCCGGGCTGCACGAGCCCCTTCGTCTCGTACAGCCGCAGCGTCTGCGGATGCATGCCCACGAGGTCGGCGGCGACGGAGATCATGTAGCGCGGACGGTCGGGCATGGCTTCAGCTCACCTCGACGAAGCGCTCGCGTGGATTCTCACGAGACACCTTCTGGTACCCCTCGAGCGCTTCCTTCTCGGCCTTCGTCAGCTTCTTCGGGATCGAGACCTTCACGCGCGCGAGCAGGTCGCCTCGGCCCTTGCCTTTCAAGTGCGGGGCACCCCGGCCCTTCACGCGCAGCAACTTCCCGCTCTCCGTCCCGGAGGGACCTTGAGCGACACCGGCCCGTTCGGAGTCGGGATCTCCACCGACGCGCCCAGCGCTGCCTCCGCGTACGTCACGGGAACCTCGAGCACGAGGTCAGAGCCACGGCGCTCGTAGAGCGGCGACGGGTCGACCTCGACGACGACATGGAGATCCCCCGCCGGGCCGCCGTTCTGCCCCGCTTCGCCTTTGCCCTTGAGCCGGACGCGCGTGCCGCTCCTGGCGCCCGCCGGGATCTTGACGGCGTAGCGCTTCGTCCGCCGCTCGCGGCCCGAGCCGCGGCAGTTCTTGCACGGCTTCTCGACGATCGTCCCGTTCCCCTGGCAGCGCGGGCACGGCTGCGAGAAGGCGAAGAGGCCCTGCGAGTCCGAGACGACCCCGCGTCCCGTGCACTGCGGACAGACGATCGGAGAGGTTCCGGGCTCGGCGCCGGTTCCGTGGCAGACCGAGCAGGCGCTGTCCACCTCGACGGGGATGCGCACCTGCACGCCCTCGAGCGAGTCCTCGAAGGAGATGCGAACGCGTGTCTCGAGGTCGTCGCCACGGGTGGGCCTGCGCGCACCGCCGCGGCGACCGCCGCCACCGAACATGCCGCCGAAGAGATCGCTGAGATTGCCGAGGTCGAACTCCTCGAAGCGCGCGCCGCCCGCATTTCCGGCCCCTCCACCGGGAAAACCTCTCCCGCCGGATGCTCCGAACGTGTCGTACGTCCTCCGCTTCTCGGGATCGGAGAGGAGGTCGTAGGCGGTCTGTACCTCCTTGAACTTCTCCTCCGCCCCGTTGTCCCCCGGATTCTTGTCCGGGTGGTACTCGCGCGCAAGTGAGCGATACGCCTTCTTGATGTCGTCGTCGGACGCCCCCTTGGGGACTCCGAGCACCTCGTAGGGGCTGGCCATGTCCGCTACTCCGCGACGATCACCCGGGCGGGGCGCACGACCTTGTCCCCGATGCGGTATCCGCGCTGGAGGACCTCGAGCACCGAACCCGGCTCCGCGTCGTCTGCCGGTTGCGCGAGCATCGCCTCGTGGACGTGGGGATCGAACGGCCCGTCCGTCTCGATCTCGCTCAACCCTTCCTTCTCGAGCGCCTTCCGAAGCGCCTGTTCGACCAGCTTGACGCCGTCGACGAGCGCCGCCTCCTCGTGGCGCTCGGCTGCCTGAAGCGCGCGCTCCAGGTCGTCGAGCACGGGAAGGAGCTCGCGGACGAGCCGCTCGTGGGCGTGCGCGACCAGGCGTTCCTGGTCGCGCGCCGCCCGCTTGCGGTAGTTCTCGAAGTCGGCCTTCGAGCGCTGGAGGAGATCGAGATACTCGTCCCGCTGCCTCTCCACCTCCGCCAGGGCTCGGGGATGGTGGGGGTCGGACCCGCAGGGTCTGACCCCGGGTCTGAGTCCGGCTCCTCGGGGCTCGGAGCCTCGGTCGGAGCCTCCTTGGGAGCTCGCGTCACGAGGTCTTCGCCTCCTCTTCCTCGTCGATGACCTCGTAGTCGGCGTCCTCGACGACCTCGTCCTCACCGCCGCCGCCGCCGTTATCCGACGGCTGCGTCTTTACAACAAAGCCGGGCGGGCAGGGCATCGGGCTCACCATGGTGCAGGAGATCCTGTCGAATCACGGCTTCGCGTTCAGCCTCGAATCGACGCCGGGGCGCCCGACGACCTTTACCATCGACTTCTGACCGGGCAACCGATTGCGACTGCTTGTCAGCAGGGCTGAAGCCCTGCCCCACGTACTAGTACTTCACGATCGCGTTGTGACATGGTGGTATTCACGACCTGTTGTGACTTGGTGGCATGTCGTCGGGAGAGCTGAAGCCTGGCCCGACGTGACGTGGGGCAGCCCTTTTGGGCTGCTGTGATGTGGGGCAGCCCTTCAGGGCTGCTGTGACGTGGGGCAGCCCTTCAGGGCTGCTGCAGTGATGTGCCGCGGACGCGGCGGAGGAACGCATGGGAATGACGCTGCGAGGGACAGGGCCGCATGCCGGTCAGCCGGTCATTCAGGCGGGGGCCGCGCTGGAGAGTGCTCGGTCGGCCATGGTCCTGGTGCACGGCCGCGGCGACAGTGCGTCGGGCATCCTCCAACTCGCGGATGCGCTTCCAGTGCGCGGGATGGCCTACCTCGCGCCGCAGGCGAGCGGGAACACGTGGTATCCCAACCGGTTCCTCGCGCCCATCCCGTCGAACGAGCCGTGGCTCTCGTCGGCGCTCGCCGGCCTCGGAGATCTGACTTCTCAGCTCCAGGCTGCAGGCGTACCTGCCGCAGACATCGTCCTGCTCGGGTTCTCGCAGGGGGCCTGCCTGGCATTGGAGTTCGCAGTGCGCAACCCGCGGCGGTACGGGGCACTCGTCGGATTGAGCGGTGGGCTCATCGGCCCGCCCGGCACGGTGTGGCCACAAACAGGATCGCTCGACGGCACGCCGGTGTTTCTCGGCTGCAGCGACGTCGACCCGCATATCCCCGCATGGCGAGTCGACGAATCGGCGGACGTGCTCCGCGAGATGGGCGGCGAGGTGACCGCGGTGCTCTATCCCGGGATGGATCACACCGTCACCGACGAGGAGGCGAGGGAGGTGCGGCGGCTGATCGAGCCCCTCGGCCGGCGGGGCGGCGTCGGGTGATCTCACGCGCATCGCTCGGCGCCGCGGTGGTGCTTCCCTTCGGGTGGGGCGGGCCCTGCCATCCCCCATGGCGAGAGCACCATCGGCGGCCGAACGCAGGAGCAGTACGAGTGGGGTAGAGTAGCGGGGCAGGTCGCGGCGGGGGTCGAGTATCGCGTGGCCCCTCATCTCGCCCTGATCGCGGAATACAAGGTGACGGCCACGAGACAGCGCGTCGCGGTGCCGGACGGATCGGCGTCGGCGAGCTTCACGACCCAGCATGCGATCGCCGGGATCGCCTGGCGCCTTTGACGTGCCGCCACACGGGCGGATCTGTGCTTACACGGCGCAGACGGCACGAGGAAAAGGGACAGCACATGTCGAACACACGGACGGGATGGACGCGACGCGAGTGGCTGCGGACAACCGCCGCGGGAACGCTGCAGGCCGCCGCCCTCGCGGGTGCAAGAGCCGACGCGGCTGCGCCGCAACGGCTCGGCGTCCAGCTCTATACCGTGCGCGAGCTGCTGAAGACGCGCGCGGAGGTGACGCTCCAGGCGATCGCGGCGATCGGGTACAAGGAGCTGGAGGTCGGACGCGCTGACCTCGACCGCCTCGTGCCGACGGCGAAGACCCACGGTCTGACCGCGGTCAGCACACACATCGAGGCGCCGCTCGTGACAGGCAACTGGGATGCGTGGGCCTCCGCCGCAGGCTCGACACCCGCGGCCGATCGGTCGCTTGCGAAGGCGCTCGAGACCGTTCGCACCCACGGCGTCAAGTACGCGGTCGTCAGCTATCTGCAGCCGGCGGAGCGGGGGACCACCGCCGCCTCGTATGAGAAGTTCGCGGATCAGTTGAACCGTGCTGGAGAGACCGCGCGCGCGGCCGGCGTCACGCTCGCGTATCACAACCACGGCTTCGAGTTCGTCCCGCTCGCTGACGGACGCCGACCGATGGACGTGCTCGTCGGGCGGCTCGATCCGGCGCTGACGAAGCTGGAGCTGGACGTGTTCTGGGTATCCATCACCGGCGCAGATCCAACGGAGCTGCTCGCGAAGTACAAGGACCACGTGGCGCTGCTCCACCTGAAGGACAAGGCGAAGGACGCGCCGCGGGAGACCGACGAGGCCAAGGTGCCAAAGACGGCGTTCACCGAGGTGGGGAGCGGTGCGCTGGACGTCCCCGCCATTCTGAAGGGGGCGCAGACAGCTCACGTGGCGCACTACTTCATCGAGCAGGATCACACGCCCGGCGATCCAATCGACAGCCTGCGGCGGAGTTACGAATACCTGCACGGGCTGGCCTGATTGTTCGACCGGCCGCGGCTCCGCGCAGCAGAAGGGTGATGCTCACGATCCTCGACACCATCCGGCAGTGGGCACTCGGGGTTGGCGGATCCGGGTTGTTCGTGATCGCGTTGCTCGATTCCTCGATCCTGTCATTTCCGCAGGTGGCCGATGCGCTCGTGCTGGTGCAGAGCGCGCGCCATCCGCGCTACCTGCTGTACTACGCGGGGATGGCGACCCTCGGATCACTGGTCGGGTGCTTCGGGTTGTATGCCGCGGGACGCAAGGGCGGGGAGGTGTTCCTGCGCAGGCGGTTCAAGGCCGCGCACGTCGACCGCGGGTTCGAGTTGTACAGACGGTACGGCATGCTGGTCGTGCTCGTGCCGGCACTCTTACCACCCCCAGCCCCCTTCAAGATTTTCGTCCTGCTCAGTGGAGCCGCGGGTCTCAGCCCGCTCGCATTCGGGCTGGCCGTTGCCATGGGACGCGGCGTTCGGTACGTCGGACAAGCCTGGCTCGCGGCGACGTACGGTGACCGCGCGGGCGAGCTCCTGACGCGCTACGGCGGCGAAACGGTTGCCGTGCTTGCCGCCATGACGCTCATCGGCGTGATTCCCTACCTGCTGTGGCGGCGAAAGGGCCCGGCGGTGATGGTGAGTGTCCGGCCGACCCGGTCGAAGCCGCGGACTAGTCCGTTCCGGAACGACAAGCATGAGAAGCCCTACTCGCGTCGCGGCGGTGGCCACGCTGCTCTCAACCGTGTGGTGTGTCAGCCTCGGCTCTGCGGCGCAAGACCCGCAGGCGCCGCCGCCTAACATGGCCGCGTATTACGTCGGGCTCCTGAAGCGCGGGGCCCAACGATCCACGGGGGACAAGGAGGCCGACACCGCGCTGCAGGCCGAGCACATTGCGAGCCTCGAACGGCGGTGGCGCGAAGGGACGCTCGTCGGCGCCGGCCCGATAACGGGCGGCGGCGATTTGCGCGGCATCCTCATCATCACGGCAAGTGACCTCAATCGGGCGCGCGCAATCGCCGGAGACGATCCGGCCGTCGCAGCCGGTCGCCTCGCCGTGGACGTCCATCCATGGTGGGGCCCAAGGGACATCGGTGCAGGGTACGCCAACACGATGCGGGCGAACCCGGCCGCACAGCCGCCGATGCGCACCTATCAGCTCGCGTTCCTGCGGCGCGGGCCGAAGTGGACGGCGGAGGAATCTCCTGCGGTCAGGGCCGTGCAGGAGGGCCACATGGCCCACATCCGCGAGATGGGTGCGTCAGGCAAGCTGGTCGCCGCGGGACCGTTCCTGGATGACGGCCCCCTGGCCGGCATCTTCGTGTTCGACGCGACCGCCGAGGAGGCGAGAGCGCTGGCCGACCGCGATCCCGCGGTCCAGGCAGGCCGGCTCGTGCTCGACCTCCATGGGTGGATGGTGGCGGAGGGCGTGCTTCCGAAGGGCCGCTGACCAGAACGCAACAGCGCGTCCGGGGCGCAGGCGTGGGTCACCGCCTGCCGGTGATCTCCTTCAGGAACGCCTCGTTGTTCACCGGTCGTCCGAGGAAGCGCTCGACCAGCTCGCGGGCGGGCTCTTCGCTGCCGCGGCTGAGGATCTCTTTCCGGAAGCGCAGGCCGACCTCCGGGTTCATCAGGTTGCCGCCCGAACGCCGACAGCATGTCGAGCGCGATCACCTCCGCCCACATGTAGCCGTAGTAGCCGGCGGCGTAGCCGACTGGCGATGTGCGCGAAGGTGCCGGGGAACTCGTGCCCGTCGACGTAGCCCAGCGGCGTGTCGCCCTCCATGCGCTTCCACGACGTCGAGCGGCGGCTGCGGGTCCTCGTCGAGAGCGCCATGTCGAAGGAGGCGTAGCAGGAGCTGGCCGCGCGTAGTGCGATGCCCGGCGCCGAACCTGCGCGCGGCGTTCAGGCGCGTCGACTGCGACGCGTCGATGAGCCGGGCAGCTCGGCGCAGACCTCGCGAAGAGCGCGAGGGTCTCCTCGCGGCGCGCCCACTCCTCGTACATCTGCGACGGCGCCTCGACGAAGTCGCGCTGCACGCTCGTGCCGGCGTGCGGGTTGTAGTCGCGTGTCCGAGAGCACGCCGTGCAGCACGTGGCCGAACTCGTGGCAGCAGCGTCTCCAGCTCGTCGTGCGTCAGGCCCTCGCGGTTGAAGTTCGTGACCAGCACGATGATCGGCGTGCGCCCCGCGCGCCGTGCTCGCGCCGCGCACCGGCCAGGCGGCGGCGTGCGTTGTACTTGCCGTCGCGCGGGTAGAGGTCGAGGTAGATGCCGCCGATGAACGCGCCGGTCTGCGGCGTCGGTGACGTCGAAGTAGCGCACGTCCTCGTGCCAGACCGGCACCGCGGCCGCCTCGAACCGCACGCCGTAGAGCGCTGCTGACGTGCGAGCAGCCAGTCGAGCGTCTGCGGCTCGGGAAGTACTTGCGCAGCTCTTCCTGGTCGACGGCGTAGCGCTGCTCGCGCAGCCGCTCGCGGTAGTAGGCGACGTCCCAGCGTTCGAGCCGCGTCGGCCTCGGCGGGCGTGCCGGTCATCTCCGCCTTGAGCCGGCGCAGCTCCTCGAGATCGCGCTTCTCGGCCTCGGTCGACGACGCTGCGCACGTCGTCGAGGAACGTCGAGCACGGCCTCGGGCTGCCGACCATGCGCCGCTGCGTGACGTAGTGCGCGAAGCTCGGCAGCTCGTAGAGGCTCGGCGATCTCCTGGCGCAGCGCGACGATCTCGTCGAGGATGTCGAGGTTGCGCGCCGTGCCGCGGTTCAGGTAGGCGATGTAGTAGCGGCGCCGCGCCTCCTCGTCCGCGCGTTCGTCATGAACGGGACGTAGTCCGGATAGTCGAACCCGAGGACGTAGTTGCCCGTCCTCGTCGCGCGGGCACACGCGCCGAGGTAGGCCTCCGGCAGGCCCTCGCATCTCGTCCGGCGTGAAGGTGAGGCGCGTCTCGTTGTCGCGGATGTTGCGTGGCGAACTCCTGGCCGAGCTCCGTCGAGCGTTCCGAGATCTCCTTCGCCCGGGCGCGCCTGTCCTGCGGGAGGGCGACGCCGCTGTCCTCGAACGCCTCGATCAGGTCCTTCCTGAACTGGCGCTGCGCCTCGCGTGCGCGGCTCCACCGCGCGCACCCGCTCGAAGAGCGCCTCGTTCTGGAAGAGCTCGGTCGTGAACATCGCGAGTTCGCGCATCGAGGCATCCGCCGCGTCGCGCACCGCCTTGTCCGGGTGGACGTTGTTCAAGATGGCGATGGGCCCGGCGATGTTCTCGAGCCGGATCGACTCGTCATCCCAGACGTCGAGCAGTGTCTCGGGCGTGACGGACTCGAGGGGCAGCGCGGCCAGCGTCGCCATGCGGGCGCGCGCGTCCGTCAGGATCTGGGCGCATGCGGCGGTCGAGCGTGATGTCGTCGAGAATCGGGAGTGTGACTCGGTGGGTGCTCACGGGATCGGCCTCGAAGTCGGGACCTGCCATTGACAGCAGGCGCGCGGCCGGCCGCCGTAGAGGCGCGAGCCGCCTCCTGGGCGCAAGCCGTCGGGCCGTTCGGGTGTCCGCCGAACGCCCTGGCCATGGAGGGATGTCTACTTGCCGTAGACCTCGTTTCGCGTGTGGTACCCGTCCGCGATCACCGTGCGATCCATCGTCTCCTTGTCCACCGAGATGGGTTCCAGCAGGCGGGCGGGCACATCCTTCTTGCCGTTGTTGACCGTGACGACGCCTTCCTCCGTTTGCCCCTGCGCCATGTTCATGGCCGCACCTGCCGCCATGCGCGCGAGCGGCCGCAAGGGCTTGTAGACCGTCATCGACTGCGTGCCCGCGACGATGCGCTTCATGGCGGCGAGCTCGGCATCCTGGCCCGAGACGAAGACCTTGCCCGCGAGCTTGCTCTCGGTCAGCGCGTCCACGGCGCCGAGGGCCGTGCGGTCGTTCGAGGCGACGATGGCCGCCAGGTTGTTGCGCGCCTTCTTCAGTCCTTCCTCGGTGAGCGCCTTTGCGGCTTCCTCCGACCAGTTGTCGGCCCAGCCGTCGCCCACGATTTTCACGGAGCCTGCCGCAATCGCCGGCTTGAGCATCTCCATCTGGCCCTGGCGCAGGAGCTTCGCATTGTTGTCGGTCTGCGAGCCGCCGATCAGCAGGTAGTTGCCCTTGGGCGCCTGGTTCAGCAGATACTCGGCCTGCATGCGTCCGACCTTCACGTTGTCGAACGACACGTAGAGGGCGACATCGGAATCGCGAATGAGGCGGTCGTAGCTGATGACCGGCACCTTCTTCTCGCTCGCGGCCGCCACGATGGCCGCCGCCTTCTCGGTGTCGGACGCCACGATCACGAGCGCCTTGACGCCCTGGTCCAGCAGTTCGCGCGCCTGCTGTTCCTGCAGCGCCGCGTCACGGTTGGCCGCCTTCACGATGGCCTCGCCGCCGAGCTCCTTGACGCGCTCCACGAACAGGTCGCGGTCGCGCTGCCACCGCTCCTCGACGAGCGAGTCGAGCAGCAGACCGACCTTGATCTTTTCCGGGCCCGCGGGGCGGCTCGAACCGCCTCCACCACAGGCAACGGTCGCGACGGAAAGGGCGATCAGGCCCGCGCGGAGTGGGAAGCGAAGCATCGGTCGAATCCTCCTGGATGACGCGCTGGCGCGTGTGCGCCACATGGCTGCGCGTCGGCTGCGAATCAGGTGCGAATTCACGCGCGAGACGGGCGCGTGCGCCGCAGGGCACTCTACTCCCGATGCCCGGCGAGCGGCAAGACGCACGTTCGCGCCCCCGTGCGGCTCAGCGCGTGTTGCCCGGCCCTCCGTCCGGCGCCGAAGAGTCTGTGACGTCGAACGCGCCCCCCGCCTTCGGTAGGACGTCGCACATCGCGTCGAAGCCTTCATCGAGGGCTGGCAGCTCGAGCCGCTTCGCGACGGTGAAGATGGCGACCTTCGGCACCCGGCCCCGGCCGGTCCGTCCCTCATTGCGCGCGACCGCCTCGCGCGTCGTCGCGCGGACGTGGTAGGCGACGACTCGTGCCCCGCAGCGCCGTGCGAGCTCGATGATGGGTGCCCGATTGCCGCGAGACGGGTTCGTATTGTCCACGGCAACGGAGTGGCCGGTCTCGAGCGCGGCCGCAATCTCACGCAGCATCCGTTGCTGGCGGCTCGCCGCATTCGGAAACAGGTCCTTGCTGACGAGCCTGTGCGTGCCGCTCAGGTGTGCGTGGTAGAAGGTGGTCTTTCCGGCGCCGGGGAGGCCGATGAGGATGGCGCACTCGACTGGCACGTGGGGATTGTAGCAGGCGGTGGGGGGTGGGTCAGACACGACAAGGCGTCACACGACAGGGCGTCACGGCGGGCGCCGGCGGCGGGCGCCGGGCGACGGGCGGGGCTCCTCGTCGAGTACGCCCCGGCCCGGACCCTCTGATACTCTTTACCGAACGGAGCAGCGGGGCGTCCGCGAACCAGGCAAGCACTCGCGTCCGGGTGGCCGTCGCGTGATCCGGACACGTCGGAGTGCGTCATGGGTATGGCCGGATGCTGGCCGCACTCGCGTTCGCGGCGGAGGTTTCGAGGGTTATGACTCGAGGGTTTGTGTTGCCGATCGTGTTGTGGCTCGCCGTATCGGGGGCGGCAAGCGCGCAGGAGGTGTCCAAGGTCGTCAACGGCGAGACGATCGAGGTGGAGGGCGTCGGCAAGGTGCGGCTCGTTGGCATCGAGGCGAGCGACCCTGCCATGCGGTTTGGTCCGTCAGGTCCGGCGAGACCGCCGCGCTCGGGACCGAACCAGCCGCCGCCGCCGCTGATCACGGGCAGCATCGGCGTCAAACCTGACAGCGCGTCGGGAGATGCCCTGAAGCGTCTCGTGCTGGGCAAACGCGTCCGCCTCGAATACGACGAAGCGGCGAACAAGGAGGGCGGTACTCCGCGCGCCTATGTGTTCCTGGACGACGACACGCTCGTGAACGCGGAGATGCTTCGTGCCGGCCACGCGCGGGTGGACGCGTCGCGGCCGTTTTCCTCGCTGGACCGGTTCAAGGAACTGGAGGCGGAAGCACGCGCGGACTTGCGCGGCCTGTGGTCGGACGTAGAGAAGCGGTGAGGAGACCGTTCGGCCGCCTGAGCTTGCGCAGAGCATTAGCTAGCTCTGACTTTCCTGATGCAACCCCTCACTCGCCACACAGCCGAGGCTCCAGCCACCTGTAACACGCAGGTGATCACCTGCCGCGCCGTGACGTGTGAAACACGCGCCGGGCTCTGGGGAACAACGCTGCAATTCCACCCGACAGCACCAACATCCAGGTCGACGGCTCAGGCACGGTCGTCTGGACAAGAAACGAATACGTGTATGAGTCCACCGGCTGTCCTGCGAGTGGGCCGGACGGAATCACAAAATCCGGAGAACTGCCCAACAACTCGACCGTGAGAGTCGTCGGAATCAGCTTGCCAGTTCGGTGAATCGGCTCGAATCCAACGGCGAAGCCCAAGTCAATGGGTTCCGTTACCAGTGGTGAACGTCTGCGAATACACAGAATTATTGTTGCCAGCGGAATCGCCCTTGGCTGGTCGCGTGCTATCCTGCCGGTCCCGCCCGGAGCGGTAGGGGACCCGCCGTAAAAAAATGAGAGGAGAACGAGAATGGCGTACGGCATTGTGCATCACTTTCTTGGAGGTACCAAGGAGCAGTATGAGGCGACACTCGCGGCGGTGCATCCCGACAGGGCCAGCCTGCCGAAGGCCAGACCTTCCACGCGGCTGGCGCGTCGGCTGGTGGCTGGACGGTCGTGGCGGTCCACGACTCCAAGGAGAGTTGGGAGCGGTTCCGCGACGACGTCCTGATGCCCCGAATGCAGCAGGGCATCAAAGGTGGGTTCACCACACAACCACAGGAGACGACCTTTGACGTTCACAACCTGCAGCCGTAACAGGCCGAGCGGGAGCGCACACCGGCAGACCGGCTAGTCGAAATCAGCGGCTCGCGTGCCGACTTTCGCCGCAGCCTTCGGCGCCCGCTTGAAGGTCGTGCTGGTCTGCCGGGATGTTGCGCATCGACCCGCTTGCCGCCTGGCAGATCGCCAACGGTCATGATCTGCAAGCGCGGATGCTGGCCCCAGGGCGACGTATAAAAGCCAGCTGACGCGGCCTCCGCGTCGCATGCGGGCTGCTTGGCAGACCGGCGCGATTTATTTTCGTGATTCCAAGCTGACCCACTACGACCGTTCGCGAGCTTCGCCACGATGCCCTCAAGGTCGTGCGCACACGCGACCTCGAAGAAGTCCCTCCCCCGTGCCTGCGACGTGGTCCACGTACAGCAGCCGCGTCGGCACTGACGGGATCAGTCGGCGCAGCCGGCGCTTCCGCTCCACCAGCGGCCACTCTCGTAGGTCTTCGCCGTCCACTGCGAGCAGATCAACGCGTAGAAGTAGGGCCACTCGCGCCGGAACAGCAGGCTCTTGAAGTTGCTGCGCCCTCGCGCGTCCAGGCACACGATCTCTCCGTCGATAACCGCGTCGTGCGCTTTGACCGCGTGCGCGAGTTCCTCACACAGTTGCGGCCAGTGCTTGAAGGTGTGCCCGTTGCGCGACACGCCGGTCCCGCGGTCGGGCCGATGCACCCGTGATGCCGTCAGCTGCAACGATTCGGCCCTGCCGGTAAGGCCGAAAGACCGATTATCGTTGGCGCGCGAGAGCTAGAACCATTCCTGGGCACGCCAACTCAGCGCAACTGCAGACCGCAGCAGGTGGCGCGAACGCCGGTTGACGTCAGTGCTCCGTCGATGACCACCGAGGCGAATCTGCCTACGGTCGGGCTTGAGGCGGACGAGGATCCGCGGGACGGCAGCATGGTTTCCGAGGTGGGTCACGGCGCCGTTTGTATGTTCGGACATGTCTGAGTATCCAATCCAGACGTCGAGTCGTCGCGGCCAGCGGTTCTTCGGCTCTGTTGAGTCGTTCTGAACGTGAATCTACATGCGGGCTGTACATGACCCAGGCGAGCACAGCCAACGCCTGCACAATCAACAACGCCACATGTACCAGGTGTTCTCGTAGGGAAAGCGGCTCATCCCGTGATGCTCGCCACAAAATGTTCTCACGGCCCCTCCAGTTACTCTCACCTTGAGAGATGAAATCGGTCTGTAACGCACTGTAGGGGCACACCGAACACGCGCCAATGGCATAAAGGTGCCTGGTAGGGCAGGTTAATCGCGCCCATGACCTCCGTACCACTCATCATTGGCGGCTTGGCGCATCCGTCTACTAACGCGGGAATCTGTGTCGTGCGAGGTCTGGCCGGGCGGCTTCGCCCGACCGTAGGAGGCTAGGCCGCACCCCGACCAGATCAGTTGTGCAAGGCTCGGCTGCCGACCGTGGACGGTTTTGTGTGTGCCGGGCTGGAGGGAGTCGATGCTGGCAAGATCGTCGCCTTGGGGCAACTCCACCCCGACATCCTGACAGTTGGAGCGCTGGGCAAACGGGTCCGCGGTCAATCCGGACCCGACTCAGGGATCAGCTGAGGGGGTACTGGGGGAACCGGCCGGTTACGCGGATCTCGAAACCCAGCGCCTCGGCAACGAATGGCGGTGGGCCCGCGCAGGTTCGCAACACAGAGGGTAAGGAGCCGAACTGATCTGCTGTTCGACGGCGTAATGCGCTCTACGCAGCAAGGGCCGCCCCGAAGAGCGGCCCCTCCTGCTGACCACGCGATCCGATCTTGCGTCTACGCCTTCCGCTGCCGCCAGCGCCGCACGCCCAAACCGGCGAGGCCGAGGGCGAGGAGTGTGAGCGACGGGTCTGGCACCGGCGCCGCCGTCGCACTGGACAACTCCGCGCGGACGCCGGTGACTCGCCGGCTCGGCACCCCGAAGCCTGCGCCATGCATGCTCGACTGTTGGCCCCGCCGCAGGCGCCAGAGGATGCGAGGGCTGTATCGATTCGAGAGAGAGGACATCTGAGAATACGAAACGGTTAAGCGCTAGTCGGGACGGCGGCCGCAGCGTTGACTGCCGACGGCATGCCGCACAGTCTAGCAGCATGCCCCGGCCTCTAAATCGCAGGCCAGACACCATGACCGACGCCGACTGATGGCGGCTGTCGAACGCGCGTCCTCCGGCCCGCCGATCCACTGACACAGCGGTTAGCCGGCACCTCAGCTGCAGATGCCGACACCGGCTAGAGCACGCGGCTCCTGCACCGCCTAATGCCCAACATGCGACGTACCGGGAAGCGCCCGAAGCCGTGCCAAGGATGCCTGCGACGTCCCCGAAATGGACACGCCAACTACAACGCCAGCGGCAGCTCCGATCACGGCCCCGATGATCGCGCCTTTCTTCTTGGACCGACATTGGCGCCAGTGACGACTCGACTCCGCTCCGCTGGGGGGAACACGCGACAATGCCCGCATCCGTCAGGGCATTTGCAATCGAGAGCTGAACAGCAGGTCATCCGGATCGAGCCGATGTGGCTGCCACGAGCGACTTGAACGCATGGGTCCAGCATCGGCCAGGGCTTCACCAGCATGGAGCCGTCTCGTGCGCGAGTTCGAGCGGCTGCTGCTTGCGGGCAAGAGTGCATCACGGGAACCATCCCGGAGTTTTGCGGTCGGGCCATCCAGCACGTTGGAACCAGCGGCCGATGCCTCTGGGAACCGACAAGCCGACACGCCAGAACGAGTCGTGCCGAGATCCGATCCCGCCGCGCGCAGTTACTGATGGCGATGCGACCGTCGTGCTCGACCGCGTGGCGGAGCCGCCGACGGGACTCCGTCCGCTCCTGACTAGCTCGACGGTCGTGCTCGCGATATTGTGATCGAGGTATGGTCGAAGTAACAGCGAGGAACAACGTGTTCGTCCCATGATCGCATCGCAATAGGGAGATGAATCAACAGGCGCACAACCGGGCGCTAACATCAGCTGTCTCACAGCAAAAGACCATACTTGGCGACTATCGTGCGCTGGTCAGCAAGCGACAGGAACTGCTCGAGACGCAGAGACGCCCAAGGTCCGCGCGTCGCTGCACGAAATCGACCAGTGGGCCGCGCTGGTGAAAGCGCTCCAAGAGCAAGTCGTTGCCCAAATTGACCAGATCGCAGCGTTGCGTGGGTTGGCGGCGGCGGCGTCGCAGCCGAACACCGACGTGGCCGCCTGACGTGTCTGCCGATGTGTTCGGTGATCGCGAGTTGACCTGCCGAGACTGCGGCACTGCGTTTGTGTCGGTAATGGGCGAGCAGTTGATACTTTGCCGATCACGGCTTTTGACAAAGAGCCCAACCCGCTGCAGGCCTGCCCGCCCAAACGGTCTTTGACAACTGAATACTTCTGGCTGAGGGCGCCGCATCCGGTCGGGCGCGGTGCCCTCAGCCCGACAGCGCCGGACGTGGGTGCGAGCTGAGCTGCGAATCGCCTATCGATCCGCCACTCGGCACGGGCATAATGCGCGGCAGCATCATGGCCCTGCAAGCGGGTACGCGCCTCGGCTCCTATGAAGTGCTCTCCCTGATCGGCGCGGGGGGCATGGGCGAGGTGTATCGCGCCCGCGACACACGCCTGAACCGTGAAGTGGCCATCAAAGTGCTGCCCGCTGACCGCGTGGCGACGAGAGCCGTCGCCGCCGGTTCGTCCAGGAAGCGCAGGCCGTCTCGGCCCTCAATCATCCGCACATCATCACGATATACGAGATCGAGTCGGCCAACGGCATCGACTTCATCGTGATGGAGTATGTGCGGGGCAAGAGTCTGGACGCGCTTATCCCTCACCACGGGATGCGACTGAATGAGGTGCTGCGGATCGCAATTCCGATTGCTGATGCGCTGGCCGCAGCGCATGTGCGCGGCATCATTCATCGCGACCTGAAACCTGCCAACGTCATCGTCGGGACTGACGGCGGGGTGAAGGTACTTGATTTCGGCCTCGCCAAACTGATGGGCGACGAACGCGCTGCCGACGAGGCCGACGCCGCAAGCCAGCTCCACCGGATATCGAGCCGCGACGACGATCCCGCCGAGACCCTAACCGCCGCTGGCGCGGTCAGTGCCCCGGGCAAGATCGCGGGTACCCCTGCCTACATGGCCCCAGAGCAGGCAACGGGTGAGCGGGTGGATGCGCGAAGTGACATCTTCAGCTTCGGTGCGATGCTCTACGAGATGCTGACCGGCGACTGCGCCTTTGCGGGCGCGAGTACCGCCGAGACGTTGGCTGCTGTTGTTCGCGCGCAACCAAAGCCACTCGGCGAGATCGTGCCGAATACTCCCGGCGACCTGCAAAAGCTGATTTCGCGCTGTTTGCGCAAAGACCCGGAGCGGCGCTTCCAGCACATCGGCGATGTGAGGGTCGCGTTGCAAGAGATCAAGGAAGACTCGGAGTCGGGTTCTGCGGCCGCGGTGCCGACCTCCCGTCAGTATCGCGGGGTCATGATCACAGCGTTCATCGGAGTTGTGAGCGTCCTCGCCGCAATGACATGGCTGCTGAGATCCCCACATAGAACCGACGCACCGCCGCCGCGGGTCGTGCCGCTCACGAGCTTCCCTGGTTTCGAGCAGGGGCCGGCACTCTCGCCGGATGGCAATCAGGTCGCATTCGCCTGGTCGGGCGAGAAAAACGACAACTGGGATGTCTACCTGAAGTTCGTGGGGTCGTCGGAGATCCGTCGGCTCACCACTGATCCACTTCAGGACGTCTTTCCTCGGTGGTCGCCTGATGGGCGATACATCGCATTCAAACGATGCCAACCAGATCATGAAGCACGAAGCAACAGCTGAGAACCGGCGCGCGTCGGGTGCCAGCTACGGCTGATCTCAGCGATGGGTGGGACTGATTCCAAGGTCAGTGATTTTCGGTTCGCCTCGGGGCAATTCGATTGGTCGCCGGATGGCCGCTTCATCGTGGCAGGAATCAGCCAACAGCTCGCCAGACAGCAGCCGGCGGGACTGTACCTCTTGCCCGTCGCCAGCGGTACGCCGCGTCGGTTGACAACGCCGAAGGTGGTAACGGATCAGGCCCCCGCATTCTCACGGGACGGACGTCGACTGGCGTATGCGTCGTGTAGTGCCTCTATTGTTTCAGCCTGCGACGTGTACGTGCTCGACCTGGACACCGCCTTCACACCCGTGGGTCAGGCCCGCCGGCTGACATCGCAAGGGGCGGCGATTTTCGGGCTGACCTGGAGTCGGAACGGTCAGTCAATCATTTATGACGCCCAAGCCGTTCCGGGTCTTACATATCTCTGGAGCGTCGATGTCGCTGGGCACGATCAGCCGGTGCGAATCGAAGTGGCCGGCGTACGGGCGTCCGAGCCGGCGACCACGTCAGCGATGGACCGTCTTGTCTTTTCACGGTCTCTCCTTAACTTCGATGTGTACGAGATGGCGTGGGGCCACCCGCCACAACCTGTCGCGGCATCGTCATTCGACGATTTTCTGGCGCGCTTCTCGCCCGACGGCCGCCAGATTGTCTTCTGTTCAGATCGGTCTGGCGAGTCGTTCGAGCTTTGGATTGCATCGGCCGATGGCTCGGGCGCTCGGCAACTCACTCGCGGCATAGGTCGTGGCGCGTGCGCGGGAATCTGGTCGCCAAATGGCCAACAGATCGCATTCGACTCTCTGGGCGAGGACGGGCGGTTCCACATCTGGCTCATCGATCCCGACGGTGGAACACCGCGGCAGGTCACCACGGATCCCGGCAGTCAGCGGGGGCCTTCCTGGTCTCACGATGGGCAATGGATCTACTACTGGCTTCAACAGTCAGACCATAGCGACGTCTGGCGCACGCGTCTGTCGGACGGTGTCAAGGAGCAGCTGACCCACGACGGGAAAACAGAGTTTGGGGTGGAGTTGTTCGACGGCTCGCATTTCTTATATCAGACAGAATCCGGGGCGCTCATGGAGGCACCGCTCGAAGGCGGCAGTGCCCGACAACTCGTCAAGTGCGCGCTCTTCGGCGGCGTTCGCCGCGGGTTCGAGAGGCATCTACTACGCGGGATGCGAACCGCGCTCAGATCCCCCTGTGTATTTGCTCAATCCCGCGACTGGCAAGCAGCGATTGCTTGGGCAGCTCGAGAAGCCGACGCAAAGCATGCCTATTGTTACACTTGGGGTATCTCCCGACGGCACGCGCGTTCTTTACACTCGCGATGCCAGCAACGGGGCGGATTTGATGCTGATCGAGAACTTCCGGTAAATCGTCGATGCTTGACACGCACGACACCGAGGGTCGCTGGTTCGAGTCCAGCCGGGCGCGCCACCTCACCTCCGGTGAGGTGCCTGCGCCAGGCTGTCCTCGGCCTGAGGGCTCCGGTCCTGCGGACCTCGCCCTTCAGGGCGAGTCCCACACAAAGGCGCGCCTCGCACCTCCGGTGAGGTGCCTGCGCCAGGCTGTCCTCGGCCTGAGGGCTCCGGTCCTGCGGACCTCGCCCTTCAGGGCGAGTCCCGTTGAAGCGCGCCACCGCCCTTCTCATGAGGTGTCTGCGCCGGCCGTCCTCGGCCTGAGGGCTCCGGTCCTGCGGACCTCGCGCTTCGGTCGAGTCCTCCCGGGCGCGCCATTCGAAATCGCCCTGGCGTTGCGGCGAACGAGGCACCGTTGGGCGACCGAACTGGTGCGATCGTGAGCGGCCGCTGGTGAACGCTGGCCGTTGGGACCGCTTGCCGCAACGCGATCCGCAAGGTCCGCCGATGCATATTCAGGAACAATTCGCGAGGCACGCGATCGATCTGGCCCGCCAGGCGCGATTGGCTGGCAACCACCCATTCGGAGCACTTCTCGTTGTCGACGGCAAAGTCGCCTTGACGGCGCAGAACACGGTGTCCACGGATCGTGATCCGACGGCCCACGCGGAGACGAATCTGGTGACCAAGGCAATCAGGCATCTCTCGCCCGATCAGATCCGTCGCAGCGTGCTCTATACCAGTTGCGAACCGTGCGCCATGTGCGTAGGCAAGATGTACTGGGCCGGCATCAGGTCGATCGCGTACGCGCTTCCTGCCGAGGAGCTGGCGGCCCTCGCCGGTCGAGACTTCCTGATTCCTTGCGCCGAGTTGTTCAGCCGGGCGGTAGAGCAAGTACGCATCACCGGACCGTTGTTGGTGAACGAGGCACGCGAGGTGCACCTCGGGTTTTGGTCTCGACCGGCGGTGTGACGGCGGCTCCAGCCCCCGGACGGCCGCGCCACTTGGTTCCGGGTAGTCAAAAGGATGAGCTTGGACTAAACTGTCCCGTCCTCTCTTCCCTCTGAACCGCCCGCGGCGCGATGTCGATTGTCCTGGAACTGCCCCTGGCAGCCCCGCCGCGGCGCGGAACCACCCGCGCGCTCGACTGGCTCGAGCGCGTCGGAAACCGCTTTCCCGACCCGGTTGTGCTCTTTCTGCTCGCGCTGGCGCTGACGTGGTTCGCGTCGAGCCTCCTGTCCGGCCACCAGTTCGGTCTCATCGATCCGCGAACCAGCCAGCCGCTGCGCGTCCACGACCAGTTGTCTCAGGCTGCCTTGGCGGCGTTCCTGTCAGGCACGGTCCAGGCGTTCGTCACCTTCGCGCCCCTGGGCATGGTGCTGGTGATGGTGATTGGCGTGGGCGTGGCGGAACGATCGGGGCTCGTTGCCGGGGCCTTGCGCGGAGTGCTGGCGGTCGCGTCTCCCCGGCTGCTGACCCCTCTGGTCGCTATCGCTGCCATCCTCGGCCACCTCCTGTCCGACTCGGCGACGGTCCTCATCCTCCCGATGGGCGGCGCGCTGTTCTACGTCGCGGGACGGCACCCGCTCGCCGGGATCGTCGCGGGATTCGCGCCCAACTTCGGCGCCCTCTTCGCCGGCTTCATCCCGTATGGCCTCGACGCGATTCTGGCGGGTTTCTCGCAGAGCGGCGCGCGGCTCGTTGCGCCGGCCCACACGGTCAACCCGCTGAACAACTACTGGCTGTCCGTCGCCATCGCGGTGGTCGTGGTGCCGGTGACCTGGTGGCTGGTGGAGCGCGTCGTCGAGCCGCGGCTCGCCGGCCTTTCGGTCGACGGGGATTCAGCGGGGATGCCTTCCGCGCACGGTTTGACGGCCCGGGAGCGGCGGGCGCTCTGGGCCACTGCGGCGGTCGCGCTCCTGTTCGTGGGGGCAATGGCCTGGTCCGTGCTGCCGGCGGCGTCGCCCTTCCGCGCCCCCGACGGTTCCCTGACGGGTGTCGGATCGCCGCTGATGCAGGGGCTGATCCCGTTGCTGCTGTTGCTGACGTTGCTGCCCTCGATCGTGTACGGCATGGTTGCCGGCACACTCCGAAGTCACCGCGACGTCGTCGAGGGCATGGCCGCGACGATGTCGTCGATGGGCTACTACGTGGTGATGGTGTTCTTCGCGGCGCTCTTCACCAAGGCATTCGCCGACTCCAATATCGGCGCCCTGCTCGCCCTGAAGGGAGCCGCCACGCTGAAGGCGCTTGGACTCCCCGCGGCGGTCACCATCCTCGGCATCGTCCTGCTCACCGCCGCCGTCGACGTGGTCGTGCCCTCGGCCTCGGCCAAGTACGCGCTGCTGGCGCCCATCCTCGTCCCGCTGCTCATGGGCGTCGGCATCTCACCCGATCTCACGCAGGCTGCGTTCCGTGTCGGCGACGGCCCTGTGAACCTGATGACGCCGCTGATGCCGCACTTCCCGCTCGTGCTGATCTTCTGCCGCCGGTACGTGACGGGCTTCGGCCTGGGCTCACTCATGGCCATGGTGCTGCCGTTCGGCATCACTTACCTGTTCCTGCAGACGACGATGCTCCTGATCTGGTGGGGGCTCGGCCTGCCGCTGGGCGTCGGGTCCTCGTATACGTTCCCCTGACCCTGTCACCCCGCCGACTCCGAGCGTTTCTCTCTCAGGGTCGCTATATACTCCCGCCGATTCCTCGACGACCGTGTCCTCACGGGCGTTGCAGGCCCGAGACGCCGCCTGGCGTGTCACTCCGTCACGGAGATGCCTATGTCAACCTCGCCCATCGACCGCCGCACCTGGCTTCGTGGATTGTTTGGTGGATCGGCCGCGCTCGGCCTTCACGCCGCCTGGGGCGCGAAGCAGACCGATGCGGCCCAGGTCAGCTCGAAGGACAACATCAAGGTCACGAAGATCGAGACGTTCGTCCTCAAGAACTCCTGGGTGTTCGTGAAGGTCTCCACCGATGCCGGCATCACCGGCTGGGGCGAGATGCTCAAGGACGACGCGAAGGCCTGTGCCGCCGGCGCGCTGGAAGTCGGCGACTATCTCATCGGGCAGGACCCGCGCCGCGTCGTCTTTCACTGGCAGGCCATCCATCGCGGCGCGTTCTATCGCGGCGGTCCGATCAAGACGGCGATCTCGAGCGGCATCGATCAGGCGCTGTGGGACATCACCGGCAAGGCCTACGGGGTGCCGGTCTACAAGCTGATGGGCGGCCCGACCCGCGATCGGGTGCGGGTCTACGGCAGCCCGAATCCCACCAATGGCGTGAACGCGATGAAGGTGCTGCTGCGCGGAACCACGCGCGCGCCGTTCAAGTACAACGAAGGCCAGCAGATGGTCGGCGAGGTCACCGAGCGGTTCAAGGCGCTCCGCGAGAAGATGGGACCCGGTGTCGACATCGGCGTCGAGTTCCACGGCGCCATCCAGCCGCCGACGGCGATGGTCCTGATGAAGGCGCTCGAGCCGTATCAACCCGTGGTTCTACGAGGAGGTCGTGCAGGCCCTCAACATCGAGCTGATGGCCGAGCTCGCCCGCAAGACCCACATCCCGCTCGCCACCGGCGAGCGCATCTTCACGAAGTGGGGTTTCAAGGACATCCTCGAGAAGCGCGCCGCGATGATCCTCCAGCCGGACGTGTGCTACGCCGGCGGCATCACGGAGCTCAAGATCATCGCCGGCATGGCCGAGGCGTATTACACGCCGCTCGCGCCGCACAACCCGCAGGGCCCATGCTCGCTGGCGGCCAGCCTGCAGATTGCGGCGTCGATCCCCAACTTCCTCATCCAGGAACGTGGCGACAACGAGTACACCGATCTGCTCGCCAAGCCGCTGCCGCCGATCGTCGAACGGCCATCGCCCGCTGCTGACCGAGCCGGGCCTCGGCATCACGATCGACGAGAACAAGCTGATGGCGCAGGTCGGCGAACCGAGACCGTACAACCCGCAGTTCGACACCGACGACGGGTCGGTCGTCGACTGGTAGGGCGAATCCGACCGCAGGCGTGCCGCTTCCCTACGCGCGTCGCCGGCGGCGCGGCTCGCGCCACTCCGAGGCGGCGAGCGCGGAGAAGGCGCTGGATGTTTCGGCCATGCCGTGGCGGACGTGCGCCCGCATCGCGGCGTCCGCCTTCGCCGCGTCGCCTGACACCAGCGCCGCGGCGAGTTCGGCATGGAAGCGTACCGGCAGCGGCGCGCGCCGCACCGCGGCATCGAACTGCCAATTGAAGATCAGCACGTGGCTGCGCTCGATCATCTGGCGTAGCAGCGCGCTGCGCGCCCCGTCCGCGATCTGCATGTGCAGCTGCACGTGCCGCTGGTTCACCTCGAATCGAAACGCGGTGTCCGGGCCGTGTCTGGTCAGCCGATCGAACAGGCGATCGACCTCGCGCGCGATCCGCTCGATCGCCCGGCGCTCGGCCGGCGTCGACCGCTCCGCGAACAGCCGCGCCGACTGCGTCTCGAGCGCCTCTCTGAGCTCGTACAGCTGACGGACATCGGCCTCGCTCGGCACCCGGACGCGCGTGCCGGCCCGGGCCCGCGTTTCGAGGAGGCCATCCGCCTGCAGCCGCCGGAAGGCATCCGCAACCGGGAGGACGCTCATGCCCAGGTCGAGCGCGACGCGGCGTCGCGACACCGGCGTGCCGGGCGGCAGTTGTCCGCGCAGGATTTCATCGCGGACGGCCAGGTAGGCGCGGTCGGCCAGGCTCGTCGCCTGCGGCTTCCGCGTCTTTTGTTGGACACGCGTGCGTTTTCGCATCGGCCGCGCCCGCGGTCTAGGCGGCAGCCTGCCCGCTTGACCGCCTGCAAATCCGCATGCTAGATCATACTGACATTTCAGTTCGAACGCTTCAACGGCGGCCTGGCGGCGGAGGGTGCTCACATGTTCCCGAGGTTCCTGGCGACGATCTGTGATCTTGATGTGTCGGCTTCATCCGCTGTCGCGAGTGCGCAGACGCCCTCCGGTGAAATCAGCGGCGTCGTGACCGATCCCAGCGGCGCGCCGATGCCGGGCGTGACGATCACGCTGACCAACCAGGGCACCAACGCCGTGCGCGAGCTCCAGACCAACGAGTCGGGGCTGTATGTGATGCCGGCGATCCAACCCGGCGTCTACACCCTGAAGGCCACGCTCAGCGGGTTCCGCACCCTGGAGCGGCGGGACATCACCGTGCAGGTGGGCAGCGCGAGCCGGATCCCGATCACGCTGGAAGTCGGCCAGCTCACCGAGGTGGTCGAGATCACGGGCGGCGCGCCGCTGCTGCAGGCCTCGAACTCGGCGGTCGGCACGGTCATCGAGAACCGGGCGATCGTCGAGCTGCCGCTGAATGGACGGAACTACCTGCAGCTCGCCTCGCTCATCCCCGGCGCCACGACCAACGGTCCCTCGTCGGCCCAGGGCAAGCAGCGCATGGGCGGGCAGCGCAACAGCTTCGCGCTGAACGTCGCCGGCCAGCGCATCCACTACAACCACTACTCGCTGGACGGGATCGAGAACACCGACCTGAACTTCAACTCCTACATGCTGCTGCCGTCGGTGGACGCGCTGCAGGAGTTCAACGTCGTCGCCGGCCTGTTCGACGCGGAGTACGGCCGGGCGATCGCGCAGATCAACGCCTCGACGAAGTCGGGCACCAACCAGCTGCACGGCACGGTCTTCGAGTTCGCGCGCCATTCGTCGCTCGACGCGAAGAACTACTTCGATCGCGACGATCGGCCGATCCCGCCGTTCAAGCGCAACCAGTACGGCGCGACGATCGGCGGCCCCATCGTCATTCCCAAGCTGCTGAACGGCCGCGACAAGCTGTTCTTCCTGTTCAACTGGGAAGGGCTGCGCGAGACCAAATCGATCACGGCGACGCCGTCGGTGCCGCTCACCGCCTGGCGAACCGGCGACTTCTCGGGCCTGCGCGATGCCAGCGGCAACCTGATTCCCATCTACGATCCGGCGACGCGCGTCTTCGATGCCGCCGGCAACGTGCTCCAGGCGCCGACGCCGTTCCCCGGCAATCAGATCCCGGCCAACCGCATCCACAACGTGTCGCGCCAGCTGCTCGACTACTGGCCGCTGCCGCTCCAGGAACAGACCGGCGTCAACTACGTGAGCGACGAGCCGCGCCGCATCGACGCCGACCAATACACCTACCGCCTCGACTTCACGCAGAGCGCGGACTCCAGCTGGTTCTTCCGCCACAGCATCTCGCACGAGCTCGGCTACGACCCCTTCCCCATCCCCGACATGGGCAGCAACACCGATACCGACGTCCAGCAGATGGCGCTCGGCTTCACGCGGGTGTTCGGGTCGAACAAGCTGAACGATCTGCGGTTCGGGGTCGGCAAGCTCAAGAACGGGCACATCTCGCCGCGGGCCAACGTCGACAACGTGGTCGGGCGACTCGGCATCAACCTGCCCAGCGACAACCCGCTGTATTGGGGCGTGCCGAACATCGGGGTCACCGGCCTGTCGGGGATCGGCGAAGAGAGCGACGCGCCGTTCATCAACGACGACACGACCCTGCAGGTCGTCGACAACTTCACCTGGACGCTGGGCAAGCACTCGTTCAAGTTCGGCGGCGAGCTGCGCCACGTCCGCTACGACCAGATCGGCGGCGTCGTGACCCGCGGCCGCTGGGCCTTCGACGGCCGCTACACGCAAGACCCGCTGCGGCCGGCGGGGCAGCGCGGCGGCGCGGCCTTCGCCGACTTCCTGCTGGGACACTTCAATCGCTCGGAGGGGCAGGTCGGCGCGCCGATTGCGAACTTCCGATCCAACTACTTCGCCCTCTACGCGCAGGACAGCTGGAAGGTCTCGCAGAACCTCACCGATCAACTATGGCCTGCGCTGGGAGTACGACCAGCCGTTCGCCGACGAGAACGACGCGATCGTGAACATCGACTTCGACTGGGCCAACACCCGCGAGCCGGTGTTCGTGCGCACCGGAACCGGCGATCCCTACGAGGGCGACCCGGCCTTCCAGCTGGCTCCGGACGTGCAATACGTGCGGGACGGCCGGTTCGGGCGCGGCGCCTACCGGGCCGACTACAACGACGTCGCGCCGCGGCTGGGGATCGCCTGGATGGCGACGCCCCGGACCGTGGTGCGCGCCGGCAGCGGCATCTACTACGTGCGCGACATCGGCAACGCGGTGTTCGATACGGTGCGGAACGCGCCGTTCACCATCCGACGTGACGAGCCGGCCGAGAACTTCCGGCCGAATCTGAGCTTCGAACAGCCGTTCGCACGAACCGGCGCGCCGACGTTCATCCTGGCCAATCAATACGACGAGCCGTCGAGCTACGTCGGCCAGTGGTCGGTCGGCGTCCAGCGCGAGCTGACCGGCAGCATGAGCCTCGACGTCACCTATTTCGGGTCCGCGGGCGTCCACCTGCGACGGCTCATGAGCTACAACAACCCCGAACCGAGCCAGCAGGCCAACTCCAATCTGGCGCGTCCGTTCCCCAAGTTCGGCAGCATCCAGGTGATGAGCGCGCCCGGCCATTCCAGCTATCACGCGCTCTACGTGAAAGTGCAGCGGCGCTTCTCGCAGGGCCTCAGCTTCCTGAGCTCGTTCTCCTACGGCAAGTCGATCGACGACGGCAGCGGCGTCCGCACCACCGACGGCGACGCGCTGACCCCGTCGAACAACTACGACCTCCGGCTCGAGCGCGGGCTGTCGGCCTTCGATTTCCGCCGCCGCTGGACCTCGTCGTGGCTCTGGGATCTCCCGGTCGGCAAGGACAGGCGATGGCTCAACCAGGGCGGCGTGCTCGACTGGATTGCCGGCGGCTGGCAGGTCGGCGGGATCGTGACGCTGCAGGACGGCTTCCCGTTCAGCGTCGAATGCGGCGGCGGCACGATCCAGAACGGCGGCGGCCTCTGCTACCCGGATCCCACCGGTGAGGAATGGGCGCTGTCGGGCGACGAGCGCACGCGCACGAGGTGGTTCAACACCAACGCCTTCGTCGACCGCAACCCGGCCACCGGGCCGTTCCGCTACGGCACGGTCGCCCGCAATTCGCTCATCGGCCCCGGCATCGTGAGCATCGACGCGTCGGCCAACAAGCGCTTCGCGCTGACGGGAACGACCTACGCCGAGCTGCGGATCGAGGTCTTCAACGTCGGCAACCATCCGATCTGGAACCAGCCCGGGCGGATTCTGCGGACGCCGACCTTCGGCGCGATCACCAGCACGCGGATGGACTCGCGGCAGATTCAGATCGGGATGAAATTCGTCTTCTGAGCCCTGCCGGCCGAGGACGGCCGACGCTTGTCCCGGGAGGCGTTCCGACAGTACGCTTCCCGGGACATGCAGATCTCGACCCCCACGCTCCTGACCGGGGCCCTTGCCGCCGCCTTCCTGGCCGTCCGCCTGCAATTCGGCGAAGACGCCCAGTGCGCCCGCGGTCACCGCCGATACCTGGGCCGTCGTCGACGGGCGGCCGATCACGAAGGACGCCACGGAAAAGGCCTTTCGCCGCGTGCGCGATCCGAACGAGAAGCTCTCGGCCGAAGAGGCGGTCGCCGCGAAGCTGGCGGTGCTGGACGATCTCATCCTCCAGGACCTCCTCGTCGCGAAGGCGCCGGCGCTGAAGATCGAGGTGCCGGCCGCCGATCTCGACGCCGCCTTCACCAAGGCCAGGGGCAACCTGACCGACGAGCAGTTCAAGCAGGAGCTGACGCGACGCAACCTGACCGAGGCGGACGTGCGCGAGAGCCTGCGCCGCCAGCTGCTGGCCGAGAAGGTCGTCGAGCAGGAGGTGTCGAAGCAGGTCACGATCGGCGATCCGGACGTGACGCAGTTCTTCGACGCCAATCGCGCGCAGTTCAACCTGGCCGAGGAGGCGTACCACATCGCCCAGATCGTCATCACGCCGCAGCGCGATCCGCAGGTCGCCAACACGACCGGCGACGACGCGGCGACGCCGCAGGAGGCGGTCGCCAAGGCGCGCACGATCATGGAGAGGCTGAAGGGCGGCGCGTCGTTCCGCGAGCTCGCGACCAGCTACTCCGAAGATCCCGCGTCGGCGCAGCGGGGCGGCGACATGGGCCTGATCCCGGTCTCCCAGCTGCAGCAGGCGCCGCCGGCGCTGCGCAACGCGGTCCTGAACAAGGGGCCGGGCACGGTGAACGTGGCGAGCGCCGGCAACGGGGCCTTCACGATCGTGCTGGTGGTGGCGCGCGAGCCCGCCGGGCAGCGCGACCTCGCGACGCCGGGCATCAAGGACCAGATCACCAAGACGCTGAAGATCGCGCAAGGAAGGGCTGCTGCGCGCGGCCTATCTGACGGCGCTGCGCACCGACGCCGCGATCGTGAACCACCTGGCGCGTCGCGTGGTCCAGGCCAAGGGCACGCCGCCGTCGACCTAGCGGGCGCCTCAAGGCCCCGGTCTGAAGCCACGCGACGGCGCGCTGTTCTGCCTCTCTCGGGTCCGTCACCGGTTCGTCGGGCACGATCTGGGCGCCATACGGACCTCGTTCGATCGGCCATGACCCCGGCGACGAAGACAGGGCGCCGTCGCTCATCGTGAATTGCTGATCCCGTAGACCGCAGGTGGCCTCCGAACGAACGCGTCTCGGGACGCCGCTGAAAGGCGATCGCGATCGCTTCTCCGGAACCGGCGGTTCCGCCGTCGATGAGGACGGCGACCCTCGGCGATTCCCGACGCAGGCGGTAGGCGTGTCGACGGCTTGGAGCACCGCCGAGCCAGGCCCGCGTCCGGTCCCACGCGTTCGGCGCCGAGCGCATCGATGAAATGGCCGACGCGGCCCGACAACCGGGCCGACACCGGCGAGCATCGGCCACATGTTGCCGCCGCCATTGCCGCGCACGTCGACGATCCAGCCGGCCAGGCCGTCACGGTCGGCGGTCGCAATGGCACCCTGGAGCGCGTTCGCGAATGCGGTCGCTTCGGCGGCGCTTCCATTGAAGGAACCCACTCGGACGTACCCCACCGTGTCGGGCAGCGTCGGCGTGCCTGCGCTCGGCGCAGCACAGGCTCGAGCCACGGAGATGGGGGTGCCCGTCACCGGCCGGTAACTGCTGCGGCCATCGCCGAGGAGTTCGAGCGCCGTCCGGATCGCCGGGAACGTCTGCTCCACCGACTGCGCGGCCCCGGCCGCTGTCATGACGCTGGCGCGGAAGACGTTCCAATCGATCTTCTGGCGATTGAGGGAATGCTCCTGCATGACCGCGACCAGCTCGGTCAGATACGTGCCGCGCGGCCGGCGACATGGTCCCGCTCGGCGTCGTTCGGCGTGCTGGTTCCGCCTCCCCCGCCACACCCGGCGGCGGCAGACAGGAGCATCAGCGCCAGAGAGTCGCGCGCACCGCGCGAGAGGCTCGCTGGCATGTCACGAAGCGTCGCATTCGACGCTGACGATGGTCAAGTGCTGAGCCTGCGGGTTGTCGTCGCGCGGCTCCCACCCCTTCCCCTTGCACTTCGACAAGAGACGGCGTAGCCTCTCTTGTCGAAGCGCAAGGGGAGAGCGCGATGGGTGACGAATCGCCGCTGTCGCTGCCGCAGGGCACGCTCGATCTGCTGATCCTCAAGACGCTGGCCGTCGAGCCGCAGCACGGCTGGGCCATCTCGCAGCGCATCCAGCTCGTGTCGAGCGACATGGTGCGCGTGCAGCAGGGCTCGCTCTACCCGGCGCTCCACCGCCTCGAGCGCCGCGGCTGGATCAAGGCCGAGTGGGGCGCCTCCGAGAACAACCGCCGCGCCAAGTACTACGCGCTGACGCGCAAGGGCCGCGCCGAGCTCGAGGCGCAGACGACGCGCGTGGCGCCAGCTGACGCTCGCCGTCGGCCAGGTCCTGGACGTCTCCTGAGCGCGCGCGACGGAGGCACGCATGCTGGACGATCTGCGCTACCGCCTGCGCGCGCTGTTCCGCCGCCGCGACGTCGAGCGCGAGCTCGACGAGGAGCTGCGGTTCCACCTCGAGCAGCACGCCGACGATCGAGGAGCGGCCGGGCGTCGCCGCGCGACGAGGCGCTGCGCCGCGCGCGCCTGGCGTTCGGCGGCGTCGAGGCGATCGAAGGAGGACAGCCGCGACCGCCGCGGCGTCAGCTCGCTCGACGTCGCCTGGCGCGATCTGCGCTACGCCGTCCGCACGCTGCGCGCGGACGCCCGGGCTTCACCGTCGTCGCGATCGTCTCGCTGACGCTCGGCATCGGCGCCAACACGGCGATGTTCCAGCTGCTGAACGCGCTGCTGCTGCGGCCGCTGCCGGTGGCGCATCGCCGCAGGAGCTCGTCGAGATCCGCCTGCCCGGACCGCGATCTCGACAAGGCGCGGGGCGGCCAACTCCCGCGCTGGCCGGCGGTGACCAACCCGCTGTGGGAGGAGCTGCGCGCGCGCCAGGAGGCGTTCTCGACGCTGTTCGCCTGGGCCGACGAATGCTTCAACCTCGCCCCGGCCGGCGAGGTGCGCGCGCGCGCCGGGCCTGTGGGTGAGCGGCGACTACTTCCCGGTGCTCGGGCTGACGCCGGCGCTCGGCCGCCTGTTCACGCCGGCCGACGATCGCCGGGCTGCGGCCTCCCCGGCGCGGTCGTCAGCCACGACTTCTGGCAGCGCGAGTTCGGCGGCGATCGCCGCGGCGATCGGCCGCACCCTCAACGTCGACAGCCGCCCGGTCGACGATCATCGGCGTGGCGCCGGCGGGCTTCACCGGGCTGCAGGTGGGGCACGCCTTCGACGTCGCGCTGCCGATCTGCTCGCTGCGACGCGTTCCGGCCGGACAGCACGCATGCTCACGAGCGGCACGCCGTGGTGGCTCACGCCGATGGGCCGCCTGCAAGCCGGGCTGGACGCGTCGAGCGCGCCGACGCGCACCTGCGCGCGATCTGCGCCCGGCCATCTTCAAGGCGACGCTGCCGCCGGAGTATCCGGCCGTCGAGCGTGCCCGACTACCTCGGCTCCGACCTCGACGACGATGCCGGCCGCGACCGGCCGCATCGTAGCTGCGCGAGGAATACGGGACGCCGCTGACGCTGCTGCTCGGCGATGACGGCGCTCGTGCTGCTCATCGCCTGCGCCAACCTCACCAACCTGATGCTGGCGCGCGGCGCCGTGCGGCAGCGCGAGCTCTCGCTGCGCCTGGCGCTGGGCGCCTCGCGGGGGCGGCTCCTGTCGCAGCTGCTGGCCGAGAGCGTCTCATCGCCGGCGGCCAGCGCGGTCGCCGGCGCGCTGGTGGCGTTCGTGCTGCAGCCAGGGCGCTGGTCGCGCTGATCGGCACCGCCCGCAACCCGATCGTGCTGACGCTCGACGCCGGACTGGCGCGTCGTCGCGTTCCTCGCGCTCACCGGCGTTCGGCACCTGCCTGATCCTCGGCCTGGCGCCGGCGGTGCGCGCGTCGCGCGGCGACCCCGGCGACGCGCTGAAGGGCGGCGGCCGCGCGGCTCGCCGGCGATCCCGGCGGCCTGCGGCTGCGGCGCGCGCTCGTCGTGGCGCAGGTGGCCGTGTCGCTGGTGCTCGTCGTCGGCGGCGTTGCTGTTCGCGCGCAGCTTCCGAACCTGCTTGCGGAGCCGCTCGGCTTCGACAGCGAGCGGGTCCTCGTCGTCGAGGCGGGCCTGCCGGCGCCGGCGCCGCCGCCCGAGGCCGCGGCGGCCATGAAGCGCGAGCTGATCGCCGGCCTGCGCGCGATGCCCGGCGTCGAGTCCGTGGCCGAGACGTTCGTCGTCCCGCTCGAGCGGCAACAAGTCCACGAGCGTGGTCTGGCTGGACGGCGCCACGCGCGCCGACGGCCGCGACGCCTTCTTCAACCGCGTCTCGCCCGGCTACTTCGAGACGCTCGACATGCGGCTCGTCGCCGGCCGCGACATCGCCGACACCGACACGGCCTCGACGCCCGTTCGTCGCGGTCGTCAACGAGACGTTCGCGCGCGTGCTGCTGCCCCGGCGTCAGCCCGATCGGCCGGCGCTTCCGGGTCGAGGCGACGCCGACGAGCCCGGAGCGCGCAGTACGAGATCGTCGGCCTGGTCGACGACGCGAAGTACCGCCGGCTGCGCGACGCGCCCCGGCCGGTCATTTCGTCGCCATCCTGCAGCGCGGGGGCAACGCGGCCGGCGGCGTCTACGTGGCTGCGCACGGCCACGACGCTCCAGGGCTTCGCGCCGGCCGTGCGCGACGCGCTGGCCCGCGTCGACCCGCGCCTGCGCTTCGTCGTCCGCGGCCTCGAGGCCGACATCCGCGACACGCTGCTGCGCGACCGCGCGATGGCGCTGCTGTCGTCGCTGCTTCGGCGTGCCTGGCCGCGCTGCTCGCCGCGGTCGGCCTGCACGGCGTCGCCGCCTACGGGATCGAGCGGCGCCGGCGCGAGATCGGCATCCGCCTCGCGCTGGGCGCCGACCGGCGGCGCATCGTGGCATCGGTGCTGCGCGAGAACGGCCGGCTGGTCGCCGCCGGGCTCGGCGTCGGCACGGTCCTGGCGCTGGTCGTGACCGCGGCCGCCCGCGGCTGCTCTTCGGCCTCGAGCCGCGCGACCCGGCGACGGTGACCGCGGCGGTGGCCGGGCTGGGCGCGGTGGCGCTGCTCGCCAGCGCCATCCCCGCCCGCCGCGCCGCTCGCGTCGATCCGATGTCGACGCTGAAGGACGACTGAGGCCGCCGCGCGCGGCTGCGCGAGCGTCAGGTCGTCTTCGGGAACTTCTTGATGACGTCGGCGATTGCCGCGCGAAGCCGGGTGTCGCGCTCCTGGGGCGTGCTCTTCCGCTGGAGCTCGGCCACCGCCATCCCGCGCCAGATCAGCAGACGGGTCTTGGCCGACGTCACGTCGAGGATCAGCGAGCCTTCCTCGAACACCTTCAGGCTCTGGGTGGCCCCGTAGGAGAACGGCGGGATCCCCCATTCGGGCACGGTCGGCACGAACTGCCCCATCGTCTGCCGCGACTGGTTCGTGCTGATCAGCACGTAGTAGTTCACGTAGAACTGCGGCGTCGCCGGAGGCGCCGCGCGATCGTCAGGCCGCGGCCGGCCATCTCCTTCTGCACCGCGTCGACGATCACCGGCTCGAAGCGCGCCTTCATCGCGGCCGGATTGTCCTCGGCGGTGACCGCCATCCTGACGTCGCCCGGCCCCTCGGGGTGCCAGGCCCAGGTCGTCAGGCCCCGGAAGTCGAAGGTCTTGTCGTGCTGCGAGCGGACCTTGACCCCGGCGGACAACGCGATTGGCGCGGCCAGGAGCGCCGCGGCGACGAGCGCGACGGGAAGACGCGAGCAGAGTCGATCCATGGCGATGGCTCCTGAGCTACGGCGAGCGGTCCCAGTGCAGGACGTCGCGCATGACCGACCACCGCGGCGGTCGGCCTCCGCGTCTCGCCCGAGAATCCAGTGCGCGAACAGCTCGTCGATCGTGCCGTCCTTCCGCTTCAGCTCGATCCAGGTATCGATGAACGACGTCATCGCGCGTCGCGGCCGGCGATCGACATAGGCCAGCGGCACCTTCACGGCCGCGGCTTCGGCACGCCACCGAGTATTCCGGATGCAGCAGCGTATACGCCGAGCCCCGTTCGGCGGTCATCACGAACGCGTCCACCGGCGGATCGTGCCGCGTCGAACATTCGTCGATCCGATCGACCGCCGCCACTCGGCGTGGTACAGCTCGTCCTGGATCTTCTGCATGAAATACGCGGCGCGCGGCACGCCAACCGAAGCGCGCGCATCGCGCCTGAACGCGCGCCACGTCGCGAACCGACGCGCGGTGGTCGCGGACCGACGAAGGCGAGGGTCTCGTCGAGATACGACGTCGAGAACCGCACTCGCGCCGCGCGTCGGCCGTCACCGCCACGCCCGACATGACGAGGTCGCAGCACGACGCGTCTCGAGCCCGTCATCGAACACGCTCGCGGTCGACCGGCACGAGCTCAGCTGACACCGAGATCGCGCGCGAGCTGCAGCGCCATCTCGACGTCGAAGCCGACGAGCTCGCCGCGGCGTTGAAGAACACGTAGGGCAGGCTGTCCTCGAGGTAGCCCACCCGCAGGGCGCTGCGTGCGCGCACCCGATCGAGCACGGGTGCGGTCGTCGGCGGCGCCGGCACGTCGGCGCTGCGCGGTCTTGAACATGCACCGCTGCGCCCGCGATCGCGCAGCGTGCATCCCGGTCAGAACCTCGTCCTTGTTGTATCGGCGCTCAGCGCCGGCTGAGCAGCAGCCGCGTGCCGCCCACCACGACGGACGTCAGCAGCGCCGTGACCGCCGCGAAGCGAGCAGCTCGCCGGCGTCGATCGCAGCGCGCCGGCCACCGCGCACGTGCCGAGCAGCGCGACGGCCAGCGTGTGCACGGCGGCGACCAGCGTGCCGAATCGCGCGTTGACGACGCCGGTGGTCACGAACAGCCGGAACGTGTCGGCCGGAATGCGCAACAGGTCCAGCAGAAACGGAATCGCCGCGTTGACGTTGCCGAACATGACGAGCAGCCGGTCGCCGCCAGCTGCGGATAGTCGCTGAACGGGCACCGGCGCGTCGGCGAACCAGCCGGCGAACAGCACGAAGCTGAGCGACAGCAGCTTGCCGGTGTGCGGGAAATTGAAGGACGCGGGGACGATGACGTCGGTCAGCGGCTCGCCGCTCGCGGTCGACGCCGACGTATTCGCGCACGAGCGCCTTGCGTCTGCTCGGTGAGCAGCGGCAGCACGACGAACAGGCTCGTCGTCATGAACGCGGTCACGAGCGCGTCGCGGCGTGCGCGCGAGCAGCGCGCGATACGGAACCGGCGTCAGCGCCGCGACGAGGCCCGGCAGCACCCAGAGGCTGAGGAGCAGCGACAGCCGACGTAGCTGATCAGATAGACCTGCAGCCGTGCGAGCTCTTCGAGGCTCAGCGTGCCGGCGGCGACGCGCCGCGATCGCGAACACGCCGATACGGCGTGAGCGCGACGATGAAGCGTCGTCGCCCGCGCGACCGCGTCGCCGCGACACTGCGAGCACGTCGAGCAGCGGCTGCCTTGCCGCGGCACGCCGATCAGCGCGACGCCGACGACGATGCTGAACAGCACGACCGCCGGCACGACGTTGTTGGCCAGCGAGTTGAACGGATTGGCCGGGATGTAGAGGTCCAGGAAGTCGAACGGCTCGCGCTCCTGCGAGCAGCGTCGTGCTGAAGAACGACGCGTTCTGATCGGGCGGAAACATCAGCGGGAACAGCAAGACCGCGCGAGCGCGAGCGCCCAGAGCAGCAGCAGGACGCGCCCGACGCGCATCGCCGAGCGTCTGCGCCTGCGCGGCAGTCGAGCGCGCCGAGTCCGCTGATGATCGACACCGTCACATAGGGCAGCACGGTCATCTGCAGCAGCTTGACGTAGGCGTCGGCGGCCAGTTTCAGGCTGCCGGCGAGATCGCCGAGGACAGAGCCGACCGCGATCCCGGCCGCGACGCCGACGAGAATCTGCTTCAAGTAGCTCACTCAGAACACTTCGCGGACGAACCGCCGGTTCTTGATGGCGGCTTCGTCGTCGTAGGCGTGC
>CAWIQX010000024.1:0-840463 GCA_963838395.1 uncultured Actinomycetes bacterium
GTATGCCGTCGTACCGGCCGTGCTCGAACGGCTGCGCGGCGACGCCCCGAATCTCGTCGGGCTGAAGGTGTCGGACACGCCCTTCGAGCGGTTCTCCCGCTACTTGCTCCCCGATCTCGACATCTTCGTCGGGCCGGAGGCGCTCATCCACGACGGACTCGCAGCCGGAGCCGTGGGTGCGGTCTCGGCGCTGGCCTCCGCCTTTCCGCGCGACGTGTGCGCCGTCGTCCGCGATCCGAGCTCGGAGGGAGCCGCGCGTCTCGCCGAGCTGCGCGCATTCGTCGAGCGCTTTCCCCGTCAGGCCGCGCTCAAGCGCCTGCTCGGCCGTCAGGGCGTTCCGGTTCGAGAGGACGTGCGGGCGCCGCTTCGCGGGCTGACCCACGAGGAGCGCGAGGAGCTCGACACGTGGCACTCCGCCCTACCCGAGCTCGTGGACCCGGCTCGCTGACATGCGTCGGGTCGGGCTTCATCACGTCGTCGTCGTCACGTCCCTCGAGCGGAGCCTGCCGATCTACCGAGCTGCTCGAGCCGCTCGGCGACGTTCTTCCGGGATCCCGACGGCATCAAGCTGAAATCGTCTTCGTGCCGTAGGGACCGGGCATGGTCGTCCACAGGTCGAGAACGTCGAACTCTTCTGCGACGTCCGGCTCCCGTCCGATCAGCTCGCGAGCGCGGGCGACCTCCTCGGGCAGCTCGTCACCGAAGGTGACGACGCCGAACCGCTCGCTCGCCTCGTTCCACATCCACGCGTTCGGGGGCTCCAGCTCCGCGAGCGACTCTCGCAGCTCGTCGATGGTCGTCTTCGACTCGAAGAGACTCCAGATGAGAAGACGGACGATCACATCCGGAAGATTCCGAAGGTGGTCTCGGGCACGGGAGCGTTGGCTGCTGCTGCGAGCCCGAGAGCGAGGACCCTGACGGGTGTCGAGGGGATCGACGATCCCGTCGTCCCACAGCCGCGCGGTCGAGTAGTAGGGGCTCCCTTCGGTCTCATAGGTCGCACGGATCTCGTCGGGGTCCGTGTCGCCGACCATGGACAGCACCGTCGCCGCCTGCTCTCCGCCCATCACCGAGATGCGGGCGTTTGGCCACATCCAGAGCTGCCGCGGCTCGTACGCGCGGCCGCACATCGCGTAGTTGCCGGCTCCGAAGGAGCCTCCGACCACCACGGTGAACTTGGGCACGTCCGCGCACGCCACCGCCATCACGAGCTTCGCGCCGTCCCGCGCGATTCCGCCCTCCTCGTACTCCTTCCCGACCATGAAACCGGTGATGTTCTGGAGGAAGACGAGCGGGATGCGGCGTTTGCAGGCGAGCTCGATGAAGTGCGCGCCCTTCTGCGAAGACTCGGCGAAGAGGACCCCCTGGTTGGCGAGGATCGCCACCGGATAGCCCTCGATGCGTGCGAAGCCGCAGACCAGCGTCTCGCCGTACAGCTCCTTGAACTCCTGGAAGCGGGACCCGTCGACGACTCGGGCGATGACCTCGCGTGCGTCCAGCTCGTGGCGGAAGTCCTCGGGCACGAGCCCGTAGAGATCGCCGGGGTCGAGCTCCGGCGGCTCCGCAGGCGCGAGCTCCCAGGGGACTTGGGGTGGGGGATCGAGGTGCCGGACGATCTCCCGGCAGATCGCGAGCGCGTGCTCGTCGGAGGTCGCGTAATGGTCTGCAACACCAGAGCGCCGGGTGTGGACGTCGGCGCCGCCGAGCTCCTCTGCGGTCACGTCCTGCCCTGTCGCTGCCTTCACGAGCGGTGGCCCGCCGATGAAGATCGTCCCGGTTCCGCGGACGATGACCGTCTCGTCCGACATCGCCGGGCACATACGCGCCGCCCGCGGTGCAGGAGCCCATGACCGAGGCGATCTGCGGAATCCCGAGCGCCGAGAGGCGAGCCTGGTTGTAGAAGATGCGTCCGAAATGGTCGCGATCGGGGAAGACCTCCGCCTGGAGCGGCAGGAAGGCGCCACCCGAGTCGACGAGGTAGAGGCAGGGAAGCCGGTTCTGTCGCGCCACCTCCTGCGCGCGAAGATGCTTCTTGACCGTCATGCGGGTAGTAGGAGCCGCCCTTGACGGTGGCGTCGTTCGCGACGATGACGCACTGGCGGCCTTCGACGACCCCGATTCCCGTGACGATGCCCGCCGACGGCGCGTCTCCGCCGTAGAGCTCCCAGGCCGCGAGCGCGTTCAGCTCGAGGAAGGCACTGCCGGAATCGACGAGCCGATCGACGCGCTCGCGAGCAGTGAGCTTGCCTCGCGAGCGATGGCGCTCGACCGACTTCTCCCCGCCGCCCCCCGCGACCAGAGCCGTTCGTCCCGCAGCTCCGTGACGAGGGCCGCCATCCGCTCCTGACGCGACCGGAACGAGTCTGCCGCACGATCCACCTGCGTCGAGAGCACCGCCATCGGCGGCTGAGCCTACCCGCTTGCCTCGCCCGGCAGCGTCCGCGACACTCCGGGAACCCGCCGACGAGAGGGAGAGCATGAGCGACACGGTGAAGTACGTCCTCGACGAGACCCGCCTGCCCGAGGCCTGGTACAACATCGCCGCCGATCTCCCGGAGCCGCCCCCGCCCGTGCTCCATCCGGGAACGGGTCAGCCGGTCGGGCCCGACGACCTCGCGCCGCTCTTCCCCATGGAGATCATCAAGCAGGAGGTTGCGACCGACCGCTTCCTCACGATCCCGCAGGAGGTGCGGGCGGTGTATCGCCAGTGGCGCCCGACGCCGCTCTATCGGGCGCGGCGCCTGGAGAAGGCGCTCGAGACCCCGGCGCGCATCTACTACAAGTACGAGGGCGTCTCGCCCGCAGGCTCGCACAAGCCGAACACCGCAGTGCCGCAGGCGTTCTACTCGAAGCAGGAGGGCATTACGCGCCTGACCACCGAGACCGGTGCCGGCCAGTGGGGCTCGGCGCTCGCTTTCGCGGGCGCGGTCTTCGGCCTCGAGGTCGAGGTCTACATGGTCAGGGTCTCGTACGACCAGAAGCCATACCGGCGCGGGCTGATCGAGGCGTACGGCGCTCGCGTCGTGGCGAGCCCCTCGAACGAGACGAACGCGGGCCGCTCGATTCTCGCCGAGCAGCCCGACTCGACGGGCAGTCTCGGAATGGCGATCTCCGAAGCGGTCGAGGCCGCCGCGACGCGCGAGGACACGAAGTACTCCCTCGGCTCGGTCCTGAACCACGTGCTCATGCACCAGACCGTGATCGGAGAAGAGGCGAGCGCCCAGATGGAGCTCGCCGAGGACTACCCGGACATCGTCATCGGCTGCACGGGAGGGGGGTCGAACTTCTCCGGGCTCTCCTTCCCGTTCATCGGGCGCGCGCTTCGAGAGGACAGCCAAATTCGTGTCATCGCCGTCGAGCCGACGGCGTGCCCGAGCCTGACGAAGGGTCTCTATGCGTTCGACTTCGGGGACACGGGGCACCTGACGCCGCTCGTGAAGATGCACACGCTCGGATCCACGTTCGTGCCTCCGCCGTTCCACTCCGGCGGCCTGCGCTACCACGGCATGGCGCCCCTGGTGAGCCATCTCAAGGAGCTGGGTCTGATCGAGGCGCGCGCCTACACCCAGACCGAGGTGTTCGCGGCGGGCGTCGAGTTCGCTCGTGTGGAGGGGATCCTCCCGGCACCGGAGGCGAATCACGCGGTGAAGGCGGCGATGGACGAGGCGATCCGCTGCCGGGAGGAGGGCGACTCGCAGGCGATCCTCTTCAACCTCTGCGGTCACGGCCACTTCGACATGCAGGCGTACATCGACTACGCGTCCGGCAAGCTCGTCGACCACGAGTATTCGGAGGACGAGGTCGCGATGGCGCTCGCCGGCCTGCCGGCCGTGGCCGTCTGATGGGTTCCGACGGACAGCGGGAGCTCGCAGTCTCGAGCTTCAACCGCGTGTGGGAGCTCCTCGAGCTCCCGGAGCGTACGGTGCAGGAAACCGACGAGATGATCCATGCAGCCCACGTCTCGTGCTACGTGTGGAGCCGGATCGGCACGCCCGCGAACGTCGCCCGCGGCGAGTGGCAGTGCGCTCGCGTCTACGCGACTCTCGGCCAAGCGGAGCCCGCGCTCTGGCACGCGAGGCGCTGCCTCGAGCTGAACGAGGCAGGAGGCGCCGGCTTCGAGGACTGGGATCTGCCGAGTGCGCGGCAGGGCATGGCGCACGCGCACTTGGCGGCGGGGGACAGGGCAGAGGCTCGGCGCTGGGCAGAGCTCGCACGCGAGGAGCTCGCTCGCGTCGAGGATGCCGAGGACAAGGAGCTGATCGAAAGTCAGATCGGCGAGCTCGGTCTCTAGCCGGTAGCGTCGTCAGCGTTTGCCCGCGTATCCGTCACGGGTAGACCCCGCGCAATGGCGCGCCGAGGAGGGTGGACGAGACTCGGTCGAAAGCGCTTCCGCTACGTCGACTCCGAGGGACGAGTCATCGACGACGCGGATCAGCTCGAGCGCATCCGCGATCTCGTCATTCCGCCTGCCTGGACGGACGTATGGATCTCACCGAAAGCCGGCGCAAAGCTGCAGGCGACGGGGACGGACGCAGCCGGCAGGCGCCAGTACCTCTACCACCCGAGCTTTCGTGCAGCGCAGGAGCGGGCGAAGTTCGAGCGGCTCCTGCACTTCGCGGAATCGCTGCCGACGCTCAGGGCCAGGACGGAGCAGCACCTGCGATTGGGTCCGTACGAGGAGGAATGGGCATGTGCGATCGCGGTCTCTCTCGTCAACAAGGCTTGGTTTCGCGTGGGCTCGGACCGCCATACCCGTGTATCCCGCACGTACGGGATAACGACGCTGACCAAACGCCACGTCACCGTCTCCGGCAGCCGAGATCGAGTTCTGCTTCCGGACGAAGAACCGCAAGCTCGTCAAGCGCACGATCGAGAGTGCGCCGCTCGCCCGCGGCGTGCGCGCGCTGATCGACGTGGAGAGAGGTGCCCGGCTCTTTCGCTTCGAGCGAGAGGGGGAGATGGTCAACCTGACAGGTCGGATGCTCAACGAGTACATCGGCGAGCAGCTCGGCGACGGCTTCACGGCCAAGGACTTCCGAACCTGGGGTGGGACCCTGCTCGCCGCTTCCGAGCTCGCCAAGCAGGGGCCTACGACGAACGAGAGGGAAGCGACGCGAGTGCTCGCAAGGGTCATGAGAACGGTCGGAGACGAGCTCGGCAACACTCCGGCGGTCGCCCGGGAGTCGTACGTGAGTCCGACGGTCGTCGAGCTGTATCGCACCGGCAGAACGATCGACGACTACCGCCGGAGAACCCGCCGTCCGGCGCGGATGAGCGCCGACGAGCGGGCGCTCCTGAGAATGCTGCGCTCCGCAGCGCGCTGACATCCTGCGCCGCGGTCCGAGGTTTCGACCCACGGGGCAGGGGTACCTCGAACCCCGTCACGCTAACGAGGAGGACTCATGCAGCAAGTCGAACAGGACAGGCTTCGCGACAAGCTCGCGGACTATGTCGAGGACGCACACGCGCTCGAATCGAGCGTCGTGGACAACCTCGACACGATGATCGGCACGATCGACGATCCGAAGCTGAAAGAGGTACTGCAGCGGAACCGCCAGGTGAGCCGTCAGCACGTCGAGCGCCTGAAGCAACGGCTCGAGCACCTCGATCGGGGAACGCCGGTCCGCAAGCGGATCGAGGGAATGGCGCTGGCGCTGATGAAGGGCGTGAGCGACGTCCTTCGCACCGACACGGCCGGCAAGGTGGGCCGCGACGCGTACCTGCTCGCGCAGACGCAGGTCGCCGCGTACGAGCTTCTCAGCCGGCTCGCCGACAGTGCGGGAGACACGCAGACGGCCGAGCTCGCGCGTGACCATCTCGCAGAGGACAAGAGCTGTGCCGAGGACGTGGCCGCGCACTGGGACGGATTCTTCGAGCTGACCCTCGCCAGCTGGCGCGACCGCGCGGCCGAAACGACGGCGGCGACGGTCTGACCCAACCTACGCTGAAGCGGGAGTCGGGCTTTGACTCGCGCGACTCCCGCCTCGCGGTTCGGGTCTCTTGCCCATGCCGCACACGATCAACATTTCGAGGGCTCTGCGCGCGCGAGCTCCCGGTCGACTCTCAGGTATCGAATGAACGCCTATTACCCGAGCTGGCTCGCCGCTGTCGCAGCCTCCGTGACGATGCTCTTCCTCGGCATGCGCACCCGGATGCTCGCGCGACCGGAGCCGAAGGCTCGGTGCGCGGTATGTCGTCGGCTCTTCCGGCGAAGCAGGGGCTGCCCCTGCAGCTCTCGGGGCTAGCGAGAAGCTGAGTCGCCGCAGCGGGCGGGTCCCCCACCACCCGCTGCAGCTCTTGGCGCTCCGTTGCCCCGGAGCAGTCCAGACCAATCGATCTGCGCCGTACCTCCAGGTTTTCGTTCCCGTACCTCCTGCATTGTCAAACCCGATGTTTCGCGGCGGAGCGAGCGGGTAGAGCAAGAGACGACCTTGGTGGCGCGCGTCACCTCGGGTCAGAGTGCGAAGACGACGAAATCCTCGCCGGTCACCTGAATGGCGACGTTGTGCACGGGCACCTCGCCGATGGCTCCGTGCGCTGTTCCGTGATGGGCGTGCCCGTGCACGACGAGATCGGGTCGGTGCGCTCCGATCGGCCCCGCCAGGCGCCCGGAGCCGAGGAACGCCCAGATCGTCTCCGGCTCTCCGACCAGCGTGTCCTGAAGGGGGGCGTAGTGGAGGAGGACGATGGTCTTGTGGCAGCCCGCGATCTCTTCGAGTCCACGCTCGAGCGCTTCCACCTCGAGCGTCGTCTCCCCGTACACCTGACGCAGCGCAGGCTCTCCGAAGTCTGCGATCTCGGCGCCGGGGAAGCCGCCCACGAAGCCCTTCGTCCCGGCGATCCCGATCTCTACGTCGCCGATCTCGAGAATGACATGGCTTCGCTCGAGGACGATGACCCCCGCGGACTCGAGAACGGCTCTGATCGTGTCGCTATGGCCCGAATGGTGATCGTGGTTTCCGAGCACGGCGACGATCGGGATCTCGATCTGCCTGCACGCGTCCGCGAGCACCTCGGCCTGCTCCGGGAGTCCATGGGTGGTCAGGTCCCCGGCGAGCAGGATGAGATCCACCTCCTGCCCGATTTCTCCGAATGCTCGCTCCAGGCGTTCTCGAAGCGGCTCTCCGGCATGGATGTCGCCCGCTGCGGCCACACGGATGGTTGCCGTCACAGCACCCGTGATACCCGCAGGGGGCGTTCCGCGAACGCCGAAACAGGGTAGGACGAATCGGCTTATGTCCTCGCAGACGAGAGAGAGCCAACACGTGCTGATCGCGACGATGAAAAAGGCTGCCGCTGCACTGCGCGAAGCGGAGGTCGAGTTCATGCTCGGAGGCGGACTCGCCGCCTGGGCACTCGGTGGTCCGCCCACCGACCACGACGTGGACTTCTACCTCCGCGAGTCGGACGCCGAAGCTGCTCTCGCGGCCGTCGAGGCCACGGGCATGCGCATCGAGCGACCGCCCGAGGAGTGGCTCTTCAAGGCGTACGACGGAGCGACGCTGGTCGATCTGATCTTCTGTCCAGCCGGCGGCCCGATCGACGACGAGCACTTCGGCCGCGCGACGAGCATGGAGGTCGGAGCGCAGACTCTCCTCGTCGCCTCGATCGACGACGTCCTCGTCACCAAGCTGCTGGCGCTCTCGGAGCAGGAGCCGAGCTTCCAGTCCGTACTCGAGCTGACGCGGGCGTTGCGGGAGCAGATCGACTGGGACTTCGTCCGCGCGCGCTCGGATGGCTCCCCGTTCGCCAGGGCGTTCTTCACGCTGGTCGAGGAGCTCGGAATCGTCGAGCCCGACCGCTCGGCCGCCGCGTGACGATCCTGCCCGGAAGCCCCGCCGAGGCACCGGAGCAGGAGCTCGCGGTGTCGCCGGAGTCGCGGGTCATCACGATCCGCCCGGCGACCGTGCTCGCTGTGCTCGGGATCGCGGTGTTGGTTGGTCTGGCCCTGATCCTCGTCTACCTCGCGTGGCAGGTGCTCACCTGGATCCTCGTTTCCGTCATCCTCGCGTGCGCGCTCAACCCGGCGGTCGAGTCGTTCGAGCGGCGAGGGATGGGCCGCGGCGTGGCTGCGGGCATCGTCTTCACACTTGCGCTGCTCGTGATGACCGGGGTCGGCTTCCTCGTCATCCCCCCGCTGGTCACGCAGGTGTCCGACTTCGTCGTCGCGGTTCCGGACTTCATCGACGATCTCACGAGAGGACGCGGACCCCTCGGATGGCTCCAGGACGACTACCAGATCGTCGACCGCATTCGCGAGGCGATCGACGCGCAGGGCCCCGGCGGCGTTCTCGGCCTGAGCCTGCCGGTGCTCGACCTCGTTCGCAGCGTGATCACGGCGGTCGTCGCGGTGATCACGATCATCTTCCTCACGTTCTTCATGCTGCTCGAGGGCCCACGGACGATCCAGGGTGCGCTCGGCCTGCTTGCTCCACAGACGCGCATCCGCTACGAGCGCGTCGGATACGAGATCTACAAGACGATCAGCGGCTACGTCACCGGGAATCTGCTGATCAGCCTCGTCGCGGGCATCGCCTCCGCTGCGGTGCTGTTCGGGGTCGGAAGCGACTTCGCGATCGCCCTGGGGCTCTTGGTGGCGATCCTCGACCTCATACCGCTCGCCGGAGCGACTCTGGCCGCGATCATCGTCTCCACGGTCGTCCTCATCGAGACGAACTGGGTGCGCGGGCCTCATCGTCGTGGGGTTCTTTCTCGCGTACCAGCAGTTCGAGAATCACGTTCTGCAGCCGCTCGTGTACGGAAGGACGGTGCAGCTCTCGCCCCTTGCGGTGCTGCTCGCCGTGCTCATCGGCGCCCAGCTGGCCGGGGTCATCGGCGCGCTGATGGCGATCCCCGTCGCGGGCACGCTGCTCGCGATCGGACGAGAGCTCTTGCACTATCGTCGTGAGGCGGCGATAGAGACTCCGCCAGGGGTGGATCTCAACATCGACAGACCGGTCTTGCCCCAGGAGTAACGCACAGGGCCCGACCGAAGCCGGGCCCTGTCGAAGGACTGCGCGTTTCGACGGTCGATCGCTAGACCGTGTCGTCCCAGTCGCGATGCGCCTGACCGCCGGGGCCGTAGTACGAGCCCAGCTGGCCGCGATACGAATCGTCGCTGATCATCGACTCGTCGAACTCGGGTGAGCTCTTGATCTCGTCCTTCGTCCGGTTGACGAAGATCTTCTCCTCGGTCTCGTCGACGGACTTGACGACGCCGGCGGGAAGCATGACCTTCTTGCCGAAGATCCACGGACCGGTGTCGACGACGACGTAGCTCGAGCCGGTCTCGTAGGTGGCCTCGTCGATCTTGCCGATGCCTCCGTCGAGTGCCTCCACCTCGAAGCCGGTGATATCCACGTTCGCGATGTTGCTGCCGAGACTCGACGTGTCGCGGTACGTCCAGACGTCTGTGTGCATGACGACCTCCTCGTATGGGTCTTGGAGAGACTCGTTCGACCCGTACCCATGCCTCCGCCCCGGGAAACCCTCAAGTCGATCCGGCTGCCGCTCGATACTTCGCAGGAGATGGACTGGGACGCTGTCGATGCGGAGCGGCTCTTCGACGCGATCCGCCGGCACGGTCCCCAGTCCGACGCCGAGCGGAGCGTGTGGGCGTTCGAGCGGGCGCTCGTCGCTGCGCGCATCGACGGATCGTTGCTCCGTCATCTGCTCGTCGCCTGCGTCTGCCTCGTCGCACACGAGGAGGGCGAGACTCCCCGCACGGTTCTCGAGCGGGTGTTCCGTCGAGCGGTGAGCGACCGCGAATGGCGCGAGGAGTACGCCCCGCTCATCGAATGACTGGTTTTCCGCGATGGGCCGCCGGGTAGGAAGCTTCTGTGGACGATCCGACACGTACTCCCGACGCCGAGGGGTTGGATGCCCGCTCCGAGGAGCAGGAGGTCGCAGCGGGCCGAACGGCGGCGACCCCGTTCTTCGCCCTCGGGAGCGTCGCCTTCGTGATCGCCTGCGTCGTTGCGGTGCTCGTCGCCGTGGTCGTCATTGCGATGTATTTGGCCTGACGCGCGTTTCTGCGGTCTTCCAGTCGGGTAGGAACGCTGGAATGTCCGCGCTTCTGTTCACCCGCGATCAGGTCGACGAGGTCGCCGATTGGCCCAGTCGGGTCGGCCGCGTCGGGCGTAACTCGATCCTCTGGATCGATCTGGATTCGCCCGATCCGGAGGGGTTGCGGCATCTCGCCGAGAGCCTCGAGCTCGGACGCGAGACCCGAGAGCGGTTGGAGGACGGGGTCGACCGACCGTTCTTCGGTGAGTGCGGGTCGTACCTCCACGTCGTCGCGTTCGCGCCGTCTCGAAACGGCGACGCCACGGAGCTCGTGAAGGTCGGCTGCCTCGTCGCCGACCGGTGGGTCGTCACGGTGCACGAGCAGCCGCTGGACGTGCTCGACGACTTTCGCGAGCGAGCCGAGGGTTCCGGTGAAATCGGGAAGCTCGATGGGCCGGAGTTCCTCGCCGACCTCCTGGAATGGGTCTTGAACGGGTACCTCGATGCGTTCGAGGCAATCGAGCTCCAGCTCGAAGAGTTCGACACACGGGTGATGAGTGGCGAGTTTGAGGAGCCCGAGGACGAGCTGGAGCGGCTCGTCGAGCTGCGCCGGGAGGTTGGCGTCCTACGCCGTGCGCTCGTATCGCACCGGATGATGTTTCTCGCGTTGACGCGCCCGGAGATCGATGCGGTCACGACCTCCAAGCACACCGAGCGGTTCCGAGAGCTGCAAAGCCGCCTCGAAGAGATCGTGCAAGCTGCTCGGGACAGCCGCGACGCGGTCGTCGGGTCGTTCGACGTGCTCGTCGCGCGAACGGGCCAGCGCACGAACGAGATCATGAAGGTGCTGACGCTCGGAACCGTGCTGCTTCTCCCGGGCGCACTCATCGCCGGGATCATGGGCATGAACTTCAAGCTCGGGATCTTCGAGGAGAATGCGTTCTTTTGGGTGGTTCTCGGGCTGATCGCGGTGCTGGCGGCAGTGACCCTCGTGTTCGCCCGGAAGCGCCGTTGGGTCTAGACGCCGGCAGAACTACTCGAGTAGCCCCGCGCGTTCCCGCTCGAGAAGGATCCGTCCGACTTCCTGGGCGCGCCTCGCCGCCTCGAGATCGCCCTCCTGCGCCGAGACGATCGATCCCTTCATCAGGATGTGCCAGCGCCGGGCGAAGCGTTCGGGGTCGATGATCCCCGCGTCCCGAGCCAGAGTCGCGAGGAACGTACGGATTGCGGCGAGGTGCTCGACCGTGGCATGCCGCACCTGGCTCGTCCGGTCGTCGACCTCCAGCAGGACGTTGATGAAGGAGCAGCCCTCCATGTCCTCTCGCTGGAACCAGTCGTGGAAGACGTCGAAGATCGCCAGCAATCGTTCGTCGGCTGCTGTGGCGCGGCGCTCGACCTCGCCCTGGAGCCAGTTCTCGTCCAGCGCTCTTCGCGCATCCGCAGGAACTCGACCACCAGCTCGTCCTTGGACTCGAAGTGCCGGTAGAGGGTGCGTTTGGCGACCCCCGCCTGCTCGACGACTGCGTTGATGCCGACCGATTGCGTGCCGTGCCGGGAGAAGAGCTCGTAGGCGGCGCCCAGGATACGCTCCTTGGTGGAGCCGGAGATCGGGGTGCCGAGGGTGGAAGCCGACTCACTCATGGGCGTAACCTTCCGTTTCGGGTGCTCGGGAAGATACCAGTCGGTCTCCCTCGTCCGACAGCTCAGTTTCCACTCGTGCGACCGAAGCAAATGAGGCGAAGAATTGGCGAATGACTCACGCAAGGGGTTCTTTCTGCGCTACGGCTTCGCGGTGGTGGCGTCGGGCGTGGGAGTCGCCCTGTCGGCGCTGCTCACGCCTCACGAAGCTCCTATCTATGCGCTTCTCGTCGGTGTGGTCGCGATCGCGATTTGGTACGGCGGCCTCGGTCCAGGGCTTACCGCTGTCGCTGTGGGGTGGGCGTTGGAGCTGCTCGTCCTCGCCGAGGAGGACGGTGTTCGCGGACTCGAGCTGACCCGCTGGGCTGTCACGTTGGCGATAGCACTCACCGTGATCTGGGTGAGCATCGTGCTTCGTCTCAGGAGCGAGCGCGCGACATCCGCCGCATCCGAAGTCGAGGCGTCGTTCCGCGATATGGCACGTCTGCAGGAGCTCTCCGCGACTCTTTCGGCAGCAGTCACGCCGTCCGACGTCGCGCAGGGCCTCGTCGCAAGGACGCCCTCGCTGATCGGCGCTCGTGGCGCCGCGCTCGGACTGATCGAGGGTTCGGACCTCGTCATCGTGGATCCTCGAGTTGCAGGCTCGACGCACGAGCCGGGCTTCCGTCTTCCGCTCTCCACGCGGGCGCCGATCGCCCAGGCGGCCAGCGAAGGACGAACGATCGTCGTCGACGATCGCAGGTCGTTCGAGCGCGACTTCCCGGATGGAGCGGCGCTGACCCTGTACGCCCATCGAGCGATCGCAGTACCGCTCCTGGTTGCCGGGGAACCGGTGGGCGCCTTGAGCCTGCTCTTCGACGAGAGCGGGACGACACGTCCTGATGCGGAGGAGATCGCCGAACTGGCTGCGGGGCTCGGTGGCCAGGCACTGGAGCGTGCGCGCCTGTACGAGCGGGAGCGCGAATCCCGCGCTGGCCTCGACCGAATCCTGCGGGTTGCTCCGAGCTTTCTCGCGGACACCGTCGAGAGCGCGACGGCGGCGATCTGCGCCGAAGCTGCTGCGACGTTCGGCGCGGACACGGCGATCCTCTGGCGCCGTCGCGATCAGCGCCTCGAGCTCGCGTGCACGGCCCCGCCCGACATCTTGGCAGCTGGCCTCGATGCCTCACTCGCCGACTTCCCCACGCTGCGCGATGCGGTGGAAAACGGGCGCGTGTCGTTCGTGGCCGACGTGCAGGACGAGGCCCGAGGAGAGGGCCTCGAACGGGTACGAGCCCTGGGCCTTCGCTCGTCGTTCCGGGTGCCGATCGCGATCGGAGCGGGCCAGGCGGAGCTCATCCTCATCGTCTCGTGGACGAAGGAGATCTCGGAGCCGGATCCGTCGACGGTCGTGCTCTTGCGGCGCTTCGCAGACCAAGCGGGGTTCGCCCTCGAGCAGATCGAGCGCAGGCGTGCTCAGGACGAGGCGGCAAAGCGCGCCGGCGAGACGCGAAGGTTGCAGGAGGTCACCGCGGCGCTCTCCCTCGCATCGACCTCGACCGAGGTCACGGACACGTGCCTCACGCATGTTCTCGAAGCGGTCGACGCGGAAGCGGGATTCGTCGTTCTCTCGCGGCTTGAGGGAGTAACCGTTGACTTCGTGTCCAGCTCGGGATATTCGGACGACGAGCTTCGGCATTGGGGCACGTTTGCGCTCGACTCCAACGTGCCGTTCTCCCGGGCGATAGCGGCGGGCGAGCCGGTGTGGGCTCTCACACGAGCGGAGATGGCGGGGTTCGACGTCGGCGACCTTCAAGATCAGGGCTGGGTGTCGATCCCGCTTCGCACGGCGGCCGGCGTGCGGGGCGCCTTGCATATCACGTTCCGGCGCCCGCGGGAGCTCTCGGACGACCAGCGCCGGTGGCTGCAGTCGGTCGTCACGCAATGTGCGCTGGCACTCGAACGAAGTCGGCTTCTCGACGCCGAGCTCGTGTTGCGCCGGCGTTCCGACCAGCTTCAGCACATGACAGCCGCGCTTTCCAATGCTCTCAAGCGCACGGACGTCGCGAAGGTGGTGGTCGACGAGATCGGTGCGGCACTCGGCGCGTCGGGAGCTGCGCTCGGGATCGTTCTCGAGGAACGCCGCCTCATGCAGCTCCTGGCCTGGGTTGGATACTCCGACGAGAGCATCGACTCTCGAAGGGAGGTCTCGCTCGACGAGCCGACGCCCGGGAACCGGGCGGTGAAGCGCCGCGTGTCGTCCTTCTACGAGTCGCTCGAGGACGTGCGACTCGCCGTACCCGGGGTTTCCGAGGTCATGGAGCTCGCCGAGCACGAGTCCTTCCTCTACGTCCCGCTCGTGGCCGGCCGTCGGGCGAACGGCCTCCTCGTCATGTCGTGGGCCGAAAAGTTCTCACTGTCCTCCGAGGAGCGGCGATTCGTCGAAGCGCTCGCGGGTCAGGCCGCCCAGGCACTCGATCGCGCGAGTGCTTTCGAGTCCGAGCAGTCGATCGCGGAGACCCTGCAGCGGAGCGTCCTGCCCACTTCTCTGCCACGGGTCGAGGGCATGCAGCTCGCCGCCCGCTATCTGCCCGGCACGGTTGGAGTCGCGGTCGGGGGCGACTGGTTCGACGCGATTCGGCTCCAGGACGGCCAGCTCGGCCTCGTCGTGGGCGACGTGGTCGGGAAGGGCGTGCAGGCGGCTGCGACCATGGGGCAGCTACGGAACGGCTTGCGGGCGTTCTCGCTCGACCGCATGAAGCCGTCCTCCACGCTCACGCGGCTGAATCGCCTCGCCGAGGAGATCATGGAGACCGCCTTCGCGACGGTGGTGTACGTGGTCGTCGACCCGGACGCCCGGGTCTGCCGCTACTCCTCGGCGGGCCACCCGCCGCCCCTGGTGCTGTTCCCGGATCGGACGATCGAGTTCCTGGAGGGGGGACGAGGCTTGCCACTCGGCGCCGGGACCGACACGAGATACACGCAGGAAATCGTGGAGCTCCCGGTCGGGACGACGATCGTCCTCTATTCGGACGGCCTCGTTGAGCGACGCGGCGAGTCGATCGACGAGGGGCTCGAGCGGCTCCGCTCGGCCGTCCTCGCCGGCCCGCGCGAGCCGGAGCTCCTCGTGGAGCACCTGTTGCAGCAGTTGGTCGGTACCCGCGAGCGAGGTGACGACATCGCGCTGTTGGCGGTGCGGCTGCTCGCAGTCGCGCCGCAGCCACTCCATCTTCGCCTGCCGAGCGACATCAGCTCGCTCGACGTCGTGCGCGACACGCATGCGGAGCTGGCTCACCGGCGCTCCGGTAAGCGGACCGGAAGCCCACGATGTCGTCCTGGCCGTATGGGAAGCGTGCGCGAATGCGATCGAGCATGCGGTGAACCCCCGCGAGGACACGTTGGAAGTGTCGAGCCGAGCTCACCGACGCAGGAGCTGCGTATCGCGGTCGACGACACCGGAACCTGGTCCCCGCCGGTCGACAGACCGAACAGGGGGTTCGGGCTCCGGCTCATGGAGGCTGCCATGACGCGTCGAGATCGCCCCCGCGAGCACGGGGACGCGAGTGACGCTCGAAAAGTCCCTCGCCGGAGCCGGCGAACCCGCTGGCTAGAGGTGTCCTAGAAGATCCAGATCAGCAACAGGATGATGATGATCAACGCGAGCAAGCCGCCACCTATGTACACGGTGCCCTCCTTCGTGGTTTGACTGTTGCTGTGAGTACCCCGCGGCGGCATCGACTCAAACGTCGCGGTTTGCGACGCGGTCACGCGGGTATCGCGATAGCGACGAACCCGAGGAGGTCTTGATGCCACCACGAGGAGTGAGGAAGGGAACGAAACGTGCGAGGCAGTACGAGCACATCAAGGAGTCGCTGCGCGACCAGGGGAAGTCCGAAGACACGGCCGAGGAGATCGCGGCGCGGACGGTGAACAAGGAGCGCGCGCGGAGCGGCGAGGCCCGATCGGCTTCGAAGCTCTCGAAGGAAGACATCTCGTCGGGCCGGCGCGGCGGTCTGCGGAGCGGGCGCAAGGGGCCCGCGCGGTCGCACCCGCGACCAGTTGTACGAGGAGGCACGCGCCCGCAACATCCGAGGCCGGTCGAAGATGACCAAGGCCGAGCTCGAGGGAGCGCTCGGACGGCGTCGCTGACGCCAGTGCTACTCGTCGACGGCAGTCCGCGGCACGCGACCGGCGGACGAGGACGACCCTGGCCGCCACTCCGAAACGTCCCGGCCAGCTCGCGCTCCAGCTACCGTCCGCGATATCTGTCCCCTGGCCCGAAGCGAGCGAATCCTCTGATGGAGCGGAACGACGTCGATGCACTTCTCCGCGCGTATCACCGAAACGGTGATCTCGCGGCGCGCGACCAGGCTCTGCTCGAGCTCATGCCCTTGGTCCGCGCTCTCGCGAACCGCTACGCGGGCAGGGGCGAGCCACTGGAGGACCTCGTCCAGGTCGGCTCACTCGGTCTGATCAAGGCCGTCGACCGGTTCGACGTCGATCGTGGCGTGGAGTTCTCGAGCTACGCCGTGCCGACGATCGTCGGCGAGATTCGCCGTCACTTCCGGGACAAGGCCTGGGCGATGCACGTCCCACGCCGCTTGAAGGAGCTGAGCGTTCGTCTGTCGCGGGTGCTCGACGAGCTCACGAACGAGCTCGGGCGGTCTCCGACGATCGCCGGAGCTCGCAAAGGCGACCGGAGCCGAAGAGGAAGAGGTCATCGACGCGCTCGACTCCGCGCACGCATATTCGACCCGGTCGCTCAATGCGACGTTCGAGGAGGGCGGAGACGACACGCTCGCCGAGAAGCTCGGGGTGGTGGACACGGGCTTCGAGGAGATCGAGGAGGGATCCCTCATCTCCGCGGGTCTCGACGCGCTCGACGAGCGCGAGCGGCGGATCGTCGAGCTCCGATTCTTCGACGAGCTCACGCAGTCGCAGATCGCTGCCGAGGTCGGAATCTCCCAGATGCACGTGTCGAGGCTCCTGCGCCGCGCGCTGGTCGTCATGCGCGGGAGAATCGAGGAGATGGCGCCGCGCCATGAGTGAAGCGGTCATCCGGCTCAGCTTCCCGGCGAAGGCCGACTACCTCCTGCTCGCGCGGCTCGCGCTGGGCGGTGTCGTCCGCGATCTCTCCGTCGGGCCGGAGCTGCTCGCGGATCTCCGACTCGCTGTCACCGAGGCCTGCGGCAACGCCGTGCGCCACGCCTACGGCGACGGTGGCGACGGCCTGGTGGAGGTGGCGTTCGTGGTCAACGAAGACCGCCTCGAGATGATCGTGGCGGACTCCGGCGCCGGGCTCGCGCTCCCGGTGATCGAGCGGCTTCTGGAGGCCGAGCCCGAGCCGGTCGCCGAGCCGGTGGACGGGGGGATGGGTATCGCCATCATCCGTGCGATCGTCGACGAGCTCGAGGTCGAAAGCGGAGAGGGCGGTCGCGGGACGGTCGTGCGCATGACCAAGTTTCTCTCCGAGAGCCCGGATCTCCTAGCGCCAGCGCCTCTTCGACGGACGCTGAGACCGGCAGCGCCTGGTCGAGGGCGGTGATCTCGAAGATCCGTCGCGCAGTTCCGCGCGGCAGGACGATGCGCGTTTCCGCGCCGTGCGCTTCCCTGGTCCGAACGCTGCGGACGAGCACGCCGAGCGCCGTCGAGTCCAGGAACGACACCGACGTCAGGTCCGCGACCACTCGACTCTCGAGATCCGCGTGCTCCAGCGCCGCGGTCAACTCAGGGGCGACGTAGGCATCGAGCTCCCCTGACGCCTCGACGAGCGACCGCGCGCTCTCCCTTGTCCACGGTGATGCGATGCACGGTCTGCGAGGCAATCAGGTTCGAGCATGCGTCCGGGGTCGCGCAGAAGACGCTGCGCGACCCCGGACTAGTTCGCTAGTCGGCGGTTGCTGATCGGCGTTCCAGATGAACAGGATCAGCATCGCGCCGACGATGGCTGCGATCCACGTGCTGATGTCGAAGAACTCGTCGATCGGGTCACCGAATCCGAGCGCCGTTGCGAGAAAGCCGCCCAGTATCGCCCCGATGACGCCGAGGACGGTCGTGAGGATGAGCCCGATTCGCTCGGCGCCGGGCATGATCCTCTTCGCGATCAGGCCGGCGAGGAGCCCGAGGACTATCCAGGCGATGATGCTCATGCGTTGTCGGTACCGGTGCGGTCACGCTCGACGATGGTCGTGTTCTGACCGCCGCCGTCACGCGCGCCGCCGAAGCCACCCCAGCTCGACCAGAAGATGAGCGAGGTGACGAGACCGATGATGCCGACGATCAACAGGATCACGCCGACGAGTTGGATGTCGACGCCGGAGACCTCCGCGTTGACGGCCCACGCGAGAACGGCACCGGCGGCGATGAGAAGGATGCTGAGACTGATGCCCATGTCACTCCTTTCGCTGGATGCCGGCCAATCCGCTCCGGCGCCGGTGAAAGTACCCCTGGGCGAGCCACAGAAACCTCCAGCTGGCGGGCGTCAGGCGGGCTGTGAAGGTCGTCGACCGACCCGCCGATCGTCGCGACGTCCGAGATATTGACGATCTCGAACGTTCTCGAGATCGTGGAATCCGGCTCGACGACGAGCTCGAAACGCTCTTTCCCGAGTCCGCGCGCGGTGCGGAAGAGAACGTGCAGCGCCGCGCTGTCGATGAACGTGACGCGCCGCACGTCGAGCACGAGACGTGAGCCCTGCCCCGAGAGCACCTGCTCCAGACGCTCCTCGAGCTCGCGTGCGTTCGTCAGATCGAGCTCTCCCGCGAGGGCGATGACGACGAGCTCGGAATCGCCGTCGGTACGCGGCTCGAAATCGAACGAGGTCACTCGTCTAGAACACCTGAGACGGGGGGCGGCGTCAAGTGAGGAACAGCGCCGAGGCCATGACGTGGATTCGGAAGGCTCGTTTCAGACGTGACGAGTAGGGGTATGCACGGAACGCGACCATGAGCGACTCTCGAGCCGGCTCCTCCAGCGACCGACTTCCGTATCGACGAGACGGAGTGGGTCCACGGGACTCGAATCGTCATCGTCGCGGTGCACGGCGATACGGACATGCACGTCGCGGACGAGCTCAGGGTGCGGATCGAGGACGCCATCGACGAGGCGCCCGCAGCCCTCGTCATCGACCTCTCCGGGGTGACGTTCCTCGACTCGATGGCACTCGGAGTCCTGCTCGGCGGTCTGAAGCGCGTCGACGAGATGGGCGGCCAGCTGCGCGTCGTGACCTCGCGGCCGGAGATTCGGAGAATTTTCGAGGTCACGCTGCTCGATCAGCTCTTCGACCTGGACTCGAGCCGCGCCGAAGCGCTCGCCGCGACTACGCTCTCAGGCGTGACCGAGGCCTGCTCGACCGTCTCGTGCACCGGCAGCATCATCTCCACCGAGGCGATCTCGAGCACGCGCAGGATTCCCTGGTCGTTGGTGACCAGCGCGACGTCACCCCCCGCCGACTCCGCAGCTCGCGCGGTCCCGACGAGGGCTCTCACGGCGGACGAGTCGAGAAACGTGCATCCTGAAAGGTCGATGACGATGCGCTTGCGGAGATCGGCGCCTTGGAGCACCTCCTCGAGCTGCGGGCACGTGGCCATGTCGAGGTCTCCCTGGACTCGCACGACCGTCGCGTCTCCGTTCGCCGCTGGTTCGACGTGTACCTCGAGGTCTCCGGCTCTGGCCATCGGGGCGAGTCTAGGTGAACGTCCACGGCGCAGGCGTCACGGATGAACGACCAGATCTCTCTCACGATTCCCGCTCGAGCGCGTTACGCGGGGGTCGCCACGCTCGTCCTCGGCGGCATCGGCAGCCGCCTCGATCTCTCCTACGAGCGCATGGACGATCTCCAGCTCGCCGTGCTGAGCGTCCTCGAGTCGGGCGCCGAACAGGAGATCACCGTGGAGGTCGAGGCGGAAGCCGAGCGGCTGCGTGTCTCGTCTGGGCCCGCTCGCGGAGGGAAGCGGCTCGGATCAGGGCCTGGCTCGCGTTCTCGACCCGCTGGTCGACTCGTTCGAGAGCGTGCAGCGCGACGGCCGTGAGTGGCTCGAGCTGCAGCTCGCGAGATACCGAACCAAGCCTCCGGAATCGCGCAGCCCCAAGCTCCGCCCGGGGCTTCGGTCACTGGCGGGACTGGGTCAGCTCTCGGAGATCTTCTCGACCATGCGGCCCGTCGATTCGGGCTGGGCGACACGGGAGACGTCGGCCTGCGCCAAGATGCCGACGAGACGACCGTCCTCGACGACCGGGAGCCGGCGTACCTGCTCGTCGGCCATGCGCTGCAGTGCCGTGTCCAGGGATTCGTCCGGCGAGGCGGAAACGGGGTCGTGCGTCGCGACGTCGGCAACGGGAACCTTGTGCGGGTCGAGGTCCTTGGCGAGCACGTTGATGACCAGGTCACGATCGGTGACCATCCCGACGAGCTTCTGCTCCTCGACGACCGGAAGCGAGCCGACGTTCTCGGTGGTCATCGTTCGGGCAGCCTCGACCACCGTCTTGTCTCCTGCGATGGCAGTCGGCGAGGCCGTCATCGCGTCGCGCACCGTCTTGTCGGACATTTCGATCCTCCTCTATTCGAGTTCGTCTGAACGGGTCTTCCCGACGACCGCGTCTGGCGAAACGCCCGATGCGTGTCGTTTCGAGAACCGAGACTGCGGGCACCCCTTGAGCGTGATCGTCCGCCAGACAGCCGAAGAGACGGGCCACGCCGCTCGTACGGTTGAGCAGCCAAGATCGCTACCGACCCTTCTTTTCCTCCGCAAGCGACAGTCCGGAGCTTCGCGGCGAATGGAGAGTCTCGTCGCCTGGGTCAAGGTGACGCAGAAGCGGCGTCTTCGGGTGGTCGACGTCGATGTCGACCGCAATCCCGAGCTCGCACGTGAGCTCGAGGTCTCCGAGTTTCCCTCGCTCGTCCTCATCAAGGACCGTCGCGTCGTCGGCCGGCTGGAGGGCCGGGCGACCGGGCGGCAGATCGCAGACCTCATCCGGCCGCATCTCGCAGCCTGATGCCGGTCCTAGGTAATCGGACCGACCTGGCGGGTCTTCCCCGCCGTACCACCCACCCGAACAGACTCCCGAAAGGAGTTCACCATGGCAGAGATCACCACCCCCAAGGAGCTCTTCCTTCACGAGCTCGGAGACATCCTGTACGTCGAGCGAGACCTCGCGGACAAGACGCTCCCCAAGCTGATCGGCGAGGTACAGGATGCGGAGTTCAAGCAGGGCCTCGAGAAGCATCTGGCCGAGACGCGACAGCACGTGAAGAACGTCGAGCAGGTCTTTCGCTCGCTCGACGAGGAGCCGAAGGCCGAGCCCTGCCTGGGCTTCGAAGGGCTGAAGAAGGAGCACACGAAGCTCATGGACGAGACCTCGACGTCTCTGGTCGACCTCGTCGACCTCGGCGCGGCAGCGCGCACCGAGAACTACGAGATCGCCGCCTACGAGGCGCTCCGGCGCATGGCCAAGGGGCTCGGCGAGGAGACGGCAGTCGGTCTGCTCGACGAGAACCTGCGCCAGGAGAAGGAGGCGCTGCGTGAGGTCGAGAAGATCGCCACACGGATCAGCAACGAGTCCGCCAAGGAGCTGGCTTCGGCCTGACCAGCGCGCTCGGCTCTCTAGGCTGGAGGAGGCCGCTCCGTCGATCGGGCGGCCTCTCCACGCTCTCGTACTACACCGCTACGAGCGGCTCCTCCGGGAAACGTGGATCGAGCCGACGCAAGGCACTCACCAGCACGGTGGCGACGGCGAGGTTTCGAACCCAGTTGCGGTCCGCGGGAATGACGTACCAGGGCGCTGCCTGGGTCGAGGTGGCCGTGAGCGCTTCCTCGTAGGCGGCGTTGTAGGCGTCGAAGCGGCGGCTCGTCTCCTCGTCTTTCGGGTTGTGCTTCCAGCGCTTCGTGGGATCGGAAAGCCGTTCGGCGAATCGCTCGCGCTGCTCCTCTGCGGAGACGTGGAGAAAGCACTTCAGCACCGTCGTGCCTTCCTCGACGAGCAGCTGCTCGAACTCGACGATCCGTTGCGGCCGCCGCCGCCACACCGGCTCGGGTGCGAGCCCCAGGACTCCCACGGTGACGACGTCCTCGTAGTGCGAGCGGTTGAAGATTCCGATCATCCCGCGTGCAGGGGTGTGCGCGTGGATGCGCCAGAGGAAGTCGTGCGCGAGCTCGACCGGAGTCGGGGCCTTGAACGACGTGACCGAGCAGCCCTGAGGATTGACGCCCTTGAACACCGCACGAATGGTTCCGTCCTTGCCCGAGGCGTCGAGGCCCTGGAGCACCACGAGCACGCTCCGTCGCTGCTCGGCGTAGAGCCGCTCCTGGAGGGACGAGAGCTCCTCGAGCAAGGCCGCGAGCTGCTCGGCGGCCGCCTCCTTGCCCGGGAGGTTCAGCGTGTCGCGAGGATCCCGCGAGTCGAGGCCTGCCGCGGAGCCAGGACTGACCACGAGTGCCGCGAGCACCTCACCAGACTACTTTTCGCAGGTCGAGCGCGCCGAACCGTGCGAAACCTCTGGTTTCGCGTTCGGGAGACCTGGTCAAGACCCTCCATGTGGAACCGTTCGAAGCGTCTCTGCCTCCTGATCTGGCACGCCTGCGCGGTCTGCGACACGAGCTCGGCGCCTGGCTCGCGGACGTGGGAGCGTCGGGTGAGCAGCGAGACGCGGTCGTCCTCGCCATTCATGAAGCCGCCGCAAACGCGATCGAGCACGCAAACGGGAAGGTGACCGTGCGGGGCGCGCGAGATCAGGACAGGCTTCTTCTTGGTCGTGTCGAACACCGGGCCGCTGGAAGGACCGAGGCCGAGCGACGTCGGTCGCGGCGGCGGACTGACGCTGATGCGGGCGTCTCATGTCCAACATCGAGATCCACGTCGAGCCGAGCGGACGACCGTTCGCATGCGGTTGGACGTTCCGAGGGTGACGGCTCCGAGCAGAGGGCATGGTTCGCGAGCACGTGAACCATCGGAACTCCTCCTCGAGTCGCGCAGCGCCGCCACGCGGTGGGATGAGCACCAGCCTGCGGGCTACACTCGACGCTGCGAAGGGGCGTAGCTCAACTGGCAGAGCAACGGTCTCCAAAACCGTAGGTTGCAGGTTCGAGTCCTGCCGCCCCTGCTGGGGGATTCTCGGATCGATCGAGACCGCTCCTAGACTCTCCGCGTGCATCGACGTGCGCTCGGGGTTCTGTTTGCGGTGCTCGCCGCCGGGCTCCTGGCGCTCGCCGTGTTCTCCGCACTCGAGGGCGGTCGTGCCTGGGTGATCGCTCTCACCGCGGCCGCTCTCGGCGTCTGGATGGGCGGCCTCAGCGTGCGCGCACTCCGACGCAGCCTAGAACTCGTTTGAGGAGTCCGCCTCTCCCCGGCGTATTCTCTCTTGCACGTGGCTGTGGCGGACACGCAAACCCTTTGGCAGGAGTACCGCAGGTCGGGAGACCAGCTCCTTCGCGACCGCCTGATCCTGACCTACGCCCCACTGGTGAAGTTCGTCGCCGGCCGCGTGGGCGCCAGCCTTCCCGCCCACGTGGACGAGCAAGATCTCGTGTCGTACGGGCTGCTCGGGCTTGATCGGGGCGATCGAGCGCTTCGACCCGGGCCGCGAGATCAAGTTCGAGACGTTCGCGATGGCGCGCATCCGCGGCGCGATCATCGACGAGCTCCGCTCCCTGGACTGGGTGCCGCGCTCCGTTCGCACCAGGGCTCGGCAGATCGAGCGTGCGATCGCAACGCTCGAGAAGGAGCTGATGCGTGCTCCGACGGACGAGGAGATCGCCAAGAAGCTCGGGGTGACGAACGACGAGCTCGAAGACAGCCTGCGTGAGATCTCGCGCTCGTCGGTGGCGGCGCTCGACGAGCTCTGGTCACCCTCGGGCAGCGGCGATCAGATCGCGTTGATCGACACGATCGAGGATCAGTCCGGCCCGGACCCGGAGACGTCACTCGAGCTGACGGAGGTCAGGGAAGCGCTGGCCGAGGCCATCTCGAGCCTGCCGGAGCGCGAGAAGCTCGTGGTCACGCTCTACTACTACGAGGAGCTGACGCTACGCGAGATCGGCGAGGTGCTCGGGGTCACCGAGTCGCGGGTCTCGCAGCTCCATACGAAGGCGATCCTGCGCCTGAAGGCGCACCTCTCGGGCGCGCAGCGCGAGACGGCCGAGACCTAGCTCGAAACCTGGCTCACACTTGCGCGGCAGGGATCCTCTCGCGGACTAAGCTTCTGCGCCGAATCCAGCCCGCGAAGGAGAGCGAGAGCCCATGCCCGAGACCGCCAGGATCCGCAACGTCGCCGTCGTCGGCCACCGTGGGACGGGGAAGACGTCGCTCGTCGAGGCGCTCCTCTTCCAGTCCGGCGCGATCAACCGGCTCGGGACGGTCGAGGCGGGGACGACGATCTCGGATGCGGACGAGGACGAGCACAAGCGGCAGCTCTCGATCGCGTTGTCGCTCACCCATGCGACCTGGCAGGAGCGGAAGCTCAACCTGATCGACATTCCCGGCGATCCGAGCTTCCAGGGGGAGCTGCGGACGGCTGCGCGGGTCGTCGAGGGGATGCTCTTGACCGTCTCCGGCGTGATGGGCGTCGAGGTCGGAACATCGCGAGCGTGGCGACTCGGGGACGAGCTCTCACTTGCGCGCGTCGTCTTCGTGAACATGCTCGATCGCGAGCGCGCCGATTTCTTCCGCACCCTCGAGCAGCTCCGCTCGCAGCTCTCTCCCCAGTGCGTCGCCGTGCACATTCCGATCGGCACCGAGCACGAGCTGACCGGGATCGTCGACGTGCTGCACATGTGCGCGTACACGAGCCCGGAGGGAGCGAAGGAGGGCGAGCCCGGGCCGATCCCCGAAGACATGGCCGAGGTCGCTGCCGAGTATCGCGAGAAGCTGCTGGACGCGGTCGTCGAGACGGACGAGGGACTGATGGAGCGCTACCTCGAGGGTCAGGAGCTCGACGCGCACGAGGTCGCGTCGGCGTTGAAGGCCGCGGTCACGAAGGGCGAGGTGTTTCCCGTCGCCTGCGGTGTGGCGACGAAGAACCTCGGCACGCATGCCGTGCTCGATCTGCTCGTGGAGGGCGTTCCCTCTCCGGCCAAGAAAGGCTCGCCGATCGACATCGGCGGCGCGTCCACCGCGATCTTCGTCTTCAAGACCGTCGCCGACCCGTTCGCCGGTCGCATCAATCTGTTCCGCGTGCTGAGAGGGCGGGTGAGCGGGGACACGACGCTCGTCAACCTGCGCGGCAAGGGCAAGGAGCGGCTGGGGTCGCTCCTCGAGCTGCAGGGGAAGGAGCACAAGCCCGCGCTCGAGTACGTGGAGGGCGACATCGGGGGCGTGGCGAAACTCAAGGACGCGCAGACGGGCGACCTGCTCGTGGACAAGGAGGTCGCGATCGAGGTCCCGAACTTCGGCTACCCGGAGCCCGTCATGAGCTTCGCGATCACACCGAAGGCGAAGGGCGACGAGGAAAAGGTCGCGACCTCGATTCGCCGGCTCGCCGAGGAGGATCAGACGCTGCACCTCCGGCGCGACCAGCAGACGGGCGAGGAGATCCTCTCCGGCATGAGTCAGATGCACGTCGAGGTCGCGCTGGAGCGCGCCAAGCGTCGGTTCGGCGTCGACATCGAGCTGCACCCGCCGCGCGTTCCGTACCGGGAGACGATCCGCCGCGAGGCGCGCGCACACGGCCGGTACAAGAAGCAGACCGGCGGACGGGGCCAGTTCGGCGACTGCCACATCGTCGTCTCGCCGTTCGAGGAGGGCGAGTACGAGTTCGTCGACAAGATCGTGGGCGGCGTCATCCCGCAGAGCTACCGCCCGGCCGTGAACAAGGGGATTCAGGAGGCGATGCACCATGGCGAGCTCGCCGGCGCGCCCGTTCAGGGTGTGCGTGTCCAGCTCGTGGACGGCTCGTACCACACCGTCGACTCCTCCGAGATGGCCTTCAAGATCGCGGGCTCGATGGCGTGGAAGGACGCGTACATGAACGCCGATCCCGTGCTTCTGGAGCCGATCATGGAGCTCGAGGTGTCGGTGCCGGACGACGCCGTCGGCGCAGTGAACGGCGACCTCAACTCGAGGCGTGGCCGACTGCAGGGGATGGAGCCGCTCGGTGGGATGACGGCCATTCGCGCCGAGGTTCCGATGGCCGAGCTCCTGACCTACGCACAGTCGCTCACCTCGATGACCGGCGGCCGCGGCGACTACTCGATGCACTTCCTCCGCTACGAGGAGGTTCCCGCCCACGTCGCGCAGAAGGTGATCGAGGAGACGAAGAAAGAGCGCGAGGCGGCGGCCACGCATTAGGCAGGTCGTCGACTCACGGACTGTGGATAAGTCGGGACGGTGCTAGGGTCCGCGCCATGCGCGTGACCAAATCGACAGTGATCCGAGCCTGCGCCGTCTGCGAGCGGACGTTGCTGCAGGGGGAGTACACGGTCAGGTTCTCGCCGGACGGCGTCGAGTTCGTCGACGTCTGCCCGCTCTGCAACGAAGCCGCGCTCGACTACGGCTGGGTTCGCGAGGGCGGCCCCATGTCGCGTGCGATCGCGCCGCACTCGCGCAGAAAGCGGCCACGCTGGGCACAGCTTCTCGGCGTCCAGGCCAAGGATGCCGAGCCGGTGGTCTCCGAGCCCCTGCTGCGCCGGCTTTCCGACTCGGAGGCCGCCCTCGTCGAGGCGGCCGACCTGTTCAACGCCAGCCTCTTCCGGCGTACGATCGAAGGCGTGGCACGGGCGCTCGGCGACCCGTTGGTGTCGATCGTGCCGCTCTCCGGGGTCAACAGCGAGCTCGTCCTCACCTTCGCCTGGGAGATCACCTGGTACCAGTACCGGGTGATGCCGGAGGCCGGCCAGCCGATCCGCCTCGCGGATCGCGGCGCCGACATCTCCGAGATCGAGACGGCGTTCACCGACTGGAACGCCCACCTCGACGACAGCGGCCGCGTCGTCCCGACCGTCGCGCGCTAGCCGGGAGAGCCCGGGCACGCCCGGGCGCGTAGAATCGGCGCATGGCGACGACGGTCAGGCAGTCACAGAACTTCATCGGCGGCGAATGGGTGGACGCCGCTTCCGGCGAGACGTTCGAGTCCAGGAGCCCGGCGGACGGCGAGCTGATCGGGGTCTTCCCGAAGTCGGGGGCGGACGACGTCGACCGCGCCGTCGCCGCGGCGAAGGAGGCGTACGTCGACTGGCGGCTCGTACCTGCGCCGAAGCGTGGCGAGATCCTCTATCGCTTCGCGCAGCTCCTCACGGAGCGCAAGGACGAGGTAACCGACCTCATGACCCACGAGATGGGAAAGGTCGCGCCCGAGGCCGGCGGCGACGTCCAGGAAGCGATCGACATGAGCTACTACATGGGCGGCGAGGGCCGGCGTCTGTTCGGCCAGACCACACCGTCCGAGCTCCGCGACAAGTTCAACATGTCGGTGCGCATGCCGATCGGGGTCGTCGGCGCGATCACCCCCTGGAACTTCCCGATCGCGATCCCGTCGTGGAAGATCGCCCCGGCGCTCGTCGCCGGCAACACGGTCGTCTTCAAGCCTGCGACCGATACGCCCGCGCTGGGGGAGCGATTCGTCGAGCTGCTGGACGAGGCCGGAGTCCCCAAGGGCGTCGTCAACATCGTGCACGGCGGTGGGGGCGCGGTCGGCGATCGTCTGGTTCGCCATCCCGACGTGCCGGTGATCACGCTCACGGGCTCGCGCGACACGGGCGTGACCGTCATGCAAAACGGCGCGGAGAACCTCAAGCGGATCCACCTCGAGCTCGGGGGCAAGAACGCGATCATCGTCCTCGACGACGCCGACCTCGACCTGGCCGTCGACGGGATCGTCTGGTCGGCGTTCGGCACCTCCGGTCAGCGCTGCACCGCTGCGAGCCGGGTCATCGTCCACGAGAAGGTGGTCGGCGAGCTCTCGAGCCGGCTGGTGTCGGCGGTGGAGAAGCTCACGCTCGGCCCCGGCTGGGAGGACGAGACGGACGTGGGGCCGGTCATCAATCAGAGCGCGCTCGACAAGATCCACTCGTACACCGAGATCGGGGTCGGCGAGGGGGCGAAGCTCCTCACGGGCGGCGAAATCGCGAGCGACGGCGACCTCGCCAAGGGCTTCTACTACCGGCCGACGATCTTCGGCGACGTCGAGCCCGGGATGCGGGTCGCGCAGGAGGAGATCTTCGGTCCGACGACCGCGCTCATCCCGGTCAAGGACGCCGACGAGGCGATCCGCGTGTCCAACGGCGTCCAGTTCGGTCTCTCGTCCTCGATCTTCACGCAGGACGTCAACCGCGCGTTCCGCGCGATGCGCGATCTGGAGGCCGGGATCACCTACATCAACGCGGGCACGATCGGCGCCGAGGTGCACCTCCCGTTCGGTGGCACGAAGGACACCGGCAACGGCCACCGCGAAGCGGGGCAGGCCGCGCTCGACGTCTACACCGAGTGGAAGTCCGTCTACGTCGACTACTCGGGGACGCTGCAGCGCGCGCAGATCGACAACGCGTGAGCGGGAAGGTCGATCTCGCCGAGAAGCTCGCGCTCGTCGACGAGGCCTTTCAGCCCAAGATCGTCGCGCGCTACAACGACGACAAGGTCATGGTGGCGAAGACTCGCGGGGAGTTCGTCTGGCACTCCCACCCGGACACCGACGACCTCTTCCTCGTCCTCGACGGCCGCCTGACGATCCAGCTGCGAGACGGCGATATCGAGCTCGGGCCGGGGGAGCTGTTCGTCGTTCCGCGCGGCGTCGAGCACTGCCCGCGCGCTGATCCCGAAGCTCACATCCTGCTCATCGAGCCGACCGGAACGCCGAATACCGGAGACTCGGCCGAGCGCGAAGCGGCGCCCGAGGAAGAGATCTGAGTCGAGTGAAGCTCGTCTGGTTCGTTCCCGCGGAGGCGCTCGACTCCACGCGCTCAGCCGTGTTCGACGCCGGCGGCGGGCGGATCGGCGAGTACGAGCGCTGCTCGTGGTACACGGCGGGAACGGGCACATTCCTCGGCGGAGAGGGAACGACTCCTGTGCTCGGGGAGCAGGGACGCGAGGAGCACGTCGCAGAGCTTCGGGTCGAGACGGTCGTTCCCGAGGAGAGACTCGAGGCCGCGGTAGCGGCGCTGAAGCTCGCGCATCCGTACGAGGAGCTCGCGTACGACGTGTATCCACTGGTCGACGTGTGAAGGCGAAGCTCTTCACGGACGGCGGCTCGCGCGGAAACCCGGGACCCGCCGCCTACGGCTTCGTGCTCGAGGCGGAGGACGGGACCGTGCTCGACGCGCGCGGCGAGGCGATCGGCGTGGCGACGAACAACGTCGCCGAGTACTCGGCGCTCGTCGCCGGACTCGAGCGGGCGGCAGAGGTGGGGGTGGAGGAGCTCGAGGTCGTCTCCGACTCCGAGCTGCTGGTCAAGCAGATGCGCGGCGAGTACAAGGTCAAGAACCGCGCGCTGCAGCAGCTCTTCCTCGACGCGTCACGGCTCGCCCGGGGCATTCACCGCGTGAAGTACACGGCAGTGCGCCGCGAGCACAACGAGCTCGCGGACAGCCTCGTCAACGAGGCGCTCGATCGCGCCGCGTCCTGAGGAGGATCTCGCCGCGGCTATGATTGGCGACTCCGGTTACGCCTCCTGATGACCGGTGAGGCTCGCGGGATCAACATCGCAAGCAGACGCTCTACCAACTGAGCTACATCCGCTGCGGCATTCAGGCACGTTCGCGCCGACCGCTCTGCTCGTGGGCGCTCACCACCACGCGGACTAACTCGCCACCCAACTCGCCACCTGTGTCACTGCAGCCGGGGGCTGAGGTTCACGCCGCATCCTCACCAGCCGCTCTCCGGAGGACCCGCACGGCTCCGTCTTCGGACCTCGTCGACGCAGGGCGAGACGACTGCCGAAGCCTGCGCCGATTCCCTCGCTGCCCGCACCTACCGTGACGCCTCGGTGAGTCCGGCGCTGGGAGCCGGGCGGTCTGCGGCAAACGGCGCACCCCTGTAAGCGGGTGGGGCCTGCGCGGGCTCGCCGTCACTGCGCGAGAGACTCGAGGGATTGCTGCGGTTGAGTCTCTCGCGCAGCCTCTCCGTCACGCAGCTCCCCGGCGACGGCCTCCACGCCCTCCTACACGGCCTGGTCTATGCTCGGCCCCGGAGATGGCGAGCGGTGAAGTCCACCGGACGCAGCTCGCGCACGAGCGCACCTATCTCGCGTGGTGGCGTACTGGTTTGGCCGGAATCGCCGCGGGATTCGGAGTCGGGCGTGTCCTGCCTGAGGTCGTCGGCGGCACGAACTGGCCGTACATCGCACTGGGGACTGCGCTAGCGGCTTCCGGTCTGGCGGCCATGGTGTACGGGATCGTGCACTACCGGGAGTTGCAGGCGGCTCTGCGGGAAGAACGGGAACCGCACACCGGTGAGGGTTTTCTGCTGGCGCTCGCCGCGGTCGGAATCGCCGTGGGAGCCGTGTCTGTACTGCTCGTCCTCCTCTCTCCCTGATCAGGAGTGCCGCCTGCTCGCCCTCGGCGAGCACCCGAATAGACCCAATCGTGTCCTATCGGGCGAGGCGAGGCTAGGACACGCTTCCTAGCGATGGAGGGGGAACCGCCTGCCTCTCCCTCCATCCTCTACTTGTAGCGTGGCGCGGCCCGTGCCGCGGCGACGGCTTCGAGCCGGGAGTTGACGCCGAGGGCCTGAAAGAGACGGCGGATGTGGTTCCTGACTGTCTCGGGGCTCAGGTGGAGCTCGGCGGCGATCTGCTTCGTCGAGCGGCCCTGCTCCAGAAGACGGAGTACTTCGACCTGGCGGGGCGTGAGATGCGGGGGTGGTGCTGTGCTGCTGTCGTCGGGGCGTTCTTCGATCAGCCCGAAGACACCGACCACCCGTTCACCGTTCATGAGTGGCACCGAGCTGAGTTCCACAGCCACCCGCGTTCCGGTGGTCGAAAGCAAGAAGCCCGTCGCCTCTGTTGCCCGGGACGTGCCGAGCAGCTTCTTGGAGACCAGCTCGTGTGCCCGCCGGGTTTCCTCGGGCGCTACGACGGAGGTGTAGTGGCGACCGCGAATGTCGCCGAGAAGCCGCTCTGCTGCCGGATTGATTCCACCGGACAATGCCCATCTCGTCGAGGACATAGCTCGGGACGCCGACGCTCTCCAAGGCCTTCTCCACATCGCCGCCGACTGCGAGGCCACTGGCCAACACGGAAGTGTGGCCGATCAGCGCGAAGTTGCAAGCCGCCGCCGACGAATAGACCGAATCGTGTCCTACCGGGCGAGGCGAGAACAGGACACCCTTGTTCGCATGACTCGCAAGCAGCGCGAAATCCTCCGCAAGCAAATTGACGCTCAGGTGCGCGAGCGCCTGGAGAGTGCGCGGAGCGTGAGGGGCCGCACAGGCAAGGACGTACGAAGCAGGCCGCGTGGCCTTGCCGGTCAACCCTCGGGTTTCCAAAGGGGTTAGGAATGGATGTCAAGGGCGCAAAGGCGCTGAGCGAGCGCCTCGCGGAAGCCGCACGCAACGCTGATCCACCCCCGGCGAAAGCGGCGGGCTCAGGAGACGTCGACCGAGGGCCTGAGAACGCCGACACTGCGGCGATTGCCGGCGATAGCTCGTGAGGTTCCCGCTCCTCATCGTCGCAGCCATCGTCATGGCCGTCGCGCTGCGGCTCCTGATGGGGTTCGGGCTCGACCCGCTGAACGCGAAGCCCGGCGGTTGAGCCATGCCAGTGACGTCGACCACGACGAACTCGCCACTAACTCGCCATACCGCCGATCTACCCTCCACGACAGGGCCCCGTATGGGCGCAATGCTAGGATCGATCCCGCTTCGCGGATGTAGCTCAGTTGGTAGAGCGTCTGCTTGCCATGCAGAAGGTCGTGGGTTCGAGCCCCATCATCCGCTCTAAGAAAGCCCCGGAAATCGGGGCTTTTGTGTTTCCAGGGTGGCGACATGTGTCCCCGATGTGTCCCGAAAGTTGGCGGGAAACACCTGACGCTTAGCGGGAAACCCCGACGCATTGCCAGCCGGGGGGCAAGACGATGACCGGGTGGCAACTTCCGAGCGCAACGTGAGCTTCTGGGGCAAGCACAAGACGCTCCACATCGTCCTCGCGGTATTCACCCTCGGCTTCTGGCTGCTCGCCCTTTTCGCCTGGTACCTGTGGCAGCGAGGCCGACGGGGCTGGGCGATCGCCACCGCCTCCATCCTCGGGTTGTTCGTCCTGCTCATAGGGATCGGGGCGGCCACCTCACCGGAGTCGGACCCGACCACGGTGGCCGAAGAGACGACGACCGTGCAGCAGACCACCGAGGAGACGACCACCGAACAGACGACGGCCGAGGAGTCCGACACCGCCGAGGAAACGGACGCGACCCCGACCGATCCGACCATGAACGAGCGCACGCGCTCGTACATCGCAAAGGTGCAGACGTGTCAGGTGACGGTCGGCCTCACCCTCCTGCTGATCCAGCGGGGCGAGTCGGACTCCTTCACGATCGCCGACTCCGCCAACACCGCCGCGCAGACGTGCGAGATGATCAAGACGAACCTCCTGCAGGCCGACACCGACCACTTCAGAGATGAGGCGCTCCTCGCGTGGTCGGGCGTAAGCGAGATGAAGTCGGGGATGAACGCGCTCATCGCTTACGTCGACAACCCGCAGCCGTCCAAGCTGATCGAGGCCCGCGACAAGATCCAGCGCGGCGACGCTCAGGCAGCCTTGGGGATCAAGCAGATCAACCGGCGCCGCGTCGCCTACGGCCTCAAGAAGATCAAGACCTGAAGCGGTCGGCCTCGCGGCAAGGCCGCACTAGAGAGCGCGGTGGGCCAATGTCGATTCAAATCGACAACCTCTGGAGGCGGGGCTTTCGATCCGTCCGGGCAGCCGCTTAGCGTTGCCTTCCGTGACAGCGCCGCAGCAAGTTTCAACGCCGTGCGCGAATACGAGTCCCGGGTCGACGTAGTGCGCTCGCGAGGTCGAATGTCCTAGTCCAATCCGCCCGCGTCGACACCCTGGCAGCGGCGGTCATCTGCGCGACACGCGTTCGCAGCGTCGCTGACGGTCGATCCGATCGGCCGTGAGTCGATCGCGGCCGCCACCACAGTCGACCCGATCGCTAGCCCCGTCACGCGCCAGAACGAGGTCGTCGTCGCCTCCGCCGCGAAGCGTGTCCTGGCCGGCGCTCCCCTCGACGACGTCCGCGCCCGGTCCCCCCTCGACGATGTCTGCATCAGGTATGAGCCGGGGATCGAACACGTCGCGATCGAGGCCGTCGAGGCCGTTCAGCGCGTCGTCGCCTCGGCCGCCGTACACGCGGTCGTCGCCCAATCCGCCCCACACGACGTCGCGACCGTCGCCGCCACCGAGGTCGTCGCCCCCATCTCCGCCGACGATGCGGTCGTTCCCGGCGCCGCCGTCGGCGACGTCGTCGCGGTCTCCGGACCAGATCTCGTCGTCTCCTCCGAGGCCGCGGATCACATCGCGGCCGTCGAGCCCACAGATGACATCTCGCGTCGGCGTCCCGCGGAGCACATCGGCGCCCGTCGTTCCGGTGATCGTGCACCCGCCGACGAGGACGGTGGCGCTGTCGCGGTCGTTCGCGGCGTTCGCGTCGTGCGGCTCAGAGAACTCATCCATCTCGGTGAAAACCCGTTGGGGCCCAGGCCCGTGCATGCGCAAACTGATCGCCACGACGATCGGCCTGCCGGGATAGACGATTTCGGGCACGCAGTGCGCGAACGTCGGCCGCTCGCCGCTTACGGGTTCGCACGGCCCCGAGATCGCAGAAAATCCAGCCTCGCCTGGCCACGAGATGCTGAAGCCGGTCTCCGTCGCCGTGGCCGGATCCGGCCCGCGATTGTCTAAGACGATCCGGAACTGCACGTAGCTCCCGATGCGGGCTCGGTTGCGAGTCGCCGTGACCGACAGGCCGAGGTCCCACTGTGGCGAAAAGCAGGAGTACGGTGAGCCGTCACCGAGTGGAGCGCTCCTCGGTTGCCAGTCCAGACTTGTGCCCGTTGCGTGATACGTCACGCGTCGCGCAGCACCGTCACTCACGCGCACGCTGCAGATGCCCTGCCTGATCGCGACGGCAAGCTGAGAACCATCGGGAGACCATGCCGGAGCTCGGCCCGCCTGCCCGTCCGGCGTTACACGTCGCAGTGTGCCCGAGCCGTCTGCGCCGACGACGTACACGGCGTCGGCGTTCTGAAACGCGAGCATGCGCCCGTCGGGAGAGAACCGCGGCCCCGTCCCCTCAAGATCGAGCGGACGCTGCGCAGTCCCGTTTGCCCCCATGACCCACAGGGCACTCTGGCGATCGAACGCGATCGTCGCTCCGTCCGGCGACCACGACGGTCGGTCATCGTTCGGAACGCCCGCGGTGAGCTGTCGGGGCCCCGTTCCGTCGACTCCGATCGAGAAGATGTCGCCGGCGTTTGCGAACGCGATCCGCTCGCCGTCCGGCGACCAGTCGGGCGAATGTCCGGGCGTGACTGGCGACGACAGGGATCGGCGTCCGGTGCCGTCGGCGTTGATCACCGCGAGGACCTTGCCGTACGTCGGGTCCGGTGCCGCGTATACGACGCGGGATCCGTCCGGCGACCAGGACGGCTGGTCGCCTTCGACGAGAAGCCGATCGCCGCTCCCGTCGGGGTTGACCACGCGGATCGAGGGCGGTCCCCCCGAGCCCTCCTCGTAGGCGATACGCCCGTTTGCGCTCGGTGCGCCGTCCGCCTCGACACCGATAGCGAGCATGAGCAGTGCCGGCACGAGGAGCGAGACCCGGAGCATCAGCGGAGCGGGAGCCGCCAGTAGCCGAGCACGAACAAGCGGGTTGCGATCGGCTCGGTGGTGAGCGAGGCACCACACATGCCGCACAGGCGGAAGCCTTCCGGGTTTTCCTGGCCGCAGCTCGGGCAGGTGATCACACGCAGAGCCTACGGCGTAGGCGCGTTCAACATTCGGGACGACATTCGCTGGGATGGGTGAGCGCCCTCTCACTGGCGTCGGTAACGACCGCTTACTTGCGTGCATGGAACTCGTTAGTAACAACGATGAAACAACGCAACTCGGCGGTGTCACGGGCGGGGCTTCATGCCAGGGCAGAGCGGCAATCCCCCGGGCCGACCGAAGCGCATTGCGAAGGCCGTGCGTGAGGCGTGCGGCGGCGATCCGACCGTGCTTGTGGAGGGATTGCTCGCGATCGCGGCGGGTGAGGGTGCGGGCGGCAAGCCCCGCCCGTGCCGCCGACCAGATTCGCGCGACCGAGCTCTTGCTGGCATACCCTCGGCGTCGAGCTCGAGGTATTCATTCTTCGCGAAGACGCCGAGCGTTTTCATCGAGGAGGTGCGCGGAGAGCGGCGAAGCTGCGGTTAGAGGAGCGCAAGCTCGAGCCCCATCATCCGCTCTGAAGCTCGCCCTTGCTCGCGCGGCAGGGAATGCAATCGAGACCGCCATGCGCAAGGACCATCGCCTCGCGACTACACGACGAACTCGTCTGCGACGGCTAGAGCCTTGTCGAGAATCGAGATGCCCTCGTCGAGCTCCTCGATAGTGGTGTTCAGCGGGGGGCAGACCATCACCATGTTCCAGCGGGTCATCAGATACAGGCCGTCGTCGAGCGCCGCCTTCGCCATCCGGGCTACCGGAGCAAGTTCCTGTCCGGTTGGGTTGAAGGGAACGAGCGGCTCGCGCGTCTCCCGGCTCTTGACCAGCTCGAGGCCCCACAGACAACCCAGCCCGCGCACGTCCCCGATCGAAGGGTGCCGCTCCTGGAGTTCGCGGAGACGGCGCTCGAACTCGGGACCCATAGCCGCAGCGTTCTCGACCACCTCTTCCTCCTGAAAGGTCTCGATCGACGCGATGGCCGAGGCGCATGCGAGCGGATGGCCGCTATAGGTGAGTCCGCTCGTGAAGTTCTTGTCGCGGACCCAGTCCGCGATCTTCTCCCTGAAGATCATCGCGGCCAGCGGGACGTAGCCCGAGTTGATGCCCTTGGCCACGACGAGGATGTCCGGCACCACGTCCCAGTTCTCGCAGGCGAACCACTTGCCGGTGCGCCCGAAGCCGGCGATGACCTCGTCGCAGATGAGCAGGGCGCCATAGCGGTCGCAGACCTCGCGGATCGACTGGAGGTAGCCCTCCGGCGGGACGATGACTCCGTTCGGCCCTACGACGGTCTCGAGGATGACCGCGGCCACGTTGTCCGGCCCCTCGTACTGAAGCAGCTCTTCCAGGTGTGGTCCGCCGCTGCACACCGGGCACGGATCGGGATGGCCGGCCGGGCAGCGGTAGGTGTACGGGTCGAGCATCCGGACGACACCAGGGATTCCGGGCTCCGCGGGCCAGCGCCGCGGGTCTCCGGTGAGTGAGATCGCGCCGGCCGTCGCGCCGTGGTAGGAGCGGTAGCGAGCGATGATCTTGTGGCGTCCCGTGTACCAGCGCGCGAGCTTGATGGCGTTTTCGTTGGCCTCGGCTCCGCCGTTCGTGAAGAACGACATCGTCAGGTCGCCGGGGGTGACCTCTGCCAGCAGCTTTCCCAGTCGCGAGCGTGACTCGCTCGCCATCGGCGCACCGATCGTGCACAGCTGCCTTGCCTGCCTTTCGATCGCGGCGACGATCCTCGGGTGCTCGTGGCCGAGCGAGAGGTTGATGAGCTGCGAGGCGAAGTCGAGGTAGCGCTTTCCCTCGTAATCCCAGAAGTAGCGCCCCTCGCCTCCCGCTACGGCGATGGGCGAGATCGCATCTTGCACCGACCAGGAGTAGAGGACGTACCGCTTCGCATCCTCGACGATCCGCTGCCCAAGCTGGGCGTCGACCTCGACGCTGGCCACGCTTCGATCCTATAGCTCGTTCGCGGGCAGATCCACAACGGACACGCTCTCCGCGGTGCTTACACCGTGTTGGCTATGTCGCCTCGTCTGCGATCACGACTGACCGACTGACGAGCTCGCCGCCGACCCGCTCGTGCACCTGGACTGGCATGCCCGGGCGAGTCTTGGCGAACCAGAAGGTGGTAGACCCGTCGTCGGCGCTGACCGTGTACCGCCAGCAGGCCTCCGTCCCGAACGGCAATTCCAGATCGACGCTGTCGATAACCGTGGTGGAGGCGGGCAATGAAGCGTGGCGCTGCAAATCGAGCCAGCTGGAGCGGCGAAGTGTCCGCTCGCCGATGGGAAGCCCTTCACGATCGGTGGACTGGAACTCCTGAACCGCGCCTTCGTCGTCCACCTGCACGAACCGGATCCGGAGAAAGGTCAGCTCGCCTCCCGCCGCTTCGCGCCGGAGCTGGATCGTGCGGCCGACCGGGCAACCGCCGCGAATGTCGGCGGCGCTGAACGGAGTGGGATGATGGTCGTGCTGAATCCGGTTTGCGTCGGGTGGCAACGTCATGGTTCCAACGTATCGCGCCCCCCGGGTCATCGTTCGGCCGAAATGCGATCGAGGATTGACGGCACTCTCCCGAAGATGACGAGGCCGCTGATGCCGAGCACCGTTGCGATCGCTACCGGGACGGCCCACGCCTCGATGTTCTGACCCACGGCGACCGTTAGCTGCCCGCACCCAGCGGCGACCAATCCAGCGTACGACCACGTCATGCAGTACGCGTGGGTGGCGATGGCCATCTGCGATCTCTTGCCGACGAGCAGGGGCGAGAGCCCAATGGCGATCGTGAGCAGGCTGACGACGGCAAGCGCGTGGAATACGCCAAAAGTGTTCTCTCGGTGCAACGACAGCGCCGCCACATTCACGATCACGAGCGCAAGGACGTAGATGGTCCCGACGATTCGGTGGGTGTGCGTGCCTTTTGGCCGCAAGAGAACCGCGACACCCGCACCTAGAGCTGAGAGCGCGGCCACAACGTGTCCGGCGGCCAAAGCCTGTTCCAATTCCACGGGTGACTACGCGACGAGCCAGAGCTCGCGTTGCGGCGTCGAAAGCCACTCGATTCCGTCCGCGGTCACGACGACGTCCTCCTCCAGTCCGATGTAGCCGCGGCCAGGCACCGCGGCGCCGAACTCGAGCGTGAAGACGTTCCCGGCCTCGACGATGCCGAACGGCGCTTTCCCGTAGCGATCCCAGCGCGGGCCGAGGACGGTGCCGCCATCGTGCGCCGAGCGCCCGAGCTGGTGGCCGAGCGCATACATCGGCTCCGGGAGTCCGGCTGCGGTCATCACCTCGCGCGCCGCGGCGTCGACCTCCCAGCCCGCAGACCCGGGCCGGAGCGCGGCCGCGCCGGCATCGACGGCCGACCACACCGCTTGCCACACGGCCAGAACGTCGGCGGGCGCTTCTGTCTCGTCGCTTCCGAGCAGGTACCAGACCCGCTGCAGGTCGCTGCAGTACTCGTCTCGCTCGACACCGAAGTCGATGTGGAGAAGCTCGCCGGGACGCGTCCGAAGCTCTCCGGGGCCGCTGTGTCCGACCTCCTTCTCGGGACCGGCGTTGACAGCTGGGCAGTGCGTGCGCTCCCACGCATAGCCGAGGTTTCGCCGGGCCACCTCCTCGTGCATCCAGGACGCCACCTCGAGCTCGCTCACTCCCGGTCGGAGCGTGGTGCTCGCCGCGGCGAAGATCTCCTCGGTCTCGCGAACCGCGGCCCTGATGCGCTCGATCTCGGTCGCCGCCTTCCGCCCGCGGAGCGCGTTGACGATCGACTCCGACGAGACGAGGCGGTCGGCATAGTCGGTTCCCGCGAGCGCCTCGCTGAGCACGAGCCAGAGCCCATGCGTGAGGCCGTCTGCAGCGGGATCGCTCTCGGAGTAGTTGAGCGCGATCGACCGTGGGGCAACTCGATCGAGCGCCGCGAGCAGGGCTGGGCGAATGCTCTCGTCGTAGCCGATGACTTCCGAGTACGCGTTCAGCTGTTCGACGTTCGGAGCGTCGAAGCGTCCGACAACGGCGATCCGCTCACCGCTCGCCGAGACGAGAAACGCCCCCTGCCAGGCGCAGTACGTCCCCGCAATCAGATCGAGGCAGGGATCCGCCGTCAGCAGCGTCTCCCGAACGAGGGTCAGCCAGAGGTCGACATCCTGTTCGCGGAGGATCTCTGCGGCCTGGTCGAGCTTTTCGCGGACGAGCGTCGAGGCGGAAGCGGTGGCCATCGGACGACGCTACACAACGAGGGAGGCCTTTCGGCCTCCCTCGTCACTTCCCCCTCCACCGCACCCCGCCGCGGGGCGCCTAACTCTCGAGCCGCAGGCTAGGACTTCTGCTTCGCGTACTTGGAGACGCACTTGCCGAACCCGTTCTTCTTGTTCTTGTTCGTCCCGTACTTCTCGTTGAACGCCGCGATGCTGGCAGCGGTCGTGCCGCGCTCGGCCTTGCACTTCTTGGAAGCGTTCGTCTCGTTCTTGTTCTCGTCGTCGGCAGCGTCGTCGTCGTCGTGCTTGGACTTCGAGGAGACGCACTTGCCGAACCCGTTCTTCTTGTTCTTGTTCGTCCCGTACTTCTCGTTGAACGCCGCGATGTTGGCAGAGGTCGTGCCGCGCTCTGCCTTGCATGCCTTCTCGGCTTTCGTTTCCGCGGCCGACTGAGGATCCTTGTCCTTCCCGGCCGGAGGCGCCGCAAGTAGCCGCCGACGCGGCCAGAACGAGCGAGAGCAGAGCAGCGATTGCGAGGAGTCTCTTCATGCGGTCACAAGGGTAGACGCGCACACGGGCTCGTTCTTGCGACGAAGAATGTTAGGGATTTGTGAGGAGGCTTGTGCCAAGTGCTGTCCTCGGACACGGTTCACACATGGCCGTCACCGAGACGGGTCACGCTGCCTCCCGCGAGATCGACGACCTCTATCGCCGGCACGGCGGCGAGGTCTATCGCTACGCGCTCGCCGTCCTCGGCAACCACGCCGACGCGGAGGACATCACGCAGACCACCTTTCTCAACGCGTACCGCTCGCTCGAGCAGGGGGTGCGGCCGCGCAAGCCGGCGAACTGGCTGCTGACGATCGCCTCGAACGCCATAAAACAGCGTTTCCGGCAGGACCAGGCGCGCCCGAGACAGGTGGAGCTCGACGACCGGATAGCGGACCAGAGCCCGGAGGCGACGGGACCGACGGTGGGAGAGATCCTGACCGCGCTCTCACGAATCCCGCCTCAGCAACGCCAGGCGATCGTGCTGCGCGAGTTCGAAGGTCGCTCCTACAAGGAGATCGCCGAGATCCTGAACGTCTCGGTCTCCGCGCTCGAGACGCTGCTCTTCCGAGCGCGGAGATCGCTGGCCGACGAGTTGGAGCACCAGCTGACGTGCACGGAGGCGCAGTTCGCGGTCTCGCAAGCAGCAGATGGACGCCTCGGGCGCAAGGAGCGCCGCCGGCTTCGCGTCCACCTCGAAGAGTGCCCCGACTGCGCACTGTTCGCGCAGGCCCAGAAACGGCATCGCCGGGCGCTTCGCGGGCTCGTGTTGGTTCCGATTCCCGTCTCTCTAACCCTTTTCCGGGGCTTCGAGGGCTCGGCGACCGCAGCGACGCTGCCGGCGGTTGCTTCGGGCACCGCGGTCGCCGTGGGGTCGGGCGGCGCGGCGGGTATCGCCGGCGGAGGAGGCGCGCTCGCCGGAGGTGTGGCGCTCAAGGCTGCGGCCGTCGTCACGGCGGCCGGTGTGGCCGGAGGCGTTGGAGTCGTCGGCGCCACCGAGATCGAGTCCAAGGTCAAGGCCAAGCCTCCGGCCAAGGTCGAGAAGTCCGGTAAGCGGCTCGGACAGACGGCTCCTCGCGGCGTCAGCGTTCCGGGACGCGGCGTCGCTCGCGGGAAGGCGAGCGCGCCGGGGCAAACGAACGGCGACAAGCCGCGACAGGTCGACTCCGCGAACGGCTCGGCGAACAAGGGAGTGCGCGGGAAGAGCACCGACGCGAGGGCCAACGCGCCGGGTCAGAGCGCTCGAAGCGTGAAGCAGGGGCCGCCGACGAAGAATGCCAACGGGCAGAAACGCGACTCGAAGCGTGTCGTTCCACAGCCGAACCGCGTTCGACCGAACCTCGAGGTGGAGAAGAGCCGGGGGAAAGCGGTCGGGCCGCGGAAGTTTCCGCCTAGCCGAAGCGGGAAACGGTGATCGTGACGACGCTCCCCTTCGGCTCGCTCGAGCCTCCGGCCGGGTTCTGATCGAGGACGATCCCGTCCTCTTCGACGACCTCGGTCGGCTCGTCGACGACCTGCACCTCGAACCCGGCCGCCTCGAGCTGCCCGCGAGCGGACTCCTCGTCCAGGCCGACGACGTCCGGAACCGACAGCCGGGCCGGGCCAGTCGAGATCGTGAGCAGCACCGCCTGGCCTTCTCGCAGCTTCGTCCCGGGACCCGGTGACTGGCGAATCACGATCCCTTTCGGCTGCGTGGATTCGACGGGTCGCTGCGTGACGCGCAGGCCGAGCTCCCGAAGCTGGCCTCGCGCCTCGGCGGCCTTGAGGCCGACGAGCTCGGGAACTTCTACGGTGACGGGATCGGGCGGCCCGGCCACCTCCAGCACGACGATCGTGCCCGGTGCGACCTCCTGATCCGGCTGGGGACGCTGGCTGACGACGGTTCCCTCAGGCTGGGTGGAGCGGACGGTCTCGATCTCCACATCGAGCCTCGCCTGACGGAGCAAGGACGCCGCCTCCCTCGTGAGTAGCCCTTCGACACGCGGGACCGTGACTCGCTCGGGCACCGAGGCCTTCGACACGGTGAGGATCACGACGGTGTCGGCCGAGATCTGCTCTCCGGGCCCGGGCGACTGCTCGAGGACTTCGCCCGCAGGTCCTTCTGAGGGGATGCGTCGAACACGCACCCGCACGTCCTGTTTCTCGAGCAGCGCTCTTGCCTCTTCGAGGGTCAGGCCGGTGACATCGGAGACGGTGCTCGCGTCGGGCGACGTGGTCGTACTCTGCGTGGTCGTCGTCGACGTGGTCGCGTCGAAAGTGCCGGTGGTAGCGCTCGCGTCCGCGTCGTCGTCGTCTCGCCCGGCCAGCCAGATTCCCGCGGGAACGAGCACGACGATGAGCAGGATCCCGAGCAACGCGAGCAGGAGCCCCGGCCCGAGATCGGGTGGGAAGCGACGAACGGGGCCTTGCGGGACGGTGTCCTGTCGGATGACGATCGTTCCCTCGTCCTCCACCGGTGCCTGGGAACGAGGCCGGACTCGATACTGCTCCGCTACCGGCCACTCCTCGTCGGCGATCGTGACCTCGTCAGCGTCGTCGGGCTCGGGTGGATCTGGAGGCAGCGTCATGCTCGGGATTGAGGATGCCCATGGATGCGGGGACGCGAAACCGCCCTACTGTCGCGTCCTGCAGTCCCCGGTCTCGCCTTCGCAGCAGCCGATCTTGAACCTGCAGCGCGGGCACTGGAACGTTCCGTGGCGCCACTCCATCGCCGCACCGCAGCGCAGGCAGATCTCGATCTGTGGCGCGGCCGCGGTGCTCATCGGGCCACTGTAGTTCCGCAGGAGGACGGCTACGATGAGCCGCCTGGCGCCGTGGCCGAGTGGTTAGGCAGAGGCCTGCAAAGCCTCGTACAGCGGTTCGAGTCCGCTCGGCGCCTTACGTACCACCCCGCACATCGGGCGATCTCGTGAGGACGTTCAAGCCGGGAGTGTGAGGCTCTCGATGTCGTTCGGGTAGTCGGTCAGGATGTCCATTCCGTCCTCGGTGACAACCACCGTGTCCGAGTGTCGGAAGCCGCCGATCGCAGGGTCATAGACCCCTGGCTCGACGGTGAAAACCATCCCCGGCTCGAGCAGCGTGTGGTCGCCAACGTCGAGGAACGGCGCTTCGTGGTTGCGTAGACCGATCCCGTGGCCGGTGTGCTGCCGCCAGTTCGCGATGAGGCCGTTTCGCTCGAAGTAGCGCATGACGGCGCGATCGACCGCGCTGCACGTTGCGCCGGGCCGGATCGCATCGAACGCGACCTGCTGCGCCGCGACCGTGTGGTCGAAGAGCCGCCGCATCTCATCGGTCGGCGCGCCGATGATCATCGCCCGCTCGAGCTCCGCGTTGTAGCCCCAGATCGGCGCGCTCGTCTCCGTGACGAGCACGTCGCCGGCGCGGAACTCGATGTTGTGCGCGACCGCGTGCGCCCATGAGCTGCGGAGCCCGATCTGGCCCCGGTACCCGGCGGACGCGCCGGCCGACGATGAGAGCCCGCCTCCGTAGGCATCGCCGAGCTCCTCCAGCAGCGCGAGCGTGGTCTCGTGGCTCGCGCGTAGGCTGGCCTCGGCCTCCGTCGCCCCGGGTCTCGAGTACGCCTGAAGCAGCCGATGTGCGTGCGCGCACCAGCGCCCGCTCTCGCGTATGAGCGCGATCTCGCTCTCGCTCTTGCGCGCCATCATGTCCTCGATGACGTCGTCGAGCGGAGCGACCGACGCATTCGTGACGTCGCCGAGTGTCGGTCCCTTGTAGCCGAGGATGCCGGGATAGCCGTCTTGGTCGGCTCCGATCGCCTCTCTGATCCCGAGAGCGTTCAGGACGCGCGCGAAGATCGATCATCGGGTGCTCGAGTCCCGGATACTCGGGGTAGGACTCGACTCGCGAGAAGGTGGTCTCGGCGCGCGTGCGCTCTACCTCGAACTCCGGCACGAACACAGCGGACTCGCCGTCTGCGCTCTCGGCGTAGATCACCGGCCGCTCGTTCGAGAGGAACCAGAAGCCCGTGAAGTATTGGATGTAGTCCGCGCCGAACAGGACGTAGCCGGACAACCCACCGCGTCGGACGTGCCCGAGGAGGTTTTCGCGCCGCTCTTGCAGCTCGGCTCCGGGAATGCCCGTACGGACCTCGACGTGTTCCACCTCTTCCTACCTCCATCGTCGCTGGTCGGACTCGTGCCAACGAAGCGATGCGAGCCTAACTCTCGTAGCTAGCTGAGCAGGATGCATAGGCGAGCAGGCATCCGACTCCCGTGATGCAGCGGCGCCTTGCCCTGCGGAGTTTGCCCGGGCGCGAAGAGGGCAGACACGAACATGACTGACTACTCGATTGCCAATCTCCGTACCGACGTCGAGGACTCCGCCCAGAAGTTCGGCTTCTCGCCGACGCTCGAGGCGCGGTTCGGGAAGAAGGATCTGGAGTCGCAGAGACTCAGCGTGAGCTACCAGCGGGTGGCCCCGAACGAGACGTCGCCGTTCGCGCACCGGCACAAGGAGCAGGCCGAGGAGATCTACGTCGTCGTCGAGGGCAGCGGCCGCGTGCTCCTCGACAGCGAGCGCTCACGACCTCGAGGAATGGGATGCGGTTCGCGTGTCAGGGCCGGTCGTCCGTTCGTTCGAGGCGGGAGACGACGGCTTGGTCGATCCTCGCGTTCGGGGAGATCAATCCCGCGAACGATGCCGAGCTGATCACGCCGGACAGACGCCTGACGAGGCTAGAGCTTCTGCAGGTAGGCGAACCCGCGAGCGTCCGAGCTGGTGAACGGCTCGAGCTCGTAGGTGCCCGAGGCGGCGAGCTCGTCGACGGCCTGCACGATCTCCGGGAAACTCGCTTCGGCGTGTAGTCGTCACAGACGATCACGTCGCCGGGCTGCTGATGCCGAGCGACGAAGGCCAGCTCCCGGCGCACAGCGTCGTAGGTGTGCTCGGCGTCGAGGAACGCGAAGTGGATCCGCGCGAGCCCGAGCTGCTCGAGCACGATCGCGACGTCGCCGCGGAGAAACACGACGTGATCCTCGACGAGGCTCGGCCCACGGCTCGAGCAGCTCGAGCCGTGTCCGCCGCCCGTCGGCGTCCGCGATGCTGTTCCAGTAGATCGGCCGCTCGGCGTGCAGGATGTCGACGGTCAGGATCGTCCCGGCCCGCCCCGCATGTCGGAGCGCCTGCGCCATGCAGATCGCGCTGAACCCGCGCGCGGTGCCCGTCTCGAAGATCGTCACGGGTCGATCCGAGGGCGTTCGGCGGAGGTAGCTCGCGAGCGCCGCATGGAGGAGGTAGCCGTGGCTCCAGTCGAGTTGCTCGTCCTTGGGCACGACCTGGGTGGCGAGGGCGAGCTCGTCCACGAAGCTCGCGGTCGGGCAGGTCGCCGAACCGCTCGTCCAGCGCAGCCAGCAAACGCATCGTTCGGTCGAGCCTGCGACGCGAGCTCGAGAAAGCGCTCGCGCGAGACGCCGTTCGGATCGACCTCGAACGGGTTCTCGTCGTAGCTCGAGTACCAGCCGCGCCATACGTCGATGCGCGGCGGGCGCAGAAGGCGGCGGAGAGAGGACTTCACGCGTTCGGGACGCTACCCCCGCGGCTTCACGAGCGAGAGACGAAGCGCGTGAGCGGGGCCGGGCAGCTCCAGTACTCGTAGCCCGACGCGCGCGACTGATACGTGCACTGGTCGCCGATCAAGCTCGGGTATCCGGTCAGCAGGCCCTCCTTGCACGCATACCAGGCGTTCCCGTCGTCGACCGGCGCGCGCACGCTCTCGCACGAGCCGGCGACGCCCCACCGGTGCACGACGTCCTCGCGCTGCGCGAACACCAGCGCTGTGGCGAAGACGACGGCTGCGAGAACGATCTTCACGAGCATGTTGGCCTACCTCTCGGAGACCATTCCGATATCGGCAGCTCGCGCCGTCCGCAGTAGGCTTTCGCTCCATGACCGCGATCCGGATGGACGGAAAGGTGCTTGCCGAGAAGCTCCGTGCGCAGATCGCCGACGAGGTCAAGGCGTTCGGCGGCCCGGTCTGCCTCGCGACGGTGCTGGTCGGAGACGACCCTGCTTCGCACATCTACGTCTCGAAGAAGCACGATGCCTGCGCGGAGGCGGGCATCGAGTCGCGCGACCACCGCTTCCCGGCGGCGACTCCAGAGAGCGAGGTGCTGGAGCTCCTCGACGACCTGAATGCCGACGACGGGGTCGACGGGATCCTCGTGCAGCTTCCGCTTCCGGAGCACATGGACGAGTCGGCCGTGACGCTGGCCGTCGAAGCGGCGAAGGACGTCGACGGTTTCCATCCGCTGAACGCGGGCCGGCTCTTCCTCGGAGAGCCGGTGCTCGTGCCCGCAACGCCTCTCGGGGATCATGGCCCTGCTCGACGAGTACGAGGTCGACCTGAAGGGCAAGGAGGCGGTGGTGATCGGGCGGAGCGAGATCGTCGGGAAGCCGATCGCGATGCTGCTCCTCGCCCAGCACGCGACCGTGACGATCTGTCACTCGCGAACCGTCGAGCTCGCCGAGCACGCGCGCCGAGCCGAAGTTCTCGTCGCGGCCGTCGGCAAGCCGGGGCTCGTGACCAAGGACATGGTGAAGCCGGGAGCCGTCGTGATCGACGTGGCCATGAACCGAACGGAGAGCGGGCTCGTGGGGGACGTCGACAAGGACGTGGCCGAGGTCGCCGGTCTCCTCACTCCCGTGCCGGGGTCGGTCGGGCCGATGACGATCGCCATGCTTTTGCGCAACACCCTCACAGCCGCGCAACATCGGCGCGAGGGGGTTGCGGTGCCTGGTTCATAGGCGCTACGGTTCGCGCGTTCAATCCATCGGCGTCGGCCTCCGGGTCGGCGTCTTCGCTGTAGGAGGACGTACGTGGAGCAGGGCACCGTCAAGTGGTTTTCGAACGAGAAGGGCTACGGCTTCATCGAGCGCGAAGGGGGAGACGACGTCTTCGTCCACTTCTCCGCGATCGCGATGGACGGCTTCAAGACCCTCACCGAAGGCCAACGTGTGGAGTTCGAGGTCGTCCAGGGGCCCAAGGGTGCCCAGGCCGCGAACGTGATGGCAGCCGCAGGCTGACCGGACTCGTATCGAAGGTGCGGCGGGCTCCCGAAAGGGGGCCCGCCTCGTTTGAGAGGATCAATCGCGATGGCCATCTCCAGAGAAGACGTGCAGCACGTTGCCGCGGCTCGCGTGGCTCGCGCTCTCCCCTGAGGAGATCGAGCGCTTCACGGGCGAGCTCGACAAGATCCTGGACGCGATCGGCATCGTCTCCGAGCTCGATCTCGACGAGGTGCTGCCGACCTCGCATCCGCTCGATCTCGTCAACGTGTGGGACGACGACGTCCCGCGCGACTCGCTCTCGCGCGAGGACGTCCTCGCGAATGCGCCGGACGCCGACGGCGGTCTCTTCAGGGTGCCGACATGGCGGCAGTAGTCGACACTCTTCGGCTGACCGCCGAGGAGGCGAACGGCCTCCTCGAGCGTCGCGAGATCTCCGCCGCGGAGCTCCACGCCGCGTATCTGGAGGCGATCGACGAGCGCGACGGCGAGCTCCACTGCTACCTCAGCACCGTCGACCGAGCCCGGGGGAGAGGGAGTCCCAATCGCTCTCAAGGACGTCATCTCGACGAAGGGGGTCGAGACGACGGCAGGCTCCAAGATCCTCTCCGGCTACGTGCCCGTGTTCGACTGCCACCGTGGCCGGGCGCTGCAAGGGCGCGGGTCTGCCGCTCCTCGGAAAGACGAACCTCGACGAGTTCGCGATGGGCTCCTCGACGGAGAACTCGGCGTTCGGCCCGACGCGGAACCCCTGGGATCCGACGCGTGTTCCCGGCGGCTCCGGGGGCGGATCGGCCGCGGCGGTGAGCGCGGGGCTGGCGCCGTGGGCGCTCGGCTCGGACACGGGTGGATCGATCAAGCAGCCCTCGGCGCTGTGCGGGAACGTCGGCCTGCGCCCGACCTACGGAACCGTCTCTCGATACGGCGTCGTCGCCTTCGCGTCGAGCCTGGACCAGGTCGGGCCGGTGGCGAAGACGGTCCGCGACGTTGCGCTCCTGTACTCGATCATCGCCGGTCGCGACCCGCTCGACTCGACGACCGCGGAGCTGCCCGAGCCCGTGCGTCTTCCGGAAGGCGAGTCACTCGCCGGCGTACGCATCGGGGTGCCGACCGAGTTGAACGAGGCCGAGGGCATCGAGCCGGGAGTTTCGGCTGCGGTCGAGCGGGCGATCGCACTCGCCGAAGAGCTCGGCGCCGAGGTGGGTACCTGCTCGCTTCCGCGCTCCGTGCGGTATGGGATGCCGTGCTACTACCTGATCGCTCCCGCGGAGGCGTCGTCCAACCTCGCGCGCTACGACGGCGTCCGGTACGGGCTGCGAGTCGAGGACGAGAGCTACCAGCAGATGGTCGAGCGGACGCGTGACGAGGGCTTCGGCGACGAGCCGAAGCGGCGGATCATGCTCGGCACGTACGCGCTCTCGGCCGGCTACTACGACGCGTACTACGGGCGGGCGCAGAAGGTGCGGACGCTGATCGGGGACGAGCACCGCGACGCGCTCTCGCGGTTCGACGTCCTCGTCTCCCCGACCTCGCCGACGGTCGCGTTCCCGATCGGCGAGCGAGCCGCCGACCCGCTCGCGATGTACCTGAGCGACGTGCTCACCATCCCTTCGAACCTCGCCGGCCTGCCGGGGCTCTCGATCCCGTGCGGTCTCTCCGAGGGCTTGCCGGTCGGCCTTCAGCTGATCGGGCCACAGTTCGGCGAGAACGTCCTCTTCCGCGTGGGTCATGCGCTGGAGCAGGCGCTCGGGTTCGACACCGTGCCGGAGCGCTGGCGATGAACTGGGAGCCGGTGATCGGTCTCGAGGTCCACGTCCACCTGAAGACGCGAACGAAGATGTTCTGCCGCTGCGCGGTCGGGTTCGGGGCGGAGCCGAACTCCCAGACCTGCCCGGTGTGCCTTGCCTTCCCCGGCGCACTTCCGGTCGTGAACCGAACCGCGGTCGAATGGACGCTCAAGCTCGGCCTCGCCCTCGGCTGCGGGATTGCGGAGCACTCCGTCTTCTCGCGCAAGAACTACTTCTACTTCGACAGCCCGAAGGCGTATCAGATATCGCAGTATGATCTGCCGTTTTGCACAAACGGCAATGTGCTACTTCCCACTGCGGATGGTGATCGCATGATCGGCATCATTCGCGCGCACCTGGAGGAGGATGCGGCGAAGACCGTTCACGTCGGCGGGCGTACCGGCAGGATCCGGGGCGCCGACCACTCGCTCGTCGACTTCAACCGCGGGGGGACGCCACTGGTCGAGATCGTGACTGCCCCGGACATCCGCTCGGCCGACGAAGCCAAGCGCTTCCTCCAGCTCCTGCGCCAGACGATCGTGGAGCTCGGGATCTCCGACGCCGAGATGGAGAAGGGAACTCTGCGGGTGGATGCCAACGTCTCCGTGCGGCCCGCCGGCTCGAAGGAGCTGCGCACGCGCACCGAGCTCAAGAACATGAACTCCTTCACCTTCATTGCGCGCGGCATCGACGCCGAGATCGCACGGCAGATCGCGGTCTGGGAGTCCGGCGACGAGGTGCGCCAGGAGACGTACGACTTCGAGGCCGCGACCGGAGCTCTGACGCCACATCGCGCGAAGGAGGAGGCCGACGACTATCGCTACTTCCCCGAACCGGATCTCGTTCCGGTCGAGCCTCCGCTGTCCCTGGTCGAGGAGCTGCGCTCCGAGCTCCCGGAGCTTCCGTCGGCGCGCATCGGCCGGCTCGAGGCCGAGCTCGACCTCGATCGCGCGACGGTGCTCGTGACCGGAGGGCTGGACCGGCTCTGGCAGGAGACCGTGTCCTCGGGCGCCGAGAAGCTCGCGGCGGCCAACGTGATCGCCAACAACCTGGTCGGCGCGGGCGTCGATCCCGCCGCGGTGCCGGCGAGAGAGCTGGCCCGGCTCGTCGACGGGCGGGAGCGCATTCCGCGCACGGCCTTCGACGAGGCGATCTCCAGGCTGACCGAGCCGGGCTTCTCGGCCGATCCGTACCTCGCGCAAGAGGCTGTCGCCGACGAAGCCGAGCTCGAGCCGATCATCGCGCGCGTGCTGGAAGCGAGCCCGGACCAGGTCGAGGCGTTCCGGAGCGGCAAGGACGGTCTCCTCGGCTTCTTCGTCGGCCAGGTGATGAAGGAGACCGAGGGCAAGGCCAATCCCCGCGTCGTGTCCGAGCTCCTGCGTGCAAGGCTGAACGCATGACCGTGGTGCGCGTGGAAGAGGAGCACCGCTTCGACGTCTCCGTCGCCGATGGATTCGCGTACATCACCGACCCAGCGAACTGGCCCGCGTACTGGCCGGGCATCGAGCGGGTCGAGCCAGGGTCGCGCTGGAGAGAACCGAGCGACGAGGCGCGGCTCACCGCGAAGCTGCTCGGGCGGAAGGTCGAGCTGCGGATGACGCTCACGACGTTCGACCCGAACCGTCTCGTCGAATACACCAGCGCCCAATCCGGACTCCCGGATGCGCGCCACGAGCGCCACTTCGACGGCTCCGGCGAGAGTTTCGACTATCGGCTGGTGGTCGAGTACGAGCCGCGCGGCGGGCTTCGAGGCCTCTACGACCGCGTGCTCGTCCGTCGGGGTGTCGAACGCGCGCTGCGCCAGACGGTCCGGAATCTCGAAGGAGTGCTGGAACCCTCCAGGTAGCCGTCGCGACTGCACACGCAGTCGCTCCGAATCGCAGCTCAGCAGTTCCCGGTCGCGAGGACGTTCTCCCAACGAACCGGACTCGGTTCTCCGCCGAACCAGGGCGTCAAGTTCCCTGCGAAAGGAGAACACATGAGGAGGGGAGTGCTGCTACTTGCACTCGCCGGGGTCGTCGTCGCGTCCATAGCGGCGGCTGCTTTCGTGGGCTCGGTCGGCCCATCCGGCGCTACCGCCTCGAGCCACAGAGAGGCGCCGCTGATCGGCGACGACCCGGCGGTCGACAACACGGACCTGTATGCGTTCGTGAGCCCGAACAAGCCGGACACCGTGACGATCATCGCGAACTACATCCCGTTCGAGGATCCGGCGGGCGGGCCGAACTACTACCGGTTCGATCCGACAGCCCGGTACGAGATCCACGTCGACAACGACGGGGATGCTCGTCCGGACATCACCTACCGCTTCAGGTTCAAGACGACCGTCTCGAACCCGAACACGTTCCTCTACAACACGGGTCAGGTCACGTTCCAGAACGATCCGGACCTGAACGTCAAGCAGACGTACACGATCGAGAAGATCTCCCGGATCGGCTCGAGCCAGGAGACGACGTCCACCAACCAGGTTCTCCGCGTGGCGCCGGCCAACATCGGCCCGCGCTCGAACCCGGTCTACAACCTGACCAAGGGCGTCACCAACCTCGGAGGCAACAGGCTGGCCTTCGCCGGCCCGCGCGACGACCCGTTCTTCGTCGACCTCGGGTCGATCTTCGACCTCGGGGGCCTGAGGCCGTTCAACCCGTTCCACGCGATCCAGCCGCCGGCGAACGCCGAGGCCGGGGTGGACGGGGTCCTCAACTACAACGTCCACACGATCGCTCTGCAGGTTCCGAAGACCGATCTCGTCCAGGCTCCGAACGCTGACGGGACGATCGGAATCTATGCCAGCGCTAGCCGCCAGGCGATGCGCGTTCTGAACGGCAACGGAACGGTCTCGAACTCGGGCGAGTGGGTGCAGGTCTCACGGCTCGGGAATCCGCTGATCAACGAGGTCGTCATCCCGATCGGGCAGAAGGACTACTGGAACGCCTCCGCCCCCAAGGATGACAACCAGTTCCTCGCGCGCTATCGCTCGCCGGAGCTGGCTGGACTGATCAACGCCCTGTACGGGCCGCCGGTGATGGACACGCTCACGGACAACCGTGACGATCTCGTCGCCGTGCTGCTCACGGGCGTGCCGAGCCTGAACTTCACCGGGGACGTCAAGGCGGATCTCCTGCGGTTGAACACCGCGATTCCGCCCGCGGCGAATCCGAACCCGATGGGCGTCCTGGCAGGCGACTTCCAGGGCTTCCCGAACGGTCGTAGGCTCGCCGACGACGTGACGGACATCGAGCTTCGCGCGATCGCGTGCGGCTACGGTCCGATCCTCGCCGGCGCGCTCGGGCTCTGCAACTTCCCGCCGAACGACACGGTGTCGGACGGCGTGCAGACCAACGCGGACAACGCGTTCCTGTCCCAGTTCCCGTACGCCGCAATCCCGAACCGCGGCTACGAGCACACGGGACACAAGTAAGGCAGTACGGAGACTCGGCATGAGACGTTCGACGACATTCCTCGTAGGCGGCGCTGTTGCGGTGGCGCTCGCCCTGGGTGCACTCGTCGGCGGCGTCTTCGCCGAGTCCCCGTCCGCAGGACCGTCGACCGCCGCTCCCCGGGCGCTTGCAGATCAGGCGCTCGCGGGGGCGGCGGGAGGCATTTCGTCAACCGGCATCGCCGGGCTCGAGGCGCAGGTGCGATCTCGTCCGGACGACGCCGATCTTCTGACGCAGCTGGGATTCGCGTATCAGCTCCGCTGGCGCGAGACCGCCGATCCCTCGTATCTGCCCCGTTCGGAGGCAGCGCTGCGTCGTGCGCTCCGCGCTCGCGCGAAGGACGCGAACGCCGTCCTCGGGCTCGGCTCGCTCGCACTCATCCGACACGAGTTCCGCAAGGCTCTCGCCTACGGACGCGAAGCGAGGCTGCTGCTGCCGGGGTCGGGTCGTCCCTACGGCGTCATCGGCGACGCGCTCGTCGAGCTCGGCCGTTACGACGCCGCCTTCGCGGCGTTCCAGCGTATGGTCACGCTTCGACCCGGCCTCTCTTCCTACGCGCGCGTTTCGTATGCGCGCGAGCTGACCGGCGATCCCGTGGGCGCGCTGGCGGCCATGCGCCTTGCGCTCGACGCTGCGGCGGGTCAGCGGGAGGCGACGGCGTTCACGCTCGTCGAGATCGCCAAGCTCGAGCTCGCACTCGGTCGAAACCGCGCCGCAATGCGTGACGTGCGTACGGCGCTTCGCATTCTTCCCGGGTATCCCGCCGCGCAGCTCGAGATCGCGCAGATCCACGCGGCGGAGGGAAGGTTCGGGCGCGCGCTGGCTGAGGCGCGCGTCGCGGCCGAAGCAGTTCCGACCCAGCAGGCGGTCGCGCTCTACGCCGACCTCCTCGACCGGACCGGTCGTCGGACAGAGGCTCGACGCCAGCGGTCGACGATCGCGATCATCGACCGGCTCTTGCAGGCGAACGGCGTGCAGGTCGATCTCGAGGCTGCTGTTTATCGGGCGGATCAGGGCGTACGTCCGCTGCAGACCGTCGAGCTCGCCCGAAAAGCGCGAATGGCCCGTCCTTCGGTCTACGGCGACGACGCGCTGGCCTGGGCGCTCGCACGCGCCGGCCGCTGCCGCGAGGCTCTGTCTCTGGCGCGTAGCGCGTTGCGCTTGGACACGAAGGATGCGCTGCTCTATTTCCATCGCGGCTATGCCGAGGGCTGTGCCGGCGATCGCAACGCGATGCGGGAGTGGTACGAGCGCGCGCTCGCGCTCAACCCCGCGTTCTCGATTCGCTGGGCCCCGTCGCCCGCGCCGCGCTCGGCTAGCTGCGCGTCCGTCTACTCTTTCCGCGTGCCGGCACGCCGTCTTGCGAGCACTCTCTGCGCGACCGGCGTGCTCCTCGCCTGCGGTCTCGCGCTCGCGTCCTGCGGCGGCGACGACGAGCCTGATACGACCGAGACGACCACCATCACGCGCCCGACGCTTCCGACGACGACCGAGCCTCAGACGACGACGACCACCACCACGACGGAGCCCGCAGGGCCGACGGTCGTGCGCGTGCGAGTCGTCGGCGGGGCTCCCAAAGGCGGCATCGTGCGCAAGACCGTCGACAAGGGCGACCGTGTCCTGCTCGTCGTCACCTCGGACGTCGCCGACCACGTGCACCTCCATGGCTACGACATCATGCGGGACGTCGCCGCGGGCGGCACGGCGCGGATCCGCTTTCGGGCGACTGTGCCCGGGCGCTTCGAGGTCGAGCTGGAGGATCGCGGAACGCAGATCGCGGATCTGACCGTCCAACCGTGATGCCCATCGCCCACGGAATCGGAGGTGTCCGCGACCTCCCGGTTCCAGAGTCCTTCTTCTTCACCACGGCGGCAATCGTGCTCGTGGTCTCCTTCGTCCTGCTCGGCGTGCTCTGGCGGCGGCCGCTGCTCGACCGGCACCAGGAGGGGCGAGAGCTGCCGCGAGCGTTGCAGGTCGTCCTGCTCTCCCGCTTCCTGCGCGTCCTCCTCGGCCTCGTTTCCGTCGCCCTGCTCGTGCTCACGCTGTCAGCCGCGCTCCTCGGAACCACGCTCGAGCTCCTGAACTTCGCGCCGACCTTCGTCTACGTGATCTTCTGGCTCGGGTTACCGCTCCTGTCCGTGCTCTTCGGCGACGTCTGGCGCGTGCTCAGCCCCTGGCGCGCGATTGCGGACGCGACGGTATGGGCGATCGAGAGCACCGGGCGCGTTGCGCGGCCGGTGCTCGACGGGCCGTGGCGTTACGGCCGCTACCCGGCTGCCATCGCGCTCTTCGCCTTCGTCGCGCTCGAGCTCGCCCACCCGAGGCCGGCGTATCCCCGCACGCTCGGCGTCGCGATCGCGCTCTACAGCTACTGGGCGCTGGCCGGTATGGCCGTGTTCGGACGAGACGCCTGGACGAAGGGCGGGGAGGGGTTCGCCGTCGCGTTCTCGTTGCTCTCGCGGATCGCGCCCTTCACCGTGCGCGACGGGGCCATCGTCGCCCGCTGGCCGTTCGTGGGGCTCGCCGGGGCCGAGCGGGTGCCTGGCACGCTCGTGTTCGTCGCCGTCTTGCTCGGCTCGACCAGCTTCGACGGCTTCAGCCGCACGACGACCTGGCAGAACCTGCTCGGCGACGTACGCGCCAACGTCGCGGACGAGTCGCAGTGGGTGGTCGACCTGGCGACGACGTTCGTGAGCGTCGTCGGCCTGGCGATCTTCGTAGGGTGTCGTGGTCTTCACGTATCTCGTCGCGGTCTCGAGCGCTCGCTTGCTCGTTCACGCGGAGCGCTCACTCGCGCCCGAGTTCGTGCTCCCGCTCGTCCCGATCGCGTTCGCGTACCTCGTCGCCCACTACTTCTCCCTCTTCGTCATCCAGGGTCAGTTCATCTTCACGCTCGTGTCCGATCCGTTCGGGCGCGGCCGAGACATCTTCGGGACGGTCGACTTCGCGCCGAATCTCGCGGTCGTCTCGCCGGAGACCGTGTGGTACGTCCAGGTCGGGGCACTCGTGGTGGGTCACGTCGCCGGGCTCGCCATCGCCCATGATCGGGCGGTCTCGCTGTTCGAGTCGAGGCGCGACGCTCTCCGCTCGCAGTACCCGATGCTGGGGTTGATGGTTCTGTACACGCGTCGGAGGCCTGTGGCTGCTCTCCCAGGGCTAGTCGCTCACGGAGGCCTTGCGGGAGCGCTCGTCGAGTCGCTCGTGGTCGTGGCCGTCGTCTCGGTCCTCGTCGCCGTCTGGCTGCGCGAGCGGCGTTCGGGCCACGAGGACGGTCCGCGCAGTTCAGGGACGACGAGTAGGAAGCACGAAGCCGGCGTAGAGCAAGACAGCGGCAATCGCGAGGATCGGCGCCAGCGCGCCCACCCCGAGTCCCGCGAGTCCGCTGCCGAGCGCGGCGACTCCCACTCCGGCGAGGATGAGGGCATTGCCGAGCGGCCGGCGCCGGATGCTCGCCAGCGCGACGACGACGACAGCCGCCGTCCCGAGCGTGTTGGCCGCGATCGCGAGAACCCGCGCGGGCCAGAGCTCGAGCACGTCCTGGGCGTCGGGAACGTCCGTCCCTGCGACCGCGGTCTCGAGCGGAACCGCGAGCGCTACCCCGATCGCGAGGCCCGTGTATGCGAGTGCGAGCGGTCCGGCCCAGCGCCGCCCTCACGAGGAGCAGCGAGCCGGCACCGAGCAGCGGGGCCGTCACCAAGCGCGCCCCCGAGGTAGTAGACGCGAAACGCTGCCTCGCCCCAGCCTGCCGCGGCCCCCCACGCGAGCGCTCCTGCTGCGACGCCATAGGCGGCGAGCGCGGCTCCCCATGCGAGGAGCTCCGGCCTGCGCTGCGCGCGAAAGCTGCGGATGAGTTCCGCCGAGAGCCGCACGGCCACGAGCATGGCGCCGAATGCGAGGACAGCTTCCACCGGTCGAGGACTGTACTTTTCGAATGGACAGGGCTCCGGTACGCTGCGGCGCGTGCGACGACATGCCGCCGCGGTGCTCGTGCTCATCGCCGGCATGCTCGCGCTGGTGCTCTCACCGCTCGAGGCAGCGTCTCCGAAGCGGGACTATGCGGCGCCTGCGGCGAGCTGGAGCATTCTTCCGCCGGGAGAGAACGGAAGCCTCACGTTCGACCGGAACACGACCGACCAGGCAAAGCTCTACGACGGGCTCACTCAGCTTCGCGGGGCGGTGACCCAGCGGGATCTGAGGCGCTTCTTCAAGCCTGCTCTGCTCGGGCTCGGATCGGACAAGCCCCGGAAGCGCGAGCGGCCCCGCGCCGGCGTGACGATCGTGCGAGACAGCTTCGGAGTCGCCCACGTCTCGGGAAGGACCGAGGCCGACGTCGCGTTCGGGGCGGGCTGGGTCACCGTGGCGGATCGCGGGCTTCTTCTCCAGCTCATTCGTGGCCCGGCGCGAATCGCGGCACTCGACGTGCCCGGGGTCGACCCACTGGCCCTTGCCCTCTCCGGTCGCACGTTCATACCCAGCGCGGAGGCCGAGGCCTTCCTCTCGAACCAGCTCGATGCGCTGCGCGCCCAAGGGCCTACCGGGCAGCGGCTCCTCGCGATCGTCAACGGATACGCGGCCGGCGTCAACGCGTGGTATCGCGCGAAGGGCATTCCTGCAGCGCCCTTCACGGCGAAGGACGTGGTCGCTTCCGCGGCACTCATCGCGGCGCGATTCGGCGCGAACGGCGGCCAGGAAGTCGAGAACGCCATGTTCCTGCACGCGCTCGAGGATCGACTGGGCGAATCTCAGGCGCTACGCGTCTTTGCAGATCTGCAGGATTCGAACGCCGCCGAGGCACCGGTGTCGATTCCCGGAAGCTTCCCCTACGAACTGCCCGTCACGGGGACCTCGTCCGGGAGCGTTGTCGTCGACGACGGAAGCTTCACCGGAGCGCCTTTCGAGCAGCCGCCGTTCGCGTCCAACGCGTTGCTCGTCGCCGCCAAACGCTCGGAGACGGGACACCCGCTCTTCGTCGCAGGCCCGCAGGTCGGATACTTCTTCCCGCAGTTCTTCGCCGAGATGGAGCTCCAGGGCGCCGGCTTCGCCACGCGTGGCGCTGTCTTCCCCGGCCTCCCGTTCGTGCTCATCGGACGGGGGCCGGACTTCGCCTGGAGCGCGACCTCCTCGCAGGCGGACAACGTCGACCTCTTCGCCGAGACGCTCTGCACGGACGACCGGCACTACGTCTACCGCGGCCAGTGCACGGCCATGCGCCGTGTCTTCGCGGGCACACTCAGGGCGCAGGGCACACCCGACCAGCCGGTGGCGTACTACGAGACCACGCACGGGCCCGTGGTCGGCTATGCCTCCGTTGCGGGGAAGCGCGTGGCGATCTCGGCGCAGCGCTCGACGCGCGGTCGCGAGCTCCTCAGCGCGAAGTCCTTCTACGAGCTCAATACCGGCCGGGTGACGTCTGCCCGGAGGTTCCTGCAGACGATGAGCGCGGTCGAGTTCAGCTTCAACTGGTTCTACGCGGACGACCGCGACATCGCGTTCTTCTCGAGCGGCCGCCTGCCCCTGCGCGCGCCCGGCACCGATCCGGCGCTGCCGACCGTGGGCACGGGCGAGTACGACTGGCGCGGGTTCCTGCCCTTCGCGGCTCACGCGCAGGCGGTCAACCCACCGTCCGGGCTCATCCTCAACTGGAACAACAAGCCGGCCGCGGACGTCGGCTCGGCAGACTCGAACTTCGCCTATGGCTCGGTGCACCGCGTCGAGCTCTTGCGTCCTGCTCTCGCGGCACGGCGCAAGCACACGCTCGCGGGGGTCACGGGCGCGATGAACGCAGCGGCGACGCAGGATCTCCGCACGACGGACGTCTGGCCCGCGATCAGAGCGGTGCTCCGCACCGGAAGCGCTCCGAGCGCCCGGGCGGAGGCGGCGGTGGGGCTCGTGGACGCGTGGCGTGGGGCAGGGTCGACCCGGCTCGACCGCGATCTGGACGGGAAGATCGACGATCCGGGTGCAGCCGTTCTCGATGCCGCGTGGCCCCGGCTCGCGGACGCGGTCATGTCACCCGTGCTCGGGCCGCTCGTCGACCGCCTTGCACGGCTGATGGGGCGAAGCGACGATCCGGGCGCCGGTGGCTCCGCGTACATCTCGGGCTGGTACGGCTACGTCGACAAGGATCTGAGGTCGCTCCTCGACCAGCCGGTCAAGGCGCCGTACTCGCGGCGCTACTGCGGCTCGGGGGTGCTCGTAACCTGTCGCGACGCTCTCTGGGGAGCGATCGATGCCGCGGCCGCCGAGCTGGAGAAGACGCAGGGCCCCGCGCCCTCTGCATGGCGCGCAGACGCGGCGCGCGAGCGCATCCGGTTCACCTCCGGCGTGCTTCCCGACACGATGCGCTGGACGAACCGCCCGACCTTCCAGCAGGTCATCTCCTTTTCCGGCCACCGCCCTCGCTGAGCCCTGAAAGCCGGTGACGGTCACCCGCGGGTGACAGGCACCAGGTGACGCTAGGCTCAGACCGATGACGCGGAAGCGGTACCTGATGGCGCCCGGGCCGACGCCCGTTCCGCCCGAAGTGCTCGCCGCGGGCGCGGAGCCCGTCCTCCACCACCGCGGGCCCGACTTTCGCGCCCTGATGACGCGCGTTCTGGGCCGGCTCGGCGAGGTCTGTCGGACGAAGAACGACGTCCTCGTCTTCACCGCGTCCGGGTCCGGCGCGTTCGAGTCCGCGATCGTGAACCTGCTCTCATCGGGAGAGCGTGTGCTCGCGGTGTCGGCCGGAGAGTTCGGCGAGCGCTGGGCGGCGACGGCCGCCGCGTTCGGCGCGGACGTCCACGACCTCCGTTACTCGTGGGGCGAGACGCCGTCTCCCGAGGATGTCCGCAGCCGGGTCGAGGAAACCGGAGCGGAAGTGGTCTTCGTCGTGCACTCGGAAACGTCGACGGGCGTGGTCGCCGACGTGCAGGCGCTCGCCCACGCAGCGCGCGAAGCCGGCGCGCTCACGGTGGTCGATGCGGTCTCGAGCCTCGGCGCCGTTCCGCTCGAGACCGATTCCTGGGGACTCGACGTCGTCGTCGCCGGATCGCAGAAGGCGCTGATGACACCGCCGGGACTCTCACTCACCACCGTCTCGGCGGCTGCGTGGGAGCGCTGCGCGCGCACGACCACACCGCGGGTCTATTTCGACTGGACGACGCTGCGCGCTTCGCTCGAGACGGGGACGACCCCGTTCACCCCCGCCGTGTCGCTCGTCGTCTCGCTCGACAAGGCGCTCGAGCTGCTGCTGGACGAGGGCCTCGAGGCGGCGTTCGCGCGTCACGCGGCACTCGGACGTGCCTGCCGGGAAGGCGCGAAGGCGATGGGCCTGACGCTGTTCTCACCCGACGAGGAGCGGTCGGCGATCGTGACGGCGATCCTCGCCCCGGACGGCGTCGATGCCCGCGAGCTCGTCCTCGCCCTTCGAGAGCGATTCGGGATCACGGTCGCCGGAGGCCATGGAGAGCTCGGGGCGCGGATGTTCCGCATCGGACATATCGGCTATTTCGACGTCTTCGACATCACGATCGCGCTCTCGGCGGTGGAGGTGCTCCTCGTCGAGGAGGGCGCGGACATCGAGCCCGGTGTCGCCGTCAGCCGCGCGCTCGAGGCGTACCGCGAAGCCGTCAGTGTCTGAGACGAGACCGCGGGTTCTGATCCGGGAGACCATCGCCGAGTCCGGGCTCGAGCTCCTCCGCGAACGCTTCGACGTCGTGGAGGATGCGGACTCCGATCTCAGCTCGATCATCGGCGAGTTCGAGGCGATCGTCGTCCGCTCGGGGACGCTCCTCGATGCAGAGCTGATCGAGCGGGCAAGCCGTCTGAAGGTGATCGGGCGCGCCGGGGTGGGGGTGGACAACGTCGACGTGGACGCTGCGACGCGGCGCGGGATCGTGGTCGCGAATGCGCCCGAGGCCACCGTGGTCTCGGCGGCCGAGCACACCATCGCGCTCGTGCTCGCCGTTGCGCGCAACGTTCCCCAGGCACACGCCGCGCTGAGCGCGGGAAGCTGGGAGCGCGCGCGGTTCGCCGGCATCGAGCTCGCGGGAAAGACCCTCGGCGTCATGGGGCTCGGGCGGATCGGCTGGCAGGTCGCGCGCCGCGCGCTCGGCCTCGGCATGCGGGTCATCGCGTACGACCCGTACGTCGCGCTCGACCGTTTCCGAGAGCTCGGAGTCGAGCCTGCGTCGACGCCGGAGGCGTTGTACGCGGAGGCGGATTTCATCACGCTCCATCTCCCCCTCAACGACCAGACGCGAGGGCTCCTCGGACGCGATGCGTTCGAGCACATGCGCGACGGCGTTCGCGTCGTGAACGCTGCTCGCGGAGGCCTGATCGACGAGGATGCGCTCGAAGCCGCGATCCGTTCGGGAAAGGTCGCCGGTGCGGCGCTCGACGTCTTCGCCTCGGAGCCGTATTCCGGGCCCCTGCTCCAGCTCGAGCAGGTCGTCGTGACGCCGCATCTCGCCGGCTCGACCACCGAAGCGCAGGATCGGGCGGGCCTGATCATCGCCCAGCAGGTGGCGGCAGCGCTCGACGGCGAGCTCGTACGGACGGCCGTCAACATCCCGGTCGTCGAGCAGGCCGACCTCGAGGTTCTGGGCGCGTTCATCCCCCTTGCCGCGAAGCTCGGGCGCCTGGCCGTCGCGCTCCTGGCGGGACGGCCGACCACGATCGTGGTGGCGGCGCACGGTCCGCTCTCCGAGTACGACACCCGCCTGCTCACGGTCGCCGCCTTGAACGGCGTCTTTCAGGGCCGGGTCGACCAGGTGGTCAACTACGTGAACGCTCCGGTCATCGCCGCGGAGCGGGGCATCGACGTCTCCGAGCAGCGCTTCGCCGCTTCGCAGCACTACACGAACCTCGTCCGGGTGGTCGTCACGGGAGCGGGCGAGGGGACGACGGAGCAGATCGAGGTCTCGGGGACGACGATCGGTCCGGAGCCTCGTCTGTTTCTCGCAGGCGCGCTCGGATTTGCGATCGACATCGAGCTTGCTCCCCGCATGGCGTTTCTCGTCTACGACGACCTACCCGGGGTCATCGGGAGGGTCGGGACGATGTTCGGCGAGGCCGGGGTGAACATCGCGAACATGGCCGTCTCGCGCACGAAGGAGGGCGGAAAGGCGTTGATGGCCTTCTCGATCGACAGCGCGCCACCACCGGAACTGCTGGAGCAGCGTCGCGCGCTCGGGTTTCGACGAAGCCCGCTTCATCGTGCTCGGCGCCGATGAGTAGGTTTCGGGCGTGGTAGCCGCCTGGCCGGAGCCCGTGGAACGGGTTTCGACGTTTCTGCGCGAGGCCGGAGCCGAGGTTCGTATCGAGGAGTTCACCGAGGGCGCGGCGACGGCAGCGGACGCGGCGGAGGCGGTCGGGTGCGCGCTCGAGCAGATCGTGAAGTCGCTCGTCTTCATCTGCGGTGACCGGCCGGTCGTCGCCCTCGTACCCGGTGATCGCCGAGGAGATCCGGACAAGATCGCCCGGATCGCCGGCTCCGAGTCGGCCCGCGTGGCATCCGCCCAGGAGGTCGCGCAGGCGACGGGGTTCAGCCCGGGGGCAGTCGCGCCATTCCCGCTCCCGGGGGTGGACGTGATCCTCTTGGACCGCACGTTGCTCACGCATCCGCTGGTCTGGGCGGGAGCAGGATCGCCGAAGCATCTCGTCGGCCTCGCGCCCGCAGATCTGGGCCGATTGGCTCGCGCACGCCCCACTGACGTCGTCAAGGACTACGATTTGCCTGGAGATTCGCCTTGAGAAGAGGGAGGCTGGCTTGATGCAAGAGACGGACAAGATCTGGATGAACGGCGACCTCGTCGACTGGGCTGACGCGAAGGTGCACGTCGGCGCCCACGGGCTCCACTACGGATCCGGCGTCTTCGAGGGCATCCGCTGCTACGAAACCGAGAAAGGCCCGGCGGTCTTCCGCCTCCAGGATCATCTGCAGCGTCTGGAGCACTCCGCCAAGGTGCTGTACATGGACCTGCCGTACTCGGCGGCGGATCTCCGTAAGGCCACCCACGAGCTCGTGGCGGCGAACGGTCTGCCTACCTGTTACGTGCGGCCGATCGCGTTCTACGGCTACGGGGAGCTGGGTGTCGCGACGACCGGGAATCCCGTGGACGTCGTCATCGTCAGCTTCCCCTGGGGCGCCTATCTCGGAGAGGACGGTCAGCAGGCGGGAATCTCCACGATGATCTCGAGCTGGGAGCGAGTGGGCCCGAACGTCGATCCCGCACGTCGCGAAGGCGACCGGGATCTATCTGAACTCCATGCTCGCGACGACCGAGGCACGCCGGGCCGGCTACGACGAGGCGATCATGCTGACACGCGACGGCTATGTCGCCGACGGCCCGGGCGAGAACATCTTCGTCGTCAAGGACGGGCGCCTCCTGACGCCGCCGCTCTCGATGTCGATTCTCCCTGGGATCACCCGCGACACGATCATCCACCTCGCCCGCGCGCTCGGCTACATCGTGGAGGAGACGCTGCTGATCCGCACCGACCTCTACCTGGCGGACGAGGCGTTCATGGTCGGGACTGCGACCGAGGTCGCGCCCATTCGCGCCGTGGACGGTCACGAGATCGGCGTCGGGCCGATCACGCTCGAGCTCCAGAGGACGTACCTCGACGTCGTCAGGGGCCGAGACCAGCGCTGGAGCGACTGGCTCGACGTGGTCGAGACGGCGCGCACGCCGGCCGAAGTGTGAGAGCCACGAGGCAGATCTCTCTCTCGAGACCCTGGCTCGACGAGCGGGAAGAGGAGCTCGTGCTCGACGTGCTCCGGTCGGGACGGCTGTCGCTCGGCCCTACGATCGATCGCTTCGAGGAGGCGTTCGCCGCCGCTGTCGGAGCACCGTACGCGGCCGCCGTGTCGAGCGGAACCGCCGGTCTGCACCTCCTCTGCATCACGGCCGGGGTCGGACCCGGGCGACGAGGTCATCACCTCGCCTTACTCGTTCGTGGCATCCGCGAACTGCGCGATCTACGAGGGAGCGACGCCGGTGTTCGCAGACGTCGACCCGCGAACGTTCAACCTCGATCCGGCGGCAGTCGCCGCGGCGGTCACGGAGCGCACGCGCGCCGTCGTCGCCGTCGACATCTACGGCTACCCCTGCGAGCTCGACGAGCTACGTGCGATCTGCGACCGCCACGGGCTCGCGCTCATCCAGGACGCGTGCGAGGCACTGGGCGCGCGCTATCGCGGGGATGTGCTCGGCTCGCACGGACCACCCGCGGTCTTCGCCTTCTACCCGAACAAGCAGATCACGACGGGAGAAGGGGGCATGGTCACGACGCATTCCGAAGGTGAGTGGCGTCTTCTGCGCAGCCTCCGGAACCAGGGTCGCGCCGACTCGGGCGGCTGGCTCGAGCACGCGCGACTCGGGTTCAACTATCGGATCGACGACATTCGTGCGGCGATCGGCCTCGGACAGCTCGAAAAGCTCGACGAGATCCTCACGCGAAGGGCCTCCGTCGCTCACCGCTACGCGGAGCTCTTGGACGGCATCGAGGGACTCGAACTTCCCTGCCCGGACGACGAGGAACACGAACGGTCGTGGTTCGTCTACGTCGTGGCGCTACCCGTGGGAACCGACCGCGAGGCGGTGATCGAGTCGCTCGAGGACCGCGGTGTCCAGACCGCCCGCTACCTCCCCTGCATTCACCTCCAGTCGTACATGCAGGAGCGATACGGCTTCCGCGCGGGGCTCTGTCCCGTCGCGGAGGCCGCGAGCTCCCGCACGCTCGCGCTTCCGTTCCACGCGTTGCTCGACGAGGACGATCAGGCGCACGTGGCCGACGCGCTTCGGGCAGCACTCGCCAGGGCTGATGCCGCGCCCCGGTCAGGGAGAGGCACTGGGCGCCTGGGCGCTCCTGGGAGCTGCGACACCTCGTCGTCCTCGTCACCTACAGCGCGGCTCGACGCGGCCGCGCTCTACAACGTCTCGCGCGAGGGACTCGCGGGCGGGCTGAGCCGAGCGATCGTGCTCGCTCAACTTCCCCGTCGCGCTCGTTGCGATCGGTCTCGTCCTCGTCGCGCTCGCGGCCCTGCCGCGCAGTGCGTGGCTCATCGCGGGGCCGGCGATCGCGCTCTCGGCGTCGTCTCGGTCGCGGTCGACCAGAACGACCTGGACGTCCGCTGGATCAACGCACTCCCCGCACTCGGGTGTGGTGCTGGCGCTGCGCTCGCTGACCGTGGCCGCGACACGCTGTCGCCGGAGCGTCGTTCGCGCCGCGTCTCGGGGGCGACCGCCTTCGAGTCGTCGTCGCGGCCGTCGTCGTCGTCCTGTCGCTTCCGTGGATCGCGGCGGATCTCGGCTTCCACCTGCCGCGGGGACGTCTTCCTCGGCGAGGAGCGTACGCCGGAGGGCAACGGCCGCACTTCGCAGCCGTCCACCTCGGCCACCACCACGGCGGCGACGGCGCCCTGCTCGTTCTCACCGCGCTGCTCCTGTCCCGCGTTCGCGCTGCCGACGGGGATCTTGCGACTTGTCTCACGGGCTATCTCGGAGCGCAGCTCGCGTACGGGGCGGTCAACCTCGGCAAGACCTCTGGCACGAACAGGTCGTCAAGCGCGGCTGGACCGATGCCGACATCCCGTCGGCGCTCGTTCCTGGAGCACGGCCGATCTGGCTCGTCATCGTCCTCCTGGCCGCGCTCGCACGATGCTGTCTGCTGCGCGAAGACGAGGTCGACAGCTCCCGTCCGAGCACGTGCGTAGACGCACGCCGACATGGCGCGCGCTCGCCGGCGCCCAGGCTCGGCTTCCCCTCGGGCTCGCTGCCGCGTACGACGGACCTGTGTTCGGCGGCGTCGCTCGCGTGCTGGCAGGGGACGTGCGCGAGGAAGACACGGTCGTGGCCGGGTCACCCGCGTTCGTCTACCGGCCCGGGAGAAGGTCGGCGCCCTGGCCTGCGGTCGTGCTCTTTCCCGGCGTGACGCGGCGTGGGCGCTCGCACCCGGCGCTCCGCGCGATCGGGCGGGGCCTCGCGGCGGCCGGCCGGTTGGCGATCCTCGTGGAGCCCGAGGGCCTGCCCGTCGGAGCGCTCACTCCGGCCGCCGGAGTGCAAGCGCGGGCTGCGGTGGGGGAAGTGGTCTCGCGGTCCGATGTCGCGGGCGGTCGCGTCGCTCTCGTGGGAGTCTCGGGAGGAGCGACTCTCGCGCTCCTGTCCGCCGCGGAACGCAGCCTTGCAGATCGGATCTCGCTCGTCCTCGCTCTTGCGCCCCTGAACGACGTCTCCGAGGCGATTCGCTCCATCACGACGGGCGTCCATCTCGACGGCGGCGCTCGTGTGCGATTCGCACCGGGCGACTTCTTCCGGCTCGTCATCGCCCGCTCCGTGATCTCCTGCCTCGAGCCCGGTGACGACCGGACCGCGCTCCGCTCGCACCTGCTCGCGCTCGAGGACTACGGTCGCGAACCAATTGCGGGCCTGCGTACGTGGCCCCGCGACGGCCTCGGGGAGCCGGCACGTGCCGCCGTCGCGCTGCTCTCGAACGAGGACCCTGACCGCTTCGACGGGCTCTTCGCCGGGCTGCCGGACGAGCTCCGGGCCAGCGTGGAGGCGTTGTCTCCGCTCGCCGTCGCCGGTGAGATCGCGGCGCCGGTCGAGCTCGTCGTCGCCCGGCGCGGACAAGTACATCCCTCTCGCCGACGCGACGTCTTTCGCCGAGGCGTGCCCGGCCGCGCGACTGACGATTCTCGAGTCGCTCACGCACGTCGTTCCTACCGTCTCGCCGACCGCCGTCCGCGATCTGGCTCGGCTCGACCGCGTTCTCGTCCGCTTGCTCGCGGCGTCATAATCGGGCGATGTCGACGGCGCGCATGGTCTTCCTCGGTTTCGGCAAGTACGCGCGCGCCGACAAGATCTACGCGCTCGAGCCGATCGTCGGCGACGATCGGGGAGGAGGCAGGCGCACCCGGGTCTGGATCGAGGGGGTCCCGGAGGCGGTGGTCGCGTCTCGCACCGAGCGCACGATCCTCCATGACATGGGTCACGAGGCCGGTGACTCGGTGCTCCTGGACCAGGCGCTCGACCTCGCCGAACGGCTGGCCGCCGCCGCGGAGGAGGGGCGGGTCGACCTCGGCGATCTCGGGCGGCGCGCACGTCGGGTGCTCGCGGCGACGGCCAGGCCGTCGGAGACCGAACAGCTCTTCTGAGGTTGGTGTACTCGGCTGCTCGCGACAGCGCGTTCTTCACGCAGGACGTGCTCTGCGTCGCGCGCGGACTGATCGGGGCGACGTTCCTGGTGGACGGCGTCGGCGGTGTCGTGGTCGAGACCGAGGCATACGCGCCGAACGACCCGGCGAGTCACGCGTACCGCGGTCGCACGACGGCGGAATGCGGCGATGTTCGGGCCACCTGGCCGCCTGTACGTGTACCGCTCGTACGGGATCCACTGGTGCGCGAACGTCGTCTGCGCTGACGAGGGAACCGGTGCGGCGGTGCTCCTGCGTGCGCTCGAGCCGGTTCGCGGAATCGAACAGATGCGGGCGCGCCGCGGGGTGGACGAGCTGCCGCTGCTCTGCGCCGGTCCCGGGCGACTCTGCCAGGCGCTCGGCATCGACGCGGAGCACGACGGCCTGCCGCTCGATCGATCGCCATTCGAGCTCGAGCTTGAGACCTCGACTCCGGAGATCGTCGTCGGGCCGCGAGTCGGAATCACGCGCGCCGACCGAGCTGCCATGGCGCTACTCGCTCAGGAATTCTCGCTACGTGAGCCGTCCCCGACCACGAGCCTGATCTTCAGCTTCGGCGCCGCAGCGACGCCCGCAGCGAGGCTCTGGCGGAGGATCATGCCCATCGGCCCGGGCGCGGCGACGACGCGCGGGTCGAGTCGAAGGCGTCGGACCTCGTTACTGGCGCTCGCGAGGCTGGAGCCGACGAAGTTCGGGACCAGCCCATGGCGTGCCACCGTCACCGAGAGGCGCACCGAGTCGCCCGCCGAGAGACCGCCGGCGCGTGGATCCTGATCGACGACCACTCCCGGTCGCCGGCCCGCCTTTCCCGGCACGTAGACACGAGTTGCTTCCAGGGGCTGTGCCTTCAGCCGGGCTACGGCGACCGACTCCGCCATCCCTACGACGAGCGGCACCTGCACCTCGTTCGGCTTGCAGTCCGCGGTCGTGCTCGGCAACTGCGTCGGAGAAGTAGACGAGCACTCGGGAGCCGCGGCACACGCCGTTGTCGAGCTGCCACTCTCCCTCGCGCTTCACGACCCAGGTCGACACGCCTCCGAGATAGGGCGCGTAGTCGAAGGAGGCATTCTCGTCCGAGTCCTCGAGGCTCGACACGAATTCCCGCCAGATCTGCGCGGGCAAGGTCCCGCCCGTCACCGGCTCGCCGCCGAACTCGGTCAGCATCGGCCGAAGCCGGTCGGGATACCCGACCCAGACAGCCACGGCGAGATCGGGCGTATAGCCGACGAACCACGCGTCGGCGTAGTTGTCGGTCGTTCCCGTCTTGCCGGCGACGCTGCGCCCCGAGATGCTCGCCCGCGTGCCGGTGCCGCTCGAGACGACGTCCCGGAGGATGTCGGTGAGCACGGCCGCCTGGTCGGCGTCGATTGCCTGCGCGGAGACTGGAGCGTTCTCCTCGACGTTGTTTGCGCGAATTCGCTCGACGCGCTCGACGACGCGTGGCCGGTCGCCGAAGATCGTGCCGTCGACCCGCCGGCCCTCGTTCGCGATCGTGGCGTACGCGCGCGTCATCTCCAGCGGATTCACCGCACCCGAGCCGAGCCCGATCGAGAAGTACGCGTCGAGCGGGCTCCTGATGCCGAGCGCGTGCGCGGTCTTCACGATCTCCTTCGGACCGACGATGTCCGTCAGCTGCGCGTACACCGTGTTGTCGGACGACACCATCGCCCGACCCAGGCTTACCCTTCCGAGGTAGGTGTGGTCGTAGTTCGTCACCTTCCAGACCCGGTCGCCCGCGTCGATCGAGACCGGGTGGGAGTCGATCTCGGTCAGCGGTGAGATGCCTTCGCGCATAGCGGTCGCGAGCACGATCGGCTTGAAGGCCGAACCTGGTTGACGTTCGGCCTGGGCAGCGAGGTTGAACTGGCTCTCCTGGAAGTTCCGGCCGCCGAACATGGCTCTCACGGCTCCGGTCTCCGGCTCGATCGCGACGAGAGCCGCCGCCGGGCCGTCGGGATTGCGGAGGACCTTCTCGATCGCAGCTCGAGCTCGTTCCTGGAGCGCGAGATCGATGGTCGACGTCACGCGGAGACCGCCACCGAAGACGCGACCGGCGCCGTACTCCTCCACCAGCTGGTCCTGGACGTAGTTGACGAAGTACTCCGCCGGCCCACGAGTGCCCGGGAGGCGAACATCTTCGGGAAGCGGGAGCGGGGCGTCGGCCGCGTGTCGGTACTCGGCGAGCGTGATCTTCTCCTGCTCGAGCATGAGACCGAGGACGTAGCGTCGTCGCTCCTTGGCGCTCCGCGGGCTCGTGACCGGGTCGTAGCGCGCGGGATCCGCCGGAACTCCCGCGAGCAGCGCGGCCTCGTGCAACTCGAGGAACCTCGCGCCCTTTCCGAAGTACGTCCGCGACGCCTGCTGTATGCCGTACGCCCCGTTTCCGAAGTAGATCGTGTTGAGATACGCCGTGAGGATGCGGTCCTTGCTCCAGCGCTGCTCGAGCTGCCAGGCGAGCGCGGCCTCCCGCACCTTGCGCGCGAGCGTCCGCTCGTTCCGGATGTAGGCGTTCTTGACGAACTGCTGGGTGATCGTGGAGCCGCCTTCGACGATTGCCTGCTGGCGAACATCGGCCCAGAGCGCACGGGCGACTCCGCGCAGGTCGATGCCCTTGTGGTCGAAGAAGCGCTGATCCTCGACGGAGACGATTGCCTGTCGCATGATCGGCGCGATGTCCTCGGTCTTGACCAGCACTCGATCCTCGTCGCCTCGAAGAACGGCTAGCACCCGCTCGCCGTTCGAGGCGTAGACGACCGTGTTCACGTCCGTTCTCTGCGAGGCGGGATCGAGAGACGGGATCTCGCTCGCGACAGCTCGTACGAGGCCGAAGGTGAAGGCCAGGAACGAGAGGACGAACAGGACGCCGAGGAGCGCCGCAAGACGACGCTTGCGAACTCGGCGCCGTCGACGCGGCGTCACCTTCTCTCTCCGAACTCGCAAGCAGAGAAGTCTAGGCGCGGTGCTGGAGCTCTGAGGTAAGCCAGCGTTACGGCCGACCGCGAATCCGGGCGCAAGGAGAGTTGGCGCGAGCAGCTGCTAGACGGGCGCGGAGGCGACGATCGGATCGTTCTGGGGGACCTCCACGCCTCCGGCCTTCTCGAGCGTCACCGCCACGACGTCACCGCTCTCGACCGTGCCGTCGAGACCGACCCAGTCGCGCCCGTCCTGCCCCGGGAAGAGCCCGGCGGGAGAGGCGTTTTCGCCCTCGATGATCCACAGCTCGTAGGTCTTTCCCTGCGGCGCGGGCTCGAGCCCGTCCACGACGAGCACGGCGCGTCCGTCGTCGTCCACGACGAGGCGTCCTTCCCCCGCGTCGAGGGCGACCGTCCGCGCGTCGGGGTCGGCCAGGACGGCCGCCGCCTGTCGCTCTCGCTCGAGCGCGAGGCGTGCGTCGTCGAGATCACCGGAGAGCTGCGTGGCCCAGAGCCCCACCGCGAGCGCGACGACAGCGGCGACCGCGGCCACGGCCCCGAGCATCGGTGCGACCCTTCGTCTCCGGGACTCGAGCGAGAACGACGACCTGCTGCTCTGCCCGGGCCGCGGCGAGAATCCGGCCACGCAGCTCCGGGCTCGGCGCCGGGCCTGCTGCGGCGATCGCGAGCGCCTCCGTCGTCTCCCAGAAGGAGGTCAGCTCCTCGCGGCAGCGCTCACAGTCGGCGAGATGCGTCTCGTACGCCCACCGCTCGTCGGCGTCGAGCACGTCGAGCGCGTAGCCCGCGGTCAGCTCGTGAATTCCGGTTTCCATGATCCTTCCTGCGTGGACTCGTCGAGGAGCTCGCGCAGGCGCGCGAGCCCCGAGAACATCCTGCTCTTGATCGTCCCGAGCGGAACTCCGAGCCGCTGCGCGAGCTCGGACTGCGAGAAGCCGCCATAGTAGGCGAGCTCGAGCGCTTCCCTCTGGACGTCCGGGAGCTGCTTCAACGCGGCCTGGACCCGCTCCCGCTCGAAGCGAAGCCAGGCCGCCTCGTCGGTTGGCTCGGACTCCTGGGCGGCGCCCGGCGGCAGCTCTTCGCCGAGGGGCTCGGTACGGCGTCGCTCTTCGCGGCGGACGAGGTCGACGGCCCGACGGTGGACGAGTGTGAGGATCCACGTGCTCGCCTTCGCGCGCTCCGCGCGAAAAGACGCTGCGCTGCGCCAGACGGCGAGAAAGCCTTCCTGCACCGCGTCCTCGGCGAGCCGGTCGTCGCGTAGGACGCGGACGGCCAAGCCGTACGCGATCCGGCCGATGCGGTCGTACAGCTCAGCCAGGGCATCCTCTTCGCCGCGTGCCACCTGCGCGACCAGGGCCTCGTCGGAAAGGTGGGCGTGCTGCTTGCGCATGAACCAGCCCGGCTCCTCTCTGCGCAGTGCTGGATTCCGCTCGCGCGGGTTCCGGCTGTCCGAGGAACCGAGAGCGGGAAACGCTAGCACGGAGGCGGATTGCGCACCCATCGGCACTTCTTCGCTCGGAGGTTGCCTTTCGGTTCACGGTTCGCGCTTGCTCGAACCAGCCGTTCCGAGAACGCGAACAACGCCCATTCACCCAGCACGAATTCAGGAAGGAGTGCAGATGCACAGAGGCATCACTGCGGTCGCCTTCGTCGCGTTGCTCGTCGCAGCAGCCGTCGTCGGCGCCGCACGACTCGGTCCGGGTAACGGGACGGCCTCGAGCCACCGGGAAGCTCCGCTGATCGCGGAGGATCCGACTGCCGACAACACGGACCTGTACGCGTTCAGAAGCCCGGACCGCCCGAACACGGTCACGATCGTGTCCAACTGGATCCCGGGCGAGGATCCGGCCGCCGGGCCGAACTACTTCACGTTCTCGCCTTCGGCTCGGTACAACATCTACGTCGACCGGAGACGGAGACGCTCGTCCGGACATCACGTACCGATTCCGCTTCTCGCGGACGGCTGGTCCGCTGTTCCTCGGGAACACGGTTCAGAAGTACACCGTGACGCGGAACGGCAAGCTCTACGCGCGCGGGAGCACGCCGCCCAACAACATCGGGCCGCGGGCGACTCCGAACTATCGTCAGCTCGCCGCGAAGGGCGTCGTCTCCGTCGGCGGAGCGAGGATCTTCGCCGGCCAGCGCGACGATCCGTTCTTCGGTGACATCGGGTCGATCTTCGACCTGCTCGCGATCCGCAAGGGCACGGGCAACATGGGCGGCGGCAAGGACTTCTTCGCCGGGTATGCCGTCCACTCGATCGCGCTGCAGATCCCCGTCTCGCAGCTCGGACGCGAAGAACAGCACGATCGGCGTCTGGTCGTCGACCGACCGCCGCAACGTGACCATCGGCAACAAGGTCAAGAGGGGCTGGACGCAGGTCTCGCGCATCGGCAACCCGCTGGTGAACGAGGTCGTCGTCCCGACGCCGTTCAAGGACCTCTGGAACCGGTCTGCAGCCGGTCAACGACAAGCAGTTCGCGGGACCGGTGCTGAAGCCGATCCTCGCGAAGCTGATGAACGACCTCTACAAGGTGAACGCGCCCGAGAACAACCGAGACGACCTCGTGGCCGTCTTCGGAACGGGCGTGCAGGGCCTGAACTTCACCGGGCCGACCGTGGCCGACCTGCTGCGGTTGAACTACTCGCTCCCGGTCACGCCGGCCGGCAGGATGAATCGCCTCGGCGTCATCGGTGGCGACAACGGCGGCTTCCCGAACGGACGCCGCCTCGGCGACGACGTGGTCGATGCCGCCGAGCAGGTCATGGCGGGCTTCCTCAAGGGCAACAAGGTTCCGCTCGGGGATGGCGTCAACGCCGACGACCGCAATCTGCTCCCGACGTTCCCGTACGTCGCGGATCCGCAGAGCGGTTTCGAGAACACCAAGGGCAAGTAGAGCCACCACGCGGTTGGGGTCGGATCCCACGGGATCTGACCCCAACCGGTGCGCCGAACCGCTCTACGATTCGACGCGAATGACTCGCGTGAAGGCACTCGTCGCCGCCTTGCTCGCCGTCGCTCGCAGCTGCGCTACTGACGCCCGGATCGGCATCGGCGCACCCACTCGGCAACTTCACCGTCAACCGCTACGCGGGAATCGAGCTCTCGGGCAACACGACCTACGTTCGCTATGCGCTCGACCTCGCGGAGATCCCGACGTACCAGCTCGGCGCAGAGGTTCGTGCTCCCGGTTACCCGTCGCGGCTCGCGCGACAGCTCGTGCTCACGCTCGACGGGGAGCGTGCTCCACTCCGCGTCCTCGAGAGCCGAGTCGTGAGCCGTCCCGGCGCCGGCGGCCTGAAGACGCTCCGACTCGACGTGGTCTACGTCGCGCGAGGGGCCGGTCGAGCGCTTACCTTCCGGGATCGCTCGTTCGACGGGCGCATCGGCTGGCGGGAGGTCACGCTTTCCGCACGTGACGGCGCGAGCATCGTGCGCTCGGACGTGCCCGCGACGAGTGAGAGCTCGGCGCTTCGCACCTACCCCGACGACCTGCTCCGCTCCCCACTGAACGTATCTGCCGCCGTTGCCGGCGTCGAGCCGGGAGAAGGCTCCGGAACTCCGCCGACCATCGCAGCCGACCCCGCGACCGTGCACGATTCCGGAGGCTTCGAGGCCTTGATCGAGCAAGGGGACGTCTCGGTAAGCGTCCTTCTCCTTTCGCTCTTGATCGCCGCGTTCTGGGGCGCCGCACACGCGCTTACACCGGGACACGGCAAGGCGCTCGTGGCCGCCTATCTGGTCGGTACGAAGGGAACGCCGCGCCACGCGGTGCTGCTGGGAGGAACGGTGACGATCGCGCACACCGCCGGCGTGTTCGCGATCGGGATCGTGACGCTCGCCCTCTCGCAGTTCATCCTTCCCGAGCGGCTCTATCCCTGGCTCACGCTTGCCTCCGGACTTCTGGTCGTCGCGGTAGGCGCCTCAGTGCTCAGGCAGCGCCTTCGCTGGCGGCGCCGCCAGGAACACGATCACGATCACCACCATCACGGTGACAACGGGCACCCGCATGACCACCACGGCCACGGCCACGGCCACGGCCACGGCCATCACCACACCGGTGACGAACTGACCTCCAAGGGCATCCTCGGGGTGGGAATCGCGGCGGGCCTTCTGCCGTGCCCGTCGGCTCTGGTCGTCCTTCTCTCCGCGATCGCTCTGCATCGCGTCGGACTCGGTCTTGCCCTGATCGTCGCGTTCAGCCTGGGCCTGGCAGCGACGATCACCGGGATCGGGCTGGTCGCCGTCTTCGCTCGGCGTGCGTTCGGACGCCTCTCCCTGGACGGGCCCGTCATCCGGGCCCTGCCCGCGGTGAGCGCAGCGCTCATCCTGGTCGTCGGCATCGCGATCACGGCGAAGGCGCTTCCCGGAGTTCTCTGACACGGGTCCGAACCAGACCCGGCGGTCCGACCGAACAAGAAGTATGTTCGGGCTCGACGATTGGATCGCGGGGCTCTCGGAGGGCGCTTCGGTCGCCGTCGTCCTGCTCGTCGGCGTGTTGCTCGGACTACGGCACGCGACCGACCCGGATCACATCGCTGCGATGACGACGCTCGTCGCCTCGGGCAGGGAGCGGGCGGCGAGATCGGCCGCGAGGATCGGCGCATGGTGGGGAATCGGCCACGGCATCACGCTCGTCGTGTTCGGGGTGCCGATCCTCCTCGCTGAGCGGTATCTCCCCGAGCGGGTGCAGCAGGGCGCGGAAACTGCCGTTGCCGCTCTCATCGTCTTTCTCGGTGTCCGCTTGCTCGTGCGCTGGCGACACGGCTACTTCGACCTGCACGCGCATCCGCATTCGGAGCAGGAGCACCGCCATCCCGTGCGCACTCCGCTCGGCGCGCTCGGGATCGGTCTCGTCCACGGCATGGGGGGAAGCGCGGGCGTGGGCATTCTGCTCCTTGCGGCAATTCCGTCGGAGACGGTCGCAATCGTGTCGCTGCTCTTGCTGGCGGTCTTCACGGCAGTTTCGATGTCCCTCGTGACCGCGGGGTTCGGGCTCACGCTTTCCACGCGCCGGGTCGCATCCGGTGCCCACGCCGTCATTCCCGCGATCGGGGTCGTGAGTCTCGCATTCGGGATCTGGTACGCAGCTGCCGCCTGGAGCCTCGCCTCCTACCCGTTCTAGACTCGCAGAACGGAATCCGCGGGCGCGCCTCCGGCGAGCGTGAAGATGTCGAGCGAGAGGATGAGCCGCGCGATGATCACGTACGGCCGCCGGCGGTCGGTGGCGGACGCGCTGCCGGCGAGGATGAGCGGCAAGCACGGGAAAGACACAAGGGAGAGCGAAGCGATGACGCCGGCCACGAACGCCATCCCGAGGAGGAATCAACGCCGCCGAAGACTAGAAGCCGCGGATTACGTAGGAGTGAATTCGCGGAGCCCGCACGGTGGTTAGGCTCTCGCGAATGGACGAGCTGCTCGACCTCGACGACGCGGAACGACTCGCCGAAGCCGTCGTTCCCGCCGACGCGTGGAGCTACATCACCGGAGGCGCTGGGGACGAGCGAACGCTGCGCTGGAACCGGGAGGCGTTCTCGCGCTTTCGCCTGCGGCCGAGGGTTCTCATCGACGTGTCGTCAGTTTCTACCGAGACGACGGTTCTCGGATCGCCGTCTCCATGCCCGCGCTGGTGGCGCCAATGGCGTTTCAGGCGATCGCGCACGAGGACGGCGAGGTCGGGATGGCTCAAGGCGCGGCGGCCGCAGGGACGTTGATGTGCCTGTCGACGGTGGCGACCGCGACTCCGAGCGACGTCGCCGCCGCGGCGCCGGACGCGCCACGCTGGCTGCAGATCTACGTGTTCCGCGACCGCGAGGTCTCGGACGAGGTGATCTCTCAGGCCTTGGATTCCGGCTTCTCGGCGCTCGTCCTGACGGCGGATCTGCCCGTCTACGGCATCAGGCACGGCGAAGCTCGGCTCGGGTTCGCGCCGCCGGAGGAGAACGTTCCGGCCATCGTCTCCGCTCGGGCCCGTGGCGGAGAAACGGATCGGCATCATGCGCTCGGACTGCTCGAGTCGGGGCTTCAATGGGAATACGTCACCGAGCTCCGCGAGCGCTGGAAGGTCCCGAGTCATCGTGAAGGGCCTCGTCACGGCCGAGGATGCTTTGCTCGCCTGCCAGCACGGCGCCTCGGCCGTCGTCGTCTCCAATCACGGAGGGCGACAGCTCGATGGCGTCATCGCGTCGCTCGAGGCACTTCCCGAGGTCGTCGAGGCCGTCGGCGACCGAGCTGAGGTGTACCTCGACGGCGGCGTCCGTCGAGGATCCGACGTCGTCATGGCGCTCGCACTCGGCGCGCGTGCCGTCCTCGTCGGGCGTCCGGCGCTGTACGGCCTCGCCTTCGGGGGCGGGAAGGGAGTGCAGCAGGTGCTCGAGATCCTGCGCGACGAGGTCGAGAACGCACTCGCCCTGCTCGGCTGCCGCTCCCCGGCCGAGGTCACGCGCGCGCACGTGACACCGGCCTGAGCTTCGTGAGTCTGACCGAGCTCACTCGCAACGCCGTGCACGTCCTTCCGGAGGGCGCGCTCGAGTCGAAGCTTGCGCTCGGGCGCCCGTTGCGCGTCAAGCTCGGCATCGACGTAACCGCGCCCGACGTGACGTTGGGGAACGGCATTCCCCTCCAGCGCATGGCCGCGTTCCAGCGCGCAGGTCACCTCGGCGTCTTGATCGTTGGCGACTACACGACTCGGATCGGCGATCCGTCGGGTCGCTCCGCCGCGCGACCGATCCTCTCCGACGAGGAGATCGACACGAATGCGAGACGCTTCGTCGAGCAGGCTTCGACGATCATCGATCCGGAGCGCACCGAAGTCCGCTTCAACGGAGAATGGCTGGCGCAAGCTCGACTTCGCCGAGATCCTGCGGCTCACGCGGACGACCACGGTCGCGCAGATCCTCGAGCGCGACGACTTCGCCAAGCGCCAGCGGGCGCGGGAGCCGATCTCCGTCTCGGAGCTGCTCTATCCGCTGATGCAGGCGTACGACTCGGTCGCGGTGGAGGCCGACGTCGAGCTGGGGGGGACCGATCAGCTCTACAACCTGCTCGCCGGACGCGAGGTCATGGAGGCGTACGGGCTCGAGCCGCAGGTGGCGCTCACCGTCGAATACCTGGTCAGCTGGGACGGCGCCGGCATGAGCGCTTCGCGCGGCAACTACATCGGTCTCTCGGAGGACCCGAACGACCAGTTCGGGAAGGCGATGCGCATCCCGGACGACCTCCTCGAGCAGTGGTGTCGACTGGTGATGGAGTCGGACGACGCACCTCTTGCGGGCGATCCGATGGCGGCGAAGCTCGCGTCTCGCGCGCTGGATCGTCAGCCGGTCGCACGGGGATGCGGCGGCAAGGGCCGCCGAGGAGCACTTCACGCGCGTCGTGCGCGAGGGGCAGGCGCCTCAGGACGTGCCCGAAGCGGCATTGCCGCCCGACGACCCGCTCCATCTGCCGGCGCTTCTGGCCGCGCACTTCGGGCTCTCGACCAGCGACGCCCGCCGGCTCATCGCCCAAGGTGGGGTGAAGATCGACGGCGTGTCGGTCGGCGATCTCGATGTCCCACGTGAGGCGCTCGAGGGTGCGCTCGTACAGGCCGGAAAACGCCGTTTCGTCCGCTTTACGGGCTGATCGCCGCCTCGTCCGGGGACGTTCAGAGCCCCGGAAGTGTGCTACCATCCCCCGGTCGCCCGAGAGGGTGGCGCAAGAATCCTGTCACTCGACGAACTGGAGCGCCTTCGAGCGAACCCATACGACCAGTGTGGATCCGCCCCGAAGCCTCTGTCGCGAGTCAGAGGTTTTTTGTTGCCGCCAGCAAAGCGGCTCGGTCTTTGAAAACTCAACAGCGTAACGTCGAGACCTCTCGTCGGCTGCCTCCGTTCTCGGAGACGGTTCGGCGTGAGGCATAGATCCCGTTTACCCCTTTGGGGAAAACGAGTCGAGCAAAGCAAGCTCGAACTGAAGACTGCTCTGTTTGATGGCCGCTTTGCGGCGCTCCCTTGGGGGCGCTACTCCGCGGCTATCGGCTCAGAGCGATAAGTCTCTTCACGGAGAGTTTGATCCTGGCTCAGGACGAACGCTGGCGGCGCGCTTAACACATGCAAGTCGAGCGAGAACCGGGACTTCGGTCCCGGGGACAGCGGCGAACGGGTGAGTAACACGTGGGTAATCAACCCTCGGCACCGGGATAGCCCGAGGAAACTCGGATTAATACCGGATAGCCCCTCCGACTCTCGAGTCGGTCGGAAAAGGTAGCTTAGGCCTCTGGCCGGGGACGAGCCCGCGGCGGATTAGCTTGTTGGTGGGGTAATGGCCTACCAAGGCGACGATCCGTAGCTGGTCTGAGAGGACGATCAGCCACACTGGGACTGAGACACGGCCCAGACTCCTACGGGAGGCAGCAGTGGGGAATCTTGCCCAATGGGCGAAAGCCTGAGGCAGCGACGCCGCGTGAGGGAAGAAGGCCTTCGGGTTGTAAACCTCTTTCAGGAGGGACGAAGCTACTCGGGTGAATAGCCCAGAGGGTGACGGTACCTCCAGAAGAAGCCCCGGCTAACTACGTGCCAGCAGCCGCGGTAATACGTAGGGGGCAAGCGTTGTCCGGATTTACTGGGCGTAAAGAGCGTGTAGGCGGCCAAACAGGTCTGTTGTGAAAACTGGAGGCTTAACCTCCAGACGTCGACAGAAACCGTTTGGCTAGAGTCCGGAAGAGGAGAGTGGAATTCCTGGTGTAGCGGTGAAATGCGCAGATATCAGGAAGAACACCAATGGCGAAGGCAGCTCTCTGGGACGGTACTGACGCTGAGACGCGAAAGCGTGGGGAGCGAACAGGATTAGATACCCTGGTAGTCCACGCCGTAAACGATGGGTGCTAGGTGTGGGAGGTGTCGACTCCTCCCGTGCCGCAGCTAACGCATTAAGCACCCCGCCTGGGGAGTACGGCCGCAAGGCTAAAACTCAAAGGAATTGACGGGGGCCCGCACAAGCAGCGGAGCATGTGGTTTAATTCGATGCAACGCGAAGAACCTTACCAGGGCTTGACATGCACTGGAAATCCGTAGAAATACGGCCCTCCTTCGGGACCAGTGCACAGGTGGTGCATGGCTGTCGTCAGCTCGTGTCGTGAGATGTTGGGTTAAGTCCCGCAACGAGCGCAACCCCTGTCCCATGTTGCCAGCGAGTAATGTCGGGGACTCATGGGAGACTGCCGGTGACAAATCGGAGGAAGGTGGGGATGATGTCAAGTCATCATGCCCCTTATGTCCTGGGCTACACACGTGCTACATTGGCCGGTACAAAGGGCTGCAAACTCGCGAGGGTGAGCGAATCCCAAAAAGCCGGTCCCGGTTCGGATTGAAGGCTGAAACTCGCCTTCATGAAGGCGGAGTTGCTAGTAATCGCGGATCAGCAACGCCGCGGTGAATACGTACACGGGCCTTGTACACACCGCCCGTCACACCACGAAAGTCGGCAATACCCGAAGCCGGTGAGCTAACCCCTCGGGGAGGCAGCCGTCGAAGGTAGGGTTGATGATTGGGGTGAAGTCGTAACAAGGTAGCCGTACCGGAAGGTGCGGCTGGATCACCTCCTTTCTAGGGAATACCGGAGGCAATTACCCCGGTAGGCGTCGTACCTGTGATGGCCAATGCCGTTGGCATCGCCTTCGGCGATAGGACGGCCGTCCGGTGCTACGACTCGCCTGGAAGAACGTCGAGCTCGGCGTCTACGCTGTTGAGTTTTGAGAGACCGTCCGCTCGGACGCGTCTTCTCGTGGGCTCGGTTGGAGCTCGCGTGCACCTTGAAAACTCCATAGCGGCAGTAAAAACGTGTTCTTTCGAGTCAAGAGAGAAAGGGCACACGGTGGATGCCTTGGCGCCAAGAGCCGATGAAGGACGTGGGCGGCTGCGATAAGCCTCGGGAAGGAGCTGACCATCCGTTGATCCGAGGATTTCCGAATGGGGAAACCTACGCGTGGTAATGCGCGCGTGCTCCCGCCTGAATCAAATAGGGCGGGAAGAGGCAAGCCGGGGAACTGAAACATCTTAGTACCCGGAGGAAAGGAAAGAAACCTCGACTCCCTGAGTAGTGGCGAGCGAAAAGGGATTCAGCCCAAACCTGTGCGATGTGATAGACGGCAGTCGTTGTCGTGCAGGGGTTGTAGGGCTCGTCTTGATCCGTCTGCCGGCGGGTCGGGAAGTTACAAAGTCGTGCGTTAGTCGAATCGACTGGAACGTCGAACCACAGCGGGTAACAGTCCCGTAGGCGAAAACGCGCGGCCTTCCTTGACGAGTTCCTGAGTACGGCCGGGCACGTGAAACCTGGTCGGAACCCGCGGGGACCACCCCGCAAGGCTAAGTACTCCTTGGCGACCGATAGTGAACTAGTACCGTGAGGGAAAGGTGAAAAGTACCCCGGAAGGGGAGTGAAATAGCACCTGAAACCGTGTGCTTACAAGCGGTCGGAGCAGGCCAGTCTTTGGCTGGTCCTGTGACGGCGTGCCTTTTGCATAATGAGCCAGCGAGTTGCTCTTCAACGGCAAGGTTAAGGAAACGGAGCCGAAGCGAAAGCGAGTCTGAACAGGGCGTTCAGTCGTTGGAGGCAGACCCGAAACTGAGTGATCTACCCATGGGCAGGTTGAAGCGGGGGTAAGACCCCGTGGAGGACCGAACCGACTTCGGTTGAAAACGGAGCGGATGACCTGTGGGTCGGAGTGAAAGGCTAATCAAACTCAGAGATATCTGGTTCTCCCCGAAATATATTTAGGTATAGCGTCACGCGTTCACTGTTGGTTGTAGAGCACTGTTTGGCCTAGGGGGCCTACCAGCTTACTGAAGTCAGGCAAACTCCGAATGCCGACAGTCCAGAGCGTGGCAGTCAGACTGTGGGGGATAAGCTCCATGGTCGAAAGGGAAACAGCCCAGACCGTCAGCTAAGGCCCCAAATTCCAGGCTAAGTGGGAAACGATGTTCGATTGCTGAGACAACCAGGATGTTGGCTTAGAAGCAGCCACCATTCAAAGAGTGCGTAACAGCTCACTGGTCAAGTGATCGGGCGCGGACAATGTAACGGGGCTCAAGCCTGGAGCCGAAGCTACGGACTTCGCGGTCCTTCGGGGTCGCGGAGTGGTAGGGGAGCGTTCCCATGCCCGCGAAGCGGCGGCGGAAGCCAGCCGTGGAGGCATGGGAAGTGAGAATGCTGGCATGAGTAACGAAAGAGGGGTGAGAAACCCCTCCGCCGAATGCCCAAGGGTTCCTGAGTAAAGCTAATCTGCTCAGGGTTAGTCGGGACCTAAGCCGAGGCCGAAAGGCGTAGGCGATGGCCAACCGGTTGATATTCCGGTACCACGTCCCCACCGCTATTACCGATGGCGGGACGGGGTAGGATAAGGGATCCCAGGCGATGGTCGACCTGGGGCAACCGCGTAGGGCGGACGAGAGGCAAATCCTTCGTCCATCAAGCCTGAGACGGGAAGCCGACCCCAGCAATGGGGGAAGTTCCTGAAGCCATGCCTCCTAGAAAAGCGTCTAGGGAGGTGGGACGTGCCCGTACCAAAACCGACACAGGTGGGCAGGTAGAGAATACTAAGGCGATCGGAAGAACCCTCGTTAAGGAACTCGGCAAAATGGCCCCGTAACTTCGGGAGAAGGGGCGCCCCAGTAGAGTGAACGGACTTGCTCCGTGAGCTCGAGGGGGCCGCAGTGAAACGGCCCAAGCGACTGTTTACCAAAAACACAGGTCTCTGCTAAGTCGCAAGACGACGTATAGGGGCTGACGCCTGCCCGGTGCCGGAAGGTCACGAGGAGAGGTTAGCTTTCGGGCGAAGCCTTGAATCCAAGCCCCGGTAAACGGCGGCGGTAACTATAACCGTCCTAAGGTAGCGAAATTCCTTGTCGGGTAAGTTCCGACCTGCACGAATGGCGTAACGACTTGGGCGCTGTCTCAACGAGGGATCCGGTGAAATTGTAGTCTCGGTGAAGATGCCGAGTACCCGTGGCTGGACGGAAAGACCCCGTGAACCTTTACTGCAGCTTTGCGTTGAAGTCTGGTGTACGTCGTCCAGGATAGGTGGGAGACTTTGAAGCGGGAACGCTAGTTTCCGTGGAGTCACCCTTGGGATACCACCCTTCGTGTTCTGGGCTTCTAACCCGATACCGTGAATCCGGGTCGGGGACAGCGTGAGGTGGGCAGTTTGACTGGGGCGGTCGCCTCCTAAAATGTAACGGAGGCGCACAAAGGTTCCCTCAGCACGGTTGGAAATCGTGCGTAGAGCGCAAAGGCATAAGGGAGCTTGACTGCGAGACTGACAAGTCGAGCAGGGACGAAAGTCGGTCTTAGTGATCCGGCGGTGGAGAGTGGAATCGCCGTCGCTCAACGGATAAAAGGTACTCCGGGGATAACAGGCTCATCCTTCCCAAGAGTCCACATCGACGGAAGGGTTTGGCACCTCAACATCTGGGGTGGGCCGGCAGAGATGTCGGCCAGGTATCGGCTAATAACGGTGGAGCCCACGCCTGCGAGTCGTTCGCGACTCGACGAAGTTGGGTAATGCCGTGGGAAGTCTGTCGGGTGGAATGACCAGTAGCTGCGTCCATCCGCAAGTGACCCCGTAACGACTGAGGCCTTCGGGCCGAGGTGGCGTCTCAGCTCCCTCGGGAGCACTCTGTGAGCGCCACAATACGCCGACCCCTCGCCTTTGGTCAGGCAGGGTGAAGTCATAGTCTGCGCCACCGGTAACGGTGGAACAACGCGCGATGTCGGCTCGTCGCATCCTGGGGCTGAAGCAGGTCCCAAGGGTTGGGCTGTCCGCCCATTAAAGCGGCACGCGAGCTGGGTTCAGAACGTCGTGAGACAGTTCGGTCCCTATCCGCCATGGGCGTTGGAGGTTTGAGAGGAGTCGTCTCTAGTACGAGAGGACCGAGATGAACAGACCTCTGGTGTAGCAGTTGTCCTGCCAAGGGCACCGCTGCTTAGCCACGTCTGGATGGGATAACCGCTGAAAGCATCTAAGCGGGAAGCCCACCTCGAGATGAGACCTCCCATCCCCTCGAGGGAGTAAGGGCCGTGGTAGACCACCACGTCGATAGGCGGGGCGTGCAAGCGCAGCAATGCGTTCAGCGAACCCGTACTAATTGCCCGAGGTCTTGACTTTGAACACGTCGAGCAGCCGCTATGGAGTTTTGAGGGTGCGGCGAGCAATGAGCCCGCGCGACCTCGACAATTAGGCGGTCATAGCGGCGGGGATACACCTCTTCCCATTCCGAACAGAGAAGTTAAGCCCGCCAGCGCCGATGGTACTCGGGGCGCAAGCCCCCGGGAGAGTAGGACGCCGCCTGTTTTCTTGCGTCAGATCAGAATCCGCTAGCGCGGATTCTGATCGCGCACAAGCAGACCCCTTTATGACAACGCACAAAGGACTTCCCGGGGTGTGAAGTCGCCTGTTCGGAGAACCGCTACCGGGTGCGGGGTTGCATTTGGTTCTCAGTCGAACTGACCTTCTGAGCCGCCGTTCGATCGCCGTTCAGCCGACATGGGGTCGCCTCCGTTTCGGGCCGTCGCAGCGCCCTGCTCGCGCAGGCGTCGAACTCGCGCGTCCAGCGGGGGATGCGTCTTGAACATGCGCGCGATGCCCTCGTGCGCGAAGGGATCCACCGCATAGAGCGGCTCGGTGGCCGGCGAGGCGGCGAACTCGACCAGCTCGGACGCCCGATCGAGCCTCAGCAACGCATCTGCGAGGTCGTGGCCGCGGCCGGTGGCGCTTGCTCCCAGCGCGTCGGCCTGAAGCTCGCGTCTCGGCGAGAGGAGAATGTGGACGAACGCGGCGGCGATGGGCGCGAGGATGTAGAGCAAGAACCGCCTCAACCAGCCGCCGACTCGGCTGGTCTCGAGGAGCGTGGCTGCGAAGAGGACGGCGTAGGTCTGCACGAGAACGTCTCGCCGGCGGACATGGGCTAGCTCGTGTGCGATGGCGGCTTCGAGCTCCTCTCGACGGAGCGCCTGCACCGCGCCCGTCGACACTGCGAGCGACGAGCTGGTCGGTCCGCGCCCAACGGCAAAGATCCGTGGAAAGCCGTCCGCGATCAAGAAGAGCGTCGGTGGCCGGACTCCGAGCTTGGCGGCCACGGTGTCCGCTGTCGAGCGCAAGACGGGGTCCTCGGCCAGAGCAAAGGGCCTTGCGCCGAGCATCCCGAGCAAGGCGCGATCTCCGTATCGATAGACACTCGTAGCACCGAGAAGCGCGCAGAACCCGAAGAAGAGCGCGGTGGTCCTCCCGCCGATGACCCAACCGAGCGCTCCTGATCCGATTGCCAGCACGGCCACCAGGAGCCATGCCTTCAGGAGGTTGAGCGCAGACGCCCCGCGCGTCGAGGTCAGTTACCCTCGCCGACGTCGTCTTCCGTGAGCCCGCGTGGTGGCCAGTCGGGCTCCGGCGCGTCGCAGCGGCTCGAGCAGTGCACGGACGCGACGTTCTGGAGCGGAATCAGGATGTGGCCGTTGAGCTCGACGTGCGGCACGTCCTCGATCGAGCAGTAGGCCGTCAGCACGCCCTCCTGGTACTCGCCGCCGAAGAGGGCGATCTCGCACTGCTCGCCCTTGTACTTGTTCGTGTAGTCCTCCAAGGGACGGAGGCTAGCCGAACCCCGCATGGTTGCGAAGTCGTCCTTTGCTGTACGCGTCGCAAAATGCGGTGCTCGTGTGGTCTCGGTGTGGAGGCGAAGAGCGCCGGGAATTCGAATCCCGTGGCCTTCGCGACCGGCGCAGCCGGGCGGATTCGGCTTGCCCAGCCCTGGTGTCGTCTAGTTGCCTACGGTCGGGTCGGGCATGAACTCCCGGACCTCTTGAGCACAGCGGCAGGCGACGGCGATCTTGGCAGCCCACTCCAGCGCCTCCTCGCGTGAGGGTACGTCGACCACGCAGAGTCCGCCGACGGCCTCCGGGTACGGGCCGTCGATGACCGTTCCGTCGGTGGCCACAATGCTCGCCTTCTGGTTTTCCAGCCCGCCGCCGAAGACCCACGCGGCAGCGTCGATGGCCTCCTGGACTACCGCGAGCGAGGCATTGGTCACGGCGGGCATGTCCTCGTCGGGGATGTGGTTCATCGCGTGTGCATCGAACGAGATCAGGTATCGCGGCATCGCATGACTCCTCTCTCGGCGCCTCCTCCGGCTGCGCGTAGACGTTGCTCTCGAGGGTAGACCGCTCGGCGGCCCTTAACTCATCGGCGCACTTCCGTCTACTGAGCGCAAGCCAGGCGGCTCTGCGGCGGAGACCGGATTAGCGGTCTTGCAGTGCGTCGAGTCCGATCGCGAACGCGACGATCAGTCGTCGATCCACATCAAGGTCGGGTACCAGATCCAAGACGTAGCGGTCGCGAAACGTCCCGAGCACCCGCTTGTACGTCCCTGCCTGCTGGGAGCCGCGAAGGAGCACGAAGTTGAACGGCAGCCAGGTCAGAAGGTCGAACCAGCCAGGCCCGAGCTGGGCAAAACGCCGTAGGAGCGCGATGATCCAACTGGCCTCGCGCGCTTCGAGCAGCTCCTCGCCCGCTGCATCGCGAACGTGCCAATGGCTACGCAGCAGCGACTTGCCAAAGTCCTTTTCAAGCGTCCCGATCACGACCCCATCAGCGTCGAGCACCTCGTGTCGGCCACGGAACTCGAACACCGACTTCGACTTGATCATGAACAAGTGCTGGTCATCTTCCGGCGAGAGCCGGAATCGGATGTCCTCCTTGATCTTCATCTTTTTCTGGATCACATGAAGGAGTGAACGCCCCTCGTCGGTTGAGCCCGGAGTCGGGGATACTTATCCGGTACTCGTTCGCGATGGGCTTGAAGACCTGCTGGATGAGTAGCCGATTCGTTCCCTCGAGCTCTTCGAGGGCGATGGCGGCATCAGGCGCGACGGCAGTCACCGACAGGATCGTAACGCCAAGCGAGACGAGCCGTTACCGGGTGCGCGTTGTGTCCCGGTGTGGTTTCCGAACCTCGTCATGGCGCAAGTCCTGTCTGCGATACGAACTGGTACTTGTTCGTGGAGTCCTCCACGAGGCGGTCAGCGTACTGCCTCGAGGATGCCGTCCTGGATCGTCACACGGACGGCCTCGCAATTCTCGACGAACGCGATTTCGTCGCGCGACGCTTCGAACGACAGACCTCGAACCGCGGCCAGAATCGCTCGAATCGGCCCGCCGTGCGTGACCGCCAGCACCTTGTCGTCTCGATGCGTTTCGCCGATCCAGCGAAGCCCTTCGAGCACGCGTCTCCCCAGCTCGTCGTACGTCTCGCCGTCGTCCCAGCCTCCCGCGCCCGACCCGACCCAACGCCGATGCCCGTCGGGAAAGCGATCCTCGACCTCGGGGACGGTGAGCCCCGACCAGGAGCCGACGTGCACCTCCTTGAGAGCCTCGCACGACCGAACTTCGAGCCCGAGCTTGTGTGCGAGGATCTCCGCGGATTCTGCAGCGCGACGGAGCGGGCTCGTGTACGCGACCGAGAGCTTTTCGCCGTCGAGCCGGGCGGCGAGTGCTCGCACCTGCTCACGCCCGGCTTCGTTGAGGGGCACGTCGGCGTGACCCTGGAAGCGCCGTTCGCGATTCCAGTCGGTCTCGCCGTGTCTGACCAGCACGATCGTCGTCGGCACGTGGCTACGCTAGCCGCCCTTGGATCTCGGACTCACTGGCCGCGCGTGTCTCGTGACCGGTTCCACTCGTGGAATCGGCCTCGAGACCGCCCGCATGCTCGTCGCCGAGGATGCACGAGTCGTCACGTCCGGACGGGGTGAGGCGCCGGAGGTCGGCGAGCTCGCACACGTCAGGACGGATCTCGCGAAGCCGGCCGAGCCGGAACGCGTCGTGGGGAAGGCCGCAGAGCTGCTCGGCGGTCTGGACGTTCTCGTCAACAACGTCGGCATGGCTCGCCAGGCGCGATTCGAAGACGTCCCGGACGGGGAGTGGGACGAGTACTGGCAGCTGAACGTCATGAGCTACGTGCGGGCGATCCGCGCCGCCCTGCCGAGCCTGCGTGACGGAGGTGGAGCGATCGTCAACGTTTCGTCCACGGCGGGCAAGCGTCCGTCGACCGGGATGCCTCACTACTCCGTGACCAAAGCGGCGGTGCTCTCGCTGTCCCGGCTCGTCGCCGACTTGTACGCCGGCGACTCGATCCGGTGCAACGCCGTGACCCCGGGACCGACCGCGACAGACGCGTGGCTGGGAGCGGGCGGGCTCGCGGATCAGCAGGGCGGAGAGCGTGACGAGGTGTTGCGCCGCGTCGGCGCCGGCCGCCCGCTGGGACGGCTTGCGCGCCCCGAGGAAATCGCCGCCGTGATCGTGTTCCTCTGCTCCGAGCGCGCTTCGTACGTGACCGGCGCTGCCTGGAGCGCCGACGGCGGCACCGTCCCGATCATCATCTGATGCCCTCTTCACGGCGTGCGGTCGCCGCGACGCTTCTGCTCTGTCTCGCGGCCTCCCAGGCCGCGATTCTCGTCCTGACGCCGGTGCTCCCGGCACTTGCCTCCGACCTCGAGGTATCCACCGCGACGGCTGGACAGCTGCGCACGGTGTCGGGGCTGTCCGCCGGGCTGACCGCGCTGTTCGCCGGCCTGCTCGCGTCGCGGGTCGGCCTCCGCGAGCTGCTTGGAATGGGCCTCGTTGCCCTCGTCGTTTCCTCCGCGATCAGCGCGGCGGCTCCGAGCTTTGCCGTGATTGCGTTCGCACAGCTCGGAGTCGGGATCGGAGTCGGGCTCTCGTACACGGCCGCGATCGCGGCTGTTGCGGACTGGACGATCCCGGCCGATCGCTCCCGGGTGCTCGCGGTGGCCCTGCTCGGCCCGCCGATCGCCTGGATCGTCGGGATGCCGCTGGCCGGCTTCGTCGGCGAGTCGAGCTGGAGGTTCGCCTGGGTCGCGGCGCCGGTGACCTTCTCTCTGGTCGCGCTGGTTGTGCTGGCTGGTAGAAGCTCCACACCGCCTGCATCCACCCGAGCTGACTTTCGTGCCGTGCTCGCGCACCCAGGCGTGGTGAGGTGGTCGTCGGGAGAGCTCTTCGCCTACTCGGCCTGGGCGGGAACTCTGGTCTTCATCGGTGCGCTCTTCGTCGAGTCCTATGGGCTCTCGTCGGGCGAGACGGGCCTCGTTCTGGGTGCCGCCGCGCTCGTTCTCATCCCCGGAAATCTGCTCTTCCGCCGCTGGGTCGATGACCATGGACGCATCCTTCTGGTCGCGCTGGCGCTCGGCGCCGCCGTGACGGTCGCGGTGCTCGGCGCGTTCCGCGTATCCACGTGGTTCAGCCTTGCCGTGTTCTCGGTCCTGGCGTTTCTGGCCGGAGGACGGACCCTCGCCGGTGCCGCTGCCGGGCTCGACCTCGCTCCCGAGCTGGTTCTCGGCGTCACCGGTATCCGCACTGCCGCGCTGCAGCTCGGCTACTTCCTGGGCGCCGCCGTGGGCGGGCTCGCCCTGGCGGCCGGCGGGTATCGAGCTCTCGGGTTCGCCCTCTCGGCGCTCTTCGTCGGCGCCACCGTCCCCCATCTGCTTCCCGGCGCCGTTCGAAATCCGCGGCCGCAACTACCCTGACCTCATGGAGGTCGCCCGCCCCACACGAGAGGCATTCGAGATGCGGATCCGCGCTTCGGAGGAGGGCCTGTCGCAGTTCGCAGTCCGCTCGTACGAGACGCGCGGACGCGAGCTTCCCGAGGAGGAATCCGCTGTCCGAACGCCGTTCCAGCGGGACCGTGATCGCATCGTTCACTCCAAGCCGTTCCGGCGCCTGAAGGGAAAGACGCAGGTCTTCATCGACCCCGCCGGAGATCACTACCGGACTCGCATGACCCACACGCTCGAGACGACCGCGATCTCGCGCGTCGTCGCCCGGGCGTTGCGCCTGAACGAGGACCTGGTCGAAGCCATCGGGCTCGGGCACGACATGGGCCATACACCTTTCGGCCACGCGGGCGAGGACGCACTCGACGAAGCGGTGCGCGAGCAGTTCGGGAGACGCTTCCGCCACAACGAGCAGTCGCTCAGGATCGCCCGGTCGCTCAACCTGACTCACGAGGTCTGCGACGGAATCCTCACGCATACCGGAGAGCAGGAGCCGGCAACGCTCGAAGGGAAGATCGTGCGGCTCGTCGATCGCGTCGCGTACATCAACCACGACATCGACGACGCGGTGCGCTACGGGCTTGCTCGACGAGGAGGATCTTCCCGCGGACGAGATCGCCGTGCTCGGCCCGACCGGCTCGAGCCGAATCGACACGCTCGTCCACGACATCGTCGCGTCGTCCGAGGGGGTCGACGACATCCGCCAGTCGCCGGAGGTGGGGGAGGCGATGCTGTCGTTGCGCGCCTTCATGTTCGAGCGCGTCTACCTCGGCGCCCAGGCGGTTCCCGAGCACGAGCGCGCGCACGAGGTGATTCGCCGGATCTTCGACCAGCTCGCCGAGCGCGGGGACGACGTGGACGAGATCGTCGACTACATCGCGGGCATGACCGACCGCTTCGCGCTCGACTACGCGGACTCGCTGTAGGCCGACTGCGCGAGAGTGCCTCGGCTCGTCGATGTAGTACGTCGCGCCGACCGAGCGATAGAACGCGAGCGCCTTCTCCAGCTCGATCCTCGCCCTCTTCCTGCTTGCCCTGCTCGATCAGGCGCGCACCGGCATGGAAGCGCCTACTAGCCTCGAGCGTGGGGTTCCCGATCTCTGCGTAGATGTCTGCCGCTGCCCGGAAGTTGCCCTCGAGTGTGAGGAGGGCAGTCCTGATCCAGGGGAGATGCGCAACGGCCGGTTCCGATTCGAGCACCTCTCGCAGCTCGTCGGAAACTCCGAGTTGCGCGGCTAAGTGGGCGATGGCATTGACTGCCCCGTGCGGCCCGTGCCTGCGGAGTACCGGCAGCAGGTCCTCCACGAGTGCGGCCGCCTCAGCGAGCTCTCCACGCCCGGCACGCGTGGAGATGCACTCGCGAGAGAGCGGCAACGAGATGGGGGAGCGCATCCGACTCGCGGGCGAGGTCCACGCCACGAAGATGATCGGCGAGGGCCCCGTCGGAGTCGCCGCGGCGCTCTCTGATCATCCCGCGGACGCCGCGGACGCTTGCTTCCTGCGCATGTGGCGAGCCGGCTTCGCACTCGGCGATGAACGCGTCAGCGGCCGCCAGCGCCGAGTCCCAGTCGCCAAGCATGTACTCGGTGAAGAGCAGGTTGGCGCGGATGAAGCGGCTGCTGGCCCGATCACCGAAGCGATGCGCGAGTCGCAGCGCCTCCGTGTAGAGCTCGTCGGCGCGCTCGAGGCGCCTTCGATAGGACGCTTGGACGGCGAGGTTGTTGACGATCGTCGACGCGAGCGGCGAGTCGATCTCGAGTGCGATCTCGAGAGCTCGCTCGATGTCCTGCGTACCCGACGTCGTCACCGAGGTCGTTCTTGGCTAGCCCGACGGTCGTCAGAGCATGCGCACGGACCTCGTCGAGGCCGATTTGCTCTGCCATGGAAAGGGCCGACGTGGCGATACGCAGGGCGTTCTCGCTGTCCCTGTCGATCGCGCATGCACGAGCGGCTACCGCGAGGACACGCGCCGTTGCCGCGAGGCACCGACGTCGCCCGCAAGCTCCTCGCGCTCGAGGCGGTGCTCGCGAGCCAGCTCGCCCTGGCCTCGGTACCAGACATGCTGCGACAGGAACGACTCGGCCTCGGCTGCGCGTCTCCGCGTCTCCCACGTCGACAGTGCGTCGCGGGCGTCTCGAGCGCCTGCTCGCGCCGGTCGTCGTAGGCGAGATGGAGTGCGCGAGCCCAGCGGAAGAGCAGATCGCGGACGTTCGGTCGTCCTCGGGCCAGAGAGCGAGCGCGTCCTCGAAGAGCGCGGCCGCCGCTCCGTGGCTGTTCAGCGAGAACGCGCGCTCGCCTGCATCGCGGAGCGCGAGCCGCGTCTCGTTCAGCGAGCTCGCCGTCGTTTCGCCCCCGGAGGCTCGAGCAAGCTCGAGCGCCGAGCGCCAGTGATGAGCGAGCATCTCCGCGTGGTCCTCGGGCCGCCCGAGGCTCTCGATCCACTCGGCGACGTGGCGGTGCTTCTCCGCCGGTCGGCGCGCGGGATCTGTCCGTAGGCGACGTCGCGCACGAGCGCGTGCGCGAAGGCGAGCTCGCTCTCGCCCTCGAGTGACGAGCGCCGCTGCCGACGGACGAATCCCTTGCGCTCGAGCGAGTGCAAGCGCGGCCGCAGCGTCCGGTTCGCGTCCGAGCGCGCCGGCCCAGAACACCTTCCCGACCACTGCTGCGTCCTGGAGGAGGCTCTTCTCGTCCGGCGCAAGCCCATCGAGACGGGCGGCGATGATGCCCTGGAGCGTCTCCGGCAGCGCGCAGCTCGTCCGTCGAGCCCCGCTCGAGGTAGAGCTCGGCGAACTGCTCCGCGTAGAGCGGATTTCCGCCCGCCCGTTCGAGGAGCGCGTGCTGGGACTCCGCGGCCAGGACGGGGCGGCCGAGCAGGCGCCCGAGGAGCAGCGCTGTCTGCGTCGTCCGACAGCGGCGACAGCGCGAGCGTGGTTGCGTTCAGCTTGCCGCCGCCCCAGCCGGGGCGCCGTTCGAGGAGCTCGGGCCGCGCCGTCGCCAACGACGAGCAGCGGCACGTCGCGTCACCCAGTCGACGAGCTCGTCGACGAAGTCGAGCAGGCTCTCGTCGGCCCAGTGCAGGTCCTCGAAGACGAGGACGAGTGGACGCTGCTCGGCGAGCGCCTCGAGGAAGCGTCGCCAGGCGGCGAACGCCTCGTTCCGGCGATCCCCTCCGAGCTGCGCTTCGTCAGCGAGCCCGAGAAGCGCGAGGAGATGCGTCTCGACCCACGCATGCGTCGCCCGTGCCGGCGAGCGCGTCCTCGACGGCCTGGTGAACTTTCGCGGCGATCTCCTCCGGCGTGTCCTGCTCGAGGATCCCGGCCTGCGCCTTGACGATCTCGCCGAGCGCCCACAGCGTCACGCCGTCGCCGTACGCGAGGCAGCGCCCCTGGCGCCAGGTGATGAGCTCCGGGTCGGCGTCGACGATCTGCGAGAGCTCGTAGACGAGCCGGCTCTTGCCGATCCCGGGCACGCCGACGAGGGTCAGGAGCTGTGGCGTTCGCTCGTGTCGCGCGCGTTCGAAGGCGTCGCGGACGACCTCGAGCTCGCGCTCGCGGCCGACGAGCTCGCAGCGCGCCTCGTGCGCGACGTCGACGCCGAAGCGCGCGCGCGCACTCTGAGCGCCTCCCAGACCGGGATCGGCTCGGCCTTGCCCTTCGCCTCGACCGCGGTCGCCTCCTCGTAGCCGATCACCTGGCGGGTCGCGCGGTAGGTCGTCTCGTCGGCGAGGATTCCGTTGACCGGCGCCGCGTTCTGCAGGCGAGCGGCAGTGTTGACGACGTCGCCGGACGCCATGCCCTCGCCGGCCTCGGGGCGGGCGTCGAGCCGGACGAGCGCCTCGCCGGTCGTGACCGCGATCCGCACCTGCGACGTCCTCCTCCTCGACCGCCCAGTCGCGGATGGCGAGGCGGCGCGAACGGCGCGCTCGGGATCGTCCTCGTGAGCGGTCGGGAGCGCCGAAGAGCGCCATCACCGCGTCGCCGATGAACTTCTCGACGGTGCCGCCGTGTCGCTCGAGCTCGGAGCGCAGGCGCTCGTGGTACGGGCCGAGCAGCGCCTCCACGTCCTCGGGATCGAGCTGCTCCGCGCGCTGCGTGAAGCCGACGAGGTCGCAGAAGACGACGGTCACGACCTTCCGCTCTCGACGCGGCTCGGCCATCGTCACGCGCTTTTCGCGAGGAGCCGCTCGCCGCGCTCGACGAAGAGGGTCGCACCGATGGGACGGTAGAAGGCGAGCGCTCTCTCGAGCTCGAAGCTCCCCCTCGGCAGATCGACCGGCGGCAGTGAGCTGCTCGGCCGCACGCAGGCGCGCCTCCGCCTCGAAGAGCAGGATTCCGGCCTCGGCGTACAGCTCGCCGGCCTGAGCGAAGTTTCCATCGAGTACTGCGACCATTGCTCTGTGGCCCGGACTTGACGACAGACCGGCCATGATCTCCCGGACGGCCGACGTCTCACCGAGATCGACCGCCAGCTCGGGCACCGTCCAGGGTCTCGCGTAGGGATGCTTTGCCAGAAGCGGTATCGCCTCTTGGAACAACGCGCGAGCCTCTGAGCTGCGACCGATCTGCAGCTTGGCCCACGCGTAACGTGTAAGCGCCGGGATGACCTCGTCGCTCGCTGCGCTTCCGAGCGAACTCGAGCGCGCGGGCGAAGTCCAGCATGGCCTCGTCGCGTCGCCCACGTGCCAGCAGGATGTACCCACGGAACTGACGGGCCGCCGCTTCGAGAACGTGGGGCGAGCCCCTCCTCGCACTCGGCGATGAACTCATCTGCCGCTGCCACGGCTTCGTCCCACTCGCCGAGGAGCCAGTGAATCGGGATCAGATTGCCGCGCATGAAACGCATCTGGTACTCGTCACCGAAGCGTTCCGCTTCGCGAAGGGCTTCGAATTGCAGCTCCTGGACGCGCCGAGAGTCGGTGGTGTCGAGCATGACCGAGAGATTGTTGAGCGCTCCAGTGACCATCGCCGAGTTCGCCGCTCGCCCGATCTCGACCGCCCGTTCGAGGTCCTCGCGCCCGCTTACGTCGCTCAGGAACTCCTTCGCCGAGCCAATCGTGGTCAGCGCATGTACCTGCAGGTCGACGAGGCCGAAGCGCTCGGCGATCGCAAGCGCCTCCTCCGCGGATCTCGATCCGCGCTCGTGCTGTCCGGCAAGCGTCCGATGTCGGGCAGACCAGGCGAGAACATGGGCGACACCGAGGAGAAGCATCCGCCCCTTCGATCAGCGCCTCGGCAGCTTCCAGATGGGGGAACATCATTTCCTGCTGTCCGCGAAGCCAGAACACCCTCGCGAGGAGTGCCTCGGCCTCTGCGGCGATCTCGGGGCGGCCCGACTGGACGAGCGCGTCGCGCGCTCGCTCGAGAGCTTCGGTCGTTCGCTCGTCGCCGGCGATGAAGAGCGCGTGGGCAAGGCGGAAGTAGAGCTCGGGGCGCTCCGCGTCGTCGGGCCAGAGCGCGAGAGCCCTCTCGAAGTGCGCGATCGCCGTCGGTGAGCGCGTTGAGGGCGAAGGCACGATCGCCCGCTGCGCGCGACGCGATGCGTGCGCGGATAGCGAGCTCGTCCGTGCTCGCGCCAGCCGCCTGCGCGAGCTCGAGCGCCGGATTCCAGTGGAACGCGAGCAGCTCGGCGTGATCCTCTGCTCGTCCGAGGCTCTCGATCCACTCGGCGGCACCGCGCGATGCTTTCGCGCACGCTCGGCACGAGGGATCTGTCCGTAGGCGACGTCGCGTAGAGCATGTGCGCGAAGGCGATCTCCCTCGCCCTCGATCGACGAGCGGCGCTGGCGCGTGACGAAGCCCTTGCGCTCGAGGGCGTGCAGGAGCGGCGTCGCCTCCCGCTCGTCTCTCCGAAGCGCACCGGTCCAGAAGACCTTTCCCATGACGGCCGCGTCCTGGAGGAGCGCCTTTCTCGTCGGCCGAGAGGCAGTCGAGGCGGGCGGCGATGATGCCCTGCAGCGTCTCCGGCAGCGGGAGGTCGTCGCGCCGATGCCGCGCTCGAGGTGGAGCTCGCGCGAACTGCTCCGCGTAGAGCGGATTGCCGCCCGCGCGCTCGAGCAGTGCCTGCTGGACTCGGCGGCGAGCACCGGGCGCTCGAGCACGCGCGCGATGAGGGCTGCTGTCTGCTCGTTGCGAGAGCGGCGAGAGCGCCGAGCGTGGTGGCGTTCAGCTTGCCGCCGCCCCAACCCGGGCCGCGCTCGAGGAGCTCGGGCCGCGCGGTGCAGACGACGAGCAGCGGCACGTCCGTCAGCCAGTCGACGAGCTCGTCGACGAAGTCGAGCAGCGCCGTCGTCGGCCCAGTGGAGGTCCTCGAGCACGAGCGACGAAGCGGGCGCTGCTCGGCAAGGGCTTCGAAGAAGCGGCGCCAGGCCGCGAATGCCTCGTCCGCGGCGGTCGCCGCCGAGCCCGCTCTCGGCTTGCGAGGCCGACGAGCGGCCAGGAGGTGGGACTCGACCCAGGACGCGTCCGTCGCGTCGCCGAGGACTCTCGTCGACGGCGCGCTCGGAGCTTCGCGGCGGCCTCGTCGTCGTCGATCCTGTTCGAGGATGCCGGCCTGCGCCTTCACGATCTCGCCGAGCGCCCAGAGCGTGATCCCGTCGCCGTAGGCGAGGCAGCGGCCCTGGCGCCAGGTGATGAGGTCGGGATCCGCATCGACGATGCGCGAGAGCTCGTAGACGAGGCGGCTCTTGCCGATTCCCGGGACGCCGACGAGCGTGACGAGCTGCGGCGTCCGCTCGTGCCGTGCCCGCTCGAAGGCGTCGCGAAGAACTGCGAGCTCGCGCTCGCGCCCGACGAGCTCCGTGCGCGCTTCGTGGGCGACGTCCACCCCGAAGCGGGCGCGTGCCTGCGACCGCCTCGCCAGACGGGGATCGGCTCGGACTTGCCCTTCGCCTCGACGGAGTCGCGCCTCGCGTACTCGATCGACCGTGCGGGTCGCGCGGTACGTCGTCTCGTCGGCGAGGATCCGTTGACCGGAGCGGCGCTCTGCAGGCGTGCGGCGGTGTTGACGACGTCGCCCGAGGCCATGCCCTCGCCCTCGGGCGGGCTCGCGTCGAGCGAGACGAGCGCTTCCCCGGTCGTGATCCCGACCCGGAGCTCGAGTCGCCTCTCGACCGCGAAGTCGCGAATCGCGAGCGCCGCCCGCACCGCTCGCTCGGGATCGTCCTCGTGCGCGACGGGCGCGCCGAAGAGCGCCATCACCGCGTCGCCGATGAACTTCTCGACCGTGCCGCCGTAGCGCTCGAGCTCGGCTGCGGACGCGGGCGTGGTAGGGGCCGAGGATCGCCTCGACGTCCTCGGGGTCGAGCCGACTCCGCCTGCGAGCGTGAAGCCGACGAGGTCGCAGAAGAGGACGGTGACGACCTTTCGCGCTCTCGCGCGCGCGCGACGCACATGCCGCACAGCGAAAGCCGTCCGGGTTCTCCTGCCGCACGCGGCACGCTGCAGGAGAGAGTACGACGTGAGCGCCGAGTAATCTCGCCCTGTGGCGCGAATCAAGGACTCCTCGGTGCGCGACGTCACCGCCGCGGCCGACATGGTCGAGGTCGTCTCCGGGCGGACGCAGCTGCGGCGCGCCTCGGGATCGCGCTTCACGGGCCGCTGTCCCTTCCACGAGGAGCGGACGCCGAGCTTCTCGGTCAACCCCGTCGAGAAGCTCTACTACTGCTTCGGCTGCGGGAAGGGCGGCGATCTCATCTCGTTCGTGCGCGAGACCGAGAACCTCGACTTCGTGGGCGCGATCGAGTGGCTCGCCGAGCGCTTCCGCGTTCACGCTCGAGTACGAGGAGTCGTCGCCGCGTGTCGAGGCGGATCGCCGGCGCCGGGAGCGCCTGTTCGCCGTGCTCGAGCAGACGACCGCGTACTTCGAGCGCCTGCTCTGGGAGGGCGATACCGGCGCTCCCGTGCGCGCGTACCTCGCCGAACGGGGCCTCGGGGACGACATCGCGCGCGAGTTCCGGCTCGGGCTCTCACCTGGCCGCGGCCTGGCGGAGAAGGCTGCCGAGAAGGGGTTCACGACCGACGAGCTCCGCGGGGCGGGGCTGGCGACCGTGCGCGGGAGCGACTACTTCCCGCAGCGGCTGATGTTCCCGCTCGCGGACGCACGCGGGCGCGTGGTCGGCTTCCAGGCCCGCAAGATCCACGAGGACGATCCTCTGCGCGGGAAGTACGTCAACTCGCCCGAGGGCGATCTCTTCCACAAGAGCGCGATCCTGTACGGGCTCCATCTCGCGAAGGACGGCGATCTCCAAGCAGGACTACGCCGCCGTGGTCGAGGGCAACACGGATGTGATCGCGCTCCGACAGGCGGGCTTCGAGCCCGTCGTTGCGTCGATGGGGACGGCGCTGACCGAGCGCCAGCTCCGCGAGCTCGGGCGCTTGACCCGGAAGATCTACCTCTGCTTCGACGCCGACGCGGCGGGTCAGGAGGCAACCCTTCGCGGAATGGAGCTCGCTGCGACGCAGGGGTTCGAGGTGAAGGTCGTCACCCTGCCGAAGGGCCAGGATCCGGCGGACGCCCCGGATGGTTTCGAGGAACGCCTCGCGGGAGCCGAGAGCTACCTGCTCTACCGCGTCCGGCTCGAGCTCGATCGCGCCGCGGACCGGCAGGAGGGATTCGTCCGCGTGCAGGGAGGTCATGGCGAAGGCCGAGGACTCTCCCGAGCGGCAGGAGGCTCTCCGGCTCCTCGCCGACCGGCTCGATCTTCCCCGGGAGACCCTCGCCGGCCTGGCGCCCGCGCGCGGAGGCGCGACGGCGGTCGCCGACAACACGAGGCTGTTCGATGCCGGAGACCGTCTGGAGCGCGACGCGCTCGCGGCGTGCCTGGCCCATCCGTCGCTCATACGTGGGCTGGGCGAGCTCACACCGGGCCATTTCGACTCCGAGGTCACGCGACAGTTTCGAGCCGCGCTCGTCGCAGGGCGGGACGACCCGGAGCTGACCGCGCTCGAGAGCCGAGCTCGACGCCAGAGCCGCGCGCGAGGCGATCGACGAGCGAACCGGCGCGGAGCTCCTCCTGCGCCTGCGCGAGCGGAAGCTGAAGCGCGATCTCGCCGGCGCCGATCTCGCCCGGACGACCGAGCTGCAGGCGCATCTGGCGAAGGTGAGACAGGCGCTCGCCGAGTTGACGTAGGGCGGGCATGCCCGGCGCCCCACAGCGAGCCGACTCGCATCGCGCGTGACCTCGCTCTCAGCGCTCGACGAGTTGTCCTTCGAGCTGCCGGTCGCCTACGTCTACAACCCGCTCGTCTACGCACGCCAGAGCTTCGAGCGCTACGTCGAGCGCTACGCGCGACGAGGAACCGAGGTTCTTCTCGTCGGCATGAATCCCGGCCCCTTCGGGATGGCGCAGACCGGCGTGCCCTTCGGCGACGTCTCGATGGTGCGTGACTGGCTGGCGATCGAAGAGCCCGTCGAGCGTCCGGCCCGCGAGCATCCTCGGCGTCCCATCGAGGGGTTCTCGTGCCAGCGGAGCGAGGTGAGCGGGACGCGCCTGTGGGGCTGGGCGCGCGAGCGCTTCGGCTCACCCGAACGATTCTTCGCCCGCTTCTTCGTCGGCAACTGGTGCCCACTCCTCTTTCTGGAGGAATCCGGCCGCAACCGCACGCCCGACAAGCTGCCCGCCGCCGAGCGAGGGCCTCTCTTCGAGCTGTGCGACGAGCGCGCTCGTGCGTCTCGTGCGCTGGATGGAGCCGCGTTTCGTCGTCGGCGTGGGCGGCTTCGCGGCCGCGCGTGCGCGCGCGGCGCTCGGCGAGAGCGGGCCGCGGATCGGCTCGATCCTGCACCCGAGTCCCGCGAGCCCCCTCGCCAACAGGGGCTGGGCCGCGCAGGCGGAAGCGCAGCTGCGCGAGCTGGGGATCGAGCTGTAGCAGCCGGGCACGGTCGTCCCGTACGGGACGTAGCCGAGCTCGCGTGAGGAGCGCACCTGCTTCCGCGAGCACGTCCTCGAGCTGTTCCTCGGTCAGATCGTCCCGATACCTCCCGACGGACGTCGCGTGGGCACGACCGAGCGCGGACGCGAGTGCGTTCTCGGGCGCGTCGAGGTGGGCGGCGAGCTCGCGCGCGGTCGAGACCGGATCGTCTGCCAGCTCCTCGTATCGGACCTCGAGAGCGGTCGGCTCCGCGCGTTGCGTGTCGCGGTCACGTACCTCCGCCAGACCCAGGCAGCCCTGCGCGCATCGGTCGCGCGCTCGAACTCCTCGCGGCGATCGGGCTCCACCCAGAAGCGCGCGTACGACCCGTAGGCGATGCCGGCGTCATCGCTTCTGGCCTGCTGAGCGCGGAGCCAGGGCTTCTCCAACAGCGAGCAGGCGACGTCTCTCCCGTCGCGGACGATGTGCACGATGCGCGCGTGCGGATAGGCGAGCGGCAGTACGGCGACGAGATGGGCCAGCTCGGGCGTCTGCTCGACGGCCCTGACGGAGCCGACAAGACCCACGCGCCGCGCGATGGCCAGGATCCTGCGTAGGCGTCGAGCGGCCTCCTCCGGCTCGAGCGAGGCGAGCTCCGGGACGGCGGCCTTGACGGGCGCAACCTCCCCGAGATCGACGAAACCGGGCAGCGACCCGATCGCACCGGCAAGGAAGGTCGTCCCCGAGCGAGGCGATCCGACGACGAACACCAGCCGATCGTCGAGCTTCCCGAGCCGTTCGCGCACCGACCTCCACGCCTCGGCGCGAGCCTCTTCGCGACGCGTAGTTGGAGGGCGGCGGAGTCGAGCAGGTTCGGCACCGTCCGATTCTCGCAGCCTCCGACGAATTGACACGTCCCGTGTGCTCATGGACAGTGTCGGCACGACTCGGGACGGCACCCAGCGGCGCAAGGGACTGAAGCGATGAGGCGGGCGTGCCGCCGGCGGCTGCTCGGCGTCCTTTCGGCCGCCGTGCTCGTGGGCGTCCTGGCGACCGCGGCTGGCGCCGCGCCGAGCGCGGCCTACGCTGATCCGGTAGGAGACGGGAACGAGGCGCCCGATCTCCGCTCGGTAACGGTCGACGATGCGACTCCGGGTGTTGTGAACATTCGCGTCACGGTCTCGAACTTCCAGGAGCTTCCTACGGAGTCGCGGATCACCCTCCAGTTCGACCTCGACCGAAATGCCACCACCGGTCTCGCGGGTGACGAGCTCGTGATCCGCTACTGGGACGACGAGACGCTCGAAGTGGTCCGCTGGAACGGAGTCGCGATGTATCCCAGTTCCTCCGAGGGCGTGCGCGTGAGCTTCTCCTCGGGCGAGCTCGAGCTCGACGCCGACCGGGCCGCGCTCGGCGGCTCGACCGCGTTCTCCCTGCTCGTACTCTCGGCGCGGACCCAGCAGGTTGGCATCGGGCGAGTGACCTCGACCGACTTCGCGCCCGGCAGCGGTCGGATCGCCTACGCGTCCCCGGTACGAATCGTCTCTCACCGACCCCCAGGGCGACCACGACGCCGCTCCCGACATCATTTCCGTCTCGATGTCCGACACGGCAGCGGGGATCATCCAGGTGCGCGTTGCGACGCCGAACTACCCGGCGTTGCCGCCGGACAAGATCATCGGGGTCGACTTCGACCTCGAGGGAAGGCCTCCGCCGGCGGACGACGTGTTCGTCGCGTACCTGAGCGGTCCAGGCATCGTCCAGGTCGAACGGGAGGAGAACGGGATCCTGGCTCCGTCCGAGCTGCCGAATACCGCCTCCGGCGTTTACGAGAACGGTGTGCTTACTCTCTCGGTGCATCGGAGTGAGCTGGACGGCGCAGCGCTTGTTGGGCGTCGGGGTGCTGAGCCTTGACCTCGTGGGCGACGGAGAGAGCGAAGGCCAGGACTTCGAGGGCGGCGTCGAGGCGCTCGACTCTGCCCCGGACGACCTCACCGGTGCGTTCTTCCCGTATCCGCCTCGCCAACCGACCACCGCTACAGCTCCGAGTGACGAAAGTCGTGGGCTCGCCGGCTCGTCCGCTGGCGGGAAGACGCTTCACCTACGGTGTCGTCGTCCGACGCCTGGACACCTACGGCGTTCTGCGGAGAGGGTCGGTGACGTGCTCGGTTCTCGCATCGGGGAAGCGAGTGCCGGCGGTGGGTCGGTTCGCGGGCGGACGCGCGGAGTGCAGCCTGCTCGTGCCCGCCAAGGCGACTTCCACGCTTCGCGGAACCGTCACCGTTTCTGCCGCCGGCGCGGTCGTCCGGTCGACATTCAGCGCGATGGTTCGCTGACCTTCGAGGTTGGTCAACCCGGGGGGTGTCGCGGCACTCGCCCTTCATGGGCTGGCACGAGCCGGATACGCTCTCGAAGCTCCCTCGTGCCGGCGAGCGTCCGATTCTCGCAGCCTCCGACAATTGACATGCGCCGCGTGCTCGTCGACAGTGTCGGCCACGAGCGGTGATGCGACTCAGCGGCGCGCGGGACTGAAGCAATGAAGCGGGCTTTGCGCCGGCGGCTGCTCACCGTGCTCGGAGCGACGTCGGCGGGCTTGCTCGTTGCGACCGCCGGAGCCGCGCCGCAGCGCGACGTACGCAGATCCCGTGGGCGACGGGAACGAGACGCCCGACATCAGCTCGGTGACGGTCGACGACTCGACTCCCGGCGCCGTGAACATTCGCGTGCAGGTCGCCAACTTCGACGAGCTCCCCTCCGACTCGCGGATGATCCTCGAGTTCGACCTCGACCGGAACGCGAACACCGGTGTCGCCGGCGACGAGCTCGTCGTTCGGTTCTGGGACGACGGGCTGTTCGAGGTCTTGCGCTGGGACGGGATTCGCCTGTCGCCGGCCCCGACGGACGGGATGACCGCGAGCTTCGCTTCGGGCACGTTCCGCTTCAGCGCCGACCGGGCGGCGCTCGGCGATGCGACGTCGTTCGGCCTGATCGTCCTCTCGGCCCGAAACCAGCAGTTGGACATCGGGCGCGTGGCGGGAACCGACTACGTGCCGCCGACCGGCCGAAGCGTCTACTCATTTCCCGGCCCTGCGTCGTTTGCGGATCCGGTAGGCGACCATGACGCCGCCCCCGACATCACGTCGATCTCGGTCTCCGACACGCCCGGCGGCAAGATCGAGGTGCGCGTCGCGACGCCGAACTATCCGACGTTGCCGGCGGACAAGGTGATCGGAGTCGACTTCGACCTCGAGGGCAGGCCACCGGCGGCGGACGACGTGTTCGTCGAGTACTTCAGCGGGCCCGGAACGGTCCAGGTGAACGTCGAGGAGAACGAGGTCCTCGCTCCGTCCCTTCGACCGAACACCGCGACCGGACGGTACGAGAACGGCGTGCTCACGCTGATCGTCGACCGGAAGGAGCTGGACGGTGCAGCGATCGTCGGCGTCGGAGTCGTGACCTTCGACGTCGTGGGTCGCGGAGAGAGCGAGGGCCAGGCCTTCGAGGGGGACGTCGAAGCGGTGGACTCCGCTCCGGACGACCTGACCGGCGCGCTGCTTCCCTATCGCCTCGCCAATCGGCCGCCGCTTGCAGCTGCGAACCACGGCGGTCGTGGGCTCGACTCGTCCGCGGGCCGGGAAGGCGCATTCACGTACGGCGTCGTCGTCCGCCGCCTGGACACGTATCGCATCCTGCGCAGCGGCTCGGTGACCTGCTCGGTTCGTGCGGCGGGGACGCGCGTGCCGGCGGTTGGTCGGTTCGCTCGCGGGCGAGCGGAGTGCAGCTTGCTGGTGCCGTCCGGGACGTCGTCCACGCTTCGCGGCACCGTCACGATTCGTGCGGCCGGGGCGGTCGTCCGGTCGACCTTCCGCCTCCCGGTCCGGTGATGCTCCGAGGTCTGCCGTCGCCGCTCCTGCGTGTGTCTGCTCGCGTGGGGCGCCGTCGGCGCGTCCGGATCCGACCAGGTCTCGCGCACGCAACTCGGCGTGCTCGGCGAGCCGACGCGCTTCGCGTCCCAGACGGGGCAGCGCTCGGCCATACGGCACTCGTTCATCGGCTGGCACCAGCCGAACACGCTTCCCAAGCTCCTCGACCGGTTGAAGCCGCTCCCGATGGTCGCGATCAAGACGGGCGGCATCGTCTCGCCGCTCGACATCGCACAGGGCAAGGGCGACGGCTTCCTGCTCGAGTTGAACCGGGTGCTCGCCGGCTTCGGCCAGCTCGTCTACGTGCGGCCGATGCCGGAGATGAACGGCCACTGGAACGAGTACTGCGCGTTCAACCGCGACGGCTCCTCGCGCGGGCCGCGCTATTCGACCGCCGCCTTCCGTGGAGCCTTCGCGCGGATCGCGCTCCTGTCCCGTGGCGGCAAGGCGGGGAAGCTGAACGCAAAGCTCCGCAAGCTCGGCCAGCCGGGGGTTGCGGGTGATCTACCGACGACGAACGCGCGCCTGGTCTGGAACCCGCAGGGTTTCGGCAACCCGAACACGCAGGCGAACTCGGCGAACGCCTACTACCCTGGCGACGCGTACGTCGACGTCGTCGCGAACGACCTCTACGACCAGGGCTACAAGGCAGCCTGGGACGCGAACGAGGCGCTCTTCGCGTCACATCGAAACAAGCCGTTCGGGATCGCGGAGTGGGGGCTCTGGGCGATCGACGACCCCCCGTTCGTCGAGCGCATGGCCGCGTTCGTGAAGAGCCATCCGCGCATCGAGTTCCTCGTCTACTTCAGCGGGAGACCCGGCTCGATCTGGGATCTCGCGAGCAAGCCGCGCAGCCGCGCCGCGTATCGGCGAGTGATCACGCCGCTCGGCCGCTGACCACAGCTTCGCGTGCTGACTAGCGGCACCGCCTCGGAAATGCGGGAGCCGCGACGCTGAGAGGGCGCCGCAGCGGGCGCCCTCGTCACATGTAGCCGTTGCGCAGGTAGTTCGCAGCTCCCCGGGTTGGACTCGAACCAACAACCCTCCGGTTAACAGCCGGATGCTCTGCCAATTGAGCTACCGGGGAAGGCAGCCGCCGGATTGTACCGGCCGCTTTTGGCGCTCTCGGAGACGCAGGAGCACGGCAGCCGGCGGAGAACACGCCTTCATGCGTCGCTTCGCCGTCGTCGGCGTCGCGCTGTCCATCGGCGTGTGCGGTCTGACCCAGGTTGGCACGGCAGCCAACCCTCGAATCGCCGCGGTCCAGGTCGGCCTCAAGGCGCACGGGTTCGATCCGGGCCCGGTGGACGGGCTCCCAGGGCCGCTGACGCGCAGTGCGCTCGCGTCGTTTCAGCGGACGAAGAAGCTCCCCGTCGACGGGAGGCTCGATCGCAGGACCCGGCGCGCGCTCGGTTCGCGGGGCCGTCCTCTGCTCGGGCAGCGCGAGCTCGCAGTCGGAGCGGTCGGTTGGGACGTCGCGGTGCTCGAGTTCCGGCTGCGCCGGCACGGGCTCGCGAGGCGTGCCGTCGACGGCCGATTTCACGCGCGCGACCGCGGGTGCGCTCGAGCGGTATCAACGAGGCGCATGGGCTCACTCCGGACGGGATCGCGGGACCGAACACCTATCGCGCGCTCGCGAAACGCCGCGCCGCACGGGTGCATGTCGTCCAGCTGGGGCGAGAGCTTCTTCTCGATCGCAGCCCGTTATCACGTCAGCCCGTGGCTGCTCGCTCGGCGAAACGGACTTCCCCTGACGAGCGTGATCATCCCCGACCAGCGCCTCGTGCTCCCGGCAGGAGCGCGGCTGAGCGCTCCCGCGGTGACCGGCCCGCCGGCGAGCCGCGAAGCCGTGCGAGTGGCGATCGATCGCTGGGCTCGCGTCTACGGCGTGGATCCGAGTCTCGCGCGCGCTCTCGCCTGGATGGAGTCGGGTTTCCAGCAGGATGTCGTCTCGAACGTCGGCGCGCTCGGGGTCATGCAGCTTCTGCCCGAGACGTGGGAGTTCGTGGACACGGTGCTCCTGGGGATCCGGACGCCGCGGAACTACGAGGGCAACGTCCGAGCCGGAGTTCGCTACCTGCGCTGGCAGCTCGACGAGTTCGGCGGCAACAGGCGGCTCGCGCTGGCGGGCTGGTACCAGGGAGCGCGGGCGGTGCGGGAGATCGGCCTGTACGACGACACGAAGCTGTTCGTGCGCGTCGTGCTGCAGCTCTACGGCACCGTCTGAGACGTTGTTGCGAGCTCGACGGCGTCGCGGAGATCCAGCTCGCGGCCACGGGCTACTGCCGAGCCGAATGTGGGATCGTCTTCTTCGTCTAGCTCCGCGGCTCGCTCACGGAACCGAGGGCCCAGCAATGTTTCGCCGTGGCGGAGCACCGCTCCCCAGAGGAGGCCTGCACGCTCGAGATCACCACGCCGTAGCGCAACGCGGGCAAGTCCCGTCAGCGTCGCGACTACGGTCGTAGCGCTGTGCTCGTACTCGAGATTGATCGCCGAGGCGAGCGCCCCTTGGCGCTCAGCTTCGTCGAGCTCGCCGAAGTGCAGCGCGATCTCCATCCGCGAGGTACGGATGATGGCGTCGTGCCATGGCCAACTGAGCCGGCGCGCAAGCTCTGAGCTCACCTCAATTGAGGCTCGGGCGTCGTCCAGACGCCCTTCGGCAACGGCCATATGGGTCACGAGCATCGCGTTCTGCGTTTCGATCAGGAGGAATCGGTCCTCGGCATCTGCTTGAGACTCCTTCAAGAGCTGGAGGGCGCGATCGCGATCACCGTCGCCGGCCGCGCGATATGCGAGTCGCGTGCGGATCGACGACATGCCTCGCCGATCGCCGAGCGTCGTAAAGATGCGTAGGCTTTCCTCGTAGGCCGGGTCGGAGACCGCCCAGTTGCGCTCCTGATGCGCGGCGCCCGCGAGGCTGCGCAGCGCTCTCGCTCGGAGCAGCGGCGGAATCTCGACGTCTCCCTCGAGGAGTTCGTCGAATCGGCGCATGCCCTCGGCCGGCGCATGCGGGCCCCAGAAGGACTCGAGCGCGCACGCGAGCTCGAGCCCGAGGACGGCGTCGGCCTCAGCCGCCCAGTCGAGCGCGGCGCGGACGTCGTCCCGCTCGGCGAGAGCGACCGACAGGTCGAATGGCTCGTCGTCGTCTTCGCTGAGATTCGCCGCACGTCCGATCTCGAGCATGCGCTCGGCGTGGCGGCGTTGGAGCTCACGCTCCTCGCCGGACTCGGTCAACTTCTCTCGTGCGAACTCGCGGATCGTTTCGAGCATCCAGAACCGCTCCTCGCCGAGACGTCCCGTGCGTCGCCGGACGAGGCTCTTGTCGAGGAGAGATGCGAGCGTGTCGAGGTCGGCGTCGCATACCCGTTCTGCAGACTCGAGCGTGCATCCGCCGCGGAACACGGCGAGTCGCCCGAAGAGACGCTGCTCGTCCTCGCTGAGCAGGTCGTACGACCACGCGATCGTTGCGCGCAGGGTCGCGTGCCGCTCGTCGACGTCACGGGCGCCCTTGAGCAGATCGAGGCTGGCTCCGAGTCGTTCGAGAAGCGCGTCGGGTGAGAGAAGCTTCGTCCGCGCCGCCGCGAGCTCGAGTGCGAGCGGAAGCCTGTCGACCCGCGCGCAGAGCGCGCGAACGGCTTCGCCTTCCTCGAGATCGGGTCGGACGGCCTGTGCACGTGCGAGGAAGAGGTCGACCGCCTCCCGCTCGGCGAGCGGCGGTAGGTCGAGCTCCACCTCCGATCGGACGCGAAGCGCCTCGCGGCTCGTCACGACGAGGCGAAGCGACGGTGCGGCTTCGGCTAGCAGGGCGAGCGGGGACGCCGCATGGGGGAGCAGGTGCTCGACGTTGTCGACGAGCACGTGCGTCCTCTTGTCGCCTACACGCGCGGCGATCGACGCGGCGTCGGCCGAGCCTGCGCCGAGCCGCTCGGCGATCGTCGTCAGCACGAGCTCCGGCTCGCGCAGCGGTGCGAGCGGGCAGAACACCGTGCCCCCGTCCGCATCCTCGGCCAGCAAGCGACAGAGTTCGAGCGCGAAGCGGGTCTTGCCCGTGCCGCCCGGCCCGAGGATCGTGAGCACCCGCGGGTCGCGGTCGTAGACGAGCGAGACCGCCTCGAAGAGCTCGCGCTCTCGACCGACGAAGCGGGCGGCCGGAGTGGGGAGGTCGACACTCCCAGGACTCCGCAGCGGCGGGAACAGGCCGGCACCGAGCTGCGCGAGCCGCGTCCCTCCCTCGAAGTCCTTCAGTCGATGCACCCCGAGGTCTCGGAGCTCGTGACCGTCGAGGAGGGCCGCCGTGGCCGGTGAGAGAACGATCTGGCCGCCGTGAGCGAGGGCAGCGACGCGAGCTCCGCGGTGCACGTCGATCCCCACATAACCCTCGTCTGTAACCCGCGGCGTGCCGGTGTGCAAGCCCATGCGGATCGAGATCGGACCAGACACCAGCGCTGTGCGGGCGGCGACGGCGGCCGCTGCAGCGCCCTCTGCCGTCGGGAACGCCACGAAGAACGCATCACCCTGCGTGTCGACCTCGACGCCTCCGTGCGCCGCAAACGCCTCGCGCAGGGCGCGACGGTGCGTCGCCAACGCATCCGCGTAGGTGTCGGGGCCCAAAGCGTGGAGCAGTCGCGTCGAGCCCTCGATGTCGGTGAAGAGGAAGGTGACGGTGCCGGACGGCAGCTCCTCGCTCATTACGGAGCTAGTGCTGCGCGCGCATCAACCCGTTCAGCGGATGCGTTCGCGGGTCGAGCACGCTCTCGGCTTGCTCGGCGCCGGTGACCGGGAGCTCGGCCGCGTCGAGCAGGCCGACCTGTACCAGAAGCGACGCCTGATCCCAGTAGATGTGCTCGTGGGCGAGCTTGTCGCCCTCGAACCCCGCCACGACGCAAAACGCCAGCCGGACCGACCTGCCCGTAGGTGCGACCCCCGGCAGAAGCTGGTCCATCTCGATGTCATGAGTGAAGGAGAGGACGAGCTCGTCGACGACCTGCCGGTCTCCCACGGTGCGCGAGACCGGTGTGATCTCGATGTCGGCCGGCCACTTCCCGATGAAGTGCTCTCCGTAGAACGAACGCACCTCGTCGCGTCCCACGCCTCCCGTCATCACGGGCACGTGGTTGACGTACGGATCGTCGGTCATCGTCGCCATCGTCGCCTCGAGGTCGAGGTGGACGAACTCCGCGGCCACGTGCTCGTCGAACACCGCGCCGATGTCCGCGCGCTTCTCCATCTGCTCAGCCTAACGACTCGTTCGAGACAGGAATCGGCTCTCGCTTGACACGTCATCGCGCCGCGCGTTGAATCTCGGCGTGCTCCTCCGTGAGGTCTCCTACGCGCGCCCGGCGACCGTGGAGGAGGCGGTGTCGCTGCTCGGTGCGCACGAGGGTGCGCGCGCGCTGGCCGGCGGGCAGACACTCGTGAACGTCATGAAGGCGCGAGCGGCCGCCCCGGACGTGCTCGTCGACCTCGGGAATCTCGCAGAGTTGCGCACGATCGGATTCTCCTCCGACGGCCTGCTCGAGATCGGCGCGATGGTGACCTACACGCAGCTCGTCGGCTCATCCGAGGTCGAGGTCGCGCGTCCGATCCTCGCGGAGGTCGCTGCCACGATCGCCGACGTCCAGGTGCGAAACCGTGGGACGGTAGGTGGGAACGTCTGCGTCAGCGACCCGACCAACCACCTGCCGCCGCTCCTCCTCGCGCTCGACAGCGACGTTCACGATCCTCGGCCAGGACGGTGAGCGGGTCGATTCCCGCCGACGAGTTCTTCCTCGGCGTATACATGACCGCGGTCGGGCGAGGGGGAACTCCTGACGAAGATCTCGGTGCCGCCCGCGAGCGAGGCCGGCGACGGGTTCGCGGGAGTCACGATCGGCAGGCACGGCACGTACGTCGTCGATGCCGCCGCCACCGTTTCCGCTGATGGCGTGCGGATCGCGATCGGCTGCGTCGCCGCGACCCCAGTGCGCGCGACCCAGATGGAGGAGCGTCTGGAGGGGAGCGACCTCTCCGAGGCTGCGGTTCGCGAAGCCGCGAAAGGGTCTCGGCGCATCGCTCGATCCGCCGTCGGACGTCCACGGTTCGGCCGACTATCGACGGCACCTCGCGGAGATCTCGGCGGTGCGGGCAGTCCTGCAGGCAGCCGAGCGGAGGAAGACCTGAGACGTCCGCTCCTGCATCCAGTCGAACGATCTCCGTGGAGGTCAACGGCGAGGCGATCGAGTACGAGCGTCCCCGCACGTCGGCTTCTCGTCCACTTCATCCGGGACGACCTCGGGCTGACCGGCACGCACGTGGGCTGCGACACGGGGAACTGCGGCGCCTGCACGGTTCATCTCGACGGCGAGGCCGTCAAGAGCTGCATGTTGCTCGCGGTGCAGGCTGACGGCTCGCGCATCGACACGGTCGAAGGGCTCGCCGCGGAGGGTGAGCTGAATGCGCTTCAGCGCGCGTTCAACGAGCACCACGCGCTCCAGTGCGGCTACTGCACCCCCGGCATGCTGATGAGTGCGACTGCGCTCCTCGAGAGGAATCCGCACCCGACCGAGGACGAGGTGCGCGTCGCACTGCAGGGCAACATCTGCCGCTGCACCGGCTACGTGAACATCGTGGAAGCCGTCGTCGCCGTCGGAGCAGCCGAATGAGCCCACGTGACAGGTTGCTACAGGCAAGGGTCGACCGCCGTCGAGACCGGCGCTCCGGAGGTACTCGAGAAGGGCTACATCGGGCAGTCCGATCCTTCGGCGTGAGGACAAGCGGCTCGTTCAGGGCCTCGGCACCTTCTTCGACGACGTCCGCCGGCACGGGATGGGCTACGTCCACTTCGTCCGCTCCCCGTACGCGCACGCGAAGATCGTCTCGATCGACGTCTCGAAGGCCCTCGAGCTCGACGGGGTGTACGGGACCATCACGGGCGACGAGGTCGCGATCCACACGGATCCGTTCTTCGAGATGTCGGTCGAGCCGGGCGGGAACATCAAGGACTACGCGCTCGCGGTGGGCAGGGTTCGGCACTCGGGCGAGCCGGTCGCCGCCGTCTGCGCGGCGACCCGTGAGCTCGCGCGCGACGCGGCTGATCTGATCGAGGTCGAGTACGACCCGCTGCCCGTGCTCGTCGACGCGGAGGAGTCGCTGAAGGACGAGACGATCCTCCACGACGACGCAGGCTCGAACACCGTGTGGTCGGGGGTCTTCGACTGGGGCGACGTCGACCAGGCGCTCGCCGAGGCCGACCACGTGGTCAAGATCGAGCGGCTGCACTTCCACCGCTTCTCCTCGACGCCGCTCGAGTGTGCGGGCGCGCTCGTCGAGTACGACAAGGGCACGGCCGAGTGGACGCTGCACTGCAACCACCAGATGCCGGGCGTGGGCGCGATCTGGATGGCTCCGGCGCTCCGCACCGGGATCGACAAGCTCCGCTTCGTCACCCAGGACATCGGCGGCGGCTTCGGCAACAAGATCTGCCTGCACCCGCAGTACGTCGTCCTCTGTCTGATGGCGCGCAAGCTCGGGCGCCCGGTGCAGTGGACCGAGTGGCGGACGGATCAGCACACCGCGAACGCGCACGGGAACGAGCGCACGTTCATGGACGTCGAGGTCGGCGTCATGGCCGACGGGACCATGACCGGGTTCAAGGTGCGCGCGCTCGACGACTGCGGCGCGTTCCCGCGCTACGAGCCGCTCGGCTGCATCATCTGGGCGCAGGTCACGCCGGGCATGTACGGCTGGCGGAACATCCGGGTCGACTTCACCCAGGTGTGCACGAACAAGTCGCCCGTGTCGCCGAACCGCGGGTACTCGCGCATGCAGCACCTCTGGCTGACCGAGCGGATCATCGACATCGTCGCCACGGAGCTCGATCTCGACCCGGTCGAGATCCGCAAGAAGAACTACGTGAAGACGGAGCAGATGCCGTACGAGACGCCGAACGGCTGCGTCTACGACTCCGGCGACTACGCGGCCGCGCTGGACATCGCCCTCGAGCTGATCGACCACGGCTCGATCGAGGAGCGGCGCCAGCGAGGCGGCCGAGCGCGGGAAGCTGCTCGGCTTCGGGATCGGCTCGACGCTCGACTCCGGGACGAACAACTTCGGACAGTCGACGCTCCTGAACCCCGATCTCCAGTTCTCGGGGAACAACGAGGCGGCTTCGGTGAAGCTCGACATCTTCGGCGAGGTGGTCGTCACGCTCGGAACCGTCCCGCAGGGACAGGGGCACGAGACGACCTCTGCGCAGGTCGTCGCGGACATCCTCGGCTGCTCGCCCGAGCAGGTGAACGTGCGGCGCGGGCACGACACGTGGTTCAACTCGCACGCCGGGCTTCTCGGGCACGTACGCGAGCCAGTTCGCATTCACGGGGCTCGGGGCGGTCAAGGGCGCTGCGGAGCTGCTCCGTGGCGAGATGGTGCAGCTGGCCGCGGCCGTCCTGCAGGCGCCCGAGGAGGCGATCGAGCTCGCCGACGGCTTCGCTCGCATCAAGGGCGGGCCCGAGGAGGCCGCGCTGCCGTTCATGGCGCTCGGCGCGATCGTGAACGCGAACAACGCGTTCCTCCCGCCCGACTTCAACCCGACCCTGAATCACCGCTACGTGTGCCGGCCGTACTTCGGGATGGTGGACACGGAGAAGAAGACCGGCCAGCTCACGCTCACCTACGCGACGCAGATCCACGCGGCCGTGGTCGAGATCGACCCGGACACGGGCGTCGTCGACGTCGTCGACTACGCCGCCGTGGACGACTGCGGAATCCGGATCAATCCCCAGATCGTCGAGGGACAGGTGCACGGCGCGACGGCTCACGCGCTCGGGGCCGCGCTGTCCGAGGAGTTCGTCTACGACGAGGAGGGGACGCTCCTGACCTCCAACTTCTACGACTACCACGTGCCGCACGCGCTCGACATGCCGCCCTTGAAGACGGGCTCGATGGAGTCTCCCTCGCCGGTCGCGCCGCTCGGGGCCAAGGGCATGGGGGAGGGTGGAGGCGGCGGGATCCACTGCGTCTGCGCGGCGATCCAGGACGCGCTCGCCTCGCACGGCAAGGCGATCGTCTACACGAGCTGCAACCCGCCGCATAGGGTGTGGTCGATGCTCCAGGATCCCGAAGCGACGCGAGCCAACGTCTCCGTGGAGTCGCGGTGATCGTCTCCGGCACGAAGGAGCTCTCGGCTCCGCGCGACACCGTGTGGTCGGTCATCAACGACCCGGCGGAGATGGCGAAGCTCATGCCGGGCGTCGAGAGCTTCGAGGTGCACGACGAGAAGCACTGGTCGGCCAAGGTCAAGGTCCCGCTCGGGCTCGGTGGGCTCAACATGACGATGAACTTCGAGCGGCTCGAGGAACGCGAGCCGGAGTTCGCGTCGATGCGCGCAAAGGGCACAGGTGTGGGGGCGCTGATGGACATGAAGACGTCCTTCACGCTCTCCGACGCCGGCGAGGGTACGTCCATGGCCTGGGAGGCGGACGTCAAGATCGCGGGCCCCGTCGGCGCGATGGGACAACGCGTGCTGCAGCCGATCGTCAACCAGCAGGTGCAGCAGGTGCTCGGCGCGCTCGAAACCCGCGTCGCGGAGGCGGCTTCGAGCACGGGCGGAGCGGAGCAGGGGATCCATCCAGCGTCGCCAGAGGCGTACGAGGCCGAGCCCGAAGGGCCGACGCACTCGACCACCCAGGACTGAGAGCTGGCCACGGGTCAGGCTTCGGCCTGGCCTCCAACCCCACCGCCTGGTCTTTAGCCGCGCTTTACCGCGGCCTTGCCGTCTTCTAAGCGCGTCGCAGTCAAGTGTGACAAGCGACCGCACCAGGGACGGTCGAGACCAGGAGGTATTGAGATGTTCGGTTCCACCCACATCATCCGCCGCCTCGCCGGGCTGGCCGTCGTGGCAGGCGCGTTCGCCGCTCTCACTCCGCTCGCGCAGGCCGACTCCGGCTTCCAGGGCGAGCACGACGCGGTCGACCCGGTCCTTGCCGTCGATCGAGCCCAGCAGTTTCCGACGTTCGACGGTCGCGAATGGGCGCGGCTCGAGGCCATTCCGTACGCCAGGCAGCTCGCCGTTCGAGACGCGCAGCTGTACGCGACGTTCGACGGTCGTGAGTCCGCTCGCCTCGAGCACGCGCCGGATGTCCTCGAGCGCGCGGCGTTCCAGGGCGAGCACGACGCGGTCGACCCGGTGTCGGCACTGCAGCGGGCTCAGCAGGCCACGGTCTACGACGGGCGCGAGTCGGCACGCCTGACCGCGGCTCCCGACCTCATCGAGCGCACCGCCATCGTCCTGCGGCCGAGCGCGTTGCAGGATCTGAGCGCGATGCCCGACGTCATCGATCGAACGATCGCCGCAGGGCAGCTGCAGTACGCGTACCAGCCGGCGACGCCGAGCGGCTTCGACTGGAACGACTTCGGCATCGGCGCCGGGAGCGGGAATCGGTCTCATGCTGCTCCTGCTGGGGGTCGGAGCCAGCGTCTGGACGGTGCGCCAGGGCGAGAGGCAGGTTTCGAGCATCTAGGCCTCCTGGGCGGACGATGCACGACGCGGGCGGGCCTCTCAGGCCCGCCCGTCCGCGTCGGCGTCCCACTGCTCGCTCGCAGGTCGTCCAGGAGTCTTGCGTGTGTGGGCGACGGCGACCACGTTGCCCTTGGCCTCGTGCAGGCGGATCGCCGCCTCGATCGCCGAGGCGGACTCTTCCGGTCGTCCCGCGAGAGCCAGGACCTCGGCAAGGTCCGTGAGCGCATTGGCGTGGGAGTGGAGGAAGTCGCTCGCCTCGGCATACTCGACGGCTTCCCGCGCGAGCTTCTCGGCCGCCTCGAAGTCGCCGCGACGCGCCAGGACCTTCGCCCGCACCCCGCGCCAGACGATGTGGGAGTGGACGTCATTCGGACGACTCGATCGCTCCGCCTCGCGCGACAGCTCGTAGGCCTCGTCGTAGCGTCCCTGCTCGTACGTCGCCTGAGCGAGCATCGTCGAGACGGAACAGAAGTGACTCTGCTCGCCGAGGCCCTTCAGGCCTTCGTACACCGGTCGCAGATTTCGCTCGGCCGACACAGGGTCGCTCAGCCACGCCAGCTTGAAGGCGAGCAGGACCGGAAAGAGCCAGGCGGTCTGCGTCCATCTGCTCCGCGATCTGCCGTGCTCCGGCGACGAGCTGCTCGGCCTCCGCGGTCTGTCCCTGGATTCCCACCATGTAGGCCAGGGCGCCGGTGAGAATGAGCTCCATCCCCGGATCGCCTGCCAGCTGATCGAGCAGATCGCCGGCAGATCGCGGCGCCCTCGGCTCCCGTCGTGGGTCCCAGGACGAGCGCGATTCCGAGCCATTCGACGATCTCCTGCTGCTCGAAGCGGTCTCCGCTCGGCCGCGCGAAGGTCAGCCCTGTCTCCGCTGCCTCTGCGCTCGACCGTCCATTTCGCGCGAGGTAGTGGGACTGACTGATGAGCCGCCACGCTCGGGCGAGCCCGAGGTCGTCGCTCTCGCCTTCTCGAACACCGAGATCGCGTCCTCGGCGACCTCGATCAGCTCCTCGGCGCGTGACGTCGAATCGTGCAGGAAGAGTCTCAGGAATCCGCGCTGCACGAGAGCGTGCGCTCTCAGTCGTGGATCTCCCGACGCGATCGCCTCCTGCAGGATCGCGTCCGCCCAGCCCAGGTCCGCCGCACCCTGGATCGCGCGAACGTTCGGGATGAGATCGACCCGCAGGGGATCGTCGTTCGGGAGCAGCGCGGTCGCGCGTGACATCAGGTTCATCGCCGCAGGTGAGTCCAGGCGGGCGAATGCACGTTTTCCGGCCGCACCCAACCGCTCGGCGGCGCGACGTCCGACAGCTCGCGCCTCGTCGTCGCCCTCTCCCAGCTCGGCGCGGAAGCGGTACGCCTGTTCGAGGTGGTACCCGAGGATCTCGTCGTACTCGGCCCCCGCTCGCTCGGCCTTCTCCTCGAGCCACTCCGCGTGGCGTTCGTGGAGGTCGGCGCGAACCGACTTCGGGATCGACTCGTACGCCGCGTCGCGGATGAGCAGGTGCCGAAAGCGGTAGGCGTCTTCGCCCGCGAAGACCGGCCTGTCGGGTCGAATCAGCTCCTTGCGAACCAGCGCACCGAGCTGGGACGGGACGAGCGGTGCGGCGCTCCGCGGCTCGTGAGCATCTCGATCGATCCGCGATGGAAGAGCTTGCCTTCGACAGCGGCTCGCTCGAGCAGGGCCCGCTCCCCGTCGTCCAGCTGATCGAGACGTGCGGCGAGCAGCGCGTGGATCGTCGGCGGGACGGGAACGGCAGCGAGGTCGCCCACGACCTGCCAGCGTCCGTTCCGTCGGACACGAGGAGGCCCGTCGTCGATCAACATCGAGACCATCTCCTCGACGAACAGCGGGTTGCCCTCCGCGGCGTCGGCGATCCGCGACTCCAGTCGGTCCGGCTGCCTCGTCCGCCGCCACGAGATTCGAGACGAGCTGCCATGCATTCGTCGTCCGAGAGCGGCTCGAGCAGGACAGTGGTGGCGTTCAGCTTGCCTCCGGCCCAGCCGGGACGAACCTCGAGCAGCTCCGGCCGCGCCATGCAGAGGAGCAGAATCGGCGCTCCGCGCGACCGCTCCGCGAGGTGCTCGACGAGATCGAGAAAGGTCGACTCGGCCCAGTGGATGTCGTCGAACACGACCACGAGCGCGCGCCGCCGCCCCAGTCGCCTCGAGGAACCTGCGCACCGCGTCGAAGCTTTCCTCGCGCGCCGGTGCGGGCTTCGGCCATGCCCATGATCTCCGATGACCCGCTGGGCGACGAGCTCGGGCGTCGGGATCGTCTTCCATGAGCTCGACGAGTCGGGCTCGGTTCTCCTCGCCGGAGCCGTGTCGTCGAGCCCGGCGACGTCCCTGATCGCTTCCAGCAACGGCCAGAACGTGATCCCCTCCCCGTACGGGAGACAGCGTCCGCGCGCGACGGTGCGCTCCTGCGGCGACGTCCTCGAGAAACTCCCGGACGAGCCTCGACTTGCCGACTCCCGCCGCGCCGAGAACCGTGAACAGCTGGCAGGAGTCATCGCCGACTGCCTGCTCGAACGCGTCGCTCAGGCGTCGCCGCTCGCGATCTCGACCCACCATCGGCGACGTGAAGCGACCGCGCTCGCGTTCGGCCGCAGCGGCGGATCTGCGGGTCGTCTCGTCGAGGGTCGTCTCCCCTGGCTCGACTCTGCCGCGCGAGCCGCGCCGACGCGTCAGCGGCTCGCCGGTGGCGCGAAGCTGGAGCCCCGCCGCGTCAGCCTCCGGTGACGACCGCACCGGTGCGACACGCCGATCCGGACGTCGAGCCGCGCCGGCCAGTCGCCCTCGGACAACCGACCCTGAATCTCGTCCGCCGCCCGGACCGCGCGTCGGGCATCGTCCTCGTGGACGACGGGGAGGCCGAACACCGCTGTGATTGCGTCGCCCGAGGTCGTCTCGATCGGTGCCCTCGTGAGCCTCCACGGCGCTGCGTCACTTCCCGAAACGCGCGGGTCAGCACGCCTCGCAGGACCTCGGGGTCGAGCTGGTCTCCGTTCTCGCTCGCAACGGAGACGCGCACGTGCAGGGCCGTCACCGTCTTCCGCTCGGCGCAGCGTCCGGCGTCGGATCGCGGACGACCGCGGCCTGCGGTACCGGCTGCGACCGGGCTTCGGGCTCCGGCTCAGCCGCCTCCGGGTCCAGCGCAGGATCCTGCTGGAGGATCGCCTGCTGCAGCTCGCGTAGCGAGCGCCCCGGCTCGATCCCGAGCTCCTCGACGAGCGCCTCGCGCGCGCGTCCTGGTACGCCTCGAGCGCTTCTGCCTGCCTTCCCGAGCGATAGAGCGCGAGCATGAGCTGAGCGCGCAGGCGCTCGCGGAGCGGATGCTCGAGCACGAGGGTCTCCAGCTCGCCGACGAGCGAGGCGTGGCGAGCCGCGTTCGAGATCGGACTCGATTCGTTCCTCGAGACACGCGAGTCGCAGCTCCTCGAGACGCGCGATCTCGCCGTGGGCGAAGCGCTCGTAGGCGAAGTCCGCGAGCGGCGGGGCCGCGCCAGAGGGCGAGAGCCTCGCGCGGCCTGACCGCTCTTCGAGGAGGCGTTGAACGCGCGCCAGGTCGAGCTCGTCTGGCTCGACCTCGAGCCGATAGCCCGGCGAATGCGTGGCGATGCGCTCCTTGCCCAGCGTCTTTCGCAGCTGCGAGATGTAGACCTGCAGCGCCTTCCTGGCGGTTTCGGGTGCGTCATCCTCCCAGAGGGCATCGATCAATCGATCGTTGGACACCACCTCGTTCGCGTGCAGCAGGAGGATCGGCGAGCAGGGCGCGCTGCTTCGCGCCGCCGAGCTCGAGCTCGGTGGCCGTTCTCGAGCACCTCCAGAGGGCCAAGGATCCGGAATTCCATGCCGTCTTTTCTGAACGCGACCCTATCCCGCGGTGACGTGTTTGACTACGTTCGATGGCGCCGCCTTTCCGCATCGGGGTGATGCAGCTCACGATGGAGCCGCTCGAGGAGATGCTCGAGTCGGCGCGGGTCATGGACGAGGCCGGGATGGACACGATCTGGCTCGCCGAGGCGTATCCGTGGTGGCGAAAGCACGGGATGGAAGCGCGCTCGTCCACTGTCGTATCCGCCCTGATGGCGCGCGAGACGACCCGGCTGTCGATCGGCTGGGGGATCATCTCGCCGTTCACCCGCCACCCGGTGCAGGTCGCGATGGACGCGCGCGTAGTGCAGGAGGCCGCGGGGCCGGGGCGGTTCCTGCTCGGCTTCGGAACCTCGAAGATCTTCCTCAACAACATCAGGGCGCAGACGACGAAGACGCTCGGGCCGATGCGTGACGCGGTCACGATCGTGCGTGGGGTGCTCGGAGGCGAGGCGTTCGAGTACGAAGGAGACACCTGGAGCGCCTCGGTGCCCGCGCTCTCGGACGAGGCCGTCAGCCCGCGCGAAGTGCCGCCGGTCTACGTGGCCGCGACGGCGCCGAAGATGCAGGCGCTGGCGGGCGAGATCTCGGACGGCTGCTTGACACCGTCGATCACGACACCGGCATTCGTCCGCTACACCTGCGAAAACGTCGCGGCGGACATCGACATCGGCTGCACGGTCGTTGCGTCGATCGACGACTCCGACCGCGATGCGGGCCGAGACGGCGCACGCGAGATCGCCGGGATGTACCTCGCGAACAAGGTTCAGAACATTCAGGGCTCCGCCGACACGCTCCTCGATCTCGCGCACCTGACGCAGGACGAGATCCGGCCCGTCGCCGAGGCGATGGAACAGGGCGGACGGCTTGCGGCGAAGGCGAAGGTGACCGACGAGATCCTCGACAAATGCAAGCCGATCGCCGGGACTCCCTCGGATTGCATCGAGGCGATCGAGGAATACCGCGACGCGGGCTGCACGCACGTGATGCTCGAGCTCTGGGGCGAGAAGCGTCACGAGCAGATCCGCCTCTTCGGCGAGAAGGTGCTCCCGCACTTCCGTGGCTGAGCTGCACATCGACCGGGACCGGCTCGTGGCCTGGGCGAGCGAGGCGATCGGCACACCGAGCTTCACGGGCTCGGAGCAGGCGATGGCCGAGCTCGTCGCACAGACGCTTGCCGACGCGGGCCTCCAGGTGCAGTGGCAGCAGGTCGAGGACGGACGGGCGAACGTGCTCGGGACACGCCCGGGAGCAGGCGGTGGGCCGAGCCTCATGTTCAACGGGCACATGGACACCTCGTACTCGGGGCGAGAGGCGTGGCTCGCGCACGTGCCCGGATTCCAGCCGAGGGCGTTCGTCGAGGAGGGACGGCTGTACGGACTCGGCATCTCGAACATGAAGGGGGCGCTCGCCTGCTACGTCGAGGCGGTACGGGCACTCGACGACGCCGGGATCGTGCTGAAGGGCGACGTGCTCGTCGCGGCGGTGTGCGGTGAGATCGAGAAGGCTCAATGGGGCGAGGCCCAAGGGGGCGAGTTCCGGGGCTATGCGGCGGGAACGCGGCACCTCGTGACGCACGGCGGCGTCGCGGACATGTGCATTCTCGGCGAGCCGACGGAGTCGAAGGTCGTGCTCGGGCACTTCGGCTCGCTCTGGCTGCGCATCTCGACCCAGGGCCACTTCATCCACACGGCCTTCAGCGAAGGGAAGCGCGACCTGAACTCGATTCTGCGCATGCGGGAGGTTCTCGACGCGGTGCTCGAGTGGATCCCGTCCTGGGAGGACGACCCGGCGAACGCCTATCGGGGCGCGAAGGCGATCGTCAACGTGGGCGGGATCGAGGGCGGTTTCGGCTGGCGTGTCTCCCGCACACCGCACCGCACCGATCTCTTCCTCGACGTGCGGGTTCCGCCGACGAAGGAGATGTCCACGGCGCGAAACGAGGTGCTCGCGCTGGTACGCGATCTCCAGGCGCGGTTCCCGGAGTACGGCGTCGAGGGCGAGATCTACGTCACCGCGCCCGGAGCCGAGATCGCCGAGGATCATCCGCTCGTCGGCGCGCTCGACGAGGCGCACGCCGAGGTCTTCGCGTCGCCGCCGGAGCGCGACGTCACGCGCTGGTTCTCCGATGCCTCCGCGCTGACGCGCTACGGCGTGCCGACGGTCAACTACGGGACGTCCTCGGGTCTGCTCGACACCGTCAAGGGCGAGAATCTCGAGATCGACGGGCTCGTGAAGACTGCCGAGGTGTACGCGCGAACGGCGATGAAGGTCTGCGGGATCGTGGCGTGACCGTGGCCGAGCTGACCGCGTTGCTGGAGCGCGTCGCGACCGCGTGGTCGACCCAGGACACGGAGCTCGCGTTGTCCTGCTTCACGGAAGACGCCGTCTACATGGAGCCTCCGGACATCCAGATCTACAGCGGGCACGAGCAACTCCGGCCGTGCTTCGCAGCCCTCGGCTCCGGCACGCTCATGCAGTTCCACAACGTCCTGCTCGACGAAAGCGGACGAGTCGGAGCGGGCGAGTACACATTCGGGAGCGTCGACGAGCCTGTCGCCGATCATGGCGTGGCGATCGTCGAGCTGGCGGACGACCGCATCGCCCGCTGGCGCGAGTATCAGCGCAAGGGCCCCGCGCTGTTCTCCGAGTTCGCCGCAACGTCCGGTAAGTCCTGGCAATGGCACATCGGGAACTACCCGTGAGGCTCGTCTCGTTCGGCGACGAGCGCGGCGTGGGCGCGCTGGAGGGCGACGAGATCGCCGTTCTCGACGTGCCCACGATGCGCGAGTACTTCGAGCGCGGCGGGGCCGACGAGACGCGTGAACGTGTCCTGCTCGCCGACACGAGGCTCCGAGCGCCGATCATCCCCAAGAAGCTCCTCCACACCGCCGGGAACTTCCGAGAGCACGAGGAGGAGTCGAAGCAGGTCGGCTGGTCGCACGAGATCGCGCCCTGGATCGTCTTCTTCCAGAACGTCGACGCGATCGTCGGGCCGGACGAGCCGGTCGTGTATCCCGGAGCACCTGACCGAGGAGCTCGACTACGAGCTCGAGCTCGCGGTCGTCATCAAGAAGGCGGGCAAGTGGTTCTCGCCCGAGGAGGCGACCGACTACATCGGCGGCTACGTGATCTTCAACGACATCACCGCTCGCGACATCCAGAGGCGCGAGATGCGCTCGGGAGTCTTCTCCTTCTGCAAGGCGATCGACACGTTCTGCCCGCTCGGGCCCTGGATCGTCACTCCGGACGAGATCCCCGACCCCCACGATCTCGCGATGGAGCTGCGGGTGAACGGCGAGCCGCGCCAGACCTCGCATTCCGGGCGCATGAGCGTGACGATCCCGGAGATCCTGAGCCACTACTCGGCGCTCGGGTACTCGGCCGGAGACGTGGTCTCGACGGGCACCGTCTCCGGGGTCGCCGGGTTCTCCCCCGACGCAGCGTCGCTCTACCTGCGGCCGGGGGACGTGATGGAGGCCGAGATCGAGCGAATCGGCGTCCTTCGCAATCCGATCGTCTCCTGGGAGGACGCTCACGGCAAGCCGGCGCCGCCTCGAGTGCGCTGGTAAGTCGCGCCGAATGTGTGAACTTCAGCCCACACCTGTCTCTTTCGAACGGCCGGGCCATGTCTCTTCGAGACATCGTCCAGGGTCAGACCCGGTTCTTCGAGCTGCTGAGTCGGCGAGATCGAGATTCTGGCCATCCCCGATCGCCGTCGGGGTGCTCGCGGAGTACGCGGAGGCGTACCCGGATACGCCGGCGGAGGCCTGGGAGCCGTACCGAGCGCTGTATCCGGAGCTCTTCGCGGGGGACGGCTGGCGCCTGCCGTGCAGCAGCTACCTCGTTCGCTCGGCAGGGCGTCACCGTGCTGGTCGACACCGGCGTGGGGCCTCCCGGGCTGTGGGACTGGACCGCCGAGAACGAGGGTGCTCTCCCCGAGAGCGCTCGGCCGCCTCGGCGTCTCTCGCGACGAGATCGACATCGTCTTCCTGACGCACCTGCACATCGACCACATCGGCTGGAACACCGACCTCGAAGGCGACGTCGTTCTTCCCTCGCGCTCGCTACGTCGTGCACCGCGACGCGCTTGCCTTCGCGGGCTCGCAGGACGAGCGAGCCCACATCCGGCGCTGCATCCTGCCGCTGGTCGATCGTTTCGAGACGGTCGACGGCGAGACGGAGATCGCCTCCGGGATCACTGCGTTCGCGGCCCCCGGCCACTATCCGGGGCACATGGCGCTTCGGCTCGACTCCGGAGACGCACGAGCGATGCTCCTGGCCGACTCGCCCTGCACCCTGCCTGCTCGAGGAACCGGACTGGGTCTACGTCTCCGACGGCAATCCCGCCGCAGTGCGCCGAGACGCGTCGCTCGCTGCTGCCGCAGGTCGTCGATCGCGACGTCGTCGTCGTTTGCGGCCACTACCCGGGCTCGGGCATCGGCCGCGTCGTCACCCGGGACGGCCGCGTCGTGTGGGAGGAGGCGTGAATCGAGCGCGGGTCGGGGTTGCGTGCATCGTCCTCCGTAGGAGCGATACTCCCGTTTCGAAACCTCCGCGGCGGGCGGAGGATCGCGTGAGCTGGCCGCGGGACGACGCCAAGCTCGACCGCGTGCGCGCTCTCATGGGCGAGCGCGGGCTCGACGCGCTCGTCGTGCGTGCGCCCGACAACGTCCTCTACCTGACGAACTTCTGGAGCATGAAGGGCTACGACGTCTGCGTGTTTCCGCGCGAGGGCGAGCCCGTCCTCATCTGCCTCGAGGCGAGCGAGGCTGACGCCGAGCGCACGGCCTGGACGTCCGAGATCAGGCTCTTCGCAGGCTACGACCCTCGAGATCCGCGGCCACCGCTCGCCCGAGCCCTCGACAGGGCGAAGCAGTGCGTGTCGGACTACGAGACCGTCGGCCTCGAGCTGAGTCTCGGAACGCAGGCCGCCGACCGCATGGTCGGCGAGCCGACGACGTTCACCGCCGACTGGTTCCGCGCGTTCGGCGACGCGGAAGATGCAACTCCGCTCCTCGCGGAAGCGCGGGCGATCAAGACGGATCAGGAGATCGAGCGCATGCGACTCGCGAACGACATCGCCGCCGGGGCGATGGAGCACTGCAAGCTCGTGATCGAGCCGGACATGACCGAAGCTCAGGTCGCCGCGGAGTGGGAGGGATTCGTCCACGGCGAGGGCACCGGCTGGGAGGGAAAGGTCGAGCTCGCGCTCGGCTTCTCGCTCGTCTGGTCGGGCCCGGGGATCCAGACCTTCACCGCGACGACCTCACGCCTCGTCGTCGAGGGGGAGCCGACCCTGTTCGAGATCTGGGTCTGTGCCGACGGCTACTGGTGCGACCACACGAAGAACCTCGTCGTCGGCGACCTGACGTCCGGCCTATCGGCGAGCTGGAGCAAGGTCTCATGGCCGTCTACGACGACGCGATCGATCTTCGCCCGCCCCGGCGCCAGCCTCGCCGAGCTCGACCGCCGCATCCGCGAGGGGATCGCCGTGCTGGGCTTTCCCGGGCAGCCGTCGCACCCGATCTGCCACGGAGTCGGCGCGCGTGCGCACGAGCCGCCCTACGCGCACCAGGCCGGCGGAGGCGAGATCCGTCAGGGCATGGTCCTTGCAATCGAGCCAGGATGCTACATCGAGGGTGGAGGAGGTCTTCGCGTCGAGGACAACTTCCTGATCACGACAAACGGCGCCGAGAAGCTGTCGCCGTTTCCCGATGGAATAGTCCAAGCATGACGATCGACCGCTCGAAGCTCTGGACCGGCGACCTGAACACGAAGGCGCTCGAGCCGCAGCCGCGCATCACTGTCGGGCTCTACGACACGACCCTGCGGGACGGGGAGCAGACGGTAGGGGTGGTGTTCTCGCCGGAGGACAAGCTCGAGATCGCCCGAGCGCTCGCTGCGGCAGGCGTCGACCGGATCGAGGCCGGTTTTCCTCGCGTATCGGAGGACGACGCGCGGGCGATCTCGCTGATCCTCGACGCAGGGCTCGAGGCCGAGATCTGGGGGTTCTCGCGTGCGGTGCGCGCGGATGTCGAAGCGCTCGTCGAGCTCGGCGTCCGGGCGTCGGTGATCGAAAGCCCGATCTCGGACGGAAAGCTCGCCGCGCTGGGTGTCTCCCGGGAGACGATGCTGGAGCGGATTCGCACGGCGGTCGCCTTCGCCGTGGAGGAGGGAATCCGCGTGGCGTTCTTCGGTGTCGACTCGACCCGCGCCGACCTCGAGTTCGTGCGCGCTGCCTACGAGAGCGCCGTCGAGGCGGGGGCTGCGGAGGTCGTCGTCGTGGACACGCTCGGCATCGCCACGCCCGAGGCCGCGGCGTTCCTGGTGAACGACGTCGCGGAACGGCTCGACTACGATGATCCCGGTGCACTGGCACGGCCACGACGACTTCGGGCTCGCGACTGCCGCTGCGGTGGCTGCCGTGCAAGCCGGTGCAACCTGGGTACACGGGACGGTGAACGGCATGGGCGAGCGCGCCGGAAACGCCGATCTCGTCGAGGTCGCACTCGCGCTCGAGGCGCTGTACGAGATCCCGACGCGACTCGATCTCGCGCAAGCACGAGAGCTCGCGCGGCTCGTCCAGGAGCGCTCGGGAACGACGCACGCTCCCTGGAAAGCCGTCACGGGCGACAACCTCTTCACGCGCGAGTCGGGCGCGGTCGCCTCCCAGTTCCACGATCCACCGGCGATCGAGCCCTACGCCTCCGACGTCGTCGGCGCGACGCGCGGCATCGTCCTCGGCAAGAAGAGCGGGCTCGACTCGATTCGCATCAAGCTGGACGAGCTCGGCCTCGAGTTTCCTGTGGAGCGGCACGGGGAGCTGCTGGAGGCGGTCAAGAAAGCGGGGACCAAGAAGCGCGGGCTCGTCGGCGATGTCGAGTTTCGACGGCTCGTGAACCGAAAGCGTGGCCGTTCGAGTATTGACTGACATCGGGCGTGACTGGATACTCGGGGCCATGTCGGGTCACGCGAAGCTGGGAGCGTGATCGAACGGGTCTGCATCGTCGGTGGAGGAGTCATCGGCAGCCTGTTCGCGGGGCATCTCGCCTCCGTCTGCGAGGTATCGGTTCTCACCCGGCGGCGTGCGCATGCCGACGCGCTCAACCGTGAGGGTCTGCGGGTGAGCGGGAAGAGCGAGCGCCGGGCGCAGGTGCTCGCGTCTACCGATCCGACGGAGCTACCCCCACCCGACGTCGCGATCGTCGCGACCAAGGCGACTGGTCTCCGAGAGGCGGTGGAGACGCTTGCAGGCTCGTTTCCCGACGCGACGATGACGACCGTCCTGAACGGCCTCGGCGCGGAGGAGATCGTGCGCGAGCACGGGGAGTGGCCGATCGTCTCCGCGTGTCACCTTCATGAGCGGCACGAAGCACTCCGACACGCACGTCGAGTACATCCTCGACACCGAGACGTGGCTCGGCCCGTACGAGGAGACGCCGTTCGAGCACGTCCAGGAGATCGCCGACACGATCGTCGCCTCGGGCCTTCGTGCCGAGGCGCTTCCCGACCTGCGCCCGGCGCAGTGGTCGAAGCTCATCTTCAACGCGGCCGTGAACCCGGTCGCAGCGCTGACCGGGCTCCCGCACGACCCGCACTTCGCCTCCGAGGACGAGACCACCGACCTCGGCCACCTCGTGCATGGCCTGGTCGACGAGGGGAAGGCGGTCGCCGAAGCGGCCGGGATCGAGCTGCACGACGACCCGTGGGAGATGAACGTGCTCGCGACGCAGCGTGGCTCGGCGCACTACCCGTCGATGCTGGAGGATGTCGACGCGCACCGGCAGACGGAGATCGAGCTGATCACCGGCTCGCTGATCCGCGAAGCGGAGCGATACGACGTACCGGTCCCGCTGCATACGCTGCTGCACGGACTGGTGAAGGGCAAGGAGGAGTCCTGGTAGGAACTTCAGTCGAACAGGAGGGCGTGATGATTCGAGCAAGGAAGGCGGTCCTGGCGCTCGCCGCCGTCGCGGCGGTGGCGACCGCCGTAGTCGCGGCAAGCTCCGCGTCGCCGCAGCAGGCGAACACGGTCACGATCGGCTGGGCGTTCGACGGCAGCGGCGCGATGGCTCCGTTCGACGGTCCGGCGCTCGCGACGGCGAGGGATCGCGTCAGACAGGCGAACCGCGGAAGTGGCGTGAACCTGCGGATCACGACGTGCGACACGCAGGGCAACAAGCCCGCGACGGCCAAGGCCTGTGCGGCTCGGCTGCTCGGGCAGGGGGCCGACGTGATCTTCACGACCTGCGACGTCGACTTCGCCGCGCCCGTCGTGCAGGAGTCGATCAACGCGGGCAAGCTCACGATCGCGCCCTGCATCGGCACCGACCAGATGGGCCCGAAGCGCTTCGGAGCGAAGGGACGCCTTGCGTTCTCGTACGGCAACGTGGCGCAGGACGAAGGCTCGGCCATGGCGGAGTACGCATGGCGGCGCGGCTGGCGAGACGCCGCTCTTGGCGACCGACACGGTGATCGTCTACTTCCGGAACGTCGTCCAGGCGTTCGAGGCCCGTTGGCGCCAGCTGGGCGGCAACATCGTCGCGGAGGAGACCTACCAGTCGCTCGGAGGCAACCCCGCGTCCTGGCAGAACGTCGCCACGCGGCTGAACGGCGAGGACGCCGACGTGATCGTCACGTCGACGGCAGGGGCATTCGGAGCGCAGGCTCCGATCCTGAGCGGACTGCGGACGCTCGGCAACAACACGCCGATGCTGAACTCGTGGGCCGGGGACGGGAACTACTGGTACACGCCGAATCCGCAGGTGTCGAACTACTACTACGTCACGTTCGCGTCGGCGTTCGGCGACGACCCCGTCAACGCCGTCAATGCACTCGCCAAGCGCAACAAGGCCGCGATCGCGAAGGGCGGCAGCACCGGCGGGTTCGTCACGGGCGCGGCCGCGATCGAAGGCCTCCTGACTGCGCTTCGGCGCACGGGTGGCTCGACGAACGGCACTCGTCTCGCTGCGCAGATGGAGACGTTCAGGAACGTGACCACGATCTCCGGGCGGGTCAGCTTCTCGAAGAGCCTGCACACGGTGTTCGGGCGCCAGTACCGGGTGATCCGGGTGCAGAACAACGTCCCTAGGGTCGTCGGGACGGTGAAGGCGAAGGTCGTTCCCAAGATCTGACGGACGTTGAACCGTCTGGAGAACGAGAGGCGGCCCGGAGCAACGCTTCGGGCCGCCTCGATCTCGCGCGCCTTCGCAGGCGTACAGGCTCTTCGGGACGTGACCCTCGAGCTCCATCGGCACGAGGTGGTCGGGCTCATCGGCCCGAACGGAGCCGGCAAGTCGACGCTCGTCAACATCATCACCGGCTTCGACTTCCCCGATGACGGCAGCGTCGAGCTCGAGGGCCGAGATGTGACTCGCTGGCGGCCGGACCGCCGCGGGCGGCAGGGTCTCGCGCGGACGTTTCAGCATTCGCGGTCGTTTCGCGCCCTTTCGGTGCGGGAGAACGTCGAGGTCTCCGCGCTCGGCGCCGGGCTGGCTCCGCGCGCGGCCCGCAGCCGCGCGGAAAGGCTGCTCGAGCAGCTCCAGCTGGCGTCGTATGCGAGCTCGCCGGCGGGTGTTCTCGCGCACGGCGACGAGCGGCGGCTCGGCGTCGCCCGAGCGCTGGCGACGGGGCCGAGATTCGTGCTCATGGACGAGCCGGCAGCCGGTCTGCCCGAGGCGGAGGTGCCCGACTTCGCGGCCGTGGTCCGCTCCGTGCGCGACGAGCACGACGCGGGAGTGCTCTTGATCGACCACAACATGGCGCTCGTGATGGACGTGTGCGACCGGATCCAGGTCCTGGATCACGGGGCGACTCTGGCGGAAGGGACACCCGTCGAGATCCGCGCCAACCTCGACGTCGCCTCGGCCTATCTCGGCGAGAGCGCCGTGCACGAGGAGGCGTCGTGAGCGTGCCCATTCTCCGCGTCGACGGAATGTCGGCCGGGTATGGCGGGAGCCCGGTCGTGCGCGACCTCTCACTCGAGCTCCATCCCGGCGAGATCCTCGGGCTCATCGGGCCGAACGGCGCGGGCAAGTCCACCACCCTGCACACGTTGATGGGTCTCGTCCCGCTCTCGAGCGGCGAGGTGACTCTGGAGGGGCAGTCGCTGCGCGGACGGAGCCCGGAGACCATCGCCCGCTCGGGAATCGCGCTCGTTCCGGAAGGGCGGCGCCTCTTCGGCGAGCTCACCGTGCAGGAGAACCTGCAGCTCGGACTGGCAGCGAGGCGGAGCAACGGCGAAGGCGGCGAGCCACTCGGAGACGCGTACGAGCTCTTCCCGATTCTCGAGGAGTTCCGCGCGAGGCCGGCCGGGGTGCTCTCGGGAGGGCAGCAACAGCAGCTCGCGATCGCGCGCGCCCTCGTCGCGAGGCCGCGCGTCCTGCTCCTCGACGAGCCCTCGCTCGGCCTGGCGCCGACGATCGTCGATCTCGTGTTCTCGACGCTCGGCACGATCCGCGATCGCGGTCTCGCGATCCTCCTGGTCGAGCAGCGGGCGCAGCGCACGGTCGCGCTCGCCGATCGCACGCACGTGCTCGCGAACGGCGAGCTCCGCCTGACCCTGACACCTGCCGACGCGGGCGACACCGACCGGATGGTCGCCGCGTACCTCTCGTGAGCCTCGTTCTCGCCAGCGGCCTGAGCGACTTCCTCTCGGACGCCGTCGACCTGCAGGTACAGATCGACGCGATCGGGCTCGGCGCGATCTTCGCGCTGATGGCCGTCGGCATCGGCCTCGTGTTCGGCGTCCTCCGGCTCGTCAACTTCGCCTACGGGCAGCTGATCATGGCCGGCGCGTTCGCGCTCGCGTTCGCGTCCGACCGCGGCTGGCCGGTGAGCGTCGGAATCGTGCTGTGCTTCGCTGTCGTGATCGTCCTGTCCCTGGCGATGGAGCGCGTCGTCTTCCGTCCGCTGCGCTCCCAGTCGCCCGCCGTGATGCTGATCGCGACGTTCGCAGTCGCGTTCCTGCTCCAGAGCATCGCGCTCCTCTGGTTCGGGCCGCTGGGTCGGACTGCCGCATCGCTCTCCGAGCTCAACCGACCGGTGTCGATCGGCGACGTCGACATCCGCAAGATCGCGATCGTCGCCATCGTGAGCGCCGCCGTCAGTCTGGCGCTTCTCGTGCTGCTTCTGAACCGGACTTCGCTCGGCCTGCACATGCGGGCGGCGGCGATGGACTTCCAGACCGCGCGGCTCGTCGGAGTGCGGGCGAACCTCGTGAGCGCAGGAGCCGTCCTCATCGCGGGAATCCTGGCCGCCGTCGTCGCGGTGCTCTTGACGGTCCAGTTTCCGACGGTGACGCCGACGTTCGCGCTGCGAGAGACGATCATCGTGCTTGCGGGAGTGGTCGTGGGAGGGATGACACGGCTGCTCTCGGCGACGCTCGGCGGCTTTGCGATCGGCTACGTCTCAGGGCTGCTCGGCGGCGCCCTGCCGACGGCGCAGAGCCAGTACCTGCCGACCTTCGTGTTCGGTCTCGTGATCCTCGTCCTCCTCTTCCGCCCGGGAGGACTCTTCCTCCGCGGCCGGGCGGCCGTGGAGCGCGTGTGAGCACGCGCCGTACAGCGCTGGAGCTCGGGGCGCCGGTGGGGCTGGTCGTCGGCGCCGCGCTGCTCGGAGTCCTCGTCTCACGCTCGACGGAGATCTACTTCATCAACGCGCTCATCTCGGTGTCCATGGTGGTCGCGATCTACGTCTTCGTCGGGAACTCGGGCGTGCTCTCCTTCGGGCACATGAGCTTCGTCGCCATCGGCGTCTGGACAGCGGGAGTGCTCTCCGTGCCCGAACAGGAAAAGCCGGCGTTCATGCCGTACCTCTTCGACTTCCTGCGCGACACCACCGTCGGGAACATTCCATCGCTGCTCGCCGCCGGTCTGGTCGGAGGCGTGTTCGCGCTGCTGGTCGGCCTCCCGCTGATGCGGCTCTCGGGTCTCGCCGCAGGAATAGCCACCTTCGCCGTGCTCGAGATCACGAACAACATCCTCCGTTACTACGAGAAGGTCGGCCCCGGGTTGAATACGTTCTCCTCCGTGTCCGAGACCACCGATCTGCGCCAGGCCGCGCTCGGCGCCGTCGCCGTCATCGTCGCGGCGTTTGCGTATCAGCGAAGCCGCTTCGGACGCCAGCTGCGCGCGACGCGCGAAGATCCGGTAGCCGCGCGAGCGGTCGGGGTGTCCGTCTACCGCCAGCGGCTCGGCGCCTTCGCGCTGTCCGGGTTCCTCGCGGGGCTCGCGGGCGGGCTCTATGTCCACTTCCTCCCGCTCAACGTGGACGCCGTGTACCTCGACCTCACGTTCATCACACTCGCAATGCTCGTCATCGGCGGAGCGACGAGCCTGTGGGGCGCGGTCGTGGGGGCGCTCGCCGTGAGTGCGCTCGATTCGGTGCTCGCAAACGCGGAGAACGGCCTCGAGCTCCTCGGGCGTACGGTCGAGGTTCCTGCGGGGACGAGGATCGTAGTGGTCAGCGCACTGATGGCGCTCGTGCTCATCCTCCGTCCGAGCGGGCTCACGGGCGGGCGCGAGTTCTCGGTCGATCCGATCTGGCGAAGGCTGCGGCCGTCGTGAGGGTCTGCGTCGTGGGCTGCGGCGCGGTCGGGTCGCTCTTCGCGGCGAACCTCGCGCAGCTCGAGGACGTCGAGGTGTGGGCGTACGACCTCGACCGCGCGCACGTCGACGCGGTCAACGCACAGGGCCTGCGACTGACGGGCGCGGGAGACGTGGTCGGGCGGGTTCACGCGACGACCGAGTCCTCCGAGCTTCCCGCGTGCGACTTCGGGATCGTGGCGACGAAGGCGATGCACACGGACGGCGCTGTGAGAGCAACGGCCCACGCCTTCTCCGATGGGGCCGTCGCGTCCGTCCAGAACGGTGTCGGAAACGAGGAGGCGATTGCGCGGCACGTCGCGCGGGTGATCCGCGGAACCACGTTTCCGGCCGGGAGGATCCTGTCGCCCGGAGTCGTGCAGTGGGAGGTCAAGGGGGACACGACGCTCGGCCCCTTCGAGCCGCGCCCCGCCCGGTCTGAGGAGATCGAACGGCTCGCGGACGCCTGCACCCGCGGCGGTATGCCGGCGCACGCGGTCGCCGACGCTCGCCCCGCGCAGTGGCGCAAGGTCGTGTTCAACGCGGCCACGAATCCCGTCGGGGCGCTGACCGGTCTCACGCACGGGCGCGTGTGCGAGCGGCCCGACCTGCGTGCTCTCGTGAGTGAGCTCGTCGACGAGGGTAAGGCGGTCGCGGGAGCACAGGGGATCACGCTCGACGCGGATCCGGAGGAGCTGATCGACCACGCGGCGCAGCGAGACGTCGCGTACGACCACAAGGCGAGCATGCTCCAGGACGTGGAGGCACGCCGGCGGACCGAGATCGACTATCTGAACGGCGGGATCGCACGGTTCGGGCGCGAGCTCGGAGTCCCGACGCCGCTCAACGACGCGTTGACCGCATTGGTCAGGGCCCTGGAGGACTCGTGGAGCTAGAGCTCGAGCGCCGCTACGCGAACGTGCGCGCAGCGATGGCCGGGCACGACCTGGACGCGCTGATCGTCTCCGGCAGCGAGTACTCCGGCTTCGAGGGTGCGGTGACGTATCTCTCCGGGTTCCAGATCGTCCACCGCTACGCCTACGTGGTCGTGCCGGCGGACGGCGACCCCTTCGTCGTCTTTCCGAGCGAGGCTCGCTACGTGGGCGAGCACGGCACGGCTCGGATCGAGCAGGTCTTCCACGACCGGCCGGGGGAGCACATCGCGGCTCACGCTGGTGGAGCCGGGTGGAAGCGCCTCGGCGTGTACGGGCTCGACTACATCATGGCCGTGCGGGACGAGCGCGCTCTGGAGGCGGCAAGCCTCGAGCTCATCCCCTTCGACGTCGAGTTCGACCTCGCCCGCGCGGTCAAGAGCGACGCCGAGCTCGAGTCCGTGCGTGACTCGGTGCGGATCAACGAGCGCGGGTTCGAGATCTTTCTCGAGAGCTACGCACCCGGGAAATCGGCTGCCGAGGTCATGGCCGCGGCGGAGGAGTGGTTCGTCGCGGAGGGGTGCGGGCGGCTCACGATGAACATGGTTCTCACGGGGACCGACGCCTACGCGCGGCCCGAGTTCAAGATCGCGCGAAGGGAGGAGATCCTGCCGAAGTTCCTCCTGCCCTCGCTCGAGGTCGCAGGTCCCGGGGATGCACTGGGTCGAGGTCTCCCGGGCGATCGCGGCTCACGATGCCGTGCTCTCCGAGGACACGGAGCGAATGCTCGAGGCGTATCTCGAATACGTCGACGCTGCGACGAGCGCCATGCGGCCGGGCGCGACGTGCCACGACGTGCACCGTGCGGTCTCTGCCGGGTTCCTCGACCGCGGCTATCGCCTCGGCCACGTCACCGGCCACTCGATCGGGATGACGATGATCGAGTTCCCGAAGATCGGCGAGGGGGTCGAGAACGAGCTCGCGGAGGACATGGTCTTCTCGATGCACCCGCACGCGATCGCCGCGAACGGGGAGGACTGCCTGTACATGCAGGAGACCTGGTTGGTGACCGCAGAGGGTGGCGTTCCGCTTTCCACTCTTCCGATGCAGGTTTTCCGTGCGTAGCTGGCTACAATCTTCCCCGTGAGCTGGCCGTGGCTCGTCGTGCTCGTCCTCGCGGCCGCACTCGTCGTCGCGGTGGAGTCGCCGCGTCTCGGCAGGCGGTTCGGCGCGGACGCCCGCCGCGAGCGAGAGCGGGCCCGCCGGAAGAAGTCCTTTCGAGTGGTCACGGCGGTGGACGAGGAAAGCGACGAGTTCATCAAGAGCGTCCAGCGCGATCTGGACGCGCTGCCGACGATCGAGGAGCGCGACCGGAAGACGTGAGCTGCGGTGACCGTCACCCTGCGGTGACTGGTACCCGCTTGCTCGTTCCGTGACTACCGAACGGTGAAGGTGGCGGTGAACGTTCGCGTGTTCGGAAGGATGCGGAGGACGTTCTCGGTGTTCTTCGTCTCCTGGTAGTCCGAGACGCGCAGGCGCAGGCGGTGCCTTCCGGGTGCGAGGCGCGCGGTGCCGACGCGAATCACTCCGTTGCGGAAGGAAGCGGACGTGCTGTCGCCGTCGAGCGTTGCGTCGATCGAGCTCGGATAGACACCCGAGCCCTTGTCGATCGCGGCGATCCGCACGGGCTCTCCGCGACGAAGCACGCGCGTTCGCAGGCGCAATGTCGGCGGCGTGACGTCGTCGACCCAGAAGCGGAACGTGAATCGACCCGCACCCGCGCGCGTCGCGCTGTCGAAGACGATCGCGTACTCACCCGGAAGCGGCGAGAGCGCTGCCGCCGCGGGGACGGGGCTTCGATAGCCCTCGAGGTACGGGTTGTGGTGCATCGGCAGCCCCGCATACCCGGTGAGGCGGCTCTCGTCGAGGCGGGCAACGATACGAGGCTCGACTCGGCTGCCAGGTGGATTCTGTGTCACGACGGCGCCGAAGTTCGCGACCGGCGGGTGAGGCGGAAGCGATAGACCGCCTCGGGCCCACGGAGGAACGTGCTGAGACCGACCCCACTCGGGTTGTCCGGATAGCGGTAGCGCGTCACGCGAGCCGGCTTGCCCGCGGTCGTCCCGCGGTGCACACCGGCCTTCCGGAGCAGAACGGGCTGGTGGCGGGCGAGCGCGGGCACGGCAACCCGACCCCAGAACGGAACGCGGCGGACATCCGCTCCTCGGCGCAGCTCCAGGTATCCGCTGAAGTCGCCCTGTCCGGCGGATGTGGAGGTCACGGCTTGATACGAGAGAGATCCCGGAACGGTCAACGGTCGCGGGGATGACAAGACTCGCGCCCTCGGGACGTTCTCGGCGAACCACCGAGACCTGCCATGTGCCGGCTCCGCCACCCGCATCGGTGAGCAGCGATCCCGCCCGTGGTGCGCGCGCCGCGCCCGAGCAGCCCGAGCGAGATGCCGGCGGGATCCGCGAAGAGAAGCGGCCGGTCTGCTCGAGCCAGTGAGACGACCCCGCCGCCCTGGAATTGCGGCGCCGCCAGGCTGTCGTCGTCGTTCGAGGCGTCGATCCCCGTCTGTACCAGTGCCGACTTGATCTGGGCGACCGTCCACGTCGGGTGCCGCTGGATGGAGGAGAGCAGCCGCACCGGCGACATGCGGCGAGGCCATGCTCGTTCCCGAGAACGACGACCATCCGGCGGGTACGGAAGAGAGGATGTCGACGCCGGGCGCGGCGACGTCGGGCTTCAGCCGAAGCGACATCGTCGTCGGCCCGACGGAGGAGAAGCTCGCGTGCGTGCCACGCGGAGCGGTCCCGTTCACCTCGACGGCCCCCACCGTGATCGCTCGCTCGGAGTTCGCCGGCGACGAGATCGAGCCCGCGCCCAAGTCGTTGAAGTCATTGCCGGCCGCGACGGCAGAGACGACTCCCGCTGCAGCGGCCGCGTCGAGTGCGAGCGCCACGATGTCGCGACGCGGCTCGAGCTCGGGCTCTCCGATCGAGAGGTTGAGCACGTCCATTCCGTCGCGCACGGCGGCCTCGATCGCCGCCACGATCTCGGGGGCGTTCCCGTTCGGGCTCAGACCGGAATCCGTTCCGACGAGTGCCTTGTAGTTTCCGATGAGCGCGCGGGGCGCGACGCCCGACACCGTACGGCCCGTCGCCTGGGTGCGCGCGTTCCCCGCTGCGATCCCGGCTACATGCGTGCCATGTGCGGAGTTGTCGCCGTCGAAGGCGAGCGCCGCGTTCTCGTACCGCGCTCCGGGTGGCGGAAACGCGCGTGCGACGATCACCTTCGCGTTCGTGAAGCGCTGCTGACCTTTGGGAAACCCGGCCGGCATCGTGTAGCCGGCAGGTGCGAAGAACGGGTGCTCGGGATCGACGCCGGTGTCGATCACGCCGATCTTGATCCCCTGGCCGGCCGTCTCCAGTCCGGCACCCCAGAGCGCCGACGCCCCGATCTGCTCCGGGCTCCGGTCGAGCTGCGGAACGTACGACGCAGAGGCGAACACATCGCGGACGCCGGGAAGCTCGCGGAGCAGCGGCACGTCTCGCGCTCGGGAGCACGACGGCGAAGCCGTTCGCGACGAGTCGATAGCTCCAGCGAACGCGAGCCTCAGGGAGAGCGCGGGCCAGCTCGTGCCTGAACGCGTCTTGCTCGACGGCGATCCGGGCTTCCGTGCCCGGAGCATGCGCCAACGGCGGAGCGGCCAGCGAGACCACGACCTCCGTCCGGTCGCCCTTGTCCGCGTTCGAGCCACTCCTGCAACAACTTGTCACGAGGCTCGGCGACCGCGTGCCCTCGTCGCCGAGAGCGAGGATCGCGAGGATCAGTGCCAGAACGGAGCCGAGCTTGAGCATTCGAGAGATGAGACGAGCCGAAGCTAGAATCGGTAGGCCGCGCGGATGTGGCGGAATTGGTAGACGCGCACGGTTCAGGTCCGTGTGCCCGTAAGGGCGTGGAGGTTCAAGTCCTCTCATCCGCATCAACGAACTGCCTCGAGGTACTGCACGACGATGCGGTTCCGGAGTGCAAGGCCCATCACCCGATTGTGGCGATACCGTCCGCTGGCCCGCCGGATCACTCGATCGAGGGACGGTCGTGGGCGGTGAAGCGACGACCACCGAGGAGTGGACGCCGTCGTACTCCGCGTCGCGATCGTCGTGCTGGCGCTCGCTTTCCCGGCGTGGGTCGCCCTCTCGCTCCTCGTGGTGCTCGGCCGTGCGCGGTACGACCGAAGGCAACGGGATCGAGTCGAGGAGCTTGGTCCCCGTGAAGCCGCGCGGCTGATCCAGCGAGCTCGCGGCCGCCCGCGCACCGATTGGGGCCGATGGCGACGCATCTCCGCGCTCACCCGTCTCGCACGCGCCCACCACCTCGCCGCGCCCCGGCTCCTGCGTCGGGCCCTCGCAGATCCGGATCCGAGGATCGCCAATGCCGCCATCCGCAGCCTCGGCGAGCTCGGAGACGGCTGGGCGATCGACATCCTCCTCGAGGCGCTTCGCGACGGAAGCGCGCCGCGATCGAGAATCGCCGCACAGCTCGAACGGCTCGCACCCGGTCCCGGGCCGAGGTTCGTTCCGCTTCTGCGCGCACCCGCATCCGGCGGTGCGCTTCTGGGCAGCCACCTTGCTCGGACCCTATCCGGAGCTCGGACGCGAAGGCCTGATCGCACTCACCTGGGATCCCGACCCGAACGTTCGTGCCGCCGCCGTCGAGACACTGGGGAGTCGTAGTGGCAATGCGGTCGGAGCCGCCACCGCTCGCGCGGCTGGACGACCCCGCGTGGTTCGTGCGGGTGCACGCCGCGCGCGCCGCCGGCCACGTCGTGGGCGCCGAGGCCGCGCCGTCGATCACGCCGTCTTCTCGCCGACAGGCAGTGGTGGGTGCGAACGGCGGCGAAGGACGCGCTCCGCGGCATGGGCTCCGACGCCGTGCCGGCGCTCCTTGCCGTTCTCGGGCATCCGGACGCGTTCGCGCGAAACGGCGCCGCCGAGGTTCTCCAGGACGTCGGATTCGTCGACACCTCTGGCGACTGGACCAGCCGGGCAGCCCGCTTCTCGAGCGGATCTACGAGGCGGGCGGAGAGCGGCTGCGCGAAGCGGCTGAGTCGCGGGCGGCCCGCCACATCTCCCGCGGAACCGAGCGTGCGGCATGACGGGCGACATCCTCGGCGTCGTCGTACTCGTCTGCCTCGCGTATCTCCTGCTGACGACCTTCGTGTACGTCGCGCTCGTCGTGGTCGGCGCGCATCGAGAGCACGGTGCGGCGCCAGGAGAGCGCGGAGCGAGGACTACGCGACACTCGCGAGCTCGCGCTTCACCATCCCGGTGAGCGTCATCGCCGCCGCGTACGACGAGGAGCCCGTGATCGTGTCCGCCGTCGAGACGCTGCTCGCCTTCGACTACCCGGAGCACGAGGTGATCGTGGTCAACGACGGCTCGGCGACGGCACGCTCGAGAAGCTGCGCGAGGCATTCGAGCTCGAGCCGTACAAGGTCTTCGTGCGCCGACGTCTTCGAGAGCGCGGAGCGTGCGGGCCATCTACCGCAGCGCCGACGCACCCGAACCTCATCGTCGTCGACAAGGAGAACGGCGGCAAGGCGGACGCCTGGAACGCGGGGCTGAACGTCGCCCGCTACCGGTACGTCTGCGGCGTCGACGCGGACACGCTCTTCGACCGCGAGGCGCTGCTCAAGGGCATGCGCCTCGTCGTCAGGATCCCGGCCGCGTCATCGGGTCACGAGCCACCTCAGCATCGCCGCGACCCGGAACGCGCGATCGGCGGCGCCGGCGGGCGGCGCCCGATCGACGCTCAAGCCGCTCATCGCCTCCAGCACCTCGACTTCGTGCGGCGTTCTTCAACAACCGCCTCGCGCTGGGCGACGACTTGGCTTCATGCTCTGCTCGCCAGGCGCGTTCCAGATCTGGCGCCGTGATGTGCTCGAGGAGGTCGGCGGCTAGTCGAGCGTCGTTCACGTGCGAGGACATCGAGGTGACGTTCCGCGATCCACGAGCGGTTCCTGCGCGAAGGGCGCGACTACGAGATCCTCTGCCTCACCGACAACGTCGGCGACGACGGAGGGGCCCGACACCGTCCGCAAGCTGGTCTCGCAGCGCGAGCGCTGGCAGCGCGTGATCAACGAGACCGTCTGGCACTACCGCCGGATGTGGTTCAACCCGCGCTACAAGGCCGTGGGGCTGCTCGGTGCGCCGTTCTACTCGATCACCGAGGTCTCGCGCCCGTGTTCGAGCTGCTCGCGTCGCGCGCTCGCGGCTCGCGGTCGCGCTCGGGCTGTTCGACCCGCGCCGTTCCTCGTCATGCTCGCGGCGATCGCGTTCACGAACGCCGCGCTGACCGCGTGCGCCGTCCTCTTCGACGACCTCCCGCGGAAGTACCGGAACCGCGATCTCGCGCGCCTGCTCCTGCTCGCCCGCTCGACCTCGTGCTCTACCGGCCGATCATCTTCTGGGCGCGCGTGAAGGGATCGTGGAGGTTCCTGCGCGGAGACAAGGCCTGGCACAAGTTAGAGCGGAACGCGCGCGAGTGCGCCGCTAGAGCTTCACTCAGGCAGCGCGGCGAGGACGTCGTCTGCGTGCGTGTCGGGCTTGACTCGACGCAGCACCTTGGCGAGGTTGCCGTCCGCGTCGATGATGAAGGTCGAGCGCTCGACGCCCATGTACGTCTTGCCGGCCATGGTCTTCTGCACCCACACGCCGTACTCGTTCGCGACGGCGTGATCCTCGTCGGCGAGCAGCGTGAACGGAAGTTGGTACTTGTCCCGAAACTTCGCGTGTGAAGCCTCGCCGTCCGTGCTCACGCCGAGGACGACCGCTCCTCGCTTCTCGAATTCACCCCAGGCGTCCCGGATCCCGCAGGCCTGGGCGGTGCAGCCAGGTGTGTCGTCGCGTGGATAGAAGTAGAGGACGACGGGCGCGCCTCTCAAGGAGGACAGGGTGACCGCCTCGCCCGAGTCCGACGTGAGCGTGAAGTCCGGCGCCGGCCGACCTTCCTCGACCACGCCTCCGCTCGTCGGATCACCGGGATCGTTCAAGACGGGAGCCACCCTTCGCCATACACGGACCGCTCCTCCGGCCCCCAGCGGGCATATGCCTCGTCCGGGCTCGAGGTGTCCTCGAGCACGCTCGCATCGTATTTCGCGGCAACCTCGTTCACGGCATAGAGAACCTCGAAGCCGCCCGCACGGCTGCCGGCCATGACGATCACGCACGGCGCGTCGCCCGTGCCGACGAAGACGTGCTTCGTCCACGGCGGGCAATGAACGAAGTCCCAGGCCTTCAGGCGGCGTTCTTCACCCTCGATCACGAGCACGCACTCGCCGGAGACGATGAGGAAATCCTCCTGGCCGCGCTCGCCGTGGTACACGCCACGCTGCCCGGGGGCGACGACCTGGATGCGGAAGCCGAGCTGCGCCCACTCCTGCCCACCTTCGAAGTCGGTGTCCTGTCCGCGCTCCTCGCTTCGGATCCATGATGCGTCGCGCGCGTTGAGCACGAACCAGCCCTCGCCCTGGGGAATGAGTCCGGCGTCCGTCCTCTTCAGCTCGGCCTCCGGGACGGTCATCGCCCGACGACGGGGGTCGTCGTGTCGGTCATGCCCGATGCACGCTGACCTTCCTCGATCATGCTGCATTCTCCTCGGTAGGGTCCGCGCGATGGTAACCGTGCACGTCGTTCTGGCCGTTGCCGTACTGGTCGTCTGCGTCGGGGCTGCGGTGCACGGCTTCATCGCATATCGGCGGGGCAGCGCAGGACTGACCGTGGCACACGGCCTCGCGCTTGCGCAGACGGCTCTCATCGCGCAGGCCGCCGTCGGCCTGCTCTTGCTCTCAGACGGCCGGCGTGCTCCCGACCGCCTCCACTACGCATACGGGGCGTTCGCCCTCGGGGTCGCACTCTCGCCGTGGTTCTACGCACCGGCCGAGGGGCCGCGGAGGCTCCTCTGGTTCGCCGGCACGACACTGCTCGCCGGCGCCCTCGCCGTGCGAGCATTTACGACGGGATGAGGAAGCTCTGGGATCGCATTCCGCCGCTCGCTCGTGGCCTCGGGATCATCGCGCTGATCGCGGTCGTGGTCGTCGTGCTCTCCCTCGAGCCGGTTCTCGCGACCGTGGGCGGGTTGTTGCAGATCGCGTTCTTCCTCGCGATCGCGTTCTTCCTGTTCCTGCTCTGGCGCGAGCGCAGGGGAGACCTGGAGGCGTGGTCGGACCGGAACCGCACCCTGTTCTACGCAGCGATCATCCTGGCGGTCGTGGCGATCGGCATGGCGATCGGTCTCGGAGTACCCGGCCGCGACGCCCTCGCGCTCGTACTCGTCCTGGCCGCCTGCGCGTACGTCGTCGTGCGCGTGTGGCGGCTCGAGCACCGCTACTAGAGCGCTATGGCAGCGTGAAGGGCCGGCCCTGCCAGCGGGTCGGGTGTCCCGGGTTCACCGGGTGCACGAGGCGCAGCGTGTAGCGGTATTCGCCGGGGCCGAGCCTGCGCGCACCGAGATCGATCTTCGCGAGCTCTCCGACCTCGAGGCGGCCACGCTTCATCAGCTTGGTCGAGTGCGTGGATGCCCGCTCAACCCTCAGGACGTAGTTGCAATCGAGATCGCAGCGGAGGCTTGCGCGGAACACGCCACGCTTCGCGGCGGTCCGCGTGCCGAAGCGGAGGAAGCTCGGACGGACGATGAGCTGAACGCCGGGGCAGCGCACGATCGAACCGCCGGTCGCGCGATCCAGCGCCTCCGTGACGCGCGGCAGGCTGTCCTTGGCCGTCCCGTCCACGTAGTGCACACCCGACTGCCAGCCCGCGCGCGCCCGTTCGTCGCGGGAGAGGAAGAGCAGCATTCCCTCGACCGTCGGCTGACAGAAGGCGAGAGCGAGTGCCTGCTGGTAATACGCCGCCTGTGTCGCTTCGTCGACGGGACGCGTCACCGCCGGCTCGTCACCCGTGTAGAGGGCCGCCTTCGCGGCCGGGATCTGCGACTCCACGCCGAACTCGGCGTACAGGATGGGAAGCGCGGAACCCGGCTGGGCGGTGCCGTCGAATGCCTGCGCGAGGAGCGCGACGAGCTTGTCGTAGTCGGCGATCCCGATCGTCGTGGTGTTGGGATGGGCCGTCGTCGGCGGTTGGCTCGAGTTGTCGGGATACGGATGGATCGAAAGCGCGTCCATGGCCGGGCGGTCGCGGCCGCTCGCGCGGTAGGCGACGCCCAGCTCCTGGATGAACTTCGTCGGCGAATGCGTGGGTCGCGTCCCGCCCGCGCGGTCGCCGCCGCGCGGCGACAGAGCGCCGCCGTAGACCCGTACGCCCGGCGAAACGGCCTTCAGCGCGTCGTAGGTGCGGGTGAGCAGCGCGAGATACGCGGCTGGCGCGGCACTCGTCCCGTCGAGCTCGAACTGCGGGAGCCAGAACCGGTTCAGGTTGGGCTCGTTCCCGACGATGACGTGCCGGACCTCGGGGACCGCCCGCACGAGGGCGGCCGCGTTGGCGGCGAAATCGCTGCGCGCCTCGTCCGTCAGCGGAGTCGTACGAGAGCCGGGATGCATGACCGTCACGTAGACGCGTACGCCGTTTCGGGACGCGGCCTCGGCGACGTTCTCGAGGACGCCGAGCTCCGCCTCGGTAGGTCTCGTCTGACCGGGTTGCCAGAGGCTCGTCACGCGTACCGCCCGGAAGCCCGCGACCCTGAAGAGCGCCATGCGCGCCTCGGCCTCGACGGGGGAGGAAAGCCGCACGTCGTCCTCCACGGCTCCCACGGTCAGGCCGGGGCCGGCCTCGGCGACGGCGGGCGCCGCCAGGGCGAGAAGGGCTCCGCAGGCCGTCAGGAGGGCTCGACGCACGGGGATACGCTAGCGAGGGAATGCGTGAAAACCTTGAAGGAACGCTTGCCGGGCTTCCGCGCAAGCCTGGTGTCTACGTCTTTCGCGACGAGCAGGGCGACGCGCTGTACGTGGGCAAGGCGAAGTCGCTGCGGCCGCGCGTGCGCAGCTACTTCCAGCGCAGCGACGGCCGCGTGGCGATCGGTCAGCTCGCGGGCCGAATCGCAGACGTCGAGGTCATCGTCACCCGGAACGAGGCAGAGGCGCTCCACCTCGAGCAGAACCTCGTCAAGCGCTATCGGCCGCCCTTCAACATCCGGCTGCGGGACGACAAGTCGTTCCCGTACATCGCCGTGACGCTCACCGACGAGTTCCCACGGGTGATGTTCACGCGGGAGCGGCACCGCCGGGGCACCGTGTACTTCGGGCCGTACGCGAATGCGAAGAAGGTACGCGCGACGCTGGACGTCCTGAACCGCGTCTTCAAGTTTCGGCCCTGCGAGGGACCGCGGCCCGGGCGTCACTCGGGAATTCCCTGTCTCGACTTCCACATCGACCGCTGCTTCGCGCCGTGCGTGAACGAGATCTCCGCCGAGGACTACGGCGAGATCATCGAGGGCGTGATCGGCTTCCTCTCCGGCGACACGCTGCCGATCCAGCGCGAGCTCGAGGCGCGCATGGAGGACGCCGCTCGAGACGAGCGCTTCGAGGAGGCGGCCCGCTACCGAAACCGTCTGTTCGCGATCAGGCATCTCGCCGAGCGGCAGGCGGCCGACAAGCGCGCCGTCGGGAACGGTCGACGTGATCGGTCTCGCTGTCGAGGGCGACCGCGCCGCGGTGCAGGTCTTCCCGCTGCGCGACGGGCGGATGATCGACCGCTACGGCTTCCATCTGGAGAACGTGGTCGAGGAGGACGAGCTGTCGGTGCTCGAGGCGTTCGTGGTCGAGTACTACGAGGCCACGCCAAGCATCCCACCCCAGGTGCTGGTGCCCGTCGGGACGCAGGACACGGAGGCGATCGCGGAGTTCCTCTCGGAGCGGCGCGGGTCGCGCGTCGAGGTGCGCGCGCCGGCACGTGGGGAGAAGCGCCGCCTCGTCGAGCTCGCGAGCGAGAACGCGCGCGTCGCGCTCGAAGCGGACTCCGCGACCCGCGAGGCCGAGCGGCTTCGCCGCGTGACCGCGCTCGAGCAGCTGCGCGAGTGTCTGAACCTGGAGAGCCTGCCGCTCCGGATCGAGTGCTTCGACGTCTCGAACATCCAGGGCGAGTCGATCGTCGCGTCGATGGTCGTGTTCGTCGACGGCAAGTCGAAGAACGCCCACTACCGCACCTTTGCGATGCGCGGCCTCGACGGGCAGGACGACGTCGGCGCCATTCGCGAGGTGATCTCCCGCCGCTTCGCTCGCGCCCGCGAAGGAGAGCCGGACGAGAGCTTCTCGCGCACACCGAACCTCGTCGTCGTCGACGGAGGCCGCGGCCAGCTGTCCGCCGCGCTTGCGGCGATGGAGGAGCTCGACCTTCCTCGCGTGGCGGTCATCTCCCTCGCGAAGCGCGAGGAGGAGGTGTTCGTCCCGGGCTCCTCCGTGCCGATCCGGCTCGAGCGCCACAGCCCTGCGCTCCAGCTCCTGCAGCGCGCCCGTGACGAGGCCCATCGTGTCGCGCTTCGGTATCACCGCCAGAAGCGGGGCACGAAGTCGATGGAGACGATCTTCGAAGGCCTACCGGGCGTCGGCCCGGCCCGGCGGCGGGCGATCCTCAGGCACTTCGGCTCGGTCGAGCGGTTTCTCGATGCCTCGCAGGAAGAGCTCGAGGGCGTTCCGGGACTGCCACAGAAGACCGCGCGCACCCTCTACGCGCAGCTGCACAAGGCCGGGCCGTCGTAGGGCGAGGGGCCTGCCTCGCCCCCTACGGTTCCTCCTCCGGTGAGCGAGCGTCCCGAGCGCTCTTCATCGCGCCACGGAAGTTGAGGTGGCCCAGCGAGAGCGCGAGCGCGGTGAATCCGGCGACGACGTTCGTCGTCATGAGGATCAGCCGTGCTCCGACGCTGAACGCCAGGAGCTGCGCGCCTGGCACCGCGCCCGCGAACACGTAGAGCAGGAAGGCCTGCTCGGTACCGAGCCCGCCGGGGGTGAGCGGGAGGAGGGTCGCGAGGCTCGACGACACCTGCACCAGGAGCACGTTCTGGAACGACTGCGGGATGTCGAACGCGTCCAGCATGAACCAGATCGTCGTGAGCCGGAGGGTCCAGTCCGCCGCCTGCCAGATCGCCACCGAGCCGAAGTACGCCGGAGGGTCGCGCACGACCGAGAAGGCCTGCTTGACGCGCTCCCAGAAGTCGAGCACGTGCCCGTGGATCCAGATGCCGAGGACGACGAGCGCGATCAGGATCGCCGCCAGGATGAGCTCGGCTGCCAGCGGCCGGTCGAGCAGCCAGGCGAAGTCGAAGCTGCGAAGGCGGGGGAGCTGGCCGATGCCCGGCAGCTCGTCCAGGCGTGACGACCGCCCAGATCAGCAGCGCCGACGCTGCCGCGATGTCGAAGATCGAGAGGACGAGCGTGCTCGAGATGACCGTCGTGTAGCTCGAGTCCGGGATCGCCCGGTGTGCGAGGACGACGCGCACCGCGTCTCCGGCTCGCACCGGGATGATCGCGTTGATCCCGATGCCGGACACGTATGCGCCGAGGATCGAGCGGCGAGGAACCTCGCGGTCGGGATACGCGGCGACCAGGATGTTCCTCCACGCCTGGCTCGTGCAGGTGAGCTTGGCGAGCTGGCAGAGGATCGCGATGAACGCAGGCAGCGGGTCGATCGCCGCCAGCTGGTCGAGGAAGGCGTCGATCCCGTCGAGGATCCGAGCCATTGCCGCGTGCTAGCTGCTGTTGCGGTCGCCGTCGGACCCGAGGAAGGGGTACCGGTAGTCGGTCGGCGGAACGAACGTCTCCTTGATCGTCCGCGGCGACACCCAGCGGATGAGGTTCCACATGGAGCCGGCCTTGTCGTTCGTCCCGCTCGCACGGGAGCCGCCGAAGGGCTGCTGCCCGACGACCGCGCCCGTCGGCTTGTCGTTCACGTAGAAGTTGCCCGCCGCATAGCGAAGGGCGTCCTGCGCCTCGTCGATCGCCGCCCGCTCGGTGGCGAAGACGGCGCCCGTGAGCCCGTAGGGAGCGGTCTCGTCGACGAGCTCGAGCGTCTCGCCCCAGCGCTTCTCGTCGTAGACGTAGGTCGTCATGATCGGGCCGAAGAGCTCGTCGCGGAGCAGGCGGAAGCCCTTGTCGTCCGTGGCGATCACGGTCGGCGAGACGAAGTAGCCCTCGGAGTCGTCGGTCGAGCCTCCGGCGACGATCTCCGCCCCCGCCGAGCGAGCCTCCTCGATCGCCTTCGCGTGCGTCTTGAACGCGCTCGCATCGATGACGGCGCCCATGAAGTTCTCGAAGTCGGCGACGTCGCCCATCTTGATCGTCGCGACGTCCTCGACCAGCTGCTCCTTCACCTGGGGCCACAGGTTGGAGGGGACGTACAGGCGGGAGGCGGCCGAGCACTTCTGCCCCTGGTACTCGAACGATCCTCGAACCACCGCGGTCGCGACCGCCTCCGCATCGGCGGAGGGATGCGCGAGGATGAAGTCCTTGCCGCCGGTCTCGCCGACGAGGCGCGGGTAGTTTCGGTACGAGCCTGCGTTGGTGCCGACGGTCTTCCACATCCCGTTGAAGACGTCGGTCGAGCCGGTGAAGTGGATTCCGGCGAGCTCGGGGCTCGCGAGCGCCGCCGCCCCGATCGTCGCACCGGAGCCGTGCACGAGGTTGATCACGCCGTCCGGAAGTCCCGCCGCTTGCATGAGGCGCATGAGGTAGTGCGCGCCGAGGGAGGCCGTCGAGGCGGGCTTCCACACGATCGTGTTCCCCATGAGCGCGGGCGCGGAGGACAGGTTGCCTCCGATCGAGGTGAAGTTGAACGGGCTGACCGCGAAGACGAATCCCTCGAGCGGCCGGTACTCCATGCGGTTCCAGGTCCCGGTCGACGAGGTCGGCTGCTCGGAGTAGATGCGGACGAGGTATTCGATGTTGTAGCGCCAGAAGTCGATCAGCTCGCAGACCGCGTCGATCTCGGCCTGGTGCACGGTCTTGGACTGGTTGAGCATGGTCGCCGCGTTCAGCGTCTGGCGCCACGGGCCCGAGAGCAGCTCGGAGGCGCGGAGGAAGACGGCCGCTCGCTCGTGCCACGGCGTCCTCGACCAGTCGGCGTGCGCCGCCCGCGCGGCGTCGATCGCCTGCTGCACGTGCTCCGCTCCGCCCTTGCTCACGTCCGCGAGCACGTGATCCTTGCGGTGCGGCAGGACCGCCTCGAAGGTCTCGTCGGTGACGATGTCCTTGCCGCCGATCACGAGCGGGATCGAGATGCGCTCGCCCTCCATCTCCCGGAGCCGGTTCTTCAGCTCCTCTCGCTCGGGCGATCCCGGCGCGTAGGACTTGATCGGCTCGTTGACCGCTGGAGGCGGCGTGAAGATGCCGGGAGCGCTCATGCCAGGATTCTACGATCGGCGACGTGCGAGCGGAGTGGACGCGGTATGTGGTGCCCGACTGGGGCGTGGGGGAGCTGTGGACCGACGCGATGAGCGTCGTCCTCGTGCACGAGTTCCGGTTCGGCACCGACTCGGAGGCCGAGGCCCGCGGGACCGACCGGTCGTGGCTCGTCGAGCGCTTGACGTCGTTCCTCGCCGGCGACGACGTCTCGCTCGCGGACGTGGCTCTCGACCTCGACTGGACGACGCCTTTTCAGCGCGCGGTCGCGGACGCGCTGCGGGTCATGCCGCGCGGCGAGGTGGTGAGCTACGGAGAGCTGGCTGCGCTCGCCGGGTACCCGGGTGCAGCGCGTGCGGTGGGGACCTTCTGCGCGACGAACCGCTTCATGTTCCTCATCCCCTGTCACCGGGTCGTGGGCGCGAGCGGGATCGGCGGCTACGGCTCCGCCGGCGTCGGCGTCAAGCGGCGCCTGCTCGCGCTCGAAGGCGTGCGCCTGTGACCTCCGAGGACGTCAGGGAGGAGCTGGCGCGCATCGCGCCCACTCGACTGTGCGACCGACTCGCCGAGCTGTCCGCGCTGTTTCACTCCGCCGGCAACCTCCATCTGCGCGGGCAGGGGAAAGTGGGCGCTCCATCTCGATCTCGCGAGCGGAGCCGCGGCGCGGCGGGCGTTCAGCCTCCTGCGCGAGGTCGAGATCCGATCCGAGATCCGGACGTATCGCCGACATGCGTTCGACCGAGCGACCCGCTACCAGCTGCATGTCGACGGCTCCGACGACGCACTGCACGTCCTGGTCGGCGGCGGGCGTCCTCGACCGGCACGGCAGGCCGCTCGAGCGTCCGCCGCGGAGGGTGGTCGCGCGTGCCTGCTGCCGCTCGGCCTACATCCGAGGTGCCTTTCTGGGCGGCGGGTCGCTGTCGGTGCGGCGTTCACCGCACCTCGAGCTGCGGACAGCCGGCCTCGAGTCGGCGGCGCTGCTCGGCGATCTCGCCGCGGCTGCGGGCACGCGCCTCGGCGTGGTCGAGCGGCCCACGCATGCCGTGGCGTACGCCAAGAGCTGGGACGCGATCGAGTCGGTCCTCGCGCTCGCCGGCGCCGCAGAGGCCGTTCTCGCCCTCGAGGAGCGTGCGGTCGTAGCCGCGACGAGCGGCCATGCGAACCGCCGCGCCAACGCCGACCACGCAAACCTCGTCCGCACGAGCAAGGCTGCGCAGCTCCAACTCGAGGCTGTTCGCGCGCTCATCGCCGCGGGTCGGCTCGACCGGCTCGAGAGCCCGCTGCGGGAGGTCGCCGAGCTTCGCCGGCACCACCCGACCGAGTCGCTCCGCGAGCTCGCCGCCCGCACCGATCCACGGGTGAGCAAGGCCGCCGTGCAGAGGCGCCTGCGCCGGCTCGAGGAGCTTGCGGACGGCAGTCGGCCCGAACCCGCCCGGTTAGACTCGCCTCGCACCCGAGGGACGGAGGGAACATGGGAATTCGCGTCGGTATCAACGGGTTCGGCCGCATCGGGCGGAACTTCTTCCGAGCGCAGCACGAGCGCGAGTCAGACCTGGAGATCGTCGCCCTGAACGACCTCGGGGATGCGAAGACGATGGCGCACCTGCTCCGTTACGACTCGAACCTCGGGCCGTTCCCGGGCGACGTCGAGCTCGCCGACGGCGTCCTGCGCGCGGCCGGCGAGGAGATCCGGATCCTCTCCGAGCGCGACCCGGGAGCGCTTCCGTGGTCCGATCTCGGGGTCGACGTCGTGCTCGAGTCGACGGGGTTCTTCACCGACCGCGAAGGAGCGCAGAAGCACCTGGACGCCGGCGCCAAGAAGGTCGTCATCTCCGCTCCCGCGACCGACCCCGACCTGACCGTCGTCCTCGGGGTCAACGACGACGCCTACGACCCCGACTCCCACCACATCGTCTCGAACGCCTCGTGCACGACCAACTGCGTCGCGCCGCTGGCCAAGGTTCTTCACGAGCTCGGTGAGATCCAGAGCGGCTTCATGACGACCATCCACGCGTACACGAACGACCAGGTGATCCTCGACTTCCCGCACAAGGACCTGCGCCGTGCGCGAGCCGCCGCGATCAACCTCATCCCGACCTCGACCGGAGCTGCAAAGGCCATCGGGCTCGTCCTCCCGGAGCTCCAGGGAAAGGTGGACGGGATCTCGGTGCGCGCTCCCGTCGCCACCGGCTCGCTGACAGACCTCGTCGTGACCCTCGGCCGTGACACGAGCGTGGACGAGGTCAACGGCGCGTTCGAGGACGCAGCCGGAAGCGGCGCACTCGAGGGTCTCCTCTACTACGCGGACGACCCCATCGTCTCGACCGACATCAACGGCAACCCCTACTCGTGCATCTTCGACAGCGAGCTGACGATGGTGCAGGGGAGCACGGTCAAGGTGTTCGGCTGGTACGACAACGAGTGGGGGTACTCGTGCCGGCTCGTCGATCTGATCGGGAAGCTCCTTCCTTGAGGCACGTACCGCGTTCCGTCCGCACCGCGGACGTCGCGGACAAGAGCGTTCTCGTCCGCTCCGACCTCAACGTGCCGCTCGAGGACGGACGCGTCGCGGACGACACGCGGATCCAGGCTTCGCTCCTGACGCTGCGCCATCTGCTCGACTCCGGCGCTCGAGACGTCGTCGTCTGCTCGCATCTCGGCCGTCCCAAGGGCCCCGATCCCGAGTTCGAGATCGCTCCCGTCGCCGCACGCCTCCGGGAGCTCTTGTCGGACGATCGGGTTCGCGTCCTCGAGAACACTCGCTTCGACCCCGGCGAGACCAAGAACGACCCCGAGACCGCCAGGCGGCTGGCGGAGGGGCGAGACCTGTTCGTGCTGGACGCCTTCGGCTCTGCGCACCGGGCACACGCCTCGACCGTCGGTGTAGCGGAGCTGCTGCCGGCGTACGCGGGGCTCCTCCTCGAGCAGGAGCTCGAGATGCTCGGCCGCCTCCTGGCGGACGTCGAGCGGCCGTTCGTGCTCGTCGCGGGCGGCGCGAAGGTGGAGGACAAGCTCGGAGTGCTCGTCAGCCTCGGCGAGCGCGCCGACGAAGTGCTCATCGGGGGGAAGATGGCCGAGGAGCTCCGCGACGAGAATCCGCTCCCGTACGAGGCCGTGCTTCCAGCGGACGTCGTGGCCGCGTCCGCGTTCGAGGAGGACGCCGAGACCAAGGTGACGGCGTTCGACGCCCTGCCGGAGGGCTGGCTCGGCCTCGACATCGGCCCCGAGGCGCGCGAGCGCTTCGCACAGACGATCCGCGGTGCGCGCACGGTCTTCTGGAACGGGCCGATGGGCGTGTTCGAATGGCCGAAGTTCGCCGAAGGCACGAAAGCCGTCGCGCAGGCGGTGGCCGAGCGTGGAGGGCTACACCGTCGTCGGGGGCGGAGACTCGGTGCGCGCGCTGCAGGAGCTCGGCCTCGCCGACCAGGTCTCGTGGGTGTCGACCGGCGGTGGCGCCTCCCTCGAGCTGCTCGAGGGCAAGGAGCTACCCGGCGTGCTGGCGATTCCGAGCGACTAGGCGGAAATACCCGCCACGTTGCGGGCGAGAAAGTCGCGGATCATCGACACCTGCTTGACGCGCTCGTCGACGTCGAAGGAGCCGTGGCCGGTCTCGAAGACGTAGACCTCGTGCGGATGGCCGCGCGCCTCCAGCTTCTCGACGTAGCGCATCGCCTGCCGGTACGGGCAGCGGCTGTCGTTCCTCCCGATGACGAACAGGACCGGCGCGCGCACCTCGTCCGCGAAGTTGATCGGGTTGCGGTCGCGCATGAGCTCGGGCACGTCCTTGGGCTCCGAGCCACCGAGGAGCGCTCGGTCGTAGGCCTGCAAGAGCGGAGACAGCTCCTCGTATCCGTCCTCGTAGTCGGCGACCGGGACACCGGCCATCCCGCACGACCACAGCTCCGGATGCTTGCCGAGCTCGAGCAGCGTGATGTAGCCACCCCAGGACCACCCGCCGACGACCGCACGGGCGGGATCCGCGATCCCTCGGTCGATCAGGTCGTGAAGACCGGCATTCACGTCCTCGAGCTCCGGCCCGCCGATGTCGCCGACCAGCGTGTCGCGCCATTCGCGTCCGTAACCGGTCGACCCGCGGTAGTTCACCAAACCGACCGCGAACCCGGCGTCGACGTACGCCTGGACCTCCGGCTGCCAGCGGTCGAGGTCGAGCGACGTGGGGCCGCCGTGGACGAACATGAGCACCGGGAACGGCGCGTCCGAGTCGTTCGGCGTGACGTAGAAGCCGTTGACCTGCTGTCCGTGCGGGTTGTCGAAGGTCCACGACTGGTACGGCCGGCCGGCCGGTGCCCGTTCTCCGTCCAGAGCCACGACCTCACGACCGGTGTCGTCGAGCAGCAACCGCTGGCGGTGCCCCTGCTCGTGCGTGAGCCAGACGCGTCCGTCCGGGCGGACGCGCGCTTTCAGGATCACGCCGGGCTCGGTCGACAGCTGCTCGAGGGCGCCCGTCCCGACCTCGTACCGAAACAGCCGGTCGCGCCCCTGGAAGCGGTTCACGAGCAGCAACGCCGAGGCGTCGGGCCACCAGTCGTGAACGAAGAGCGCTCCCTCGAGATCGACATCGAGATCCTGCCGTTCGCCGGTCGCCAGGTCCCAGAGGCCCGGACGCTCCTCGCCGCCGCGCTCGTGGTCGAATGCCAGCCGCTGGTCTCCGGCCACCGGCGACCAGCACTTCGCGACCAGAGACATCCCCTCGTCGAGCTGCTCGCCGACGGTCGCGCCCGAGCGCGGATCGATGACCTTGAGCGCGGAGTGGATGAGATCGCCGTGCTCGGCATGCTCGAGGCAGAGGAGGGATCCGTCCGCGGACAACGCGCCGAGCAGGAACCCACCCTCGTCCACGCTGCCGAGGCGGACCGACTCGCCCGAGCGGTACACCTCCCGAGCCACGGCTCCCTGCAGCGAGACGTAGACGGCGAACCCGTCGCGATCGCTCAGGCCGGCTGCGACGACGCCCGGCGCTTGCGCCAGGCCCTCGCTCCAGCCGTGCGGAATGCCTTCGAGCAGCGCGCGGGTCTCGCCTCCGCCGAACGGCTGCACGAACCACCGGCCGGACTCGTCGCCGCTCTCGTCCTGGAACCAGACGATCCCTTCGCCGTCGAGGGTCGGCGTCCCGTCGATCACGCCTACCGGATGATCTGTGACCTGGCGCCGGCTTCCGTTCGAGGGATCGAAGGCGTGAACCTGCCAGACTCCCGACTCGTTCGACGCGAACGCAACGCGATCGGGAGCGTGCGGCGACCACTCCGGAAAGAACGAGACGGGAGCTCGAAAGCGCTTCTCCCAGGTCTCGAGACTCACGGGGCCGAGGCTAACAGCCGTGTCGCCTAAGATCGCCGCGATGCTGATCGCGGGCAACTGGAAGATGTTCAAGGGCGCGCACCAGGCGCGCGAGTTCGCGGCGCAGATCCGGCGTCTCGGCGATCGCTCTCCGCGACGTCGAGGTTGTCGTCTGCCCGCCGTTCGTAGCGCTCGAAGCCGACGATTCAGGGTCTCGGAGAGGGAAGCAGCGTCAAGGTCTACGCCCAGAACGTGCACTGGGCGCTGGAGGGTGCATTTACCGGCGAGGTGTCCGCGCCGATGCTGCTCGAGCTCGGGGTGAAGGGAGCCCTCGTCGGCCATTCCGAGCGACGACAGCACTTCGGCGAGACCGACGACACCGTGCGGCTGCGGGTCGACGCGGCGCTCGAGGCGGGTCTCGCGGTCATCGCGTGCGTGGGGGAGACCGAGGCGGAGCGCGAGGCCGAGCAGACCAAAGCTGTGCTCGAACGCCAGGTCTCCGTTCTGCCCGAGCACGAGCGTCTCGTGATCGCCTACGAGCCGGTGTGGGCGATCGGCACGGGGCGGACGGCGACACCCGAGATCGCACAGGAGGCGCACGCTCACATCAAGTCGCTGCATTCCACGCGGGTGCTCTACGGAGGCTCCGTGAACGCCGACAACGCGCGGGTGCTGCTTGCGCAACCCGACGTGGACGGGGCGCTCGTCGGTGGCGCCTCGCTCGACGCGCAGTCGTTCGAGGCGATCTGCCTTGCGGCTGCGGACGTCGCGAGCGCGTGAGAGATCTCGTCGCGCTCGTGATCCTGGACGGGTGGGGGCTCGCTCCTCCCGGTCCGGGCAACGCCGTGGAGCTTGCCGACACGCCGGTCTTCGACGCGCTCTGGGAGAGCTACCCGCACGCCGTCCTCGATGCTTCGGGCCCCGCCGTCGGACTGCCTCCGGGCCAGATGGGCAACTCGGAGGTGGGGCACCTCACGATCGGCTCCGGGCGGGTGCTCTTCCAGGATCTGATGCGCGTGAACGTCGCGATCGAGGATCGCTCCTTCTTCGCGAACGAGGCGCTGCTCGGCGCATTTCGCCGCGCCGCGGCGCGGGGAGGCGACGTCCACGTTCTCGGCCTCGTCTCCTACGGCGGCGTCCACTCCCACATCGACCACCTGCGCGCGCTGCTCGAGCTGGCCGACAGCGAGGGCATGAGCCAGAACACGTGGATTCACGCGTTCACCGACGGGCGCGACGTCTCCCCGCATGCGGCTGCGACCGATCTCGCAGAGCTGCCCAGCGACCGCATCGCCACGGTCTGCGGCCGCTACTACGCCATGGATCGCGACAGCCGCTGGGATCGGACCGACCGTGCGTTCCTCGCGATCTGCGCCGGTGAAGGCGAGCTCGCCGAGGATCCTGTGGCGGCGATCGAGGCGAGCTACGCCCGAGGGGTGACGGACGAGTTCGTCGAGCCGGTGGTCCTGAGCGGTAGGCCGCGGCTCGATCCCGCCAAGGACTCGGCCATCTTCTTCAACTTCCGCCCCGACCGCGGGCGTCAGCTGACCCAGCGCCTGGTCGAAGCCGGGGTCGACCTGACCACGATGACCCGCTACGGCGCCGACTTCCCGTGCCCCGTCGCGTTCGAGGAGCAAGTGGTCGAGGAGACGCTCGCCGAGGTGCTCGCGCGGAGCGGCGCACGCCAGCTGCACGCCGCCGAGACCGAGAAGTACGCCCACGTGACGTACTTCTTCAACGGGGGCGAGGAGCGGGAGTGGGAGGGCGAGGCGCGGATCCTGGTGCCCTCGCCGCGCGACGTCCCGAGCTACGACCTGAAGCCCGAGATGTCCGCAGACGAGGTGGCCACCCGCGTTCTGCGCAGAGATCGGGAACGGCTATCGGTTCGCGGTCGTGAACTTCGCCAACCCGGACATGGTGGGTCACACGGGCTCGATTCCGGCGGTCGTCCGCGCCGTGGAGGAGACCGACCGCTGTCTGGGCAGGGTTCTCGCGTGTGTGAGGGAAGCAGGTGGCGTGTGTTTGGTAACCGCCGATCACGGAAATGCTGAGGTCATGCTCGAGCCAGACGGCAAGAGCCCGCATACGGCGCACACGACGAACCCGGTGCCTCTCGTCCTGACGGACAGGGCGCTTGCGCTGTCACCCGAGGGTGAGCTGTCCGACCTCGCGCCGACCATTCTGGCCTTGCTCGACCTTTCGATTCCGGCAGAGATGACCGGAGATTCCCTCGCAACCAGCCTGTAAAGGCCCGCGCACAAACCCCTTACACACGACCTTCTATACTCCGCCCGCCTACATGTCGCTGCCACAACCAGACCTCGGAGTCCTGCGCAAGGCCCAGCGTGGCGACGAGCGCGCCTTCGCGATCATCGTCCGGACGTACGAGCAGCCCGTCTTCAACTACATCGTCCGCCTGACCGGCGACCGCAATCTCGCCGAAGACCTCACGCAGGAAGTCTTCCTCCGGGTTTTCCAGGGGCTTTCCGGATTCTCGCTGCGCTCGCGCTTCACGACCTGGCTCTTCCAGGTGACCAAGAACCGGGTGCTCGACGAGCTTCGCGCTATCGAGCGCCGCCCGCGCGCAGTCGTCCAGCTCGAGGACATTCCCCCGCTCGAGGTCGTCGACGCGCCCGCGGAGCGCGCCGAGACCATCGACGCGGTCTGGCGATCCGTCGAGCGGCTGAACCCCGATCTCAAGATGGCGCTGCTCCTCCGCGACGTCGTCGGCCTCTCGTACACGGAGATCGCCGAGACGCTCGAGATCACGCTCGCGACCGTCAAGTGGCGGATCTACAAGGCGCGCGAAGAGGTTCAGCTCGCGCTGCATCGTGAGGGCGTGGTCGTGCCGATCCGCTCGGCGCCGTCCGCCGTCTCGGCCGACCGAGAGCTAGCGAGCACGACAGACCGGGGTCTGGCTTCGTCCCGGACCTCGCCGCGTCGCGCCGCCTACGATGGCGCGGTGGCCGCCCACGATCCCGTCTCGCGACCTCGCGCGCTCGCTCTCCGAGCTTGCCGGCGTCCCCGTCGTCCTCGAGCGTCCGGGAGATCCGGAGCACGGCGACTACGCGACGAACGTCGCACTGAGGCTCGCGCCCACCCAGGGACGCGCGCCACGTGAGATCGCCGCCGAGCTGGCGGCCGAGGCTCTCCGTCGCGAGCTGGTCGAGGCCGCCGAGCCGGCAGGCCCCGGATTCCTCAATCTCCGCATGTCCGACGCATGGCTCACCGACGGGTTGAGTGGGATCCTCGCCGCCCCCGACCAGTTCGGGGCCCGGACCGCGCTCGACCCCGAGCGGATCCAGGTCGAGATGGTCTCCGCCAACCCGACGGGCCCGCTGACGGTCGCCGTCGCCCGCAACGGCGCCTACGGCGACTCCGTCGCACGCGTGCTGGCGTTCGCCGGCCACGAGGTCGAGCGCGAGTACTACTACAACGACGCAGGAACGCAGATGGAGCGCTTCTACGCGTCGGTCGAGGCGGTCCGGCGTGGGGAGGAGCCGCCCGAGGACGGGTACCGCGGCGACGTACATCGCGGAGCTCGCGAGCCAGCCAGGCGATCCCGTGCCGCCGATGCTGGCGAGGATCGAGCAGACCCTCGAGCGGTTTCGGGTGCACTTCGACACCTGGGTGCTGCAGAGCGACGTGGAGAGCGAGATCCCCGAAGCCATCGCGCTCCTCGACACGTTCGAGCAGGACGATGCCGTCTGGGCGCGGACGAGCGCTCACGGCGACGACAAGGATCGCGTGCTCATTCGCTCGGACGGGACTCCCGGCTACTTCGCCGCCGATGCCGCCTACGTCCGCCGAAAGTACGCGCGGGAGTTCGACAGGCTGATCTACGTGCTCGGTGCAGACCATCACGGCTACGTGGGCCGCTTGCAGGCGCTCGCCGAGATGCTCGGTCACCCGCGCGACTCGCTCGAGGTCCTCATCTACCAGCTCGTGCACCTCGTCGAGGGCGGCGCGACGAGGAAGATGTCCAAGCGCCGCGGCGACGTGGCGTTCCTCGACGATCTCCTGGACACGATCGGCGTGGATGCCGCGCGCTGGTACCTCGTCTCGCGTGGGCACGATCAGACGATCGAGCTCGACGTCGACCTCGCGAAGCAGCGAACGCAGAAGAATCCCGTCTACTACGTGCAATACGCGCACGCGCGCATCGCCGGGATCCTGCGGAACGCTGCCGAGGCGGAGATTGCGGCCGGGCCCGCCAAGCCGGCTACGGCGCTCGCGCGCGAGGAGCGGGAGCTCGTGAAGCGGCTGCTCGAATTCCCGGTGCTCGCCGGCGAGGCGGCCGATCGGCGGGCCCCGCACGCGATCCCGAACTACGCGATCCGCGTCGCGGACGACTTCCATCGCTTCTATCACGAGCACCGCGTCCTCGACTCCGAGAACGAGGCGTTCCGGCTCGCGCTCTGCCTGGCGACACAGCACGTCGTCGCTCGCTGCCTCGATCTGATCGGAGTCGACGCTCCAGACCGGATGTAGGATCAGACGACGTGGGCGACGTCGATCGGTCTATTCCCGACCGCAATCTCGCGCTCGAGCTCGTGCGCGTCACCGAGTCGGCGGCGACGTTCGCAGCACGCTGGATCGGGCGCGGGGACAAGATCGCCGCCGACCAGGCGGCCGTCGACGCGATGCGGCTCATGCTCGACACCGTCTCGATGCGCGGGATCGTCGTCATCGGCGAAGGCGAGAAGGACGAGGCGCCGATGCTCTTCAACGGCGAGGAGGTCGGAGACGGGACGGGGCCCGAGGTCGACGTCGCGGTCGATCCCCTCGAGGGGACGCGGCTGACGGCCCTGGGCATGCCGAATGCGATCTCGGTGATCGCCGTCGCCGAGCGCGGAGCGCTCTTCTTTCCCGGCGCGGCGCTGTACATGGACAAGATCGCGGTCGGCCCCGAGGCGGCGGATGCGATCGACATCGACGCGAGCCCGACCGAGAACCTCGAGCGCGTGGCGGAGGCGAAGCACGTTGCGGTGAACGACCTCACCGTCGTCGTCCTCGAACGCGAGCGCCACGACGACCTGATCGCTGAGCTCCGGGAAGCCGGCGCGCGCGTGAACCTCATCCGTGACGGCGACGTCGCGCCCGCGATCGCCGCCGCCCAGGTGGGCACCGGCGTCGACCTCCTGATGGGCATCGGCGGAACGCCCGAAGGCGTGATCTCGGCGGCGGCCATCAAGACCCTGGGCGGCGCGATGCAGGGCAAGCTCTGGCCGCGCAACGAGGACGAGCGACGGCAGCTCGTCGACGACGGCTTCGACCTCGACCGCGTGCTGACGGCGGACGATCTCGTCCAGGGCGAGGATGTCTTCATCGCGGCTACGGGCGTCACGAGCGGCGCGCTCCTGCGTGGAGTCCGCGTCGTCGGCGACCACGTCGAGACCGAGTCGATCGTGATGCGCTCCCGCTCGGGCACCGTGCGGCGGATCACGGCCACGCACCCTCTGACCAAGATCCAGAGCCTGATGAAAGGAGCGCGCTGATGGCACCGACCGAGCTGCACGAGACGGCCCGCGCGATCGTGGCGGACCACAAGGGGATCCTCGCCGCGGACGAGAGCACCGGCACGATCAAGAAGCGCTTCGACTCGATCGAGGTCGAGTCGACCGAGGAGAACCGGCGCTTCTATCGCCAACTCCTCTTCGCGGCACCCGGAATCGAGGAGTCGATCGGCGGCGTCATCCTCTACGACGAGACGATCCGCCAGAGCGCGGACGACGGCACCTCGCTGGCCGAGGTGCTGGCGGCCAAGGGCGTCATTCCGGGAATCAAGGTCGACACGGGTGCGCACGATCACGCCGGCTTTCCGGGCGAGAAGGTCACGGAAGGACTCGACGGTCTGCGCGCCCGGCTCGAGGAGTACCGGGAGCTCGGCGCGCGCTTCGCGAAGTGGCGGGCGGTGATCACCATCGGCGACGACATCCCGACGGACGGGAACATCCGTGCAAACGCCCATGCGCTCGCCCGCTACGCGGCGCTCTGTCAGGAGGCGGGCATCGTGCCGATCGTCGAGCCCGAGGTGCTCATGGACGCGGACAACACGCTCGAGGAGTGCTGGGAGGTGACGACGCGGACGCTGCACGAGACGTTCGATGCGCTCTACGAAGACGGCCTCGACCTCAAGGGGTCTGCTTCTGAAGCCGAACATGGTGATCTCCGGCAAAGGCTGTGCGACACAGGCGAGCGCGGACGAGATCGCTCGGGCGACCGTCGACTGCTTCCTCGGAGTCGTCCCCGCCGCCGTGCCGGGAATCGTGTTCCTGTCGGGCGGCCAGTCGGAGGTGCAGGCGACGGAGAACCTGAACGCCATCAATCGGATCGGCGGCCCTTGGGTGCTTTCCTTCTCCTACGGGCGGGCGCTCCAGGCGTCGGCGCTCGACGCGTGGGGAGGGGATCCGGTGAATGCGGAAGCAGCCCAAGCCGTGTTCATCCATCGCGCGCGCATGAACTCACTGGCAGTCGGGGGCGAGTGGAGCGCGGAGCTGGAGACGCCGGTCACCGTCTGACGCAATGTTTGAAAGGTGAGGGTCGGGGCACGGTAGAGGAGAGAAACCTCTACCCAAGGAGCCGACATGGCCACAGGAATGCAGGACTCCCGCGAGCTCTTCATGCACGAGCTCGGCGACATCCTCTACGCGGAGCGGACGCTCGTGAAGGCGCTTCCCAAGTTGCAGGAAGAGGCCTCGGACACCGAGCTCGCTTCGGGTTTCGAGTCCCACCTCGAGGAGACTCGACAGCACGTGAAGAACGTCGAAGCCGCGTTCGAGAGGCTCGGCGAGGAGCCGAAGGCCGAGAAGTGCCCGGGCATCGACGGGATCAAGAAGGAGCACGACGAGTTCGTGACCAACGAGTCTCCGTCACAGGACGTGCTCGACTCCTTTCTGACCGGCGCCGCCGCTCGAACCGAGCACTATGAGATCGCCGCCTACGAAGGTCTCGTCACGATGGCCCAGGCGATGGGTGAGACCGAGGTCGCGGACTTGCTCGGCAAGAATCTCGAGCAGGAGAAGAAGGCGCTCGAGAAGGTGCAGACGATCGGCAAGCGACTTGCCGAGGCGGGCGCGAGGCAGAAGGCGACTGTCTGAGAACGCCTATCCCGGCCGGACGAACGTGATCCTTTCTCGTCCGGCCGGGATGCAACGTCGTTGTCGCGTCAGATGGCTTGATCCTCGTCCTGTTCTGAGGGCGGCCGATTCTGACCAGTGCCGGGATGGGGCTCCCTTCCGTCTACGGCGTCTTCCGCGCCCGCACCGCCGTAGTCACTCTCGTCGTCGCCGACTAGCTGTTCGTCAGGTCGTGTCTCTCCAGGACCGTTCTTGTCTGAGGTTCGCTCTTCGGACATCTTGGCCTCCGATCGCTACGCGCGGTGGGCGCTACCCCTTCGCCATGTCGTGCAGCTCGTAGTGCGCCTCGCGGGTCGGGGGGACGGCCGTATCCGGCCGCGGGAGGTCGTCGGGACCTCCGACCATTCCCATCATCCGCTCCATGAAGCGGTCGGCGTGTTCGCGCGACTCCCACACGTCCACAATTCGGAAGACGCCGCTTTCATCGTCGAAGCCCGCGGTATGCACGACGAGCCCTTCGATCGGGGCGTCTCCCAGCTTCTCCTTGATGAAGTCGTAGTTCTCGGTCGAGCGGTCTCCGATCTCGTACTCCTGCATGTGGACAATGGCCACGACGACCTCCTCGGTTGGGAAGCGTCGATCTTATGACCATGCTTCGGCTCCGAGAGCGGAACCGGACACCCTTGACTAGCTGGCACCAGGTGGGCGGTAGCGAATCTCACTGGCTTTCCGTAGCGCGTCCAGTGTTTCGTCAACGGTGAGGAGCACGGTGGTTTCCAGCGAGCTGAGCGCTCCCCCGGCGCTGATTGCCAGAGCGACCGACGCCATCGAGACGTTGTCCGGCGCCTCCCAGAGGGTATATGCGTCGTGTGAGCCGAAGGCGTACCAGAAGCCATGAAGCGTTCCCCCGACCGACTCGATGTACGACTTTGCAGCCTCGCGTCGATCCTCCGGACTCTCGATCAGTCTCGCCCATGTCTCGGGCGTATAGCTGAACCTCGAGAGATAGATCGCCACCACTCCTCCTTTGCTCAGGTTTGCCGACAGTCGCCTCGACTCTATGCCCTGCGCGTCGCGGAACTCGAGGCGTCCGCTCCTCGAGTCGCCGCAGGCGTCGTTGACTGCGCCGGTGCAATGAGCTCAGCCAACCGGGCCGGGAGTGGGACTCAAGCCACGCGGAGATGCTCTGGCGGAACGCTCCGGCCGTAGGCTGACGACGTGACTGTCATCGACGGGGAGATCGTGATCGAGCGTCCCGTCGAGGACGTGTTCGACTTCGTCGCGGACGAGCGCAACGAGCCGCGGTTCAACCCGCGTATGTCCCGCGTGGAGCTGGTTACGCCAGAACCGATCGGAGCGGGCGCACGGTTCCTCGCGCAGAGTCGGATGATGGGCCGCGTTTTCGAGGTTGCGGTCGAGTACACCGTCTTCGACCGGCCAAGGCTCCTCGGATCGAGGTCGCGCTCGACACCTCAGGGTCGCAGGGGTCGACCGCTCCTGATCGAGGGGAGCCTGACCTTCGAGCCTGTGCCGGAGGGGACGCAGATGCGCTGGTCGTGGCAGGTGGAGACGCCTCGTGCGCTACGGCTGATCGCTCCGCTGCTGACGTGGATGGGGCGGCGTCAGGAGCGAGTGGTCTGGGGCGCCTTGAAGCACCTCCTGGAGCAGCCGCAAGCAGCGCCGCCGTAGCTCTCGACCGCACGCAGCATCTCGTCGGCGGGTCCGTCGAGTGCGGCCGGGCTGTTGCCGTCTCGAAACAGGTTGGGCCGCCTCCTCGAACGGCCCAACTGGTCTATGCGTTCGCGACGACCTCGCGTACCTCGGCGCTCTCGAACGTGACGCCCGCGGGAACGTTTGGTCCGATTCGCTCTGCAGCTGTTCGAGCGGCTTCCTCGGACTCGAAGACGATCATCGATCGACCGTTGCTTCCGTCGTCAGAGCGAGTCCAGTAGCCGGCAACGAAGCCCGGCAACTGCGAGATACGCGGCACGACTGTCTCTCGCAACTCTTTCTGCGAACCCTCGACGTCGCTGATCGAGACTTTCACGAGTACTGCGTGCATGGCGCTCCTCCAGTGAAAGGGCAGGGAGCTGCGAGCCTATACGTCCTGAACGAGGCCGTCACGAACGCTGCCCTCATGCCTCGGTAACGATGATCGAGGCCACTACGGAGCGCTGCTGGATACGGCGCACGACACGATCCCCGAGCGACTCGCTGGGGCAACAGCGCCGTGCAAGTCATTTCTCGCATTCACTGCCCCTTGGCTTGGGAAGCCGTGCCGAGGGTCTAGACACGCGACGACGGACCACTACGATCGGAAGCAACCATGCGGGTTTGCTGAGCCGGGCGGCTGGTGAACCCGCATGGCACCGTAGCGCTGATTGAGCGGGTTTGTTGACGCCACACCGGGATCCTTCAGAGCATCTGCGTCGTGAGCCGCTTGACCCGAAAGCGGCGGAACTCCCCGAGCATCGCGCCGTGGGTCCGACACGCGTGCGCGTCGTGTCGTGAGCGTCCAGGTGAGGTCTCGTCTATCCGCCGGTGACACGGCGAAGGCGTTGCAGTTCCTCGAGGAGTTCGGTTCGGAGCCGGTACAGAGGTGCGGGGCAGTCTTGGGCCAGCACGACGGAAATCGCTTCGTAGTCTTCGAGGATCAGCGGCGCTTCGACCGTGATCTGCCGCCTGATCGCGTCCGCAATTTTGCCGGCGGTCTCCGGATAACCCTCGGCTTCAAGAATCTCCGAGAGCAGACGAGCGACAGGAGCTCCCAGCCGTACGCCGACGATCCGCATCAGCGCGACGCTACCGGACTAGACGAGCCCCGCGCTCACCCGACGCTACCGGAGTGCGCATCACAAAGTGAAGAAGCGAAAAAGACTGCGCTACGACCTTTGCCGGGTCGCGTCCCACAGGAAGTAGACGAAAAGGCCGAGCAGCGGGAGCACCAGGATCACGATGATCCACAAAGCCTTGCCGCCAGGGCCGAGATCGTGCCGCCGAAGAACACGAATGGCGATGAGCGCCCAAATAGCGATCCAGGCGATCAGGCCGATGGTGGCGATGAGCACGGGGACGGAGCCTACAAGTCCAAGTCGCGGCCGGGCCAGCCCCTAGCGCCTCGCCCCTGGTGCTCACGCAGCAGAACTCCTCGGAGCTCGGCGAGGCTTTCGGGCGGGTCGTCGAGTACTCGCAGGATCTCCTCCCGCTCGGGGACGGTCGACACGAGCACCATGGTCTCGGCGTCGTACGCATCCTCCAGGAGCGTCGGAGCCCGCATCTCGGAGCAGTCGTGCGAATTCGAGACTCGACGGGTGGGCATGTAGGGTCGATGGGCCTACCCAGACCTCAACCGCACCACAAGGGAGTCCGCATGCCCAAAGTCGTGATCACCCATGCCGTAAACGACATCGACCTTTGGCTACAGGGCAAGGCGGAACGCGCTGCCGCCATCGAATCCGGCACTGGCAGCAACGTGACCGACTACGTCGCTCACGACGGCAGTAACAACATCGCGATCACAGCTGACGTCTCCGATCTTGCGACGCTGCAGAGTATGTTGGCGTCGCCTCCACCTGAAGTCCTGGCCTCGATGGAAGCGCACGGCGTCGTCCAGCCAATCTCAGCCTACGTCGAGAGATAACTCAGACAGTTCACACAGGGCGGTGGTTCTCCGGGTTGTGACAGATGAGTTCACGGGTCGGAGCCGAAGAACGCCTGATTTGGCTCTGCCTAGAGCGGACGATGGGGCTCGAACCCATGACACCAGGCTTGGGACGCACCTCCGCTTTTCAGCAAGAGGTCGTCGCGTCCGGCACCCCCGGCCCTGAGAGCGGGTGTCCACGCGCGCGAGAGCTCGTCTGGATGAGGAGGAGTGGTGGCCACCCTGGGTTGGAAGTGACCACCCTCCCCGCTACAGATAGATGCTCACCGTGCACGTATCTTGCGCGACCACGCAAGGCCAGCGGCCGGTGGAGGGACTGAAGGGACGAGGAAATAGGCGTCGAAGCCGATATGTGGCCAGGTCGCCACTTTCGGCGTTCACCTACCGCCGTCAGATCGGTGGTTCGCCGGAAGAGGGGGCGACCTGGCCCTTTGACCTCGTTCCGGGGGGAGGCCAGGCGACCCGTCGGGTTTCTATTTGTCTGCCGAGAGAAAAGCGCCCGCGCCGAGCTTCTTGGCCGCGCGCTTCTCGCTGCGGCGCTCCTTGATCGTCTTCTGCGCCTTCTGCTTCTGCTGCTTCTTCGGTTTGTCGGAGCTCTTACTCATGACCCTCCCGGCCGTCTGCTCGAGTCAAATCCTTCGGACAACGAAGAGGCTGGCCCTGCAAGTCGAATCCTGTTCGCCTTGGCTCCTACGTCTCGCGCGCCTGCGGCGCGTCGGGAGATTGCGGGCCTTCGGCCGGGGTTCTGGCCGCAGGGCCAGTAAGACACCTTAGCCCGCCTGGAGCGCGGGCGCGGTTAAGGCGTAGAGTGCATCTGAGAGGAGCTAAGGCGATGTCCAGGTCTGCGCCGCGAACGATCGAGTTGACGGAGGAACAGATCGTCTTCCTGCGGGCTTCGCTCGACTACTCGGCCATGCACTCCCGCGATTACGACCACGGCCCGGAGCTTGCGGACGTCGGGACGCATCAGCGTGCGAGTGAGGAAGCGATGATCGACAGCATCCGAGAGGCGCTTGCGGTTGATCAGACCTATGTGGGTAAGACGCCCGCTTATCTCGCGTAACGACCTGTCCTAGTGGTCGAGCCCGGGGTTGCTCGGTCGCGGGCCATCCACTCCACGTTCACGTGACAACCGTCACAGCACGTGTCACCCGGCGGCGCCGCGCCGTAGGGGCAGGCTTTGACTGTGCTGCGTTTGCGAGACCAGCGCCGTGGGTACAACCGTTGAAGCGCGTTGGCCAGCTCTGAAGCGGTCGGGCTTTACGTCTCGACTGTCCCACCGGCCGGGCGCAGCAGAGAGTTCAATCGGGCTTTCCTGCACTGAAAGATGAGCAGAAGGAGCACCACATGCATGCGATTATCCGCCGCTACGACGGTGTGGACCAGAATCGTACGGTCGAGCTGACCAACAAGGTCAACGAGACCCTTATCCCGAAGCTGAACAAGCTTCCCGGCTTCGCCGGCTACTACCTGATCGAGGCCGGCAACGGCGTCTTCAGCTCGCTCGGTCTCTTCGAGACTCGTGAGCAGGGCATGGAGTCCTCGAAGTTCGTCGCCTCATGGATCCGCGACGAGAAGCTCGACGCAATCGTCCCCAACGATCCCAAGATCACGAGCGGCAAGGTCGTCGCTCACAGCGACCGCGTCCTAGTCGCCGCTTAGCTCGACCGCACCGCATTTCGATGGATGAGGGCTCGGCTTGCCGGGCCCTCTCCGCCGACGGGCCCGCTGCGGGCAGCGTCAGAGCGTGGTGTTCGGCTCGCCGCCCGGCCCTCGACTTTGGCAGTTCGTCGTTCTAGGCTGCCTGCCGAGATCAACCTGGTGCTCTAGCCCATTGTTTGCGGCTGCGCTGTTCGAGCCGATTCCAGTCGGGAGCTAGGCGTCGTGCTCGCGGAGGAACTCCGCCGACTTGGGCGGACCTTCTGTAAACCCGGCTTCCTGAAAGATCGCCGGGACCTCCGGGTCCGAGGTGAAGCTTTGCCAGCCCGCCTCGTCCCAGTCGAAGATCGCCCAGACCCGGGTCTCATCGTTTGGATCGCGAAAGACGTGCGCACCCTTGGACCCATGCTGCTTTCGCTTCTCAGCGCCCTTGGTCGAGAACGTATTCCAGAACTGGTCGAAATCCCCGATCTTCGCCGTTGCCACGACCATCTCTCTCCTCCTCTGTCGGAACGTGTGGTGTGCCGTGCACCCTACGCCACCTCGTCGAGAGGTGAATCGTCGGGAGCCGGTCGGGTCCGGCCGAGGGCGTGCTCGTGCTCTCACCCCTTTTGCTTCCGCTCTTTTCGAGCCGATCGCACTCAGCTAGCTCGCCGCCCGCCTAAGCTGCCCGTCGTATGCTTTTCGTACCGAGAGCAATTGGGCTGTCCACGATCTGGAGGGGAGAACGAGATGGCGTACGGGATCGTGCATCACTTTCCGGGCGGTACGAAAGAGCAGTACGAAGCGAGTCTCGCGGCAGTGCATCCGTCGAGAGACAGCCTGCCGGACGGCCAGACGTTCCACGCGGCTGGCGCTTCGGATGGCGGCTGGACGATCTTCGCCGTCCACGAGTCGAAGGAGAGCTGGGAGCAGTTCCGCGACGGCACCCTGATGCCTCGGATGCAAGCGGGCATCGAAGGCGGCCTCCCCGAACCACAAGAGACTGCGTTCGAGATCCACAACCTGCAGCCGTAACCGTCTGCGTGTTTACGAGCTAGCCCGGCTCATGGGCACGAGCGTCTCGATGATCGAGGCGCAGTACGGGGCACTGCTCGACACGGCACACGAGTCGATGCTCGAGCGGCTGGAGGCGAGAAGTGGGTAGCGCCGAGTCCGACCGCATCGATGATTGGTTCTTTGACGGTCAGTTTTCTGGAAGCGCTGGCTTCGGCGCAGCAGATCACTCATACTCACGTCAGCAATGCGTGTGGCGATTGTGACGATCGGCGCTCTGGCCCTGATGATGGCTGGGTGGGCGGCTGAGGCTGCCGTTCCGACCCCGCCGAGCTGCACTTCAGCAGATACGCAACGTCGGGCGAACCTGTTTTCGGGAGCCTTCAGCACTGGAGGCAGCGGGTACGGCAGGTATTGCGGCCCCGGTCGAGCCGTGGTGCGGTTGAGGGGCAAGTCGTTCACCATTCAGGGCGGCAGCTGCCATGGGAATCTCCGGTCACCGCGCTGGATGTACTTCGGTCTGTTGGCCCACCAGTCCCCGGGTGCAAGAGGCTTCTCGGTCGTCGTGGACCCTGGAAACCAGCCGGGACGCAACAGGATCGACGATTCGATTGTCCAACTTGACGGACTCAACCTGGCCCCGACTGGTACGGCCATCGTCGCCAAGGGACTCAGAAGCGCGACATTCACACTCTTCACAAGAGATCGAACGAAGGTCAGTGGCAGCTTGACCTGCGGCTAGCGTTTGTGGCACTTGAGTGGCACGAGCCCGAGGCCGAGGACGCCTGATTTTGGCTCTACGCCTAAAGCGGACGATGGGACTCGAACCCACGACACCTGGCTTGGGAAGCCAGTGCTCTACCAACTGAGCTACGTCCGCGTGCTCCGAGATTCTAGAGCGCTCCGACACGCCGTCGCGACGCTCCCCTGAGCCGCAGATCGCCCGCGCGAGAGCCTCGGTCGCAGGGCCGAGGAACGCGGTAACCGGGGCGTAGCCAAGGTGCGCCCGGCAGCTGGTAGAGAGAGGCGGGCGTCGCCAAGCTTCATCCTCAATTGACAGAGCCTTCACAGATCGTCCCTATCGTTTCGGCGATGCGCGTACTCTTCGTCGTTCTCGCCATGTCGGTTGCCGTCGCCTGTGCCGGTGCCGCGTCGGCCCCGGCGGCGAAGAACGCGGATCCGTCCGTCTTCGGCGGGCTCGGCACGTGGGTGGACATCTACGACGGTCGGGTCTACGGGGCGCCCGAGGCAACCGCCGCTCGAATCGCCGCGCGCGGAGTGAAGACGGTGTGGGTCGAGACGGCGAACTACCGCGCGTCGTCCGACGTCGTCAAGCCGGTTCAGCTCGGCCGGTTCGTCGAGGCGCTGCATGCGAGAGGTGTGAAGGTTGTCTCCTGGTACCTGCCCGGGCACGTCGATCCGGCCCGCGATACGAGGCGCTCGCTGGCCATGTTGACGTTTCGCACCAGCGGCGGGCAGGCGTTCGACGGCATCAGCCTCAACATCGAGGGAACGGCGCTGCGCGACGTCGCGCTGCGCTCGAAGCGGGCCGTCGAGCTCGCCCGTCGGGTGCGCCGTGCCGCGGGAGACATACCTCTCGCCATCATCCCGTTCAACCCCCGAGGGCTCGAGCGGCGTCCGAGCACCTGGCCCCGCTTCCCGTGGGTGGAGCTCGCCGAGCTCTCGGACGCGTTCGCCCCGATGGCGTACACGGGCGGAGCTTTCAAGGGCTTCGACGCGACCTACGGGTACGTGACTCGAGCGATCCGCCTGCTGCGATTCCAGACGGGCGATCCGAACGTCTCGATCCACGTCGCCGGCGGCGTCGCCGACCGCCTCGGGCCCGAGGAGCTGGCGGGCTTCGCGGCTGCGGTCTCGGATGACGGCGGCACGATCGGCCTGAGCCTGTACGACTGGGAGACGACCCCGGCCGGCCACTGGCGGGTTCTCCGCCAGGTCAGTCCCTAGCCCAGGCTTTCCGCAGTCGGTCGCGGGTCTCGAGCAGGTGCTCGGGCAGGACCTTCACGTCGGCCAGGACGGGCATGAAGTTGGTGTCGCCCGACCAGCGTGGGACGACGTGCAGATGCACGTGGTCGGCAATGCCCGCTCCGGCTGGACGACCGAGGTTCCAGCCCAGGTTGAACCCGTCCGGTCCGTATGTGCGCCCGAGGGCGTCGACGCCCGCGACGGCCAGCCGGTGGAGCTCGAGTGCCTCCTCGTCCGTCAGGTCTCCGAGCGTCCCCGCGTGCCGTAGCGGCGCCGCCATCAGATGCCCGGAGGAGTACGGGTACTTGTTCAGGAGGACGACCGCGGAGGCTCCACGATGCACGACGAGCGACTGCGCCTCCGGGAGCTGCCCCGCACCCTCGTCGCAGAAGACGCATCCCGGGAGCTCGTCCGCCTGGGCGATGTATTCGAGACGCCAAGGAGCCCATAGCGGCTTCGTCACGAGGAGTTTCTATCGTGAGTCCCAATGGCCCGTCCACTCCTCGTGCTGATCGCCGCGATTGTCACGACGGGAGCGCTCACCGCCTGCGGCGAAGCCGAGACTGTCGAATCCGAGGACCGAGCGACGGTGCAACGCGTCGCAGACGGCGATTCGCTCGTTCTGCGCGGAGGTGCCCGCGTGCGGCTCCTTCAGATCGACGCACCCGAGCTCGGAGCGAACGAGTGCTACGGAAGGGAGGCGCTCCGGGAGCTCGAGCGCAGGCTGCAGCCAGGAGCTGGGATCGTCCTTGCGTCGGATCCTCGGCTCGACCGGGTCGACCGCTTTCAGCGGCTGCTCCGCTACGTGCATGCGGAGGACACCAACGTCAACGTCGAGCTCGTCCGCAGCGGCGCAGCGACGCCGTACTTTCGGGGCGGCGTGCGCGGTCTGCATGCGGAGGCGCTGCTCGACGCGGTCGCCGAGGCGAGAGACGAGCGCCGTGGCATGTGGGGCGCGTGCACTGTTTCCTGGTCTCCTAACCGGCAGGTCGACACGCGCTCGTAGTCGGCGTCCCTCGACCGAGGGACACCCCCAACCTCCATGCCGGACCTTCGGGTCGGCGTTTCTGGACCTCAAGTGGGCGCTGCACGCAGCCGATCACGGTGAACTGTGATCTCACAGCCGAGATACACGAGATACGAGAGGGAGGGGCGGCGATGACTGCGGCCCAGTTCGAGCTAATCGACGAAACAGAGGCGGAGGCGATCCTCCGCTGGCGGTTCGAAGAACTCGTCCGTTCCGGATACGACGTGGGGTCGGCGCTCGTTCTCGCCTCTCACGTCGAGGTGGACTTGCACGAGGCTTCGGCGCTCCCGCGCCGGGGCTGTCCTCCAGAGACTGCACTGCGGATCCTCCTCTAGCGAGGCGGAAAGCACGGGCCGGGCCCCGATGCGGCGGGGGTTCCGGCCCTTTCGGCTGGTCGATCCGCCGAGAAGACGGCCCTCGCAGTACAGCGTCGCCCGCGTACAATCCACGCGTGGCGAACAGCGTGTCCGATGTGCAGGAGCGCGCGGGACGAAACGAGTCCCGCTATAGGAACCTCAACGAACGGATGGAGCCGTCGAACGCGGTGCACGTCTGGGTCGATCCGCCGATGCCGGACTGGATCTGCGAGTGCGCTTCCACGGAGTGCATGCAGCCCGTTCGTTTGACGATCGCCGAGTACGAAGCCGTGCGTGCCGAGTCGACCCACTTTTTCGTGGTTCCTTCCGACGAGCATCTCTCGCCCGCCGTCGAGCGCGTGATCCACCGCAACGAGCGCTACTGGGTCGTGGAGAAGATGGGTGAGGCCGCGGAGGTCAGCGAGGAGCTCGATCCCCGCTCCAACGAGAGCGACTAGGACGCGCTGGAGCCGGCGCTTCTGACAACCCACGTATCGACGATCAGGAACCCGCTTGCAAAGGCGCGTTGCATCGCCTGAGACTGGCGAGTCACTTCAGGTCGGTACAACTTCGTACCCGCCCGCCTGGGTGTACTTTTCCTCGCGGATGTTAGGAAGCGCGCCATCACGCCCGCGGGAGGGGCGCTGAGGTCGGCCCCTCCCGCGAACGGGCCAGCTCTAGTTCCGGTGGCAGGCCCAGTACTCGACGCCGCCGCCGAGATCACCGATATTCGTGAACTCGCCGCTGGGCTCAGTCGGGCAGGGCTGACCATGGAACGCATCGTCACGGACAAGCGTCTCAGTGCCCGTGAAATCAGGCTCAGTGGACGTCGGATCCGTCGTGTTGAAGAAGTACAGGAGCTGCACTGTCCGTTCCGTGAACGGAAGCGCCTCGCCGGGCGTTGCGCAGTGAACTCCCAGACCCGGCACGTTGAAGCACGTCCAGCCTTGATTGTTGAGCTGCGCTGGGCTGAGACCGCCCGCCTTGCTCGCCGCTGTCATCGGTAAAGCCAGCAGCGCGACCATCGCCAGCACCAACACGACCAGCGCAAGCACTGGAACCAACAAACGCCGCATCAGAGTCCCCCTCTCCGCTCGTTGACGCGTCCAGTCTCCTCCCAGAAGGGCCTTTGAGTCAAGGAGCCCCCTGGTCGGGGCACAAGTTCCGGGTACAAGTCACCGTGACCCCCGCACCCTTGAGGGAAGAGAGGCCGCCTAGAGCCAGCGCTTGAAGCGGAAGAACCCGAGCGCCGCCCCCGCGACGACAGCGAGCGCCGCGACGATGACCCAGAACGCCTCTCGCGTGCCCTCTCCCGGAAAGAGCACGTTCATTCCGAAGAGCCCGGTGACGAGCGTGAGCGGGAGGATCGTCACGCTGATCACGGTGAGCAGCCGGAGAACGTCGTTCTGGCGATGCGAGATCACCGATTCGTTCGTCGACTCGAGCCCGTCGACGACCTCCTTGTAGTTGTCGAGCAAGTCCCAGATCCGCTCGGCCGCATCGACGATGTCGTCGAAGTAGAGCTCGAGCTCCTCGGGCAGGAAGGCCTCGACTCGCCGCTCGAGCACTCTCAGCGTGGAGCGCTCGGGCTTGATGATCTTGCGGTAGGAGATGATCTCCTGCTTCACGTTGGAGATGTCGCGCACGACCTCTTCGGAAGCGCCTTCGAACATCTCGTCCTCGATCACGTCGAGCTTGTGCGCGATCTTGTCCAGGATCGGGAAGCAGTAGTCGAAGAGATCGTCGAGCACCTCGTACAGCAGCCGGCCGGAGCCTCGGGCGAAGAGCTGCTCGCGCAGGTGCTCGTCCTCCTCGCATCGCCGGAAGAGGCGCGTGACCGGCAGGAGCTCCCGGTTCGGGATGGTGACGATGTAGTCGTGCCCGATGAAGAGGTCGAGCTCGGCGGCGTTCAGCCGCTGAACCGCCTGGTCGTACACGGGAAAGTGGAGAACCGTGAAGAGGTACCCGTCCTCCTCGTAATCGTCGACCTTCGGTCGCTGGCGCTTGGAGACGACGTCCTCGACGTCGAGGGGGTGCCAGCCGAAGCGCCCTGCAAGAACCTGCGCCGTCTCGACGTCCGGCGCGACGACGTTCAGCCAGGTGAGACCGCTAGCGGAGAGCTCGTGGACGACAGGCGCCGGGCGAACGACGAGAGGGCCCGAGCCACGGGCCGAACGCGAACGCCGGATGCGGGGGAGATTCGGCACCGGTACTGAGAGGGTCGTCCGAGGTCAGGGTCAGAGCCATGTTCGCGATTGTACGCCGAGAGCCTTCCCTCGGCGCCTGCACGGAGCGCGCACCGAAATCGAGATCAGGCGGCGACCGGAGCGGGCGTGCGCCGAGCTCGCGCGGGCAGCGTGCCTTCCACGACCAGCGCGAGCGCGCCGCCCAGCGCGCAGAGAACGGCGGCTCCGACCCAGACGGCGCTCGGCGCGTAGTCGAGGACGAAACCACCGACGGCCGGCCCGAGCGCGAACCCGACCTGCCACGAGAGCGCCGACAGGGCCATATACCGGCCGAGCAGACGCGGGTCGGCGAGATCGGCGACGAGTGGGGCATGCACCGCGCCGTGCAAACACTCGCCCACGGCGAAGATCACCATCGCCAGGGTGAGCAGGAGTGCCGCAGTTCCTGCGGTCTTCGAACCGGCGATCGGGACGAGCAGCCAGGCCGCGGCCCAGGTGAGTCCAAGGAGCCCGAGTGTCGGCATCCGGCGCCGACCCTGCGCGAAGCGGGCTATGGGGAGCTGGAGGAGCACGATCACGATCGTGTTCACCAGAAAGATGAGCCCGATCTGCGTCTCCGACACTGCGGCCTCGTTCTTCGCGTAGACCGGCAGGAGCTCGAAGCCGGAGAAGCCCGCGAAGATGAACAGGGCGTTCAGTCCGATCACCGCCACGAACGCGCGATGGCGGAGGACGTCTCGATAGGAGCCCGCGGCTCCGGGCTCGCGCGTCCCGCGGTCGAGCGACGGCGAGGGCACGAGCGCGAACATCACGCCGGCGTACACCACGAAAGTGAGCGAGTTCAGGAGGAAGAGAACGGTGAACGAGCCTGGCGATTCGGTCGTCGCGATGAGGCCGCCCGCGAGCGCGCCCAGGCCGATGCCCAAGTTCATCACCACGCGCTGCATGGCGAAGGCGGCCGGTCGCTGGTCGGGGGGCGTCAGCCCTGCGATCAGAGTCGACTGAGACGGCCAGAACCCACCAACGCCGACACCGGTGATCGCGGCGACGACGAACCCCTGCCAGGCTTCGTGGACGAAGGGATACAGGGCGTAGCCCACCGCGAGGATGCCGAGCGCGATTCCGAGCAGCCGCCGGCCGCCCAGGCGGTCGATCAGGATTCCGAAGACGGGGCCGGCGACGATGCTGACGAGCGCGTGCGTGCCGACGATCAGGCCGACGACGCCAAGGCCGATCCCGCGCACGTTGTGCAGGTAGATGAACAGGAACGGCAACGTGATGCCGTTCCCGAACGCGTTGACGAGCCCGCCGACCTGGAGGGTCGTGACGGAGCGGGGCAAAGGCGGAAAGTAGGTGCGAAGGACGCCGCGCAACCGTGGGACACTAGCCGCGTCCCGTTCGGCGGCCTGGCTAGGGTCACGCCGTGTGCTGGCAGCCGGGCGACGAGGTCGTGTGGCGCGAGACGTGGCGCGGAATCACGTACGCGGCCTTCCCCGTACGGGTCGTCGCCGACGACGGATCGGAGACTGCGGTCCACATCGCCTCGGGCACGCGCTTCTGGTTCCCCTCGGATGGCTGGCCGTTCGAAGGAGAGCATCCGTGGAAGCGGCGCGGCGCGTGGTCGGGCCACGGTGTCCTCGTCGTGCACCGCTCCGGCGACGCGCACACGGTCTGGCACTTCTGGAACGGCCCGGAGCGGAGATTCGGCGGCTGGTACGTGAATCTGCAGGCGCCGTTCGTTCGGGACGGCCGTGCGTTCGACACGAACGATCACGAGCTCGATCTCGTGATCGAGCCGGACGGCTCGTGGCGGTGGAAGGACGAGGAGAAGATGGACGGGTGGGTGCGCCAGGGGCGTTTCACCCTGGATGACGTCGCCGCGATTCGAGCCGAGGGCGAACGCGTTCTGGAGGAATGGCCCTTCCCGACCGGCTGGGAGGGCTGGGAACCCGACCCTTCGTGGCCGGTGCCCGAGCTGCCGCCCCACTGGAGCGCTTCGTAGATGCGAGAGGGGTTCCTCCTCGACCCCCGCGTCGTGCATCTGAACCACGGGAGCTTTGGCGCCTGCTCCGTTCCCGTGTTCGAGGAGTACCAGGCGATCCAGCGCGAGCTCGAGGCCGGGCCCACGGACTTCTTCACGCGGAAGGTTGCGCGCTGGTTCTGGGGAAGCGAGGAACGACCCGGTCGGCTGGCGGAGGCGCGGGCAAGACTGGCGACATTCGTCGGTGCCCAGCCAGAGGATCTCGTCTTCGTCACAAACGCGACCTCCGGTCTGAATGCGGTCATCCGCTCGTTGCGGCTCGAGCCGGGCGACGAGGTGCTGACGACGGGGCACGAGTACGGTGCCGTCACGCGGACCTGGGAGTTCGCGGGCGGAAATCTCGTCGTGTGCGAGCCGGAAGAGATCGCCGAGCGGATCGGAGCACGCACACGGGCGATCTCCGTCTCGCACATCACCTCGCCGACGGCGCTGCTCTTCCCTGTGGAGGGGATCTGCGCCGCGGCGCGTGCGGCCGGCGTGCTCTCGATCGTGGACGGCGCGCACGCGCCCGGCCAGGTCTCGCTCGATCTCGAAGCACTCGGCGCGGACATCTACGCGGGCAACTGCCACAAGTGGCTGTGCGCGCCGAAAGGCGCCGGCTTTCTCTGGGCTCGCCGCGAGCAGCAGAGCTGGATCGAGCCGCTCGTCGTCAGCTGGGGGTACCACGATGGAGCCGAGTTCGCGGAGCGGCACGGCTGGGCCGGCACCCGTGACCCCGCCGCGTACCTCACCGTCCCGAAGGCGATCGACATGCACGCGACCTTCGACCTCGAGCGAGCGGGAGCGCTGGCCGACGATGCCGAGCGCCGCCTGGGCGAGCTCGGCTGTTCGCGGGTCGCGGGCGTCCCGGCGCCGTTCATGCGCGCGATCGAGCTGCCTCCCGGAGATCCGGACGAGCTCTGGGGACGCCTGTACGAGGAGTTCCGGATCGAGGCTCCCGTGTACGAGTGGGAGGGACGGCGCTTGTTGCGCGTCTCGATCGGCCCCTACAACGACGAACGGGACATCGACCGCCTCGTGGCTGCGCTCGAGCAGCTCCTCTAGCGGTCGGAAGCGGGAAGTGCGCGCGGTCTATTCACTGCGAAACGCGTGGGCGAGCCCACGTGCTTGCAGGGGCGAGATCCCGGGCCGATCCAGGATTTCGACGATCTCGTCGACGAGCTCCTGCTGACCCGGAGGAAGCTCCCCTGCCTCGTGCTTCCTCTGCAACCGGGCGTCCACCCCTGCCTGAACCGCGGGGGCGTTGAGCGATCCGAGCTCTTCGACGACTCGACGAAGCTCGCGAGCCCGCAGGAGCATCGCGTGGTATTCGAGATCGTCGACGGCCACGGAGACGGTGCGGTACCCGCGGGTTGCGGACACGAAACCGAGCGGACGGCAGCCCGACGAACCTGAAGGTGCTCGCGGACGCGTGGCGAAGGGCAACGGGCCGGGCCGGCTTTTGGCGTCCCCGATTCCCTTCCTCCTGGGGACGATGGGTTGTCGGCCCGGCAACGTTTCTCGATGAGTCGCGCGACGTGACCGCCACGTCGGGGCAACCGCCGGTCAGCTCCGGCGTCCGGTGTGTCATCGACTCGCGATTGAGGCTCGTTGCTGAAACTCCCGTCTGCGCTTCGGGCACAGTCAGGGTGTGGACGCCGCTTCGTCCGATGCGGACTGCCTGGCTCGTTCGCTGCATGAGCCGACAGCGTTCGAGCTGATCTTCCATCGGCACTTCGTTGCCGTACACAGGTACTTGCATCGCCGCGCTGGACGTGATCTTGCCGACGAGCTGGCGGCAGAGACGTTCGCGCTCGCCTTCTCGCGACGTGGAAGCTGCCGTGCAAGCGGGAGCGTTTTGCCGTGGCTATACGGAATCGCGACGAACGTGCTCCATCGCTACCGGCGTACCGAGCGCCGCCAACTGCACGCCTACAGCCGGAGCGGAGTCGACCGGTGGGTCGGCCTACGAGGACGAGGCGGATGCACGAGTCGACGGCTCGGCGCTCGATGCCCGGCTGGCCGGCGCGCTTGCGGCGATGCGCCCGCACGAGCGCGATGCGCTGCTTCTCTACGCGCTTGCCGACCTCAGTTACGAGGAAATTGCCCTCGCGCTCGACGTCCCGCTCGGGACGGTACGCACCTGGCTGCACCGGGCGCGTGCGACCGCACAACGCGAACTCGCGGCGCCGGACGTGGACGGTTCTCCGCTTGCGATGACAGGAGTTGATCTCAATGGATGAGCTGGATCTCTTTCGCGACTTTCGACGCGGCGCCGCGGCTCCGACCGCAGAGGCGCAGCGACGAGCTTCCGTCCGGCTGGCGAGTGCGCTCGACGAAGTAGTCGGTCGAGAGAAGACTGCTCGCTTGCGCCACGGCCGTCGTCGCTGGCCCGTCGTCGGCCTCGCTGCAGCGATCCTGGTGGGCGGGCTTCTCGCCACGCCGGCGCTCGGTCTCGGTGATCGCCTCCTGAGCCTGATCCAGAGCGGCGCATCCCACTCGATGTGCAGGCTCCTGCCTGGTCGCGCGACGGACGGACGATCGTGTTCGTGAGCTGGCGCGACGGCAACGGCGAGGTCTACGCCATGGACGCCGATGGAAGCGGGCCCCGGAACCTCACGCAGCACCCCGCGAAGGACGTCCGGCCTGCCTGGTCGCCCGACGGACGCAGACTCGCGTTCGTGAGCCGCCGCGACGGCAACTCCGAGGTCTACGTCATGAACGCCGACGGGAGCGGGAAGCGGAACCTCACGCGGGATCGGGCGAGCGACGACTATCCAACTTGGTCACCCGACGGGCGGAGGATCGCGTTCCTGCGCGGCCGGCTTTACAGCAACAACCCGGGCGGCCTCGGCGTACACCGCTTCTACGGCTACCACCTCCATGTCATGAACGCCAATGGCAGCGGGCTGCGCAGGCTGACGCTCAATTTCACGGGGAGGAATCAGCTGGTCTGGTCACCGGACGGGCGGACGATCTACTTCGGGCGCTATCTCATCAGCACCGATGGGAGCGGAGCGCGGAGGCTTCCGTACATCCCGTTGACCGGCGTCTGGTCGCCCGACGGGCGGCGGATCGCGTTCGTGGACGAGGAAAGGGGCCCGCTGCCGTCTGGGGGGTGCTGCCCTTCGTCCAGCTCCGACATCTACGTCATGAACGCCGACGGGAGCGGAAAGCGCAAGCTGACGCACAAAGCGGGCTACAACTCCGCACCGGCCTGGTCTCCGGACGGGCGAAGGATCGTTTTCCAAAGTACGCGAGACGGCAACAGGGAGATCTACGTCATGAACGGAGACGGGAGCGGAAAGCGGAACCTCACGCGGCACCTGGCGCAGGACGGCACTCCCTCCTGGTCGCCGGACGGGCGGAGAATCGCCTTCCTCAGCGACCGCGACGGGCGTCTCGACGCTCACGTCATGAACGCCGACGGGAGCGGGCAGCGGAGTCTGACGCAGGGGACATGAAGGAGGCGGTAAGGGCCTCTGGGTCCGCCCGCCCGCCTCGAACTGCTCCCACTCCTCGATCCGCACGTAGCTCGCGAGTTCGGGATCAGTCACCGATCTAGCGGCTCGCGCTTGGCCAAGCTCGCCGTGATCTCCGCGAAGTGCTGAAGCCTCGGCGAGTCCTCCCTGAGGTAGCGCTCGAGCCACCGCATCGCCGCCTTCTCGTACTTCGGTGACCCGCGCTCGGCGTAGAGCTGGACGAGTTGCAGCGCATCGGCGAGGGGCAGCTTCGGCAGCTCTCGCGCTGCGTCCTCGGCCATCCAGAGCGCTCGGCGCTCGATCGCTCGACGAAAGCGGACGTGCGCGTGGGGCTGCCCGGTCAAGAACGTATGTTCCCACAGCTACAGAAAGTCCTGCTCGCTGACGATGGATAGCTGATGGCGAAGACAACCCGCGAACGAGAGGAAGACGCACGCGCGGGGCGTCTCGAGCACTTCCGCGACCAGGTCTCCTCGGGGGAGCTCGTCGTCCGTCAGATGACGGATTCCGAGCGGGCGCACTGGGACGACCACTCCACGGCCTCTGATCGCCAAGCCACGCCCGAGCAGCGCGCACGCCGAGATGCTGCGCGGAAGAACCGGCGCGACCGCAACAAGCGCAACGCCTAAATGGGGCACTCGATAGAGCCCTTCCACGGCACGTACGTGAAGGCTCACCGAGGATGCGATCGAGCGCGATCGGCACGCGATGCGCTCGTCGAGCTAGGGCTGGGCGTCAACCAACCCGTGGACAGTGCCCAGCAGATGATCTGAAACGGTCCCTCCGTCGAGTAATGATCCGAAGCACTCGACGGGCGTAGCCTGTCCTCACTGAAGGAGGAAGACGATGAGCGAAGGAAGAGGGCTACGAATCGGCGGCTACATCTCCGGAGGCGTGCTGATTTTCCTCGGCATCGCCGTCATCGCCCTTGGAGTCTGGGGGTTCGCGTTCACCCGCGATCACATCGAGCGCGAGGGGATCACCTTCGGGCCTATTGAAGACCCGGCGGTTGCAGAGCACGCGGAGCAGTGGGCCGGGGAACCGGTGGATACGGGGCGAAAGGCGCTCGCGCAGGCCGAGATCATGCGCGAGCACACGCTGGCGGGCACCGGCGGGCTCACATACGCGGAGATGGGCCGCTACCAGTCGGCCGAGGATCCGAGCAATCCGGCGGGGACGAACGACGAGAACGCAGCGGCGAAGGACGAGAACGGCGAGCCGATCTCGAACGGCGCCCGCAACACCTGGGTCACCGAAACCGCTCTTGCGACCGCGCTGGACATGGGGTTCATGTCGGAGATGCTTTCGATCTTCAGCATCGTCGTTGGCATCGCCCTGCTCCTGACCGGCATCGGCCTGGTGATACTCGCCAAGGCGGTCTTCGGACGTCGAGGCGTAATAGGGCACACGGTGACACCGACGTGACACGGGCAGATCCGAGGCAGCCTGCACCTCGCCCCTAGAACGACGAAAGCCTCGCAAGTGCGGGCTTTCTCGTGATGCGCCCGGTAGGAATCGAACCTACGACCTCTGGCTCCGGAGGCCAGCGCTCTATCCCCTGAGCTACGAGCGCGAGTCGGGCCAGTCTAGCCGCGGCTTCGAGCCTTGGCGGTCCCCGGCCTGACGTCGTACGCTCAGGGCCGTGCCGCTCGCCGACGTCAACGACGTCTACTCGGACGTCGTCACGACGCTCTTCTCGTCGACGATCGCCGCGAAGGCCTGGTTTGCGACCGCTGCGGTCGTGCTCGCGATCGTGCAGGTCACGACCGCCGCTCGGATGTGGGGCCGGCTCGGGTTCCTCCGCATGCACGGGCCGGGCGTGGCGACGTTGCATCGCTGGTCGGGACGGCTCGCGTTCCTGTTCACGCTGCCCGTGTTCTTCCATTGCGTCACGATCCTCGGCTTCGAGACGCCGGACACGCGCGTCGCCGTGCACTCGGTCACCGGAACGTTCGTCTACGGCGTGTTCGCGGCGAAGATGCTGATCGTCCGCGACCGCTCGCTGCCCGGGTGGGCGCTCCCTGCGGCTGGGCTGACCATGGCGTCGATCCTCGTGCTCCTCTGGCTGACCTCGAGCCTCTGGTACTTCACGAACGTGAGGTTCGGATTCTGATGGGACGGCTGTGGAGGCCGCTGCTCGTCGGCGCCGTCGTTGTCGCCGTGACGTTCGCCCTCGCTCAGGCGGCCGTCTTCGAGCCCTCGGCGCCGCCGGCTGCGACCCTTGCCGGCGGAGACGTCTACCGCGGTCAGGTCGTGTTCGAGCGGGAGTGCGCGAGTTGTCATGGCACGGGGGGCGAGGGAGGAAGCGTCGGTCCGCCGCTCGTCGACACCGGACTGGACGCCGCTGAGGTTGCGGCGACGATCGAGCAGGGGCGCGGAGTGATGCCGCCCGCCCTGGTCTCCGGTGAGGAGCAGGCCGATGCCGTTGCATACGTCGTCGCCATAAGCCAGCCGTAAGCTCTCGGGCTGTGGAGATCGAAGCCCGGAGCGTCCGCCTGCAGCTTGCGGAGACGTTCGTCATCGCCCGCGACGCGACCGATCATGCAGACGTCGTCCATGTCGCGATTCGACACGCGGGGGCCACCGGGTACGGAGAGGCGGCACCCGTCGACCGTTACGGCGAGTCGGTCGGGTCGGCGTCCCGCTTCGTCGAGGAGCACGCCGAGCTCGTCGGAGACGACCCGTTCGCTCTGGAGGAGATCGGCGCGCGGCTGGCCGCGGTTCCGGGAGAGCAGGCGGCCAAGGCCGCCGTCGACGGAGCGCTGCACGATCTGCAAGGCAAGCTGCTCGGGGTCCCGGCGCACCGACTGCTCGGTCTTCCGCGCGGCGGTCCGCCCGACGTCGTGGACGGTGTGGCTCGGTGACCCGGACGACATGGCCCGGCGAGCGGAAGCGGCCGCGCATACCTTCAAGCGGCTGAAACTGAAGCTCGGGGGCGGCGACGGCCTCGATGTCGACCGTGTCCGGGCGGTGCGCGGGGTAACCGACCTTCCGCTCCAGGTCGACGTGAACGAGTGGTGGTCGCTCGAGGAAGCGCTGGATGCCCTTCCGAAGCTCGCCGCCCTCGGGGTGGAGTACTGCGAGCAGCCGATGCCCGCGGGCGCCGAGGACGCCGCTGAGCTCCGCGAGCGCTCGCCGATCCCGATCTACGTCGACGAGGACTGCCACGTGCTGTCCGATGTCGAGGGCTGCGCCCGGATCGCGCACGGGATCAACATCAAGCTCGCGAAGTCCGGCGGCATTCGCGAGGGACTACGGATGGCGCACGCGGCGCGGGCGCTCGGCCTCGGAGTGATGCTCGGGTGCATGCTCGAGTCGGGGCTCGGCATCGCTGCCGGCTGCTGCCTCGCGCCGCTCTGCGATCACGTCGACCTCGACGGAAACCTGCTCCTGCGCGAGGATCCGTGCCCCGGTGTAGAGCTCGTGGAGGGCGTCCAGCTCTCGTCCGACGCGCCCGGCCTCGGCGTGTCGGTGGTCTCACACTCGTGAGCGGGCGGCCGAGACGACTCCTCGTCCTCGGCGAGGGTTTCTCGCACGATGCCCACTACGGCAAGACGATGCGCGGCATCATCCGCTACGGGCAGGACCCGGTGGTCGCGATCCTCGACTCGGCCAGGGCGGGGGAGACGCACGACGGAATCCCGATCGTAGGCACGGTCGAAGAAGCTCTCCCCTTCCAGCCCACGGTCGCCGTAGTCGGAGTGGCGACTCAGGGTGGGCGCTTCCCTCCCGCGTGGCGCGCGCTCCTGAAGAGCTCGATCTCCGCCGGCCTCGAGGTCGAGAGCGGCTTGCACGAGTTCATCTCGGAGGATCCGGAGCTGACCGAGCTCGCGCGGCAGCACGGAGTCGAGCTCCGCGATCTGCGCCGCCCGCCCGAGGGGCTGAGCGTGCCGACGGGGGCCAACCTCGAGGTGGACGCGAAGATCGTGCTCACCGTCGGCTCGGACTGTGCGATCGGGAAGAAGACGGTCGCCGTCGAGCTCGATCTCGAAGCGAGGCGGCGTGGGCTGGAGTCGGTCTTCGTGCCGACCGGCCAGACGGGAATCTCGATCGCGGGGTGGGGGATCGCGGTCGATGCGGTCGTCGCCGATTTCCTCGCCGGCGCGGCGGAGCGACTCGTCGTCGAGGGCGCGAGGAGGGGAGGGAAGATCCTCTTCGTGGAGGGCCAGGGCTCCATCGTCCATCCCATGTACTCCGGCGTGACGCTCGGTCTCATGCACGGTTCCGCACCGCATGCCCTGGTTCTCTGCCACCGCGCGGGTTCGACCGAGATCGAGGGCTGCCCCGGGCATCCGATTCCTCCCCTCGCCGAGCTCGTCGAGCTCCACGAGCGGATCTCGCTCGCTCGACGCCCCTCGAAGGTCGTCTGCGTCGCGCTCAACACCGCGGACCTTCCCGATGACGAGGATGCACGGGCGGCGATCGAGGCGGCTGGGTCGGAAACCGGGCTACCCGCCGACGACCCGGTGCGCTTCGGGGCGGCGGATCTGCTTGACGCGATTCTGACCCGCATCTAGACGATCGGTCGGGAATTCTCGGCGGCCGGATGACGCCACGGGGGGACACTGCGCGACAATTCCCGACCAATCATCTAGGCTCCGACAGCCCGGGCAGTGGGGAGCCCGCGGAAAACATCGACCATGCGACTCCTCGCTGCGGCAACGGCTCTCACCGTGGCGCTCCTGGCCGGGGCGTCCGCTGCGCCTGCAGCCGAGGTGGGCGCGAACGACGACTCGGCGAAGTTCGCGGCGGACGGCGGCCTCGCGATGTATGGAGAGATGGCGGCGGTCGGTCTTCGGCAGACCGTGATCGGCGTCCGCTTCAAGCCGAGCGAAGCGCTGGTCATCCAGGACAAGCAGCTCCTGGACCGTGCGATTCCGAATGCGCTCGACGCCGGCCTGCGCGTCGTCCTGGCCATCTACCCGTATCCGCCGAGAGAGATCGAGGCCGGCCTCGGGAGCCCGACCCTCTTCGCGTCGTACGTTGCCTCGGTCGCGCAGGCGTACCCCGAGGTGAGGCAGTTCGTCATCGGCAACGAGCCCAATCAGCCCGCCTTCTGGCGACCGCAGTTCACCCGCGCCGGCGCGAACGCCTCCGGGCCCGCGTTCGGGCGCTACCTCGCCGCCGCCTACGACGTGCTCAAGGGAATCGACCCTGGCCTCGAGGTCGTCGGAATCGGGCTTTCTCCGCGTGGGAACGACAAGCCGAAGGCGAAGAGCAACGTCTCGACCTCTCCGGTGCGATTTCTCCGTGCGCTCGGCGGCTGGTACCGGGCGAGCGGGAGGACGCGACCGCTCATGGACTCGTTCAGCTTCCATCCGTATCCGAACCGCGCTACCGACCCGCTCGACCGCGGCTACGGCTGGCCCAACGCCGGCTTCGTCAATCTCGACCGGATCAAGCTGGCGCTCTGGGACGCGTTCAACGGCACCGCCCAGCCGACGACTCTCAGCGGCCTGAGACTGCACCTGGACGAGGTCGGCTGGCAGGTGGATACATCGCGTGGGGTCGGCTACCAGGGCAAGGAGAACGTGCCGGTGACGGACGAGGTCACACAGGCGGCAATCTACGGCGACCTGATTCGCCGCTCGGCCTGCGAGCCGGACGTCGACGAGGTGAGCTTCTTCGGGTTCCGCGACGACGGGCTGCGCACCGGGTTCCAGGCCGCGCTGCAGCGGGCCGACGGGACGCCGCGCCCGGCGATCGAGGCCGTTCGCGCTGCGATCGCCGACACGGCCGAAGGCTGCGCCGAACGTCCCTGCTGCATGGACCCCGCCCACCGACGTGATCGGTGCGGACATGGGGCTGCGCGTGGACAGCCTCGGACAGGCGACGGCCCTGCTCGCGGCGAGCGAGGAAGCGCGCGCGAAGGTCTGCGTGTCCGATCTTGCCGTCCGGGGGCTCGGAGGCGCTGCTTTCCGCCCACTGGGAGGGGCCGCCGCGAGCTGTCAGATCGTCACCGTCGGGCCGGGCTCGCTCGGGCTTGCGCTTTCGATTCCGGCAGGCTCCGACATTCTCGCGAAGGTCGCCATCGAGCTGGCCGCAGTATCGAATCGCTCTCGCACGTCCGTTCTCGAGTACGACATTCCGTCTGCGTTAGACTTGACCACGAACAGGTGTTCGTATACTCTACGAACACATGTTCGCCAGGGTGATCATGATCGTCGTGTCGTCGCCGTCCTCCTGTGGGCCGTCTTTGCCCGCGAGACGGACGCCGGACCGCCTCAGCGTTACTACACGGTCCAGGCGGGCGACACGCTGTGGTCGATCGCCGACGCGACGTTCCCCGGCGACCCGCGCGAAGGCGTCTGGGAGCTCCAGCAGCGGAACAGGCTGGATGGAGCGACCATCGTCCCCGGCCAGCGGCTCGCGCTGCCTTAGGAAGCCGCTCCTGATATGAACGGGCGGCCCATCCGCCCGACAAAGGAGACGCATGGCCAGCGAACGCATCCTCGAGCTGCTCCGGCGGCCGGTCGACCAGGACGAGTACACCGAGATCCGCGAGCTCTGGAAGACGCACTCGATCGCGGAGGACAACCGCGACCTGCCCGGCTTGATCTCGACCTTGACGGAGGACTGCGTCTACGAGGTGCTCGGCACCGGCGCACGCTGGGAGGGGCACGAGGGCGCGACCCGCTTCTACACGGAACTCCTGACCGCGTTCCCGGACATCCACTTCGATCTCGAGTACATCGTCATCGGGCCGCAGGGCGTGTGCGAGGAGGCGCGGGTGACCGCGACCCACGAGGCTCGCTGGCTCGACAACGAGCCGAGCGGAGAGCGTCTCGAATGGCGAAACGCCATCTTCTTCCCGTGGGACCCGGCCGCCCGCAAGTTCAAGGGCGAGATGGTCTACACGGACCTGGCGTTTCCGGCCGCGGGCTGAGCTACACAGCCACGACGGAAGCGGCGGGCGACTCCGGCGGAAGGACGTCCGACGGATGCCGCTTGGCGACCCGCCAGAAGGCGTCGACGACCGCGGGGCTGAACTGCTTCTCACGCCCCGAGCGGATCTGCAGCATCGCCTCGTTGAGCGTGAGCCCGTGTGCGTACGGGCGGTCCGTCGTCATCGCGTCCCAGGCGTCGGCGAGCCCGATGATCGCCGCCTCGAGCGGGATCGCGGTTCCGCGCTGGCCGTCCGGGTAGCCGAGACCGTCCCAGCGCTCGTGGTGGTGGCGGATCGCGGGGACCGCATCCTGGAAGGAGGAGACCTTGGACATGATCTCCGCGCCACGCGTGACGTGCTCTCGCATGATCGCGGCCTCCGCCGGCCCGAGCGGGCCGGCCTTGGTCAGGATCGAGTCGGGAATGCCGATCTTGCCGACGTCGTGGAAGAGCGCTGCCGTGCCGAGCGTCCCCAGTTGCTTCGCGGACAGCGACAGCTCACGCCCGATCGCGAGCGCCACGCGGCGCACGCGCTGCGAATGACCTGCGGTATAGGGGTCGCGAGCCTCGACCGCCGCGTTCAGCGTCTCGATGGTCTCGAGCAGGCTCTCCTCGAGGCGCAGCGACGACTCGCTGAGATCGCGCGAGCGCCCCATCAGGACGTCGTTCTGCCGTGACAGACGCGTTGCGGCGCCTCTGACGAGGACGACGAGGGCGAGCCACAGGATCGCGAACACGAGCCCGACGACGACCCAGACAGTGCGGGTCGCGGTCGCGATGCTCGATTCGAGCGCGGGTTGGGTCGAGGTAGACCTGCGCCACGCCCACCGGACGCCCCTTCGGCGAGGAGAGCGGAGTCCACACGACGACCGCGCGCTCCGAGCGCTGCTTTCCGCCCCGCCTCAGGGCGACCTCACCGATCGTGGCGTGCGACTCTCTGCTGCGCATCGTCGCCAGGACATCGGGAGAGCGAACGGCCCGCCGCCCCGCCGGGAGTCGAGAGCACGTGTCGACCGCGCCGCGACCAGACGGTCAGCTTCATGAGCTCGTCCGCGGCCGCGACGGTTCGCGCGACGTCTCCGCCTCGCACGGCGGTTGACGACGAGGCGTTTCCCCCGAACGAGCGTCGGTGAGAGCACGGACGTCCGAGTAGAGCGCGACATCGCGCGCGCTGTCCTCGAGCACCTGCTCTCGGAAGTTGTCGGCGAGCACGGACGAGAGCACGAAAGCGCCGGCCCCGAGGATGGCCGCGGACGCGAGGACGAAGGTCCAGAGCAGCGTCAACGACCTCGTCAACCCAGCCGAGCGATACGCCCGAGACGCCATGCACGTTGTATCGGCAGCTGGGAGCGCAGTATTTGAGCGCGTAGACTCGGCTTTCGTGGATCTCGACGTCGTCTTCCTCGGGACGTCCGGATCCACCCCGACGGCCCAGCGCGCCCTGTCCGCGACGCTCGTCCGCCGAGGCGGAGACCGGCTCCTGTTCGACTGCGCCGAGGGGACGCAGCGGCAACTTCTGCGCTGCGACGTCGGCCTGGTCGAGCTCGAGGAGATCTTCCTCACCCACTTTCACGCCGACCACTACCTGGGGCTGCCGGGGATCCTCAAGACCTACGCTCTTCGCGGGCGAGAGCTCCCGCTCACGATCTACGGGCCACGTGGCCTGCGTGAGCTCCTCGGCACCCTTCGACGCATCTTCGGGCGCCTCTCGTATCCGTTCGAGGCGGTCGAGCTCGACGCCGGTGAGCGGCTCGAGCGGGACGGGTATCGCCTGGAGACGTTTGCCGTCGACCACGGCGTGTCGGCGATCGGGTACGCGCTGGTGGAAGTCCGCACGACCGGGCCGCTTCGACGTCGAGACCGCTGACCGGCTCGGGGTGCCGGACGGGCCTGCTCGTGGCCGGCTCCAGCGCGGCGAGCCGGTGACGCTTGCCGACGGGAAGCAGGTCACCCCGGACGAGGTGCTCGGTTCCGCTCGGGGCGGGCGCAAGCTCGTCCTGACCGGAGACACCGCGCCGGCATCGTCCGTCGTCGACGCGGCCACCGGCGCCGACGTTCTTGTCCACGAGGCGACGTTCCTGGCGGGTGAACGGGAGCGGGCGCGGGAGACGCAGCACTCGACCGCAGGCGAGGCAGCGCTCGCGGCTCGCGAAGCAGGCGTCAAGCTCCTGGCCTTGACCCACGTTTCGACGCGGTACTTCGGGCACGAGGTGGTCGACGAGGCGCGGGAGCTCTTTCCGGAGACGGTCGTGCCCCGAGACTTCGATGTGATCGAGATCCCCTTTCCCGAGAGAGGTGCTCCGGCGCTCGTCCGCGCCGGAGCGCGCGCCTCCAAGGCTCCAGTAGTGTCCACCGAGCCGTGACGAGACTCGTACAGGTGGCAGTCGCGGGCGACGTCGCCGAGGCGGAGCAGCTGCAAGGGCTGCTGACGACGGCGGGCATCGAATCGCGTCTTGAACCTGCGGTGGAGCACGATCCGGACACGCCCGACGATCCACCGCTCAAGGTGCTCGTGCCGGAGGCCGAGGTCGAAGACGCTCGTGAAGCGATCGAGGCGCTGTCCGATGCTCGAGGACGAGCCGCCCGCAGTCGACTAGCCCGACGGCACCCACTCGACGCGCGTCGAGCCGACGAGGCCTTCGCTCTCGAGCTGGAAGAGGCACGGATCGTCGTCGGCACCGGAGCGAAGCGAGGGAATCGAGCCGGTCCACCTCCCGCCCGGCTCCGGCTGAACGGTGAGCCACGGGCAGTCCGTTCACCGTGATCCGGACCGGAAGCCCGTCCTTTCCGAGCAGAAGCAGGTGCGAGTGCTCCAGGGCCGCAGTCGTAGACGACCACGGTTGCGTTCCTGAAGTCGCCGACGGGTGAGAAGCCGGCCTCGGCGCGAGACGAACTGCAGCGGCTCGTCGACGCGCCAGAGCGCGAAGCCCGGCGCGAGCTCGCTGGGAGGGGTCGAGGTCAGCTTCTCTCCGCGCGGTACGAGCGTCGTCGGCACCACGACGTGCGGCTCGGACACTTCCTCGCCTCGTTCGTCCGACGACCTTGCCGTCCCGTCCGATCGTGACCACGGGTTGCGGCAATGCCTGTGCGGGGACACCGTCGATGCGCACGAAGCGGCGAACCGACTCGTTCCAGAAGATCGCGCGGGCGATCGCCGTCGACGAGTGCTCGCCGGTGTCGACGACCAGGACGTCCCGAAGCGCTTGACCGGTCGATCCAGTCGAGCTCGCCCGTGACCGCGCGGTTTCGCTCGATCGCCGACAGGCGATCCAGCTCCCGCGCTCCGAGCGCGGAGAGCGCGACGAGCCCGATCGCGACGGCGGCTGCGCTCCAGGGGAGAAAACGGCGCGGAAGCACGAGGAAGACGGCCCCGAGAACGAGCCCGAACGCGAGCAGCCCGAGGCGAAATGCGGTGTCTCCGCGCTCGGCCAACTCGCCGAACGGCACGACCGCCATGACGTCGTCCGCGGAGATGGCGGTGACGAAGCGGCCCGCGGGCAGCGTGACGAGCGCAACGAGCGAGCTGGCGACGACCAGCGCGGCGATCAGCCGTGGACGTGGGCAGCCGCGCGAGATCCAGATGCAGAGCCCGAGGAGGAGCGGAGGCAGCGCGGTGATGAGATAGCGGCGGCTCACGTGATCGAGATGTCCCGCGGCGAACGTGGAGACCTGGAGGACGAGCAGAACGACGTACGCGGTAGCGACCGCGAGGAACGCGCGCACGGCAGGTTCGCTCTCTCTCCTCCGAGCGGCCTGCACTGCCAGGGTCGCGGTCGCGAGCAGCGGAAGCCCGAGCACCATCAGGTAGAGCGCAGCGGTGTGCCAGAAGATCTGAGCGAACGTGCCCGGTCGAGGACGGTGCCCGGTCCGCAACCGCTCCGTAGGCGCCGAAGAGATCGTTCTCGCCGGTCGCCGAGAGTACCCCCAAGGCGATCGCCGAGAGGCCGACGAGAGCGAGCAACGGAACGAGCCGGCGGAGGATCTCGAGCGAGCGCCCGAACCAGCGCGAACAACCCGGTGGCGACGAGCAACACCGGAAGCAGCACGAGCGCCTGCAGCCGCACCGCCGCGGCGAAGCTGAGCGAGCAGCAAGAACGTGCCCTGGCGCACGAGCGTCGGCTCTTCGAGCATGCGGGCGAGTCCCAGGAGCGCCGCAACCACCAGCGGATAGAAGAGCGCTTCGGTCATGAGCAGGCCGCCGTACCAGAGCGCGGGCGGCAGCACGGAGAGCGCTGCCGCCGCGAGAGCCCAGCGCGTGCCAGCGATCGGCTTTCCCCAGAGGTAGACGGGAACCGCGACCAGGGACATCGCGAGAGCCTGGAGCGCCTGGGCTATCGCCACGCCGCGAGCGAGCTCGCCGACAGCCAGCGGCAGGCCGACGAGTGCGGGGGTGAGCAGGCTGTAGTACGGAACGGCCGCGTCCCGGATGGTCAACGTGCCCGACTCCCAGAGCGACTGCCCGACGAGCCCGTAGATCATCTCGTCCGGCGCGATCCAGGGCACGTCGAACGTGCGGGCTACCCGCGAAGCGCACGACCGCCGAGAGGAGCACGATCGCGCCCACGGCGAACGCCGCCGACGGCTTCGTCCGCGTCTGGTCAGCCCCGTCAGCCAGGGCGGTTACACTACTCCGCGACCCTTTAAGCCGGTCCAGTGAGGCCGGAAAGGAGCCCGATGACGACGCACGTCCCCGATCGCGCCACAGCGACGCCTCTGCTCGACGAGCAGGCGATCGCGAAGGCGCTCTCCCGGATCGCTCACGAGCTCATCGAGAGCGCGGCGGGGCCTGATGGGCCCGGGGTGGACACCCTGGCGCTCGTCGGAATCCAGACGCGCGGGGTTCCGCTCGCCTCCCGGCTGAAGCGGCTCGTCGAGGAGCGAAGCGGGACGGCTCTTCCGCTCGGAGCTCTCGACATCACCTTCCACCGGGACGATGTGCACGTCCGGGACGGGGGCCGCGCGCCGGACCGCCAGCCGATCGTGCGCGCCACGAGCATCCCGTTCTCGCTGGAGGGAAAGACCGTCGTCCTCGTCGACGACGTTCTCTACACCGGTCGCACGATCCGCGCCGCGATCGATGCGCTCCTGGACTACGGCCGGCCCGCGCGCGTGCAGCTGGCCGTCCTGGTCGACCGCGGGCACCGCGAGCTTCCGATCCGGCCGGACTACGTCGGGAAGAACCTGCCGACTGCGCGCAGCGAGCGAATCCAGGTGGAGCTGATCGAGATCGACGAGCTCGATCGCGTGCTGCTGGTTCGAGAACGCGAGGAGCGCGAGAATGGGTGAGCTCCGGCCACCGGCCGAACCGCGCCGGCACCTGCTGTCCATCGCGGACCTGTCACGTCGTGACGTCGAGCGGATCCTCGAGACGGCGAGGGGGATGGCGTCCTCTCTCGATCGCGAGATGAAGAAGCTCCCGACCCTGCGCGGACGTACGGTCGTCAATCTGTTCTACGAGTCCTCGACGCGCACGCTGGCCAGCTTCGAGCTCGCGGCGAAGCGGCTCTCCGCCGACACGATGTCGCTTCGCGCCTCCGGCTCGTCGGTGGACAAGGGCGAGTCGCTCAAGGACACCGCCTCGACGCTGTCCGCGTACGACCCCGACGTCATCGTCGTCCGACACCCCTCGATCGGAGCGGCCGCGCTGGTCGCGCGCTGCACGGAAGCCAGCGTCGTCAACGCCGGGGACGGGAAGCACCAACACCCGACGCAGGCATTGCTCGACCTGTACGCAATGGAGACGAGGCTCGGACACCTGGACGGGTTGCACGTCGCGATCGTGGGCGACGTGCTGCACTCGCGCGTCGCCCGCTCGCTCGTCCAGGCGCTGGCGCTGGTCGGAGCCCGCTCGACGCTGATCGGGCCGCCGACGCTGGTTCCCCGCGCTCTCGAGACGCTCGGGTGCTCCGTCTCGAACGACATCCGAGACCTGGCCGAGGCGGACGTGGTGTACGTGCTGCGCATGCAGCAGGAGCGGATGGCGCCCGGCGAGGCCTTCATTCCCTCGCTCCGCGAGTACACGGCGCTCTACGGGATCACGCCGGAGCGGGTGCGTTCCGGTCAGGTCGTCATGCACCCCGGGCCGATGAATCGTGGCGTCGAGATCGACGCGCGCGTCGCCGACTCGCAAGCCGCGCTCGTCATCGACCAGGTGCGTGCGGGCCTCGTCGTGCGCATGGCGGTCCTCTACGACGTCTTGACACAGGCGCCCATCCCGGCACGGGTAACGGCCGAGGTCGCGTAGTGCTCTTCTCGCGGAACGGCCGCAGCGATTCGCTCACCCTCGAGGGCCGGGTGCTCGCTCCCGCGCAGGGGATCGACGAATGCCTGCGCATCACCGTCACGGACGGGGTCATCGCGGCCATCGAGCCTGCGGCGGCGAGTGCTCTCGTCATCGCTCCGGCGTTCGTCGACCCGCACGTCCACCTCCGCACCCCCGGCCGCGAGGACGAGGAGACGCTCCTCTCGGGAACCGAGGCCGCCGCAGCCGGCGGGTACTGCGCGATCCTCGCGATGCCGAACACGGAGCCGGTCGTCGACTCGTCGGCGGTGCTCGGCGCCTTGATCGAGCGAGCCCGCGTGGATGCCGTCGTGCCGACGGGCTTCATGGCCGCGATCAGCAAGGGCCAGGATGGGAAGGAGCTGAGTGAGATGGCCGACCTCGCGTCCGCAGGTGCGGCCGCGTTCACCGACGACGGGAAGCCCGTCGTGTCGGCCGGCCTCATGCGCCGCGCGCTCCAGTACAGCGCGCTCGCCGGACGCCCGCTCGCGCTCCATTGCGAGGAGCCCGCGCTCTCACGGGGCGGGCACGTGCACGAGGGCGAGGTGTCGGCGGAGATCGGCCTCGGCCCGTACCCGTCGACCGCCGAGAGCGTCATGGTCGAGCGCGACCTTGCGCTCGCGGCCGCAGAGGAGCGCCCGCTCCACCTCATGCACCTGTCCGCGCGCGAGTCGGTCGCACGCCTTGCGGCGGGCGAGAGAGGCGGGCGTCGAAGCGACCGCCGAGGTAACGCCGCACCACCTCTGCCTGACGGACGACGCCGTGCGCTCGCTCGACCCGAACCTCAAGATGAACCCTCCGCTCCGCTCCGAGGACGACCGGATCGCACTCCTCGACGCGCTCCGCGACGGTGCGATCGGCGCGGTCGCCACGGATCATGCGCCGCACGCGCGTCACGAGAAGGACGTGCCGTTCGAGGACGCGCCGTTCGGCGTCACGGGCCTGGAGACGTCGTTCGCGGCGCTGCACACGTACCTCGTCCTGCAAGGAGAGCTCGACCTGGAGACGCTGCTCGAGCGCATGTCGAGCGGGCCGGCGCGCGCACTCGGACTCGCCGAGCCTCGCATCGAGACCGGGGCGCGAGCGAATCTCGTCGCACTCGACCTCGATGCCGAGTGGGAGGTGACCGAGGACGGGTTCCGCTCGCTCTCGGCGAACTCGTGGCTCCTCGGCAAGACGCTCCGCGGGCGGGTGGTGCGCACCGTCGCGGACGGGCGTGAGGTGTTCGTCGCATGAGTGCCGGCTACCTCGCTCTCGAGGACGGGACGGTCTTCCGCGGCCGCTCGGTCGGCGCGCCGGGCGCCGCTTTCGGCGAGGCGGTGTTCACGACGGCGATGACCGGCTACCAGGAGACGGTGACGGATCCGAGCTACGCGGAGCAGCTCGTCTGCTTCAGCGCTCCGATGGTCGGCAACTACGGCGTCGCCGACGAGCGGGACGAGTCCGACCGGCCGCACGCCAGAGCCGTCCTCATGCGACAGCTCGGAGGGAGGGAGTGGGCGGAGTGGCTCGCGCGGCACGGTCTCGTGGCGCTCGAGGAGATCGACACCCGCGCGCTCGTCCTGCGCCTACGCGAAGGCGGTGCCATGCGGGCCGTGGCCGTCGCGAGCGAGGACGAGCTGCCGGTCGACGACGCGCTCGCCGCAGTACGCGAGCAGCCGCTCATGGAGGGGCAGGCGCTCGTCGCCCAGGTCTCGACGCGCGAGCCGTACGTCTTCTCCGACGCGGGATCGTCGCGCGTCGCCGTCGTCGACTACGGCACCAAGCGGTCGATCCCGCGCCGGCTCGCCGCGGCCGGGGCGGCAGTGACCGTCTTCCCGCACACCGCCGAGGTCGACGAGCTCCGCCGCTTCGACGGCGTCGTGCTCTCGAACGGCCCCGGCGACCCCGAGCCTCTGCGCGCGGAGACCGAGGTCGTGCGACGGCTTCTGGGCACGGTGCCGGTGCTCGGCATCTGCCTCGGCCATCAGCTCGTCGGGCTCGCGACCGGGACACGAGACCTTCAAGCTTCCCTTCGGCCACCGCGGCGCCAACCACCCCGTGCTCGACCAGCGCTCGGGCCGCGTGCTCGTGACGAGCCAGAACCACGGGTTCGCCGTCCGCGCCTCCGACACCGAGCAGGCGACGCACGTCTCGCTGTACGACGGAACCGTCGAGGGCTTCGACTTTCCCGACCTGAGGGCGCGCTCGGTGCAGTTCCATCCAGAGGCCGGGCCTGGCCCGCACGACGCGTGGCCGATCCTCGAGCGCTGGGTCGAGGAGCTGACGCAGTAGTGCCGGCGCGGCGCGACCTCGAGAGCGTGTGCGTGATCGGCTCGGGCCCGATCGTCATCGGCCAGGCCTGCGAGTTCGACTATGCCGGCTGCCAGGCGCTGAAGGTCCTGCGCGAGGACGGCTATCGCACGATCGTCGTCAACTCGAACCCGGCCACGATCATGACCGACCCGGGCTTCGCGGACCGCACCTACATCGAGCCGCTCGATCTCGAGAGCGTCGCCTCGGTGCTCGAGCGGGAGCGTCCGGACGCGCTCTTGCCCACGTTGGGTGGGCAGACCGCACTCAATCTCGCGATCGAGCTCGCCGAGGCGGGCGTGCTCGAAGACCTCGGGGTGGAGCTGATCGGCGCGCCGGTCGAGGTGATCAGACGCGCGGAGGATCGGGAGGAGTTCAGAGACGCGGTGATGAGCTGCGGGCTCGAGGTGCCCGACCTCTCGCATCGTGACCTCGCTCGACGAGCTCGAGGACGTGTCCCTGCCCGCGGTCGTGCGCCCCGCGTTCACGCTCGGAGGACACGGAGGAGGCTTCGCCGACGATGCGGCCGCGCTCGCGCGTCAGGTCGAGCGCGGGCTGGCGGAGTCGCCGATCGGCCAGGTGCTGGTGGAGGAGTCCGTGCGCGGGCTGGGACGAGTTCGAGCTCGAGGTGATCCGCGATCGCTCGGACAACGTCGTCGTCGTCTGCTCGATCGAGAACCTCGACCCCATGGGCGTGCACACCGGGGACTCGGTCACCGTCGCTCCGCAGATGACGCTCTCGGACGAGGCGTACCAGGAGCTGCGCGACGCGGCGGCGGCCGTGATCCGCGCGGTGGGCGTGGAGACAGGCGGCTCCAACATCCAGTTTGCGCGGAGCCGCGAGACCGGCGAGTTGCGCGTCATCGAGATGAATCCCCGGGTGTCGCGCTCGTCCGCGCTCGCCTCGAAGGCCACCGGCTACCCGATAGCCAAGGTCGCCGCCAAGCTCGCGGTCGGCTACACGCTGGACGAGATCCCGAACGACCTCACCAAGACGACGCCCGCGAGCTTCGAGCCGACCCTCGACTACGTGGTCGTGAAGTTCCCGCGCTTCGCGTTCGAGAAGTTCCCCGGCGCCGACCAGACGCTCGGAACGCAGATGAAGTCGGTCGGCGAGACGATGGGCATCGGCCGCACGTTCACCGAGGCGTTCCTGAAGGCGTACGGATCGCGGGAGCTCGATCCGGGTGCGCCGACCCCGTGGCCGAGCCTCGACGAGCTGCCCGAAGGGCTTCACCCCTGGTTCCGCAAGGAGATCGAGCGGGCGCAGAGCGGAGCTCGCGAGCGGCGATCTCCTGCGCGCCAAGCGCGCCGGCTGGGGAGACGACTCGATCGGAGCCTCGCTCGGCGTGAGCGGGGTGGAGGTTCGCCGCCGCCGGCACGAGCAGGGCGTGCTCCCGGCATTCCGGCGCGTCGACTCCTGCGCCGGCGAGGTCGAGGCCGGCTCGAACTACTTCTACTCCACCTGGGGCGAGGCCGACGAGACCCTGCCCTCGAGTGACAAGCCCCGCGTCGTCATCCTCGGCTCCGGGCCGAACCGCATCGGCCAGGGGATCGAGTTCGACTACTGCTGCGTGCATGCGGCCCAGACCTTCCGCGAGCTCGGGTACGAGGCGGTCATGGTCAACTGCAACCCGGAGACCGTCTCCACCGACTACGACACCTCGGACCGCCTCTACTTCGAGCCGCTCTCGCCGGAGGAGGTGCTCGCCGTCTGCGATCGCGAGCAGCCGGTCGGGGTCGTCACGCAGTTCGGAGGGCAGACGCCTCTGAGGCTGGCCCGCGCGATCGAGGAGGGTGGCCACCGGATCCTCGGCACTCCGCACGCCGCGATCGACCTGGCCGAGGACCGCGCGCGTTTCGGCTCGCTGGTCGAGGAGCTGGGTGTCCGCTGCCCGCCCTGGGCGATCGCGGAGAGTGACGAGGAGGCCCGCTCGGCTGCCGAGGAGATCGGGTATCCGGTCCTCGTCCGTCCCTCGTACGTGCTCGGCGGGCGGGCGATGCGGATCTGTTACGACGACGACGAGCTCGAGCAGGCGATGGCCGCGGTGCACGGGCCGGTCTTGCTCGACCGCTTCGTCGAGCACGCGATCGAGCTCGACGTGGACGCGCTCTGCGACGGCGAGGCGGTCTTCATCGCCGCGGTCATGCAGCACGTCGAGGAGGCGGGCATCCACTCCGGAGACTCCGCCTGCGTGCTGCCGGCTCCGTCGCTGACCCTGGCCGCCGCGCTCGAGGTCGAGCACGTGGTCAAGCGCCTCGGGCCGGCGCTCGGGGTCGTCGGGCTCCTGAACGTCCAGCTCGCGATCACCGACGGCACGGTCTATGTGCTCGAGGCGAATCCGCGGGCGTCGCGCACGGTTCCGTTCGCCTCGAAGGCGATCGGCCTGAACCTGGTGGCGGCCGCCTGCCGGCTCGCCGCCGGCGAGAAGCTCTCCGACCTCGCGCTTCCGACGCCACGGCCCTCGCAGGTAAGCGTGAAGGCTGCCGTCCTGCCCTTCGCCCGCTTCCCCGGCGCCGACCCCGTTCTCGGGCCGGAGATGCGCTCGACGGGAGAGGTGATGGCGAGCGCCGCAGACCTTCCCACTGCGCTGGCCAAGGCAGAGCGGGCGGCGGGACGACCTCTGCCGACGTCCGGGACCGCCTTCCTCTCGGTGCGGGACGAGGACAAGCCCGCCGCCGTCGCGGTCGCCGCAGCGCTCGCCGGTCTCGGCTTCGAGCTGGTCGCGACCGAAGGGACGGCGAGGACGCTGCGCGCTGCCGGGCCTCGAGATCGAGGAGGTCGCAAAGGTCGCGGACGCGCTGCCGAGAGCGAGTCGACGGTCGTCGACCTCGTCAGACGCGGACGCTGCGAGCTCGTGATCAACACGCCTCAGGGAAGCGGGGCGCGTGCGGACGGCTACCTGATCCGCGAGGCTGCGCTGGTGGCGCGCATTCCCTGCGTGACGACGATCTCCGGCGCCGCCGCCGCCGTGCACGCGATCGCGAACGCGCGTGCCGAGTCGGCGCTGTCGTTGCAGGAGCGAATCGGAACCGGGGTCTGAGACCTGCCTTGTAACAGTCTGTTACTCGGCGGACGACCAGCGCGCCGGGAGCGATCGAGCGTCCGCGGGACGGAGCAGATCGGTCCGTACGTGCTGCTCCGACTGGAGCGTGGTGGGCTGGAGCCCGGGACACCCGGACAGTTCTTCATGCTCGAAGCCCCGGGTCAGCTCCTCCCGCGTCCGATGAGCCTCTGCCTCGCTCCACCCGGGGAGCTGGCTTTCCTCCTCGAGCCCATCGGTCCGGGCACCAGAGCTCTGGCCGCGCTTGGGGGAAGGTGCTGCGATCCATCTCCTCGGGCCGCTCGGAAACGGCTTCGACCTCGAGGTCGACCGGCCGCTGCTCGTCGGCGGCGGAATCGGGATCGCTCCCATGCCATACCTCTCCGAGATGCTGGGAGAGCCGCCTGCGCTGCTCGGGTTTCGCAGCGAGCGTCATGCCGAGGCGGCACGCCTCCTTCCCGGAGCGGAGGTGGTCGTCGAGCCGCGGCTCGTTACCGAGCTTCTTCCCGAGGATCCGGGCGACGTGTTGGCGTGCGGCCCTGAGCCGATGCTCGAGGCGATACGCGAGCTCGTGCCCGACGCGCAGCTCGCGTGGGAGGCGCCGATGGCCTGCGGGTATGGCGCGTGCTACGGCTGCGTCGTCGAGGTCGAGGGGCACTACGTCCGCCTCTGCGTCGAGGGGCCGGTGCTGTGAGGTCGCTGCCGAAAAAACAGGGTCTGACCCCTGGACATGTCCGCAACAGACAGTCGCATGTGTGCCAAGAGCGCGCCAAGGTGTCCACAGGGGGATGAGCGTCCCGATCCTGAATGCGAGCGGCTGCCTCGACGCACTCGTCGCTCCCGACGTCGCGCGCTCGCTCGACGCCTTCGTCACGAAGACGGTGACCCCGCTGCCCCGGGAGGGCAACCCGCCGCCGCGGATCACCGAGACGGACGGTTGGATGCTGAACTCGATCGGACTCCAGAACCCGGGGATCGACGCGTTCTGCAGCGATGTCGTTCCCCGCTTGCGCGACCTCGAGGTGCCGCTGTGGGTATCCGTGGGCGGGTTCTCGGCTTCCGACTACCGGATCTGCTGCGAGCGCATCGACGAGCTCGACGCGATCGAGGTCGTCGAGTTGAATCTCTCGTGTCCCAACGTCGACGAAGCGCCGGAGACGATCGCCGAGCTCGTACAGGCTGCACGCGCGGCGACGGACAAGCCGCTGTACGCGAAGCTCTCGCCGGCGAGCGCCGACATCGCGGAGCTGGCGCGGGCCGTTGCGGACGCAGGAGCGGACGGGCTCTCCCTCGTGAACACCCTTCGCGGTCTCGCTCTCGACGCAGTGCGGCTGCCGGCCGCGGCTCGCTCTCGGTCCCGGCGGGGCGTCCGGGCCGCCGCTCCGGCCGATCGCTCTCGCTTGTGTCTACGCCTGCGCAAAGGCCGTCGAGCTGCCGATCGTGGGCATGGGAGGGGTCACGTCGGGAGGGGATGCGCTGGACCTCGTCGCCGCCGGCGCGAGCGCGGTTTCGCTCGGCACCGTCCTCTTCAGCGACCCGTTCGCAGCACACCGGGTGCGTGGCGAGCTCGGGCGAGAGTCCGGGTCGCGCGCGGCAGCCTCAGCGTCGGAGACGGAGCGGATCGCACACGTCTCGGCGTCCGGGCGAGTACTGTCTCCGGAATAGGCAACAAGAAAATACCTGCAAATCGGCCAAAACGTTCGAGCTTGACCAGCGCTCCGCGATTGGTAGACTCGTCCGGCTCATGGTCACGTCGAAGACGCACGCGCAGGCGCCTGCCCGCTCTCTCGATCAACGGATGGAGGCGCTCCAGCGGGCGAACGACGTCCGAGTGCGCCGCGCGCAGCTCAAACGAGACCTGAAGGCAGGGCACGTACAGATCGATTCGATCCTGCTCGAGCCGCCGGAGTTCGTCTCCACCGCCAAGGTCTTCGACATGCTCATGGCGGTGCCGAAGTTCGGGCGCGTGAAGGCCGCGCGACTCCTGAACCACTGCCGCATCAGCCAGTCGAAGACCGTCGGAGGGCTCTCCGAGCGTCAACGGACCGAGCTCGTAGACCTTTTCAACCACAGGTCGTAGTCGGCTGCGGGTGCCGGTCGTCGCGGCCCGTCTTCGTCGTCACCGGGCCGTCCGGCGCAGGCAAGGGAACGCTGATCAAGGGGTTGCTCGACCGTGTGAGCGGACATCGAGGTCGCGGTCTCGGCGACGACACGACCGAGGCGGCCGGGGGAGGAGGACGGTCGGGAGTACCGGTTTCTCTCCGACGCCGAGTTCACACACGGGATCGAGGAAGGCGCGTTCCTCGAGTGGGTGACGTACGTGTCGGGGCGGCGGTACGGCACGCTCCGCTCCGAGATGGAGCGGATCGCCGACGAGGGAAGGATCTGCGTGCTCGAGCTCGAGCTGGAGGGCGCCCTCCGCGTGCAGGATCAGGTCGCGGGCAGCGTGACGATCTTCATCGCCGCAGACGTCCCCGAGCTCGAGCGGCGCCTGCGGGAGCGGGCGACCGAGAGCACGGGGGAGATCGGCGGCCGCATCGAGCTGGCCCGGAACCAGCTCGAGCAGGCACATCTCTTCCGCTACATGGTGCGAAACGACGACGTAGAGCGGGCAACGGCAGCTGTCGCAGCCATCGTCGAATGCGAGTTGGCGTTCGCAGGTACCATGAGCCGCCCATGATCCATCCTCGACTCGATTCCCTGCTCGACAAGACGCACGATTCGCGCTACGCGCTCGTCATCGTCGCGGCGAAGCGGGCTCGGCAGATCAACAACTACCACCACCAGCTGGGCGAAGGGATCGGGTTCGACGAGGCACCGCCGCCGCTCATCGAGTCTCGCTCGAAGAACTACTTGACGATGGCCATGGAAGAGATCGCGGGCGGCAAGATCACGTACCAGACTCCGTCGTAGCCAGAGCGCATGGCTCGCATCCTGCTCGGCGTCACCGGCGGGATCGCGGCCTACAAAGCCTGCACGCTCACGCGCTTGCTCGTTCGAGCAGGACATGACGTCTACCCGCTCGTCACCGAAGCCGCGGAGCGATTCGTTCGGGCCGAGACGTTCTTCGCGCTCGCGCGGAAGTCGCGAAGCGACGATCCGTATCCGCACCTCGAGCGCGCGGATCTCCTCGTCGTCGCGCCGCTGACGGCCAATACGCTCGCCAGGCTCGCCCACGGGCTCGCGGACGATCTTCTGACCGAGGCAGCACTCGCTCACGCGGGACCGGTCTTGGTCGCGCCGGCGATGAACGTGCGCATGTGGGAGCACCCTGCGACCCAGGCGAACGCGGCCCTGCTTCGCGAGCGCGGCGTGGAGATGATCGGACCTGCGGAAGGCGAGCTCGCGGAGGGCGAGATCGGTGCGGGCCGGATGGTCGAGCCCGACGCGATCGCCGCCCGGATCGCCGTGTTGCTCGGCGCCGCTCCGGGCCGACCGCGGTTCGCTCGAGGGTCGCCGAGTTCTCGTCTCCGCCGGAGGAACGCGCGAGCCGCTCGACAGCGTTCGCTTCCTCGGCAACCGTTCGTCGGGTCGCATGGGGGTGGCTCTGGCCCAGGAAGCGCGCTCGCGGGGCGCCGACGTCACGCTGCTCGCCGCGAACCTCGCCGTGGAAGCCCCGGCCGGGGTCACGGTGATCGAGACGCCGACAGCGGCGGACCTCGAGCGGGAAGCGCTCGGCCGAGCGGATGCGGACATCATCGTCATGGCCGCAGCCGTGGCCGACTACCGACCGCCCTCGGCCCTCGCCGAGAAGCGTCCGAAGGACGGCGCGCGCTGGACGGTGGAGCTCGAACCGACGCCGGACGTACTCTCCGCCCTCGGCTCTGCGCGACGAGAGGGCCAGGTACTGGTCGGTTTCGCCGCCGACGGCTCCGAGAGCGGGTTGGCGCGAGCCCGCGAGAAGCGCCTCGCGAAAGGCTCCGACCTCTTCGTCTTCAACGACATCGGCCGGGCGCGACATCGGCTTCGATGCGCTCGAGAACGAAGTCGTCGTCATCTCGGAGAGCGGGGAGCTGGACGTGCCGAAGGCGCCCAAGCGCGAGGTCGCCGCGGCGATCCTGGACGAGGTGGAGCGGCTACTCTCGACGGGATGAGCGACCCGGCTCCGGCGCGCGAGGCGGTGTCGTCCGCTCTTGCGGCGGATGTAGTCGAGCGGGTCGTCGCGAACCTGGAGCTCGCGGTTCGGGCGCCGCGTGAGACGCTCGAGCTCTGCGTCCTCGGTCTCCTGGCCGAGGGCCACCTGCTGATCGAGGATTTCCCCGGGGTCGGAAAGACCGTGCTCGCGAAGTCCCTCGCGCGCTCCCTGCACCTGGACTTCTCGCGTCTTCAGTTCACTCCCGACCTTCTTCCCACCGACGTCACCGGCGTGAACGTCTTCAACCAGAGGACGAACGAGTTCGAGTTCCGACCGGGTCCTGTGTTCACGAACGTCCTGCTCGTGGACGAGATCAACCGGGCATCGCCGAAGACGCAGGCCGCCCTCCTGGAGGCGATGCAGGAGTGCCAGGTGACGATCGACGGCGAGACCTATCCGCTCGAGCTCCCTTTCCTGGTCGTCGCGACCCAGAACCCGATCGAGTACGAAGGGACGTATCCGTTGCCCGAGGCGCAGCTCGACCGCTTTTCGGCAATGCTCTCGCTCGGGTACCCGCCGCTGGCGGAGGAAGCGCGGATGCTCGCCGAGCAGACGACCGATCCACCCCTCGACCGTCTTCGAGCGGTCGTTCGTCGCGAGGACGTGCTCATGGCGATCGAGGCCGCGCGTGTCGTGTACGTCGAGGAGAGCATCAACCGCTACGTCGTGGGATTGCTCGCGCACACGCGGCAGAGCGCGAAGCTCGCGCTCGGTGCGAGCCCGCGTGCCGGCATCGCGCTCCTACGCATGGCGAAGGCACGCGCCGTCGCTGCCGGCCGCGACTATGTGCTGCCGGAGGACGTGCAGGCAATCGCCCTCGCGGTGCTCTCGCACCGGGTCATCGTCTCGCCGGAGGCGCGGGCGGCGGGCACGATCGGACGGGAGGTCGTGCAGCAGGCGCTCGCCGAGACCCGGGTTCCAGCATGAAAGTGGGTGGCGCGCTCCTGCTCGGAGCGTGCGTCACCCTTGCCGCGCTGATGTTCGGTTCGCGCCCGCTGGCGGTGGCGGGAGTGGGTCTCCTGCTTGCCGCTGCTTGCGCGCGCATCTGGGTCGGATTCGTGCGAGGACCGGTTTCCGCCGTCCACGCTGTCGACCCGGCTCCGGCCGTCGAGGGCGACCGCGTTCGGCTCGGGATCGAAGTGCACCGGGCGTCGCGCATGCCAGTCGGCTCGATCGTCGCCCACGGCTCGCTCGCACAGCTCGGCGACTATGCATGCCTGCTCGAGGGGCACGGGCGAGGCGCGAGGGGCGATCTCGACCTCGGACGCCTTCGTCGAGGTCACTTTGCGATCTCGAATGCGCGAATCGAGCTCGGCGACCACCTCGGGCTCGAGTCGGTCTCGCTGGCCGTCGATCCGGCGGGCGCGGCCGTGGTCGTGCACCCTCGGCTCGTCGAGCTGCAGACGCTGTTCAACGACGCCGGGCGGATGGGGGGAACAGGACGTCGACTGCTCCTGCGACGTCCCGCCGGCTTCGACTTCCACTCGGTGCGCGAGTACACGCAGGGCGAGTCTCTCCGTCGCGTGCACTGGCCGACCACTGCCCGCCGCGGACAGCTGATGGTGAAGGAGCTCGAGGACACGCCGCGGGACGCGGTCGTCGTGCTCCTCGACTGCGACCCCGTGGGAGCGTGCGGCGAGCCGGGGGACTCCAGCTTCGACCAGGCGGTGCGCGCGGCCGGCTCCGTCCTCAAGGTGTTCGCAGCCAGAGGCCGAAAAGCGGCGCTCGTCACGACGGGTGGGAGTCGCTCTTCCGTCGAGGTCTCATCCGGCGCGGAGGGTTTCCGGACAGTGCTGGGCGTCCTTGCCGCACTCGAGCCCGACGCGCGGACGAAGCTGTCGCGCTGGCTCCTGCACGAGCAGACGCGGGCGGCGCAGGCGGGGGAGCTGGTCGTGGTCACCGCGAATCTCGACCCCGCGGCGGTAGACGCCTTGCTTGCGCTCGCCACCCGGCGCCTTCTCTCCGTCGTCTGGATCGACGCACCGAGCTATGCCGGACGACCGACGCGAACGCCTGCGGGCCCACTTCGCCTCTCTCGGCTCGGCATCCCCGTCGCGGTCGTTCGTCGTGGCGACGATCTGGGCGCGGCCCTCGATGCGCCTCGGGTGGAGGCGATCGGCAGGTGCGTAGGGGACGCACGCTCGTCGGCGTGCGCGCTGCCGGCGCTCGCCGTGTCGGTCTCCTGGCTGGGGCTCGAGTCTCCGCCGCAGGTGACGGGTGCCCTCGCGATGGTGGGGCTGGCACTCGCTCCGGCTCTCGCGCCGACCGGATGGCCCCGCATGCTGGCCGTGGCCGCAGGTGTGCTCGGCGCGCTCTGGATCGCTTTCGGCGCTCAGCCATGGGAGCTCCTGCCGTATCGCGACGAGCGCGTCTTCGATCCCGTCGCGAGCGCAGCCGGCGCGGGGATCGGGGATTTCTATCGGGTGCTCCTCCCCCTCGAACCCGAGGCGAATCCGGAGATGCACGGACTCGTGCTGATCGCGATCTTCGGCTTCGTCCTCGCCGATCGCGCTGCTCGCCGCGGCGTCGCACCCGCTCGGCGCGGCGGCGGTGACCGTCGCAGGCGCGTGCTGGGCGGCGACTCTGGTGGACGGGCAGACGGTCGCGCTCGGTGCGCTCGCGCTCGCTGCCGCGCTCTCGACGCCGCTGATCCTTCGCGTCCGCTCGGGGCCTGCTCTCGTCCTGGGACTCGCTGCTGGCGCCGCGGTCGTCGCGGGGGCGATGTGGGCTTCGTCGGCGACGACGGTCGCGCGCGGCGCCGCGTTGAACTGGGAGAGCTGGGACTTCGAAAAGGTCTCCACGCAGGTCGGGAGTCAGGTTCGCGTGGGACTCGAACTACGACGGGATCCGCTTTCCCCCGACAAGACCGTGGTGCTGAGGGTGGACGGGCCGGAGCAGGCCCGCTACTGGCGTGCATCCATCCTCGATCTCTTCGCGAGCGACCACTGGTTCGAGGATCTCGTCTGGCTCGGACGGGTCAAAGGTGACGCGGGCGCGATGCCTCTCGACCGGCTCACGCCCGCACGTGCGGCGAACCCGGACAACTGGCTCGAGCAGCGGATCGAGGTGAAGGCGCTCGTCGACGACCGACTCGCAGCCGCGGGCACGCCGGTCGCGCTCGACGCCCGGAACCTCGGAAACGTCTTCCGCATGTCGGGCGGCGTTCTCCGCGTGCGCAGCCCCCTCGGCCAGGGTCAGCGTTACCGCGTATGGAGCTATGCGCCCGATCCGGCACCGGCAGTCCTGGCAAGGTCGAAGCCGCGGTATCCGAGTGCCGCGTGGCGGTATCTCCAAGTGGACGGCAGGAGCCTGCCCGTGTGGCAAGCCGCCAACCGAGACCGGATGGTGCGCGACCTGCTCGCCGCCCCCGCGAACGACAGCTTCGAGGCGTACACGGCTCTCTACGAGATCGCCGGCCGGGTCACTCGCTCGGCGGAGAGCCCCTACGCCGCGGTGCTCGCACTGGAGTCGTGGTTCCGGCGGCGCGGAGGCTTCGTCTACGACGAGCAGCCGCCGAGGACTGAGGGCCCGCCGCTCGTCTCGTTCGCGACTCGCACGAAGGCCGGTTATTGCCAGCACTACGCAGGTGCGATGGCCGTGATGCTGCGCCTGCTCGGCGTCCCCGCCCGGGTCGCAGTGGGCTTCACGAGCGGGACGTACGAGGACGGCGGGTGGGTCGTCACCGACCACGAGGCGCATGCCTGGGTCGAGGTCTGGTTTGCCGGCCAGGGCTGGATTCCATTCGACCCGACTCCAGGTCGTGGGACATTCGGTGGCACCTATTCGTTTGCCTCGGACTCGAAGGACGCAGTAGAGGCGCTTCGCCGTGGAGATCTGAGCGCAGAGACCCCGGCCGTCGACGGAGAGCGCCCGGACCTCGCGGATCGCGCTCGGCTCGGCGCCGCCCCTGCCGAGCGCGCACCCTCGATCTTCGCGTTGGCTCTCGGCTTCGGCGTTTTCTGGGCCCTCGTGATCGGTCTCGGGAAGGCGACCTTCTGGCGCGCCCGTCACCTGACCCGTGACTCCAGGCGGGCGGCAACGGCGAGCCGGCGCGAGCTCGAGGCATTCCTCCGAGATCAGGGCGTCGCGATCCCCGTCTCTGCAACGCTCGACGACCTGCGCTCGACGGTGTGGGGCGAGCTCGGGCTCGACGGCCGCTCGTTCGTCGAGGCTGCGGCTCAGGGACGGTTCGGGCCGCCGGCCGACCGTACGTCCGGTGCGCTCGCCGCGAGGCGAGAGTTGCGCGAGCTGCTGCGCCGAGTGCGCGGCCAGCTCTCGGTCTGGGCCCGGTTGCGGGGATTCGTCTCTCTGCGCTCGCTCCGCGCCGGCTGGCGATCGTGAGCGATACCTACGACCTCTTCCAGCAGGGCCGCAAGCACCTGCGGAGTGGGATGAACGCGCAGGCGACGGTCGCGCTGGAGAAAGCCAAGCGGCGTGAGCCGGAGTCGCGGTCGATCCGCGAAGCGCTCGGCATCGCCTACTTCCGCCTCAGGCGGTGGGAGGAGGCCGAGGCCGAGTTCAGGGCCCTCGTCGAGCTCTCGCCCGCCGACGAGTTCGCCCACTATGCGCTCGCGCGTGCGCTCGTGAACCAGGGGAAGCGCAAGGAAGCGACTCCGCACATCAAGCTCGCGCGATCGTTGCGCCCGCGACCCGCCTTGGACGAGCGGGAGGCTACGCCGGGGGTGGACGAAGTCTCATGACTGCCAGCGTCGGCGGGGTCGCTCGCGGACGGACCGCAGCGCCGCCGTCGTCGTCACGCCTTCCAGGCAGAGGACGATCCCCTGCTCGCGCAGCGTTCGCATACCGGCAGCTCCGGCCGCGTCTTCGACCTCGGTCGAGCACGAGCCGTCGGCGATGAGCGCCCGCACGTCGTCCGTCAAGGGCAGAACCTCGACGAGACTCGTTTCCCCCCGATACCCGCTGCCGCCGCATTCGTCGCAGCCGCGGCCTCGTCCGAGGAGACGCTTCCCGAGCTCCTCGGACGGCAGCCCGAGCTCGAAGAGCTCGTCCGCGGTCGCGTAGTACGTCTCCCGGCACGCGAGGCAGGAACTGGGGAGGATCTGCTGGGCGACGATGCCGGTCACGACCGTACTCACGAGAGCAGGGTCCCCGCCGAGCTCACAGAGGCGACGAGCCCCCGAGGCCGCCGTCATCGCGCCCAGGGTCGTCAGGATCAGCGTGTCGCCGGCGCCGAGGACTACCGCGTGCGCTGTTTCCTCGTCGACCAACGCGCTCAGGGCAACGACGTCGGGATCGGAGGCCAGAATCGCTCGAAGAGCGCTCGCAGCGGAGACCCCAGCCGACGGATCGACCTCGATCTGGTGGATTCCATCGAGATGGCCGTGCACGGGATTCTCGAGCGTGAGGACGCTCAGGGATGCCGCATCGAGTTCCTGGATCGCGGCGTAGAGGGTCGCTGTGAGCGCGCTACCGGGCGTCCCGCAGAAGACGAGCAGCCCGCGGCGCCCGGCAAGTGCCGTCTGGATCGTCTCGCGCTGGGATGTGTCGGGAACGAGCTCGGAGAGGGGCGGACGGGGTGGGGGCTCTTCGACCACTCGGAGAGTGACGCGCGGACCACGAGTCGTCGGAAGGACGACTGCCTCCAGCTCCACCACCGAGTCCTCTTGAAGCGAGATCGGCAGCGCGTTGCGCTGGTGCGGGCGGGTGGCTCGCGCGACGTCGAGGCCCGTGAGCCGTGTCAGCTCGTCCGTGACTCGATCGCTGTTCGGCAGCGTCGCAAGCTGTCGGAGTGCTCCGTCGACTCGCCCGCTGATCACCATTCCGGGCGACCGAGGCTCGAAGTGGACTGCGGTTGCCCCGAGGGCAAGGGCATGCCCGATTCTGGACGGGAGGTCGACGGTCGCATCTGGTTCGCCTCCGTTCCGGCTCCCCGCGTGTTCGTCTCTTTCGGGCTCCTCCTCGCTTTCAACCGGTACGGGTACGAGAGCGACCGGCGGTCGGTCGACGTCCGTAGGTAGCTCGGCCTCGACGGCCGACGCGATTGCGGTCTCGATCTCGCGAGCCACGGCCACCGCGTATTGGACAGGGACGCCGAGGCTCGCGCGCAACTCCTCGTCGCGGATCGAGCTGGTCGGGTCGGCAACCACGACCAGCACCGAGCCGTCGGGGAGATGCGAGATGGCGAGAGCCGAATGACGGCGCGCGAGGTCGACAGGGAGCAGCGCTGCCGCAGAGAGGTCGATGTCGTAGTCGGACAGCTCGACGAATGGCAGCTCGTGCTGTTCGGCGAGCGCGCGGCTGACATGCGCCTCGCTCAGCGCACCGCGAGCTACGAGGATCTCGCCGAGTCGCCTGGTGTTCGAGAGCCGTTGCTGGGCGAGCGCAGCATCGAGCTCCTCCTCGGTCACGAGTCCGTCGCGAAGGAGAAGCGATCCCAAGACGGGCCGTCGATCGTTATCTGTCACTTCCGGCGACGATTCGCCCACGACCGGTTCGTCCGGGAGGACGGGCTCGAGGACCTCGATGGCCTCCATCGCGTCAACGTCCATCGCCTCCAGCGCCGCCTCGGTCGCTTCGGCTTGCAGCAACGTCATCCGCGCCGCGATCTCGATCGAAGCCTTGATTGCATCGGGTGCCGCGACGGCCCACCGGACTCGAACCCCGAGCACGCGGCGGATGTCGTCGAGGCACGCGAGCCTCCCCGGGTCGGCCACCGCGACGAGCAGCGACCCGTCGGGGAAGAGACGGATAGGGAGGGCTGAGCAGCGGCGGGCAAGCTCCTCGGGAAGCTTCGTCGCCACGGGGCCGATCGAATCGGACTCGTCGAGGTCGACAAAAGGCAGCTCGTGCTGTTCCGCGACGAGCCTCGCCACCTGCTCGGTCGTGACCACGCCGCGTTCCACGAGGGCCTCGCCGAGCCGCTGACCGGAGACCCTCCGGTCACGACCGTCGCCCTGCTCGGCGAGCGCGGCTTCGAGCTCCGTGCGGCTCACTAGGCCGTCACGGATCAACAGCACGCCGAGGGCCGGCCAGGGCGCCGGTGCAGGAGCTTCCATTTCACCAATGATCGGCGCATCTCGCTCCGAACGTGAGAAGCGACGAGAATCGAGGGATGCGCGCGGTCGTGCAGCGGGTTCGAAAGGCTTCGGTCACCGTCGAGGGCGAATTGGTGGGCTCTTGTGGCGCCGGCTTGCGTAGTTCTGCTCGGTATCGCCACGAGCGACGGGGAGGGCGAGGCGGACCGACTGGCCGCGAAGATCGCTCGTCTGCGGATTTTCGCGAACCCGGGCGGACGCTTCGACCTATCTCTTCAGGACGTCGCCGGCGAAGCGCTCGTCGTCAGCCAGTTCACGCTGATCGCCGACGCTACGGAAGGGGAATCGGCCGAGCTTCACCGATGCAGCAGCGCCTTCTCTCGCCGAGCATCTGTACGAGCGTTTCTGCCGCGCGCTCGAGCAGCAGAGCATTCCTGTTGCGCGCGGTCGCTTCGGCGCGAAGATGGAGTTGGCGCTCGTCAACGACGGGCCGGTCACGATCGTGCTCGACTCGTAGAACGTGGCGCCCGCTGCCCTGGCGCTGGCTCTCGGCGCGGCGGTCCTGCACGCGGGCTGGAACGTTCTCCTCGCCCGATCGCACGACGTGCGGGCCGCGACCACGGTCGCGCTCGTCGTCGGCGTTGTCGCCTTCGCGCCTCTCGCCGCGGTCGGCTGGCGTGTCGAGGCAGCGGCGATTCCCTGGATCGTGGCTTCGGCCCTGCTGGAGCTCGTCTACTACTTCCTCCTCACCGCGGCCTACAGCCGCTCCGACCTCAGCCTCGTCTACCCGATCGCCCGTGGAGTGGCCCCGGTTCTCGTGCTGCTTGGAGGAGCGGTTGTCGGAGTCACGCTCGGTCCCTGGCAAGCGCTGGGAGTCGTGCTCGTCGGCGGAGGCGTGCTCCTGGTTCGCGGGCTGGCCGGGCCTGTCGACGGGCAGGGCGTCGTGCTCGCGCTCGTCATCGGGGCGACCATCGCGGGCTACACGCTCGTCGACAACGAGGGCATCGAGCACGCCTCGGCGCTCGCCTATCTCGAACTCGTGCTTCTGCCGGTCGCGGTCGCTGCGATCATTGCCCACGCGGCCACGGGTCGGCTTGCGAGCGTGCGAGCGGAGATCGGATGGCCGGCGATCGCAGCAGGCGTCACCTCTTTCGTCGCGTACGCGCTCGCGCTCGCCGCGCTTTCACTGGCACCCGCAGCGGCCGTGGCTGCCGTTCGGGAAACGGGCATCCTGGTCGCCGTCGCGCTCGGCGCGATAGTGCTCCGCGAACCCGTGGGGCCTGACCGGGTGGTGGGCGCGGCGCTCGTCGTCGGCGGGGTCGCACTCGTGGCCACGACCTGACGCGACTTGCACGCTGCTATCCTTCACGCACCACATTTCACCGGCTTCACGAAATGGGCGCGCAGCGCCCATTCTTTTTGAGAGGCCACTGTTTTCGAAGGCGATGCCGGAGGACGATTGAGCACCTACGCCCGCGAACGAACGCTTCAGGACGAGATCGCCCCTGCGGTCGAGCGCGCTGTGCCCGGGGTGGAGGTCTTGGCCGTCGAGCTCGTCAGCCCGAGCCGATTCTGTGTCTACGTCGACCACCCGAGCGGCGTCGACCACGCCCTATGCGCGGAGGTCACGCGACTTCTCGACGCCTACCGTCAGGACTACACGATCGACGTGTCCTCGCCGGGGCCGGAGCGGCCCCTTCGCAAGCCGCAGCACTTCGAGCTCGCGCTCGGGCGGCACGTCGCCGTACGCACGGAGGACAAGATCGCAGGGCGGAACCGCTTCAAGGGCGAGCTGGTCGAGGCTGGAGACGGCGCGGTCGTGCTCGCAACCGCCGGCGACTCTGACCCACTACGCATCCCGTACGACGCGATCGTGCGGGCCAACATAATCGACACAGCCTGATCGACGAGGGGTTGACGACATGAGCCAGGAGATCATCGAAGGGATTCACGCGATCGAGAAGGAGAAGGGGATCGAGGAAGGCATCCTCATCTCCGCTCTCGAGGACGCGCTGCTCGCGGCGTACAAGAAGACGCCGGATGCCACGCGCCATGCGGAGGTCAAGCTCGACGGGGAGGGCGAGTTTCGTGTCAACGGGATCGAGATTCCGGAGGACATCGAGGTGCGTCTCGTCGAGGATGCCCGCGAGGCGCGAATCGCCGAGCTCGAGAAGATCGAGGAGGAGACCGGAGAGCGGCAGCACACGCTGATCGCCGACGAGGATCTCGACCTCGATTGGTCGCAGGTTCCGCCCGACAAGATCGTCCGAACCGACGTGACGCCGGACAACTTCGGGCGGATCGCCGCGCAAACGGCCAAGCAGGTCATCCAGCAGCGGATTCGCGAGGCCGAGCGGGCGATCATGTACGAGGAGTACGTCGATCGCCAGGGCGAGGTCGTCACCGGGATCGTCCAGCAGGCGGGCGACCGCAACAACGTGCTCGTCGACCTCGGGCGGGTCGAGTCGCTTGCTGCCGCGCTCGGAGCAGGTGGACGGCGAGCGCTACGAGCAGGGGAGCCGCATCAAGGCCGTGATCGCCGAGGTTCGCTCCGGCACGAAGGGCCCGCAGGTGATCCTTTCCCGGCGCGATCCGGAGCTCATCCGCGCGCTCTTCGAGCTCGAGGTACCCGAGATCGCCGACGGCCTGGTCGAGATCCGAGGCGTCGCGCGCGAGCCCGGCTACCGGTCGAAGATCGCCGTCGAGTCGCACATGCAGGGCGTCGATCCGGTCGGCGCCTGCGTCGGCCCGCGTGGATCGCGCGTTCGCATGGTGGTCTCGGAGCTCCGCGGGGAGAAGATCGACATCATCCCCTGGAACACCGAGCCGGCGCGGTTCGTCGCCAAGGCGCTTTCGCCGGCTCGCGTTCGCGAGGTGTACATCGACGACGAGACGCGCGAAGCGACGGTCATCGTTCCCGACGACCAGCTCGCCCTGGCGATCGGCAAGGAGGGGCTGAACGCCCGGCTCGCCACACGTCTCACCGGCTGGAAGATCGACATCCAGTCGGAGTCCGAGTTCGCCCAGGCCGAGGCCGAAGCCGCCTTCGCCGGCGCCACCGACGACGAGGAGTACTCCGGCCGTTGCGCCGCGATCCTCTCGAACGGGAAGCGCTGCCCGAACGCCGCACTGCCGGGCTCGCGCTACTGCGGCGTGCCCGCTCACCAGGCGCTCGTCGGAACCGAGCCGGAGCCCGGCGCGGACATCGACCCGGACGCGGTCGAGGAGGACATTGCCGAGGAGGACATGGTCGCTTCCGAGCTCGGAGTCGGAGCTCGCCAGCGAGCTCGTCGCCGACGTCTCTCTGGAGACCAATGTCTCCGCCACTCGAAGAGGCCCCTAGAATTGAGCACTGATGGCTGACGGACGCAAAGGGCCGAACCGCCCGATTCGGCCTCGCGGAGGCTCCGCGGGACGCAAGCGGCGCGTGGTCATCGAGGGTGGCGGCGCTCGCAGCCGTGAGGGCCGGCAGCCTCGCGACCGCTCCGGAGCAGGGCCTCCTCGCCAGCAGCCGCCGGTCGCTCCTCCGACCGGGCCTGCGATCGTCGAGTCGGGCGCGACCGTCAAGGACCTGTCCGCCGCGCTCGGCGTCACGATGCCCGAGCTGATCAAGATCCTCATGTCGCTCGGCCAGATGCGAACCGCGACCCAGTCGCTCTCCGACGAGGAGATCGAGCTGATCGCGACCGAGGTCAAGCGTGAGGTGACGATCAAGCACGCGGCCGAGGAGGAGCTCGAACCGGCCGAGTACGAGGACGACGAGGCGGATCTGGTGCCGCGACCCCCGGTCGTGACGATCATGGGCCACGTCGACCACGGCAAGACGACGCTGCTCGACGCGATCCGCGAGGCGTCCGTCGTGGAGACCGAGGCCGGGGGCATCACCCAGCACATCGGCGCCTACCAGGCGACGGTGGACGGCAGGCGCATCACCTTCCTCGACACTCCCGGCCACGAGGCGTTCACGGCGATGCGTGCCCGCGGAGCGAAGGTGACCGACATCGCGGTGCTGGTCGTCGCCGCGGACGACGGCGTCATGCCGCAGACGAAGGAGTCGATCTCGCATGCCCGCGCGGCCGAGGTGCCGATCGTCGTCGCGGTGAACAAGATGGACATGCCCGATGCGAACTCGGACCGCGTGCGCAGCGAGCTCGCCGCCGAGGGACTGCAGCCCGAGGAATGGGGTGGAACAACGCAGTTCTCCGAGGTGTCGGCGAGGGAGAAGACGAATCTCGACGACCTGCTCGAGCGGATCCTGCTCGTGGCGGACGCGGAGCTCGATCTCCGCGCGAACGCCGGCGCCGAGGGCTCGGGGGTCGTGATCGAGTCCCGGCTCGACATCGGGCGTGGCCCGGTCGCCACGGTGCTCATCCACCGCGGGACGCTGCGCGTCGGTGACGCAGCGGTCGCGGGTGACGCCGCAGGGAAGGTTCGTGCCCTCTACGACTACCGCGGGGAGAAGGTGAAGGAGGCAAAGCCGGGCGATCCGGTCGAGATCCTCGGCTTCGACCACCCGCCGTCGGCCGGGGAGTTCGTCCGCGTGGTCGAGCACGAGCGCCAGGCGAAGCACCTCGCGAACGTGCGCTCCGAGCGGCTCCGCCGTGAGCAGTTCGCGCAGCGCCCGCGCCGCCGCGTCTCGCTCGAGTCCTTCCACGGCGATCTGCTCGCCGGCGAGATCCAGGACCTGAACATCGTCTTGAAGGGCGACGTGCAGGGCTCGGTCGAGGCGCTTCTCAGCGAGCTGCAGAAGATCCAGCACAGCGAGGTGCGCGTCCAGGTCATCCACACGGGCGTCGGCGGGATCACCGAGAACGACGTGAACCTGGCCTCCGCATCCGACGCGCTCGTGATCGGGTTCAACGTGCGCCCGAGCGCGGATGCGCGCGTGCTCGCCGAGCGGGAAGGCGTCGACATCCGCACCTATCGCGTGATCTACCAGCTGACCGACGACATCGAGAAGGCGCTCGTCGGGATGCTCACGCCCGTTCAGACCGAGGAGACGCTGGGCGAGGCCGAGGTCCGGGCGCTGTTCAAGGTCTCGCGGCTCGGCACGATCGCCGGGTGCATGGTCACGACGGGCGTGGTCCGCCGCGGCGCCCAGGTGCGCGTCGTTCGCGACGGAACCGTGATCTACGAGACCTCGATCTCGCAGCTGAAGCGCTTCAAGGACGACGCGCGCGAGGTCGCCGAGGGCTTCGAGTGCGGAATCCTGCTCGACGGCTTCAACGACGTGAAAGAGGGCGACATCCTCGAGGCGTACGAGACGCGCCAGGTCGAGCGCACCGATCTCGACGAGCCGGCGCCGGTCGCAGCCGCCGCGTCGTCCGACGACGCAGCGTAGAGGCGGCACCGGCATGGCCGGCTACGTGGGAATTCTCTCGGTCGAGCTGCACTTCCCCGAGAACGGGTCGCTCAAGGGGAAGCGAAAGTACGTGAAGTCGGCGAAGGCCCAGCTGCACGAGCGCTTCGGAGCAACCGTGGCGGAGGTGGAGCACCACGAGCTCTGGCAGCGCGCCGGGCTCACGGTCGCCTGCGCGGCGAGGGAACACGGCGAGCTCGAGCACCTGCTCGACGCGGTCGTTCGCTATCTCGGCTCGCAGGACTTCGAGCTCTTGCGCGCGGATCGAGAGGTGGTGGTTCCCGGTGAGTAACGGTGGCAGGAAGCGACGCGTGAACGAAGCGATTCGGCAGGTGCTCTCGGACACGATCCCGACGCTGAAGGATCCCGCGGATCGGCTTCGTGACGATCACCGGTGTGGAGGCGGCGACCGGCTACGCGCATGCGACGGTCTACGTCAGCGTGTTCGGGACCGAGGAGCAGCGGGAGCGCACTCTCGAGGGCCTGAGGGCCGCGCACGGCGTCCTTCAGGCGCAGGTTGGGCGCGAGCTGCGACTGCGGCGAACCCCGGTTCTGTCGTTCCAATACGATCCGACCGTCGAGCAGGGCGTCCGGCTCGGGAAGATGATCGACGAGCTCGCGCCCGAGCCCCCCGATGACGGCGAACCCCGATGACATGCAGGCGGTCGTGGCCGCGCTCCGAGAGCACGAGCGGTTCGTCGTCGCTGCGCACGAGAATCCCGACGGCGACGCCCTAGGCTCGCTCCTCGCCATGCATCTCGCGCTCGAGCAGCTCGGCAAGGAGAGCGCGATGTTCATTCCCGGCGATGCCCCGCTTCCGGGCGAGTACACCTTCCTCCCGCTCGAGGGCGTCCGGCGAGAGCCGCCGCAGGATCATGCCGACCGCGTCCTGGTCGCGGTCGACTGCGCGAAGGAAGAGCGGCTAGGCCCGGATCCGTCGCTGCTGGAGGCCTCGCCGTTCACGGTCGACATCGACCACCACCACGACAACACCCGCTTCGGCGACGTCAACCTGATCGTCGCGGACGCGTCGTCGACCGGGGAGATCCTCTCTGACGTCTTCCGTGAGCTCGAGGTCGAGATCACTCCCGAGATCGCCGAGCCGCTCTACGTCGCTCTCGTGACCGACACCGGCCGCTTCCAGTACGCCAACACGAGCCCCAAGGCGCTGCGGCTCGCGGCGGACCTGATCGACGCGGGCGCGGACTGGCACAAGGTCTTCCAGACGGTCTACGAGAACGTGCAGTTCGCGAAGCTGAAGCTGCTCGCGCGTGCGCTCGAACGCGCCGAGGTGCACTCGGGCGGCCGCCTCGTGATCTCGCACCTGCGCAAGAACGACTTCGTCGAGGTGGGCGCCGCGGAGCCGTACTCCGAAGGGATCATCGACTACCTGCGTGCGGTCGAGGGGGCGATGGTCGCGGCCCTGATCCGCGAGCCTCCGCGGGGTGACGGGCCAGCTCACCGGGTGTCGCTCAGAGCATCGGTGGACGAGATCGACGTCTCGGTGATCGCCCGCAAGAGCCAGGGAGGTGGCCACCGCCAGGCCGCCGGGTTCTCGAGCGAGCTCTCCCTCGACGAGCTGAAACGCTTCATCGTCGAGGAGTTCGAGCATGCCGCCGCGAGCGCTGTCTCCTAGCGGGATCATCCTCGCCGACAAGCCGGCGGGGCCCACGTCGTTCGACATCGTCGCGGCGGTGCGTCGCGGAACGGGCGCGCGGACCGGACATGCCGGAACGCTCGATCCTTTCGCGACGGGGTTGCTGCTCCTGCTCTCCGGGGCGGCGACGCGGCTTCAGGGGCGGTTCGTCGGGCTCGACAAGCGCTACGTGACGGCGATCGACCTTGCTGCGACGACGACGACGGGCGATCCCGAAGGGGAGGTCGTCGAGCAGCACGACGCCCCGGGCACGGACGAGCTCGACGCAGCGGCTGGCCGGGCTGCGCGGGCCCGTGGAGCTTCCGATCCCCGCCGCCTCGGCGGTGAAGATCGACGGCGAGCGCGCCTATCGCCTGCATCGACGCGGCGTCGTGGTCGAGATGCCCGTGCGCCGGATGATCGTCCACGAGCTTCGGCTCGACGACTACGCCGACGGCATCGTCCGGCTCGACCTGCTCGTCTCCTCGGGCACCTACATCCGGGCGATCGCCGAGGCGCTCGGCGGCCATTGCATCGAGCTTCGCCGGACGGAGATCGGGCCGTTCTCGGTCAGCGAGGCGGATCCCGAGCGGATCATTTCTCCGGAGGAAGCCCTGGCGAGGCTCGAGACGTGAACGTCGTCTCCACTCCCGACGAGGTCGAGCCCGCCGCGAGGGCCGTGGCGATCGGGAGCTTCGACGGCGTGCACCGGGGTCATCGCTCGGTGCTCGACGCCCTCAGCGAGACGGGACTCGTCCCGACGGTGGTCACGTTCGATCCGCATCCCCGGATCGCCCTCGGCAACCGCGTCGATCTCCTGACGACGCTCGAGCGGAGGCTCGAGCTGATCGAAGGGGCCGGCGTCGAGACGACCCTGGTCGCGCCGTTCACGCCCGAGCTGCAGCAGATGACGCCGGAGGCCTTCGCCGAGCGCTACCTCCGTGCGATCGGCACCGAGGTCGTGCTGGCAGGCGAGGATTTCCGCTTCGGCGTGCGGCGCAGCGGCGACCTGGAGCTCCTCGAGCGGCTCGGCTTCCGAATCGTCGTCCCGGCGGAGATCGAGGGCGTGTCCTCGACGGCGATCCGGGCCGCCGTGGCGGAGGGCGATGTCGACCTCGGCTGCCGGGATGCTCGGACGCCCCTTCGAGCTCGACGGGATCGTCGTAGCCGGAGATCAGCGTGGAGGAACCCTCGGCTATCCGACCGCGAATCTCCGGATGGAGCCGGGACTCGCCTGCCCTCGCTACGGGATCTATGCGGGGTCGGCTGCACGTGGTCATCGCGCCGCCGTCTCGATAGGGACGAACCCGCACTACGGCGGCACCGAGCGCCGGATCGAGCCCTATCTCCTCGACTTCGAAGGCGATCTCTACGGCCGGCGACTCGTCGTGGAGCTCTGGGAGCGGCTTCGCGACGAGGAGGTCTTCGAGTCGGAGGAGGCGCTCGTGGCCCAGATCGCGCGGGACGTGGACGCTACGCGAGCTGCGCGGAGGCCGCCGCCGTAAGGGCGAGGCGTGGAGCCTCGCCCTTCCGTTTCTGCCGAGCGAACGAGCCAGAGCATGCCCGGCCCCTACAACTCCAGCGTGCGGGTCGCGCGGAACGCATCCAGAAAGCGGCGATCGTGGGTAACGAGAATCACGGTGCCCTCGTAGTCCTCGAGCGCCGACTCGAGTTGCTCGATCGCCTCGAGGTCGAGGTGGTTGGTCGGCTCGTCGAGCACGAGGGTGTTGACTCCACGCGCGGCCAGCAGCGCCAGGGTGGCGCGGCTCCGCTCGCCGGGGGAGAGAGAGCGAGCAGGGCGGTCGCACGTCGTCGGCGCCGAGCGCGAACTTGGCGAGCAGCGAACGAGCGGTACCGGCATCGAGTCCTGACGCAGCGAGGAAGAGATCGAGCAGTGCGCTCTTCCCCCACGAATTGCCCTTGTCCCTGAGGCAGGTCACCGAGCACCACACCTGGGCCGATCCAACGCCGTCCTCCCTCGAGCGGGACTTCGCCGAGCAGCGCTTGCAGCAGCGTGGACTTGCCCGCGCCGTTGCGTCCGCGGACTACGAGCCGATCGCCGTTACGAATTTCGAGGTCGAGCGGACCGAGCCGGAAGCCCTCGCGCTCGACCACGGCCTGCTCGAGCCTTGCGACCACGTCTCCGGCGCGCCGCACCGGCGTGAGATCGAGCTCCAGCCGCCAGGCCGACCACGGCTTCTCGACGCGTTCGAGGAGGCCGAGCTTCTTCTCGAAGCGCTTGCCGACGTCCTTCGACTTCTTCTTCTTGCGACCCTGCCCGTACCCGCGCTCCTCCCACTGGCGCATCGTGCGAGCTTGCTCTCGGATACGGTCGCGCTCGTCGACGTACCGCCGGTAGTCACCCTGCTGCCGCTCGGTCGAACGACTGCGCTCGGCCTCGAAGGCGCTCCAGCCGCCCGGGTACTCCCGTACCCGCCGCGTCTCGGCCTCGAACTCGACGATTCTCGTCATCCTCTCCAGGAAGGCGCGATCGTGCGAGACCGCGACGAGGCCGCCCCGGTGACGGTCGAGGAAGCGGTCGAGGAGCTCGAGCCCGGCGAAGTCGAGGTCGTTGGTCGGCTCGTCGAGCAGGAGCACGTCGACGTCGGAAGCCAGGATGGCCTCGAGCTCGGCGCGTGCGGCCTCTCCGCCCGAGCGATCAGCCAGGTCGGGCACCTGCGCGAGATAGGCGACGGCAAGCCCCGGCGGCTCGAGGCTCAGCGTTCCCGAGTCCGGCTGCTCGAGTCCTGCGAGCACACGCAGCAGCGTCGACTTGCCGATCCCGTTCGGCCCGACGACGCCGATCCGGCTGCCCGGCGTGACGGCGAGCGAGACACGGTCGAGAACGACGGTGTCGCCGAAGGCCTTGCTTATCGATCGAGCTTCGAGCGCACCACGAGCGCGCGACATGGCTGACCACCTCTCGGGAGGAAGGACGGAGCGAGATATCGGTCAGCGTGCGCGCATGGGGAGGAGCTCACGCTCCGCCCGCAGGATAGCCGTCGGTAGCTTTCAGAGCATGGCCAGCCGGAACGGAGAACCGCTCATCCAGGCCCGCGGGCTCGTCAAGCGCTTCGGCGAGCTCGCCGCAGTCGACTCCGTCGACTTCGACCTCCAACGAGGCGAGGCCTTTGGTTTCCTCGGTCCGAACGGCGCCGGGAAGACGTCGACGATGCGCATGATCGGCTGCGTCTCCCCGGTCACGGACGGGAAGCTCAGCGTCTTCGGGCTCGACCCGGCTCGAGACGGCGTCGCGATCCGTGGACGACTCGGAGTCGTTCCCCAGGAGGACTCGCTCGACATGGAGCTGACCGTGCGCGAGAACATCATCGTCTACGGGCGCTACTTCGGGCTTTCCCGCTCGGTGCTGCGCAAGCGGGCCGACGAGCTGCTCGAGTTCGTCGAGCTCACCGATCGCGCCAAGGATCGCGTGGAGCCGCTCTCGGGCGGGATGAAGCGCCGGCTGACGATCGCCAGATCGCTCGTCAACGACCCCGAGGTGCTTCTACTGGACGAGCCGACGACCGGCCTGGACCCGCAGGCGCGCCACGTCGTCTGGGACCGGCTCTACCGGCTCAAGCGGCAGGGCGTGACACTGCTCCTGACGACGCACTACATGGAGGAGGCCGAGCAGCTCTGCGACCGCCTCGTCGTCATGGACAAGGGGAAGATCGTCGCCGAGGGATCGCCGCGAGAGCTGATCGAGCGCTACTCGACGCGCGAAGTCGTCGAGCTGCGCTTCGGCGACACCCGGCCTGACGACTTCGCATACTGGACGGACGGGCTCGTTTCGCGCGTGGAGCCTCTGCCTGACCGCGTGCTCCTCTACACGGACAACGGCGATGCCGCCTCGCACGGGATCCACGAGCGGGGGCTCGTGCCCGAGAGCGTGCTGGTCCGGCGGAGCACGCTCGAGGACGTCTTTCTCCACCTCACGGGGCGGAGCCTCATCGAATGAGCACCACTCGCCTCCGACGCGCGGTCGCGGGGGAAACCATGTTTCCCCCGCGGGCGCCCTTCTTCCCGAGAACGTGGGGAACCTCCCGGCTCCCGACGCCCCTCCACGCTCACGGGCGAGAAGCTCGCCCGTGAGCGCCTTCGCTCTCGCAGCCCGACCGCTCGAGTTCTACTTCGCGCAGTACCGCCGGGTCTGGCGCGGAACGGCGATCTCGACCGTCGTCACGCCCATCGTCTATCTGCTGGCGCTCGGCGTCGGTCTCGGCGTGTTCGCGGATCGCTTCGCGAGCCTCCCGGCGGGGGTCACGTACCTCGAGTTCGTCGCGCCCGGCCTGCTCGCCGCCACCGCGATGCAGCTGGCCTCGTTCGAGGCGAGTTGGCCGGTGCTCTCGGCGATCAAGTGGAGCCGCCAGTACCACGCGATGCTGGCGACGCCGCTGCGGGTCGGGGACATCGTCCTCGGACACCAGGCGTTCATCGCAGCGCGCATGCTCATGACCGCGACCGTCTACCTGGTCGTCATCGCGATCCTGATGCCGTTCTTCGACAGCTCGGTCTCGCCGCTCGCGGTCCTGGCCATCCCCGTGACGGTGCTCGTCGGGGTCGCGTACGCCGCGCCGATCGCTGCGTGGGGCGCACACACGGAGAACGAGGCGTCATTCGTCGCGATCTTCCGGTTCGTGATCCTGCCGATGTTCCTCTTCTCGGGCACGTTCTTCCCGATCAGCGAGCTGCCGAGGGTGCTGGAGGGGATCGCATATCTGACGCCTCTCTGGCACGGCGTCGACCTCTGCCGCCAGCTCATGCTCGGCGAGGTCATTCTCGTGAGCGCGGTCGCGCACGTCGTCTACCTGCTGGCCTGGGTCGTCATCGGCCTGACGCTCGCCTTCATCACGTACCGCCGGAGGCTCGTCGTATGACAGACATCGCCGTACCGCGCAGTCGCGTGCTCGTGCCGCCGCGTCCGAGGATCGGCGGGCTCCTCATCGTCGAGCGGAACGTGATGGTCTACCGCCGGACCTGGATGATCATCTTCTCCGGGTTCTTCGAGCCGCTCTTCTATCTCTTCTTCTTCGTCTACCCGTTCCAGGAGTTCATCGGCGGGGAGGTCATCGTGGCCGGCGAGACGGTCGGCTATGCGGCGTTCGTCGCGCCCGCCCTGCTCGCGGCGTCGGCGATGAACGGGGCCTTCTACGACGCGACCAACGTCTTCTGGAAGCTGCGCTACGGAAAGGTGTACGACGCGATGCTCTCCACCCCCGTGAGCCCGGGCGATGTCGCGGTGGGCGAGACGATCTGGGCGGTCGTGCGGTCGCTGATCTACTCGGCGGCGTTCCTCGCCGTGATCGGTGCTCTGGGTGTGCTCGAGTCGTGGTGGGTGGTGCTGGTGCTGCCCGCGTGCTTCGTGATCGGCTTCGGCTTCGCCGGGGCGGGCATCGCCGCGGTGACGTGGATGCGGGGCTGGCAGGACTTCGACCTGATCCAGCTCTTCATGCTCCCGATGTTCCTGTTCTCGGCGACCTTCTATCCGATCACGGTCTATCCGGACGTGATCGAATGGATCGTCCGTGTGCTCCCGCTGTACCACGGCATCGAGCTGGTTCGTTCGCTCTCGACCGGGACACCGGGCGCCTTCCAGCTGGTCAACGTGGCGTATCTGCTGACGATGGGCATGGTCGGGATGTTCATCGCCTCGAAGCGGATCGACGGACTCCTCTTGAAGTAGGGGCGGTCGACACCAACCCGGCCCGCCCTACAGCATGATCGCGGCGCCGTTTCGCCGCGGGTCGCCCGCCGCTCCTGTCCGCCCTACGCAGCTGACCCCGCCGAAGTAGTGGTGCAGCTCCGGCCAGCGACGCACCGTGCGTCCGCGCGCCTCGAGCTCCTCGAGGGCCGTCTCGTCCACGCCTGGCTCGGCGTCGATGACGTCCGGCGTGGGGTGGACGCGCGGTCTCGTCACCGCCTCCTCGGGATCGAGCCCTTCGTCGAGGATCCCCGAGAGAACCGTGGAGAGCGCCGTTCGCAGTCGCGTCGCGCCCGCAGCGCCGATCGCGAGCGTCAAGCCCTCGTCGTCGAAGGCCAGGCAGGGCGCCATCCGGCTCTCCAGGTGGTCTCCCGACTCGGGCTCCCCGAACGCGATGTCCGACTCGCCGAGCAGGTTGTTCAGCTGCAGGTCGAGACCGGGAACCCACACTCCGGCGCCGACGCCGAGCGAGTGGGTGAGGACGCAGGCGCCACCCTGGGCGTCGACGGCGACCACATTCGTGGTGTGCTCGCCGCCCGTCGCGGGCGTCTCGAGCGCTGCGACCAGCGCGAGCACGCGGCTCTGTCCCGGAGAGACCGGCGAGCCGGGGGAGGCGCGGTAGGAGATCGGGCATACCGGACAGCCCGCCTCGAGTGGCGACGCGCCGCCCGTGGAAGTCGGCGAGAACCGGATCGGCCCAGCGAGGCGCGTAGGCGGCGAGGTCGGCAGCTGTGAAGACCACGCCGTCCACTCGGAGCAGCTCTTCGGAGAGGGAACCGCGATAGACGGTTGCGGCCCCCTCGTCCGCCAGCATCTCCATGGCTGTGACGAGGCCGGGCTGCACGAGCAGCTGACCCGCCTGTAGCAGCTGCCCCTCGGGAGCGAAGATCTCGCCGCCGCGCTCGAGCGTGAGAACGTCCCCGAGCATCGCGAGCGAGCGCCGGTGCATCTCCGGGAGCGGGACACCGCTGGCGGGCGAGGTCGAGCGCCGGCTCCACGAGCCGTTTCCAGGGCAGCCGCCCGAGTCGGTCCGGAGAGCTCGCCCGAGCGTCGCCGGAAGCCCGGGAACCGCGCACGACCCCGGCGCCGATCGAGTAGACGACGATCTCGTCTCCGAAGGGCACGGAGACATCCAGGAGATCGCCGCCTCCCGACGGCAGCGCCGCGAAGCCGTCGACGTTCGAGACGCGGGAGCCGTCGAAGACGATCGCATGACAGCCGGAGAGAAGGCCGCTCATGACGGTCTCGGCGACGCAGGAGGCGAGACCCATGGCCACGACGGCGTCCGCGGCCGTTCCGCCCTCGGCGAGGATGCCTGCGCCGACCTCGGCGGTCGCGGGATGCCCCGCTGCGACTCCTGCTCGCACCTGCCCATCCTGCCCGTAGGCGGCCGGACACGTCCGGCGCTGACAGACGAGGCGACGGGGGCGTCAAGTAACAGATGTTACAAGGTTCTTCGGCTGCTAGCCTTCCGGAGACCGCGATCGCGGCTCCGGCGTGTCACTTCCTTCACGCGGGGCGGGGAACGCGGAATGTCTACGAGAGGAGCACCATGAGCCTCACCAAGGAAGTCAAGCTGGAAGTCATCGAGAAGCACGGCTCCGGTCCGGCCGATACGGGATCCCCGCAAGTCCAGATCGCGATGCTGACGCGGCGGATCAACGACCTGACCGAGCATCTGCGGGCGCACCCGAAGGATCACTACTCCCGTCGGGGCCTCCTGAAGCTCGTCGGCCGCCGTCGCCGCTTCCTCGACTACTTGCAGCGAAAGGACATCGAGGGCTACCGTGCCCTCATCAAGGAGCTCGGCCTGAGAAGGTAGGGCTGCCTGTCGAGGGAAGGTGGAAGTTTGAGCGAGTCCCAGCCAGCCGCGCGGGCTGACTCAAACCTCCACCTTCCGGAAATGAAGGAATAGGTGAAGGGATACACCACATGAGTACGACTACCGGGCAGATCGCCACGGTTTCCGTCGACGTGGGCGGTCAGGAGATCGTCTTCGAGACGGGCAAGCTCGCCAAGCAGGCCGACGGCGCAGTCGTCGTCCGCTCCGGCGACACGATGATCCTCGCGACGGCCGTCGGACGGCCGGACGCGCGGCCCGACGCGGACTTCTTCCCGCTGACGGTCGACGTCGAGGAGCGGATGTACGCCGCCGGCAAGATTCCGGGCGGCTTCTTCAAGCGGGAAGGACGAGCGACCGAGCGCGCGACGCTCACCGCCCGCATGATCGACCGGCCGATCAGGCCGCTCTGGCCGAAGGGCTTCCGCAACGAGGTGCATCTCGTCTGCACCACGCTCTCGGCCGACCTCGTCTCGCCGCACGACGTTCTCTGCATCAACGGCGCGTCGGCGGCGCTCATGGTCTCGCCGCTGCCGTTTCTCGGCCCGCTCGGGGCCGTGCGCATCGGCCGGATCGACGACGAGTTCGTCGTCAACCCGTCGCTCGAGGCGCTCGAGGAGTCGACGCTCGACCTGATCGTCGTCGGAACGCCCGACGCCCTGACCATGGTCGAGGCCGGTGCGGATCAGGTTCCCGAGGAGACGCTCCTCGAGGCCTTCGAGCTGGCGCACACGGAGATCCGCAAGATCTGCGAGGCGCTCGAAGACCTGCGTTCGCAGGTCGGCAAGGCGAAGTGGGTCGATTCCGACCTGACGGCCGAGCTCGAGGCGGCGCATGGCCAGGCGATTCGCTCGGCGATCGCCGAGAACGGCCTGCGTGAGGCCGCCGCCACGATGGACGCGCTCGTCAGCGACGTGTCGCCCGAGATCTCGATGGAGACGACGGAGGACGACATCGTCCGCTCGCGTCAGATCAGGTCGAGCTTCGTCTCCATCCTCGAGAAGGCGCGCATGGAGGCCGTCGAAGGGCCGCTCCGCGAGCAGTTCCTCTCGGACCTGCAGGAGCTGACGGACGCCGAGCAGGACTCGAAGGAGCTCCGCTCGGCGAAGCGCGACCTGCTCTTCGAGCGGATCCAGGAGGGCCTCGAGCTTCCGTTCCCGGTCGGCCCGACACCGAACGAGGGCGAGCCCCAGGTCAAGGACTCGGTGACACGCCAGTTCGTCAAGCGTGCGTCCGAGGCCGTGTACAAGAGCCTCGTCCGCAAGAAGATCGCGATCGACAAGCGGCGCCCCGACGGGCGCTCGGCCGAGGAGATCCGCCCGATCGAGTGCGAGGTGGGCCTGAGCCCGCGCACCCACGGGTCCGGGCTCTTCACGCGCGGGCAGACCCAGATCCTGTCCTTGCTGACGCTCGGAACGGCCAAGGAGGGTCAGAAGATCGACGACCTCTCACGCGAGCAGCAGCGGCGCTTCATGCACCACTACAACTTCCCGCCCTATTCGGTCGGGGAGACGGGCTTCATGCGGGGCCCGAAGCGGCGTGACATCGGACACGGCGCGCTCGGGCAGCGCTCGCTGGAGCCGATCCTCCCGGCCGTCGAGGACTTCCCGTACACGATCCGCATCGTCTCCGAGACGCTCGAGTCGAACGGGTCCTCGTCGATGGGCGCGGTGTGCGGCTCGACGCTCGCCCTGATGGATGCGGGCGTGCCGATCGCAGGCACCCGTCGCGGGCATCGCGATGGGCCTCGTCAAGGAGGACGACGAGTACGTCATCCTCACCGACATCCAGGGAGCGGAGGACCACCTCGGCGACATGGACTTCAAGGTCGCGGGGACGAGGGACGGGATCAACGGCCTCCAGATGGACATCAAGATCACCGGCGTCACGCAGGAGATTCTGCGTTCGGCCCTCGAGCAGGCGAGGCAGGCGCGCGTGTCCATCCTCGAGCAGATGCTCGCGGTCCTGCCCGAGTCCCGGACGGCGCTCGCGGACCACGCGCCCCGCATCTCCTCGGTCAAGATCGACCCCGAGAAGATCGGCATGGTCATCGGCAAGGGCGGCGAGACGATCCGCGCGCTCGAGGCCGACTACGACGTGCAGATCGACATCGAGGAGGACGGCACGATCCTCATCTACGCGACCGAAGGGACGAAGGCGGAGGCCGCCATCTCGGCCGTCACCGCGCTCACCAAGTCGCCCGAGGTCGGTGACAGCTACACCGGCAAGGTCGTGAAGACGACGCAGTTCGGAGCCTTCGTCGAGCTCAAGAAGGGCACCGACGGCCTGCTCCACGTCTCGAACGTCGGGCCGGGCCGCGTCGCGCACATCGAGGACGTGATGGCACGCGGCGATGTCGTCGACGTGGTCGTGCAGGAGGTCGACAAGGACCGGGGCCGGATCGGCCTCAAGCTGGTGGCCAAGCACGAGAACGGCGGCCTCGTCATGCCCGAGGAGCTCATCGAGCGGGCCAAGGACGCACCGCCTCGCGAGGAGCGCGAGGAGCGCCCCCGCGGGCGCGGTGGCGATCGTGGCGGCGCCCGCGCGAGCGCGAACGGCGCTAGAACGGCGACGGGGCGGCGAAAGCCGCCCCGTTCTCTCACACCGCTGGAACGACCGCCAACGCGAGCGGAGTGAGCCTGCACGTCGGATTCGACGAGGCCGGCCCTGAACGCGAGCGCGACGGCCTGCGCGCGGCTGTGGACGCCAAGCTTGGAGAGAAGGTGCTGAATGTGGGTCGCAACGGTCTTCGGGCTGACGACCAGAGCCGCCGCGATCTGCGCCTGGGTCTTGCCCTCGGCGAGCAGCGCGAGGATCTCGCGCTCACGCCTGCTGAGGTTGAAGTCGTGAGGCGCCTTCCCGTTCCCGTTCCCGTTCTGAACGGCGGCGCCCGACCGCCGCAGTGAGCGGCGAACGCGCACGAGAAGCTCGCCCGGATCGACGGGTTTCGCCAGGTAGTCGTCCGCGCCGAGCATCAGCCCCGCGACGCGATCCAGCGCCTCGGTGCGATCGGCCGAGACGAGGATCACGGGCAGGTCGTCGCCGAACCTCTCGTGAAGCTCGCGCAGCAGCTCGAGCCCGCTGGACGAACCCGGGCAGCTCGACCTCGACGATCGCAAGCACAGGACGATCTCCGTTGAGCCGCTCGAGAAGCAGCTCCGCGTTCTCCGCGGCGCAGACCTGGTAACCAAGGCGCACGGCAACGCGGACCGCTAACGAGCGGGTGGCGTCGTCGTGGTCGACGACCAGAATCGTGCCGCAGTCCATTCCCAGTTCTCCCGGAGCGCATCTTGCGCCGAAAAGCGCTGGAAATCAAGGTGTCCGCCCTAGGGCGTCGACACCAGGACGATTACGGCGATCGCCGCTAGTCGAAAGTCTCGGAGCGGCGCAGGCTTCTCATTGAACTGCGGCGGGCTGCGGCGACGTCCGAGGGGGATGCCGTCGTTGGTCGAGGAGGGGGGCCTCCGACCGCACGATGGGTGGGAGGAGTGGCAATGACACAACGAATTCTCGGGCCGACAGGGAGCGTACGACGTCAGGCGGTCCCTGCTCTGGCCTGACTCTGCGTGGTGCTCGCGCGCATGCTTCGTGCTTCGGCGGTGCACGGCGGCGATCGGCAATCACCGCGACATCGAGCCTGACGGGCAGCAACTTCGAGATCGACACTGACGCGCAATCTCAAGGTCGGATGACGCCTGCGCCGTCGCTCGACTGGGCGAGCGTGACCGAGAGTCGAGAAGGCCAGATCTCGGCGAGTGGATCGCGGCGATGACTCGTTCGACGCAGGGCTCGAAGGAGGACACGGCAGTTCCGACCATCGTCGACGGCGGGATTCCGCCGAACAAGAGCGACCTGAAGACTTCGGCGTCTACCAGGAGGAGAACGCGCAACGGGAAGTTCCTGCATCTCTTCTGGTCGCGAGTCCAGGATCCATCGGGGACGACGAACATGGACTTCGAGTTCAACAAGGCGTCGCAGGGCATCTCCTCGAACGGCGTCACGCCGATCCGCGAGGAAGGCGATCTCCTGATTACGTACGACCTCTCGCGAGGCGGAACGGTTCCGACTCTCAGCCTCCGCGAATGGGACGGATCCGCGTGGGGCGCGGGCAGAGGACCTCTCGACCTCCGGCGACGCCGTGGGAGCGATCAACACCAGCACGATTCCCTCTGCGGACTCGGACGGTCTGGGAGCGCTCGATCCGCGGACGTTCGGCGAGGCGTCGATCGACCTCGCTGCGATCTTCGATCCCGGTTCCTGCGAGTCCTTCGGCTCCGCCTATCTCAAGAGCCGCTCGTCCGACTCCTTCACTGCGGCGATGAAGGACTTCATCGCTCCGCAGCCGGTCAACATCTCGAACTGCGGGAGCGTGATCATCCGCAAGCAGACCGATCCCGAGGAGAATCCGAACGCGACGAACTTCAGCTACACGAGCAACCTCGTGACCGACCCGGTCGTCGCGGACGCCCAGTCGTTTCAGCTCCAGGACGATGGCGTCAAGACCATCAGCGGCGTCGTCGCGGGTAGCAACTACAACGTGACCGAGGCCGACCCGGCGGGCTCGGGCTACACGCTCACGAACATCGACTGCAGCGCGAGCAGCACCGGAGCGACCTACACGGAGGACGAAGCGAACCGCAAGGTGACCTTCTCCTTGCAGGTCGGCCAGACGATCGACTGCACGTTCACGAACGCCCGCCTCCCGAAGGTGAAGCTCGTGAAGGCGCTCGATCCCACGACCGACCCGGGCCTCTTCAACCTGGACATCTCACAGGGCGGCTCGTCGAAGGCGTCGCGCTACGAACGTCGGCCACAACGGTGCGGCTCCCGCGAGTGGCTTCGTCACGGTCGTCGCCGGAAACGTGGTCGTGAGCGAGAGCGCTGGCACTTCGACGTCTCTCGCCAACTACGCGACCTCGATCAGCTGTAACGGCGGAAAGGGCGGGAACACCGGACAGACGAGCTACACGTTCGCCGTCGCCAACGGCGACGAGATCACGTGCACGATTACGAACGCCCGCCTCCCGAAGGTGAAGCTCGTGAAGGCGCTCGATCCCGACGACCGACCCGGGCCTCTTCAACCTGGACATCTCACAGGGCGGCTCGTCGAAGGCGTCGGCTACGAACGTCGGCCACAACGGTGCGGCTCCCGCGAGTGGCTTCGTCACGGTCGTCGCCGGAAACGTGGTCGTGAGCGAGAGCGCTGGCACTTCAACGTCTCTCGCCAACTACGCGACCTCGATCAGCTGCAACGGCGGAAAGGGCGGGAACACCGGACAGACGAGCTACACGTTCGCCGTCGCCAACGGCGACGAGATCACGTGCACCATCACGAACAAGCGTCGGACGTTCACCGTCGTCGCACTCGTCTGCGAGACGACGAGCGGCACGCCGGCGCTGTACAAGAGCACCGTGACGTTGCCACACCCCGGTGGTACTCAGAAGACGACTCAAACCTCCGGCACGGCCGCAGACCTCTGCGCGCTCGCCGCGAACTATCCGAGTCTGCACACCGGGAACCACGTCGCGAACGTCAACATCGGCACGAGCCCAGCTCCGTAGCGGAGCGCGTTCGAGACTGGTCGACACAGACGAAGGCCCGGTTCGCCGGGCCTTCGTCTGTTTGCCGCTTCAGGCCGAGCAGCTTGCGAAGACGTCGTACTTGGAGCCGTTCGGCCCCCAGGTCTTGCTCGCAAACTCATACGTCGTCGTGCCGTTCCGCTCGGGGACCGTGACGGGCCAGGTGCCGGTGTCGGTCTGACCGAGAACCCAGCCGTGCGTCCCTTCGGCGTCGGTGACCATGAAGTTCAAGAGCTCCCAAGTAGGAAGCCCTTCGCCGGTGACGACGTTGCCGGCGACGCTACAGGCACCGGTCGGCTCACGATTTCCGTTCCCGTTTCCGTTTCCGCCCCGCTCACCGACGGCGGGTGCGACGCCGACCGCGAGAGCGATGACGAGGACGACAGTTGCGGTGATGCGCATTGGCGGCACTCCTTCTCTGGCGCCTCGACAGTGTTGTCTGCACAGGACGTACGGACAGCGTCGGCTGCAAATGCCACAAACTCGTGCCCCGGACGAGTGATGCGTCCTCGCGGGCTAGGATCAGCCCGTGTCCGAGCACGAGCTGAGCGAGCTTCCAAGCGGCGAGCGCGTCATCTCCGAGCACGTCCCGGGAGTCCGCTCGGTCGCACTCGGGTTCTGGGTCGGAGCAGGCTCGCGGGACGAGCCGGACGCGCGCGCGGGCGTCTCCCACTTCATCGAGCACCTGCTGTTCAAGGGCTCGTCGCGCTACACCGCCCAGGAGATCGCCGAGGTCTTCGACGAGCTCGGCGGAGAGCTGAACGCCGCGACCTCGAGGGAGACGACCGTTGTCTACGCCCGCGTTCCCGACGACCGGCTGGAGACCGCCCTCGACGTCATGGCGGACATGGTGTACCGGCCTTCGTTCGACGAGCTCGACTCGGAGCGCGAGGTCGTGCTCGAGGAGATCGCCATGGTCGAGGACACGCCGCACGACCTCGTCCACGACATCGCGGCGGAGGCCGTGTTCGGCGGCCATCCGCTGGGCAGGCCCGTGATCGGGCGGGCCGAGGTGATCTCGACCGTGTCACGGCGGGCGCTCTCCGCGTACCACCGGCGCGCCTACCGTGGCGATCAGCTGGTCGTCTCGGCGGCCGGCAACATCCGCCACGGGCGTCTCGTCGCGATGCTCGAGGAGCGACGCACAGGTGCGCGAGAAGGCGCCGGCCTCGCTGCGCGCAAGGGCATCCGTCGTCGCGCCGCCGCCGCAGCTCCGCTTCCAGCGGAAGGACACGGAGCAGTACCACGTCTGCCTGAGCGCGCCCGGAATCGCGCGTATGGACGAACGCCGCTTCGCCGCCTCCATCCTCGACGCGATCGTGGGCGGGTCGGCGTCGTCCCGTCTCTTCCAGGAGATCCGCGAGAAGCGAGGCATGGCGTACTCGGTCTACAGCTACGCGTCGCAGTACTCGGATGCGGGTCAGATCGGCCTGTACGTTGGAACCAGAGAGGAGAACCTCGGAACCTGCCTCGAGATCGCCGTCGCCGAACTCGAGGACATCGCGGCGGGGCAACGTTCGTCCCGAAGAGCTGCAGAGGGCGAAGGAGAATCTCAAGGGGCGCTTGCTGCTCTCGCTCGAATCGACTTCGAACCGGATGACCCGCCTGGGCAAGGCGACGATCACCGACACCCCGCTGCTCGAGGTCGAGGAGATCGTCAGCCGCCTCGAGTCGGTGACGGCGCCCGAGATCTCGGCGCTGGCGAACGGGCTCCTGTCGGTGGAACGTCTCTCGGCTGCGGGCATCGGGCCCGACGAGGCGCGCTTCCGCGAGGCCGTCTCGCGCGTGAGCCCGGGACTCGCCGAAGCCGCGTGAAGATCGCGCTCTTCGGGGCGGGTGGGAAGGTTGGCTCGGTGCTCGAGCCGGCGCTCGAGGCTGCCGGTCACGAGGTCGTGGACGGCCGATCGCCTGATCTCGACGGATGCACGGTCGCGATCGACTTCACCGTCCCCGACGCCGTTGCCACGAACGTCGCCCGGTGTCTGGCGGCGAACGTTCCCGTCGTCATCGGGACGACCGGGTTCGATCACGCGGCGATCGACCGAGACGCGCGCGAAGCCGGCGTACCGTGCTTCTACGCTCCCAACTTCGCGCAGGGAGCGATTCTCATGATGCGGTTTCGCCGCCGAGGCCGCGAAGGTCTTCCCGCGGGCCGAGATCGTCGAGCTGCACCACGAGGCCAAGCGCGATGCTCCCTCCGGCACCGCGAAGGCAACCGCCGAGCGGATGGGCACGACCCCGTCGATCCATTCGATCCGCTTGCCGGGCCTCGTAGCTCATCAGGAAGTCATCTTCGGAGGGCCGGGAGAGACACTCACCATCCGGCACGACACGACGTCGCGCGAGGCCTTCGTCCCCGGTGTCCTGCTCGCGCTCGAAAAACTGCGCGAGCTTCCCGCCGGGCTGACAGTCGGGCTCGACGCGCTCCTGTAAGAGCAGTGCTCCAGCCGTCGCGCGAATCGTCGCCCGACCCTCTACACTCGCCTGCGTGACCGGTTACGCCCTCAAGCTCGGAGCTGTCGCCTTCGGTCTGCTGCTGGCCGGCGTCGTGGCCGTGCTCCTCTTCAACGGCGTCTGGTTCCAGATCGGCTTCGGTGCGGCGTTCGCGCTCCTCGCCGGTGTCCTGATCCTGATCGCCTGGCGCGTCGACAAGAAGGGCAAGCAAGAACGTGAGGGACTCGAACGCATCTAGAGCGCTCGAGGCTCCGGCTGACAGACCGCAGCGCAGCGTGACGCAGATCACGTACGTGGGGCATTCGACGGTGTCGGTCGCAATGGACGGCACGCGCGTGCTCACGGATCCACTGCTTCGCACGCGCGTCGCGCACCTACGGCGCCGTGTGGAGGTCGACGCGGCCGCTCATCGCGGCGTCGACGCCGTGCTCGTGTCGCACGCGCATTACGATCACCTGGATCGCCGATCCCTCGAGCTGATCGGGCGCTCGACGCTCGTGGTGGTCCCACGCGGGCTGGGTGGCCTGCTCCGTCGTCGCGGGTTCGGGCAGGTCGTCGAGCTGGACGTGGGGGAGCGCGTGGCCGTAGGCGAGCTGACCGTCGAGGCGACGCACGCGGAACACCGAGGCGACCGCCCGTTCGGAGCACGCGCGCAGGCCGTCGGATACCTGATCACCGGCTCGCGGCGCCTCTACTTCGCGGGGGATACCGAGCTCTTCGACGACATGACCTCCCTCGCAGGGAACCTGGACGTCGCTTTCATCCCGATCTGGGGCTGGGGCCCAACGCTCGGGCGAGGCGGGCACCTCGACCCGGAGCGAGCCGCCGACGCGCTCGCGCTTCTCCGGCCCCGCATCGCCGTGCCGATCCACTGGGGGACGTACCACCCGCTCCATCTCGGGCTCCGCGTAGCGCCTCCGTTCATGCGCGATCCTCCCGCGCAGTTCGTGCGAGCTGCGGCGCTGGCCGCGCCCGAGGTCGAGGTTCGTGTCCTTCAACCAGGGGAGACGCTCGAGCTCGAGCGCGCTGTTTCGTAGAATCCTGACGGTGCAAGGCGAGATCCTCACCGCGATCGTCACTCCATTCAGGACGGACGGCTCTGTCGACCTCGAGAGCTTCCGAGCGCTCGCCTCGCATCTCGTCGACAACGGCTCGGACGGCCTGGTCGTCACGGGAACCACCGGTGAGTCGCCCACGCTCTCGGATTCCGAGCGCTTCGAGCTCTACGAGGCGGCGGTTGCCGAGGTCGGGGACAGGGCGACCGTCGTCGCCGGAACGGGGACGTACTCGACCGAGCACTCCGTCCACCTCACCGAGCGCGCGCACGCGATCGGGGTCGACGGCTTCCTGATCGTGACGCCGTACTACAACAAGCCTCCGGTGCGCGGGATCGTCGAGCACTTCAAGGCCGTGGCCGCGGTCTCCGATCGACCGCTCATCGTCTACAACATCCCCGGCCGCGTCGTCTTGAACCTCGAGACGGAGGCGATCGCCGAGCTCGCCGAGATTCCGACCGTGACTGCGGTCAAGCAGGCGAACGACGACCTGGAGCAGGCGCGACGGATCGTCGAGCTCGGACTCGACCTGTATGCCGGCGACGACGACCTGGTCTTCCCGTTCCTCGAGCATCGGCGGCCGCGGCGGAGTGTGCGTGCACACGCACGTCGTGGGACCGCAGGTGAGGGAGATGGTGCAGCGCTTCCGAGACGGCGACGTCGAGGGCGCGCGAGCGCTGGACGACGAGCTGCGGCCGTCGATCGACTTGCTTCGAGTGGTGGTCAACCCGATCGCGATCAAGTGCGCCCTCAATCTCCTGGGGCACGAGGTCGGCGGCGTGCGTCTTCCCCTCGTCGAGGCCACGGCCGAAGAGCGCGACGCGGTGCGCGGCTGCCTCGAGCGGCTCGGGCTTCTCCAGCCGGCCGCCGCGTAGCAGCTCCGCTCGGCCAGGCCGAGCGTCAGCACGCGCATACACTCAGTCGAGATGAGCGACACCCTCCGGATCATCCCTCTCGGCGGCCTCGGCGAGGTCGGTAAGAACATGACCGTGTACGAGACCGGGGGAGAGGTGCTCGTGGTCGATGCCGGTCTCGCGTTCCCGCGAGACGAGCACCTCGGGGTCGATCTCCTCCTTCCAGACGTCGGCTACCTGGCGGGACGCCGGGTTCGAGCGGTGATCCTCACGCATGGGCACGAGGATCACGTCGGCGGCCTGCCCTACCTGCTTCGCGAGGTCGAGGTCGAGACCGTGGTCGCGACGCGGCTCACGCTCGGGCTCATCAAGTCGAAGCTCGACGAGCACGGGCTCGGACAGGCAACGGAGCTCGTCGAGGGAGATCCGGAAGGTGCACCGCTGGAGCTCGGCCCGTTTCGCGTCGAGCTCATCCGCGTTGCGCACTCGATCCCGGACTCGGTCGCGCTCGTCATCGAGACGGGAGCGGGGCGCGTAGTGCACACAGGGGACTGGAAGCTCGACCACACGCCGGTCGACGGTCTGCGAACGGATGTCGGCAAGCTCGCCGAAGTCGGAAATCGCGGTGTCGACCTTTTGCTCGGAGACTCCACGAACGCCGAGCGACCCGGGTCGACCGGCTCCGAGCGGCTGGTCGGAGAGGCTTTCCGCACCCTGTTTCCGCTCCGCACCGGGAAGATCCTCGTCGCCTCGTTCGCTTCGAACATCCACCGCATGCAGCAGGCGGCCGATGTCGCGATCGAGAGCGGCCGCAAGGTCACCGTGATCGGACGTTCCATGCGCAAGAACCTGAACATCGCCCGGAATCTGGGATACGTCGAGATTCCCGAGCACGAGATCATCAGTCCGGGCGAAGCCGCGCAGCTGCCACGCGACAAGGTGCTCGCGCTCTGCACGGGAAGCCAGGGCGAGCCGCTCTCCGCATTGACGCGCATCGCCTACGGCGACCATCCGGCCCTGTCGGTGGAGCCGGGCGACACGGTCATCATCTCCGCGAAGCCGGTGCCCGGAAACGAGCTCCGCGTGCATGACTCGATCAACCAGCTCGCGCGCGCCGGGGCAGAGGTCCTGCACGAGGAGATCGCACCTGTGCACGTGTCCGGCCACGCGTGCCAGGAGGAGCTGCGGACGATGCTCTCCCTCATCCGACCGCGCTACGTCATGCCGATCCACGGCGAGTACCGCATGCTCGCCGCTCATGCCAAGCTGGCACGCGAGGCGGGAGTGATCGACGACAGGATCATCCTGGCCGACAACGGCTCGGTCGTGGAGCTTGCGCGTGGCGGCGCGCGCCTGGTGGACAATGTCGAAGCGGGAATCACCTTCGTCGACGGCCTCCGGGTCGGGGACATCCAGGATGTCGCGCTGCGCGATCGTCGCCGGCTCGCCGACGACGGCGTCCTGATCATCGTCACCACGCTCGCCTCCTCCGACGGCGGCGAGATCGCTCCACCCGAGCTGATCGCCCGTGGATTCGTGGAGTCGGGCGAATTGCTGGACGAGCTGCGGACCGAAGCCGATCGCGTCGTCCGCGAGCTTGCGACGCAACACGTCAACGAGATCAAGCTCCTCCAGGAGCACATTCACGACGCAATCGGACAGGTGGTCTACGACCGGACGCGCCGGCGGCCGATGATCCTTCCCGTGGTGATCGAGGTCTAGCGATGTCTTGGGCAAGCGTCATCGAGAGCAACGCGTCGAGCAAGGCCGGGGGCGTCCGGCTGGTCGGGCAGCTTCGCGCGTGCGAGGTGTCGGCGCTCGCCTTCTGCCGGCTGCTCGAGCGTTGGGGGCGCGGAGACGCCATGCCGGCGACCGCGGGAGCGCGACAGGCGGCGTTGAGGCATGCGGCAGATCGCGTCGAGACGGCAATCGCCGGTCTCGAGCAGCCGCTCTCGCGCTATCTGCTCGAGCTCGAGCCCGAGCTGGCCGAAGGGCGCTCGTGGTACGGAGGACCGGGTGCAGCCGAGCTCGTCGAGTGGCGTCCTGTGCTCGACCGAGCTGGCGTACGCGCGTGCCCGAACCGCGTCGCGGCCGTCTACCTCGAGCTCGCAGTCCTCGTCCGCGCGCTCGAGGGGCTGGCGACGGCCGCCAACCTCGATGCTCCACCCGATCGCTCGTCGCTCTGGGCGGGGCTCTTCGATCTACGGGACACGCTTCTGAGCTCGACGGTGGACGATCTTCGCGCGCTCGCGGCGTGAAGCCGAAAGCCGCGGTCGTCGGCTCGACCGCGGCAGAGATCGACGTGCTCTAGCTCCGACCTCGGAGGTGACCGTCAGCCGCGAATGTGGTCGCGACGGACATCACCCGGCGCGTGGGACTCTGGTGTCGAGCTGGCTGACCAGGCGCTTCGGCGCCACGATGCGGTAGCTCTCCTCGACCCACTCTCGGAGCAGAGCTATGTCCAGGCCCTCCGCTCGGAACGGCAGCGTCACCCAGCCGGACTTGCCGAGCCCGTAGCCGGTCGGTTCGGCGCCCTCGATGGAAAGGGCGTGGGAGTGCGATTCGTCCAGCTTGACCGTAATGCGGCCCGAGCTCGTCGAGCCGAGGAAGACGAAGATCTTGCCGCGCACCTTCGCGACGTCCTCACCCCAGGGGTGCTCCTCGGATGTCTCGGGAAGAGAGAGCGCGAACGTGCGGAGCTTCTCTCGGACGCCGGCCATGACACGACGAACGCTAACGCCGGAATCGATGTCGATGCGGCAGGTTCTGCGAGCTCCTCGTCGAGCAAATCTCGCTGCTGGGGTAGGTTGCCGGCTCATGGACGCACCAGGAGGGCAGGGGTGGAAGCGGCCCGACTCACTCGACGAGACCTGCATGCTCCACAGCGAGGTCGAGCGGTAGTGGCCACCACGACGGTGGTCGTCTTCGTCGAGGTTCCCTCGGGCTCGCGAAACAAGTACGAGCTCGACCCCGAGCTCGGCGCGATCGTCCTCGACCGGCGCCTCTTCACCTCGATGGCGTATCCGGCCGACTACGGCTTCATCGAGGGGACGATGGGCGGCGACGGAGATCCGTTGGACGCTCTGGTGCTCGTCGGCGATCCCACGTTTCCCGGCTGCCGGATCCGCGCACGCGTCGTCGGCGTCTTCCACATGGCCGACGAGAAGGGCCCCGACGAGAAGATCATCTGCGTGCCGCTCAAGGATCCGGCCTGGATGCGCATCGGGGACATCCACGACATCCCGGCCGAGCTCCGAAACGAGATCGAGCACTTCTTCCAGGTCTACAAGGATCTCGAAGAGGCGAAGGTCGAGACCCTCGGCTTCGGAAATCGCGCGGATGCCGAGCGAGTCGTGGTCGAAGCTCGGGCACGCGCGACCGCGTAGCCCGGAGGAGGGCGCCGCGCGGCGGCGAATCGACGCACCATGGCGCGCCGCAGGAGGAAGCGGTCGCTTCGGCCACGCGTCCCCGCACGCGTCAAGAAACGGCAGAAGCGCATCCGCTCGCATCGCGAGAACGAGCTCTTCGGGCTCGCACTGACGGCGCTCGGGCTCGTGCTCGCGGTCATTCTCTATCTGGGTCTCGACGGAGGCGCGGTCGGGTCGTGGCTTGCCGACACGCTCCGGGACGTCATGGGTCACGCGGCTTACGTCCTTCCCGTGGCGCTCCTCGCCGTCGGCGGGCTCATGCTCGCGCGGAGCGAGCTGCTCGACGTCCGTCCGTTCCGGCTCGGCCTGGGAGTCGGCTTCCTCGGCTTGATGACGCTGCTTGGCAGGGACAACGGCGGCTGGATCGGGCTCGCGCTCGGCGGAGCTCTCGCGGGCCTCGTCGGAGAGACCGGCGCGGCGATCATCGGCGGCACGCTCTTGCTCGGCGGCGCGCTACTCGTGAGTGGGGCGTCTACCGGCGCGATCCTGCGCCACACCGGTCACGTCGTACGGCGAGCCGGGTCGGGCGCTCGGCGGGCGCTCGACTGGGCCTCGAGCGAGACGCAGACCGAGGAGACGCACGTGGTGGTCGAGCGCGTGGAATCGGTCTCCAGCAAGCACGTGGTCGACGGGGCGGAGGCGTATCCCGACATCGTGAGTACGACCACGACTGCGATCGAGGAGCGCGAGCCGCTCGTCGCCGGATCCACCGAGCACGAGCACGAGAGCCTCGACGCGATCTTCGAGCACTCTTCCGAGCATTCCGAGTATCGGCTTCCCGACCGTGACATCCTCCGGAAGTCCCCGGCAACGCCGATAGCCAACAAGGACACCGGCGCCCGCACGGCCGACTTGCTCGTGCGCACCCTGTCGGAGTTCGGGATCGACGCCAGCGTCCTCGGCCAGACGTCCGGTCCGCGCGTGACCCGGTACGAGCTCCAACTCGCTCCGGGAACGAAGGTCGCCAAGGTCGCGGCGTTGAAGGACGACCTCTCGTACGCGCTCGCGACCACTGAGATCCGCATCCTCGCCCCGATTCCCGGCAAGCAGGCGGTGGGAGTCGAGGTCCCGAACCTCTCGCCGCGGCTCGTCACCCTGGGCGACATCTACGGCGAGCTGCCCGCCACCGCGAGCCCGCTCTCGGTCTGGCTCGGAAAGGACATCTCGGGGAACGCCGTCTGGACCGACCTCGCTCGGATGCCGCATCTCCTGATCGCGGGCACGACCGGGTCGGGGAAGTCCGGCTGCATCAACACCATCCTCACCTCGACGCTCCTGCGCTCCACCCCTGACGAGGTGCGGATGATCCTCATCGACCCGAAGCGCATCGAGCTCGGCTACTACGAGTCGATTCCGCACCTCCTGACCTCGGTCGTGTCGAGCCCCAAGGAGGCGGCGACCGTGCTCATGAACGTCGTCGCGGAGATGGATCGCCGCTACGAACGCCTCTCTCTGGTTCGCGCCCGCAGCCTCCCCGAGGCGAATCGCGCCTTCCGCGCGCGCGGCGAGGATCCGCTTCCGTTCCTCCTCGTCGTCATCGACGAGCTCGCGGACCTGATGATGGTCTCGCCGCAGGCGGTCGAGGACTGCGTGATCCGGCTGGCGCAGAAGTCTCGCGCGGTGGGCATCCACTTGGTGCTCGCGACCCAGCGCCCGTCAGTGGACGTCATCACGGGGATGATCAAGGCCAACGTCCCCTCCCGGATCGCCTTCGCGGTTTCGAGCCAGACCGACTCCCGCGTGATCCTCGACACCGCAGGTGCGGAGAGCCTGCTCGGACAGGGCGACATGCTCTTCAAGCCGCTCGGCACGTCACGCCTGCAGCGCCTGCAGGGCGCATACGTGACCGAGGAGGAGGTCGCGCTGGTGGTCGAGCAGTGCCGCTCCCAGCGCGGGCAGGAGCTCGACGAGTCGCTGCTCGAGGCGCCCGAGGCTCCGGTCGACTCGGACGACGGTGACCTCGACTTCGATCCCGACGAGGATCCGTTGCTCGACCGCGCGATCGACATCGTGGTGCAGACGCAGACGGCATCCGTGTCGCTCATCCAGCGCCGGCTCCGCGTCGGCTACACGCGCGCGGGCAGGTTGATCGACATGCTCGAGCGCCGCGGGATCATTTCCGGCTACGAAGGCTCGAAGCCGCGTCGCGTACTCGTCTCGGAGGGCGACGTGCACGCCGCCGAGAGGATGTAAAGCTTCGGTTCTGACTTGAGAACTGGCCCAACTTGCGATTAGATCAAGCGTCCAACAAGGGCGGCAGGGGCTATTTCTCAAGGAGGGAATGTGAAAGTACGCATAACTGCGATCAGCGCTGTGCTGGCGCTCGTAGCCGCGACAGCGCTCATCGTCAGCACGGCCGGGTCGGCGAAGAGCGAGCAGGACGACTTCACGATGGCGATCGTGACCGACATCGGGAAGCTCCAGGATCGCTCGTTCAATCGAGTTCTCGCCAACACCGGTCGATCAAGGTCGGCAAGCAGCTCGGCATCCAACCCGGGTCTACGTCACGAAGTCGGAGGACGACAGCGGATGCCGAACATGCTGGCGGCCAGCAGGGCCGGTACGACTTGATCTTCGCCACCGGATTCCTGAACTTCAACGCGCTCAACGCCCTGGCGCCCCGGAGTACCCGGACATCCAGTTGCGCGGGCGTCGACGAACCCTACGCGCTCTCGCGAAGAAGCCGAAGAACGCGACACGGGATCGATCTTCGCCGAGCACGTGGGCTGGATATCTGGTCGAGCTACCTGACGGGTCTCGCCCTCGAGCGGCGGGGCGGCCCGTCAGAACATCAGTCGCGGTCGGCGCGGAACAAGTCCCCGCGATCGAGAATTCGATCGCGGGCTTCAGCAGGGCGCGAAGAAGGCCAGCCCGAAGATGAAGGTCACGCGAACACGCCAACATCGCAGGCTTCTCCGACCAGGCGAAGTGCAAGGAGATGGCGCTCGGGCAGATCCAGCAGGGCTCGAGAGCGATCTTCCAGGTCGCAGGAGGCTGCGGTCTCGGAGCGATCTCCGCTGCGCAGGGGGCCAAGATCTGGGGCATCGGCGTCGACGCCGATCAGCGCTACCTCGGCGCCACATGCTGACGAGCGCGCTGAAGCGTGTCGACGTCGCAGTCCAGGACCTCATCAAGTCGTCAACGAACGGCAAGCTCAAGGTTGGCGGCGACTACGTCTACAGCCTGAAGAACAACGGCGTCGGGCTCGGCGCCGTCAACAAGAAGGTGCCGAAGGCGGACATCGCGAAGACGGCCGCGATCGGCAAGCTCATCGGCTCGGGCAAGATCAAGGTCAAGCCGATCATCAAGTTCGAACCGCGCGGTTCGCGAGGTAGGACCGGTTCGAGGGGGTGGGATCCGTCCCACCCCCTGTAGAATCGCCCCGATGGCGACGCCGGCTCCGCATCTCGAGCTCAAGGGAATCACGAAGCGGTTTCCCGCCATCGTCGCGAACGACGACGTCAACCTCGATCTCCGCAAGGGCGAGGTGCACGCGCTCCTCGGGGAGAACGGGGCCGGCAAGACGACGTTGATGAACGTCCTGTACGGCCTCTACCGGCCGGACGAAGGCGAGATCCGAATCGCGGCGAAGCCCGTGACTTTCGAATCGCCGCGTGATGCCATCAGGCACGGGATCGGAATGGTGCACCAGCACTTCATGCTCATTCCGGTCATGACGGTCGCCGAGAACATCGTCCTAGCGCAAGGAGCCCGCGACCGGAGACGTGGTTCTGCTCGACGACGCGGCTGCCGACGAGCAGGTCGACGGAGTTGTCGCGCGCAGTTCGGCTTCGCGATCGATCCCGGACCGCCCGTATCGAGGACATCACCGTCGGACAGCAGCAGCGCGTCGAGATCCTGAAGGCGATCTATCGGCGCGCCGACATCCTCATCCTCGACGAGCCCACCGCCGTGCTTACGCCGCAGGAGGCGACCAGGAGCTGTTCGCGATCCTGAACACCCTCGTACGCGAAGGGCATGTCGATCATCTTCATCACTCACAAGTTCAACGAGGTCCTCGACATCGCGGACCGCGTCACTGTCGTTCGCCGGGGCAAGGTCGGTGGAGACGCTGCCTGCGGCGGGCGCTACCGAGGAGAGCTCGCGCAGCTGATGGTCGGTCGCGAGGTGCTGCTTCGGGTCGAGAAGGGCGCCGCGTCGCCCGGAGCGACCGTTGCTCGGGAGTGGAGGATCTGCGTGTCAGGGACGATCGTGGCATCGAGAAGGTTCGCGGTGTCTCCTTCCAGGTTCACGAGGGCGAGATCGTCGGGCTCGCCGGCGTGGACGGGAACGGCCAGACCGAACTGATCGACGCGATCACCGGGCCTCAGCAGGTGGAGGCGGGGAAGATCGAAGTCGCCGGCGAGGAGGTGACGCGTGCAGGGACGCGCGCGAGCACTTCGAGATCGGCTTCGGTCACGTCCCGCAGGATCGCCAGCGGCGCGGGCCTCGTCCTCGACTTCTCGATCGCCGAGAACATGAGCCTGCAGGACTTCCGGGAGGAGCCGAACTCCCGGTTCGGCTGGCTGTTCCCCTGGCGGCTCATCGAGCATGCGCGTCAGCTGATCTAGGAGTTCGACGTTCGTGGTGGCGTTCCGGAGACCCAGGCCGGTTCGCTCTCGGGCGGAAACCAGCAGAAGGTGATCCTCGCGCGGGAGATCGACCGCGATCCGCAAGCGTTCTGATCGCCGCTCAACCGACGCGTGGCCTGGACGTCGGGGCAATCGAGTTCGTCCACCGGCGGCTGGTCGAAGAGCGAGACGAAGGTCGAGCCATCCTGCTGATCTCGCTCGAGCTCGAGGAGGTCCTTTCCCTCTCCGACCGCATTCTCGTCATGTTCGAGGGCGCATCGTCGCGGAGTACCCGCCGACCGTGACCGAGGATGAGCTCGGGTTCGCGATGACGGGCGGCACGAAGGAGCAGGCAGCCTGAGCGCTGCTCGCGCTCCGAGGCTGGAGACCAGTTCATGAGTGAGGGCGTTCGTCAGCTTCCTGACCGAGCCGGTCACCCCGGAGGCGCGGAGCGTCGCCGAGCGGTATCGGATCCTCCAGAAGGCAGGCGGACTCGTCGCACCGCTCTTGACCGTTCTTCTCGCCTTCTTCATCAGCGGCATCGTCGTCCTGCTCACCGACCGGGAGCGTCGGTGACACCATCGAGACCTACAGGGCGATCTTTCGCGGCTCGGGCCTCTCGTGGTTCGTCGAATTCGGCAGCAACGACATCGGCGTACCGTTCAGCGACGCGCGCGTCTGTTCCCGTGGAACATCGACGACTCCGTCCATCGCCGCGGAGCGAACCTGCAGCAGACGTTGATCCTCGGGACGCCGCTGATGCTCACCGGGCTGGCGGTCGCGTTCGCGTTCCGCTGCGGCCTCTTCAACATCGGAGGGCAGGGTCAGTACTGGGTCGGCTCATCGCGGCGCTCGTGCGATCGGGACGAACCTGGAGGGCGACCCCCGCTGCCGCTGCACGTGCTGCTCGGGCTCATCGCGGGGATCGTCGGCGGAGCGATCTGGGGCGGGATCGCCGGGATCCTCCGTGCCACCGTCGGCGCCCACGAGGTGATCACGACGATCATGCTCAACTGGATCGCGATCTTCGGGGGCAGGTACCTGTTCGAGCTCGGGGGCCCGCTCCAGAGGCAGCTGTCGCACTCTCTTCCGCGGTCGGAGGTCGTGCTGGAGTCGGCTCGAGCTGTGGGTGCTCTGGGGCGACGCGATCCAGGCGCTTCATGCCGGCATCTTCGTCGCGTTTCTCGGGCTCCTCGTCTACTACGTCATCCTCAACCGGACGACACTCGGGTTCGAGGTGCGCGCGGTGGGCTTCAATCCCGAGGCGGCCCGCTACAGCGGGATCACGGTCCGGCGCAGCTACTTCCTCGCGCTCGCGATCTCGGGCGCGTTCGCGGGAGTCGCGGGGGCGCGTCGACGTGCTCGGCGTCAAGTTCGCCGTGGACATGAGCAACTTCCCGGCCAGCACGGTCGGCTTCACCGGCATCGCGGTCGCGCTGCTCGGTCGCAACAAGCCGATCGGCGATCTTCCTCGCGGCGCTCCTCTTCGCCGCGCTCCAGGTGGGAACGTCGTCGCGGCAGCTCGATCCCAGCATCTTCGACCCCGATCTCGCGAAGAACCTCGCGACATTGATCCAGGCGCTCGTCATCTTCTTCGTCGGCGCGGAGCTCCTCATCCTCACGATCTGGGGCGCGCGCGGCAAGCTGGTTCGCTTCCGCGCCCCAGGAGCGCAGGAGTCGCCGTCGTGAGCGCATATGCAGCCTCGGCCCGGGACGCGGCGCGCCGCCTCGACGCGGGGCAAGGGGCGGCCGTCGCAGGCATCGGGCTCGGCCTGCTCGCGTTCCTCGTCACCCTGCCTCCATCACCGCCCGGAGCACTCGGCGTCCCGCTGGCGTTCGGCTTCCTCGCCTTCGCCCTCGCGATCGCCGCGCTCGCCCGGGGCGAGCGCAAGCTCGGGTTGTGGGCGATCGCCGTCGCGCTCCTGGGCACCGGCGCGGGCATCTGGATGCAGGGCGGTGGAGCGCGAGACGCTGGAAGGGATCTTCACGGCCGGGCTGATCGCGGCGACCCTCCGCTTCGCGACGCCGCTCGCGTTCGCCGCGATGGGCGGGATCTTCTCCGAGCGGTCGGGCGTGGTGAACATCGGCCTCGAGGGGATGATGCTCGTGGGGGCGTTCTTCGCCATCTGGGGTGCCCTCTGAGCGGGACCTGGGTCGTCGGAGTCCTGATGGCCATGGTGTTCGGGGGTCTGCTTGCGCTCATCCACGGCTTCTTCTGCATCCACCTCCGCGCCGACCAGATCGTCAGCGGCTTCGCCGTGAACCTGCTCGCGCTGGGCGTGACCGGGTTCCTGTTCACGCGAGATCTACCCCTCGGGCATCCCGCTCGGGGTCTCGCGGGTGCCGGACGTCGAGCTCGGCTTCCTCGTCGTCGATCCCCGTGGTCGGGGACTTCCTCGACGGCGTTTTCGGAAGCCTGAACCTTCTCGTCTGGATGATGCTCCTAACGGTTGTTCGTCACGTACGTCGTGCTCTTCAAGACGCCGATCGGGCTGCGGATCCGTGCCGTCGGAGAGCATCCGCGCGCGGCGGACACCGTGGGCATCTCGGTCTACGGCGTGCGCTACGCGGCGGTGGTGACCTCGGGTGTCCTCGCTGCCCTCGGCGGCGCGTTCCTCTCGCTCGGGTTCGTCGGGAACTTCGCGGAGAACATGACGAGCGGCCGCGGGTTCATCGCGCTCGCCGCGGTGATCTTCGGGAAGTGGCGTCCGGGTTGGGTGTTCGCCGCGACCCTCCTCTTCGGGTTCGGGTTCGCGCTCGCGATCCCGACTCCAGCGGGAGGCCGACATCTCCGAGAACCTCATCTCGACCGTGCCGTACGTGCTGACGCTGATCGCGGTCGCCGGGCTCATCGGACGCTCGATCCCGCCGGCCGCCATCGGTCGCCCGTACGTCAAGCAGTAGCGTGAGCCGACCCGGGACGGCGGCCGCGTGGGGGTCGCTCGTGACCGGGCTCGGCTCCGTCGCCACGCTGCCCGTCGCCGTCTACCTCACCCGCTTCAGCGAGCGCTACGAGCTCCTGCACTCGGGCTTCGCGATCCCGCTCGGCGCGCTGTCTCGGTCTCGCGGCGATCGCGCTCGCCAGGCGGGCGCGGCGGCGGAATCGTCCTCTTGCTCGAGCGCGGGCGGGGGCACGGGATCGCGCGCGCCGGCGACATCCTCGGGGTCGTGGGGGTCTGCATGGCGCTCGCGGCTGTCGTCGCGCTCGTCGTCTACGCGCTCCTCGAGTACGTCGGGAGCCGCGAGTAGGGCCGTTCTCTCGCCCTCCGAGCGGGAAGCGCTCTCGACATATCCTCTACACTGGCCCGCTCGTGTTCGACATCGGCTCCAGCCTCCGCGAGGCGCGACTCCGCCAGGAGCTCGACTTTCCCGAGCTCGAAGCGCGCACGAAGATCCGGCCGAAGTACCTGCGCGCGCTCGAGGACGAGCGGTTCGACATCCTGCCCGCGCCCACGTACGTGAAAGGCTTCCTCCGCTCCTACGCGGAGGCGCTCGGCCTCGACGGACAGCCGTTCGTCGACGAGTACAGCTCTCGCTTCGCCATAGGAGACGAGGAGGTCGTCGTTCGCGCGCGCCGAGCGCCGGCACCCCGGCGTGACCGGACGGTGCGCGAGTCGCGCATGGCGGTGCTCGCGCTCCTCGGGATCGCGGTGCTCACAGCGCTCGTCATCGCGGCCTGGCGTTTCGGAGGGCCGGAGAACGAGAAAGTGCACGGCCTGCCGGCGCAGGGCCAGACGCCCGCGAGCTCACGGCCGGCGGTCGGTCGGGTCAATCTCGTCGTCCGCGCAGTCCGGGGCGGGTCGTGGATGGAGGTTCGCGCGGGATCGGTCTCGGGACGACTCCTGTACAGCGGCACGCTGGAGCGCGGACAACAGAAACCCTTCCAGGGCCGACGGCTTCAGCTCGCGCTGGCCGAGCCCGAGAACGTCGTCGTCCGCGTGAACGGGAACCGCGTCGAGCTTCCCGCGGGAACCGCGTTCGTCGTCAGCGCACGTCGCATCATCCCCGCATCCTCTTGACGCAGTCGCGTCCCCGGGCGGCAATCGTCGTCACGGGGTCGGAGCTCGTCCGCGGAGAGCGAAACGACCGGAACGGCCCCTTTCTCGCCGCGGAGGCGCTCCGGCTCGGTCTCGACCCCGAGCGGATAACGATCGTCGGCGACCGGCCGGAGGACCTCGAGCGAGCGCTCGCGGAGGGCCTCGGCCGCCGATCTCTGCCTCGTCTCGGGCGGGCTCGGCCCGACCCATGACGACCGAACCGTGGAGATGGTCGCGCAGGTCGCAGGGCGGGCCCTCGTCGTGGACGCGGGCCTCGAGCAGCAGATCGAGACGGTCTCGCGGATGTTCGCCGAGCGCATGGGCAGGCCGTACACCGAGTTCGCCACCGGCGTGACCAAGCAGGCGACGCTTCCCGGAAGGCGCGATTTCCCTCGGGCTGGCGGGAACGGCGCCCGGGTTCGTGCTCGATACCGACGGAGCAGCCGTGGTCGTGGTGCTGCCCGGTCCTCCGCGCGAGCTTCAGCGCCTGTGGCCTCGCGCACTCGAGACCTCGCCCGTCCGGCGGGTGCTGGAGCGCGCTCCGGAGCGGGGTCGAGCGGTCCTGCGTTTCTACGGCACCCCGGAGTCCGCGGTCGCTCGGGCCCTCGCCGAGGCAGGTGGCGACGGGGACGGTGTGGAGGCGACGATCTGTGCTCGGGATTTCGAGATCCATGTCGACCTGGTGTTCGACCCGGACTGCCGGCGAGCGGGCGGAGGCACTGGCAGTCGCCCTTCGTCGTGGGCTGGAGCGCTATCTGTTCAGCGAGGACGGGCGGTCGGTGGCCGAGATCGTCCTCGATCGCTGCCGTGCGCGCGGTCTCACACTGGCGGCTGCCGAGTCCTGCACCGGCGGCCTGGTGGCGGCGCGACTGACGGACGTCCCGGGCTCGAGCGACGTCTTCCGGGGTAGCGTCGTGGCGTACGCGAACGGCGTCAAGGAGAGCGAGCTCGGCGTGTCCCGTCAGCTTCTCGAACGCCACGGAGCGGTCTCCGCCGAAGTCGCGGAGGCCATGGCGCGAGGTGTGCGGGAGCGCCTGGGCGCCGACCTCGGTGTCGCGGTGACGGGGATCGCCGGCCCGGAGGGAGGCACCGAGGAGAAGCCCGTGGGCCTCGTGCTCATCCACGCAGTCGGCCCGGACGCAGAGAAGGCGCGTCGGATCGAGCTGCCCGGAGACCGGGAGACGGTGCGTGGCCGCGCGACCGTCGCTGCGCTGCATCTCGTGCGAAAGTTGTTGGAGAACCGACACACAGGGGAGTGAGGGGAGCCGGTACCGTCGCGGAGATGGAGAATCGGCCGACGGAGCTGAGCGACTCAGGCTCTTTCTCGCACTCGAGCTACCGAACGAGGTCGAGACGTGCGCTCCAGGCTTGGCGTACGGCTCATCTCGACCGCGCGCGGCCGGTGGAGAGCTTCCACGTCACGCTCGCCTTCCTGGGACGACGACCGCGGAGCGAGCTCGATTCCATCCTCTCCGCGCTGCGCGAGTCCGCAGCCGAGACACCGTCCGTTCGAGCTCGAGCCGGTGCGCTACCGCGAGACACGCTCCGTGGGGATGCTCGTTCTTCGCGACCCGAGCGGTGAGGCGGCTCGCCTCGCAATCGCTCTGCAGAACCGGCTGGAGCAACTCGGCGTGTATCGACGCGAAGCGCGTCCGTGGCTCCCGCACGTCACGGTCGTCCGCTTCCGGGAACGGCCGCGGCTCGATCCGCCGCTTCCCCGGCTCGGGCGCTTCGCTCCGTCCGGTGCCGCTGCTTTCCTTTCCCGTCTGCGCCCCACCGGGGCGCGCTACGAAGCGCTCGAGTCGTATCCGTTCGAGCGGTGATCGTCGGATGGTCGGAGCAGTGTCGAATTCAGCAGTGTTGGTCTCACTTGGGAGGATGACCGCATGAAACGAGAGGAAGCCCTCGACGTCGCGCTCGGCCAGATCGAGCGCAATTTCGGGAAGGGGTCGGTCATGCGCATGAGCGACCGCCCACAGGTTGCGATCGGCGCCGTCTCGACAGGGTCGCTGTCGCTCGACGTGGCACTCGGCATCGGCGGTCTTCCGCGAGGTCGGATCGTCGAGATCTACGGCCCCGAGTCCTCGGGCAAGACGACACTCGTCTACCACGCGATGGCCGAGGCGCAGCGGCGAGGTGGCATCTGCGCCTTCATCGACGCCGAGCATGCGATGGATCCGCAGTATGCGCGCCGCATCGGCGTCGACATCGATCAGCTGCTCGTCTCTCAGCCGGACACGGGCGAGCAGGCGCTCGAGATCACCGAGCTCCTCATCCGCTCGGGGGCGCTCGACATCGTCGCGATCGACTCGGTGGCGGCGCTCGTTCCGAAGGCGGAGATCGAGGGAGAGATGGGGGACAGCCACGTCGGTCTCCAGGCACGTCTCATGAGCCAGGCGCTGCGCAAGCTCGCGGGCACCCTGAACCGCACGGACACGATCTGCATCTTCACGAACCAGCTCCGCGAGAAGATCGGCGTGATGTTCGGCAATCCGGAGACGACTCCGGGCGGCCGTGCGCTCAAGTTCTATGCATCGGTGCGGCTCGACATCCGCCGCATCGAGACGCTGAAGGACGGGGCGGAGGCGTTCGGGAACCGCGTGCGCGTCAAGGTCGCCAAGAACAAGGTCGCGCCGCCGTTCAAGCAAGCGGAGTTCGACATCGTGTACGGACAGGGCATTCCCTGGGAGGGAACCGTCCTCGACGTCGCGCTGGAGAAGAAGATCGTCCAGAAGGCAGGCTCGTACTTCAGTTTCGGCGACGAGCGGCTCGGGCAGGGCCGGCAGAATGCCACCGCCTTTCTCTCGGAGAACCCCGATCTCGTCCAGCAGATCCTCGCGCGCGTCCAGGCCGAGGCGGACGAGGGGCAGGTCATCTCGGCACGGCTCCTCCCGGCGACAGCCCCTGCTCGAAGAAGCGGTTCCGTCGAGGTCGAGGACTCGGAGGAGGCCGTCGCCGTCGAAGGCTGACATGTCGGCGGCTGACGCTTCGAGCGGGAGCGAGAGCGCGCTGGATGTCGCGTACCGCGTTCTTCGTCACCGCGAACGCAGCACGAGCGAGATGCGTGTTCGCCTCGACGCAGCCGGCTTCTCGGACGCGGAGTGCGCGAGGGCGATCGAGACGCTCGTCAGAACGGGGCTTCTCGACGATGCTCGCTTCGCCGAGCTGCGAGCCCGGTCACTGGCCGAACGGGGCGCGGGCGACGCTCGAATCCGCCACGAGCTCGGGCGCGCAGGCGTAGCCTCGGAGTGCGTCGAAGGCGCTCTCGAGACGGTGGAGCCGGAAGCCGATCGCGCGCGGAGCATCGTCCTGCGACGCGGCCCGGGAGCCAAGACGGCTCGCTTCCTGCATGGAAAGGGGTTCTCCGAAGAGGTCGTCGCGGGAGCCGTTGCAGGCGGTCACGAGGACGAGCTAGGATGAACAGGCTTTCACCCGACATTTTCCTGCTCGCTGAACACTTTCCGAAACCAGTGAACTCGATCCAGCTCTCGATATCGAACGCAAGCGACCGGATGGCTGCCGGCATGAAAGGGCACGGCAACTCCTGAGCTGAGGCGCGTAACGCGCGGTACCGGACTGAGCCGACAGGCTGAGTGCGGGGTGTGAGCAACCGCGGCGCTCGCCGCGGACAACCGATTCCTCTACGGAGGCTCAATGCTCACGGTCGTGGCGGCGCTCATCGGAATCCTCATCGGGGCGATCGGCGCCGCGGTGGGCCTCTTCGCGTTGTCCGGCTCGCGGGTCCGTGCGGCCGAGACGGCCCGGGAACGCCTGCTCGCCGAGGCGGAGCGCGACGCGGAGACCGTTCGTCGGGAGTCCCAGGTCGAAGCACGCGAGCAGGCCGTGCAGTTGCGGAGCGAGATCGAGGCCGAGCTCGGAGAGACGCGACTCCAGATCGCCAAGGTCGAGGAGCGCGATCCTGCAGAAGGAGGAGGAGATCGACGCGAAGCTCGTCGAGATCGAGCGGCGCGAGCAGGGCCTGGGTGACCGAGAGGTGCACGCCAAAGCCCTGCAGGAGGAGCTCAAGGAGGCCAAGGACGAGGCGCTCGTCGCGCTCGAACGGCTTTCCGGCCTGACCGTGCACGAGGCGAAGCAGCAACTCCTCGAGCGCTCGACCGACCTCGTCCGGCACGAGCTCGCACGAGAGGTGCGCCAGATGGAGGAGGAGGCGCGTGCCGATTCTCGCCGCCGCGCTCGCGCGCTCGTCGCAGACTCGCTCCAGCGCGTTGCCGCAAGCCACACCGCGGAGGCGACGGTTTCGGTCGTCGAGCTCGCGTCGGACGATCTCAAGGGACGGATCATCGGACGTGAGGGGCGGAACATCCGCGCCCTCGAGCACCTGACGGGCGTCGACTTCATCATCGACGACACGCCGCACGCCGTCGTGCTCTCGTCGTTCGATCCGCTTCGTCGCGAAGTGGCGCGTCTCACGCTCGACAAGCTGATCGAGGACGGACGGATCCACCCGGCCCGGATCGAGGAGATGTACTACCACTCGAAGGCGGAGCTCGAGGAGCACGTTCGCCAAGCCGGCGAGCAGGCGGTATTCGAGGCGAACTGCGGCGAGTTCCACGAGGAGCTGATCAAGATCCTCGGTCGCCTGCGCTACCGGACGAGCTACGGGCAGAACGTCCTGAAGCACACGCTCGAAGTCGTGCACCTCGGCGGGATCATGGCCGCCGAGCTGAAAGCGGGTGTGAAGACGACCAAGCGAGCTGCTCTGCTCCACGACGTCGGGAAGGCGATGAGCCACGAGGCGGACGGCTCGCACGCGCTGATCTCGGCGCAGCTCGCGCGTCGCTACGGCGAGTCGGACGGAGTCATCCACGCGATCGAGGCGCATCACTACGAAGTGCAGCCCCAGACGGTCGAAGCGGTGCTCCTGATCACCGCCGACGCCGTGTCCGCGTCACGCCCCGGCGCGCGTGGAGAGAGCCTCGAGAACTACATCCGACGTCTGGAGGCGCTCGAGGAGATCGCCACGGCGAAGCCCGGTGTAGCCAAGGCGTACGCGCTCCAGGCCGGGCGTGAGATACGGGTGATCGTCGAGCCGAGCGAGGTCGACGACGACGGCGCGGCACTGCTCTCGCACGAGATCGCCCGCGAGATCGAGGATCAGCTCGAGTATCCGGGGCAGGTGAAGGTCATCGTCATTCGCGAGTCTCGAGCGATCGAGGTGGCGAAGTAGAAACCCCGGATGCCGCGCGGAGGTGGGTCGACGTCTGGTCTCGCGGCTGGGTGGCGGCGGATGTGGACGCCGTCGCCGCCCTCTACGCAGCAGAACGCTCTCTTCTTTTCGCATCCCTTTCGCGCGCCTCAGCGACCACGTGACTACGTCGTCTGGGCGTTCGCGGATCAAGCCCACGCGGAGTGCCGCTTCGGCGAGCCCGTCGTCGCCGGCGATCGTGCCGCGGTCGACTGGTGGGCCGTGGTGACCGCGACAGACGGCGCGGTCGAGTCGCTCGCAGGAACGTCGCTCCTCCGGTTCGACGAGAGCGGGCTCGTGGTCGAGCAGCGCGACGTTTGGGCCGGAGAGCGCCGGGCGTCGCGAGCTGAGCGACTGGGCTCTCGCGTGCACCTGAAAGCAGCATCTACACTCGCCTGCCGTGAGGCGCTACCACGTCACGACCTTCGGCTGCCAGATGAACGCTCACGACTCCGAGCGAATCAAGGGCATGCTCGAGTCCCTCGGTCTCGGCGAGGCGACGTCAGCGGAAACGGCCGACGTCGTCGTCTTCAACACGTGCACCGTCCGCGAGAAGCCGGATACCCGGCTCGCCGCATACCTCGGAAACGCCGGCGCACGCAAGCGTGAGCGTCCCGATCTCGTCGTCGCCGTCGGTGGCTGCTACGCGGAAGCACAGCGCGAGAGGATCTTCGAGCGTTACCCGTTCGTCGACGTCGCGTTCGGGCCCGGCTCGATCCCACACCTCGGCGAGTGGATCGCGGCCGGTGGGTATGCCGTGCCTCGGGGGAAGTTCGGCACGCATGAGTATTTCGCGGCCGACCTGCCCCGGCATCAGGAGCGCCGGTTCCAAGCCTGGGTGCAGGTGTCGATGGGCTGCAACTCCAAGTGCGCGTACTGCATCGTGCCCGCGGTCCGTGGTCGCGAGCAGAGCCGCAGACCCGGAGGCGATCCTCGACGAGGTCACTGCGCTCGCGGCTCAGGGCGTCAAGGAGATCACGCTTCTCGGTCAGAACGTCAACTCGTGGGGGCGCGACCTCGCTCCCGGAGCAGCACACCGAGTTCGGTGAGCTGTTGCGCGCCTGCGACGCGGTCGAGGGGATTCGCCGGATCCGCTTCACCAGCCCACATCCGAAGGACTTTCGGGAACCGGTCATCGCGGCGCTGGCAGAGTGTCGAATCCGTCTGCGAGCAGGTTCATCTTCCGCTCCAGTCCGGATCCTCGCGGATCCTCAAGCGAATGCGGCGCACCTACGACCGCGAGCGCTACCTCCGGCTCGTGGACACGCTTCGATCGCGCATACCGGATGTCGCGCTCGGGACCGATCTCATCGTCGGGTTCCCCGGCGAGACGGACGAGGACTTCGAGGCGACCGTCTCGGCCGTCGAGGAGATCCGCTACGAAAGCGCGTTCACGTTCATCTTCTCCCCGCGTTCGGGCACGGAGGCTGCGGCCATGTCGGATCAGGTGCCCGACGAGGTGAAGCACGAGCGACTCGAGCACCTGGTCGAGACCGTGCAGCGAGTCGCTGCGGCGCGAAATGCCGAGAGGATCGGACGCGTGGAGGAGGTGCTCGTCGAGGGCCCGAGTCGGACGGACGCGTCCTTGCTACGAGGTCGAACGCGCCGAAACACCAGCGTCAACTTCACCGGGAGCGCTCGAGCAGGGGCGCTCGTCGACGTTCTCGTCGAAGGCGCGACTTCGACCACCCTGCGCGGTCGCGAGCTCGCATTCGTCGCCGCCTGACAGGTTGTTGCGCTCTCGGCACGTTTCGTGACCCATCCGTAGCGATTGAATCGTTATGCTCGCAGCGGGTGGTGGGCTGGGGTGCCCCGAAGGACATGACCGCGCCGCCCGACGTGATCGCCATCTTCGGGCCGACTGCCTCCGGCAAGTCCGCTGTCGCCGAGCTCGTCGCGGCGCGTCTCGGGACGGAAGTCGTCTCGGCCGACGCGTTGCAGGTCTATCGCGGGCTTGCCGATCCTCACCAACCAGCCGGCGTCGCCGACTCTGCTGGTGGCGATCATGGATCTCGACGGAGGAGATGTCCGTCGGCGCGTTCGCGACGCTCGCGCACACGCGCGGTGGACGACCTCGTCGAACGGAACGGCGCAGCGGTGGTCTCGGGAGGGACGGGCTTGTACCTGCGTGCCGCCCTCGCAGAGCTGGAGCGTCCCGAGGCCCCCCCGAAGCGAGCGAACGAGCACGCGTCGAAGCGTCATACGACGCCGACCCCGCCGCGACGTATGCTCGGCTCGCCGCGCTCGATCCCCGTGCGGCCAAGGTCGTGCACCCGAACGACCGGCGTCGCGTCGTTCGCGCGCTCGAGCTGGCAGAAGTCGGAAGCTCGCTCGTGCCCGAGATCGACCGACTCTGGTCGGAAGAGCTCCGACGGCCCACGATCGTGTTCGGTCTCGACGCTGCCGCGCGACGTTCTCGAGCGCCGAATCCGCTCACGAACGGAAGAGATGTTCCGGCGAGGGGTCGTCGAAGAGGTGCGCACCGCGCGCGCAGGGGGCCGTTTCGCGCACCGCCGAGAAGGCACTGGGGCTGCGCGAGCTCTCCGAGCTCTCCCCCGACGAGGCGTTCGAACGGATCGTGATCAGGACGCGCCGGTACGCCGCGTACCAGAGGAAATGGATGCGCCGAATTCCGGGCATCGTCATGATCGACGGAAACCGGAACCCGACCGAGGTGGCGGATGCGATTCTCGAAGTGGCAGGCGCTCGGTAACACATATCTGCTCGTCGAGCGAGCGGATCTCGAGTCGCCGCTCGGTGCGGACGACGCTCGAAGGCTCTGCGACCCGCACGAAGGCGTCGGCGCGGACGGAGTCCTCGAGATCGCCGAGCTGCGGGGGGCCGAGGCCGACGTGTTGGTCTGGAATCCGGACGGGTCCTCCGCCGAGCTCTCCGGCAACGGAGCCCGAATCGCTGCCATGTGGCTGGCACGTCGGAGCGGTGTTGCCTTTCCACGCCTGCACCTCGGCGGACGGACGGTGCCCGCACGCGTGCACGAGAACGACGTCGAGGTCGATCTCGGAAAGGTCGAGGTGGACAAGCCCGAAGTGCTCGAGATCGACGGCGATCGGGTCGAGGTGACTCCCGTGACCGTCGGCAATCCGCACGCGGTCATCCGGCGCGAGCCGACGCGGGACGAGCTGCTTCGACTCGGTCCTCTCGTCGAGAATCACGAGCGCTTTCCCGGCCGGACGAATGTGCAACTCGTTCGCCCCGACGGCCCGGGCGACCTGACGGTCGCGGTCTGGGAACGGGGAGCGGGGGAGACCCGCTCGTCCGGCTCGAGCGCCGCCGCCGCGGCTGCCGCCGCGGTCACTCACGGTTGGTGTCAGACACCGCTCCGCGTGCATCTCCCGGGGGGCACGCTCGACGTGGACATCCGTGAGGGACGGGCGATCGTGAGCGGACCGGCCGTCGAGGTGTTTCGCGGCGAGACGGTCTGAGGGTCAACGGCTTTGCCGTGGGCCGTGTGCCGGAGCCACCGTATGAGAGCGTCCTAGGTCTGACTGAGCTCGACGAGGCGCCCGTCCGGGTCGCGGAGGTACGCGGAGCGCCCCCACGGATAGTCGCGCGGGCCGACGAGGAGCGCAACGCCGCGTCTCTCGAGCTCGCGACAGGTGTCGTCCAGCGCGTGTACGCCGAGGGCGAAGTGATCCTCGTTGGGCGGCCCTCCCGCGAGGGCGCCGGCTCGTTCGTGGACGAGCAGCTTCGCCGAGCCGGCAGCGAAGATCGCGCCGCCCGGCCACTCGGCCTCGGCTCGGCCGTCAGGAGATCGCCGTAGAACGCCTTGGCTGCCTCGACGTCGGCCGTGAAGAGCGCGACCTCGACGATCTCGCTCACGTCGCGATCTCGAACTCGCGCAAGACGTCGTTGAGCGACGTCTTCAGGTCCGTGGAGGCGCTCCGTTCGCCCACGATGAGCGCGCAGGGAAGCTGGTAGCTGCCGGCGGGGTATTCCTTCGGCCGCGAGCCGGGCAGGACGACCGAGCGAGGGGGGACGTAGCCGCGGTGCTCGACCGGTTCCGAGCCGGTGACGTCGATGATCGGAATCGACGCCGCGAGGACGACGTTGGGCGCGATGACGGCCTCCTTCCCGACGACCACTCCTTCGACGACGACGGCTCGCGAACCGAGAAAAGCGCCGTCCTCGACGATGACCGGCCGAGCCTGCGGGGGCTCGAGCACACCGCCGATGCCGACACCGCCGGCGAGGTGGACATCGGCGCCGATCTGGGCGCACGAGCCTACGGTCGCCCAGGTGTCGACCATCGTCCTCGGGCCGACCCAGGCTCCGATGTTCACGAAGCCCGGGCATGAGCACGACGCCTTCGGAGAGGAAGGAGCCGTAGCGCGCGACTCCGGGCGGCACGACTCGGACACCGTGCTCGGCGTAGTCGTCCTTCACCGGAATCTTGTCGAGGAAGTGCAGGCCGCCGACGTCCATCGGCTCGACCTTGCGCAGGCGGAAGTAGAGGAGGATCGCCTTCTTCGCCCACTCGTTGACCATCCACTCGCCCTCGCGCTTCTCGGCGACCCGTGCCTCGCCGCGGTCGAGGAGGGCGATCGCCTCCTCGATTGCATCACGGTCGAGCTCGCCGCTCTCCCACAGCTCGTCGATGCGTTGGGCCAGCTCCATCACGCGTCATCCTCTCCGATCCCGCCGAGAAATCGCCAGAGAGTCTCGTAGGCGTGGACGAGCGCCGCAATCTCCACGAGCTCGTCACGTCGATGCGCGCGATCGGTGTGGCCCGGTCCGAAGTTGACCGCATCGATCCCTCGCGTCGTGAAGTCGGCGACGTTCGTCCAGGCCTGCTTCGGCTCGACGCCACGGGCCCCGGCGTTCACGAGCGCCTCGACGAGGGGATTCGTGACGACCTCTCCGGGCGGTGAGTCGCCCGTGATCTCGATCTCGGCCCGGTCGGCCAACGAGCTCTTCGAGGTAGGAACGGGCGCTTGCGGGGGTCCGGTCGGGCGCGTAGCGGAAGCTGATGGTTGCGACTGCGACGTCGGGAATGACGTTGTCCGCGATCCCGGCATCGAACCGCGTCACGCTGAGGACTTCCTTGAAGGTGAGTCCGCCGACCACCGCGTCGCGCGGCTCGTGCTTCAGCACGCCGCCCAGCCCGTCGATCGCGCGCGCGATCGCATTGTCCGCCTGCCAGGGCCGCGCCGAATGACCGCTCACGCCACGGAAGGAGAGCCGTCGCGCTCATGTGTCCGAGGCAACCGGCATGTACCTGTCCGTCCGTGGGCTCGAGGAGGATCGCGAGAGCCGCATCGTGGATCGCGCTCGCCCCGGCGAAGAGGGCGCGAAGCGGATTGTGCTCCGGAGGAAGCTCCTCGCGTCCGAAGAGGAGCAGCGCCACGTCGTACGGGCCGGCTTGCTCGGACGCGAGGTCTCGCGCGAGCTCGATCGCCACAGCGACGCCGCCCTTCATGTCGCTCGCGCCCAGCCCGTGTACCGCACCGTGCTCGATACGCCCCGGAATGTTCGCCTGGGCGGGGACGGTGTCGTAGTGCCCTGCGAGCACGACGAGCGGAGAGCCGGTGCGGCGCTCCGGGAGGAAGAGAAAGGCTTCGTCGTGGGCGTACACCGCTTCCAGCTCCGGCGGCACGAGCGCGAGGAGGTGCTCCCGGATCTGGGCCTCATCGAGACTCTCGGAAGGGATGTTCACGAGCTCGAGCGTCCGCTCGGCGAGACGGTCGGCGAGCGCGCTCACGCGCGGAGCGTACCGCGGCATAATCCTTCGGTGACTCCCCGCCAGCCCGATCGTGCACCCGGCGCAGAGCCGGAGCGCGGTTTCGTGGTCGGGTGTCTTCCCGAAGGGGGTCGACGGCGAGTCCGAGCTCGCCGAGTTGCGTGAGCTCGCCCGCACGGCCGGGGTGGCGACGATCGGCGAGGTCGTGCAGCATCGAGCTCGTCCCGACCCGCAAACGTTCGTCGGCAAGGGCAAGCTCGCCGAGCTGAAGGACGCGTACGCCTCGGCGGAAGCAGAGGTGCTCCTCGTCGACGAGGAGCTGAGCCCGACGCAGCAGCGCACGCTGGAAGACGCTCTCGAAGCGCGCGTCGTGGACCGGACGCAGCTGATTCTCGACATCTTCGCGCAGCACGCCTCGAGCGCCGAGGGGAAGCTCCAGGTCGAGCTCGCGCAGCTCGAGTACAACCTGCCGCGGATGCGCGGGCTCTGGCAGCACCTCGAGCGGCTCGGGGGCGGCGTCGGCACCAGAGGGCCGGGCGAGAGCCAGCTGGAGACCGACCGCCGGCTCGCGAGAACACGAGTCTCCCTCGTCAAGCGACGTCTGCGCGGGCTCAGCGCACAGCGGGCGACTCGTCGCAAGGAGCGCGAGCGGACGAGCGTGCCGACGATCGCGCTCGCCGGTTACACGAACGTCGGCAAGTCGACTCTCCTGAACGCGCTCACCGGGGCAGGCGCTTCCGTCGACGATCGCCTCTTCGAGACGCTCGATCCGACAACCCGAGGATTCGAGCACGACGGGAAGCGCTACCTCGTCACCGACACGGTGGGATTCATCCGGCGACTGCCGACACAGCTCGTCGAGGGCTTCGCCGCCACCCTGGAGGAGACCCTGGTCGCGGATCTCGTGCTCCACGTCGTCGATGGCTCGCTTCCCGAGGATCGGCTTCGGGAGACGATCGACGCGGTCCATGCCGTGCTCTCCGAGATCGGAGCCGACGAGGTCCCGGTGGAGCTCGTGCTGAACAAGGTCGATCTCCTCGATCCACTCGCGCGGCGGCGGATCGGCCACGCGTTCCCCCGGGCACTCCAGGTCTCGGCCGAGACGGGCGAGGGTCTCGACGAGCTTCGCGAGCGCGTCTCCGAGCTCTTCTCGGACCGCTTCGAGGACGTGCGTCTTCTGGTTCCGTACGAGGACGGCCGCTCACTCGCGCGGCTCTACGGGTTGGGAGCGCCGATCGCCGAGCGGCGGGACACGCCGGAAGGGGTACGCGTTCGCGCGAGGCTGCCGCGTCGGGAGATACCGCGGTTCGCCCGGTTCCTCGTCGCGGGGGAGGCGGAGCACGATTCCGACGCGGAGGTCTCGACACGTTGATCGACGTTGCGGTTCACCGCCTGCGAACGGAGCGCCGTCTTGCCCACGCGAGCATACGACGGCGATGCGGGCTTCGATCTTGCAGCGTGCGAGGAAGCCACGATCGACCCGGGCGAGCGCGCCATCGTGCCAACCGGTATCGCGGTGGAGATTCCGGACGGGTATGCGGGGTTCGTGCAGCCACGATCCGGGCTCGCCGCGCGTCACGGGGTCGGGATCGTCAACTCCCCGGGCTTGATCGATTCGGGCTACCGGGGCGAGATTGCGGTCGTGCTCCTGAACACGGACCCGCGCGAGTCGTTCACCGTCGAGGTCGGGATGCGGATCGCCCAGCTCGTGATCGCTCCTGTCGCTTCGGTTCGGCTCGTAGACGTGGGCGAGCTCGCGACGAGCGAGCGAGGTTCCCGCGGCTTCGGCTCCTCGGCGGGCTGAGTGGGCGAGCCACGGGTACGCGTCTCGGCGATCCTCCGCTGGCGCGGTCGCATCCTGCTCCTGCGGCATGTGAAGCCGAGCGGTGAGGTCTGGCTGCTTCCCGGTGGCGGGGTGCGGACCGGCGAGAGCCTGCTCCATGCGCTGCAGCGTGAGCTCGAGGAGGAAACAGGGCTCTTCCCGCCCGGCACCGAGGTGCCTCTCGAAGGTCCGGTCGCGCTCGTCGACTCGATCGCTCCCGAACAGAGTCCTCGGCGAAAGCACGTGGTCCACGTGATCTTCGCCGCCGACGTGTCCGGGTCGCTCGAGGACGTGAGCTCGCAGGACACTGCCGTACGCGGACATCGCGCGTTTCGGCTCCAGGAGCTCGACGCCGTTCCGCTGCATCCACCGATTCAGCGCTTCCTGCAACGCTGGCAGCCCGGAGACCCCGCCGTCTATCTCGGCGAGATGTGGGCTCCGTAGGCGACGCTCTTTCTTTCCCCTTTCGTGACGGTTCCGGGACATTCGTATCCCAGGCGTGAGCACTTTCGCGTTACGCTCGCAGCGGGTGGTGGGCCGGGGTGCCCCTCCGAAATCTCGCTCCTAGCGGCGACCGCCTCGCTCGCGCGCTCGCCCTGCGGCGACGCGAAACGCCTCCCCCTCGAGTTCGTCCGGAAGCGGCTCCAGGATCGGTGGATCGCCGGCTCGGGCGTGGGCGAGAGCCTGTGCCAAGAGCCAGTCCGCGAGCCAAGGATTGCGAGGCAAGAGCGGCCCGTGGAGATACGTGCCGATCGCTCGCCCCAGTCGACACCCCTCGAAACCCGACGCGCCGTCGTTCCCGAAGCCGTGGGTGACGCGTCCGAGGGGCTCGGCGCCGGGATCCAGCAGGGTGCGCCCGGCGTGGTTCTCGAAACCGGCAAGCTGCCCTGGAGGCACCGGGCTCCAGCTCACACTCCAGGAGCACGTCGCCGATCATCCGCGTCGTTCCGGCGACGGTCTCGTGGCCGAAGAGGCCCGCACCCGGCATGAACGAGCCGTCGCGGCCGCGATAGCCTCGTCCGAGGAGCTGGTACCCGCCACAAACCGCGAGGAGGGCCGCTCCCTGGGTGACTGCCTGCTGGATCGCCGAGCTCTTCTCCGCCAGGTCGGGCGCGATCAGCGCCTGCTCGCGATCCTGGCCGCCTCCGATGTAGAGGAGATCGTGATCCCCGACTCGCAGTGGCTCCCGCATTCCGATCGGTTGCACGACGAGCTCGTGACCACGTAGCGCAGCCCTGCGCGTGAGCACCGCGATGTTCCCGCGGTCGGCATAGATGTTGAGGTACTCGGGGTAGAGATGACCAACTCTGATCGTCACGTCTGGCCGTCCCAGTACGGCCGCACGTAGCCACGCTCCGTCAGAACTCCACGGAGCGACAGCATCGCCGTGTAGGTCGGGAGGATGACGAGATCCGTTCCGGCGTCGACCAGCTCGAGGCCACGGTCGAGTGCACGCTCCAAGCGAGGAGACGACCTCGAGGCGATCCGCCGGCAACCCGCCGTACACGAGACGCAAGCCGAGCTCGGCGGCCCGCTCTCCGGTTGCGACAACCCGCCCGACGTGGGGGAGAAGCGGCTCGAAGTCCACGTCCCAGATCCACGAGACGTCCCGACCGTCGGCGATCGCGTCGTTCAGCGCGATCACGAGGACGGGCGGCACCCCGGTCTCGAGCGTGCGCAGCGCCTCGTTCGCGCCAGCCGGGTTCTTGATCAGGAGAACGACGATCGTCTTCGCTCCGGCGGGGATCCGCTCGAAGCGGCCGAAGGCCGCGCTGAAGTCTGCGAGCCCTCGCCCGACCGTGGCAGGACTCACGTCGAGCGCGACGGCAAGCGAAGCGGCGGCGACGGCGTTGTAGACGTTGTAGAGCCCCGGAAGGGACAGCTCGACGACCGCGCTGCCGAGCGGCGTATCCAGCCGGAAGCGCGATCCGGTCAATCCGGCGAGCTCGATCTCGCGCGCAGCGACGTCGAGCGGCGGTCGTTCGTGCCCGCAGGCGGGACAGCGGTAGTCGCCCAGGTGCCCGACGTACGCGGCCGCGTACTCGTAGGGATGGCCGCAGCGCACGCAGTACTTGGAGTCCGCGGCATGCTGCAGCGACGGTCGGGCATGACGAGGATCGTCGAGCCCGAAGTGGAGAGCGCCCTCGCGTCCTTCCGCGAGCTCCGCCAGAATCGGGTCGTCGGCATTGACGATCAGCGTCGTCGAACCGGGGAGGGCTTCGACGGCCGAACGCCAGCGCTCGGCGACGAGCTCGAGCTCGCCGTAGCGATCGAGCTGGTCGCGAAACAGGTTGCCGAGGGAGAGGGCACGTGGTCGCGTGCGCCGGATCGCCTCGGGCAGCGCTCCCTCGTCGACTTCGAAGAGCCCGAGCTCGGCACCTCGTCCGGAGACGAGCGCGGAGGCGAGCCCGGAGAGCAGGTTCGCGCCGGCCCGGTTCCACGCCAGTCGATGCGTCTCACCGAGGATCTTCGCGGCCATCGCGGTCGTCGTGGTCTTCCCGTTCGTCGCCGAGACGAGCGCGACACCCGAGCGGAGGCGGGACGCAAGAGCGTCGACGGCCGAGGGATCGATCTTCCACAGGAGCTTGCCCGGAAGCGTCGTGCCACCACCGCGGCCTGCTGCTCGGGACACCGCTCCGACGGCCCGCGCCGCGATCGTCTCGAGCCCGAGCCGCACCGTCATCGGCGACGAGGGTAGCCGAGCGGGGTAGGCAGGGCTGCTCTGGAGCAGCTTGCAGAATTGTCAGAACGCTCTAAGCTTCTTGCAGAATGGCACGACCTCGCTCTCGCAAGAGGGCCCGGCTGCGCATCGACGAGGCCGAGCTCGCGGCGTTCCGCGCCGGCCTGCGTCGGCGCTATACGGACGAGGAGATCCTCGAGGAGCTTCGCGCGGCGGCCGCCCGGCACGGCCGGTCGCCGACGATGCGCGAGTTCGCACGGGATGCAGAGGCGCGCGTGCACCCGCAGACGGTGATCGAGCACTTCGGCACCTGGAACGCCGCGAAGCGGGCGGCGGGGCTCTTTCCCCGACGCTTCCTCACGCGAGCCGAGCTGCTCGAGCAGCTCCGGAGACTGGGGGAGGAGCTCGGCCGAACGCCGACCGCACGCGATCTGAACGACCACCGGCGGTCGATGCCGTCCGTATCGCTCTACGCGCACACGTTCGGCTCCCTGGCGAACGGCCTTCGGGAGGCGGGGTTCGAGGTCTTGCAGGGCGAGGAGCGACTCGAGCGCGCGATCGTGCAGGGATCCGTGCTCGCGCGCACCCTAGGACGGCTTCCCAAGATGGCCGACTGGGCCGAGGCACGGCGCGTCGATCCAGAGCTGCTCTCCGAATGGCAGGTCTATCGCCTGCTCGACGTACCGCGCGGTGCGTGGACGGCGTTCCAGTACCTCGTCCGCGAGCGTCTGCGAGAAGACCGCGTCGACGTGCTTCCGGACGGGACGCTCGCGCCGGAAGACCCCGACTGACCCTAGACTCGCGCCGTGCCTCGGTCGTGCAGCGTGTGTGGCGCCGACGTCGAAGTCGACGCGCGCTTCTGCCCGTCCTGCGGCGCGTCGCTCTGGATCGCATGTCCCGCGTGTGGCGCGGAACAGACTGTCGAGGCAGCTTTCTGCTCCTCGTGTGGCGCGTCGCTCCAGGCCGGCGTGCGACGGGCAGGCGACGTCCCGGAGCACGAGGAGCGACGCGTCGTCACGGTGCTGTTCGCGGATCTTGCCGGCTCGACCGCGCTCGGCGAGCGGATCGAGCCCGAGGACGTTCGTGCGCTCCAGGGCGAGCTCTTCGAGCTCGTGAACGGGGAGGTGGAGCGCTACGGCGGGCTCAGCGAGAAGTTCGTAGGGGACGCGGTCCTCGCCGTGTTCGGCGTCCCGCAGACCCACGAGGACGATGCGGAGCGCGCAGTGCGGGCCGCGCTCGCAATTCGGGACGCGTTCCCCGCGTTCGCGGCTCGTGTCGCAGAGCGGCACGGGGGAGAGGTCGGCCTGAGGATCGGGGTCAACACCGGGGAGGTCATCGCGGGTCGCGAGGCAGCTGCGCGTGGCGAGCTGGTCGTCAGCGGCGACGCCGTCAACGTCGCCGCCCGCCTGCAGCAGCTCGCCGAGCCCGGAACCATCCTGGTCGGCGACCGAACCAGGACTGCGACGCATCGCGTGATCGCCTACGCGGAGCGCGGCGACTTCGACGCGAAGGGCAAGAGCGAACGGGTTGGAGGCTGGAAAGCTCTCGGCGGCACCGTGCCGATGCACGAGCGACGCCGAGCACGGCAGCAGGCGCCGTTGATCGGCCGCGACGACGAGATCTCGATGCTCCGTCTCGCGGCCTCGCGGGTCCAGCGCGAGCGAGCGCCGCAGCTGATCACGATCTTCGGTCAGGCGGGCGTGGGCAAGTCGAGGCTCCTCGCCGAGTTCGCGGATGGGCTGGACAACGCCCGCGTCGTCGTCGGCCGTTGCGTCCCGTACGGCGATGGGATCACCTATCTGCCCCTGGTTGAGGTCGCGAGCGCGCTTGCGGGGATCCTGGACGACGACCGAACCGACGTCGCCCTCGCAAAGCTGAGACGGTCGGTCGAGGACACGCTGCCCGCCAATCAGGTCGAGGGCGTCGTCGAGGCGGTCGCGTGGACCATGGGTCTCGCGCTCCCAGGACGGGCGACGGGTGTGGCGATCGACGGAGACGTGAAAGGGCGGCTGCACGAGGCGTGGGCGCGGTACCTCGCAGCGCTGGGACGAGAGGCACTGCTCGTGCTCGTCGTCGACGACATCCACTGGGCGTCCCAGCCGCTGCTCGACCTGCTCGACGACCTGGTCACGGGGCTCGAGCAGACCGCCGTGCTGATTCTCTGTCCGTCACGTCCGGAGTTGCTCGACCAGCGACCCTCGTGGGGAACCGGGCGACTCACGTCGTCGTCACTGACCCTCTCGCCCTTGAGCGTGCAGTCTGCCGAGTTGCTCCTGCGAGCCCTGCTGGAGACGGAGACGGTTCCCGAGCACGTGGCCGGTGCCATCCTCGCGCCGGCGGAGGGCAATCCGTTCTTCGTGGAGGAGATGCTCGCCATGCTCGTCGAGCAGGGTGCTCTCGAGGAGCGCGAGGATGGCTGGTCGGCGACCGACCGTCTGTCGACCGCGATCGTCCCGGACTCGATCCACGGCGTCATCGCGGCACGCATCGACCTGCTCGAGGCCGCCGAGCGTGACGCCCTGAGACGGTGCTCGGTGATGGGTCGCAACTTCTGGCCCTCCGCCGTCGGAATCGACGACGACGTCCTCGCCGGGCTGGGGAGGAGGGGAATCGTCTTCGAACAGGCCGAGACGTCGTTCTCCGGGAGGCGCGAGTTCGCGTTCAAGCACGCTCTGACACACGACGTCACGTACGCATCGCTCCCTCGGGTGGAGCGGCGCGACCTCCACCGTCGCGTAGCCGAATGGATCTCGCGACTCGGTGCCCGATCGGCATGCCGAGACCACGGAGCTGGTCGCGTATCACTACGAGCAGGCAGTCCGCTACGGCGGACGAGACGACGACCTCGAGCGCCGCTCGTTCGAGGCCCTCGTGGCCGCAGGGGACGCGGCGGTGCGCCGCGGCGCGTACACCTCAGCCGAGCGCTTGCTGAGCCGCGCGCTCGAGCTTGCTCCCGAAGCGGTCGAGCGGGCGCGAGCGCTCCTGCTGGCTGCGCGCACCGACGTCGCGACCCGGAGATACGAACGGGCCGTCGAACGATTGGATGAGACCATCCGCGTCGCGGACCGGGCGGAGGACACGAGCCTGCGTGCCGATGCTCTCGGCTGGAAGGCGCGGGTGAGCTGGCTCCGGGGAGATTGGCACGAAGCGCTCGCCTCGGCTCACGCCGCGGTCACCACCCTGGAAGGGCTTCCCGAGTCGGCGGAGCTGGCGCGCGCGCTCGCTCGTCTGTCCCAGATCGAGATGCTCCGTGCGCTGCCCATCGCACGGTCGACCGCGACTCGCGCGATCGATGTTGCGCAGCGCGTGGGCGAACTCGCGGCGGAGGCGAACGCGCGCACGAACATGTTGACCACGCTCGGTGTCGAGGGCAAGGCGCCGACGAAAGAGGAACTGTCCGAGGTGATCGAGCTCGCACTCGCCGCCGATGCCCACGACGAAGCTGCCCGGGCGGTCGTGAACTACCTGTGGTCGGGTGCGCTGCTCGGGCCGCTCGAGCCCGTCGAGCAGGTCGTGAGCGATGCAGTGCGCAACCTCGGCGTCGGATTGGCGACCGAGGCGTATGAGCAGTACCTCCGGCTCTCGCTCGGCGCCCTCATCTATGTCCCGGCGGGACGCTGGCAGGAGGCTGACGCCGCTTTGGCCGCAGCCGATGACACCATCAGCGCCTCGGGGCGTCTTGTCTGGCTCTGGCTCGGGACGGGCCTCGCATTGAGGCGCGGCGACCTGGAGCTGGCCGATCGTGACCTGCCCGAGCTCCGGGAGACGGCGCTCGCGAGCGAGGAGCCCCAGAGGATCCTCCCGATGGCCTGTGTCGCAATGCCACGCGCGATACTCGCCGGCGAGAGAAGCACTGTCGAAGAACTCGCCGAGATCGTTCTCGAGCTCCCGGCCGAGGGGATCATGCCCCGAGGGTTCGTTCTTCCGATCGCGCGGTCACTCGCAGTCATCGAGGACCGAGACAGGCTCGAGCGCTTCTCGCGGATGATCCGTGACCCCGTCGGTGAGGCTCCGAAGGCGTCGTTGAAGGTCGCGAACGGCCTCCTGGCGCGCCTGGACGGAAAGACCGAGGAGGCAAGCAGACTGCTCGGGGAGGGAGCGGAGGAGCTCGATCGGCTCGGCCGGCACTACGACGCCGCCTGCGTCTCGCTCGAGGTGGCAATCGCGGAAGAGGACAACGGACGACCGGAGCTTGCTTCGGAGATCCGTGCGGGACGCGCACGTCCTGCTCGACGCCATCGGCTGCGCCAACCCGTTCTGACGAGAGGCGCTCAGACGGCGGGTGCCGTCAGCACTGCGAGCCGCTCGAGGCAGGAAACGCCCTCCTGCGGGGCGCGCACCGGCGGCAGATATCCGTTCTCGCGATAGCGCCTGTCGGGCCGAAACCTGCGCTCGCGCACGATCCGTCCTCGAACGACGTGCAAGAGCCTTCCTTCGCGCAGCTCCGTCAGCTCGAGGCGCACCTTGAGAGCGGCTTCCACGATCGCGAGCGCGCGGCGGGTCGACGCGAAGAAGAGATCCGAGCGCGGTGCGGCCGATCCAGAGCGGCCGTGCGACGCCGCGGGCCAGGAAGAGCGTCGCCGGCTCGCGCTCGTCGAGCCAGGCCGCGGCCATCGCGCCCCGCAGCTCACCGAGCGCGCGCGGTGCGTGCTGCCGGAGCTCCATCAGCGCGAAGATCGCCTCCGAGTCGACGGTCATGTCGCGCTCGGCGCGGTCGAGGCCGTAGCGGGCGAAGAGCTCGTCGTCGTTCTCGATGATGCCGTTGTGGATCCCGACCACCGTCCCATGGCGGATGGGATGGTTGTTGGCCTCGATCCCGGGATGCCCCTTCGTGTAGTCCCGGACGTGAATCAGTGCCTGCTCGGCGGTCGCCGGAAGCGCGATCTCGTCCAGGAGCGCGCTTGCACCGCCGCGCAGCTTCGTCACCTCGATCGTTGCCTGGCCGCCCCGCGCGGCATATCCGACCGCGTCGGCGCCGCGCTCGGCGATGCCGGCCAGCAACGCCTGCGCCGCGAGCGTGCGTCGGGCGGGGGACTCAGGACTCAGGCTGTAGCCGGCTATGCCGCACATTTCGGAACCTTCTCTTGCCTCGATCGGACGACACCAAAGAGGGTAGACGACGGAAGTGATGACTCTGTTTGCTCGTGCAATCGACTTCTCCCCGGAGTCGCCCATCCCTCGTCCCGGATGTCATCCCTCAAGCGGGGCAACTTCGCCGCCGATACATGCGCCGTGGAAGGGAACGCCGCTGAGCACCTCTTCGACGCGGCGGATGCCGAGTCACCCGTCGCTGCAGACGACACCGTCTCGCGTGAGCGCCCCGACCTCGCCGGGCCGAGCGCCGACGACCCGCTGAAGCTCTACGTCCGCCAGATCGGCGACGGGCGGCTGCTCACGACAGCGGAAGAGCGCGAGCTCGCGCGCCTCAAGGACGAGGGCGACGAGGTGGCCAAGCGGCGGTTGATCGAGTGCAACCTGAGACTCGTCATGTCGATCACCCGCAACTACACGCGGGCCGACGTGCCGCTGCTCGACCTCATCCAGGAAGGCAATCTCGGACTGATTCGAGCCGTCGAGAAGTTCGACTACAAGCTGGGCTTCAAGCTGTCGACGTACGCGACGTGGTGGATCAAGCAGTCGGTCTCGCGTGCACTGGCCGAGCAGGGGCGCACGATCCGGCTACCCGTCCACGTGGCCGACCAGGTGCGCAAGGTGACCAAGACGCGCCGGCTGCTCGGGCAGAAGCTCAATCGCGATCCGTCGCTCGACGAGATCGCGCTCGAGATCGGCATCACGCCCGAGCGCGTGCAGGAGCTGCTCGACCTCGTCCAGGACCCGATAAGCCTGGAGACCCCGATCGGCGACGGCGACTCGAGCGTCTCCGACCTGATTCCCGACACGGGCGCCGACCAGCCGGAGCTCGAGACCGCAGATCGCGCCCGCTCGACCGAGCTCCTGGAGGCCCTCGCCAAGCTCCAGCCCCGCCAGCGACGAGTCGTCATCGAGCGTTTCGGTCTGGACGGGGTGCGCCCGCGAACGCTCGAGGAAGTGGGGGCGAACCTCGGGATCACCCGCGAGCGCGTCCGTCAACTGGAGGCACGGGCATTGAGAGAGCTGCGGGCGATCGCGCCGGCGCTCGAGCTCTATCTGAAGACGTAATCGGTCGGGCCTGGGTGGGGCGGCGGGCGCGAAGGGGACGCGTTCAGGGATCTTCGCGCGAACGGAGTTCGCGCTAGCGGATTGCGTTCTTGCGCCTAGGAGCTAGAGGACGTCCACCGACTGCATCTCGCGCAGGCCAGACAGGCGTCTCAGCGACTCGAGCTCGATCTGACGCACTCGCTCGCGTGTGAGCCCGAGTCGGCGGCCGATCTCCTCCAGGGTCTGAGGCTCTGCGCCGCCGAGGCCGTAGCGCATGGCGACCACCTCGCGCTCGCGCTCGGGGAGCGCCGCCAGCGCACGTCGAAGCGCCTCGCTGCGGAGGTTGAGCTCGACGGCCTCTTCGGGCAGCGGCTCGTCTCCTGCCACGAAGTCGCCGAAGACCGCGTCCTCGCTGTCACCGACCGGCGCGTCGAGGCTCGTCGACGCACGCGCGGCGGCCCGCACCTCGAGGACCTGCTGCACTGTGAGATTCGCCTCGTCTGCGATCTCCTCGAGGACGGGCTCGCGCCCGAGCTGCGTCCAGAGCAGGCGATCGGCACGGTTGATCTTCTGCAGCCGCTCGACGATGTGCACCGGCATGCGGATCGTCCGCGCCTTGTCCGCGAGCGCGCGGGCGACGGCCTGCCGGATCCACCAGGTCGCATAGGTCGAGAACTTGAATCCCCGACGCCAGTCGAACTTCTCGACCGCGCGGATCAGCCCCAGCGTGCCCTCCTGGATGAGATCGAGGAAGGGGAGGCCCTGGTTCCGGTAGTTCTTGGCGATGGAGACGACCAGTCGCAGGTTGGACTGGATCATCCGCTCCTTCGCCTCCATGTCGCCCCGTTCGATGCGCTTCGCGAGCTCGACCTCCTGCGCAGCGGTGAGCAGCTGGTGCCTGCCGGCTTCGCGCAGGAAGAGCTGGAGCGCGTCGGTCGTCGTCTCGACGGGTGCCGTGATCGCCGCGACGACCTCCGACTGAGGGGATTGCTCGACGATTTCGATCGACCGCTGATCCAGCTCGCGCAGGAGCGCGTCGTGCTCGAGCTCGGTCAGCTCGTAGATCTCGGCGACCTCTGCGAGCTCCGAGGCGCGCACGGTTCCCACCTGCTCGGATTGCTCGAGCAACTGGCGGATGTCCTCGACGGTGAGGATGTGCTCGATGTCGGTCTGACTCAAGGCGCGGCGGGAGTGAGGCGGTCGCTGTAGAACGCACACTCTCTCGCATTCCGGTACCCCGTGTCTAGGGGCGAGCGATGAAAATCCCTCACGTTGGCTAGCCGCCAGTCCGCGTGCTGATCCTCGCCACCTCCATCGAGACGTTGGACGCACTCGACGAAAAGTCGTACGCTCGTGCAAGTCGACACGAGAGGGGGCAGGTATGCACGCACGCATCGCCTCGTTCGCAGGCGACATGGGCAGGATCGACGATGTGGTCGGGAGGATTCGGGAGCGCATGAGCACGGGTGAGGAGATTCCCGGCGCGAAGCGCTTCCTGATGCTCATCGATCGCGAAGGTGGTACGTCGCTCGGCATCACGTTCTTCGATTCGGAGGACGCGATTCGCGCGGCCGAGCCGATCTTCGAGAAGATGGCCGAGGAAATCCCCGAGGAGCTACGGGGACGGCGGATCTCGGTCGAGACCTACGAGGTGGCGATCGACGACATCGCCGACGGCGCTCGCGCTGCTCGTGTGAGCTCGCTCGAGGGCTCAGTGGACGGGATCGACAAGGGCATCGCGTTCATCACGGAACAGATCATCCCCGAGGCCGCCGACATGACCGGCTGGCGAGGAATTCTCACCCTCGCAGACCGGCAGACCGGTAAGGCGAAGACGATCACGTTCTGGGACGGTGCCGAGTCGCTGCGCTCGAGCGAGGCGAAGGCAGACGAGCTTCGCACGCAAGCCGCAGACGCGATGGGGGACACCATCGCGGCATTCAACGCTATGAGGTCGCTCTCCACGAGGTGCCGGCTGCCGTCTAGGCGGAGCTGAGGAATGGCGTCGAGGGGCGGGCCGCCGCCCCTTACGCCCGAGGTTCAGAAGAGATCGAAGTCGCCTGCCAGGACACGCTCGACCCGGCCGGTGCGATATCCCCGTGCTGTATCGCGAACGAGCGGATCGGGTTGCAGGCGATAGCGCCGCACGACCGCGGGGTTCGTGGGGGCGCCCCGCAACGCTGCCAGCGCGCGCGCCAGAAGCTCGTCTCGGCCGTGAGTCGGCCACGGCTCCCAGGCGACGACCTCCACGGCCGCGCTCTGGCGCTCGACGCGCCGACCATCCCTTCCGTCGTCGGCCTCGAGAACATGCAGACCCCTCTCGGGGGCCAGGATCGTGCTGCAGCCGAGGCCGCTGACCGCCAGGACGTGTTCGTCGTCGGTCGAGACGAGACGGTCGAGTCGCATTCCCCGCCGCCGCGCCCATGCCACGTACATGTCGGCGAGAAGGCCTGGGAGGTTCGACTCCTGGCCTTCATGCGACTCGCGCACACGCCGGACGCGCACGAAGACATCCTGTGGGGCGCCCTCGACGAGCCCGACGACGGTCTGCTCGAGCACGAAGAGTCGGCGGGCGACGATCTCGTGGAGTTGGACACCTCGGTCGTTGCCCGTCTGGCGTCCAAGTCGCTCGCAGAGACGTTCTGCAGTCTCGAGGGCTGTGTCCAGCCGATCGAGGTACTCGACCTCGGCCAGCGTGGCGAACCGCCCCTCGTCGTCCCAGAAGTCCGCTTCCCTCATCGACGCGAGCCCGTTTCGCTTGCGCTCTTGGACTCCGTCCGCGTGCACCGCAGTGCGGATCCGGCGGAGCTCGTCGAGGAGGAACCGGGTGTGGCTCGGATCGCTCCTCGGCGCGAGCGCGAGCGAACGGAGATCGAGCTCCGATTCGACCGTGAGCTCGGTCTCGCGCTGAGGACTCTCCGGGGGGTCCTCTGCGTCGGGATCGACGAACGTCACCTCGATCCGCTCCCGGTCGGGTGAGCTGACCAGGAGGAACTGGTCGCCGGACGGCGCGCGCTGTTCGACGATCGCTGCGGCAAGCGGGGCGAGGAGATGACGCTCGAGCGCCCGTTTCAGCGGCCGGGCGCCGAGCGCGGGGCTGAAGCCTTGGTCGACGAGAAACTCGTACGCGGTGTCGTCGAGCTCGACCGCCCAGGGCCGCTCGCGCAGGCCGCGGCGCGTCAGGGCGTCCGCGAGCTCCTTGTCCAGGAGCGCCCGCATCTGGGCGCGCTCGAAGGGCCGGAACACCACGATCCGGTCGATGCGGTTCCTGAACTCGGGCCGAAACGAGCGCTCCAGCGCACGGGTCACGGTCTCCGGACTGAACGGATCGGCGGTGGACCCGAACCCGACTCCTGCCCGCGTGGCGATCGACGAGCCGACGTTGGAAGTGAGGATGATCACGCAACGTCGGAAGTCGACGACGCGTCCGTGCTGGTCGGTCATGCGACCGTCGTCGAACACCTGCAGGAAGAGATCCCAGACCGGTGGCGCCGACTTGTCGAATTCGTCGAGCAGCAGCACGGCAAAGGGGTCCTTGCGAATCGCGGCCACGAGCGGCGCCCCGTGGCTGGCGATGCTCGTGTCGGCGAGCAGTCGATCGAAGGCATCCGACGTCTGGTACTCGCTCATGTCGAGCCGGACGAGTCGTTCCGAGGAGCCGAACAGGAACTCGGCAAGGGTCTTCGCGATCTCCGTCTTTCCGGTCCCCGTCGGGCCGACGAACAGGAAGACGCCCAGTGGGCGCGTCGGATCGGTAACGCCGGCCTTGATCATCGCGACCCGTTCCACGATGGCCTCGACCGCCTCGTCCTGACCCAGGACGCGACGAGCGAAGAACTCACGAACATCGTCGAGCTGGAGCGGGATCGAGGCGTCGAGCAGCAGCACGGGCAAGCCGCTGGACTTGGCGATCGCGGCGACGACGTCGGACTGTCCGATCTCGCCGTCTCCCCTGGCGGCGGCGTCGGCAGTCGCCGTCCGTACGACGCGGAGAAGATTTCCGGGGGATGCGATACGCGGCAGGAACTGCTCGCCGAGCTCGAAGGCGCCGCGGAGCGTCTCGTCGCTTGCGGTGATGTCGTACCCGTCGTGCGCGAGTGCATGCTCGGCGACGGCGACGGCATCGGCCTCATCCAGTGGGCGTACCTGGACGAGCTGGAACGAGGTCGCGAGCCGCGGCCGCTCCGTAAGGAGCCGCTCAGCGGCTTCCGGCGACGCCTCTGCGACGATCGTGAGCTCGCCCGCCTCGACCGCCGGGAGGAGAGCGTCCAGCATCCCGAAGCGGTTCTGCGTGTGCTGACCCGCGTACAGCGCAGCTTCGAGATCGGGCAGGTGCCAGATCATCGGCTTGCCGCGCAGGTTGTCGACGAACTCCTTCACCCGCGCCTCGAGCTCCCCGACGAACACAGCCCCTGCCTGCAGCTGGGTCGCGGCCGCTTCGAAGACGCTCAGCTCCTCGAGACGACCGGTCGCCGCGCGAAGGAGGGAGGTCTTGCCGACTCCGTGCTGGCCGACCAGAAGCACCGATCTCGCCGGCACCTCGGCCAGTCGCTCGGCGATGAGGTCGACGATCTCCGCACGACGACCCGTCAGCAGGGCGGGAGGGCTGTCGTACGGCCGCATCCAGATCGTGCCGATGCCCGACAGGAAGTCGCTGTCGACGTTCCTCGCACGCCAGGTGGTGAACGTCCTGCGGAAGCCGGCACCGAGAACGTCCTCCTGGGCGTCGACGAGCTCTTCGAGATCATCGCCCAGATGTGGCGGAATGTTCGCTTCCAGCACACCTTCGTCGAAGGGCTCGCCGGCTCGCTGGCGTTCGGCCACGAACCACGCGATCAGGTCGTGGCTCACGCCCTGCTCGACTGCCGCCAGCGCTCGCCCGATCAGGGGCGGCGTCCCGTGCTGCAGGAGGGCGCGAAAGATGTACGCGTCCTGTGCCGAGGTGGTGCCTTTGAGCGCGCGCCACGCCCAGCGCTCGAACTTCGCCGGGGCGTGACGGCGAAGGGCGACCGCCGCGAGCGCGATGCACGTGACGAGCTCGTTCCGATCGCGGCACAGAGCGAGCAGGTCGTTGCCGGGCATGTCGCTCTCGGCCAGAGTGGTGGCGGCACTCTCGAAGGTGTCGTCGTCGTCGAGGTCGTCGACGTCGACGAGATCGGAGCCCAGCTCGGACTGAAGCTCGGCGGCGATCTCGCGGACGAAAGTGCTGAGCTCGCTCTTGTTCACGTGCGGCTGGAGTGTGCACGATCGCGTCGCGCAAGCCCAGAATGCGCTCAGACCTTCACGCCGCTTCGGCCAATTGCGGCAGCAACACTCCGCTCGCGCGACGACCGAGTGGAACGCCAGCACATACGCTTGCCGACGATCAGCCATGGGGTCCTTCGATTGGCGACCGTTCCTCGAGATTTGGAGTCAGGAGCTCATCGAGGCTGGCGCTTCCCCGGCTCTGCCAGCGGAAGTGGTGGAGTCTGGTTGGCTCGGCTTCCCCGGCGCGACAGAGGAGCAACTCACCCTCCTCGAGACCCGCCTGGGCGGCGTCACCCTGCCGCCTTCATACCGGGACTTCCTCGAGGTATCGAATGGCTGGCGGCAGACCGGTACGTCGATCTGGCGAATGTGGTCGACGAAGGAGATCGAGTGGTTCCGCGTGCGGAACCGCGACTGGATCGATGCCTATCTCAGCCCGTTCATCTTCAGCGAGCTGAACGAGGAGTTGGTTCTGACAGACGACGAGTATCTCGTGTACGGCGAAGCGCAGGACCCTGTTCGCTACCGGATCGAGTATCTGGAGTCCGCATTGGAGATCAGCGAGACCGGCGACTCCGCGATCTACTTGCTCAATCCCGAGACCGTGACAGCCGACGGTGAATGGGAGGCCTGGCTGTTCGCCAATTGGCTTCCCGGAGCGCAGCGCCATCCATCGTTCGCCGAGTTGATGGATGCGGAGTATCAGTCCTTCCGCGAACTGTTCTCATAGGTCTCGGACGGAAGCAGGCATCCGTTCTTGGGGCCTAGATTTGGTGAGATCCCGCTATGGATTTACCTCCCCGACAGACGCCGAACCGGACGCGAACACGGCGCGGCGCACCGCGCCAAGCGAACGTTGCCATGAGCGCATCCAACCGGCCCAGAGTGGGATCTGCGACAGTCGTAACGTCTCCTGAGATGAGCCAGGGAGGCCGCGTCCGGCGGCCTCCCTGGCGATGCATCAGTTCCCGACTGCTTGGAAGTAGGTCGCGGCTCCGTAGTTGGCCACGTTCCGCCCGAGCCGCTGGCCCTCCACGTCCGCGCTGCGGTAATGGAGGCCGGCCCAGATTCGAGCCACGATGAGCTCGGCGAGTGGCTGCGTGAACGTGTCGAACGTCCGCACAGCAGGGCCCCCGGGATTCACGAACGTGCTCGTGATCTGGAATGGTCTTCCCATAGGGTCGTCGCCGAAGAACATCCGCAGCACGGTGGTGTGTGCGGCGTCGAGGCAGTTGTGCCCCGAGGTCCACTCGGGATACGGAGCGGTGAGGAGCGCCGTCCAGGTTGCGTCGGCTGCCGTGTCGTCACGGTCGTCCTCAGCCGCTCGTGGGATCGCGTTCCACGGCCGCCAGAAGTCGAAGTGGTAATTGCAAGTGGCTCGGCGAGTCGTGTCCATCCGCGCCGCGACCGCTCGCCCAGCGCCCCTGGTGCGGGCCTCCTGACGCTCGTATTGTCTGTCTGTGGGTCACCGCCTCGTCGGAGTCGGACTGATCGCGTTGCTCCTTCTTCTCCTAGTCGGAGGAGGGACGGCGTGGCTCATGGGCAACGGCGACGAAACGCCCTTGGGAGCCGAAGACCTCCAGTCTTATCCCGACATCCTCCTCGTGTGGGGGCCGACGGACGCGCTTACAGGGGCGGCCGACCTCTACGTCGCTTCGGCCGAGGGCACAGCCGTTCGCTCCCTCAGGAGATGGCCACGGCGGCCCGACGCGGGACTGAGTCGACCCTACGGCGCATTGGACGCGCTTTGGTCTCCGAATCGCGACTCGATAGCCGTAGAGCTCGGGGTTTGGGACGAGAGCGACCCTCGCTCCAGAATCGCCCTGGTCGACCCCCTGGGCCGAGATGTACAGATCATCACCCCAGGCGATGACGTGTCTCTCTACGGATGGTCGACGGACGGAATGAGCGTCATTGCTCGCGACTACCGCGGGTTTCGAAGTGTGTTAGCCCGAGGGGAGCCGTCAAGACCACTTCGTATCGCCGGCAGCCGGCACCTCGGTGTCGTCGACTGGTCGCCAGACGGAACCCGAATCGCCGCGAATGTAGGGGGACGAGGGATCGTGGTCGCGAACGCCGACGGAGGCGATGCCACCCGTGTGACTCGCGACGGAGTGAGCCCACACTGGTCACCTGACGGACGTTGGATCTTGTTCACGCGCCGGACCTACGACGGGGAGGCTGACGAGGAGACCGACAGCAACGTATTCAAGATTTCTGCCAATGGGCGCGAAGAACGGCAGCTCACGACCGACGGGGCCTCCGAAGCACTCGATTGGTCTCCTGACGGCAGGTTGGTGCTGTTCCGGCGCTGCTGCGAGGCGAGTGAGACGAGACCAGACACGCAGGGGCGCACCCTGTGGGTCATGGACGCGGGGGGGAGGAGGCAGACCCGACTCCCCTTCAACAAGGAAGGCTGGGACGTGCTTTCAGCTGATTGGGGTCGTTGAGTAAATAGGGCACGAGTACCGCGGGACCTTGAACGTGTGCTGACGGGACGGTCGCGTCGCCTGGTCACAGACCGCTCCGAGAACTGGACGTCGACGGATCGACGCGCTCCTCAACTACGGCGGCGACGGGAACTGTGGCGTGAAGCTCTCCATTGCCCGGAGGAAGCGGCCATAGCCGACTCGATAGTGAAAGGCCAGAGCAGCCACGGCCACCACGCCGCCGGCAATGAGCGCTATTGCGCGGGGCGCGACGCCGTCGAGCGCGATGCCGGCGAGGGCCCCCGCCACCATGCTGTTGATGAGAGCGATCACGCTCGCGATGCTGAGAAACGGTCGCCACGGTGAGGGTGACAAGCCCATGTTGGCGAGACCGCCTCGCATGTCGTCATGGCCCCCGAGGACGAAATAACGAGCATCGTCCCCCGCGAGCTCGAGGTAGTAGTGACGGATGCGGTTGATTGCCTGCGCGTAGACGGCGTCCTCGATGCCGGTCTCGACCACCCGTACGAAGGTCACCGTCCCCAGGAAGACAAGGGCAGGAAGGACCACGAGCGCGAAGAGGCGGAAGTCGTCTGCCGCGCTTCCTCCCTGAAAGACGAGTGCAAGCGCGACGAGGCTCGCGGAGAGGCTGCCCAGATAGATCGTCGATCGACCCAGGCTCTCGGTGATCGTTCCGGAACGCGCACCCTGCAGCGTGAAGTGTTCCGTCGTGAGCGTCGTCAGGAGAGCGCCTCGATCACGAAGGTTCGGCTCCATCGAGCAGAAAGGATGAGAGTTGGGTCGGCTGGCTCAGCATTGCGCTGGTGCTGCCAACCATCCGGGCTTACAGTCCGTAAGGGATTACGGGTGCGGCGTTGGCGTCCTGAGCCAATCGAGCTATGCCTTGAAACCGGGTGATCTCGAGCGTCGCACCCGCACTTTCCTCGCGCGCTTCAAAGGCGGGGCCGGACGCCGCGGGGAGAGCGGGTCGATACCCCCCTCGGGGATCGCCGCCTTGGGGAAAGGACGCCCAACCCCGTCTCACGAGCATACGACTTTCGACGCGCGAAGATAGCGGTAGATGCTGCTGTGTCTCGTGAGCTACCGCAGTACAGTCTGGCCTCCGACGATGGTGCGAGGGGCTTCAGCGACGGACAGGACGGCGGGTCGACAGCGCCAGCAGCGGGTCGGAAAAAGTTCGCCGCGGTGAGTTGGTGGCCCGGAACGACGTCGGTGATCACCACCCGCCCCCAGACGTAGTCCGGGTCGGCAATCGCTCCATCCTCGACCTCCCGGCGCGGGGAGCGTCCTTCGAGCGTACATCTCCTGGCCAGAGACGCATTTGCCATGGGTCCCGGCGCGATCAATCGGTTCGCTACCAGCACGGACGCTTGCGCTTGGCGCGGGATGCCGAACGGAGGCGATGACCCGGACGCAAGGACATCATGCGTCGTCGTTCTCACGTGATAGCCACATTGCAACTTCCGTCACGCGCTATTAGTGTCTCTCGTCACTTCACGATCCAGGGGGAGGTGAGCTGCCGAGGTCAGACGATGTTGGCAATGGATCGTTCTAGGTCACTACGGACAGGGAGGGATCGTGAAAGAGCTTCTGCGGCTCACGATGGTCACAGCCGTTGTGGTTTTGGCGACGACGCTGCTGGCTGCCTACGCGAACGCCCAAGGCAAACCGTCCTATGGGTGCCCGCCGAGCTTCGATTTCCATGTCACGACGCAACAGGCTGCAGCGCTCCCAAGGAGCCAGGCAGCAATCGACGACGGTCTGATCTCTCAGTCAGACCTGATCGCGATTTACCAGACCCGCTTCGACAAGAACGGCAACAACATGGTCTGCGTCCAGGAAGTCCCCGGATGGGAGCCGGAACGCGCTGAGAAACGCGCCGAGTATTTCTACAACTTCATCGACGACTCCGCGTCGTCTCCGAACTGACGGGGCCATGCTAAGCGTGGGACGACTAGCGAACACGCGATAGCGGCATTCCAGTAGACGTGCTCTGGGGGCGGCAGGCTGGCGTTCTAGCGCGGCCGCCCCCACCGGGCTTACGAGCGAAGAGGCGATGACCCCGAAGTACGAGCGTCGGGGCGCGAACTCGCGCTTAGCTCACTTCGGGCAGAAGGCGACGAGCTCGCCGACGCCGTCGCTCCAGTAGCCCCAATTCTCGGAGATCGCGGTGAACTCGTCGACCTCGCGTTCGCGCTCGGCGCATCGGATTGCTGCTTGGTCAAGCAAGCCACCGAAGCGCGCGAGCGTCGAGCGGCAGGCATACGCGCCCGGGGTGATCGAAGCGCTACGCGTGGGACATCCGACGTTGTGCGACCAGATCGCCGTACAGCTTCTCGGACTCGCACCTGCGCAAGAACGAACTTCGCCTGCTCAGGGTGTCGGACTTCGACCTCGCAAAGGGCACGTTTCTGGTTGCGCGGTGACCTCAGCGAGGCGCTGTCCCGATTGCAAGTCGTACGTTCGGCCGATGAGCAAACCCGCACCGCTTAGCCAAGCCGGATCGCCAATGCACGATAATCGGTGTTATGTCAAGTAGCACGATGAGCGTGGGTCAGAAGGTCGCCTCCCGCACCCCGCTCGCGATCGCGAGCAGGATGAGTGCCGCCGCGATCAGCCGGTACCAGACGAAGACGTCGTAGGTGTGTCGGCGCACGTAGCCGAGCAGCCAGTCGATCGCCAGCAGGCCGCTCGCGAGCGACGCGAGCGTCCCGACGAGGAACGGTCCTTGCCAGCCGTCCGGGAGATCCCCGAGGAGCACGTCCCCCACGCCCTTCAGCAAGAGCGCCCCGAGCACCGTCGGCAGCAAGAGCAGGAAGGAGAAGCGCGCGGCGGCGTCTCGATCGAGACGCATCAGTCGCCCGGCCGTGATGGTGATTCCGGAGCGTGAGACGCCGGGGGCAAGCGCGAGCGCCTGAGCCAGTCCCATCGCGACTGCGTGATGCATGCCGAGATCGCCCATCGAACGTTCTTGAGGAGTGCGGTCTGCGAACCAGAGCAGCGCCGCTCCCGCGGCGAGGAGGATCGCGATCTGCCACGGCTCCCCGAGCGAGTCGGCGATCGCGTCCTCGCCGAGGAGCCCGACGACGCCCGCCGGGATCGTCGCCACGAGGACGAACCACGCCACCCGCTCATCCGACGAATGGATGCTCCGTCGCCGGATCGAGCCGAGCCATGCGACGACGAGCCGGACGATGTCTCCCCAGAAGTAGGCGCCGACCGCGACGAGCGTCCCGAGGTGCAAGGCGACATCGAAGGTCTGGTTGAAGCGGTCGTTCTGCTCGAGATACGTCCACTCCGCGGCCCAGGGCACCAGGATCAGGTGACCGGAAGACGAGATCGGGAGGAGTTCGGTGAGCCCCTGCACGAGCCCGAGCACGAGTGCTTGGAGGTTCGTGAGCCCATCGGGGTCGTCCCCCACTCCGGCGAGAGTGAGAACGAGCGCGAGAGCGAAGGCCGCGCCCGCGACGCCGTAGACGAGGGAGCGGCGCACGGCCGGATCCTACGCGGACGTCACGGAGGGCAGCGCGCTCACGAATTCGTCGCAAATTGCGTCAAAGAGGTGAGAGGCGACCTTGACCCGGTCCGCCCGCTCCAATAGCTTCCCCTTTGCACCGAGCACGGAACGCGAGTAGGTCGAAGCGCAGCTCGAAGGCTCTACGCGGAAGCGGACGGTCAGCGGGCTGAGTGGACGAAAGCGTCACCGGCTCGGTGAATTTTTTTTGGGCGGAGAAGTCATTTCTTCCTCACCCGGGAGCGTGTGCGACGACCCCTCGCGCTTCCTCGATCTCCATCGCTAGGATCGCGCGCATGCACCTGCGCATGCCGAGCGTCGACCAGGGTGTCCAGGCTTTCGTCTGGGCCCTCGTGTTCTTCCTCTTTCTCTGGCTCGGCGCCATCCTCCTCAAGCTTCCCGGCGGCACCTCGTTCATCCTCTCGCTGCTCGCGGCCGGAGCGATCTTCCTGATCGTCCGCAAGCGAGGCGGCGACTACCCCGGTCCGCGCTAGCGCCGACGGCGCGGCCGCGAGCGACCTCAGAGCCCCGAGAACAAGTCTGCGTACGCGCGACCGGACCCGCGCTAGCGAATTCCGGTCGCGCGAACCAGGAATTCAGTTGCGCTCGGATGCTTCGCTGAGCGCGGCGACGAGCCGGTCAGCGAATTCGCGACCGAGAGCGGCTTCGAGGCGGATGAGGGCAGACGTACGCTGGGCCGGATACGGCTTGTTCAGCGCGTTCACGTCCGCGAGCAGGCGCGACGAGGCCGCCGGTGCGATCTTCGTGAGGGTGGCGGCACTCATGTTTCGCGTATCGGTGAGCCGGCGGCGCCCATGCATCCCTGGCGGGAGGGAACGATCACGCGAATGGGGGTCAGAGCTCGAGATCGAGTCTCCTCTCGTCGAAGCGGACGGAGTGCAACTCCGCACGGAACTCGTCGATTGCCCGCATCGCGTCTCGCTGAAACACGTGCTCCACTACGCCGATCCTGCGATCGTTCCAGAACGGGAGGTCGACATGCTCGCGGGAGACGAGATTGACGGATACCGAGGCGCAGACCGGGCACTGGACCGCTACGGCGAAGGAGATCTCGCCCGGCGCGATCACGGCGAACGCAGAAGGCGTCATCGGACGAGCGCGCCCCTCCAGGCAGCAGTAGAAGCTCCAGGGCCACTCCCCCGCTCGAATCCGTGATGCTGCGACATCGCCGAGCTCGGCGGCCAGCGAGTCGTCCTGGGAAGTCAGCAGGTTTCTGAACGTCACAGGGGTCGAGGTCCCGAGCGGCGCCCAGTCCAGGTCCTCGTGCGAGACCAGTCCGAGGTGCTCATTTCCACACCGGCACTCGAAGAGCACGCGGTAGACGGCGGGATGCGTCGCAGCCGGCAAGCGCTCGAGAAAGCGGAAGGCCGACAGCGGAACGTTTGCCTTCGGTCCTCGAGGGCACGCGAACGAGTAGGTGCTCGTCAGCGGGTCGTACATGTTCTCTCGTTGTAGTAGCGCGGTCGGATGTCGCCGCACCCCGTCAGACCAGGTTGTGCTGTGCGCTAGTACTGGACGAGGGAATGGACGTCGTAGCCTGCGAGGCGATCGCGTCCGTTCAGAAACGTCAGCTCGATGACGAACAGCGCGCCGGCGACCGTCCCGCCCAGCCCTTCGACGAGCTCCACCTTGGCTTTGGCCGTTCCTCCGGTCGCAAGCACGTCGTCGAGGACGATCACGCGAGCGCCAGGAGCGATTGCGTCACGATGCACCTGGAGGCTGTCCGTCCCGTACTCGAGGGCGTACACCGCCTCCACGGTCTCGCGGGGCAGCTTCCCGGGCTTGCGGGCGGCGACGAACCCGACGCCGAGTTCGTACGCGAGGGCTCCTCCGAAGATGAAACCGCGCGCTTCGGCGCCGAGGATGAGATCCGGCTCACGCGCCCGTGCCCAGTCGGCGAGCTGATGAATCGCGGCTGCGAGGTACTCGTCGTCGGCGAGGAGCGGCATGACATCCTTGAAGACGATCCCCTCGGTGGGAAAATCGGGTACGTCGAGGATGCGGTCGCGCAGGTCGAGGCTCATGGGCAAGCGTGGATCAACCGCTTCGCTCCACGGCCCCGCGGAGGTCACGGAGGAGCAGCAGGTGCGACAGCTCCTGCGCGACACGCGCCAGTACTTCCAGGTCGTCGAGGGCGCCTTTTCGACGCTCCAGGTTGCGGGAGCGAAGGCCCGGCGCGACCAGCTGCTCCACGAGCGCCGCCTGCCTGCCTGTCGCCGTCAGGAACGTCCGCAGGTGCCGCGCGTCGATCCCGAAGCGCGAGAGGCGACCGCATGCGGCCGCGATGTCGGCCTCGCTCTCGGCGTACAGGCGCTCGCCGGCCTCCACCCGCGAGAGGACTACCCCGTACTCCTCGAGCTCCTTGACGAACTCGGGCGCGACGGAAGCGCGCTCGCAGAGCTCGGCTCCGTCGATCTCGTCCTCGTGCTCGGTGAGCCCGATGGCCCGGCGGCGCGGACGGTCGGGCGACGTGCCGGGCCCGTCGAGGGCCTCTCTGATCACGCGCAGAGGGAGAAACTCGTCACGCTGCAGGCGCAGGATCGTCGTCAGGCGGGCGATGTCCTCGGGCGAGAAGAGCCGGTATCCGCCCCGCGTCCGTTTCGGGGCGATCAGCCCCTGATCCTCGAGGTAGCGGATCTTGGACACCGAGATGTCGGGAAACGCGTCACGAAGCTCCTCGCAGACGACGCCGATCGTGCGCAGGCCCGGGTCGGCCTCCTCCCGCTCGCGTCGGTGGGTCGTTACCGTGCTCATCGCTGGAGGAACGTCAGGCGGTACTTGCCGATCTGCACCTCGTCGTCATCCTCGAGCACGGTCGACTCGATGCGCTTGCGGTTGACAAACGTGCCGTTCAGGCTCCCGAGATCGCGGATCGTGAAGGTGTCGTTCTCGCGCGAGATCTCCGCGTGGCGGCGGGAGACGGTGACGTCATCGAGGAAGATGTCGCACTCGGGAGAGCGTCCGACGAGCGTGAGAGCGCCCGTCGGCTGAAACGGCTGGCCGGCGATACCGCCGCCGGAGCGGACGACGAGCGCCGGACCGGTGATCCCGAGGGTTTCCAGGAGGGACTCGCCCTCCTCACCTGCCTCGTCCACGTCGAAGGTCATCGTCGTCTCGGAGCCCGTCTCGGGAACGATCAGCGCGCCGCACCTCGAGCAGTAGTTGGAGGTCTCCGGATTCTGGAAGCCGCACTCCGGGCAATAGACGTGACTCACTCGTCGTCGACCTTTGGAGACGCCTTCGCGGACAGGATCTCGCTGAGCCGGCCGACGTCTGCGAGCTTGGCCTCCCCTGCGCTCACCTGCTCGCGGAGGCGCGCGACGAGCTCGGCCCGGAGAATGTCGATCCGGCCGTGCAGCATACGCCGCTGGAAGGAGACTTCGTCTTCTTCCTTCTCGAGATCTCGAATCATGACCCGCAGGTCGTCGTCGGACAGCGTGGACAGGTCGGGATGTGGCTCCACCGGTCGCCTTTCCTCGTCGGTCACAGGAGTAAAGCAGCACCTGTTTCCAGGGGTCAACCTCAGCTTGAGAGTTTACATTCGGGCTGGTCGCCGCCATCCCTCCCGCTCGGGGATCAGCGCGCGCTCAGGGCTGCTTTCGCCTGTACGAGATACTGCACCGCTGCGACGAGCGACAGGCCGATGCCGATCCAGAGGATGACGAGCGGCCAGGCGGTTCCTTCCTGCGTCACGAGCACGAAGCCGAGCGCCGCATAGAGGACCCAGGTCGCAAGCTTGCCCAGGAACGTCACCTCCAGCTCGAAGCCGTGGGGGGCAAGCAGCTTGTACCCGAGGACGAGCAGCAGATCGCGCGCGAGGACGATCACCGCCGCGAGGAGCGGGATCCGGCCGCTCGCCCACATGAGGACGACAGCGGCGCCGATCATGAGTCGGTCGGCCAGCGGGTCTGCGACCCTCCCGAACGCCGAGTGCACGTCCCAACGGCGCGCGAGATAGCCGTCGATCTGGTCGGTCAACGCCGCACCCGCGAAGAAGAGGCCCGCCCCCCACGCCGCTCCGTCGCCCGCGCGGAGGTAGAGCCACGCGAACACGGGGATCGCCGCGAAGCGTGCGATCGTGAGCGCATTCGGGACATGGCGTCGAAAGTCACTCGAGGGCATCGGGTGAACCCTACGACCGGGGTCAGACCCGCGGGGGTCGGACTCCGGGGTGCAGGAGGTCAGACCCTGGTAGCGTCGCACCGTCGTGGGCGAGTCCCTGAGTCTGCCGGGTTTCGTCAACGCGCACAGCCACACGTTCCAGCGAGCGCTGCGCGGCCGTGCGGCCGGAGGAGACTTCTGGGCGTGGCGCGAGAACATGCTCGCCGAGGCGGAATTGCAGGCGCCTGACCTCGTCCGTCGCTCGTACGAGAGCTCGTACCGAGAGATGCGGGCCGCAGGCTACACCGCGGTCGGGGAGTTTCACTACCTCGGTCTCCCCGAGGCGTTCGCCGCCGAGGAAGCCGCGGCGGCCGCCGGAATCGAGCTCGTCATGCTGCACGTGGCATACGCACGCGGTGGTCTCCCCCGCTTTCGACAGGAGACGGTCGGTGCCTATCTGACCGAGATCGAGACGCTCCGAGAGCGAGGCGTCCGCGTAGGTCTCGCTCCTCACTCCGTCCGGGCGTGTCCGGCGGACTGGCTGGAGGAGATCGGACGCTATGCCGAGCGCGACGGACTTCCTCTGCACGTGCACGCAGACGAGCAGCCGAAGGAGATCGAGGAATGCCTCGCCGAGCACGGGTTGCGACCGATCGAGCTCCTGGCGCGCACCGGCTGTCTCGGTGCCCGAACGACGGTCGTGCATGCGACCCATGCCGACGGCGCCGAGCTCGATCTCCTTGCTTCCACGGGAGCCACGATCTGTGCATGCCCGACGACGGAAGCAGATCTCGGCGATGGCTTCCTGCCAGCCGAGCGGGTTCGGTCCCGCGGGATCCCTCTCTGCATCGGGACGGACTCGAATGTGCGCATCGATCCCTTCGAGGAGCTCCGCGAGCTCGAGGGGATCGCGCGGCGACAGACCGGCCGTCGCGGGATCTTCACGACCGAGGAGCTCCTCCGCTTCGGGTCGGAGCCTCGGCGCCCGAGCGCTAGGGCTCGATACGTGGCCGGAGATCCAGATCGACCTCACGCACCGCTCGCTCGAGGGAGTCGCGCCGGAGCACGTTGCGGGCGCGCTCATATGCCGGGTGTGGCGCCGATGTCGTCAAGGGATGATCCGGGACCAGTGCGGCGTTGTAGAACGTCATGACCGTGCTCGACATCACCGAGGAGACGTACGAGCGAGACGTGGTCGAGCGCTCCCGCGAGGTCCCCGTGATCGTGGACTTCTGGGCAGCCTGGTGCGGCCCGTGCCAGGCGCTAGGCCCCGTGCTGGAGCGAGAGGTGGAGAGCCGCGCCGGCACCGTGGAGCTCGCGAAAGTCGACGTCGATGCGAACCCCGCGCTTTCCGCTCAGCACGGGATCCAGGGCATTCCTGCGGTCAAGGGATTCAGGGACGGCCGGATCGTGGCGGAGTTCGTAGGCATGCGTTCGCCGACCGGTGTCGCGCTCTTCGTCGACGAGCTGCTCGCGCCTCCGCGCCTCGAAGGCGCGCTCGAGGAGCTGCGTTCCCGGGGTGAGCTTCCCGAGATCGTGCACGCTCTCGAGGCCGGCCACCATGAGACCGCTCTCGACCTCATCCTCGAGGCCATCCGCGACGCGCCGCCTCCCGACCGGGAAGAGCTGCGCGACCTGGCCGTTGCGATCTTCGATCAGCTCGGGCAGGACGACGCCTGTGACCGCTGCGTACCGCCGTCGACTTGCCGCAGCGCTCTACTGACGCGTCGCCAGCTGCAGTCGTTCGGTCCAGCGTGCGGTGGCGTCGAGGTATGCCCGTCGCGCCGCGACCCCGTGTCTCCCCCACGCTCCCTCGTACCCCGTTCTCTCGACCTGTGACTGAGCGGGCTCGATCTGGGTTCCCTCCTGCCACTCGTTGTAGCTCGTGATCGTCACCACATCGGCGTTCGCCCCCAGTGCGGTCTTCCACATCCGGTCGTAGGTTGCTCCGTGCAGCCGGGGGCGCACGGAGCGGTCGCTCGTCGCCAGGCGCGCGTCGTAGCCGGGCCCGACCGACGGCGCGCAGAGGAGTCCGGCGCGGTGTGCCTGCGTGCAGAGGCGGCGGAAGGTCGAGCCGGTCCACGTGACGACGTCGTACGTGTACAGCCCGTCGAAGCCCGACGCCTTCGCCCTGCCCACGAGGGTGGTGTTGCCGAAGATGCGTGGAGTGCCTTCGACCTCGTCGAGGGCATCCGCCCAGGCGGAGGCCGGATCGCGATCCGCGTCGTACACGTAGAAGTCCTTCACGCCGGCCGTCTGGAGTCGTGTGATGTCGTCGATGGCCGCCTGCGGCGTACGCCCGCGGTACGGCTCGAGGTGTACCGCCACTTCCAAGCCCTGACGGCGTGCCGCCTCCGCGACGAGCGGAAGTCGGTCGTCTTCCGGCGAGCCGGCTCCCCACCAGGAGACGACGACGGTGGTAACACCCGCCGCCGCGATCTCGCGCATCTGCGCAGCGACGACACGCGCGTTGGACGAGGAGTAGAGGCCGCGGCTCGGGAGGTACGGCGTCGATAGCACGGGCGTGCCCTCTCGCTCCACGTACCAGTGCGCCCAGCGCCCGTCCCGCGTCGGGTTCGAGTACCACGGGTAGTAGAAGATCGCCGATTCGCGCGCGCCGGCTATGCCCTGCGCACTCGATCCGCTGGCAACCGGCAGCCCGAGGACCGTGGCCACGAGCGCGACGGCGACGACCGGGGACACACGCGCTCGGCTCACGGTGGCGGCACTCTAGTACGTGCTTCGGACTGTCGAGGTCGTGCGTCTAGGATCACGAGCAGTGGCCGGGTACCGATATGTGATCGTCGGCGGCGGCATGACCGGGGACGCGGCGTGCAAGGGCATCCGTGACCACGACAAGGACGGCTCGATCGGGCTCTTCGCCGAGGAGGCGCACGACCCGTACGCACGGCCGCCGCTGACGAAGGGGCTCTGGAAGGGCAAGGAAGAGAGCTCGATCTGGCGAGGCACGCCCGATCTCGACGTCGACATCCGCACCGGCCGCACCGTCGTCTCGCTCGATCTCGACGCGAGAACGGTCACCGACGACGCGGGCGAGACGCACTCCTACGAACGGCTTCTGCTCGCGACCGGTGGGAAGCCGCGTCGCTTTCCGTCGGCGCCCGACGAGGTCATCTACTTCCGCACGCTCGACACGTACCACCGCCTACGTGCCCTCGCCGGCGAGGGTGTGCGAGCAACCGTGATCGGCGGAGGATTCATCGGCTCCGAGATCGCAGCCGCGCTCGCGATGAACGAGTGCGCGGTCACGATCGTCTTCCCGGATGCCGGGATCGGTGCGAAGGTGTTCCCGTCAGACCTCTCGCTGTACGTGAACGACTACTACCGCTCGAAGGGCGTCGACGTCCTGCCGGGGGAGAAGGTCGCGGAGATCGGCCACGCCGGAGACGCCGGCTTTCGCGTCGTGACCGCTGACGGACGTTCGATCGATGCCGACGTCGTCGTCGCCGGGCTCGGAATCGAGCCACGTACGGAGCTCGCCGAGCAGGCCGGGCTGACGATCGACGACGGCGTGCTCGTCGACGAATACGGCCACGTGGACGGACACGACGACGTCTTTGCCGCGGGCGACGTGGCGCGCTTTCCGGCAACCCTGCTCGGCGGGCCTTCGCCGGGTGGAGCACGAGAATCACGCGAACACGCACGGTCGCTACGTGGGCGCGAACATGGCCGGGGCAGACACGCCGTACGACTACCTCCCGTTCTTCTACTCCGATCTCTTCGACCTCGGCTACGAAGCCGTCGGCGACGTCGACTCCCGTCTGGACACGGTCGCCGAATGGGCCGAGCCGAACCGAAAGGGCGTCGTCTGCTACGTCGAGGACGGCAAGCCGCGCGGATTCCTGCTCTGGGACGTGTGGGACAAGGTGGACGCGGCGCGCGAGCTCATTGCGGCCGGCGACCCGGTAGACCGGGCCGCCGTGCGCGCGCTGATGGACGACTAAGCCGCCCGGGCGATCACTCGTCCAGGATGAACGTGACGAGCATGTTCACCTGGTACTCGGAGATGGAGCCTCCGTCCAGGCGTACCTGCTGCTCCTTGATCCAGGCGCTCTTGACGTTTCGGAGCGTCGAGTTCGCACGCTCGAGGCCCTGCTTGATCGCGTCCTCGAAGCTCGTCGTCGATGTGGAGCTGATCTCCGTCACTCGGGCAACAGCCATGTCCTGCCTCCTTTGAAGATGGTGTCGGGTTGGAGTCTGCTAGAAGCCGCGGGACGGCGCAGCGCCGTCCCGCGGTCTTTCCAGCGGGTCGCTACTTCTTCAAGAGCGAACCCCGGAACTCCATGTTCGCCTTCGCCTCGTTCGACGCCTTGTCGGTGCCGTTCACCGAGGACCGGGTCATGGCGTAGAGCAGGGTCGCGTGCGCGATCGCGTCCGACATCTGGTCGAGTGCCGTCTCGCTCAGGTTGTCGATCGTGTCGCAGGCCTGGTGGTAGCACGCGTCGTAGGGCTGTCCCGCCGTTCCGCCATAGAGAGCTGCCTGGGCGGCAGTCTTGATTCCCTCTGCTCCAGTGAACAGGCCGCCCGCGGGGATGCCCGCGTTGATGAAGGCGTCGTAGTCCGACCGCCCGTCGAACTCGGTCGGCTCAGAGGCCAGGCCGAGCGACGAGAAGTACTCGCTGAAGACGCCCTCGATCGAGCCCGAGCCGTTCGGCCCGTCGGTCCCGAACGCCGAGCCGTCCCCGTCGTACACGAAGCGCACGAAGTTCCGCGAGCCGACCATGTCGAAGTTGAGGTACAGCATGATGTCCTTCAACTCGCTCTTCGACAGCGAGTCGACGTAGTTCTGCGAGCCGATCAGCCCGTCCTCTTCGGCGCCCCAGAAGGTGAAGCGCACGCGGTTCGTCGTGTCGATGCCGAGCTCGGCCATCTGCAGCGCGACCTCGAGGATCGTCGACGAGCCCGATCCGTTGTCGTTGATTCCGGGGCCTTCGAGCACCGAGTCGAGGTGGCCACCGACGACTACCGTGCGATCCGTCCGCCCGGATCCGCTATCGGCGATCACGTTCGACGCCGGGGTCGAGACCACGGACGCGTCGACCTTCAGGTGCACGAGCACCGGGGGCCTGGATTGCGTCAGGTTGTACAGCTCCTGTCCGATCGCGAACGACGTTCCGATCACCGGAATGTCGGCAATGGGTGGATCGAGCGTGCCGTTCACGACACCGAGGCGGTCGTCCGCCGGGTCGACGTTTCCCTCATTGAAGATCACGACGCCCGCCGCGCCTGCGGCGTCGGCGTTGTCAGCCTTCTGCCGGAAGGTGCAGGTGCCTCGCTGGATCAGCGCCACCGCTCCGGACGGAAAGCCCGCGAAATCGGACGCGGCACAACCGCTCGCCGCTCCACCTGGTGAGGGAATGACGATCCCGCCAACGGCTACGAGCTGCGCCGAAGGGATGTTCCCGCTCCCCGAGTACGACATCGCGACGAAATCCTGGTCGAAGCCGTCGACGTAGACCTCCGGGTCCGGCGAGAGCCGTGAGAACTCACTCGGCGAGTTCTGGATGAAACGGTCGTAGGTGAACTCCTGAATCGTGACGTCGTAACCGGCGCCTTCGAGCAGGCCGGCGACGTACTCGACCGACGCGTCGTACCCGGGCGTGCCGGCGGCACGAGTACCGTCATTGGCATCGGCGATCGCCTGGAGCGCGTTCTGGTGCGTCATGACGCCGCCTACCGTTACGGCGTCTCGGAGCTCGCTCGTGTCGGTCCCGACCGCCGTTCTGGCGACCGATGCCGCTCCGAGCGCTGTCACGACAAGAGCAGCCAGCAGCAGCCAGCGTAGGTGCTTGATCATGAATTCCCCCTCTGGTGGTAGTGACGACCCGGTCACCCTAGCCATCGCCGACCAGGGCTGCGCGACGATCGACTAGTCCGGCAACCAGCCCTTCCGGTAACGGCCGGGCTCACGCTTCGTGAAGCGCGCGTACGCCTCCCGTGCGTCGGTCGTCTCGTGCTCCACGCTGGCGCCATGGCGCTCGGCTGCCTCATCCACGGAGTACCCGCCCCACCCCGGGGCATTCTGATGCTCGCGGGCGCCTACCGCGAGCATGACGCACGGCCCGTCTCCGGCGCCGACGATCGTGTGCTTCGTCTCGACCGGGCAGTGGACGAAGTCCCACTGTCGTAGCGGGCGCTCCTCGCCTTCGATGATGAGCAGCGCCTCCCCTGAGAGCACGAGGAAGTCCTCCTGGTCGGCCTCCCAGTGGTACATCGCCATCTGCACACCGGGCTCGAGGACGCTCACGTTGATCCCGAGCTCCGGAAAGTCCGTCTCGCCCTCGAAGTCGCAGAACGCGGAGCGACCCGGACCGGAGTACCAACGTGCATCGCGCGCGTTCAGGACGAACCAGCCTTCGCCGGTCGGAACGAGCCCGTGGTCGGTCGAATCGAGCTGCGCCTCGGGAACCATCGCGCGGATTCTCGCACGTCGCTTCGAATTCGCGCCCAGAGCGTTACAGTGAGGCTGGCACGGAGTTCGAGCGTCCAGCCGGCCCCTGGGGACTCGACGGGTTGCCGATTTCAGCGCTGAGATCGGCAGGCAAGATCGAGGGAAGGACTGGGGTAGCCATGGGATCGATGACGTCGACCGTCAGCGAGTCGGCAGAGACCTATCGCCGGGCCGAGCAGCGACTTCGCCTGCTGCTCTTCGGAGACGGCACCGAGACGCCTGGGCGCGTGCGAGGCGAGGAGTCCCGCCAGCAGGTGAGCGCGGAGCTTCGCCGGATGCGAAACGCCTTTCATGTGCTCGTCGAGAGCGAAGAGGGCCAGGCGGAGAGCGTCGAGCGACGTCCAGCGGGCCTGGACGAGGATTTGCGAGCGGATTGCTTCGCTCAGATCGCGCGCGCAGAGGGAGGCGACTCCGGAGCTCGTGACCCCTGCCGAGGCGGCGCACGCACTGGAGATGAGCGTGGGCTCGATCTACAAGGCGATACGGGATGGCGACATCCTTGCGGTGCGGCTGACGGACAAGCGCGGCACGCTGCGCATTCCGGCGAGCGAACTCGAAAGGCTGGTCGAGGCCGCCCGCCGCGGATGAGGTCGAGCCCGGTGCTGCCCAGGCTGACGTAAGTCGGGCGTGGTGACGTTGCAACTTGCGGCACCAGGTCTTGTTCTCTCCCGTGTTCACGGCAGGTGCAACCGACGGGTGTGCCGACCGCGCGCCAGTCGCCGAGCCCGATCGCGATCTCGTACATTTGCCACTTTCGACCGAGTGCCCTCGGCCGCGAGTAACCTCGCCGGCTGACGAGGAGGCTAATGCCGTACGCCAAGGTGAACGACTTGACGATGTACTACGAGGAACTCGGGTCGCCTGATTCGCAACCGTTGATCCTGCTTCACGGTGCGGGTGGCACCGCCGATGATCCGGTCGGGGGTTGGGCCGGCCTCGCATCCACGTTTGCCCAACACTTCCGCGTCCTTCTCGTCGAACACCGCGGGCACGGCCGAACGGACAACCCGGCGGGCTTCATGACGTTCGAGCAAATCGGCGACGACGTCGGTGGGCTCGCCGAACAGCTCGGACTGGAGTCCGCTCACATCGCGGGCATCAGCGACGGTGGCGTCGTCGCGCTCGACTGTGCTCTGCGGCGACCGCAGCTGAGCCGCACCATCACCGTTGTTGGTGCCAACTTTTCCGTTCACGATGGCATTCGTGCGGTCGGCGCTTCCCTCGATCCAGGAGTCCTGGAGCAGACCGCGCCCGACGCTGCGGCGGAGTTCGGCCGCCGACACGACGGAGGCAAGTACACCGGATACTGGAAGGATCTCCTGCGCCACATCATCGCGAACAACATGGAGAACCCGTCATGGACGGAAGATGACCTCAGCCGGATCCGCTGCCCGACTCTGCTCATCGCTGGCGAAAACGACCCGTTTGCGACCGCCGAGCAGATGGCTGTGATGAAGCGAGCCATCCCGGGCGCCGAATGGTTGATCATCAACGACGCGGGTCACCCGGTGCATTTCGAGCAGGCCGACCTCGTCGCGCCCCGCATCCTTGATTTCCTCAGTAGGAACTCGTAGGCGACCGCCAGGCGGGTGTCGTCACGGTCGGCGCACCGTCGTCGAGGACTTGTGGAGTCATAAGACAAGCCCGAACGGTCGACCCGTCCTAGTAGTAGTAGTCGCGCCACCGGGGTAACGTCGACGCCTGTGAACGATCCAGGTGCCGACCCGTCTCGACATTGGGACTTCGCCTACACAGAACGCGGTGTGGAGGGCGTGAGCTGGTATCAACCCGTACCCCAGACGTCCTTGGAGCTGATCGAGGCGCTCGAGATCCCGCACGAGGCGGGGGTGATCGACATTGGGGGCGGTGCGTCGTTGCTCGCCGACTGTCTCGTTGAGCGGCAGTTCTCCGATGTCACCGTGCTCGACGTCTCAGAGTCCGCGCTAGGTGAGGTTCAAAGCCGGTTGCGTGACTCGCCCGTCATCCGACTCCGAGCAGACGTGCGCGACTGGGATCCTCCGCGCCGATACGACCTCTGGCACGACCGTGCGCTCTTCCACTTTCTCGTCACAGATGCAGACCGTTCGAGGTACCTCGAGACTCTGCGGGCCGCAACTAGTCCGGGCGGGTTCTTGATCGTCGCAACGTTCGCTCCTGATGGGCCTGAGGTCTGCTCCGGTCTTCCCGTCGCTCGCTACTCGTCCGACGATCTGTCGCACTCCCTCGGCCCGATGTTCGAGCCGCTTGAGACTCGACGCGAGGTGCACACCACCCCACGAGGATCCGCTCAGCCGTTCACGTGGGTGGCCGGTCGCATCGCAGGCCTCTAGAATCCCGCTCGATCCGCGGGTGGCTCGCGGCCTGGACACTGCGCGTCAACAGCTCCGAGTACGTCTTCGTGGCCCGTCGCTAAGTCGCTCAGCCTGGCGGTCCCGACAGCGCCAGGGGACATTGCAACCATCGGCCGGTACGCTCGTCGGGTGGGCGTCTCCGAGCGACAAAACGCCTAAGGGGGCCACGTGACGCTTCAACGCATGGACAACGTCGCGATCGTGGTGGAGTCCCTCGATACCGCTATCTCCTTTTTCGCCGAACTGGGCCTCGAACTCGAAGGTCGAGCGATGATCGAAGGAGACTGGTCAGGGCGCGTCACTGGACTGCGCGACCAGCGCGTCGAGATCGCCATGATGCGTATGCCGGACGGCCACGGCCGGATCGAACTCTCGCGCTTCCTCACGCCGCCCGTGGTTGCCGATCACCGAAACGCCCCGGTGAACGCGTTGGGCTATCTGCGTGTCATGTTCGCCGTGGACGACCTCGACGATACGCTTGCCCGGCTCCGGAAGCACGGCGCGCAGCTCGTCGACGAAGTCGTCCAGTACGAAGATACGTATCGCCTCTGCTACGTCCGAGGCCCGGAGGGCATCCTCATCGGGCTGGCAGAGCAGCTTGCGGACTGAACTTTCCCGACGGGAGAGCCCCTCAGGGTCACTCCCGACTCCCGAACGCTGCCCAGACACGCGGCGGGTCGACGACGAGAGCGAAGAACTCGCGCCGTAGCAGGGGTTTCTCCAGTCGGGGCGCCGAGATTCGAACTCGGGACCTCTTGACCCCCAGTCAAGCGCGCTAACCAGGCTGCGCCACGCCCCGTGGCGAGAGACACCTTAGCCGCGTTGCGCTACGCCTGGTCGTCTTGGGTCGAGCGCAGGTGCGTAGACGTTTACCGGAACTCCGCTCGGGTCGAACGCACCGAACCCGCGCATTCCCCACGCGCGCACGCGCGGCGGCGCCTTGAGCCGCGCTCCGGCTGCCTCGAGCCGACCGATAGATCGCGTCGACGTCTTCCTCGTCGACCTGGAGCCCGAGCGTCGTCCGCGGCTCGGGTGGATCGGCGAGCTCGTCGACCTCGATGAGCTCCACCTCCGACGCCGCGGACACACGGAGGATCGCGCCGCGCCCCAGGTCCCGACCACTCCTCCGTGAGCTCCAGGCCGAGGCCGTCGCGGTAGAAGCCGATGCTCGCCGCGAGATCTGTCGTGGGCACGACGAAGACCACCTTCGCCGGACGAAGTGGATCGGTCCCGTCGCTCAGGCGAGGCGCTTGTAGAGGCGGTCGATGAGCTCGGGCATCGTCTCGAGCTTCTCCGTGATGATCCGGATTCGGTACTCGCGGAAGTGCTCCGCCTCGACGCCGAGGGAGCTCGCGATCCGGGCGATGACATCGTTCCCCGGCACCGGACGATTCCCGTGCACGATGTGGTTGAGGTAGCCGGCGGAGAGATCCGACTTGTCCGCGAGGCCGCGGTACGTCGTCCCCGTCTCGGCCATCAGCCGCTCGATCGTCGGCCCGAAGGTGTCGTCTGAGTATCTCCGACGTTTCGCCATCAGTCCCTGCAGGACCCATTTCACCACGTCTGAGATCGAAACGCGCTCGTCGGTGGCGCCGTCGCGCGTGCGCAGGTCCACGGAGCCGTCCTCGAGCGTCTTCTTCCCGACGATGAGACGGACGGGACACCCGATGAGATCGGCATCCGCGAACTTCTCGCCCGGGCGCTCGTCTCGATCGTCGTACAGCACGGCGAGGCCTGCCTCCTGAAGCGCCGCCACGGCCTTCTCGGCCTCGGCGAGCACCTCATCCGACCCTCCGTGCAGCGCGAGGACGTGCGCGTCGTAGGGCGCGATCGACTTCGGCCACACGATCCCGTTCTCGTCGTGGCTCTGCTCGACGACAGCTGCCATGACGCGCGCGGGGCCGATGCCGTAGCTGCCTCCGATCAGCGGCTTCTCCGTGCCGTCCTCGTCGAGGAAGGTCGCGTCGAGCGGCTCGGAATAGCGCGAGCCGAAGTTGAAGATATGGCCGACCTCGATCGCAGTCTGGAAGCGCAGCTCGCCGCCGCAAACGGGACAGCGGTCGCCCTCGCGCGCCTCGCGGATGTCCGCGAACCGCGGCGTGTAGTCGCGCCCCGCTTCGACGCCGAGCACGTGCCAGCCGTCGCGGTTCGCGCCGGCGACGAACTGACCTTCACGCAGCGCATCGTCGGCGACGACGTCGACGCCCACGCCGACAGGTCCAAGCGATCCGCCACTCGCACCGAACACGCTCCGGATCTCCTCGTCGGTAGCCGGCCGGTAGTCGCTCTCGAGCACACCGAGCATCTTGGACTCGGCGAGCCGGTCATCGCCGCGGACGAGACCGAGCACGAGCGTGCCGTCCGTCTTGACGACAGGCATCGCCTTCGACGTTGCTGCGGCGTCGATCCCGAGGAGCTCTGCGAGGGACTCGATCGTGGTCACACCCGGCGTCGCGACCTCCTTCGGTCTCTCCTCGGCTTCCGGGAGGACCGGCGCTCGGGGTATGCCCCGTGCGATCTCCAGATCCGCCGCGTAGTCGCCGTGCTCGCAGGTCACGAGCGTGTTCTCGCCCGATCCGGCCGGACAGAGGAAGTCCTGGCTCTGCTGGCCGCCCATCATTCCGGACTCCGCCTCGACCTCGTAGAACTCGAGACCCAGGCGCTCGAGCATGCGGTGGTAGGCCTGCCGGTGGAGCTCGAAGCTCCGGGCGAACTCGTCCTCGTTGCGATCGAACGTGTACGCGTCTTTCATGATGAACTCGCGCATGCGCAGAAGCCCGCCGCGTGGACGTGGCTCGTCGCGTTCCTTGATCGAGAAGTGGTAGAGGATCTGCGGGAGCTGGCGGTAGCTCTGAATCTCGCGGGCGTGGAACGTGACCGTCTCCTCATGCGTCATCGGGAGGATGAACCTGCGTCCAACGCGGTCCTCGAGCCGGAAGATCTCGGGAGAGTCGCGGCCGGTGGTCTCCCAGAGCTCCGCAGGAGTCAGGACCGGCATGAGCATCTCCTGGCCGCCGATCGCGTCCATCTCCTCGCGGATGATCTGCTCGATCTTCCGATGCACGCGCCAGCCGAGGGGGAGGAACGTCCAGACCCCGGCGCTGACCTGGCGGATGTACCCGCCGCGGACGAGCAGCTTGTGCGAGACGGCCTCTGCATCTGCGGGTGCCTCGCGCAGCGTGGGGATGAAGAGCTGGGACTGGCGGGCGATCATGAGGCGCAAGGCTAGCGTCGTGCGCTCCATGCCGAGGAGTCACGCATGCCGGCGCCTAGGCTACGACGGTGACGGTGGACGAACGACTCCTCGGCGTGCGGCTGGACGAGCTCGCGGACCGACTCCCCGAGCGACTCGCGGAGGCCGCTGCCCTGACCGCGCTCATTCGCTCCGGTCGCGATCAGGACGTCGTGCGCATCAATTCGATCCGTTTCGCCTCGGAGCACGACCTCGATGATGCGGCGGTCCTCGAAACGTTTCTCCACGCACGCAAGGTCGGTCTCCTCCAGATGGAGTGGCAGTACGTGTGCCCCGGCTGTGGCGAGGTCATCGAGAGCTTCCAGTCGCTCACGTCCGCGACCGCGCACTACTTCTGCCAGACCTGTACGGCAACCCGCGACGCCGATCTCAGCGACTTCGTCGAAATCACCTTCAGCGTGGCGAAGGACGTGCGGGAATCGTCGTACCACGACCCGTGGTCGCTGAGCCCGGACGACTACTTCTTCGGATACCGGTTTACGGGGAACGGACTCATGTCCGACGGAACTCCCATTCGGGAGCATCTCCGTGAACGGGTTGCGGTATCCACGTTCGTGGAGCCGCGCGAGACACGGACGTTCGATTTCACTGCCGAGCCCGGCTTTCTCTACTTCACGAACGGGCCGGCGCTGACGGTGACCGACGAGCCCTCCGAGGAAACGCAGCTCATCGCCTTCGAGTACACGGGGCCCCGCACGGAAAGCTTCGAGGGTGAGGTCGCAGCAGGCCGTGTCAGCTTCGACTTCACGAACGCGACCGATCGCCGGTACGCGCTCCTCGTGGTCAACCTGGGCGACTACGTGTGGTCGATGGGTCCGTTCCTGTCCGCGGCGCAGGTTCTCTCGAACCAGACGTTTCTCGACCTCTTCGCATCGGAGACGATCGTCGCGGCCGAGGGCCTCGAGGTACGGCGCCTCACGCTTCTGTTCACCGACATCCAGGGCTCCACGGCGATGTACGAGCGCGTCGGGGACATGAAGGCGTTCGACCTCGTTCGACTCCACTTCGGCTTCCTGCGCGAGTCGATCTCGCGCAACTCCGGGGCGCTCGTGAAGACGATCGGCGACGCGGTGATGGCGAGCTTCAGCGATCCCCGCGATGCGGTGCGGGCGGCGCTCGACATGCACGCCCGGATCGCGCGCTTCAACGCGGAGGCCGGCGAAGAGCTGATCGCGCTGAAGATGGGCGCGCACACCGGCGCCTGCCTCGCCGTGACGCTCAACGGCCGGCTCGACTACTTCGGCCAGGCGGTCAATCTTGCCGCTCGCGTCCAGGCTCTCTCCGAAGGCAACGAGATCGTCCTCACCGACGACCTGCTCAAAGCACCGCGCGTCCGTGAGCTCCTCGACGGCCATACGCCGGTCGGCGGCGTCGGTCGAGCTCAAGGGGATTCAGGGAGCCGTCCGCATCCACCGGCTCCCCTTGTCTACTCCAGCGGGATGAGGGAGGCCTCGGCCATTGCGAGCGCGGCGGGCTTCGCCATCTTCAGCCGCTTCGGGCGCTTCATCCCGTCTTCGAGCCAGCGGTCGATCTCGACGGAAGAGCTCGTCGATCAGCGTCTCCGAGGCGACCTTGCGCAGCACTCGGCCGTGCGCGTAGATGAACCCCACGTCGCGACCGCCGGCGATCCCGAAGTCGGCGTCCCCTGCCTCCCCCGGTCCGTTGACCGCACAGCCCATGACCGCGACCTCGAAGGCCTGCGGATACGTGCGCAGCCGGTCCTCGACGACGTGCGCCAGATTCTCGACGCCGACGTTGTCGCGCCCGCACGAGGGGCACGCGATCATCACGGGCCCGCGTTCGCGCAGCCCGAGCGCCTTCAGGATCTCCCACGCGACCTCGACCTCCTTCACGGGATCCGCGGTGAGCGAGACGCGAAGCGTGTCTCCGATCCCGTCCGCGAGCAGCGAGCCGATCCCGACGGCGCTCTTGATCCCACCCGCGAACTCGGTGCCGGCCTCGGTCACTCCGAGATGCAGCGGGTACGGCACCTTCGCTGCAAGCATCCGATACGCGCGGATCATCGTCGGGACGTGCGTCGCCTTGACCGAGATCTTGAAGTCGCGGTACTCGAGCCGCTCCAGGAGCTCGACCTCCTCGAGTGCCGCGGCGACGAGCGCTTCCGCCTGATCGCGCTGCGCCAGCTCGTGGAGGTGCTTCGGCAGGGAGCCCGAGTTCGCGCCGATCCGCATCGGGATCCCGCCGGCCTTCGCCGCGCGAACGACCTGCTCGACCTTGTCGGGCCCGCCGATGTTCCCCGGATTGATACGAACCGCGGCGACTCCCGCGTCGATCGCCTTCAGCGCCAGCGACGCGTTGAAGTGGATGTCGGCGATCACCGGGATCGGCGACAGGCGCACGATCGTCGGCAGCGCCGCCGCATCCTCGTTCTTCGGAACCGCCACGCGCACGATCTCGCAGCCCGCCGAGGCCAGAGCCGCGATCTGCGCCGTCGTGGCGGCGACGTCGTGCGTCTTCGTCAGCGTCATCGACTGCACGGCGACAGGAGCGCCGCCGCCGACCGGCACGCTTCCGACGCGGATCTGCACGTCGCTCGCCATGGCTAGAGCGTAGCCCCGCGTCTACGACAAGCGGCCGATGTCGTTCGAGAGCCCGACGAAGAAGAGCAGGAGCACCAGGCCGAGCCCGACAACCGAGACGCGCTCGTAGATCTCCCGCTTGAGGAATCGTCCCCGCGCGCCCTCGATCAGCGAGAAGAGGATGTGGCCGCCGTCGAGCGGCAGCAGTGGCAGCAGGTTCAGGAGCGCGAGCGAGAGAGAGATGAGACCCAGCACTCCCAGGTAGCTCTCGGCGCCGCGCTCGACGGCGTCGGACGAGGCCTGGGTGATGCCGATCGGGCTCGAGACGTTCTCGCGCCCCTCCCCTGTCACGAGACGCCCCAGGGAGAAGATGATCTCCTTGGAGACGATGCCGGTGAACTCGAATGCTCGGCCGATCGCCTCGATCGGGGCCGAGACCCACCCCCTCGAGCCCGAACCCGAGCCGGTAGACGTCCTCGATCGGCCGAGCCGAGACCGGACCGAGTGTCACCTCCTCACCGTCTCGGACGACCGTGAGAACGAGCGGAGCGCCTTCCGAGCCCGAGATGACCTTGGGGATGTCGGACGCGGTGACGGTCTGCTCGTCGATCGCGATCAAGCGGTCGCCGGGCCGAAGCCCGATCTCCGCGGCGGGCGAGTCGGGGACGACCTCGGCCACCGTCCTGGTCGCCTTGCCGCTGCCGGTCATGAAGAGGAAGGCGAAGAGCACGATTGCGAGCAGGATGTTCGCCGCAGGCCCTGCGGCGATGGCGACGAGACGCTTCCAGGTCGCGGCCTTCCAGTAGGCGTCCGGCCCCAGACCGTCCCGGAGCTCGGTGAGCCCCTTCTCGGCGGATGCCATGGCACCGGGCGAGAGCTGACGCGCGCGGAGCTCGCGCTCGAAGTCGTCGAGCGTCCCGAGCGAGGCCTGGAGATCGTCATCGACGAGGGATCGCTTGACGCGATCGACCGAGCCCGCCAGCGCGGGGTTCTCCCCGACTGCATGCTCGAAGCGGCGCTCGGCGTCGTGTGGAACCGGGCGATGCATTCCGGGGATCGAGACGAAGCCGCCGAGCGGGATCGTTCCGATGCCGTACTCGATTCCCCGCCGCTTCGTCTTCACGAGCGCAGGCGGAAAGCCCACGTAGAACTTCCGCGGTCGCAGGCCTACGGCGAGTGAGGCGAAGAAGTGTCCCGCCTCGTGGATCAAGATCAAGAGTGCGAGGCCGAGGATGGCGATCGCGATGCTCATGCGGCTGGCGCCAATCTTCCCTCAGCGAGGCGACGGGCGTCGGCATCGGCTTCGACGAGCTCGGACAGATCGTTCACGGCGACTCCCATCGGCACGATCGAGCGCATCCTCGACGAGCGGCGCGATCTCGAGGAAACCGATGCGCTCGTCCAGGAACGCCGCGACCGCTACCTCGTTCGCGGCGTTGAACGTGCACGGGTACGTTCCGCCGCGCACGCCGGCCTCGCGGGCGAGCGGCAGGAGCGGAAATCGCGCGGGGTCGGGGGGCTCGAACTCGAGCGAGAGCGGTGCCGTGAAATCGAGAGCCGGGTACGGAGGTCTCCCGGCGCTCGGGATAGGTCAAGGCATACGAGATCGGTACGCGCATGTCCGGGTAGCCGACATGCGCGAGTGCCGCGCCATCGCGGAACCTGACGAGGCTATGTACGACCGAACTCGGATGCACGACGACGTCGATCCTCTCGTACGGAACATCGAACAGATAGTGAGCCTCGATCAGCTCGAGGCCCTTGTTCGCAAGCGTGGCCGAGTCGACCGTGACCTTCGGCCCCATGGACCAGGTGGGGTGCGCGAGAGCCTCCTCCACGCTCACTGATTCGAGATCTGCGACGCGAATGGTTTCTGAACGGCCCTCCCGAAGCGGTGAGAACGAGCGAGTCGACAGTGTCCGAGGCACGGCCTTCGAGACACTGGAAAACCGCGGAGTGCTCGCTGTCGACCGGAAGCAGCAGTCCTCCACCCTCCTTCCACGCCGCTAGCGCGAGATCGCCCGCTGCGACGAGGCTCTCCTTGTTCGCGAGAGCAAGCGTGACACCTCGCTCGAGGGCCCATAGCGTGGCGCCGATTCCGGCGAAGCCGACGACCGCGTTCAGGACGACGTCGGGCTCCGAAGCGTCGAGCAGCTCGGTCAGGTCGCCGCCGACCTGCACGTGCTCGACTTCGTACCGCGCCAGCGAGCGCGTCCAGCGGCTGCGAGCCCGAGCTGAGTGCGACGACCTCGAGGTCCGGATGGGCATCGACGATCTCGAGCGCCTGCCGTCCGATCGAGCCGGTGGCCCCGAGCAGCGCGATCCGCCTGAGGTCGGTGGCCACCGGCAAAGGCTAACCGTCCATGTGTTCAGAAGGCGCTACGCTCGCGCGATCGAGCGCTCGCTGCACCGCTACGGGGACGACCCGAGCCAGCTCGGCGAGCTGTTCCTTCCCGATCGGCGGCGGGCCGCACGCGGTGGTCGTCGTCATCCACGGCGGCTACTGGAAGGCGCGTTACGACCGCTCGTTGATGAGCGGGCTCTGCGAGGACCTCGTCAACCGTGGAATCGCCGCGTGGAATCTCGAGTACCGACGCGTGGGTAACGGCGGCGGGTGGCCCGAGACCTTCGCGGATGTCGCTTCCGGATTCGATCTGCTGGCGGATCTCGCCGGCTCGCTCGATCTCGGGCGGGTCGGTGCGATCGGCCACAGCGCCGGAGGACACCTCGCGCTCTGGGCGGCTTCGCGGGCGACGTTGTCCGGCGACGCACCGGGCGCCGCGCCGCGAGTTCTCCCTCGTGCGGTCGTGTCCCAGGCCGGCGTCGCCGATCTTCGTCTTGCCGCCGTCATGTCACCGTCGGACGAGCCGACGCGTGCGCTCCTCGGTGGCTCGCCCGACGATCTTCCCGAGCGCTACGCACTCGCGTCGCCCCGGGAACGCCTGCCGCTCGGCGTCGAGCAGCTCGTGCTGCACGGTGAGGACGACGAGACCGTTTCCCTGGAGATCTCGAGGTCTTACGCTGCCGCTGCCGAGGCCCTCGGCGACCCGTGCGAGCTCCGCGTGCTCTCGAGCACGGGTCACTTCGAGCACATCGACGCCTCGACGGACGCGTGGCAGATCGGACGCGATTGGCTGGACAAGAAGCTCAGCTGATCGCCGCGCGGAGCGAGGCGGCGAAGCGCTCGAGCGCGCCGGAGCCTTCCTCCGCAGCTGTGAGCGCCGCCGAGCCGACGACGATCCCGTCGGCGAGCTCGGCTGCGGCGGCTGCATGCGCCGGAGTGGAGATGCCGAACCCGGCGTAGAGCGGAACGTCGCTCAGTGGCGCGTGCGCGCGACGAGCGGCGCGAGCTCCGGCGACAGCTCGTTGCGCGCGCCCGTTGTTCCCGTGAGCGTGACGAGGTAGAGCCACCGTCCGTGCGGTCGGCGGCGAGCGCAATCCGCTCGTCGCTCGACGTCGGGGCGACGAGGTGGACGCGGCGGACGTCCGGGCGAAGATCCGCCGGCAGATCGGCCACGATCAGCGAGGTCGCGCCGGAGAGCGCGGCGTCGTCCGCGAATCGCGTCCAACCGTACGCCTCGAGGAGCGCGGAGTAGGTCATCGGTACGAGCGGGACGTCGAGCCGCTCGCGCGTGCGTGCCAGGCAGTCGAGGCACGCGGCGGTACGCATGCCCCGGCCAGCGCGCGCTCCGCGGCGAGACGAATCGTCGGCCCGTCCGCGAGCGGATCGGAGAACGGGAAGCCGAGCTCGACGATGTCAGCGCCGCCGGCAACCGCGGCAGCTGCGAACTCGGGCGTCTCCGGGCCCGCCATCAGGTAGATGACGAGCGACTTGCTCAGCGCGAGAGCACCTCTGCGAGATCCTTGTCCCCGCGTCCCGACAGGCCGACGAGAATCGTCTCGGCATCGATGTCGAGTGCGCGGGCGAGCGCATGAGCAGGCTCGAGCGCCGAAAGGATTCCCTCGAGCGACGCGAGCTGGTGGAAGGCTGCGATGGCCTCCTCGTCGGTGGCGGTCACGTACTCCGCCCGGCCGGAGTCACGCAGGTGCGCGTGCTCTGGGCCGACTCCGGGGTAGTCGAGCCCCGCAGAGATCGAGTGGGCATCGAGAACCTGACCGTCCGCGTCCGCCAGCACCGACGAGCGAGAGCCGTGGAGCACGCTCGAGCGCCCCGCGGACAAGCTTGCTGCGCCCTCGGCCTCGACCCCGACGAGCCGCACCTCTTCATCGGCGAGGAACCCGGCGAAGAGGCCGATTGCATTGGAGCCGCCGCCGACGCACGCAATCACCGCGTCGGGCAGTCGTCCAAGCTGCTCGAGGATCTGCGACCGAGCCTCGCGGCCGATCACGGCCTGCAGCTCGCGGACGATCGCCGGATACGGGTGCGGACCGACGCAGGAGCCGATCAGGTAGTACGTCGTGTGGACGTTCGAGATCCAGTCGCGAATCGCCTCGCTCGTGGCTTCCTTCAGAGTGCGCGTGCCGAACTCCACCGGACGCACCTCCGCGCCGAGCAGGCCCATGCGCTCGACGTTCGGGCGCTGGCGCCGCATGTCCTCGGAACCCATGTAGACGACACACTCGAGCCCGAAGCGGGCGCAGACGGTAGCGGTCGCGACGCCGTGTTGGCCGGCTCCCGTCTCGGCGACGATGCGGCGCTTGCCGAGCCGGACCGCGAGGAGCGCCTGGCCGACGGTGTTGTTGATCTTGTGCGCGCCGGTGTGCAGGAGGTCTTCGCGCTTGAGGAAGATCCGCTTTCCGGCAGGCACGAAGCGAGCTGCCTCGTAGAGCGGGGTCGGCCGGCCGGCGAACCGCTCGAGGAGCTCGTCGAGCTCGGCTCGGAAGGATGCGTCCACCGAGGCCTCGTCCCAGCCGCGCTCGAGCTCGTCGAGGGCCGGGATCAGCGTCTCGGGAACGTAGCGCCCTCCGTACTCGCCGTAGAGCCCGAGCTCGGAGACGAGCTCATCGCGCCGCCTCCACGTACGCGCGGACGAGCTCGTGATCCTTGACGCCGGGCGCGGACTCGAGCGAAGAGCTGGCGTCCACGGCCCACGGCCGCACCAGGTCGATCGCGGCGCGGACGTTGTCCGGGCCGAGCCCGCCGGCAAGCATGATCCGGCCGTTCGCGGCGCGCGCCCGCTCGAGGTGCGCTGCGTCGGGCTCCTGCCAGGGAAGGTCGAGCACCTTGGCGACCTCGAGTCCTTCGCGGAGGAGCACCGCATCGCGGCCGCGCACCTTCCCCTCTTCGCGCGGATAGAGCTGCACGAGATCCGCTTCGGTCGCGCGAGACTCGCCGACCTCGACCGAGACGGCGAGCATCGTCTCGGGGACGGGAAGTACGCCGTCCGCACGACGGGGGCTTCCTTCGGCCAGCACGAATCCGGCCAGGTCCGCGCCGGCGGCTGCCGCTGCTGCCACGTCGTCGGCTCGAGTGAGCCCACAGACCTTCACGAGCGGTCGCGAGAGGAGCTCACCCAGCTTCTGAGCGGGATCCTTCGCACGCATGAGCGCCGAGCCGACCAGGATCGCGTTTGCGCCCGCGAGCTCGGCCGCGGCGCCTTGCGCACGCGACTCGATGCCGCTCTCGGCGACGATGACGCGGTCGCGCGGCGCCGGCAGCGACGAGCTGGAGTTGAGCTCGGCGATCGATCGCGAACGTCGTGAGATCGCGCGCGTTGATTCCGATCACGGCTGCGTCCAGCCGGCTAGCGCGTACGAGCTCCGCGACGTCGTGGGCCTCGACGAGCGTGTCCAGGCCGAAGTCGGTGGCAACGCCGATGAGTCGGCTCCCAGTCTCGTCGTCCAGGTCACGAAGGATGAGCAGGACGGCGTCGGCGCCGGCCTCGCGGGCGATGCGCAGATCCTCTTCGGTCGAGAAGAACCCTTTGGCGAGCAAGGGCAGACGCGCCGCCGCCCGAGCGGCACGGAGGTCGTCCCAGGAGCCGTCGAAGCGGGCGTCGACCAGGATCGAGACCGCGGCGGCTCCCGCTCGCTCGTACGCAGCGGCGAGCTCCGCGGGATCCGCGCCAGCCCGTAGCTCCCCGCGGACGGCGACCTGCGCTTGACCTCGGCGATTCCCTGTAGACCCGGCGCCGAAAGCGCCTCGCGGAACCGTCCCATCAGATGTCCTCCCGGGAGAACGCGACCAGCTGCTCCAGTCGCTCGGCCGCAGCGCCCGAGTCGATCGCCTCGCGCGCCAGCTCGAGCCCGTCCTTCAGGTCGTCGGCGAGCCCGGCTGCCGCCACGGTCGCCGCCGCGTTCAGGAGGATTGCATCCCGCCGCGCGCCGTTCTCGCCGGCGAGGACACGTCTGATCGCATCGGCGTTCTGGGCTGCATTGCCTCCGCGAAGCTCGGCGGGCTGGCAGCGCTCGATGCCGAGGTCGGCCGGATCGACCGTGCGCTCGCGCACCTCCTCGCCGACGACCTCGAAGACGAGATTGGGCCCGGCGGGAGAAAGCTCGTCGACCCCGCCCGCGCCGTGTACGACGAACGCCCTGGTCGCGCCCAGCACGGCGAGCACCTCGCCCACGGTTCGGGCGATCTCGGGCGAGTACACGCCCATGACCTGCGCGCGTGCGCCGGCGGGGTTCGTCAGGGGGCCGACGAGATTGAAGACGGTGCGGGTGCCGAGCTCGCGCCGAACGGGGGCGGCATGTCGCATGGCCGGATGATGCACGGGCGCGAACATGAAGCCGAATCCGTAGCGGTCGATCGACGCGGCAATGCGCACGGGTGGGATCTCCAGCCGGAAGCCGAGCGCCTCGATCACGTCGGCGGAGCCCGAGGCCGAGGAGACCGCCCGGTTGCCGTGTTTTGCGACAGCCGCGCCCGCAGCCGCGGCCACGATTCCGGCGGCGGTGGAGATGTTGAGCGTCCGCGCGCCGTCTCCGCCGGTACCGGCCGTGTCGACGAGATCGGAACGGGTCGGGTGGACCGGCAGGACGTGATCGCGCATCGCCTCCGCGCAGCCGGCGATCTCCGCGACGGTTTCTCCTTTTGCCCGCAGCGCAACGAGGAAACCACCGATTTGGGCGGGAGTCGCGTCGCCGCGCATGATCTCGTCCATCACCTCACGTGCCTCGCCGCGCGCGAGGTCTCGCCCGTCGAGAAGCTGCACGATCGCGGCCTGGATCATGCGGCGAAGTCCGGCGGATCGACCGAGGTCAGCCGACTGCGAGGATCACGAAGTACGCGGCCGGGCCCGCCCAGAGGAGCGCGTCGAGCCGGTCGAGCATTCCACCGTGTCCTCCCAGCAAGCGGCCGGAGTCCTTCATCTGCAGGTCGCGCTTCACCGCGGACTCGAAGAGATCGCCGAACACGGCGGCGAGCGCGACCGCCGCGCCGAGCAGGAGCATCTCCGGGATCGTCAGGAACTCGTCGCGATCCCTGTAGAGGATGAGGAACGCCGCCGCCATCGCGGCCAGCACTCCGCCGACGAGCCCCTCCCAGGTCTTCGCCGGTGAGATCGCCGGCGCCAGTCGGTGTCGCCCGAGCGTGCGACCCACGAAGAACGCGGCCGTGTCCGCGGCGAACACGGTGAACATGACCGCGATCACGGCCCAGAAGCCGTAGTCGGGGATGTCGCGCACGAGCAGCAGAAGGCCGAGACCCGCGCCGACCCAGACGACCCCGAGCAGGGTGATGCCGAACGACGTCGTCGCGGACGCACGGATGTCCGAGAGGCCGTAGAAGACGAAGGAGAGGAAGAGCGTCGCCAGAATCCCGCCGAGCATCCACGGAAGATCCCCCAGCTGGAGGCCGAGAAGCGTCAGAGCGAAGCCGCCGTATCCGGCGATGACCAGCGGACGGCGCTCTCTCGCCATCCGATAGAGCTCGTGCAGCGCGATCAGGCCGGCGACCAGCGTCAGCGCGAAGAGCCACCAGCCACCGAGGTACACGACGCCGATCACGACCGGGAGCAGGGCGATGGCGACGAGCAGACGGGAGACCAAGGGAGTCAACGGGCGCCGAACCTGCGGCCGCGGCGCGTGTACTCGTCGAGTGCCGCTCTCAGCTCGTCCTCGCCGAAGTCGGGCCAGTACGTCTCCGTGAACACGAGCTCGGCGTACGCGGACTGCCAGAGGAGGAAGTTCGAGAGGCGCTGCTCGCCCGACGTCCGGATGACGAGATCGGGGTCGGGCAGGTCGGGTGCCGAGAGCCGGGCGGCGAGGGCCTCTTCGGACACGTCCTGGGGTCTGACACCGTCTTCGACCAGCGATCGCGCGGCCTCGACGAGCTCACCGCGCCCTCCGTAGTCGAACGCGATCCAGAGGTCGAGCGTGTCGTTCGGCGCCGTCTCGACCTCGAGTGCCGCCATCTTCTCCCGCAGCGCCTCGGTAACCCGGTCGCGGCGGCCGAAGAAGCGGGTGCGCACGCCTTGTCGAGCAAGGTCCGGAAGCTCGCGGTCGATCGTCTCGTCCAGGAGCTCGAGGATCGACTCGACCTCGTCCGCCGGGCGAGCCCAGTTCTCCGTGGAGAACGCGTAGACCGCCAGCGAGCGGACGTCGAGGTCGATCGCGGCCTCGACGGTGCGCCGGAGGGCACGGGCCCCTTCTCGGTGACCTTCGGAGACGGAAAGGCCACGACCGGCCGCCCAACGGCCGCTCCCGTCCATGATGATGGCGACGCTCCGCGCTACCGCAGAGCCGTCGCCGGAATCGCTCTCGGACAGTTCAGTGCTCCCTGCCCTCAAACCTCCATGATCTCCGTCTCCTTGACCTTCAGGAGATCGTCGATCGCCTTCGTGTGCTCGTCGGTGACCTTCTGCACCTGCTGCTCTGCGCGCCGCTCCTCGTCGTCGCCCACGTCCCCCTTGGTGACGAGCTCGCGCAGGTGCTGCATGACGTCGCGCCGGACGTTGCGGATCGCGACCTTCCCGTCCTCACCGACGCGGCGCACGACCTTGACCAGCTCCTTCCGCCGCTCCTCGGTGAGAGTCGGGATGGGCAGGCGGATGATCTTGCCGTCGTTCGACGGTGTCAGGCCGAGGTCGGACTCCTGGATCGCGCGCTCGATCGCCTTCATCGAGCCCGGATCGAATGGTTGCACCGTCAGGAGCCGCGGCTCCGGCGCCCCGATCGAGGCGAGGCTCTTCAAAGGAGTCGGCGTGCCGTAGTAGTCGATCGTCACACGGTCGAGGAGCGCCGGCGAGGCGCGGCCGGTCCGGATCGAGTTGAACTCGTGATGAGTCGCCTCGATCGACTTGTCCATCCGCCTCTTTGCGTCCGCGAGAAAGTCCTCGATCGCAGCCACGTCTCCTCCTTGGTTAAGAGCCCGGTGTCGAGATGATCGTGCCGACGCGCTCGCCGGCCGCCACGCGGCGGATGTTCCCTCGGACGAGCTCGAACACGTAGATCGGCAACCGGTTGTCCATGCACAGCGAGAGCGCGGTCGTATCCATGACCTTGAGGCCGCGCTCGATGGCCTCGAGGTGCGTCAGCTCCGGAAGAAAACTCGCGTCCGGGTTTTCGTTCGGGTCGCCGTCGTATACGCCCTCGACGTTGTTCTTCGCCATCAGGATCGCCTGCGCGCCGATCTCGAGCGCACGCAGCGCCGCGGCGGTGTCCGTGGTGAAGAACGGGTTGCCCGTGCCCGCGGCGAAGATGACGATCCGGCCCTTTTCGAGGTGCCGCATGGCCCGGCGGCGGATATAGGGCTCGGCGACCTCGGAGACGGCGATCGCCGACTGCACACGCGTCTGGACGCCGAGCCGCTCGAGCGCGTCCTGGAGCGTCAGCGCGTTCAAGAGCGTCGCGAGCATTCCCGCGTAATCCGCCGTCGCGCGATCCATGCCCTCGGCCGCTGCAGCCATCCCGCGGTAGATGTTCCCCGCTCCTACGACGATCGCGAGCTCGGTGCCGGCCTCGTGGACGGCCAGGACCTCCTCCCCGATCGCGACGACCGTCTTCGGGTCGATGCCGTACTGCCGGTCGCCGAGGAGTGCCTCGCCCGAGACCTTGAGAAGCGCGCGGCGAAACGGCTTCGGCGCCTCGGTGGAGGCTCTTTCGGTCGCCTCCTCGGCGTGTGTGGTCACGAGCTTGCGACCGACACCCGCGCGAAGCGGACGACGGACGCGTCGGCCTCGTCGAGCGCCTGTGCCACGCTCTTCGAGGCGTCGTGGATCCAGGACTGATCGGCGAGAACGCCTCCCGGGGTCGCGGCGAAGAAACGCTTGCCGAGCATGCCGTCCACGATCTTCTCACGTGCGGCCTCGGGCTTGGACTGCACCTCGTCGGAGTTCAGGAAGATGGCGCGTTCCGCCTCGACGGTCTCGGCCGGAACGTCACCCCGCGCCCCCCACTCCGGAGCGGCGAAGGAGATGTGCATCGCGACCTGCCGGGCCAGCTCCGGCGAGCCGCCCTGCAGCTCGACGAGCACGCCGATCTTGTTCGCAGGCGGATGGGTATACGCCGCGACGAGGTTGCCCGCAGGCGCGTCGAAGCGTTCCGCTCCGATGACCACGATGTTCTCGCCGAGCTTGGCGACGAGCTCCAGTCGTTCCTCCTCGAAGCGCTCGACGGCGTCCGGCCCTTCGGCGTGAACCGCGCGCAGGACGCGCTCCGCGAACGTCTGGAGCTCCTCGTTCTTGGAGACGGGCTCCGTCTCACAGCCGATGCCCGCGATCGATCCGATGAGCCCTTCGACGATGTAACCCGACCATGCCTTCGCTCGTCGCGCGGCCGGCTCGCTTGCCCGCCGAAGCCATACCGCGCTCGCGGAGTAGCGTCCGGGCTGCCTCGAGGTCGCCGCCGGTCTCCTGGAGGGCTCGCTTGCAGTCCATCATCCCCGCACCCGTCTGGTCGCGGAGCTCTTTCACCTGGTTCGCGCTGATCGTGGTGCTCACGCGCTCTCGCCTCCTTCGCGGGCCGGTTCCGCGGCGCTCGCTGCCGGCTCCGGCTCGGCGTCCGAAGGCGTCTGAGACGCAGCTTCCTGAGCCTCACTTGGCTGATCGCCGTTCGTCGCGTCGTCCGCGGTCGGCGCGGCGAAGTCGGCCGGCGTGACCTGCGTCTTTCCGGCCGCGATGCCGTCCGCCACGACCTTGGCGATCAGGTTGGAGGCACGGATTGCATCGTCGTTTCCGGGAATGATGAAGTCGGCCTCGTCCGGGTCGGCGTTGGTGTCGACCAGGCCGATGATGGGGACGCCCAGGCGGCGCGCCTCACGAACCGCCAGCTGCTCCTTCTTGAGATCGATGACGAAGACCGCGTCGGGCTGGCGCTTCATGTCGGCGACTCCGCCGAGGTTCGACTCGAGCTTCTCGAGCTCGGCCGAGAGCGTTATCCGCTCCTTCGAGGGGAGCAGGTCGAGCTGTCCCTCCGTCTGCAGGCGACGCAGGTCGTGGAGATACGAGATCCGCTCCGAGATCGTGCGCCAGTTCGTGAGGAGACCGCCGAGCCAGCGGTTGGAGACGTACGGCATGCCGACCCGCGATGCGTGCTCCTGGACGGCTTCCTGCGCCTGCTTCTTGGTGCCTACGAAGAGGATGGTGCCGCGGCGCTCTGCGACGTTGCGGGCGAAGTCATGTGCTTCCTCCAGGAGCTCGAGGGTCTTCTGGAGGTCGATGATGTAGATGCCTCCGCGCTCGGAGAAGATGAAACGGCGCATCTTCGGGTTCCAGCGTCGCGTCTGGTGGCCGAAGTGGACGCCGGCCTCCAAGAGCTCTCGCATGGTTACGACTGACACAGGATCAGCCCCTTTCCGATGTGGTTTGACGGTACTGCGCCGGCGAGCCGAGCGGAACCGTGCTCACAGCACGGCACCCCCGCGTCGGCTGAATCGCCGGATCGAAGGTCTGAGGACGGAGCCGATTGTACCCGTAGGGTGTCGCGCGGGCCCGGCGCCTACAACCGCCGCGCTTGCTCCAGCGCACTCGCCAGATCGTGCGGGAGCGGCGAGGTCGACATCGATCTCCTCGCCGGTGAACGGATGGCGAAACCCAAGCCGGTGTGCGTGCAGGAACTGCCGCTCGAGCTCGAGGTCACCCCGCACGCCGTACTGGGAATCTCCGGAGACGGGCAAGTCGATCGCGGCGAGGTGCACGCGGATCTGGTGCGTGCGGCCCGTCTCCAGTCGAACGTCGAGGAGCGCGTGCTCGCTCATGAGCTCGATGGCCTCGAAGTGCGTGATCGCTTCTCGTGGCTCCTCCGTATCGAGCGACCGCTTGGTCGGATCCCGGCGATCTCTCCCCAGCGGCGCGTCGATGCGACCCGTTCTCGACCGCGGCGCTGCCGCGGACGAGCGCGAAGTAGCGGCGCTCGAGCTCGCGCCGCCTGATCGCCTCCTGCAATGCCGTGTGCGCCGCCTCCGAGCGGGCCACGACCAGGAGGCCCGACGTGTCGCGGTCGAGCCGGTGCACGATGCCCGGACGCTCGGGATCGGCCCCTCCGGCCGCACCGAGCGTGAGGAGCTGACCCGCAAGCGTCCCCGCTCTCGTGCCCGCGCCGGGGTGCACGACCAACCCGGCCGGCTTGTCGAGCACGAGGAGGTGCTCGTCCTCGTAGACCACGGGAACCGACACCGGCTCCGCCACGAGCCCGGGAGAGGCTTCGGGAAGATCGGCCTCCACGATCGAGCCCGGTTCGAGCCGGAAGCTCTTCGGTCGGGTCTCTCCGTCGACCCGCACCACCCCCTCGCTGAGCAGTCTCTCCGCCAGAGAGCGTGTTCCGATCTCCTCGCGCCCCGCGAGCACCTTGTCGAGACGTGTGCCCGCGTCCTCCTCAGCGACGCTGAAGCGCAGTGTCCCCATCGCGCGCCCCATGCATCTGACCCGTCCGGTCGGCGAGGACAAGCGTGCCGAAGAGCACGGCGACCCCGACGACGATGAACATGTCGGCGAGGTTGAACGCCGGCCACGCGTCGAGATCCAGGAAGTCCGTCACACGCCCGAGGCGCACGCGGTCGACCAGGTTGGCGATGCTCCCGCCGAGGACAAGACCCAAGTCCCACGGGCAGCACGGGATGTCGCCGGCCCGAGCGCGCGAAGAACCAGACCATCAACGCGACCGCGACCGCCGTGATCACGATCACGAAGCTCGTGCGACTCGCGAAGAGCCCGAACGCGATACCCGAGTTCTCGACGTGATGGATCGAGAAGGGACCGACGAGCTCGACGCTTTCGCCCACCTCGAGCGTTCGGCCGACGAGCTGCTTCGTGAGCTGGTCGGCGAAGATCGCCGCGGCAGCGACCACGACCAGGGCCAGCCACTGAGCCGGCCCGGCCGCCAGCGAGCGCTCCGCGGACGAGATCGGCTGCAGCGCATTCGCCGTCGAGCCGACTCGGACATCGACCTGCTGGAGCTCTCTCGCCGGCTCGCTCATCCGCGCTCCTGGGCGCGCTTGTCGTCGATGCAGAGCGTCGCCCACGGGACCGCCTCCAGGCGCTCCTTCGCGATCTGCTTGCCGCACACCGCACACGTGCCGTACGTACCGTCCTCGATCCGCACGAGCGCAGCCTCGACTTCGTCGATCAGGTGGTCGGCGTTCTCCTCGAGACCCTCGTCGAGCTCACGCATGTAGGTCTCCGTGGCAGAGTCGGCAAGCTCACCCGCACCGGTCGAGAGGTCGCCCGTCTCCTCCATCACCGAGCCTTCGTGGTTGACGCCCTTCCGCGCTGCGCGCAGCCGCTCGAGCTCGCCCTCGAGCTCGGTGCGGAAGTGGTCGAGGTCGAGGCTCATGTCGCTGCTCGACCCCGCGAGCACCTCGGAGCGGGTCGCTCCGGAAGTCACGTGCAGCCGCAGGCTGGTGCTCGGGCCCTCCACGGCCCGAAGGATATCCGCGCGAGTCGGACTCGCTACCCGGCGACCCGGCGGATGCCCGGGTCCGTGACCTCCTCGACCGAAGTCGGCTTGACGACGTTGCTGCCGGAGGGTCGTTCGGGCTCGGCGTTCGTCTCTCCGTCCAGGGACTCGAGCGCCGTCCGGAGCAGGGCGCGGATCTTGCGCAGGTCGTCCTCGAGGCGCTGCTTCTCGGCAGCCGCCTCGCGCGTGACTCGCCGCCCTTCCGCGTGGGCCTCCTGCACGATCAAGTCCGACTCGCGCCTGGCCTGCTCCTTCATGTCCTGGGCAGCCCGCTCGGCGGACACGAGCGTCGAGCGGAGGAGGGCTTCCAGCTCGCGATGCTTCGACGCCTCGGTCTCGAGCTCCTCGAGCTGGTCGGCGAGGTCGGCGCGCTCGCGCCACACCTCCTCGAAGCTGTCTGCGATCTCCGTGAGAAGCCCGTCGACCGGCTTGCGCCGGTATCCGCGGAGGAACGTGCGGCGGAGCTGGACGTGGCGGATCTCGACTGGGGTGAGCGGCATATGACCTCCTTAGAGGAGTGCCCCGATCAGGCTGGAGACGACCTCGGCCGCAACGAGTAGGACGATGACGCCGACGATCGGGGACAGGTCGAACGGCCCGAGCGTCGGCAGACGCCGAAAGAGACGCAGATAGGGGACGACGACATCGCCAAGGAACCCTTGCACAGCTGAGGTCGTACGGGAATAGGGAAGCCGGATCCAGGACAGAAGGACCCAGGCGAAGATGAGCAGGACGTAGATCCAGACGAACACGCGCACGAAGCTCTGGAGCGACGTTGCGGTATCCAGGAGTACGCCTAGCGAAGCCGGTACGCCCATCAGGAGTGCTTTCGCCGCGGGAGGCGCCGTTTCCTACCAGCGCTCGGAGCAAAGAGCTGGGGTCAGGCTCAGCCTGTCCCCATGGGACTACGCCTGGTTGTAGAACCCTCCGCGCTCGAGCGCGCGTGCACGCTCTTCTGCAGAGAGCTCGACATCGCGCGGCGTGAGCAGGAAGACCTTGTCCGCGACTCGCTGCATGCTGCCCTCGAGCGCGTACGTGAGGCCGCTCGCAAAGTCGATGAGGCGCTTGGAGAGATCCGTGTCGGCCCCCTGCAGGTTCAGGATCACGGGTACCGACGCCTTGAAGCGGTCTGCGATCTGCTGGGCGTCGTTGAAGCTTCGCGGGACGACCAGGTGCACCTTCGCAGGCGGGCCGGGATCGACGCTCCGCAACCTCGGCGACGCCTCCTCGCGGCGGCGTCGTGAACGTGCGGGCGCTCCTTCTTCGGACGTCCAGTCGTCCCTCTCGGGCGTGCTCGGCAGGCGGCGGACGTTCTGGCGGTCGCGGCGGCTGTAGCTCTCCTCGATCTGCTCGTTCGTGGCGTAGCCCGACTCGTCCCACTCCTCTTCCTCGGCGATCCCGAAGTAGACGAGGGTCCGGTTCCAGAGATCGGAGAAGCCCATGACCGGGCGATTCTAGGCAGGCTCCGGCGCGCTTGCGCCCTGGAAGAGGACCTCCCCCACCCGGATGTGCGTCGCGCCTTCCTCCGCGGCCACGCGGTAGTCCTGCGACGTCCCCATGCTGAGCATCGAGAGGCCGTGGTCGGCTGCAAGCCCACGGAGACGCCGAAAGTGGGCGCGGGACGCTTCGGGATCGGTCGTCAACGGAGGCATCGTCATGAGACCTCGGATGAGCGGGTAGCGCTGGACGAGGCCCGCGATCTCGGACGGCGGACACTCCGGACTTCGTCTCTTCGCCGCTGAGGTTCACCTCGAGGAGGGCGGGTACGGTCAGCCGCTCGGCAGACGACTCGGATGAGAGCGAGTGCACGAGCTCGCAGATCCGGTTCACGACCTTCACCTTGTTCGACTGCAGGTGACCGATGAAGTGCCAGCGGAAGGCGTCGCCGTAGGCGGCATGCTTGCGCTCGAGATCCTGAGCGCGGTTCTCTCCGACGACCTCCACTCCGGCCTCGACGAGAACCGACATCTCCTCTACGGACACGTACTTCGTGGCGACGACGACGGTGACGCCGTCGCCGACCTCGGCTCGTATGCGCCGATAGCGCTCCGCAATCTCGGAGGGTGCGGCGACGCGTCACGGCTCGGATCCGGCCGCGATGAGCTCGCGCGCGGCCTCGAGCTCCGACTCCCGCCCGTCGAGCTCGCCGTTGAGCTTCCGCCGGCGGAGCTCTGCGAGCACCTCGCCGACGCGTGGGGACTCCGAGAGGCCGAGGGTCGCGAGCTCGGCTCCGCCGATCTCGATCCGCACGTCGCGGAGCCGTGTGAAGTAGTCGCGTAGCTCGGAGACGTCCTCGGACGCGAGGGCCAGGAGCGGAGCATCCGGCGCGAAGGGATCGGCGAGCGCGACGATCTCGGCCGGCTCGAGCGCGTCCCCTCGGAGGCGGTCGAGGATGCGCGGCGAGACGGTGATCGCGCCCGCGATTCGATCCACGTCACGACTTCTCACCTTGAGCCGTGCGAGCCAGTCGTACGCCTCTTCGGACGTCAGGTCTCGCCCGAGCACGGCGAGTCCGATTCGCCAGGACGGGACTTCGGCGTCCAGCTCGTCACGAACCTCCACCGCACGCTCGAAGAGCCGAGCGGCCTCCGCGTCCGCGCGCAGGTGGGGATGAATCGCCCGGTCCGCTCCCAGCTCGCCGAGCCGGAGGATGCCCCCGGCTGCGCCGGGGTCCTCGAGCAGCGCCTGCAGCTCGTCCCGGAGCCGAGCCGACGAGAGGTCGCCGACGAGCCCCATCTCGATGCAGGCATGCGCAAGCCGCGCGGAGTGCTCCTCCAGCCGCAGGCCGTAGCGCGCCTCGTAGCGGATGGCGCGAAAGATCCTCGTCGGGTCGTCGATGAACGAGAGGTTGTGCAGTACCCGAAGCACCCCCGCGGCGAGATCGGCCCGGCCACCGAACGGATCGACGAGTCGACCGAAGTCGGTCGGCTGCAGAGACACCGCCATCGCGTTGATGGTGAAGTCACGGCGAAAGAGGTCCTCGCGCAGCCCGGCTCGTTCGACGGTGGGCAGCGCGCCGGGAGCGTCGTAGAACTCGGTGCGAGTCGTGACGACGTCGAGCCGGTCGCCTTCGCCGTACAGCACGACCGCGGTGCCGAACCTCTGGTGCGAGCGTCATGCGCCCCCCCAGCCTGGCCGCGAGGAGTCGCGCCAGCTCGATGGCATCGCCGTCGACCGCGATGTCGATGTCGAAGCTCTCCTCCCCGAGGAGGATGTCGCGGACGGTTCCTCCCACGAGGTAGACGCCGCGCGCACGATCCCCGAGCGACGCCACCGCGTCTGCGAGCGGACCAAGCCTCTGCTGTCCGGCGAGCTCGTCCGCGAGGCTCTCGCCGGTTTCCTCCTGGTCCTCTTCGAAGCCCTCGAGAGCCCGCAGCAGATCAGCCCGAGCCACGACCCCCACGAGCTCGCGATCCCTCAGCACGGCCACGCGACCGTCGTCCGCGCTCGTCACGAGCTGCTGGAGCTCCGAGAGCGTCGCGTCCTCGCCCGCTGTGACCACGCGTCCGCTCATGATGCCCCTGACCGGCGCGTGCGCGAGCCCATGGCTGACGGCCTTGTCCAGGTCTTCTCGGCTCACAGCGCCCACGACGCGGCGTTCGTCGACGACGAAGACCCCGCTCTGCCCATGCCGCTGGCAGAGCACCATCGCGTCGCGCACGGTCTCCTCCGGCGAGACCGCGCGCGGAGGCGTCGACATCACGTCCCGCGCGCGGCGGGTGTCCGACACGGGCTGCTCGACAGCTCCACCCGCGAGCGTTCGTGCCTCGTCGAGCCTGCTGTACTTCGCGACGAGATCCTGGCGCGCGCCGTGCCGCAGACACCACGGGAGCGCGTCGGCATCGCGCTGCGTGGTCGTCGCGCTAGTCAGCGAGCCGGTCGCCTCGTGGATTCCCAGTGCGAACAGCGTCGCCTCGAGCGAGGAGGGCTCGAGCCCGCGCTCGGCAAGGATCCCGACGAGCGTGGTCGTGAGCGCGCCGTCCTCGGAGAGCACGACGGCCTCCGGGTCGACCCAGTCGGGGAGCTCCGCCTCGTCGTGACGGTCGAAGAGGACTTCTCCACCGACTCGTCGAGCGCGATCTGCTCGAGCTCGCCGAGACGCGCGCGTCTGTCGGGTCTCGATCACGATCAGGCGGCGGATCGCGTCCGGCTCGAGGCGGGCGATCTCGACTACGGCGTCGAGCTCTTCGACGTGCAGGCGGTAGAAGTCGCGGACATCCGGGTCCAGCTGCCCGACCGCGACGACGGCGCCCGGATAGAGGTGGCGCGCGGCGAGCATCGCCGCGAAGGCGTCGTAGCCCGTGTTCTCGTGGGTGGCGATGACCTCCGCGGCTCGCATCGGCTCATTCTGCCCCGCCGATCTCGGCGTCAGACGTGCGCGATGGCTTCGATCTCGACCCGCGCGCCGCTCGGGAGCTGCGAGATGCCGATCGTCGAGCGCGCGGGTGGGCGGTCGCCGACATGGCGCGCGTACACCTCGTTCATTCCGGCGAAGTCCGCGAGATCGAGCAGGAACACCGTCGTCTTGACGAGCTTGTCCAGCCCACTGCCCGCCGCTTCGAGGATCGCGGACATGTTCCGCATGACCTGCTCGGTCTGCTCGCCGACGGAGTCGCCCGCAAGCTCGCCCGACTCGAGCACGATCCCGAGCTGGCCCGCCACGAAGACGAGGTCGCCGACCCGGACCGCCTGGTTGTAGGGCGCGCCCTGGAACGGCCCGGGCGCGCGATCGGTGCTGATGACCGTCTTGTCCGGCCATCGACCTACTCCTCTCGTCGTGCGTCGTCGAGGGCTGCGCCGAGCGCTTTGAAGATCGCCTCGAGGACGTGCTGGGAGTCCTGACCCTCGAAGAGCCGCACGTGGATCGTCAGCCCGGCCTCCTCTGCGAGCCCTCGCAGGAACGCTGCGGCGAGGTCGGTGCGGAGACCTCCCGCCTTCGTCGAGGTGAGATCCGCATTCGACGCGACCAGCGGCTTCCCCGACGCTTCGAGCACGACCATCGCGAGCGCCTCGTCCGCCGCGACGATCCCGACACCTCGCTGTCCGAGGAGCGGACGCACCGCGGCCCCGAGCGCCGCGCCCGCCGCATCCACCTCCGCCTCGGGCTCGTCGGGCGCGATCTCGAGCCTCAGCCCGAACCGCCCGGCCTCGGCGAGCTGCAGCAGCAGGTGATCGAGCACGGCCACCCCGGTGGAGATGCGGTTCTCGGCTGCGCGCCCGGGGGTGATCTGCGCGACCGCCGCGCTGGCCGCGGTCACAGATCGACCCGCTCGATGGCCGCCCCCAGCTCCCGGAGCCGCTCGTCGATGCGTTCGTAGCCACGATCGATCTGGCCGATGTTCCCGATCGTCGAGGTGCCTTCGGCGCACAGCGCGGCGATGACCATCGCCATGCCGGCGCGGATGTCCGGGCTCTCGAGCCTCTGGCCGTAGAGCGGCGCAGGACCGGTGACGACCGCTCGATGCGGATCGCAGAGGATGATGCGCGCTCCCATCGCGACGAGCTTGTCGACGAAGAACAGCCGGCTCTCGAACATCTTCTCGAAGATCAACACGGTGCCGTGCGACTGCGTCGCGCACGTGAGGGCGATCGATGTCAGGTCGGCGGGGAACGCCGGCCAGATCCCACTCTCGATCTTCGGGAATCTGCCCACCGAGATCGTCGACCACTCGCAGGTTCTGTCCGGGCGAGACGTGAACGGCGCGCTCCTCGACCTCCATCTGGATCCCGAGCTTGCGGAACGCCGGGATGATGGCGATCAGGTCGTCGGGCTCGACATCCTCGATCGTGACGTCGCCGCCGGTGAGGGCGGCGAGCGCCGCGAAGCTCGCGACCTCGACGTGCTCCGGCCCGATCCGGTGCTCTCCGCCGCCGAGTGAGTCGACGCCCTGGATGTGGAGCACGTTGGAGCCGATGCCCTCGATTCGCGCCCCGAGCGAGACGAGGAACCGGCAGAGGTCCTGGATGTGGGGCTCGCACGCGGCATGGCCGACCACGGTCTCGCCCTCGGCAAGCGTCGCCGCCATGATCGCGTTCTCGGTGCCCATGACCGAGGCCTCGTCGAGGTAGATGCGCTTGCCACGGAGACCGCTCGTCTTCATCTCGTACGCGCCGTTCAGCTCGACGTCGACGCCGAGCTCCTGAAACGCATGGATGTGCGTATCCAGCCGCCTGCGCCCGATCACGTCGCCGCCCGGCGGTGGCACCCGTCACGCGCCCGAAGCGCGACAGGAGCGGGCCGGCCAGCAGGAACGACGCCCGGATCTCCCGGCAGAGATCGGGGTCGAGGTCGGTCTTGTCGACGCCGACCGGATCGATCCGTATCTCGTTCGGCCCGGTCCACTCGGCGTCCGCGCCGATGTCGACGAGGAGCTCGACCATCGTCCCGACGTCGCGGATCCGCGGAACGTTCGAGAGGCGTACCTCGTCCGAGGCGAGCAGGCTCGCGGCGAGGATGGGGAGCGCGGCGTTCTTGTTGCCCGCCGCGCGGACGGTGCCGCTGAGCGCGCGACCGCCTTCGATCACGAAGGACTGCATGGCGCGGGAATCGTACTCGGCGGTCCCCGAACCTCTCGAAAGCTCAGGAAGTGAGATGTGCGATGGCAAGTCTGGGGATGTGGTCGCCCGGCTCGAAGCCGAGGATCTGGGCATAGAAGGAGAGCTCTGCCTCGAGCGAGGTCACGATCGTCTCCGCCTTGCGGAACCCGTGCCCCTCACCCTCGAAGAGCAGATAGGCATGCGCGATTCCTCGCTCCTCGAGCGCCGCGACGATCAGCTCGGCCTGCGACTGCGGCACGACCATGTCGTCGGCTCCCTGCAGGACGAGCATGGGCGTCGTTATCTGCTCGACGAAATGGATCGGGCTGCGGGCGCGGTACAGCTCCGCCGCCTCCGGGTACGGCCCGACCAGCGTGTGCTCGTACTCGAGCTCGAACTTGTGCGTGTCGCCGGCGCCGAACTGCTCGAGGTCGGCGATCCCGAAGTACGAGCTTCCGGCCGCGAACTCGTCCGTGAACGTCAGCGCGCAGATGGTCGTGTACCCGCCCGCGCTTCCGCCGGTGATCAGCAGCCGGTCGGGATCGGCTTCTCCCTCTTCCACGAGAAAACGGGCTGCATTGACGCAGTCCTGCAGGTCGACGACACCCCACTGGCCGTTCAGCCGCTCCCGGTAGGCGCGTCCGTAGCCGGTCGATCCTCCGTAGTTGACGTCGACGACGGCGAAACCTCGACTCGTCCAGAACTGCGTGTCCAGGCTGAACACCGGGCTCGCGCTCGACGTCGGGCCGCCGTGGCTCATCACGATCAGCGGAGGCAGCTCACCTTCGGGCGCGGCGTACTCGGGGCTCACGGGCGGGTAGAAGAGCGCATGGGCGGTTAGGTCGTTCTCGGTCGGGAACTCGATCGCACGCGGCAGGGAGAAGTGCGAGGCGTCCACGGGCACCTGGGCGCTCCGTCGTAGCGTCTCCGTCGCTCCACTCGAGACATCGAGCCGGACGATCTCGGTCGGGATCGTCGCCGAGCCGGCCGCGAAGACCACGGTCGAGCCTTCCGCGGCCACGGACGGGCTCGAGAGCGCGTCGTACGGCAACTCGAGATCCTCGAGCGTGCCCCGCTCGGGGTCGAGCAGCGCGAACGTCGTTCGGCCGCGGCGGTCGTAGGCGGAGAAGATCCGGCCGTCGCCCAGGAATGCGAACGAGCGCAAGCCGAAGACCCAAGCGGGATAGCCGAACTCCGCCTCCGCCGCGTACAGCGCGCTCCGCTCACCGTCGCGCACGCGTTCGAGGTTCCACCAGCCGCTGCGATCGCTCGCGAACACGAGCTCGCCGCCGGGGCTCCACTCCGGCTGCCAGATCGACTCCTCCCCGTCGCGCCCGGCAACCTGCGTGACGTTTGCGATCGTCCCGTCCGGCGCGAGCTCGGCTGCGAAGAGCTCGCAGCCGTCCCAGGGCATCCAGGGAAGATTCCAGGCGAGGAAGCTCAGCCGTCGCCCGTCGGGCGAGATGCGCGGATTCGAGTAGAAGTCGCGACCGCCCGCGATGATCCGCGGTGGCGCGCTGCCATCGGTCGGTATCGCCACCAGCTCGTTGACGACGTCACGCGACCGCTCGCCCTCGTCGTGCCGCTCGCGGACACCGATCCACAGGCGTCCGTCCGGCGTCACCTGTCCGTCGGCATAGCGATGACGCGTCCCTTCGACCGCCGGGCGTGATCGGCACCGGCTCGACCTCCGGCTCGACGCGATACAGACGCTGGTCCTCGAAGTTCGAGCAGAAGACCGTGTTCCCGTGGACGCAGTACGCGCCGCCTCCGTACTCGTGCACCATCGTGCGCACGTTGAAGCCGGCCGGAACGGCGTCGATCGGCTCGGACTGGCCCTCGGCCTTCATGAGCACGACGCGCCCGTTCTCCGCCGGGCCGTCCCTCGAGCCACCAGACCGTCCCACGCTCGAGCCAGACGGCGTTCAAACGGGTCCCCGCGCGCGCAACCAGCTCGGCGTCGATCGGGGACGACCAGGTGCCGTAGGGGGCACCTGTCTGCTGGAGGTTCGAGAGGGCCAACGGGCGGCGGCTATGGTACTCCGCGGTGCGGCCGACCCGTGATCAGGCCTGGGAGACGCTCACGCGCTACACGAAGTCGGAAGCGCTTCTGCGGCATGCGCTCGCCGTCGAGGCATCGGTGCGCTACTACGCCCGACTTGGCGACGAGGACGAGGAGTTCTGGGGCTGCACGGCACTCCTCCACGACTTCGACTACGAGATCCACCCCACGCTCGACAAGCATCCGCAGGACGGCGCACAGATCCTGCGCGACGAGGGATACCCGGAAGAGCTGATCGAGGGCGTGCTCTCGCACGCGGAGCATCTCGCGATGCCACGCGATACGGCACTGAAGAAGACGTTGTTCGCGTGTGACGAGCTCTCCGGCTTCGTGCACGCCTGCGGTCTCGTGCGACCGACCGGGCTCGACGGGCTCGAGCCGAAGTCGGTGAAGAAGAAGCTGAAGCAGCCGTCGTTTGCCGCGGGAGTGCATCGCGACGAGGTCTATGCGGGGGCCGAGCTCCTCGGCCTCGAGCTCGACGAGCACATCGCGAACGTGGTGGCGGCCATGCAGCCGATCGCGAAGGAGCTTGGACTCAGGACCGCGTAGCCAGCCCGATCCGAGCCGCATGTCGACCCCGATGGTCGGCGCCGGCTCACCATCCCCACGCGCGTCGGTATGCGCTGATCAGGAAGTCGTCCACCGCCGTCCGATCGGGCTCCGCGCGGAGGGGCGTCGTCTCGAGCGCAGCCGCCAGGCGCTTCTCCAGATCGTCGATCTCGCGTATCGCCTCGTCCAACGTCTTCTCGCCTCTGTCGAATCGCCATCACCTGCGACCGTTCCGGCTCGGGCATGGGCAGCGTCAACCACCCCGTGCCGAGCAGCTCGAGCCCCTGATACCCGAGCCTCGCGGCATGCATCGCGTACTTCGTGTCGTACCCATGCGCCTCGACGAGCTCCGGCCGGTTGACGCGCTTCTGGCCGCGCGTTCCGAGGAGCCGCTCCTTCTGTCCACGGAGGTATCCGAGGTAACCGCGCCCGGCGCGGCGCGAGAGAATCTCGGGGCGGAGCGCCCGTAGCTCCTCGCCGAGATCCGTCGCTGCGACGATCAGCTCGTCCGGGACGAACAGGAGCAACAGGATCGTCGGATGACCCTTGAGGGCAAGCCGCATGTACTTGCGGAGGCTGTAGGCGACCAGATCGAGATCGCCTGGTCCAGAACGGTGACCCTCCGGCTGGGTTCGCTCGACGTAATGCTCGAACCCGTAGAGACCGCCCCGTATCCCTCGAGCCCGGGCGTGTCCGAGCAGGAACTCCGGCGGCTCCACGAAGACTGCCATCTCGTCGCGATCGTCCTGTCCGCCGTGATGAAGCCCGTGGACCGTCGAGCCCACGGTCGCTCGCAGAATCGTGCCTCGCTCGACGAGCTCGGCTGACTTCATCGAGCTCTTCCTACGCGGCCTGCGCGTGGCGCTCGATGAACCGGAGCACGCGTTCCCAGGCATCCGCCGACGCTTCGGCGAACTCCTCCTGCTTGCGGTCGAAGAAGCTGTGCGGAGCATCCGGGTAGACGACCACCTCGTGGTCGACACCGGCGGCGTCCAGCGCCTCGTCGAAGGCGGTGATGTCCTCGATCGGGATGCCCGGGATCGTCCCCGCCCATCAGCGCCAGGAGCGGAGCTGCGAGTTCCTCGGCACGCGCGCTCGGTCCCGGAGAGCCGTCTCGTCCGGCGCCGGGGCGCCCGTAGAAGCCGATCGCCCCCGCCAGGCCGTGATCGCCCGCCGCGGCCAGCCACGAGTTCCGTCCACCGAAGCAGAACCCGACCGTGAAGATCGCCGTGCATGCTCCGCCCTCCGGTGAGCGCAGATAGCCGACAGCTGCGGCGACGTCGCTCTGGATTCCCCGCTGTGTCGTCTGCTCGACGTGTGGCATGTACTCGAAGTCGTCGTCTCGCTTCCCGAGTCCCGCGGTCCGGCCGAAGTAGTCGATCGCGACAGCCGCGTGACCGCGCTCGGCGAAGCGGAGCGTCAGCTCCTCGTAGAAGCGGTACAGGCCCCGGACGTCCGGAAGGATCACGACGCCCGACGTTCGTCGCCTCGTCCGGCAAAGCCGCGAAGGCCGCGAAGCGATTGCCGTCGGAACCTTCGAGCACGAGGTCGCGATGAGCGACGGCCGCGCCGGAGATGGCGGGTATCGGCGGCGACGAATCGGAGTCGTGGCACATGACTTCGAGCCTAATCGCTCAGAGCGGCGACGAGACGTTCGAGGTCGCCCTCGCTCGTCCACCAGCCGACCGACGCGCGCACGAGCCCGGTTTTCGGAATATCCCGAACCACCACGTCCGGCCGCGGCGAGCCGTGCCACCACGTCGGCCGGGTCCTCTCCCTCCGGACGCCAGGAGACGATCGTCGCCCGCTCGTCCGGCGAGACGACGTCCTCGCCCCGCTCGCATGAGCAGCTCCCGGCAGCGCTCGGCCATCTCGGCGCCTCGCTCGAAGCGCCACTCGGGACGAAGCCGTATCGCGGCGAGGAGCCCGCTCATGAGCGCGGTCGGCACCCAGTTGGGGTCGAAGCGGCGAGCTCCCGGCCACGGCTCGAATGCGCCGTCCGGGTCGTACGCCTGCTGCGAGAAGTAGCTCGGTCGCGCGACCCGCAGCCGTTCGGGATCGGCGACGATCAGCGCCCCGGTCGACTCCGGTCCACAGAGCCACTTCTGACCCGAGATCGTCAGGAAGTCGAGGCCGGCGGCTTCGACTCGGATCGCGCCTACGGACTGCGCTCCGTCGACCAGGACCGGGATCCCCGTCCGCTCGCGGAGCTCGCGGACCGGCAGCACCTGGCCCGTCGTCCAGAGGACGTGCGAGACGGCGAGCAGACGTGTCCTCGGCGTGACCGCCGCCTCGATCGCTTCCGCGTCCGGCGAAACGACCACCACCCGCGCTCCGGATGCGTGCAGCGGGCCGATCAGCCCGAAGTGCTCGTCCGTGGTCGTGACACCTCGTCGCCCGGATCGAGATCCAGCCCTGCGAGGACGACGTTGCAGCCGTCGGTCGTGGACGCGGTCAGCGCGACCTGTTCCGCCTCCGCGCCGACGAGGTCGGCAAGCTCGGCGCGCAGCTCGGCTCGAAGGGCGAGGACGCGCTCGATGTACTCGACCCCCACCCTGCCCTCGCGCAGGTTTCGCCCCTCCTCGGCAGCCATCGCCTCGGTCGTCCGGCGGGCAAGCGGCCCTGCGCTTCCCGCTTGCAGATAGGCGACCTGCTCGAGCACCGGAAACTCGGCGCGTGCCTGCTCGAAGGTCACGCGCGGGAATCTACTGTTCGCATCCATGCGCGTTCTGCTGGCAGACCCACCGGCGTATACACCTCCGTACGACCGGTCGCTGGCAGCGGCGCTCGCGCTTGCCGGCGCGGATGTCGAGCTCGTCACGTCGCGCTTTCGGTTCGGGGCCGTCGAACGGTCGAGCGGATACGTCGCTCGCGAGTGGTTCTATCCGCTCTCGTCGCGGATGGGAGCGTCCCGAGCACGGCTCGCGGTGAAGGCCCTCGAGCATCCGCTTCGGCATGCTGCAGCTCGCCGCCCACAAGCCGGACATCCTGCACCTGCAGTGGTTCGGCGCGCCTGAGGCCGATCGCTGGCTCTTCCGGCCGCGCTCGCCGGTCGTCTTCACGGCCCACGACATCATCCCGCGGCGGACGGCCGCCCGAACCGGTCTCTGGCGGTCGCTCTTCGCGCGCTGCGACCGCATCGTCGTGCACTCGCAGCGAGGGACGAGATTCGCTCGCGTCGTTCGGTATCCCGACCGAGCGCTTGAGCGTCATCCCCCATCCCGCGTTCCGCTCGGACGTCGACCGGCGGGACGACGGCCGCACCGCGCTCGCCCTCGGGCTCATCCGCCCGTACAAGGGCACCGAGGACTCGGTCGAGGCCGTCCTCCGGGTGGACGGTGCGCGTCTTCTCGTCGCGGGCGACCCGCGCGTGCCGCTGGACGGGCTGCAGCTCACCGCGGGCGACAGAGCCGAGTGGCGTCTCGGGTTCCTCCCCGACCGCGAGATCCGGCGCGCGCTCTCCGAAGCGACGGTCGCGCTCTTCCCGTACCGCTCCGAGATCGACGTCTCGGGAGCGCTGCTCCAGGTGCTGGGAGCCGGGGTGCCCGCAATCGTCTACGACATCGGCGGACTCGGCGAGGTCGTCGCGCCGATTCGGCGCGGGTGCGGTGGTCGATCCCGGAGACGTCGGCGGCATGGCGCTCGCCCTCGAGCTCCTGCTCGGGGATCCGGATGCGCTCGAGACCGCGCGCCGCGGCGCCGAGGCGGCGCGTGCCGAGCTCACCTGGGAAGCGTCGGCGGCCGCGCACCTCGAGCTCTATCGAGAGCTCCTCTGATGTTCGGACGTGGACGCTTTCACGAGCTCGTCCGGCGTCAGCTGGACCTCTTCGCCGAGGAGGAAGGCGCGCTCCTGAGACGAAGCGGAGACCGCCGACGCGGAGTGGACGACGGCGGGCCGGGAGGAGTCCGAGGAGCTCTTCGGCGACTATCAGCTCGTGGTGGACGCGATCGGCGAGCGGCTCTACGAGATCAGGGAGACATACGCGGGAACACTCGACGAGCCGACCGCCGACGAGTATCGAGAAGCCTTCAACCGCGCGGCGCTGAAGCGCTTCCGGCGCTTCGCGTCGTTTCTCGAGGAGGGCGAATAGTGGCCCGCATCGAGGACTACGGACTGATCGGCGATCTCCAGACCGCCGCGCTCGTCAGCCGTCACGGCTGCATCGACTGGCTCTGCCTGCCGCGCTTCGACTCGGGGGCGATCTTCGCCGCGCTGCTCGGCGACTCCGAGAACGGGCACTGGACGATCCAGCCCGAGGGCGAGTTCCACTCTCCCGGGCGCCGCTATCGGGGCGACACGCTCGTGCTGGAGACCGAGCTCGAGACGAGTACGGGCGCCGTGCGCCTGATCGACTTCATGCCTCCGCGCGGCAAGGCCCCCGATGTCGTCCGCATCGTGGAGGGCATCCACGGACGCGTGGACATGCTCATGGAGCTGGTGCTCCGTTTCGACTACGGCTCCATCGTCCCGTGGGTTCGAACGATCGACGAAACGCTCGTCGCCATCGCCGGCCCGGACGCGGTCTCGGTGCGAACGCCAGTCGATCTCGAGGGCCGGAATCTCAGCACGCACGCGGAGTTCACGGTCGAGGAGGGCGACCGTGTCCCGTTCGTCCTGACCTGGACTCCCTCGCACGAGCCGTTGCCAAAACCCGTGAATGCCGAGCACGCTCTCGAGGAGACCGTCGACTACTGGGAGGAATGGATCGGCCGCTGCACGGCCACCGGGCGCTGGGCGCAGCCCATGCGCCGGTCTCTCCTCACGCTGAAGGCGCTCACGTATGCGCCGACCGGAGGGATCGTCGCCGCCCCGACGACCTCGCTGCCGGAAGCGCTCGGCGGTGTCCGCAACTGGGACTACCGGTACTGCTGGCTGCGGGACGCCACGCTGACGCTGCTCGCATTCCTGAGAGCGGGCTACGTCGACGAAGCGCGCTCCTGGCGGGACTGGCTGCTGCGTGCGATCGCCGGCGATCCCGAGGACATCCAGGTCATGTACGGCGTCGCGGGGGAGCGACGCCTGATCGAGCTCGAACTGCCGTGGCTGGCGGGCTACGAGGGCTCCAAGCCGGTACGGATCGGAAACGGCGCCGCCGGTCAGCTCCAGCTCGATGTCTACGGCGAGGTCGTCGATGCGCTGCACATGGCCCGGAAGCGCGGGCTCGAGGCCTCCGACCCCGCGTGGGCGCTGACGAGCAAGGTCTTCGGCTGGCTCGAGACCGGCTTGGCGAGAGCCGGATCAGGGCATCTGGGAAGTGCGCGGGCCGCCTCGGCACTTCACGCACTCCAAGGTCATGGCCTGGGTCGCGTTCGACCGTGCCGTGAACGTCATCGAAAGCCTCGGCCGAGACGGGCCGCTCGAGCGCTGGCGCTCCACCAGGGATGCGATCCGAGAAGACGTGCTCGCGCACGGCTACAACGCGGAGCGCGGCTCGTTCGTGCAGTACTACGGCTCGGATCGGCTCGATGCGAGCCTGCTGCTCATCCCGCTCGTCGGCTTCCTGCCCGCGACGGACGAGCGGGTGCTCGCCACCGTCGAGGCGATTCAGCGCGAGCTCCTGCGAGACGGCTTCGTCGAGCGCTACCGCGCGGACGACGAGAACGTGGACGTCGACGGGTTGCCGCCGGGCGAGGGGGTCTTTCTCCCGTGCTCGTTCTGGCTCGTCGCGGTGCTCGCCCAGCAGGGGCGTACGGCCGAGGCCGTCTCGCTCTACGAGCGACTGCTCTCCCTCGGCAACGATCTCGGACTGATCGCGGAGGAGTACGACCCGGAGCGCGGTCGGCTCGTCGGCAACTTCCCCCAGGCCTTCACGCATCTCGCCCTCGTCGAGACGGCGTTCACGCTGGAGCGGCGGCGGACGTACCACCAGCCGAGAGTCACTTGACGGAGCCGGCGAGGAGCCCTTCGACGAAGTAACGCTGGAAGGCGAAGAAGACGACCAGCGGGATCGCCAGCGAGACGAATGCGGCCGGGGCGATGACCTCGAGGTTCGCGCTGAACTGGCGGAGCTGCGAGAAGATCGCAACCGTGATCGGCTGTGTGTCGCGGGCGAAGGTGAGCGCCACGAGCAGGTCGTTCCACACCCAGAGGAACTGGAAGATCGCGAGCGACGCGATCGCGGGCAAGCCGAGCGGCAGGATGAGGCGGAAGAAGATGCGCAGCTCCGAGGCGCCGTCGATCCGGGCCGCTTCCAAGAGGTCTCTCGGGATCCCGATGAAGAAGTTCCGCAGCAGGAAGATCGCGAACGGCAACCCGAAGGCGGTGTGGAAGAGGATCAGGCCGGGGATGGTGTCGAAGAGCCCGAGGTCGTTGTAGAGCGAGAAGATCGGTATCAGCGCCATCTGGATGGGGACGACGAGGAGCGCGACGACGACCAGGAAGAGCCAGTCGCGCCCGGGGAACTCGAGCCAGGCGAAGGCATACGCGGCGAGTGCGGCCAGGAAGATCGGCAGGATCGTCGATCCGATCGAGACCCAGAGCGTCGTCAGGAGCGCAGAGGTGATCGCCTCGTCGTCGAGGATGTCGCCGTAGTTCTCGAGGGTTCCGAGGCTCGGCTCCGTGAAGATCTCCCACCACCCGACCCTCCCCACCACGGTCGAGTCGAGCAACGACGTGAAGAAGAGCCCGATCGTCGGGACGAGCCAGAGCAGGCCGAGGAACACGAGCAGGAGATAGACGGGGGCCTTGCTGAGATAGCGCACGATCCTCGTCGCAGTCGACTCGTGCTGAGTGACCTCGATCTCTGCGCTCGTCACCGGGTCAGACCTCTCTCCGGAAACGGCGGACGTTGAGTGCGAGGATCGGAATGACGAGCAGGAAGAGGAACACCGCGATCGCGGCTCCCAGCCCAAAGTCGTTCACGCCGCCGAACGACGTCCGCCACATGGCCAGTGCGATCACGTTCGCGTCGTCCTGCACGGAGCCGGGTGCGACCGCGATCACGATGTCGAACACCTTCAGGACGTAGATCAGCATGGTGACGAAGACCACCGTCAAGACCGGGGCGAGGAGCGGGATCGTCACGCGACGAAACACCTGCATCTCCGTTGCCCCGTCCGTCCGCGCGGCCTCGAGGAGATCGCGGGGTATCGCGGCGAGGCCTGCCGCGATGACGACCATCGCGAATCCGGCCCAGACCCAGGCGTACGACATCATGATCGCGGGCGTGATCAGACTGGCCCCGAGCCAGGACACACCGGCGAACGGCTCCGAGAACGTGTCCGGTCCGATCGCCGCGCGATAGGAGCCGTCTTCGACCTCCTCGAACGCGAAGGTGCCATCGGCTTCGGTCGTCGTCTCCAAGACGCTGCCGCCGCTGTCGTCGCGGAGCTCGACGGTGACGCCCGGCAGGCCGAGCTCCTCCTCCTCGACCTCACCCGCGGTGCCGCCACCTGGCTTGAAGTCTCTCCACACCACGCCGGTGATGCCGCCCGAAAGGGCCTCCGGCACGACGGCCTGCTCGGCGTCGCTGGGGACGTCGGAGGAGCGAATGCCAGTGAGGCCCAGCTGCGCGACCGCGCCCGGCCCGAGCGGAGTCTTCAATACCAGACCGCCCGCGGGCCCACCCTCCAGCGCATCCGTCGAAGGCTGTGCGGCCGAGAGCACACCGGACGGCGAGACCGCGTCCTTCACGACGGCAATCGCCGCGTTCACGGTGCCCTGATCCGGATCCTTCTCGTACATCAGCCGCCAGATCACCCCCGCCGCGAAGAGCGAGATCGCCATCGGCATGAACACCGCGACCTTGAACGCGGTCGCGAAGCGCACGCGCTCGAGGAGCACGGCGAACACGAGCCCGATCGCGGTCACGAACGCCGGGACGATCAACAGCCAGAGAAAGTTGTTCCGGACCGCCGTCAGGAGCGTGTCGTCCGAGAAGAGCGTCTGGTAGTTGTCGAGGCCGACGAACTCGTCGCCGCTCCGGTCGAAGAAGCTCCGGATGATCGTGCGGATCGTCGGATAGACGACCCAGACGGCGAGCAGAAGGAGCGCGGGACCGAGGAAGAGAGCGACGACGCCGTAGCGCTGCCAGAGCCCGGGCTCCCCGTCACCCGGCGGAAGCCCCCGTGAGGGGGCTTCCGCCGTCGTCACCGACTCGCTCATCGTCGAGCCAGCCGTGCTGCCCTAGCCGAACGCCTGCGCGGCGTCGGCCTCCAGCTTCTCCGCGGTCCCGTCGACGTCGTCCGGGTTCGCCACGAAGTCCGTCAGGTGCTTCCACATGCCCTGACCCGGTGTACCTCCGAAGGCCGCGGGCTGCAGATCGGACATGTCGAACTTGAATGCCTCGGCGTCGGCCAGTGCGCCGGCCGTGGCCCGTGTGATCTCGTCGGGGTAGACGGCGGTGTCGATGTTCTGGTTCATCGCCGTGAACCCGCCGCGCTCGGCCCAGATCTCGGCGGCTTCCTCGGTGGTCAGGTACTCGAGGAACGCGTCCGAAGCGGGATTGTCCGTGAACTTCACGAAGATGTCGCCCGAGCCCATGACCGCGGGGTCGGAGCCTTCCACGGACGGGAAGTCGAAGACGTTGTACCCCGTCTCCGGCTCTAGGGTCGTCTCCGTGACACCGGGTGCGAAGTCGCCGATGATGACCATGGCGGCCTCGGGCGAGTCGTTGAACACCTTCGCCACCGAATCCGGCATCTCGGTCTGGAGGGCAGCTTCCGTGCCGCCCGCCATGTTGTCGGACGCGAAGAGCTCGGCCATGATTCCGAGCGCGTCCTTCACGGACTGGTCCGTCCAGGCGATCTCGTGTCGTGCCAGCTGGTCGTACATCTCGGGGCCGGCGCTTCGGAGATACACGTTCTCGAAGATGTCCGTGATCGGCCAGCCGACGTCGACGCCGACCGAGTACGGCGTGATGCCCGCGGCCTTGAGCGTGTCGGCCGCAGCTGACAGGTCCTCCCACGTCTCCGGAGGCTCGACCCCGGCCTCCTCGAAGGCCGCGACGTTGTACCAGATGGTCGACTTGTTGGCGCCCTTGTACATGACGCCGTACTGCGTGCCGTCGACCGCGCCGACGTCGGCGACGGACTCGCCGAGGCCTTCGACGATGGCGTCGCGGAGGTCGTCGATCGGCTGAAGCGCGCCTTGCTCCGCGAAGTCCGCCATGAGGCCCGGCTGACCGATGGCAGCGAGGTCGGGCGGGTTGCCGCCTTCGACCGCGGTCGAGAGCAGCGGCCCGAGGTTGTCTCCGCCGGAGTTGTAGGTCACGTCCACGTTCGGGTACGCCTCCTCGAAGCCGGCGATCACGGCTTCGAACGATTCCTGCTCCTCGCCCGCCCAGATCGCCATGGTCGAGACTTCGCCGGAGACGTCCTCGCTGCCCTCGGCGCCTCCTCCGTCGTCGTCTCCGCCGCAACCCGCGGCCACGAACGCGAGCACGCCTACGAGCAGCGCGAACACGAGCCATCGTCTTTTCATCCCTGTGCTCCTTCCCCGTCGTTTGTCTGTGTATTGAGCTTCGCCTGCCCGCCTCGCGAGTAAACGCCGAGGCCGGTTTCGATATCGAAGAAGTGCAACGCGCCGGTCTCGACGGCAACGTCGACGACGTCACCGTTCTTGATCCGAGAGCGAGGGCCGAAGCGCCCGACGACGACCGATCTCGTTGGTGCCCTCGGCTGCCGCCGCCTGTACTGCGCTCTCCTGCCCGACGTCGCGCGCAAGCTCGCGGACATCCTCGGTCAGCGCAGGTGGCGCGGCCACGGTGAAGTGCGCGACGATCTCCGAGCCCAGAGGCTCGCGGAGCACGACGACGCCCTGCATCCGCTGATCCTGCGGTGTATCCGGCTCGAGCGCCGCATCCTCGAGATTCTCCGGGCGGACGCCGACGACCACCTTGCGGCCCACATACGCCTCGAGCCCGGGTCTCGACGTGAGGACGTCGTCTCCGAGTGCGAGGACGTGCTCGCCCAACTGCACGGCGAGGCGACCGTTGCGTTCGTTCGATGCTGGCTTCGACCAGATTCATCGCAGGCGAGCCGATGAAGCCGCCGACGAACAGATTGACCGGCCGCTCGTACAGCTCCTGCGGTGGCGCGACCTGCTGAATCTCTCCCTTCCGCATCACCGCAACGCGATCGCCCATGGTCATCGCCTCGACCTGATCGTGGGTCACGTAGATCGTCGTCACCCCGAGCTCGCTCTGGAGCCCCGCGATCTCCGCGCGCATGTGGACGCGGAGCTTCGCGTCGAGGTTCGAGAGCGGCTCGTCCATCAGGTAGGCCTGCGGCTGTCTGACGATCGCCCTTCCCATCGCTACCCGCTGACGCTGGCCGCCCGAGAGCGCACGTGGCTTGCGGTCGAGGAACGCTTCCAGCCCGAGAATGTGGGCAGCCTCTCGCACGCGCCTGTCGATCTCCTCCTTCGGCTTCTTTCGCAGCCGGAGGCCGAAGGCGATGTTGTCGTAGACGGTCAGGTGCGGGTAGAGCGCGTAGCTCTGGAAGACCATCGCGATGTCCCGGTCGCGCGCAGGCACCCGGTTGACGACCCTGTCCCCGATTCTCAGCACCCCTTCTGAGATCTCCTCGAGGCCGGCGACCATGCGGAGCGCCGTCGTCTTGCCACAGCCCGACGGGCCCACCAGCACCATGAACTCCCCGTCGGCGATCTGCAGGTCCATGCCGGCCACAGCCCGCGTCCCGTCGGGATAGACCTTGCCCACTCCCTCGAAGGTCACTCCAGCCACGGTGAATTGCCTACGACCCTACAAGATGGTCACCGGATGGTGAGTTCGACAGGGGCGTGGTCCGACAGGAGCACCCCGTCGCGCTCGCGCCGCTCGAGCGGCCACACGAGCGGTGCGGACGCAGCGGCTCCCGCGACGAGCACGTGGTCGATGCTGTCCGCCGCCGGCGAGTAGCCGGCCAGCTCGAAGTCCCTCAGATTGAAGTCTCCCGCCAGAACGAGAATCTCCCCTGGTCGCGACGCGGCCTCCGCGAACGCACGAGCGCGTTCGAGCTCCAGCCGCGCCACCTCGTGGCCGCGGTTCGCGTGCAGATTGGCCACCAGGTAGCGCCCGGCGACGCCGACGGCCTGCACGATGCGGCGCTCGCGTCCGGGATCGCTGATCTGCAGGTGTCCCCGTTCCTCGGCTGTCAGCGAGCGCGAGACGAGGATCGCGTTCGCCTGGCCGACGAAGGCCGAGCGAAAGAAGCCCTGATTCCAGCGGGTGACACGTGTGCCGGCTCGGCCGGGAATGCGAGGAGCGCGGGCGACGACCGCAAGCAGCCTGCATCGAGCTCCACTCCTCGAGCCGCGCGATGCCCCAGACGGGGACCTCCTGCAGGCAGACGACGTCGGGCGAGTCGCCGCTGACGAGCTCGATCATCTCGCGCAGGAAGCCGCGGCGGCGTGGAGGAAGTGCGTTCCCGTGGAACACGTTCCAGGTGCGGACGAGGAGTGCCATTCCGACGCGGACTCAACCCTATTTCGGTTGAGTCAAGATGGACGCATGGAATACGAGCCACGATCCATCTCGTTCCTCGGTCGCGAAGGCCGGTTGAAGCACTACGGCATCGGGACGCACGATCGCCTTCCGCGACAGGCGCTCGCCGAAGCAACGCGCGACGCCGCACACGAGGTGGTTCCGGAAGATGCGGTCGGGTTCACGATCGCCCACGACGCCAGGAATGCAGGGCTCGGCCTGGTGTACTGGTGGGCCAACGAGAACGAGATCCACAGCCGTTTCTTCGTCTCTCCGCTCGACGAGCCCGGCAGGCTCGAGCCGGTGGACGGCACTGGCATGGCGTGCGTCTGGGAGCTCGAGGTGATCGATTTCGAACGCAGGGCCTGGCTCGACGACGTGCTGAAGTCGGACGACGTCGAGAGGTATCTCGACCGCGTTCTTCCCGAGGTCGAGCTCTAGTAGTTGTCGTCAGCGGTGCCCGAAGTGATGGGCACGCGGGAGCGATTCCCACACCGCGTCGCTCTCCGCGACCGTGCGCGCAAGCGGCCCGAGCGACTCGATGCGGGAGACCAGCACGTTCCGGTTCTCCTTCACCTTCTCGAAGCGCCCGTACGCGAGGACGAGCGGCTCGGCACGCACCGTCGCGCGGTGCCGCTCGTAGATATGCGGCTGGACGATCAGGTTCATCTGCCCGTACTCGTCCTCGAGCAGCATGAACACGATGCCCTTTGCGGTCGAAGGCCGCTGGCGCGCGATCGCCATCCCCGCCACGGCAACGCTTCGGCCGTGTGACTGGTCGAGCAGGTCGGCGCTCGAAAGCGTTCCCGCGGGAAGGTGCGGACGAAGCAGTGCCAGAGGGTGCACGCCCACGGAAAGGCTGGTGTGCCGGTAGTCGGCGAGCATGCGCTCCCAGCGCGTCAGGTCGCGGAGCTCGGGTGTCTCGGCGGTCGGGTCGAGCGAAAGGGGGAGCTGCTTGGTCTCCCCTTTCGTGCCCGGCACCGACTGCGGCCTCAGCACGAGCCCGAGCTCCCACAGGAGATCGCGGCGTCGACGTCCAAAACCGTCGCAGGCGCCGCCCTTGACGAGCGCCTCGAGCCCGTCGCGGGAAAGCGCCGCTCGGCGGGCAAGATCGCCTATGTCCCGAAACGTCCCGTTTTTGACGCGCTCGGCGACGAGCGCCTCAGCGTCGTCGCTGCCGATCGCGGTGAGGTACGAGATCCCGATCCGCACCGCCAACTTTGCTCCTTGCAACACAGTGTCACAAGGGCGAATTACCAGAGGTGCGGGGAAATCGCCTTGTGACGACTTGTCACTTGGCGGGTTCGGTGGCTCATCGACGAGCTCGATCGAGCAGCGTGCATCGCTCAGATTGACGTCCGCCGGCCGGATCTCCACGCCGCGCCGTTGTGCGTCGCGAACCAGGGTCGCGGGCGGGTAGAAGCCCATCGGCTGGGCGTTGAGAAGCGCGCACAAGAACTCGGCGGCGTAGTGCCGACGCAGCCACTGCGACTGATAGGCGAGCAGTCCGAACGCAGCTGCATGGGCCTTCGGGAAGCCGAAGCCCGAGAACCCGACGAGCTTGTCGAAGATGCCGTCCGCGACCTCGGAGTCGACGCCCTTCGCCGCCGCACCTGCGACGAACTGTCCACGGTAGGCCTCGAGCGCGTCCTGACTCCGCTTCCGGCTCATCGCCCGGCGAAGGCCCTCCGCCTCCCCGATCGTGAAGCCCGCCAGGGCGATCGCGACCTCGAGCACCTGGTCCTGGAAGACCACGACGCCGAACGTGGAGCGCAGCGGCTCGCGCAGGAGCTCGTGGTCGACGGGCCAGACGTACGAAGGATCTCCGCGCAGCCGCTCGCGCGCATCGATGTACGGATGCACCGCCTTTCCCTGGATCGGCCCCGGCCGCACGAGCGCGACCTGGACGGTGAGGTCGTCGAGGTTCTCCGGCTTCGTGCGCAGGAGGCTCTGCATCTGCGCTCGACTCTCGATCTGGAACGCGCCCACCGTGTCCGCGCGCCGGATGTCCGCGAAGACCTCCTCGTCGTCGAAGGGGATCCGCGAGAGATCGATCACCTCGCCGTGTGTACGCGCGATCTGCTCGACGCAGTCCTCGACCGCGGAGAGCATCCCCAGTCCGAGCAGGTCGATCTTGAGGAAGCCGGCGTCGGCGCAGGAGTCCTTGTCCCACTGGCAGAGCTGGCGGCCGGCCATGGCCGCGGGCTGCACGGGGACGAGCTCGATCAGCGGGCGCGTCGAGACGATCATCCCGCCCGGGTGCTGGGAGACATGCCGCGGGAGCCCGGCGATCTCGCGTGTGAGCCAGGCGAAGGCTCGCCAGCGCCTGGAGCCGAGCTTGCGCTCGCCGTCGGGGAGCTTCTCGAGCTCTTCCCCCACCCGCCGTGCATCCCAGCCGTCGGAGAGACGCGCCAGACGCTCGAGCTCGGCATAGGGGAGCCCGAGCGCCTTGCCCACGTCGCGGATCGCACCGCGCGAGCGATACGTCGCGAAGCTCGCCACGAGCGCCGCGTGCTCCCTTCCGTAGCGCTCGGTGACCGCGACGATCAGCTTCTCCCGGATGTCGCGCGGGAAGTCGAGGTCGATGTCCGGCACCGACGCGAGCTCGCGGTTCAGAAAACGTCCGAGCGAGAGGTCGTTCTCCACCGGATCGACGTGGGAGAGGCCCGTGAGGTAGCAGACGATGGAGCCGACCGAGCTGCCGCGTCCTCGTCCCGGCGGGAGAAAGTGGCGCGGCGAGTCCCGACCCCGTACCTGGAGCGCGGCCTCACGGGCGAGCTCGAGCACCTCGTGGTGGAGGAGGAAGAACCCGGCGAGCCCGAGCTCCTCGATCAGCTTCAGCTCGTCGTCCAAGCGCTCGCGTGCCTGTTGTCGTAGGAGCCGAGCATGCCCGGCTCCTCCAGGTGAATACCGATCGTCCACTGCCGCCTGGCAGATCTCGGCGAGCTGACGGATCGCCGGTTCTTCGCCTTCCGAGAAGTCCGGATAGCGGTAGCCGAGCTCCTCGGTGAGATCGAACTCGAGCCTACGCGCGAGCTCGACGCTCCGCTCGGCGGCTCGGCGGTCGAAGGAGAAGCGCCCCACCATCTCCTCCGGCGACCGGAGAAAGCTCTCACGGTTACCGCGACGATCCGGCTCGCAGCCCTCGAGCGAGGTGCCGCAACGGATCGCCACGAGTGCGTCCTGGAGCAGCGTTCGCCGCGGATGGTGTGCGTGGACGTCTCCGGTCGCGACCGTCTCGACTCCGAGATGCTCGGCCAGGTCGCGAAGCGCGGCGTTTCTCCGTGTGTCTCCACGCTCGTACGGCCGCTGGAGCTCGACGAAGAAGTGGTCGCGGCCGAAGGCCCGAGCGAGCAGCGCGGCGCCGCTCGGATCACGAACGCCAAGGCCGACCCGCGCGCAGCCCGAGAGGCAGACGAGCCCCTCGGAGAGCTCGGCCACCGTCTCCACGGACACCGATGGTTGGAGGGGCCGGAGCATGCCCGGCCCCCACTGGAAACTGTCGTGTTCCTGCATGTGAGGCAGTGAGCAACCGGCAGAGGTTCCCGTAGCCGCGGCGGGACTGGACGAGCAAGGTGACGTGCGAGCCGTCGTCCAGCGTCACCTCGGAGCCGGTGATCGGCCGCACCCCGAACGCCTTCGCCGCGTGCGCGAACTCCAGCGAGCCGTAGAGGCCGTCGTGGTCGGTGAGCGCAAGCGCCTCGTAGCCGAGCTCGGCCGCACGTGCCGCCAGCTCCTCCGGCTGGGACGCGCCGTCGAGGAAGGAGTACGCGGAATGACTGTGCAGCTCGACGTACCCGACCATCTAGATGCCTTTAGGCTGCTGGCACGTGGTCGAGATCCGCGAAGGTGAGATCATCTTTCGCCGCGAGGAGCTCGAGGTCACCCTCCTCGCGGACGTCGAGCAACTCGGCGCGGTCGACGTGCGCGCCGCTCCCGGTTGGGGAAAAGCGCCGCTCCACATCCATGCACGACATGCCGAGGCGATGTTCGTCTTCGAGGGAGAGCTCGCGCTCCGTCTCGAAGATCGCGAGCTTCGGATCGGCGCCGAGACCTGGGCGTTCGTCCCGCCCGAGGTCGTCCACGCTTTCGAGGTGACGGGCAACGAGCCGGCGCGGTTCGTCGTTCTCCACGCCCCGTGCTCCGGCTTCGGGGACTTCGTCCGTGGCTCCGCGGCCGCTTTCGACCAGCAGCCCCCGCCCGAGTACGCGACGGGCGATCCCGGGCTCGTCGTCCTCCGCCGCACCGGGGGTGAGAGCGGCGTAGGCTCGACGGAGCCGCCCAAGAGCGGAGGTGCCGGCTTTGCCGGCGTCGGAGCGGAGCAAGGCGAGACGATGGCCGGCCAGGACGGAAACCCGCCGCGCGACCTTGCTCGTCGAGGCCGACGAGCTCACGGTGACGGAGTTCCACTACGGCCCCGGTGAGCGTGGTGCGCCGCCGCACGTCCATCACAGCCATGCCGACGCGTTCCTCGTCGTCGAGGGCGAGCTGACCTTCGCCTCCCGGACCGGCCCGCTTCCGTGGTCCGGCACAGACCTTCGTCCTCTTCCCGCCCGACGTCGTCCACGGCTTCGACAACGACGGCCCGGAGAGCGCGCGCTTCTTCAACCTGCACATGCCGGCCAGCGGCTTCGGCGACTACATGCGGGGACGCAAGCCCGACTTCGACCAGCACGAGCCTCCGGCCGACGGCGGTGCCGATCCGGCGTCGGTGGTCGCCGTGAGGCTCTCCGGCTAGGTTGCCGGCATGATGACCTGGGAAGCGGTCGGCTGAGCCGTGGCGGATGCTCCGATCGCTCTGGCGCCGGGCGAGGGCGAGCAGCTCGGAACGAGCGTGGTCAAGGTGGCCCGTCCGGAGCTCTCGTTGATCGAGTTCGAGATGCAGCCCGGAGGCGGCGTTCAGCCCCACTTCCACAAGGGGCACAGCGACTCGTTCTTCGTCCTCGCAGGCGAGGTCGAGTTCCACGTCGGGGACGAGGTCGTGCACGCAAGTCCTGGCACGTACGTCGCTCGCGCCCGCCGGGCGTAGTCCACTACTTCGAGAACATCAGCGCGGAGCCGGCCAGAGCTCTCGAACCTCCATACGCCAGGCGGGTTTCGTGGAGTACCGGCGGGAGCTCGCAGACTGCTCCATTCGCGCAGGAGAGAAGCCGGACGCCGCGTTCTTCGAGCGCCACGACATCTTCGACATCGACTGAGCGGCGGGCTACAGTCAGCTCGTGAAGAAGGAGATCTGGCAAGGGCGAGCGATCCAGGTCGCCACAAAGGTCGGCGACCAAGCTCCGATGGCTGCCGTGTGCTGCAACGCCTGCCGAACCTGCACCACGACGAACCTCCTCGCGCTCGCAACAGGAGCTGGGCTCGGGGCGGTCTACGCCGTCGGCCGGTTCGCCAGGCACATCGTCGGGTCGAGGGATCGGACCCGTGGGGTCTGACCCCGGCGTGCTCAGGCGTTCTGGGTAAACCAGCATCCCGCCTCGCGATCGCGGTAGACGCATACGGTCTGCCCGCTCTGGAGGACGACCTCGAAGTAGCGCCGGTCCACCGGCTCATCCGTCCACCAGCGATCGACGACGCGCCACTCCTCGCGGACGAGCGCGACGGGCTGGCGGTTCACGATGCGCGGAGTGCCGTCGAACTCCGATTCGACGAGCGCGGGCAGCGGTGCATTGAGCCGACCGGCTACTCGTCGCGGCGAGGCCAGCGGTGCACGAGGGCCGGGCATGCCCGGCCGCTACTCATCTCGAGGAACGACGAGCGCCCGCGTCTCGGGAATCCGTGACCATGGCGCCACCTCCACGACCGAGCAGACGGAGCCCGTCCCCGTGGTCGCACGCACCTGTCGTAGCCCCTCACGCAGGCGACCGGCCGCTTCCTCCCCCGCAGGCTCGACCAGTGCGAGCTGCTGACCCGTGTGCTCCGCGAGCTCGACGGCTTCGAGCCGAAGCTCGAGAATCGGGGCGGGCAGCTCCTGAAGCTTCGGCCCGAGGGCGACGCGCAGACGACTTACCTCGGCCGTGGCGTCGCGCAGTGCCACCGCGCGACGCCACGAGCCGCCATCGACGAGCCGGGCGGACATCGCGAGCTTTCGAAACGGCCGTCCGGCTCGTTCGGGGCGGGCGAGCAGGCGCTCGAGCAACGAGCCGAGCGCTCTGCGCAGCGTGAGCTCGTTCCCGACGGCTTCCGGGAAGACGAGCACCTCGGCGAGCTCTGCCGCCGGCTTTCGCCCGCGTACTTTTGCGCTTCTGCCCCCACGAGCGAGGCGCCAGGCCTTGCGTCCATCTGCTCCCAACCTCTCCGACACCGCAGCTGCTCGGAAGCTCCGCGAGCTCCCCGATGCTGCGCAGACCGAGGCCCTCGAGCTCCGCATAGCGCTCGTTGGTCAAGGGCAGGAGCGAGAGCGGCAGCGGCTCGAGGAACGACTCCTCCTCCTTCTCCGCGACAAGCAGGATCTGGCCCGGTCTCGCGACGCTCGCCGCTGCGAGGGCCGTGAAGCGACGACCGGCTGCGCCGATGCGCGGATCCCAGCTCGAGCCGATGGCCGCGAGCGCTCGTTCCAGCGCCGGACGCACGCCCCCGTACAGTCGCTCGACGCCACGCGTCTCGAAGACCACCACGCCGTGCTCGACCGGGTCGACCGCGAAGCCCGTGTCCTCGAGACGCTGCAGGACCTCTTCCCACTCCCGCTCGACCGCGGCGGGATCCCGGTCGACGAGCACGAGCGACGGACAGGTGGCGAGCGCCTCCCCCAGACGCATCCCCGGCTTGATGCCCACTGCGTCCGCGGCGGCGGTAACGGGGCCGAGCAACGGCTCCTCGTTCGGGTCCGGAGCAAGCGCAGCCGGCACGAGCGCGAGGCCCGGCCGCGCTCGCAGTGCCGCCCTCAGCTCGAACCCGGGAATGAGGAGACACGCGATCACAGGAACATATGTTCTATACGAACGTACGTTCTCCTGTCAAGCAGTTCTTTGGTACTTTCGAGCGATGAGCGAGTGGGATTGGACGCGGGTCGTCTTCGACCACGTGAAGGTCGTCGTGCGGGATGCGGGCGCGAGCATCGCGTTCTACACGACTGTCCTCGAACCACTCGCGATACCGCCGCTCTGGGAGAGCGACCGCGGTGCCCAGTTCGCGAACCTCGTGGTCTGGGGTGACGAGCACGCGAGTGGCCCCATCCACATTGCCTTCGTCGCGGACTCGCGCGAGCAGGTGGACGCGTTCCACCGAGCCGGGATCGAGGCGGGATACCGAGACAACGGCCCTCCCGGCGTCCGCGAGCAGTACAGCTCGGCGGAGGCCGGCCGCTACTACGCCGCGTTCCTGCTCGACCCCGACGGGAACAACGTCGAGGCAGTCCACCGCGAGTTCGAGGTTGCCTAGGTCTTCGTGACCCTGAAGCACTCGGTGACGTACGGCAGGTGCAGTCCGTGCGAGTCTGCGATCTCGTCGTACAGGTCGCCGACGGCCTCGAGGATCGGCTCCCGCTCGGCCGGCGGAAGCTTCGCGCAGTAGCTCCGCGAGAGCACGAGGTCGAGCAATAGCTCGCGATCGAGAGCCTGCTCGAATCGAAACTCGGCGGTCTCGACGGGTCCGAAGAGCCCACTTGCGGCGATCGGCTCGGACACGTCGTTCTCGCCGACTGCTTCGTTGCCGATGATCGCGCTCAGCCGGGCGACCCACGGCTCACGATCGTCTCTCCTGTTCCAGACGAGCGCGAGGCGACCTCCCGGTCGGAGGACACGGGCGATCTCCGGCAGCGCAACCGGGTGGTCGAACCAGTGGAACGCCTGCGCGGAGGTGACGACGTCGGCGAACGCGTCGGGAACCGGGATGACCTCCGCGTTGCCGAGGATCGCGGCCGCGCCGGGGGCAGTGGCGGGAAGCAGCTCCAGCATCTCCGGAAGCGGCTCGATCGCGGTTACCCGATGCCCGAGTCCCACCAGCACACGAGTCAGCTTCCCGGTTCCTGCGCCGAGATCGACGACGTCGCAGGGTTGGTCACCGGCTAGCCAGCGCACCGCCTCATCCGGATATCCGGGCCGGCCTCGCTCGTAGGCCCCGGCGACCTCCGCGAAGGCCGTGTACGGGCCTCGAGCAGTCGGATCCCGGTTCACGATCACAGGGTTATCTCCGCTGCGCCGCCGCGGAGCGCCACCAAGCGCGGGACGACGCCGAGCACGCTCTCGCGCGCGCAGAACGCGATGTCCTCTTCGAGCTCGGGCGCGTTCTCGAGCAGGTTGCGACCGCTCTTCGACGCGCGGAGGGCGTCCTCCGCCCCGGCCCAGGTACTCGTGAGCCGCGCCGCAGCCTCGGCCGCGTCGCTCCGTCCCCAGTCGAGGAGCTCGACGATCCGCCCAGCCACGTATGCGTCGTCGAGCGCAAGCGTGCCCTGCACCCCCGCACAGACGACGATCGCGTCCTCGTCCGCCGCTCGGATGGCCTCGACGACCGCGGAGAGATTGAGCAGGGACGCGATGAGCACGCGCTCGCAACGCTGTGCGGCCGAGACCACGGCTCGGGTGCCGTTCGTCGTCGAAAGGATCACCGTCCTGTCCACGGGCTCGAGGTATTCCCGCGGGGAGTTGCCGAGGTCGAAACCCGGGATGCGCACGGCGTTCCGCTCACCGCCCAGCACGCCCTCTCCCAGCTCCTCCCGAAGCGTGTGCGCCTCCTCGATCTCGGCCGTGCAGAACACCCGCTCGTAGCCCGAGGCGAGCGCCTGGCACATCGTCGTGGTCGCCCGGATCACGTCGATGACGATCCCGGTCGGGGCGGTTCCGGCCTCGTCCGGTGTGAGCGCGACGTGGACCCGCACAGGGGTACGCTAGCCGCGGTGACCGAGCCGCTTCGCTGCTACCGCCATCCCGAGCGGGAGACGTACGTGTCCTGCACCGAATGCGGCCGGGGGATCTGTCCGGACTGCATGACCTTCGGCCCCGTCGGGATTCGCTGTCCCGACCACGCGAGCACCGGCGGGAAGGTCGCCGCGCCGAAGCGAGTCGCACGCAGGGCAAGCACGTCGCTGTCGCTCCAGGGACCGTTCGTGACGTTCGCCTTGATCGGGATCAACGTCACCGTCTTCGTGCTCCAGCTCGCCTTGGGCTCGGGTCTCAGCCCGACGTCGGACTGGATCTTCGAGAACGGCGTGCTGTTCGGGCCGCTCGTCGCCGAGGGCGAGTGGTGGCGGCTGCTCACGTCCGCGTTCCTCCATGGGAACGTGCTGCATCTCGGGATGAACATGCTCGTCCTCTGGATCATCGGCCCGGCGCTCGAGGACTATCTGGGACACGGAAGGTATGCGCTCCTCTATGTCGTGTCCGGGCTCGCCGGGGCGGCCGGGGCACTCGTCTGGTCGCCGCTCTCGCCGGTCGTGGGCGCCTCGGGGGCGATCTGGGGGATCATGGGCGCAGCCGCCCTCCTGGAGTGGCGCCGGATCTACGTCTTCGGCGGGCAGGCGATGGGGCTCGTCGTCTTCAACCTGCTCTTCACGTTCCTCATCCCGGGCATCTCCATCGGGGGTCACATCGGCGGGCTTGATCGGCGGCGCCCTGGTCGCGCTCGCGTTCCTCTATCTCCGCCGGATGCCGGCGGTCGCCATGCTGGCGGTCGTCGGGATCGGCGCGCTGAGCGTCGCAGTCGCCTTAGCCCAGGTCTAGATGCTCAGCCGCCGATGGCGAGTGCAGTGACGCCCACCTCCGCGAGCGCGGCTTGCGCCGCGGCGAGGCGAGCGAGCGGAACCCGAAACGGCGAGCACGAGACGTAGTCGAGCCCGAGCCGGTGGCAGAAGGCGACCGAGCGCGGCTCGCCCCCGTGCTCGCCGCAGATCCCGAGCTTGATGTCCGGCTTGGCGCCTCTCCCCCGCTCGACCGCGATCCGCATCAGGTCGCCGACGCCCTCCTCGTCCAGGACCTCGAACGGGTTCCGCTCGAGGATCCCGTGCTCGAGATAGAACGTCAGGAACTTGCCCTCGGCGTCGTCCCGGGAGAACCCGAGCGCCGTCTGGGTCAAGTCGTTCGTCCCGAAGGAGAAGAAGTCCGCTTCCGCTGCGATCTCGTCGGCCCGGAGTGCAGCGCGCGGGAGCTCGATCATCGTGCCGCACAGGTACTCCACCGTCGGCTCCTCGGCAGCGACGCGCTCGGTGAGCTCGCGGAGCCGGGCAAGCTCTTCTCTGAAGCCGACGAGCGGGTGCATGATCTCGACCAGCGGCGCAGCGCCGGTCCGTTCCGAGACAGCCCTCGCCGCGCGCACGATGGCGCGCACCTGCATCTCGTAGATCTCCGGGAACTGGAGCCCGAGCCTGCACCCACGCGTGCCCAGCATCGGGTTCGACTCGTGCAGCGCCCGGATCCGCTCGCGCATCGCGTCGGAGGTCGCCTCCTCGAGCGGCGGCAGGAACTCGTGCAGCGGCGGATCGAGCAGCCGGATCGTCACCGGGAACCCGGCCATGGCCTCGAAGATCCCCTCGAAGTCGCCCTGTTGCAGTGGAAGCAGGCGCTCGAGCGCCGAGCGGCGTTCCTCCTCGTCGCGGGCGAGGATCATCTCGCGCACGATCGGAAGCCGACTCTCGGCCATGAACATGTGCTCGGTTCGGCAGAGGCCGATGCCCTCCGCGCCGAACTCGCGCGCCTTGGCCGCGTCCTCGGGCGTATCCGCGTTCGCGCGCACGCGCATGCGCCTGAGCTCGTCCGCCCAGCCGAGAATCGTGCCGAAGTTCTCGTCGATGGCAGGAGGGACGAGCGGGACCGAGCCGATGATCACCTCGCCGGTCCCACCGTCGATCGTGATCACGTCTCCCGCACGGAGCTCGCTCTCGCCGATCTTGACCGTGCCCGCCTTGTAGTCGATCGAGAGAGCTTCACAGCCTGCGACGCACGGCTTCCCCATGCCGCGCGCGACCACCGCGGCGTGCGAGGTCATTCCGCCGTGCGCGGTCAGGACTCCGCGTGCGTGGATCAGTCCGTGGATGTCGTCGGGGGTCGTCTCCCAGCGCACGAGGATCACGTCGTCGCCCGCCTTGCCGCGCTCCTCGGCGGTGTCGGCGTCGAGGACGATCGCGCCGGAGGCCGCTCCGGGCGAGGCGTTCAGGCCGCGTGTCGCGACCTCGATCTCCGCACTCGGATCGATCCGGGGATGCAGGAGCTGGTCGAGCTGCGCCGGATCGATGCGCGCGACCGCCTCGTCGCGCGAGATCAGCTCCTCGTCCACCATCTCGACGGCGACCCGTAGAGCCGCGGCCGCGGTCCGCTTGCCGGTTCGCGTCTGCAGGATGAAGAGACGGCCTTCCTCGACCGTGAACTCGATGTCCTGCAGGTCCCGGTAGTGCGACTCGAGGAGCGCCAGCGTCTCCTGGAGCTGGCCGAACGCGTCGGGCATCTTCTCGCGCATCCGCTCGATCGGCTCGGGCGTCCGGATCCCGGCAACGACGTCCTCACCCTGCGCGTTCGAGAGGAACTCGCCGTAGAGCCGCTTCTCGCCCGTGGCGGGATCGCGCGTGAAGCAGACACCCGTTCCCGAGCTCTCGCCCCTGTTGCCGAAGACCATCTGGACGACGTTCACCGCGGTGCCGAGATCGTCCGCGATGTCGTAGGTCTTTCGGTAGACCTGCGCCCGCGGAGAGTTCCACGAGTCGAAGACCGCTCGATAGGAGCGTCGCAGTTGCTCGGAGGCGTCCTGCGGGAACGGGTGGCCAGCGCTCTCCTCGTAGATCTCCTTGAACGTCTCGACGAGACCGCGGAGGTCGTCGGCGGAGAGCTCGACGTCCTGAGTCACGCCGCTCGCCGCTTTCAGATCGGTGAGCGCCTGCTCGAAGCGATGCCCGTCGACACCGGCCACCACCCCCCCGTACATCTGGATGAGCCGGCGGTAGGAGTCGAGCGCGAAGCGTGCGTCGCCGGTCGACGTCGCCAGGCCTTCGACGGCGACGTCGTTCAGGCCGAGGTTCAGGATCGTGTCCATCATCCCGGGCATCGAGACGGCTGCCCCGGAGCGGACCGAGACGAGGAGCGGGCTTTCCGGATCTCCGAAGCGCCGGTCCGCGCGTTCCTCGAGCGCGGCGATGCGCTCCTCGATCTCGCGGTCGAGACCCTCGGGAACGCCGCCCGCGGCCATGTACGCGCGACATGCGTCCGTCGTGATCGTGAACCCGGCCGGCACCGGGATCCCGAGCTGCGTCATCTCCGCAAGGCCGACGCCTTTGCCGCCGAGGAGCTCGCGCCCGCCCCCGGAATCCTCGTCGAAGTCGAAGACGTACGCGCATTTGCGGGAGGAATCTACACTCGTCCGATGCCCGGCCACATCCTTGCCGGCGGCGGCTCGTCCCTCGGCGGCCGCTTCGACGACCTCGTGCTCGAGCTCGGCGGCCCGCGCGTCTGCTTCGTGCCGACGGCGAGCGCGACTCCGGAGCCGCGGCTCGTCTCGTTCTACGAGTCCTTCGCGCATCGCGCGGAGCCGAGTCACGTCTCGTTCAACCCCTGGCCGCGACCGGACATCCGCGAGCACGTTCTCGCGCAGGACGCGATCTACGTCGCCGGCGGGAACACGGCCAACATGCTCGCCGTCTGGCGTGTGCACGGATTCGACGTCGTCCTGCGCGAGGCCTGGGAGCGCGGGATCCTGCTCTGTGGCACGAGCGCGGGGATGATCTGCTGGTTCGAGGCCGGCGTGACCGACTCGTTCGGCCCCCAGCTCGAGGGGATGCGCGATCTGCTCGGCTTCCTGCCCGGGAGCGCGTGCCCGCACTACGACGGCGAGGAGCGGCGGCGACCCGTCTATCGCGGGCTCGTCGACGCCGGCTTTCCGCCGGGGTATGCGGCGGACGACGACGCGGCGCTCTACTTCGTCGGTACCGAGCTCCGCGAGGTCGTCGCCATCCGGGAAGGCGCCCAGGCGTATCGCGTCGAGCCCGGTCGGGAGACGCCGCTCGAGACACGGTTCGTCCCGTGAAACGCGTCGCGGTGATCTCGACTGCGAGCGGCAACGGGAAGACGACCGTCGCCAAGGCATTGGCCGAGCGCCTCGGCATCGCCTACTACGAGCTCGACGCCCTTCACCACGGCCCGAACTGGGCGGAACCGCCGCTCGAGGAGTTCCGGGCGCGGGTCGCGTCGATCGTTCGGTCGGAAGCGTGGGTGATCGACGGCGCGTATCGCGGCAAGCTCGGCGACCTGGTGCTCGAAGGTGCCGAGCTCGTCGTCTGGCTCGATCTCCCGCTGCATGTCTGGCTGCCGCGGCTCGTGCGGAGAACGATCCGGCGAGTTGATCCAGCGCGAGGAGCTCTGGGCGGGAAACCGCGAGAGGCTTCGCGACGCGCTGCATCCGACGAACTCCGTCGTCCTCTATGCGCTTCGACACTACCGGCGAACGCGGCGAACCTATGCGGCGGAGCTCTCCCGTTTCCCGCTCGTACGCCTTTGCACTCAGCGTGAGGTCGACGACTTCCTCACGCGAGACCTGAGCTCTGCGGCCCAGGCTGCGGCACGTAGTCCGAGCCAGATCGGGGTCAAGAGCACGTAGAAGACGAGGTCACCGAGGACGAAGAGGATCCACCAGAACGCCATCCTCGGAAACGGGAGCCAGCCCTTCTCGCGCAGGTCGCCTTTTCCGCCGGGCGGCGGTCGGAACGGGTGCCGGAGCGGTACCTGCCCGGGTGCGCCGTACGGCTTCGGTTCACTCTCCTTCATGCGTGGGCGGCGCGCTTGCGCTTCTCGACCAGGCGGAGGATCCGCATCGCGGTCTCCTCGACGGAGAGCTCGGACACGTCGATGACGGGGCAGCCGAGTCGGCGGTGGATGCCCGACGCCTCCTCGAGCTCCGCGTAGATGACCTCGAGCTCCGCATAGCGCTTCTTCGACGCGCCCATGCTCTTCACGCGCGCCGTCCGGATGTCCAGCAGGCGCTCCGCCGCAATGGTCAGGCCGACGATCTTGGCGGGATCGATCTCGAACAGCTCCTGCGGGAGCTCGATTCCGCGCACGACGGGCACGTTCGCGGCCTTGTGCCCGAGGTAGCCGAGGAAGATCGAGAGCGGCGTCTTCGACGTTCGTGACACTCCGACGAGCACGACGTCCGCCTCGTCGAGCCCGCTCCCCACTCCGTCGTCGTACTTGACCGCGAACTCGATCGCCTCGATGCGCTTGAAGTACGAGGAGTCGAGCGGCGCGCGTGCTCCGGGCTCCATGCGTGCCGCGACCCCTGCGACCCGCGAGATCGAGTCGATCGGGTGTCCGAGCAGATCGCAGTAGTGCACGCGTGCGCGACGGCAGAGCTGGCGCATCGCGTCGCGCAGCTCGGAGCCGACCAGCGTGTAGACCATGACCGCGGGCCGCCCGCGCGCCTGCTGCACGGCGATGTGCAGGTCCTCGGCGCTCTCGGCGCGCGGGTGCCGGATCTCGACGAACGGCTGATCCGGGAACTGCGCCTCGAGCGCGAGCACGAGGCGCTGCGCGGTCTCGCCGGTCGAGTCCGACACGATGTGGAGCTCGACCGGGACGCGGTCGGTGTCGTTCGCGCTCATCGGCCGGAGGCTAGCGCCCGCGAGGTCGTATGCTCCCGAATGCCGACTGACGAAGGAGAGACAATGGCATTCGCAGAGCTGAAGGCGCGACAGAGCGTCATGTGGGGCAATGGTCCCTACGAGCGCATCACGAACACGCTGCGTGACATCCACGAGCTCGTCATCGAGCGGACAGACCCGAAGCCCGGCGAACGCGTGCTGGACGCGGCTACCGGTACCGGCGCGGTCGCCATCCTCGCCGCGAAGCGCGGCGCTGACGTCGTCGGCCAGGACCTCGCACCCGTCCTGATCGAGACAGCGCGGGAACGGGCCGCCGAGGAGGGCGTCGAGGCACAGTTCGAGGTCGGCGACGCCGAGGCGATGACCTACGAGGATGCGAGCTTCGACGTCGTGACGTCGACGTGCGGCGTCATGTTCGCGCCCGACCACCCGGCCGTCGCAGCCGAGCTCGCGCGGGTCACCAAGCCGGGAGGACGGCTCGCACTCGCATGCTGGACTCCCGAAGGCGGGCTCGGGCAGATGTTCCGGATGATGGGGCCATTCCTGCCACCGCCGGCACCGGGTGCGGGGAGCCCGTTCGCCTGGGGCAACGAGGAGCACGTTCGCGAGCTCTTGGCCGACGCCTTCGAGCTCGACTTCGAGGAGCACGACTCGCCGCTCGCGGTCGAGTCGGGCGAGGAGTACTGGGAGCTCTTTTCCACCTCGTACGGGCCTACGAAGACCGCCGCCGAGGCCCTCGATCCCGATCGTCGAGAGGAGTTCCACCAGACCTGGGTCGAGTTCTTCGAAGGGCATCGCGAGGGCGACGAGGTCGTCCACCACCGGGAATACCTCCTCACGCTCGGCACGCGCCGATAGCGCGAGCGCTCGGCGAGTAACGTCTCGGCCGATGCCCGAGGCCGTCACGATGGACAAGATCGTCTCGCTCGCCCGCCGGCGCGGGTTCGTGTTCCCGTCCTCGGAGATCTACGGCGGGCTCGGCTCGTCGTACGACTACGGGCACTACGGCGTGCTCCTCAAGGAGAACGTGAAGGCGCGCTGGCTCGAGGCGATGGTGCGCGAGCGGGACGACATCGTCGCGCTCGACTCCTCGATCATCCTCCATCCGGCGGTGTGGGAGGCGTCCGGGCACGTGACGGGCTTCTCCGACCCGCTCGTCGACTGCCGCTTCTGCAAGCGCCGCTACCGGGCCGACCAGATCGCCGACGCGGAGTGCGGCGCGCGGCCGAGCAAGCATCCCGGCGAGACCGACAAGTGCGATCTCACGGAGCCGCGCCAGTTCAACCTCATGTTCTCGACCCGGATCGGCCCGGTCGAGGAGACGGGCCAGGACGCGTATCTGCGCCCCGAGACCGCGCAGGGCATCTTCATCAACTTCAAGAACGTCGCCCAGATCGCCCGGCGCAAGCCACCGTTCGGCATCGCGCAGATCGGGAAGGCGTTCCGGAACGAGATCACACCGGGAAACTTCATCTTCCGCACGCTCGAGTTCGAGCAGATGGAGATGGAGTTCTTCGTCCCGCCCGCCGACGCAGACGAGTGGTTTCGCTTCTGGGTCGAGGAGCGGCGTGCATGGCATCTGCGCTACGGAATTCGCGAGAGCCATCTGCGCGTGCGAGAGCACGAGGCGGAGGAGCTCTCGCACTACTCGAGCGCCACCTCGGACCTCGAGTACCTCTTCCCCATGGGCTGGTCGGAGCTCGAGGGGATCGCGCATCGTGGGGACTTCGACCTGGCCGCGCACACGGAGGCGTCCGGGACGAAGCTCGAGTGGGTGGACGGCCAGGAGCGCTACACGCCGCACGTCGTCGAGCCGGCTTTGGGCGTCAACCGCTCGATGCTCGCGTTTCTCGTCGATGCGTACGACGAGGAGGTCGTGGCCGAGCGGGAGCGGACTGTCTTGCGGTTGCACCCGGCATTGGCCCCGGTGAAGGTGGCCGTGCTGCCGCTCATCTCGAGGAACGAGGAGCATGGTGGGGAAGGCGCGGTCGTTGTACGAGGAGCTTCGGCGGGTCCGTGGTGGCCGAGTACGACGACTCCGGCCAGATCGGCCGCCGCTATCGCCGGCAGGACGAGATCGGCACGCCGTATGCGCTGACGATCGACGAGCAGACGCTCGAGGACGATACGGTCACGATCCGCGACCGCGACTCGCTCGCGCAGGAGCGGATCCCGATCTCAGGGGCACGCGCGCTCGTACAGGATCGGTTGGCGGAGGACTGGACGACGCCGAAGCCGAACTCGACCTAGCGACTCCAGCGTTCGAGCGCTCTGTTCCCGGGCTCCGCGAACCCGAACTTCCGGTAGAGATCGTGCGCGTCGGCGGTGTGCAGGAACCACTTCGTCTTGGCGAGCGGCCCTTCGTCGACGCTGAAGCGGACGAGCTCGACGCCCAGGCCACGGCCACGGTGCTCCTCGAGCACGTAGACGTCCGCGAGGTAGGACTGCGCGTGGCCGTCCGAGAGCGTTCGCGTGAAGCCGATCTGGCGGCCCTCGTGGTAGAGACCGACGACCCGCGCGGCGTTGTCGATCAGCTCGTCCTGGACCGCGCGTGACCGTCCTTTCGCCCAGTACGACTCCTCGCGAGATACCGGTGAACGGCGTCCCGGTCGATGCGCGCGCGATCGTCGTCGAGCTCGTACCCGTTCTCGAGATCGCGCTTCACGGTGAGGACGCCGGTCGAAGGGAGCCTGTGGACGGGTTGTTGCTCTCTTTTTGCTCGCACGCACGTCGGTTGCAGACACTCCAGGGTCAGACCCTCGTTTCTCGCGTTACGTGCACTCTCGCGCTCGGGCACGTCAGGCGGTCAGCGTGCGCAGGCGGAAGCCGCCGTGGAACTCGTACGTCGCGACGATGACCGCGAGGACATCTCGCACCGCTCGCTCGCCCAGCCCGAGCCCGTGCGCATCCACGAGCGGAGTCCAGAGCAGCTCGAGGATGCCGCGAAAACCCTCCGGGGCGACCATCACGGTCTCCGTCGGCGCGCACGCAGGGCAGACGCCGCCTCCTGCCCGAGGGAGATAGCCGACGAGCCCATCGGTGCTGCCGCACTCGACACAGCTGTCCAGGTGCGGGACGTACCCCGAGAGCCAGAGCAGCTTCAGCTGGAAGGCGAGCGCGAGGGGATCGAGACCCGCATGCCCGCGCAACCCCGCCGGGAGACGGTCGAGCGCCTCGATGAAACGCGTCAGCGCCTCGAACGCGCGTGCGTTCCGCTCTTCCTCGACGTACAGGCGCAGCATCGCCTCGGCGCCGACGAGCCCGACCGAGAGCCGATACGGATCCTCGCGCGCCGGTCGATGCGGATCGACGAGCGATGCCCCGGTGACCGTGTGCAGCTCCCCGGAGCCCTGGTGGAGCAGGAGCTCGACGTGCGAGAACGGCTCGAGCCGCGCGCCGAAGCGCGACTTCGTCTTCCGCACGCCCTTCGCGACCGCTCCTACCCGTCCGCGTTCGAGGGTGTAGAGATGGAGAACTCGATCCGCCTCGCCGAGCCGGAACGAGCGCAGGACCACCGCCTCCGTCTTGTAGCTCCGCCCCACGCAGCCAAGTCTAGGTTGGGCGGGTGCCGACGCCGCTTCGCCGTCCGGGTTTCGGGTGCGGCTAGCCCAACGGCTGGCAGCGAGGGCAGTACCAGGTGCCGCGCCCGCCGGCCCGCGTCTTGGCGATGGTCGTGCCGCAGCGCCGGCAGGGCAGGCCGTCACGCCCATAGACGCGGAACTCCTCCTGCATGCCGCCGCGCGATCCATCGGGAGTGCGGTACTCCGACAGCGTGGATCCCTGACGCGCGATTCCCGCGCGGAGCGCCGCCCGGATCGCGCGGTGCAGCCGACGCGCCTCGTCCCGGTCGAGGCTCTCGGCCGGACGCAAGGGATTCACGCGAGCTCGCCAGAGCGCCTCGTCGGCATAGATGTTCCCGACACCGGCCGCGACGCGCTGATCGAGCAGCACTGCCTTGACTGGCGCCCTGCGCACGGCGAGTCGCGCACCCAGCCACTCGGAGGTGAAACGCGCGCCGAGCGGTTCCGGCCCGTTCTTCGCGGCGAGATACGGCTCGAGCTCCGCGTCCTCGAGCACGAGCCAGGTGCCGAACCGGCGCACGTCGCGGTAGCCGACCCTGGTCCCGTCGTCGAGCTCGAGCACCGCGCGCTCGTGACTCGTCGGCTCGAATCCGAAGCTGCCGGTCATGCGCAAGTGGACGAGCAGCGAAAGCCCGCTCTCCAGGCGGAGTACGAGGTACTTCCCGCGCCGCTCGACGGCCACGATCGAATCTCCCTCGAGCTCCTCGGCCACCTCGAAGAGGTCGATCGGCCGCGTGAGACGGGGGTCGAGGATCTCGACGCGCACGAGCGAGCGCCCGACCAGCCGCGGCTCGAGCTGCGCACGGATCGTCTCGACCTCCGGCAGCTCAGGCACTGCGCCAAGTTACAACGTGCAACTTGGCGCTTTCGAGCGCTACTCGATGACGTCGAGCAGGATCCCGTGCGCGTGCGGAGCGGATTCGCCCACCTCGTACGCCGCGAGCACTGCTTCGACGCCTCGTGCAGCCGACTCTTCGTCCCGCGCGTGTACGTCCGCAAGCAGGTGGCCCTGCCTGACGCGCTCCCCGCGCTTCACATGACACGTCACTCCGACGGCGTGGTCGATGTCGTCGGCTTTCGTCCTGCGCCCGCCACCGAGCTCGAGCGCGGCGATGCCGATGTCCAGGGCGCGAACGCGGGTCACGACGCCGTCACGAGGCGCACTCACTTCGAGCACCACGGGTGCCTGCGGCAGCACAGCGAGATCGGGATCTCCGCCCTGGGCGCGGATCCAACTCTCGTAGGACTGCAGCGCCGAGCCGTCGGCGATAGCGCTCTCCGCGCGGCGTCTGCCCTCCTCGAGATCGACGCCGAGGTCGGAAAGAGCGAGCAGGCGAGCACACGCTTCCAGCACGAGCTCGACGAAGTCGTCCGGCCCATGCCCTGTGATCGTCTCCACGGCCTCGCGGATCTCGAGCGCATTCCCCACCGTTCGGCCGAGCGGCTGCTCCATGTCGGTCAGCAGGCAGACCACCTCGCGCTCGGCGCGCCGGCCGAGATCGACCATCTGCTCGGCGAGAATGCGCGCATCGTCGATGGTCTTCATGAAGGCGCCGTCGCCGACCTTGACGTCGAGCACGATCGCGTCCGCGCCGCCTGCGAGCTTCTTGGACATGATCGAGGAGGCGATGAGCGGGACGATGTCCACGGTCGCCGTCACGTCCCGCAGCGCGTAGAGCATCTTGTCGGCCGGCACGAGGTCGCCGGTCTGCCCGATGATCGCGAGGCCGACGTCCCGAACCTGCGCGACGAACTCGTCGATCGTGAGCTCGACGCGGTAGCCGGGAATCGACTCGAGCTTGTCGAGCGTGCCGCCGGTGTGCCCCAGGCCTCGGCCGCTCATCTTCCCGAAGGGCACGCCGCAGGCGGCGACGATCGGGCCGACCGCCAGCGACGTCTTGTCCCCCACTCCTCCGGTCGAGTGCTTGTCGACGACCCGCCTTCCGAGGGCGCTCCCCAGATCGAGCGTCTCGCCGGAGCGGATCATGGCGTCGGTCAGCGCGTGCGTCTCCTGCCCGTTGAGACCGCGGAAGTACACCGCCATGCACCAGGCCGCCATCTGGTAGTCGGGCATGTCCCCCCGGGCGTAGTCGAGAACGAGCTCGGAGATCTCCGCGCGCGACAGCTCCTCGCCGTTTCGCTTGCGCTCGATCAGCTCGGGGACGCGAATCGCCATGCCGCGATCATGCCGCATGGCGCTCCAGCGCCGGTCAAGCGTCGCGTCTGGCGATCGAGACGACTGCGAAAAGGAGAGCGACGGCCGCATATACGGTGACGACCGCCAATCCTCCCCAGGGCCCGAGCGGGATGTTGTCGGGCCGCTCGACGGTCTGCTGGATCGAAAGACCGGCTCCCATCAGCGAGTACTTCTCGAACCACTCGGCGACGTGCTCGGGTAGGAAGCCGATCGCGATCACCGGAGCGAGGACGACGGCGAGGACGATCGTGATGGCTCCGGCCGTGTGGCGCAGGATCGTCCCCACGCCGAGTGAGAACACCGCGAGCATGGCGAGATAGACGGCGCTACCGGCGACCGCGCGAAACGTCTCGGCGTCGGCGAGCGATTGGCCCGGATAGCCGTTCTCATACGTGAAACCGTTCCCCTGCAAGATCTCCTGACCGAACAGGAAGCACACGGCGGACGTCGCCAGCCCGACCACGAGCACCGCCGCGCCGACGACGGTGGCCTTGGCGGCCAGGACGGCTCGACGGCGCGGGCTGGCCGCGAACGTCGTTCTGATCATTCCGGTGCTGTACTCCGACGTGATCGCGAGGACGGCGAGCACCGCAGCCCCGATCTGCCCGAACCAGATTCCCGCGAGGCTGTCGAGCACGATGTCGTTGTCTCCTGGGCGGCCTGGACTGCCGCCCATGGTCTCGCTCTCCCAACAGGCGAGGGCACTGAAGAGGGCCGAGACTCCCACGAGCGTGAGCAGCGACCAGGCCGTGCTGCGCACGGTGCGGAGCTTCACCCACTCGGCGCCAAGCGCCTGGAGCGCGCCTGCACGTGCCCGCCCGCGCGACGCTGACACGGCGCTCATCTCCGCGCCTCGAACTCGACCGCGTCCTCCGCACGAGATAGGTCCGAGACGTCGGTGAAATGCGCGCGGAGCGAACTCTCCGCCTTCTACGCCGAGGAGTTGTCCGTGATCCTGTCGATGTCCAGCGGCCCCGGACCCTCGCTCGTCTCGTGGATCGAGCGGCGGTCGAGCAGTCTCGTCTCCGTTGCGTAGGCCCCGTGTGCGACGACCACGGGTCGTCGGGCGTCACAGCTCGATCTGGCGGCCGGGCAGCTTTCGCCCGGGGGTCTTGCCTCCGAGCCAGGCGTTCACGGTCGCGCCCACGTCGGCGAACTCGCCCTCCTCGTGGACACGCCCGGCGGCGTTCCGCCCTGCGGCATATGCGAGCAGCAGCGCATGCTCACGCGAGTGATCGGTCGACGGAGTCGTGGGGTCGCAGCCGTGATCCGACGTCACGATGAGGAGGTCGCCGGAGCGAAGCGCTTCCAGGATGTCCGGCAGGCGGCGGTCGAAGTCCTGCAGGCAGCGATGGAAGTTCACAGGGTCGTTGCGGTGTCCCCAGAGCATGTCCGTCTCCACGAGGTTGACGAAGACGAAGCCGCCGTCGATCGACTCGAGGAGCTCGATCGTCGCGTTGATCCCGTCCACGTTCGACTTCGTCGGCCGAGACTCGTGGACGTCCTGGCCCGCGAAGATGTCCGAGATCTTGCCGACGCCGTAGACCGTGTTCTCCGCGTCGCCGATCGTCGTCAGGTAGTTCGGGCGCGGAGGCTCGAGCGAGAAGTCGTGGCGGTTCGGCGTCCGCGTGTAGTTCCCGGGCTCGCCGACGAACGGTCGCGCGATGACGCGACCGACCGCGTGGCGGCCCGTCAGGATCTCCCGTGCGACGCGACAGCCCTCGTACAGCTCCTCGAGCGGGATGGTCTCCTCGTGCGCGGCGATCTGGAAGACCGAGTCGGCGGAGGTGTAGACGATCCACCTTCCCGTCTTCTGATGCTCCTCCCCGAGCTCCTGGATGATCTCCGTTCCCGACGCCGGCTTGTTGCCGACGACTCCCCGCCCGGTTCGGTTCATGAACGGGTCGATCACGTCGTCCGGGAATCCGTGCGGGTAGGTCGGGAACGCCGTCGGCGTGACGATGCCCATGTGCTCCCAGTGGCCCGTCGTCGTGTCCTTGCCCTTCGACCGCTCGAGCAGCCGGCCGGCGACCGCCGGGGCGCCCGGCTGCGGCGGACAGCCTTCGAGCGGCATGCGCGTTTCCGAGCCCGAGTGCCTCGAGATTGGGCAGGTCGAGGCCTCCGACGGCGCGGGCGATGTTCCCTAGCGTGTTGGAGCCAGCGTCTCCGTACTCCTCCGCGTCCGGCAACTCACCCGCACCGACGGCATCGAGCACGATCACGCACGCCCGCGGCACTAGTGGTTTCCCCGGGGGATTCGGTGCTGTTTGGCCGAGCGAAAACCGAGCAGCGCTAGGACGCAGGGAGCCTCGATATCAGTAGATATCGGGGCGACTGAGGACGACGCGATGCGAAGCGTTTGCAGCCGGCCAAGCAGTGACGAATTTCCCGGAGAGACCACTGGGCTATTCTAGGGCGGCTTTGGACACCGCTCTCGGACTGCTCGCCCTTGCCGCGTACATCGCTCGCGATCGTCGGGCTGGCCGCGGCGATCACGTACACCGTGATCAGGATCTTCCCGACCGAGCGGAATCCGAAGAAGCCCGACAAGCCGGACAAGCCCGCTTCGACCGGTGTGGACGAGGGCCAGGGTCGCCTGTTCCGCAGGGCGAAGCGCGGCACCACCTAGCTCTAGCTCTCGGGAGCGCTGGTGCGTCGCCGCAGCGCCAGGACGCCGGCGACCGCGGCGACGATCGGCACCACGACCAGCAGGACCTCGATCAGGTAGTCGTTTCTCTCGAAGAACGTGCGCGTGTCGGCGGGCGGCTCGAAGAGCTCGTTGGCGCGCTCCGCGCCGAGCGTGCCCTCACGTGCGGTCTCGAATCCGGTCGCCGCCGCGGGCAGGCGCGCGAAGTCGTACGAGGGGGCGGGCAGCGTCGCGGCGCCGTACAGCAAGCGGAACGGGGGCTTGTAGCCACTCGCCAGGAGCACGGGACGCGGCCTGGCCTCGGCGGTGATGCGCAGCCCTTCCAGCGGTGCATCGTCCCCGTTTCGAATCGTCACCCGCAGCAGGCGGTGGCGCGCAGCGAGCGCGATCTTCGAGAGATCGACGCCGGGAAAGCGCGCGATCTCGCCGTCGCTCAACGGTACGAAGGTCGTGCCGTCGTTCGAGCCCTCGACCGTCACGCCGCGCACGTAGCGAGGCGTGCTCGAGCGGATGCTCAGACGGTCGACCGGTACACGCGCATACCCGAGGTCGAGCGTCACCACGGTCGTTCGCTCGCGGTCGCGCTTGGTCGAGCGAGCCTCGACCGGCTCGAGGAGGGGCTGTGACGGATCCCTGGCGACCGTCGCACCGGTGATGTCGGAGACACCCCGCGCTCGCACGAGGAGGAAGCGGTAGTCGGTCGGCGGGAACACCGCGGTCGTGCTGCGAGCGGCGACGGCTCCACGGACGGCGTAGATCGGAGTCGTCGAGAGCGTCGCATACGAGCCTTCCGCTCCCGTGTTGCTGCCCTGGACCTCCACATCTCCGACGAAGACGCTGTCCGGGATGTCGAGCGCGATGCGGTCGATCACGGGACGGACGGGCCCGCGGTCGACGACGACCGTCACCGTGTCGCCCAGGCGTCCGCGCGCCACCAGCTCGACGGCCTGACTGGGGACCGGGGCGGGCCGTCGGCTCGTCGCGCCACGGCACCTGTTCGCCGTTTGCGTCGAGGACCCGCAGGTCCGGGAAGTCGACCCTCGCGTGACCGTACATCGATCCGTCCGGCTCGAAGCGCACCGGAGTGCCGGCCGCCGCATCGAGGGCCCGCGTGTACCGGAACTGCGTCTCGTCGACGTCGGCCGCAGCGGTCGCCAGCGACGCCGCGAGGATCGCGAGCAGGATCACGACGCCCTTTCGACGGCGCGCACCCGCTGGTATGCGTAGGCGCCGCCCAGCAGCACCAGCCCGACCACGACGAACGAGAGCACGCGGTAGAGGTCGTCGAGCTCGGACAGGTCGTAGAGGAACAGCTTCGCGACACCCAACCCGAGCAGCGCAAGGCCGCCGAAGCGCAGCTCCCGCACGTCGCGCACCAGCCCGACGACGATGGCCACGAGCCCGACGACGCCCCAGAAACAGCTGAGCGCGACCTGCGCGGTCTGGGAGCGCTCCAGAGCGTCACCCTGGATGACGTCCACGATCAGCAGGGACGTCGCGTACACGAATCCCACTGCGGCCGCCGCGAGCAGGAGCATGCGCAGCTCCGGCGAGGTGACGAGCGTGCCGATGACGAGCGCCGAGACCGCGACGCAGAGGACGGCCACGATCGCGGTGCCCAGATTCTCCACGCCGTCCACGAGCGCCTCGGGCGGCGCCTCGTCGAGCAGCGTGTGCAGCGCGGCGAGAACGATGAACGCACCCGAGAAGACCAGCGCGCGCTGCTCACCGGTCGTGCGAGCGACCCAGGCCAGAATCGCGGCCTCGGCCGACCACGCGGCGACCAGCGCAGGGCCGTCCAGCGCCAGGGCGAGGGTCACGCCGGACAGGGCGAGGCCGACGGCGACGAGGAGGGTCGCGATCTCGCTCGACATCCGCTGCCGGAAGCCGAACCCTCCGAGGACGATGTGCGCAATCGTGAGCCCCAGCACCCACGCGGTGGCACCGGTCGAAAGGCCCCGGTCGTCGATCAGATACCAGCCGACCGCCGACGCGAAGCCTGCGTTGACGAGGAGGACCGAGGCGGACGAGGCGCGCAGCGCCGAGGTGGGAACGCGAAGCTCGTACCCGATCCCGGCAACGACGAACAGGCACCAGTAGAGCCCGAGCATCGAGAGCGGCAGCGCCAGGTCGTCTCGATCCTCGGCCCAGAACGCGACCTGCGGTGCGGTGAGCAGGAACGCTCCTATCGAGAGCCAGCCCCAGCGCTGCCAGAGGAGGATCGCAACCGCGGAGACCAGTGCGATGACCGTGAACCCGAGCGCGAGGGTCGAGGTGCCGCTGTCGACGAGAACGGGCGCCGCCAGCGCGCCCAGGATGCCGAGCGCGGCGACGAACTGCGACTGCCAGCGAACGGCGATGGCCGCGCCCGCAGCGCCGATGATCCCGGCCACGAGCAGGCCCGGCGCCGTCCCGATGACGTCCTGCACGGCCGTCGCGTAGGTGAGCGAGGCGTAGAGCGAGGCGAGCGCCGTCGCGACGGCGGCAACGGCGGCATCGGTCTGTCCACGCCGCTCGTAGAGGAAGAGCCCGACCCCGAGAAGCACCGTCGAGCCCATGAAGGCGAGCGCCACTCGCGCCTCGACCCCGATCCAGCCGCGATCGACGGCGATGACGAGGAAGAGAACGACGCCGATCAGGATCGCGAGCCCGCCGACCGCCGCCAGGATGCGGCCCCCGAGCAGGTCCTCGAGCGTCTCCCCGGGCTTCATGACCCAGCGAGGCGTCGCGGGAGGCGGAGGATCTGCGGCAGGTGTCACGGGCTGCGGGGTGACGGTCGGCGGCGGCGGCTGCGCCGGCGTGGCAGGTGGAGACGGCGTCGCGGTCGTCGGCCGAGCCTCGGGACGAGTCGTGGACGGTGCACGCTCGATCTCCTCGAGCCGAGCCAGGATCGTTCTCAGGAGAGATTCGACGGCCGCGACCCGCTGCTCGAGCGAACGCTCAGGCTCCATCGCTCCTGATCGTATTCCCGAGCCCGGTCGGTCGCCCTTCAGCGACGATTGCGAGTCGGTTAGCCGACGGTTGCGGCCAGCGCGTCGTCGAGCGGCGTGTACTCGAGCCCATGCGCCTCGGCGACCGCCTCGTACGTGATCCGCCCACCGAAGACGTTGACGCCTCCCGCGAGCTCGGGATCTCGGGCGATCGCCGCGCCGATGCCGTGGTCGGCGAGTGCCTCGACGTACGGCAGGGTGACGTTCGTCAGCGCCCGCGTCGAGGTGATCGGCACCGCACCCGGCATGTTCGCGACGCAGTAGTGGATGACGCCGTCGACGGTGTAGACGGGGTCGTCATGAGTGGTCGGCCGAGACGTCTCGGCGCAGCCGCCCTGGTCGATGGCGACGTCGACGAGCACCGACGCCTCCTTCATCGCTCCCAGCATCTCGCGGGTGATCAGCTTCGGCGCGAGCGCGCCCGGAATGAGGACGGCGCCGATGACGAGATCGGCCTCTCGGATCGACTCCTCGATCTGGAGGCTCGACGACATCAGCAGCGTGACGCGCCCGCTCAGGATCTGCTCGAGGTAGCGCATGCGGTCGACCGAGCGCTCGAGGATCGTCACCTGCGCGCCCAGCCCGATCGCGATGACCGCGGCGTTGTAGCCCACCATGCCGCCGCCGATGACGACGACCTTGCCCGGCGAGACCCCTGCGACGCCCCCCAGCAGGATGCCGCGTCCGCCCTTCGGCTTCTCGAGGTAGTGCGCGCCGGCCTGCGGGGCCAGCCGGCCCGCGATCTCGCTCATGGGGGCGAGCAGCGGCAACGCGCCGAGGTCGGTTTCCACCGTCTCGTAGGCGATCCCCGTGATCCCGGAGTCGACGAGCGCGTTGGTCAAGGGCTCGTCGGCGGCGATGTGGAGATACGTGAAGAGCGTCAGGCCCGGGCGAAGGCGCGGATACTCGATCGCGATCGGCTCCTTGACCTTCAGGAGGAGCTCGGACCGTCCCCACACGTCGTCGACCGAGACGATGCTCGCGCCCGCGCGCTCGTAGGCCTCGTCGAGAAACGCGCTGCCGAGCCCCGCCCCTGCCTCCACGAAGACCTCATGGCCACGCTGGACGAGCTCACGCGCTCCAGCGGGCGTGAGGGCGACACGGTGCTCCTGGGGCTTGATCTCTCTGGCGACGCCGATCCGCATGGCGCGCGGACGATAGCGACCCGCACGCGAGGCGCGAGTCGTGACGCGCTTCTACGCCTCGCGCGCGGCCTCGACGAGCGCGAGCGTGACCTCGACCATCGCATCCAGGTCCTGGACGGCGATGTGCTCGTCGGGCGTGTGGATCTCCATCATCCCGTTCGCCAGGTTCACGCAGGAAAGACCGCGCGCGTTGAAAACGTTGGCATCCGCGCCACCTCCGCTCAGCGCATACGTCGGCTCGAAGCCCGCCGCTCGCAGCGCCGTCGCCGCGAGCGCCACAGGAGGATCGTTCTCGCGGAATCGGTAGCCGGGGAAGCTCGGACGTACTTCGCTCTCGACCTCGCACTCGCCGAGGCTGGCCGCGAACGCAGCGGTCTCCAGCATCTCGCGTACGAGGTCCACTGCTTTTCGCTCGTCGTGCGAGCGCACCTCCGCCGAGAACGAGCACCACTCGGGAACGACGTTCCGCGCGGTACCACCCGTGATCACGCCGACATTCGCGCTCGTCTCCTCGTCGATCCGCCCGAGCCGGAAGTCGGCGATCGCTCGCGAGGCGGCTGCGACTGCCGAGCGGCCATCCTCGGGAAACATGCCCGCATGCGCTGAGCGTCCGTGGAAACGAAAGTCGAGCAGCCGCCCGTGCGGCGAGCCGAGCACGATCTCGCCGACGGGCGCCCCCTGGTCGTAGACGTAACCCGTCCGAGCCACGAGCCGCGTGTGGTCGAACGCGTCCGCGCCTCGAAGCGAGACCTCTTCCTGCGGGGTAAAGAGCAGCTCGATGCCCGCATGCGGCCGACCGTCTTCGACGATCCGCCGCGCAGCCTCGAGCAGCACAACAATGGCGGCCTTGTTGTCCGAGCCGAGGATCGTCCCGGCGCTATTTCGGATGATCCCGTCCTCGCCGACAATCGGCTCGATCGGAGCTTCCGGGGGAACCGTGTCGGTGTGTGCACAGAGGAAGATCGGCATCCCCTCCCCGTTCGTCGGGGGAATGCGGCAGTAGACGTTTCCGGTGTCTCCCTCGAGCCGGGTCGCAGCATCGTCCTCGTCCCACTCGAGGCCGAGGTCGGTCAGGAACCCGCCAACCCGATCGGCGACGCGCGCGCTCCTTCCCCGAGGGGCTCGGAATAGCGCAGAGCTCGAGGAAGAGGTCGACGAGCGGAGAGGTCAGCGGCTGCTGAAACGAATCCACCGACCCAAGTTACAAGTTGTAACTTGGGTCTCAGGCGAGGACGTCGGCGGCACCTGGCGCGGACTCACCGCTTGAGCTACGACGCGGCAGCGCGCACCCCCGACCGAGAGCGAGCCCGCTCGAGCGCCGCGGCCACGAACTCCCGGAAGAGCGGCGCCGGCCGGGTCGGCCGCGACTTGAACTCCGGGTGGAACTGGCTCGCGACGAACCAGGGATGATCGGGCAGCTCGACGATCTCAACGAGCCTCCCCTCCTGGAACGTCCCCGAGACGACGAGTCCCGCGTCCACGAGTTGCGGCCTGAGCTCGTTGTTCACCTCGTAGCGATGTCGGTGCCGCTCGTGGATCACCGGCTCGCCGTAGGCCTCCAGCGCGCGCGTCTCCGCCGCGAGCTCGACGGCCTGCGCGCCCAGGCGCATCGTGCCGCCGAGATCCTCGATCTCCTTCTGCTCCGGGAGGAGGTCGATGACCGGATAGGGCGTCTCGGGATCCATCTCGGTCGAGTTGGCGCCGTCCATCCCGGCGACGTTTCGCGCGAACTCCGACACCGCCACGTGCATGCCGAGGCAGAGACCGAGGTACGGGATCTCGCGCTCGCGCGCGACGCGGCAGGCGAGGATCTTTCCCTCCCAACCGCGAGAGCCGAAGCCGCCGGGAACGAGGACTCCGTCCACTTGCTCGAGCTCGCGGACCGTCTCTTCATAGGACATGTGCTCGGCGTCGACCCAGCGCACCCGGACGCGACAGCCGGAATGGACGCCGCCGTGCTTGAGCGCCTCGTGCACGGAGAGGTACGCGTCGTGCAGCTTGAGGTACTTGCCGACGAGCGCGATCTCGACCTCCTCCCGGAGCTCGCCCGAGCGCAAGGTGAGCTCACGCCACTCGCCCAGATCGGCGGCGGGCACGTCGAGGCCGAGCTTCTCGCAGACGAGCGCGTCGAGGCCCTCCGCTTGCAGCGTCTCGGGAACGAGGTAGACGTCGGAGACGTCGGGAGCTGCGATCACCGCCCGCAGATCCACGTCGGCGAAGAGCGCGATCTTGTCGCGAATGTCGTCGGAGAGCGGCTCGGTCGAGCGACACACGACGATGTCCGGATGGATACCGATGCGGCGCAGCTCGTTGACCGAGTGCTGCGTCGGCTTCGTCTTCAGCTCTCCGGCGGCGGGAATGAACGGGACGAGAGTGACGTGAAGATAGACCACGTTCTCCGGCCCGACCTCGCGCCGAAACTGGCGGATCGCCTCCAGGAAGGGGAGCGACTCGATGTCCCCCACCGTGCCGCCGATCTCCGAGATGACGACGTCCGCGGGCGAGACCTTCTCGGCGCGGCGGATACGCGCCTTGATCTCGTTCGTGATGTGCGGGATGACCTGGACGGTCGCCCCCAGGAACTCGCCCTTGCGCTCTCGACGAAGCACGCTGTCCCAGATCGCGCCTGCCGTGTGGCTCGCGTTCCGGGAGAGGTTCTCGTCGATGAAGCGCTCGTAGTGGCCGATGTCGAGGTCGGTCTCCGCACCGTCCTCGGTGACGAAGACCTCACCGTGCTGGAACGGGCTCATCGTGCCCGGATCGACGTTCAGGTAAGGGTCGAACTTCTGCGCGCTGACCGAGAGGCCGCGAGACTTCAGGAGACGTCCGAGCGACGCCGCGACGATCCCCTTGCCGAGCGCGGAGACGACACCACCCGTGACGAACACGTACTTGGCCACGGGGTCTCACCGTAGCAGGCTTCCTGGTCGGCGCAGACCGCAAGATCCCTACGGCGTCCGCTTCGCGGCCGCTGCCGTGTCGTCCTAGCCGCCGCTGCCCTTGAGAGTCGCGAGGAACTCCTGCCCGCCGAGCATGCGCTCGACCTCCTCGCGGCGGAGGAGATCGTCGAGCTCCTCGATCCGCGTGTGGGTCGGGTCGCCCGCGACCTTCTCCACGCGCAGGTGACGGTCGGCGACGCTGGCGATCTGGGGAAGGTGGGTGATCGTGAGCACTTGAGCCTGCTCGGACAGGCGCTGCAGCGTCGCCGCCACGGCGTGCGCCGTCACACCTCCTATGCCCGCATCGATCTCGTCGAACACCAGAGTCTCTCCACCTGCAACCGCTGCGAGCGCGAGCGCGATCCGGGAGAGCTCGCCGCCGGAGGCGGTCTCGGCCACCGGACCGAAAGGCAGGCCTCGATTGGGCCGGATCAGGAAGGCGACCTCGTCGGTACCACTCGGGCCAGGCTCTCGCTCCCGCACCTCGCAGAGGAATTCACCTTCTCCCATGCCCAGGCCTTGGAGCTCGTCGGAGACGGCGTCGGCGAATGGACGCGCCTCGGCCCGTCGTGCCGCTCGAAGCTCGCCTGCGAGCGCTGCGACCCGGGTCTCGGCCGCGGCGACCGCGTCTGCGGCGACGGTTACTGGATCGTGCCCGGCGGCAGCATCGTCCAGCTCGACCCGGGCGTGAGCAGCGCGCTCCAGGAGCGCCTCGAGGGAAGACGACTCGAAGCGCCGCCGGAGATCGGCGATTCGCGCAAGGCGCGCTTCGATGTCCTCCAAGGCTCCCGGGTCCGCCTCGAGCGACGCGAGAAAGCCGTGCAGGTCGCTGCCGGCCTCGCCGAGCCGGAGCGCGATGTCCCGCAGCTCGGTCGCCACCGCCTCGAGCTCGGGAGCGATGCGCTCGAGTGGTGCCAGCAGACGCTCGGCCTGCGCGGCCAAGGACGCTGCACCCTCACCCTCCTCGGGAGCGATTGCCTCGGCAGCGCCGGACGCGGCTTCCTCGAGCTCGGCGACGTGACGGAGCCGCTCACGCTGCGCGCGGAGCGCCTCCTCGTCTCCCAGCGCGAGACCTTCCGTGTCCTCGACCAGCGCTTTCAGCTCGGCGAGCCGGCCCGCCGCGGCATCGGCGTCACGTGTCAGCTCCTCGTAGCGGCGTCGCGCCGCCGAGAGCTCTTTCCACGCGGCGCCGGCGTCACGTCGTCGTGCGACCTGGTCGGCGCCGCAGAACGCGTCCAGGACGTCGAGCTGGAACGACGCACGGGCGAGGCGACGCTGCTCGAACTGGCCCGACATGGCGATCAGGCGCTCGGCGGCTGCGGCCAGGTCCTCCCGCGCGACGGCGCGACCCCATGCGTAGGCCCGCGTCCGGCCGTCGCCGAACACACGGCGTGCGAGGACGAGACCCGGCTCGTCCTCCGGTCGTAGCTCCGCGAGGCTCGCGACCTCCTCGTCGTCGAAGAAGCCTGCGGGGACATCCAGCTCCGCCTCCACGTACGCCTCCGACCCGTCGGCGCCCACGGACGCGGCGTCCGCGCGAGCCCCGAGAAGGAGCCCGATCGCCTGAGCGAAGATCGTCTTCCCGGCCCCCGTCTCGCCGGTGATCGCGTTCAAGCCGGGGCCGAAGCTGAGATCCGCCTCGCGGATCAGCACGAGGTTCTCGATGCGAAGCCTACGAAGCAAAGCTCTGCCGATAGCGGCGCACGAACGTCGCCTCCGGAAGCGTGGCGAGGAGCGAGCGCTGTGGGCCGATACGCACCACCGCCCGCTCCGCCTTGGCCAGCGTTGCGACGCGATGCCCGTCGACCAGTACGCCCGCCTCGACACCCTCCGTGCGGTTCCAGACGATGACGTCGGCGCCTGGAGGGATGACGAGCGGACGCGCGCGCAGCGAATGGGCGGCGACATAGGTGAGTGCCATCGCCTCCAACCCCCAGACGAGGACCGGACCTCCGTTCGAGAGGTTGTACGCCGTCGAGCCCGAGGGAGTCGCGCAGATGATCCCGTCGCACGGCTGCCGCCCGAGCTCCTCGCCGCCGACCGCGAGCTCGAGCTCGATCATGCGCCCGAGCGAGCCACTCGCGACCACGACGTCATTGACGGCCTGTCCGGTTCCCTCCGGGATGCTCGACCTCGAGCGTGGGTAGCTCGACGACTTCGTACTCTCCTTCGAAGACGCGCGCGAGGCCGATCTCCAGATCCTGCCTCGGCATCGAGCTCAGGAATCCGACCCGCCCGAAGTTGACTCCGATCACGGGCACGCCGGTTCCCAGGAACCGCGTCAGCGCGCGCAGAACGGTTCCGTCGCCACCGAGCACGATGGCGAGGTCTGCGGCCGCAGCCTCCTCGTCGGGCTGGTGGAGGAGCTCGACAGAATGCTCGTCGGCCACGGCCTGCAGGCGCGCGAGACCGGATCCGATCTGACCCGGCTGCCCGTGCGTGACGACCGCAGCCCGCGTGACGGGCCTAGGCCCGGCCGACGGCTTCGGCGATCCAGCGGTCGATGTCATCGTGGTTCGCCTCGGTAGACCGGTTCAGAAGATGGACGAAGAACTCCCGGTTCCCCTTGGGGCCGGGTAGCCCTGAGTCTACGACTCCGACCGTCTGTCCACCCCACGCGCGTGCAGCTTCGGTCACCGCCTTGAGGACATTCCGTTGCACCTCGGGATCACGGACGACGCCTTTCGGGGTCTCTGCACGCCCGGCTTCGAACTGGGGCTTCACGAGCACGACAGCCTCCCAGCCCGCCCGCGCCAGCGCCAGCACGGGCGGAAGGGCCTTTGCGACACCGATGAAGGAGACGTCGCAGACGACGAGCTCGGGGGGAAACGGCAGCTCACCGAGCAGGCGAGCGTTCGTCCGCTCGAAGACGTGCACGCGTGGATCTGCGCGAAGTCGTGGGTGCAGCTGGCCGTAACCGACGTCGATCGCGATCACGCGACTCGCCCCCGACTGGAGGAGGCAGTCGGTGAAGCCGCCCGTCGAGGCCCCGACATCCGCACAGTCGCGCCCTTCGACCTCGACTGCGAAGGCTGTCAGTGCGGTGGCGAGCTTCTCGCCACCGCGGGAGACGAACGCCGGCGGCCGCTCGACCCGCAGCTCCGTGTCGGCATCCACCTGCTGGCCCGGCTTGTCGTACCCCTGCACGAGGCCCGCGAGGACCAACGCCTGAGCCTGGCTCCTCGTCTCTGCCAGACCCCGCTCCACGAGGAGGACGTCGAGCCGTTTCCGAATGGGTTTCAACCGGGTCCGGCCAGGGAACTAGGTGCGCCAGGAGGTGAACAGATGCCAACTTGGCTCTTGGTCTTGATCATCGTGCTCGTCGTCCTCGCGCTCTTCGGAGGATTCGGTTACAGCCGTCGGTAGTGGATCGTAGGCTGCGCGCGAGGTAGGCGTTCACTCGCGCGTGGTCTCTCTTTGCTCCTCTACGAAGGAGTGACTCGACGCACGCCCACCAGGCGACGACCGTAGCTCGTGCTGTCGAGTTGAACGACTTCGACCTGTTTTCCCGTGTACGGCGCATGCACCATGCGTCCGCCGCCGAGATAGAGGCCGACATGCCCGAGCCCGGAGAACACGAGGACGTCTCCTGTCTCCTTACGGGAGCGATCCACCACGTGGCCCGAGCTCCAGAGGGCATATGAACTGTGCGGTACGTCTATGCCCAGACGCCCGTACGCCCAGCGAACCAGCCCGGAGCAGTCGAAGCCGGTGGCCGGCGATGTTCCACCCCAGCGATACGGAACACCGACGGCCTCGAGCGCGTTCCTCGCTGCGCGCTCGCCGAGGCTCAGAGGCGCCACCGGGGTCGGACGTCCTTCCCCGCGCGTCACCGGCTCTGCCGAAACCCCTGACGGCATCGTGCGCTGGCCGGAGGCCGTCGCCTGAGACACGCACAGTGCCAAAACCACAAGGGCGATCGCGGGCAGGAGACTGTGAAGGCGGAGGGACATCGGTGAGGAGGGAACGACGGTCTGCGCGCGAAGGAGTTGGGTTGCGCGCGAACCTGGCCTGTTCTTGAGCGCCGGATGGTAGCCGTATCCGGCTGGGCGTCAACCCTCAAGTGGTTCGAACTGCGAGAACCTCGACGAGCTCGAGCAGCACCGACGTGTCGGCTGAAAGGGCGCCCAGCCGCTCGCGGGCCCGTTCCGCGGCGTCGTCCGCAAGCCGCCTCGCTTCCCGGATACCGACGCGCGCCGTGAAGCCGTCCTCGTCGAGAATGTCGTCCACCACCTGGAAGAGCACGCCCAGCTCGTCACCGAACGCTCGCCACGACTGCTGCTCCACGACCGGTACGCCGACGGCGTTGAGGGCGAGACCGACGGAGGCGGAGAAGAGACGCCCTGTCTTCAGACGCTCGACCTCGGCGAGGTCCTGGTCGTCGCCGACGATGTCACGGTACTGCCCGCCGATCATCGCGACGGTGGCATCTGCCAACTCGCGTGCGATGGTCGGATCGTCGTACGAGAGCGCGAGCCGGAATGCCTCTGCGAGGAGCGCGTCACCCGCGAGCAGCGCGACTCCGTCCCCGTAACGCACGTGTGTGCTGGGGACGCCCCGGCGCTCGGCGTCGTCGTCGAGTGCCGGGAGATCGTCGTGCACGAGCGAGAACGTGTGCACGAGCTCCAGAGCCGCGGCCGCCGGCAGCGCCCTCTCGACGGCTCCTCGCGTCGCATCCGCCACCGCCAGGCACACAACCGGACGCACGCGCTTTCCTCCGGAGCCGAGCGCATACCGCATGACCCCTTCGAGGCGGCCGAGCTCGGATGCGAACGGACATGTGCCGAGATACGCCTCGAAGGCGTCCCGAAGCTCGTCAGCCGTCCGCATCCGCGATCGCGCGCGCACGCGTCAGCTCGGCCTCGATCTGCCTGGCCAGCTCGGCCAGATCGGCGATCAGGTCGACCGCGGCATCCCCGTCGATGTCGTCCGCTCCTGCCAGGCGCTCGAGCTCGTCGCGCTTCCCGTTCAGCTGCGAGAGCAGCTCCTCCGCACGAGCGAGTGCTTCGTCCGCAGAACTCACGCTGGTGCCTCCTCGCGCGCGATTCGGCCCAGGATGCCGTTGACCAACCGTCCGGCCTCCTCGGAGGCGTACCGCTTCGCGAGCACGACGGCTTCGTTGATCGCGACCTCGGTGGGAACCGTGCCCTCTTCGAGCTCGTAGACGCCGATGCGCAGCACGTTCCGCTCGAGCGTACCCAGCCTGTCGGCGGGCCAGTCCTCGGACGTCTCCGTGATGCGCAGATCGAGCTCGGCCACCCGCTCGGACACCGCCTGCGCGAGCGCAGACGCAAATGCATCCGGCTCGCCCTCGAAGAGCGAGGCGAGCGGCTGCCCCGTCAGATCCCACTGATAGAGAAGGAAGAGCGCTTGCCGGCGTCCTGCTCGACGACCCGTCGGCGGGCTCACGAGACGGAGAGGGAGGGAACGCTGCCCTCCAGATCGCCGAGCGTCGAGGTCGAGTAGTCGCCGCTTCGAAACTGGTCCGACGCGAGCACGTCGAGGGCGAGCTCCCTCGTGGTCGGGATGCCCTCGACCTCGAGCTCCGACAGGGCGCGGCGCGCACGAGCGAGCGCGGCCGGGCGCGTCGCGTCCCAGACGATCACCTTCGCGATCATCGAGTCGTAGTACGGGCGGGATCTCACTCCCCGAGCGGATGGCCGTATCGACGCGAACGCCCGCGCCGAGCGGCGGCGAGAACCGCGTGACTGTGCCCGGCGCAGGCGCGAATCCCCGAGTCGAATCCTCCGCGTTGATTCGGATCTCGATGGCGTGCCCGTGCCGTGGTGCGCGCCCCGTGAGCGCGAGGGGCTCACCGGCGGCGATCCGAACCTGCTCACGCACGATGTCCACGCCGGTGACGAGCTCCGACACCGGGTGCTCGACCTGGAGTCGGCAGTTCACCTCGATGAAGTGAAATCCGCCGTCGGGCCCGAGCAGGAACTCGAACGTGCCGGCATTTCGATAGCCGATCGCCGCGCACGCGCGCTCGACCGCGCTCTCCATCTCCTCCCGTGCGTCCGAATCGAGTGCCGGAGACGGTGACTCCTCGACCAGCTTCTGGTGCCGGCGCTGGATCGAGCACTCCCGCTCGCCGAGGGTGAGGATCCCTCCGTCCGCGTCGCACAGAACCTGGATCTCGACATGGCGCGCGGGTATGAGCGCCTTCTCCAGGTAGAGCGAGCCGTCGCCGAAGGCCGAGTCGGCCTCTGCACCGGCCGCCGCGAACGCGCTCTCCAGCTCGTCCTCGACCTCGACGAGTCGCATGCCCTTGCCTCCTCCACCGGCCGCAGCCTTCACGAGGACGGGAAATCCCAGCAGTCGTGCGGCAGTCCTGAGCTCGGCGAGACTTGCGACCCCTTCCGTGCCCGGTACCAGCGGCACTCCGGCTGCGCGCATCTCCGCCTTGGCGAGCACCTTGTCGCCCATCCGTTCCATCACCTCGGCGGGCGGCCCGATGAAGACGAGATCCGATTCCTCGCACGCGCGGACGAAGGCCGGGTTCTCGGCGAGGAATCCGTATCCGGGATGAACCGCCTCGCAGCCGGTGGTCTCGGCGGCCGCGACGACGTTCGGAATCCGCAGATAGCTCTCCGCGGCAGCCGGGGGGCCGATGCAAACTGAGCGATCTGCAAGTTCGACGTGGAGGGCGTCGCGGTCTGCCGTCGAGTACACGGCGACCGCCTCGATCCCGAGCTCGTGCAGGGCGCGGACGATCCGCACGGCGATCTCGCCCCGGTTCGCTACGAGGACACGCGAGAACATCGTGCTCCCCTACAGGACAGGCGGCGCGAGCGCCGGCTCGATCTCGAACAGCAGCTGCCCGTACTCGACCGGCTGGGCATTCTCGACGTGGATGGACGCAACGGTTCCCGCGACCTCCGCCTTCAGCTCATTGAAGAGCTTCATGGCCTCGAGCACGCAGAGCGTCTGCCCCGGGACGACGGTGTCGCCGATGTCGACGAAGGCAGGCGCACCCGGGTTCGGGGCGCGATAGAAGACCCCGACCATCGGAGACTCCACGCGCGTCGCGACCGCGGCATCCGGTGGTTGTGCGGGGCGGCTTCGAACTCACTGCTCTCCGCGGGCTCGGGTGTCACGGCGCTCGTCACAGGCAGCTCGTCGGCGCGGCGGACGGACACGCGCATGCCCTCGTCCTCGATCTCGATCTCGCCGACGCCGCTCTCCTGCACGATCTTGACGAGCTCGCGGATCCGCTCCGCTCGCTCGGCGTCCTCGTCTTCGGCGATCAGCACCGCGTCCCGCGAGTGGCGCTGCCTGATCATGCGGAGAAGCTCCTCCGCATCGGAGCCGAAGGTCGCGATGAGTACGAGCTCCTCCTCGCTCGCAGCGAGGCCTTCGGCCTGCTCTCGCACATCCTCCGCTGTCGGTGGGTCGATCCGTCAGCACGGGCGCGGGTGCGAGCAGCTCGATCGCGCGCTCGACCGTCGGGTCGATCGGCTCCGGCGTCACGCCGTAGCCGCCCTGGACGAGCGCACGGAACTCGTCGATCACCGTGCCGTAGCGCCTTGCCTCCAGCACGTGCAGAAGCGCCTGCGACGCGAGTATCTGGCCGATCGGCGCCGCGAGCGGCGGCCATCCCGCTTCGGCACGTACCCGTCCGACCTCCTCGAGGACATCCAGGAGGCGGTCGGCCGCGACGTGGGCGCGCAGATGTACCTCGAGCGCAGCCACGAGTCCGGCGGGAAGGTCGTACTCGGCGGCACGCACTGCGATTCGCGGAGCGACCGGTGCAACGGGCTCGTCACCGATGTACTCGTCGATGACGTCCGCGGCTTCCCACAGCTTGTCGGTCTGGATGCCGGTGCTCCGACCCAGTCCTTCGAGTGACTCGGCCAGGGCCTCTCCCGAGACCCGGTGCAGGCTGAGGGCGAGCGGGTAGACGGCGGTGGCGACGAGGTCGGCTCCCGCCTCGACCGCCGCCAGCGCCGACGCGATCCCGAGACCGGCCGCGCCCTGCACGTAGAAACCCACCGAGAGCCCGCTCGCCTCGCGAATCCTCGTAACCAGCTCCTCGGCCTTGTGGGGGAGCAGCGCGCCCGTGGGATCGTTGACGACGACGCGAGTCGCGCCGAGCTCCGGGAGCTTCCGCGCCTGGTCGACGAGCGCGTCGGTCTCGTCCGTGCGACCCGGGCTGTAGACGAGACCCGCATGGAAAGTGCCTCCGGCGGAGGTGATCGCCGCGCCCGCCTCGCGCAGGTTGGTGACGTCGTTCAGGGGGTCGTGGAGCCGGAACACCTCGATCCCGTTCTCCGCGGCGCACGCGACGAAGCGGCCGACGATGTCCCCGCTGACCGGGCGCGATCCGACGAGGAAGCGCCCGCGCAGCGCGATTCCGAGCGGGGTCGAGACCCGAGCCTTGATCGCCCGGATCCGCTCCCACGGGCTCTCGACCCGCCGGCGAACGGTCGCGTCGAAGACGCCACCTCCCGAGATCTCGAGACACGCGAAGCCCGCTCCGTCGAGGATCTCGGCGACCCGCAGGATCTCGGCCGTCGGGAGCCTCCCGGCCAGGGGCTCCTGCGAGAGCAGCCGGATCGTCGTGTCGACCAGCTTCGGCATCGACCGGGGACCTTAGCGACCCCGCTCAGAGGGCGAAATCGGCGTCGTCAGGCGCGCGAGATGTAGCGGCCTTCGCGCGGATCGACCTTGATCCGCTCGCCGCGGTCGACGAAGAGCGGAACCTGGACGACCGCTCCCGTCTCGAGCGTCGCGGGCTTCGAGACGTTCGTCACCGTGTCACCGCGAACGGCCGGCTCGGTCTGCGTGACCGTCAGCTCGACCGACGCTGGTAGCTGGATTCCCGCCGGCTTTCCGTCTACCGCCAGCATCTGCACCGAGCTCGAGGGCGGAAGGTACGCGAGCTCGTCGGCGACCTCGGCGTGCGGCAATCCGAACTGCTCGAACGTCTGCTCGTCCATGAAGTGCGCCTCTGAGCCGTCGTCGTACATGAACTGGACGCTCTTCACCTCGGTGTGGACCCGGGCGAACTTCTCCCCGGCCCGAAACGTGCGATCGACCACTGCGCCCGAGCCGAGCGCCTTCATCTTCGTGCGCACGAACGCGCCGCCCTTGCCCGGCTTCACGTGCTGGAACTCGACGATGCGCCAGACCGAGCCGTCGAGCTCGACGTGCATGCCGTTTCGGAACTGGTTCGTGGTGACGGTCTCCGCCATTGGGCGCGCATTGTAGGGCCGAACTTGCCCGGCCCTACGACACGGTGATGAGCTCCTTGGAGAACGTCGTCAGCCGCTCGCGGCCGTCTTCGGTCACGAGCACGAGGTCCTCGATGCGGACGCCGCCCTCTCCGGGGAGGTAGATCCCCGGTTCGACCGACACGACGTTTCCCGGCTCGAGCACGTCGGTCGACCCGATGCGCAGGCTCGGAGCCTCGTGAATCTGAACGCCCACGCCGTGTCCGAGCCCGTGACCGAACGCCTCCCCGAGCCCGGCGTCCTCGATGAGCGAACGCGCAGCCGCGTCGGCGTCGTGCGCGAGCACGCCGGGCGCGACTGCCTCCAGGCCCGCGAGCTGGGCTTCGAGGCAGAGCGCGTAGATCTCCGACAACCGCTCCGAGATTTCGCCTACGGCGAAAGTGCGCGTGCAGTCCGAGCAGTATCCGTCGAGGACACAGCCGGCATCGACAACGACGAGTACGCCTCTCCTCGATGGGTCGATCGCCGGGTACGGCGTGCGGGGAGGTCGCGGTCTCGCCGGCGGCGACGATGGCAGGGAAGGAGACGTCCTCGGCGCCCGCTTCGCGGAAGCTCCGCTCGATCCACCACACCAGCTCCTGCTCCGTGCGGCCGCTGAACCGCTCCGCGGCGAGCGCGCCGAAGATCTCGTCCGAGAGCGCACCCGCGCGGCGCATGATCTCGATCTCGGCCTCGTCCTTGACCGCGCGCAACGACTCGACGAGGCCGGACGTCGGTATCGCTTCGACCCCGGCTGCAACCAGCGCGCGGTAACCGGCATGAGAGAGGTGGTCCTCCTCGAACCCGATTCGCTTGCCCGCAAGCAGCTCGCCGATCTCGGGCACGAGGTACCGCGCTGTCTCGACGAAGGTCACGCCTTCGATCTCGCGACCCCGTGCCGCGTAGCGGAAGTCGGCATACAACGTGGCCGTCGCGTCCGGCTCGACCAGCACGGCGGCGTTCGAACTCTGCAGGCCGGTCAGATAGCGCACGTTGGCCTGGCCGCCGAGCACGTACGGCGGGCCGGCGACGAGGAGCGGCTCCTCGAGGAGCGCTGCCAGTCGTTCGATCCGGGTCACGGCCGGCTCTGCATGAGGAACTCGAGCGCCTCGCGATACCCGTCCGGGCCCTTGCCGATGATCCTCGCCTCGACGACGCCTTCGAGCACGGAGACGCGGCGCCAGTCCTCGCGCTCGTCGATGTTCGAGAGGTGCACCTCGACGACGGGGACCGTGAAGAGCTCGACCGCGTCGCGGATCGCCCAGGAGTAGTGGGCCCACGCGCCGGGGTTGATGATCACGCCGTCCGCCCAGTCGAAGGCCTCGTGACACCAGTCGATGAACTCGCCTTCGTGATTCGTCTGCCGCGCCCGGACCGTGCACTGGAGCGCGCTCGCCCATTCGTAGATCCGGGTCTCGAGCTCGGAGATGCTGATTCCGCCGTAGAGCGCCGGATCGCGGCGACCGACCACGTCGAGGTTCACGCCGTTCAGGACGACTACTCGCACCCGTCGGACCCTATGCGATCAACGCATCGAGGGCGGAGCGGATCTCACGCTCGTCGAGCTCCACGCCCAGCCTCGGCACGCCGGGTTTCTCGAGCAGCACCAGCCGCGGTCGGCCGTCCACCGACTTCTTGTCGAGCCCGAGCGCGTCCCAGGCGACGTCGCGATCGACCGCGGCCGGCTCGGGCGCGAGGAGCTCCTGCACAGTCCTCGCATCGTCCTCGAGCCCCGACAGCCTGAGCGCCGCCAGCTAGTCCGAGAGCGACGGCCCGGCCGTGAGGAAGCGTGTACCCCGATGCCGTCTCCAGAGCGTGCGCGAACGTGTGCCCGAGGTTCAGCTGCGCTCTCGCGCCACGATCGAGGGGATCGCGCAGGCAGACGGCGGCCTTGAACGCAGCCGCAGCGGCGGACTTGCTGCGCGGTCTCGAGCTCCCACAGCGGCTCGCCCGAGAGCAACCCGGTCTTCACCACCTCGGCGAGACCGTTCCGAAGCTCGTCGGCGGGAAGGGTTGCGAGCAGCTCCGGGTCGGTGACGACCCGCGCAGGCCAGTGAAACGCGCCAACGAGGTTCTTGCCCCGCTCGAGATCGACGGCCGTCTTCCCGCCGATGGCGGCGTCCATCTGCGCGACGAGCGTCGTCGGCACGGCCACCCACGGCACACCGCGCAGATACGACGCCGCGACGAAGCCCGCAAGATCGGTCGTCGAGCCCCCGCCGAGCGCCATGACCGTTCCGGCGCGATCGAGACGAAGGCTCGACCAGAGCCGCTCCGCCTCGCCGATGCTCTTCCCCTGCGCACCTGCGGGGACGACGTGACACGCCGAGAGTCGCGCACCCAGTGCCCGGCGCGCGCGCTCGCCGTGGAGTGGCTCGACCCCGGCGTCGACGACGAGCTCGACGGTGCCCTCGCCGGGAGCAAGCCCGTCGAGACCGTCGACCGCCCCTTCCCAGACGTGGATGCCGGAAGCCGCCAGGATCACGTCGTCGAGATCGCGTGCGTGCCCGTCGGCCACCGATTCATAGAGCGGTGTGCGTTCCTCGAAGAGCGCCGAGAACTCCTCGGGGTCGCGAGCAAGCGGGCGTCCGCCGGCTGAGACGCGCTCCCACGCTTGCTCCGGCGTGGTCTCGAGGAGAACCGTGAACGCGTGCTCGGCGAGAGCGATCCGCGTCAGTTCGGCGCCGAGCGCCCCACCTCCGAGCTCGACGACCGCGGGCAAGCGACGGGTCAGAGCCTCGACGGCAATGCGTTCCTCGAGCTCGCGGAACGCGTCCTGGCCACGCTCGGCGAACAGCTCTGCGACCGTCGAGCCAGTTCGTTCCTCGACAACGGCGTCAACTGAGACGAACGGCCGTCCGAGGCGCTCCGCAAGCTCGGGCCCGAGCGTCGACTTGCCCGCGCCCATGAACCCGACGAGCGCGAGATGGCGCCCGAGCGCGTTCAGTGGCTCGTCCAGCGGATGCGCTCCAGGTACGCGTCGTGGGCGGCGAGGAAGTCGCTGAGCGCATCGCCGCCGAACTTCTCGCGCGCCGCGCGCGCGAGCTCCCAGGCGACCGCCGCCTCGGCGACGACGGCGAGAGCTTCGACCGCCTGCACGTCGCTCCGCTCGACCAGAGCCTCGCCCGGCTCTCCCGTCTCGAGATCCACCGAGCGGAGCGGTCGCATCAACGTGGGCAGCGGCTTCATGGCTGCCCGGACGACGACCGGTTCGCCGTTCGTGACACCGCCTTCGATACCGCCCGCGCGATTCGTCGTCCTGCGCCGATCGCCGCCTATCTCGTCGTGCGCCTCGGATCCCCGCAGCCGTGCGAGCGCGAACCCGTCGCCGATCTCGACACCCTTCACGGCCTGGATCCCCATCACCGCCGCGGCGAGGCGCGCATCCAGCCTGGTGTCCTTCTCGGCGTAGGAGCCGAGCCCCGGTGGAACACCTCGCGCCAGTACCTCGACGACGCCGCCGAGGGTGTCGCGGTCGCCGCGGGCGCCGTCCGTCGCCCGCTGCCATTCCTCTTCCGCCGCCTCGCCACCGATTTCGAGGACGCGTCCCGCCACCTCCACGCCGATCTCTCGCAGGAGCGCCTTTGCGACAGCCCCTGCCGCGACCTGCACGGCGGTCTGCCTCGCGCTGGCCCGCTCGAGTGCGTCACGCGTGTCGTCGTGGCCGTACTTGAGCAGTCCCGCCAAGTCCGCATGTCCCGGGCGCGGAAGCGTGACGGGGCTCGTGCCCTTCCCGGTCGCGGTGTCCTCCGGCGGCCACGGGCTCATCCCCCACGCCCAGTTCTCGTGATCGCGGTTGCGAACGACGAGAGCGAGCGGCGACCCCAGCGTCCGGCCGTGCCGCAAGCCCGCGAGCACCTCGACCCGATCCTGCTCGAGCTGCTGTCGCGGGCTGCGGCCATAGCCCTCCTGACGTCGCCCGAGATCGCGGTCGATCGTGTTGCGGTCGAGCACGAGGCCGGCGGGCAGGCCGCTCACGATCGCGACGAGCGCAGGCCCGTGCGACTCGCCGGCCGTTCGCAGCTCGAGCGTCACACGGGTAAGCCTACGGCCGCCCGCATCGCGTCGATGGGAGCCGGCACTCCTGTCCAGAGCTCGAACGAGGCGGCTCCCTGCGCGACGAGAACCTCCAATCCTCCGATCACCGTCGCGCCCGCCCGACGCGCGGCAGCTGCGGTCGCGGTCTCCGGGTACGGGAGATCGACGAGCGTCTGGCCCGGGCCGAGCTCGACGAGCACCTCATCGCGTGCGGAGGTCGCGTTCACGACGAGCTCAGCGCCCTCGACGTTCGGCGGCCAGTCGGTTCGCCTGGAGTAGCTGCGCGCGCCTGCGGCAACGCGTGCGCGAACGCCGTGGCCGCTCCGCCGTCGCCGATGATCACCGCAGCTTCTGGATTGCGAGCCCGTCGAGAATGGCCGCGTCCGTCGTCCATCCTTCGACTCGACCGTCGCGTACGACGAGCGTGTTCACCGACGGTGCGTCGGTCACGCAGAACTGTGCGACCGCAGAGCTTGTGCGGCGTCGTGACGTTGGCACCGGCGAAGCCGAGCGCAGCGAGCCCGGACGCCGCGTCGGCCAGCCGCTCGGGAGGGGTCGGCAGCGGCACGTAGACCCAGTCGAGCCCGAGCGCGGCGAATGCGGCGTTCTGCATCCGCGGCGAAAGCGAGTGCTCGACGGGCCAGCCGATGATGCCGACGAGCTTCGTGGTTCCGTGGATCTCGTTCACTCGACGACCGGAACGACCGACAGGACGCGGCAGGTGTTGCCGACGAACGCCCAGCGATCGGGATGGTCGACTCGTCGCTCGACGAGGAAGGCGCCGCCGCGCTCGATGAGCGCAGTCACGCCAACTCTGCGCGACACATTCGGTACCGGCGCCTCCGGATCGCGGTAGTAGCTGGGCATCGAGACGGAAGTATCTCCGCGGCGTCTGCGCGTCGCGGATCTCGAGCTCAACCTCCCCCAGGGGCACTCCCGTGTCCCTGATCTCACGCTATCCGGGAAACCGCGCCGGATGGGGAACGACTTCGTGTGCAGTCCGAAAATGACAGCGCTGCGCGCGAGGACGGCTCAGCAGCCGAATCCGTACTCGCACTTCTTCTGGAAGAACTCCGCCTCGCTCGCAGTGAAGAAGTGGTGCACCTCGTCCGGCTTGCGGACGAAGAAGAGGTAATCCACCCGCGCCGGCTTGGCGGCCGCGCGGATCGACGCGAGTCCCGGATTCGAGATCGGCGTGGGCGGCAGTCCGAGACGTCGCCTCGAGTTGTACGGACTGTCGCTGTCGAGATCCGACTGCTTCAGCGGCTCGGTGCCGGGGACGTTCCGGCCGTAGCGAATCGTCGCGTCGATGCCGAGCGGCATCCCGTTTCGGAGCCGGTTGTAGATCACGGCGGACACGAGGCGGCGCTCCTCGGGCGCGACCGTCTCCTTCTCGATCATCGACGCGATGATCAACACGTCGTACGGCGTCAGGTTCTTCGAGCGCGCGTAGCGGAGATCGACGCTCCGCCACTGCCGCCGGAAGAACGCGAGCTGGTCACGCACGAGCCGCTCCGCAGGGAGTGAGCTTCGTGAACTCGTACGTCGCCGGGAAGAGGAACCCCTCGCTGGAACGCGTGCGCGACCAGTCCTTGCGGAACTCCGCCGGAGGCAGGACCCTCGCGCTTGCACGGAGATACCCCGACGCGGTCAATCTCGGCGTGACCATGCGCTTGCGAATGGCGATCTCCCGAACGGCGCCGACACGCTCCGCCATCTCACGCCGCGTGAACCCCTCCGGAAAGATGACTCGCAACCGCGCCAACGGCGGCGTGGTTACGACCGGCGCCGGCGGCGGATCCTCGTGCCGGCAACCGGAGAGGACGGCCACGGCCAACACCACGCTTACGACCGACGGCGGCCGCACGCTTCATCCCGACTGCATCCGCGCGAGATAGCTCTCGAGGAGATGCGCAGCCGCACGCGCGTCCTCCGGAGCAGTGCCGCGAGCTCCCGCCGCGAGCGTGGTCGTGAACCGCTCGTCGTAGCTCTCGACGGGAACATCGACGAGAGCGCGCAGCGCATTCACGAACTCCTCGGTCTCGCAGCGCCTGGCTCCCATGCTCGCCGCGCAGCGTGAGCGGAAGGCCGACGACCACCCGCTCGGCTCCCTGCTCGCGGACGAGCTCGCACACGCGCGCCAGCCCCTCCGGCGATCGCAGCCCGCTCGACGACCGCGAGCGGTCGCGCGATCGCTCCCGTCTCGTCCGAGACCGCGACCCCGGTGCGCGCGGCCCCGTAATCCAGCGCGAGGATCCTCACAGCGCGCTCAGGATCAGGCGCTCGGCCTCTGCCAATGCCTCTGGGAGCTTCTCGGGATCCTTGCCGCCCGCGCGCGCCATCGTCGGCGCGTCCCCCGCCGCCGCCGCCGACGATTGCGGCCGCCTGACGCGCGACATCCGAAGCGCTGATCCGCTCCGCGACCTGGGCGTCGAAGTTCGCGACGAGGTGCACCGTTCCGTTCTCGCTCGTGCCGAGGACGACGGCGGCGGGCGCATGAGTCTGCTTGAAGCGGTCGGAGAGATCGAGCAACCCGTCGGAGTCGAATCCGTCGACCGACTGCACGATGACGTTCACGCCGCCTTCGACGCGGACCTCCGCTTCGACCTCGACACGCGGCGCGGCGGCCACGACGCGCTTCTTCGATTCCGTGCGCACGGCGTCGAGCTCCGCTCGCAACTCGTCCGACTCCCGCGCGCGCTCCCGGAGGTACGCCCACGCCGCCCCCGAGGTCACCGCTTCGATGCGGCGAGACCCGGATCCGATCGAGCCCTCGGAGAGGATCGCGAACGCACCGATCTCGGCGGTCGACCGCACGTGCGTCCCACCGCAGAGCTCGACCGAGTAGCCGGGAATCTCGACGACGCGCACGATGTCCCCGTACTTCTCCCCGAAGAGCATCATCGCCCCGAGCCGGCGGGCCTCCTCGATGGGCGTCTCGAAGACGTGCACCGGAAGCCCTTCGAAGATCTTCTCGTTGACCCGGCGCTCGACCTCGCTCGCGCTCGTCCGCGCTCAGCCCCTCGCCATGCGTGAAGTCGAAGCGGAGCTTGTCCGGGCGGACGGCCGACCCGGCCTGCACCACGTGGTCGCCGAGCACCTCGCGCAGCGCCCGATGCAGCAGGTGCGTCCCCGTGTGGTTCGCCATGGTCGGGAAACGGACGCTCCAGCTCACGACCGCGCGCACCCGGTCGCCGGCTGCGAATCCCGCGCCGCGCAGGAGCAAGACCTGATCGGAGTCGAAGCGGTACGCGTCGACGAGCTCTGCGCGGATCTCCGCGTCGGAGTCGAGCTCGATCCAGCCCTGGTCGGTGACCTGGCCGCCGCCCGCCGGCATAGAACGGCGACTCCCGCAGCTTGGCGAGGAAGAGACCCGTCCTCGAGCTCCTCCAGGGCGCCGATCTGCGTGAGCACGTCGGTCTTCCGATCGCCCACGAACTCGGACTCGAACCCTGCACTGCGCGCGAAGTCCGGCGCACGCTGCAGCTCTGCGCCACCGGCCGCGCGAGAGATCTCGCGGTGACGCTCCATCGCGGTCGCGTAGCCGTCCACGTCCACGGCCTGTCCGCGCTCGCCTGCGAGCTCGACCGTGAGCTCGAGCGGGAATCCGTAGGTCGCGGCGAGCGTGAAGGCCTCTTCGCCGGAGATCGCCTCCCTGCCCGCCAGCTCGTCGAACAGGCGCATGCCGCGCTCGAGCGTCTCACCGAATCGCTCCTCCTCGGCGCGAACGACGCGTTCGATCTCGGCATGTCGTTCTCCGAGCTCCGGGTACGCGTCGCCCATCTGCCCGACCACGACCGCCGGCAGCCGATGGATGTCGTTCAGGCCGATACGCCGAGCTTGCAGCACCGCCCTGCGGATGATCCGCCGCAAGACGTATCCCGCGACCCTCGTTCGAAGGCGTCACGCCATCCCCGACGAGGAACGTCATCCCGCGTCCGTGGTCGGCGAGGATGCGATGCGCTTTCGTCGCCTCCGCGAGTCGCCGTAGGCGACCCCCGACTCCTCCGCGATCCACTCCATGATCTCCCGGTAACCGTCGGTGTCGTAGACGGACATGACGTCCTGGAGAATCGCCGCCGCCCGCTCGAGGCCCATACCGGTGTCGATGTTCTGCGCGGGCAGAGGTGTCAGCGTGCCGTCCAGCGTGCTGCTCGAACGCCATGAAGACGAGATTCCAGAACTCGAGGAAGCGCTCGCAGCGCGTGCAGCCCGGAGCGCAGTCCGGCTCGCCGCAGCCGGTCTCCTCGCCCCAGTCGTAGAAGATCTCGGAGTCCGGACCGCACGGTCCCGGCCCGCCGACCGACCAGAAGTTCTCGGAGGTCGGCAAGCGGGACGATTCGCTCTGCGGGCATGCCGATCTTCTTCCAGAGCTCGATCGCGATCTCGTCGGGGCCGAGCCCGAGCTGCGGGTCACCCGCATGCACCGTCGCCCAGACGCGATCCCAGTCGAGCTTCATCCGCTCGCGGATGAACTCGGTCGCAAGCTCGATCGCCCCCTCCTTGAAGTACTGCCCGAACGAGAAGTTGCCGAGCATCTCGAAGAACGTGAGATGCGACCCGTCGAGCCCGACCTCTTCGATGTCCTGCGTGCGAAAGCACTTCTGCGCGGTCGCCGTGAGCGGCGCCGGTGGATCCTCGCGGCCGAGGAAATACGGCATCTGCGGCTGCATGCCGGCGGTCGTGAGGAGGGTCGAGTGGTCGTCCGCGCGGGGGATCAACGACGCGGACGGAACGCGCAGATGGCCGTTCTCCTCGAAGAAGGAGAGAAACGCCTCGCGCAGCTCAGGGGTCGTCCGCATCACGGGATTCTACGAGCGGGCCGAGAGCCCACCCGGACGGGACTACGCGGCCGTCGGCGGCGTGTAGTCGGTCGAGCTTCGACCGGCCCCGCGGAGCTCCTCGTCGAGCTCGCTCTCGCGACGTGCGGCCGCTTCCTTGCGCGACCGTGACCGCCTCACCGACGTCGTGCCGTGCGCGGAAGGCGGAGAACCCGTGGGAGATCGCCGCGGCGAGCCCGGTGACCTTCTTCACCGGAGTGGTGATCGCTGTCGAGACCGCACGGACAGCGGTGTCAGCATTGTCCGCCATGGACACCGCGCTGTCGGTCACGACGTCGAGCTTCACGATCTGGTCGTTGACGCGATCGACGGTTCCGCCCGCCTTCACGATCACCGGCAGGAGATCTCGCTCGGTACCGGAGATGAACGACGAAAGCCGACCGAACGTCCCTCCGAGACGAACGAGCATGTAGGCGAGCCCGAGCCCGCCCGCGATGAAGAACACCGCAAGGGCGTAGTTCAGGACGTCGCCGGAGGTCGAGGCCAGAACCGTCATCGCGCGGATCCTAGTCGACGGTGCGCTCTAGCTCGCGTGAGTGACGACCCCGGCGCCGACCACGGCGTCACCGTCGTAGAGCGCCGCGATCTGACCCGGTGGCAACTCCGTGCGCGGGACTTTCGAGAGAGAGCGTGAAACCACCGTTCTCGACCGTGACGGTCGAAGGGACCGCCGCCGATCGGTAGCGCAGCTTCACGTCGGCGCGCTCGGCCGGCGCGTACAAGCGCCCTTCGGTGTGGATCCGGGTCACTGCCAGCGCCTCCCGATCGCCGACGACCACGGAGTTGCTCGCGCGATCGGTGCGCAGGACATACAGCGGACGACCCGCCGCCACGCGAAGGCCCCGGCGCTGGCCGCGCGTGAACGCCCAGTAGCCGTCGTGCCTTCCGACGACCGCTCCGCGCTCGTCGACGATCTCTCCATCGGCGCGGGGCAGATCCCTGCCGTTCGAGAAACCGCCGGTAGTCGTCTCCTGCGAGGAAGCAGGCCTCCTGGCTCTCCGCGCGCGTCGCGGCGGCGAGCCCCGCGCTCGATGCTTCGGCGCGCGTCTCGTCCTTCGTCTGCTCGCCCAACGGAAACCGCACGCGCTCGAGAACGGCGGGATCGAGGGTCGAGAGCATGTACGACTGATCCTTCGCGGTGTCCCGAGCACGTGCGACGAGGAGCCGGCCGTCCCTCTCCACGACGCGCGCGTAGTGGCCGGTCCAGAGCGCCTCGGCTCCAGCGCGGCCGGCGAATGCGAGAAGCGCGTCGAAGCGGAACGCGCCGTTGCAGCGCGCGCACGGGTTCGGCGTGTCGCCGGACGCGTAGCCGGCGACGAACGGGTCGACGACCGCCTGCCGGAACTCCTCTCGCAGGTCGAGCGTGACGTGCGGCACGCCGAGCGAGTGGCAGGCCGAGCGCGCTGCCGCGACCGCCTCGGAGGAGCAGCAGGCTCGCTCGGACGATGGACCGTGCGGGTCCTGCCACAGCCGGAGCGTGACGCCGACGGCGTTCGGTGCCGCGCGCAGGAGCGTGACCGCGCTGTCCACGCCGCCGCTCATCGCCACGGCCGCGCGACCGGGTCGTGGGGCCGCGCGGAAGACCTGGCCGACGGCCGCCGCGAGCGCCTCGACGGCGAGCGGCTCGCCGCCGACGGCGGCGGCCTCGAGCAGCGTCAGGCCGTCGAGCGAGCGCTCGAGACCTGGCGCGTCCGCGCTCGCGATCCGCTCGTCCGTCGACGCGCAGTCGGACGGCGGCCCATTCGCCGCCGCGCGTGGCATCCCCGATGACCTCGGTCGTCATGGAGCCAGGTTAGATGCTTCGAAAGTGCCCCACCCTGCCGGTGATGCCCCGGCCCCCGAGAACCTGGCTTCGCCAGGTGGGTGCCGTGCGGGGCGTCGGCAACGCCTATCCCCGACGCCGGCTCCCTTCACGTGTGTGTTGGTTCACGTTTGGGCCGAGGCCACGCACAGGGTCGAGCGCGGCCATCCTACCGCGTCGCGCACATGGCTAGCCCGTAGTCGTCTCCGTGGCGAAGCGCCACTCGATCTCCGAAGTCCCTTCGAGATCCAGGATCCGGGCGAGCGCCGCCGTCACCTCGAGCTGGCGACCGGGCTCGACGAGCCGGTTGTCGATGATCTCGCTCAAGACCAGGTTCTCGCCGTTTCGAAGCACGATCTTCGCGCCACAGGGAAGCACCGGGTGAGTCACGCCCAGGGCCTGAGCGGCCAGAACCTGACCACAGGTCGTCCGTTGCGCATCGCCGGTTTGCCCGCGCGAGCCGGCGAAGGCCGTGTTCCAGCTGGCGGGAGCCGATGCGCTCGCGAGCGCCGAAGCGCTGTCCTCCTGCGAGCGCCGTTCGACGACGGCCAGCGCGAGCACGGCTCCGAGCAGAGCCACGCCTCCGAGAACCAGCAGGCGATGCGCGAGAAGATCTGGCACAGGGGAAGTGTGGCGAATCCGGTCGTCGGAGCCGCGGTGCCGTCGGACGCGTGCGACGAGCGGTCAGCCGTCGACTCCGGCGATTCGCTCCAACGAGACCCCAGTCCCGTGGTCACGTACCGCTGTCAGGGCGACACATTCGTGTCGAGTGTGCTCTCACGCGTCACGATCGTCATGCGCCGAGTAGCTCCTCGAGAGCAGTCGCGGCCGGCGCTCGAGCGTCAGGCGAGATCGTCGAGCACGCGAATACCCAGCTCCGCGAGCTGCGCGCCCGCCGGCGACGGCGCTCCCGTGAGCGGATCGGAGCCGCTCGACACCTTCGGGAAGGCCGTGACTTCGCGAATGTTGGGCTCGCCTGCGAGCAGGGCGATGAACCGGTCGAGCCCGAGGGCAAAACCCCCGTGCGGCGGCGCCCCCATCTGCAGGGCTTCGAGAAACCATCCGAACTTCGCGTTCGCCTCCTCTTCGGTCATGCCCATCGCCCGGAAGACCTGCTGCTGAACGTCCGAGCGGTGAATCCTGATCGAGCCGGAGCCGAGCTCCCAGCCGTTCCAGACGAGGTCGTAGTGCAGGCTGAGCGCAGTTCGCCGGATCGCTTTCGATCAGCTCCTCGTGACCGTCGAGCGGGCTCGTGAACGGGTGATGAACGAACGTCCAGCGGCCGGTCTCGTCGTCGAGCTGGAAGAGCGGGAAGTCCAGGAGCCAGTGGAAGGCATCCGCATTCTCGTCGACCAGGCCGAGCTCGCGACCGAGGTGGAGGCGGAGCGCACCGAGAACGCGCTCGGCTACGGCAACGTCGTCGGCGACGAAGAGCGCCGTCGAGCCGGGCGCGGCGGCGAAGGCGTCGAGCTCGGCCTGCGACAGGAACTTCGCGATCGGAGATCGCACCTCGACCCTCGTCGTCGAACACCAGGTAGGCCAGGCCCTTCGCGCCCCACTCCTTCGCGAAGACCTCGAGCTTGGCCAGATCGCCGCGGGAGAGCGGCTTCGGCACGACGAGGTAGCGCACCGTCGACGCGCCGGCGAAGACCCCGAACTCGGAGCCACGGGTCACGTCCGTGCCGTCTTGGATCTCGAGCCCGAATCGCAGATCCGGCTTGTCGGATCCGTAGCGGAGCATGGCGTCGGCGTACGAGAGGCGCGGGAACGGCCGCGCCGGCGCTGGGCGACCGAGCGCCTCGAACGACGCTGCAACGACCGTCTCGAGTACCTCGAGCACGTCGTCACGCGTGGGAAAGGCGAGCTCGAGATCGAGCTGGCGGAACTCGAACTGGCGGTCGGCGCGAAGATCCTCGTCCCGCCAGCACGTCGCGATCTGGTAGTAGCGATCGAACCCTCCGACCATGAGCGCCTGCTTGAACAGCTGCGGCGACTGCGCCAGCGCGAAGAAGGTCCCGGGCTGCAGGCGGACCGGCACGAGGAAGTCGCGAGCGCCTTCGGGCGTGCCCAGCGTGAGACCCGGCGTCCAGATGTCGACGAAACCCTGCTCGTCCATCGAGCGACGGATCGCCGACACGACGGACGCGCGCAGCCGGAGATTGCGCTGCATGCGCTCGGTACGCAGGTCGAGCCAGCGGTAGCGCAGGCGCAGCGTCTCGTCGACGCCCGCCTCGTCGAGCTGGAAAGGGAGCGGTGTCGAGCGCGAGACGATCTCGAGCTCGTCGACCTGCAGCTCGACCTCGCCCGTCGCCATCTTCGGGTTGACCGTCTCGGAAGAGCGCGCGACCACCTCGCCGGTGACCTTGAGCACGAACTCGTTGCGAATCTCACGCGCGAGCTCCGCGGCCGAGGCCGCACGCTCCGGGTTGATCACGAGCTGCATCAGCCCGGTTGGGTCACGGAGGTCGACGAACACCAGGCCGCCGTGATCCCGGCGTCGCGAGGCCCAGCCCGCCAGCGTTGCCGTTCGTCCCACGTCCCCGGCGCGTAGCTCGCCGCACATGGCGTCTCTCCAAGTCACGACGTCAACCTGACGAGGACTTCATCGAGCGCGACTTCTTCGTCCTCCTGCCCCCGCCTGCGAAGCGTGGCGCCGTCGGCTCGGACCTGGACGACCGTCTTTGCGCCGACACGCGCAGCCTGGGTCAGCTGGCCCTTCAGCGAGCGACGCGCATAGTCCGTGTCGCTCGAGATGCCTCGCGCCCGCAGTGTTCCGAGCCAGGATGCGATCAACGCCCGTGACGCACCGTCATCGGCCGCGAAGAAGATCTCGGTGACGGGGCCAGCCGCGGCCCGACCTGCGTGCTCGACAGCGAGCACGAGCCGTTCGATCCCCGCACCGAAGCCGACTCCCGGGGTCGGAGGCCCGCCGATCTCCTCGACCAGGCCGTCGTAGCGCCCTCCGCCCGAGAGCGCGCTCTGCGCACCCTCGTCTGGACCGAGGAACTCCCAGGTGGTGCGCGTGTAGTAGTCGAGGCCGCGCACCAGCGTCGGGACGAGCTCGTAGGAGACTCCGCAGCGAGTCGAGGTCGTCGCGCACGAAGGCGAAGTGCTCTCGGCAGGCCTCGCAGAGCGACTCTCCGATCTTGGGCGCCTCGTCGAGCACCTCTTGCACCTCGCGCGGTTTCGCGTCGTAGTTGTCGAACACGCGCAAGGGACTCGCGGATGCCTTCTCTCTCGTCGGAGCGTCCAGGCGGTCGACGTTGGCAGCGAGCCACTCGTTCAGGCGTTCGAGATACGCGGGTCGGCATTCGCGGCAGCCGATCGAGTTCAGCGCGAGCGTGAACTCGGTAACGCCCAACTGCACGAGCAGCGCGTTGTAGAGCTGAATGATCTCGGCGTCGACGGACGGGTGGTCGGACCCGATCGCCTCGACCGAGAGCTGCCAATGCTCCCGGTAGCGCCCTCGCTGCGGCGCGGCGTAGCGATACATCGGCCCGACGGTGTAGAGCTTCACGGGCTGTGGCTCCCGGTGCATGCCGTGCTCGACGTACGCGCGGCAGATCGGCGCAGTTCCCTCCGGTCTCAAGGTCAGGGACCGACCCGCGCGATCCTCGAACGTGTACATCTCCTTCTGCACGACGTCGGAGCCCGACGCCCGACGTTCGCTCGAAGAGCGCGGTGTCCTCGAACACGGGCGTGACGATCGGCCGATACCCGTAGAGCCCGCACAGCCGCTCGGCTTCTCCGATCACGAGCTGCCAGACGCGGCTGCTCCGAGGGGACGACGTCATGGGTGCCCCGCGGGCGCTCGATCTTCGCCCGGGACTCATCCGGTCCGCTCTGCGCGAAGCTCGGCGAGGAACGGATTGCGGGCGAGCTCGTCACCGAGCGTCGTCGCCGGACCGTGACCCGGGTACACGACGGTGTCCGCGGGCAGTGCGTCCATGAGCGAGCGGATCGAGGCGACCAGCACGTCCCAGTCGCTTCCGGGAAAGTCGGTACGCCCGACCGAGCCCGCGAAGAGCACGTCGCCCGAGAAGAGGATCCCGTCCGCGTGGTAGGCGAGATGTGCCGGCGAGTGACCGGGCACCGAGAGGACGTCGAACGAGAGACCGGCGATCTCGATCGTCTCGCCACCGTTCAGAAGGACGTCCGGCGAGTACGGCGCGAACCGTCAGCCCGGGCGGCGTGAAGCGGTTCGGGTCCTCGAGCAGCGAGCGCTCGCCTTCGGCCATGTACACCGGCGCTCCTGCGACGTCGGCCAGATCGGCCACACCGACGAGGTGGTCCCAGTGGCCGTGCGTCAGGAGGATCGCGACGCAGCGAGCTTCGAGCTCGGCGAGGACCGACCTGAGCTCGTCCTCACTCCCGCTCGGGATCGACCACCACTGCTTCGCGCGCGGCGGGTTCGGCCCGGATCGACGTAGCAGTTCGTGCCGATCGGTCCGAGCGAAAGCTGGTCGACGAGGAGCGTCATCGAGACTCTGCTTAGTTCTTGCCGGCCCCGTGCCGGGCTTCCCGCTTCTTGAACGAGCGCCAGAGAACTCCGTCCAGGAAGTAGCTGAAGGGGATGAAGATCGCCACGACGAATGCCGCCTGCGTGATCTGCTCGACGAGGGTGAGATCGCTCGAGAGGAGCATCACCACGATGAACATGACCGGAGCGAACACGACGCCTCGCTTGAGCGTGCGCCGCCACGAAGGGGGCTGCGCCTCCCGGCCAACTCGGGCGGGAGCGGTGCGCTTCGGCTGCGATCCTGCCTTCCGGGCGGGAACCTCCTCGGCCTCGAGCTCGTTTCCCTCCGCGTCCTCCCAGACGTACTCGTGCCGCTGTTCCTTCGCTCGACGGCGGCGCTGCTTGCGGGTCGGCATGCCGCGATTATGCCCGGCTGTTCCAGACCATCCGGCCGCCTTGGAGCACGGTGTGGACGACGGGACCGCCGAGGTGGTACGCGAGATGCCGCCAGTCCTCCGCGTCGAGTAGCACGATGTCGGCGTCGAAGCCCGACGTCGAGCCGTCCCTTCCGGTCGGCGCGCGACGAGCACATGCGCGGCGTTCACGGTGCACGCCGTGAGCGCCTCTTCGGGGCCGAGCCCGAGCTGCGTGCAGGCGAGCGAGCAGACGAGCGGCAGGCTCTCGCAGAAGGCGCTTCCAGGGTTGAAGTCCGTTGCCAGCGCGATCGCGGCTCCCGCGTCGGCGAGAGCACGTGCGGGCGGCATCGGCCGTCCGAGAAAGAGCGCGCTCGCCGGCAGGAGCACGCCGACGACGTCGCTGGAGGCAAGTGCGGCGATGCCGGCTGCGCCGGTGCTCTCCAGGTGGTCGACCGAGCGCGCGCCGAGCTCGATCGCGAGCGGGATCGCTCCCGACTCGGTGAACTGGTCGCCGTGCAGGCGAAGCTGCCAGGCCCGCCTCGGCGCAGGCGCGGAGATACCGCCGGGACTCGTCGACGTCGAAAGCGCCGCGCTCGAGGAAGACGTCGGCCGCCTCGGCGATCCGAGCGGCTTCCGGAAGTACCTCCGCGATGAGAAAGTCGACGTACGCCCCGGGGCCGGCGTCGGCGAACTCCGGCGGAACCGCATGGGCACCGAGCCACGTGGGAACTCCTCCGGCCGCGCGGACCGCGCGCAGCTGGGCCAGCTCCGTGTCGCGATCGAGCCCGTATCCCGATTTCGCCTCGAACGTCGTCGTGCCGGAGCGGAGCATCCAGCCGACGTGGCGCTCGAGCGCTTCGGCAAGACCGGTCTCACCGGCCTCTCGCGTCGCGCGAACCGTGGCGAGGATGCCCCCACCCGCCGCATGCAGCTCCTCGTAGCTCGCTCCCGACGCGCGCAGCGCGAACTCCCCGACTCGATCGCCCGCGAAGCAGGCATGGGTATGGCAGTCGACGAGGCCCGGGATCGCCGAGAGCCCCCGCCCGTCGAGCTCCTCGACTTCGCCCTCGAGCGGCTTCAGGTGCCTGCATCGCGCCCACCGCTGCGATGCGGCCTTGCTCGCAGAGCAGGTAGGCGTCTTCGAGGACGTCCACCGCACCGAGATCGGCATCCGCGCAGAGGAGCAGCGTGTCCACGCGGCGTCGCGACCTGCGCGAGATCCCGGATCAGCAGCCGGGCAGGAGCCGCTGCCCCTGAGAGGCTCACGGACGCGTTTCCGGCGCCGCGATCGACGGAAGGTCGATCCCTCCCCGACGCGCGGCGTCGAGCGCCTCTTCGTACCCCGCGTCGGCGTGCCGCATCACGCCCGTTCCGGGGTCGGTGGTCAGCACCCGCTCGAGCCTCTCGGCGGCGGCGGTCGGTACCGTCGGCGACGACGACCATTCCGGCGTGAATGGAGTTGCCGATACCGACTCCACCGCCGTGATGGACGCTCACCCAGGTCGCTCCCGCGGCCACGTTCAGGAGCGCGTTCAGGATCGGCCAGTCGGCGATCGCGTCGGAGCCGTCCTGCATCGCCTCCGTCTCCCGGTACGGGGACGCGACCGATCCCGAGTCGAGGTGATCGCGGCCGATCACCACAGGGGCGCTGACGCGGCCCGAGCGCACGAGCTCGTTGATTGCCAGCCCTGCACGGGCGCGATCGCCGTAGCCGAGCCAGCAGATCCGCGCGGGAAGACCCTGGAACGCGACGCGCTCGGGCGCGAGCTCGAGCCAGCGACGGAGGAGGATGTCGTCCGGAAAGAGCTCTCCGAGCTCGAGCATCGATCGCCTCGATGTCAGCAGCGTCCCCCGAGAGCGCTGCCCACCGGAACGGTCCGACCCCTCGACAGAAGAGCGGCCGGATATAGGCCGGGACGAAGCCCGGGTATGTGAAGGCATCCGCTACGCCGGCTTCATTGGCCTCCCCTCGCAGATTGTTGCCATAGTCGAAAACGTAACAGCCCGCCCGGACGAACTCGAGCAGGCCCTCGACGTGAGCGACGATCGACGACCGCGCACGCCTGAGGTACTCGTCGGGATCGGTCGCACGAAGCTTCGCGGCCTCGGTTACGTCGAGGCCGACGGGGACGTAGCCGTGCAGGGGATCGTGCGCGGCCGTCTGGTCGGTCACGAGGTCGAAGGTCTCACCCCGCCGCGCCAGCTCCGGCACGAGCTCCGCAGCGTTGCCGAGCAGGCCGATGGAGAGTGCGCGTCGCTCTGCCGCTGCCGCACGGAGAGCCGCGACCGCGCCGTCGAGCGAATCCGTCGCCTCGTCCAGGTAGCGCGTCTCGAGCCGGCGTTCGATCCGCGACGGATCGACCTCGATGCAGAGGATCGCGGCACCCGCCATCGTCGCGGCGAGAGGCTGCGCTCCGCCCATTCCCCCCAGTCCGGCGGTCAGGATCGTCCGCCCGGAGAGATCGGTGCTTCCGAAGTGCACCTCGCCGGCCGCGGCGAACGTCTGGTACGTCCCCTGCAGGATCCCCTGCGTGCCGATGTAGATCCAGCTTCCGGCGGTCATCTGCCCGAACATGGTCAGACCCTCGGCCTCCAGGCGGCGAAACTCGTCCCACGTCGCCCAGCGCGGGACGATCAGCGAGTTGGCGATGAGCACGCGCGGCGCCCACTCCCCGGTCCTGAAGACGCCGACCGGCTTTCCGCTCTGGACGAGCAAGCGTCTCGTCGTCGCCGAGCCGGAGGAGTGTCTTCACGATCGCCTTCAGCGCCTCGTGGTTGCGCGCAGCCTTGCCGGTGCCGCCGTAGACCACGAGCTTCTCGGGATGCTCCGCGACCTCGCGGTCGAGATTGTTCAGCAGCATCCGCAGCGGAGCCTCGGTCTGCCAGGAGCGCGCGTTCAGCGTCGATCCGCGCGGCGCCCGAATCCGGGTCAGATCGCCGGCGAGGGCTTCGACAGCGGCGTCCACGGTCGCGAGGTCGGTCATGCGATCGCTCCGATCTTCTCTTCTGCGGCGGCAGTGACCTCGCCCGAGCGGATCGCGGTCGCGACCTGCTCGATGTCCCAGCTCAACGAGCGGTCGTCGACCAGTCTCGACGAGAGCGAGCGTACGAGGTCGTGAACGCCGCGCGCACCTTCGCCCGGCTGGAGCGGGGCCAGAAACTCGACTGCCTGCGTGCCTGCGAGAAGCTCGATCGCCAGCGTCCGCTCGGCGTTGTCGAGCACGCGCAGAGCCTTCAGCCCCGCGGCGTTTCCCATCGACACATGATCTTCCTGCCCCGCGCTCGTCGGAATCGAGTCGACGCTCGCCGGATGGGCGTACACCTTGTTCTCGGAGACCAGTGCGGCCGCCACGTACTGCGGGATCATGAAGCCGGAGTTGAGGCCGCCCTCGCGCACGAGAAACGGCGGCAGCCCGTCGGAGAGCGTCGGATTGACCATCCGCTCGATGCGCCGCTCCGAGATGCTCGCGAGCTCGGCCACCGCCATCGCGAGCACGTCGAGCGCGAAGGCCAGCGGCTGTCCGTGGAAGTTGCCCGCCGACACGATCAGCCCCTCGTCGACGAGCACGAGCGGATTGTCCGTGGCGGCGTTCAGCTCCACCACGACGGTCGCCTCGACGTAGTCGAGCAGGTCACGACAGGCGCCGTGCACCTGCGGCGCGCAGCGGAGGGAGTACGCGTCCTGCACCCGGTCGCACCAGCGATGCGACTCGATGATCGCCGATCCCTCGAGCAGGCGCAAGCACGTTCGCGGCCGCTTCCTGCTGGCCCTTCAACGGGCGCGAGCGATGGACTGCCGGCGCGAAGCTCGTCCTCGACCCCTGGAGAGCCTCCAATGAGAGCGCACAGGCGCAATCGGCGGTCTGAGCCAGACGCCGTGCCCGCACGACGCCGAGCGCGGCCATCGCCGCCATGAACTGCGTCCCGTTCACGAGCGAGAGCCCTTCCTTGCTCACCAGGCGAATCGGCTCGAGCCCGACCCGGCGAAGCGCGGCTGCCCCGTCCAGCACCTCGCCGCCGACCACTGCCTCGCCTTCGCCGACGAGCGGGAGCGCGAGGTGGGCGAGCGGGGCGAGGTCTCCGCTCGCGCCCACCGACCCGCGTGCAGGCACGACCGGCAGGACGCCGCGGTTCAGGCACTCGACCAGCAGCTCGACGGTCTCGACGCGCGCGCCCGAGTAGCCCTTGGCGAGCGCGTTCGCACGAAGCAGCATCGCCGCTCGGACGACGTCGTCGGGATAGGGCTCCCCCACGCCGCACGCGTGGCTGCGGAGCAGTCGCAGCTGGAGCTCGTCCGCCAGCTCCTCCGGGATGCGAGCGGTCACGAAACGACCGAACCCCGTGTTCACGCCGTAGGTGTGCTCGCCCAGCATCGAGTCGACGAGCTCGCGCGCGGCGGTCATGCGAGCTTTCGCGATGTCTCCGATCTCTGCTCTTGGCGCCGTGGACGGCGACATCCCACACGTCCTCGAGCGTGAGGTCGTCTCCCGTCAGGATCAGGGATCGCGGCACGCTGCGAGTCTAGATCCGAGCCGAGGCGAGGGCTCGCTCGAGCACGCGCGACTCGTCCACTCCGGGGATGGTGACACCGGCCGCCCTCGCGTCGGCCAGGACGCGCTCGGGGACGAGACCGACGAGCTCGCCGTCGACCACCTTGACGCCGCGCCAGGCCGCCTCTTGCCTGACACGTTCCACGACCTCGTGGAGCGGCGAGCGCTCCAGATCGAGGACGTTCATGCTCACCTGGACCCGCCCCGCGAGCTCCAGCTCGAGCCCGATTGCCTGAACGCCCGGCATCCCGCCTGCCGACTCGCGGATCGACGCTGCGATCGCCCGCGCGATCCCGACATCAGCGGTGCGGAGATCGAGGTTGTAGGCGACGAGCGGCGGCCTCGCTCCGACGAGGATCGCGCCGACGCGAGGATCGAGTCTCGACGGACCGGCGTCGCACGCGAAGCTCTCGCGCCTCCAGGCGTCGCTCGAGCTCATCGATGCCTCCGGAGCGGAAGAACGCCGGCCGCCTGCCTTCGCCGACCGTTCCGTACAGGAACACCGGGAGCTGGAGCTCAGTGCCGACGCGGTCGGCGAGGGCGAGCGCGGTCTCTTCGGCCAGCGGCAGGTCGGAGGGTGCGAGGTGGACGAGCGGAACGACGTCGACCGCGCCGACCCGCGGATGGACACCGTCGTGTATGCGCAGGTCGACGAGCTCGAGCGACGCGCGCGATGCCGGCCAGAAGCGACTGCCACGAGGGCCGGCGCCTCTGCGGCCAGGGTGAAGACCGAGCGGTGGTGATCCGCGTCCGCGTGAACGTCGAGAAGCCTCGCGCTGCTCGCGAAGGCGTGTCCGATCTCCTCGATCGCGCCCGCGTCGCGCCCCTCGGAAACGTTCGGCACCGCCTCCAGCACGATCCGTACCCTACGAGCAGGTGACGGCTGAGGAGGACTCGACGACGCGACCGCGATCCGCGCGGCGGACATTCGTCCGCCTGCTCGGATTCCTCCGCCCGTACCGCGCTTCGCTCGTCGTCTCGTCGGTCCTTGCGATCGGATCGCAGGTCGCAGGGATCCTCGTCCCGGTCCTCATCGGATTCGTGATCGACGAGCTCGACGGAGACCAGGACACGACGGTCGTCATGTGGTGGATCGGCGCGATCGTGGCGCTCGGTCTCGTGCGCGGCGCACTCATGCTCGGGCGGCGGCTGCTCTCCGGAAGGCAGGCCCTTGCGGTCGAGTACGACATGCGCGACGAGCTCTACGCGCACTTCCTGCGCCTCTCGTTCGGCTTCTACGACCGAAGCCAGACGGGGCAGCTCATGTCCAGAGCGACGATCGACCTGCAGTCCGTGCGCTTCTTCCTCGGATACGGGCTCATCTTCTTCGCGCAGCACGTGGTGACCATCGTGGTCGTCTCGGCTGTGCTCTTCGTCTACAGCTGGCAACTCGCTCTCGTCTCGCTCGCGATCACACCGGCGATCGTCCTGATCGCCCAGCGCTACAGCCGCGTCTCGCATCCGGTGCTTCGCGATGTGCAGGCGAAGCTCGCAGATGTCTCGACGGTTGCCGAAGAGAGCATCGTCGGGGTGCACGTCGTCAAGTCGTTCTCACAGGAGGAGCGCCGGGGGGAGCAGTTCGCTCACGCGGCCGACTCGGTCTTCGAACATACGCTCGCGGCAAATCGTCAGCGCGCGCTCTACGTGCCGTTGCTCAGCTTTCTCCCACTGCTAGCCCAGGCTGCCGTTCTTCTCGTCGCCGGGCGCATGGTGGTCGACGGAACGATGTCCACGGGCGACTTCTTCACCTTCTTCCTGTTGCTCGCCATGCTCGTGATGCCGCTCCGCATGCTCGGAATGTGGGTCGGTCAGGCGCAGCGCGCGACTGCGGCGGGCGAGCGCATCTTCGAGGTTCTCGACGAGCCGGAGGAGATCGCCGACCGTTCCGGAGCCAATCCGCTCCCGGCTGGGCCCGGGCACGTTCGCTTCGAGAATGTGGACTTCGGATACGAGCCCGGCCGTCTCGTCCTCGAAGACGTCGACCTCGAGATCCCGGCCGGCCGCACTCTCGCGCTGATCGGTCGAACCGGCTCCGGCAAGACGACATTGGCCGCGCTCGTCCCACGCTTCTACGAGGTGACGAGCGGCCGCGTGCTCGTCGACGGTGCCGACGTCAAGGACGTTCAGCGTCGATCCCTGCGGCGTGAGATCGGAGTCATCTCGCAGGATCCGTTTCTCTTCTCGGCGTCGGTGCGCGACAACATCGCGTTCGGTCTCCCCGATGCTCCGCACGAGGCGGTCGAGGCGGCGGCGCGCGCGGCGCAGGCCCATGACTTCATCGTCGAAGATCTGCCCCACGGCTACGAGACCGTGATCGGTGAGCGCGGAATCACCCTGTCCGGCGGACAACGGCAGCGCATCGCCATCGCCCGCGCGCTCCTCATCGACCCGCGCATCCTCGTTCTCGACGACGCCACGGCCTCGGTGGACGCGACCACGGAGGCGCGGATTCGTGCCGGCCTGCGCGAGGTGATGCGCGGCCGGACGACGATCATCATCGCCCATCGGCTCTCGACGATCGCGCTGGCAGACGAGATCGCGGTACTCGAGAACGGCCGCATCCTCGCACGCGGCACGCAGGCGGAGCTCCTCGCCGAGAGCGCGCTCTTCCAGGAGATCCACGAGCACGGTCTCCTCCAGCAGGTCGTCGCCGGATGACGGGAGCCTTCGCCGATTCGCCCGCTCGGCTGTCGGACGCACCGCATCCGGCGCAGAATTGGCACGAACACGTCTCCCAGGCGTACGCGTTTCCGGCGTTATGCTCGCAGTGGGTGGTGGGCCGGGGTGCCCCGTTTGAAGGCCGCAAATTGAAGGTCTGGCAGGCGGGAAGCCACCTCACCGACGATCGGTCCGCCCGTGTCGACGACTGGACGTGGCGGCAGACGCGGCGCCGTCTCGGCGTTCTCGTGCGACTTGCCCGCCCCTATCGGGGCCGCGCGGCGGTCGCAGTCATCACGCTCGTCGCCTACACCGTCGTCGCGCTCTTGCCGCCGTACCTCGCGAAGGTCGCGGTCGACGACGGAATCACCGCCGGGGATCTCCGCACGCTGACCATCGTCGTCGTCGCGTTCATCGCGGCCGGAATCGCGGCCTTCGTGCTCTCGGGCCTTCAGACGTACTTCACCGGCTGGGTCGGCGAGCGAGCGCTCGCGGATCTCCGCATCCGCCTCTTCCGCCACCTGCAGCGGCTGTCGCTCGGCTTCTTCGAGCGCAATCGGACGGGCGCGATCGTGAGCCGGATAACCAACGACGTCGAGGCGCTCGACCAACTGGTCACCGACGGTCTCTCCAGCCTCGTCCAGAACAGCCTGGTCCTGATCGGAACCGCGATCGTCCTCTTCCTGCTCGACTGGCGCCTCGCGCTCGCGACGCTGCTCGTGCTGCCGCTGATGGGCGCCGCGACCGCATGGTTTCGAGCTCGCTCGAATCGCGCGTACAAGCGCGTGCGAGAACGCCTCGGGCTCGTGACCGCCACGCTCGCCGAGGACATCTCGGGCATGCGAGTCGTGCAGTCGTTCACGCGCGAGCCGACCAGCCAGACGAGCTTCCGCGGGGTCAACGAGGGCTACAAGGCCGCGAACTACGAGACCGTCGTGCTGAACGGCCTGTACTTCCCGGCCGTCGACGTGCTCTCCTCGGTGGCGACGGCGATCGTCCTCGGCTTCGGGGGCGCGCTCGTCATCGACGGCAGCATCACCGTCGGAACGCTCCTCGCCTTCACGCTGTACCTGGCGAACTTCTTCGATCCGGTGCAGCAGCTGTCCCAGCTCTACAACACGTTCCTGTCCGCGACGGCTGCGCTCGATCGCATCATCAAGGTCCTCGACGAGGAGCCCGAGGTCGTGGACGCACCCGACGCGCAGGCGCTGCCCTCCATCGAAGGCCACGTCCACTTCGATCACGTCCGCTTCGGGTACGGGGAGCTCCCGGACGTCCTGCACGACTTCGACCTCGACGTATCGCCCGGCACGACCGTCGCCCTCGTGGGCCACACGGGCGCGGGCAAGTCGACGATCGCGAAGCTCCTCGCGCGCTTCTACGACCCTCGATCCGGACGGATCACGATCGACGGCCACGACCTGCGCGACGTCACTCAGTCGTCGCTCCGGGACGGACTCGGCATCGTTCCCCAGGAGGGGTTCCTCTTCGCCGGCACGGTCGCTGACAACATCTCCTTCGGTCGCCCGTCGGCAAGCCGGACCGAGATCGAGGCGGCCGCACAGGCGGTCGGAGCAGAGGGCTTCGTCGAAGAGCTACCGGAGGGGTACGACACCGAACTGGGCGAGCGCGGCTTCCGCCTCTCGCTGGGCCAGAGGCAGCTCGTCGCGTTCGCCCGTGCGCTGCTCGCCGATCCGCACATCCTGATCCTCGACGAGGCGACGTCCTCCGTCGACATCGGCACCGAGCGCAGGATCGAGCGAGGGCTACGTCACCTGCTGGCAGGGCGAACGGCGTTCGTCATCGCACACCGCCTGTCCACGATTCGCCGCGCCGACCTCATCGTCGTCCTCGACCACGGGCGCATCGTCGAGCGGGGTACGCACGACGAGCTCATGGCCGCCGGCGGCGCGTACACCCGTCTGTACGGAGACTGGGCGGCAGACGTCGCCTGAGACGTGACGAGCACCGTCTAGGCTCTCCCGGATGAGCGAGGGCGACGCCGACCAGGCGATCGACGAGGTGATCGAGGAGTCGATCGCGATCGAGAGCGCATACGCGACGCTGCTCAGTCCGACGGAAGCGGTCGCGGCGATGCACCTCCGCGTTCCGGCACGCGGCAACCGAAAGCTCCGTCGCGTCCTCGAGCGGATCCAGGCGGACGATCAGATCAAGGCCTGGTGGCACGTCGCGAACGTGAACGCGGTCGCGCGCCTCGAGATCAACGACCACTCGTGGGTGCACGTCCAGATCGTCGCCAACATCGCCCTCAAGCTCCTGCGGCAGCTGACCAAGCACGGCGTGGAGCCCTCGCTCGTGCACGACTACCGACTGACCGCCGAGGAGTCCGAGGTCGTCGTCGTGCTCGCCTCCCTTCTCCACGACATCGGCATGTCCGTCCATCGCCGCGACCACGAGGACTGGAGCCTCTTCCTCGCCGAGCCCAAGATGCGCGAGCTGCTCGAGGACATCTACGAGGAGCCGGACCGAACGGTGGTCGTCTCGGAGGTGCTGCAGGCGATCACGAGCCACCGGGCGGACGGTGAGCCTCTCTCCGTGGAGGCCGGCATCCTGCGCGTCGCGGACGCGCTCGACATGGCCAAGGGCCGCTCGAGGATCCCGTTCGAGCGCGGCTCCGTGTCCATCCACTCGCTCTCGGCGGCCGCGATCGACGAGGTCCGCATCGGCGACGGTCAGGCACGCCCGATCCGCGTCGAGATCGTCATGAACAACTCGTCGGGGATCTACCAGGTCGACGGCCTGCTCAAGGCCAAGCTGCGCGGCTCCGGGCTCGAGCCTTACGTCGAGGTCGTCGCGCAGATCGACACCGAGGCCGAGAAGCGGCTGGTACCCGTCTACCACCTGGAGATCGGCGGTCCGGAGGGCTCGTAGAGACTGCCGAGCATGCTCTAAACTGAGCGAGCCGTTGCGGGATCGTCTAACGGCAGGACGCCTGGCTCTGGACCAGGAAGTTGGGGTTCGAATCCCTGTCCCGCAGCCATCGCATCGCAGGCCCGGAGCGTTGCCTTCGAAGGTTACGCTCGTAACAGGCTTTCTAAGCATTTTGTAACGCATTCACCCGTAGCTCGTGCGCGTTCGTGTACGGTGAACCTTCGCGTGACACGAGCGGCCCCTCTTGGGCGGGCCGCGCCCCTGTCGTCGACAAGGAGGTTCGATCCTGAAAGCCCTATTCGTTGGCTTGTGCGTGCTCATTTTGGCGACACAGGTCTCTGCGGTGGCGAAAGGGGAGAGCTCGCAGCAGTCGGCCGACCCGCCTCGAACGGTGAGAGCGGAGCAGCCGGCTTCCTCCTTGCAGGCGCGCCTCGAACGCAAGCTCGCGGCGGCGCGGAAGTACCGCTCGGTCATCCGTTTCTTCGAGAACCACCGCTCCCTCTTCAGCTCCTCGGACCATCGCGAGATCGCGAGCGCGAAGCTCCGCCGCGCTCGTGTGCGTCTCGCCCGAGTGACGACAACGATCGCAGCACTTCGCCTGGCGATCGAGCGGCGCGACCTGCGACGACTAGCCAAGGCTCCGCCGAAGGTCGCCATCTGCCGCGTCTTCGGTCGGCGCTACTGCGGCCAGGCGCTCAAGGTCTCTTGGTGCGAGTCCCGTCACTCGACGAGGGCCCAGAACGGCCAGTATCTCGGTCTCTTCCAGATGGGCTCGAGCGAACGTCGCCTGTTCGGGCACGGCGAAACCGCACACCAGCAGGCACTCGCCGCTCACAGGTACTTCGTGGTCTCGGGACGAGACTGGAGCCCGTGGAGCTGCAAGCCGGGCTACGGCTACTACTAGCGGCTCGATCCTTTCGCCGCAAACTGCGGATGGGAACGCCGATCGCGGGTTTCCTTTCGCGCGCGGTTCTGCTAGGTCCCCGACTGTGTGGGGCAATCGGAAACGAGACCGTCTGCGAGCGCTCGACGAGGCAACCGCGTATGCGCGCTGTCACGGCGACCGCGACGAGAACGTGAGGCTCGTCAAGCTTCCCCCGCGCCGGGCTCGATACGAAGACGTGCTCTCGAGCGGCGAGGCGATCAGGCGCGGGTTCGAGGATCGACTGGACACGCGCGAGCCCGAGTCCGCGTTCTAGGTTCCACCGGTTTCGGTTTCGCTACCCTACGGCGCTCGGCCCATTCGTCTAGTGGCCTAGGACACCGCCCTCTCACGGCGGCGGCACGGGTTCGAATCCCGTATGGGCCTTATTGGTGCGCTCAGCTATGCGTAATCCGCATGGTTGAGCGGGTTAGGTGTGACAGAGGCGTCGCCGTCGAGCGACCCGTGCTACACCGGTGCTACACAACAGTCAAAGCCGGTACGCGGTGTCTCTCGCTTGGTAACCGGGTCACGGCGAGGTCCAGACTTGGAGCTAGAGGCCAGCGAGCAGTCTTACTCGCTGACGTGTCCAGCGGTTGAACGGACTATCGTGCGCCTCCGACGCACGATTCGTGACCCGAACTCCATCGAGGCCATGGAGGTTGAGCACGTCCGTGGCTGACATGAGTCGGTTCACAGCACGAATAGCGCGAGGTATGAGTGTTTCCACGAACCGATCCGCCGCAATTAGATACTTCGCGTTCGCGAACTCGCGGATGCCCCATTGAGCGTCCGCCTCTCCGACCTGCGGCGGCCAAGAACTGATTTCGGTGGGCTGACGGCACGAAGATGCTGTACTCAGTCGTGGCCTGTCTTCGGACGGCTGTGAGGTTGACTACAGCGAACTAATCGGGAGTTGACGTTGCCGACGATGTCGCTACCGCGCGGTGTGTCGCGAGGCTCGTGGCGATCGACCAGATCACGAGCGAAATGATGGCCGGGAAGAACGCATAACCGAACGCGCTGCCGTCGGTCGTCCCATCTATGACGGTCAAGAACGTAACCAGGAAACAAACACCGCCGATAAGCGCGAGGAAGCCAGTCCAGCGTGCGAAGACTCGCGTTCGCAGCGTTAGCAGTCCCGCCGCCATCAGCAACGCGGCAAAGCCCATCGCGGCGATCAGAAAGGGCCCGCCCGAAGCGGTGGCGACCGACTTGCTCACCACGGGATCGACGTCGGCGCCGTTGGTACTCGCAGCTGCGAGCATGACGGACGCCATCGCCATTCCCGCCATGCCAGTCACGGCACCCCCGGAGGCGACGCGGGCGAGTTGTCCAGACCCGCGAGCCGGAGAGTTCACACCCTCGAGCACGCTCCGAATCGTCCCCATGAAGTGCAAGAAGACGAAGCCCGCAAGCAGCATCAAGAATGCGCTGACGCGGCTGTTCCACTGGTTGTCACGTGCCCAGTCGGTCCAGGCCTCATTCGGTTCGTTGTAGTGGGGTGTTAGTCCGCCGTTCGTGAACCAGCCGACCACAAAGAGCGCCGCGAAGACGACGCCGGACAGGGCCAGCAGTCGCTGCCACGTGACTGGAAGAGCGTCAGGCGGCTGCATTACCGCGCCAGTTCGGTCGGACAATCGGAGAGTCCTTCCTGAACCCGTAGATCGCGCAGTAGAAGCCGACGAACAGCTCCCAGATCGCCTCTGGGAGCACGAGGATCATCACGGTGCTCCGTTCCCACCATTCGAACATGATGCCGAGGTTCGAGAAGAAGACGATCGGGCCTCCGATCAGTCCTAGCCAGGCCATGCGCCGGGGGACGAGGCCCGACCTGTACATGAGATAACCGAGAATCAGCCCGTTTCCGAACGGAACGATGAGTCCGGGGCCAAACAGGAACGTCCAGTCCTTAAGGTCATACAGCAAGGCGGCCATGTCGGCGCTGCCGAAACCGTCCAGGCGCATAGTCACGAGCCCGAGCACGAAGATGATCCCGACTGCAATGAAGACGCTCTCGATGATTCGAGCCGCGACGAAGCCCAACGCAAGGCCTTCGTTTTGCCGCTTCGCGATCGGATAAAAGACGACGCCCGTCCCGACATTCGAGAGGACGAGGAAGAACTCAAGCACGATTGCGAAGTAGAGCCAGCCCATCCCCCCGTCGCCGCCGATGAACCCGGCCGGGTCGTCGAAAACGGACTCGAAGATGAGATACGCCGGGATCGACGTGAGGAACGTGACGATGAACAGGATTCCGAATATCCGGCCATGCCTCTGGTCGTCTTGCATCGGCGCTCTCGCTCCTTTGGTTGGCGCTGTACTAAGGAAGCATCTCGCGGGTGCCTACCCTGGCAACCTAGACCTAAACGTGCTCACCCGGTGACACACCGGTGCTACACGGCGAGGAAAAGTGCCCACTTGCAGGGGTGCTCGAATCCCGTATGGCCCGGTCTTCTGGCGAAGTCGGTTTGGCTTAGGCAAGCGGGTCAGGTAGTTCAGGGAGGACGGCGAAGCTAGGATCGTGCCGCCCTCGGTGCCCTTTTGGACTCAGCGTTCCAGATGGCCATGTCCGAAACGGCCATCTCGATGCGCCGCTCGCGGTGCGACCCTTCGGATGTGGAGCGGGTCAACGACCGTAGTGAGTCTAGAAACGGACGATGGGATACCGTTTGCGGAATGCAGACGTTCAACCTCAACGGGGACGCGTGGGACGCGACAAGGGATCGCGAGGGCTGGCGCGCCAGCGGCACAGTTGTCGGCCACCGGATCGGCGGTGAGCTGATCGGCGCGACCATGTCCGAGGTCGAGCCCGGAAGCAAGCTCTGGCCCTACCACACGCATTACCTGAACGAGGAATGGGTGATCGTGCTCCGCGGCGAGCCGACGCTTCGTACGCCCGAAGGCGAGCAGGTGCTGAAGGAGGGTGACGTCGTCTGCTTTCCGCGCGGCAAGGAGGGTGCGCACCAGATCATCAACCGAACGGACTCGCCGGTTCGCGTGCTCATGCTCTCCTCGATGATCCGGGGCGAGATCATCGAATACCTCGACACGGGAAAAGTCCTCGCCAAGGACGTTGAGGACGAAGACATCATGTTCGCGAGGCCGGGACCCACCGCCGAATACTGGGAAGACGAGGCCTAGCTCCGGTCCTCACCGGACGCCGACGACGCGCCGCGTGACGACCTCGCCCGCGCCGAGCCGCGTGGGATCGGGTGGCGTCTTCGGCTCGATCGCTCGTCTCGCCTTCACGCGCGCATCGCAAGCGTTCGTTCCCGGCGGAAGGAACGCTCGTCTTCTCACCCCTTGTTGCTCGCGGCTACGGGGAGCCCTGGCTGACCGAATCGAGGCGGTACAGGTGTCCGGTCGTGAGATTCGTGAGCGTCACATCCGTGTACTCGACGTAGTGTGGCTCGCACCGCGTACCGGACGGGTCCAGATCAAGCGTGAGCATCCCGCGTACCCGCCCTTTGTCGTCAGGTGTGAGTGCAACCGTGTCGAAGAGGAGAGCACCGCCTTGGCCGTCGCAGTAGACGGCTAGCACCGCTCCATCGAGCCGATAGTCAACGGACGCGAACCTCTTCAGGCTCCCCTCCTGGAAGTCGAGGACGAGGTCGTTGCCGGTGATTACCTCCGTGGAGCTGAATTTCGTGCTTGCCCCAGCAACCGAGATGCCCACCGAGAGTACGAGCACGCTTGTCAGAACAAGCACGAGGCCGACGAGACGTTGCATGTTCCCTCCTTCTCCATTCCAAGCATCACCGTCGTGTGTCGCACTGTCAATCGGCAAGAGCTAGGTTCATGACGAGGGTTCTCTCGTGCTCTGACCCGTTGTGTGTAGCCGCGTGGTCGAGTCGATCCGCTTTGGAGGACGACCGGCGCGATCGGCGCACGGAGGGGTTTACTTTCGCGGGTAGCCGGACGCGGCCAAATGGGCTTCCGCCATTACGCGGTACCCGGCATCAGTGGGATGGGGATCCCCTTTCGAGCAGATGAAAGTGAGCGCGCACAGACGAGCCTGCGCGTTCCGAGGCGGGTTGAACACGGGCAACATCTTCGCGACCCGAGCGCCCGATGAAGAGGCGGCTCGTGCGATGGATGCGTCGAGTGAGCGGTAGATCAGTTCTAGCTGCGCGAGGTGAGTCGGATCCGGATTCCACGCTCCGGTCACGATGATCTCGGAGGTCGGGGCGGCCGCTCGAAGCTGACGAACGATTGATGCCAACCGCGACCCAATCGATGCGATCACAGCGGGGCCGCGTTTTCGGACGCACGCGATGTTGCCCTTGCACGTGTCCAGGAGGAAAGGCAACCAGTCGTTTCCCCACAATGTGAGCGTCACGGGGCTGACTTCCCCGCGGTGAGCCCGCAGGAAGGACACTGCGGCTTTCAGCTGTGAACCCCGAAATGCGTCATGGAGCTTGATTCCGTCCGTGAAGGCGGGACAGCCGCGCTCGAGTGAAGGTCACGGTTGATTCCCCCGGGCACCCGTAGTTGATGACTTCGAGCTCGGGCGCGAGTTTCCGGAGACGCGCCGCGAAGACGTCCACGTACCCAGTCTTGAAGTCCGACGGTCGGGCGCCCGGCTTCGCCTTGGTTGGCTGGACGCCGTACGTCATGGAGTCCCCAAGCGCGAGGTAGTAGTTCCGCGGGGGCTGGTACACCGGTCGCTGCGACGTGCCACTCGTCGCGACGGTCGGCAGTCCGAGAACTACGGAGATCGCTATGGCCAGGAACAGCGCGGCACCGAACGATGGGCGATGAACCGGGCGCACAGGCCGCATTGGAACCTCCTCTACCTGACGAAACCAGCGGCCGAGTGTAACTCCGCCCGCGACTTCCGACAATGTCTTCACGAGACACGCGATCTCGACGTGAGGACGTCTAGGCACTTCAATCGAGGATCGGACGCGACCATCCCTAGCTCGCAGCCACCTGCGGATCGGGGCTGCCGGCCGACGATGACAGCCACGGTCTGACCCGCGCTGTCTGAAAGACTTGGCCAGTGCCGCTCCGCGCCGCCGCGATCTGCGGACTCCTCGCGCCGGTGACCTTCGTCGTCGGCCTTCTGTTCGGCGACCTCGCTCAGCCTGGCGCGTTCAGCCCGGCTGACGACAACATCAGCGACATCGGCGCGCAGACGGCCGACCGGGCCTGGTTCTACAACCAGATCGCAGCGAACCTCAACGGCCTCTTGATCGTTGCCTTCGCGTTGGGCCTCTGGCGTGCGCTTGGATCGGGCTGGCTCGGGCGACTCGGCGTCCTCGGACTGGCGATCCTCGGAGTGACCCGGTTCCTCGAAGGCTTCCTCCGACTCGACTGCCGCGGCATCGACGACGGGTGCGAGAACACGTCCTGGCAGGCAGACGCACACGGGATCGAATCCGGGATCGCGTCCGCACTCTTCTTTCTTGCCCCGCTGACGCTGGCGTTCGCTTTCCGACGGCTCCCGCAGTGGCGGGACTTGTGGCTTCCGACGCTCCTTGCCGTGCCTGTCGTGGTCACCGCGAGCGTCGTCTTCAGCGTCGTCGGAGACGGGGCGGCGGTACGCGCTGCGAGCATTACGTGGTTCCTCTGGCTCGGGCTACTCGCGTGGCGGCTGCTGCGCATCGCCGACGGCCGAACGGTCAGAACGGCTGCGGCAGTGACCCGTTGATGCGCGGGGCAGGACGCCGAGCACTTCATCGAGATCGGACTCGACGATCTCGAGCTCGCGAGCTGCCGGCCGATGACGAGCGGAGCTTCGAGTCGGGAAAGTCGCTGAACGATCTTGAGACAACGCTCTAGGGAGTCAGGTCCTCCTCGCTCAGCAGGCCGAGCAGCTCGCCGATGGGATGTTCGCGCTGCGCTGGATGGCGCATGCGCACCTTACGATCGATCCGGTAGTGGTTGCGCCTGCCGATTCGCTCGCGCGTCACATAGCCGGCCTCGACGAGGTCGTTGGTGATGCGCTGGGCGGCACGTTCGGTGACGCCCACCGTCTCTGCGATGTCGCGCATTCGTGCGTCCGGGTTGTTCTCGATGCAGAGCAGCACCTGCGCGTGATTGGTGAGGAAGTGCCAGCTGTTGGTTTCAGGTCTTGACATACATGAACTGAAAGTCGTATATTGTGAGTCACCAGTCTAACACACTCGTCCTCGGGGGTCATGAAATGACAAGCACCTCTGGCACTTCCGCGGAAAAGAGATCCGAGCAGACCGTTGTCGTCCTCGAACTGCCCGGCCGGCGCGAGTACGTGTGGCCTTCTCGGAGGGCGGACATGGTCAGCTGGCAGATCGGCGAGTGCGTCTCGTACATGGGAAGCAGCTGGCGAGTCGTTTCGCGGGCGAATGGGTCGGCAGACGTGCTTACGCTACGGCTCGCCCCTGAAGGTTGAGCTGGCGGCTCGTCCACTGGTTCGGGCGCGTCGCCTGGGCGAAGGATCGGAGCGTCCTTCCTGAACCCCCAGATGGCGCAGTAGATGCCGAGGCCATGCGACGGTGGACGAGGCCGGACTTGTACATCAGGTAGCCGAGGATCAGCCCGTTTCCAAACGGGCCGACGAGTCCGGGGCCAAACAGGAACGTCCAGTCCTTGAGCTGCGCGAGCGACACCGCGAGGTCGGCCGCGTCAGGAGAGTCCTGACGCAGGCTCACGGCCCGAGCACGAAGATGATCCCGGCCGCGATGAAAACACACTCGATGATTCGCGCAGCGACGTAGCCGATGGCCAGGCCAGAGCTGGTTGTCCTTCCCGCCACCGGCGATGTAGCCCGCCGGGTCGTCGAGCACTGACTGGAAGAGAACGGCCGCCGAAATCGACGTGATGAACGTGATGATGAAGAGCACGCCGAGTATCCGGCCATGCTTCTGGTCGTCTTGCATCGGCGGCTCTCTCCTTCCGGTCGCGTCAGTCGAGCTAGGCGTCCATCTCGCGCATGACTGCCGGGCTCTCCAGACCTAAGCTCGCTCGCCTGGCGACGCGCACAGCAGTGGCTGTGCACGAACCGAAAGGGAGAGTCCCGACGAGCCCACCTCGACCCGTCAGGACCCTCGCTGCGAGGAGGGGAGGGAACAGCAGGGAGCCCCCGCAGACGAGGGACGTTCGCAGATTCGGGCGGACGTGTCCAGGCGTCCTCGGTCGGAGATTGGAACCCGAGACAGGTTCATCCCCGGCAGGCTCGAGGCGGGCGGGCTGAACTAGGCCCGTTGCTGTCGCGTACCGGTGAGGGCGCTACCCCGTCGCAAAAGAATGCTGCGTCCCCGAGTCTCGCTCGAGCACCCCGGGTTCCAGCGGCGTGAGCACGAACACACCGTTCGGGCGACCCTTGAGCGTGATGCGCACCCGCTGCTTCGCTGCCCCGGGACGGGAAACGACCCCGACGAGGCGCGTGTGCCAAGTAGCCTGGTGCCCACTCCCCCGGGAACGCCCTCCGCCCCCGGTGACTTGTGCGTACTGGCCCGTCATGGCGTTGGTGAATTGGGGGTCAAAAGTCGTTTTGCCCCGGATCCTCCAGCTGAGGGTGCGCTTGATCGGGAGCGTGCCGGAGGACGTGGATCGCAGCTCGAGAGTGAAGCTCCCCCGCTTCCCCTTGGCGGGGAACCAGAGATGCGCGCTGTGCTGGCTCGTGGCCAAGCGGTAGGAGGGGAGGCTTGCACCTGCGAACGCAGGGGAGGTGCTCTGTGAGTGCGCGGATCGCTGGAAGCTCGCGAAGACGAGGGTGCCGACGAGAGCCAGAGAGATGACGACTCCCCCGTACATTCGCCGTCTTCGGCGTGCGCGTTGTCGTGCTTCCTCGATGAGCGCCCTCACGAGAGCCTCGAGCTCTGAACGAGTGAACGAATCGGTGGTGCTCATGGATTACGCTAGTATTACTAGCACCATGATACGTGTCAAGGTGAACAAGAGCGATCCCACGGACCTCTACGAACAGGTTGCCGCTGAGATCCGGCGGGCGATCGCCGACGGAGAGGCGAAGGCGGGAGAGCGTCTCCCTCCCGCGAAGGATCTCGCCGCCGTCCTCGGCGTCAACACGAACACTGTGCTGCGCTCGCTACGGGTGCTCCGCGACGAGGGGCTGCTCGAGTTCCGTCGCGGACGTGGCATCTCCGTCGCCGGGACTCCCGAGCGGGGTGCCGTCGTCCAGCGAGCGCGGGAGCTCGTCGCCTTCGCCCGCAGCCAGGGCTATCGTCTCGACGAGCTGGTCGAGATCATCGAGGAGGTCGGCTGACGCAGAAGGGAGACACTCGTGGAACGGTTTAGCTTCGCCTCCGAGGTGGCGTTCGTGCCGCGTGGAGATCTACTCGATCATGTGACGATGGCGCCGCTGACCGCGCCTCACGAAGAGGGACAGCTCGTCCAGGCGGCGATCTTCCGCCTCGCGCCCGGCGGCGGGATCCGTCGGCATCCCGGGACGTACCCGCAGATCATCGCCGTCATGGAGGGGTCAGGAGACGTGAGCGGGGCGGACGGTGTGGACGAGGCAATCGAAACAGGCGAAGCCGTCTTCTTGCACGAGGGCGAGGAGCACGAGCTGAAGTCCGACGTTGGATTGACGGTGCTCATCATCGAGGGCGAGAGTTTGGATCGGTTCCGCGGGGGCCCGGCGGGGACGTCCTGAACCCGCCCCCGGCTCGCACAGCCAAGCGCATCGGCCCGGTCGGGCGGATCAGGTTCGGCTGTGGACGCGTTCGCTGCTAGGTGGTGCTCGTGGCCGCGATCTTCACCGGGCCGAACGTGTGCGTCCGGGCGCCGCCGTACTCCGTGAAGGCGTCGAAGACCTCGTAGCGCCACGTGCCCGCGCTCGGGAACACGATGCGCGCACGGTAAACACCAGGGCGACTCGTCGCTCTGGCCCTGAAGGTCCGCGACTTCCTGCCAGTCGCGCTCGTCGAGCGCAGCGGCCCGACGCTGCGAATCGTCACGGTCGGCTTCAGGCAGCAGAGCGGTTGGCTGGCCAGGCCGTGCTGGAGCACGGTGATGTCGACGACCCACGGCTCGTCCGCACTAAGGCCCTTCGGCGACGAGCTGAGCTTCACGGTCGCCCAGCCCCCTGCGAGGGCTGTACTCGCACACGCAAGCGCCATGAAGGCAGCGACGATGAATAGTGACTTCCTCACGAGCGACCTCCTGTTCGGATGCGTGTGATACACCGGCTCGGCGCGGCAGGTTCCCGGCTCGACGCGAGACCGAACTCAGCCGTTGTGGAGGTCGGACTCGTGTCCGGAGCGATTGGCGACAGCCAGCAAGACCACGAACAGCACGTTGAGAAGCACCAGGATGCCGGCGGCCAGCAGCAGATACGTCCAGATGGTCATCTGGCGTCACTTCGACCGCGCGGCTTCTATCCCTCCGCAGAACGCGCGGCCATCCAGGACTGGGAGAGGTGCGAAGCCCCGCGGGCTAGGGCAGGACGGTGAGAACGACGACGCGCGTCGCCTTGACCCCGAGCGAGTCGATTACCTCGACCCGGAGCTTCCAGGTGCCGGCCTTCGTGGGCGTGCCTACGAAGACTCCAGCGAGACGGTCGAAGAAGACTCCCTTGGGCAGCGGGCCACGCTTGAGCTTGGTCAGAATCGGCGCAACGCCTCCGACGGTTGCGACCTTCCGGCTCATGAAGCGTCCGACTTTCGCGGGCTTCAGGATCGCACTCCTGATGGCGAGGCGCTCGGCCACGATGAACCTCGCTGCAAAGAGCGCTCGCCGGCTCTCCGCGTCCGTGACGGACACGGTGAGGCGGAACGTGCCGGACTCCGTGGGCTTGCCGCTGATCGTGCCGTCCTCGTCGAGCTCGAGGCCGCGCGGCAGATCGCCGTCGACGGACCAGGTGTACGTGCCGAAACCGCCCGACGCGAACACGCCTCCGTCGAACTCGACACCGACCTCCGTCCGGGCGACCCGCGTCTCGAGGTCACCTGAACCCGTGACCGTGAGCCGGTCGCGAACCTCGAGCGTGAGAGCTTTCGTGTCGCTGCGGCCGTCGGCGATCAGCGCCTGGACGGTGAACGAGTATGACCCGGCGCCCGCCGGGCGGCCGGTGATCACCCCGTCGCCGGCGCCGAGCGTGAGACCCGGCGGGAAGGCTTCCCGAGACGATCGACCAGGTCTTCGCATCCGGGAGGTTGGCCGTCATCGCCGCCATGTACGGCGTGCCGACCGTCGCCGGCGAGACGAACTCCGGCCCGATGATCAGCCTCGGGAGAGGCGGCGGCGGCAGCGTTCCCGGGTTGATGGTGATCGAGACGTGTTCCTCGGAGTTGTCCGCTGCTGCTGCAGCGTGTCGTTATCGGGAAGCTTCAACTCCAGCCAGAACGCGAACGTTCCCGCCTGAATCGGCATGCCCGACAGCGTCCCGTCCGTCGCGAGCGGCAGTGCCGGTGGGCAACGAGCCATTCGACGCGTACCACTGGTCGTCGCCTGGACTGCAGATCGGCTGCTCGTCTCCGCGGAACTTGATCGAGTACGGAACGCCGACCTGCCCGATCGGGACAAACGAGGTCGTCGTTCGAGCCACGCGGACACGGATCGAAGTCCGCGATGCTCCCTGCGCTCGCTCCGGGCACGAACACGATCGCCGCGGAAACGGCTAGCACGAGCAGGAAGAGAAGGCGGCGAAAGCTCACGCGGCGAGGCACGGTACCAGACCTGTCCGACGCCGCCAGAGCTTGTTAGGACACTGTCAAGAGGACGAGTTCGGCCACGCAGACCGGCTTCTCGACGCCTTCGCACTCGATGCTCGCAGCGATCGTCACCCGCTCCCCGCGCGACGCCCCTTCGACCGAGAGGACACGGAAGCGGCCACGCACGCGTCGCCCCGAAGGCACCGCGGCCGGGAAACCGCACGCGGTTGACCCCGTAGTTGACGACCATCCCACTCGAGCGAGGAAGCACCTCCGAGAGCATCGGGACGCAGAGCGAGAGCGTGAGGAATCCGTGGGCGATCGTCGTCCCGAACGGCCCTCGCGCCGCGCGCTCCGCGTCGACGTGGATCCACTGCGAGTCGTCGGTCGCCACTGCGAAGCGCTCGATCCGCTCCTGCGAGACCTCGAGCCAGCCCGTCGGGCCGAGGTCGACGACCTGCGAGCTCCGCGAACGCACTCACTTCGATGAGATGGTCGACTGGACGGCGCGCCGAATGCGCTCGAGCGATTCGTCCCTTCCGAGGAGCGCAAGGCTCTCGTACAGGCCCGGCGACACCTTGGAGCCCGTGACCGCGACGCGAATCGGCGGATACACCGCCCGCGGCTTCTCCTCCAGCTCGGCGCAGAGGCGCTTCAACGACGCCTCGATCTCCTCGACCGACCACGGCTCGGTCTCCGAGAGTGCATCGACCGCGGCGCTGAGCACGCGCCCGTCGAGAAGGTTCGGATCCGGCTCGACGTCGTGGAAGAGGAACCCTGCGAACCCCGCGAACTCGCCCAAGCGGCCGATCTTCTCCTGCACGAGCGGCGCTGCGGCGCGGATGCGCTCCTCGGGCCAGTCGTTGCCGCGCTCTCGTAGGTACGCGACAAGTCGAGCTGCGTACTCGTCCGGCGGAAGCTCGCGCAGGTAGACCCCGTTCATCCAGTCGAGCTTGGCGTAGTCGAAGGTCGCGGGGCTCGAGCCGACGCGCTCGAGCGAGAAGCGCTCGACGAGCTCCTCGCGGCTCATGATCGTCGTCTCCCCATCGGGCGCCCAGCCCAGGAGTGCGAGGAAGTTCATCAGCGCCTCGGGGAGATATCCCGCAGAACGGAACTCGTCCACCGAGATCGCGCCGTGACGCTTCGAGAGCTTGCGTCCGTCCTCGCCGAAGACGCTCGGAACGTGAGCGTAGACGGGTGGCTCAGCGCCCAGCGCGCGCAGCACGTGGAGCTGCTTCGGCGTGTTCGAGACGTGATCGTCGCCGCGGATGACGTGCGTGATCCCGTCGAGCCAATCGTCGAGTGGCGAGGCGAAGTTGTATGTCGGCCGGCCGTCGGAGCGAACGAGAACGAGATCCTCGAGCTGCTCGTTCGGGAACTCGATACGGCCCTTGATCGCGTCGTCCCAGCCCGTCGAGCCGTCGTCGGGCATGCGGATGCGGATCGCTCCCTCGTCCTCGTACGCCGTTGCCTCGGCGACGAGCCTTCGAGCCTCCTCCTGCGCGCGCTCCAGTCGGTCGAGCTGGAAGGTCGTCTCGCCGTCCCAGTCGACGCCGAGCCAGCGGAGCGAGCGCTCGATCTGCGCGACCGACTCTGCGACCTCGCGGCTCGTGTCCGTGTTCTCGATCCGCAGCAGGCATTCTCCCCCGCGCCCGCGGGCGAACAGCCAGTTGAAGAGGAACGTGCGCACCCCTCCGATGTGGAGGAAGCCCGTGGGAGACGGTGCCATCCGAACGCGGACGCTCATTCAGCACTAGCGTAGCCCCGTGCTCTTCGGCGCTCACGTCTCCGCGGCAGGCGGCATCTCGAAGGCGATCGACCGGATCGAGGAGATCGGCGGCAGAGCGGTGCAGGTGTTCACCCAGAGCCCGCGGATGTGGAGACCGACCCAGCACGCGCCAGAGGAACTCGAGCGCTTCCGAACGCGCAGGCGGCAGGCGCGAGTGCGGCACGTCTCCTGCCATGCCCTGTACCTCGTGAACCTCGCGAGCCGCGATCGCGCGATCCGGAAGAAGTCGTTCGAGGCGCTGCGGGTGACGATGGAGACCGCGCGCGAGATCGAGGCCGACGCGGTCGTCTTCCACGTCGGCTCGCATCTCGGGTACGGCTTCGGCGCCGCGGTCAAGAAGGTGACACCGGCGCTTCACGACCTGCTGGAACTGACGACCGACGACCTCTGGCTGTGCGTCGAGAACGCCGCAGGTGCCGGCGGTACGATCGGTCGCTCCGTCGGTGAGCTCGCCGCTCTCTGCGATGCGCTCGACGGGCATCGGCGGCTAGGCGTCTGCATCGACTCCTGTCACTGGTGGGCATCGGGCGTCGACGTCACCGATGCCGAGGTGCTCGACACCGCACTGGACGAGCTCGACTCCCGCATCGGGCTCGAGCGTCTGCGCGTCCTCCACGTGAACGATTCGAAGACCGCGCTCGGCTCGAACCGCGATCGCCACGAGGTCGTCGCGCGCGGTCTCCTGGGAGACGGGCTGTCGACCTTTCTCGGACATCCGGCGTTCCAAGCCCTCCCCGCAGTTCTCGAGACGTGGCCGGAGGACGGACTCAGCTCCGCCGACATCGACCTCCTGCGGAAGCTGTACCGGCGCGGCCGGAGACGCAGCCAGCAGGTCAGCTGGAGTCGGTGATCCTCGCGAAGACGCGGAAGCTCGGGCGCTCGAGCGGGAGCTCGTAGAACTCGGGATTGCGGCAACCGAGGTCGTCCTCGCGGCCGCCGTAGGTCGAGATCACTTCCGTCTCGCACATCGGAAGCGGCGCCCGCCGGGCGCGCACGGCACCGAAGCCACCGTGCTCGGTTTCGGCGGCCTCGAGCAGCGAGAGGTCGATCTCGACGGCGAACACCTTCTGCAGGCAACCCATGTAGGTACGGCCCCATGCCTCGTACGCGTAGACGAACGGGCAGCCCATCCGCAGGCACGCACCGGGGTACACGACCTTCTCGCAGTGAACGGCGCAGTGGCGGCACTCGACCTCGTCCTGGGCTCGGAGAGGGAGTCCGACCTCCGCTGCGATCTCGCTCATGAGCGGATTGTGTTCCTCTGGTGGGTCCGGCCGCAAGACTTGACAAACGGGGAGTTTTCAGGCAAGCGCGAGTAGCGACTTGTCCGCGAACCGGACCACCGACCGGGGTCTGGAGGAACCGGGAGGTTCCCCCGGCGAGCGCCACTGCCTCGTCTAGGGTTCTCCCCCCGATGGTTCGCCGCATCCTCTTCGCAACCCTCGCCATCGCGCCTATCGCGATCGGGCTTCACTACCTCGCCGACATCCCGCCCACGCTGGAGTTCGTGCATCTCGGCGGTGGCGCTGATCCCGCTTGCCTGGATCATCGGCGAGGCGACCGAGCACGCCGCTGTCCACACCGGGCCCGGAATCGGAGGCTTCCTGAACGCCACTTTCGGCAACGCACCCGAGTTGATCATCGCCCTCATCGCCGTCAACGAGGGGCTGACGGAAGTCGTGCGCGGGTCGCTCACCGGCAGCGTCGTCGGGAATCTGCTTCTCGTTCTCGGTGCATCGCTGGTCGCGGGAGGACGGGGACAGCTCGACCGCTTTTCGAGCTTCCTCGCACTCGGGCTCCTCGCATTCGCGACTCTCATGTTCCTCATTCCCGCCATCCCGAGCTGGGAAGGCGATCCCGATCGCGATTCGCTCGCGGCGCTCTCCGTGCCCGTGTCGATCGTGCTCTTGATCGTCTACGTCGGCGTCACGTGGTACTCGCTACGGCGTCATCGCATCCGCCACATCGCCAGCGACGAGGAGATCGGCTCCTGGTCGCTGAGAGCGGCGCTCGGTGCGCTCGCCGTGGCGACCGTCGCCACCGCTCTCGTGGCCGAGATCCTCGTCGGCTCGCTCGAGGTCTTCGCCGAGAAGGCGGGGCTCAGCGAGTTCTTCGTGGCCGCCGTCATCGTCGCGATCGTCGGCAACGCCGCCGAGCACGGTGGAGCGGTCGTCGTCGCGTTTCGGGGAAAGATCGCACTCGCAGGAGAGATCGCGCTCTCCTCCGCCGCGCAGGTCGCCGTCTTCCTCATCCCCGCGGTCGCGCTCCTCTCATGGCTCATCGAACCCGCTCGCTCTCAGCTTCCGTCCGGTCGAGATCGCGGCCCTCGCAGGATCGGTCGCGTTCACCACCGTCGTCCTCTTCGACGGGAGGTCAAGCCGGCTGCGAGGGATCCTCCTACTGCTCGGCTACGGCGTCATCGTCATCGCGTTCTTCCTCGCAGGCGACCGGTAGAGCCGTTCAGGGGCGAATCAGATCTCGTAAGGAAGTCCTGAAGTCGCCGGTTGCGTCGGCGCAGATCGGGTATGCATGGGACGTGAGGATCCTCGGTCATCGTCGCGTGCGCATGCGCCTTCGGCGTCTTCGCCGGCTCGGCGCAGGGAGCTCCGGGTGTGCAGTTCGGAATCCAGGACGATGCGTGGCTGGAATTCGGACCCGGCAGGCTCTCCGAGCGCACCGCGAAGCTGGATCGGCTCGGGATCGATGTCGTGCGGGTCACGCTCAACTGGCATCGCGCAGAGCCGAGTCAGGGCCGGTACAGCTGGGGCCGTACCGACCGTCTCCTGGGCGCGCTTCGGGCTCGTGGGCTCGAGCCCGTCGTCACCCTGTGGGGTACCCCTGACTGGGCGAACGGCGGCGAGGGACCCAACGTCGCGCCGCTCAGCGGAGACGACTTCGAGCGATTCGCCGAAGCGGCGGCCGAGCGCTACCCGTATGTCTCGAAGTGGATCATGTGGAACGAGCCGAACAAGCCGATCTGGCTCAAGCCGGCTTCCGCGAGAACGTACGTCTCCCAGATCCTCAACCCCGGCTACCGCGGCATCAAGGCCGTCAATCCACGGGCGCTGGTGGCGGGCGGAGTCACCGGCCCGCGGGCAGGCAAGGGCGGAGTCTCGCCGGTCGACTTCATCCGGGCGATGGATGCCACGGGCGCGCGCCTCGATGCGTATGCCCACCATCCGTATCCGGTCTTTCCCGGTGACACGCCGTTCGAAGGGGGCTGTGTCTGCGAGACGCTGACGATGGCCTCCCTCGAAAGGCTGCTGCTCTTCGTCGGTCGGGCATTTCCGAGCGCGAGGATCTGGCTGACCGAGTACGCGTACCAGACCAATCCACCGGACGCGTTCGGTGTCTCGCCGTCCGATCAGGCGCGCTACGTCGGTGAGGCAGCTCGTCGCGTGTACTTCGCTCCGAAGGTCGACATGCTGATTCATTACCTCTACCGCGACGAGCCGGAGATCAGCCGGTTCCAGAGCGGCCTCGAGACGGTTCGGGGAGCTGCGAAGCCCGCGCTCACCGCGACGATGCTGCCGCTGGCGCAGGTGAGCAGGGACGGGACGACGACGAGCGTGTGGGGCCAGGTGCGGCCAGGCGAGGGGCCTCAGCGCTATGTGCTCCAGCGTTTCAGAGCTGGGCAGTGGGTCGCAGTCGGTGGAACGACGCTGACCGACCGGCGAGGCTATCTGCGACGGTCGCTCAGCGCACCGAAGGGTACGAAGCTGCGTCTCTGGTACCCGGCGAGCCGCCTCGCGAGCCCGGCACTCGTCGTCCGCTAGCGCGCGGCGACGGGAGCAGCGATCTTCAGAGCTCTCGGAATCAGCTCGGCGGCGCGATCGATGTCCTCGTCCGTTATCTCGAGATGGGTGACGGCCCGGACGACGGTCGGATGGATCGTCGCCGAGAGGCCGACCCCCGCTTCGTGCAAGGCGGCGAGAGCGGAAGTCCGGTCGAGCCCGAGCCGGGCGAGGTCGATCTGCACGAAGTTGGTCTCGACCCGCTCGAGGTCGATCGCGATGCCCGCTTCCGCGAGCGACTCCGCGAGCCTTCGCGCACGAACGTGGTCGTCGGCGAGCCGTTCGAGGTGGTGGTCGAGCGCGTAGATCCCGGCTGCCGCGACGATCCCGGCCTGCCGCATGGCGCCGCCGAAGAGGTGCTTCTCGCGCCAGGCGCGTTCGATCAGCTCGTTCGAGCCGGCGAGGAGCGCGCCGAGCGGACAGCCAAGGCCCTTGGAGAGACAGAGCGTGACGGTGTCGAAGCGCGACGTGAAGGTCGCGGGCTCGACACCGAGGGCGGTTGCCGCGTTCAGGAGTCGCGCGCCGTCCAGGTGCAGCGCCAGCCCGAGCTCGCGCGCGGTCGCGGCGACGGCCGCCAGCTCGTCGAGCGGCCAGACCCTTCCCCCGGCGTTGTTGTGGGTGTTCTCCAGCGAGAGCACCGATGCCCGTTGGTCGGCGATCTTCGTGCTCGGAGCCGCCGCCGCGCGGATCTGCTCCGGCGTGACTCGTCCGTTCGCCCCGCTCAGGCCGAGACTCATCAGACCCGCGTGGGCGGCCGCACCGCCGTACTCGTAGACGAGGACGTGCGACGTCTCCTCGGCCAGCAGCACGTCCCCCGGCCGGCCGTGCAGCTTGAGCGCGATCTGGTTCGCCATCGTTGCCGTCGGCACGAACAGAGAGGCTTCCTGACCGAGCAGCTCGGCGACGCGGCGCTGGAGCTCGTCGACGGACGGGTCTTCGCGCTTCTGCTCGTCTCCGACCGCGGCATCGGCGATCGCCCGTCGCATTCCGGGCGTGGGCTGCGTGACGGTGTCGGACCGGAGATCGATCATGCTCGAGCCCAGACGCTACCGTCCGGGGATGGATCTCGTGCTCCTCGATCGTGCGCTCTCCGACCGCGGCGAGCCTGGCTACCGCGCACGACAGGTCTGGGACTGGACGGCGCGCGGCTCGGTGTCGTACGAGCAGATGACGACTCTGGCGAAGCCGCTTCGCGTCGCGCTCGCCGAAGAGGTTCCGTTCTCGACGCTCGAGGTGGTAACCGAGCGCGAGGCGCGCGACGGGACGATGAAGGTGCTCTTCCGTACGCACGACGGGCACCCGGTCGAAGCGGTCTTGATGCGCTACCGCGACGGGCGGCGCTCGCTCTGTCTTTCCTCCCAGTCCGGCTGCCCGCTGACCTGCACGTTCTGCGCGACGGGCGCGATGCGCTTCGGACGCAACCTGAGCGCGTCCGAGATCCTCGATCAAGCGTTGCACTTTCGTCGCATCGAGCCGGTGAACCATGCCGTGTTCATGGGCATGGGTGAGCCCTTCCTGAACTACGACGGCGTTGTGGGATCCGCTCGGCGGCTTCCCGACCTCGGGATCACGCACCGGCGGACGACCATCTCGACGGTCGGGTGGATGCCCGGACTGCGGCGGTTCGTCGACGAAGTCGAGCAGCCGATCCGCCTCGCGCTCTCCATCCACGCAGCCGATCCGGAGCTGCGCTCCGAGCTCATGCCCGTGAACGATCGCTATCCGCTGGACGAGGTGCTCGCCGAGTGCCGACGGTACTTCCAGCTCAGGCGGCGAAAGGTCTTCGTCGAGTACGTCATGCTCGCCGGTGTGAACGATTCTCGAGCAGCCGCGCGCTCGCTCGCAGCTCTTCTCGATCCGCGCATGTTCAAGGTCAACCTGATCCCGTACAACCCCACCGGCATGTTCGAGGGCTCCGCGCGAGAGACGATCGAGGCGTTCAAGCGCGAGCTCGAGCGTGCACGTATACCCGCCACGGTGAGGCTCACCCGCGGACGCGACATCGAAGCGGCCTGCGGGCAGCTCGCGACGGTGCGCTGATGGAGCGCGCGACGGGAATCGGCGGAGTGTTCTTTCGAGCGCACGACCCGGATGCGCTTCGGGATTGGTACGCGGAGCACCTGGGCGTGCCGGTCAGCGACGACGGATACGTCATCTTCCCGGAGAGCCGGAACACGGTCTGGGCGCCGTTCGTGGCGACGACCGACTACTGGCCGGCCGAGAAGCAGGGCATGGTCAACTTCACGGTCTCGAGCCTGGATGCGATGCTCGCGCAGCTTCGTAGCAGGGGAGTCGAAGTGGACGACAGGATCGAGCAGCTCGAAGGCATCGGCCGCTTCGGCTGGGCGGTCGATCCGGAGGGAAACCGCTTCGAGTTGTGGGAGCCGAGCGAACACTGAGCCCGGCCTTCGGTGTCCGATTCAGAAACAATCTGTCCACGGGACATGTCCCAGGGTCAGACCCTGGTTTTCATCGTCACGAGCGGCGCCAGATTCAGCCGACGAGCGCGGGATGCTCGTCGAAGAGGTAGCGCACCACCGGCTGTTTCGCGGCACGAACCTCGTCGAGCCGCCTGACCGGCCTCGATCGCGGCGCCTCTTTCAGCGCCTCGGGAGACTCGGCCGCCTCCTTTGCGATCGCGCGCATGGCATCGACGAAGTCGTCCAGGCGCTCCTTTGGCTCGGTCTCGGTCGGCTCGATCATCAGCGCCTCGGGGACGACGAGCGGGAAGTAGATCGTGGGCGGATGGATTCCGTAGTCCATGAGGCGCTTCGCGACATCGAGTGCGGTGATCCCGTGCTCGGCGTTTCAAGGTCCGCGCCGAGAGCACGAACTCGTGCATGCACAACCGGTCGTACGGAAGGTCGTAGACGTCCCTCAGCTGCGCCAGCAGGTAGTTGGCGTTGAGCACGGCCACCTCCGACATCTCCTTCAGGGCCGGCCCGTACGCCCGCATGAACGCGTAGGAGCGGACGAACACCCCGAACGGCCCCGCGAACCCGCGCACCCGTCCGATCGACTTCGGGTGCTCGGAGTCGAGCCGGTACGCGTCACCGTCCCGCACTACCCGCGGAACCGGCAGGAACGGCTCGAGCCGATCTCGCACCGCGACCGGCCCTCCACCCGGGCCGCCTCCGCCATGCGGCTGCGAGAAGGTCTTGTGCAGGTTGTAGTGGACGATGTCGAAGCCCATGTCGCCCGGGCGCGAGATGCCGACCACGGCGTTCAGATTCGCCCCGTCGTAGTAGAGGAGCGCGCCCGCGTCGTGGAAGATCGAGGCCACGTCCTCGATGCCCTCGTCGAAGAGGCCGAGCGTCGACGGATTCGTCAGCATCAGCCCGGCCGTCCGCTCGTTCACCTTCCCACGGAGGTCGTCGAGGTCGAGGTTGCCGCGCGCATCGGTCTCGACCTTCTCGAGCTTGTAGCCGGCCATCGTCACGCTCGCGGGATTCGTGCCGTGCGCCGTGTCGGCGGTGATGATCGTGTCGCGCTCCTCGCCCCGGTCGGCGAAGTACGCGCGCATGAGCATGAGGCCGGTGAGCTCTCCCTGCGAACCGGCCGCCGGCTGCAGCGTGACCGCAGGAAGCCCGGCGATCTCCGCAAGCATCCCCTGCAGATGCCACATGAGCTCGAGCGCGCCCTGCGCGCCTTCGTCCTCCTGATGAGGATGGAGATCGCGGAAGCCAGGAAGGCCTGCGAGGCGCTCGTGCACCCGCGGGTTGTGCTTCATCGTGCAGGAGCCGAGCGGGTAGAAGCCGGTGTCGACGCCGAATGTGCGGTCGGCCAGCGTCGTGAAGTGACGCACGAGCTCGGGCTCCGAGAGCTCGGGCAGCCGCGGCGGTGTCTCGCGGCGTAGCGCGCTCGGCAGCTCGGGAACGGGGAGATCGGGTCGCGGCGGGCGTCCGGCCCGTCGTCCCGCTCGCGAGCGCTCGAAAATCAGCGGCGCATCGTGCTCCAGAGTCGTCAGCTCGCTCACCGACACACCTCGTCGAGCACCTCGGCGAGCCGGTCGATGTCCTCGACGGTGCGCTTCTCCGTCACGGCGACGAGCAGCACGTCGTCCATGCCCTCGTAGTCGCGGCCGAGGGCGTACCCGGGGTGCACGCCGCGCTCGCGCGCTCGCTTGACCACGTCGCGCGCGGGGATCGGCGTCCGGAACGCGACCTCCTTGAACACCGGCGCGTCGAACGCGGGCTCGAGCGGCAGCCGTTCCCGCGTGTACTGCGCCAGCGCGAGGCACGTCTCCCCCACCTCGCGCAGCCCCTGCGGCCCGAGCCAGGACAGCGTCGCGAGCCCGGCGAGCGCGAGCAGCGTCTGGTTCGTGGTGATGTTCGACGTTGCCTTCTCGCGTCGGATGTGCTGCTCGCGAGTCTGCAGCGTGAGGACGAACGCCCGCTTTCCGTCCAGGTCGACCGTCTCGCCGACGATACGACCCGGCATCCTGCGGATGAAGTCCTTCCGCGCGGCGAGAAATCCGTAGTGCGGCCCTCCGTAGGACGGCCAGTTTCCGGCGCTCTGGCCTTCGCCGATCGCCATCGCGCAGCCGTACGCTCCCGGCGCCTCGAGCACTCCGAGCGACATCGGGTCGACGTGTGCGATCGCGAGCGCACCGGCCTCGTTCGCCGCCTCCGCGAGCTCGGGCGCAGGCTCGAGGCAGCCGAGGAAGTTCGGCTGCTGAAAGAGAACTGCCGCAGCGTCGCCCGCGGCCTCGGCCAGCTGCTCGGGATCGGTCGTCCCGCCCGTGTGCGGCACCTCGACCACGTCGAGCCCGAAGCCTGGCGCGTACGTCTTCACGACCTGGCGCACCTGCGGGTTGAGCGTCTCCGCGAGGACGATCTTGTTGCGATCGGGTACGACGTGCTTCGCGACGAAGCAGGCATCCGCGGCGACGGTCATGCCGTCGTACCCGGACGCGTTGGACACGTCCATCCCGGTCAGCTCGCAGATCAGGGTCTGGTACTCGAAGACGGCCTGCAGCACGCCCTGGCTCATCTCGGGCTGATACGGCGTGTACGCGGTCAGGAACTCGCCGCGGGAGAGAACGACGTCCACGACCGACGGAACGTAGTGGTCGTAGATCCCCGCCCCGAGGAAGGAGAGCTCGGCGCCCGTGTGGACGTTCCGCGCCGCGAGCTCCTCGATGTGGCGCACGAGCTCGGCCTCGCCGAGCGCGGGTGGCGACGTCGAGCTCGCGGTCGAGCCGAACGCCGGCCGGCACCTGCTCGAAGAGCTCGTCGACCGACGTGATGCCGATCGCCGCGAGCATCTCCTCGCGGTCGGCGTCGGTCAGGCTCAGATAGCCGGAGCTCACTGGCTCGCGACGTGTTCCCGATACGCCTCGGGATCCATGAGCGAGTCGACCTCGGAAGAGTCGGAAACGCGAATGCGGATCAGCCAGCCGTCGCCGTAGGGATCCTCGTTGACGATCTCGGGCTCGTCGACGGCCTTCTGGTTGATCTCCAGCACCTCGCCCGAGAGCGGCGCGACGACATCCGAGACGGCCTTCACCGACTCCACCTCGCCGCACGCCTGGTCCTTCGTCACCGTCGAGCCCACCTCCGGCGCCTCGTAGTGCACCAGCTCGCCGAGCGCGTCCTGCGCGAACCAGGTGATTCCGAGCGTCGCCTCGTCGCCCTCGACGCGAGCCCAGTCGTGCTCGGGGTGGTAGCGGAGATCGTCGGGATAGCTCTCGGCTGCGGCCACTCACTGCTCCTTTCGGTAGATCGGCTTCTTCACGACGCGCGCGCGGCGCGGCTTGCCGCGGACGTCGATCTCGAGCTCGGTGTCGGCGGCGGCACTGGCTATGGGCACGTAGCCCATGCCGATGCCCTGGTCGAGCATCGGCGAGTGCGTCCCCGAGGTGACCTCGCCCCCACCCTCGATCGGCATCCCCTGGCGGGGAACCGCCTTCTCCTCCATCACGAACGGGACGAGCTTGCGCTCCGGCCCCTGTTCCTTGATCGTGCGCAGCGTCTCGACCCCGGTGAACTCGGTCGTCGAGCGCGCACGCCCACCCGAGCCCTGCGGAGATCGCGTCGGTCTCCGGGCGTGATGTCGTTGCCGTGCAGCGGGTAGCAGACCTCGAGACGAAGCGTGTCGCGCGCGCCGAGGCCGCACGGGGTCGCGCCGCGGGCGAGAACCGCATCCCACAGTGCCTCGGTGTCCTCGTCGGCCGCAGCAGAGCTCGACCCCGGCTCTCCCGTGTAGCCCGGTGCGCGAGATCATGACCTCGATTCCGTCGAGCTCGCCCAGCTCGTGCGTGAACGCGGGTCGGTCGGGCAGCCCGAGGCGCTCGATCGAGCGCGGCCCTTGAACCGCCACCAGGCCGTACTCGTCGGAGGTGTCGCGTACCTCGGTGCCGCGCGCCTCGCGTTCCTTCAGCCAGTCGTACACCGCCTGGCGATTGGAAGCGTTGACGACGAGCAGGTACTGCCCGTGCGCGAGGCGGTAGACGATGAGGTCGTCGATGATCCCGCCCTGCTCGTTGGTCAGCAGCGTGTACTGCGCCTCTCCGTCGGCGACCTTGTCGAGATCGTTCGAGAGCATCTCCTGCAGAAAGGCGTGAGCCGCCGGCCCGTCGACGTGGAGCTCGCCCATGTGCGAGACGTCGAAGGCGCCGCAGTCGGTTCGGACCGCCCGATGCTCCTCGATCACGCCCGCGTACTGGACGGGCATCTCGTACCCCGCAAACGGCACCATCCGCGCGCCGAGCGAGACGTGGCGCGCGTAGAGAGGCGTGCGCTCGAGCGACGTGGCCTCCACGGCCGCGACTCTAACGTCAGCGACTCGGCGCTCAGCGCCGAGCGCCCGCGTCACTCGGCCGGCTGAGCCGCCTCGCTCGGGTCAGTCCTCTTTGAGGAAGCTCGGGATGTCGATCTCGACATCCGTGACGCTCGGTGCCTGGAACGCCGGGCGCACGGGCTCGACGACTGCTCCTTCGACCCGTCTGCGACGCGGGCGGCCGCCGCCGAAGCCGGTGGCGATCGCGGTGACGCGCACCGAGTCGCCCATCGACTCGTCGATCACGGCGCCGAAGATGACGTTCGCGTTCGCGTCGGCCGCAGCCGTCACGACCTGAGCCGCCTCGTCCACCTCGGCCAGCCCCAGATCCGGGCCGCCGGTGATGTTGAGCAGGATCCCCGTTGCGCCGTCGAGCGACGTCTCGAGGAGCGGCGAGGAGATGGCGGCACGCGCCGCCTCCATCGCGCGGTTCTCGCCCTGCGCGACGCCGATTCCCATCAACGCGGAGCCGGCCTCGCGCATGATCGTCCGCACGTCCGCGAAGTCGAGGTTGATCAGCCCGGGAACGGTGATCAGGTCGGTGATCCCCTGCACGCCCTGGCGCAGGATGTCGTCGACCATGCGAAATGCCTCGGTCACCGGCGTCGAGCGCTCCACGACCTGGAGCAGGCGATCGTTCTCGATGACGATCAGCGTGTCGACGTTCTCACGCAGAGTCTGCGCGCCTTGCTCGGCCTGCTCCGTGCGGACGCGCCCCTCGAAGGCGAACGGCTTGGTCACGACTCCGACGGTGAGCGCGCCGAGCTCGCGACCGATCTCCGCGACCACGGGAGCGCCACCTGTTCCCGTTCCTCCGCCCTCGCCTGCCGTGACGAAGATCATGTCCGCGCCCTTCAGCGCCTCCTTCAACTCGTCGCGGCTCTCCTGCGCAGCAGTCGCCCCGACCTTCGGATCCGCGCCTGCACCCAGACCGCGAGTTGCCACCGAGCCGATGTGGATCTTCACGTCCGCCTCCGTCATCAGCAACGCCTGCGCGTCGGTGTTCACGGCGACGAACTCGACTCCCGACATCCCCGCCTCGACCATGCGGCTGACCGCGTTCGAACCGCCGCCGCCGATCCCGACGACCTTGATCACGGCGAGATAGCTACCGGACTGATTGCTCATCTCTCGACCACCTCAGGCTGAAGCTCTCGTTGAACGTGCGACACGCTTGCACCACTTCGCCCCGGAGGGTACGGCTCCTCTCTCGGCATGTCAATCGCGCAACCTTCAACCTCAACCTAAGAGTTGAGGTAGCGCGACGCGACAGGACGCTCGGGAACACTCACGTCCACGTAGAGGGAACGCTCGTCGAGGAGCGGGAACACTCGCGCCGCGACGGTGAGCTTGAGCAGCACGTCGGACGCAGCTGCCGAGCCTGATCTCGGGCCCGCGTCGGAGCACCAGCGTCAGCCGTCCTTCCACGAACCGCACTGCCTTCACGCGCCGGGGCAGGCGAGCCGCTCGCGCGGCAGCGAGTGCGCGAGTCGCGGCGACCAGGTTCGGGGGAAGCGATCTGCCGACTCTCACCGCGACGTCGCGGGTGAGCCAGAGACGGGGGAACTGCCGCTCGGTCCCGGTCTCGATCTCCTGAATCACCTTTCCCGACCCCGTCGCGAGCCATGCCGAGCTCCCGCGGCGAACCACCGCGACGGGCCGCTCGGCCGCAACGCTCACGACGAGCGTGCTGGGGAAGGCGCGGTCGACCGAGACGCCCGCCACCGAAGGGAGAGCGCGCACTTTGTCCTCGACGGCGCGCGCGTCGATCGCGAGGAGGCTCGTGCCGACGACGTCTTTCGCTGCGGCTTCGACCTGGCGCACGACCGCCGGAGGCGCACCTTTCACCTCGAGGTGGTCGACGGCGAAGACGGAGGACGCCGTGGCTCCCCAGTACGCACCGAGCACGCAGACGACGAGCGCGAACCCGATGAGCAGGGAGCGGCCGGAGGGAACGAGCCGAGCGAGATCCAGGCGATCGCCCACGTCGCTGCGCGGAAACGGGACGACGACGCTTGCCGCGCGCGCGCGCCGACGCGATCCGCGCTCGGTCCGTCCCCCGGCCATGGAGCGGCATTCGCCGCACCGGGCGTCGCTCCTACGTCGAACAGCGGGTGACGGTCACCAGTCGTTGTCGATGTCGAGCGCGCCGACGAAGGCGACCTCGCGCTCCAGCACGCACGCCGAACTCCTCACGCGCACGACGCCGCGCCTCCGCCATGAGCGCGACACAGTCGGCGCTCGTCGCGCCGTCCGCGTTCTCGATGAAGTTCGCGTGCTTGGGCGAGATCACGGCGCCACCGATCCGGTGCCCTTTCAGGCCGCACAGCTCGAGCATGCGCCCGGCGCCGAGCTCTCCGGGCGGATTCTTGAACACGCTCCCGAACGTGCGCTTGTTGGTCGGCTGGGTCGCTTTCCGCTGCGCGATCAGCTCGGACACCGTCGCCTTGATGTCCTCGCGCGGACGCGGCTCGAGCCGAAGCTCCACCCGCGCGACGACCTCACCCCGACCGACCGCAGAGTGCCGGTACGAGAGTGCCAGCTCGTCGAGCGTCATCCAGTCGGCCCCCTCCGCGGTCGCGATCAGAGCGCGCGTGACGACATCCGACCAGTCGCGCCCGTATGCCCCCGCGTTCATCTTGACGCCGCCTCCCATGGTGCCCGGAATGGCGCAGGCGAACTCGAGGCCGCCGAGGCCCGCATCCCGCGCGCGGTGCAGGCAGACGGCGTTCGTGGCCCCTCCGCCGGCGACGAGACCGGTCGGCTCCACCTCGACCGTGGCCAGCTCTCCTTCGAGGTGGATCACGAGCGCCTCGACGCCGTCGTCCGCGACGAGCAGGTTCGACCCCAGCCCCACGACGACCACGTCGAGGCCCTCGCGCCGACGCGTGGCGGAGGGCCTGACCGAGCTCGTCCAGCGACCGCGGCCGGGCGAGCGCGCTCGCCGGGCCACCGATGCCGATCGTCGTGAGCTTCGAGAGCGGGACGCCGCGCTCGATGTGTCATTCGGGCAACCCGGCCGCGACGCCACGAGCGACCTTCCACGGCTCCCCCACTCCGAGCGTGACGACGACGTCACCGGGACGTACCCACGCAAGCGTCAACCGAACCGCGTCGTCCAGCGTCGGGGCCCAGCCGCGCCGGACATCCGGCGGCACGCTGTCCAGCACGAGCTTCCCGCTGATGCCCGGGACGAGGCGTATCGCGCCCGCCGATCACGTCCGTCACGACGGCCGCGTCTGCGAGCCCGAGCGCCTCGCCGAGCTCCCGGAAGAGCTGGCGCGTGCGCTCGTAGACATGGGGCTGGTAGACGGCGATGAGCTTGCCCTCGGTTTGCTCCCGCGCGGTCTCGAGCGTCACCTCGATCTCGGTCGGGTTGTGCGCGTAGTCGTCGTAGACGCGAACGCCTCCCCGGTCGGCCACGAGCTCGAAGCGCCTGCCGACGCCCGCGAAGCGGGCAAGCGCCGGCTCGGCGTCGGATCGGAGCACGCCGGCCAGCTCGAGTGCGGCAAGCGCGGCGGCGGCGTTCATCCGATTGTGCTCGCCCGGCACCGCGAGCTCGAATGCCACGGGCTCGCAGCTCCCACGCGCGAACGACGTTCGGCACTCCTGCCACCCACTCCTCGAAGAACGACTCGAGCTCCGCAGTAGAGGCGAACGCTGCGTGGTGGTCGAGCTCGATGTTCGTGAGCACGGCGATCTCGGGACGCAAGAGCGCGATCGAGCGGTCGGACTCGTCGCCCTCGACGACGAGCCAGCCCTCCCCCACGCCGGCGTTGCCGCCGAGCTGCGGCACGACGCCGCCGATGATCCACGCGGGATCGTGTCCGAGCTCGTGGAGGACGTACGCGATCATCGCGGCCGTCGTCGTCTTCCCGTGCGCGCCGCCGACGACGATCGAGCGGCGAAGCGCGACCAGCTCGGCGAGGAACTCGGCACGTGAGCGCCCCTCCGCGCGACCCGAGATGAGCGCTCGAGACGACGACCTCGAAGCCTGGAGGCGGCTCGGGATCGCCTCCGACGTCGAGCTCGACGCCCGAGAGCGTCTCCATGAAGATCGTCTCCTGCTTGTCCCAGCCGCGAACCTCGGCTCCCCAGCCCCGCGCGAAGTTGGCGTAGGCGGAGAGCCCCGCCCCGCCGATCCCGACGAAGTAGAACCGCCTGCCCTCCAGCGGCCGCGATGATCGGCTCACCGTCGGCTACCCATGCCAAGTAACAGTCTGTTACTTGGCCTCATCGGCGCTCCTGGGCGAGGCGGACGAGCTCGTCCGCGACCACGCCGGCCGCGTCAGGTCTTGCCAGCGCCTTCATCGCTTCGCCCATCGCTCGCAGACGGTCGGTATCCGCGAGAAGCTCGTCGACGAGCACGGGAATGCGCGTCGAGGTCGTCCTGACGGACGACGACGGCGCCTCCGCCCTGCTCGAAGTAGCGGGCGTTCAGCGCCTGATGGTCGGCGGTCGCATGCGGGTAGGGGACGAGGATCGACGGCGTTCCTGCAGCGGCCAGCTCCCAGACCGTCCCGCCGGCGCGTGAGATGGCCAGGTCGGCGACCCTCAGCGCGTCTCCGAAGTCGTTCGTCGTCTCGAGCAGGACGTAGTCGGGGCGGACGACCTTCGAGCGAACCGTCTCGTAGTCGCGCTCCCCCGCGATGTGCAGGACCGCCGGACCGCTCGTCCCATAGGTCTCCGCCGCGAACTCGTTCAGCGCCTGGGCGCCCGCGAGGCCGCCGAAGAACGCGAGCACAGGACCATCCGAGGGAAGACCGAAGCGCGCACGCGCCGACTCGCGATCCCCCTCGAGGTGGGCGCGCGGCACCGGACGTCCCACGACCCGGTACTTGTCGCCGCTGCCGACCCGGAATCGGATAGGCGAGAAAGACCCTGTCGCGCAAACGGAGCCGCGAGCCGGTTGGCGAGCCCGAGATGCGCGTCGGCCTCGGTCAGGGCAGCCGGAATCCCGCGCAGCCGAGCGGCGAGCACCATCGGTCCGGCGACGTAGCCTCCGGCGCCGAGCACGACATCCGGACGCCGCCTGGCGAGGATGCGCGAGCACGCGAACGGCGCACGCACCGCACGGACGAGCGAGCGCGCGAGTGCCACGCCGGGACGTCGAGGAAACCCCGAGATCGAGAACGTATCGAGCTCGTAGCCGGCTTCAGGAACCAGCCGCGACTCGACGCGATCTGGCGACCCGGCGAACGTCACCGTCACCTCGCGCTCCCGCAGCGCGTCGGCTACTGCGAGCGCGGGCCGGACGTGCCCGGCTGTTCCGCCTGCCGCGATCAGACACACGAGCCTGGACGACTTCGCCATTGACGGCGATGTTAAGGAGAATGCCGACTCCTGCGAGGAGCACGACGAGGCTCGAGCCGCCGTAGGAGACGAACGGCAGCGGGATCCCGGTCAGCGGCGCGATCCCGAGCACGGCCGCGAGATTCACGGCCGCCTGCCCGCAGACGAGGGCCGTCAGGCCGGCCGCGAGCAGCTTTCCGAACGGATCGCGGCAGCGCAGCGCGATGCGAAAGCCGACGAGGGCGAAGGCGGCGAACGCGCCGATCACGAGCGCGGAGCCGACGAGGCCGAGCTCCTCCCCGATGACCGCGAAGATCATGTCCGTGTGCGCTTCCGGGAGGTAGGAGATCTTTCCGACTCCCTCACCGAGGCCGGCGCCCGTGACTCCCCCCGAGCCGATCCCGATCATCGCCTGCACGATCTGGAATCCCGACCCCTCGGCGTCGCTCCACGGATCCAGGAAGCTGAAGACGCGGGCACGCCGGTAGGGCTCGACCCAGATCGCGAGCAGCCCCATCGCCGACCGCGAGGAACGTGGCGGTCGCCAGCAGCCGCGCCGGAACCCCGGCGACGAGCAGGATCGCGAGCATCATGCCGCAGAGCGTGATCGTCGTTCCGAGGTCGGGCTCGAGCAGGATCAGGCCGCAGAAGATGGCGGTCACGAGGCCGAGGGGCTTCGTCAGCTCGCCGAGCGTCCGCGGCGGAGAGCGTCGCGCGAGATAGACCGCTGCGAACAGGCAGAGCGCGAGCTTCGCGAGCTCCGAAGGCTGGAAGCTGGCCGGGCCGAGCAGGAACCAGCGCCGCGCGCCGTTGATCTCCGGCGCGACGACGAGCACGGCCGCGCACAACCCCAGTGCCACGAGCAGGAGCGGCGGCGCGACGAACCGCAAGCGGTGGTAGTCGAAACGCGACGCGAGTGCCATCAGCACGACGCCGAGACACGCGTAGATCGCCTGTCGCTTGAGGAAGCTCATCGGGTCGCCGTTCCCGACCGCGGCCGACGCCGAGGTCGCGCTGTACACCATCACCAGCCCGAAGGCCACGAGCCCCAGCGTCACGAGGACGAGAAGCTTCTGGTCGAAGCGGCTGTCCGCCTTCACGACAGCTCCTCGACCAGGCGACGAAACTGGTCGCCGCGGTCCTCGAAGTCGCGAAACTGGTCGAAGCTCGCGCAGGCCGGCGAGAGGAGCACGACATCGCCGGGCATCGGCAGCTGGCCGCGCGCTCGGCGACAGCGTCCGCAAGCACGCCGCAGCGACGACGAAAGCGACGCCGGCCTCGTCGAGCGCGGCGGCGATCTCGTCGGCGGCGTCGCCGATGAGATATCCGCGATCTCCGGGCCCGAGCGCGCTCCGCGAGCGGCGCGTAGCTCTCGTTCTTGCCGAGGCCGCCGAGGATGACGTGCAGCGGCGAGTCCCGAAGCGCCGCGATCGCGCGCAGCGCCGCCGCGACGTTCGTCGCCTTCGAGTCGTTGACGTAGCGAACGCCGTGGAGCTCGCGGACGAGCTCGATGCGATGCGGGACGCCGGGAAAGCCTACGAGCGCCTCCGCGATCGCCTCGTCCGGGATCCCGGCGGCGCGCGCGGCGGCCGTCGCCGCTGCGGCGTTCTCGCGGTTGTGCTCACCAGGAAGCGCAGGCTCGGCGGGCAAGCGGGTCGTCGGCGCAGAACTCGATCCTGCTGGGCGCCGCCCGGGACCGGCCCGAAGCCGCGCGGGACGATCGCGATGTCGTCTTCGGTCTGCTGCTCGAAGATGCGGAGCTTCGAGTCCGACGTACCACTCGAAGGTCCCGTGGCGGTCGAGATGATCGGGCTCGAGGTTGAGGAGCACGGCGATCGCGGGCGGAACGGCTCCACGTCGTCGAGCTGGAACGACAGAGAGCTCGCAGACGATCCAGGTGCTCGCGTCGACGTTCCCGACGACGGACGGTCAGCGGTCGTCCGATGTTCCCGACCACTTCGACCGGCAGTCGCTGCCGGCGCGGAACATCTCGCCCAGGAGCTCGCTCGTCGTCGTCTTGCCGTTCGTCCCGGTGACGCCGAGGATCGGGTTCGAGAGCAGCCGCGCGCCGAGCTCGATCTCGCTCCAGACGGGAATCGCCCAGCTCGTTCGCTCCCAGCGGACCAGCGAGATCTCGCCCGGAACACCCGGGCTCTTCACGACGAGATCGATACCCCTGAATCGCGCTGCAGCGTCTCCTCCTCGCGTCCGAGACGGACTTCGACGCCCAGCTCGCGGAGCCTTCCCACGTCGACGGCTCGGATCGCGGTCGACGCCTACGACCATCGGCGCCCCGCGCTCGACAGCGCCTTCGGCGGCCGCCTTCCCGGAGCGCGCAAGCCCGACGACGAGCACGCGCTTGCCGGCGAGCTCGACTCCGCCGCTCAAGGCTCGACGAACTGGAGGAAGTCGCGATAGAAGAGCGCGAATCCCGAGGCGCAAAGGATCGCGCACACGATCCAGAAGCGCACCATCACCTTCGTCTCGGACCAGGCCTTCATCTCGAAGTGATGGTGGATCGGAGCAATCAGAAAGACGCGCCGACCCGTTCGCTTGAAGCTGACGACCTGGATGATCAGCGAGAGCACCTCGATCACGAAGATCCCACCGATCAGGAACAGCAGGATCTCGGTGCGAGTGACGATCGCGAGCCCGGCAAGGCCTCCACCGAGCGCCATCGAGCCCGTGTCGCCCATGAACAGCTCAGCCGGATGGGCGTTGTACCAGAGGAACCCGATCGTTCCTCCGATGAGCGCGGCAGCGAGCGTCGCAAGATCGAGGTAGGCCTCGCTGCGAGCGCCCGGATCGCCCGAGCGAAGCCAAGCGATTCCCGCGATGGCGAGGAACGTCAGCAGCATGATCATCGCCGTTCCCGCGAGGAGGCCGTCGATGCCGTCGGTCAGGTTCGCGCCGTTCACGGTGCCGGCGATCACGAGAAAGAGAAAGAGGTAGAAGAACGGCCCGAGGTCGATGGTCCAACCGGCGAGGGGCACGTAGATGGACGTCGTGAAGGACTCGGTCTCCTGGAGAAGGAGCGCGGCGCCCACCGTGACGCCCGCGAGGAGCGCCATCTTCCACCGCCCCTGCAGCCCCAGGGAATGGCCCTGGCGGAGCTTGAGGTAGTCGTCGGTGAAACCGATCGCCGCACAGCCGAGAGTGATGAAGAGCACCGTGAGCGCTTCTGCCGTGTACTGGGAGAGCGCGAGAAACGGAAGCACCGCCGAGCCCAGGATGAGGAGGCCGCCCATCGTCGGCGTTCCCTGCTTGACGATGTGTGCCGCAGGACCTTCTGCTCTGATCTGCTGTCCGAGATTCCGCGCGCGCAACGCCTCGATGAACTTGGGCCCGATGACGACGGCGGCAACCATGGCCAGGAGGCCGGCGATCAGGACTGGGACCATGCTCCGGCGATCTTCGCGATCTCTGCGGGGATGCCTTCGAGCCCGACCGCCCGCGAGGCCTTGACCAGCACGGCGTCCCCGGGCCGGAGGAAGGCTCGGGCGGCTTCGACCGCGCCCTCGACGTCGGCCGCCCACACGGCCGGACCGTACTCCCGCGCGGGCTCGCCGACCGCGATGACCCCGATCTCGAGCTCTCGAGCGAGCTCGCCGATCTCCCGGTGATATCGCTGCGACGTGTCGCCGAGCTCGGCCATCTCCCCGAGCACGGCGACCCGCCGCCGCGCTCCCGCTCGCTCCGCGAGATGGACGAGCGCCGCCCGCATCGAGTCGGGGTTGGCGTTGTAGGCGTCGTTGACGACGAACCCGCCACCCGGAAGCGCGATCTCCTGTCCCCGCCAGGGGGAGAGCCGGATCTCGGGGAGCTCCGGCGGAGGCGCGCTCGAGCGGGAGACCGAGCGCCGCATAGGCATGGAGCGCGGCGAGCGTGTTGACGGCGTGGTGGTGCTGGGTGAACGGGAGCTCGAGCTCGACGTCTCGTCCGTCGACCCGGAAGCGACCGTGGCCGTTCTCGAGCACGGCGTCCGCGGGATCGAACCGGCGGAGCTCGATGTCGGCGCGGTCGAGATAGGGCTCGAGCTCGGCGCTGCCCGCGGGAACGACCGCAGTGCCGCCCGCCGGTAGCGCCGCGATCACCTCGGCGTTCGCCTCGGCGACCTTCTCCACGGTTCCGAGCAGCTCCAGGTGCTCGGGGCCGATGTGCGGGATGACGGCGATGTCGGGCCGGGCGATCGCGCTGAGCGCGGCGATCTGCCCGAGCCCGCGCATGCCCATCTCGGTGACGAGGACCTTGGTGTCGGGCTCCAGCCGGCACACGGTGAGCGGGAGCCCGATCTCGTTGTTGAGGCTCTTGTCCGCCCAGATCGTCGGAGTGTGCGGAGCGCAGAGCGCTCCCAGGATGTCCTTCGTGGAGGTCTTTCCCGCCGAGCCGACAACGGCGACGACTCGCGCAGCGCTCTTCGAGCGGACGAGGGAAGCGAGCGCTGCCAGCGCGGCTTCCTGGTCGTCGGGGACGAGCGTGGCAGCGCCTCGCGCCCGGGCAGCACCCACGTGCTCGACCCCGGTGTTGAGCGCGACGAAGAGATCGCCCGGGCCAACCTCCCGCGAATCGGCCTTGATCCCGGTGATTCGCGCGTCGCGACCAGCACCTTCGAGTCTCCCGAGCCCGAGAGCCTCGATCTCCGGCCACTCGACCGGGATCACGAGTCACGGCCCCGACGGGCACATGTCCCAGGGTCTGACCCTGGGACATGTCCCGAACTCGTCACAAGTGCGTGCCAGTCTCTCCACAGGCTCGATCTCAGCCCTTCGTCCCGAGCGCGGCGAGCGCTTCGCGCACCACCACTCGATCGTCGAACGGCGTGCACGTCGCCGGCGATCTCCTGGCCCTGCTCGTGGCCCTTCCCCGCGACCACGACGACGTCGCCGGGCTCCGCCAGACCGACGGCGCGCTGAATGGCGCTGCGCCGGTCGGGATCGATCTCCACGTCCGTCCCGGCGCCCTGGAGCACGTCCTGGATGATCGCCAGCGGATCTTCGGAGCGGGGATTGTCGGACGTCACGATCGCAACGTCTGCGCCCGCCACCGCGACCTTCCCCATCAGCGGGCGCTTGGCCCGGTCCCGATCTCCCCCTGCGCCGAAGACGACGATCACGCGCCCTTCGCCGAGGTCTCGTGCCGCGCGCAGGACGGTCTCCAGAGAGTCGGGGGTGTGTGCGTAGTCGACCAGGGCGGCGAACGGCTGCCCGGCGTCGATCGCCTCGAACCGTCCGGGGACCTGCGACACGCTCGCAATACCCTTCTGGATGGACTCCTCGTCGAGATCGAGAAGCACTCCGGCGGCCACGGCGCCGAGCACGTTCTCGACGTTGAAGATGCCGCGGAGCGACGTCTCGATCTCGATTCCGCCTGCTTCGAATCGGCTCCCCTCGACCGACAACTGGAGCCCTGTGGGTCGTATCTCAGCACCTTCCTCGAGCCCGAACGTCACGAGCGGCGCGCGGTGGGCTCCTGCGAGCTCGGCCGCGAGCCGCTGTCCCCACTCGTTCCCGACGTTCACTGCGGCCGGCGGTGGCTGCGGGCCTGTGAAGAGCCGACGCTTGGCCTGGAAGTACTCCTCCATCGTCCCGTGGAGATCGAGGTGATCCTGGCTCAGGTTCGTGAAGACGAGCGCGTCGAATCGCACGCGGTCGAGCCGTCTGAACGCAGAGCCGTGCGACGACGCCTCGATCGCGGCGCTCTCGTCTCCCGCGTCGACCATCTCGCGAAAGAGACGATGCAGGTCTATCGCCTCCGGCGTGGTGAACGGCGCTGCGCGCTCTTCCCCGCCGACGATCCAGCGCACGGTCCCGACCAACCCCGGCCTGCGTCCAGCCGCGTCGAGCATCGAATGGAGGAGGAAGACCGTCGTGGTCTTCCCGTTCGTTCCGGTGACTCCGGCAAGCTCGAGTGCCCGGCTCGGCTCGCCGAAGAAGATGTCCGCCGTCACGGCCATCGCCGCGCGCACGTCCTCGACGACGAGCTGAGGAACGTCGACGTCGAGCACACGCTCCACGACGAGTGCGACCGCACCCTTCTCGATCGCTTCCCAGGCGAGATCGTGGCCGTCCACACGCGCTCCCGGGACACAGAAGAACAGCGCACCCTTCGACACCGTGCGGGTGTCGTACGCGAGGTCGCCGATCGCGACCGGCCGCGCTCCGGTCACCTCGCTCGGGGCGAGCGCCCGGATCAGGGCCTCGAGCTCCACGTCCTCTAGAGGCTAGAGGAAGCGCTCAGTCCTCGGAGGCACCCGAACGCGGTGCGTCCGGCGGGACCTCGAGGTGCTGCAGGTTGAAGCGCGCGATCTGCTTGAACGCAGGCGCGGCAACCTCGCCGCCGTAGATCGAGCCACTCGGCTCGTCGACCATGACCATGATCACGAGTCGGGGCTTGGTCGCGGGGACGAGCCCCACGAACGATGCGACGTAGCGCGTGTGCGAATACCGGCCGTCGGGATCGATCTTCGCGGCCGTTCCGGTCTTCCCGGCCACCGTGTAGCCCGGGATCGCCGCCTCGGTGCCGGTGCCCTCGATCACGACGCCGCGGAGCATGGACAGCATCTGCGTCGAGACCTCCCTGGAGACGATTCGCACTCCCCGCTTCTGCTCGTACGGCTTCCCGTCGAGTCGATCGACGAGATGTGGCTGGACGAGCACGCCTCCGTTGGCGATGGCTGCGTACGCCCTCGCCATCTGAATGGGAGTCACCGCAATGCCATGTCCGATCGGGACGGTTCCGATCGTCGAGCCGGACCACTGCTCGAGCGGGAGCGCGAAACCCGACGACTCGCCCGGGAAGTCGATTCCCGTGCGCTTCCCGAACCCGAAGCGCTCGATCCAGTTCGCGAGACGCCCCTCGCCGAGTCGCTGGGCGATCGTGATCGTGCCGATGTTCGACGAGCGCTCCACGATCTCGCGTACGGACATCCGCTCGGTTCCACGCGTGTGCGACTCGCCGATGACCCGGTCCGCGACGCGCAGCGTCGGTGCGAGCGAGAAGGCACTCGACGGTCCGACGATGCCTTCCTGCAAGGCAGCGGAGACCGTCACGAGCTTGAAGGTCGATCCGGGCTCGTACGTATCGGTAACCGCTCGGTTACGGCGGCGATCCGCCCGAGTCGTGGGGAACCGGTTCGCATTGAACCCCGGTGCGGTGGCCATCGCCAGCACCGCTCCGGTGTGCGGATCCATCACGATCGCGGAGGCGGCCCGGGCACCGTGCTGCCGGATCGTCTCGGTAAGCACGGCCTCGGCGTTCGCCTGAACCTGGTGATCGATGGTGAGGCGCACGTTCCGCCCCGGTGTCTCCGGCTGAGTCGAGACGACGTCGAGCGCGCGTCCGAACGGATCCTTGACGACTGTCTGACTGCCGGGCTTGCCCGCAATGATCTTCTCGAGCGACCGCTCGAGCCCCTCGAGGCCCTTGTTGTCCAACCCCGCGTACCCGAGCACCTGCGATGCGACAGGGCCCTGTGGATACGTCCGCAGCTCCTCCGGATAGAAGCCAAGCCCGGCATAGCCGAGCTCTTCGAGCTCGGCAGCCTTCAGCGGGTCCACCTTCCGGGCGATGTAGACGAAACCACGGGAGCGATCGATCAGCGACGGGTAGACGGCGGCCGGCTGGAGGTCGAACGCTTCGGCGACCGCAAGGGTGAGGCGCTTCGGCTGGTCGACCTGCCTCGGGTTGGCGTATACCGTCGTCGTGCGCTCGCCGATCGCGAGCGGCTCGCCGTTTCGGTCGAAGATCGTGCCACGCGCCGCCGGTACGACGACGGTCTCTCGATGCTGGCGAACTGCCATTGCCGCGTAGGCATTGCCGTCGATCACCTGGAGCCAGAACGCGCGGGCAAGTGCGATACCCAGGATCGCGACAAATCCGGCCGCAAGCAGCACGATGCGCCGATTGGTCGACGCGCGCGTCACCTGCCGAGGCGAACGTAGATCGTCGTCTCCGGATCGGCCTGAGTGAGGCCGAGCTCCTTCGTGGCGAGCCGCTCGATCCGAGCCGTAGCCGAGGCGCTGGAGAGCTCCGAGCGAAGATTTGCGACATCCGCTCTCAGCTCCGAGCGCTCGCGGCCGATCTCGTCCAGTTGGAGATTGAGGCGAAGCACGGTCACGTTGACGGCGACGACGCCCGCGAGCAGGGCTGCGAAGAGGACGATCCAGACGACGCCTCCGCCCAAGAGGCGCGTGCTCGCCACGGCTCGCGGGCGAGACCCGTCCGATGCGCGCGCTTTCGGCGATCGATCCCATCAGACCTTCACCGCAGCTCGTAGCCGCGCCGAGGCGGCCCGCGGATTCGCATCGAGCTCCCGTACGGACGGCCGCACCGGTCGCGGCGTCAGGATCCGTAGCTCGGGCTCGTGCCCGCAGACGCAGATCGGAAGCTCGGGCGGGCACGTGCAGCCGCGCGCCAGATCGCGGAGGAAGTGCTTCGAGATTCGATCTTCGAGAGAGTGGAAGCTGATGATCGCCAGGCGCCCACCTGGACGAAGCATCTCGAACGCAGCGGGCAGCCCGGTCTCGAGCGACTCGAGCTCGTGATTGACCTGAATCCGCAGCGCCTGGAAGACGCGCTTGGCCGGGTGGCCCTCCCCGAATCGCGCGGGCGTCGGAATCGATGCTCGCACGACGTCGACGAGCTGACCCGTGCGCTCGATCGGCGTCTCGGCGCGCCGGCGGACGATGCCACGCGCAATCTGGCGGGCGTAGCGTTCCTCGCCGTAGCGTCGGAAGATCGTGGCCAGCTCGCGTTCATCCCAGGTGTTGACGATTCCCGTCGCGCTCGGCTCGTCGGACGGATCCATGCGCATGTCGAGCGGTGCGTCGGTCGCGTAGGAGAACCCACGCTCGGGCTGGTCGATCTGCATAGACGACAGGCCGAGATCGAGCAGTACCGCGTCCGCCTTGACACCGTTCCCCGCCAACTGCGAGAGGACGACGGCAAAGTCACCCCGCAGGAAGCGCATCTGCACGCCGGGCGCGGATGCTTTCGCGCGGTCGAAGTGCGGCCGGACGGCTGGATCGCGGTCGACGGCGATCAGCTTCCCGCGACCCTCGAGGTCGGCCGTCAGAAGGCGCGCGTGCCCACCTGCGCCGAAGGTCGCATCGACGACCGTTTCCCCTGGCTGCACCGCGAGGAGCTCGCGCACCTCCTCCGCGAGGACCGGGGTGTGATCAGCTGCGCCTGTCCGCAAGACGTTCGGCAACATCGCCCGCGCTCCCTTCGATCGCGTTCAGATGGGTCGTCCATTCAGATCGGTCCCAGATCTCGATGTGGTCGTGCACACCCGCGAGGACGACGTCCTTGGAGAGCCCCGCGTGCGTTCCCAGATGCGGAGGGACGAGCACCCGACCCTGCTTGTCGAGCTCGGTCACGGCGGCGCCCGCGAAGACGAAGCGCTTCATCTCCCGTGCCTCCCGCGTGAGCGAGTCGAGCTCGGCGATTCGCGCCACGTTCGCATCCCAGCTCTCCCGCGGATAGACGTCGATGCTCTTCTCGATGCCGCGGGCGAGCACGACGCCTCCCGCCAGAGCGTCACGAAACCGAACCGGCAGGGTGAGGCGGTTCTTGTCGTCGATCGTGTGCTCGTACTCGCCGTAGAACATGGAGTGATCGCGGTTCCCCTTCCCACGAGGCCCCACATTACTCCACTTTGACCCACTTCGCAACCCCTCGGCCCCATCTCTTTCCGAAGGCGTCTTTGAAGCGTGACGAGTCTGCGCCTAGTCGTCCCCCGGGTTTCCGTGCAACAAGACGTGCTCCGCGTGGACGCCCTTTCCTGCCAGGGCCCCGGCCCCACAGCGCGCGGCGAACGCCAGCGCGTCCGCGGTCTCGAGCCCGGCCGCCAGCGCGAATGCGAGACCGGAGACGAAGCAGTCTCCAGCGCCGTACGAATCCGCCCGCGGCATCGGAGCCGGAGCTGCGGTGAAAGGGCCGCCCGGTTGCGCCCAGCCGCCCAGAGCGCCCGAGGTCGTGACGACGAGTCGCGGCGGAGGATCGAGGTCGCCGGTCTGGTACAGCTCGGCCTCGTCCTTGCCGCTGCCCACGAGCGCATCCAACTCGACCGCCCCGCGTCGCAACGTCGCCAGCTCGCGGGCGGTCGCGACGAGCACGCGACCTCGGCGAGCGGCATGCAACGCATCGACGTCGCCCGCGCAGAAGTAGACGGCGTCGCAACGCGAGAGCTCGTGCCAGGGAAGTGAGTTGTCGTGCCCGCGCGGCCCGATCTTCGGCCCGAGGGTCGTGATCGTGCGCTCTCCGACCGCGTCGAGGTAGGTGAACCCACGCCGCTGCGGAGGATCCAACCGAGTCGCGTGAACCTCGATACCTCGCGCCTCCAGCTCGGTTTTCGCGACCGAGCCTGACTCGTCCGTGCTGAGGGCGGTGAAGAAGAGTACGGAGTCGGCGAGCTGCGCCAGCTGCACCGCAGCGACCGACCCGCCGCCGGCTGCCTCGATCCAGGTGTCCTCACCGGCGACGATCTCACCGGCGCGCGGCACGTGCTCGACCGGGACGAACTCGATCAGCTCGACGTGGCCGACGACGGCGGCTCGCATGCGCTCATGCTCACAGATGCGGGCGTTGTGTCGTTGGAACTGGGGATGATGCAGAGCGTGGCGATTCCTCCGTTCGAGCACTTCTACCGAGAGCACCGCTCCGAGGTGCTTCGCCTTCTTCGGCGTCGCGTCGGCGCGCAGCGCGCAGAGGACGCGTTTCAGGAGACCTTCTTGCGTGCGCTACAGGCGTATCGGCGCCTCGAACATGGCCAGCACCTTCGCGCATGGGTGCTCACTATCGCGGGCAACGTCGCGATCGACACCTTGCGGCGAGCACGACCCCAGAGCGAGCTGGTCGAGACCGGAGTCGAGGACGACCGGCCCGCTTTCGAGGAGCTCGCTCCTCTGACCGACGGCCTTCCGCCCACGGAACGTGCGGCCGTCGTCTTGCGCTACGGGTACGACCTTTCCTACGACCAGATCGCAGCGGCACTCGGCTCGAGCGAAGACGCGGCCCGCCAGGCCGCCTCGACTGGAGTTCGCCGGCTGCGCAGGAGGAGCCAATGACCGTCTCTCCCGATCTCGACCAGCGCTTCCGCGAAGCCGCCGTGACCATGGGCCTCGTCGACATGGGCTTCGACCTCGTCGACTCGCCGGTGGGCTCGCTCTTCGTCGCCGCCTCCGAGCATGGCCTCGCGGCGATCTCCTTCGATCCCGAGCCCGACGCGCAGCTCGAACGTCTCTCCCGCATCGCCGGGCCCTGCGTTCTCCGCTCGCCCCGTAGCGTCGACGGAGCACGCCGCGAGCTCGATCAGTACTTCGAGGGAAAGCGCCGCGCCTTCGACCTGTCGCTGGATCTCCGCGCGCTGCCGCCGTTCACGGTCTCGGTGCTCCAGGAGCTCGCTCGTGTGCCGTACGGCGAGACGACGACGTATGGCGAGCTCGCCGCGCGGGTCGGCCGCCCCCGGGCAGCACGTGCCGTGGGCACGGTCATGAACCGGAACCGCATCCCGATCGTTCTCCCGTGCCACCGGGTCGTGGGCTCGAGCGGCGACCTCGTCGGCTACGCCGGTGGCCTCGACCGGAAGATCACGCTCCTCGAGCTCGAAGGCGCAATGCTGTAGAGGCGACTGGCCAGCTACTCGAGCAGGTGGTACTCCACTCCCCCGAATGTGGGGTAGTGGCTTGAAAGAGCGCAATTGAGCCGACCGGTATCCCACTAGGTATCCAAACTTCACAAAACGGCCGTGTACGTACTTTGAGGCAGGCGAATATGCGTCCTCGCGGATGAATCGACTCTCGCCGTGTGGGACTGTCCAGACAGGAAGGAGGTGCGTGATACATGTCGACGATTCCGCACCCACCGATCTCTGAACGACAGAGCGTGCTCATGGCGCTTCGCATTCGCGAAATGTGGGTCGCGCTGTCGATCTTCGTGATGTGGCTCGCGGTCGCAGTCGCGTCGGTGTGGGGGCCCGACCTAGTCGCTCACAGCAATGACGGAAGCAACACGACTATTCCGTCGGGCATTGCGATCGGGGTTTTTGCGACCTTCGGCTCGTGGGCGGTAGCCAAGTATGGATTCGCACATCGGCGGAACGACTGACATCTGTTCTGCCCCGCCGCGGTCACGGGGAGGCGATTCGTCCAGCCTCTCCTGCCGCGGCGGCGTCGTAGTTGTCTAGCAATCCGCGTAGGTACTCCTCAGAGTCAGGCACAAGGTGCCGGCGCCCATACTCGCGTCGATCTGCGTCACGGACGGGCCCCATATTCGCCTCAAGTAGAAGAGCTGAGTTCATTCGCACCCGCGACGCATGTGACTCGAGCGTCCGTGTGCGGCCGAGCCGCGGTAGCCCCACACGGCCGGCTACTCGAGCAGGCGGTACCCCACGCCCCAGATGTTCACGATGAAGTGGTCGTCTTCCGCCAGCCTGAGCTTCTTTCGCAGGCGCGACGCATGTGACTCGAGCGTCCGTGTGCGGCCGAGCGCGCGGTAGCCCCACACTTCCCGCAACAGCTCTTCCTTCGTGAACACCCGATACGGCTCCGATGCGAGCCGCGCGAGCAGCTCGAACTCCTTCGCCGAGAGCACGACCATCGTCTCGCGGACGGAGACCCGTCGCGTTCGCCTTTCTACGATCAGCTCCCCTGCGATCAGGACCTCCGCGGACGACGTGGTGCTCCGGCGGAGGAGCGCCTTGATCCGCGCCAGCAGCTCCTCGTAGGCGAACGGCCGACCCATCACGTCGTCGGCTCCGCGGTCGAGCGCCCGCACTCGCTCGACCGGATCCGACGACGGAGCGAGCAGGATCACCGGAACGTTCCGATCCCAGGTCCTCCCCGGTTCTCCGCGCCGGAGGCGGAGACACAGGTCGAGCTCCGCGAGGAGCACGACGTCCGGCCGGACACGCTCAGCGAGCTCGAGAGCCTCGCTGCGCCGCGCGGCACCGAGCACGTCGAATCCGTCGTCGCGCAGCTGGCGCCCGAGATACTCGCGCGTCTCCGGTTCGGGCTCGGCGACGAGAACGGCATTCGGCATGCACTCGACGCTAGCGGCGTCTCGAGCGGTGCACCAGATGTCCTTTGCGGCAGAAGGTTGACAACCCTTCCTCAGCGGCACCGTCGCCGCGGGACGTGGCGGCTAGAGCCTTCCGTGGCGCAGCACGCCCCAGATCACCCAGAGCCCGAACGCTCCCGAGAGCACGAAGCCGACGACGGACAGCGCATGCAGCCCGATGATCTGCGGCCCCTCCTGAGCGAACACCCCGATGATCGACGAGCCCAGGAGCCCGCCGAGCACGATCAGCGCGACGGAGAGGCGGTTCGACGCCTGATCGATGTGGTCGTCGAGCTCGTCGAGGCCGGGATTGTCGAAGCGAATCTGGAAGGTTCCTTCGCGCATCCGCTCGAGGATGTCGCTCACCTGGTACGGAGCCTCGCGGGCGATCGACCCGAGCGCGACGGCTTCCGATCTTGCCCGCTGCGCGATGAGCCGCGGCTGATAGCGATCGGCGAGCAGCCCGCGCGCGTACGGCTTCGCGACCTCGAACACGTTGAAGTCGGGGTAGACCTCCGCGCCCACGGAGGCGAGTGTCGCGATGGCCTTGTCCAACATCACGAAGCGCGTTGGCAGACGCAGATTGAGCGAGTAGATGAGCTGGAACGCCTCCCGAATCACCTGCAGCGGATCGATGTCGGAGAGTCGCGTGCCGTAGTAGCGGTCGAAGAGCACGCGCAGCTCCGCTCGGAACTCCTGCTCGCGCTCGGGCGCGTAGCGCACGCCGAGCTCCCGCATGCGCCGTGGAATTGCGTCGATGTTCTCGGTCGCGGCGTCGACGAAGAGCCGCGTGAGCTTCGCCATGTCCTCGTCGGTGAGCTTCCCCGCCTGTCCGAAGTCCACGAGGCCGAGCTCGCCGGAGTCGAGGATGAAGATGTTGGCCGGATGCGGATCCGAGTGGAAGAAGCCGTGACGGAAGACCATGGTCATCCACGCGTCAGCCATCCGATAGGCGACGTCGCGACGCTCGTCCGGCCGCATGTTCGGGAGATCGAGCTCGGAGATCTTTCTGCCGCGCAGGAACTCGAGAGTCAGGACGCGGTCTGTCGAGTACTGCCGGATCACGGCCGGGACGACCACGCCCGGTGTTCGCGCAAAGTTCCGGTGGAAGGCATCCGCGTTCCGTGCCTCGTGGCCGTAGTCGAGCTCGAGCCGGATCGACCGGGCGAACTCGTCGACCAGCTCCTGAGGATCGATGAACTCGAGAGCGCGAACGCGCTCCTTCAAGAGCTTCGCCGCCTGGTAGAGGAGCCCGAGGTCCGCCTCGATCTGCCTCGCGGCTTCCGGACGCTGGATCTTGACCGCGACTTCCCGGCCGTTCGGTAGCACCGCTCGGTGCACCTGGCCGATCGACGCCGAGGCGAGCGGTTGCTCGTCGAACTCGACGAACGCCCGTTCCAGGGTCAGACCGAGCTCGGCTTCGACGGCCGCGCGGGCCTGCTCGAACGGAAACGGCGTGACCTGGTCCTGCAGCCCGCGGAGCTCGACCACGATGTCCGGAGGAACGACGTCGGGTCGGGTCGAGAGCAGCTGCCCGAACTTGACGAAGGTCGGGCCGAGCTCGTCGAGCATCTCCCGCAGCCGGCGGCCGCGCTCGGAGGCGCTGGCGTCCGCCTCGCGCCCGTTGTCCCCGGACAGGAGATCGCCGAGTCGATTCCTGCGCAGGAAGTAGCCGAAGCCGTGCCGTGCGGCCACCTGCGCGATCTCCGACAGCCGTCCGAGACTGCGAGGCGGCCGTGCCTGCCGGGTGGCCATGGCGAGATTGTAGGGCGCGGGTTTCGTGTGCTCTAATCGGCGCTCTCGAGCAACCGCAGACGGTGCTCGAGCTGAGCGACGCGAAGCTCGAGCTCGTCGAGTGCGTCGCGCGAGGCGATGCCGAGCTCGGCACCGACCCGCGCAGCGGTAGAGCTCGACGACTCGCCTACTCGTCGCAGCTCGCGGCGCCAGCTCTCGAGCACGTCGACGACCACGGCACGGGTCTCCTCCGGGTCGATCGCGAGGCGCTGCGCGAGCTCGTCGGCGAACTCCTCCGCGCGGTCTGCCCCGAGCGCGAGGACGCCGATCCCGGCCAACGCCAGTGTCTCGAGCGCGCCTCTGGCCGGTTCCGGCCGCGAAGCCGAAGGCTTCGGGGATCTCGCGCGGTCGGAATCTGCGTCAGCGGATTCCGACCCTGCGCCAAAATCAGCGCGCTCGGCCATGTGGCCTCGACGCGCGCCGCTGCCTGCGGCGCTCGCGCTTGGACTTCGCCGAGAGGTCGCCGGGCCCGGCGGTCGCCGCCGCGGGGGCAGGTGTCGGAGCCGGGCCGCCGCTCGACGGGCGACTCTGTGCCCTCCTCGTCCTCTCCCTCGTCCTCGTCGGTTCGTTCGTCCAGGAGCACGCCGCCGATGGACTCGACCCCCTCGAGCGCTCCCAGATCGTCGCGCCGACGCGCGAACTCGGGCTCGCGCTCCTTGAGCACGGCGACGAGCGGCGCCGCCAGGAAGATCGAGGAGTAGGCGCCGAACCCGATTCCGACGAGCAGGGCGAACGCGAAGTCCTTGAGGGTGTCGCCCCCGAAGAAGTACAGGGACGCCACCGGGAGCAGTGTGATGAAGGTCGTCGCGAGCGAGCGCGGAAGCACCTCCCAGAGCGAGACGTTGCCGATCACGCGGAAGGACGCGCGGCGCATCAGCGGAACGTTCTCGCGGATCCGGTCGAAGATGATGATCGTGTCGTAGATCGAGTAGCCGAGCACCGTGAGGATCGCCGCGACGGTCGCCGTCGAGACCTCCCGTCCGGTCAGCGCGTACACGCCCACCGTGATCACAACGTCGTGCGCGAGCGCCACGAGCACTCCGATCGAGTACTTCCACTGGAAGCGCACCGAGATGTAGACGACGATCAGGAGGAGGCTCACGATGATCGCGAAGAGCGCCGAGTTCGCGATCTGCCGGCCGAAGCTCTCCGAGACGTTCTTGGCACCGAACGCGGTCGCCCCGAGCGCGCTCGAGAGCTCCTGCTCGAGCGTGTTCTGCTCGGCGATCGTCAGCGACTCGGTCCGGATCTGAAAGCTCGTGTACTGCCCGTCCGTGGAGGAGCCGCGACCCTGGATCACCGCCCCTTCCTGGCCGATCTGCGCAGCCTGGCTGCGCACCTCCTCGAGAGAGGTCGCGTCAGGCGTGCGGAAGGTGACCTGCGTCCCGCCCCGGAAGTCGATCCCCAGGTTGAGGCCCTGGAAGACGATCGCGGCGATCGAGATGGCGACGACGAGCCCGGAGAACGCGAACCAGATGCGACGCTTCCCGATGTAGTCGGCGCGGAGCCAACGCGGGATGCCCCCACCGGTGGTTCCCATCAGGCGCGGGTTGTCGATCCACCCGAATCCGGCCAGGAGGGCGAGGATCGCGCGCGTCGCGAGCACCGCCGTCAGCATCGAGAGCGCGGTGCCGATCAGGAGCATGAGCGCGAAGCCGCGCACGCTCGCCGTCGCCACCGCGAACAGCACCATCGCCGTGATCGCCGTGACGACGTTGGCGTCGACGATCGTCGCGAAGCCCTTCTTGTAGCCGAGTGAGATGGCAGCGCGCACGGATCTCCCGGCGCGCACTTCTTCCTTGATCCGTTCGAAGATGACGATGTTCGCGTCCGCTGCCACCCCGAACGTCAGCACAAGTCCTGCGAAGCCCGGCAATGTCAACGTGACGTTGAAGAGGAGGATCGTCGCGTACAGGAACGCGGCGTAGACGACCAGGCCGGTGACCGCGACGAGCCCCAGGAAGCGGTAGAACAAGAGCAGGAAGAACGCGACGAGGATGATCCCGCCGATCGCGGCCTGCCATGCCTCCTTGAGCGAGTCCTTGCCGAGCGTTGCAGAGATGTCGGTGCGGTCGAGGGTCTCGAACTTGACCGGCAGCGCACCCGTCTGGAGCACGATCGCGATGTCCTGCGCCTCGCCGATGGAGTCGAGGCCCTGAATCTGCGCGCGGCCGCCGCCGATGCCACCTGCGAGGCTCGAGTCCGTGTAGTCGATCTGCGGCCAGGTCCTGATCTCGCGGTCGAGCACGATCGCGAAGTGCTGTGGCGTTCCGCGCAGCCGGCCACGGACGTATTCGGCACTCGTGATCTCTTCGAACCTGTCCGCACCGCGTCCGGTGAACTCCATGGTCACGATCGGGAGCCCACCGCCGCTCGGGCTCGTGTCGAAGTCCGCGCGAGTGCCCGAGAGCTTGAGGTCCTCACCGGTCATCTGTGGGATCTCGGGCGGCTCGTACTTGAAGAGGTAGTAGTACGTCCGGTCCGGCGGCACACCACTTCCCTGCGGGCCGCCCGGGCACACGACAGCGGGCTCGCCGCACGTGATGACGACCATGTTCTGCGGCACCGCGAACAGCTCGCGGCCCGCCGGAACCTTCCCGTCGGACTTGCGAAGCGCATCGGCCCTCGAGCCGAAGGGGCCGCTGACGACACGCTTCGTCGTCGGGTTCACGACGTAGTACGCGTCCGACCTGCCCTCGACCTGTGCCTGCACCCGCGACAGCAGGTCGTACAGCCGTGGGTTCTCGACCGGCTCTCCCCTGATCGAGATCGAAGGACCGGTGAGCGACGTCTCGAGGTCGTAGAGCTCGAGCTGGGCCGTCGTGCCGATGATCTCCGCCGCGGCGGCCGGGTCTTTCACGCCCGGCAGCTGGATGGTGATCTGGTCGTCGCCCTGAGTACGGATCTCGGGCTCCGTCACGCCGAGCTTGTCGACGCGGTTTCGCATGATGTCGACCGACCGCTCGAGGTCTTCCGCCGTCAGCTCGCGGTCCGGCGGTGGAACCGCCTGAAGCGTGACCTCGAGACCTCCTTGCAGGTCGAGCCCGAGGGTGGGGCTCTGCTTGATCGGCGATCCCGGTATCGCCAGCAGCGCGACGCCCACGAGGGCAGCGGCCAGCACGGCGACGACGAGAATGGAGGTTCGTCGGTTCACGGTCGGCGAATCAGGTTATCGGCGGTCGGAGCCAGCTGGCTCCGAATCGGCTCCGCTCCTAACCGCTTCTTCGTCCGTCGTAACGAGGGCTTCATCGTCCGTCACCGTGTCCTCGAAAGACTCTGCGTCGAGAATGTCGTCCTCGTCGGCTTCGCCCGCCTCGTCGTCCTCGTCTTCCTCCTCCTCGGGCGGAAGCACCGCGGCGATCCCGCGACGGGTCATGTGCACCGTGAGGCCGTCCGCGATCTCGACGACCACGTCGTCGTCCTCGATCTCGGTGATCGTCCCGTAGATCCCTCCGCTCGTGAGGATGTCGTCACCGACGCCCGCGCGGTCGATCATGGTCTGCAGCGCGTGTTGGCGCTGGCGCTGAGGACGGATCATCAGTACGTACATGACGACGAGCAAGAGCACCATCACGATCAGAAAGCTCACGATTCCTCCTCGGGCACATGGGCGAGCCGCGCGAGCGCGTCCCGCCTGAAGGCCGTGAACGTGCCTCGCTCGATCGCCGCCCGCGCGCGTGCGGTCAGGTCGAGTACGAACCAGAGATTATGCAGGCTCAGGAGACGCAACCCGAGAATCTCGTCCTGCGTCACGAGATGCCGGATGTACGCCCGTGAGAAGCGTGCGCACGCGGAGCAGCCGCACTCCTCGTCCAGCGGTTCGGGATCCTCGCGGAAACGGGCGTTCCGGAGATTGAGCCGGCCGGCCCAGGTCAACGCCGAGCCCGTGCGCGCAGTGCGGGTCGGCAACACGCAGTCGAACATGTCCACGCCGCGGGCGACGACCTCGAGGATCCCCACCGGGTCGCCGATCCCCATGAAGTACCGCGGCTTGTCGTACGGAAGGGCCGGCGCTGCCCACTCGACGCACGTGAGCATCTCCTCACGCCCCTCGCCCACCGCAAGGCCACCGAGCGCGAAGCCGTCGAACGGTAGCCCCGAGATCTCTGCGAGCGAGCGGCCTCGAAGCTCCTCGTCCGTGCCTCCTTGCGAGATCCCGAAGCGAAGCTGGCCCGGAGCCCTCGACGCTGTGACCTGACGCTCGGCCCAGCTCGTCGTGAGGTCGGACCGCCCGCTCGAGCTCCTCTCGTGTCGCCGGAGCCGGCAGGCAGACGTCCAGGCACATTGCGATGTCCGAGCCGAGGCGACGCTGGATCTCGGCTGCGCCCTCGGGGGTGAAGCGGGCGGCCGACCCGTCGTACACCGAGCGAAACGTCACACCCTCGTCGTCCAGCGCGAGAATCGTGTCCCGGAGCGAGAAGACCTGGAAGCCACCCGAGTCGGTGAGAATCGGGCCGTCCCAACCGGAGAAGGCGTGGATTCCGCCCAGGCTTTCGACGATCGACTCTCCGGGCCGGAAGTGCAGGTGATACGCGTTTCCCAGGATCACGTGAGCGCCGAGCGCTCGTACCTCGTCGGGATGCAGTGACTTCACCGTCGCCTTCGTTCCGACGGGCATGAAAGCGGGCGTCGGGATCGGCCCGTGCGCCGTGTCGAGGACTCCGGCGCGAGCAATGCCGTCGGCAGCCGTGACCCGGAAAGCGCTCAGGGGACGCCGCTCATAGACCGCTCGATGCGCCAGGCGAGAGAAACCCTTGGGGCCACCCCTCGCCTCCTCCCGCTACCAGCCTATTCCGAAAGTCCGTACGCATGTGAGACGCGATCGTGCCGAATGAGTGCCGATGCGAGCAGAAACGCTGCTTCACAGGATCAGCATGGCATCGCCGAACGAGTAGAAGCGGTACCTGTCGGCTATCGCGGCGCGATAGATCTCTCGTGTCTCCTCGACCCCGACGAAGGCCATCACCAGCGCGAGCAGGCTCGAGCGCGGAAGGTGGAAGTTCGTCAGGAGCTCGTCGACGCGAAGGAACTCGAAGCCCGGGGTGATGAAGAGATCGGTGCGCCCGGAGAGCTCGAGCGTACGGGCCACGGTTTCGAGAACTCGTACTGTCGTCGTGCCCACTGCCAGAACGCGGTCCGCGCCCGTTATCCGCTCCCACACGTCCAGCTCGATCCGATAGCGCTCGCCGTGCAGCTCGTGCTCTTCCAGGCGCTGGGCGGAGACCGGCCGGAACGTGTCGAGCCCGACGTGGAGAGTGACTGCGACGAAGTCGAGCTGCGAGAGCAGCTCCGGCGTGAAGTGAAGTCCCGCTGTCGGTGCTGCCGCCGAGCCCGGCTCCTGTGCGAAGACCGTCTGATACCGCTCCGGATCGGCCAGCGCCTCGCGGATGTACGGCGGGAGGGGCACGTCGCCGGCGACGCTCCCTTCGAGCCGGAGCAGCCAGCGGCCGTCTCCGAGCGATTCGACCAGCTCGACGGGTCCCAGTCGCTCGCCGCTCCGCAGGCGGCGCGTCGGCCGCGCCAGACCCTCCCACAAACCGTCCTCGCGCTCCTCGACGAGCAGCACCTCGACGAGACCCCCGGTCGCGCGCCGAAGCTCGTAGCGCGCCGGGAGCACGCGGGTGTCGTTGACGACGACCAACTCGCGCCCCACGAGCTCCGGAAGCTCGTTGAAGCGCCGGTGCTCGATCTCCCCGGACCCTCGTCGATACACGAGCAGGCGCGAGTCGTCGCGTCGTGCCAGCGGGCGCTGCGCGATCAGCTCCTCCGGCAGCTCGTAGTCGAGGGCGGCGGTGTCCATCCGGCGCGGAGAGTAGCCTCGGCGCCCATGGATGCACTCGCCTTGGAACGTGCCCAGCAGCGCATCGCCGACGCGGCCGCTCGTCGACCGGAGCCGGCGCTGCTCGAGGCCACAATCGAACGTTCACGTCGACAGATCGAGGCACTCGCGGAAGCTGCCGCCGGGCTCGAAGCGTCGGTTCCCGCGCAGGTCAGCGTCGCCGTCCGCGACGGGCTTCGCACGGAGGTGCTCCCCGTCGCCCGCCATATCGCCGAGATGCGAGGACTGCTGAATCAGGCCATCCGCCGTCTGGAGCGGATCGAGGGTGAGCTTCTCGCAGAGCGTCATGCGCGTGTCGACGATCTGGCGCTGCTCGTCGATCTCGTGAGCTCCGGCTGGCGTGGGATCGACGCCCGGCTGGCGCGCCTCGAGCGCGACCGGAGCGAGCGTTCGATCGACGTCGAAGACGCTCGTCGGGCACGCCGCAGCCGCATAGCGGTATCTACGCCTCGACGTCGGCAGGAAGGACGAGCCGGAAGCGGCTTCCGCTGCCGGGCGCCGAGGTGAGCTCGATCCTGCCTCCCAGAGCAATCGCGAGCTCCCGCGCGATCGGAAGTCCGAGCCCCGTCCCGTTCACGTCGTTCGAGATGAAGGGCTCGAAGATGCGGCTGCGCTGACCCTCGGTGATTCCCGGGCCCGAATCTGCCACGTCCACGCGCACGTTCCCGTTGTCGGCCGCGAGCTCGAGGTCGATCCGGCCCCCGTCCGGCGTCCACCGGAATGCATTGCTGAGGAGGTTCGAGATGACCTGCAGCACGCGATCGCCGTCCGAGAAGATGACGGGAGAGTCGGGGACGCCCTCGAGGCGGTAGTCGATCTCGCGACGGCGAGCCTCCTCCGTGAACGCGTGGTACGCATGGTCGAGGACGCGTCCAAGGTCGACCTCCTCCTGACGAACCGTGAAGCGGTGAGCCTGCAGCTTCGCGAGATCGAGAACGTCTCCCACGAGCCGCTCGAGTCGGTCGGCCTCGGAGGCGATCACGTCGAGTGAGCTTCGCACCTGGTCGGGCTCCGAGACGATCCCCTCTCGAAGCGCCTCCACATGGCCGCGGATCGCAGTCAAGGGCGTGCGCAACTCGTGCGAGACCGACATGAGGAAGGAGCGCTTGAGCTGCTCGCCCTCGGCGAGCTTGTCCACCATCCGTCGAAAGCGCTCGCTGAGGAGCGAGATCTCGTCACTGCCACGCGAATCCGGGATCTCGACGTCGTACCGGCCGGCCGCGACGTCCTGGGTCGCGCGAGTAAGGGCGAGGACGGGCTCCGTCAGTCGGCGGGAGAGCCACCAGAACAGCAGTCCCGCCAGGCCGACCCCGACTGCGAGCGCGAGCGCGAGGCGCCCGAGCAGGGTCAGCCATTGCGCGCGAAGCTCGGTCACCGGCTTCGCGACCACGAGCCAGCCGAACGCCTCCGTTCCGCGAGCGAGCCGAACCGGCTGCGCGGCCGCGATCAGCCTCGTGTCGTCTCCCGGCGGCGTGAACTCGAAGGTCACCAGCCCGTCGCGTGGGAGATCGACGTCCCCGAGCGCGCTGCGCGGCAACCGGGTCAGCCCGAAGCGCTGCCCCGGAAAGAGTGACAGTCCGACGTAGAAAAGCTGATCGCCGGTCGCCAGCTCGAGGTTTCGCGCCGCAAAGGCGGGCGGCTCCGTTCCCTCGTCGCTCGACCGAAGCGCAGCCTCCGCGTACAGATCGGCGAGACCTGCAGCCTCTCGCGAGAGCTCGCGGACGGACGCCGTCCGGGTCACGTCCTGGAAGAGGCGAATCGCGAGCGCGATCGAGACCAGGCCGAACACGAGCACGACCATGAGGAAGAGAGCGGTGAGCCGAAAGCGAAGCGTCCCGAGCATGGGCGCTTTCTAGGGTAGAGCGCTACGCGGTCGGGGCGGGCGTGCGATCGCTCGCGACCTTGTATCCGACACCCCACACCGTGACGATCGGCGACGCGTCCCCGAGCTTGCGCCGGATCTGCCGGACATGCACATCGACCGTACGGGTGTCCCCTGCGAACGTGTACCCCCAGACCCGCTCGAGCAGCTGGTCGCGCGTGAGGACGATGCCGCGGTGATCGAGCAGCTCCCAGAGGAGCTCGAACTCCTTGGGTGCAAGACGGATCTCCTCGTCTCCTACATAGACCTCGCGCTTTCCGGAGTTGATGGCGAGATCTCCGTGCCGGAGCTCTTCGCTCTCGCCACGACGCCGCTCCGGTGCGGCGCGTCGCAGCACGCTCTTCACTCGCGCCACGAGCTCGCGCGGATTGAACGGCTTGGTCATGTAGTCGTCAGCGCCGACCTCGAGGCCGATGATCTTGTCGACGTCCTCATCGCGTGCAGTGAGCATCAGGATGGGCACGTCGGAGGCCTTGCGGATCCGACGGCAGAGCTCGACTCCGTCGCCGTCGGGCAGGTTGAGGTCGAGGACGATCAGCGCGGGTGGCTCGCTCGCGAGCTCGACCAGTGCGTTCTGCGCGGTCGATGCGGTGCGCACGCCGTATCCGGCATTCCTCAGATACGCGGCCACGAAGGTGGCGATGGACGTCTCGTCCTCGACGACCAGGATGGTGTGTTGCTGCTGGCTCATCGCTGCGTTCTGCCCCCGTCCCCGGACGGCGCTCCCAGGGTGAAGCGCTCGGGCTCGTCGGGCAGGGCGGTGCACAGCGCGCGCTCGACGTCGCAGTCCACACCGTCCTCGAGCGAATACACGCCGACGTCTTCGCCAGGCAGACGCGGATCGGCATCGAGCGAAACGATGCCTCTGCCGACCGCCGACACCGAGATGCCAGCGCCTCGGACGACGATGCGGTACCCGCCGCCGACCATGCGGAACCGGAGCCCCTGGCCGCGGTAGAGGACGGTCTTCGGCCCGAGCCGTTCTTGGGTGACCTTGCGTCCGACCACGAGCGCGGAATAGCGATCCCACGGCGTGTGGTCGGTCACCCGGAGCGTCCCGGTCGCCAGACGACCGAGAACGGACCCCTTCAGGTCGAGCATGACCATGCCCCTCCCGTCCTCGACCGAGAGCACGCCGACGTCCCGCGGCGCGGCGCCGGCGGTGCCGCCGAGGAGCGCCGCGGCGACGATCGAGCAGGCAAAGAGGATGGGCTTACGCATGACGCCAAGCCCAGTATCGGGATTCAGCGTGAGTCCAGCATCAAAACCCTGTAAGGAGACTGTAAGACCGCTTCTCCACGCCGGGCGCCGTAGATTCCCAGGTTCCGCTCGTGACCGAGATCTCCGACTTCGGAATCATCGTCCTCGTCGTCTCCGGAGGCGTGTTCCTGGCCGTTCTCGGAGCCCGTGTCGCCGACCGGATCTCGCTCCCCAACGCCGCGTTCTTCCTCGTCGCCGCGGGCCTCCTCGCCGCGACCGTGGAACCGCTGCGCGACGCCCTGTCCATCAAGACCGTCGAGCGCATCGGCGTCGTCGCGCTCATCGTCATCCTCTTCGACGGCGGACTCCACATCGGCGTCGGCCGCTTTCGGCGCTCCGCCGGACCGATCCTCGTTCTCGGCGTCGTCGGCACGTTCGCCACCGCGGGTCTCGTCTCGCTCGTCGGGCACTATCTCCTCGGCTTCTCGTGGATCGTGGCCGGACTGATCGGCGCGGCGATCGCTCCGACGGATCCAGCGGTCACGTTCTCCGTGCTCGGCGGTCGCGAGATCCGCGGTCGGGCGGGAACGATCCTCGAGGGCGAATCCGGCACCAACGACCCGGTCGGTATCGCGCTGATGATCGGGATGATCGAGCTCGCCACCGAGGAGGGCGGCACGCTCGCGATCGTGGTCGAGGAGTTCGTCGTCGAAATGGCGATCGGGCTCGCCGTTGGCGTTGCCGGCGCGATGCTGCTCCTGCCCGTGATGCGGCGGGTTCGGCTCACGAGCCCGACGCTGTACCCCGTCCGCGTGCTGGCCGGAGCCGGAGTCATCTACGGGCTCGCCTCGATCGCACACGGGTCGGGCTTCCTCGCCGTGTTCGTCGCGGGCATCCTCCTCGGCGACGTCGCGGCTCCCCGCAAGGGAGAGATCGAGTCGTTCCACTCCTCGCTCGCGGCGTTGGCCGAGATCGGCGTGTTCGCCGCCCTCGGGCTCTCGATCGCGTACAGCGACCTCGACGACGCTCTCGGTCTGGGCGGAAGGCCTCGTCCTCGCCTCACTCCTCGCATTCGTCGTCCGGCCGCTCGCGGTCGGGCCGCTGCTCGCGCCCGTCCGGCTGAGCCGGGGCGAGAAGCTCTTCATCGTGTGGGGCGGCCTCAAGGGCGCCGTCCCGATCCTCCTCGGCGCGCTCGCCGTGCTCGCGGCCGTGGACGATGCCGGCCGCATCTACGGGATCATCTTCGTGGTCGTGCTGTTCTCGGTCGTCGTCCAGGGCGCGTCGATCGGAGTCGTCGCGGATCGGCTGCGCGTGCCATTCCGCAAGGTCGACTACGACCTCTCCGAAGTCGTCGAGTTCGTCGTCCGAGACGATGCGTTCGCAAGCGGTCGCAGACTTCGAGATCTCCCCCTCGGCGAGCGTGCCTGGGTCGGCGTGCTCGTCCGCGACGGGCGACCGGTCTCCTTCGGCCAGGACACGCTGCTCGAGCCCGACGATCGCGTGCACGTGTACTGCCAGCCCGAGGACGCAGCCGCGCTCCGGCGGATATTCGCCGGCGCTACCTAGCTCGTCGTCGTACGAGTAGAAGCCGCGGCCGCTCTTTCGGCCGAGGAGGCCCGCGTTCCTCATCGCCACGATCCGCGGCGGAGGCGCCATGCGCGGCTCGCGCAGCTTCTCGTACAGCGCCTCGGATGCATGGACGTGCACGTCGATTCCGACGAGATCGACGAGCGTGCACGGCCCCATCGGCCAACCTGCGCCGGCTGTCATCGCCGTGTCCAGGTCCTCCGGCGAGACCCGCGCCTCGTCCAGGACACGGAGACAGTCGTTGAGGAGTGGGATGAGAACGCGATTGACGACGAATCCGGGCGTGTCGTGGCATCGAATCGGTTGCTTGCCCAGGCGCTCGCCCACCGTGTAGGCAGCCTCGACGGCAGCATCGGAGGAAAGTTCCGCCTCCACGATCTCCACGAGCGGCATCAAGGGCGCAGGGTTGAAGAAGTGCATCCCGACGACACGCTCCGGCGTGGAGATTGCGGAGGCGATCTCGGTGACGGAGAGGGCCGAGGTGTTGGTCGCGAGCATCGCATCGGGTCTGACGATCCCTTCGAGCTCGGCGAAGAGCGCATGCTTCGCACCCAGATCCTCGACGATGGCCTCGATCACGAGATCGCACTCCGAAAAGGCGGAAAGCTCGGTCGTCAGCATGAGAGCGATCCAGCGCCGCCGAGCGCTCGCCCGAGCTCATCCGTTCCTTGTCCACCTTCCGTTGCAGGAAGTGCGCGATTCGATCTCGAGCCTTTTCGCCGAGCTCCTCGGTGACCTCGCGGCCGACGGTCGCGTAGCCGGCTTCGATGGCGAGCTGAGCGATCCCCGCGCCCATGGCGCCGAGGCCGACGACGCCGATCGTGCGGATCTCGGGAGCGCTCACGACGCGCCAGCCTATCCGGGCGCGAACGCCGACGACGGGCGGTTCAGCTCGTGAAGCGACGCCGCCGCGACTGCTCGTCGATACGAGAGTCGGCGCCGGCGAGGTACGCGAGCGGTCCCACCATCACCAGGAATGCGATGAGGAAGTAACCGAACATGTCCCAATTATGCTCGCAGCGCTCAATCAGCACCAGTCGCGAAATGTTCTCTTTCGATCAGACAGACTGATCGACTGGAAGCGCCATCAGAGCCGCTCGACGACCCCGGCGATGGCCTGTCCCTGTCCGATGCACATCGTCGCAATGCCGTACCGGCCCCCACGGCGGTCGAGCTCGTTCAGCAACGTCGCCGTGATCCGCGCTCCGGTCGCCCCCAGCGGGTGCCCAAGCGAGATTCCGCCGCCGTTCGGGTTGACGTCACCCGCTTCCCAGCGCTCGTGCAGGCCCGTATCGGCCAGGAACTGGAGCACGACCGACGCAAACGCCTCGTTCACCTCGATGACGGAGATGTCGTCCCAGGTGAGCCCGGCCTTGCCGAGCGCGCGTGCACACGCTTCGGGGTTTCCGTGCAGCATCCGGTACGGGTCGACTCCCGAGAGGCCGAAGGAGACGAACCGGCCGCGCGGCGTCAGCCCGAGCCGCTCCGCCGCCTCGCCGTTCGCCAGCAGCATCGCCGCCGAGCCGTCCACGATCGAGCTCGAGTTCCCGGCCGTGACGACCCCGTCGGTTTTGAACGCGGGCTGGAGCGACGCCAGCTTCTCGATCGAGGTGTCCCGGCGAGGAGTCTCGTCGACCGCGAAGAGTACGACGGCGCCGGCGGCACCGGCCTCGACGGGCACGATCTCGCGCTCGAAGCGACCTTCGTCGATCGCGGCGACCGCGCGGCGATGCGACTCGTACGAGTACGCGTCGAGCTCCTCCCGCGTCTGTCCCCACTCCTCGGCGATCACCTCCGCCGAGATCCCTTGAGGCACGATCGGCCAGCGCTCGCCGATCTTCTCGTTGACGGCGCCCCAGCCGGCCTCGCCGAGATTCGAGCCCATCGGAACGCGCGTCATGTGCTCGACGCCGGCCGCGACCACCACGTCGAGATGTCCGGCCTGCACGGCAGACGCGCCGTTGAAGGCCGCCTGCAGCGACGATCCGCACTGACGATCGACGGTCGAGGCGCAGACGGTCTCCGGCCAGCCTCCGACGAGCACCGCCTGTCTGCCCACGTTGAGCGCCTGCTCGCCGATCTGCGTGACGCAGCCCATCTGCACGTCTTCGACCTCAGCGGGCTCGACATCGAGCCGGTCGAGGAGACCGTTCAGCACCTGCGCCGCAAGCTCCTCGGCCCGGATCCCCGAGAGCGAACCGTTCCGCCTCCCGATCGGCGAGCGGACGGCATCGACGATGTACGCATCCCTACTCATCGACAACAGCATAGAGGCGCCATGTGCCGGGAACGCCCTTCAGCTCGTGCTCGCCGCGCTCGTCGAAGCCGATACCCGAGCCGGCCACCAGATCCTTGACGGTTCCCGAAACAAGGACGTCGCCAGGAGACGCAGCTGCCGAGATCCGGGCGCCGATGGAGACCGCGATTCCCCCGAGCTTGCCGTCGACGCGCTCGCACTCCCCCGTGTGGAGGCCCGCTCGGATCTCGAGCCCGAGGCTTCGAACCTCGTCTCGTATCGCGCACGCGGCTTCGATCGCTCGCCCCGGGCCGTCGAACGCGGCGAAGAAGCCGTCTCCGGCCGTATCGAGCTCCTCGCCCCGGTGCCGCGCGAGGAGAGCGCGCACGACGGCGTGGTGGCGAGCCAGCAGCTCACGCCAGCCGGAATCGCCTATCTCTGCCGCCTTCCGGGTGGAACCGACGATATCCGTGAAGAGGATCGTCGCCAGAACCCGATCCGGGATCCGGGCGGCGACAAGGCCTGAGACGAATCGCTCCGTTTCGTCGATCGTCAGCTCGTGGGCGGCGTCATCGGCCCACGTATACGAGTCCCGAAGCCCCGTAAGCTCGACGACTTTCGCCTGCGGTATCCGCTTCTTCACGTATTCGGCCGGGCCGACCATGCTGGGCCGGTGGAGGATCAGCGTCGGAACGCGTATGGCCGAAAGCACGTCACTGACGTCGGCCTCCGCCGTCATTCGATGGAAGGCGAGTGCCGCCCCCGGGCTGAGGCTCCGTCGCATGTGCGTCACGAACCAGTCCCTGAACTCCGCGTCGTGCGCGCGAGTCGGCGCCAGCTCCGCTGCGAGTCCTTCCAGGTACTCCCGCGTTCCCCAACCCTCCCTGACTTCCCGGAGGCGCTCTCGCCACTCCGACCTCGGTCGGCGCCCAGGGATAGTCATGGCCTCGAAGCCCCTTCGGCTCGGGATCGAACAGCACCAGACCGGTGGTCCGGTCCGGGTACGTCGCGGCGAAGAGAGCGGCCAGCCGGCTGCCCTCGTGAGCGCTCCAGAGAACGGCGCGGTCCGATCCCGCGTCGTCCATGACCGCTCGAAGATCGTCCATCCGTGTCTCGAGCGTCGGAAGTGCAGTGGTCCGGTCGGAGAGCCCCGTTCCGCGCTTGTCGAGCATGAGAACGCGCGAGAAGGCCGCGAGGCCGAGGACATGCCGAACGAGCAGAGGCTGGTCCCAGGTCGAGAGCAGATCGCCGGTGACGCCTCGGACGAAGACCAGGTCGACCGGACGTTCGCCGATCACCTGATATGCGATTGCCACGTCGCCGCTTCGTGCGTAGCGAACGTCCGGCGACTCCATGCCGAAAGTCTCCCATCTAGACTCGTGTGATGGCCACGACCGCGGTCGAGCGGAAGCTCCTCGTCGGGGGCGAGTGGATCGAGACGGGAGAGTGGATCGAGGTGCGGTCTCCCTATGACGGAGCGCTGGTTGGACGCGTGCCGAAGGCGGGCGCGAGCGAAACACGAGCCGCGCTCGACGCCGCCGAGGAGGCGATGCGTGAGCCTATTCCTGCCCACGAGCGTGCCACGATCCTCGATCGGGTGGCCACGCTCCTTGCTGAGCGCGCAGACGACGCTGCCCGAACGATCTCGGCCGAAGCCGGAAAGCCGATGAAGGCGGCTCGCGTCGAGGCTGCGCGTGCAGTGTCGACGTTCACGATGGCCGCGGTCGAGGCTCGCAAGCTCGCAGGAACCGTCATTCCCATGGATGCTTCCCCGGCAGGGGTCGGCAAGCTCGCATTCACGCTGAGGCAGCCGATCGGGATCGTGGGTGCGATCTCGCCGTTCAACTTTCCGCTCAATCTGGTCGCCCACAAGGTCGCACCCGCGCTCGCCGCCGGTTGCGCCGTGGTTCTGAAGCCGGCCTCCCAGACCCCACTCTCCGCACTCTTCCTCGCAGAGCTCGAGACCGAGGCGGGGCTGCCCGCAGGCTGGTTGAACGTCGTCTGCGGTCCCGCGGAAGAGATCGGGAACGTGCTCGTCGAGGACGATCGTGTGAAGCTGATCACCTTCACCGGCTCGGCCCCGATCGGCTGGAAGCTTCGTGAGCGAGCCGCGCGCAAGCGCGTGAACCTCGAGCTGGGGAACGCGACGCCTGTGCTCGTCGCGGCGGATGCAGACCTCGAAGATGCCGCCGAGCGGCTCGCCGCAAACGCCTTCTCCTTCGCGGGGCAGAGCTGCATCTCGGTTCAGCGCATCTACGTCGAGCGGAGCTCCTACGACGAGTTCATCGAGCGCTTCATCCCGCGCGTCGAGGGGCTCACCGTCGGCGACCCCGCGGACGAAGCGACGGACGTCGGCCCTCTGATCTCCGCGTCAGACCGGGATCGCATCCTCGCGTGGATCGAGGAGGCGAAGGCCGGAGGCGCCGAAGTGCTGACCGGCGGCACGCTCGAGGGGGAGCTCTTGCTGCCGACCGTGATCGCCGCGGCTCCTCCTGACGCGAAGGTCTCCTGCCAGGAGGTCTTCGGGCCGCTCTGCACCGTTGCGCCCTTCGACACGCTCGACGAGGCGATCGCGCTCGCCAACTCCACGCGGTTCGGCCTCCAGGCCGGAATCTTCACCGCCAATGTCAAGAACGCTCTACGCGCGGCGCAGGCTCTCGAGTTCGGCGGAGTGACGGTCAACGAAGCTCCTACGTTCCGCGCCGACCAGATGCCCTACGGCGGCATCAAGGACTCGGGAAACACGCGCGAAGGGCCAGCCTACGCCGTTCGCGAGATGACCGAGGAACGGCTCGTCGTCCTCCAGCTCTAGATGCCTGATCGTCTCCGTTGGCATCTAGTAGATCCAGGCAGAGAAGCAGGAACAGCAGGGCGGCCGGCCAGTCGGTGACGACCGTCTCCCCTCCGGCACCTCGGGAGCTTCGACGCGAACGCAAGTCGTTGCTCCTGGTGCGCGAGGAGCGGTTGCGCGACCTCGGTGGACTGGCTCTCGAGATGTACAAGCGAGATCGCTTCAACGCGGGCCTCGTCGTCGAGCGCTGCGCAGAGCTCGTCGCGATCGAAGCTCGCATTCACGAGATCGATGCCGTTCTCGACGGAACGGCGCGGCTTCGCCGCGGCTCGGCTACCTGTGTCTGCGGCGCTCCCTACCTGCTGGGAGCACGCTTCTGCGCGACGTGCGGCCGCCCGGTCGCCGAGGCGTCGGCCGGGAGCCCGGACGCCGCAGGCCACCAGTGAACGGCTGTCCTCGTTGTGGAGGACCCGTCGTTGCGGGCCAGGAGTATTGCCTCGAGTGCGGGGTACGTCTCCCCGGGGTCGGCGCGGTCGATGCGCAGCGAGGAATGCGCTCGGGTTGGATCATCCGTGCGCTGGTCGCCTTCGCCGTCGCTCTTACGGGCGCGGTGCTGGCCGTTGCCACCACGGACGGACGAAGCGACGGAGCGGCGCTCGTGACGGCGACCGGTGGCTTTGCCACGCTCCCTGCTTCCAACACGCTTCCGCCTCTTTCCGAGGGTGGCGCGGGCGGCACCGGGGACTGGCCGGCGGGAGAGGATGGCTGGACGATCGCACTCGCCACGCTTCCACAGACCGGTGGCAGGCGTGTAGCAGTAGCTCGAGCGCAGAAGGCCGGCGCTCGCGGGCTCTCCCAGGTGGGGATTCTCGACTCCTCGCAGTACGCCAGCTTGCATCCGGGCTATTGGTTGGTGTTCACGGGCATCTACGGGTCCGAAGCCGAGGCGACGAGCGATCTGCAACGTGCGCGTCGATTCGCCCGTACGGCAACGGTCCGCCGAATCGTTCCCTGAGACCTCGCTCGTTGCCTCTATCGGCGACTGGAGGTCCCGACTTTGTAACAGCGCCGAAAAGTCGCTACACTCCCCGCTGCGGGGCTTCGAAGCAGTCGATTTTCCGCCTACAGAGAGCGATCCTTCGAGGAGTGGGGCGTTCATTGGAAGACCACATCGCGCAATTACGCTCCTGTATGTATCAATACTCGCGAGCGATTTACCGCTCGATCAAGTCGCTGATCGACCCGTACGCCGACCGCGGCACGCAGCTCGAATATCGTCGGGCCGTTCTCTGCGAGTGCGAGCAGACGATGGAGCGGCTCGCCGAGGATCCGCACTATTTCGCGCGGCCCGACCGCGCCTTGTTCGCCGACATCAGGCGCTACTTCCCCATCACGGCCCAGGCCCAGGTCGCCTGGGCAGTTCGCGAGGGCGTCGGCGCCGCGACAGCATTCATCGAGCACCAGATCGAGACAGGCATGCTGGACGGAGGAGTGTCCCGCTGCCACGCGACGACGCGCAAGGGCAAGGCGTGTCAGCGGACGCCGCTTCCGGGGCGGGACTACTGCCCCTCACACCAGCACCTCGAACAGCACACCGCCGCCGCCGCCGCCGCTTGAAGCTCGCTGGCTGACGCCAGCGTGAGGCCGGCAGCCGGTTCAGGCGAGCACCGCTAAGCTCGGAGTGCGCATGTCGCACGACGCTGACAAGCTCATCCGCCAGCTCTCGCTCGTCGCCTTCCTGATGGCCGAGCGCCGTCCGTTGACGGCCAGAGACGTCAAGTCGAACGTGGAGGGCTACAGCGAGATGTCGGACGAGGCGTTCGCAAGACGCTTCTACTCGGATCGCGCAGAACTGACCGCGTTGGGCGTTCCACTGCAATCCCAGCGCGACGAGTTCACGGGCGAGGAGCTCTACACACTCCGTTCCGAGCACTACTTCCTCGACCGGCTCGAGCTGGACGACGACGAGCTCGCCGCGCTCCAGACAGCGCTCTACTACCTGGAAGGAAAGTTCGCGTACGCCGAGCCGTTCCGGCTCGCGCTGCAGAATCTCGCCCTCGGCCGCACGGGATTCACCGAGCCCCCGACCGACACGGCCGAGCGCGTGCGCGTGAGCGCTCCCGACTACTCTCCCGAGCTGGCAGGGCGTCTGTCGAAGCTCGAGTCGGCGATCTCGAAGCAACGCACCGTGCGTTTCGGCTATTGGAGCCCAAGGCGTTCACGGCCCGGCGAGCGCGTCATGAATCCCTACGCACTTCGCCTCGACGACGGCAATTGGTACGTGATCGGCCAAGACCTCGACCGTGACACCGTCCGGACGTTCAAGGTCTCCCGAATTCGGGGGGACATCCGCTTCGCCACCAGGCGCGAGCGCGACTTCCGCGTTCCTGCGGAGTTCGACGTCGAGGAACATCGCGTGCCTCGACCCTGGCAGATAGGCGAGGCCGTGGGCACCGCGCGTATCGCGGTTTCCGACGACACGGCCTGGTGGGTGGAGCGCACGCTTTCCGACGCAGGCTCCGTCGAGGACGGCGTCTTCGAGACCGACTTCGCGAACGTCGACCTCCTCGCGGGCTGGGTACTCCGCCAGAACGGCCGCGCAGTCGCTCTCGAGCCGGAGGAGCTCAGACGTGCTGTTGCGGATGGGCTGGACGCCCTCGTCGCGTCGCACGAGGGGTCAGCGCCAGTGCCTGCGGGGCCGAAGCGGAGAGATCCGAGGCACCCGCTTCCCGAGCGACCTATCGGCCCGGTCGCGCCGGAACGGTTCGGTGTGCTCCAGGCGTTGCTCGCCCAGCTCCTGGCAGCGTGTGGCGACGAACGAACTGCGGTGCTGGACGCCGCCGAGCTCGCCGGTCGCATCTCCATCCCGCTCGACGAGCTCCAGGATCACCTCTCTCTCCTCAACCTCGTCAACTTCGGGGGAGGCTGTTACGCCGTGTACGCGATGCACGACGGCGACGTCGTCAGGGTCGACAAGGAGCTGTACGGAGACGTGTTCCGACGCTCGCCGAAGCTGACGCCACTCGAGGCTCGTGCGATCCGCCTCGCGATCGAGTACGTCGGCCCGACGATCGCAGCCGACGCCCACACCCAGCTGAAGCGCGTGCGCCGCAAGCTGGAAGAGACATTCGGCCGGTTCGATCTCGCCGCGACGCCGGAGCCGCGGGTCGCGCTGGACGAGGAGGCGCTCGTGAAGGTGCTTGAGCCAGGCGGCCGAGAGGCGCCGCGTCGTCGAGATCGAGTATCTGAAAGACGGGACCGAGAGCCCGTCGGTTCGCCACGTCGAGCCGTACACGATCGAGCGCGAGCTCCCGGTATGGCGTGTGCACACATGGGATCGCACCGTCGACGCCGCCCGCACGTTCCGCCTCGACCGCATGCGCTCGGCCCGGCTTACCGACGAGCCGTTCGAACCCCGTGACGGATTCGATCCGTCCTACCTCACGAATCCACGAGTCGCTCGGCTGCACCATTCGCCGGTCATCGCGCGCTGGAAGCTCGAGCGGGGAGCACGCGCCCTCACGGACGGCTCGGCGATCGCGGACGTGCCTTACAAGACCGAAGAGTGGCTTCTCTCGGAGGTGCTCGCCGACCGCGGGGAGACCATCGTCCTCGAGCCGCAACGTCTGAGGGACGCCGTAGCCAAGCGAGCGCGCCGTCTCCAGCGCGACACGGGCCGCGTTCCGGCGCACGGCTGACGGTCACGAGACTGCGCCGAATCGGCGCCGACATGAACACGAAGGGCGATTTCGTCCGAACGTCCCGCGCTACCGTTGTCGCAAACGACAACAAGGAGGGCGAATGGACGAGATTCACTCTTCTCATTCACGGCTGACGCGGGCCGCGGGCATGCTCGCGGGGGCTCTGGCCGGCATCGTCGCGGTCGTTCTCGCCGGCACAGCTCTCGCGCACCGCGTCATGCAGCCAGCAGACCGGCCGCTGCTGGAGGCGACACATCTTCCTCCGCTGCTCACGACCCGAGACGAGCGCGTCGAGCTGCGCTACGACGTCTACTGCGCGCGTTCGGAGGCGGACGCCGAGACACCCTGCGCCGTGGACGGCACGGTGTTCGCTCGAGCAGGTGACACGGGGGCGTACCAGGAGATCGACGTACGCGAGGAGCGAGGTGCATCCGGGAGCTTCGTAGCACAGCTGCCGGAGTCGATCGCTCGGGCTTCCACCGGTTTCTCGTACTACGCAGTGTTTCGGAGTGAGGACACCGACATGGTCAGAACACTTCCGGCAGGAGGTGCGGCTGCACCCCAGCGGAGCCTGCCGCTGGGCAGGAGCATCGGGATCGCTCTCGGCTCCCACGATTTCGGCAACGAGCGTGAAGCAACCGAGCGCGTCGTGGACGCCGGGTGGGGCACCGGTGCGGCGGAAGTCGGTCTCGAGCAGGGCAAGAACCTCATGCCAATCGGCGGCTCGGCATTCGACATCGATCACGACGGCTCGGTAGTCGTGCTGGATGAGGCGAACAAGCGTCTCCTTCGCTGGCGAAGGGACGGAAGAACCCCCGACGCCGTGCCGCTCGCCATCAACGGGACGTTGGCCGACATGTCGATCGGCGAGGACGGCACGGTCTACGTCCTCGAGACGACGAGCGCAGCACGGAGCGAAGCCGCTTCTCCGTAGCTTCGAGCGGGACGGCACCGAGAGGTTCACGACTCCGGCCGCCGGGCGGCCCTCGCAGGTTCGCGTTGGACCGGATGGCCCGGTCGTGCTGCAGAGCTCTTCGGCGCAATGGATGCCGGCAGCACGAGGAGGACAGGCGGTTGGCGTCTCCGAGCAGATCGACGCAGCCGAGTCCGGTCGGCCGCTGTCCGACGGCAGGAGAATCGTGATCCTCCGCCACGGAAACCAAGTGCGCGTAGCGCTGGTCGGAAGCGCCGCCGTTCAGCGAGCCTGGCTCGTGACCAGCGAGACCCCGTTGGCCGAGGTTCAGCTCGCGGAGCCCTACGGCACCGGGGTCGTCCTGGTGACGCGTGTCTTCACCGATGCTCAGAGACGAGTACGTCGTCCTGGTCCTGGATCGGCGAGGCGTCGTCAAGCGCTTCTCGCTGGATTCTGCGGACTGGGCGGAGACGGCTCCGCTGTCACGCTTCCGGCTCCGCGGGTCGTCGCTCTACCAGCTCGGCTCGACACCGGCCGGTCTCTTCGTCGATCGCTTCGAACTGGAGGTCGAGTGATGCGGTACGCACGGAGGTTCCTCGTCGCATTCACGGTCGCGTTCGCCCTCGCAGGCGCCGGAACCGCGGGCGCGTACCACACGCAGTGGATCGCGCAGAACTGCAATTACGCAGCGCCGACGCCCACGTCCTACATCACCCGCGACGGATCGATCACCGTCGCGCTGTACGCCCGCAACGAGGGATACCAATGGGGTGGCGGCTGCTGGAACGACAACGACGTCGACGACTCGCCCGGTGATCCCAAAGTCGGACCCCAACACCGGCGGAGAAGGCCCCGACTGCTCTGGATTCACGTTCAAGGTCTGGCGCGAGCCGATGGACGAAGGCAGCACGGCCTTCCACCAATGGTGGAGGCTCCGGAACATCCACGGGCCGTATACCGCGCAGCGATTCAAGAATGCGGACGGTGCTGCCAATTACCCCCTGTCCAAATCGGCCGCGATCAAAATGGACGCCTATGCAAGCGCGACGCACATCGGGATGATCTACGCCACGAATCCGGACGGAACCGACCAGATCATCGAGGCGTTGGGAGAGTCCTATGGCACCAATATCTGGACGAGGGCGTACCGCGGGAATTCGATCTACAGCGGAGTGCGCCGTCTCGGCTGGAGTCAGCCCTGAGCGTCTCAGCGGAGCGGCGCGGCCTGAAGACGCGCCGCTCCCGCGCTCTCTGCATAGCCGGGGCACTCGCCCTCTCGGTCGTTCTCTCAACGGCGTGTTCCGGCGGGAAATCCGCCCCCGAACGCTTGATGGACGACTCCGAGCCGGCTGCCGTGCCGATCCAACTGGAAGGCGTACAGAGTCCGGCAGTGCTGACCACGGTCCGGGTCGTGCCGGCGTCGGCACGTGGCCGCGAGACGAGATCGGCAACGTGTCTCGAGCGGGGAGGGAGCGGCGTCGAGTCCTCGCGCCTCTTCGGTCGAGCGAGTTGGTGTCCAGTCGGAATCGGTGACGTTCGAAGAGCAGTCGGGACGCGCAGTCTTCGGCTGTGACAACAGCCCCGGGCCACGGGAAGGCGATCGTCGCTGGTGCGGCGGCGCGTACGGACAGCTCTACCAAGGACGCTTGCTCGATCCCCGCCTCGACATCGGAGGATGTCGCACGGACGAGGATGAGCCCATCGCGTTCGTCTGGATCGAACCCGGAGCCACCACTCGTTACATCGCAGTTCGACAACCGGACTTCACCGAGGTCTACGAGCCTGCTGGAGGACTTCCGGTACGGATCGCAACCACGAGCGGGTTCATGGACGACCCGCTCGGCGTGACGATCGACCTGACGGAGCATGATGAGGCAGGAAAGCTGCTTCGAAGCCGCCGTGTCGACGCAGTTCCGGCTGGCTAGGAGACAGGTAGCGCAATCGTGAACGTCGCGCCCTCGCCGGGGACCGACTCGACCGTCAGCGTGCCCCCGTGCGACTCGGCGATCGCGCGCGCGATGGCGAGTCCCAGCCCGGATCCTGATCGCTCTCTGTCCAATCGAACACCGGGCTCGAAGATCCGCTCCTGCTCGCCGATGGGAATCCCCGGTCCGCGATCGGTTGACGACAGGAGCACCGTCACCCCCACTCTCCCTCGCGCGCATCAGCACCTCCGTCGAGGAGCCGGCGTGGCGTAGCGCGTTCGTCACGAGGTTGTCGAATGCTTGCCGAAGACGAACAGGATCGGCTCGGAGCGGCGGCAGGCTCGGCGGCGATCTCCGCACGAATGTTCGCGCCTCCGAGCTTCGCCGCTGCCACGACCTCCTCTACGAGACGAGCCGACGTCGACCGGCTCCAGTCGCACCGACGAGACCGTCGCATCGTCGACGAGGCGCTCGATCCCCAGACATGCTGCAATCGCGAGCTCGACCAGCCGCCGACGCTCTGCGGTTGCGGGCCTATCACCCTGACATGTCTCCGCAGATCGCACGAAGCGCGGCAACCGGGCTCCGAACCTCGTGAACCAGAACTGCCAACCGCTCTCGGTCCGGGTGCGTCATGCGGATCGTGCTTCGATCTGCGCGAGCGCCCATGCGGCCGCGTCGTGCAGCACGGGATCGTCGCTCTCCACGTAGCGCCGAACAGCAGGCACGATCTCGGGGCTTCCCGCGTTGCCCGCGGCAATGAGCGCGTTTCGTCGCAGCCAGCGAGGATCGTTGCGCGGGACGTAGAGTCGATCGAGCTCCGCGACGCAGCTCTTCGCCATCTCGCTCGAGCCAGTCGTGGAGCGATACCGGCGACACGCGTTCGGCACCTTCGGGACGAAGCGCCCGCACGACGCTTCTCGACCCCTCGGTTCCACGGACAGACGTCCTGGCAGATGTCACAGCCGTAGACGCTGTGCCCGAGCTCGACCCGGTACGGCTCCGGAATAGCTGCCGGCGCCTGCGTCCAGTAGGAGAGGCACTTCGTCGCATCGAGCACACCGGGCTCGTCGAGGGCTCCGGTGGGGCACGCGTCGATGCAGAGTCCGACACGACCCACAGTCGAGAGCGAGCGGCTCGTTCGGCTCGATCTCGACGTCGGTGACGAGCGTGCCGAGAACGACCCAGGATCCGAACCGCCGAGTGATGGCCATCGTGTTCTTGCCGTAGAACGCCACTCCGGCCCGCACCGCTGCTTCACGATCGACATGGTCGTTCGAGTCGACGAGAACCCGATACGTGCCACCGAGCCGGCTGCCGAGCTCTTCCAGGCTCTCGCGCAGCACCTCATATGCATCGCGCCACGTGTAGCGAGACAGTCGCCCCTCGTCGGGACCTGGCTCCGGCCCGTCCTCGTAGTAGCAGAGCGCAGCCGAGACAACGGTGCGCGCCCCCTCCAGGAGCCGTTCCGGGTGGCACGAGATCTCGGGACGCGCCATGGTGAAGCGCATATCCGCGAAGAGGCCGCGCGCCCGGCGCTCACGGATGTGTTCCTCCGTGTCGTCATACGGCGCGGCCACGGCTGCACCGAGGACGTCCAGCTCGAGGTCCGCGGCCAGCCGAGTCAGCTCGGCGGCGGTCATGAGAGGATTCTGCCTCGTGAAGGCCGTTCGCATTCACGAAGACGGTGGGCCCGAAGTCCTCCGCTACGAGGAGGTTCCCGATCCCGAGCCCGCGGCCGGCGAGGTCTTGATCGAGCTACGGGCGGCGGGACTGAACCATCTCGACGTCTGGATCAGGAAGGGCCTCCCCTCCGTCCCGAAGCCCCGCATCCTGGGTGCCGACGGGGCAGGAGTCGTCGCCGCGCTCGGTGACGGCGTCCACGGGTTCTCCGTCGGGGATCGTGTCGTCTCGAACCCGGGCATCGTCCACGACGGTCACCTCACGGTCATCGGAGAGCACACGGACGGGACGTACTGCGAGCTGAAGGCAATCCCCGCCGGGCAGCTCTACCCCCTCGCCGACTCGCTCTCGTTCGAGGAGGGCGCGGCGTTCCCCCTCGTGTTCGAGACGGCGCTATCGCATGCTGGTGACGAAGGCCGCCCTGCGCGAGGACGAGTGGGTGCTCATCTGGGGCATCGGAGGTGGCGTGGCGCTCGCCGCGTTCGAGCTCTGCCGCGCTCTTGGCGCGCGCACGATCGTCACGTCGTCGAGCTCGGAGAAGCTCGAGCGAGCTCGTGTCCTGGGTGCAGACGTTGCCGTCAACCATGCGGATGACGACGTCGTCGCGGTCGTGAAGGAGTCGACGGGTGGCGACGGCGCGGACGTCGTGGTCGAAACGGTCGGCGAGGCGACCTGGGAGCGCTCGCTCGCCGCCGCCGCACGCGAGGCCCGCGTTGTCGTATGCGGAGCAACCACCGGGCACAGCCCGCCCGCGCGCCTCTACCGGCTGTGGTGGAAGCAGCTCACGGTCTACGGATCCACGATGGGAATGCCCGCGGACTTCGAGGGCGCCTACGAGCTCATCAAGAAGGGGCGCGCGCGAATCCACGTCGACAGCGTCTTCCCGCTTGCCGACGCCGCCACGGCCCACGAGCGTCTCGAGTCAGGCGCGCAGTTCGGAAAGGTCGTCCTGAGAATTCCGGGGTAGCACCGAGGCCAGAGCGACCGTAGCGGCCGCGAAGCGGACGCCTTCAGGGATTCTCGCGCGCGGAAATCCGCGCTCGCGGATTTCGAGCTTGCGTCAGCAAATCAGCCGAAGCCGAGGATGAACTTGGCGTCGTCCGACATCCGGTCGGGCGTCCAAGGCGGGTCGAACGTGAGCTCGACCTCGGCCTCCTCGACACCGGGCACGGAACGGGCCGCGTCGAGGATCCCGTCCGCGATCATGGCTCCGGCCGGGCAGCCCATCGACGTGAGGCTGTAGAGAACCTTGACCTTCCCCGCGTCGACCTCGACGTCGTACATGAGGCCCAGCTCGACGATGTCCATCCCGAGCTCCGGGTCCTCGACCTGGTGCAGTGCTTCGACGACATCGTCGCGTGTGACCATGCGATCAGTGTACTCGGGCGCCTTCGGGTAGAAGCCGACCCCGAGCTTCGCGCTAGCGGACGCTGACGAGCTGGTCCGCGCGACGCAACACGAGGTCCATCACGTCCCCGATCGCCTTGTCGAGCGAGTCGTTGACGATGACCGGCACGTCGTAGCGCCGCGCCCGCTCCACGAGATAGTCCTGGATCTGGCGGATCTGCGGCAGCGCGTCCAGGTACTTCTCGAGTGGGCGCAGCCCCTCGGTCGCGTAGTCACGCACCCAGAAGTGACCGCGATGGAGGTTCTCGTCCTCGATCGCAACCACGCACTGGACGACGAACGCCCCGGGAAACTCGGTCGCGATCATTCCGGGTACGAGATGCACCCCCTCGAGCACGAGCGACCAGTGCTCTGTCGCCGCACGTTCGAGCGCCGCCTGGACGCCGACGACGACGTTCCGCGTCTGGTCGAGGAAGCCGAGAATCGCCGCATCGCCCGACTCCTCCTCTTCGGCTCGCGTCAACGCGAGGCGCGCCTCGAAGCTGGAGTAGTGAACGGACGGCATGAACTCCTCCGAGAAGAACGCCCGCATCGTCTGGCGGATGAAGTCGGTCGACGTCACCCGCGTGATCCCGAGCCTGTGCGCTGCCTCCGTCGCGATCGTCGACTTTCCGGTGCCGGTCGCGCCCCCGACGAGCAGGAGCAGCGGTTGCTCGAGCTGCTGGAGCGCGCTCAGCCTCTTGAGGCGACCGATCGTGGTCGACGCGTGCTCGTCGCCGATCACGTCTGCGGCCAACTCGGCGAGCCGGTCGAGGTCGAGGGTCGAGACGCCACGCTCTGCGAGGTCGCGATCGGCGCGATGGGCGATGAGATACGACCGTTCCGGATCGAGCCCCGTGACCACGAGCGCGCGCGCCATGAGCCCCTTCGAGAACGGGATTTCGTCCCCGAGCGGCAGCGGCATCACGTGACGTCGTTCGCTCATACCTCTATTCGTGACATTTCCAGCACTATCTCGTCAAGGTCCGGATGTCCCGGAAGAGGGACGACGTCATTGGCCGCGAGCACGATTTCGACCCCTTGCGAGAGCCCGAACTCGGCTACGAGGTCAACTGCAGCGGCCTTCAGCTCGACCAGGAATACGTCAGCGGAGATCTCCGCGAGCTCCTTCTGGAGCGCCGATCGATCCGCGAGATTGCCCGAGACACGTACGACATCTGCTCCGTGCGCGGTCTCGAGATGCGCCGCGATCACCTCGTGCGCGTCGGGTCGCGCCGTGCAGAAGTACGCCACTCTGCGTCCGCGCACGCTCGTCATCGGACGCGGCCGGAGGACCGTCGGGACGACAGCGACCTCCGACGAGACGAGCGCGCGAACGGCGTCGTAGGTCAGCTGCCACTCCGATCCGTCCTCGGCCATCGTCAGAACGACGAGCGTCGGCGCGGAGGAGGCGGAAGGCATTCAGGTATCCGGCTGCGACGTCGGGGCTCTGGTGTCCCCCGACGACGGCGATCGTCCGGTCGACTGCGATCGGGGGCAACGCCGCGCCGCTGCCGTCGAAGACGACGAGATCGGGCCGGAGCCCTGCGGCGATGCGCGCTCCTTCGAGGACGTTCGACACGAAGACGGCGCCTGCGAGACCACCTCCACAACGCCGGCAGCCCACCGTCTCGACGCCGGCGAGCGCAGCGGTCTCGAGATGGTCCGATGCGGCATGGCGTCCGGCTCGCGAGAGTGCGACGAGCGCATCGAGCGTTGGTGGAACGCTGACCGTCTCGGGCTCGACAGGGCCCCCTCGCCCCATGGCGACGACCACGACTTTCCTCTCGGCGGCGAGCAGCCTCGCGACATGTCCCGTGACCGCAGTCTTGCCGACACGCTTGCCGGTTCCGACCACCGCGATCGAGGGAAGCTCGAAGGGCGCGAACGTCGGCGGATCGAACCGGAAGTCTGCCCCCACGTAGGGAATTCCGTAGGAGAGGACACGACTTGCGAGCGCAAACCGCTCGACGGGCCCGAGCACCGGCTCGTCCGAGAGATCGATCGCGATCTCGGGCCGGTAGCGCTCGAATGCCGAGGCGACGTCGTCGGCGAGCGGCACGCCGTAGCCATCGGGGCCGCGTAGCTTCTCCGTTCCTCCGACGAGAACCGCGGCCACGAACTCGTAGGGAAGCTCCGCAAGCGCGTCGCGGACGACGGGCGGATAGTGCTCGCCGTCGACGATCGCCAATGCCTTCACGTCTTGGCGGTGACCTCGTCCTCGATCCCGCCCGTGTACTTCGCGTACTCGAGCGTGTCGAGCGAGAACGAGACGAGCTTGACCTCGTCGTGGAAGGGATGCCGGCGCCAGATGTCGACCTTGCTGCCGGCGACCTCGATGACGTTGTAACAGGGCCTCGTGTTCCCTCGCAGACGCAGGGAGGAGACGGTTCCGGCATTCACGACGAACAGATCCTCGAGCCGCCAGACATACGGCACGTGCTTGTGGCCGGAGAGCACGAGGCGTACGCCGGAACGCTGCAGGCATTCGATCGCATCGCCCGCGTCGTAGACGACGTTTCGCTCGCGGCCGGTGCCCGGCACCGGCAGCAGGTGGTGATGGAGCACGAAGATCTTGAGATCGGACTGCTCCTGCGAGAACTGCTCCTCGATCCAGAGATAGCGGCCCCGCCCGATCTGTCCATGGTCGAGGTCGGGCTCGCTCGAGTCGACCGCGACGATCGCGACGCCGTTCTTTCGCAACACCGAGTTCCGCTCGCCGAACATCTCCTCGAAGTGCACGTAGCCGACGTTCCGGGAGTCGTGGTTCCCGGGCACGACGACGATCGACTCGCAATCGAGCCGATCCATGTACTCGCGGGCGGTGAGGTACTCGTGCCGGAAGCCGAAGGTCGTGAGATCTCCGGAGCACACGACGATGTCCGGCTTGAGCTCGTTGATCTCGGCGATCGCACGCTCCAGGAGGCTGACCTCGAAGTACGGGCCACCACAGTGGAGGTCCGAGATCTGGGCGATGCGAAACGCGCCTTCGGGGCCTGACATGGTCACAGTGTAGGAGCTTGCCGGGGCAGGATCGCACGAGCCGTCGTCCGGCGAGCAGCGTCCGAGGCGGTTGGTACCGTGGCCTAGGTGCGGGTTGAAAGTCCCGTTTTCCAGGCATATTGTGGCTCCAAGCCTCCGCGCTTCGTTAATCGCAGCGAACTCGAGTGCGCCAAGATTCTCGACTACTACGGCATTCGCTGGGACTACGAGCCCCACTCGTTCGTCCTCGAGCGAGACGACGAAGGCCGCGTGGTGAGCGCCTTCACGCCGGACTTCTACCTTCCTGATCAGGATCTCTTCATCGAGGTCACGGTGATGAAGCAGTCACTCGTCACCCGCAAGAACCGCAAGCTGCGCGAGCTTCGGCGGCTCTATCCGGAAGTGCGTGTGAAGCTCTTCTACCGACGCGACATCGAGCGGCTCGCTCAGCGCTATCGATTGCGGCTCGCCTCGTAGTGCTCGGAGGCGACGCATCCGAGCACGGCGCGGTCGGCGCCGTCTACCTGACCCGCGACCAGATCGCGACCCGGGTCGCCGAGCTCGGAAACGAGCTCGCGCGGGACTACGAAGGGCTCGATCCGATCCTGATCGCGCCGCTCAAGTCGAGCGTCGTCTTCCTGGCAGATCTCACTCGCGCGCTCGCCATCCCCCACACGCTCGACCTCGTGGAGCTCGCCGCGTACACCGGCTCCGACGACGGCGGTGTGCGACTGCTGAAGGACGTGGACTCGCCGCTCGCGGATCGTCACGTGCTGATCGTCGAGGACGTGGTCGATACAGGACTGACCCTGCACTTCCTGTGCAGGACGCTTGCGCTCCGCAGTCCGGCGAGCCTCGCAGCGGTGTCGCTCCTCGACCGTCCGTACAGGCGGCTCGTCGAAGACATCCCCCTACGCTACGTCGGCTTCACGGTCCCGGACGAGCTCTTCGCCGGCTACGGTCTGGGTCTGGACGAGCGCTGGCGCGCGTACGCGGACCTGCACAGCGTGGTTCCGACCCACATGTCGCCGGCCGAGGCTGCCGCTTAGAACTCGAATCACGATGACGCTCGTCACCGGGCCGCGATGCCCGAGGGCGATACGAGGACGCAGGGAGCACCCATGTGACGCATATGGGCGCGACTGAGAACGAAGCAGCGTGCCGCGCAGCGCTTTTCGGCGGCATTGTGATTCGAGTTCTCAGAGATACAGCAGCGGGTCGACGGCGACGCCGTTCACGCGCACCTCGAAGTGGAGGTGAGGGCCCGAAGAGTTCCCGGTGGAGCCGACGAGCGAGAGCGTCTCGCCCTGCGAGACCTGCTGCCCGACGCCGACGAGTATGGCCGACGCGTGCGCATACGCGGTTGCGAGCCCGTCTCCGTGATCGACGACGACGAGGTTGCCATACCCGCCGAGCCAGCCCGCGTGAATGACCGTTCCCGAGGCGGCCGCCCAGATCGGCGTTCCGCTGGAGGCAGTGATGTCGATGCCCTCGTGCAGGCGACCCCAGCGCATGCCGAATCCGCTCACGACGGTCCCGTTGACCGGCCAGATGAAGCCTGACGCGGATGGCGTGCCGGTTCCCGTCGAGCCTGCTTCAGCCTGAGCGTCCCGAATCGCAGCAGCCAGCGATGCGCTCTGCGCCGCGAGCGCTTCGACTTCCTGCAGATACTCCTCTCGGGTTTCGCGCGACGTCGCGAGAGCGCTCTGCTTGAGGCGCCGGGCCGCAGCGAGCGTGTCGCGATTGGACGCCAGCTCGTTGCGAACGCTGCGGGCTTCGTCCGTTCTGGCCGCGATGACCGAGACTGTCGCCGCAGTCAGGCGCTGCGTGCGCTCGGTCGCGCGACGCTCCTCCGCTGCCAGCCGCTTCGCGGTCTCCACTTGGCCGACGATGCGCTGATCCTGGAGCCCGATGCGATTCACGAACTCGTAGCCGTCGATCAGGTCGCGGAACGTCGTCGCCGAGACGAGCACCGAGAGCGCGTCCGGCTCCTCCTCGATGTAGATCGCGCGCACTCGGGCCTCCAGAATCGCGACCGCCCGACGGTATTCCGCCTGGAGTCGATGCAGCCGCCGTGTCTGCGTCCCCAGGAGAACGGTGAGACGCTCGAGCCGGCCCTGTTCGGAAGCGAGCTCGGCTTCGAGGAGGTTCAGGCTTCCCTCTGCCTGCTCGACGGCCGACTGAGCGGCCTGAAGCTCGGTGACGACGGCACCGAGCTGAGAAGTGAGAACACCCTCCTGTTCCGTGGCCGCCGAGATCTCGGCCTGCAGCTCGGCGATCCGCTGATCGACCTGTGCCTTCTCGGCCTCGGGATCCTGTCCGGCGGCGGATGCCGCGAAGACCAGCGCGAGCGTGAGCGCGAGGACCGGCGGGAGTCGTCGCATGTTCACGAGGTTCGCTCACCTGTCGGACGTCCCTCCCCTTCGACCACCTGTTCAACATCTTCCGTGCGCTCCTGCTCGAGCTTCTGCAGCGCGCTCGCGGCCTCGCGACGCAGTGGGCCTACGAGCGCTCGGTAGTCCTCGTCGGAGATCGTTCCGGTTCGGTGATCGAACTCGAGCTCTTTGAGACCGGCGAGCGCCCGGTCGCGCGCCTCGACGAGCTCGAGGCGACGTCGCTCAGCGGGGTCGAGCTCGTCGAGCGCATCGGATACAGGCTCGGGCTCTTTCAAGAACGGGAGCGCCACCGCAACCACACAGGCGACGGCGAGTAGCGCAGCGAGAGCCAAGGCCAGCGTCAACGCGTCGCGGGAACGCCCAGTGCCCGCGTTCTCTCGACGAGCCGGCGCTGCTCGCGTGCGTCCGGCCACAGGGTGATGAGAGACCCGAGAAGGAAGACGAGCCCGGCGATCCAGATCAGGTTCACGAGCGGCTTCACGAAGACGCGGAAGTACACCGTCCCATCGGCGTCGATCTGCTCGGCGATGACGAACAGGTCCTCGCCGGTCAGAGGGTCACTGCGGATCCCGACCTCGTTCGAGACCTGGTCCTCGATCGTGTAGGCATTCTTCCCCGCCTCGAGCGTTCCCAGATCGCGGTCGCCTCGACTCACCGCGAGCTTGGCTCGGATCTCCGTCGCGTTCGCGGCGATGCGCTCGTCCAGCGTTCGATACTCGAGCCGATAGTCACCGACCTCCATCGACTGCCCGCGCTCGAGCTTCGCCTCGGCCACGGTGTCGAAGGCGCTCGATCCCGCCACCCCGATCGCCAGGAGCACGATCGCGGCGTGAACGACGTACCCACCGTAGCGGCGGCGGTTCCGCGCGATCAAGGACGAAAACGCGCCAGGCCACGATGTCGCTCCGAGTGCCTTGCGAGCCCTCGTGCCGCGACTGAACTCGAGGATGATCGTCGTGAGGACGAACGCCGCGAACGTGTACGCGATCAAGCCGGGGATCGAGCTTCCGGCACCGAGTGCCAGGAGGACTGCGCCGGTCACGAGGGCCACGCCGGTCGGCCAGCGGAACGTCGTCAACAGGCTTTGGAGCGATGCCCGCCGCCAGGCGATGAGCGGCCCGATTCCCATGAGCAGGAGCAGCGGCAGTCCGAAGATGCGGAGGAAGAAGTCGTAGTACTCGCGGCCGAGCACGACCGCCTCGCCGCGTAGCGCCTCGGAGAGCAGCGGGTAGACGACACCCCAGAAGATCGTCAGGCACAGCGCGAGCAGGAGCAGGTTGTTGTAGAGGAACGCCGCCTCACGAGAGATCGGAGACTCGAGCCGGGTCGGCGACCGGAGCTTCGGAAGGCGCCAGAAGACGAGCGCGAGGGACACGGTCACGACCACCCCGATGAACGCGAGGAACCAGGGGCCGATAGAGCTCTGCGTGAACGAGTGGATCGAGTTGACGACACCGGAGCGCGTCAGGAAGGTGCCGAAGAGCGAGAGGGAGAACGCCAGGAGAACGAGCAGGACGTTCCAGATGCGCAGCATCCCGCGCTTCTCCTGGATCATCACCGAGTGGAGGAACGCCGTTGCCGCCAGCCAGGGCATGAGCGCCGCGTTCTCGACGGGGTCCCATGCGTAGTATCCGCCCCACCCCACTTCCTCGTACGCCCAGTGCGCGCCCAGGAGCTGGCCGATGCCGAGAGCGGTCCAGGCAACGAGCGTCCAGCGACGTGTCGCGACGAGCCAACGCTCGTCGGTGCGGCCCGAGATCAAGGCTCCGATGGCGAAGGCGAACGGCACGGTGAGTCCGACGTAACCCAGGTAGAGAAGGGGCGGATGCGCGAGCATGTACGGGTTCTGCAGGCTGGGCGTCATTCCGAGGCCGTCCACGGGCGCCGCCTGCGTCGCGAAGGGATTGGCGACCGCGACGAGGAGAAACGCGAAGAACGTCGCGACCGCCCCGAAAACCGGCACGACCCACACGATCAGGTCGCGTGCCCAACCGCGGTTCAGGCGCACCGCAGCGGCCGCGAAACCGGTGAGGACCAGCAGCCAGAGCAGGAGCGAGCCTTCCTGTCCGCCCCAGAACGCCGAGATGGTGTAGGCGGTCGGCAGTGCCTCGCTCGTCGTGCTCGCGACGTACGTGAACGAAAAGTCGTTTCGAAGCAGCGCAGACAGCAGAACGGCGGATGCGACGAGCGTGGAGCCGAACGCGGCGAGCAGGGCATTCTGCGCTGAGAGCGCGAGCCGCCGGCGCCCGAGCTGGGCAGCGGCGGCACCCGCCACGAGCGCGTACACCGACAGACCGAGGCTGACGACGAGGGCAGCGCGACCGAGCTCGGCCATGCCGGACTACGCGGGGTCGCCGCTCTGCTTGGGCGCGTACTTCGAAGGGCACTTCGTGATCATCGAGCCCGGCTCGGCGACGAAGGTGCCGTTTCGCAGCTGACCGTCGACCACGATGTGACGTCCGACCTTGAACAGATCCGGGACGGATCCCGCATACCTGACCGGGACCGCCTTCCCCGACTTCTCACCGATGTCGCGCAAGCGGAACGTCAAGCCGCCGGCGTGCGCGTCCCCCGCCACGGGCCCGACGACGAGGCCCGCGAGCTGCACTTCACCGGTTCGGCCGGCGAGCTCACTCGGGGCGAGCGACGGATTGCCGCCCCCGGCGATCGACGTGTACAGGAGGAAGACGGCGAGGACCGCGGCCACCGAGAGGGCGATCACGAGCCGCGCAGGACTGGCCGTGCGTGCCACGGCGGAAGTCTAGCCCGGAGAATCGCGGAAACGGCCGAACAAGCGGTTACGCAGCGTCGCGCTCGGACCAGGCGGACGTTCGAGCGTGGCGCTCGGGAAGTCGGTAGCCATGCTCCATGCAGAGCTCACCGGGGGACTCCTCGGTGAGCGCATCGCAATAGCCCTTCCCGTATGCCGCGCGAATGAAGGCGGCGACCACTTCGAGATTCCACTCGGGCACGTCGACGGCCTCGCGCCAGAGATCAGAGATGCGGAGGTCGATGTCGAGCTCGAGCAGATCGATACGTGAGGGCTCTCGGGACACGTTCCGAGCGTACGCAGCGTGTCGGACGGAATCGGCGTCCTACTGCTCGTCGCCTCGCACGGTGAACGGAAGCGTCCAATCCTCGCGTGACTCGCCGTCGATCGTGAGTCGCCACTCGTAGCGTCCCGGCTCGAGCGGCAGTGGCGTCCAGTTCACCGCCACGGGGAAGTCGAGAGGCGTCCCGGGTTTGAGGCCCGGAGGACGCCCGACCTCGAACTGGCCACCGAACGCGAACGTCTGTGGCTCGTCCTCGTCGTCGGCTTCGAGGACCACCTCCGCCCCGTCGGAGTCGACGAGCAGCACCGAGAACGTGTGCATCGTGTTCGCCTGGTCCCAGGGCACCTGGATCAGAAGGCCGATGCCGAAGGGCGCCGGCTCAGGACCGGTATACGACCAGCCGCCGCCGACGATCGTGAGCTTCCCCTCCGAGAGGACCGCGTAGTCGGCGAGGAGCATCGTTGCCTTCACTTCCGAGAGCCAATCACATCGGCCAATAGCATGAGGGTGTGTCCACGAGGATCCGCGTCGGCCCGGCACGCTTTCCCTCGCGCGAGTCGCCCGAGGAGGCGCTCGACATCCTTCGCGAACGCGGGTACACGGCGTGCGAGATCGACTTCGAGAGCGGCTTCTGGATGGACTACCCGTTCGCGGAGCGCCTCGGCGAGCTCGCCCGGGAGCACGACATCGCGCTCTCGGTGCACGCGCCGCTCTTCGGGTTCATGGGCCATCTGGAGGCGAGCGGGCGCAAGTTCACCTCCGCGGTGGGAGCGCTCGACCGCAGCGCCGGTATCGCTGCGGCGACTGGCGCGGAGCTCGTGGTCTTCCACCCCGGATTCCTGCTCGGCCGGAGTCGCGAAGACGCGCTCGACGCCGTCGTCGAGCAGCTCGGGACGCTTCGAGAACGCCTCGAAGGCAAGGATCGTGCCGTGACGTTCGGCGTGGAGGTGATGGGACGCGTGCGCGACCTCGGGTCACTCGACGACGTCGTCGAGATCTCACGAAGGACGACGTGGGTGCGGCCCGTGCTCGACTTCGCGCACATGCACGCGACGAGCGACGGGGCGTTTCTCTCCGACCAGCCGTTCACGGAGGCGCTGCGCGCCGTCGACGCGGTCCTCGACCCCGAAGCACCCTTCCATATCCACTTCTCCGACATCGCCTTCGCGAACCGCAACGAGACGAAGCACCTTCCCTACGGCGACGGAACGCTTCGTGCCGATCCGTTGCGCCACGCGCTCGACGCTTTCGAGCGCCCGGCGACGGTGATCTCCGAGTCGCCCGACGAGCAGTCGAGTCAGGCGATTCGCGCGGTGCTCGAAGACACCGGCGTCAGCTCGGCCAAGCGCGCTTCGTAGACGCTCGCTCCGTCCCCGTTCTGCCCCGCCTCGCGCTGGAGGTCGACCATGCGTGCGAGCGGCTCGAGCTCGAACACCTTGAACTCACCTTCGCGCGCCAGCGCGAGGGCCGAGTCGAGAAGCTCCTCCGCCTCGGGGCCACGGCCTTGTGCTGCCCGTACCGCCGCCAGGGCAGTTGCTGCTGCGACCTGGGCGCTCGTATCCCGAACACCCGCGTTCGACCGGGCATCGATGGCAAGCCGCTCCGCCTCGTCGAGCTTTCCGAGGTCCGCGAGCGTCTCGGCGAGAGCGGCCTGCTGGTCGGGGAGAACGCCGAGGTCGCCTCTCGTCTCGGTGATCCGCAGGGACTCCCGCTGCAGCTTCTCCGCACGCTTCAGGTCTCCCTTCAGGCGTGCGATCCACCCCAGCTTGGCCAACGCCCCGGCGACCGCCGGCTCGACGCCGAGCTCCGCCGAGCTCGCGCGCACCTCCTCGAAGAGCGTCTCCGCGGCGTCGAGCTCACCCTTCAGCGTCAGGAACCAACCGTACGAGAGCGTCGCCCCGACTCGGGCGCGGACGCTGCCGCTCTCGCCCGCGAGCTCGAGAGAGCGCGTCAGGAGAAGCTCGGCCTCGTCGAGCTCGAGCCGGATGATGTGCGTCTGCGCCAGGATCTGCGCCGCGATCGTCTGGAGATCCTTGCGGCCGGCATCGAGCGCGATGCACATACGCCCGCTCCATGAAGTGAACAGTGTCCTCGACCTCTCCGAGCCAGCCGGCTGCGTGCGCCCGCACGGAGAGCGCGTCGAAAAGCGCGACCGGGTCGTCCTTGCCCTCGAGGAGCTCGAGAGCCTCGTCGACGATCGTCTTCGCTTCCGTGCAGTCGCCATGGCGTTTGAGCATCGCCTCCCCGAGGGCGGTGAGCGCAAGCGCCTCGATGACCTGCTCTCCCTGCTCGTGCGCCTGGTCTCGAACCTTCGTCATCTCGACCTCGACCGCGGACCAGTCCTGCAAGCGCCAGGCCGCACGCGCCGCGACGTAGCGTGCCCCGAGCGTCGGGCGGAGCTCGAGTGCGCGGAGTCCCAGACGGCGCGCGGTCGGATAGGCCTCGCGGGCGATCGCTCGCTTCGCGGCTTTCACCAGCGCAGCGCCGGTCTCCTGAGCGAGCTCCTCGGGAGGCGCGCCCTCGAGCTCGGTCAGGAACTCGACCGCCTGGTCGAGATGGTAGGCGCGAATCTCGAGCAGCTCTTCGCCCGTTCTGTCCGCGAGCCACTCGGCGAACCGGGCGTGATACTGCGCGCGGGCGAGCTTCGCGAGCCCCGCATATGCGACCTCGCGGATAAGGAGGTGCTTGAACCGATACGCGTGCTCGCCCGAGATCGACGAACGGGCCTCGCGCAGCACGAACTCCCGTTGTTGCAGGTCCTCGAGCGCAGCCTCGATGTCTTCGACGTCGGGTGAGAGGTGCTCGAGCGCGCCCTTCCAGAACACCCTGCCCACCACCGATCCGCGCTGGAGGAGCGTCTTGGCCGCGGGGGGTAGATGGTCGATGCGCGCGGCGATGAGGGCCTGCAGCGTGTCCGGGATGCGATCCGGCGATCCGTTGCCGCCGCCACTCTCGACGAGCATGCGGATCGTCTCTTCGACGAACAACGGGTTGCCCTCGGCCCGGTCGAGCACTTCGCGCGACGGAGCCGCCATCGGCTCGCCCGACTCTCCGGCGAGCTGGGCGAGGAGCTTCTCCACCAGCAGCTCGCTCTCCTCGTCCGACAACGGCTCGAGCTCGATCGCAGTCGAGCGCACGCGTCCTCCGCCCCACCCCGGCCGCTGCTCGAGGAGCTCGGGTCGCGCCAGGCAGATGACGAGAAGCGGCGCGCGCACCCAGTCGGCGAGGTGCTCGATCAGCTCGAGCAGGGGCTCCTCGGCCCAGTGGATGTCCTCGAAGAAGAGGACGAGCGGCTGCACGTCGGCGAGCGTCACCATGATCTCGCGCGCCGCCCACGCGATCTCCTGCGAGCTCCTTTCGCCCTCGAGGGCTTCGAGCATGCCGGAGGCGAGGCCGAGCACGTCGGCGACGGTCTCCTCCTCGCAGCACTCGCGGAGCTTCGCGAACGCCTCTTCGAGCGGATCGTCGTCCGAGATTCCCGCCGCGGCCTTGATCATCTCGGCGAGCGGCCAGTACGTGACGCCCTCGCCGTACGGGAGACAGCGTCCGGAGAGAACGCTCGCGCGCTCGAGACCGTCCACGAACTCCCGGGCGAGGCGGCTCTTCCCGACTCCCGGCTCCCCGAAGATGGTGAAGAGATGCGCACGCCGGTCGCGAACGGTGCGCGCGAACGTGTTCTCGAGGAGCTCGAGCTCGGCCTCCCGGCCGACGAGCGGCGCGCGTGGGCCCTGCGACCGCGCGGGACCGTCGACCGCATCGACGAGACGCCAGGCCCTCAGCGCGGATCCCATCCCCTTCAGCTCGAGCGGGCCGGCATCCTCGACGACCAGGCTTGCTCCTGCGAGCCGGTATGCGGTCGGTCCGATCAGGATCTCCCCCGGCCTCGCGGCCTGCTGGAGTCGCGCCGCGAGGTTCACGGCCTCGCCGGTGGCGAAGGTGGACTCGGAGTCCTCGACGACGAGCTCGCCGGCCTCGATGCCGATCCTCGCTTCGAGCCCGAGCTCTTCGACGGCCTGGCGCATCGCGAGCGAGGCGCGGGCGGCACGCTCGGCATCGTCCTCGTGGGCTTGCGGAACGCCGAACGCCGCCAGCACCGCATCTCCCGCGAACTTCTCCACGATCCCGCCATGCAGCGTGACGCAGTGCGAGATCTTCTCGAAGAACATGTTCACGCGACGGCGAACGACCTCCGGATCCGAGGCGGTGACCAGACCCGTGGAGTTCACGAGGTCGATGAACAAGACCGTGGCGAGCTTTCGCTCCATGACGTAAGTGTAGAAACGAATGCGGGTGTGGCCGTCATTCCACGGCCGCTCCGTGTCAGGGCACTAGCATCCTCCCCATGCTCGATCCCGCCGTCTTCAAGGCGTACGACATCCGCGGCCTCTACGGAGACGAGCTCGACGAGGACGGCGCATACCTCATCGGTCGTGCCTACGTCGAGCACTTCGAGCCTCGAGCGATCGCCGTCGGTCGAGACATGCGGCTGTCCTCTCCGGCCATGGCTGCCGCGTTCGTCGAGGGCGCCGCTGACGCCGGAGCGGACGTGCTCGACATCGGCCTCGTCGGGACGGAGATGGTGTACTTCGCGGTCGTCGAGCTGGGCCTGGACGGCGGTGCCTGCATCACGGCGTCGCACAACCCCAAGGAGTACACGGGATTGAAGATCGTCCGGCGTGGCGCGCTACCGGTCGGCGGCGACTCGGGCCTGGCCGAGATCCGCGCCCGGCCGGCGACGGGTTCGGAGCAGTGCGAAGGCGCGGCGACGTGCGTGAGGAGGACGTGTGGCCCGGGTTCGTGGAGAAGGTGCTGTCCTTCGTCGAGCCGGAGTCGATTCGGCCGCTCCGGGTGGTCGTCGACGCGGCCAACGGCATGGCGGGCGTGATGCTTCCGCCGGTGCTCGAGCGGCTTCCGCAGCTTCAGGTCGTTCGCTGTTTCTTCGAGCCCGACGGAACGTTTCCGAACCACGAGCCGAATCCGCTGCTACCGGAGAACCGCGAGTTCATCGTCGCGCGTACGCGTGAGGAGGGTGCCGATCTCGGAGTCGCCTTCGACGGCGACGCCGACCGGTGCTTCTTCGTCGACGACACCGGTGAGTTCGTCCCCGGGGACTTCGTCACGGCGCTGCTCGCCGAGAGCGTGCTCGAGCGCGAACCGGGTGCGAAGGTCATCTACGACGTCCGCGCGAGCCGAGCCGTGCCCGAGACGATCGAGCGCGCCGGGGGCATCCCACTCGTCAATCGCGTGGGGCACGCGTTCATCAAGCAGCGCATGCGGAAAGGAGGGCGCGGCGTTCGGCGGGGAGGTCTCGGCGCACTACTACTTCCGCGACTTCTCGCAGGCCGATTCCGGGGTCGTCCCCTTCCTGCTCATGGTCGAGCTGCTCTCTCGGCGAGGAACGTCGCTCTCGCAGCTCCTCGCGCCCTATCCGCGAGCGCTTCTTCCTCACGGGCGAGATCAACACTCCCGTCGCCGACGTCCCGCTGAAGCTTCAGGAGCTGAAGGAGCGGTACGCCGCGGAGGGCGGTCGGATCTCGCATCTGGACGGGCTGTCGGTCGACTTCGACCAGTGGCATTTCAACGTGCGCCCCTCGAACACCGAGCCGCTGCTGCGGCTCAACCTGGAGGCGCTCGATCAGAGCCTGATGGAGGAGAAGCGCGACGAAGTTCTCGCGCTCATCCGTGCCTAGTTCCGGCGATCGGGCGGAGCTCGGGCGCGTGACGGAGCGCAGGCCCCCGTTCAAGTACTCGGCTCTGGCCCGCGTCTGGTTCTCGGACACGGACGCACAGGGCATCGTCTACTACGGCCGATACCTCCCCTACTTCGATCACGCCCGCACCGAGTACCACCGTCATCTCGCGAACGCGCCGTTCTCGCAGGCGGGCGGCGACCTGGTCATGCGGGCGTTGCAGGTCGAGTACCACGCTCCCGCACGCTTCGACGACCTGATCGAGGCGTTCGTACGGGTCAGCCGCATCGGCACGACGAGCATGACCTATCAGTGCGCCGCCTATCGCCTCCCCGAGGAAGAGTTGATGGTCACGGCCGAGCTCACGGTCGTCCTGGTCGACCTCGCCGAACGAAAGCCCGTTCCGATTCCCGAGGCGATTCGCGTCGCCGTACGGGCGTTCGAGGGCGACGACCTCGAGGCATGACCCGGTAGCAGGCCAGGGAGAGGAATGCCGCGCGCCCACCCCGTAGAGGCGAGCGCGCGGTCCCCTTCCCTCTCCCCACGTCTCTCTTTAGTCACGCGTTCGGGGGATGCAATCCCTCGAACGAGGCACCTCACCCGAACGGGGATTGCGACCCCGTTCGGGTGGGAGGGAAGTCAGTCAGGACCGGGGACCGCCGAATGGCCCGAAGTCGCCGTGGAAGCGGAGTCCGCCGCCAAAGTGGCGATCCGGCCCGAACGGGCCGCGACGAAGCTCGCCGTTGACGAGATCCGTCGTGCGCTCTTCGAGATTCTGCTCGATCAGCGTCGGCGCGCTCTTCGGTCAGACGACCGGCCGCAACCGCCGCATCGAGCTTCTTCTTGGCCGCGTCGACCAGCGCCTGAACGAGGCCGTCGACGGACTTTCCTTCCTCTTTCGCGATCTCCGCAAGCGTGTCTCCGTCGCGGAGCTGTTCGTGCAGCTCATCCTGCGTCAGCCCGAGGTAGGAAGCTGCGGTCTCCAACCCCGCGAGCAGCCTCGGGTGAGGCCCTCCGTCGGGGCCAAGGCCATGGAAGCGCCCGAAACCGCCGAAGAGAAACGGCGTCTCGCCGGCATCGATCCGCTCCTTGAGCTCCGCACCTTGCTCCTGGGTAAGCCGCCCTTGCTCGACGGCCTCGTCGACGCGGTTCTTCAACGCCTTCCGAAGCGCTCCCTCGAGGGCACTGGGCTCGACGCCGAGCTCGGCTGCCGCGTCGTCGATTACTGCCTGGCTCTCGTCGCTCGAGGACATGACGAGCGACGCACCCACTGCTGCGGTCGCGCCGAGCGCGACGACGAGCAGGAGCGCCGCGACCCCGGCCGCGGCGAGCTTGATCCTGCGGTGTTTGTCCATTCCGAAGATGAGACCAGAGACGTCTAAGACACCGCTAAGAGCTCGTTAAGAGCTCCCGAAGACGACGATCATCCTGCATCCTGCGCATTCGGTCGCTCAGAACGAGGTCAGCCGACGATGATCGACGGGCGACGAAGACGCAGCGTCATCCGCGTCCCGCCGCCTTCGGCGCGCTCGGCGAGGACCTCGCCGCCGTGCGTGTCCGCGACCTGACGGACGATCGCGAGCCCGAGGCCCGAGCCTGGCATTCCGCGAGCGGACCGAGCGCGGTAGAAACGGTCGAAGACGTACGGGAGATCCTCCTCGGCGATCCCTGGGCCGTGATCGCGAACCGACACCTGCCCGTCGCGCACCTCGATCTCGATCTCTCCGCTCGGCGGGCTCCACTTGGCGGCGTTGTCGATGAGGTTGCCGACCGCACGATCGATCGTGGCGGGAACCCCCTGGACGACGGACTCCTCGAGTCGCGCCGTGAACGCCACGCCCGGCCGATTCCGCTGCGTCCGCTCGATCGCGTTCGCGACAACCAGGTCCAGGCGAACATCCTCTGGTCGAGCGGTCTGCTGCTCCGCGCGCGCGAGCTCGATCAGACCCGCGATGAGCGTCGTCATCTCGCCGAGCTGCTCCACGACGTCCGACAGCAGCCGGCTTCGCTCGTCCGCCGGCAGTGCGCGGTCTCCGGCCAGCACCTCGATGTTCGTGCGGAGGCTCGTCAGCGGTGTGCGCAGCTCGTGCGACGCGTCGGCGACGAGCTGGCGCTGCGCGCGATTCGCGTCCTCGAGCCCGGCGAGCATCGTGTTGAAGCTCGTGGCCAGGCGGCTGAGCTCGTCGCGGCCGCCGACCTCGATCCGCTCCGAGAGATCGCCGGTCTCCGTCACGCGCTCGGCGGTCTCGGTCAGCCTGCGGACCGGCGTCAGCGCCGCACGCGACACGACCAGCCCGAGGCCGGCGGCGATCCCGATTCCGCAGAGCGCGATCACGATGAGAAAGAGCCGCAGACGAGAGAGCGTCTCGTCCATCTCGGTCAAGGGACGGGCGATCTGCACCGCGTACCCGGGTTCGTACGCGACGGACAGCACCCGGACGTGCGTCCCGTCGATCTCCGTCTCCGAGGTGACCGAATCGCCTCGCATGCCCGCCCTCGTGAGTGCGATCGCCTCGTCGGAGACGGGAAGCTCGACGTCGTCGTACAGCTGGCGCAAGGTCTCGCCGTCCGCCTTGACGACCTGGACGAACGTGTTCGGCTCACCGAAGCCGGGACGGATGCCAAGGAAGGACTCTCCGTTTCGCAGCGGGATCTCGGCCAGCGGAATGCGGAAGATCTCCTGCGCGCGCTCCTCGAGGGTGTCGTCGATCTGCGCCCTGAGCTCACCGCGCACCACGAAGAACACGACGACCGAGGCAAGCACCACCGCCAGGGCAACCGCCGCCGCGGCGCCGATCGCGATGCGCGCCCTGAAGCTCATTTCAGCGCTCGCGCAGCGCGTAGCCGACGCCGCGCACCGTGTGGATGAGGCGCGGCCTGCCGGCGAGCTCCGTCTTCCTGCGCAGGTAGCCGATGTACACGTCGAGCGAGTTCGAGGAGGGGCCGAAGTCGTATCCCCAGACCCGCTCGAAGATGACCGAGCGGGTCAGCACCTGCCGAGGGTTGCGAAGGAAGAGCTCGAGCAGCGCAAACTCGGTACGTGTGAGGTCGATCGAATCGCCTCCTCGCCGAACCTCGCGCGTGCCAGGCTCGAGCTCGAGATCCGCGAAGCGGAGCATGTCTGCCGCGCCGTCACCGTTCCCCAGCCGCCGCAAGAGCGCACGCAGGCGAGCGAGCAGCTCCGCGAGCGCGAACGGCTTGGGCAGGTAGTCGTCTGCGCCCGCATCCAAGCCGGCGACGCGGCTGTCGACCTCGGCGCGAGCCGTGAGCATCAGCACCGGGATTCCGTTCCCGGAGCGGCGCAGGCGCCGGCACACCTCGAGGCCGTCGGCGCCGGGCATGAGGATGTCGAGGATGACCGCGTCCGGCTGCGGCTCCAGCTCGAGCCGACGAAGCGCCTGCTCACCGTCCTCTGCGAGCTCGACGCCGTAGCCCTCGAGCTCGAGCGCACGCCGCAGCGAGTCCCTCACCGCACGCTCGTCGTCGACGACCAGGATCTCCATCGGGAGCATTGTGCGCGCTCGCATCGAGCCGCGGAGCGGGTCTTACCGACTTCTTAGGCGGCTTTCAGCGACGGCTTAGTGGCCGCGGCTGCTATTGGTCTACCTCCACACGAAAGGACGCCACCGTGAACGCCAGCCGTAACCGCACTCCCCTCTTCCTCGCCGGGCTCATCGCCGCTCTCGGCCTCGGCGCCGGGGCTGGTGCGGCCGCGTACGCCGTGCTCTCCGACGAATCCACCACGGTCGTCCGGCAGGTGACGGTGGCGGACTCCGAGCCGGCTGCGACTGCGGACGGCCTTTCGATCAGCACGATCTACCAGCGCTCGTACAAGGCGGTGGTCGAGATCACAGCGGCTGCGACGCAGTTCAGCGGCTCGCAGTCGGCTCAAGGGTCAGGGTTCGTCTACGACGAGGACGGTCACATCGTGACGAATCAGCACGTCGTGGAGGGCGCGAGCTCGATCTCGGTTCGTTTCTGGGACGGCTCCACGCGCGCCGCGCGGCTTGCTGGGTACGGATCCGTCCACCGACCTCGCGGTGATCGACGTCAACGCGCCCGCGTCGTTCCTCGAGCCGCTTCGCCTCGGTGACTCGAGCAGTGTCGACATCGGAGAAGGCGTCGTCGCCCTGGGCAGCCCCTTCGGGCTCGAGGGAACGGTGACGAGTGGCATCGTGAGCGCGCTCCATCGCCAGATGACCGCCCCGAACAACTTCACGATCAACGACTCGATCCAGACGGACGCGGCGATCAATCACGGGAACTCCGGCGGGCCGCTCGTCGACCAGCAAGGCCGGGTCATAGGCGTCAATGCGCAGATCGAGAGCGAGTCGGGCGGCTCCGACGGCGTCGGCTTCGCAATTCCGTCGAACACCGTGCGCTCGATCGTCTCCCAGCTCATCGCGACCGGCGAGGCCGAGCACGCGTACCTCGGAGTCGAGATGATCGGCGTCGAGGGCGGCGTCGCCGTCACCAACGTCGTGGAACGGCACTCCTGCGGAGAAGGCCGGCCTGCGCGAGGCGACAGGCACGCGCACGGTCGACGGGCAGCAGGTTCCGAGTGGCGGCGACGTGATCGTCGAGCTCGACGGCTCGCCGATCTCGAGCTCGGCCGAGCTGCAGAGCGCGGTGGACTCGAAGCAACCGGGCGATGCCATCTCCATCACCGTCCTTCGTAACGGGAGCGAGCGCACGCTCGAGGTGACGCTCGGCACGCGACCGGAGCGCGTTCCGTAATGGCCGACGGATGGCAGAGCGTTCGAATCGAGGAGATCGACCCGCTCGCTGTCGTCGACGGAACGCTCCTCTGGCACCCTGTTCGCCGGACGCTCGATGTCGGCGCCTTCGGGATCAACGCCTATACCGCGCCGAACGTCGGTGACGACGTCGTCGAGGAGCACACCGAGGAGACCTACGGTCACGAGGAGGTCTACGTGGTGCTGAAAGGCCGTGCCACGTTCACCCTCGACGAGGAGACGCTCGACGCACCCGCTGGAACCCTGGTCTTCGTTCGCGATCCTGCGGTGAAACGGCACGCTCGTGCAGAGGAGCCGGATACGTCCGTGCTCGCCGTCGGCGGCCCGCGCGACGAGGCCTACGAGCCGTCTCCGTGGGAGCACTCCTTCTTCGCCGCGGGGAAGTATCGAGCAGCGGGCGACTACGAGGCGATGGCTGCCGAGATCGCAGCAGGGCTCGAGCAGCACCCCGACAGTCCCGGCCTCCTGTACAACCTCGGCCGCGCCGAAGCACTCGCCGGTCGCCCGGACGATGCGCTCGAGCACGTGCGCAGGGCGCTCGACCTCAAACCGGAGTGGCAGGACGTCGCCCGCACGGACGAGGATCTCGTCACCGTGCGTGAGCTGCCCGGCTGGCCACTGTAGGAGCCGGGGGAGGAAATGCCTCGTCAGCCTCAGGAGGGCGTGACGCGATACGCGTCGAACACGGCGTCGAGGTTGCGAAGCGCCGTCAGGAGCGACCGGAGCTCCTTCACCTCGCCCACCTCGGCGGTGTACCAGTTGCGGGCCATTCCGTCCTCGACGACGCCGCCGTAGGAGACGATGTTGGCGCCGTGCTCGGCGAAGGTGCGGGCGACGTCCTCGAGGAGTCGCGACCGATCCCAGGCATCGACGGCAATCTGCACGAGGAAGCTGGCCGAGGCGCCTCCCTCCCACTCGACGCTGGTGAAGCGCTCCGGATTTCGCTGGAGAGCTTTCACGTTCGGGCAGTCGTCTCGGTGCACCGTGATTCCGCGGCCGAGCGAGATGTAGCCCAGGACGGGGTCGCCCGGCACCGGAGTGCAGCACTTGGCGAGCCGGACGAGCACGTCCTCGACTCCCGGGACGGTGATCCCGAGTCGGTTCGAGGAGACCGCGGTCTTCGCGCGCGAGGGCTTGGTCGTGATCGCCGGCTCGGCGGCGACCTCGTCGGTCTTCAGCCGCTGGATGACCTTGTTGACGATCTGGCCGGGCTGGAGCTTCCCCGCCCCGAGTGCGACGTAAAAGTCCTCAGCCTTCTTGAAGCCGGTCTCGCGGATCACCTGCGCGAGCACGCTCGAGCCCTGCAGCTTCCGGTACGGGAGCTTCTGCGCCTTCAGCGCCTGGTCGAGGAGCTCCCGGCCCTTGGCCTCGGTCTCGCCGCGCGTCTCGCGCTGGTACCACTGCCTGATCTTGTTGCGGGCCCGTGAGGACCGAGCGACGGCGAGCCAGTCACGTGAGGGGCCCCTGCCGGTCTTCGACGTGAGGATCTCGACGAACTCCCCGTTCGTCAGCCGGTAGTGCAGGGGAACTATGCGGCCGTTCACCTTGGCGCCCACCGTTCGGTGTCCGACGTCGGTGTGCACGGCATAGGCGAAGTCGATCGGCGTCGCGCCCGACGGCAGTACCTTCACCTCACCCTTCGGCGTGAATACGTACACCTCGTCCGAGAAGAGATCGGTGCGAAGCGTGCGCATGTACTCGCCCGGGTCCTGCTCGTCCTGCTGTGAGTCCATCAGTGACTTGACCCACACGAGCCACTCGTCGTCGGCCTTCGCGCCGGCGCGGCCGCGCTTGTACAGCCAGTGGGCGGCCACCCCGTATTCGGCTTCCTCGTGCATCTGACGTGTCCGCACCTGGATCTCGAGCGGCCGACCCTCGGGCCCGATCACCGTCGTGTGCAACGAGCGGTAGCGGTTCAGCTTGGGCATCGCGATGAAGTCCTTGAAGCGACCGGGCATCGGCTTCCACAGAGAATGGATCAAGCCGAGCGCGGCGTAGCAGTCACGCGTCCCCTCTTCCGCAGTTCGTTCGCAGACGACCCGCATGGCAGTCAGGTCGTAGATCTCGTTGAACTCGCGGCCCCGCTTGGCCATCTTGTCGTAGATCGAATAGAAGTGCTTCGCGCGCGCGGTGATCTCCGCGGGCACGTCCGCCTTGCGAAGCTCCTCGCCGAGAACCTCTCCGGCCATGTTCGCCTGCGCATCCCGATCCGCGCGCTGGTCGGCGACCATCGCCTTGATCTCGGAGTACTTCCTGGGGTGGAGTGTCTGGAACGCGAGGTCCTCGAGCTCCCATTTGAGCGCGTGGATCCCGAGGCGGTGTGCAAGGGGCGCATAGACCTCCAGCGTCTCGCGTGCCTTCTGCGCCTGCTTCGGCCTCGTCTGGTACTCGATCGTCCGCATGTTGTGAAGGCGGTCGGCGAGCTTGATCAGGATCACGCGGACGTCCTGCGCCATCGCCACGATCATCTTGCGGTAGTTCTCCGCCTCGGCCTGCTCGCGGCTCTGGAAGCTGATTCTCGTCAGCTTGGTAACGCCTTCCACGAGCTGCGCGACGTCCGCCCCGAACTCCGCCTTGACCTCGTCCAGATCCGCGCCCGTGTCCTCGACGACATCGTGCAGGAGCGCCGCCGCGATCGTCTGCTCGTCCAGGTGCAACTCCGCGCAGATGCGGGCGACGCCCAGCGGGTGGTGGATGAACTCCTCGCCAGAGCGGCGTGACTGGCCCTCGTGGGCTCGCTCGGCAAAGTGGAAGGCGCGGCGAAGAAGGTCTCTGTCGACCTCGGGGTTGTACGCCTCGACCTCGGCGATCAGCTCATCGACGAGGTGCTCGTGATGTCGCCTTTCATCGAGGACGGTCATGGTTTCAGTGTACTGAGCACCATTTGCGCGATCTTCCATCGCGAAGGAACGCACCGCCGAGCGTTGAAATCGAGGCCCTCATGGGCCCGATTCGACGGTGGCTTCGGCAACGACTCGCGCGAAGGCTTGCGGTCGCCATGCGAGACGCGCTCGCTCCACTTCCCTGACCAAGAGCCTCTAAGCAGCCTTCGGGAAGACAACCGCCTCGCGCTCGAGCAGCGCGCGAAACGTCTCCGATTCGAGCAGCTGCCTGCGGCGACCCCGTTCTCGGTCGGCTAGTCCGAGCTCCGCGAACACACTCCGCGCCTCGGGAGTCCAGGCGCTTTCACCCGCGCGCCAGAGGCCGGCAAGCCGCTCGCGAAGCGCTTCGTATCCCTCCGACGTGTCGAACAGCCTGCGCACCACGAGCTGAGGCGCGACCGTGCCGTTCCAGTGGTTCTCCTTCAGCCGGCAGGCGACGTCGAAGAGCCCGGTCGCACGAAGCCTGTCGAGCTCGAAGCCCTGGCCGAAGGCGATCGCGCTCCCGGCGTCTCGCCCGTTCTGGCGCACGCGGAAACGCAGGTGCTTGCCCTCGCCGACGGTCGCGGGCGCAAAGGGTTGCGCGGCCGGTACGAGCAGCATCACGTCGGGGTTCCCGAGCCCGAAGGGCGCGAGCCGGTCGAGCTCCTGCGCGAGCGGGAGCGTGAGCTCCTCGGCCGAGACGACGGCATCCACCGTCGTCACCGGATGCAGGTCGTCGTCGGCCAGCGTCGCATCCGCGTGAGCGGCGAAGGCCTCTGCGAAGGCTTCGAGACTTCCTCCTACGATCGAAAGGCCCGCCGCCGCGCGGTGGCCGCCGAACCGCTCCAGATGCGAGGAACAGGCGGCCAACGCACCGTGGAGATCGAAGCGCGAGACCGACCGGCCCGAGCCCTTCCAGCCATCCTGGGAGCGAGTGACGAGGACGACGGGCCGATTGAACTTCTCCACCAGACGGGATGCCACGATGCCGATGACGCCTTCATGCCAATCCTCGTGCCAAAGGACGTAGCCGCGCCGAAGGCGAGCCGGTTCGGGCAGGCTCTTCGACGAGAGCCGCTGCCTCTCGCAGGATCCGGTCCTCCACCGCCTGGCGATCACGATTGAGCTCCTCGAGGTCCGCTGCGAGCTTTTGCGCCTCGTCGGGGTCGTCGGTCAGGATCAGCTCGAGGGCGGCATCGGGCCGACCCAGCCGCCCTGCGGCGTTGATCCGGGGCGCGAGCCGAAAGCCGACCGAGCTCGCGTCGACCGCGGCCGGATCGACTCGCGCGCTTCTCATCAGAGCCTGCAGCCCGGGCCGGCGCGTGCAGGCGAGCTCACGCAGGCCGGCGGAGGCGAGCGCACGGTTCTCGTCGACGAGCGGGACGACGTCCGCGATCGTGGCCAGCGCGACCAGGTCGAGGTTGCGAGCGAGCACGGGATGCTCCGAGCCGAGTAGCGCCTCACCGAGCTTGTACACGACGCCCGTGCCGCACAGCTCAGGGAACGGGTACGCAGACGGACGCGTCGCGACGACGGGACAGTCGGGGAGACGCTCTCCCGGCCGGTGATGGTCGGTGACCACGACTTCGAGACCCGCTGTTTGGGCTTCGGCGATCTCGTGGACGGCGGTGATCCCGCAGTCGACCGTGAGCACGAGCCCGACGCCGTCGTCGGCCAGTCGAGCGAGCGTCGCGCTGGACACGCCGTAGCCCTCCTCGAAGCGGCTCGGAAGATGCCAGACGACGTCGGCGCCGAGCTCACGCAGGAAGAGAACCGCGAGCGAGGTTGCGCAGATCCCGTCCACGTCGTAGTCGCCGTGGACGCAGATGCGCTTTTCCGCGGCGATCGCGGCTCGGATCTGCTCGACCGCGCCGGCCATGTCACCGAGGAGAAACGGATCGTGACCCGGGAGCTCGGCGTCGAGGAAGCGCCGTGCGAGCTCAGGATCGCCATAGCCACGCCGCGCGAGCACCGCCGCGGTCACGTCGCTGAGCTCCAGCTCGCGCGAGAGCGCCCCCGCTTTCTCGAGGTCGAGAGGAGCAAGCGACCAGACACCGGTCATCGCTCTGACGGTACGGACGGCGCCGGACGGCTTCGCGACCGCTCATGCTCAGGATCGCGGCGTCGTGCCTACATCTGACCTCGTGCGGCACGCCGACGCTGGAGCGCGTCCAGCACGATCTTGACCCACAGGAGCACGAGGCCGATGGTTACGCCGACGACCACCATCGCGATCGGCGTCACGTAGGCCATCTGCTCGAGCGTGTACTTCGTGACGGCGGCGCCGACGAGCCAGACGAGCAGCACGACGACAGCCATGACCAGCCAGAGACGTCTGTCCTTCACGTCACGAAGCGTAGATACGCTGGCCGAAGTGCTCGCAGCCAACTATCGCTCCGGCGACGACTTCGTGGTCGAGTTCCTCGGCCATCGCTTCGAGTTCAGCTCCGACGACTTCGCGGAGCGGGTCACTGCGGCCGCGGTGCGGCTCGAGCTCGTCGCCTCGAACGATCTGGACTCGGACGAGGCGGGAGACCTCGTCGAGCTCGTCGCCGACGGCCGCATCGTCGAGCCGCGGAGTGGGCTCGGGATCTACCTCGTCCGGCACTGGGAGCACGTGTCGCTGGTGAAGCAGGAGTCGCTCGTGTACTGGCTGCGCAAGCTCGTCTTCCGGGGAGCCTGGCTCGACCACCGGGTCAAGGAGGGCCTGCTGGACGTGTCCTGGGAGGACGACACAGGCGATTTCGGCTATGCGGAACCCAAGGGCGGGCGGACGCTCCTCGAGCTCGCGCCGGTCCCTTCGTGGCGCGAGCTGCAGTACCGGGGCTGAGATCGACCCGGTAACTGCCACTCGGTGACAGTCACCACCCGCTCGCAGTTACTCCGCGACGTTGAAGCCTACGAGGCGATCGGGATCCGGCGCCGAGATCTCGATCGACTTCACCGCGCCGATCGGTACGACAACGAGCCGAGGCTCCTCTCCCTCGAGACGGTGTGGGGTGATCGAGAAGAAGCCGAAGCCCGGGTCCGCGGCGGTGGTCGCCACCAGATAGCGCGATCCGTCGGCCAGCTCGATCCGTAGCTCCGCCTGCTCGAGCCCGTGCTCCTGGGCGAACTCGGTCACCATGCGCCCGATGCGAGCGACGAACTCGTCGAGGGGCCCTGCCATGCCCGGCGTCCAGATGTGTGGCGAGGCCGTCAAAAGAGCCCGTCGGAGACTGCGGAGGCGCCGATGTGCTCGCGGCCGAGCGCCGTGATGACGCGCCCACGCGGAGTCCGTTGGATGAACCCCAGCTGCAGCAGGAAGGGCTCGTAGACGTCCTCGATCGTGTCCGGATTCCTCGCCGAGGGACACCGCCAGCGTCGAGAGCCCGACCGGACCGCCTCCGAACTTGTGAGCGATCGCCGAGAGGAGCTCGCGATCCGTGCGCTCGAGACCGACCTCGTCGACCTCGAGCAGCTCGAGTGCCTCGCGCGCGATGTCGAGAGTCACGGCGCCGGAATGGCGCACCTGAGCGACATCGCGGATGCGCCTGAGAATCCTGTTCGCCACGCGCGGAGTGCCACGAGCGCGACCGGCGATCTCCTCTCCGGCGGCGTCCTCGATCTCGACGCCGAGAATGCGTGCCGAACGGCGGACGATGGACGCGAGCTCTCCCGGCTCGTAGTAGCCGAGCCGGAAGGTCATCCCGAAGCGGTCTCGGAGCGGAGTCGTCAGGAGGCCCGTGCGGGTGGTCGCGCCGACCAGAGTGAACGGCGGAAGATCGAGCGTCAGCGTGCGTGCACCCGCACCCTGCCCGACGATGATGTCGAGGCGGAAGTCCTCGAGAGCCGGGTAGAGGATCTCCTCGATCGCCCGGTTCACGCGGTGGATCTCGTCCACGAAGAGGACGTCGCGGTCCTGGAGGCCGGTGAGGATCGCGGCCATGTCTCCCTTGCGCTCGAGCGCCGGCCCGGCGACCGTGCGGATGCCCACGCCGAGCTCCTCGCGGATGATGGTCGCCAGCGTCGTCTTGCCGAGGCCGGGCGGTCCGACCAGCAGGACGTGGTCGAGCGCGTCACCCCGGCCCTTCGCCGCCTCGAGCGCGATCTCGAGCTGCTCCTTCGTCCGCTCCTGCCCGACGAAGTCGTCGAGCCGACGGGGCCGTAGCGACTGCTCGACCTCTTCGTCACCTTCCTGGAGCACCGGAGCCAGGAACTGGGATGTCACGCGGCGCTCCGCAGTGCCTCACGCACGCGTTCCTCCGCCGAGAGATCGGGATCCGTGCGAGCGAGCGCCTGCTCGGCCTCGATGACGGAATAGCCGAGCTCGACGAGCGCATCGCGGGCGATGACGTGCGACGACGACGGGGCAGCCGGAAGCGACTGGATCGAGACGACGTCCTCGCTCCCGAGCTTCTCCTCCAGCTCCAGGACGATGCGCTCGGCGGTCTTCTTGCCGATCCCCGGGATCGCCTGGAAGCGCGCGGGATCGCGAAGGGCTATCGCGCGTCGCAGCTCCGACGGTGGCGCGCTCGACACCACGGCGAGTGCCACTTTCGGGCCGATGCCGCTGACGCCCAGAAGGTGGAGGAAGAGCTCACGCTCGGCTGTCTCGGCGAACCCGTACAGCTGGAGGGCGTCCTCGCGAACGTGGAGGTACGTCTCGAGCGTCACCTCGCTTGCGTCTGCCGCACGCCGGAGCGCGCTCGGCGTCGCCGCAACGAGGTAGCCGACACCGCCGACGTCGAGGACGAGACCGTCCGGCGTCCGTCCCGCGGGAGTGCCGCGCAAGCGCGAGATCATCCCGCCGCCTCGAGGAGAGGCGGTGCCAATGCGTGACAGATGGCCACGGCAAGGGCGTCGGCTGCGTGCGTCGAGCCGGGCTCGGAGTCGAGGTCGAGGATGAGCTTCACCATTCGTTGCATCTGTCCCTTCTCGGCCCGCCCGTAGCCGCAGACCGCTTGCTTGACGCGCGCCGGAGCGTACTCGGCGCACCCGACCCCGACGGACGCGGCCGCGACGAGAACGGCGCCCCGTGCCTGCCCGACGGAGAGCGCGATGCGGGCGTCGGCACCCACGAAGGACTCCTCGAGCGCGACGGCGTCCGGCTCGTGCTCCGCAATGAGCTGCTGCACGCCCGCGAAGATCGCCAGCAGCCTGACGTGCGGAGGCTCGCGCGCGGACGTCCGCCAGTGGCCTGAGACCACCGCCCGGAGGCGGCCGGCGTTTCCGTGGACGATCCCGTATCCGCATGCAGCCGTCCCTGGGTCGATGCCGAGTACCTTCACGGAAAGAAGGTATGCGGGGCTTCGGACGTCCTCCCTCGCCGAAGGGCGAGGCTTCAGAGCATGCGTGCGTGCGTCAGCAGTTCTCGGTCGTCCAGGCGGTGATTCGCTCGGACGCCGCCGCGAACTCCTCCTGGTCGATCGAGGCGATCGCCTGCTGCAGCTTCGCGAGTGCCTCGGGATCCGGAGTCTCTCCCGGGTCGACCTGGAGATCCGGTAGCACGTCCGCGTACACCTCCCACGCTTTGGCCATAACCAGGAAGTCGGCGCGAATCTCCTCCGGGGCATTGTCCGCGAACTCCTCGAAGAACTGGGACACGTCGTCCAGGTCGTCGTCCGCCAGACTCCCGGCGCCGAAGGCCTCGCTCAGCTTCTGGCCGGACTCGACCAGATCGGCGCACTCCCCCGAGGCGAGATCTCCGAGATCGTCGCGTCGGTGGTCGTGTCGTCCGTCGTGGTCTCGTCCGTGGTCGTCTCGTCGGTGGTCGTCTCGTCGGTCGTCGTGTCGGTCAGCGTGGTGGTGGTGTCGCTCGCCTCTTCGTCGTCCCCACCGCAGCCTGCGACGACCAGCAGCAATGCCGAGAGGGCCACGACGATCGTCAACCAGCGCATCGGCGCCGACCCTATCAACCTGCTACGAAAGGTGCTCGGAGAAGAAGCCGACGATCGCGTCGTAGCAGCGAACCCGGTTCGGCAGCTTCAGAACGTCGTGGCCCTCGTCCTCGAACACGAGGTAGTCCACGTCCTTCCCACCGGCACGCAGCCCTTCGACGAGGTCACGCGACTCCTGCTCGACGACGCGCGGGTCGTTGTTTCCCTGGATGACGAGCAGTGGGCAGGCGATGTTCTCGATGTGCGTCTTCGGAGAGCGCTCGACGAGGAAATCGCGATCCTCGGCTTTCTCGGGGTCGCCCAGCACGAGTGCGAAGTAGGGCTTCCACGTCTCCGGGATCCGCTGCGAGAAGGTGACCAGGTCGTAGGGCCCGAACATGTCGACCGCCCCACGCCACAGCTCGGGATGCCGTCCCGCCAGGGTCAGCGTCATGTAACCGCCGTACGAACGGCCGACGACGCCGGCGCGCGACACGTCGAGGAGCTCGTCCTTCGGCAGGATTTCGGTCATCGCGTGCACGTGATCGAGCCGGTCCTGTCCTCCCCAGTCCTTGTCGACGCGCTTCGTGTAGTCGAGCCCGTAGCCGGTCGAGCCGCGAGCATTGGGAACGAAGACCGCGAATCCCTGCAGCGTCAGGATCTGGATGAGCGGCATCGAGAACCACGCGAAGTTCGGCCGTTCCTGACCCTGCGGGCCGCCGTGCACGTAGTAGACGAGCGGGCGCGGACCGTCGTATCCGAGCTCCGTCGACGGGCGATACAGCCGCGCCGAGATACGAAGCCCGTCGTGCGAGTCGAAGGAGGCGTCCTCGCCCGCGGAGAGGAGCTCCGTCGCGAGTCCGAGCACCCGTTCGCGCGTCCTCCGCACCGGCTGGCTGTCGGCCTCGGGCGCGAGGACGTAGAGCTGAGTGGGGTCGGTCGCCGTGCAGAACGACAACGCGAACCCGCCGCTTCCCTCGTCGTAGTGCAAGCCGTGCAGCGTTCCGCCGGCGAGCTCGTCCTCCCCGACCAGGACTCGCTCGACCGCTCAAGCTCCGGCCGGCCTCGTCGAAGAGCGTCTCGTAGACCCAGGAGCAGCCGTCGATGTTGTACTGCGCCGCATAGCGGCTGCCCTCCAGATGTTGAAGAGCCTCGAGCTCGCCCGCGCCCTCGTGGACGAGTCCCTCGATGGTCACCTGCTCGATCTCACCAGGGCCGTCGAGCGCGAGATAGCCAGGACCGCCCGAGTCGTCGAACACCGTCGTGGTGAGGAGGATTCCCTCGCCGCTCACCGTGCCGTGCGCGGCGCTGAGGCCGGACAACGGATAGTCACGACCCTCCTCGCGCTCGTCCATCGGCGTGCCGTAGAGCACCTGGCGCGCTCCGTCGTCGTCGACCTCGTACAGCACGATGTCTCCGATCGTGTATCCGTCTCCCAGCACGACGCGCGAGTGATCGGGCGTCCACGCGAAGACGAACGCGCCGTACGGGCTCTCGCCGATGGTCTCGACTTCGCCGCTGTCGAGGTCGACCCGGACCGCGGACATGATCGACTCCTCACGCGACTGCACGTTGAAGTACGCGGTCGAGGTCTCGAGGTCGACGTCGAGGAGGCTCGACCGCCGCCCGCGGAAAGCCTCTTCGGCCAGCGGCTTCGGGAAACCGCCTTCGATAGGGATGACGTAGGGCACGTAGTTCTCGTCCCCGTCGTCGTCGATCATCAGCACGATCTGCCCGAGCCCGGGCAACACGTGGTACGAGTAGCCCTGGATCAGCTCGGGGTTCTGCAGCGCGAGCTGCGGGGGAACCAGAGGCTCGGGGACGCCGCCGGCGGCGTCCATCGCGTACAGGCTCAGGTGCCCGGAGAGGTTCGAGATGAAGTAGAGGCGCCCGTCCGCAAGCTGCGGCTCGAGAAAGAGGCGCGCCGAGAGCAACGCCTCGATCCGATCGGCCGTCACGCCTTCGGCGGAGTTGACTGCGACGGGGTTGGTCATGCGGCCTAGGAGGCTACCGCTTCGAGGATCGCCTCGGGGATGTCGACGTTCACGTAGACGTCCTGGACGTCGTCCGACTCCTCGAGACCCTCGACGAGCCGCAGCACCTTCCGGGCAGTCGCCTCGTCCGCGATCTCGACCGTCGCCTTGGGAACCATCGCGAGCTCAGCCGACTCGACGGTGAAGCCCGCCCCCTCGACTGCTTCGCGAACGGCTGTCAGCGTCTCCGGAGGACCGGAGATCACGAAGCTCGCCCCGTCCAGCTCGACATCGTCGGCGCCCGCGTCGGCCGCCGCGAGCAGAAGCTCCTCTTCGTCCACGCCCTCGGCGGAAGCGAGCACCACTCCCTTTCGCTCGAACTGCCACGCGACGGCGCCCGTCGTCCCGAGATTGCCCCCGTGCTTCGAGAACGCATGCCGAACATCGGACGCCGTGCGGTTGCGGTTGTCGGTCAGCGCCTCGACGAGCACCGCCACTCCCTCGGGCCCGTAGCCCTCGTAGACCACGGTGTCGAAGCTCGTGCCCTCGGTGTCCGCACCCGATCCCTTCGCGATCGCACGCTCGATGTTGTCCTTCGGCATCGAGTACGAGCGCGCCTTCTCGATCGCGTTCTGCAGGGCGAGGTTCGCCGCCGGGTCGGGACCACCCTCTCGCGCCGCGACGATGATCGCCCGCGAAAGCTTCGAGAAGAGCTTGCCGCGCTTGGCGTCGGCGGCGCCCTTCTTGTGCTTTATCGAGCTCCACTTGCTATGCCCGGACATGGCGTTCCTCCCGAACCATGTCGAGGAACAGGCGGTGGACACGCGTGTCGTCGGTCAGCTCGGGGTGAAACGAGGACAGCAGGAAGCGTCCGTCGCGCACGAGCACCGGCTCGCCGTCGAGCTCTCCCAGAACCTCCAGGTCGTCACCGAGATCGCGTATGCGAGGAGCGCGGATGAACACCCCGTGCAACGGTCGCTCCTCCCCCGCAAGCTCGACGTCGGCCTCGAAGCTCCGCACCTGGCGCCCGTAGGCGTTCCGATCGACTTCGAGGTCGGCGAGCCCGAGGTGATCGCGGTCGAGCACGATCATCCCGGCGCACGTTCCGAAGATGGCCCCCTGATACGCGCGGATCGCCTCGTCCAGACCGTAGATGCGCGCGAGCCGCATGATCGTCGTCGACTCCCCGCCCGGGATCACCAGCCCGGCGAGCCCTTCGAGCTCCTCCGCGAGGCGCACCTCGACGACGTCGGCTCCCAGGCTCTCGAGCATCTGCACGTGCTCGCGAAACGCCCCCTGCAGAGCGAGCACCCCGATCCGCGGCGAGCTCTCCACTCGGAAGGCGCTACCAGCCGCGAACTTCGAGCCGCTCGTCGTCCGGAAGCGTGCTTGCGGAGATGCCGACCATCGGCTGGCCGAGGCCGGTCGAGACGTCGGCCAGCACCTTCGGATCGTCGAAGTGGGTCGTCGCCTCGACGATCGCCCGCGCACGGCGCGCGACGTCGTCCGCCCAACCGTCGCGATCGTCCAGCGGATCGCGTCCTGACTTGAAGATGCCGGAGCCGACGAAGACCCCGTCAGCGCCGAGCTGCATGCAGAGTGAGGCGTCGGCCGGAGTCGCGATGCCGCCCGCGGTGAAGGTCACGACCGGTAGGCGCCCGTTCTCGGCGACCCAGCGGATGAGCTCGAACGGCGCTCGATGCTCCTTCGCGGCCGCGTGGAGCTCGTCGCCGCGCAGCGCCTGCAAGCTGCGAATCGCTCCGAAGACCGCGCGCATGTGCGTCACGGCGTTGACGATGTCACCCGTGCCGGCTTCGCCTTTCGTGCGGATCATCGCCGCGCCCTCGGAGATGCGCCGGAGCGCCTCGCCGAGGTTGGTCGCCCCGCAGACGAACGGCACGGTGTAGAGCCACTTGTCGACGTGATGCTCGACGTCCGCCGGAGTCAAGACCTCGGACTCGTCGATGTAGTCGACCTCGAGCTCCTGCAGGATCTGCGCCTCCGCGAAGTGGCCGATGCGGCACTTGGCCATGACCGGGATCGAGACTGCGTCCTGAATCTCGCGGATCCGCTGCGGATCCGACATGCGCGCAACGCCCCCGTCCCGGCGAATGTCCGCAGGCACGCGCTCGAGCGCCATGACCGCACAGGCGCCGGCTTCCTCGGCGATCCGGGCCTGATCCGCATCGACGACGTCCATGATCACGCCGCCTTTCAGCATCTCGGCGAGACCCGTCTTGACTCTCAGCGTGCCGTACTCCGCCATGTGCGGAGTGTAGCCGCGCGCTTCCGGCCGGTCGCTCTCGTGCGCCAGTCCCCAGCCCCTGTGGACGAGGCAACGGAGTTTGCCCAAATTCCGTCCTTTCGCCTGTGGAAATCGCCTGGAAAACCTCACGAACGTCAGCCCGATATGGAACAGATACCGGCCACGGCGCGACTCCTCTCCCCGCAGGCGACTCGCCTGGCCCGAAGTTGCGCCAAACGAAGCAAGGGGCCCGCCCACCCGGGCCCCTTGCCGCTCCGGTCGTCCGGGCGCTGTCGGAGCGCGATCGGACGTCAGCGCGGCTGCGACACGATCCGGATGTACGGGCGAGGCTCCTGCCACCCGTCCGGCCACAACTCCTTCGCCTCGTCGTTCGAGACCGAGCCGGCGATGATGACGTCGTCGCCGTCCTTCCAGTTCACGGGCGTCGACACCTTGTGGTTCGCGGTCAGCTGCAGCGAGTCGATCACGCGCAGGACCTCGTCGAAGTTACGGCCGGTCGTCATCGGGTAGACGAGGATGAGCTTGACCTTCTTGTCGGGGCCGATCACGAAGACGTTGCGCACCGTCTGGTTGTCGGCGGCCGTCCGATCGGCGGGGTCGCCCGAGACGTCGGCCCCGAGCATCCCGTACAGCTTCGAGATCTCGAAGTCCGCATCGCCGATGATCGGGTAATTGGGCGCGTGCCCCTGCGTCTCCTGGATGTCTTTCGCCCACTTCTCGTGATCGCCGGTCGCATCGACCGAGAGTCCGATGATCTTCACATTACGGCGATCGAACTCGGGCTTGATCTTCGCCATGTACCCGAGCTCCGTCGTGCACACTGGCGTGAAGTCCTTCGGGTGCGAGAACACCACCGCCCACGAGTCGCCGATCCAGTCGTGGAACTGGATCTCGCCCTCGGTGGTGTCCGCGGCGAAATCCGGTGCGGTGTCGCCGATCTTCAACGTCATAGCCACCCTCCTTGCGGTGTTCGCTCGTCGGGCACGGCGTGCTTCCGCGTGCCCTTACAACCCTGCAATAAGACACGAAAACGTCGTCGCCGTCTTCCTTTGTTCCCTCGATCGCGCTCGAAGACGAGCCATCGTGCCGCTTTGCAGGGAGAAGCTAGAATTCGTCAGTGGCGAAAACGAGCAGGGAACGAGAGCAGGAGGCGCGCGAGGCGAAACTCGAGCACATCCGCGAGCAGGTCTCTTCGGGCGACCTCGTGATTCGCGAGATGACGAAGGCCGAGCGTGCCAGGTGGGCGAAGCTCCGCGCGGCGCGCGAGGCCGAGTTCACACCGGCCGAACGCGGTCGCCGCGATGCGGCTCTCAGGAACCGTCGTCGGCGTTCCGAGCGCGCCTCGTAGACCTCTGCCGCGAACGCGGTGCCGCTCGTGAGACCCTCGCATGAGGGATACCCTTTTGGGGGGCCGCACCATACGGTCTAACAGTGACCGCAATCAGTGTGGTGATCCTCGATCCTCGGTTCGCTCCTCGCGATCAAGCGGCCTGGGCGTTCGTGGACGGGGCAGATGCGAACGCCATGGCGGAGTTCCTCAACACCCGCCTGGGAGAGGGTGACACCATCGCGTGGGTCGAGGATGTTCCCCTCGCATGCACGCTGGACGAGAAGGTGCTGCAGTACCTGGACGGCTGGGCGGACGTGGCGGAGGAGACGCTCCTCGAGGACGACTAGGCGTACTCGTACAGCTCAGTGACGAGCCAGAAGGATCGACTCGGCCTCGATCGCGTTCTTTGCAGGAGCCGAGAGGAGTAGAAGCCCATCCGAGAACTCCAGCGCCCAGATCCGCGAGTCGTCGCGGAGGACGTTCTCGTCGTCGAACCAGCGCACCCGGCCTTCGACGATGACGCGGTCCTCGTCGATCGGCGTGAACACATGGGTGACCGCCTCCCACAGATGGCGGTCGGACTCCTGCTCCAGGAAGCGCATGAACTCGTCGCGCCCACGAACGACGTGTCCAGGCTGTACGGCCTTCAGCTCGAAGACGACGTCGGGATGGACGACCTCGCGCAGTTGCTCGAACGCGCGCTGCGCGAAAAGCTCGAAGTAGCGCCTCGCCAGGCGTTCGCTCTCGACGATGTCTTCCATGCGCTCAGTCTTCCATGCGCTGGGAAATGCCAGAAGTATTCCCGCACGATCCACGCATCGAACAGGTGCGCGGCGAGGTCCTGTCGAGGCCACGTCCGCAGCTGTCGGCAGGCTGGGGGCTCGTGTGGACCTATGTCGCTCTTGGGGTCGGCATCTTGGTTGCGCTCAATGCGCTGATCGTGATCCTGGTCAGCGTGGCGGCGCAGCACGCCCACGCCAAACCCCCCGTCGAGGAGATGGACTCGGATCTGCGAGCGTTGCTCTTGAGCCATGTTCGTCCGCTGAGCGGGCGAGACGACGGAGTCGACGCCGACGAACACCGCGAGGCGGCGTGAGCGAGTACTCGTCCTGAAGTGCGCGTCTAGCTCTCGCGTGCGTCTTCGAGCGGCAAGTTCGGCAACTCGCGTGCGGCGTCCTCGGCAGCCGAGCGCGCTCGGCCTCGCGTCAACGCGAACGCCACCAATCCATGCCGGAGACGCGCACCTCCGCGCCTGCTACCCGGCGGGGGCGTTCGGCGCCTGAGCCGCCGGCGGAAGCTCCATCGAGGCGCGTAACGTGACGAGTGGTGTGTTGGGCACAGTGACGAGCCCACGCGTCGGACGATCTAGATCGAACGTGATGAGTAGGAGCACCGAGACGAACGCGGCGGCAAGAACGACGGTGACCACTCCCCGCGAGAGGATCGCGAGATACAAGGCGAGCAGGCCGAGTCCGACCGCCGCGCCGATGATCTCGATCTGGAGCACGGCCGCGGGTACGCGATTGTTCAGTGCGGACACTCGGACGGTCTGCATGTCGATCATCTCGTTCAGGGTCTCGACATAGAGGCGCGGGGCGCTGTCGATCGGCGAGTCGGCCAGGGCGTCGCCTGCGAGCTTCCACAGCACGCGCTGCTCGCGCTCTCCGGCCGCGATCGCCGTGCGCGACGCAGCGCTTCCCGGAACAGCGGCTGAGAGAGCGATGCTCGTGTCCGTGTAGCGCACGAGCGCCCCGAGAGAGCGCGTCCGCATCGGCTCGCGAAGCGTCTGGGCGCGCAGGTACGTCGTACCGATCGCATTCGCGTCGGCGACCACCGCCGCACGACGGGAGTCGTAACGTCCGACAGCCATCGTCAGGCCGAACGCGAGAATGAGCGCGACGAGGCCCAGCAGTGCCGCCTGCACCACCCCGAACGGCTCGCGCAGCGTGTCGGCATGGCCGCGAAGCCGGTGACCCACGAACGATCCCAGCAGCGTAGACCCGAGCACGATCCCGAAGAGGATCAGTCCGAGTTCAAGGCTGCTCAGCCGAAAGAACATCGCCGCCGTCGCCCGACCACTACGTGTCGATCATGTGCGCGGCGTCGGACGAGCAAGGCGTCGGCGACTGCGACCGTTGCCATCGGGAGGGTGAAGGTCAAACCCGAAATACGGCGTCGCGAGGCCGAGCGTGAGGCGATGACGCTGAAGCACGAGCGTCGGGCGCGAACTCGCATGTAGCCGTCGCCCACTTTCGGTCAGCAACGCTACAGGGCGCTAGGTCTCTCTAGACCTTCGTCGGGAGCCATCGCCCGGGCGAAGGCTTAGCGTCCAAGGCGCACGTCAGATCGGGGGCTGGGGATTGGGGAAGGGAGCCCCCGGCGCACGTGGAACCTCGCCGAACGCCCGGGCAACCGGAGTCTAGAACGCCTCAGTAACCCCTCACTGAGAGGATCTACGACTCCGGTGTGCCCGGGGTACCTCGGGTCGAGCTCCCGACTCGCGCAGCGATGAGCGCCTGGCGGCCCATCGGCAAGCTCGACGACGTCACGAGGTCGAGGTTCGGTGCGGGGTGCTCGACGCCCCCGAGGTCGTCGCCCGACCTAGCGCTTGACGATGTTGTGGACCTCGAAGAACTCTGGCTCGCCGGAGAACTCGATCCCAAGGTCGGTCAGGATGGGCATCAAGGTCTCACCGTAGGCTTCGAACTGCTCCCGAGAGTCCCAGATTTCGCTGACTCGCAGATTCCCGTCTGTTCCAAAGAGAACGTGGTAGTCCATGCCGTCCGCAGGCCATGGTCCGGCTTCCTTGAGCCGCCGCAGGCTTTCGTCGTACTTTTCCCGCGTCACGTTTGTGGGGTTGAACCGAATGACAACGCTCATGGAAGACCGTCCTTCCTAACTAGGGGTATGCCGACCCTATATCCATTTTTCAGTCGAGTGGCGTTGAGTGCGCGTCACTCCGGCGACGCGAGACCCACCGCGATCCCGTGAAGCTCTTCCGCCGATAGCCCCGACTCCTCCAGCTACCACTTGACGTAACGATCTCGCTCGGCGGGCTTCGCCTACTTACCTGGAATAACCACGCGGAACGTCCTTATCCACTGGTTATGCGACTCCGCTTCCACCTCGATTCGAATCACCTTCAACCATTCGCGGCTCTTGGGCGCCGCGCCCTCCGCTTCGAGTCCTCTGTAGCGCTTCTCGACGGCATTCTCAGCGGCTTCTTCGAAGGTCGCTCCTTCGCCAGCGACCTCGCTCGCAATGTTCTCCACGCTTCCTCCTCCAGTTAGCCGACCGTCCGACACTACTCCTCGGTCGCTGGCGGGCCTTTTCGGATCTCCGAAGGTGACGACGATCCTGGCCAGCACGAGTGGCGAGTGCGCGAGGGGCTCGTCGAGCTCTGACTGGGCCTAACGCCAGGTCGCGCGGATCGACGATCCGCGCGACGTTGGGTTCGGCTACTAGCGGAAGGAGAAGGACGCGTCGACGTTGTAGAAGCCTTCAGGCACCTCGATACTGGCGACGTCACCACCTGGGCCTGGCAGGCCGCAGTCGGCCGACCCGCCGATGTTCACCTCGACGGCCTCGAAATCTGGAAGGACCGCCTTCGGCTGCTTGGTCAAGGTCGTGAGACCGCCGGGGCCACTCGATCCGTCGGCGTACTCGCAGAAGAACGTTGGCTGTATGCCGACTGTCGGCGTGCCGGTTCTCTCGATCAGGATGCGCGGGTAGAAGAGCGCCGTGCCGGCACTGTCGGAGAGCGCCGCCGCCTTGACCGCAACGAAGCAGGGTGCCTGGAGAGCGTCACACGTGAAGCGGAACGTCCCGCCGGTCGTATCAATGACCGGGGACCCGAGCGCGGTCGAGTACACACCGAACGTCGCTGTTGAGCCGCCCCGAGTCACATCGACAGCGGCAACACCGTACTCCAGTGCTAGCGCAGGGGGATCTGGCGGACCTGGCGGACCTGGCTCTGGCGGGCACGGCTCTTGCGCAGCGCGGCCCTCGTCTGGCACGGATCGCGAGAGCGGGAAACGCGCGGGCGACGGCGGCTCACCGGGGACACACGCTAACGGGCCTGCCGTAGGTGGTGGTCCTTGGGCGCCAGCGATCGCGGTAACCGTGGAGAACATGACCACTGCGGCGGCCGCCATCAGCACTTTCATCGAAAGAGACTGCATTCGAACTCCTTTCCGGATTCCCCCAAGCGGGATGGATGCCCGTTCCTCGGATCTGCTTCAGGGAAGCGTCCCGTGCGGCGACCGAGCGGCGCATCATCCGAATGGGCTATGCACTCACCCAATGGAGCCATGTAAGGCCCTCGCCATCCCCCGTCCGAACCGAATCGCCGCCGTAAGCGCGACGGCTAGTTCTCAACGCTGCCCCGAGGGCTCACCAGTCTCACGACCTCGGCCGCGTCTGCTCGAGGTACATCTCGCGAGCTCTGCGATGGCGGGAGGTGGCGCGGTTGCCGCCTTCGCTGCGGTCGCGCGAGTGCCTGTGCTCGGACTTGCGTAGCGCAGGCGGTCGCCGTCGACGGGGCCCAGACTCTTGGTCCGCTGTTTTTCGCTCATAACACCGAGCGCAGTCGACAATGTCCCGCAGCCACGAGAGGAGCGAGTGGGAGAGCTAGCGTCTCGTCTCGATCGCCCATGCCACACCCCTTCGCCGTCCGTGGGACCCATGGAAGTCAGAAGGCCGAATCTCTCGACCCGGCCTCCCCGACGCCTATGAAATCCCGCGCCGGGAGACCCGGGCGGGCGCAGAACGTGACGTGCTTCACGTACGCGCCGCGCGGCGAGAGTGGGCCCGGGTGGACTCGAACCAGGGACCGGACCGATTATGAGTCGGCTGCTCTAACCAGCTGAGCTACGGGCCCGCGGTCGGTCAGCGTAACCGACGGTTCCATCCGGCTCTCTTAGCGCGCTGCTGACACAATGTCGAGCGGCGTGGAGACTTATCAGTCGGAGTCGCAGCTTCGTACCGCCGGCGGGCTGACCGTGACGGACATCACCGGCGAGGTGCAGGACATCGTCCGCCAGAGCGGCATCCAGGACGGCATCTGCTCGGTCTACTCGCCGCACACGACGTGCTCGGTGCGGGTGAACGAGTGGGAGCGCGGGTTTCTCGAGGACTTCGCCGTCCTGCTCAAGCGACTCGTTCCGACCGAGCACTACTACGCGCACGACGACTGGGACCGCCGCACGGAGAACGTTTGCGAGGAGGACATGGAGATCGGCAACGGCCACGCGCACTGCATGTCGATGCTCCTCGGCCCGGCCGGCGAGTCGATCCCGGTGCGGGACGGCGAGCTCGCGCTCGGCCAGTGGCAGCGGGTGCTCTTCCTCGAGCTCGACCGCGAGCGCGACCGGCGCTGGCTCGTTCAGGTCGTCGGCGTCTGAAGCCGCTACTCCGGCGTGACGTAGGCGGCGCTCAGGCCGCCGTCGACGACGAACGCGGCGCCGTTGACGAACGACGCCTCGTCGCTCGCCAGGAAGAGCGCCGCGTCCACGATCTCGCGCGGCTTGCCGAGACGCCCGGTCGGCCAGTGCACCTGCCTCCGCGCGAACGCCGCCGGGTCGTCGCCGAAGATCGCAAGCAGGAGCGGCGTCTCGACCGGGCCCGGGCAGAGCGCGTTGACCCGTACTCCCTCGCGCGCAAACTGCACCGCGAGCTCGCGGCTCATCGAGAGCACTGCGCCCTTCGACGCGGTGTACGAGATCTGCGAGGTCGCAGCGCCCAGGATCGCGACGAACGACGCGACGTTGATCACCGAGCCTCCTCCCCGCGCGAGCAGGTGCGGGATCCCGTGCTTGCAGCAGAGGAAGACGCCCTTCGTGTTCACGTCCTGTACGCGCTGCCACGCCTCCACGCTCGTGTCGAGGACGGACGCGTCGTCGCCCGGAGAGATGCCCGCGTTGTTGTAGAGCACGTCCACGCCGCCGAAGCGCTCGGCGGTCTCCGCATACATGCGCTGGACGTCGTCCTCGTCCGCGACGTTCGCGCGGAGTGCGAATGCCTCACCGGCGCAGAGCGCCTCCGTCTCCTCGGCGAGTGACTCGTCGACATCGGCGACGCACACCTTCGCGCCCTCGCCCGTGAAGACGATTGCAGCCTCCCGCCCCATGCCGCCCCCGGCGCCGGTGATGACACAGACCTTCCCTTCGAGTCTCCCTGCCACGTCTCAACCCTCCGTCGAGATGAACACGGACTTGACCTCCGAGTACCCGTCCAGCCCTTGCATGCCGAGCTCGCGGCCGAAGCCGGACTGCTTGAAGCCGCCGAACGGTGTCTGCACGCGCACGGACGAGTTCGAGTTCACCGAGAGCACGCCCGTTTCCAGTGCACGCGCTACGCGCAGCGCGCGGGCTCCGTCCCGCGTCCAGATCGAGCCGGACAGGCCGTATGGCGTGTCGTTCGCGATCCGCACCGCGTCCGCTTCGTCCTCGAACGGGATGACGGCGGCGACCGGCCCGAAGACCTCCTCGCGCGCGATCCGGTCATCGTTCGTCGCCTCCACGATCGTGCACGGGAACCAGAAGCCTGGCCCGTCAGGGGCTTCGCCGCGATAGACGGGCTCCGCGTCGACGAATGACGCGACCGTGTCGCGGTGCCCGGCGCTGACGAGCGGTCCCATCTCGGTGGACTCGTCGGCCGGATCTCCGACCTTCACGCCCTTCGTCGCCGAGATCAAGTCGGCGAGAAACTGGTCGTACACCGACCTCTGGACGAGGATCCGCGAGCGCGCGCAGCAGTCCTGGCCGGCGTTGTCGAAGACCGCGTAGGGCGCCGCTGCGGCCGCCCGCTCGAGGTCGGCGTCCTCGAAGATCACGTTCGCCGACTTGCCGCCGAGCTCGAGCGTGACGCGCTTGATCGTCCCTGCCGCGCCCTGCATCACGAGCCGGCCGACCTCGGTCGAGCCGGTGAAGCCGATCTTGGCCACCTCCGGATGCTCGATCAGCCGTTGGCCGACGACCGACCCCTTCCCGACGAGGACGTTGACCACGCCCTCGGGAATTCCGGCTTCGAGGACGAGCTCGGCGAGCCTGAGCGCCGAGAGCGGCGTCAGCTCCGCCGGCTTCAACACGACGGTGTTCCCGCAGGCGAGCGCTGGTCCGAGCTTCCAGCTCGAGATGTTGAGCGGGAAGTTCCAGGGCACGATCAGACCGACCACGCCGAGCGGCTCGCGAAACGTCATCGCCTCACCCCCGGCCACCGGGATCGTCTGCCCGTAGTGCTTGTCCACGGCGCCGGCGTAGAAGTGGAAGACCTGAGCGACCATGCCGATCTCGCCGCGAGCTCCCGAGATGGGCTTGCCCACGTTCCTCGACTCGATCTCCGCAAGCTCTTCTACGTGCTCCTCGACGAGCGTCGCCAGCCGCCGGAGCAGCCTGCCGCGATCGGCGGGCGCGACGCCGCGCCAGGCGGGATACGCCTCTTGTGCGCGCGCGACCACCTCGTCCGTTTCGTCCACGCCCGCCTGCTCGAGCTCCGCGATCGGCTCCTCCGTGGCCGGGTTGACGACGGTCAGCGCCACCGCCAGCCCCTAGAGGCCGCGACTCTGGCGCATTCGCCAGATCCCGTAGAGGAGCCAGGCGAGAACGGGCAGGAGCAGCAACGCCACGATCCAGAGAGCCTTGCCGCCTGCGCTCAGGGCGCGGTTCCGCAGAACGTCCGCGATGAACGCGATCGAGAGGACGATGTAGATGACTCCCAGAGTCCAGTACACGTGATCTCCTGTCTCACGGCTTGCGCCGAGTGTCAGCTTCTTCCCTCGGAAGCCCGGTACGCCCGCGCCTCCTGGACGAGATTCTCGAAGAGCGCGGCGTCCTCTCTTGCCTCGGGATGCCATTGCACGCCGACCAGGAACCGCCGTGTCGGGTCCTCAACGCCCTCGAGCGTCCCGTCCCCCGCCCAGGCAGCCTCGACGAGCCCGTCCCCGAGCCGCCCGATCCCCTGGTGATGGTGCGACGTCACGTGGGAGCGGGGATCGACCATCGACGCGAGACCGCGTGCCGTCCTTCACCTCGACGGGGTGCTCGGCGAAGACGCCCGGCTGCCGCTTGTGCTCGTCGCTCCCGACTTCCTCGGGAAGATGCTGGACGAGGTCTCCGCCGCGCACGACGTTCAAGAGCTGGAAGCCGCGGCAGATCGCAAGCGTGGGCATGTCGCGCTCGAGCGCGGCCTCGAGCAACACCCGCTCGCCCGCGTCGCGGCGCGCTTGAGGCGTGTCGGTCTCCGGATGCGGCTCGGCGCCGTAGAGCGACGGGTCGATGTCCGCCCCTCCGGAGAACACGATTCCGTCCAGCGTCGCGAGGGTCTCCGCCACGCCCTGCTCGCTCGGAGGGATCAGGACCGGACGACCCCCGGCCCGCTCGACCGCGTCGACGTAGTCGAGCGGGATCAGCGCCGCAGGCATCCGCCACACGCCCCAGCTCGCCTCCTGGGCGTAGGTCGTGATCCCGATGACGGGCCTCACGCGGGCTCGGTCTCCGAGATCCACAGGCTCCCAGCGCCGGTCTCCTGCTCGCGCCCCTTGCCGGGCTCGAGGCTGACGCGGAGGACGCGAACCGTCTCGCCGTCGAGCTCCGTGAGCGCTCCTTGGTCACCCGAGATCGACGAGTGGAAGCGCCAGGCGCGAACCTGCCGCTCGATCTCCTCCGCCGGCCTCGCCCAGTCGATCCAGGCGTACTCCGGCTCGAAGAACGAGAAGTAGCTTGCCCCGTCCTCGCTTTGCGGTTCACCCGGGTCGCCACGCTCGATCCGCTCGAGCACGGTCGGGAAGAGGTCGCGTGCGGCTCCCTCGAGCTTGGGGCCGAGCTCGTCCCACGAATTCTCGTCTCCGAGCGCAAACCGCTTCTGTGCAAGCACGGCCCCGGTGTCCAGGTCGGGATCCATACGGTGGAAGGTGAAGCCGATCTCACGTTCTCCGCTGCGGATCGCCCAGGAGACGGGAGTCGGCCCTCGGTAGCGCGGAAGGAGCGAAGGATGCCCGTTCACGGCGCCGAGCTTGGGAACGGCCAGCGCGTCTGCAGGAATCTTCCACGGGAACCCGAGGCAGAAGACCGCGTCGGGCTCGTAGCGGCGAAGGAGCGGCGCGATTCCGCCCCGCTCGGCGGGGATCACGACGTCGAGCTCGCGGGGAGCCTCGCGCAGAAGCTCCTCGAGCTCGCCGTACCTCTCGGCGACTGCGCGGGTGGTGAGGAGCGCGACCGGGTCGTGCCCGCCCGCGCGGAGCATTCCGTAGAGGCCGTGAACGGCCGGGAGGATCCGCGATATCAGGACGACTCTCACCCGCGCTCGAAGTACCGCGTCCGCTCCCAGTCGGTCACGACCCTGTCGTAGAGCGACTGCTCGGTGCGGGCGTAGTTCAGGTAGTGGTCGACGACCTGGTCGCCGAACGCGGCGCGCGCCATCTTGCCCGACTCGAGGGCGGAGATCGCCTCCCGCAGCGCGGACGGGAAACGCTTCGCGTCGGACTCGTACGCATTCCCCTCCAACGCCGGCGGCAGCTCGAGCTCGCTCTCGATCCCGTGCAGTCCCGCGGCGATGGCAGCTGCGAAGGCGAGATACGGATTGACGTCGCCGCCCGGTATGCGCGTCTCCACTCGCTTCGAGCTCCCGTGCCCGACAACGCGGAACCCACACGTACGGTTGTCCTTCCCCCACGCCAGCGTCGTCGGCGCCCAGCTGCCCGCCGCGAACCGCTTGTACGAGTTGATCGTGGGCGCAAGGAAGACCGCGAGCTCCTCGAAACAGGCGATCTGACCGGCGAGGAAGCGGTCGAAGAGCACGTCGTCGTCACGGAAGGCAGGCTCGCCGTCGCGGAAGAGCGACGCGTGGACGTGACAGGAGTTGCCGATCCAGGACTCGAACGGCTTGGCCATGAACGTGATCGAGCAGCCGTTCGCGTGCGCGATCTCCTTGGCGCCGTTCTTGTAGACGACGTGGTTGTCGGCCATCGTCAGCGCGTCCGCGAAGCGGAAGTTGATCTCGTGCTGCCCGGGCCAAGCCTCGCCTTTCGAGGTCTCGACCTTGATCCCCGCGGCATGCATTCCGTTCCGGATCTGACGGATCAGGTCCTCGTCGTAGGTCGAGGCGAGAACGTGGTAGTCGAGGATGTAGGGGACCGACGGCGTCAGGTCCTCGTAGCGCTGGGCCCATGCCTCCTCGTAGGTCTGGCGGAGGAGGTAGAACTCGAGCTCGGAGCCGGTCATCGGCGTGAGGCCGAGCGCGGCCGCTCGCTCCATCTGCGCCTTCAGCACCTGCCGCGGAGACGGTTGGACGGGAGAGCCGTCGTGCCACTGGACGTCGCAGAGGACGAGCGCGGTCGCCGGGAGCCAGGGGATGCGCCTGAGCGTGCCGAGATCGGGCGCGAGCGCGAAGTCCCCGTATCCCTGCTCCCAGCTCGCGATCTCGTAGCCCGGGATCGGCTCCATCTCCATGTCGAGTGCAAGCAGGTAGTTGCACCCCTCGACCGGGTGCTCGGCCTCGATCTCCTCGACGAAGAACTCGCCGTGGAGCCGTTTTCCGAGCAGCCGTCCCTGCATGTCGGTGAAGGCGACGACGACGGTGTCGACGTCGCCGTCTGCGACCTCGGCCTTCAATTCGTCAAAGGTCAACACAGAGCGCGATCCTATTCCGTAGGCGCGTACGCTTGACAGAAGAGCCCCGGTAGTAGCTGAATACCCCGTCCCCAGTCGCGTCTCGGACGCAAAGGAGGGTGGTATGACGACAGGACCCACTCCCGGCGGGTATCACACCTCGGAGGACGAGAGGATCCTCCACAAGCTGGGCTACGCGCAGGAGCTCTTCCGCGCGATGGGTGGATTTCGCAACTTCGCGATCTCGTTCACGATCATCTCGATCCTCGCGGGATGCCTCACCTCCTATTTCGTCGCGTTCGAGCGCGGCGGACCGGTCGCGGTCACCTGGGGGTGGCTCCTCGTCGGCCTCATGAGCACGATCATCGCGCTCTCGATGGCCGAGATCGCGTCGGCCTATCCGACAGCCGGCGGCCTCTACTACTGGGCCTCGAAGCTCGGAAGCCCCGGCTGGGGCTGGGCAACCGGCTGGTTCAACCTCATCGGCCAGGTCGCCGTGACGGCAGCCATCGGCTACGGGCTCGCCACGTTTGCGACGATCCTGCTCGACTACTGGTTCACCTACACGGCGCACATGAACGACTGGTTCGGCGCATCGGCGAACTTCTCGATCTACGTCGTGTATGCCGTCTGCCTGGGCCTGGCGGTTCTGATCAACATGTTCGACATCCGGATCACCTCCGGCCTGAACATGATCTCGGCCTGGTGGCACATGGTCGGCGTGGTCTTCATCGTCGGCGTCCTCATCATCGTTCCGGATCAACATCAGTCGCTGTCGTACGTGTTCACGGAGACGGTCAACGCCTCGGGGTACGGCGGGGGGACGACGTCCTGGGGGAACCCGGCCATGTGGTTCGTGTTCGGGCTCGGCTTGTTGATGGCCCAGTACACGATCACCGGGTTCGACGCCTCGGCACACACCGCCGAGGAGACCAAGGCAGCCTCCCGCATGGCCGCGACCGGCATGTGGACCTCGGTGTTCGTCTCCGCGGTCTTCGGCTTCATCCTGCTCGTGGCGGTCACGTTCGCAATCCCGGACACGGAGGGCGCGCTCGAGAACATCGGCGCCGTGGTCCCGTGGATCTGGGCCGAGTCGATGAGCCAGAACTGGTCAGAGGCACTCTTGTTCATCTGCGTGGTCGCGCAGTTCTTCTGCGTCACGGCGTCCGTGACGTCGGCCTCCCGGATGATGTTCGCGTTCTCCCGCGACCGCGCCGTTCCGGGGCATCCGCTGTGGAGAAGGGTCGCCCCCAATCGCGTCCCGCGCTGGTCGGTGGTCGGAATCGCCTTCTTCGCCGCGATTCTGATGATCCCCGCGATCTGGAACTACCTCGTGGGCTACGCAGTCGGCACCGCGATCGCGGTCATCGGCCTCTACATCGCATTCATCCTCCCCGTGTGGCTGCGCTGGCGAAAAGGCGACAGCTGGGACGAGCCTCGTGCCTGGAGCCTGGGACGCCACTACAAGTGGATCGACGCGATCGCGATCTTGTGGGTGGCTCTGATCACGATCCTCTTCATCTTCCCGCTCTACAAGGCAGGACTCCCGTGGGAGGACGACTTCTCCTGGGAGTTGACGAACTACACGGTCCTCTGGTTCGCGGCCATCGGCATCATTTTCGGCGGCTGGTGGTTCCTGTCCGCGAAGAACTGGTTCAAGGGCCCGGTCCGCATGGGCACCGAGGACGAGCTCGAGCGCCTGGAGGAGGAACAGCGTCAGCGCTTCGGCCTTCCAACCGAAGGAGGCTAGTAGGTTCCGAACGAGTTTCGAATGAAGGGCGCCGGAAGGCGCCCTTCGTCTTCAGGCCTCCAGCGCGGCTCGGAACGCCGGCTCGGCCGCCGTCTGCTCGAGCCGATCGAAGTGCTCGCTCGCGTACGCGGCGAAGTCGAAGTCGAGCTCCGACACGGCGGACTGCACGACGCCCCACATCGCCTCGCGGAAATCGGACATGAAGCGCATCAGCTCCAGGGTTCGCGCGTCCTCGACACGAATGCCTCCGAAGTACGCCTCGAGCAGGAGGAGTCGCGCATCGTCGTCGAGCTCGTGATTGATCGAGAAGTTCGCGAGATCGAAGAACGGGTCGCCCATCCCTGCGTACTCCCAGTCGACGATGCACAGGCGCTCGTCGGCCCAGAGGAAGTTCGCGTTGAGGAGGTCGTTGTGACACGGCTTCGCGATCGCTCGACCGCGGATCCGTTCGATCCGCTGCGCGAGCTCGTGTGCCGCTTCGTACGCGCGCGGGACGTTCCCGCCTCGCGCGAGCGCAGTCTCCCGGTACGTCTCCACCACCCGGAAGGAGTCGAAGGCTCCTGAGAGCGGAGGGCCCTCGTGGAACGCGCGCAGCACGGACGCGACGCGAGAGAGCATCTCCGGCTGGCCCATGCGCTCGACGGAAGGGGTGTCCCCCTCGACGAAGCGCGTGACGAGCCACTCCTCCGGTTCGACGAACGCGGCCACCTCGGCCCCGATGCCGAGGGCGGCTGCACGGCGCGTCGCCTCCAGCTCGACCCTGCGGTCGATGCCGAGCAGGTCGGTGTCCTTGCCGGTGACCCGAAGGACGAACAGCACTCCGTCGACGTCGACCTTGAGGTTGTGGTTCGTGATCCCGCCTCCGAGAGTCTCCGAACGAGCGTTGCGTCCGGGCCAGACACGCTCTACGGCAGCGGCGAGCTCGCTCACGCCCGAATCCGCTCTCCCGCAGGATCGAAGAGCGGTTCGGCGGTGATCTCGCCGGCCACCCACTCGCCGAAGATCTCCACTTCGACGGGCGTGCCGAGAACGTACTCGGAGGGCACGTATGCGTACGCGATCGATTTTTCGACCGTGTACCCGTAGCCGCCGCTCGTGACGCGTCCGACGAGCTCGCCCTCGACCCGGACCGGCTCGGAGCCGAGAGAGACGGCGCGAGGATCCTCGAGTGTCAGACACCGAAGCACGCGCTCCGGCTGGGTGGCGCTTGCGAGCGCCTCCCGGCCCAGGAAGTCGCCCTTGCCGAGTTTGACGGCGAACCCGAGGCCGGCCTCGAACGGCGTGTCCTCGGGCGTGATGTCGGAGCCCCAAACCCGGTAGCCCTTCTCGAGCCGAAGCGAGTCGATTGCCTTGTACCCGCCGACGACGAGGCCGTGCTCACGCCCGCCCTCCCAGAGTGCGTCGAAGAGCGCGAGCCCGAGCTCGGCGGGACAGTAGAGCTCCCAGCCGAGCTCGCCGACGTAGGTGACCCGGAGCGCGAGGCACGGCACACGACCGACCGAGAGCTCCTGTGCGTGCATGTACGGAAACGCCTCGTTCGAGAGATCCGCCGTCGTCAGAGGCTGAAGGATCTTGCGCGCCCCGGGACCCCAGAGGCCGTAACACGCGTACTGCGAGGTCACCTCGTCGACGTGTACCGAGCCGTCCTCCGGCGCATGCTGGCGCAGCCAGGCCAGGTCGTGCTGCCCGAACGCGGTTCCCGTGACGATGCGAAAGCGGTCGTCGCCGAGACGGGTGACCGTGAAGTCGCACTCGATCCCGCCCTTCGCATTCAGCATCTGCGTGTAGGTGACCCGGCCGACCTCGCGCGCCACACGATTGGCGCAGAGCCGCTCCAGAAAAGCGCCCGCGCCCTCGCCGGTCACGTCGATCTTGGCGAACGAGCTCTCGTCGAACAGCGCCGCGCTTTCGCGAGCCGCGCGGTGCTCGGCACCGATTGCGGGCGACCACAGCTTTCCCGCCCAGCCCCGCGGCCGAAGCGACTCGTCACCGCGGGCGGCATTCGGATCGAGCCAGTTCGCGCGCTCCCAGCCGGACTTCTCCCCGAACACCGCGCCGAGCTCGACGAGTCGCATGTACGCCGGCGAGACCCGAAGTGGACGGCCCGCCTGTCGCTCGTGGCCCGGGTACTTGACGTCGTAGTACGTCTCGTACACCTCGGTCGTTCGCTCCACCGTGTACTCGCGGCTCCGGTAGGAGCTACCGAAGCGGCGTGAATCCATATGCCAGACGTCGAGCGACGGTGTGCCTTCGACGATCCACTCGGCGACGAGCTTCCCCATCCCGCCCGCGCCCGCAAGACCGTGAGCGCAGAATCCGGCAGCGACCCAGAAGCCCCGCACCTCGGCGGGGCCGAGGATGAACTCGCCGTCCGGAGTGAACGCCTCCGGACCGTTGATGAGCTTGACCACCTCCATGTCGGCGAGCCCGGGAACCCGCACGACGGCGTTCTCCATCAGCTCCTCGAAGCGGGGCCAGTCCTCCTCGAGCAGCCGCGAGTTGAAGTCGGCTGGAATGCCGTCGAGCCCCCAGGGCGCGCAGCTGCGCTCGTAGCCGCCCATGACCAGCCCTCCCGACTCCGGACGGAAGTACACGAGCAGCGAGGGGTCGCGCATCGTCGGCATCTCCCGTGGGAGCCCCGCGGGTTTCGTGACGAGGTACTCGTGGGCCATGGGGACGATCGGGACATTGACGCCGGCGAGCGCCCCGATCTCGCGCGCGTACATGCCTCCCGCGTTGACGACGACCTCGGTCTCGATCTCGCCTCGATCGGTCTCGACCGCCTCGACGCACCCTCGGCGTACGCGAATCCCGGTGACGCGGGTTCGTTGCTCGACCTCCGCCCCGTGCCGCCTCGCACCTTCCGCGAGCGCGAACGTGAGCTGGCTGGGGTCGACGTAGCCGTCGGTCGGCAGGAACGCCGCTCCCAGCACGCCGCCGGCGGTCATGGGAGGAAAGAGCTCCTGCGCCTCCGCGGGCGAGATGAGCTCGAGCGGAAGACCGAAGGTCTTCGCCCAACCCGCCTGGCGCGCGATCTCTTCCATCCGCTCCTGCGACGAGGCCAGCCGTAGCGAGCCCACCTCCTGCCAACCGGTCTCGAGCCCCACCTCCTGCTCCAGGGACCGATAGAGCTCGACGCTCTCCATCATCATCCTGGTCAGCGAGAGCGAGCTCCTGAGCTGGCCCACGAGACCCGCGGAGTGAAACGTCGATCCGCTCGTCAGCTCCGCGCGCTCGACCAGGACGACGTCTTCCCAGCCGAGCCTGGCGAGCCAGTAGAGGATCGCGCAGCCGCCCACGCCCCCTCCGATCACGACTGCTCGGGCGCGACTTCGCATGCGCGGACACTACGACCTCGGGCTCGTTGCCCGCTTTCCCGAGTGACGTTCGCAAATTGCGCCCGATTCGTTCGAGCACGACCTTGATCGACGGGTCCGGATTTGCATAGAGTGCCGCTGCGCCGAGCACGGGACGCCGGTAGGTCGAAGCCCCCCGAGGAGCACTACGCGGAAGCGGAAGGTTCGTCGGGAAGGTGGACGAAAGCGTTCCCGGCTCGGCGAATACTTTTGCGGCCGGGCCATGTTGCCCGGCCGTTTTCTTCCTCCGAGACACCAGAGCAAGCGCGGGGATGCGCAGTTTGACCCTGTGCGAAAAGAAAACTTCGCAATTTGCGACAAGTCTGCCTCGAGCGCCCTTGACGGCACGATGGCGCCCCCATAGTGTGCGGCTTGCACCGAGCACGGAGTGTCCGAGGTTGATGACTCTCCGAGTGGCAGTCGCTTCGGCGGAGGTCAGTCGGATTGTCGGACGAAGACGCCACCGACTCGGTGCATTTTCTTTGGACCGACGCGTCCGGAGTGACACGGCTTCGGCCGCTGAGGATAAGAGCGCTTGGTCGCAATTTGCGCCGACTTCGATTCGGCCAGCGCTTGACCGGGCGGCCCTCGATCGCATAGGGTCGTTCCTGCACCGAGTACGGAGCGTTCGAGGTTGATGGCTCTCCGAGTGGCAGCCGCTTCGGCGGAGGTCAGTCGAATAGCCGGACGAGAACGTCACCGGCTCGGTGCGCTTTTTCTTGTGGCGGTTCCGCGCTGAAAGCTGCGGCGTCACGAACGTGGCGGCCGCTGCTCTCGCGGATACGCTCGGCGGAATGCGTGGGCTCCTCGCGCTCGTCAGCTCGATCATCTTCGTCGACGCGATGCTGTACACCGCGCTCACTCCGCTCGTCCCCGGCTATGCCGAGGAGTTCGGGCTCTCGAAGACCGGCGCCGGGCTGCTGGTTGCAGCGTTCGGCGCCGGCGCGCTCTTCGGAGGGATACCGGGGGGCCTGGCCGCCGCGCGCTTCGGACCGAGAACCGCGGTCATCGGGGGCCTCGTCCTGCTCGGGATCGCGAGCCTTGCGTTCGCGGTCGCAGGTGGCGTCGTCGCGCTCGGCATCGCTCGCTTCGTGCAGGGCTTCTCGAGCACGGTCACCTGGGCCGGCGCGCTTGCGTGGATCGCCGGAGTCGCACCCAAGTCCAAGCGTGGGGAGATGATCGGCACGGCCTTCGGCGCCGCCATCGCCGGCGCGATCCTCGGTCCGATGTTCGGCGGGCTCGCCGAGACGGTCGGCATCCGGGTGTCGTTGACGACCCTGGCGGTCGTCGCGTTCGCCTTCGCCCTGCTGGCGCTCGCCGGACGTTCGGCACCCGGCGAGAAGTTGACCGCGGACGGCGTGAGACGCGCGTTCCACGACATCCGCTTTCTCGGTGGTCTCTGGTTGAACACCCTTCCGGCGATGCTCTTCGGAGTTCTCGTCGTTCTCGCGCCGCTCGCGCTCGACGACGCCGGCTGGTCGACGCTCGGGATCGCCGCGGTCTTCTTCGCTGCCGGCCTGGTCGAAGTCGTGATCAATCCGCTTCTCGGCCGAGCGACGGATCGACTCGGAAGGCTCCTCCCCATCCGCTTCGCGCTTGCGGGATCGATCGCGGTCGCCGTGGTGCTCGCCGCATCGTCGGAGCCGATTCTGGTCGCGATTCTCATCGGCGCAGCCGGGATCAGCTTCGGGAGCCTGTACACGCCGGGAATGGCACTGACCTCGCATCGCGCGGACGCCGCCGGGCTCGCGCAGGGACTCGCGTTCGGAGTGATGAACACCGCCTGGGCGGTCGGTGCCCTCATCGGGCCGTCCCTCGGTGGCGCGCTCGCGGAGTCGCAGGGCGACACGACGCCCTATCTTCTCGGTGCAGGTCTCTGTGCTCTGACGCTCGTCGCCAGCTATCGCGTTGCGGCCGAGAGGATGCGTCCACATGAAGCGTGAGTACTGGGATCGCAAGTACGCCGAGAAGGAGCAGCTCTGGGCTCTGACCCCGAACCGAACCTTCGCCGGCGAAGCGGAGGGCCTCCCGGCGGGGAGGGCGCTCGACCTCGCCTGCGGCGAGGGCCGGCACGCCGTCTGGCTCGCGAAGCGCGGATGGGACGTCGTTGCCGTCGATTTCTCGGCGGTGGCCGTGGACAAGGGTCGCGCGCGCGCCGCGCGCGAAGGCGTCGCCGTCGACTTTCGCACCGTCGATCTTCTCGACTTCGAGCCCGACGAGAGCGCGTTCGACCTCGTGCTCGTCCTGTTTCTCCACCTCCCGGCCGACGAGCGGCAGCTGGTGCTCGGCCGCGCCGCACGAGCGCTGTCTCCAGGCGGGACGTTCCTGCTGGTGGGCCACGATCTCACGAACCTGGCCGAAGGTACCGGCGGCCCGAGCGATCCCACCGTTCTCTACACGCCCGAGGACATCGCCGCGGACCTTCCAGCGCTCGAGATCGAGAAGGCGGAGCGCGTGCTGCGCGAGGTGGACGACGCCGACCGCCCTGCGATCGACGCGCTGGTGCGTGCCCGCCGGCTCTAGCTAGGTCGCGGGCTCGTTCTCGAAGGGCCCTTCGGCAAGCAGGCGCCGAAACGCCGAGAACTGCCCGGCCTTCCCGACTCCGACCAGGGTGTCTCCCTGCTGAACGACGTCGCCGGGCTGCGCGCCGCTGACCGGCTCCGGCTCACGGAGGATCGCGATCACCGTTACGCCCGTGCGCGCCCGCAAGCGCGCGTCCGCGAGCGTGCGGCCGATCGCAGGGCTCGTGTCGGGCACCGGAATCCACTCGATGTGCAGCTCGCCGAGTGCCATCTCGAGCTCCTCAACGATCTTAGGACGCTCGTACGCTCCACCGATGATCGCGCCGAGTTGGCGTGCCTCGTCGTCGTGGAGCTCGATGACCGCCGTCGGCTCGTCGTCGTCCGAGCGGCGGTAGAAGTAGATCTCCCGCTGGCCGTCGACGTGCATGATCACGGCGACTCGCCCACCCTGGGCAGTCCTGAACGTGTACTTGACGCCGACTCCGGGGAGTCGGGTCTCTCGCAGGTCTACGGGCACTCGCTCACGCCTCCTCGATCAGTGTAGGGGGACGAAACAGGGCACGGCCGATTCGCTTGGACTCCTTCATCAACACGAGACCGATCGTCGCCGTCGCCAGCACGTACAAGCCGGCGAAGGCGACGAGCTCCTTCCGTTGCGCCGGTTCGAGCAGGGGATTCTCCGACGCGACCTGGGCGAGGATGATCGTGAACTCGCCGTGGGCGATCAGCGCCACTCCGGCGTTGAAGCTCTGGCGGCGGGTGAAGCCACCGAGCCTGCCGGCGACCATTCCCCCGCTGAGCTTCCCGACCAGCGTCAGTGCAACGGCGACCGCGACGAGCCATCCGACGTCGCCGATCGCGCCGATGTCGATCGACAGCCCGAAGACGAAGAAGAAGAGCGCCGCGAAGATGTCGCGGAAGCTGAAGAACCGCTCCTCGATCTGCTCGCGTACGGAGGTCTCCGAGAGGACGATGCCGGCCATGAGCGCGCCGATCGCCCCGGACAGCCCGAGCTCCTCGGCGACCGCGGCCGACCCGATGAGGAGCCCGAAGACTGCGAGCAGGAAGAACTCGAGCGGGAGACGATCGAGCGCGCGATCGATCGGTCCGGACAGCCAGCGCGACGCGGCAAGGCCGACAGTGATGAAACCCAGCGCCTTGGCGACGAGAACGAGCGTGTCGGAGACCTCGCCCCCTCCGGCGGCCGCGAATCCGAGCATGAACGCGACCACGATGTCCTCGAACACGAGGATGGCGAGCACGAGGTCGGTCTCGTCGTCCCCGAGCCGTCGAAAGTCGATCAGCCCCTTCACCGCGATTGCGCTCGAGGACACGTAGACGCACGCTGCGAGGACGAGAGCGGCGAAGCTGAAACCGAAGGCGGCGACGCCGACCAGGAGGCCGAGCCCGAAGTTGACCGCGAGGTCCACCGCCCCTCCCAGGACGACGTGGCGACCGGTTCGCGTAGCGCGCGCGAGGCTGAACTCGAGGCCGAGAAAGAAGAGCAGGAAGACGATGCCGAGCTCGGCTACGAAGTCGGTCACCTCGGACGGGCTGGATCAGACGCCAGCTGCTCGGGCTCGTTCGGCCCGAGGAGGAGCCCGGCGAGCAGATACGCAGGGATCGCGGAGAGACCAAGACGTCGCGCCACCAGGCCCAGCGCGCCGAGCACGGCGATGGTGACGGCCAGCTCGGCGAGAGTCATGCCGCCCATTCTCGCGGCTGGCAGCGCCGAAGGCTGCACGCCCGCACCTGCAGTGGGGCGGGGCATGCCTGGCCGCTACGACAACGGAGGGACCGGCGGGAAGCGCTCGAGCACCCAATCCGCGTCCAGCGGGTCGAGGCGGTAGTCCCGGCCGTTGACGAGCGCGTAGTCGCCGGTCTTCGGATCCATGGCCAGCCGGGCCTCGATCGGGTACCAGCGGTTGTGGCGCTCGATCAGGTCGTTGACCTGGTGAAACGACCAGCCCGCCGCGAGGGCCTCCCACGCGCGGGCGAAGGCGACATGGTCGTCATGGAAGTCCTCTGCGAAGGAGAGCCGGACGTCGGAAAGCCGCTCCTCGTGATCCGCAGTCTGCTGCTCGATCTCGCGCAGTCGCAGCATGTACGGCAGCGGACCGCGGGTCGCCGCGAGATACGCGTCCGCGAGGGGTCGAAAGTTCCGCAGGCGAAGCGCGATTCGCTGACCACGTTGCGGGATCGAGCGGAGATCCTCCTCGAGCGACTCGCGCTCGCTCCTGATCTCTCGTGGTCTCGGGCAGCACGATCCCCTGACGCAGGATCGCATCGCGCTCGGCCCTCTCCATCTGGATATTGAAGCTCTTACAGGCCGAGCAACCTGTCGATCCACGAACGCTTCGGTCGGTGTCGGAGGCTCCTCGAGCGGGGTGGCGGCCACTGTCTCGTCCTCGACCCCGGCCAAGGAGTCCGACTGATAAGGCTCGGGATCCGGATTCTCGCGGGGACGGAGGAGAACCTGCTCGCCTCGCCGCTCCTCCAGGCGTTCGAAGTCGCCGCGGATCGCGGCTCGCATGTCGTCGAGGTGACTCTCCTCCCTCACGACGTGGCCGTTCCCGCCCTGGGTCGAGAGTCCTCTATCGAGGAGACGCCGAACGCCACGATCCAGACGAGCGCGCCACCGTCGTAGAACACGTCGTCCGCGCGCACGAGCGCCGCGCCGACGTCACGGAACGCCGGATCGAGGATGTTCGCGCGGTGCGGGGGCGACCGCAGCCAGGCCGCTACGACGTCTCGGGCGCTTGCCGATCCGAGCGTGCCGACGTACAGGTTCTCTCCGAATCGGGCGAGGTCGTACCCGGATCGTCGCACTGAGGCGGCGGCGTCGGATCCGCAGGGCGTATGGGAGATCTGACGGCAGGAGACGACCCCCTGCCCCTTCATGGCCGCGGCCTGCTGCAGCGGCTGCGACCGCGAGAGCCGCTCTCTGCCGGTCTCTCGCGCGCGCCCAGTTGACGAGACACGTGATCGCGCGCCGTTGTGTGCGGGGCGCGGCCGCGGAGTCGTTTGATCCCGCGCAAGCGCCGCCCGGAGCAAGGTAGGCATGCCACGCACGCTCCGCCCCGGCCGCCGTGCTCGCGACCAGGAGAGCCGACAGCACGACTGCCAGAATGACGGCCACGCAAAAGCGGACCGGCGCCGCCGCAGTCGTCGAGATCAAGTCCTGGACCGATCCCTCAACTCTGTGATCCTGCCCCTCACCAGGGTCACTACTGCGACCCTAACCGATCGCGGGGGTGATGGCTCCGCCAACTGACCGCGGCGAGGAGGCCGAGCGCCAGGGTGGGCAGGATCGTCAGAGATCGGTAGAGCAGAGTCCCCGCTACGGCGTCGGCATTCGATGCGCCGAAGGCGACCAGAGCCCCGGACAGACCGAGCTCGACGATGCCGAGGCCGCCCGGCGTCAGCGGAAGCGCGCCGAGGATACGGATCAACGCCCAGGCGGCGAACGCCTCGATCCAGGACACCTCGCCGCTCGTGACGCCCACGACGCGCAGGCATACGACGAGCAGCAGGAAGACGGTGAGGTGCCCGACCAGTGTTGCCCGCGGTGAGGACATGCCAGCGTCGCCGGAGGAGCTCGAGCGCGCCCGAGCGGAACCGCGCGAGCCCCTCCCCACCCCAGGTCACGGGCCCACGGCGCACGAGCCGCAACACCCGATTCGTCAGCCGTGCCACACGATTGCCGATCCACCGGGCCCGCTCGGCGCTGGAGAGCGCGAGCGCGAAGGCGACGATCGCGGTGACGAGGACGGCGAGACCGATGAGAGCCGCGGTACGGAGCGCCGGATGATCCTCGTCGACGCCGGTCAGAAGGGCGAGCGCGACGATGGGAAACGCGAGATTCGCGAACTGGTTCCAGACCCCGGTGACAGCCACGGCGAGGCCCGTCGGCGCAGCGCCGAAGCCCCAAGAGCGAAGCATCGTGTACGAGCCGGCCATTCCCACCGCGGCCCCGGCCGGTGTCACCATCGAAAGCGCAGTCGACGCCTGCGTCATGACCAGGGCCTGGCGGTAGCCGAGACCCGGCAGCGCCGCCATCCAGCTCGGGGGAAACGTCGCGATGTTCAGCACCGTCGCTGCGAGGAGCAGGAGGCCGTCCTGCCAACTCAGTTCCTTGATCACCTCCCAGACGTCGCGGTAGTCGGCGATCCGCGGCAGGACGAACACGAAGATCGCGCCCACGATCACGGCTGTTGCGCCGCCGCCGAGGATGCGCTTCCGGTGCTTTCGCCAGCCACCTTGCGGTACGGCCATGCCGTCTGGCATCTGCGGGAACCTATCGTGGAGGGTCATCCGAAACGGAGGGAGCCGAAATGAACATCCGTAAGACGCACGATCACACCGACCATGGGCATAGCGCTGCTCGCGCTCTTCTTCGCGCTCGGCGGCTCGGCGTTCGCCGTCGGCGAGCGCATCGAGGCGCGCAAGCGTCGCCCAGCAGCGCTGCTCGAACGGCGCGGTACGCGGCATCGCCTACGTCACGGGCAATCCAACGATGGGCATCGCCAACATCGGCGACAAGTTCACGAGCGCCGGCGTCGTCTTCGGCCGGAAGTTCAACTGCAACGGCAAGGCGGTTCAGGTGCGGCGAACCGGGTTCGGCGTGTTCGAGATCCGCTTCGTCGGGAACCCCGCTTCGGTCGCGGTCGCGAATGGGATCGGCAACGCGTACGCGGTCGTCGACCCGCTGCCGGGTGGAGTCTTCCGGGTCTCCGTGCATCCGGCGGGCCGGGACGATCCGGCAGATCAGCCGTTCATGATCGTGCTGGTGTAGCGGCGAGCGTGCCTTCGGTGGTCGTAGGGGCGAGGCATGCCTCGCGCCCTACGGAAGACGCGGCGCCACGAACACGCCGAGGACGCCGGCCGCGACCAGGAGCCCGGCAGCCAACGCCACGAGCAAGAAGGTGATCTCGGTCTCGCCGGGCTCTCGGCCCAGGCGTGAGCCGAGGTTGTCGTAAGCCTTCTCGAGCGCGTCCGCGGTGCGCGCCTCCGAGAACTCGCCGCCCGTCATCGCGGCGATCTGGCGCAGGGTCTCGGGATCGGGCGGAACGGGGATCCGCTGAGAGTCGCTTCCACCCGGGTTGAATCCCCCACCACCGAAGGGGCCGCGCGCGATGGTGCCGTTCGGCGTGCCGAGCGCGACCGTGAACACGGGGAAGCATGCGTCTCGCGCGAGCGCCGCGCCCTCGAGCGGCTGGAGGATCCCCCGCGTCTGTGCGCCGTCCGAGAGGAAGAGCACGGAGACTGGCCCCGGCTCGCTCGCACGTCGTCGCCTGCACGAACGACCTCGTCCCGCCCTGAGCGGCCAGCGCGATCTCCTCACCCTCGGGCACTCCCTCGTCGGTGACTCGTTTCCCGAGGTCGACGGCCGTCTCCAGCGCGTCGCCGATCGCGGTTCCTCCGAAGATCAGGAAGGTGTCGATCTCGTCCACGGCCGTGCGCACGAGATCGTGATCGCGGGTCGGCGGGAGTTGCGACCTGCGTCTCTCCGGCGAAGACGACGAGGCCGACCCGCAGGCGATCGGGCGCCTTGTCGAGGAATGTGCGCACTGCCTCCTGGGCGGCGCCCAATCTCGTCGGCTCGACGTCCTGCGCCTGCATCGACCGTGACGTGTCGATGACGAGGATCACGGTCGCGCGCTCGGTCAAGACCATCCGTTCCACCTGGGGCCGCGCCAGGCTGACGAGAAGTACCGCGAGTCCGAGCGCGAACAATGCGGGCGGCACGAGCCTGGGCCAGGTCCGCCCGGAGACGACGGTCGCGAGCACGTCCATGTTCGTGAAGCGGACCGCATAGCGCATGCGCCGCCGCTCCGCGTAGAGCCAGACGCCGACCGCCGCCGCAAGCACGACCAGCGAAAGGAGCAGCCAGGGGCTCTGGAAGCTCATCGCGCCCTCGCGCAGGCGGCCAGAACCTGGACCACCGCGCGGACTCCTCCGAGCTCGGCGTCGCCACGCACGCGCACTCGCACCGTGCCGTCGCGCACGCTCTGCGAGCCGGCGACGCTCGAGACGAGGCTGGCGCTCGGCGGCGTGCGCGTGAAGAAGCCGAACGCATGCGATGCATCGACGAGACGCTCGCCGGCACGGCACGACTGCGTGACGGTGGCGCTACCGGGACGCACCCGCACCGTCTTCGCGCGCCGTGTGACCGGCTGTCCCGGCGGGAACACCGATACGGACGTCGGCACCCGGGAGCCGCCGCCCTGCGCCGGCATGCAGCCGACGTACGGCTTGAAGCTCCGCGCCCCGGACGATCCTCCGACGTACGTCCCGACGAAGGTCACCGAGCGCGACGTCGTGATGCCGGGGTTGACCGGGCTGCCCGAGCATCCCGAGGAAGCTCAGGTCGATCGCGCGATGGGTGAGCTCCGCGTCCAGACCGCCGACGATGTACCCGCGAGGGCACGATGAGCTGCCACGAGACACCAGGACGCGCCGGTCCGCCCGAGCTCGGCACCGAGACCCACGGGCCCGCAACCGGCACGCACACCTGCAGCCCGTCGCACTCGTTCGCGCTTCCGGCGGGCGACGCTGCGACGAGCGCCGCCGCGAGCGTGGCCGCCAGCAACGCGATGCGGATGCCGCGTCTCACGGAACCCTCTTGAAGAGGAAGGCGGACAGCGTTCCACCCACGAGCAGGAGCAAGGCCGCACCGGCGGCGAACACGTCGGTGATCTCCCGGGACTCGTCACGCTCGCCGAGGCGGGAGCCCAGCTCCTCGTACACCTCGCGCAGGCGCTCGTCGTCGGTCGCGGTGAAGAACTCGCCGCCGGTCGCCAAAGAGAGCGCCTGCAGGGTCTCGGGGCTCGGAGGCACGCGGATGATGCGCTCGAATCCGCCCGTCAGCCTCTCCTCGACGACCCCTTCCGGCGTTCCCACGAGGACAGTGTGCACGGGAATCCCGCGCTCCTTTGCCTGAGCGGCAGCTTGCGTCGGATCGACGCGCCCGCCGTCGCGGGCGCCGTCCGAGATGAGCAGGATCGCGCGGGGTGGCACCACCGTCGTCCTCGGCGCGCCCTCTTGCTCCCCGAGCCGAATGGACAGCGCCACCGCATCGCCGATCGCCGTGCCTTCCCCGGGCGAGAGCGAATCGAGCGCGTCCTCCACGAGCGCACGGTCGTGCGTGGGTGGGACCCCGACCGCTGCCCTGCTCGCGAACGAGACGACGCCCACGCGGAACTTCTCCGGTACCTGGACGAGAAACGCCTCGGCTGCGGCGCGGGCGGCGTCGAGCCGCGTCGGCTCGACGTCCTCGGCCTTCATCGAGCGCGAGACGTCCATGGCAAGGATCACCGTCGCCTCCTCGCGCGGAACGCTGACGGTGGCGTGTGGGCGTGCTACTCCGACGATCATCGCGGCGAGCCCGAGCAAGAGGATCGCGAGCGGCAGGAAGCGCAGCTTCCCCGGCTCCCGGTCGATCACGTTCGGGAGCAGGGCAGGGTTTCCGAACGCCGCCTGCGAGGCGGTGCGGCGCCGCTCGGACCAGAGGTAGGCGAGGACGAGGAGCGGAACGAGCGACGAGCCCGGCGAGCGCGATCGGCCAGGTGAAGGTCAAGAACGGCTCCGCCGCAGGAAGACGACGAGTGGGCGGAGCCAGTCGCCCGAGGTGGTGAGGACGACGTGCCGCACGCCCACCGCTGTGAAGTTTCGTGCCACCTGCGCCCGCTCCGCCTGGGCCGCGACGGCGAAGCGCTCTCGCAGGCGTCGACTTCGAGTGTCGACGCGAAGCTGTCTCCCCGTCTCGGGATCGACCAGCCAGAGGAGCCCCGCGTTCGAGAGCTCCTGCTCACGCGGGTCCCGGATCTCCACGGCGACGACGTCGTGGCGGCTCGCCAGCTCGAGCAGCGGCCTTCGCCAGTCCTGGGACCCGCGGAAGTCCGAGACGACGACGACCAGCGAGCGCTGTCGGGTCACGGAGCCGGCGCGCATGATCCCTTCGCTCAGCGAGGTCGACCCCGCTCCGTCGTCGGGCTCGCGACGCAGAGCCGCCAGCAGGCCGACGAGCCCGCCGCGGCCCTGCTTCGGCGGAATCGTCCTCGGCTGGGTGTCGCCGAAGGTCACGATCCCGAGCCGATTGCCTCGACGGGTCGCGAGGTGCCCGATCGCGATCGCCACGCCCTCGGCGACGTCGGCCTTCCGGCGATCGGCCGTGCCGAACTGCATCGACAACGAGGTGTCGAGCACGAGCCAGGTGACGAGCACGCGCTCGGCGAGATCGACGCGCACGTGCGGCTCGTTCGTGCGCGCGGTCACGTTCCAGTCGATCCGCCGCACGTCGTCGCCCGGCGTGTACGGGCGCACCATGGCGAGCTCGGAGCCGGTTCCGAGCAGGTTCGAGCGGAAGTCGCCCGCGAGCAAGCCCTCCATGCGCCGCGCGATCGACACGTCGAGGGCTTTCAGCAGCCCTTCCGGCATCGTCCCGGGGCCAGGGCGCGCCGGGCTCGAGGCAGAGAGAAGCGCGTTCGCGGATCGCGCGGCTTTCATGCGGCGTTCATGCGCGCCAGGTCGAGCTGCGGAGCAGGAACGGCAGCGAGCACCTGATCGAGGATTGCGTCGGGACTCACCTCCTCGGCGAGCGCCTGGTAGCTCAGGACGAGTCGATGCCGGAGCGCGTCGCGCGCCAGAGCCTGGAGATCCTCCACGAGTGCGTACTCGCGCCCGCGGATCAGGGCAAGCGCTCTCGATCCTTGCACGAGCGAGATCGGGCCGCGCGGGCTCGCTCCGTAGGAGATGTACGGAGTGATGTCGGACAGCCCGTGCGCCTCCGGCTCGCGGGTGGCGGTTGCGATGTCCACGGCATAGCTCACCAGCGACGGGTCGACGTAGATGTCCTCCACCGCCCTCTGCAGTGCCGTCAGATCCTCGAGCGAGAGCGCCTGACGCAGCTCGGGCGCCTCGACGAGCTGGCGCTGGACGACGGTCAGCTCCTCGTCGTGTGCCGGGTATCCGATCACGACCTTGAGCATGAACCGGTCGATCTGCGCCTCGGGCAACGGATAGGTGCCCTCGGACTCGATCGGGTTCTGCGTGGCCATCACCAGGAAGGGCTCGGGCACGGGGTACGTCGTGTGCGCGATCGTCACCTGGCGCTCCTGCATGACCTCCAGCAGCGCGGACTGCACCTTCGCGGGCGCACGGTTGATCTCGTCGGCGAGGAGGAAGTTGCAGAAGACCGGACCGAGCTCCGTGTCGAACTCCCCGTCGCCCACGCGGTAGATGCGCGTTCCGACAAGGTCGGAGGGGACGAGATCGGGCGTGAACTGGACGCGTGCGAACGTTCCGCCGAGGACGCCTGCTGTCGTCTTGATCGTCAGCGTCTTGGCGAGGCCGGGAACGCCCTCGATCAGGAGGTGGCCCTGTGCGAGCAGGCAGACGAGCACCCGCTCGAGCATCGCGTCCTGTCCGGCGATGACGCGCCTGATCTCGAACAGCGCCTGCTCGAGCTGCTCCTTGGCTTCGGGCGGAGACGGGACGGCGGCTTCGTCCGACTGCTCGGTCACGTGGAAGCTCCTCTCTCGCGGCTCGTCGTTCTCGGACCTATACGAAAGCAGACGAAGGTGAGTTTGGGGTAAGAGCGGCCGCCGGGCATGCCCGGCCTCGCCGGACGAGCGCTAGCTCAGTGACAGGAGCCGGTGCCGGAATCCGTGAAGGACCCGACCGCCGGCCGGAAGCGCCAGCTGTACTCGCCGGCGCCCAGGGTGAGCTCGAGGATGCCGAGGCTCGACACGTCACGCGCCTCGCTGTTCGGCCGAACCGTCGGGAACGTGCGGACGTTCTTCCCGCCCGCGCCGGAGACGAACTGGCGGATCCCGCGCACGAGGTCGAGCGCACCGCTCGGTGTCTGCGGCGCGAAGCGCTCGTAGTCGTGGTCGTGCCCGACCAGCACGAGGTCGGCGTTCGCGTCGTAGAGCGCCTGCCAGAACGGCTGGTACGCCGAGTCGCTTCCGTGCTCGCCGGAGGAGAAGCGCGGGTGATGCCAGTACGCGAGCGTGCAGGACGCGGACGCATTGGCGGCAAGATCCGCTCGGAGCCACTGCTCCTGCGCCGAGCCCGCGCCGCAGCCGCCGACGGCCGAGCAGTTCGAGTTGAGCGCGATCAGGTGCCAGCCGCCGAGATCGAAGCTGTAGTAGCCCTTCGCCGGATCGCCCGCTGCGGCGCCGAAGTACTGGTAGTAGCCCGCGGCTCCCGAGGTCTGGTACTCGTGGTTCCCGGGCGCCGGACGTGTGATCTCCTTCACGCGTCCCCAGGACGGGTCGTACGAGGCGCCGAACTTCGAGAACGACCCGTTCTCGTACTGGATGTCCCCGAGCGCGAGCACCGCCTGATAGCCGGCGCCGACCAGCAGGTCGGACGTCGCGCGCTGGCGGCATTCGAGGCCGACGCCGAGCCCGCCGTTGAAGGAGCCGCTGGCCGGGTCGCAGGCAATGTCGCCGGCAGCTGCGATCTTGGCTCCGACCGGCGCGGGGCCGTCGTCGTCCCGAATCGTGCCTATCCCGGATCCGTCGACGATCGTCGCGCCCACGGCGTTCGAGAGTTGCACCGCAAGGCTCTCGTCCTGCTCGTCGAGCGCGTCACCGACGACCTGGACTGCGATCGTCCGGGTCTTGCTTCGCCGGTCGAGCGAGAGGCTGCCCGAGGCAGGCGCGTAGTCGCCGGGTGCTGTCGCGGTTCCGTTGGACGTGGCAAAGGACACGGTCGCAGCGGTCTTCGCCGACCCGGACAGCTGAACCGTGAAGACGAGCGATGCGGTGCCGCTCCCCTCGACGACACTCGCATCGGAGATGGTCAGCGTCCCCGCTCCTCCTCCCCCAGGCCGCGCCGCTCCCGCGGCACCCACCACGGTCGCCACGAGAACCGCGCCGAGGATGAGGAGGACGCCGTTCTTCGGCCTGCCCACGTCTTCATTCAAGCGCGTTACCTCGCCAAGTCAACAGCGCGAGCGGCGCGAAAGTAGCGTTCGACGTCCAAGACGGATCGGAGGCGATTTCCGGGTGGCAATCATCGAGCAGTTCGACTACGTGCCCTTCGACGAGAGCGACCCTGACGACTACCGGCCCCGGTCGAGCTGGGCGGTGCTCGTCGATCCCGGAGACGGGCGCGACGCCCGGGTCGATTCGATCTCGGTGATCTTCGAGGTCATAGCGCCCGGCGAGCGGATCCCGTTGCACACGCATCCGATCGACGAGGTGATCGTGATCGACGAGGGACGCGCGACGGTGAGGCTCGGAGACGAGACTAGCGAGGTCGGTCCCGGAACCGTCGTGTTCATCCCCGCGAACACCGCGCACGGAACCACGAACGAGACCGCGGAGCCGATTCGCCTGCACGCGATGTTCCCGAGCGAGCGGATCGGCATCCGCTACCTGGAGCGAAACGCTGCACCGGGCACCGACGGCGATCCCCCACAGCCACCGTTCGAGATCGACGCCCGTACCGTGACGAGCCGCTTCTAGACACGCTCGACGAACGCGAGAGCCCTGGCGACCCTGCCGACCTCGAAGCCGACTGCAAGCCGCCCGTCGCGCAACTCGGTCACGAGCTCGACCTCATCGGCGAGATCGAGCGCGTGCCGATGCTCGAGCCGCGCACGGAACGGCCGTCCCGCGTCCAGGCCCTGGTCGGAGAGCACGTCCTCGACCGCATGCCAGTACGCGGCGTTGTTCACGTGCCCGTGCAGGTCGATGTCGGTCCTCCGGAGCGGCCAGGGGCGGCGTTCGAGCGCCCCCTGAAGGCGCTGCGAGCTCGAGCTTCGTCGACACGACCCGGCCGTCCGCGGCCTGCTCGTACATGTCGAAGCCCACGAGTCGCGCCGGCCGCGCGTCGGGCCCCAGATGGATCCAGACGCTGTCGACTTCGACTCTGCCGCCACGGTCACCGACGAGCGACAAACGCCTGCCGGCCGCGACGCTCGCGGTGCCGCTGCACCAGGTCGAGAGCTCCACGTGGTCGTCATCGACCGGCGGCTTCTCCACGTCGATCCGGATGTGACGCATGACCCAGAGATGCTCCGGGAGCACCCCAGCCTGTCTCGTCGACGTCGTCCATCGCGACGTCCTGCAGATAGCGAGCAACGGAGTCGAGCCGCAGCCTGCCGGCGGCATCTCGGTCCGAGAGCCGGATGCGGCGGCTCGAACGGAAGGTCCGCCCGCTGCTCGGGATCGGGACGAGCGGTTCCAGGGACGAGAGCGTACGCGGTCAGCCGAGGTCGAGAACCATCCGACCGTTGCCGTCGCCGGGCTCGAAATCGACGTACCCGAGCCTCGCGTAGAGGCGTCTTGCCGGGTTCTCCGAGTCGACGCTCAACGACACGCGGGCTATGCCGTCCCTGCGAGCCCGCTCGTGCATCGCCTCCAGCAGACGTCCTCCGACGCCGCGTCCGCGACAGTCGTCGACGACTGCGACCGCGAGCTCAGGAGTCTGGTCGTCGACATAGCCTTCGCCGTGCTCGGACTCCGTGAAGAAGCGGTACCAGACGGCGCCAACCGGGCGACCGGCTTCCTCGGCGACGTAGCCGGCGTCGCCTGCTCGACCCCACTCCACGTGGTACATCGCCACCTGCTCGTGGGCGAGGACCCACTCGGGCGGCGGCAGCTCGCCGTCGGCTCGCCAGTCGAGCGCGGCGTAGAGCATCTCGCCGAGGAACGCTGCGTCCTCGGCCGTGAGCTCCCGGATCTCGATCAGCGCGCCTCTCCCAGAACCGACTCAAGCCATTCGACCGCGGCCGGAAGGTGCGCAGGGTCGATCTGGTGCGCGACGTCGGACTCGTGGTACGCGACGTCGAGCCCGCCCGCCTCGAGCAGATCGCGCGCACGCCTGGCGAAGCCGATCTCCATGATCGGATCGGCGCGCCCGTGCGCGATGAACACGCGGGTGTCGCGGCCTGCGAGGGCCGGCTCCCAGCCCGCGACGACGGGCACGAATCCCGAAAAGGCGAGGATCCCGGCCGGTGCGGGCCGGTTCTCCCCGAGGCCGAGCGCGTAGCTCATGACCGAGCCCATCGAGAATCCGCCGAGCACCGTGTGCGAAGGCGCGAGGCCGGTGCGCCGCCAGAGCTCGTCGTGGAAGGCCGCAAGCTCGTCGTATGCTCGCTGGAACGTCTCGGGATCCGGGAAGCCCACCTGCGGCACGACGTACCAGTGGTACCCCGGCCAGCCCGGAAGCTCGAGCGGCGCCCGGGGCGTGACGACGTGAAGCCGGCGCTCGGGATCGAGCACGTCGGCGAGCGCGAGCAGGTCGTTCTCGTCGGACCCGCGCCCGTGATGGAGCACGAGCAGACCGACCGCCTCGCCATCGGCGAGTCTCTCTCGATAGCGTCAGCGCCAGTCGACCGAGACCACGTCGACGGGTTTCTCGAGGCCCTTGAGCGACTCGGAGCGCGGCTCCGACAACCGGAACGCGCCGCCGACGCCGTCGAGCGTCTCCGCGCTGACGAGGATCTCGGCGGCGCTCGCGGCTCCGCCGATGCGTGCTGCGACATGAACGTCCTGCCCGCCGTAGTCGCTCGATCCGCCCGCCTGGAACGCCCCACCCGTGTGGATGCCGATCCTGACGTCGGGCGCGAACACCTCACCGTCGAGCGCGCGCTGGATGCCGACGGCCGCTTCGATGGCCGCCTTCGGGTTCCCGAACGAGGCGAAGAAGCCGTCGCCCGTGTTCTTGATCACCTCGCCACCGGTTTCCGCGATGCGCTCGCGAACGAGCTCGTCGTGACGCGCGAGCAGCTTCTTCCACTTGTCGTCGCCGAAGGTCGAGAGGAGCTTCGTCGAGTCCACGATGTCGGTGAAGAGAAAGGTGCGGCGCGCCTCGAGCCGGCCCAACAGCTCGTTCGCGCGCTCGTCGTCGAGCCTGGCGCCGAGCCGCTCGAACGCCGCCAGCGCTCCTTCGAGCTCGACGGTTCCGCCGTGCTCGTCACCCCGGCGCCGGAGTGCGACCCCGAGCAGCATGCGCGCCTGCGCGGTCTCGTACGGCGCTCCGACCCGCTGCCACTCCTCGCGCGCGAGCCGGAAGCTCTTCGCGGCGCCGTCCCAGTCCTTCTCGGCGAGCCGTGATTCGACCGGCCGCGAGATGGGCCGTCGCGTCGAACGCAGGAGCGCGCCGCTGCCCGATCTTGTACGAGTCGACGACCTGCTCGAGCTCGTGAGCGGCGGCACGCGCGGTCTTCAGGTCACCGGCCGCAATGGCGATCTCGACCAGCGCGGGAAGCGCTCGCATCCGTATGAGCGGCGCCTCGACGTCTTGCAGGAAGTGCGTGATCCCGGCGACCGCGTTGTCGACCTTCCCCTCGGAGAGGCGGAGCAGCGCGAGACCCGGCTGGGGGTTTCGCCCCCACTCGTTCGCGGTCGCGTACGCCTCCTCGGCGCCCGCGAAATCTCCACGACGACGCCGGATCTCGCCGATCTCGTAGTGCCCGCCGGCGGTGATGCCGCGGTCGAAGTCGCTGAGCTCCTCGCAGGCGGCCACTGCTTGCAGCTCGGCCGCCGGCCAGTCACCGCGCAGGCGCATGATCTCGGCGCGGTGCAATCGGCAGGTGCCCGGGAATCCGCTGACATCGGCCTCGTCGCACCATCGGTTCGCGGCCTCGGTCCACTCGGCCGCGCGCCTGAAGTCGCCGACGTCCTGGCACGAGCTGATCGCCATGCAGTAGACGATCCCGGTCGCGAACGGCCGTAGCTCACCGCACACCGCTGCGGCGCTCGCCTCGTCGTGGAGAGCGAGCCCCTGCTCGACCTCGCCGCTCATCACGAGCGCTCGGGCCTTGCCGGCCAGCGCGAGAACCTGCGTGTCCCGATCGCCGATGCGCTGACCGAGCTCGTAGGTCTCCGTCGAAGTGCTGTAGCGCATCCGGGAGACTGCCTTCGAACAAGGCGGTCAACGCAACCGTGAGCAGGAGCCTCCCGTGCTCGACCGACTCAGGCAGGTCTTCGAGGAGTCGCTGCGCGGTTCCGAACCAGCCCTGCGAGACCGCATACGCGGCGCGACCCTCGTGATCCCAGGCGAGAGCCAGCGCGAGCCGTGCAGCGCTCGACTTGTCACCCGCCGCCGAGAATCCCGCATACGCGCGCTCGCGCTGCTTGATCGCGTCGTCGAGCTTCCCGCTCCACCAGGCGGCATCGCCGAAGCTCTCGAAGTCCTCCGGCGTCAGGTCCTTCCGGTCGACGCTCGAGTACGCCTCGTAGGCCTCACGCCACGCGAAGCGCGCGATGGCCCCGCGAGCGGCATCGAGGGAATCGACGACCTGCGACATGTCTTTCATTGTCACACCGGACCCCGCTGAACCGCCAATCGACAGAATGATCGCGCGTGGTCGTTCGCCGTCGTCGAATCGTTGCCGCTGGCCGTTGCGGTGGTCGTGCTCGCGGGGATCGCCGTCGTGGCGGTTCGGCTCCAGGACACGGATGGCTCGTCCGGCGTCCTCGTGCCGCGTACTGACGGAACTCCGCTGGACGCGCTCGCATACGACGACTCGCAGGCCGAGGACCTCGAGCGTGCTGCCGCACTCGGGCTCAGTCATGCCCTGTACGCGAAGAGCCCGGGCGGCGTCTTCGCCACCGCCGAGCGCACCGAGTCGTATCCGGTCCCTGGTCGAGGACGCCGTCGAGGACAGCGGATTCGACGCGGATCTCGTCGAGGCGATCGTGTTCCTCGAGAGCGGCGGTCGACCGGATGTCATTGCCGGAGACGATCCCGCGGCCGCCTCGGGCCTGACCCAGATCCTGGCCGAGACCGGGCAGAACTTCCTCGGCATGGACGTGGATCTGGAGGAGAGCCGCAGGCTGACGGCGCAGATCGCCAGGGCGGTCGAACGCGGTGACGCAGCCGAGGCGGAGCGTCTCCGGGAGCAGCGGCGGGCGATCGACGCGCGGTTCGATCCCGAGCAGGCGCTCGCGGGAACCGTTCGCTACCTCACCACCGCTCGCGAGCGGCTGGGCGAGGACGACCTCGCCGTCGTCTCGTACCACATGGGAATCGGCAACCTGACGAGCGTCCTGCGCGCGTACGCGCCCGGTTCCGATCTCTCGGTGCCGGAGCTCGTCGAGGAGGAGGGTCTCTCGTGGGCTCGCATCTTCTTCGACACGGCGCCCGACCGAAACGGCGAAGCGCACGCGCTGCTCGCCCGGCTCGGCGACGACTCGCCGACCTACTACTGGCGCGTGCTCGCGGCGCAAGGAGATCATGCGGCTCTATCGCGAGGACCGCGAGCGGCTGCAGGAGCTCGACCTCCTGCACGCGGCCAAGGACAGCTCGGAGGAAGCGCTGCACCCTCCCTTCGAGACGGAGCGCTTCGCGGATGCGACCGATCTCCAGCGAGCGTGGGACGAGAACGTCCTGCAGCCAGCTTCCGGACGATCCCGTCTCGTTCGGGTTCGCGGTCGACCGGCACGATGGGTGAGCTCGCACCTCGCCTCGGCCAGCCGTCGGAGCCTCTATCGCGGCCTGCGGGCAGAGGCACTGGCGACGCTCGTCTACATCGGCACGCGCGTCCAGGCGCTGAGCGCCGCCACGCAGCCACTCGAAGTCACGAGCTCCGTGCGCGACGACGCGTATCAGGAGCTGCTCCGCGCGGGGAACCCCGAAGCGGCTCAGGGCTACTCGCTGCACACCACCGGATACGCGTTCGACATCCGCCGGCGGTACGAGTCGGGCGCCCAGGCGCAGGCGTTCCAGTTCCTGCTCGACGACCTCACCGCGCGCAACCTGATCGCCTGGGTTCGCGAGCCGGCGGCGATCCACATCACGGTGGGGCCCGACGCGGAGACCCTGGTGCCGCTGCTGCTCGAGCCGCAGGGCTAGGGAAAGCGCGTACTTCCCGCATCGAGGTCGAGACGGCCGCCGTCACGGCAGTCGGGCGGCACGCGATACTCGATGCTGCCTCCTGCGCGAAGCGCGTTCTCCGCCAGTTGCTGTCGCATCAGCTGGTGCGCGGTCTCGTCCGAGAGGCCGAGGCGACGGCCGATGTCGACTCCCGACTGCAGCGCGTAGCACTCGGTCGTCCCCTCGTCGCCGACCCCGCGAAGATGCCACGTCTCGTGCGCGAGGACGGCGACGGCGCGTGCGGTCTGGCTTCCCCGCACCTCGTCCTCGAAAGCAAGCCGGTAGAGGTCGAGGCAGATTTCCGGCGTCAGATACGCGCGTTCGCCTCCGACCTCGGCGACGCCGTCGGCATGCTGCACCGCGCCGACGAAGTCGCGCGACTCGTCGCAGTAGATCTCCACCGGCTTCTCCGCGACCGCGAGGCTTCGCCGGAGAAGCGCTTCACCGCCTCGAGACGCGTGCTTCCGTCGAGCGAGTCCCAGCCGGTGCGGCTCTCGACGAACCAGATCGTCAGGCCGAGGACGCCGATGATGCCGAGCCCGACGAGGAACTGACGGACCGGCGCGAGCGCGCCACGCGCGCTCGGGCTCGAACGAACGGCTCGTCAGGCTCTTCGGGGGCGTTCTCCGCCTCCGCGATGAGCTCCTCGATCTCCTCCGCGCTCTCGCCCGAGTACGGGATCCAGACGTCCTGGCCGCCCCGGCGAACGAGGACGAGGTCGTCGGTCTCACTGCGCGTAGCCGATACCGCTCGCGATCGACGTCCTGCGGCTTCCGATCCGGCCGCGGGGAGCGCGTGCCGCGGAGAGCGCCGATGAGGAAGTTCAGCTCGAGACCGAGAGCGATCAGGAACACGATCAGCACCGGAACCGCCGAACGCAGCTCGTACGGGCCGAAGATCCACGCCAGCACGAAGACGACGAGCGCAACGCGCACGATCGTCGCGGGGCTCACTGGCCAAGTCCGGCTGCCGTCCATGCCGCGACGGTACCGTCGACCCTCGAGACGCTATCGTCGAGCTCTCGAATGAGCGCGTTCGGCGACATCGCGGCGTCCGATCCGATCCGGATCTGGGACGGAGTCCTCGCCCGCACGATCGAGGGCCGGCAGGTGTCCGCAGCGGTGGTCGAGCTCGACCCCGGCAGCGTCGTCCGGGAGCACCGCCACGAGAACGAGCAGCTCGGCTTCGTCGTCTCGGGCTCGGTGACGTTCCGGATCGGGGACGAGACGCGAGAGCTCGGGCCGGGCGGAACCTGGCAGATCCCGCCGAACGCACCGCACGAGGTCGTCGCCGGCCCCGAGGGCGCGGTCGTGGTCGACGTCTTCGCGCCGGCGCGCGACGACTGGCAGGCGCTCGAGCGCCTGCCAGTGCAATCGCCGCGCTGGCCGTAAGCGTATTCTGCTGCAGCTTCTCGAGCAGCTCGGCGAGCCGGTCGTACGTCTCGGCGGCGCCGGTCTCCATCCCCGACTCGAGCATCCCGTCTCGCTGTTCCACGGAGTCGAAGACGGACGTGCCGGTGATCGTCGTCTTCCCGTCCTCCTCCGTGAGGGTCACGGTGTCGACGCTGATGTTGCCCGGCATCCCCTCGAACTCGAACGTCCAGACGATCTTCTCGGGCGGGACGATCTCGCGAAACTCGCCCCGGAAGGCGTACTCGTTTCCGTCCGGCGTCCGCGTTGACGAAGCGGTACTTGCCGCCCGGACGCAGGTCGATCTCGCAGACGGGCATCGTGTAGCCCGCTCGGCCCCCACCACTCCTTCATGTGCTCGGGCTTGGTCATCGCCTCGAACACGAGCTCGCGCGGCGCGTCGAACGTTCGCGTCATGACGATCTCGCGGTCCGACGGCGTCGTCACGGTCAGCGTGTGACTACTTGCGACCATCGTTCTCCTCCCTCTCTCGTAGGACTTGCAGGTACTCGTCGAGGCGATCGAAGCTCTCCTCCCAGAACTGCCGGTAGTCGCCCAGCCAGGCCGCGGCGTCCCCGAGCGGAGCGGCTCGCAGTCGGCACGGACGCCGTTGAGCGTCGCGACCACGCAGGATCAGCCCCGCCCGCTCGAGCACCCTCAGGTGCTTCGAGATCGCCGGCAGGCTCATCGCGAACGGCGCGGCGAGCTCGGTGACGGTGGCCTCCCCGTTCGTGAGGCGGGCGAGGATCGCTCGCCTCGTCGGATCGGAGAGGGCTGCGAACGTGGTGTCGAGCTGCTGGGCTGTCATCGCTTCTGAACCTCGCGGTTATTTAAGCAGATGGTTAATTAGACCGCAAGCTCATCTTCGTGCTGGTGCGAGCTCAGGCTCGCTCGGGAACCGGCCGAGCTGCGCGCGTACTTCCGCCGAAGCTCGCCACCATCAGCCCGGCCAGAATCGCGGCCACGCCGACCAGCTGCAGCGGCGAGGGATCCTCGCCCAGGAGGATCGCGGCCAGGACGACGGTGGCGACCGGCTGCAGGGTGAGGAGCAACGATGTCGCCACGGCCTGCAGCCGTGGCAGCGAGACCGTGATCAGCAGCCAGCCGAGCACCTGGGAGCTGAGCGCGAGCAGAATCGAGCCACAGCTGCGCCTCGAGCCCGGGCATGAAGTCGAGCCTTCCCGACGCCAGTCCGAACGGCAGGACGAGCAGCATCGATGCGAGCGTCGCGTCGAAGAGCGGACCGGCGACCCGAAGTCTCTCGCCTGCGCCATGCCGCAGGGCGAGCAAGAAGCCCGAGTAGGCGATCCCCGTGAGCACGCCGAGCACCACGCCGAGCGGCGGGTTCTCGCCGTACGCGCCGTCCTCGAGCGCTCCCGAGATGAGGACGATGCCGACCATCGCGATCGGGATCGCTGCCAGCGCCGCCGGGCCCGGTCGCTCACGGAAGAGCGCCCAGGCGATCAGGCCGACGAGCACGACCTGCGTGTTTCCCATGACGGTTGCGAGGCCCGCGCCGACCGCCTCGATCGCGTGATGCCAGAGAAGCAGGTCTGCGGCGAAGAACGCGCCGGCGGCCCACGCCGTCAGACGCAGCCGTCGCGGCCTGGGACCGAGGCGACGTTCCTCGAAGCGGACGAGCACCCAAAGCACCGGAAGCGCATACGCGCAGCGAAAGAAGGCGCCCGTCTCCGGCGAGACGTGGGAGCTGCGATAGAGAATCGCCGAGAACGCGATCGCGAGCGCTCCCGCGAGCGCGGCGCGTGCAGGATGCCGCAGCACGGATCGCATCCGTCCAGCCTATGGCGCGACCGGGGCGGTGAGGCCCGCTAGCTAGTGCCCGGTGGTGGAGAAGTGCATGTAGTCCTTCGTGTCGCCGCTCCAGTCGCCGCCCCAGCCCCAGCCGATGGAGCGAAACGCCTTGACGACTGCGGGCGTCACCATCCCCCTGCGCAGGCGAGAGCGATCCATGTAGCTGACCGCGGTCGGGTCGCGTGTCTGGCCACAGCCGACGTACGGGTTCTCGACGGGGTTGATGTCGATCGCATGTCCGAACGCGTGGTTCGACCAGTTGCCCGTGCCGGAGCCGCAAGGCGAGGGAACGGCGCGGCGACACGAGAACGAGCCCGTGACGTCACCGTCTCCGGGTCGAGCTCGCGGCGGGCCGTACATGTCGTCGAGGCGCATGTGGCGGATGGGGAAGCGAAGCTCGTAGAGCTTCCGGAACACGGACGCGAGCGGCTTCGCGTGACGCGCCGTTCACGACCAGCTGTCCCGTACGGCTCTTCCCGTCGAAGCCCCAGTGCTGCACGGTCAAGAGCGCGCAGGTCCGACAGTGGGACGGGGCAACCGGGCTTCCAGCGACCCTGCGCGACCAGCGTCTTCTCGAGCGATTCGGGCAGCGGTCGCACGGACGAGTCGTATGCCTGAAACGCGACGACCGCAAGCGGCAGGGCGAGAAGACGCAGCACCTCGCTTCAAGCGTGACGGCTCGGCTGACCGCTCGTCAAGCCGCGGGCTTCGCGGAAGATGCCGAGATGAAGGCGACGCAGCGGCCGCGAGCAGTCATCCTCGTCGAAGGAGTCAGCGACCAATGTGCGCTCGAAGCACTCGCCGAGCGGCGTGGCCGCGATCTCGACGCCGAGAGCGTCTCGATCGTGCCGATCGGCGGCGCACAGTCCATCGGGCGATTCCTTACGCAGTTCGGGCCGCAAGGACTCGACGTCACGCTGGCGGGTCTCTGTGACGCCGGCGAGGAGGGCGACTTCCGCCGAGGACTCGAGCGGGTAGGCCTGGGCTCCGACCTCACGCGCGACGACATGGAGCGGTTGGGCTTCTACGTCTGCGTCCGAGACCTGGAGGAGGAGCTGATCCGCGCCCACGGCGCCGAGTCCGTGGAGCGGATCGCCGAGGCCCAGGGAGACCTCGGAGCTTTCCGCACGCTCCAGAACCAGCCCGCGTGGCAAGGACGAGCCACAGAGGATCAGCTTCGCCGCTGGCTCGGCAGCGGCGGCCGGCGGAAGATCCGCTACGCGCGCCTGCTCGTCGAGGCCCTCGACCTCGGCCAGGTGCCGCGGCCGCTCGATCGCGTGCTGACTCGTGTCTGACGGCCGGCGGTAGCGCGCGACTACGATCACCAGCTCCTGAACGGAGGCTCAGCGGTGCGATTCTCGCGCCGCTCGGCTGATCGCTCAACGACACGAAGGAGACGAGATGGCGGAGACGGTGCTGTTCCACCACGCACAGGGGCAGACCGCGGGCTTCCACTCCTTCGCGGACGAGCTCCGGCGCGCGGGTCACACCGTGCACACGCCCGACCTCTTCGACGGGCGCACCTTCGACACCCTCGAGGAGGGCATGGCGTACGTCGGAGAGGTCGGCTTCGGCGCGATCCTTGACAGCGGCGTGGGCGCTGCGGAAAGCCTTCCGCACGAGCTCGTCTACGGCGGCTTCTCGCTCGGCGTGCTACCGGCGCAGAAGCTCGCCCAGACTCGGGCGGGCGCCCGAGGTGCGTTGCTCTTCTACTCCTGCGTGCCCATGTCCGAGTTCGGGTCGTCGTGGCCGGCGGACGTACCGGTGCAGATCCACGGAATGGACGCCGACCCGTTCTTCGTCGGCGAGGGGGACATCGATGCCGCCCGCGAGATCGTCGAATCGACCGAGGACGCCGAGCTGTTCCTCTATCCCGGCGAGCAGCACTACTTTGCCGACAGCAGCCTGCCCGGCTACGACGAGGACGCAAGCGCGCTGCTGACGAGGCGCGTGCTCGACTTCCTTCGAGACCGTTGAGCTCTCCGGTTCCCGAGTCGAAGTTGGAGAAGACCGAGCACGGCGTCGTCCCTGAGGGCGGGGGGTGGTATGTCCTGAACATGCGCGACGCGGAGTGGCGACACGCGGACGGCCGCGGCGCCGTCTGCGTTGTCGCCGACGACTTCGAAGGCTGGCGCCGGGACGACGATCAGCTCGGGGTCAATCCCTTCGTGCTCATGCCGGGCGACGCGATGGCCATGTACCACTGGGAGGCCGGCCAGGAGGACTTTCTCGTCGTGGCGGGCGAGGTCGTCCTCGTCGTCGAGGGTGAGGAGCGGCAGCTACGCGCTTGGGACTTCGTCCATTGCCCACCGAACACCAAGCACGTATTCGTCGGGGCGGGCACCGGTCCATGCCTCGTCGTCGCGGTGGGTTCTCGCGCGCACGACGGAGAGCCCGACTCCCTCGGCTTCCCCGCCGACGAGGTCGCGAGGCGCCACGGCGCGAGCGTCGAGGAGGACACGATGGACGGAGAAGTCGCGTACGCCTCTCTCCCGGCTCGCGAGCCGACCCGGTACCGGGAGGGCTGGCTCCCGAGCCTCTAGGGGCGCAGCTCGCTGTCCGTCTGGCCGGCCGGCGAGAAGCGGACGTGCATGTGGTTCTCGTGCTGCGGGTAGGGGACGACGGCTCGGTGCGGCCCGTCGAGACCGGTTCGGTAACCGACGAAGACGATGCCCGCCCCGGCCGCAAGGAAGCGATCGAGGAGATCCTGCGCGAGCCGGCGGTCGATGGACTCGGGTGAGCGAGGCTCCCGGAGAGCACCATCGAGCCGCGGGTAGTAGATGTCCACGTCGAGCCCGTTCTGGTGCGAGACGTGCGCTTCCATCTGTCCGCCGTCTCGCCAGCTGATGTCGCCGACGAGGACGCGGGGCGCCCTCGGGTTCGCGGCGCGGTACGCCTCGAGCACCGAGACGATGGCGCGGATGGTGCGCTCGTTGCCGAACAGCCGGCCCGGTTCGTTCGGAACCGAGTCGGTGACCGGGTTCCAGGTGATCCAGTTCGGCCCTTCGAGCGGTAGCTGCGTCCCGTCGATCAGGCTGCCGCTCCACGGCACGCCCAACGACGTCGCGTTGCGCCAACCGATCTTCGGAGCCGTGTCGGCGCGGGCGCTCGCGCGCGGCCGCTCGGGTATGCGCGTGACGGGGGCGCTCGGGACCGCCTCGACGGTTTCGTCGGTGAACCGGAACGTCGAGCTCGGCGGGTCTTCGCCGATGACCCGAGCTTCGGCGACTCCGCCGCCCCGAAGCAGAGCCGGCGGTACCAGCACTGCCGGTAGCACCACGAGCGCCGCCGCACGTGCCCGCCGCCGACGTTTCCATGCCTCCCGCCGGAGGCGCGAGGCGGCGAGTCCCGCCGGGGGGAAGCTCGGGAGCGGCGGAAGCGCGATCGCGGCGAGAACGTTTTCTCCGAACCAGAGCACATCCGCGTCGAACCACAGCTCTTCTCGCCGCCAGCCCATCGAGAAGACTGCGTTCGCCGAGGATTCGGACTGTCCTCCGACGAGCACGATTCGCTGCTCGGCCAACCTAGGATGCCGACGTGGGGAAGGTTCTCTCCCAGAAGACGCTCGAGGACGCACACTGCTGGGAGGCCGACGACCATGTGCCGCGACAGCCTGCACTGACCGAGTTTCGCCGGAGGCTGCGCTACCACCAGTCGAACTGGCGCGAGGCGAGCGGACACCCGATCGGCTCACACCCGATTGCCCCTCGATCCGACGCCGGGGCGACCCGACCCGTCGGGAGCCGGCTCCCGCTGGACTATGCGAAGGAAACCGGCGCGACCTTCGTCACCGCGAGCGCGCTCGCCGCTGCAAGAGCGCGAACGTCCTTCGTCGAACCCCACCAGAGCTTCGATCACCAGCGACTGTGGGCGGAACTCCTGTGGTCGCCGACGCTGGCGTTCAACCTCTTCGGCGACCTGGCCGACGACCTCGCGCTCGCCGACCGGGCCGTCCACACGTGGTGGCCGGACGTGCCTGGGAGGGTCGTCGACGTCCGCTTCGCGCACTCTCCGGGCCGGCTCGATCCAGCGTGGCTCGGCAACCTCGTCGCGCTCGACGTCGCGTTCGTGCTCGAGCTCGAAAAGGGCGCGCAGGGGATCCTCGGCCTCGTGACCGGGTACCACGACGTCAACAGACCGCAACCGCCGAAGCCGGCGCGACTGCCGCGGTACTGCGAGATCACCGAGACGTCAGGCGCTTTCGGGCCTGAGGCGATCGACGCGGTCAACGGCACCGAGCTCATCCACATCTGGCTCGACCACCTCCTGGTGCTGTCGATGCTCCAGCATCCGAGCGACGTGTGGCGCTGGGGGCGGCTCGTCGTCGTGCATCCAGCCGGCAACACCGACTACGCGGACGCGTGCCGAAGCTACCGCGCGCTTCTCGTCGACGCGTCGACCTTCGCCTCCGCGACGGTCGAAGAGCTCCTCGATGCCGGTGTCCTCCCGGCTCGCTCGGCATCCGCCCTCCAGGCGCGGTACATCCCACCCGAGTAGAGCCTCTTCTCGCAACGGGAGATAGCGTTCACACGGATGACCAAGTTCGTCGTGGACTGCGGCGTCGTCCTCCGCCTGGCACGCGACGAGATCGAGGTACCGGCAGAGCACGAGCTTCTCGCGCCCACGCTCTTGCGCTCCCAGACGCTTTCGGCCTTGCACGAGGCTGTGCACGCGGACGAGATGCCCGGTGACGTCGCCCTCGCTCAGCTCGCCCGTATCCGGGCCATGCCGATCCGCCTCCTCGGCGACGCCGTGCTCCGGCGTCGGGCGTGGGAGCTCGCCGAGCAGCTCGGTTGGGCGGAGACCTACGACGCCGAGTATGTCGCGCTCACCCAACTCCAGGCGGACGCGTTCGTGACCCTGGACGACAAGCTGGCGCGTCGGGTGGCAGGGATCGTGCCCACGGCGACGATCGAGGCACTGCGAGCCACCCCTGACGCAGCCTAGGCAGAGCCCGATGAGTAACGCGTCTGCACGCCTCTTGCGTGCCGCGTTGCAGGTACCGGTCTCCGAGTGGCTCTGCCAAGTGCGCGGTCGCCTCCAGAGATGTCGGCCTCGACTCAGTTCGGGAACTCCTTGTGAGACCCTCGGCGCTAGAGTCGCCGCGACGGAACGAATCAGGAGGCTGCCAGTGACAGAGTCGCATCGAACAACGAGCGCCGAAGCCAAGCGGGTGGGCGACGAGATCGGAGTCGACTGGAATCGCTTCGACCTAGAGCAGTTCCGCCTCGGGATGGATGTCGAGTACGAGCACGGCTCTCACGACCCGCAGACGGACGTGACAGGCGACGACCCGATCCTGACCGGGAAGATCGCGTTCGCACACATGAAGGAGTTCCCCGATTACTACGCGCGCCTAACGCGAATGGAAGAGGAAGCAGCACGGGAGTGAGCTACGAAAGCTTCCTGACCCCTGTGCAGTGACGCTCGAGGGAGCGTTGGCGGAGGCCGCGGTGGGAGTCACTCAACCGTCTGGCTAGCAGACGCGAGTGAGCCCGCCTGAGCACTTTTGGGGCGCACCCGAGGCTCATTCGGCCGCAGTACGCGGGCCAAGCACGACGACCGCCGTCTCTCGTGGGCGGCGGGCCGCGTAGCTGTCGAGGTTCTCGTCCAGTTCACGCCAGCGTTGCCACAGCCGTTCACGCTCCGCGCCGACTGCGGGTCTGCCGAGCACCTCGCGCCGGCTCCCGCCTGCGAGCTCGACGACGGCCTGCGGATCGGCCTGGAGGTTCAGCCACCAGGCCGGCTCGGCCGCGCCCCAGCCATTCATCGCCATCGAGACCAGGTTGGGCCCGTCCTCGTAGTAGCCGAGGATCACGCTCCGCGGCTGGCCGCTGCGTCGGCCTGTCGTGGTGAGCCGCAAGGCGCCCCACTTACCCGGGCGCGGAGGCCACAACCCCTTGCGGCCCCGACTCGCTCGCACGATCCGTCGGTGCATGTGCCAGAAGGTCTTGATGAACCATCGCGGTGGTAACCGCGCCTTTCCTCCCGTCATGCCCACCTCCGATGCGACGTGTGAACCCTGCTCCAACGACTCCTTCACGCGGTCTCCCTCAGCTTCATGTCGAAGGACGGCTCGTGCGGGCCGGCATCGAGCCGGAACGGCGGGTACTCGCGGGTCATGAACGCCCCGTAGGCCACGACGCGGAGCACCCAGCGGTTGAGGCCGAGCACGAGATCGAAGATCTCTGTCGGGTAGCGGTCCTTGAACAGCAGCAGAACGCCGGCGACGAGCACGAGGATGCCGACCAATCCGAGCGACCATCCGGCTCCGGCGAAGATCGCTGCGATACAGAATTGGGGGATACCGAGCAGCCACCAGCCGATGAGGGGGAGGCCGCGGCGCAGATTCTGTGGGTAGTCGATCTCGAGTCGTGCCGGGTACTCGGACACGTCCGCGAGCGTGAACGGCGGATACTCGTCGGTTCCGAGGGCGCCGAACGTGTAGAAGGCGACCCGCCACGACCAGCGCAGCACGCCTACGTTGAAGCCGAAGATCCCCCGCGGGTAGCGCCCGGTGAACAGCACCGCGAAGAACGCGACCACCGTCAACAGGGCGAAAGCCAGCCAGAGGAAGAGGAGCACGATGTAGTGGGGAATGGCAAGGAGCCACTTGACGAGCCACAGCCAGCGGCTCAAGTGCGGCGCCAGCTCGCCCTCGAGGGCAACCGACGGTCCTGCTGTCGAGACTTGCATCTCACGTCACCTCCAGCACCAGGTTCCGCGATGGCCGCACCTGGCGCATCAGCGGCAATCACGCGTCGTGATGTGGCCGACTACGGATCCATGAACAAGAGCAGCGGCACTACCGCGCCGATCCCGTCCGCGAAGCCGACATCGAGCAGTCCCTGGCCGACGTCGCTCGCCGGCAAACTATTGCCTCCGCTGCGACGGAAAACCGCATCGTTGAGCCAATGATGGAGGCGGCGGGAATCGAACCCGCGCAAGATTTCCGCCGAGGCGAAACTCGCTAACCCGGCTCTGAAAACGAGATCAGCCCAAGTCGTCATGAACTCGCAGGAGCGCCGGTAGACGAACCGCGCACGGTCCGCACTGGACATGTCCGGAGCCAGGCGAAATCATGGCCAGATGCCCCGCGAGCTCCCAGATGGAGTGGTGACGCTTCTCTTCACGGACATCGAGGGCTCAACGACGCTGCTGCACGAGCTCGGCGACGGGTACGGCGCCGCACTCGACGATCATCGTCGGATCGTGCGCGCGGCCTGCTCGGCCCACGGTGGCGTCGAGGTCGACACACAGGGCGACGCGTTCTTCATGGCGTTCGCGCGCGCTTCGGACGCGGCCGCCGCGGCCGCGTCCGCACAACGAGGCCTGGCTGCTGGGCCGGTCCGCGTCCGGATGGGGCTCCACACCGGCGAGCCGCGGGTGACTCATGAGGGATACGTCGGGATCGACGTGCACAGGGGCGCGCGCATCGCGGCCGTCGGCCACGGCGGCCAGGTGCTGCTGTCGCAGGCGACGCGCGCGCTGGTCGACCACGAAGCGCGCGACCTCGGCGCCCACCGGCTCAAGGACCTGAGCGCGCCCGAGCGCATCTACCAGCTCGAGATCGACGGCCTGCAGGGCGAGTTCCCGCTCCTGAAGACGATCGAGGCAGGCATGAAGAACCTCCCGCTGCCGCGAACGTCGTTCGTCGGCCGGGCGTCGGAGCTCGAAGAGATCGACCGGCTGCTGGATGACCCCGACTGCCGCTTGCTCACGCTCGTCGGGCCGGGCGGAGCGGGCAAGACCAGGCTAGCCCTCGAGGCCGCCGCTCGCCGCGTCGACCGCTACCCGCACGGCGTCCACTTCGTCCCGCTCGCCTCCGTCGCCTCGCCGGACTTCCTCGCGCCCGCCCTCGCCGAGTCGATCCAGTTCGCCGTCGACGGCGTGCACACCAGCTTCTCGGCGCAGGAACAGCTGCTCGACTACCTCAGCGAGCGGTCCACACTGCTCGTACTCGACAACTTCGAGCATCTCGTCGAGGGCTCCGCGCTTCTGGGCGAGGTAATCGAGCGCGCCCCGCAGGTCGAGCTCCTGACGACGTCTCGGGAGCGGCTCAACGTCCAGAGCGAGTGGGTGTTCGACGTCGAGGGCCTCGGTCTCGCGGAGAACGGAAACGGCAGCGGCTCGGCAGTGCGCCTGTTCGTGGAGCGGGCGACGCAGGTCGTGCCGGGCTTCGCGCTCGACGATGCGGAGTACTCGCAGGCGCTCCGCATCTGCCGGCTCGTCGACGGCATGCCGCTCGGCATCGAGCTCGCGGCCTCGTGGGTATCCGTCCTCTCCTGCGCCGAGATCGCGGACGAGATCGAGGGCAACATCGACTTCCTCGCCACGTCGATGCGAGACGTGCCGGAACGGCACCGCAGTCTGCGAGCGGCCATCGACCAGTCGTGGCGCCTGCTCACCGACGAGCAGCGCAGCGCGTTCTCGCGGCTGTCGGTGTTCCGCAGCAGCTTCGACCGCGCCGCCGCCGTTGCGGTCACTGGCGCCGACCTGCGCCTCCTCTCCGAGCTCGTTGCGAAGTCGCTCCTGCGCCGTCCGGACTTCGGCCGCTTCGAGCTGCACGAGCTGCTGCGGCAATACGCGGCCGAGCAGCTGCGCCTGTCACCCGGCGAGGAGGCGGACGCCCGCGAGCGGCACGCGCGTCACTACGCCGCGATGCTGCTGGAACGGCAGGGAGAACTCCTGGGCCCGAAGCTCGCGGTCGCGCGGGACGAGCTGCGCGGCGAGCTGGACAACCTCCGCGCGGCGGTCGAGTGGACCCTGGTCGAGGACGACGAGCAGATCGCGCTGTCGGTTCTCGAAGCCTTCGACACGTTCCTCTTCATGCACAACTGGTTCGAAGGGGCCGAGACGCTCCATCGGCTCTCACGCACGGCCGGCTTCGACGCCGACGACCCCGGCAGTGCGAGCGCCGTCGCGCTGGCGGCGGCCGCGTGCCGGAGTGCGATCGCCGCCCGCCTCGGATATGACCCCGCGGCGGAGGAGGTCGCTCGCCGATGCTTGCCCGTCCTGCGGGCACGGACCATGGAGCGAGGGCTCGCAGGCTGTCTGTCCGCGCTGGGAATCATGGCGGTGTATCGGGACGCCTACGCCGAGGGAGTGGCGCTCTGCGAAGAGGCAGCTGACATCGCGAGAGCGATCGGCGACGGGCTCACCGAGATCGGGACTCGGATGGATCTCGGCTTTGGCCGACTTCTCCTGGCCGACCTCGAAGCAGCGCGCGAAGCGTTCGAGGCTGCGCACACCCTCGCCGAGAAGCTGGGCAACCCGGTGATGCGCGCGTACGCCACGAGCAAGCTCGGCTTGCTCGCCGATGCCGAGGAACGATGGGGCGACGCGCTACGACTGCACATGGAGGCACACGACCTGTTCGCGTCCGTCGGCGAGGCCGGCGGAACGGGCTACGCGCTCAGCCGCGCGAGCCTGAGCGCGTTCGGGCTCGGTGACTACCCCGAGGCCTTGCGGCTCGGGTGGGCCGGCCACGAGGCTTTCTCCGAGGTCAACCACCGGTGGGGAGTGATCGCGGTGCTCTGCCGCATCGGCTTCGCTGCGCTCGCGCTCGGAGACGGCGCCGAGGCACGCGAGCGATTCAGCGAGGCGCTCGAGCGAGCGCAGGCCTCTCAGACCGTCTCACTCGAGCTCCTCGCACTGAGCGGGATCGGCGCCTGCCTCGCGGACGATCCCGCGGAACAGGAGCGGGCCGCCGTGATCCTGACGTTCGTGCTGGGTCACGAGCAGCTGCCCCGCGTCGTACGCCTCCGCCGCCCGTCCTGCGCTCGATCGGCTCGAGGCGGAGCTGCCGCCCGAGCAGCTTGCAGCCGCCCGCGAGGCGGCCGCCGCCGCGACGCTGGAAGAGCTCGAGCGGACGGCTCGTCAGCCCAGATGATGCGGGTGGGAAGGGGGTTGGGCACGCGCTCGCCACTTGTCCTCCGGTGTCAGTCGATCGGTGGATCGACCACGCGTACTTCCGCGGGAGGGCGTTGCTCGGGCACGCCTCGATCAGCACGACCGCCGATACCTACACCGACTGGGACATTCAGCAGTTGGAGGTGTCACTCCTCCAGACGTTCGCCGCCGAGGACGAGGAGGAATGATCCCCTTCGCGAATCGATTCCCCCGCCTCACGGCAAAGTCCCTGCAAATCGCGATTTCATGGAGGCGGCGGGAATCGAACCCGCGTCCGCGGTCGCACCGAACAGAGCGTCTACGAGCGTAGTTCGCGCTTTCGTCTTACCCGGCGGCCGGTTCGCGAACGACCTACCGACGGGCCAGCCATCCTGAAGTCTCGCGCTTCGGGCGATTGGCTCTCCCTCCGCGCCAGCCCGATTGTTGGCGCCGAACTCCGGGTCTCGGGCCCAACCCGGGTCGACGTCGCCTTACCTAGTCAGACTAGGCGGCGAGTGCGAGTTCGTTCTTGTTCGCACTTGCTTTGGTGCCGGTTGATTTACGAGGCCAACCGGCGACCTCGGCTCGCAGCTCTGCCGGAGAACCGACCACGTCGAGACCTGGTCGCCCCCGTATGTGTGTTCAGGTTCGAAGGATAGCTGCCGATAAGCGGAACGCCGCCAAGGACGGGAAGAACACCAACCTCAGAAGACATCGGGCGAAAGGATTGCTGTGGCGTTGATGATGGAGGAGAGGTACGACGACCTTGCGGGTCTGCGCGAGCGCGCGAAGGCCGAGGTCTCGAAGGTGGTCGTCGGGCAGGGCCGCACGGTCGAGCTCCTGCTCGTCGCTGCTCTCGCGCACGGTCATGTGCTTCTGGAAGGGCCTCCCGGCAGCGCGAAGACGCTGCTCGGCCGCGCCGTCGCCCACATGTTCGGCGCCCAGTTCAAGCGCATCCAGTTCACCCCCGACACGACTCCCGCCGAGCTGAACGGCACGAACGTGATCAAGGCCGGTGAACAGGTCTTCCTCCCCGGCGCCGTGTTCACCAACGTCCTGCTCGCCGACGAGATCAACCGCACCCCGCCGCGTACCCAGGCCGCACTCTTCGAGCCGATGCAGGAGCGCCAGGTGACGGTCGACGGCAAGGTGCACAAGCTTCCCGACCCGTTCCTCGTCATCGCCACGCAGAACCCGTACGAGCACTCGGGCGTGTTCGAGCTTCCGGAGTCGCAGCTCGACCGCTTCCTCTTCAAGATCAATCTCGAGTACGCGGATCCCGACCACGAGCTCGCGATGCTCAATCTCCCCCACAACGGGATCGCCCCGGACATGCTCGGCGAGGTACGCCCCCTCCTCGGAGTCGTCGGTCTCGACAAGGCGCGCCAGGAGCTGATGGAGACCGAGGTCTCCGACTCCATCGGACGCTACATCGTCGCGCTCGGCCGGCGCACGCGGGACATGCCGGGCGTCGAGCTCGGCGTCAGCTCACGCGCGATGATCCACTCTGATGAGCGCCTCGAAGGCGTCCGCCCGCCTCAACGGCCGGCACGTCGTCACGATCGAGGACGTTCGCGAGATGGCTCCCTACGTGCTTCGCCATCGCCTGATCCTGTCGGAAGGCGCTTCTGCCGACGAGGTGCTCCAGCGAGCGATGGATTCGGTGCCGGCACCGCTGCCGTCCCGAGTCGGGCTCGCGTAGGCAACGCGGTCTTTCCTTCCCCGGAGGGGTTGACGGCGGCCTCCTGATCGCGATAGTTGGAGAGGGGACCCGGAGCTGGGAGCTGACGGGATCTCTCCGGAGCGCTACTCTTGGCGCACGATGGATCGATCGATCTGGGGGAGGACTGGGAACTGTGCCACTCATCGTCGAGGCGCCGTACGAGAACCTCGTGGACCTGCGCGAACGCGCGAAGGCCGAGGTCTCGAAGGTGGTCATCGGTCAAGACGCGGCCGTCGAGCTCCTGCTCGTCGCGGCGCTCGCGCGCGGACACGTACTGATCGAGGGGCCGCCCGGAAGCGCGAAGACGCTGCTCGGACGCGCCGCGGCTCACATGCTGGGGGCGCAGTTCAAGCGCATCCAGTTCACGCCCGACACCGCACCCGCCGAGCTGACCGGCCAGAACACGATCCGCGCCGGTGAGCAGGTCTTCATTCCCGGGGTCGTCTTCACGAACGTCCTCCTCGCCGACGAGATCAACCGCACCCCGCCGCGCACCCAGGCGGCGCTGCTCGAGGCCATGCAGGAGCGCCAGGTGACGGTCGAGGGCAAGGGCCACCGCCTGCCCGATCCGTTCCTCGTGATCGCGACGCAGAACCCGTACGAGCACCGCGACGTCTTCGAGCTCCCGGAGTCGCAGCTCGACCGGTTCCTCTTCAAGGTCCACCTCGAGTACTCGGACTCCGAGAGCGAGTACGAGATGCTCGACCTCCCGCACAAGGGAGTCGCCCCGGACATGCTCGGCGAGGTTCAGCCGCTGCTCGGCGTCGTCGGTCTCGACAAGGCTCGGATCGAGCTCGACTCGACCGAGCTGCCCGAGGAGGTCGGCCGCTACATGGTCGCGGTAGCGCGCATGACCCGCTCGATCGAGGGCGTCGAGCTCGGGGTGAGCTCGCGCGGGATCATGCACTGGGCGAGCGCCTCGAAGGCCACCGCACGGCTCAACGGACGAAACTACGTCAGCGTCTCCGACGCGCAGGAGATCGCCCCGTACGTGCTCCGCCACCGCCTGATCATGCAAGGCGAGGCGAAGGCGGAGGACGCACTCGACGCCGCGTTCGAGCAGGTTCCCGAGCCGGAACCGTCCGTGACGTTCGAGTACGTCTAGCCCCGTTTCTTCAGCGCCCGCTCGATCTGACGCTGGGCGTCGCGGTCCGCGATCACGCGGCGCTTGTCGGCTCGTTCGCGACCCTTTGCAAGCGCGAGCTCGACCTTCACGCGACCTTCCTTGAAGTACATCCGGATGGGGACGAGCGTCAGGCCCTTCTCGCGAATCTTCCCGTACAGGGAATCGATCTCCTGGCGGTGGAGCAGAAGCTTGCGGTCTCGGTCCGGATCATGCCCCGATGAGCCCTTCTGGGCGTACTCGGCGATCGAGGACCCGACGAGCCACGCCTCGCCGTCCCGGATGTCCGCGTACGCGGACCCGAGCTGGACGTGGCCTTCGCGCGCCGACTTGACCTCGGTTCCGGAGAGGACGACGCCGGCCTCGAGTCGCTCCAGGAACTCGTAGTCCCGCCGCGCCCGGCGGTTCTCGGCGATCAGCTTCGTCTCGGCCATCTCAGCTCAGGGTTGAGCGGAACGCCCGCGAAACGGCGTGCGATCTCCTTGAGCATCTTCAGCGCGACGCTCGGCTCCGATTCGACCAGCGCGAGAGCGTCGTCTCGCGGGATGCTCAGCAGACGAACCTTGGTCGCAGCTCGCACGCGTCCGATTCGGGTGGCCTGCGGAGTCAGGAGCGCGAGCTCGCCGAAGAAGTTCCCTTCCCTCAGCTCGATCGGAGGATCGCCGCGCAGCTCGACCGAGACCGCGCCTTCGCGGATCACGAACATGCCGGATCCAGGATCGCCGGGGAGCGCGATCACCTGCCCAGGGTCACGCTCGAGCTCGGCCACACACTCGGCCAGACGCTCGAGCCCGTCTTCCGAGACATCGGCGAAGAACGGAAGGTCGCGGAGCTCGTCGACGGTCATGGACGGCTCATTATCGCGACCGCGACGCGATCCCGGCGCAGCGCTCGCAGAGCGGGAACCAAGGAGCGCAGGAACGACCGCACGAGCGGCATCGCCCGAGCGTCGGCGATTCGACCTCGACCCGCAAGCGGGAGACCACGCGCGCCGCAGCGGCTTCCTCGAGTGCCGCAGCACGCTCGATCGTCACGCCGCCGACGCCGGGATACTGCAGCGCGAACCAGCGCAGGATGCTCGCCTCCCGTCCCGCTTGCTCCGCATCCTCGAGGCGAGCGTCCCGCAGCCGCGTCGTATCGAGGAGGAAGGTCAGGTGCGGCCGCGCGACGCGATCGCCGGCGATCGCGAGCGCGAGCGTTCCCAGGAGCTCCAGGTTGTCCTCGTCCACGGGCGCGTTGACGAGCTTCCAGGAGTCGTCGAGGGAGAGGCGCCTTCCGCGTTGGGCAAGTCGACGTTGCACCGCGTCGAGTCGCAGTCGCAAGGGTTGCAGCGACTCGACCGCGAGCCAGCTCTCGAAGGCCCATTCGCGCACGGCCACGCGATGCCAGGCCACGAGCGCAGCGTCGAGATCCCGCGGGTCTTCGACGCCGAGATCGGAGAGACGCGGTCGGATCCGGGCCTCGTCGACGACGCGATAGCCCCAGTGCTCGCCCGGAAGCCGAACATGCGGCTCGAGCGCCGACTCGACGATCTCGGGATCCGCGACGCCCCAGCCGAGCCCGGCGAGCACACCGACATGGCCACGTTCGACGAGCCCGAAGCGTCCGGCGCGACCCGCGATCTGGGCGATCTCCCAAGGGAGGAGGTTGCGACGCTCCTCCCCGTCGAACTTCGTCGTCTCGGCGAACAGCAGCGTCTCGCAGGGCAGGTTCACGCCGTGCCCGAGCACGTCGGTGGCGACGCAGACGTCCGCTTCGCCCGAGAGAAAGCGGTCGATCTCCTCTCTCCTCGAAGCCAGCGGCATCGCGCCGTACAGCACGGCGACGCGGCCGGGATGCGACCTGTTCACCTCGCCCGCGAGCGCGAGCACCGCCTTCCGGCTGAAGGCCACGACGACCGTGCCGGTCCCGAGCGAGCGAAGCGTGCGCTCGCCTACCCACTCGAGTGGGAGCATGCGCTCGAAGACCCTCAGCTCGGCCTCGGGGAAGGCGCGCTCGACCAGCGGCAACGCATCCAGCGCGCCCAGGAGGAGGATCTCGCGATACTCGCCCGCGAGCATCAGCCTCGTCCAGGCCGATCCGCGCTCCTCGTCGTCCGCCCACTGAACCTCGTCCAGCACGAGGAGCTCTCCCGACTGCGGCGCCATCTCCACCGTGCAGCACACGATCGACGCTCCCTCGTTGACCCGCTCCTCGCCGGTGATGAGCGCGACGTTCTCGAGTCCGATGCGCTCGCCGAGGCGGCGATGCGCCTCCTGCGCGAGCATCCGCAGCGGTCCTGCGTAAACTCCTGCGCCCTTGGCGACGAGCTCGTCGAGCGCCGCGTGCGTCTTTCCCGAGTTGGTCGGCCCCAGATGCGCGACGACGCGCTCCGGCTGCCGCTCGCGCGAGGGGAGCGAGATCGCTATCCGCCGCTCGGCGTGCTGGGCGGCGTTACCCGAGCTCCGCCGGTGGGCGCGTTGCGACCGGCTCGGGCGCTTCTGCCGGCCGCGTGGGGGTCGTCGCGGGCGCATCGTCGCAAGGTAGCCGGTGGATGCTGGCGACCATGCCGTTCCACACGAGGACGCCGGCAGCGGAGTCGAGATCGTCGTCGGCCGCCGGTTGCTCGGTCTCGGTTCCCAGCCCCTGTCCCGTCACGCGGCGACAGCGGTGCTGTCCAGTGCCCCCACGCGCTTCCCCTCCGACGCACGTGACACGAGATGTTCCACCGCGCGCTCTGCGTCTCGCCCAGCTCCGAGGACGAGCATCGAGCTGAACGAGTGCAAGAAGGGCAATCCGACAAAGTAGAGGCCCGGCGCCGACGGAACGGCGCCTCCCTTCTGAACCGGGTACCACCCGTCCTCCAGCGGGACCGGAAACCTGATCCACGTGTAGTCGTTGCGAAACCCTGTGCACCAGATCACGTTTGCGACCTCGAGGACTTGCCCGCCGGCGAGGACCGGCTTCCCGCCCTCGACCCCGACCGTTCGCTCGACGACGCGCTCGACGCCAGCTGCTGCCAGATCGGACCGTCTTACGCGCAGGAGCGGCCCCCCGTGCGAACGGATCTCCCTTCTCGCCTTGCGCCCCATCGGCGTGGAGACCGTGAGCACCCGCGTAGCGACGAGCTTCACCAGCGGCCCGAGGGCACGCGACATGATCACCTTGTGCGGAATCTGCCCGGTATCGGGACCCGAAAGGATCGTTGCGTGGCCGGCGAGAGCCACTTCCAGGGCGATGTCGCCTCCCGAGTGGGCGGCGCCGACGACGAGGGTGGGTCCGGGTTGCAGTTGCGCTGGGCTTCGGTAGTCAGCCGAGTGCAGCTGCCGAATTCCGGAGTCGAGGCCTGGGGCGAATTCGGGGACGACGGGGCGGTCGTGCTGGAAGACGCCGGTCGCGACGACCACGTTGTCGGCCTCGAACCGCCGGTCACCTGCACGGATGACGTATCCCTCGCCTTCCTTCTCCACCGCGTCGACACGAATCCCGGTCTGAACGGAGAGGGAGAAGCGCTCGGCATACGCCTCGACGTAGTCGGCCATCTCCCCCGCAGTCGGAAACGACTGGCCCGGAGCAGGAAACCGCATGCCCGGCAGCCCGTCGAAGCGCGCCGGTGAGTACAGGCGCAATGACGGCCAGCGCTTCCTCCACGAGTCTCCGACTCGCTTGCCCGCCTCGAGGATGACGAAGGACCGGCCCCGTCTCTGCAAGTGGTAGCCGGTTGCCAGTCCCGCCTGGCCGCCGCCGATGATGACCGTTTCGAAGCGCTCCACCGTCCGAGTCGCCATTGCCTCCTCCTTCAGTTGACTCGATCGACGGTAGGCGCCGACGCGATCGCGCGCATCGCTCGGATCCACCATCTCTCAGCGGGAGGCGCCTGGTTAGTTCCGACCACGGTCAGACGAGGTCATGCTCGAACGCGAAGGCACCCGCGGCTCCTCGTGAAGACACGTCGAGCTTCGCGAAGATGTTCTGCACGTGCCGCGCGACCGTGTGCTCGCTGATCACGAGCGCGGCAGCGATCTCCCGGTTGCTCTTTCCCGAGGCGACCAGCCTGAGCACCTCGAGCTCACGCTCGGTCAATCCGTGCGTCTCCCGACCGGATGGCGACCGACTGAGCGAGTTGATGCGCGCGAGGTCCGGCGCCGCGCCCAGTCGCTCGAACGCCGCACGTGCAGCTTCCAGCTCGAGCGTTGCCGTCTCCTCGTCGCCGAGATTGCGACAGGCGAGCGCGACCAGCACGCGAGTGCGTGCGAGGTCGTACGGCACTCCCAGCTCCCGCCACGCGCCCGTTGCCACCCGCAGCGCAACGAGGGCCGCCCCGGCGTCTCCGTCGGCCAGCAGGACCGCGCCGCGCGCATAGCCGACGATCGCTCCGAGCATGACGCTCTCGTACCGCGCAGCGATCTCCTCGAGCTCACTGCACGCGGTGCGCGCCTTCTCCACGTCCCCGACAGCCAGCGTCACCTCCACGTACGCAGGCAAGAGCGCGGCGCGCCTGAGCGGATCAGTCGCCTCGCCGAGCATGCGGCGAATCGTCGACAGCGCAGCATCGGATCGCCCTTGCGCGAGCCGGAGCTGGGCGAGGCCCGGCTGGGGGTCCCACCCATAGCGGCTCGCTGCACGATATGCCTCATCGGCGGCGGCGAATTGCCCCAAGAGCCTGTGGAGCTCCGCCTCGCGGTAAAGCGCGAAGCCGACCCGGCCCTCGTTCATGGTCTCGAGAAAGCGTTCTCGCGCCTTCTGCGTCTCCTCGAGCGCATCCGACCAGGACCCTTCGAGCTGAAGTATCTCCGCCCGGTGAACCAGGCAGCGCCCGGTGAACGCCCGCAGGTCGGGCTGCCCGTTGCACCAGCGAGTCAGCGCGGCTGTCCAGTCACGCGCGCGGCGCACCTCGTACACCTCCTGCAAGGAGAGGATCACGCTGCAGTAGATGATCCCCGTAACCTCCGGAGAGAGCTCGCCCGCGGTGACCGCCACCATGGTCTCGTCGAGGAGCGCGAGGCCTTCCTTGACCCGGCCAGACTTGATGAGCATCTGACCGCGTGCGTGCCCGGCGAGCGCAGCTCCGTCGGCGTCTCCAAACCGCGCGGCGATCGCTTCGGCCTCCGCCGCCACTGCCGCGGCACCGTCGAAGTCTCCGGCTGCTTCGAGCTGGAAAACGCGCGGCATGAGCAAGTACCCACGCTCCACGCTGTCTGCCGCCTCGCTCTCGAGCAGCCGCTCTGCGCGCCCCAGCCAGCCGCCTCCTGGCCCCAGCTCACCGCGCGAGACAAGAGTCATCCCGATCCAGAAGGCACATCGGAAAGCGTGGGATACGTCACCGGCGCCGAGGTACGCCTGGTGCGCGCGTTCGAGGACCGTCAGATGCTCGTCGTCTCGGCCGAGCATGAACGCCGACGTCGCCAGTAGCACGAGGTCGTCCGCGGAGAGCGGACTCGTCGCATCGCCGCGCGACAATGACTCGTAGGCGTCAGTCCAGGCTCGGCTTTGATGCAGCGCGCGGGCTCGCTCGAGCTCGTCGGCCATTCCGGCAGAACCCTAACGAGCGTTCTCTTCCGCCGCCTCCCGGCGGCGCTCTTTCAGACGCGCAGGAAACGACGCAGCGTCAGCCCCGAGCCGATGGCACCGATCCCGAGCCCGATCGCGATCAGGAGCGCGGCAGTCCAGGTGAACGCGAGCGCGCGTACGTCCGGGTCGTCCTGGATGTGCCCGAGGATCCGCGGGACGGCGATCTCTCTACCGATGAAGAGCAGAGCCACGGCCGCGACAGAGCCGGCCAGGCCCGTGAGCACGCCTTCGAGCATGAACGGACCGCGGACGAACCAGTTCGTCGCACCGACGAGCTTCATCACCTCGATCTCGCGCCGCCGCGCGAAGATCGAGAGGCGGATCGTGTTGGCGATGAGGATCGTAGAGGCTCCCAGGAGCACGATGACCACGACGAGGAAGACGAGCTGAATCGCGCGAGCGATCTGCAGGATCCGCTCGGAGACCTCCTTCCCGTGCCGGACCTCGTCGACGGCGGCGAGCTTGGCGTTCTGCACGGAGGCTGCAAGCGCAGCCGTGTCCTCGCCTCGCTTCGGGATGACGTCGAACGAGGCGGGCAGCGGATTCGAGACGAGATTCTCGGTGAGCTCAGGGTTGCGCTTGCGCATGATCGCGAGCGCCTCGGCCTTGGTGATGAAGGTGATGCCACCCGGCTTGACGCGCTGATCCGACTCGAGCAGCACCCGAAGCTGGTCGATCTGCTTCGTCGTGGCCGTCTCCGCTATGTAGACGTGCACCGCAAGCTCCCGCTTCTTGTCGTCCGACCAGGACACGAGCCAGGTGCCGATCCCGACGAAGACGCCGATCAGCACCATCCCGATCAGCACCGACACGACCGAGGCGAAGGTGGTGGAGAGGTTCGCGCCGATCGAGCGGAGCGCCTCGGAGAAGATCAGCCGGAGGCGGGTCATTCCTCGGTGTATCCACCCCTGCGCTCGTCACGGACGAGCCTGCCCGCCTCGAGTGCGATCACGCGCTTTCGCATCTTGTCGACCATCTCGCGGTCGTGCGTGACCATGAGAATCGTGGTGCCGGTACGGGAGATGCGGTAGAGGAGCTGCATGATCCCGACCGACGTGTCCGGATCGAGGTTCCCGGTCGGCTCGTCGCAGACGAGCAGCGGCGGATGGTTGACGAATGCCCGGGCAATCGAGACGCGCTGCTGCTCGCCTCCGGAGAGCTCCTCCGGCCGGGAGTTCATCTTGTGCGCGAGGCCGACGAGGTTCAAGACCTCGGGGACCTTCTTGCGGATCTGCGCGCTCGACTGCCCCTGAACGCGGAGCGCGTAGCCGATGTTCTCGGCGGCGGTGCGGTTCGGCAGCAGCTTGAAGTCCTGGAACACGCAACCGAGATTTCGGCGAAGGAGAGGAACCTTCGAGCGCTTGAGCCGCGCGAGATCCCGGCCGCCGACGACGATGCGCCCCTGGGTCGCTTCGATCTCCTTCAAGAGCAGACGGATGACGGTCGACTTCCCCGAGCCCGAAGCCCCGACGACGAAGACGAACTCGCCCTTGTCGATCGTGAAGGAGACGCCTTCGAGCGCGACCACCCCCGGCTCGTAGATCTTCTGGACGTTCTCGAACACGATCATCGTCGAGCCGTTCTGCTCCGCGTCGACGGGCACCGAGGTGTCGAAGATCTCGGTCTGGGGCTCGGCCAATGCGCTCATCGTCGTGTCTGTCTGAGAGTCGTAATCCAGCACCGGGTCAAGGGGAGACGCAGCCTGCGAGGGCCGCTCCGGTTCTTGGGAAGTGCCGATTGTAGCTGACATTCAGGCCGCTTTAGAGGACTTTCCCCGCCGCCTTGGCGAGGAGATAGGAGTGGACGAAGCCGTCGAGCGCACCGTCGAGGACGGATTGGATGTTCCCGACCTCGTGGTCGGTGCGATGGTCCTTGACCAGCTGGTACGGGTGCAGCACGTAGGAGCGGATTTGACTCCCGAAGCCGATGTCCTGCGCCGCACCCCGCTCGCGCGCCAGCTCCGCCTCGCGCTTCTCCTCCTCGAGCTCGGCCAGGCGCGAGCGCAGGATCCTGAGGGCCGTCTGCTTGTTCGAGGTCTGCGAGCGCTCGTTCTGGCATTGGACGACGATCCCACTCGGGATGTGCGTGATGCGGACTGCGCTGTCGGTCTTGTTCACGTGCTGGCCGCCCGCGCCGCTGGCCCGGTAGGTGTCGATCCGAAGATCCGCCTCGTCGATCTCGACCGGCGCATCGTCGGGCAGGAGCGGCGCGACGACGACCTGCGAGAACGCGGTGTGGCGGCGGTGCGCCGCGTCGAAGGGCGACTGCCGCACGAGACGGTGAACGCCGCGTTCGGCCTTCAGCACGCCGTAGGCGTTCTCGCCGCGAACCGCGACCGTGGCCGACTTGAGGCCCGCCTCCTCGCCCGGGCTCGCCTCGAGCAGCTCGTGCTCGAAGCCCCGGTCGGACGCCCAGCGGAGGTACATGCGGAGGAGCATCTCGGCCCAGTCCTGGGCGTCGGTCCCCCCCGTGCCCGAGTGGATCTCCAGGATCGCGTCGCCGGCGTCGTACTTTCCGGTGAAGAGCGCATCCTCTTGGAGCCGCCCGAGCTCGCTTTCCAGCGCGTCGACGATCTCGGCGATCTCCGAGCCGAGGTCGCCCTCGCCGAGGGCGAGGAGCTCCTTGGCGTCGTCGTACTCGCGCTGGAGACGCTCGTAGCGCTCGAGCTTGCGCGTCGCGCGTGCGTGCTCGGTCGAGATACGAGTGGCCCGCGCCTGGTCGTCCCAGAAACCGGGAGCGCCCATCGCCTCCTCGAGCCCCACTTGTCCGCGCGCTAACCCCTCCGGGTCAAAGATAATCACGGACCCAGGCAAGCTGGGCCCCGATCTCCTCGAGACGCTGGTCGAGGCTCTGCGTCGTCTCGGTCATCCGGGAGAGGGTAGCCGAGCGTCTGGCTGGGCAAGACGTGCTTCACGGAAGCGAGTTCGGGGAAAGGGTCGTTCGATGTTGATGTCTCTCAGGCGGGCCGTTCGGACGCGACACTCCGTCGAGGTCGAGATGGGAATCGTGGCGCTGGTCCTCCTCGCCTGGCAGGCCGCGCGCATCCCTCTCGAGGGAAGCGTGGCGACGTCCCTCGCCCACGCGCGCTCGGTGCGAGGGCTGGAGGAGTCCCTCGGGCTCGACGTCGAGGGCCCCGTCGTCCGCTTCGCCTCCACCGCGCCGTACGAGGCCATTCTCGAATGGATGTACACGGGCATCCACACCCCGGCGCTCTTCGCCTTCATGGCGGCGGCGTGTGTCTTCGCGCCGGACCGCTACGTACGGCTGCGCACGATCTTCGTCGTCTCGTTCCTGCCGGCGCTCCTCGCGATCGGCCTGTATCCGCTCGCGCCACCGCGCTGGATCTCGGAGCTCGGCTTCGGTCCGGCGCCACAGCAGAGCGAGCTCGCCGGGTCGATCGACACGTTGATCCACAACTCCACTGCGGCGATCGCGAGTCAGCACTTCGGCTTTTCTGTCTTTATCGCCGCAGCGTCGCTCTGGCTTGCCCCGCGATCGCCCATCGCCTGGGCTGCGCTGTCGTACCCCGCCCTCGTATTCGTCGTCATCGTCGGAACCGGCAATCACTACGTCGTCGACTGCATCGTCGGCACCCTCACGTTCGCGGTCGCGACCGCGGTTGCCTGGGTCCTGCACGGCCGGTCTCAACCCCGCCTCGCTGCGCCTCCGGCACGCACTGTCTTCAGCGTCTCCCTGGGCTTCGCGATGATCGCCTGGGGTCTCGTCTCCCTCCAACTGATCGCGCCCGGCGGGTGGCGCAACGCCGTCGCCGTCCTCGTCCTCGCCGGGGGGATCGCGGCAGTGCTCGCACCGCGCTGGAGCGCGAAGGAGCCCGTGGCGGAAGGCGGGTAGGCGGATCGCAATTCGCCGCCTTCGATCGTAGGATTGGATGGTGAGAACCTCGATCTGCGGCAGGCACTCGTGAGCTCGAGGTCTTCGCTCGCGAAGACGGCGCGAGCCGCGAACAGCATCCGGCGGGAGTTCGGAGAAGCTGCCGGCCACGCCTTCGGGAACGCCATCGACCGTGCCGTGACGGCGCACCATGCGCGACGCCTGCGCAAGGTCGGCTGGCAACACGCCCTCGAAGCGGACGGCAGCGAGTGGGCGCGAGGGGGGTTCCCAGTGCGGTCGGGCAACAAGGTCGAGGTCCTCATCGACGGGGCCGCGTTCCTGCCGATGGTGGCCGACGAGCTGGCGAAGGCGGAGTCGCACGTCCACGTCACCGGCTGCTTCTTCTCGCCGGAGCTCGAGCTCACGCGCGGGGACGAGCCCGCGATCGTCCGAAACCTGCTCGCGGAGCTGGCCGAGCGTATCGACGTCCGCGTTCTCATCTGGAGCGGCGCCCCGGTTCCGGTCTTCAACCCCTCGCGCCGCGAGGTGCGGGAGATGGTGGAGCGGTTCAACCGGAGAAACCGGATCCGCTGCGAGTTCGACTCCTGCGTTCGGTTCATGCACTGCCATCACGAGAAGACGATCGTCATCGACGACCGCGTCGCATTCGTCGGCGGCATCGACCTCACGCTGGACGGTGGAGACCCGTACGACAGCCAGGAGCACCCCTCGCGCGGAGTGATCGGCTGGCACGACGTCGCGATGCGCATCGAAGGGCCCGCGGTCGCCGATGTCGCAGACCACTTTCGCCTGCGCTGGCACGCGGCAGCCAAGGAGGATCTTTCCGCTCCTCCGGTTCACGAAGGTGCCGGCAAGGTCGACCTCCAGCTCGTCCGCACGATTCCCGAGAACGTGTACGAGCGCTCGCTTCCGCGCGGCGACTTCACGGTGCTCGAGTCCTATGTGGGCGCCTTCCGCTCGGCCGAGCGGTTCATCTACATCGAGAACCAGTTCCTCTGGTCGTCCGAGATCGTCGCGATCCTCGCGGAGAAGCTTGCGCAATCCGCCCAGCGAGGACTTCCGCATCCTCGTCCTCCTCCCGGTGAACGCGAACGACGGCGCCGACATCTCACGAGGCCAGGTCGCCGCGCTCATTCACGCGGACGACGGCAACGCGCGCTTCCTCGCCTGCTCGGTCTACGCGCGCACCGGCAACCTGCGAGACCCCATCTACGTCCACGCGAAGGTCGCCATCGTCGACGACCGCTGGCTCACCGTCGGTTCGGCGAACCTGAACGAGCATTCGCTCTTCAACGACTCGGAGGTCAACGTCGTTTCCGACGACGAGAGCCTGGCCCGGGAGACGCGCCTGCGGCTCTGGTCGGAGCACCTCGAGCTTCCGATCGAGGAGATCGACGGAGACCCTGCGACCGTCATCGACGAGCGGTGGGAGCCGATCTCCGAGGAGCAGCTGGATCGGCTGAAGGACGACCTCCCGCTGACGCACCGTCTCGTCAAGCTCCCCGGCGTCTCGGTGCGCCACCGGCGATTTCTCGGCTCGCTCCAGGGCCGGATCTACGACGCGTAGGACGCAGCGCCCTCGCGTTCGGGAGCCTCCTCCGCAACGGGCTCCTCACGAGGTTCCGGCGCACCTGCGCGAACCGCCTCGAGCTGCGCGGCGACGGCAGCGCCGAAGAGGATCGCGATCGCCGAGAACAGCGTCCACAGCTGAAGTGCGACGATGCCTGCAAGCGGGCCGTAGGTCTCACCGAATGACGTGCTCAGCTGCAGGAACGCGCCGAGCAGGAGGGTGACGAGCCCCCAGCCAGCGACGCAGAAAGCCGCCCCGAAGGCGAGCCACGACCACGCAGGCTGTCGCCGGAACGGGGCGAAGCGCAGCATCGCGCCCAGCGCGAGGCCGGCGACCACCATTGCGATCGGCCAGCGCACGAGAGGGGAGGCAGGCCCCAGGAGATCGCCCGTCGCTCCGTTCCCCCGCCCCCAGGTGAACACGATGAAGTTGCAGGCAAGAACACTCCCCGCACCGAGCGCGAGGAGAAGCGCGCGGCCGTACTTGATCAGAACCGGCCGGTCCTGCTCGATGCCGTAGATCCGGTTGAAGCCGCGCTCGACCTGCCCCATAGCCGTCGTCCCGGTGATGATCGTGCCCGCGAGCCCGACGAGCAGCGGGAGATAGCGCTCCTCGCCTCCCACCTTCTTCGCCTGGTCGACAGCGTCCGTCAGCAGCGCACCGACCGGACCCGGAAAGGACGCCTGGATCGCCTGGATGATCTCCTTGCTGATCCGCAGGTCTCCGAAGACGACCGTGAATCCGACCAGCGCCACCAGGCCCTGCACGAGGACGAGCGAGGTCACGAATGCCAGGGAGCGCGCGTGACTGAATCCGTCCGCGGCGCGCAGCCGCACGAAGGCGTCCTTCACCAGCTTCAGACGACCGGTCTGAAGGAGCGTCTTTCGTGCGTCGTCGCCCGTCAGCTCCCACGTCTCGGGAACCTTGGCGGCGGTGCTCATTCCTCGTCGGCCTTCGCTACAGCAGGAACGCAGACCGTGATCGCGGACGGCTCGATCTCGACGTTCAGCTTCTTGACCTCCTTGCGGTCGCCTCCATCGAGCTCGTACAGGATCTTCCGGTCGAACTTCACCTGAACCGAGGTCGCCTTCGTCACCTGCACGAAGGGCGATGCGCTCGACGAGCCGATCGCAGTGCGCGCGATCGTGCGCGTCCATTCGAGGAGACCGTCCGCGGTCACGACGCCGAGCTCGAGCTTTCCGTCGTCCGGGCGCGCGTCCTCGAAGGCCTCCACGCCCGCGAAGAGCTTTCCGACGTTGCCGACGAGCACGCTGCTCGCCTGGCCGTCGAACCAGGTCGCGCCGTCGACCTTGATCTTCGCCCCGAACGGCTTCCGTCCGAGCTGCTTCGTTCCCGTCCAGACATACGCCAGACGACCGAAGCGGTCTTTCAGCCCGCCGTCTGCGTCCTTGATCATCTGCGCGTCGAAGCCTGCGCCCGCCATCACCGCGAAGCGCTCGTCGTTCATGCGACCTACGTCCAGGGTGCGCCGCGTGCCCTCGAGCCCGATGCGTACCGCCTCCGCGATGTCCTGCGGGATCTCGAGATTGGAGGCGAACAGATTCGCCGTTCCCGCAGGAACGATCGCGATCGTGGCATCGGATCCGGAGAGCGAGTCGATGCAGCGCTGCACCATCCCGTCCCCGCCCCACACGAAGAGCAGGTCCGCGCCTTCCGCGAGTGCGCGCTTGACCTGCTTCGGGGCCTTGCGGCTCTTCGGCACCTCGTACCAGAGCGGATCGGCTACTCCCTGTTTCTCGAGCTCGCTGCGAAGCTCGACGAGCCCGCCGCCGAACGTCTTGCCCGCGTGGGCGAGAACGGCGACGGTACTCATCGAGCCGGGCTCCCGACTGTCTCGTCGTCACGTTGGCGAGCGACCACGCCCGTCACGCGTGCGACGAAGACGACGAGGGCGAGCGCGGCGATGCCGACGAGAACACCAGCGAGCGTGTCGAGTGGATGGTGCATCCCGCGATACATGCGAGAGACGCCGACGATCAGTGGGATGGCGACGGCGATGCCCCACACGATGGCTCGATGGACGCCAGAGGTCAACCGCGAGGTGACGAGCAGAGCCAGACCTCCGTAGACGGCGATCGAGGCGGCGACGTGGCCTGAGGGAAAGCTCGCGTCCGGTGGGAGGTCGTCGAGCCTGACCACGTCGGGGCGTTCGCGGTCGACGAAGAAGACCGTCGTTCGATAGCTCGCCGACTCCAGCGCGACGCAGAACAGGGCGAAGACCGCCGCACGCCAGTGCCGGCGAATCGCGAAGCCGATCGCGAGCAGAACCACCAGGATCGGCAGCACGATGCCGCCTGAGATCTCCGATCCGAAGAAGGAGACGTCGTTGAGCGTCTGCGTCCGTTGGTCGACGAGCCACTCGACAGTCTCCGCGTCTGCCTCCGCGAGACCACCGAGCGGGAGAATCGTCTCGGTGAAGAAGAGACCCACCAAGAGCGTGGTCGAGGCGAGCGCGAGATAGCTGAGAACGATGCCGCCCAGAAAGACGAGCACGGGATGAATTCCGGAAAGACGACGCCCCGTGCGGGCCGACAAACTGCCGGGCTTCGCTTCGAGCACGGGAAACACGGAGTCGTTCCGAGACTCCTGTGAGATGGGCACAGTCTTGGCCCCAGAGGTCATGCCCGCCGCTTCCATCGGACGAAGTTTCCCTCTGTCGCCAGCCGGGAAACATGCGGAGACCATGTGGGGTCGCGAGCGCACAGGGCGGGTCGGCTGAGAGGTGCCGCTCTTGGTTCTCCTCGTCGTCTCGCTCGCCGCCGGATCGCTCGTCGGCTACCTCGCCTGGCACTATCCTTCCTCGCCGCTTGCGAAGCCTGCTCCCACAGTCGCCGTGGCACAGGCCGTCGGACGGGAGATCGGTCACCACAGCCGGCTTCGCCGAACCCTCAAGGCCAGAGTCAATGCCGAGGTCGCGACGGGCCTCGCTCTCACCATCGCCCTCGGACTCGTGCTCCTCGGCGGACTGCTCCTGGCGCTGTTCGCCTACCTCGTGCGAACCAACTCGCAGCTCGTCGACCTCGACGCGAGCGTCGCGCAGTGGGGTGCCGACAACGCCACCGATGCCTCGCAGCGGGTGCTCGGCTGGATCACCCATCTCGGCGACACGGTCCTCGTCATCGGACTCGCGATCGTCGTCGCGATCATCGAGTACATCCGCCGCCCGAGCAGGTGGATCGCACCGTTCTTGATCCTCGTGATTCTCGGCCAGAATCTCCTCACCAACGGCCTCAAGGAGCTCCTGGATCGCGTTCGGCCGTCGCTGAACCCGATCGCCGAGACGCTCGGGCCATCGTTCCCGAGCGGTCACTCGGCGACCGCCGCGGCGTTCTATGCGGCCGCTGCGCTCCTGATGGGGCGCGGCCGCCCAACCAGGACGCGTGCGATCCTCGCCGGCAGTGCGGTCGCCATCGCCGTCGCGGTCGCGTGCACGCGTGTCCTCCTCGATTTCCACTGGCTGAGCGACGTGATCGCGGGATTGGCGCTCGGTTGGGCGTGGTTCGCCGTCTGCAGCATCGCCTTCGGCGGAAGGATGCTCAAGTTCGGCGTCGCCGTCGAGGAGGCCGTCCACGAGGCGGACGTCGAGAGTCGCCGGCCGACGGCAGCGGAGGCCAACTGAGTTGGCTCGCAAGACGCAGGATGCGCAACGGCAACGCTTGAGGCACGATGGAAGAACGCCGATGCCTGATTCAGACGTGGCAACCCGTCTCGACATGTCTCCCGAGCGCCTGCTCAACCGCGAGCTCTCTCTGCTCGACTTCCACGCGCGCGTCCTCGAGCTGGCCGCCGACGAAGCTATTCCGCTTCTCGAGCGAGTGAAGTTCTGCGCGATCCTCTCCTCCAACGTCGACGAGTTCTTCCAGGTACGCGTCGCCGGGCTCCTGGGACAGGCGGAGTCCGCGCTGACCGTGCACTCGGCCGACGGTCTGACGCCGCATGAGGCCCTGGCGCGGATCCGGGAGCGCGTGCTCGACCTGGCCTCCCGGCAGTCGCGCATCTGGAAGCGCGAGCTCCGTCCGGCGCTCGCCGCGGAGGGGATCGTCGTCGGTGGCATCAAGGACTGCCAGAAGCGAGACCTGAAGGAGCTGGATCAACGCTTCGAGCGTGAGATCTACCCCGTGCTCACGCCGCTGGCCGTCGGTGCAGGACAGCCGTTTCCGTACATCTCCGGCCTCTCTCTGTCTCTCGCGGTCTTCGTCCAGGATCCGGAGAGCGGCGAGGAGCGGTTCGCGCGAGTCAAGATCCCCGAGGGCCTGCCGCGATTCTTCGCCGTCGGCCGGGAGGGCCTGTACATCCCCCTCGAGCAGGTCATCGCGCACTTTCTGGCTCGACTCTTTCCGGGGGTCTCGGTGGTCGAGCGGGCCGTCTTCCGCGTGACCCGCGACGCTGACTTCGAAGTCTCGGACGACGCAGCGGATCTCCTCGAGGCCGTCGAGACCGAGCTTCGAAAGCGGCGCTTCGGCGACGTCGTAAGGGTCGAGGTGAGCTCGTCTGCCTCGGATCAGATGGTGGCGCAGCTGAAGAACGGTTTGGCCGTCGACGAGTCGCAGGTATATCGGATCGAGAGCCCGCTCGATCTCTCGGAGCTCATGGAGCTGGCCGTGCTCGATCGCCCGGAGCTCAAGGACTACGCGCGAGTGCCCGTGGTCCCTCCCCGCTTCGCCGGCGCACAGAGCCAGCCTGCTGCGCTGTTCGACGAGATTCGGCGAGGCGACATCCTCGTCCACCAGCCCTACGACTCCTACCGTGCCAGCTTCGAGACGTTCGCCCAGGCAGCCGCGCAGGACCCGGACGTCATCATGATGAAGACGGCGGTGTACCGGACGTCGAACGACAGCGCGCTGGTCGGCGCGCTCATTCGCGGCGCAGAGGAGGGCAAGCAGTCGGTGTGCCTCGTCGAGCTCAAGGCGCGGTTCGACGAGCGCCGGAACATCGAGTGGTCGCACGCGCTCGAGCAGGCGGGAGTCCACGTCGCCTACGGCTTCCCGGACATGAAGATCCATGCCAAGACGACACTCGTGGTCCGACGCGAAGGCGGCGTCCTGCGCCGCTACGTGCACATCGGCACGGGCAACTACCATGCGGCCACGGCACGCCAGTACGAGGACATCGGCCTCTTCACCGCTGACGAGGACATCACCGCCGACGTCGCGGAGCTCTTCAACCACATCACCGGGTTCGGGAGGCCACAGGAGTTTCGCAAGCTCCTCGTCGCGCCGTTCACGCTCCGCAGCGGCCTGGTCGACCGGATCCGTAGCGTTGCTGCCGCTGCTGCGGAGGGCGAGACGGCTCGCATCCGGCTCAAGGTGAACCACCTGGTCGACCCCGACATCGTCGACGAGCTCTACGCCGCCTCTCAAGCCGGTGCCGAGATCGACGTGATCGCGCGTTCGACGTGCTCGCTGCGTCCGAACGTGGAGGGCCTCTCGGAGAACATTCGCGTCCGCTCGATCGTCGGGCGGTTTCTCGAGCACAGTCGCGTGTTCGCGTTCGAGGCCGGCAAGCGGTCGACGACCTACATCGGGAGCGCCGATCTCATGCAGCGAAACCTCGATCACCGCATCGAGGTTCTCGTCCCGATCGAGAGCATCCGGGCGCGCCAGGAGGTTCATGCGATCCTCGACAGCGCGCTCGCGGACAACACGAACGCGTGGCTTCTCGGCCCGGACGGAAGCTGGAAGCGTGCCGAGCCCGGAAAGTCCGACAAGCGGCACTCCCACCATGCGGCGATGATCCGGCGGGCCGCCGAGCGAGCACGTCGTCGAACACGGGTCCGACGCGTCGACTGAAATACGTCGGTGCTCTCGCGCCAGGCTAGGTCAGGCGCCGTGGCACTTCTTGAACTTCTTCCCGGAGCCGCACCAACAGGGATCGTTGCGCCCGATGTCCTTGTGCTCGTTCACGACCTGCTGCTGAACGGGTAGCGCCGTGGAGCGGGCAGGCGGCGACGCCACCGCTGTGGCTGCACTGGTTCCCGCCGCGGCGATCGCTTCGGCCCCGGACGAAGTCTCGTGCTCGTAGTGCAGATCGCCATCGTGAGCCTGCATCGGCTCCAGCGCGGGCTGCTCGATCTGAACCGAGACGTGGAAGAGGCTGAAGACGACCTCCTGCCGGATCGTCCCGCTCAGCTCCTCGAAGAGGATGTGGCCCTCGCCGCGGTACTCGACGAGCGGATCCTTCTGCGCAAAGGCGCGCAAATGGACTCCCTCGCGCAGGTAGTCCATCGACTCGAGATGCTCGCGCCAGCGCTGGTCGACGACCTGCAGGATGAGATAGCGCTCGACTTCGCGGGCCAGGTCGGCCCCGAGCGCCTGCTCGCGCTCTGCATACGTCTCGAGCGCGTCCTCGACGAACTCCTCCGACAGCGCCGTCCGATCCGTGACGTCGACCTCCTCCCGCAGTTCCTCGACGGTGATGTCCGTCCCGGAGAGCGACTGCATGTGCGTGACGAGGCCCTCGAGGTCCCAGTCCTCCGCGAACTCGGAGTCGGTGAACTGGGCCACACCCGTCTCGACCGTCTCCGTGATCCAGTTGCGCACCTCTTCCGAGAGATCCTCGCCTTCGAGGACCCGGCGACGCTGGTCGTAGATGACGAGACGCTGCGTGTTCATCACGTCGTCGTACTTGAGGACGTTCTTGCGCGCGACGAAGTTCTGCTCCTCGACCTTCTTCTGGGCGTTCTCGATCTGCTTCGAGAGGATTCCCGCCTCCATCGGCTGGTCATCCGGGATCTTGAAGCGGTTCATGATCCCGTGGATCCGGTCGCCGGCGAAGAGCCGAACGAGATCGTCCTGCGCGGAGAGATAGAAGCGCGACTCGCCCGGATCGCCCTGGCGGCCGGAGCGGCCGCGGAGCTGGTTGTCGATGCGGCGCGCCTCATGCCGCTCGGTGCCGAGCACGTACAGGCCACCGACGTCGACGACCCCGTCTCCGAGCTTGATGTCGACCCCGCGGCCGGCCATGTTCGTCGCGATCGTGACGGCACCCGGCTGGCCCGCGTCCTTGATGATCTCGCCCTCGCGCTCGTGCTCCTTCGCGTTCAGGACGTTGTGCGGGATGCCCTTGCGCTTGAGGAGCTCTGCAAGGAACTCGGACGTCTCGACCGCGATCGTGCCGACGAGGACCGGCTGCCCGCGCTCGTGACGCTCGACGATGTCGTCGAGCACTGCCTGCCACTTTGCCTCGACGGTCTTGAAGATGTAGTCGTTCTCGTCCGCTCGCGCGATCGGCTCGTTGGTGGGGATCTCGACCACGTGGAGGTTGTAGATCTCCACGAACTCCTTCTCCTCCGTCTTGGCCGTGCCGGTCATCCCGCCGAGCTTCTCGTAGAGCCGGAAGTAGTTCTGGAGCGTGATCGTCGCGAGGGTCACGTTCTCCTCGCGGATGCGCACGCCCTCCTTCGCCTCCACCGCCTGGTGCAACCCCTCGCTCCAGCGCCGGCCCTCCATGATGCGGCCGGTGAACTCGTCGACGATCTTGACCTCGCCCTCCTGGACGACGTAGTCGACGTCTCGCTTGTAGAGCGACTGCGCCTTCAGCGCCTGGGTCAGGTGGTTGACGAGGAGAACGTGGCTCGGGTCGTACATGTTCTCGATCCCGAGCGCGCTCTCGATCGCGGCGATCGCGGTCTGCGCGGGCGACACGGTCTTGAACTTCTCGTCGTAGAGGTAGTCCGCACCGGAGGTCTCGGTCTCGTCCTCTCCCTTCGCGGACTTGCGCGTCGCGGGCTTGCCCTCGAGACCTTTGACCGCGCGCGCGAACTCGTAGTAGGTGGAGGCCGCCACCTCCGGCTCGCCGGAGATGATGAGCGGTGTCCGCGCCTCGTCGATCAGGATCGAGTCGACCTCGTCCACGATCGCGTACGAGTGGCTGCGCTGGACGGTTCCCTCGAGCGAGACTGCCATGTTGTCGCGCAGGTAGTCGAACCCGAACTCGGAGTTGGTGCCGTAGACGACGTCGCAGGCATATGCCTCCCGTCGCTGGGCGAAGGGCATCATGTTCTGGATTGCGCCGACCGACGAGCCGAGCAGCTCGTACACCGGGCGCGTCCACTCCGAGTCGCGCTTGGCGAGGTAGTCGTTCGTGGTGACGAGATGCACCCCGCGACCCGTGAGCCCGTTCAGGTAGAGCGCCTGCACGGCGACGAACGTCTTGCCCTCGCCCGTCTTCATCTCGGCGATGTCGCCCTCGTGCAAGCACGATCCCGCCCATCAGCTGAACGTCGAACAGGCGGACACCGATCGTTCGCTTGAAGGCTTCCCGCACCGCGGCGAACGCCTCGAAGATGAGATCCTCGAGCGTCTCCCCGTTCTCGAGCCTCTGCTTGAAATCGGCGGTCTTCCCAGCGAGCTCGGCGTCCGAGAGCGTCTCGAACTCGGCCTCGAGCGTGCCGATGTACGCCGCCTGCTCCTGCAGGCGCTTGAGACGCCGTCCCTCGCCCATGCGGAGGACTCGCTCGAACTTGCCGAACGACTGCGTGGCCACGGGCCTAGGGTACCGGCTCGGTTACAGCGGCTCGACCTCGATCTCGAACAGCGAGTCGGCGAGCCTCAGGGCACGTACGACGTACGACGCGAAGCGCGCGCGGCCGAGGTCCTCGAGCTCGGGGAGCCGTGCTCCTGAGGGCATGCCGTCCACTCGAACCTGAAGCCCGTCCGCGTTCAGCACGACCTCGAGCGCATTGCCCTGTGGGGCATGCGGGAGCTCCAGAGTCCTGATCGCGCGGGCGCCGACCGCCCAGAGCTCGGGTCTCCGCCGCGCGACTGCGCGGTACGGAGGCTCGATCGACCCCTCGAAAGCCGTCGACAGCGGCACGGGATCGAAGTCGGCCGGCCCCGACTCCAGGAGAACGCGGCCGTCGGGCAGCGCGACGAACTCGAGCTCGTCGCCGGTTGCGCCGGGCGCCTCCACGAGCTTCACGGCATCCCACTCGCGCTGACGAGGGATGCCCGTAATGCCGGCCTCGAGCCAGTGCCGGCCCGGGTCGAGCGGCATCAGGTGAGCGTCATGCGGCCGCTTCGTCCGCCTTGCCGGGCTCTTCGAGTGGGACCTCCTCGACCGTTGGCGGGACGGCGCCTTTCTTCTGGGCGCCACGGCGCGGCTCGTGAACCCGCTTGTCGCGGTAGCGCTCGATCTGCCGCTCGAGCTTCTCGTAGAGCAGGTCGATCGCCGCCTCGTAGGTGAGGGCGGACTCGCGCGCGATGAGGTTCCGCCCCTTCGTGTGGACGATTGCCTCCGCCGAGTGATGATCGCGAATCGACGGGTTGCGCTCCTTCCACAGGGTGACCTCGACGAGCGTCTGGTCGTAGAGTCGCTTGCCGAGCTTCCCGATGCGCTTCTCGACGTAGGCCTTCACCGAATCATCGAGCGTGGCGTGCAGAGCCTTGACCTGGAGCCGCATGGGCGCCCCTTTCCTCGGACCGACGAGCTCGTTCTCAATCTAACGGACTGCCCTCGCGAAGGTGACGATCTCGACGCGGCGCGCGCCCCCGCGGCGGAGTGCAGACGCGCACGCGTCGGCGGTCGCGCCCGAGGTGTAGACGTCGTCGACGAGGCACACCGAGCGCGGGACGTCTCCTCGTGCCACGACGCTGCCCCGCACGTTTCGTCGCCGCTCGGCCAAGCCGAGGCCGCGCTGGCGCGGGAGAGCGTGCACGCGTCGCAGGAGGTCGTCTGCCGGAAGCTGCCAGAGGCTGCCGAGTTCCTTGGCCAGCCCTTCCGGCGCAACCGTGCCTCGCTCCCAGGCACGCTCGGGGTCGCCCGGAACGTGCGCGAGCCCGTCCACGTTCGGGGTCGAGACGACCTCGACGACGAGCTCTGCGGCTATCGCTGCGAGACGCCGCTGCCCGCGCTCCTTCCAGGAGCGGACGAACGACCTCGCGCCGCTCTCGTACACGATCGCGGCGCGGGCGCGGGCAAACGCGAGCCTGCGCCCCGAGCACTCGGCGCAGCGCCGCACGGGCCACGCGCCGGGCGAGCCGCAGCGCGCGCAGATCGGGGGGCTCAGTCGGACGAACGAGTCGCGACAGGGCTCGCAGAGTGCGGAGCCTGGCCGCCGACAGACCGCGCAGCGCCCCGGAAAGAGCAGCTCGAGCACGTCGTCATTGTCGGCCCCTACTCGTTACGACTCTGCGAAAAGATGCGATCGGCTTCCTCGAGCGTCTCCGCGGAGCCGATGTCGTACCACTGTCCGGGCAGCCGCCAGGTGTAGACGGACGTGCGCGGATAGAGCCACTCGATCAGGCGTCCCGGCTGGTCGGGGTTGTTGTCCTCCGCCAGGTACTGCCGGATCAGGGGAAGAGTGCGACGCGGGTAGAAGTAGAGCGCGACTCCAGCGAGCGTCGACCGCGCGTTCTCGGGCTTCTCCTCGAAGAAGGTGATGCGGCCCTCGTCATCGATCTCGATCTGGTTGTACTCGCTCATGAGGCTCAGGTCGCCGACGTCATGGACGGCGAGGACAGGAGCGTCGACCTCCTGTCCGTACATGGCGAAGCCGGACACGTCCTCTCCGAACAGGTTGTCCCCGGCGACCACGACGAGGTCGTCGTCGAGCCCCGTCTGGTCGAGCACGAAGCCGGTGTCGCCGATCGCGCCGAGGCGGTCGTCGTTCGAGGTCGTTCCGTCGTTCACGATCGTGACGCGCTCCTTGCCGGTCGCCCACTGCTCGAAATGCGGAGTGAACTTCGCGTTCGTCACGACGATCGTCTCGTCGACCCCCATCTCCTCGAGCCGTTCGAGCACGTGGTCGAGCATCGGCCTGCCGCCGACCTCGAGCAGTGCCTTGGGCCGATCGAGGGTCAGCGGGTAGAGCCGAGTCGCGTACCCGGCGGCGAGGACGAGTGCCTTCACGACCTCAACGCTACGTGCCCTCGTTCCAGCTCGCCAGGTAGTCGGCCTGCTCCTCGGTCAACTGGTCGATCTCGAGGCCCATCGTGGCGAGCTTGAGTCGCGCGATCTCCTGGTCGATCTCCGCGGGCACGTCGTAGACGCGGCGCTCGAGGCCGGCGCCGTTCGCAACCACCCACTCGGCGGAGAGCGCCTGGTTCGCGAACGACATGTCCATGACGATGGCCGGATGACCCTCGGCCGCGGCGAGATTGACGAGCCGGCCGTCGGCGATCAGATAGAGGCGACGACCGTCGCCCATCGTGAACTCGTCGACCAGCGCGCGCGCCTCGCGCGTCTCGACCGCAAGGTCGCGGAGCGCGCCGATGTCGATCTCGACGTTGAAGTGCCCCGTGTTGGCGAGGATCGCGCCGTCCTTCATGCGCTCGAAGTGCGGCCCGGCGATGACGTTCTTGTCCCCGGTCGCCGTGCAGAAGACGTCGCCGAGGGCAGCGGCGCGTTGCATCGACATGACCTCGAAGCCGTCCATCGCCGCCTCGAGCGCGCGCACGGGGTCGACCTCGGTGACGACCACGTGCGCGCCCATGCCTCGCGCACGCTGGGCGACGCCGCGCCCGACCCAGCCGTAGCCGGCGACGACGAAGCGGCCGCCGGCGAGCAGCACGTTGGTCGCGCGGAGGATCCCGTCGATGGTCGACTGCCCGGTGCCGTAGCGGTTGTCGAACAGGTGCTTCGTCAGCGCCTCGTTCACCGCGATCACCGGGAACCCGAGCTTCCCCTCGCGCTCGAGCGCCTTCAGCCGGATGACCCCCGTGGTCGTCTCCTCGGTGCCCGCGATGACGTCGCCGAGCTGCTCGCGACGCGCGGAGTGAAGAACGCCGATGACGTCGGCGCCGTCGTCCATCGTCAGGTGCGGCCGGTGGTCGACCGCCGCTTCGATGTGGCGGTAGTACGTGTCGTTGTCCTCGCCCTTGATCGCGAACGTCGCGATTCCGTACTCCTCGACCAGCGCGGCCGCCACGTCGTCCTGCGTCGAGAGCGGGTTCGACGCGCAGAGGACGACATCGGCGCCGCCGCCTTCAGCGTGCGGGCCAGGTTGGCCGTCTCGGTGGTGACGTGCAGGCACGCCGAGACGCGGAGACCGGCGAGAGGCTGCTCGCTCTCGAACCGCTCGCGGATCGCCGCGAGCACCGGCATCTGCCGGTCCGCCCACTCGATCCGCCGCACGCCCTTCCGCGGCGAGCGCGAGGTCCTTGACGTCGTGTCGCCGGGCTGCCGGCCATCTCGGTCCGAGTCTAGGCCTCTAGTCCCGCCCGATCGGCGGTCCGCGGCGCGGAACCGGCGACGAGTGGATGATCGACGTGGTCGTCAGCCCGTGGGGCGTGAAGCGGTCGAGCACGTCCTCCAGGTCGTCGATCGAGCGCAGATGGAGCCGCAGCAGGTAGCAGTCCTCCCCGGTGATCCGGTAGCACTCCCCCACTTCGGCGGTCTCCCGCGCGATCTCGGGAATCCGCTGGAGCTGGCCAGGCGAGGGCCGGATCCGAACGACCGCCGACACCGGAAAGCCGAGCGCCGAAGGGTCGATCTCGGCGCGGTAGCCGGCGATCACCCCGGCTCGCTCGAGCCGCTGGACGCGCTCGGCGACCGCGGGCGCCGACATGCCGATGCGGCGTCCGAGCTCCGCCATGCCGATGCGACCCTCGGACTGGAGCTCCTGCAGCACGCGCAGGTTGATGTCGTCCAGAAGCTTTGTTTCGTAAGCAGAAGCGTCGCGAATCCTTGGTTCACGTTGCACATGAGCCTCGCATTCCGTTGATCAGCCCTTCCAGCATGGCAGAACGCTTGCGACCATGTCGGTGTGTCCGCTTTCCTGGCCCGCCTCGCCCGGCGGACGCGCCCCGAGGCCTTCTTCGTCGGCAGCGCAGTCTTCCACTACCTCGGGCCCGCGTTCGCCGTGCTCCTGTTCACGCGGGTGGAGCCGCTCGGCGTCGCCTGGCTCAGGATCGCCAGCGCGGCTGCTGGTCTTCGCCCTCTGGCGGCGGCCCTGGCGGCGGCTCGCCGGCCTGGATCGTGAGGGTCGGAGGATCGTGCTGGCACTCGGCGCCGTCTTCGCGCTGATGAACGTGTGCTTCTACGTCGCCATCGACCGGCTCGCGCTCGGCACCGTCGCGGCGATCGAGTTTCTCCCCGTCATCCTGTTGGCCGCGCTCGGTGCGCGATCGCTTCGGAACGCAGCGGCCCTCGCGCTGGCCGTGCTCGGCGTCTACCTCCTGACCGACGTCGAGCTCGAGGGCGAGCCGATCGGGCTCGCGTTCGCGTTTCTCAACGCCGCGCTGTTCGCCCTCTACATCGTGCTCGCCCACCGCCTCTCACGAGCTCCGGGGATCGGGCGGATCGACGGCCTCGCGGCCGCGATGCTCGTCGCTGCGGTCTGCGTGACGCCGCTGGCCGGCTCGAGCGCTGCACCGGTGCTGCTCGATCCCGTCGCCCTCGCCGCCGGCATCGGCGTGGGTATCGCGTCGTCGGTCGTCCCGTACGTCTTCGACCAGCTCGCGATGGCTCGCCTGCGACGCGCGACGTACTCGCTCCTGGTGGCGCTGCTGCCCGCGACCGCGACCGTCGTCGGCATCCTCGTTCTGAGCCAGCTCCCGTCCTGGATCGAAGTCGTGGGCGTCGCACTCGTCGTCGCGGCTGTGGCGGTGCACCGCGAGCGAGACGAGCTGGGTGACAGTCACCCAGCGGGTGACCGTCACCGCGTTCAGGGGGCGGACGTGCCCTCTCTGCCGTAGCGGTCTTCGACGCGGACGACGTCGTCGAGGTGCGGGGTCGAGACCTCGAGGATCAGCGTGTCCTCGAGCGCGCTCACGCGATGCACGGTTCCGGGAGGGTAGTGAAGTGCGTCGCCGGGGCCGACCTCCACCACTCGCAGCTCGTCTCCGACGCTGCCGAGCTCGAGCCGTGCGCGCCCTTCGTGGACGAGCCAGGACTCGTCCTTCACCTCGTGGTACTGCAGGCTCAGCGCCTCTCCGGCGCGGATGAACAGCAGCTTGCCGACGTACTCGTCGGCTTCGGCCCAGATGAGCTCCCAGCCCCACGGCTTCTCGACTCGCCGGGGCGAGAAGCCGAAGGCATCGCGGGCGCCGCTCACGAGAAGCGAAGCGCCCGGTCGGGAATTCGCTGGTCGGCACCCACGCGCAGGCCGTGATCGAGCTCGTTGCCCGGCACCGAGCACGGCACCCGGCCCGATCACGGCGAGGTTCCGCACCTCGCAGCCCTCTCCGAGCTCGGCACCGTCGCCGACGACGGAGCCCACGACGACCGAGCCCGAGCCCACATTGGCTCGCGCGCCGACGACCGCGTTCTCGACGATCGCACCCTCGCCCAGGCGCGTCCGCTCACCCACGACGGCGAGGCTCCCCACCCGTGCGCCCGCTTCGATGATCGCGCCAGGGCCGACGAACACGGGAGGCACGAGCCGCGCTCCGGGATGAACCTCGGCGCTCGGGTCGACGAGAGTGAAATCGGAGCCGAGCGCATCCCCGACCTCGGTCTGGAAGGTCCGCTCGAGTACGTCGCGGTGGGCCTGCAGGTAGGACTCGGGCGTCCCCACGTCGAGCCAGTAGCCGGGAAGCGCGACCCCGAACACCGCTCCGGCCTCGGCGAGACGCGGGAAGACCTCGCGCTCGATCGACACCGCGCGGCCCTCCGGAACCAGCTCCAGCACCTCCGGCTCGAGCACGTAGAGGCCGGCGTTGATGAGGTCGGTGTCGATGTCCTCGGGACGGGGCTTCTCGAGGAAGCTCTCCACGCGGCCGTCTCCTGCGATCCGCACGAGCCCATAGCGGCTGGGATCGGCCACGGGGGTGAGCAAGATCGTCGCCTTCGCGCCGGTGGACCGATGGAAGCGAACGAGCTCGCCGAGATCCGCTTCGCGGAGAGAGTCCCCGTTCAGCGCGAAGAAGCTGCTCTCGAGCTCGCGCGCCGCGAAGCCGATTGCGCCGCCCGTCCCGAGTGGCTCCGGCTCGACCGCATACTCGAGCGCCAGCCCGGCGTAGCTCTCGCCGAAGGCAGCGCCGATCTGATCCGGCAGGTACCCGCACGACACGATCCCCGCTTCGACACCGAAGCGGGCCAGATGCTCGAACGTGTACGCGAGCAGCGGGCGATCGACGAGCGGGAGCATGTCCTTCCTCGTCCGGTCGGTCAGCGGGCGCAGGCGCGTGCCCTGACCCCCGACGAGAATCACCGCCGGAAGGCTCATGAGCCGCCTCGCCCGATGCCCTCGTACTCGAAGTCGGCCGCGCGCAGCTGCGCCGGATCGAGCATGTTGCGGCCGTCGACCACGAGCCTGTTGCGCATCCGCGCACCGGCCTCGGTCCAGTCGAGCTCGAGGAGCTCGGGCCACTCGGTCACGATCACCGCTGCGTCGGCGCCTTCCAGCGCCTCGAGCGCCGACCCGGCGATCTCCACGCCGTCGAGCTGGCCCGCGGCGTCGGCGACCGGATCCCACGCGCTGACTTCGGCGCCTTCGGCCTGGAGTCGGCCCGCGAGGACGAGGCTCGGCGCCTCTCGCAGGTCGTCCGTGCCGGGCTTGAACGCGAGCCCGAGGAGCGCGATCTTCTTGCCTCGAAGGGTGCCGAGCCGGCGTTCGAGCTTGCCGACCACGCGCCGCTTCTGGAGCTCGTTGACCTCGATCACCGCGTTCAGGAGCTGAAAGCTGTACCCGGAGTTCGCCGCGAGCTGCTTCAGGGCGAGCGAGTCCTTCGGAAAGCACGAGCCGCCGAAGCCGATGCCCGCGCGCAGGAACGAAGGACCGATCCGGTGATCGAGCCCGATGCCCTCGGCGACCGTGAGGACGTCGGCGCCCGTCGCCTCGCAGACGTTCGCGATCTCGTTGATGAAGGAGATTCGAGTGACGAGGGCAGCGTTCGCGGCGAGCTTGATCATCTCGGCCGACGCCACGTCCGAGCGCACGACGGGGGCGTCGATGCCCTCGTGCAGCTGTTCCACGGTGTCGCCGTCGGCGGAATCGAACGAGCCGATCACGATCCTGTCGGGATGCATGAAGTCGCGAACCGCCGTGCCTTCCGCCGTGAACTCGGGATTCGACACGTACCCCACGTTCTCGAGCCCGCGCTCGTCCAGGCGGTGCCGGATGGTGCGACCGGTTCCGACCGGGACGGTGCTCTTCATCGCCAGAACGACTCTCCGCTCGGCCCGCGGGAGCTCGTCCACGACCGTCCAGACTGCAGTCAGGTCCGCGTCGCCGGAGCGCGTCGGAGGCGTGCCGACGGCGACGTAGACGACCTCTGCTCCCTCGAGGGCGGCCGCGACCTCGGTCGTGAAGGTCAGCCGATCGCGATTCTTCTCGATCAGCTCGGTGAGCCCCTCCTCGTGAATCGGCACCTCGCCGTCTCGCAACGCGTGGATCTTCTCCGGGACGATGTCGCGAACGACGACGTCGTGACCCAGATCCGCCAGGCAGGCGCCGGTGACGAGGCCGACGTAGCCGGCGCCGAAGACCGCGACTCGCAAGGTGCGTCTACTTCCCTCGCGCCAGCGGCTTCAGGCCCTTGGCGATCGCGAGCATCGTCTCGTTGGAGAGCCGGTCCAGCAGCGAGTTGACGACCCAGTAGCGGGCGTGCTTCGTGCGCAGGACGACCATGTGCAGCTTGGGGCCGTTGAAATAGAGGTCGTAGATGCGGCCTTTGATGCGCCGCGTGAGGCTCTTGTCCGCGAGCACCGGGGCGTCGTCCCAGTCCGTCATCTGCACCCCCCAGTACTCGTTCGAGCTCATGCTGTAGACGAGCCGCACCGCCTTGTGCTTCTCGTCCGGGTCGATCCAGTACATGCGCACGGGCATCGTCGAGTCCGTCCACGAGCTCCGCTCGATCACCGTCGGAACCATCAACGGGAAAGGCACACGCGAGCGGCGCTCGCGCAGGAGGTCGCGGGCGGCGCTCGGGGCGAAGACGACGTTCGGCTTCTCGCGCTTCGGCGTCTGGTCGATGGCGGCTGCCGCGAGAGTCCCGTGGAAGGTCTGGCCGACGACCACGGTGAGCATCGCGCCGTTCGCGAGCTGGGAGACCTCCGCGGGAAGGCGCTTGGTCTCGGCCGAGGAGAACAGGTTGGTCACCTTCTCGGCCGCTTCGCGCGCGCCCCGGACTTTCGGGGCGTAGTAGACCTGCGTACGGAAGTAGTCGAAGCGAGGAGCGTTGGCCGGTAGGCCGTTGGGAGGAGTCAGGATCTGGTAGCCGCGCTCACCGAGCTGGAAGCCGGCGGTGGACGCCGAGCCCGCAACTCCGTTGCCGTTCAACACGGTCACCGTCGTGTCGCGTGGCGCGCGCACGCGGAGCTTCGACTTCTCGCCCAGCGCGACCGCGGTCGCCTTCTCGGAGGACTGCACGTCGGGATGCGTGAAGGTGCGAATCGCGCGCGTGACGTTCGACGAGTCCGTCGTCAGCTCGAAGTCGCCCTCGAATCCTTCGATGCGTGACTGGAACACCCGCCCACGCGGCAGCCATAGGCGAAGAGCGCGTACGACAGCACGGTGCGTCCGCTCACATCCGATCCGCCGCCCTGCGCGACCTCGACGTTCTTCGTGATCGTGTTCACGACCTTGAGCATCGCGATCGGCGCGAAGCTCTCCTTGACCTGGCTCTTGAACGCCCTCACGAACTGCTGCTGGCGCGCGACCCGGAAGAGATCCGAGTCCGTGTGGCGGTACCGGACGTAGTCGAGCGCTCGACGGCCGGTCAGCTGCTGGTAGCCGGGCTTGAGATTGATCGTCGCGTACCCGGTCGGGCCTCCGCGATCGTTGAAGTAGCGGCGGTCGACGTCGATCCACGCGCCACCGAGCTTGTCCACGATCTGGCGGAACCCGCGGAAGTTGACCGTGATCAGGTAGTTGACCTCGAGTCCCGTCAGTGCCTTCACGGTCTGGAGCGAGCCCTGCGGCCCGCACTCCTGATACGCGGAGTTGATCCTGCCGAAGAACGGCGTGACGCCGGGACAACGGATCTCGACTCGCATGTCGCGCGGGAACGAGAGCAGGGAGATCGAGTCGGTGTCCGGATCGGCGCGGACGAGCATCATCGTGTCCGAGCGGGAGGGCGCGCCCTCGCCGTCCGCGATCCGATGGTCGTAGCCGATGACCAGCGCGACCGCGGGCTGACCCGGCAACGGCACGGCGAGCTTCTGGGCCGCGCGCTTGACGGCGGGGGTATTCGCCGCGATCTCCCCGACGCGCTCGTGGAACGAGAGATAGACGCCGCCGGCGACTCCGGAGGCGAGCACGAGCGAAGCGACTCCCAGCCACACCGCGATCTGACCGATGAGACCAAGGCGGGTGCGGCGCGCCGGCGGCGGCTGGCGGTAGAGGGCGACGGGAGACGACGTGCCGGGAGGGAAAACGGGAATCCCGTTTCCGTTCTGCGCCGCGGCGCGCCCCAGACCTCGCTTCAGAGTCGTTCGCATGACAGCCGACGAGCGCCCTCCAGGCGCCCGTCACCCCAGGATAGCCGAGCCACAGGCCGTGTTTCGCCGTTCGACCGAGCCTTCCCTACCGTCGCTCAGGAAGCCGCGAGGTGCGAACACGGCGCCTGCAACGGCGTCCAACGCGTCCGCGAGGAAGGCGATCTCCTCCGGTCTGCCGACGGTGATCCTGAGCGCGTCCGGTGCACCGAAAGAGCCCAGCGGACGAACGATGACGCCCTGACGAAGCAAGGCGTCGTTGAGACCGAGGGCGTCTCCCGCACGGACGAACACGAAGTTCGCGACCGCGGGCTCCACCGGATCGAGCCCGCGCTCGCGGAGAGTGGCGGCGAGCATCGCCATCGACTCGCGATTGGTCGTCCGACGACGGGCCAGCTCGCTCGTCATCGTCGAGGCTCGCGAGAGCAGCTTCCTGGCCGATCGAGCTCACGTCGAACGCACGCCGAACCTTTCCGATCGCGGCAATCACGTCAGCGTGGTCCGACGCCGTAGCCCACGCGCAGGCCCGCCAGGCCGAAGATCTTCGAGAACGTTCGCAGGACGAGCACGTTCGATCCCGCCTTCTGGAACTCCTCGATCGCGTCCGGGTAGTCGGGGTCCTCGACGTACTCGAAGTACGCCTGGTCGACCACCGTGAGCACGTGCGGCGGGACGTCGGCGAAGTACGCCTCCAGCTCCGCACGACTGTTCGTGGTGCCCGTCGGATTGTTCGGGGCCGCGATGAAGACGAGCTTCGTCCGCGGCGTGATCGCGCCGAGGATGGCCTCGAGATCGAACCGATCGTCGCGCAGCGGAACGCGAACGGGGACCCCGCCGAGCTTGAGGGTGTCGAGGACGTAGCTCGGAAAGGACGGCCAGCCGGTGACCGCCTCGTCGCCCGGATCGAGCGCGACCATGGTCAGGTACCCGATCACCGCATCCGCCCCCGAGCAGACCGTGACGTTCTCGAAGCCGACGCCGTGTCGCTCGGCGAGCGCGTGTCCGAGCCGCCAGGACCCGCCGTCCGGATACCGGTTCAGCTCGAGCGACGCGCGGGCGATCGCCTCCCGGGCAGCGGGAAACGGCCCGAAAGGGCCTTCGTTGGACGCGAGCTTGACGACGCGCTCGAGCCCGTGCTCGCGCTGCACTTCCTCTACGGGCTTGCCGGGCTCATACGGGAACGAGCCCGGCGACGGCACGACGGATCACCGACGGATCGATGTCGCCGGGCCGACGACTCACGCTGCCGGAAGAGGCTCCGCGGCAGACCTGCTCGCCGACGAGCTCGCTGCTCTCGTCGACGATCGTCTCCACGTGATCGGCCGCGTCGCCGCGATGACGGCGAACGAGGACCGCCATCAGTCCGGCGAGGATGCCGGCCGACACGAGCCCGAGCCCGACGTAGAGCGCGATCTTCGCCGTGCTCCGTCGACGCTGCTTGCGGCGACGCTCGAGCACCTTGAGCACGGTGTACCCGAATACTGCGTTTCTTTTGTTGATGACACTCATGGAGACAGGCTAACCGATCGCGGCCGGCGTCAAACCGATGCCTTCCTCCGCGGCGGGAGGTGGATCGCGCGCTCGAGCGCGACGAGCCCCGCCTCCTTGAACGCCTCGGACAGCGTCGGGTGCGGCGCCATGCCGTCCGCGACCGTCTCGATCGTCGCCTCCGCGTCGAGACCGACGACCGCAGCCTCGATCAGATCGGTCGCATGCGGACCGACCATCACGACGCCGAGCAGCTCGCCGTAGGTCTTCTCGTGGATGGTCTTCACCCAGCCCGTCGTCTCGCCCATCATCACCGCGCGCGCGTTCGCGACCCAGGGAAACCGTCCGACGCGACGTTGTCCCCGTGCTCCTCGCGCGCCTGCGCTTCGGTCAGCCCCACGCCCGCGATCTCGGGATCGGTGTAGATCGGCCGCGGGACGGCGGGGTCGCCGATCTCGATCTCGTGACCGAGCGCGTTCTCGGCGGCGATCTCGCCCTCGCGGAAGCTCGTGTGCGCGAGCTGCCAGTAGCCGGCGACGTCGCCGGCGGCGTAGATGTGCGGCACCGAGGTTCGCCGGTGGCCGTCGGTCTCGATTCCCTTGCGCGGGTCGAAGGCGACGCCGGCCGCCTCGAGGCCCAGCCCGTCGACGAGCGGCGCTCGGCCGACCGAGACGAGCATGAGATCGCACTCGACGTTCTCGCCCTCGCCGAAGCGCACGTCGAGCCCGCTCGCGGTGTCGTTGATCTGGGTGCACTCCTTGCCCAGGTGGACGACGATGCCGCGCTTCGCGAACGCCTTCCGAAGCTCGCTCGAGGCGTCGGTGTCCTCCTGCGGGATGAGCGAGTCGAGCATCTCGATGATCGTCACCTCACTGCCGAAGCGCTCGAAGATCGAGGCGAACTCGCAGCCGATGATGCCACCGCCGAGAACGACGAGACGCCTCGGCACCTCGGTCTGGGCGAGCAGGCCGGTCGAGTCGACGCAGCGCGGAGAGTTGATCCCGCGGATCGGCGGGCGGACGGGATACGAGCCCGGTCGCGACGATCGCGCTCGTGAAGGTGAGGCCCGTGTCCTTGCCCTCGAAGACGATCGAGCGAGCGTCCTCGAAGCGCCCGATGCCCTCGAACGCCGTCACGCCGTTGGCCTTGAAGAGCGATGCGACTCCGCTCGTCATCTGGTGCACGACCGCCGTCTTCCACTCGTTCGCCTGGTCGAAGTCGAGAGTCGGCTCGCCCGTGATGACTCCCAGCCGGGGATCGATCTCGCGCGCGGCGTGCAGCGCATGCGCCGTCTGCACCCAGGCCTTCGTCGGGATACAGCCGACGCGCAGGCAGGTCCCTCCGAGCTCGGGCTCCTTCTCGACGCAGACCACGCGCGCCCCGAGCTGGGCCGCGCGGATCGCTGCGGTGTAGCCGGCGGGACCTGCCCCGAGAACGGCGACGTCGAATTCCATGGCCGCCAATCCTAGTGGTAGGGGCCGCGGCTGCTCGGCCCTAGAGCGCGCGGCGCATGGTGACGCTGTCGGCGCCGTCCTCGCCGACGCGCGTGAATCCGTGCTTTTGCTCGTAGTACGCGACCAGCAGCTCGTTGTCGCGCTCGACGGCGAGGCTCACCGCCCGGTGGCCGTCTGCCTTCGCCCGGTCGTAGAGCGCGTTCAGGAGCGCGTCGCCGATTCCACGCCCACGCCGGCTCGGGACGACCGCGATCGCGAGCTCGGGCGTCTCCTCGTCGACGAACCCGTAGCCCGGCAGCTCGCGCCGGAACAGCCGGTACCACGCCGCGCCGACCGGGAAGCCGTCCTCGATCGCGATCAAGGCAGTGTCTCCGACCCGTCCCCAGCCCTTCACGTACAGCGCCACCGGCCCGGGCCCCTCACCCGGCTGGCGCTCGCGCCAGTAGTACGCGTGATGGAGCATGTCGCGCAGGAAGCGAACGTCCTGCCGGCCGCCGCGACGGATGATCATCGCTTGAGAGCTTAGAGCGCGAGCGCCGGCGATTCGACCAGCGACTTCACGGTGCGCAGGAACTCCGCGCCCTCCGAGCCGTCGATCGCACGGTGGTCGCAGGTGATGGTCATCGTCAGCGTGGGTCGGATCTCGATGCTGCCGTCGATCGCGGCCGGACGATCCTCGATCGAGCCGACGGCGAGGATCGCCACCTGCGGCGGGTTGAGCACGGCGATGAACTGCTCGATGTCGTACATGCCCAGGTTCGAGATCGTGAAGGTGCCGTCCTCGAGGTCGGGCATCTTGAGCTTGCCCTCGCGCGCGCGAGCGACGAGGTCTGCGCGAACGGCGGCGATCTCGAGCACCGACTTCCGGTCGGCAGCCCGGATGACCGGCACGACGAGCCCGTTCTCGGTGGCGACGGCGATGCCCACGTTCGCGCGGCTGTAGCGGTGGATCTTCCCGTCGACGAAGAGCGCATTCACCGCGGGATGGCGCTGAAGCGCCGACGCGACGAGGCGCGTGAGCACGTCGCTCACCGTCGGCTTGGTCTCGCCTTCGCGCAGGAGCTCGACCATGCGCTCGCGCGTCGACGAGAGCTCGGAGGCATCCGCGGTCACCGAGAGCTGGAAGACCGGTGCGGCCCAGGCCTCGGTCAGGCGTCGCGCGATCGTGCGGCGGATCGACGTCAGCTCGACGATCTCGACCTCGCCCGCGTCGCCGGGAGCCGGCAGCAACGGGGGCAGCGGGAACGGCGACGTCAGCCGCCTGCTCCACGTCCTCGGCGATGATCCTGCCCTCGGGGCCGGTGCCGGTCAGCGCGGCGACGTCGAGGCCCCGCTCTCGCGCCATGCGCCGCGCCAGCGGGCTCGCCTTGACGCGCTCGCCCTCGGCCCGCACGGGGGGAGCGGCGGCGGGGCCGGGACCGGTCGATCCATCGCCTTGAGGCAGACCGTCACTTGGGCTTCCGGCTCGGTGCGACGCTTGCGCGACCGGTGGATCGCCCTCGGCCGCGGGTACGTCTCCGTCCTCGGATGCTTCTGCGGTTGCCTCCTCGGCCGTCGGCGCTTCCTCGGCCGGCGCCTCGGCGCGGCGGAGCGGCGCTGTCCCCGTTCCCACTCTGAGCGCCCGCGAGCAGCTCGGACACGTCCTCGTCGGCCGCGCCGATCACGGCGACCGTCGTGCCGACGCTCGCCTCACCTTCAGGGACGACGATCTTGAGCAGGACGCCCGCGGCGTCCGCCTCGACCTCCTGCGTGACCTTGTCCGTGTCGAGCTCGAAGAGCGGCTCGCCCTTCGCGACCTCGTCGCCCTCGGACTTGAGCCAGCGGACGATCGTGCCCGCCTCCATGCCCTGCCCGAGACGAGGAAGCTTGATCTCGGTCGCCATGAGCCGCTCGCCTCAGGCCCTCGCGACCGTGCGCCGGATCGCGTCGAGGACGTCCTCCACCTGCGGGACCACGTACTGCTCCATCACGGGCGCGAACGGGAGCGGCGCGAACTTCGAGCCGACGCGCTCGATCGGGGCGTCGAGCCAGTCGAAGGCGGCATGCTGGATCACCGCCGCGAGCTCGGCGCCGAAACCGCCGCGGACGACCGCCTCGTGCGCGGTCACGCAGCGGTTGGTCTTCTTCACCGACGCGACGATCGTCTCCTCGTCGAGCGGGAGCAGCGTACGTGGGTCGACGACCTCGACCGAGATCCCGTCGCTTTCCGCCGCCTCGGCCGCCTCGAAGCGCGTCGTGTACGAGCCGGCCGGTCGCGACCACGGTCACGTCCTCGCCCTCGCGATGGATGCGGGCCTTCCCGAGCGGGATCGGCTCGAGCTCCTCCGGAACCTCGCCCTTCAGCGGATAGAGCGTGCGGTGCTCGAAGAAGACGACCGGATTGTCGTCGTAGATCGCCGACCAGAGGAGGCCGCGGACATCCTCGGGCGTCGACGCGAAGACGACCTTGAGGCCGGGAACGTGCACGAACCACGACTCGAGCTGCTGGGCGTGCTGCGCGCCGGGCGACCAGCCCGGCTCCACCCTGCGTCCGAACCGTGAGCGGCACCGTCACCTGGCCGCCCGACATCGTCCGGTGCTTCGCCGCCTGGTTGACGAGCTGCTCCATGGACAGCGTGAGGAAGTCCTCGTACATGATCTCGACGACGGGTCGCATGCCCTGGATCGCGGCGCCGATGCCGCTGCCGACGATCGCCATCTCGGAGATCGGCGTGTTGCGGATCCGCTTCGGGCCGAACTCGTCCAGGAGGCCCTGGGTCACGGCCATCGAACCGCCCATCTCGGCGATGTCCTCGCCCATCAGGAAGACGTTGTCGTCCTCGCGGAGCGCGCGGGAGAGCGCGTCGCGGACGGCCTCGCGATAGGTCAGCTCAGGCATCGGCGCGTACACGTTGGCGAGCGCATCCTCGGGCTTCGGATCGGTTCCCGCCTTCGCGAACTCGACGGAGGCCTCCACCTCGGCCATGATCTCGGCGTCGAGCGAGGCGAACTCGTCGTCGGAGAGCTCGAGTCGCGCGCGCAGGAGCTCGATCGGATCCTTCGTCTCCTTCGCCTCCTCGAGCTCGTCCTTGTCCCGGTACACCTGGGGATCCCCGACGTAGTGCCCGACGAGCCGGTAGGTGCGCAGGTGGAGGAGCACCGGGCCGGAGCCGGACAGCGCGTGCTCGCGCGCCGCCAGCGCCGCGAGGTACACCGCCTCGACGTCCTGGCCGTCGGCCTCGATCAGCTTCATGCCGTAGGCGAGCGCCCGCTTGCCGAGCTCGTCGACCGGAAGCGGCAGGTGCTGCTTGGCCGGAGTCGACTCCGCCCAGCCGTTGTTCTCGAGCACGAAGATCGCAGGGACCTTCCAGAGCTGTGCGAGGTTCAGCGACTCGTGGAACGTGCCCGCGTTGGTCGCACCGTCGCCGAAGAACGCGACGGCGACGCGCTTCTCGTCGCGCATCTGAAAGGCGAGCGCCGCGCCGACGATTCCCGGAATCCCGCCGGCGACGACTGCGTTCGCTCCGAGGTTTCCGACCTCGACGTCGTACAGGTGCATCGAGCCTCCGTAGCCGTGCGAGCAGCCCTCGACCTTCCCGTACAGCTCGGCCATGATCCGCTCGATCGGCGTGCCCTTGGCGATCGAATGTCCGTGCGCGCGGTGCGTCGAGGCGATCACGTCCTCGCGTTCGAGCGCAGCGCAGACTCCCGAGGCGACCGCCTCCTGCCCGATCGCGACATGCAGGAATCCGGGCAGCTCGCCCGCCCGGAAGCGCTCCTCGACCTTCTCCTCGAAGCGCCGAATCAGCAGCATCTCGCGGAAGAACCCGCGCAGTCCCTCTTGCGAGACCCGCCCTCCGCCGGAGCCCGCCTTCTCCTCGACCGTGGTCATGAACCGGCCATTATGCTCATCCGCTCCTGGCTGCTGCTGTTTGCCCCGGCGTCGGCGCGGGTAGCCCGAAGATCGTGAAGGCGAAGAGTCGGAACCGTCCCATGCTCCTCCTGGTGGGGGCAGCGGCGATGGGTGCGCTCATCGCCCGGGTGATCGACTGGCGGAGTCATGCCCACCCGCGCTGACGGCGTCGGCTCGGTGATCCACGAGGTCGCGGAGCGTGCGACCTCGCTCGCTCGGCTCGAGGCCGAGCTGGCGATGCTCGAGCTGCGAGAGAAGATCGCCTCGCTCGGCGTCGGCGGCGGGCTCGTGCTCGGCGCGGGGATCTTCGGCCTCTTCGCGCTCGGCTTCCTGCTCGCGACCGCCGCTGCTGGTCTTGCGACCGCGCTCGATACGTGGCTTGCGCTCCTGATCGTCGGGATCGCGCTTGTGCTTGTGACCGCCGCACTCGGCGTCATCGGCATCTCGGTGCTGAAGCGCGGGGTTCCTCCGATTCCCGAGCGCGCGGTGGCCGAGGCAAGACTCACCGCCGACACGCTGAAGGGGAACGGCCGTGGCTGACACGCGAAGCACCGAGGTGGTTCGGAAGGAGATCGCCGTGGAACGCGAGGGGCTCGCCAACGCGGTCGACGAGCTGCGCGCCAGGCTCGGTGAGGCGACCGACGTTCAGAGCCAGGTTCGCTCGCGGATCTCGACTCTGGCGCCCGCTGCCTTCGCCGCGGCATTCGTCGTCTCGGGCGGCGTCGGGGCGACGATGCGGTACTTCGCCCGCCGCGGCCGCGAGCACTGACCATGACCCCGGCTCGGTCGGAGCCGCTCAAGCACGAGCCTCCGCTGCTGCAGCTCGAGCGCAGCGAACGGTTGCGAGACCTCTCGCTGCGGGACTGGTTCGAGATCTTCAAGCGTGCAGTCGTCCGAGTCCCTCGACGACTCCGTCCCGATGCTCGCCTCCGCGCTCGCGTACAGCTCCTTCTTCGCGATCCCGGCCACGCTGCTCCTCGCGCTCGGACTCTTCACGCTCGTCTCGGACGCGGAGACGATTCGCGACTTCATGGACCGCCTCGAGGCGTTCATGCCCGCAGAGGCCACCCAGCTGCTCGGCGACAGCCTGACCCGGCTGGAGGAGCAGCCCTCGGCCGGGATCCTGCTCACCGTCGTCGGCTTCGTGCTCGCGCTCTGGGCGTCGACGAGCGCCATGACGACCTACATGGCCGCGCTGAACACCGCGCACGACCAGAAGGACGAGCGCAGCTTCGTCCGCAAGCGACTCGTCGCCCTGCTCCTCGTCGTGGTCATGGGCGGCGCGGTCGCGCTGGTCGTCTTCCTCCTGATTCTCGGCCCCTACGTCGAGCGGGGAGTCGGCAACCTGCTCGGCGTCGAGAGCGCGCTCTCCTGGCTGTGGTGGGTCGTTCAGTGGCCGCTGCTCCTGGGTGGGCTACTGGCGGCGTTCGCCGTCCTGCACTACGTCGCCCCCGACGTCGAGCACCGGAGCTGGCGGTTCGTGCTCCCGGGTGCGACAGTCGCCGCGCTCGCCTGGGTGATCGTCTCGTCGCTGTTCGCCGTCTACACGAGCCTCTTCGAGTCGTACAACAAGACCTGGGGCTCGCTCTCGGCGGTGATCGTCACGCTCACGTGGCTGTGGCTGACCGCCGTGGCCCTGCTCTTCGGCGGCGAGGTGAACTCCGAGGTGAAGGCGAAGCTGAAGTAAGCTGGTCTGCCGATGCAGGCGGCCGGCCAGTGGAAGCTGATCGAGGACGATCTCGGCGCCGACTGGGTCGAGGCGAACCTCGTGTTCGGGGTCGAGGATCGCGGAACGATCGGGGCGGCCGCAGCGGTGCTCGCCCCGCTCAGTCCCGGCCGCTCGGGTACGGAGCTCAGGTTCCAGGTTCGCAGGGAAGGTGGCGGTCCGGACAAGGTCCGCAACCTGGTCGGTCGACTCGACCGCAAGCGGATCTGGGGCACGCTCAGCCTCGTCGGCTCGCAAGCCGAGCCCGACGTTGCGCCCGTGGGAACAGAGCCTGAGGACGCGATGGGCCTCGTCGAAAGCTGGGATGCAGCTCTCGCAACGCTGCCGCCAGGGTGGCGCGATCTCCTGTGCGAGCTCGAGCTCGCCTCGACGGACTACCTCCCGCGCGCGGCGCTGCTCGGCGCTCCCCTGAACCCGACCCGCAATCCCGCGGGAGATCGCGCTTCGCTTCCGCGTCAGCTCGGGCCTGGGCTACGGCACCTCGCCGGGCATGGCGCGGCGCTGCCTCGAACGGATCGAGGCCGACGGGATCACGGGTCGTGCCCGCGTGCTCAACGTGCTGTCCGAGACCGGGAACGAAGCAACACTCGGCCCCGTCTGGCGGGTCGCCGGACGCTCCGTCTAACGGACGATCTTCGCCGACCCGCGCATGCCCTGTGAAGCGTGCGGGTCGCACAGGAAGCGAAGCGTTCCAGCTCGACCGAGGGCGACCTTCCAGGTCTGGCTTCCCACGAACGGCAGCGTCGTCTTCCGGTTGTAGCCGGGCGCGACGATGTGTGCGTTGTGCAACCGCGACCGGTCGCGGACGCTCACCGTGTACGTGCCCGTCCTCATCGTCTTCACCGCTTTGCCTCCAGCGGTCTTGAGATTGATCACGAAGCCCGGGCCGGACGTCATGACGAGCTTCGACTTCGCCGTGACGGGCGCGGGGGTGACGGACGGATCGGCCGTAGCAGGCGTCCCCGAGACCAACGTGCCGCGCATCGATGGCACATGGGGATCGCAGATGTACTGGTAGTTCCCGTCCACGAAGGTGACGGTCCACGTCGTCGTGCCCGTGAACTCCACATCCGTGCGCCGATCGACGCCTGGCCCCAGGAGGTGGAAGTTGTGCTCGGGCGAGCGGTCCTCGACGACGACGTCGTACGTTCCCGGATCGACCTTCGTCACGCGTGCCCCTGCGCGTCTCTGAGCACGATCGTGAACTCCGGCCCGACGGTGCCGAAGAGCTTCGGAGCCTGGGCCTGAACGGCCGCGCCGTCCGCCGCTCCGAGGAGGGCAGCGACGGCGAGCGCGGTGGCGAGGGCGGCGACGCGGATCATTGCTGCACCTTACGAACAGCGCCCACGATCGGATTGCGGGTGTCCTAGCCCCTCAGCTCCGCTCCGACGTCGTCGGCCAGCGCGGCCACGATCCGGCCACGAAGTGCAGCCGCCTCCTCGTCGGTGAGCGTGCGCTCCGCCGACTGGAATGAGAGATGGATCGCGACCGACTTGCGGCCCTCGCCGACCTGCTCGCCGCGATAGACGTCGAACGCGCGAACGTCGCGGAGAACCGGCCCCACTGCCTCGCGTGCGACGTCGACGAGCCTGCCGACCTCGACGTCCTCGTCCACCGCGACCGCGATGTCCTGGCGGATCGCCGGATACGTCATGACGTCCTCGTACACCACGCGTTCGGGCGAGAGCCGGAAGAGCGTGTCCAGGTCGAGCTCGAAGGCGCCGAGCTCGCCTTCGAGGAGCGTCGGGTGGAGCTCGCCCAGAGTTCCGGCGCCGGTCTCGGCCGTCTTGCCGGGATGGAAGAGCGGGTGGGAGCCCCGCTGCACGCGCAGCTCCGCATGCAGCGCCTCGTACAGCGTCTCCAGGACGCCCTTCGCGGCGAGATACCCGCCCTCGACGACGCCGCCGAGCCGCCAGCGCTCCTCCGGCAGTCGCTCGCCCGAGGGCAGGTAGACCCGGGCGATCTCGAAGAGCCCGGCGCTCGAAACTCCGACGTCGCGGGCCGTGCGTGCGGCCTCGACGAGGCCCGGCAGGAGCGTTGTCCGGAGAACGGCCTGATCGGAGGTCATCGGGTCGGGAAGCCGGATCGCGTCGGGTCGCGGATCGGACGCCGCGAGGCTCCACGTATAGGCCTCCGATAGTCCCGCGCCGACGAGGACGTCCTCGACGACCCGGCGCAGCCGCTGCTCCTTCGAGAGTCGTCCCCGTACGTGCCTGCGGAGCGGCAGCGTCTGCGGAACGCGGTCGAGGACGGCGCGCGCGACCTCCTCGATCACGTCGACCTCGCGCGTGACGTCGCGGGCGCGCCAGGTCGGCACGGTGACCTCCCAATCCGCGGAGATGTCGAAGCCGAAGCCCTCGAGGATCGACCGCTGCTCGCGCTCTGGCACCTCGAGCCCGACCAGCGCGTCGGCGCGCTCGGGTCGGAAGCGAACGACCGGACGCTCGGGAAGCCCCGCGTGGACGTCCGCGCTCGCCGTCATTCGTGCCCCGGCGAGATCGACGAGCAGGCGGCTCGCGAGGATCGCTGCAGGCTCGGCGACATGCGGGTCGACGCCCTTCTCCCAGCGATTCGAGCCGGCGGTGCGCAGGCCGAGGCGCTCCGAGGTCCTGAGGATGCCGAGCGGCTCGAAGTTCGCGGCTTCCAGCAGCACCTCGGTCGTGTGCTCCGAGACCTCGCTCTCCTCGCCTCCCATGATCGCGGCCAGAGCGACGGACTTCTCACCGTCGGTGATCATGAGATCGTCCGGCCGGAGCCGCCTCAGCGTTCCGTCGAGCGTCCGCAGTTCCTCGTCGGCACGTGCGCGTCGGACGACGATCCGCCCGCCCGCGAGCTTCCCGCGATCGAACGCGTGCAGCGGACTTCCCCAGACGTGCATGACGTAGTTCGTGACGTCGACGACGTTGGAGATCGGGCGCATCTCGGCCAGATGGAGTCGCGAGCGGAGCCACTGCGGCGAGGGTCCGATGGCGACGTCGTCGAAGACGCGGCCGATGTAGCGCGGGCAGCCGGCGAAGTCCTCGACCGTGACGTCGACACCCTCTTCGTCGACGACGGGAGGATCCGCAGCCTCGGGAATGTGCAGCTCCCCGTCGAGCAGCGCGGCGACCTCGCGCGCCAGTCCGACCATGGAGAGCAGATCGACCCGATTCGGCGTCGGTGTGACGTCGAGGACTCGGTCCCTGATCGCCAGCACGTCGATGAGCGGCGTTCCCGGCTCGATTCCGCTCGGGAGCACGATGATGCCGGCATGATCGGGCCCGAGGCCGATCTCGTCCTCGGCCAAGATCATCCCTCTCGAGGTCTCGCCGCGAAGCTCGCGCTCGTCGAGCGGGCCGTCGAGGATCGGGAGCAACGCACCAGGAAGGGCAACGGCCACGTTCGCGCCGGCCTCGAAGTTCCAGGCGCCGCAGATGATCTGCCGCGCATCGCCCTCTCCGACGTCGACCTGGCAGACGCGCAGCCGGTCGGCGTTCGGATGCGCCCCGACGTCCAGCACCGCTCCGACGAGGAACCGGCCGAGATTGCCGTCGACGTCCGCCACGCCGACGTCCCGAATCTGCTCCACGTCGTCGAACGCCGAGATCGCCAGCCGCTCGGCGATCTTCTCCGGTGTGGCGTCGACGGTGACGTACTCGCGGAGCCAGGAGAGCGGTGCGCGCATCAGAACTGCCCGAGGAATCGCGGGTCGTTTCGCCAGAGCTCGCGCAGATCGGGAATTCCGTGGCGAAGCACCGCGATGCGCTCGAGGCCCCAGCCGAACGCGAAACCCGTGTAGCGCTCGGCGTCGTAGCCGACGAAGTCGAAGAGGTTGGGGTCGACCATTCCGGACCCGCCGACCTCGATCCACCCCGAGTGCCGGCACACCGGACAGCCGGAGCCGTCGCAGACATGACAGGAGACTCGCGCCTCGACCGACGGCTCGGTGAACGGGAAGTAGTTCGTCGTGAAGAGCGTCCGGCGATCCTGGCCGAAGAGTGCCTTCAGGAGATAGTCGAGCGTGCCGAGCAGATCGCCGAGCGTGATGCCTTCGTCGACGACGAGCCCTTCGACCTGGTGGAAGGTCGGCGTGTGGGTCGCGTCAGGGGTATCCCGTCGATAGACACGGCCGAGCGAGACGATGTAGACGGGCGGTTGCTGCGCCTCCATCGTTCGAATTTGCGAGGGCGAGGTCTCCGTGCGAAGAACCGTCTCCTCGTCGAGGAAGAGCGTCTGGAGAGGCGATCGTGTCGGGTGCCCTTCGGGGAAGTTGAGGCCGTCGAAGTTGTAACGGGTCGTCTCGACCTCGCGGCCGTCGACGACCGTGTAGCCCAGGCCGAGGAAGATGTCCTCGACCTCGCGGCGAATCTGCGTGATGAGGTGGAGGTGTCCGCGCTCGACCTCGGTGCCGGGCAAGGTGACGTCGATCCGCTCCTCCGTCAGGCGCCGGTCGAGCTCGGCGCGCTCGAGCTCCCCTTCGCGCGCGTCGATCGCCGCCTCGAGCCGCTCGCGCAGCGTGTTCAGCGTCGATTCCCGTCTCGCGATCGCGTACCTCGCGAAGTGCGAGCTTGAGGGCGCTCTTACGTCCGAGGTACTCGACTCGGACCCGCTCCACCTCGTCGGCCGAACCGGTCGTAGCGACCGCCGCCAGTGCCTCCGTCTCCAGCTTCTGCACGTCCATCGGGTGAGCGAGGTTAGCAACGGCCTCCGGCCTGCTTGAATCGCAGCGCCCCGTGGCTCTTTACGACGAGATCGCCCGCTTCTACGACCCGTGGAGCCGCTCAGTCACGGAGGACGTGGGCTTCTACGTCGAGCGGGCGCTCGCCTCCGGCGGGACCGTGGTCGAGCTCGCCGTCGGGACAGGTCGGATCGCGGTTCCAATCGTCACGGCCGGGATCCCCGTGATCGGGGTCGACACCTCGCCGGAGATGCTGGCGCTCGCCCGCGAGGCGGCGGAGGCGGCCGGCGTCGGCCATCTGCTCGATCTCAGGGTGGGTGACCTACGCGAGCCGCCGGTCAAGGAACGCGTGCCCCTGGTCATCTGCCCTTTCCGCTCCCTCCTGCACATGGAGACCGAGGCCGAGAAGCTGCGGGCGCTGCGCGCCGCGAGATCGCTGCTCGCGCCGGACGGGCGCTTCGTGTTCGACGTGTTCGCGCCGAGCCGAGAGGACATCGAGGAAACCCACGACCGCTGGCTCGAGCGTGAACCGGGGATCTTCGAACGCGCAGTCTGGGACGAGGGGTCGAGGACGCTCTCGCTCTCGGTCCGGTCGGAAGGCTCCGAGACGACGTTCGGCCTGCACTGGCTCTCCGCTCCCGAGTGGCTACGCCTGCTCGAGGAAGCAGAGCTCGAGGCGGACGAGCTCTACGGCTGGTTCGACGCGCGGCCATACGTGGACGAAGAGGACATGATCTTCGTCTGTCGCCAGCGACCACGTCCAGGGGTTCAGGCTCGAGCCTGAGCTATGCGCCGACGAGCTCGATCTCGTCGCCCAGCTCGATCTCGCCGCCCTCGACGACGTGGGCGAGCATCCCCCGTTTGCCGTCGAGCGCGGCGCGCAGCCCGTCACGCAGCTCGTCCATCCGGTGGCAGGGATCGCACACCATCGTGATCTCCAACGTCGCGTCACCGATCCTCACGCGCTGGCCCAGCGGCCAGGTCTGGACGTCGGCGCCGTCCACCGTCACGTTCTCCCGGATCGCTCCAGGCTCGACGCCGACGGTGTCGAGATGCTCCTTGGACGCCAGCAGCACCTCGCGCCTGGGCCGGTTTGCATGGGCGCACCCCTCGAAGCCCTGATTCGCGACGGCGAGCACCCGCTCGCGCGCTTCCGAGCGGCCGCTCTTTCGGCCAGGAGACACGAAAAGACCGCTCACAGTTGCCATGCGGCCAGCCTATCCATAGAGTCGCGCACGTGATCTGGCTCCTCGTCCTCCTCGCGATCGTGCTCGTGATCGCGGTCATTCTCGTCCTGCTCTACAACAACCTGGTCCGGCTTCGGAACCGGGTGGACAACGCATGGGCGCAGGTCGAGGTGCAGCTCAAGCGCCGCTGGGACCTGATCCCGAACCTCGTCGAGACGGTCAAGGGCTACGCCGCGCACGAGCGCGAGACCTTCGAGGCCGTGACCGCCGCCCGCACGAGGGCACAGCAGGCTGGGACGCCTGCCGAGACCGCACAGGCGGAAGGCATCCTCGGCGCCGCGCTCGGGCGTCTCTTCGCCGTGGCGGAGGCCTATCCGGAGCTGCAGGCCGACGAGAACTTCCGGCAACTTCAAACCGAGCTCGCTGAGACCGAGAACCGCGTCGCAGTCTCCCGTCAGGTCTACAACGACTCGGTCCTGACCTACAACAACGCGATCCAGACCTTCCCCGGGCTCGTCCTCGCGGGACCGTTCGGGTTCAGCATCCGCGAGTTCTTCGAGGTCGAGGAGGAGGCACAACGGGAGGTTCCCACCGTCGACTTCTAGCGGTTGCAGTGGCGGCCCTCGCCGCCCTCGCGACCGCTCCGACGGCTTTCGCGCAGTCGTACGAGCTCGTCCAGGCCGACGTCCAGGCCCGGGTCGAGGCCGACGGGCGCGTCGCCGTCGAAGAGCAGATCTCGGTCGCCTTCGGGAGCGATTTCGACTTCACGTACGGCTTTCGCGAGATCCCGTACCGCAGCGGCGAGCGCATCACGGATGTGACGGTGCTCGAAGGCGGGCGCGCCTTCAGACCCGGCGCATCGACCGAGCTCGAGCCGGGCGGCCCGGCCGGGACGTTCGGAATCCGCGATCTCGGAGGTCGGATTCGCGTCGTCTGGCGATTCCAGGCGACGGGAGAGACGCGCACGTTCACGATCCGCTACCGCTTCAGCGGCCTCGCGGTCGGCTACGACGACGTCGTCGACGTCAACCTCAAGGTGTGGGGTGACGAGTGGGAGCAGGCACTCGGCCGCCTCACGGCGACGACCTCGGGGCCAGGAGACGTCGTGCGCGCCTGGGGTCACCCGGTGTGGGTCCGCGGAGACGTCACGCTGGCGGGCCCACGCGCGCTGCTGCGCGCGCTCGACGTGCCGGCCGAGCAGTTCGTCGAGCTTCGCGCCGTCTACCCGCGCGCGGCGTTCTCTTCGACCGCGGGAATGCGCGTCGAGGACGGTCCGGGGCTCGCGAAGATCGTCGCCGAGGAGCGGGCGGACGCCGAGGAGTACGCGCAGGATCAGGAGCGAATCGACGAGCTCAAGGACAATCCGCTCCGCACCGGGCTCGTCGTCCTCGCGCTCGCGACGCTGCCCGCGCTCGCCGTCATCGCGGCGGTCTTCTGGTTCCTCGGCCGCGAGCGACGAACGCCGTACGACAGGGAGTACGAGCAGGAGCCTCCGACCGACACACAGCCGGCGCTCGTGCCGACACTCCTGAGGCAGGGCGGCGAGCCCGGGTCGTACGAATTCACGGCGACGCTCTTCGACCTGATCCGGCGCGGCGTGTACACGGCGACGCCGACGACCACCGAGCGAAAGATCTGGGCCGGCCTGCGGACGCAGACGGTGTCGGATCTCGAGCTCTCTGCCGGCCAGGACGCCGACCTGACGCCCTGGGAGGACGATGTCGCAGGCGTCGTCGAGGCCGTGCTGGACGGGGGCTCGGAGCGGCTCTCGAACTTCCGCGAGCGCATCGAGGACGAACGAGAGTCGATGTCCGAGCGCTTCGAGTCGTTCAAGGGCGCGGTGGGCCGCGAGGCGGAGCGACGAAGCTGGTTCCGTTCGCTCGGCGCCCTCCCGCTCGTGGGCGCCGGAGTGCTGCTCGCGCTCGTAGGAGCCGTCTTGCTCTTTCTCGCGCAGGACGGGTGGCGCTCGGTCTATCCGCGCTACATCGACGTCGTGCTCGTCGGCGTCGGCATCAGCCTGCTCGTCAATGCTGCGCTGCTCGGCGCGACGGTCGTGTTCGGACGTCGGCTGTGGCGCCGACGGTCGCCGCCTGCGCAGACCGAGGCCGAGCGCTGGGACGCCTTCCGCCGCTACCTCACCGACTTCCCTCGCCTGCAGGAGGCGCCGCCGGCAACCCTTGTCCTCTGGGAGCGGTTCCTGGTCTACGGGATCGCCTTCGGCATCGCCGAGCGCGTTCTGCAAGGGGCGCAGATCCACATGCCGGAGGCGCTCCACCAGGCGAGCACGATCTACTGGATCTCGCCGAGCGGCGACCTCGGCTCCGGAGTCACCAGCCTCTCGATCGGCGATCTGACCTCAGGCTTCGGGAGTGCGCTGGCGCCGCCGAACTCGGGCTCCGGCGGCGGCGGCGGCGGCTTCTCGGGAGGTGGCGGGGGAGGCGGCGGAGGCGGCGGGGGTGGGTTCGGCTAGCTCGTTGGCGCAAGACCGGAACCCGCGAGCGGATTCCGGTGGTCGCGCGAAGATCCCCGAAGCGTCCGCTTCGCAGCAGCCCGCCTTGTCATTGCGTGTCCGCCGCGGGTTCGCGGCGTGAGAGCTCGTAGAGCGCGATCGCGCCGGCCGCAGCGACGTTCAGCGACTCGGCATCGCCGGGAAGTCGGATCGTCGCCTTGTGACACGGTGTCACGAGGGCATCCGGTAGGCCCTCCCGCTCGGATCCGAGAAGAAGTGTGAGCGGAGCCTGGAGATCCATCTCGGAGAGCGCACGACCTCCGTGCGCCACCAGCGCGACGCAGCCGGCCGGTGCGTCGTCCCACTCGACGAGCGGCACGCGGAAGATCGCCCCGGCCGATGCTCGAACAGCCTTCGGGCCGAGCGGATCGGCGCACTCCGGTGACAGCGACACCGCGGCGCCGAATGCGTCGGCTGTCCGCACGAGGGTGCCGACGTTCCCCGGATCCGTGACTCTCCAGAGCGCGAGGGTCACGTCTCGCGCTCCCACTGGCAGGTCGTCACGCCGAAACACGCCGATCGACACGCGGTGCGTGCCCGAGCGTCGACACCTCGGCGAGAAGCTCGGGCAGGACGTTTTCACCTGCGATCAGGAGCTCGACGGGCTCGATCGAAGCGTTGCGCGCAGCCTCGACCAGGTCCTCGTTCTCGACCACGAAGAGCCCGGTTTCCTCCCGGTGCTTGCGCGCGGAGAGAAGCTTCCGGACGAGCCGGAGCTTCTCGTTCTGACGCGACTCGATCAGACCAATCTCAGGCTGCTGCCGAGTCGGACTCGAGCGCAGCCTTGGCCCGGTCCGCCACCACCGAGAACGCCGCCGGGTCCGAGACCGCGATGTCGGCCAGCGACTTGCGGTCGAGCTCGATGCCCGCGAGCCGCACGCCTGCCATGAAGCGGTTGTAGGAGAGCCCGTTCACGCGCGCGGCGGCGTTGATGCGGACGATCCAGAGAGAGCGGAAGGTGCGCTTCTTGACCCTGCGATCGCGGTACGCGTAGACGAGAGAGCGGTCGACCTGCTCCTTCGCGTACTTGTAGTGCGACTTCTTGAGACCCCTGTAGCCCTTCGCCTGCTCCAGGACCTTCGCGCGCTTCTTGCGCGCATGAACCGCCCGTTTGACCCTGGGCATCTCAGTCTCCCCTCAGAAGCTTCTGAACCCGCTTGACGTCGCTCTCGGCGACGTCGTACATCTTGCGAAAGCCGCGCCTACGCTTCGACGACTTCTTCTCGAGGTTGTGGCTCTTCATCGCGTGCCGGCGCAGGATCTTCCCCGACCCCGTCACCTTGAACCGCTTCTTCGCTCCCGAGGATGTCTTCATCTTTGGCATCTGTTTTCACTCCCACGTTCTTCAATGGCGCCAGAACCATGACCATGTTGCGGCCGTCGAGGATCGGCTGCTGCTCGATCGACCCGAGCTCGTTCACGTCCTCCGCGAGCCGCATGAGGAGGTTCCGACCCCGCTCCGGGTGCAGCGTCTCGCGGCCCCGGAACATGATCGTCACCTTCACCTTCGCTCGCTGACCGAGAAAGCGCACGACGTGCCCCTTCTTGGTCTCGTAGTCATGGGTTCCGATCTTTGGTCTGAGCTTGATCTCCTTGACTTGGATCTGGAGCTGGTGCTTTCGGGCCTGCTTTGCGCGCTGCTCCTGCTCGTAGCGGTACTTGGAGTAGTCCATCACCCGCGCGACGGGCGGATCGGCGCCGGCAGCCACTTCGACGAGGTCGAGGCCCTTCTTGAACGCGAAGTCGAGCGCTTCCTTCGTCTCCGTGATCCCGACCTGCCCTCCGTTCTCGTCCACGAGTCGGACTCGCGGCACGCGAATCTCTTCGTTGATGCGCTCCTCCCGCTTGCGCGGTACGACCCGGTCCATGCTGGGCCGGCGGCGGCGCGGTCTCAAAAGCTAATCACCAGACTCTCGATTCCCTCCTCGTATACGACAAAACCGCTGCAAGCAGCGGCATGATCCTCGTCGACCGATCGGCTCGGTTGAACCCCCACGAAGCACTGCCCCGGGAGGTGAGGAAGCATGTTCCCGCTCCTGCTTGCAGACGGGGGATCCTAGCACCTACGACGACCGTGGCTCTGCGACGAGCCCACGGAATCTCTCGAGGAGTTCGTCCAGGGACACGGTCGACTGCTCGCCTCCATGCTCTCTGACTGCGAGTGCGGCGTCCGACTCGCGGTCACCGTAGACCACGACGAACGGAACCTTCTCGAGCTCGGCCTCGCGAATGCGCCTGCCGAGCGTCTCGTCACGCTCGTCGAGCTCCGCGCGGAAGCCGTCGCTCGTGAGCCGCTCACGGAGAGCGCGCGCCTGCTCGCGATGCGCCTCGCCGACCGGGACGACGCGCGCCTGCACGGGTGCCAGCCAGAACGGGAAGTCGCCCGCGTAGTGCTCGACGAGGATCCCGATGAAGCGCTCGAGCGAGCCGAACAGCGCCCGATGGATCAGGTATGGCATGTGCTCTCGATTGTCGGACCCCATGTACGTGCACCCGAGCCGTTCCGGCTGCTGGCTGTCGAGCTGGATCGTCCCCATCTGCCACGCGCGGCCGGCAGCGTCGTCGATGAACAGGTCGATCTTGGGCCCGTAGAAAGCACCCTCGCCCTCCGCGACGCGGTAGCGGATTCCCTGCCGTTCGGCGGCGTCACGCAACACGCCTTCGGTGTAGTCCCACTGCTCGTCGCTCCCGAGCTTGTTGTCAGGGCGGGTTGCGAGCTCGGCATGCGCGAGGCCACGCACGCCGAACCGGTCGTAGAGAAAACCGACGTAGTCGAACATGGAGTCGATCTCGGCCTGGATCTGATCCTCCGTGCAGAACACGTGCGCGTCGTCTTGGCTGAACTGACGCGCCCGGTTGATGCCGAGCAACGACCCCGTCGGCTCGTCCCGATGGAGTACGGCTGCCTCGGCGTAGCGAACCGGCAGGTCGCGATAGCTTCGCAGCTTCGCGTTGAAGAGCAGCATGTGGCCCGGACAGTTCATCGGCTTCAGCCCGAATGAGCTCTCGCCGTACGGGATCAGGAACAGGTTTTCCCGGTACTTGTCCCAGTGACCCGATTTCTTCCAAAGCTCGATGTCCCACATCAGCGGCGTCTTCACCTCGAGATAGCCGCGCTTTGCGTTCTCCTCGCGCCGCAGGTCCTCGAGCGCGTTCCAGAGAACCATCCCCTTCGGGTGCCAGAGAGCGGCTCCCGGCGAGAACGGCTCGAAATGGAAGAGGTCGAGCTGCGGTCCAAGGCGGCGGTGATCCCGCGCGCGGGACTGCTCGAGGCGCTCGAGGTGCGCGTCGAGGTCGGCCTGCGAGTAGAAGGCCGTGCCGTAGATCCGCGTCAGCTGGGTGTTCTTCTCGTCTCCGCGCCAGTACGCGCCCGCGAGGCTCGTCAGCTTGAGCGCCTTGATCGGTGAGGCGTCCTGCAGGTGCGGCCCGCGGCAGAGGTCGGTGAAGTCGCCCTGGGTGTACAGGGACAAGCGGCCCCTCGGCGTCACGCGCCAGCTCGGCCTTGTAGGGCTGGTCTTCGGCCTCGAAGCGCGCGAGCGCGTCCTCGAGCGAGATCTCCTCCCTCGCCCAGCTCCGGCCCTCGGAGATCTCCCGCCGCATCTCCTCCTCGATGGCCTCGAGATCGGCCTCCGAGATGGGCTCCGGGAACTCGAAGTCGTAGTAGAAGCCGTCGGCGATAGGGGGTCCGATCGCGATCTTCGCTGCCGGGATGGAGCCGGAGCACCGCTTCGGCAAGCAGATGCGCGGTCGAGTGGCGGAGCACCCAGAGGGCATCGTCGTCCTGCGTGTCGCGCGTCGTCAGGAGCTGGATCCGCTCACCGTCTTCGAGTGGCAGGCGAAGGTCGCGCGTGGCGCCGTTCACCCGCACGAGCACCGCCTGCTCGGCGAGCTTGGGGCCGATCGCCCGGGCGGCGTCGAGACCGGTCGCGCCGTCCGGCAGCTCGAGCTCGGAGGTATCTGGGAGCACGACCTTCATCGCGAATGAGAATACGGAGCGGGCGAGAGAGGCAGGCTGCGGCCGGGTGCTAGGAGCGAGCTGTGTCCCGGAACATCACGTCCACAAGACTACCCTCCTCGCTCCCGTGGTGGCACGACTTCGGGATGAGGCTTTAGCCTGAACCTGCCGCCATGCACACCGGCTCCTGGCTCGCCGTCGTCATCGCACCATTGGCGTTGCTCGCGATCCTCCTCGCACGTCCGAAGGTGGACGTCAGCTGGGAGAACCAGCAGGCGCACTTCTGGCTCGTCCTGGGAGCAGCGGTGCTGGCCACAGCGCTCGGCTGGGCGATCAGCGCCGCTGCGCGGCGTCGCCGCGACGCGCGGCTCTTCCTCATCTCGCTCGCCTTCATCGCCAGCTCGGGCTTCCTCGGCCTGCACGCGCTGGCGACGCCGACCGTCCTGCTCGGCCCCAACGCCGGCTTCGAGCTCGCGACGCCGTTCGGCCTCGTCGTAGCTGGCGCGTTCGCCGCCGCGTCGGCGGTCGAGCTCGGAGCCGACCACGCGAGGAGCGTCGTCCGGCACGCTCGTCTGCTGCTCACCGGTCTCTTCGGAGTCATGGCGATCTGGGCTGTGGTCTCGCTCGCCGAGCTCCCGCCGCTCGACGGACCACTCGAATCGGAGGAGCTCGACGGGTGGCAGCTCGTGCTGGCTGCGGTCGGCGTCGGGCTGTACGGCATCGCGGCCCTCGGCTACGTGCGCCTGTACCGGAGGCGTCCCGAGCGCTTCGTGTTCGCGTTCACTCTTGCCTTCGCATTCCTCGCGGAGGCGATGGTGGTCATCGCGTGGGCGAGCAACTGGCAGCTCTCCTGGTGGGAGTGGCACGTGTTGATGCTCGGCGCGTTCCTCGTTATCGGTCTGGCAGCACGAGCCGAGTGGCACGAGGAACGCTTCAGCGCGCTCTACCTGGACGAAACGCTCGCCGGAGCGAAGAACGTGAGCATCGTCCTCGCAGATCTCGAAGGGTTCACCCGCTACTCGGAGGAGCACGACCCGGCTCAGGTCGCCGCCATGTTGAACGTCTACTTCGAGCGCATCATCCCGCTGATGGAGCGCGCCGGCGGCGAGGTGCACCAGATCGTCGGAGACGAGCTCATGGTGGTGTTCGGGAAGGGCGACGAGCCCGATCACGCCATTCGCGCGGCGCGTGCGAGCCTGCTCCTGCAGCGCGCCGCGTGGAAGGCTGCGGAAGAGCACGACGACTGGCCGCGGTTCCGGGTAGGAGTCAACAGCGGCGAGGTGCACGCGGGTGTCGTCGGCGCTACGCGTGGACACCGCAAGCACGGATTCGTCGGCGACGTCGTCAACGTCGCGGCGCGCCTGCAGGCGGAGGCGCCCGTGGGCGAGGTGCTGATCGGCGCGGAGACGTATCGCCTGCTCGGCGAGCGGGCGCAGGTCGAGGCACTTCCGCCGCGCCGCGTGAAGGGGAAGGCCGAGCCCGTCGCGGCCTACGTGCTCCGCGCGGTCGCGAACGGCGACGTCTAGGTCTGCCCCGGGTCGCTCTCGAGCGCGAGCTCGAGCTCGAGGTCGTCCAGCGCTCTCCGCAGGATCACGATGCGCTCGGAGACATGCGCATGCGCCTCCGGATCGAGAGGCGACGCGGGCTGACGCCGGCCAGGGTGCCGATCGCGGATCGCTTGCCGCCGCTCGAGCTCGCGCGCCTCCTCCATCGAGTTCAGGACGACTCCGATCAGCACGTTCAGGACGATGAACGCGGCAACGAGGATGAAGCTGACGAAGTAGATCCACGCCCACGAGTAGATCTCCATGGCCTCGTCCATGTAGACGGGGAAGTCCTCGAGGGTCAGCATCACGAACAGCGTGAGCATCGCCGACCCGATGTTCCCCCACCGTTCCGGAAGCTCGTCCGCGAACAGGATCCAGCCCACCATGCCGTAGACGAAGAGGATCATCGCGGTCACCGCGGCGATCGAGGCAAGCGGCAGGAGGCTCCGCCAGACACCGAGGAGAAGCACGCGCAGATCGGGCAGCACGCGCACGAGCCGAACGATGCGGAGCAGACGCACGAGACGGAGCAGCGTCGAGTTCTGCCGTATCCCGGGCACGAACGCAGCCATGACGACGACGAAGTCGAAGATGTTCCAGCCGTTCGTGAAGAACCTCCACGGGCGCGGCCAGTACGAGGCGACACGGAGCCCGAGCTCGACGATGAAGACCGCGAGACACGCCGCATTCAGCAGGTCGAGCAGCGAGCCCCAGCGCGCCTCCAGCTCGTCGTAGGTCTGCAGGCCGAGCACGACCGCGTTGACGGCGATGGTGGCCACGACGACCACCGTGAACACATTGGAGTCGACGAACCGGGAGAGAGCGTTCGGCGGGAGGCACGCCGCAATTCTCACGTGAGCGTCGGCGATCGCTCGAGGCAAGCTCCTACACTCAGGCGATGAGCGACACCCCAGCCGTGGAGCGCGACGGGTGGATCGTGCGCATCGTCCGCGGGCCGGTGAACGCGGCCCTCGGAGTCCTCGTCATGCTCGCGCTCGCGATCGAGGATCTCTTTCGCGACCGCGGCCCGCAGTACGCGGCTGCGATTGCCTTCAACGTGCTCTTCTCGCTCTTCCCGCTCATGATCCTGCTCGTCTCCATCTTCGGGCTCGTGCTGCAGGACGACACGCTTCGCTCGCGGGTGATCGACGAACTGCTCGCCGTCCTCCCGTCTCACCCTTCGGGCGAGGAGGACGTGCGGAGCTCGATCGAGCAGATCGCGTCGCCCTTGTCCGCGCTCGGGCTTCTCTTCCTCGTCGCGCTCCTCTGGGGCGCGTCGGGAATGATGGCGGCGATCCGCGTCGGCCTCGAGTCGGCGCTCAAGGTCGACAGGCGACGGCCGGCCGCGCACGCGAAGCTCGTCGACTTCGTGCTGGTCGGCGTCACGGGCGTGCTCGTCCTGGCCGTGATCGCCCTGTCGGCGTTCGCGACGCTGTTCAGCCGGGCCGTGGACTCGGTCTCGGATCAGCTCGGCATCGGCGTGATCTCGAGCCCGACCGGCGCGCTCGTCCGAGACGGCGTGCAGCTCACCCTCATCGCGGTGATGACGCTCCTTGCTCTACCGCGTCGCGCCGGGGAGGAAGCTGCGCCGGAGCGCGGCTCTCGCCGGGGCGATCCTCACGGCGATCGGCATCTGGTCCGCCGCCAAGGTCCTCGCGCTCTTCCTCGGCTTCTCGAGCTACAACGTCATCTACGGCTCGATCGCGGGCGTGATGACGTTCCTCATCTTCGTGTACGTCGTGGCCTTGATCCTCCTCATCGGCGCCGAGTTCGCCTACCAGTGGTCACAGCCCCCGGGTCCGCCTGGCCCACCGATCCGTGCCCGCCTCTGGGGGTTCGTGCGCGGGCTGGTCCTCTACGAGGAGCCCGAGAACACCGACGACCCGCTTCGCTAACGAGGAGGGCCGGGCACGCCCGGCCCCTACCTGCAGACGCGCACGGTCTGGACGGCCTCGGCCTCGCGACCCCGCGTGTCCGAGACGACGGCGGTGAGCTTGTGCGCCCCGCGCCTCTTCCCGGCCGTCCGCCACGAGATCTCGTAGATGCCGGCGACGTTTCGCCGCGTCCGCCCGATCTGGCGCCTTCCGTCGAAGAACCCGACCGACGAGATGGTGGCATTCGAGCCGGCCACGACCTGCAGGCGCGCTCGAGCCGGAAGACAGACGCCCTTGCGTGGGAAGCGCCCAGGTGATCGTCGGACGGTCGACCACTTCCATCCGAACACCCCGGAAGCGTGAGTTCGGCATCGGGTTGACGCCCTCCGTCGAGATGTTCTTCGTCTCCTGGAAGTCGGACGCGAAGATCCGCATGAACTCCGGTCCCGGCGTTGAGCGGGTTCGCCTCGCGTGGAATCGGGAAGACGGCAATGCCGGTCGTCGGGGTCGTACGCCGTCGCCGAAAGCTGGAAGTCCTGGCCGAAGAGGAGCAGCATCGAGAGCGGATCGACGCCCGACGCCGCGTCGCGGACGCGGGCGACGATCGTCGGACGACCGGACGAGATGCGCCTCGTGATCAGCTCGATGTTCGGCGGCTTGACGTCGTTCACCCAGGAGCGCAGCCGATAGGGGCCTGCAAGCGATCTGCCGGTGAAGAAGTCGCGGCCCGAGTCCACGGAGATGTAGTACCGCCCCGCCGGCAGCATGACTCCGCCCGCGGCTCCGACGTTGCGGAGGAAGTCGGGCATCAGTCCGTTCGAGTTGACGGGTATGCCCGCGTAGCCCTGGACGTCGTTCTCGTCCAGCGAGCTGAGGAACCAGGGATGGATCGGGGCGTTCGAGCTCAGCTGCGCCGTGATCCCGGCGTCGAGCCTGAGCGCAGGCCGCTCGACGACGACGCCGGCGTTGACCGCCTGGCGCGCGAGGTCCAGCGTGTACACCGTCTCCTTGCCGTCGTCGTTCACCGACGGGTCGACGCCGAAGATCGAGAGGATGCCGAACGGGAGGGTGGGCCACCGATAGACGCGCGCGCGGTCCTCGCCGCCCGTTGCGGTGTTGCCGGTCTGGCTCGCCTTGAGCGGAATCGTGCGGCTGCCCGTCAGCTGGGGGCGCGTGACCGAGAACGCGTACGGGACACGCCTGACGACCTCGCCCCGGCGGAGCACGACGAAGCCGAAGTTGTCTCCCTGGGGTGCCCCGGCCGCCGCGCTCGCGACCATCTGAACGACCGCGGTGCCTCCGCTCGAGAGCGAGAACGGCGCGGCTGTCACGCTCGCGCCGCTCGAGCTGACCTGCGGCTGGACTTCCACGCTCCACGCGCCCGCCCCGTCCCCGGCGTCCGAGATGAGCACGGGAATCGCGCGGCTCGCGGCTCCTGCGTTGACGTCCAGATAGCCGAACGACAGCGATTGCGGATCGGTGAAGATCACCGGGCGATCGGCAGCGGCCACGTTGACGAGGCCGGCGCCCTGCAGAAGAACCGATGCCTCCTGTGTCAGGGCCGTGTCCGCGAACGCGCGTCCTGCCGTGGACATCAGCGCGGACTTCACCTGCTTGGGCGTCCACGTCGGATGGCGCTGGAGGAGCAGCGCTGCGGCGCCGGACACGTGCGGCGCGGAGAAGCTCGTGCCCGCGGAGACGATGAACGGATCGCCACCGAACTCGGGCAGCGTCGACGAGAGGATGTTCGCGCCGGGCGCCGTGACGTCAGGCTTGAGCGCGTGGCCGAACGGCGTCAGACCGCCCGCGGAGAAGCTCGTCGGGACACCCGGCCAGGAGGTGGGCACCTCGAGCCGGTCCTTGGTGAATCGAACCGTCACTGCCCCGGCCGTCGCAGCTCCCGCGGCACGGAGCCTCGCGCCATCGAGGTCGGAGATCGTGCCGCCCGCGCCCTGGAAGATGGAGAAACCCGGATCGCCGGCAGCGGAGTCCGCGACGACCATGCCGATCGCCCCTGCGGCCCGGGCCCGGTCGACCTTTGCCTGATACGGGCACCCTCCCCTGCTGACGAGCGCAATGGCGCCCTGCAGGGATCCCGCCGGTAGCGAACCCTCGCAGAGCAGCCGATTCGCCCCTGGGATCGCTCCGACGTCGACCAGGCGCTGATTGTTCTGAACCCATGTCTGCGGAACGTCGTCCGTGGGCACGAAGGGAATGCGCCCGAGGCCGGCGGGCGAGACGACCGAGAAGGACGCTTCGAAGACATGCGAGTTGGTGGTCGCGCCGACGGCGATCGCATCCGGCGCGGTCGCAGGCGAGCCGGCCGTACCGAGGCCGAAGAAGTCCCGGTCGTTCCCGGCGGAGACGATCGGGACCACGCCTGCCCGGACGACGTTGGCGACGGTCTCGATCAGCGCGTCCGTGCGCGGATCGGCCTGCGGGCCACCGCCCGAGAAGTTGATCACGTCCATCCCGTCCTGCACCGCCGTCTCGAACGCCTTCACGATCTCGGGCGTCGATCCCGAGCAGCAGCCGCCGAGCGGAAGTGGCACGTTGAAGACCCGGTAGTTCCCGATGTAGGCGCGCGGTGCGACGCCGCTCACATCGGCGACCGCCGGATGGCAGGCGCCGACATCCTCGTTGCAGAATCCCGGCCGGCTGGCCTCGACGTCGGTGCCCTCTACGCCCGCGATGACGCCGGCTACGAAGGTTCCGTGGAACGACTGCTCGCGGTTGATGGATCCTCCACCTGTCCCAGGACCGGCGAAGCCCCTTGCCACAATCACCTTCGGAGTCGTTCCGCCACCGGGACCCTTCGGAAACCCCGCCGGATACGAGAGCCCCGCCGGTGAGAGAAATGCGTGCTCGTTGTCGACGCCGTCGTCGACGACGGCGACCTTGACTCCGTCGCCCTTCGCGCCCGTCAGACCCGCGAACTGGGGCGCGCCGATGACAGCCGGGCCTCGGTTCAGGAGCGACGTGTACGTGTAGCTCGGATACACCTTCTCCGCGATCCCGAGGCTGAGGAGCTCTGGGAGCTTCGCGTACGGAACGCTGACCACGAATCCGTTCAGGAGCACGCGATACCTCCACGAGATCCTCGCCTCCGGCAGCGCCGCGCGCAGGCTCGTGATCGCCCGCTCCTGCGCCGCGTCGAGCCGGGCGAGGTACGAGCGGGAGAAGGAGCTCGTCAGGTTGAGCTTCGTCCGTGCCCCGACGGTGGCGAACGCATTACGCGGTGCAGCGGTAGCGAGCGGTGCGTCGGCGAGCGTGACGATGACACGAGCCCGGGATGCGGCGTTTCCGCGCTGTGCGGTCGGAGCGACGGGCTCGGCCCGATGCAGGCGCGACTGCGCGCGCTCGATGACGCTCCGCGGATCAGGACCGAGCGCGCCCGATGCCGTTCCGGCGGAGGCGACGAGGAGTGCTAGACAGGCAAGAGGCGCAAGGCGACGCACAAGCAGCGGGCTACGTGATCTTCCGCGAGATGCTCCGCGATGCGCGCAGGCCTTCGAAGACCACGGCCGCCGATCCCTTGAACGTCTTTCCCTTCGCGTTTGCGGGTATCAGCCAGGTGCAGACGACCGCACCGCCCTGGACACGGGCCAGCTGCACGCGCAGTCTTGCCGTCCCCGCGCGCCCGATGCAGGTGACGCGGCCGTTCTGAAGCACGGCACCCGTATCCGACCGCGCCGCTGTCAGACGCATAGTGAACGTCTTGCCGGCCTTCGGCGCTGCGGGCGTCGTCGTGAGTCCGCGCACCACGAGCGTCGGCTTGGCGACGTTGACCGTGAAGGGGAAAAGGCCCACCCCGCCCCCGGGAGCGACGTCCGCCTTGGAGTTCGCCCCGTCCAGGGCACCGGTGACCGGATCCACGACGAGCCCGGAGATCGCGACGACGAAGAACTTGAACGCCTTCGTGTTGCCGAGCTCGGCCGACGAGATGCGGGCGGTGAGGCCCGCCTGATAAGCGAAATTGAGCGTGACGGCGGACGGATCGCCGAAACGGCGGGTGTAGTCCGTGCCGTCCCACTTGTAAAGGCTGATCTCCCCGCGAACGAGCTGCATGACGTAGTCGGCTCCACCGAGCTCGGCCGCGCCGGTCGCAGTGTTGTTGTCGGTGTCCACCCAGATTTCGAAGAGCATGTCCTGCCCGAGCGTCGGTCGGTTCGGAACGTTGACCCGGAACGAGACGATCCCGGCGTCGTCGTTCGAGACCGTGATCGTCGTGATGTCGGGCGCGGTCGCGTCCTCGCCGGTCGAGTCCTGGTACGTCTGGCTGTTCGCCGCCACGTACGCAGTGCCATTCGGGAGAGCGCCGGCCGCCGTCGGAAGCGCTACCACGAAGGCGGCGACCGCGAGTACGAGACCTGTACGGGTTGGAAGGCGCACGCGAGTGGCAGCCAGGCTACGTGTCGCCCACGCTCGACGTCAAGAGTGTTAAGACCGGCTCTCAGTCGAAGACGATCACGCTGCGGATCCCGTCCTGCGCCTCCATCAGCTCGAAGCCGCGATTCACCTCCTCGAGCCCGAGCCGGTGGCTGAGGAGCGAGTCCACGTCGATCTCGCCGTCGAGCCAGCGGTCGATCAGCTCGGGCACCTGCGTCCGCCCCTTCACCCCGCCGAACGACGAGCCCGTGACGCGGCGGCCGGTGATCAGGAACCGCGGCACGATGTCGAGCGTCTCGCCCTTGCCGGCGACGCCGATCATCGTCGCCAGCCCCCAGGCCTCACGCGCAGCCTCGACCGCCTGCCGCATGACATGCACGTTGCCCGTCGCCTCGAACGTGTAGTCGGCTCCGAACCCACCGGTCTCCGAACGAATCCAATCGGTCGTGTCCTCGGCCGCGACCCGCGTGTCCGTGGCTCCATGCTGCCGCGCCTGGGCGAGGCGCGCTTCCGAGAGATCGATCGCGACGATCCGCTCGGCTCCGGCCAGCCGGGCACCGATGACTGCGCCGAGCCCCACGAGGCCACAGCCGAACACCACGCACGTCGAGCCCGGCTCGACGCGGGCGGTGTAGAGGGCGGCGCCGATCCCCGTCGAGAGCCCACATGCAAACGGCGCGCACCCTTCGAGCGGCGCCTCCGGCGAGACCTTCGCGAGCGCGATCTCGGGCATCACCGTGTACTCGGCGAACGTCGACGTGCCCATGAAGTGGCGCATCGGCTCTCCTCCCCGCGAGAGGCGGGTGGTGCCATCGGGCAGATAGCCGAGCCCCTGCTGGTCGCGAATCGCGACGCAGCGATTCGTTCTTCCGCTGCGGCAGTGGACGCACTCTCCGCACTCGGGGGCGAACAGGGTCACGACGTGATCGCCCGGCGCGAGCAACGTCACCCCCGCTCCCACGGCCTCGACGACCCCGGCGCCTTCGTGCCCGAGGACGCACGGCGCGTAGCCGCTCGGATCGTCGCCGGACGCGGTGTAGAGATCCGTGTGGCAGACGCCGCAGGCCGCGAGCCTGACGAGCACCTCGCCGGCCTTGGGCTCGGCCAGCTCCAGCTCCTGTACGGAGAGCGGATGCCCGAACTCCTCGAGCACCGCGGCGCGGATCTTCATGTGACTCCCTTCTGCGAGAGGTGGCGATTCGCGATCGTCCGCTGACGCTACCGATGCAGCGCGGCCTATTCGTCCGTCTCGATCAAGTACGAGACGTCGACGACCTCGAACGCCGAGCCGGGCACACCGTGGAGCGTGTGCAGGTCGTCGTTCGACCACCGTGGATCCGGAGCACCGCTGATGAACCAGTTCGAGCCGTTGTCCGCAACCATCATCCCGTACTCCTTCAGCGCCTGGAGCACGACGCGAGCCTGGGGCGGGAAGCCGGAGATGTCGTAGCCGGCCTTCAACCGGAACCTGAGGCCCATCGGCGGCAGCGCCGGATCGGTGAGAGAGCTCGCGTAGTGGCGCGCCGGCCAGACAAATGCGCGACGGCTTCGCGAGACGGTGAAGCGGAGCGCGTGCGGGATCCGTCCGAGCGCGACCTCGTCGTACCGTGCGAGGCCGGGAAGGATCGGAAGGCCCGCCGCATCGGCGGAAGTCCAGCCGGCAGGCCGCAGCCGGTTCGTCGTGAGCGGCCAGATCGCGCCCGAGCCGGCGTGCCAACCGCTGCCGGAGCTACCCGTCAGCGCGAAGAGCTCGTAGAGCTTGCAGGCGTCGCGGTCAACAAGGATGGCGTGGGCGTCGCTTCCGCCTTCGATCTGGACGTTCGCGGGAATCGGGTAGGGCCCGGGATCACTCTCGTCGTCGTACTCGAACGACACGTTCGAGCGGGGCGTGTTGCTTCCGACCAGCGTCACCGGAATGCCGATCGGGCTTCCGTTCCAGAGCCCGGAGCCGAAGTCGGCATGGAGATGCCCGGCCGCCCCGATCGACGCGACGATCGCGTTCGAGTCGGCGGCTACCGCCAGCCTGTCGACGCGCTGGTTCCAGGCGTTCGTCGCCGGGAAGACGGGGCAGCCGAGGGTCGCGGGGCGACGCGACGCTCCGGTCGCCGAGCCGACGAGCATCAGCGCAACGAGAGCGAGGACGATGAAGCGCAGACGCACGAACCCACGTTCTGCGGCCGGAACCAGCGGCACAACCCCCTTTTCGGGCGGGATGCGTCAGCTGACGCGCCGCCGGGTACAAGGGACATACGCACGCACGTGTAGCCGAGACCAAGGAGACGACGAACAATGTCAGAGCCTGCTGGCAAGACCCCGAAGCCCGGACGCCGCAACGTTCTCGTGATCAGCTCCGTCGAGCGCCCGGAAGCGGTGCTGCGCGAAGCACTCGGCGGAAACGTCGACGAGCTGAAGGTCGTGATCCCGGCGGTCAAGCAGTCGCGGCTGCAATGGCTCACCAACGCGGACGACGACGCACGCGAGGAAGCCGAAGACGCAGCGGCCGCGATCGACGATGCCACCTCGGACGCCGTTCAGGCCGAGGCAGGTGACGCAGACCCGCTCCAGGCCGCGGAGGACGCACTCGCCGACTTCGAGGCAGACGAGCTCGTGGTGGTCACGCGTCCGGACGAGGAGGCGACCTGGCTCGAAGAAGGGCGCGCGGCCGACATCGAGCGGCGCTTTCAGGGCCTCGAGGTGACGCGTCTCGTCGTCAGCGACTAGCGGTCATCCCGGGCGCGAGCCGCTTGCTCATACGCCTCAGGTGACGACCCACCAGATGCCGAAGACGAACGAGAGGAGCAGCATCCAGCTTGCGATCAGACTCGCGGCCCAGAAAAAGACCACTGCCCCGAGCGGAGCTTCGCGTTGGTAGTCGACGCTCACGTCGCCACCCCTTCCCGTTACCGCAGGTTCTCTGAAGACCGGGATACTGGCGGATTGTCCCCGTCTTGTCGGACGGTACCGCGTACGGTTCACGCATGCGAGACGTGGCGACGGCGCTCACGGTCATCCCCGCGAACGAGGCGAGCTGGGAGGATCTCCAGACCGTGCTCGGCACGCGCGGCGATCCGCACAGCTGCCAGTGTCAGCGGTACAAGATGCAGCCCCGCGAGTCGTGGGCGTCTGTCGGCTCCGCGGAGCTCGCCCACCGCCTGCGCCGGCAGACCGCCTGCGGTCGCCCGGACTCGGAAACGACCAGCGGCCTCGTCGCCTACCTCGAAGGCGAGCCGGTCGACTGGTGCGCCGTCGAGTCACGAAGCGCCTACCCACGCCTGCTCCTCAAGACCCGCGTCCCCTGGGAGGGCCGGTCCGAGGACAAGACCGACGACAGCGTGTGGGCGATGACCTGCTTTGTCACACGCGCGGGCTTTCGCCGCCGCGGGATCAGCCGCGCGCTCGCCCGCGCGGCCGTCGACTTCGCCCGCGAGCGCGGCGCCCGGGCGCTGGAGGGCTACCCGATGCTCACACGGGCCGGCCAGGAGATCATGTGGGGGCGATACAGGAGTCCGATGCCGGGGAATCTTGGTGTCAGTCGCTGCTTTCGGCGCATGGCCCCATCGTGCGGCCGGATGAACGACCTATGGAACGACCATAGCCTCTTCACCATGACGCACAGCGTCGCCCGTCAAACAGTGACCTTTCGCGGAGCCGGCTCGCCGCGTTAACGGGCAGATCAGCGAATTCCCCGATTCCCAGCGGCAGTGCCGGGGAGATGCTTGGCTTGTTCCGCCTCGCGAGAAGCGACCTGAGGTCGCGTGCGGCGGTTCGGAGGAGGTATCCGATGACACCGAGAGCGGAAGATGCGGCGAGGCGGGTGCGTATTGCCGCGCTTCTCTTGATAGCCGGTCTGGTGGCTGGCCCGGTCAGCACGCATGTCTACTGGCTGCTGGGCGGCACCTGGGGGCTTTACACCAACGGTGTGCGCGACGAAGTGGCGACGACGGGCGTGCGCGTTGTGGCCGCACTGGTAGTCGTGCTACTGGTCGCCGCTGTGATGGTCGTTCTGGCGCGGGTCGGGTTGTGGCACCAGGCGTTTGTGTCCGACCGGATGATTCGATTCTTCGCTTGGGCGCTGGCGGCGGTCTTCCTGCTCGAGACGCTGGCGGCTTTTACCTGGAGTCGGAGTGAGGAGTTGTGGTGGATGTACGGGCCGGTCTCGCTCGTGATCGGACTGCTCGCGCTCGTCGTGGCGGGCTCGGGAGTAGCGTGGCGCATCCACCAGCGCGGAGCTTGATCGTCGCATCTGGCCTCGCGTTGCCAGCTTTGGCTCGCAGTAGTAGCCGTCGCCCTCCTGATCAGTATTCAAGGGGCAGCGCTGATGTCAGTAGCGATAAAGGCTCCTGTGATCGGAGCTAGTACGCCCAAGTACGCATCGGGTATCAGCACTCTCGCGGATGCAGACCTCGACGCCAGGGCGGTTTCATTGCCTGAAAGGAAGGAGGACGTGATGGCAACCAAAGTCTTGGTCGCCTACGCAAGCAAACACGGGACGACGAGTGAGGTCGCCGATTCGATCGCCGGGACGCTTCGGAAGCTCGGACTCGCCGTCGAGATCAAGGAGGCAGGACGCGTTCACGACATCGCGCCCTACGACGCGGTCGTCATCGGCGGCGGGCTCTACATGGGCAAGTGGCACGCCGATGCGAGACACATGCTGAAGCGGCATCGAAAGGAGTTGGCGGGTAAGCGTCTCGCCGTGTTCGGCATGGGTCCGGACTCGCTGGATGAGTCTAAGGTCGCCGAGTCGCGCAGGCAGCTCGAGCACTCACTGGCCGCAACTCCAGAACTCGAGCCGATCGCCGTCGCCGTTTTCGGCGGCGCGCTCGAGCCAGAGAGCTGGCGGTTTCCGTTCAACCGGTTGCCCGCGTTCGACGCGCGCGACTGGGACGCGATCCAGGGCTGGGCCGAGGAGGTTGGTGCCAAGCTCACATCCACACCGGTTGCGGCCTAGCGACTAGCCCGCAGGGCCCTAACCGAACGGAGTCTAACGGTGCTCGCTCCATGCCGACCGCGGTGCTTGCGGCGGCGGCAGAGTTTGAGCCCGTCTGCTACCGCTAGGAGGTCAGCACGCTTCAAGGACTCACTCGAGGTGTGCACTACACGTGCAATCCCCGTTCCGCTGGCACATTGACCCGCTCAACCATGCGGATCCGCGTAGTCGAGCGGGATCAGATGGGCGGTACTGGGCTCGAACCAGGCTCCCCCGCTCGGGACACCGATGGACAGGAGTGGCCAATGCGGACGGATTCCACTCCAGTACAGGCGTTGCGGCCGGTCAGCGTATGACAGGAGTGGACACGCCGGACACCTGGTTCGAGCAGCCGTGTGGACGAAACGTGGACGGGATCGAGCTAGGAGTCGACGTCCTCCAGCTCCTCCCATTCCTCTCACCCCCACCTCCGAAGCAGGGGACGACGAGGCGAGGCGGGAAGGACACGGTAGCCGCCATGTGACGCTGGGGCGTGCCTCTTCTAGGCCGACTGCCGGTGGGTGTCGGTGAGGAGCTCCTCGGCCTCGGCGATGAATCGCGTCGCACGGACGCCGCGGTAGAAGGCAAGCGCTCGCTCCACCTGCGCTCGTCCTTCCTCCGCGCGTCCTTCGGTCGAGCAGCCGCTCGCCGGCATCGGAGACGGAGGTACGGCCTCGTCGTTCACCTTCCCGAGCTCTGCGAGCGCATCCGCTGCGCCGAGGAGATCGCCTTCGAGCAGCGCAGCGGTGGCACGCTGTCGCGGTGTGTCGGCGACCTCGACGGGCGGTAGCGCGAGCTCTGCCGGATCGAGCTCCAGGAGCGCTGCCAGGAGCGCTGCCTCGTAGTGGATGAGGTCGACCCCGACTTCGCTCGTCCGCGCCGTCTCGAGCGTCGAATCGAGCAGCTGCTGCGCGCCCAGCGCGATCGCCTGCCCAGAGGCGGAGATACGCGGCGTAGACGGAGACAGGCCCCTTCGCCTGGGGGTCGGTCGCCTCGGCTGCGAGCGTGAGTGACCGGTCGATCTCGGCGTCGAAGGCGCCGGCATCCCCGCGGGCGAACGTGATGGCCGCACGGACGAGGCGGCATTGGGCTCGACGTACAGCGGGTTGCCAGCCTCGACGTAGGCGATCACGGCCTCGGCGTGCTCGAGCGCCTCGTCCCAGCGTCCGGTCTCGAACGCCGTGTCGACCAGCTGGCGTGCGCGCCCACCAGGTCTGGCGGACGTGGCCGTAGCGGCGTGCGGTCTCGTACTGTCGCTCCGTGAGCTCGTAAGCCCGCTGCATGTCGATGCGCCGTGTACCTCCACGCGAGGTTGTTGAGGGCGCGGAACAGCGGCTGCGGTGCGTTGGCTGCCTCGGCCAGCTCGATCGCCGTCTCGAGATCGTCATCGCCACGTGGATCACCCAGGCGCCGCGTGCCGTGCCGACGGTCGCGAGCGCATCGGCGCGGATGGCGTCGAGCCCGAGCTCCGTCGCCATCCGCTCCGCCTCCGTCGCCCGTACTCGATGGCGTCGCTCCACTCTCCGCCGAGCATCTGGAACCGGGCGGCCTGCGAGAGCGCCTGTGCGTGCGCGGCGGAGGGCGGGCGCCCGCGCACGAGCTCGACGGCGCGAGCGACGTGCCTGCGTCACGCCGGGGGCATCACCCGCGTCGAACGCCATCTGGGCGAGAACGCACTCGGCCTCCGCAGCTGTCTCCATGTCGCCTGCCTTCACGAGCACTCCGACGCTTCGGCAAGGCGTTCTGCCGCCGCGGGGTCGGCGAGCGCCGAGAGCGCGTTGCCCAGGCCAAAGAGCAGTTGCCCGCGCTCCTCGTCGGCGCGAGCTCGAGCGCGCGGCGGTAGAAGCCCGCGGCCGCCGGAGTACGCATTGAGCTTCAGCGCTCGTTCGCCCGCCTCGCCGAGCGCACGAGCGGCCCGTGTGGCGAACTCCTCGTCGGGCTCCGAGTACTCGAGCACGGCGATGTAGTGATGCGCGAGCAGCTCCGCGAGATCCTCGGAGCGGCCGAGCGTCTCGAGCCAGTCGGCGACGCGGCGGTGCTTCTCTCCTCGTTGCGCACGCGGGATCTGCTCGTACGCGACCTCGCGGACGAGCGCGTGCCGGAACGCGTACTCGGTCTCGTTCGCGACAGAGCTCCGCCGCTCACGCTGGACGAACTCGCGTCGCTCGAGTCGGTGAAGGGCGGCCTCCGCCTCATCGCGCTCGCGTGCCAGGCCCCCTACCCAGAACACTCGGCCGAGCACGGCTGCGTCCTGGAGCAACTCCTTCTCGTCGCGCTCGAGCACGTCGAGACGGGCCGCGATGATCCCCTGCACCGTCTCTGGGAGCGCCGTGCCGTCGGGCGCTCGTCGAGCAGGCGCACGAACTCCTCCGCGTACAGCGGGTTGCCGCCGGCTCGCTCGAGCAGCGTCGCCTGCACGTCTGCGGGGATCGCGGCGCGCTCGAGCAGCGCATGCACGAGCTCCGCCGTCTCGTCGCCGGATAGTGGCGCAAGCGAGAGCGTGAGCGCATTCGTCTTGCCGCCCCCCAGCCGGAGCGCCGCGCGAGCAACTCCGGGCGGGCCGTGGCAACGACGAGCAGCGGCACGCGCGTCGCCCAGTCGACGAGGTGGTCGACGAAGTCGAGCAGGCCATCGTCCGCCCAATGGAGATCCTCGAAGACGAGGACGAGCGGGCGTTGGTCGGCGATGCCCTCGAGGAAGCCCCGCCAGGCAGCGAACGCCTCTTCCTGGTTGTCGCTGCGGCCGCCCGTATCCTCGATGCCTGCCAGAGGGCGGAGGTGTGCGATCGTCCACTCGACGTCGTCGGCAGGCACGGTCGCCGTGACGGTCGCACGGAGTTTCCGGTCGGCATCCTCCTCGTTGTCGGTCTCGAGGATGCCGGTGTGCGCCTTGACCATCTCTCCGAGCGCCCAGAAGCTGACGCCTTCACCGTAGGGCAGTGAGCGACCCTGACGCCAGAAGACGAGCTCCGGGTGGCGCTCGACCGCCCCGAAGAGCTCGTAGACGAGCCGGCTCTTGCCGATTCCCGGCTCGCCGACGAGGGTGACGAGCTGGACCGAGCGTGCGCTACGCGCCCGCTCGAACGCATCGAGCAGCGAGTCGAGCTCCCGACGGCGGCCGACGAGCGGCGTTCGCACGCGCGTCGAGATGTCGACGCCGACGCGGCCGCGCGCCTCGAGCGCCTCCCAGGCCTCGACCGGCTCGGCCTTTCCCTTGGCCTGAACCGGCTCGGCGGGCCGGTAGTCGATGGCGTCGCGGGTCGCGCGCCACGTCGTCTCGCCGACGAGGATGCCGTTGACCGGTGCGTTCGACTGGAGCCGCGCCGCCGTGTTGACGACGTCGCCGGCGACCATGCCCTCGCCCTCCTCCGGCCGCGCGCCGAGGGAGACGAGTGCCTGGCCCGTGTTGACGCCGATGCGGAGCTGGAGCTCTGCCTGCTCGTCGAGGATCCAGTCGCGGATGGCGAGGGCCGCTCGCACAGCGCGCTCGGCGTCGTCCTCGTGCGCGACCGGGGCGCCGAACACGGCCATCACCGCGTCGCCGATGAACTTCTCGACGGTGCCGCCGAAGCGCTCGAGCTCGTCGCGCAGCCGCGCGTGATAGGGCCGGAGCAGTGAGCGCACATCCTCGGGATCCATCCGCTCCGCGCGCGAGGTGAAGCCGACGAGGTCGGCGAAGAGGACGGTGACGACCTTGCGCTCCTCGAGCCGCGTCTCCGCGCCGGCAGCGAGCGGCGCGGCGCAGGCGTTGCAGAAGCGCGCGCCGTCGGGATTCTCCTGGCCGCAGCGGGGACACGTGAGCATCTCCGCGAAGCCTACGGTGAACCGTCCCACGGGGATCGAGACGGGCGTCAGTCTTGGCAGACAGTGAGTGATTCACCCGCACTATGCGCGACCACAGGCTCGTGGAGCATCGTTAGCTCCACTTCGCCGGAATACGAAACGCCGAGCGGGCTCGAACCGCCGTGCGGGACGCCCGCCGCAAACCCTCTAGGAGCGAGATTGCGGAAGTGGGCGGTACTGGGCTCGAACCAGTGACCCCCAGCTTGTCGAGCTGGTGCTCTCCCAACTGAGCTAACCGCCCCGGAGCGCGTCGTAGTTGCGACGGCGATGGCGGGGACGACGCAGGTATCCGGGTCAGGTGTGTACAACCGCTGAGTGCGCACCGCCTGCGGGCACCGCACCGGCCGACACGGGGGACTATCCACCACTCGACATGGACTGGAAGCCTGGACGGCTGCTGGTACACGTACGTCTCAGACGCGAAGGTGAACCCCAGTGGCACGTACCAGGAGACGGGCACCGAACTGTTTGTCGGCTGCCTCAACGGGACGACGTGCGGGCAGTTCACGACGACCTACACGTTCACCGGCAAGTTCACGGCGAACTTCGAGGCTGAGATCCACGGACGCTGCCAGCACCCGGTCACGGGCACGACAGGCGGCTTTGCCGGAATGTCTGGCGTCATCCAGTTCAAGGATGACGTCGATACTGGGATCGGGATTCTAGCCGACCCGCGGCTACGGACCTCCAACGGGATTCAGGAGGGCTTTCTGGCCTTTGAACGCGAAGAGCAGCAGGTCGACCATGCGGAACGTCTGGTTGTTCGGGCCGAGGGACGGTCGCCAGGTCGGGTCGCGGACGATCGAGAACTGGCTGCCCTCGATCGCGCGGTGGAACGTCTCGGCCACGATGCGCGCGCCGACTCCCTTCAGCCTCCCGCCGTTCAGCTCGGACTCGCGCAGGAGATAGAACCAGAGCGGCGTGTCCGCGAGGACCTTCGCCCGCTGCGCCTGCGTCAGTCCGCCCAGGTCGGCGCCGTTCGACCCGTCACGCACCTGTGCGTTCGTGAGCTTGGTCAGCGTGACGCCCTTGTTCTTCAGGAACGTGACCATCTGCTGGCCGGTCGCGAGCCGGACCATCTTCGCACGGCGCAAGTTGCGAAATGCGAGGTTGGCCTCGGCTGCGGGGAAGCCGGGGAGGTTCGCGAGCGGGTTGACGAGTGTTGTATCGATCCGCATCGCCCGGTTGAACTTCGCCTCGGGGACGGCGAGGTCGGCGCGGCCCGCTTCCGTGAAGTCGTACAGCCGGCGAAAGTCGGCGATCCAGGTGCTCGGGAGCTTCTGCCCGCCGCCCAGGTCACCGCTGCCGGCCGAGAACGCGAACAGCAGCTCGAGGGAGCCGAAGCCGTCGTCGAAGATCCGGTTCCAGTTGTACTCCCGGCGGATCATCGAGTGGCCGAGCCGGAAGGCGGCGACCGAGAACTCGATCGGCATCGTCGGCATGTCCGTCGCCGGAACGCCGACCTCGAAGGCCTTTCTTCCGTTCGAGAACACGTTCGAGACGACGCCCGGTGCGCAGATGCGCGGGAGGTAGTCGGTGCGAAGCATCCACTGGTAGTGCTTGATGACCTTCTTGCGCGCGACGGCGAAGCGCTGCGCGGGCGGCACCGACGCGGGCAGCGTGTCGACGACGCGGTTGTGGAAGCGGATCATCGCCAGGTGGGTCTGGGCGACCGCGAGGTTCTCGTCGTTTCGCGGGTCCGGGATGATCGCCTTGCGCTTCTGCGCTGCCGTGGAGCCGGCTCCGCGGGGTAGGTCGAAGCCGTCCTTCGCCGGAATACCTCCCTCGGCCAGCGTCTTGCCCATCTTCAGATGCAGCCCGTCGGCCTCGTAGAACTTGGCCGACTCCGGATCGCCCGGCCCGGCGCCGTACAGCGAGTCGAGGTCGAGGCTCGGCGACCGCGCCTGCAGGAGCTGCGCAGGCGACACGTTCTCGCCGAGCATGACGTTGGTCTTGTCGAAGGTGAGATCGTGGTCGACGAACTGGCCGAGGTACGTGAAGCCGGCCGGGATCTGCCCTGCGCCTCCGCCGCCGGCCGCCATCGCCTGGCCGAGCTTCCTGGCGTTCGGCTCGCCGAGCTGGCGGTCCACCCCGCTCGGCCCCATCCGCGAGAAGCGAAACGGCGGCACCTCCGCCTCGACCGAAGCTGCGAGCGTGCGCTCGCGTCCCCCTTCGCTCTCTGTCAGCAGTCCCTCGCCGATGACGAAGTAGCTCTCCGACCCGTGGCGGTCCACGATGTCCTCCTGTCCTCGCGGTGAGCGCGGATGTTCGCGGCTCACGAGGCTCGACGCTACAACCCGAAAGGGCTACCTCGAACCCGGGGTGCAGGCGTCGCAACGTCGTGAGTGCCGGAGGGCGGCGGCTGTAGCCAGCCGCCAGACTGAAAGCCGCCGCACCTTGTCCGGCAGTTGAATGGATCCGGCGCGTGGTCGGAACTTGCGCGTTTCCGGGCAGATTCCCTCGAAGGAGGGACGTACGGTTGCGAGTCGGCAGCTCCCGGCGTACAGTGCGACGAAGCAACCGAGAGGTGGTTCGCGTGCGTCTCACGCTCCTCCCGATCGTTGCTGCGGCGCTCTCGACACCGCCCGCAAGGGCGGTCGGGTCAGCTGAGTCGTGATGAGCGCACCTTCTGACGATGCGCTGGTCGTCGCGCTCGCCCGGGCGACCGTCGAGCGCGCGGCTCCGGAGGAGCTCGTGATCTTCCCCGCAGCCAGCGAGGCCTACCTCGAGGGCCAGGATCCGAGCAAGAAGACGCGCGGCGACCCGATGCTCGGATTCGGCGTCGAGTCCGCCGTCATCCTGCTCACGCCGATCGCGTTGACCGTGGCCAGGGACGTGCTCGGCTTTCTCCGCGTCCAGCTGAAGAAGCAAGCCGACGAGCATGCGGACGAAGGGTTCGACTGGCTCGTGAAGAAGCTGCTCCGTCGCGGAGACGACAAGAAAGCGGGCGAGCCCGGCGCGGACACCGCCCCCGAACCCGGCGCCGAAGTGCCGACCGTCGACGCCGGTGCGCCGGCGGAGCCCGTCGAGCTGACGGACGAACAGCTCGAGCAGGTGCGCCAGCTCGCGATCGAGAAGGCCAAGCAGCTCAAGCTGCCGAAGGACAAGGCGGAGCTCCTCGCCGACTCGCTCGTCGGCAGCCTCGCGACCGCGTGAGCGACGCACCTGTCGCTCCTCCCGAGTCGACGTCGGCGGCACGACTCAACCCGTTCGTGTTCCCGTCGGACACGACGTTCCGCTTCGCGCTGCTCGTCGTCGCCGTGCTCGGATCCAACCTCTATGTCTGGAACTGGCTCTGGCATGCGCTCGGATCCGACGGTCAGGCGGTCGCCGCCGGGTACGAGTTCTGCGTTCGGACCTACGGCACTTCGGGAGACATCGAAGGCGTCGACCCGGTGGTGTTCGGGGCCACCAACGACGCGTTCACCGCGTGTGTCCAGGAGGTCAACCAGCCGCTTGCCTGGTGGATGATCGGCGGCACGGCACTGCTCCTCGCCGTCGCCGCGGTGATCCTGCTCGCACTCCCCCGCTGGATCACCTACCGCCGCGGACTTCGTCTTCTTACGCGGGAGGAAGCCCCGGCCGTGGTCGACGAGCTCAGTGAGCTGTCGAACGAGGCGGGGCTTGCGGAAGAGCCGCGCTGGCTGTGGAACCCTCTCGACCCGTCGCCCACCGGGCTCGCGTTCGGAAGGCCGGGAAGCCACGCGGTAGCGCTGATGGGTGGGCTCGTCGTCCGCCAGGTCGCAGATCCACCGGCCTTCCGCTCCGTCGTCCGGCACGAGCTCGCCCACCTTCGAAACCGCGACGTCGACCTCACCTACGCGACGGTGTCGCTGTGGTACGCGTTTCTGCTCGCAAGCGTGCTGCCGTTCGCCATCGTCGTCGCCGACGAAGGCGCGGGGACGGTTCTCTCCCTCGGTTGGCGGCTGCTTGCACTCGCGGCGCTCGTGTACCTGACGCGCAACGCCGTGCTTCGAGCACGGGAGGTGTACGCCGACGTCCGTGCATCGGTACCGGATCGTCGGGACGGGGCGCTGCGCAGAATCCTCGCCGCGCTCCCACGGCTCTACGACTCGTGGTGGGGCCGGCTGCGGAGCGTCCATCCCGATCCCGAGACGCGGCTCGCGGCACTCGAGGACACGCGCACCATGTTTCCCATCGGGCTGCTCGTCGCCTTCGGGACCGGCGTCGCAGCGACGATCGCGTACGAGAGCCTCGTCACGTTCATAGGCATCTTCCTCTCGGACTCGTTCTCGATCTATCTGCTCTCGTCAGCGGTCTTCGCCCCGCTTGCGCTGGGCGTCGTCGGAGTCGGCGTGTGGCGTGGAGTGTGGGCGACGCTCGCGGACGATCGCCCGCGGTCGCACACGTGGCCGCTTGCACTCGCATTCGCGGCCGGGTTCCTCGTCGGCCCGGAGCTCGCCCTCCAGCGAAGCGTCCGCATCGAGGGAGAAGACACGCTGCTCGAGACGGCGCTCGGAAGCGGTGCGCTCTGGATCGCCGTGCTGGCCCTCTCGTTCGTGCTCCTCTTGGCGTGGATAGGAGCCTCGGCGGCGGCATGGATTCGCGCGCCCGCGGGGGCAGCGCGCCCCGCGCGGGCGACAGGCGTGGGGCTCGTGTTCGCAAGCGGTGTGCTGGCAGTGTTCGTAGCCGTCTTCACCTACGGACGCGACACCCGGTCCGTGCTCGGCCTGTACACCGTGCTGGACTACGCCCCAGCCTCGGAGGCGGCGTGGGTCGGCCCGGTGTGGCTCTGGGAGCTCTTGGAAGATGCCTGGTTGCTGGTGCTTCTCCAGGAGCCGGCGATCCTGATCCTGCTCGTGGCGTTGTGGCTCTTCCCGCTCGCCGCGTGGCTTCGGCGAAGGCACGAGGTCACTGACGCACCGTGGGCGTTCCTCGAGCCCGGTGGACACCTGCGCGTACGCCCTCTGGGGCGCCCATCGCTGGAGCCCTGGAGGATCGGGATCCTCGTCGGCCTCGCCTGTCTCGTGGCGTTCGCGGTGCTGCGGCTCGGCCTGCGGGCCGGGATCGACGCGGAGACTCGGGGTGAGCTGGGCTTCTCGTATGCGTTCTTCTACTGGCAGCTCCTGCTCGCGATCACAGCTCAGGCGTGTGCCGGGATGCTCGCGGCGGCTCGCATGCGCGAGCTCGCGCTCGTCGGCGCACTCGCGGCGGCGTTCACCGTGGGTGTTGTCGCGACGGCAGGCATCGTCGTCGGACCGTCACTGGCCGGCTGTATCGAGCCGATCGCGATGAGCCCGGGACCGTGCGCCTGGGAGGTCGACGCGAGCTTCTCCTGGTTCGTCTTCCGGCAGGTGATCGCCGAGGGGGCCATCGTGGCGTTGGGGGGCGGATTGGTCGTCCTCGGAGCGCGGGCGCTCATCGCGCGCCGGCACGCCCCGGTTCCGGCGGGCGTCCCGGGCTAGAGAGACCTCAGAGCACGATCTCGTCGAAGCGTCCGATGCGGAACGCGGCCGTGGTCGTTTCGAGGTCGGAGAGCGGGTCGGCGTCGGCCAGCGAGCCGAACGACATGCCCGTGAGCTCTTCGATGCGACGCATGCGTACCTGGTAGGTCTTGTACGCACCGTACGAGAACGACTCGAGGGCGATCTCGAGCCCGGCGATCAGCTCCTCCTGGCTCAGCAGGTAGGCCGTCGCGGACAGCTCATCGCTCTCCTTCACCATGACGACCACCTTCCAGAACTGGCGCGGGAGCTGAACCCCGGCGAACTCCTGGTCGTCCTCCGCGAAGATCGGGCCCGTGAAGACGCTGACGCGGAAGTCCCGGTTGTCGGCATTCTCGAGGATGTAGTCCTCCAGCCCCGCCCACGTCGACTGGTTCTGGTTGAAGTCCTCGTGCTGCGGGGTGCAGTTCGTGAAGTGAAAGGTGTCGTCGTTGCACGTCTTCGCGGCCTCGCGCGTGCCCCCCCACGCCGGATCGAGACGACGCACGAGGTGGCCACGGTCGAGCGGGTTGTCACGATAGGCAGCCTCACCCGTCTGCTCGTCGGCGGAAAGACGCGGATCGAGAAACCAGCGGTCTCGCTCGCGTTTCAGGCGCATGCTCGAGGTTCCGTCGATGTTCACGGCGGTGTAGAACGCGAGTCGTCGCTTCCTGTTCTGAACGATGCTGAAGTGGTGGTACGGGAGGAGGTACCGCGGCTCTTCCTGCGCGAGGTTGTTGACCGCCGTCAGCGCGACCAGCTCGGCGGGCAGCGTCGGGAGCGGGACGAGATTCGATCCCGTGCCGAGGAACTCGGCGTCGTAGCCCGGGCGGGCAGCGTAGTCGGGGTCGATCGAGACCCGCTCGTCGAGCGAGGCCCCCGGCTGAGCGCTGTCGATCACTGGAAGAGCTCGTCGACGAGCGCCTGCTCCTCGGTCGAGAAGCTCTGTCCCTCGATGAACGCTCGCAAGCCCCTCGTGCGGATGCCTTCGTTCACGAAGCCTCCGAGCTCGGTGCGATCCGGAGCTCGTGCGCTCGCGTGGTGCAGGCAGATCACCTGCCAGCGATCGTCGAACACGGGCGATCCCGACGATCCCGGCTCGGTGTCCGCCTCGTAGTGCAGGAAGGAATCGAGAACGTCGACGATCCGGTTCTCCCGCAACGCGATCTGCTTCTTCTCTCCGCGTGGGTGCTGGACGATCGTGACGAAGTCCCCGACGACGCCTTCGCCCTCGTCGTCGGTCAGCCGGTTGAAGCCGAACTCGGAGAGCTCGGCTTCGGTCCCTCGTACCGCGACGAGCGCGAAGTCCAGGTCCTCGTCGGTCAAGAAGAAGCGGGCAGGATCGAGCTCGAACGACCGCGGGGTCAGCGGTTGCCCGTCCAGCCCGTCCTGGAAGCTGAACTCGATCGTGCTTCCCTCCGCGACCTCCGCGCTCGGCAGGACGTGGTTGTTCGTCAGGAGCAGCGTCGGTGAGACGAGCGAGCCCGTCCCGAAACCTGCGATCTGACCGCCCTCCCGGATGACGACTCGACCCACCGCCCGCGCAGCGCCGACGCCTCCGTCGAGGTAACTCACTCCGAGAAAGTCCTCGGTGCCGATGACCTTTCGCGTTCTGCCGCCGTTCTTGCGGATCTTGTCGATCTTGCCGCGGCGCGAGTCGGTGCCGGCGGCGACACGTTCCGCTGCCGCCTTGGCCTGCTTCTGTTGCGCGGCTTTCACGTCATGCATCCCGAGCTCCCTCTTCGGATGACTGAACGCCGCAGCACGCGGATTATGGACGCCCGCGGCGGGAACGGCAACACCCGCCTTGACGAATGAGCTCGCGTGGTCCTAGATAGAGGCTAGACCGGCACGGAGCCGGCGAAGACGCCGGCCGGGCGTGCCGGCCCGAAGACAGGGAGCCCCGCCATGGTCAGGCGTATGGGGATCTCTGCGGCATTCGAGTCCGCGGCCAGCCCCGCGGAAGGGTCTCACTCGTGAGCGGGGCCGAAGTCCTCTTCGAACCGCTTGCCTTCCGGAACCTCTCTGTCAAGAACCGGGTCCTCCGCTCCAGCCTGGCGGGCCGGTTCTCGACCTACGACGGCACCGGGACACAGACCCACATCAACTGGGATCTCAAGACGGCGCGCGGCGGTGTGGGCGCGATCATCTCCTCGAACGCGCCGGTCCATCCGCGAGGACTGATCGTCCCCAACTACGCGCACATCGACCGGGACGAGACGATCCCGTTCTGGCGGGAGCTCGTACGGCGCGTCCACGAGCACGACTGCAAGTACATCGTCCAGCTCGCCTTCTCGGGGCGCCAGCGCGATATCGGCGGCGTCCAGTTCGAGAAGGGCTGGAGCTCGACGGACGAGCCCGAGCCGATCCACGGCCTCGAGTGCGAACGGATGACGGCCGCGCAGATCGCCGAGCTCGTCGACTGCTTCGCGCAGGCTGCGCGTCGAGCCCGCGAGGCCGGTGCGGACGGGATCGAGATCCACGGCTGCAACGGGTACCTGATCACCCAGTTCCTGTCGTCCGCCATCAACGACCGAGAAGACGAGTACGGCGGCTCGCTGGAGAACCGGGCCCGGTTCGCGCTCGAGATCGTCCGAGCCGTCCGCTCGGAGGTAGGGGACGACTTCCATCTCCAGTTCAAGATCAGCGCGATCGACGACAACGATGCGCTCTTCCCGTGGGAGAAGAAGGGCAACACGCTCGAAGAGTCGATCCAGGTCTGCGAGTGGCTCGAGCGTGCGGGAGTCGACGCCTTCCACGTCTCCTCCGGCGCGTCGTTCCCGCACCCCAGGAATCCCGCCGGAAGCTTCTCGCTGACGGACGTCGTCAGGGGCTACGACACGATGATCTCGAGCGGCCGGCACACGTTCCGCAACTACCTGATGTTCCGTACCTGGCCGGTGAACCGGCTCTTCAAGTGGCTCTGGGAGCGCCGGAGCAAGGGCCGCGTCGAGGGCATCAACCTGTCCGAGTCGCGTGCGATCAAGCAGGCGGTCTCCGTTCCGGTCGTCTGTACGGGAGGGTTCCAGACAGCCTCCGTGATCGCCGCCGCGATCGAGCGCGGAGACTGCGACGGCGTGACGATCGGGCGGCCGCTGATCGCGAACCCCGACCTGGTCCTGCTCTGGCAGGCGGGAGACGACCGGCCCGCTCGGCCATGTACGTACTCGAACCAGTGCCTCATCAACGCGGTCGAGAACCCGCTCGGGTGCCACGACCTGAGCCGCTTTCCGTCGCGCGAGGCGATGGTCCGCGAGATCCTCTCCGTCTACGACCCGCCTCCGTACGCGTGACGCGTCTCCTCTTCGAGCCGCTGCACTTCCGGAGCCTCGCCGTGAAGAACCGGATCCTGCGTTCGAGCATCTCGGGGCGGTTCGACAACTACGACGGATCGGGGACCCGAACCAGGATCAACTGGGAGCTCAAGTTCGCCCGCGGGGGCGTCGGCGCGATCGTCTCCGCCTGGTGCGGAGTCGAGCCGCGGGGATTCATCGTGCCGAACTACGCCTGCATCGACCACGACGGTGCGATTCCCTTCTGGCGCGAGCTCGGCGAGCGGATGCACGAGCACGACTGCAAGTACATCCTCCAGCTCGCGCATGCGGGTCGGCAGCGGGACATTCGCGGCCTGGATCTCGATCGCAAGGGGCTCAGTTCGACGGGCAAGCCCGACCCGCTCCACGGGTTCGAGGCCGAGAACGCCACGCCGGCGCAGCTACGCGAGATCGTCGCGGCATTCGCAGCTGGCGCGCGTCGCGCCCGCGAGGCCGGCCTCGACGGCGTCGAGCTGCACGCGGCCAACGGCTATCTCTTCACGCAGTTCCTGAGCTCGGCCACCAACGACCGGAAGGACGAGTACGGCGGCTCGCTCGAGAACCGTGCGCGTCTCCTGCTCGACACGGTGCGCGCCGTACGCAGCGAGGTCGGCGACGACTTCCACCTCCAGGTGAAGATCAGCTCGACGGAGAACGCGGACGCGTTCCTCCCCTGGCTCCGGAACGGAAACTCGCTCGAGGACTCGGTTCAGGTCTGCCGATGGCTCGAGGACGCCGGGGTGGACGCGATCCACGTCTCGGCCGGCAGCACCTTTCCGCACCCGGACAACCCTGCGGGAGGCCTCCCTCTGCGAGAAGTCGTCGCGAACTACGACACGATGATCTCGAGCGGAGTCCACGCCTTCCGGAACTACGTCCTCTACCGGCTCTGGCCGATCAACCGGATCATGAAGCGGCGCTGGGAACGGCCACTCGACTCGGTCGAGGGCGCGCTCCTCCCGGACGCAGCGGCGATCAAGCGCGCAGTCGGCATCCCCGTGCTCTGTACGGGCGGGTTCCAGACCGCATCCGTGATCGAGCGTGCGCTGCGAGAAGGAGACTGCGACGCGGTCACGATCGCCCGTCCGCTGGTGGCGAACAACGATCTCGTGCAGCTGTTCGCCGAAGGGCACGATCGGGCTCCTCGGCCCTGCTCCTACTGCAACAAGTGCCTGTTCAACCTTCTCGAGAACCCGCTCGGCTGCTACGACGAGCGCCGCTACTCGAGCCGCGAGGAGATGGTCCGCGTGCTCTATTCCGTGTTCGATCCGCCCGCCTTCGTCGAGTCGCTGCCGGCGTGACGTCTATCCCTGACCCGAGGGTCGCGCGCTTGACAACGGGCGGTGGAAGAGGAACATGCCCAAGTAGCAACACCGAAAGGAGCGGGTCCTTGGTGGGCTTCCCGCCTATTGCCGATGCTGCGGCGCACGGGTCGCACGCGGCGGGCGTCGCCCGGTGCCACGAGCTCCTTCACGATTCGGGAACGAGAGCGTGAGCCGACCCGAGACGCCTCGGCTCGAGGAGCTCCAGGCGGCGCTCGACCGCGCCGATCTCGACACCGTTCGCCGGATCCTCGTCACGCTCGACGACAAAGACAAGCGCCTGCTCGAGGAGGAGATGGGGACCGAGGCGCTCGCTCGTGCACGCGCCGCGGCCGCTCGCGGGCGCCGGCGGGGGAAGCTCGGCAAAGTCCTCGTCCTCCCGGGGATCATGGGTACGGAGCTCGACTCCGTGGACCGGAAAGGAGACTCGGATCGCATCTGGATCAACTTCCTGCGCCTGATCGCAGGGCGGATCGAAGATCTGGAGCTCGGCGCCGATGGCCAGTCCGCTCACACGGGCGTCCACGTCCGTCCGGCCGGCGTCCATCGCAAGACGTACGTGCCGCTGCTCATGGAGCTGGACACGCGCTGGCACGTGCGGCCCTTTCCGTTCGACTGGCGCGAGGACATCGACAAGAGCGCGGCGCGACTCGACGGTGAGATCAAGGCGTTCGGCGCCGGGGAGCCCGTGCATCTCGTCGCGCACTCGATGGGCGGTCTCGTCTCCCGCCGGTTCATCCAGCTCTTTCCCGAGACGTGGAAGACGATGGACGACGCGAGCGGCGGCGGGCGAGGCGGGCGCCTGGTCATGCTCGGAACGCCCAATCGCGGGTCGTTCGCGATCCCGCTCACGCTCTCGGGAGCCGAGAAGCTCGTGAAGCTCCTGGCAAAGGCCGACGTGCACCACTCGCAGAAGCAGCTGCTCGAGATCGTCGGCACGTTTCCGGGCCTCTACCAGATGCTGCCCTCGGCCCTCGTCGACCTCGGAGACGATCACAAGAAGCTCTTCGACGCCTCGAGCTGGGGAGAGCTTCCGGTCCGCAAGACGCTCCTGGCCAAGGGGGACAAGCTTCTCCGCAGCCTCGACCAGGTCATCGACGCGAATCGTCTCCTCTATGTCGCCGGAGCGAACCTGGAGACTCCTTCCCGGATCCAGATCGGATCGCCGGGGCAGTTCTCGTACCGCGAGAGCCTCGACGGCGACGGCCGGGTGCCTCATGAGCTCGGTCTGCTCGAGGGCGTGACGACGTACTGGGTCGACCGCGGGGTGCACGGAGACCTGGCCAAGCATTCGGACGTTCTCGACGCGATCACGGAGCTCCTGCAGACCGGCAAGACCGCCGTCCTGCCAACCGTCAAGCCGGCGAAGCCGGCGCGCCGCGCTCGCTCCGGCTGGGTGCCGGGCGATGCGGTGGCGCCGCTGGACCCGGAGGTCGACGCAATCCTCGCCCGGCCGAAGCTCGAGCGCCGGGCCGGTGCGCCGCCGGAGCTCACGCCCGAGGAGCAGATCCGGCTCGAGAACCTGACGCTCGCCGAGTATCTCGGGACCGGTGACGAGTCGACCGAGGCAGTGCGGGGCGAGCTCGAGGACGCGCGAGTTGTCAGGGAGAGCCTCACCGTCGAGAAGGCGCCCGCCGGCGCCCGGCCGAAGCTCTCCGTCGAGGTCGTGTGGGGCGACGTGACGAGAGTCGACGCCGACGTCTACACGGTCGGGCACTACGAGGGGGTTCTGCCTCAACGGGCGGAGCTCGCACTCGACAAGGCGGTCTCGGGACTCCTCGGCAGGAAGAAGTACGACCCCCGGAGCCTCGCCGTCACCCGACACTCCCGGCGCGGGAACCTTCGGGCCGAGGTGGGTGACGTCTCGTTCTTCCCCTGGGCGGAACAGAACGGAGGCGGCCGCGTCGTCGTCGTTGCCGGGATGGGCCGACCCGGAACGTTCGACACGGACGGCCTGCGCCGTCTCGTCCACAACGTCGCGATCGCCGTCACGGCGCTCCCGGGCGTGCGAACGGCGTGCACCGTCCTGATCGGCTCCGGCGAAGGAACGCTCACCATCGCCGACGCGGTGAGGTCCTACGTCGAGGGGATCGCGGACGCCGCCGACGAGGTCGCCGCCGGCGGGGACAACGTGTTCGGCCAGCCGGTGGAGAAGCTGATCGTCGCCGAGCTCGAGCGAGGGCGCGCCGAGGAGATCCTGCAAGCCTTCGAGGACGAGCTGAAGACCGGCGCCGGGCGGGACCGGGCGCAGTCGATCGAGCTCGATCTGCAGCGAACGCTCGGGCGCGGGTCGGGCGGAGTCGTCTCGATCGAGGAGGGCATCGCAATCCTGGCGGACCGCCTCGTAAGTGCCGCTGACCCGACGAGCCCCTCACCCGAGGCCGCTGCACTCGCCACGCTCCTGGCCCAGGCCGGGGCCAACCAGAAGGTGCGGGGGCTCGCGCTCGACTGTTTGGAGGCGGAGGCGAAGATGCCGCGCACCTCCGGCCGCCCTCGCTTCCGCGTCGAGCGCAGAACGCTCGAGCCGGCCGACACGCGGAATCCCACTCGCATCTGCTTCTGGTACGACGGCACCCAACTCAAGGCCGCTGCGATCGACGAGGCCGCGACGGTCGCGGAGCGCCTCGTGGCGGTCGGCGGCGACATCGTCCGAGACCTCACGAAGAAGATGACCGATCCCGCTCCGGACGAGGTCGGAGAGCTCTGCGAGCTCCTGTACCAGCTGCTCGTTCCGACCGAGTTCCGGTCACATCTGCGCTCTGGGCCTCTTGTCTTCGAGGTCGACCGCGCGATGGCGCAAGTGCACTGGGAGATGCTCGCGACCGACGACGGCAGCGGTGGCTCCGTGCCGCTCGCCGTCCGAAAACCCTTCGCGCGGCAGCTCCGCACCACGTACAGCCCGGCGCCGACCCGGCTGCGGCGACCGGGAGAGGAGTTCCGCGCGCTGATCGTGGGCGACCCCGGGGACCCAGCCGAGGGCGACGACCTGCCGGGCGCGCGAAGCGAGGCGCTGAAGGTGAAGGAGATCCTCGACGGGAAGCCCGGCATCGTCGTCGACGCGAGGATCGGAGCGCCGGGCGACTCCCGGGAAGGATCCCTCCAGGGCGTGAAGCCCGCGGACCGACTCGAGGTGCTCTCGCTCCTCCTGCGCGGAGACTACGACCTCGTCCACTACGCAGGCCACGGCGATTTCGATCCCGAGAAGCCCGATCGGGTGGGCTGGGTGTTCGCGGGAGGGCTCTTGACGCCCGGCGAGATCGCGCGCATCGAGCGAGTCCCCACCGTCATCGTCTCGAACGCGTGCCTGTCCGCGCGAACGTCGCAGGTTCTCGAAGGTGGACGCGACGTCGAGGAGACGCGCAGCGAAGCCGGCCTCCTGCCCAGCCTCGCGGACGAGTTCTTCAAGCTCGGCGTCCGCAACTACGTCGGCACCGCCTGGGAGGTGAACGACGTCGGAGCGGAGATCTTCGCGCAGGAGTTCTACGGCGCCTTGCTCAGGGGCAAGTCGTTCGGGGAAGCCGTGCGCGGCGCCCGCGAGACACTCTGGCGCGACCGCGGCACGTACGGCGCGCTCTGGGCGGCATACCAGCACTACGGCGACCCGACGAGCGATTCCGGGCTCAGGACCCGAGCCTGAGAGGAGGAAGCGTGGCCGACGAAGACCTGCTCGCCCGGTATTCCCCCTACCTCCAGTACGACTCGCTCGAGAGCTTCCGCTCGGACTCCGCCGCGATCCTGCCCGAGCACTTCTTCGAGGACGGCTCCAAGTGGAGCTACACGAACGTGCTGAAGAGGAAGGGCGGTGGCGTCGTAGCCTCCGCGCGGCCGAAGGAGGACGAGACCCAGCTCGACCTCGCATTCCTCGGAAAGCAGTACGCGAACGGCCAGGTCGTGAAGGACACCGACTTCCTCGACGCCGCCGGGCGACGGTACATCGAGGATGCACGTCGGCTGCACGGAGACCCGCGCTACGCCGATCGCGCCTACGGCCACGTGGTCAACGAGCCCGCCGGTCCGACCTGGCTCCAGTACTGGTTCTTCTACTACTACAACGACAAGAACTACTTCGGGATCGGCCTGCACGAGGGCGACTGGGAGATGATCCAGATTCGCCTCGGCCGAGACGGCGAGCCGAACGCGGCGACGTTCGCGCAGCACCGCGACGGCGAGGCCTTCAACTGGTCCGACCTCGAGCTGCGGCCGTCGCCCGGCGGAGACGTGCCGGTCGTGTACGTCGGCCGCGGCTCACATGCCTCGTTCGCCGAGCCGGGTGAGCACTGGCCCATGCTTCCGCTTCCCCTGCCGCCCGACTACTCGGACGGCAAGGGCCCACTCGTCCGTCCGGCGCTCGAGATCATCTCGGACGACGCGCCGTCGTGGACGCTCTGGCCCGGCAAGTGGGGCTCGAGCGACTCGAGCCCGACCGGGCCGTCTCGCAAAGGTCAGTGGGAGAACCCGACGGCCTTCCACGCGGAGTTCGGCGGCGTGACGCGCGGCCGCATCAAGAGGCGCGTACGTCCCGAGGTGGCGATGCCCGTTCCGCCGGCACCCGACCTCACGTTCACGCGGGTCGACGACCAGGTCGTCGTGAAGTACGAGTTCCCGCAGCGGCTCCGCTCGGGAACCACGCGTCCGGAGCGGATCGTCGTCTCGGTGGACACGCCGGACGACGACCTGCCGCCCGCCAGCCACGCCTTCACCGTCCGGACGCGGAGCGGCGTCTTCGCGCATCCGTTGCGCCTCGAGGACAAGCCCTACGTCGTGCGCACGGTTGCGTACAGCGAGGAAGGCGTTCAGAGCAAGCTGATCGAAACCGACCTCCCGGCCGCGGCGGGCTGAGGTGGCGGCGAGCGAGGAGCACTTCGACGCCGTCGTCGTCGGCTCCGGGTTCGGCGGGTCGGTTACGGCCTTCAGGCTCGCCGAGGCCGGCATGCGCGTGTGCCTCCTCGAGCGCGGCAAGGCGTATCCACCGGGATCGTTCCCGCGCAGCCCGTGGGGGACGAGCCGAAACCTCTGGGATCCGAGCGAGGGCCTGCACGGGCTCATGAACGTGTGGGAGTTCCGCGGTCTCGGAGGGATCGTCGCCAGCGGGCTCGGCGGCGGCTCGCTCCTCTACTCGAACGTCCTCATCCGCAAGGACGCGTCCACCTTCGTGCGGGAGGACCTGGATCGAGGCGGCTGGGAGCACTGGCCCGTCACGTACGAGGATCTCGAGCCGCACTACGCCCGCCACGAGGCGATGCTCGACGCACAGCCCTACCCGCTCGAGCATCCGCCGTACAGCGGCACCCACAAGGTGAACGCGCTCCGCCACGCCGCCGAACGCCTCGGGCTGGAGTGGTACCTGCCGAAGCTCGCGGTGACCTTCGCACCCAATGGCGGCACGCCGGCGCCGGGGATGCCCGTCGTCGGCGAGGAGGAAAACCTGCATGGAGCGCTCCGCCAGACCTGCCGCCTGTGCGGCGAGTGCAACTTCGGCTGCAACTACGGGTCGAAGTACACGCTCGACTTCAACTATCTCTCGTTCGCGAAGCTTCGCCATGGTGTCGACATCCGGACGCGCTGCGAGGCGAAGACGCTCGCGCCACGTCCGGGCGGGGGCTACGCCGTCGGCTACGTCGACCACGGCGAGGCGATCGAGGGCGAGCCGCGGAGGGCGCCGCTCGCCGTGAGGCCGATCACCGCCGACCGGCTCGTCCTCTGCGCGGGAACCATCGGATCCACCTTTCTCCTCCTCAAGAACCGCGCGAACTTCCCCGGCCTCAGCGATCGGCTCGGGACGCGCTTCTGCGGAAACGGAGACCTGCTGACGTTCGCCATGCGGACGCACGAGACGGTGGACGGAAAGCGGCGCGGGCGGGTGATCGAGCCCGGGTACGGCCCGGTGATCGCGAGCACGATCCGCGTGAAGGACGCGCTCGAAGGAGGCCCCGGTCGCGCCTACTACATCCAGGACGGCGGCTACCCGGAGACCATCAACTGGATCATCGAGGCCGGCGACCAACCTGCCGCCCTGGTGCGGGCAGCTCGTTTCGCCTGGCGCCTCGTCAAGCTCTACCTCAAGCGGGCGGGCTCGAGCGACGTCGGCGCCGATCTCTCCCGCCTCATCGGCTCGGCTCCGGTCTCGTCGACGACCCTGCCCCTCTTCGCAATGGGCAGGGACATCCCGGACGGGACGATGAGCCTCACGAAGGACGGGCTGCTCGACGTCGACTGGAACAAGCGTCGCTCGAACCCCACCTTCGAGAGCGTGCGCCGAACGGGCCGCGACATCGCGAAGGTGCTCGACGGGAAGTTCAAGGACAACCCCCCGTGGTACGCGGGGCGCGTCGTCACCGTGCACCCGCTCGGGGGCTGCCCGATGGGTCGAAACGACAAGGAGGGCGTCGTCGACTCCTACGGGCAGGTCTTCGGGTACCCCGGCTTCGTCATCGCCGACGGGTCGATCATGCCCGGGCCCACCGGACCAAACCCGTCCAACACGATCTCCGCACTGGCCCACCGCTTCGCGGAGCGGATGATCGAGGACGCATGAGCCTACGAACGAGCACTTGGAGGTGTGAACGATGATGAACAAGCGACTGCTCTTGCTCATGTCCGCCACGGCGCTCACCGCCGCGCTGGTCGCCTCGACCTCGATCGGTCGGGCCGCGGAAAGCGCGCTCGAACAGGTCGTACCGCGGGCGAAGAAAGCCGACTTCGCGGCCAACGCGGGCAGGTTGAACGGCCACCGCTCCTCGGTCAACCCCACGCGCGGGCAGATCCCGGTCGTCGGCCAGAACGGCAAGCTTGCCCCGTCTCTCGGCGCCATCGGTCCCGCGGGGCCGAAGGGCGAACCCGGCCCTCAGGGACCTCAGGGCGTTTCCGGATATCAGCGCGTCCAGGAGAACATCACCGTGCCGGACGGCAACGCGACCCCGGACTTCGGCGTCAGCTGCCCCGGCGGCAGGTCGGTGCTCGGCGGAGGCTATTCGTTCCGGAGGAACGACACCGATGCATTGTTCGTGTTCGAGTCCCGCCCGGTCTCGGACTCCACCTGGCAGTTCAAGATCAGCAACGAGACCGGTGGAGCGAAGCCCATGACCCTCTTCGCCGTCTGCGCGAACACGGCCCAGTAGAGGCTGGTCTGGAGACGCATGCCGTTCGACGATGACCATTGCTCGCTCGTCGCCGAATTTCTCGCGAACGGGGAGATCGTCCCGTTTCTCGGGGCGGGCGCGAACCTTTGCGACCGACCCGAGGAGGCTGTCTGGGAGCTGGGTCGCTTCGCACCCAGCGGCGGAGAGCTCGCCCAGACGCTGGCCACGAGCAGCCGGTACCCCGATCCGCACCTCGATCTGCTGCGGGTCTCGCAATACGTGGACGCGATTCTGGGCGAGGGGCAGCTCTACCGCTACCTGCACGACGTGTTCGACGCGAACTATCCGCCGACCTCGGTGCATCGCCTCTTCGCACGCCTTCCGCAGGTGTTGCGCGCGCGAGGGCGACCCCAGCTGCTCCTCCTGACGACCAACTACGACGACCTGATCGAGCGTGCATTCGCGGATGCGGGCGAGCCGATCGACATCGTCTGGTACGAGGCGAAGCGCGGGCCGCTACAGGGTCGCTTCCTCCACCGTCTCCCCGAAGGCGACGTCGTTCCGATCGAGCGTCCGAACGAATACACGGCCCTCGATCTCGAGGTTCGCACGGTGATCCTCAAGCTGCACGGGGCGATCGATCGGAGCAACGTCAAGGCCGACAGCTACGTCATCACCGAAGACAGCTACATCGACTACCTCGTCGGCGGCGACGTGGGTGCCCAGATCCCGTTCTCCCTCCTCGAGCGAATGGCCGACAGCCACTTCCTCTTCCTCGGCTACTCGATGCACGACTGGAACCTGCGGGTGATTCTGAACCGCGTCTGGGGAACTCAAGAGCTCGACCTGAAGTCGTGGGCGGTACAGCGCGCCCCGGTCGACCCGGGCGTCCGGAAGGTCGAGCAAGCACTCTGGCGGGACCGCGGCGACGTCGACCTCCTGTATGTCCCGCTGAAGGAGTACGTGGAGCGTCTCGAGCAGGAGCTCCTCTCCCTCGAGCCGCCGCCATGACGGACGAGTCGTCGCGGCCGCCCCCTGCGCCCAACACGTCCGACACTCCCTACGTCGGCCTCGTCCCCTATGGGGAGGCAAACGCTGCCTTCTTCTTCGGCCGAGACGAAGAGAGCCGGATCGTCGCCGGGAACCTCCGCGCGTCCGCGCTCACCCTGCTCTACGGCGCGAGCGGGGTCGGCAAGACCTCCCTGCTGCGGGCGGGAGCGATCCACGAGCTGCACGAGCTCGCGCGGGGTAACGCGGGGAGAAAGCTCGCGCGGACACGGTTTGCGGTCTGCGCGTTCGCCGCGTGGCGGGACGATCCGCTGCCCGGGCTGATGGAGGCGATTCGGGCCTCGGCCTCCGAAGAGCTCGGTGCCGACGGTCTCAGGGCCTGGGCACCCGGCGAGCCGCCGGCGGACACGTTGCGTGCCTGGACCGAGAGGGTCCGCACGCTGCTCGTCGTCCTCGACCAGTTCGAGGACTACTTCCTCTACCACCCGGCCGAGGACGGGGAGGGCACATTCGCCGGCGAGTTCCCCGAGATCGTGAACGATCCGAATCTCCGGGTGCACTTCCTCGTCTCGATCCGCGAGGACTCGCTGGCGAAGCTCGACCGCTTCAAAGGGCAGATCCCGCGCCTCTTTTCGAACTACGTGCGGATCGAGCATCTCAGCCGTGCGGCTGCACGCCGCGCGATCGAAGGGCCGATCGTCGAGTGGAACCGTGGGCACTCGTCCGCGTACACGGTCGAGCCCGGCCTCGTCGAGGCGGTGATCGATGCCACCGCGAGCGGCGGGCTCGTGCTCGGGCAGGGCCTCTCCGAGGCATCCTCGACCGGCACGAACGCCGAACGGGTGGAGGCGCCCTTCCTGCAACTGGTGATGGAACGGCTGTGGCGCGCGACCGTCACCGCTGGATCCCTCGATCTGACCGTCTCCCGGCTCGACGAGCTCGGTGGAGCGGAGCGCATCGTCGAGAACCACCTGCTCGAGTCACTCGGCTCGCTCACCGGCCCCGAGCAGGCGGTGGCGGCCGACGTCTTTCGCTTCCTCGTCACGCGCTCGAGGACGAAGATCGCGCATCCCGCCTCGGACCTGGCGGAGTGGACGCATCGCCCCGAGCCGGAAGTCGAAGCCGTGCTCGACAAGCTCTGCCGTGCCGAGAGCGGACGTGTCCTTCGCCGCATCCCCCCTCCACCGACGGGAGACGGCGAAACTCGTTACGAGCTCTTCCACGATGTTCTCGCCCAACCGGTTCTCGCGTGGAGTGCGCAACGTCGTACGGAACGCGAGATCGAGAGGCAGCTCACGGAGCGGCACCAGCGCCGCTCCCGGCTGCAAAGGCTCTTCGCGGGGGGAGCGGCCGCCCTCGCAATCGTTGCGGTCATCGTCGGATTCGCACTCGTCCAACGTGCGAATGCGAAGGAGCGGTCACGTGAGGCGGAGGCACGAAGCCTCGACGCCGCAGCCGTCAGGCAGCTCGAAGAGGACCCCGAGCTGAGCCTTCTCCTGGCGTCGGAGTCCGCGCGCAGCTCCCCTTCGCCCACGGCTGAAGACGCACTCCGGCGCTCGCTCCTCACATCACATGTGCGCGAGGTCTACGAGACGAGTGGCGAGGTCACTGACGTCGAATTCGCGCGTGACGGGCGCCATGCCGCCTTCATCAGCGACGATGGTCAGGCTCGCGTAGTGCAGTCGGCCGGCGGTCGGAGCGTCTCCCGCAACGTCGGGCCTGATGGCAGCGTTTCCTTTGCGCGAGAGGGAGGGTTGGTGCTTCTGCGCGGAGACGCGATGCCTCCACAGCTGGTCGTATCGAGCAACGGCAGGCTCTCATGCAGGCTTGGTTCGGCGAGTGCCGCCGATGCGACGACAGTTGGTGAGTTCGCCGTCGTCGTGCGCAACGGCATCGGGTATGTGTGGCGCATGAGCAACTGCGCACTCGCTCATACGATCGGACGGGTCGGGGCGACGGCCGTGCGTGTCGTCGGGAGCCCGAACGGTCGCCGGGTGGCGTTCCTCTCCGGCCGCGAGGCCCGAGTGGTCGACGCCGGGAGCGGGCGCGTCGCGTATCGATTGGAGCATCCGGGAGAAATCACGAGCCTCGCCTTCAGCACCGATGGACGAAGGATCGTCACCGGTGGGCGAGACCGCCTGGCTCGCATCTGGAACGGTTTCAACGGCAAGCTCATCCACGAGCTCGCTGGTCACCAAGGCCACGTGCTCGACGTCGCGATCGGCGCCGGAGGGGCCGAGGTCGCAACGGCGAGCACCGACGGGACTGCCCGAATCTGGGACGGGCTAACCGGGCTTCTGCGAGCACCCCTCTTCGGACACACGAACTTCGTTCGAACGGTCGACTTCAGTCCGGACGGCCAATCGGTCGTCACGGCGAGCGTCGACGGTACCGCGCGGACGTGGGCACTGAACGGCCGGCGGTTGGCGACGCTCGCCGGGCATACGGGCGCAGTCGCGGACGCACGTTTCTCGCCCGACGGATTCACGGTCATGACAGGGGGAGAGGACGGGACGGTTCGGATCTGGGAGGCCGGCACTCGGCCGAGCTTGGTCAGGGCAGAGCTCGAGGCCCCAGAACCCCCCGCGCAGGTTGCGACGAGTCACGACGGTCGCCTGAAGGCGACGGTGGACGACGAGGTGGTACGGCTGAAGGGCGCCGACGGGTCAACGCACGAACTCGAGGGCCATCGTCTTGCGATCAGCAGCGTCGGCTTCTCTCCGGACGGGAAGCGATTGGTCACCGCGGGACGCGACCACGACGTCATCCTCTGGGACGTCGAATCCGGCAAACCGTTGCGTGTGCTCCGGGGCCACTTCGGGTCGGTGTCCGACGCTCGGTTCAGCCCGGACGGCCGTTGGATCGTCACGGCCGGACCGAGATCGGTCGGGTTGTGGAAGGCAGCAGACGGGGAGCTCACCCGCCTTCTCGTCGGGCCCGAGGGTCCATACGCCGCGGCCACCTTCCTCGCAGACTCCCGGACGATTGTCGCGGTGACGGACGCCGGGGTCGTGAGCACTTACGAGTGCCGAATCTGTGGGGAGATTCCCGAGCTCCTCGACCTTGCGGACGAGCGGCTGGATGCGACGGGCCGTGATCTGACGCCCGAAGAGCGCGAGTTGTACCTCGACTAGAGCCGCCGCAATGACGAGCGAGTCCTCGCAGCCGCCTCCTGCGCCGCAGACGCCCGACACTCCCTACGTCGGCCTCGTCCCCTACGGCGAGGCGGACGCCGCCTTCTTCTTCGGCCGCGACGAAGAGAGCCGGATCGTCGCCGGAAACCTGCGTGCGTCCGGTCTGACGCTTCTCTACGGCGCGAGCGGCGTCGGGAAGACCTCGCTGCTTCGTGCAGGCGTTGTCCACGACCTGCACGAGCTCGCCCGCGAGCATGCACGAACCAAGCTCGAGCCGACGCCGTTTGCGATCTGCGTGTTCGCCGCCTGGCGCGACGAGCCCTTGCCGGCGCTCATGGAGAGCATCCGGGCCGCCGCAGTCGAAGAGCTCGGTGCCGACGGTCTGAGTCGGTGGGTGCCGGGTGAGCCGGCTGCAGACCGGTTGCGTTCCTGGACCGAGGAAGTGCGCACGTTGCTCGTCGTCCTCGACCAGTTCGAGGACTACTTCCTCTATCACCCGGACGAAGATGGCGAGGGATCGTTCGCCGGCGAGTTCCCCGCAATCGTGAACGACTCGAACCTGCGCGTGCACTTCCTGCTCTCGATCCGGGAGGACTCGCTGGCGAAGCTCGACCGCTTCAAGGGTCACATCCCGCGCCTGTTTTCGAACTACGTGCGCATCGAGCATCTGAACCGGGCGGCAGCTCGGCGCGCGATCGAAGCACCGATCGACGAATGGAACCGCCAGAGGTCGTCCGCGTACACGGTCGAGCCCGCGCTCGTGGAGGCAGTGATCGACGCCACAGCGACGGGTGGACTCGCGCTCGGACACGGCGTGTCGGGCCCCGCCTCGACCAGGTTGAACGGCGAGCGCGTCGAGGCCCCGTTCCTCCAACTCGTGATGGGACGGCTGTGGCGCGCGACCGTCGAAGCCGGCTCCTCCGATCTGACGGTCTCCCGCCTGGACGAGCTCGGCGGAGCCGAGCGAATCGTCGAGAACCACCTGCTCGACGCGCTCGGCTCGCTCCCCGGCCCCGACCAGGCGGTCGCCGCCGACGTCTTCCGCTTCCTCGTCACCCGCTCGAAGACGAAGATTGCACACCCAGCGTCGGACCTCGCGGAATGGACGCGGCGCTCCGAGCCCGAGGTCGAAGTCGTGCTCGACAAGCTCTGCCGTGCCGAAAGCGGTCGCATTCTGCGCCGCATCCCGCCTCCCCCGACAGGCGGCAGCAACACGCGCTACGAGCTGTTCCACGACGTCCTCGCGGAACCGATCGCGGAATGGCGGTCGGACTACGACCAGGAGCAACGGCGACGCGCAACGGTTCGCCGGTTCACGCGAGTCGGCGGCGTCCTGCTCTTGCTCGTCGGCGTCTTCGCCAGCCTGGGCGTATGGGCGCTCATGCAACGAAGCGATGCCCGGAGCGCAACGAGGTCGGCGACGTCGCTCGCTCTCGCGACGGCGGCGAGCGGTAGGGTCAGACGATCACGTGGAGCAGTCCCTGCTCCTCGGGCTCGAGGCACTTCGCGCGAGTCCGAGCGCCGAGGCTTCGAGCGCGATGGTCGAGGCGCTCGTTGTTGCCCGGCGCTCGGGAGCAACGGCGATCCTGCGCGGCGACGCGGCCGGCGTCCGGACGGTTGCCTACAGCCCCGACGGCCGAACGCTCGCCTCCGCCGACTTCGACGGCACGCTGAGGCTCTGGGACACACAGGCGCGAACGACGCTGGGCGAGCCGTTGCGCGGCCACACGAACGAGGTTTGGGGCCTATCGTTCAGTCCCGACGGAAAGACGCTCGCATCGTCGAGCTTCGACGGAACCGTGCGCCTGTGGGATGTCCAGACTGCCCGTCAGCTCGGAGAGCCCATCGACGCCGATGTCGGAGCAGTGCGCAGCGTCGCGTTCAGCCCCGATGGTCGCACGATCGCCTTCGGCGGCTCCGACGACACCGTGCGCCTGTGGGACGTGCTCGAGCGCCGGGCAGTGGGTGCCCCGCTCCGAGGTCACCGCAGCTCGGTCATGAGCGTGGCCTTCGACCGGGACGGCTCGACCCTCGCCTCGGGCGGTGCGGACCGGTCCGTATTCCTCTGGAACATGCGGACGGGACGCGGCACCGAACTCGGCGGGCACGCAGGCAAGGTCGTCGGCGTCGCCTTCAGCCCGAACGGGCGGATGCTCGCGTCGTCCGACCTCGCAGGCGACGTCCGCCTGTGGGACGTGAGCGAGCAGAGACCGCTCGGTGCGCCGCTGCGTGCCAGGACGGGCGAGGTCTGGAGCGTCGCCTTCAGCCCGGATGGCCGTACCGTCGCGGCATCCGGCTTCGACGGCACCGTTCGGCAGTGGGAGGTTCGAACACGCAGGCTCTTCTCGGAGCCTCTGCGAGGGCACTCGGAAGCGGTCATCGGCGTCGCTTATGCCAACGACGGGACGCTCGCCTCGGCGAGCTACGACGGAACCGTGCGGTTGTGGCAGGCCGGGCGGCGAACCCTCGGCGAGCCGCTCGGCCGGCACGAGGATCGCGTGACGGCGATCTCGATCAGTCCTGACGGAACGACGCTCGCGTCAGGCGGTTTCGACCGGAAGGTACGGCTGTGGGACATGGTCACGCGGCGGCCGACGCGCGAACTCGGGGACGACCGCCTGGACTCGGTCGAGAGCATCGCCTTCAGCCCGGATGGCCGGACGCTCGCTGCCTCGGACGTCGAAGGCTCGATCTGGCTGTGGGAGATGCCGGGAGGAACGCTCGCCGCCCGGCTGGAGGGCCATGACGGCGCGGTGCACGGCATCGCCTTCGCGGGCGACGGCCGCACGCTCGCGTCGGCGGGATTCGACGGCACCGTGCGCCTCTGGAGCGTGGCCGAGCAGAAACAGATCGGCGATCCTCTCACGGGTCACCGAGATCCCGTGCTGAGCGTGGCGTTCAGCCCGGACGGCCGGACGCTTGCCTCCGGCGGCTCGGACGGCACCCTGCGGCTGTGGGACGTCGCCGAGCACGACGCCGCGCGCCAGCTTGAGCTCGCCGAGGGCGAGGTGGTCTCGACGGTCGCGTTCGCCCCGGACGGGCGCACGCTCGCCTCGGCGGGTGTCGGCGGACCCCTCCGGCTGTGGGACGTGTCCGCCCGCGAGCCCATCGGTGAGCCGCTCGGCGATCAGGAGTTCCAAGGCGTGGAGAGCCTCGCGTTCAGCCCAGACAGCCGCACGCTCGCCTCGGCGGGGTCCGACGGCACCGTGCGGCTCTGGGAAGTCCCCGGGCGCCGACAGCTAGGACAGCCTCTGCACGGACATGCAGGCGCTGTCTACGGCGTGGCCTTCAATCCCGAGGGGCCAACGTTCGCCTCCGGCGGGAACGACGGGACCGTACGCACATGGGAAGGCATCCTCTGGCGCGATCTCGGCGACCTCGAGGCTCAGGTCTGCAGTCTCGTCGTTCGCGACCTGAGCGAGCGCGAATGGCAAGAGCTCGTCCCCGGCCTGTCCTACCGCAGAACCTGCGCGACCTAGCCTCCTCGCCACGAATAGCGCTATAACCCGGTTGACAGTTACATGGTCCGCCGTCTCGTTCCCGTGGAACGCGACGCGCGTCCTGCGGTGGATCCGTCGAAGACAGCCACGTCCGAGAGGAGAGCCGCATGCCCGCTGATCCGATCCTTCCCTGGCCGCTCGTACGGCGCGGCGACAGCATCTTCCCCGTACGCCCGCTGCAGCAGCTCCTGCGCGCGAGAAGTCATCCCGTTGCCGTGGACGGAATCTTCGGCCCCCTGACCGAGGCGGCGGTCGAGGCTTTCCAGCAGAGCAAGGGTCTCACCGCCGACGGCATCGTCGGCCCGAACACCTGGCCCAAGCTCATCATTCAGGTCAAGGAGGGCAGCACCGGCGACGCCGTGCGCGGGGTGCAGGAAGTGATGAAGTTCCACGACCAGTCGGGCGGAGAGGGGCCGGGAGTCCAGATCGACGGCATCTTCGGCCCCCGAACCGACGCCTTCGTGCGCGGCTTCCAGACCGCCGTCGGGACTCCGTCAGACGGCATCGTCGGCCCGATCACCTGGCGTGCGCTGGTGAGCGGGATGCTGTCCGGCTAGACGCAGCTGCTGTGCCCAGCACGCGACCTTTCCGTTCGGCGCGGGCCGCACACGGACGATGCGCTCCTCGGCGGAGATCGCCGCCCGACTCGTTTGGCCAGATGCTCGCTCGGATCTAGTCACCCAGCGGGTTCAGCAGCTCCTTTTTTCCCTCGAACGCGAAGAGCAGGAGATCGGCCATGCGGAAGGTCTGGTTGTTCGGCCCGAGGCTCGGACGGAAGGCCTGGTCGCGCACGATCGAGAACTTGCTGCCTTCCATCGCGCGATGGAAGGTCTCTGCCACGATGCGGGCGCCCACGCCCTTCAACTTGCCCTGGTTGAACTCGGCCTCGCGCAGGATGTAGAACCACAACGGCGTGTTCGTGAGCAGCGCTGTCCGCTGCGGGGCCGTCAGCCCGCTGACGTCGGCGCCGTTCGAGCCGTCGCGGATCTGCGCATTCGTGAGCTTCGTCAACGTCACGCCCTTACCCGTCAGGAAGGTCGCCATCTGCTGTCCGGTGGCGAGCTTCACCATGTCCGCCCGGAGCAGATTGCGGAAGGCGAGGTTGTTCTTCGGTGCGGGATCAGAGACGACCGGCAGGATCCGCAGTGGATTGACGATCTTGGTGTCGATCCGCATCGCCCTGTTGAACTTGCCGGCCGGGACGACGAGATCCGGACGATTGATGCCCGGCACGGCGAAGCTGAAGAGCCGGCGGAAGTCCGCGATCCAGATGCTGGGGAGCGTTGGCGCGCCGCCGAGGTCGCCGCCGAGCGCAGCGAACTCGAAGAGCTGTCCGAGCGTGGCCGCTGGAAAGACCTTGTTCCAGCTGTATTGCGCGCGGATCATGCTGTGTCCGAGCCTGAAGGCCGCGACCGAGAACTCGACCGGCATGGTCGGCATGCTGTTCGGGACCGCGTCGACCTCGAAGGCCTTTCGATCGTTGGTGAACACATCCGTGACGACGGAGGGCGCACAGATCTTCGGCAGGTAGTCCGTGCGGATCATCCACTGGTAGTGCTTGGTGACGATCTTCCGCGCGAGACCGAAGCGCTCTGTCGGGGGCGTCGCGGCGGGAAGCGTGTCGACGACCCGATTATGGAACCTGATGAACGCCAGGTGCGTCTGCGCGACGGCCAGATTCTCGTCGTTGCGCGGATCCGGGATGACCGCCTCGCGCGGATTCGCGCCCGATCCGACGCGTGGAAGGTCGAAGCCCGTCGTGGGCGGTCCGCCTGACGCGTCTCCCATCTTCAGGTGCAGGCCGTCGCTGTAGAACTTCGCCGACACGGAATCCAGCGGCCCGGCGCCGTACAGCGAGTCCAGGTCGAGGCTCGGCGAGCGCGACTGCTCGATGTCCACGGGCGAGATGTCGACGCCCTCCATCACGCCGGTCTTGTCGAACGTCAGGTCGTGGTCGATGAACTGCCCGAGATAGGTGAAGCCCGCGCCCATCTGCCCGTCGACGAGGCTGTCGGCGGTCATCGCCTCCGCGATCTTCTGTCGGTTGGCTACGCCGAGCTGCTTTTGGTTCTTCCCCGGCCTCATCCGCGAGAAGCGGAACGCCGGCACTGCCGCCTCGTCCGCGGGCAACAGCGTGGGATCCCTGCCTCCGACGCTCTCGCCGAGAAAGCCCTCGCCGGGCAAGAAATAGGTTTCCGTGCCGTGCCTGTCCATGGTGCCTCCTGTTCTTGGATTCGGGGGTCTAGCGACAGTCCGGTTCGAGGGGCCCGGCTACGATGAAGTTCATGGCCGCGGTGGTCGTCGAGATCTCCATCGAGGGTGAAGAGCGCCCGCCGGAGGGTGCACCGGTGCACGTCGAGGTTCGAGACACGACGTACGTCGACACGATCGCCCCGCTCGTGGCCGAGACTGTCCGGTGCCGTCGAATCCGGCCTCGGCACGCGGCTCGGCGCCGTGCAGCTCGACGTGCCGGCCGACGCACCGTCCGAGCTCACGATCTTCGCCCACGTGGACGTCGACGGAGACGGAGGGGTCAGCACAGGCGACTTCATCACCACGCAGGCGTACCCGCTCGTACAGTCGGAAGCGGCGGCGCCCATCCGCGTCTGCGTTCGAAGGGTGTAGCGAGCAAGTCGGCGAGCGCCCGGGCGATCGGCTGCCCGGTCCGCTCCTCGACGAACAGGAACTCCCCGGCGGTGTTCACCTCCAGGAACACGTACTCGCCCTCCGGAGTGCGGCGCAAGTCGATAGCTCCGTACGCGAGCCCCAGCTGCGCCATGAGTGACAGCAGCCTCTGCTCGACGGCGGCCGGGACGACTGCGAGCTCGGTTCGCGCCTGACCGAGAACCATCCGGAAGTCGACCGGGTAGTCCGTCTCCTCCGAGTGGATCGCAGCCGGGAACAGTCGCTCGCCGACGACGGTGACGCGGAGGTCGACCCCGGCGGGGATGTACTCCTGGAAGATCACCGGAGCCAGGCGAACCGTCTCGAGCAGCGAGAGCACGTCCTCTCGCACGAGCCTGGTCTCCCTCCAGATCGCGTGTGTGCACGAGAACGTCTTGAACACCGTGTTTCCGACCCCCTCGGCCTCGACGAACGCCCGCGCCTGCTGCGGGTCGGAGGTGATGATCGTCCGGGGCACGCGCAGCCCCGTACGAGCCGCGACCCGCAGCTGCAGCGCCTTCCGTGCAGCAACCTCGTCTCGCACCGGGTCGTTCACCCAGTGCACGTCGAGTAGCTGCCAGAGCCCGTTGATCGCCTCGTGCCACTCGTTGACCGTGAAGAGACGCACCTCGAGATCGGCTGACGGACGACGGCTCAGCGGCCTGCGGTCGGCGCCACCACACCGCGGTCGCCTGCGTGAGATCGATCGTCGAGCCGTCGTCTCGGCCGATCTCGATCCGCGGAGAGCCGTGGTCGTAGTCGACCGTCAGCGTCGCCCGGTCGGGGAGATCCGACAGGTCGAGGAGGACCGCCTCGTGCCCAGCGTCCTCGAGATGGCTCCAGGACACGCTGGGCATGAGGATCGTCCGGATGGGAGACCGCGACGATCACGCGCCACGCACCCCTACGAGCCCGCTGTCTGATCGTGGGCGTCGAGCGCCTGCTGCAGAAGCGCCTGCAGCTCGTCGTACTGCGCCTGGAGCGCACCTCGCTGCGCCTCGAGCTGCACGAGCTGATCCGCGATCACCTGCAACTGGGCGTCGATGTCGCCTGCGGTCGCCTGCAGCTCTTCCGAGCTTCGGCCGCTGAGCTCCGGTGCCTGGTGCGGCGTTGCGACCGCGAACGGGACGCTCCCGACAGGACCGATCGGCCCGATCGGCCCGATCGGTTGCACGATCGGGCCGGGGGTGATCACCGGGTCGAAGCGCTTGGTGAACGGCGGATCGAGCGGGCCCTCCTTGATCCGGTCCTTGACCATCTCCTTCAGGGTGTCGAGCACGAGCTCCTTGCGCGTGTCGAGGCGTATGTCCTTGACGAGCTCCTTGCGCGTGTCGAGGCGTATGTCCTTGAGGTGCTCCTTCGGGAGCTTGATCAAAGGACAGACCGAGTTCGCGGCCGCGATGTCGCCGGCGCTGAGCGCCGTGCGCTGCCCGATCACGGCGGCCGGGTCGGTCGGGGTGATCGTGTCGCTGCCGTCGATCGAGAAGGCGTCGCGCGGGTAGTGCATGATCGACCCGTAGTCGTAGGCGCCGACGTCGTCGCCGTCGGTGATGTGCTGGTTGAAGTTGTGGACCGCGCCCGGCTGGACCTTGCTGAAGTTGATCGTCACGAACGCGTCGCGGTCCTCGCGGCTCTGCTCGTGCCAGAGCCCGATGACATGGCCGATCTCGTGGATCGTGTTGCCCGTCGAGCACCCGGCGGCGAGGTTGACGAACTGCTGGCCTCCCTGGCGCCCGACCGACGACGAGCATCCGCTTCCCGGGCGAAACGTGACGAAGTCGGCCTCGCTCGTCCTCGCGACGAAGTCGAACCGCGTCCGCGACTCCCAATGCGCGATCGCGTCGGTGACCCGGCCTGGTTGGGCAGCGCCGCGTCGATCGTGAACGGAACCACGCAGTTCGGCCAGCGGAACTGAGCACCGGTGCGGAGCACCCCGGACTCGAGCTCCCCTCTCATGACGCTCCGGAGCTCCTCCGTTCGCTGGTCCATCTCCTCTTCCGTGCCGAGCACGATGTCGCCCTCGAAGAGAGCGAGACCGTCGCGCACGATGTACTGCACCGGCTTGGCATGGAACGTCGCGCCGGTGATCAGCCCGGTGCGAACGTCTTCGCTCTCGAGGAACTCGCCGGGGCCGTTGTCGGCGCTCTCCTTCGAACGCGCAGAGCTGCGGCTCCTCCGCGCGGGCGGTTTTCCTGACTCGGCCATGGCGTCTCCCTTCGGGATCCCACCCGCGAGGCCGGAGTCATCACGAAGTCCCCTGCCCCGCGAGTGACGTTGGTCCTAGACGGCGTCTCCGAGCCCGGCCACAGCGTTCACAGACCCGCTGCCGTCTGTGCGTATTAATACAAATGCGCAGCCGGAATACCAGCGCACGCGATGACGGACGCTGCTGGCTCAGGACCGGTCTAGAAGATCTCGGGGCACCAGGGCGCGCGGTCCGAGGCGAAGAGCGCGTCCGCTCGCGCGAGCCCGCCTCGCGACGTCTCCTCGACCAGTCCGGCTCGCGAGAGCTCCGCGAACGAGTAGCCGCCGAGGTACGCGGCACCGAGCGCTTGCACGCTCAGTCGAAGATCCGGCCGGCGGCTCGACCGCTTCGCGACTCCATCGGCGAGAGTCCATGTGCCCTCGTTCCAGGGCGCCGAACGTGTCCCGGATCTCGAAGCTGACGCGGCTGTCAGACCGGTAGCTCCGGGCCGAGAGGCTCGCGCCGACGTCGACCGGCCGCACCCAGAGCCCGGTGCCAACTCGAAGATCGAGCCGGTCGAGTCGCGCCACCAAGTGCTGCACCGGGTGATCGGTCGGAAGCAGCCAGGCTTGGATCTCGTCGGTCCAGTCGACCTCGAGCAGGAAACGCCAGATCTCGCGCGTCGCCACCGCGTCCACTCCGAGCGCCTCGACGACCCGCAGGTTCCGCTTCCAGTGCCCGTCGTCCTCCGACTGGACGATGCGGTAGAGCGCATAGCCGGCGGCACGCCCGTCGACCTCGAGCAACGCCCGGTTGAGCGGTCCGGAGCCTGGCTGGACGCCGCGACGGCTCGTCGCGCAAGCGGCGTAGCTCCCACCACGCCTTCGAGCGAGAGATGAATCCCGGGGTCCCTTTCGCCACCTTCTGGTAGAGGCGCGGGAAGGCTCGCAGCGCCTCGTCCTGCTCGACGAGGCGCACCTGGCCGGTCCGCGGGGGCGTTCCCGCCCGAAGCGCCGCCCAGATCCGCGGCAAACGCACTTCGTGAGTGAGGGAGGCGTGGCCGTACCCGAAGCGGCCGTAGATCGTGGGCTCGGAGGCCCAGAGCGACGGCGAACGGCTCTTCGCGCTCGTGGATGTCGTCGATCTGGGCACGCATCATCCGGGAGAGGAGGCCGCGACGCCGATGCGTCGGGAGCACCCCGACGATCGTGACGCCGGCACAGCGCACCGGCCCGCCCGGAACGGTCATCTCGAACGGGAAGACCCCCGCCCCGCCGACGATCTCCTTGCCGTCGAAGGCCGCGTGCATCCGCTCGAAAGGAAGGACCTGCGAGAAGCGCTCGACCTCTTCACCCGTCGGCACCCAGCCGAAGTAGTGGCCGATCGCGCCCGCCGCCTGGCCGAGCTCGTCCAGCGAGCGGCACGGTCGAATGCGGTAGGCCATCCTCCTCCCTCGAGCTCTTAGTCTGCGGCCCGGCGGACTCTACAACCGGTCAAACCCTCTGGGCAGAACGGCGGAAGAGGCGTAGCGAAGAGCGCGGTCGCCCGGGAGAGCCCGTCCGGTCGCAGCTCCCGCGCGCGGCCGGCGGCCGCGAGGCGCTCGAAGGAGAAAGCGCCCAGGTAGGTCGAGGCGAGGTCGGCGATGTCGAGAGCGACGTCGGCCTCGGCGTCCGTGCGCCGCGGCTCATGAGCCGACCGACCAGCGCCCGGCGTTGGCGGGCCGCACGTCGTCCGTCACCTCGAGCACGACCGGCTCCGCCTCCGCATAGCTCCGCGCGCGCAGCGCCGCCTCGAGGTCGACGAGCCGCAGCCAAAGTCCGTCCGTCACGGACAGGTGGAGCCTGCGCGGGTCTCTCACCATGTGCAGGAGCGGCCAGGCCGGGTCGACGAGCCCGCACTTCACACGCTCCACGAGGTCGATTCCGAAGAGGAAGCGCCAGAGCTCTGCAGTCGCTTCCGGCGACGTCGCGTGCGCGTCGACGACGCGGACCTCTCCCTTGGGCGTCTCGTTCTCCCACTTCGATGCGATGCGATACATCGCGAACGCGGCGGGCTCGCCGTCCAACTCGATGAGCGCGAAGTACTTCGGGCCTGCGCCATCGCGCCAGTGCTCCGGATCGGCGAGACGGTACGCGCGCCACCAGCTCTCGCTGCGGCTCAAGTATCCGGGGCGGCGGGTCCGAAGCTGCTCGTAGATCGGCGGGAACACCTCGGCCGCCTCGTCCGCGGTGAGCAGCCGCGCCGAACTGCGCGGCCCGGGGTCGTCGCGGAGTGCGAACGCGTTTCGGTTGGCATCGATCTGCGTCCCCAGAACGGCCATCCCGTACCCGAAGCGGCCGTAGATCAGCGACTCGGAGGCGTAGAGGATCGCGAACGGCTCACCGCGTTCGTGCACGTCGTCGAGCTGTCGCAGCATGAGCTCCCGCAGGATCCCCCGCCGCCGATGGCTCGGGAGGACGCCGACCCAGCTCACGCCCGCCGCCTTCCCGCTGCCGCCGGGAGTCGTCAGCTCGAACGGATACGAGGCCGTGACGCCTACCGGACGGTCACCGTCCCACGCGGCGAGAAGGCGGTCGAGCGGCATCACCTTGCGGTGACGCTCGAGGTCCTCGTCCTTCAGCTCCTCGCCGAAAGCCATGTGCGTCGCGTGCAGAACCGAGGCGAACTCGTCGGCCGTCGGGCTTCGGTACTCGAGGCTCACTCCGCGATCCTCTCCAGCGGTGCGTACTCGACCATCAGGCGCCGCTCGGTGCCGTCCTCGGCGAAGCGGATGGTCACCACTCCGCCCGGCTCGAGCGCAGTGACGACGCCCTCGCCGAGCGAAGCGTGTCGAACCGAATCGCCCGTCGCGAGAACCAGCCCGGGGCTGCCTCCCTGCGGTGCCGCGCTCGCCGGCGATCCGTAGCTCGCCCACGAGGAAGGCTTCAGCCGCTCGCGCTCCACCTCGCGCGGCAGTTCGTCGAGGAAGCGCGACGCGAGGTTGTAGCTCCTTCGCCCCCAGAGCGAGCGCGACAGCGTGTGCGTCATCGTCAGCCGCTCCATCGCACGGGTCATGCCCACGTAGCAGAGCCTGCGCTCCTCCTCGACGCCCTGCTCCTCGATCGCCCGGATGTGCGGGAAGATGCCCTCCTCCATCCCGATCGCGTACACGGAGTTGAACTCGAGCCCCTTCGCGTTGTGCAGGGTCATCAGCGTGACGAGGCCGCGGTCGTCGGCGATCGTGTCCTGGTCGGAGACGAGGGAGATGTCCTGGAGGAAGCCGGCGAGCGACGCGTCGGCGGTCTGCTGCCGGTACTCGCGGGCGACGCCGACGAGCTCCTGCAGGTTCTCGATCCGCCCACGAGCCTCGATCGTGCGCTCGGCTTCGTACGCGTCGAGGATCCCGGTCTTCTCCAGCATCCGCTCGAGAAGCTCGTCCACCGAGAGCTCCTGCGACTGAGCCATCAGCGACTCCATGGTGGAGCGGAAGCCGTGAATCGCGCGGCAGGCGGCGGAAGTCACTCCCGCGGCCTCGGGATCTGCGAGCGCGTCCCAGAGGGTGCGGCCGGTCGTGTCCGCGTGGCTGACGACTCGCGCCAGCGAGGTGTCGCCGATGCCACGCCGGGGCCGGTTGGCGATCCGCAGGAGCGAGCCGGCGTCGCTCGGGTTGACGAGCACCGTCAGATACGCGGTCGCGTCCCGGATCTCCGCCCGCTCGTAGAAGCGCGGACCGCCGATGACCTGGTAGGGCACGTCCTGGCGAACGAGCACGTCCTCCAGCACCCGCGACTGCGCGTTCGTCCGGTAGAAGACCGCGATCTCGCTGGCGGAGAGACCCTGGTCGATCAGCCCCGCGATCTCGGCCGCGACGAAGCGGGCCTCCGAGTGCTCGTCCTCGAGCTCGACGACCCGCACCGGGTCGCCCTCGCCCAGCTCGGAGAAGAGATGCTTCGGCTTGCGCTCGGTGTTCTGCTCGATGACCGCGTTGGCGGCTCGCAGGATCGAGTTCGTGGAGCGGTAGTTCTGCTCGAGCGTGACGACGTGCGTCCCGGGGAAATCAGTTTCGAACTCCGTGATGTTGCGGATGTCAGCCCCACGGAACCCGTACACGGACTGATCCTGATCTCCGACCGCACAGACGTTTCCGTGCTCGGCGCCGAGGAGCTGCAGCAGGCGGTATTGCGCGTGGTTCGTGTCCTGGTACTCGTCGACGAGGATGTAGCGGAACGACTTCTGCCAGTGGGCCAGCGCCTCGGGGAAGCGCTCGAAGACCTGCACGGTGAGCATGAGCATGTCGTCGAAGTCGACGGCGTTCGAGGCGTGCAGTCGGCGCTGGTACAGCTCGTACACCTCCGCGACCGTCTGGTCCCAGAAGGAGGCGACGCGCGCGAGGTAGTCCTCCGGTGAGACCAGCTCGTTCTTCGCCCGCGAGATCTGCGAGTGGATGCCGCGCGGCGAAAAGCGCTTCGGATCCTTCCCGAGCTCCTCGAGGCAGGCCTTGACCAGCCGCACCTGATCCTGGTCGTCGTAGATCGAGAACGTCGAGCGGTAGCCGAGCCGCTCGGCCTCGCGCCGGAGCATGCGCCCGCAGGCGGCGTGGAAGGTGAGGATCCAGATTGCACGCGCGGTTGCGCCGAGCATCCGCTCGAGGCGCTCGCGCATCTCCCCGGCGGCCTTGTTCGTGAACGTGATCGCGAGGATCTGGCTCGGCTTGACCTTCAGATCCTCGACCAGGTGGGCGACGCGGTGCGTCAGGACGCGGGTCTTCCCCGAGCCCGCGCCCGCGACGACGAGCAGCGGCCCCTCGGTGTGCTGAACGGCCTCGCGCTGGGCCTGGTTCAGGAGGGCGAGGTCGGTCTGTGGCTCGGCGACGGACACCTGCCGATGCTAGCCGCCGCGGTCACCGGCGAATGATCGGATCGGCTCGCTCGGGCCCGCACGGATTCGATCGCCTACGATCTTGCACCTTGATCACGGCCGTCCATCTCCTGCTCTACTCGGACGACCCGGAGGCCACGCGAGCGTTCCTCCGCGACGTTCTCGGCTGGCCGTTTCTCGAGCATGCGGAGTCGGCGCCGGGCTGGCTGATCTTCAAGTCCGGACCCAGCGAGCTCGGCGTTCACCCGACGGCCTACACCTACGAGGGCGAGGCCTTCTCCCATCCCCGGCACCATTCGATCTCGCTCATGTGCGACGACGTCGAGGCCACGAAGACCGAGCTCGAGCAGAAGGGCGCCGAGCTCGTCGGTGCTGTCGAAGACATGGGCTTCGGGCTTGGCGTCATGTTGAAGGTGCCGGGTGCGGACGACATCCTGCTCTACGAGCCTCGGCATCCCGAGGCCCACAGCCTTTGAGCTCCTAGGCGCGGCGGGGGATCACCGCAAGGTGTCCGTCGACCGGCACGATGTCGATCGACGCCCCGTAGTGGCGCGAGATCGTCTCCTCGGTGAGCACCTCTCGAGGCACACCGTCCGAGACCACGCGGCCGTGGTCGAGGAGCACCATGCGCTCTGCGTACTGCGCTGCGAGCGTGAGGTCGTGCATGGCGGCGACCAGCGTCAGCTCGGACTCGAGCCGGAGCGCGTCGAGCAGTTCGAGAGCCTGCTGCTGGTGCCCGATGTCGAGGGCTGCCGTCGGCTCGTCGAGGAGGATGATCCTCGCCTCCTGCGCCAGCGCTCGCGCGACCACGACGCGCTGCTTCTCGCCTCCGGACAGCGTGCCGAGCGGCCTCTCGCCGAAGCCGGCGAGATCGAGGCGTTCGAGTGCTCGCTCCGCGGCCACGAGATCGCGCCTTCCCTCCTTCGCGAGTGGACCGAGGTGCGGTGTCCGCCCGAGGAGCACGTACTCGCCCACGGTCATCCACGGGGGTGTCGTGGGGTCCTGCGGGACGAGCGCGATCAGCCGCGAGAGCTCGGATCGCCGCATCGCCGTCGTCGAGCGTCCCTCCAGCTGGATCGTGCCGGAGAACGGGACGAGACGTGCGATCGCCCGCAGGAGCGTCGTCTTGCCGGCGCCGTTCGGCCCGATCAGTGCAACCCACTCGCCCTCGTCGAGCGTCAGGTCGACCTGGTCGACGACGGGCGAGCCGCCGAGGACGACGGTGACGTCGTCGAGCTCGACAGCGCTCATGCGGTCCCTCGGCTCGTCCGTAACACAAGGGCGAAGAAGGGAGCTCCGAAGAATGCCGTCACGATCCCGAGCGGGATCTCCGAGGGGGCGAGCGCGGTCCTGGCGATGACGTCCGCGAGGACGAGGAAGCCGGCGCCGACGATGAGCGAGAGCGGAAGCAACGCCCGATAGCCGACGCCTGCGAGCATCCGGATCGCATGAGGGACGATGATCCCGACGAAGCCGATCAGCCCGCAGATCGCGACCGCTGCCGCGGTGCCGACCGTTGCGGCGACGACGAGCGTAAGCCGCACACGACGGACGTCGACGCCGAGGCTCGCCGCCTCCTCGTCACCGAGACTCAGCACGTCCACGACTCGCCGGTAGACGAGGATGACGACGGTCGCGAGGGCGACGTACGGAAGGACCAGCACGACGTCGCTCCAGCCCGAGCTCGGGATGCTGCCCAGGATCCACGTGTAGACCTGCTGGAGCGTGTCGGCGTTCTGTTGCTGCACGAACGTCTGGACGGCCGTGAAGAACGATGCGACCGTAACCCCGGCGAGTACGAGGGTGGTGGTATCCCGCCCGCGGCTCGCGGACCGGCCCACCGAATACGTGAGGAAGACCGCAACCGCCCCACCGACGAACGCTGCCGCCGGCAAGGCCTGTTGCCCGCGAAGCCCGTCGGGCAGATAGGCGATCGCCACAGTGGCGCCGAGGCCCGCCCCCGCCGCCACTCCGAGCAGATACGGATCGACGAGCGGGTTGCGGAACACGCCCTGATAGGTCGCACCCGCGAGCGAGAGCATCCCGCCGACGAGCGCCGCGAGCACCACCCGTGGCATGCGGATCTCCCACAGGATGGACTCCTCGGTCGCAGAGAGCGAGGAGGAGACCCCCGGAACGTGCAGGCGCTCCGCGAGCGAGCTCGCGATTCCCCCGTAGCCGAGGTCGATCGGCCCCACCGCAACGCCGACCACTATCGACCCGAGCAGGAACGCCACCGCCGCGGCCGCCCAGACCGGGCCGATCCCACGCGGACGGACCGCGGCGGCCGGCTGCCCAGCGACCTTCGCGGCGGTGGCGCTCATGGAACTACAACCGGGCGAGCGCGGACGACATCGCCCGGAAGAAGCTGACGAGCCGCGGCCCCCAGCGCGACTGCGATCGAGTCGTGGATCCGCACGATCGAGCCCGTGCGCACCGCGCTGATGCGATCCCAGCCCGGACGCGAGGCCACGGTGGACGGCTTCTGTCCGCAGCAGACCGTGTCGGCGAGGACGATCAGGTCGGGCCCGGCCGAGACGATGTATTCGGCGGAGAGCTGTGGGAATCCCGTCCCCGCGGAGTCGGCGGAGTCGGCGATGTTCTCGAGGCCGAGTGCCGCGTACACCTTCCCGACGAACGACCGCGTCGATGCCGAGTAGAAGTCGGGGCTGACCTCGTGGTAGACGGAGAGGCCGTCAGCACGGGATCGCGAGGTCTTGACGATCGCCTCGATCTTCGCCTTCATGCCGGCAACGACACGTGCCGCGCCCGCGTCGCGGCCCGTCACCATGCCGAGTTGGCGAATCTGCTGGTACGCGCCCTTGAAGTTCGACGCAGGCGCGTGCAACACCACCGGAATCCCGAGCCGGGCAAGCGCCGTGACAAGTCCCTTCGGGTCGTACGAGGCCACGACCAGGTCGGGGCGGTAGGCAGCGATGGCCTCGACGTTCGGCGTGAAACCCGAGAGCGCGGTCCTCGGCGCCGCCTTCGGATAGTCGGACTGGTCGTCGACGGCTACGACCTGCGGCCCGGCGCCGATCGCGAAGAGCGACTCGGTCGCAGTGGGCGAGAGCGAGACGATGCGGCCGGGTCTCTTCTGGATCGTGACTTTGCCGGCGGCGGTGGTGATCGTGACCGGAAATGCCGATGGAGCCACGGGCCCGGCGGCGGCCACCGAGACCAGCACCGTGAATGCCGCGACGAGTGCGCCGGCGACGAGGATGGACGAACGAAGCACCTGAATCCTCCCTTCCGCGAGGGGTTCGGCTATGTCGGAGGCACGGCAGGTCTTCTGACTCGGGGCTCCCTCCCCCGCCGCCTTCCCGACCCGGAGGTCAGTGGCGTCGTGGCGGGTGAGCAACTCCCCTTACAGCGGCGGGACCGTCCCGGACTTGCACCGGGTTCCCTCACCGTGCTCCTCTGATCGGAGCCGAGCCTATCATCGGACCGTGTGGGTGTCCTTTGCGCGCTCGTGGCTCCCCGTGCTTGTTTGGGCCGCGCTGATCTTCGCGTTCTCGTCGGTTCCCGATCTCGGCACCGGGCTCGGGGGCTGGGATCTCGTCCTGCGCAAGCTCGCGCACGCCGGCGAGTTCGCGGTGCTGGGGGCACTTCTCGCGCGAGCGACCGACCGAGCAGTTGTCGCGTTTGCGCTCGGAGCGCTCTACGCGGTGAGCGACGAGCTGCACCAGGTGTTCGTACCCGGCCGATTGGGCTCGCCCCTCGACGTTGCGATCGACACGGTCGGGGTCGCCGTCGGAGTCCTGCTCTGGCAGCGCGTGGCACGGCTGCGCCACATCACCTCGTGACACGAGCCGTCGCTATCGACCTCGACCGCGCCTTGGGCGACACGCGTCCGCTCTGGAACGACTGGCTTGCTTCCGTGTCGGAGCTCTTCGGTCTCGAGCCGGGAGCCTTGTCGAGCGATCGTGGCGCGGCGGCCGTGGAGCTCGACGAGCGCGGGAGTGGCAACTGGCGCGTGCTGCTCGAGCGCTTCGCCGAGGAGCGCGCTGCCGTGTACGTGCGCCGGGACGCCCAGGTGGGGGCGGCGCTGCGCGCACTCGCAACCGCAGGTCGCCCGATCGGCGTCTTCACGGATTCTCCGGAGCCGCTCGCGCGAGTAGCGCTCGCGCAGCTGGGAGCCGAGCGGCACCTCGCCGCGGTCGAGACGGGCTCCGGTGCCCTCGACCGCCTGCTCGTCGCGCTCGGCCCGGATGCCGTGGTCGTGCGACAGCCGTGCCGAGTTGCTCGATCAGGCCGGCGCGTAGAATCGAGCGGGTGGAGTCCAAGGACGTCGCCGACCGCCAGCTGGACGCGCTGCTCGAGCGCCTCGACCGGATCGCGGACGAGCTCGAGCGCCTGAACCGCGTGTCGGAGCGGCAGGAAGGGTTCATGCTCGTCGCCGGTGAGCTCCGCCAGCTGAACGAGTCGCTGACCGCGCTCGCGTATGCCGCCCTGGGACAAGCACCGCCACGCGTGCGCCGTCGCGCCGGCTGAGCTCGCGCTGGGGACGACTCGGCACGAAGTTGTGACGCTTCTACGCGCTCGGCCGCCGCGCGGGGCTGCTCGCTAGGTCAGCCGGTAGATGACACCCTGTTGCGTGGTGGCGTAGAGCTCGCCCGACGCGCTCTCGCCGAACGAGGTCAGTCCCTCGATCTTGAAGAGCTCGCGGCGGACGTTCCTCGCGGCGCCGGAGCGGACGGTGAGGCTCCAGACGATGCCGCTGCAGTAGTCGCCGAAGATGTAGCGCCCGCGCTCCCGCGGGGCGGCCGAGCCGCGGTAGACGTGGCCGCCGATGACCGAGCAGCTGTCCTCGCCGCGCCCGTACTCGTACAGCGGAAAGACGAGCTTGCCCGCAGCCGGCTCGCCGTCCTCGAAGCGGCGTGAGCCCTCGTAGAGGTCCCAGCCGTAGTTCTCCAACCCGGGGCTGACCCGCGGCGTGAAGCTGACCTCCTCGATCGCTCCCTGGCCGACGTCGCCCAGGTAGAGATCTCCGGTCGCGCGATCGAACGAGAACCGCCAGGCGTTCCGCAGCCCGAGCCCCGCGATCGTCCAGTCGGCACCCGACCTCGCCACGTCGAGGCGCAGCAGCTTGCCGAACTGCGACCCCATGTCCTGCGCCCGATCCTCCGGGTCTCCACCGGAGCCCCCGTCACCGATCGTCGTGTACAGCAGCCCGTCGCGGCCGAACGCCAGCTGTCCGCCGTTGTGATTCCCGTACGGGTCGGGCACCCCGAGGAGGATCGTGCGGCTCGATCGCAGGGCCGTCTTGCCGTTGGAGCGATACCGGGCAACGGTGTTGCGTCCGTCGCGCGAGGTGTAGGCGACGTAGAGAAGCCTGTTGGACGCGTACTTCGGATGGAACGCGAGCCCGAGAAGGCCCTGCTCACCTCCGTACTCCACGTCGCGCCGCACATCGAGAAAGACGGTGCGCTTCCCGCCGCGCAAGCGGACGACGCGGCCGGGCTGCTCCACCACGTAGAGCGCCTGCGCCTCACCGGGAGCGTGCGTCACGAGAACCGGGGCGTCGAACTGGCGCGCGAACAGCTGCAGCCGAAAAGCGCTCGCTGCAGCCGTCTCTCGCTCCGCCGCCGCTCCGGGCCCCGCAAGCGTCGCCAGACTCGCGGCGAGCAGAAGGAGCGTGAAGACACGCATCCGTTCACGGTAGCTACCGCCGCCCAGTGGCCGGAGTACGCTTCTCGCCGGAGCGATGCGGATCTTTCTCATCGGAGCGGGCCAGGTCGGTTTCGCCGTCGTCGAAGCGCTCCACCACGACCACGAGGTCACGGTGCTCGATACCGAGCCGTCGCGTCTCGCCGCGCTCTCCGAGCGCTACGACGTGGTGACCGTCGAAGGTGACGGGACGAGCCGGCGCGTTCTGGCCGCAGCCGGAGTGCAGAACGCCGATCTCGTCATCGCCTGCACGTCGCGAGACGAGGTCAACCTCGTGGCCGGGATGTTCGCGCGGCGTGAAGCGCGAAGCGCGACGACGGTGATCCGCACGTCGAACGTCGAGTACGTCGAGCTCTGGCGCGTCGGTCAGCTCGACGTCGACTTCGTCGTGTGCTCCGAGCTCGAGACCGCACACGCCATCAGCCGGATCATCGGCGTTCCCGCCGCCCGTCAGACCGACATCTTCGCCGAGGGCCAGGTACAGATCGTCGAGTTCGACGTCGAGGAGGGCGCGTCGCCGGACGTGCTCGGAGTGCCGCTCCGCGACGCGAGGTTCCCTCGGGACTCGAAGGTCGCGGCGGTCATCCGCGGCGACAAGATGCTCCTCCCCGGCGGGGACGAGGCCATCCGCGCAGGAGACCGGATCGTCGTCATCGGCTCGCTCGAGGCCGCACAGGCCTGGAGCACTCTCCTCGCTCCGGAGGGCGCCGCGGTGCGCGACGTCGTGATCTACGGCGCCGGACGGGTCGGCTCTGCGATCGCACGCGTTCTCCTCGACCAGGGAATCCGCGTCAGGTTGATCGAGGCCTCGCGTGACAAGGCACGGAGCGTCGCCGAGGCGCTGCCGGACGCTCGCGTCTATCACGCGACCGGCGTCGATCCCGACTTTCTCGAGCGGGAGCGGATCGGACAGACGAACGCGGCGATCTTCGCGATGCGGGACGATGCCAAGAACCTCTACGCCGCGTCGCTCGCCGAGGTGCACGGCGTCAAGTTCACGATCGGGATCGCGCACGAGGCGGTCTCGACGGAGGCGTTCGAGCATGCCGGGATCGACGTCTCGGTGAACCCGCGCTCCGTCACCGCCGAGGAGATCATCCGCTTCGCACACGATCCGAGGACGAAGCAGGTCGCGCTGCTCGAAGGCAACCGCTACGAGGTGATCGACGTGACCTTGCGCGACACCAGCGAGTACATCGGGAAGGCGTTCAAGGAGATGCCCGTGCGCGGCGCGCTGATCGGCGCAGTGGTTCGGAACGGCTCCGCGATCTTCCCGCACGGCGACGACGTGCTCCAGGCCGGGCGACCGCGTGATCGTCTTCACGCAGGCCGCTGACGCGCCCCGGGTCGTCAGCGCGCTGTGACGTCCGGCGCGGCTCTGACGCGCAAGCTGCGACCGACGCGCCGACCGGCGGTCGACGTGCGCGCCAGCATCAACCTCGTCGCGGTGTTGACGAAGTACCTGGGGGTCGCGGTCCTCTTTCCGGCGGGGGTCGCGCTGTGGTACTCCGAGCCGGTGTGGCCGTTCCTGGCCACCGGCGCACTGACGAGCGGAGGCGGGCTCGCGATCGAGCGCCTGACGGCAGAGGACGTCCGCCGCGTCGGCATGCGCGAGGGATTCCTGGTCGTCTCGGTGACGCTCCTGGTGACCGCGGCTTTCGCCTCGCTCCCGTACGTGTTCGTCGGCGGAGACCAACTCGGCAATCCGGTCGACGCGTATCTCGAGGGAATGTCAGCGGCGACGACCACCGGCGCGAGCGTGGTGACCGACTTCGACGAGCTCTCCCGATCGCTCTCGATGTGGCGCCAGTTCACCCAGTGGCTCGGCGGGATGGGGATCATCGTGCTCGCGATCGCGGTGCTGCCGCGCCTCCGGGTCGGCGGGCGTCAGCTGATGGAGTCCGAGCTGCCAGGCCCCGAGGTCGCCCAGCTTCCCGAGCGGGTACGGCAGACAGCGCGGCTGCTGTGGGTGCTCTACGTCGGGCTCACCGTCGTGCTCGCCGTCGCGCTGGCAGCGCTCGGCTGGACCGGCATCGACGAGCGGATGACGGAGTTCGAAGCAGTCGCGCACGCGTTCTCGACGATGCCCACGGGCGGGTTCTCGACGCAAGCCGGACTCGATCCAGGCGTTCTCCCCCGCCGCGCAGTGGATCATCGCCCTGTTCATGCTCATCGCGGGCGTGAACTTCATGCTCCTCTACAGCGGGTTCGTCCGTCGCCGGCCACGGGTGTTCGTCCGAGACGACGAGTTCCGGCTCTATCTCACGATCGTGCTGGTGGCGTCGATCGCGCTCATCGGTCCAGATCTGGGGCTACGACATCGCGCAGGGCGAAGAGGCGATTCGAGCGGGGGTCTTCCAGGCGATCTCCATCATCACGACGACGGGGTACGCGACCGAGGACTTCGCGCTCTGGCCGCTCGTCTCCCTGCTGACGATCTTCGCGTTGATGTTCGTCGGAGGCTCGGCCGGATCGACGACCGGCTCGATCAAGGTCGTCCGCCACCTCCTCGTCGGCAAGATCCTGCGGCGGGAGCTCGACCAGACGGTGAGCCCCGAGGTCGTCATGCCCGTTCGGCTGAACGGGGCACCGGTGGACGAGCGCACGCTGCGCGCGATCGCGACCTTCATCCTCCTCTACATCGGATTCTGGGTCGTCGGAGCCGCCGTCATCGCCGTCGACTGCGCGATCGGCGACGTCCCGCTCGGCGCGCTCGACACGCTGGCCGTCTCGGCGAGCGCGCTCGGCAACGGCGGCCCCGGGTTCGGGATCACCGGACCGTTCGCATCGTTCGCGCCGCTCGGAGACGTCTCCAAGATCACGATGATCCTGCTGATGTGGCTCGGCCGACTCGAGATCATCCCGGTGGTCGTCCTCGTCACGCGGCACTACTGGCGGGTCTGAACCTCTTCTAGCGTCGCGCCGAGCAGCGCTTTCCGCAACGCCGAGGCGGAGTCGTCCGAGACGACCGCCAGCACCTGGTCGCCCGGCCGCATGACGGTGCTCGGCTCGACGAGCTCCGTCCGGCCGTGGCGGAAGACCGAGATCAGACGAGAGCCCTCGGGCAGGGAGAGCCCGCCGACCCGAGAGCCTGCGACAGGCGACTTGGGCTCGATCTGCACCTCGACGATCTCCAGGCCCTCCTCCGGCAGCTGGAGCAGGCGCACGAGGCCGTGCTCGGGCACCTCGTGCTCGACGAGTCCGAGGATGCTCGTCGTCGCACAGACGGTCTGCTTGATCCCGAGCAGGTCGAAGTGCGCCTGGTTTCGCGGATCGTTGACCCTCGCGATCGCCTTGGGAACCCTGTAGCCCTCCTTGCCGATCTGCGAGATGACGAGATTGTCCTCGTCGTCACCCGTGACCGCGAGCAGAAGCTCGGGAGGACGCGCGATCCCGGCGCGCTCGAGGACGCTGATCTCGGTCGCGTCGCCGCGCATGACCACCGGCCCGAACTCCTCCTCCAGACGCGCGAACCGGTCGGGGCGCTCCTCGATCAGCGTGATCTCGTGGCCCATCTCGACCAGCGAGCGCGTGACGTTCGCTCCTACCTTGCCTCCACCGGCGACGATGACGTACATCAGGTCGCCTGCGGCGCGGGAGCGGAGGCTTGCACGGTCTCGAGGAGAACGGAGATCGCGGTCTGCGTCGGGCAGACGGTGTTCAGCCCGCGCTCGGCATAGAACGTGGCGCGCGCCGGGTCGAGAACGCGGACGACGACCGTGCGCGTTCCGTAGCGCCGCTGCAGCACCTGACCGATGACGACGTTCGTGTTGTCGCCGGAGGTGGCGACGACCGCGGCGTCCGCGTCGGCGATTCCCGCGCGCTCCAGCACGCTGGCGTCCATGCCGTGGCCGATGACGAAGCCGCCACGCCAGCCCGGCCCGAGCCGGGCGAGCGCATCCTCGCTCTCGTCGAGCGCGGTGACCTCCCAGCCGTCTGCCGCGAGCCCCTTCGCCACAGCGGAGCCCACGCGACCGCATCCGATGACGACGGCGTTCACGGCGGATCAGGTTACTCCTCGGCAGCTGTGCCAGCGCAAGACGGAATCTGCTCGCGCAGATTCCGGTCGCGCGAAATCGCTGAAGGTGTCCGCTTCGCGGCCACGGGCCTGGCGGTCCCTCCGCCTACTCCTCGAACACCCCGTCGGGGAACGCGACGACGAGGACCTCGCAGGGCGCATCGGCGCAGAACGAAGTCCACGGTCGGGGAGAAGAATCGCGACTGGCGCCGCCAGCGTGCGGACGAGCCGAGCACGATCAGATCCGCCTGCCGCGAGACCGCCTCGTCGACGATCGCGTACCCGATCGAGCGCGCGCGGACCGCGTCGGTGCGGACCTCCACGCTGTGCTCGGCCCCGAGGAGCCTGGCCTCGTCGAGCGACGCGTCGACCCGGGCAGCGACGTCGGGCGGCAGCGGCCCCTCGAGCTCGTAGCGGCGCGGCACGCGTACCACGGTGATCGCCTCGATCTCGGCGCCCGAGTCCTTGGCGAGCGCGATCGCGGTGGCGACCATCTCCTCGCCGATGTCCCCGAGCTTCACCGGAACGAGGATGCGCTTGAACTCGGCCCCCGGTGGGAGCTCCGTCGCGGAGACCTGCTCCAGCAAGCCTCGCCGCTGGGTCTGGCGTACGGCGACGAAGACCGCGAGGCCAATCGCTAGCCACAGCGGACCGACGTAGCGCGCACCGGAGTGCGTCACCATCGCGAGCACCCAGACCGCGAAGGTCAGCGGCGCGCCGACGAGCGCGGGTACGGGCAGCTCGACTCCGCGTACTCGGACGTTCGGTCGCGCGAGGAACGGTCGCGCGAGCGATGGCTCGCGCATGCGCAGCCGGATCACCGCGAGCTGTGCCGCGGTGAAGGCGATCAGGACGCCGAAGGAGTAGATCGCCGCCAGGAACCCCGGGTCGCCACCCGCCAGCACTTCGGTGGCGATGATCAGCGCCATCGCGAGACCGGCCGCGATGAGAATCGCCTCGCTCGACACCAGCGCGCGTCGCTCGAGCCGAGCGAACTCCCGCGGCAAGGCCCCGTGCCCGGCGAGCGAGTAGGTCAGCCGCGTGATCCCGGAGACGGACGTTGTCGCCGCCGCGATCAGGATCAGCGCGCCCGAGATCCCGACTGCGATGCGAAGCACGTCGACCAGGAACGCGGGCAGCGATCCTTCGAACGCGGCCGTGATCCCGACGAGCGGCGCTTCGAGCCACTCCTCGCCGAGCGCCGTCTCGCCTCCGGAGACCGGGAAGGCCGAAAGGCCGATGCCGGCGATCAGCACCGTGACGACGACGACCAGCCCGATGGCCGAGAACAAGGAGCGCGGAAGGGTCCGTCCGGGCTCGCGCGCCTCCTCGGCGAGGTTGGCCACGGTCTCGAGGCCGGTGTAGGCGAGCATCGCGAGCGGAAGCGCGAAGGCGAGATCGCTCCAGTCCTGTCCGGTTGCGAAGCCGAGGCCCTCGGAGAGCGTCTCGGGCGAGAGCAGGAAGCCGATGCCGAGCACGACGAGCACGCCCTGCACGACGAGGTCCAGAAGCGCGACCACGAGCGAGCCGACGTGCAGCCGCGTTCGCCGCGTGAGCCGGACCGCCGCGATCGCCGCTATGACCGCGCATCCGACGATCGCGTCCCAGGGCTCGTTCCGAAGAGCCGGGACCGAGAGCGCCTCTCCGAGGTAGTGCGGCACGAAGAGCGCCGAGAGCGCCATCACGATGAGGAAGTCGAGGAAGAGCGCCCAGCCGGTCAGGAATCCGGCGAGGTCGTTCGACGCGCGCCGCACGAAGGTCGCGGCGCCACCCGTCTCGGGGATGGCGGCCGTGCCCTCCGCGTACGACAGCGAGACGACGAAGAAGAGCGCGCCCGTGAGCAGGAGCACAAGCGGCGTGAGCCCGAGCGCGACGGCGGCGACGATGCCGAGCGCGATGTACAGCGAGGAGGCGATCTCGCCGTAGGCGACCGCGAACAGCGACGGCGCGTCGAGCACACGCTCGAAGCCGCGGAGCTTACGGGCCACGTCGTCTTCCTCTCGAGGCTCAACCGCCCGACGCCGAGAGCGACGAACAGGCCGCCGAGAAGGAATCCCACGACCCCTCCGCCTTGCGCGGCCGTCGCCACGAGCAGCGCGATCCCGATCCCGACGAACGCGACCGAGAACGCGAGCACGGCCCAGGAGTACAGCTTCACGGAGTCTCCGAGGCGGCCACGAGCACCCTGCAGGGAGCGTGCTTCAGGACATAGTCGACGGTCTTCCCGAACACGGCGCTCTGACTCGCGGTCAGCGCGCGACGGGGCGAGCCGATGACGATGATCTCCGAGCCGCGGGCGTCGGCCTCTCTGACGATCGCCGGCCCCGGCGCGTGCGCGCGCTCGAGGCGCGTGAGCACGCGGACACCGTACGAGTCGCCCACCGCCGCGGCCTGGTCGAGCTCGAGGTTCGCCGCTCGCGCGAGCTCGGGAAGCTCGTCGGTCAGAGGTCGGTCGAGCGGAATCTCGAGCACGCTGAGCGCGACGATGCGCGAGCGGCCCTCCGTGGCGAGCCGACACGCCAGATCCATGGCGGCGTCAGACGGCTGACCGGCGACGACGGGGACGAGGAGCCTCCGGTACTCGAGCGCGAGCGCGGCGCCGAACGCCGGGGGCGCCTTCACCGTCTCGCCGAGGGGAGCGCGGACGAACCGCTTTCGGTACACGACGTACCCGACGAGCCCGAACGCGAGCCAGCCGAGGCCCGCCCAGCGCGTGGCCGGATTCTGGACGACGAGAACGAGGAACGAGACGCCCGTCGCAAGTCCGCCGACGATCGCGAAGAGCGGCCAGTCGGTTCCGCGCACACGCACGTTCGGCCGCGCCCGGTACGGAAGCTCCTCGTCGGAGCGCAGCAGCATCCGCATCCGCACGATCGAGATGTGGGCGACGGTGAAGGACAGCGTCGCGCCCAGCGAGTAGAGCGTCCCCACGAAGTTGACGTCTCCCGGCAGGATCACGAGGATCGGGAGGATTCCGGCGAAGACGACGAGCGAGAGCCAGGGCGTCTTCAGTCGCGGGTGCAGCCGCCGGAAGATCTCGGGCAGCTGCCGGTAGCTCGCCATCGAGTAGGTGATCCTCGACGCACCGATCACGCCCGCGTTGGTCGCGATGAAGAGGATCGTCGCCGCGAGCACGCCGACGTAGATCTCCATGCCGTCGAGCAGCCAGCCCTCGTCGATGCCGAGGTTCTGCACGACTCCGAGGATCGGGTCGTTGGCGTATCCGCCCTCTTCGGGGGGAAGCGCCAGCCGCGTCGTCAGCTCGCCGTCGATCCGCTCGACCGGCAGAGCGGACAGCGCGACGAACGGCAGCGTGAAATAGATCGCGAACACGGCTCCCGCGACGGCCTTGTAGGCCTTGGGCACCGTCCGGACCGGGTCGCGAGCCTCTTCCGCGAGATTCGAGACCGTCTCCACCCCCGTGTACGCGAGCATCGCCACCGGGATGGCGACCGCCAGGTTCTCCCAGGTGGGAGCGACTCCCCAGTGGACGTTCGACGTGAGCACGTCCGCGTTGAAGACGAGCGCGAAGCCGATGATCACGAGCAGCACCTGGGTCGCGAAGTCGACGACGGCGAGCGTGATCGAGAGCTTCGCCGCCTCCTGGACGCCGACGATGTTGAGCGCGACAAGGGCGACGATCACGATCACGCCGCCCACGATGTCCCAGGGATTCGTGCGCAATGGCTCCCAGAAGATCGACAGGTAGTGCGGGACGAAGAACGCCGACACCGCGACGGTGACGACGTAGACGAGCATCTGCGCCCAGGCCGCGACGAAGCTGACCAGCTCGTCGAAGGCGTGCCGCGCGAAGCTCGCGGAGCCGCCCGCCTCGGGGTAGCGAGCCGTTCCCTCCGCGTAGGTCGCGGCCGTGGCGGCGAAGATCACGCCCGCGATCACGAAGACGAGCGGGGTCAGCCCGAGCGCGTAGGCGGCGGTGAGGCCGAGCGCGTAGTAGATCGAGGAGCCGACGTTCCCGTAGGCGGTGGCGAAGAGGGCAGGCGTGCCGAGCACGCGCTCGAGCTCGATCTCGCGCCTGCGGCGACGCCCGGGCACCGCGGGAATCTACAGCGGGGAGCGGAGAACCGGGGCCAGGCCGAAGCCTGACCCCTGGCTTACCCGTGGATCGAAACGAGGACGGGGATCATCAGGATCGCGACGATGTTCGCGATCTTGATCATCGGGTTGATCGCCGGGCCGGCAGTGTCCTTGTACGGATCGCCGACCGTGTCGCCCGTGATCGCAGCGGCGTGGGCGTCGGAGCCCTTGCCGCCATAGAGGCCGTCCTCGATCGTCTTCTTCGCGTTGTCCCAGGCGCCTCCGCCCGAGGTCATCGCGATCGCGAGGAAGAGCCCGGTCACGATCGTGCCGATGAGGAGCCCGCCGAGCATCTCGACGCTGATGATCCCGACCACGATCGGGACCAGCACCGGGATGAGCGCCGGAGCCATCATCTCCTTGATCGCAGAGCCGGTGACGATGCCGATCGCGTTCGAGTAGTCGGGACGCGCGGTGTAGTCCATGATCCCGGGGTTCTCGCGGAACTGCCGGCGCACCTCCTCGACGACCTGACCGCCGACGCGCCCGACCGCCTGCATGGCCATCGAGGCGAAGAGGAACGGCATGAGCCCTCCGATGAAGAGCCCGGCGATCACCCACGGGTCGTCGAGCGAGAACAGCGTGTCGAGCCCGTCCTCGCGGAGGCCGCGGCCGTACTCGTCGAAGAGGATCAGGGCGGCGAGCCCGGCCGAGCCGATCGCATATCCCTTCGTGACGGCCTTCGTCGTGTTGCCGACCGCGTCGAGCGGGTCGGTGATTCCCCGCACGGACTCCGGCAGATCGGCCATCTCCGCGATCCCGCCGGCGTTGTCGGTGACAGGTCCGTACGCGTCGAGGGCGACGATCAGCCCGGCCATGGAGAGCTGCGCCATGACCGCGACCCCGATGCCGTAGAGGCTCTCGCCGGCGGCGTAGTACGCACCGACGACGCCGACCGCGATGACGATCACGGGGAGCGCCGTCGCCTGCATCCCGACGGCGAGGCCGGAGATGATGTTCGTAGCGTGGCCGGTCTGGGACGCGCTGGCGATGTCCTTGACGGGCTTCCAGCGCGTGCCCGTGTAGTACTCGGTGATCGCGACGAGCAGGAAGGTCACCGCGAGCCCGATCAGCGCGGCGCCGTACAGGTTCCAGAAGCTGAAGCAGCTCGCTGTCGTACGCCATCGTGACCGGGATGAATCCGGCAGCCGAGAGGACGGTCGCGACGAAGACGCTGCGGTAGAGCGCGTTGATGATCGCGTTCCGGCCCGCGCTCACCCGCGTGAAGAACGTCCCGATCACCGAGGAGAGGATCGAGATGCCTCCGAGCGCGAGCGGGTACAGCCACAGGTCCTCCTGGCCGAAGCCGATTCCGAGCAGCATCACCGCAACCGCCGTGACGGCATACGTCTCGAAGAGGTCGGCCGCCATGCCCGCGCAGTCGCCGACGTTGTCGCCGACGTTGTCCGCGATGACCGCCGGATTGCGCGGATCGTCCTCCGGGATGCCTGCCTCGATCTTGCCTACGAGGTCGGCGCCGACGTCGGCTGCCTTCGTGTAGATGCCACCGCCGAGCCGCGCGAAGACGGAGATGAGCGAGCCACCGAACGCGAGCCCGATGAGGTCGCGCACCGCCGACTCCGGCGAGTTCCCGATCCAGTCGGTCAGCACCCAGTAGTAGCCCGCCACTCCGAGGAGCCCGAGCCCGACGACCAGGAGACCGGTGACCGAGCCGGCGCGGAACGCGACCTTGAACGCCGGCTGCAGCCCCTCGCGCGCCGCTTCTGCCGTTCGCACGTTCGAGCGGACCGCGACGTTCATCCCGATGAAGCCGGCGAGCGCCGAGAAGACCGCGCCGATCAGGAACCCGAAGGCGGTGCCCCACCCGAGCTGGTTGTAGAAGCCGAGCAGGAAGAACGGCACGATCGCGACGACCGCGATCGTCGTGTACTGCTTGCGCAGATACGCCGCAGCACCCTCCTGGATCGCGCGTGCGATCTCCTGCATCTTCTCGTTGCCGGCGGGCTGCCTGAGCAGCCACCAGGTCAGATAGATGCCGTACAGCACGGCGAGGAGCGCGCACGCCAGCGCGAACCCGACGGCATGGTCTACGAAGAAGTCCATCGATCCTCCGGTTGCGGGGTCGTCACAAACTGAGCGCCGAGTGACCTCGGCGCGGCCGATTATGTATCACAAGCCGCCGCGAGAGTGGGTCAGGCTGAAGCCTGACCGCCGTCTCGCGGATGGACGCCGCGACGCCTCTGCTTCCGCGATCGCCTTCGCGTAGGCGAGCTGGAGGTTCGCCCGCGCCTGCTCGAGATCGCGGAGAAGTGCTTCGTCGACGCCTCCCTCGCGGAGCACCGGGTCGAGCGCGCGCAGCGCCTCGATCGCGAGGCGTGCTTGTCCGAGATCGCGCGCGTCCGCCGACACCCGGCGAAACCCGATCGACGCCGTCGTGGCCAGCGCCTGAACGAGGACGTCGGCCACGCCGATCCGGTCGAGCGCGGCGAGCAGCTCCTCCTCGGTCGGAGCCTCGCCCTCAGCCACCGATCTTCTCCGTCGCGGAAACCTGCTCCGCGTAGATCTCCTCGAGCGAGGCGCCGCCCTCGAAGCGCTCGATCTGCCGCTCGGCGGCATTGCGCTCGGGAACCGCGAGATACGGCGCTGCGCCGATCTCCTCGGCGACCGGCAGCACCCACTCGATCAGCTCCTCGATCCGCTGTCGCGCGGGAATCGCCGCACCCCGGTCGAAGTCGATCAGCTCTCCGGGCAGGCCGTAGCGCAGCGCGCGCCAGAAGTTCTCCTCGATCAGTCTGTGCGGGAGCGGCTCCACGGGCTCGCCTTCGTCGTAGGCGCGGGCGAGGCGGGCGGTGAGGGACGCGGCGAACGCCGCCAGCGACTGCGCCTCGGCGAGCTCGGGCTGGCCGTCGCAGATCCTGATCTCCACGGTGGGGAAGGCCATGTGCGGCCGGACGCTCCACCAGATCTGGGTGTTCTCGGTGATGGAGCCGGTGTCGTACAGGAAGCGGACGAAGTCCTCGTACTCGTCCCAGGACGCGAACGCGTCGGGAACCCCGCAGCGGGGGAAGAAGCGCGTGAAGATCTGGGTCCGGGCCGAATGCAGACCGGTGTTCACGTTCTCCACGAACGGCGAGCTGCACGAGAGCGCAAGGAGCTCGGGCAGGAAGTTGCGCAACGCGCCTGCGACCGCGATCGCCCGGTCGGGCCCGTTGATCGCAACGTGGACGTGGAGCCCGAACGTGTTGTTCCGCCAGACCACGTACCGCAGCAGCTGGTCGTTTCGGCGGTAGTGGGGGGTGTCGATGATGCGCTGGTCCTTCCAGTCCGCCCAGGGGTGGGTGCCCGTCGCGCCGAGGAGAAGCCCCATGGGCTCGACGATCTCCCGTAGCTGCGAGCGGCGCTCGGCCATCACGCCCGGCACGTCCGCGAAGGTCTCGCACCGCCCCGTGCGCACCTCCACCTCCGAGGCGATCAGCTCCCCGACGAGGTGCTCCTCGAGCGCCGTGCCGGCGGCGCCGGACTTCACCTCCTCGAAGCGATTCGTCAGGTCGAGCGAGCTCGCGTCGACGAGCGCGAACTCCTCCTCGACCGCGATCGTGAAGTCCGTCGCTGCCTCGAATTGCGCCCGCGATCGTGCGATCAACTCGTCCGCGGAGAGCCGCTGCTCGTCGCCCATGGGCGCACTACAGTAGTGAAAGCGTTGGCAGTGGCTTCGAAGACGCCCTCACGCGCCAACGGGAGCGAGGAGCCGCTCCGCGACGCTCGCCCAGCTCCATCGCTCCTCCACCGCGCGGCGGGCGGCCTCCCTGATCGCCGCGCGCCTTGCCGGCGGAAGAGCGAGCAGCTCGCGGAGCTTCTCGCGCAACTCGTCCGCGTCTCCCGTCGCGAACGAGGCGAGATGCCGGAGGTCGTGTGGATACTCGTCCTCGAGACCTTCCGCGACCTCCGCGAGCCCGGAGTGCCGCGCGACGAGCGGCGGGCAACCAGCGGCCGCCGCCTCGGCCGCGACCATGCCGAACGCCTCCGGGAAGATGGAGGGCACGACGCACGCGTCCGCGAGCGCCAGCAGGTGAACGAGGTGGCGATGCTCGAGCGGTCCCGTGAAGAGCACGCGCTCGTGGTCGGCGAGCGCCTCGAGCTCGGCTCGGTAGTCACCGAAGCCGACGACGACGGCCTGCGCGTCGATCCCCGACAGCGCCTCCAGCAGCACGTGGACGCCCTTGTTTCGCAGCAGCTTCCCGAAGTAGACGACCGTGGGTCGCTCTTCCGCGAGGAACGCCGCGAGTCGCTCGGCGTTCCCTTCGTCCGGGAGGCGCTCGTTCGCGCTCTCGGGATTGGGCGGATCGCGCCGAGCCTCGGTGAGCAAGGCTGCAAGTGCATCCTCGCGCGGCCCCGGCCGCCATTCGTCCACGTCGACCCCGGGGGGCACCTCGTGGACGCGATCGACCCGGCCGCACACTTCCTCGAGCACCTCCCTGATGTGCGCCGAGCCGACGAACACGGCCTCAGCGCCGGAGAGCGCCTCCCTCCCCCAGGTCCCGAGCGCGGGCCGACCCCGCATCGAGTACTCGAGCTCCGAGCCGTGCGCCTTGACGGCGTACGGGGCTCCAGTCGAGGCTCCGACCGGCCCCCCGAGGAGCACGTGGTTGCAGAAGACGAGATCGGCCGGGAGCCGCTCGCGAACAGCCGCCGCATTCGCCTCGACCCAGCGGTCGAGCTCGGCTCGAGTGCAGTCCTGCAGGAGCTTGACCTCGTAGCCGGCGTAGCGGTCGAGAACGAAGACGGGGAGCAGTCCCCCGACGTCGGGCCGGGTCACCTCGGCGCTCCCGAGGTCGTAGAGCTCGGGATGGGGCTCCTGGCTGAAGACGGTGACGTCGTGCCCCGCCCGCGTCCACTCCCGAGCGAGCTGCCGCGTGTAGACGTTCGAGCCGGTGCCACCGAGCAAGTACCCGTGCCAGAGCAAGATGCGCACGCTCGCATCCTGCTCTACGGACTACGTCAGGTGGAAGTACAGGGCGTAGAGGAGGTCGACTGCCGGGTTCGAGGTGTGCACGTTGACGTCGGCCGGAACGTCGAGGAGCGCCTCGGAGTAGTTGAAGACGATCTTCACGCCCGCTCCGATCAGCGCGTCGGCCGCCTCTTGAGCCGAATCGGCGGGGACCGCGATCACTCCCACGATGATGTTCCGTTCACGGCAGATGTCCGCGACGTCGTCGATCGAGTTCACGGTCATGTCGCCGACCCGCTGCCCGACCTTCTCGGGGTCGCTCTCGAAGATGGCCGCCACCGTGATGCCGTGCTCGGCGAAGATCGGCGAGCTGGCGATCGCGCTCCCGAGCCGGCCGGCGCCGGCGAGCGCGATGTTGTGCTGACCCTGCGTCCTCAGGATCTTGCGGATCTCCTCGAGCAGCGCGTCCGTCCGGTAGCCGACTCCGCGCTTCCCGAATCTGCCGAACGCCGAGAGGTCGCGCCGGATCTGGGTCGCGTTGATGTTCGTGTACTCCGCGATCTCCTGGGACGAGATCCGCTCCTTGCCCATCTTCCGCGCCTGGCTCAGCACCTGCAGGTACCTGCTCAGGCGGGCGGCCACTCCTACGGTCAGGCGCTCGGCCACGCGTCCCCTCTCACTCGGCTTGTGACAAATCGTCACGATACCGCCAGCGCGACGCGCGACGGTCGCAGCGGGGAGCTCAAGCCGTCAACCGTGCCCGCAAGGCCGCCGGCTCGACGAAGTGCGCAAACGCGCGCACGCCGTCGATCTCGACCACCGGAAGATGCTCGCGATACCGCGTCTCGAGAGTCCGGGTCGCCGTCGATCGAGACGATCTCGAGCTCGAATGTCGTGCTCGCCTGGACTCCCAGAACGACCTCGAGGGCGCTGGCGCAGAGACTGCAGCCCGCCGCGGTGTAGAAGACGACGGTCCTTACGGGTAGAGGCCCCGCGTGGTGGTCGCCTCGGCCACGCGCTGCACGGCCAGCCCGTAGGAGGCCATGCGCAAGCTCGTGTCGCGGTGGTCCTTCGTCTGCCAGGCCTCCTGAAACGCGCGCGCGACGATGTCGTGGAGCTTCGCGTTGACCTCGTCCTCGCGCCAGAAGTACTCCTGGAGGCCCTGTACCCATTCGAAGTAGGAGACGACGACGCCGCCCGCGTTCGCGAGGATGTCCGGGAGGATGAGCACGCCCTTGTCCTCGAGCACGGCGTCGGCGGTCGGAGTCACGGGGCCGTTCGCTCCCTCGCAGATGATCCTCGCCTGCACGCGAGAGGCGTTCTCCTCGGTGATGACCTGCTCGAGGCCGCAGGGAGCGAGGATGTCGCAGGGGAGCTCGAGCAGCTCCTCGTTCGTCAGCTGCTCGGCGTTCGCGAGCTCGAGGAGCGTGCCGCGCTCCTGCTTGTGCGCCAGGGCGGCCGGCACGTCGATGCCGTTCGGGTTGTAGACGGCGCCACGCGAGTCGGACACGGCCACGACCTTCGCGCCCTCGAGGTGGAGCAGCCGCGCGAGGTTGGCGCCGACGTTCCCGAAGCCCTGGATCGCGACGGAGTAGTCGGAGAGACGCTCGCCGTTCTTCACCGAGAGCGCCTGGATGCAGTAGAGCGCTCCGCGGGCCGTCGCCTCCTCACGTCCCAGCGAGCCTCCGATCGAGAGCGGCTTGCCGGTCACTACGCCGAGCACCGAGTGCCCCTTGTTCATCGAGTAGGTGTCGAAGATCCAGGCCATCACCCGGCCGTCCGTGCCGACGTCCGGCGCCGGGATGTCGCGCTCCGGCCCGATGTCGTTGATGATCTCGCTCGTGTAGCGCCGGGTCATGCGCTCGAGCTCGCTCACGGAGAGCGTCTTCGGGTTGCAGATCACACCGCCCTTCGCGCCGCCGAAGGGGAGATTCATCAGCGCGCACTTCCAGGTCATCCACATCGCGAGCGACTTCACCTCGTCGAGCGTGACGTCCGGGTGGTAGCGGATGCCGCCCTTCGAAGGGCCGCGCGCGATGTTGTGCGTGACGCGGTAGCCGAGATACACCTCGATCGAACCGTCGTCCTTGGCCACGGGAATCGAGACCTCCACCGCCTTCTTGCACTGCGAGAGGACGCGGATCAGGTTCGGATCGAGCTCGAAGATCTCCCCAACCCTGCGGAGCTGCGACTTGGCAAGCCCGAAAGGGTTCTCGCGGAGGTGGGACGCCTCCTCAGCGGTTGACATCGAAGCTACGCCTCCTGGTCGACGGGGGCGAGTATATGCCTGCTAACGGACCCGATACGACACGTCCTCCACCTGCTGGCGGGTGCCGTCTCCGGGGCGGGCGACGACCCTCACGACGTACGTCCCGCGGCGTAGCCGCTCGCCTCCCGGGCCTCGACCCGTGAGCCCGAACGTGTACCGCCCGGGCAGAACCTCGCGCCGCCTGGCGAGCACGCCGACGAGCTCCCCGTTCGGCCGCCGGAGCTGCACTTCGAGCACGTCGAGCGGTCGCACCTGAGGTCCCGGCGTCGCAATGAGCGCTCCCGCGACGAGGCCGAGGACGGCAGGCGTCGCGTCGGAGACTCTCCCGCCCGCAGCGGTCTGGAGCGAGACGCGCGTCAGCAGGTCGACTCCAGGTGCCGGAACCGCGACCGCCCAGGGAACGTGCACCTCCGACGACTCCGAGACGGCGAGCACGAGCTCTCCGGTCGCCGCGCCTGCCTGCTCGGAGAGCGCGCTCGTATCGGCCTGCAGGGCCACGAACGCCGTCCGACCGGGCCCGATCCGAAGGCGCCGTCGGCTCGATCGTGAGCTCGACGCCCTTGGGAGCGAGCGCCAGCGTCTGGATCGGAGACGGTGAGACGCCGGGTCGAGAGGTTGTGGATCGCGATCCGTCGCTCGAGCTCGACGAAGCTTCGGCCCGGCACCCCGAACGACACCGTCGCGGGCTCGACGGAGATCTCCTGCTGCACCGCCGTGCGGAGGTCGAGCAAGCCCGCTCCCGAGGCGGCCGCGTCGAGATCGCGCCGCTGCGCGGAGCCCGTCGAGCAGCCCGGCCAGATCTCGGGCTCCGGACTGCGGCCGTCCCTGTGCGAGGACCGCGGCAGCGCCCGCTGCGACCGCGGCGGCGGCGCTCGTTCCGCTGACGGTCCCGTACCGCACGTCGCCGTCCTCACCGCGTCCAGGCTCCGAGGTGGGAACCGCGACTCCCGGGGCGACCAGCTCCGGCTTGAGCCCGCCTCCGAACGCAAGCCCTCGAGACGAGAACGCCGCGACCGAGGATCCCGCGTCGTTCTCGGCGATCTCGACGGCGCCGACGGCACACCGTGACGGGAATGCCCGCCGCGAGCATCGAGCGGATCTCCCGCACGAGCTCGGCCGGGGAGGCCGACGACGGGAACGCCGACCGGGACGTCGAGACTGAAGGCGCCGGCCGGCAGTCGCCCGTCGACGAGCACCATCGGGGCGCCGGCGGTCGTCGCTTCTTCGACGGTCTCCTCGGAGAGCCGCCCTCGCGGGAGCAGCGCGGCCCGCCCGGCGACCGTGCTGGTCCCGTCCTCGGCGAAGAAACCCGCGATGCCCCGCGCGGCCGCGGCGCGGCTGATCGGGAACCACCGAGGCGGTGACGGTGCTCCCCGGCGCGCCGCCGAGCGGCAGCGCGTCCTCGAACAGCACCCGCAGGCCGGCTCTAACCTGCACGCGCACCGTGGGAGTGGCGGGACGCCCGTCCGCGGCAGCGACGGTGAGGGCCGCCGGCGCGCCGCCCGGCCCCGCGATGCTGCCGTATGCAGGCCCGGCGCGGCCGTCGTTTCCGGCCGGGACGACGACGAGCATGTCCAGCTCGGTCGCGCCGGCCACCGCTCGTGAGAGCGGCCCGTCCGGGAAGGATGCGTAAGGCTCGGCGACTCCGACGAGCGCGATGCGAGCGGCGTCGAAGGTGTCGCCATCCTCGTTCGGATCGACCGCCGCCTCCAGCCCGGCGACGATCTGGTCGGTACGCGAGTAGACGGTGTACCCGCCCTCTGCGTCCGGCTGCCAGCCCGCAATCCGCACCGGAAGGATCGCCGCACCAGGCGCGACGCCGTGCAATCCGCCGGGCCCGTCGGAGCCGGAGACGATTCCGGCGAGCTCCGTTCCATGTCGCTCCGGCCGGCCCGGAATCGTCGGATGGGGCTGCGCCACCGCACCGCTACCCGGGTTGATCAGGTCGATGCCGGGAAGCAGGCTCCTGCGCAGGTACGGGTGCGACGGATCGATACCGGTATCGAGGAGCGCGACCGTTACTCCGGTGCCGTCGAGGCCGGGAATCTCGAGCCCCCGCACCGCCGACGGCGTGACATCCAACGTCTCGGGAACCTGCGCGGGGAACGCGGCCCGAACCGGGTAGACGGCCGAGACCTCGCGGTCGCCGGCCACGAGCGCGAGCGAGGTCGGATCGAGGCGCGTCGAGAATCCGTTCAGCACGCGCACGTAGCGATAGTCGGGCGCGACGCGAGCTCCCGCGGCCGACATCCGGGCGAGAAACTGCTCCTGCACCCCGACCGCGGCCCTGCGTCCATGCGCGCATCTGCGCCTCTGTCGCCTGACCGCCGAGCACGCGGACTCGAGCGGCGAGCGAGGGCTCCTCGAGCAGCACGACGTAGCGCTGCGCGGTGGAGACGGCCGCGCGAACACCGAGCACGCCCTGCCAGCCCGCTTCGTCGAGCGACGGGAGCGGCGTCTCCTGCGCGCGCGCACCCGCCGTCGCCCCGAGAAGAAGGGCCAGCGCGAGGATCGCGACGGCCTTATGCAGCCGACGCGTACGCATCCAGCCCGAGATACGAGGGGTACGGCAGCGGCGTCAGGTAGCGCGCGGCCGAGGCGATCATCGCCGCATTGTCCGTGCAAAGAGGAAGCGGGGCGAAACGCACGTCGGGCAGTGCGGCTCGGAGCGCCGAGTTCGCCGAGACCCCTCCCACGACGGCGAGCCGCTCGAGCCCGGTCTGCCCCGCGCCCTCACGGAGCCGGCCGACGAGCGCCCGCACGATCGCGTGCTGATACGAAGCCGCCAGATCCGGGCGCAGGCGCCGTGCCTCGTCCTCCCCGAGGTCGCGCACGCTGTAGAGCAGCGCGGTCTTGAGCCCCGAGAACGAGAAGTCGAGTCCCGGCACACGCGCCACGGGGAACGAGGAACGCGTCTGGATCCCCGTCCTTGGCGACACGATCGATCTCCGCTTCCGCCGGGATAGCCGAGGCCGAGCAAGCGGGCGCCCTTGTCGAACGCCTCGCCCGCCGCATCGTCGAGGGTCGTGCCGAGCCGCTCGGAGCGGCCCCGCTCGCGAACCGCGAGGAGGAGCGTGTGTCCTCCGCTGGCGAGCAGGCAGAGGAACGGCGGCTCGAGTGGCTCCGGTCCGAGGTAGAGCGAGGCCACATGCCCTTCGAGATGGTCGACAGGAACGAGCGGAAGCCGATTCGCCCACGCGATCCCCTTCGCGGCCGACAGCCCGACGAGCAGAGCTCCCACGAGACCGGGGCCCTGGGTCACCGCAACGCGCTCCACCTGGTCGAGCGTCGTCTCGGCTTCGGCGAGCGCCTGCCGCACGACCGGCGTCACCAGCTCGAGATGCCTGCGCGACGCGATCTCCGGCACCACCCCGCCGTATCGGGCGTGGAGCACGGCCTGCGACGAGACGACGGACGAGAGCACTCCGCCGTCTCGCGAGACGATCGCCGCCGCCGTCTCGTCGCACGAGCGTCTCGATTCCCAGGATCACGATGCTTTCTCCGATTGCGCGGACTCGCGCCACATGATCAGCGCGTCCTCGCGATTGTCCGTGTAGTAGCCCCGCCGGATTCCGCGGGACTCGAAGCCGAGCTGCTCGTAGAGCCGGATCGCAGTTCACGTTCGAGACGCGCACCTCGAGCGTGTAGCCGCGCCGCCGATCCTCGGCCGTGACGTCGAAGAGTCGCTCCAGGAGCTGGGTCGCGATCCTGCGGCGCCGAAACTCGGGGGCGACGGCGACGTTCATCACGTGCCAGGCGTCGACGTAGCGGGAGACGAACGCATAGCCGACCAGCTCGCCGCTCTCCAGGTACGCGCCGATCGCGAGCGCACTGGGCTTCCGCAGCTCGGCGGCGAACATCGAGCGCGACCACGGCGTCGGATAGGACGCGCGCTCGATGACCTCGACGGTGTCGAGATCGCTCATCGCGAGTCGGCGAAGCTCGACGCTCACGCGGAGCTCGGCACCTTCGCGTCCGGAGAGCGGACATAGAGAGGCGCGAGCGCTTCGGCCGGCCCGAACTCCTGGGCGAGTGCGGCATGGAGACGTGCGTGCGGGACGTGGATCGCGTCGTCGTCGGAAGGCACGAACGCGCCCTTGTCCTCGAACGTCACGCGATACCGGACCGCCCCGCTTCCGATGCAGGTCACTCCGGGCTCGAGCTCCAGGTCGTCCGGTGCGCTGACCCGCGGGCCGAGGACGAACACCTCACGTCTGCGGGCGTCGACGATCGGGAACGCGCCTGGGTCGGGCGTGGGCGAGGGCATCGAGCGTGGAAATGCCCGCAACGGGCAGATCGAGAGCCAGCGCGAGACCCTGGGCAAGCGCAAGGCCGATTCTCGTGCTCGTGAAGCTCCCCGGCCCGGTGCCGACGACGAGCGCGTCCAGATCGGAGGGCTTCGCATGCGCGTCCTCGAGCAGCGCATCGACGTCTTCGAGGAGCGTCCGGGCGATCGATGTCCGCTCGCCGAGCACGCGACCGTCGTCGACCAGCGCGCTGGTCGCGACCTCCGTTGCCGTATCGAATGCAGAGAACGAGCACTATCCGATGCCTTCTAGCAGCGCGGTGTCCGCGGCGGCTATCCCGAGCTGCCGCCGATCGCCGCCCGCATGGTCGAGGCGCACCGCGACTCGAGCGCGAGGGAAGCGCCTCGAGACCTGCCTCGGGCCATTCGACGAAGACGACCGCGTCCTCGAAGTAGGGCTCGAGGTCACCCCACTCCGCCGGGGAGAGCCCGGTGAAGCGGAAGAGATCGAGGTGGGAGACGTCCAGGTCGCCTCCCTTGATAGCGGTGCCCGATCGTGAACGTGGGGCTCGTGACCGGCCCGGCGACCCCGAGCGCCCGGCACGCGCCGCGGACGAACGTCGTCTTCCCACTGCCGAGCTCCCCCGAGAGCGTGACGACGTCACCGACGGCGAGGCGAGTCGCAAGCCGCGCGGCAACCGCCTCGGTCTCGTCCGCCGAGGCCGTGGCGACCTTCCTGGCCTGCACCGTCAGAACAGGCCGAGCTGGACGGCCTCGGGCTCCGGCTCCACGGCGGGAGGCGTCTCCTCGACGACCGCTTCCTGCGCCTGCTCGAGCAGCACCGGAATGCGCGCGAAGTCCTCCTCGAGCACCTTCAGCATCGAGGGGGTGTAGAGAGCGGCCGCGGGGTGATACAGCGGGTAGAGAGAGACCTTGCGCGAGCCGAGCGTGACCTCCTGCGGCTGTCCGTGGACGCGCGTGATCCCGGCCGGGCGACCCGACAACAGCTTCGTCGCGAAGTTCCCGAGCGTGGCCACGAGCGTCGGCTCCATGAGCTCGATCTGGCGGAAGAGGTGGGGCTCGCAGGCGGCGATCTCCTCGGGCTGCGGGTCGCGGTTCCCCGGAGGCCGGCACTTGAGGACGTTGACGACGTAGACGTCCGCGCGCGTGAGCCCGATCCCCTCGAGAAGTCGGTCGAGCAGCTTGCCCGCCTGCCCGACGAACGGGACTCCCTGCTGATCCTCGTGGAATCCCGGCGCCTCGCCGACGAACATGAGGTCGGCGTTCGGGCTGCCCGACCCGAACACGACCTGGGTACGCCCGGCTGCGAGCGCGCACCTGGTGCACGTCGACGTCTGCTCCGCGTACTCCCGGAGCGCCGCTGCGCGCTCGACGGCGTCCATCGGCGGCAGTTTACGTCCGGCGCCGGATGCGCCGGTTCGGTCTCGCGATTCGAGCTAGCCGCAACCGCAGGAGCCGCCGCAACAGCCGCCCCCGCTGGCACGTGGCGCCGGTGACGAGGCGACGCCGACCTTGGCTGCGCCGTGCACCGCGAACGTCGAGAACTGCTTCAAGACCTTCGCCGCACCACACTCGGGGCAGGTGACGGCCTGGTTGCTCGAGCGGACGAGCTCTTCGAAATGCGACTCGCACTCCATGCACGCGTACTCGTAGATCGGCATGCGCCGAGTGTACTGTCGGAGCCCGTGGAGCCGTGGACAGTGCCAGTCCTCGACGGCCGGATCGTCCGGCTCGAGCCGCTGGCAGCCGAGCACGAGGAGTCACTCTGGAAAGCGTCTCGCGACCCCGCGGCCTGGCGCTGGCTCTCCGTCTCGCAGCCGCAGACCCGTGACGAGTGGCACGGATGGATCGGGCAGGCGCTCGCAGCGCGCGAAGCGGGAACCGAGATCCCCCTCGTGACAGCGCGTCACGAGGAGAGTCGTGGGCTCGACGCGGTTTCTCGCGCTGCGACCCGAGCATCGTTCGGTCGAGATCGGGTGGACGTGGCTTCACCCCTCGGCGTGGGGCACCGGGGCCAACGTCGAGGCGAAGCTGCTGCAGCTCGAGCACGCGTTCGAGACCTGGGGCTGCCGACGCGTGGAGCTCAAGACCGACGCGCTGAACGAGCGCTCGCGCGGCGCGCTCACGGCGCTGGGCGCGACCTTCGAGGGGATTCACCGAAAGCACATGCTCGTTCGCGACGGCGAGAACCGAGACAGCGCCTGGTACAGCGTTACCGACGACGACTGGCCGGCGGTTCGCGCGAACCTCGAGGCGCGGCTCGCAGCCCGCTGACCCGCTGCTACCCTCGGGCTGCCCGGTATCCGGAGACGGAACTGGAGCCCACCGATGATCGAGCGAATCAGAGTCATGGGCGCGGGTGGCCGCGTCGGTTCCGCGGTGAGCGCGCGGCTCGCCGAGCGCGGCATCGCGCTGGACGGCGACGAGCCGGAGCTCGTTCTGCTCTGCGTCCCCGATCGTGCGATCGCCGAGGTCGCCGCGGACCTTCGAGCGAGGGCCCTGGGTCGCGCATGTCAGCGGCGCGACGCCACTGGCGGCGCTCGACCCGCACGAGCGACGCTTCGGGATGCATCCGCTCCAGTCGTTCTCCAAGTCACGCGGGCCCGAGCAGCTCGACGGCGCCTGGGCGGCGGTCACCGCGGAGACGGAAGAGGCGCAAGCCCTGGGCTTCTGGCTTGCGGAAACCCTCGGGCTGCAGCCATTCGCGCTCGATGACGCCGATCGCGCGGCGTACCACGCCGGCGCGGCGGTGGCCTCGAACTACCTCGTCACCTTGCGCCGGGCCGCCGGCTCGCTGCTCGAGGCGGCAAACGTCCCGCCGGAGGCCCTCGACCCCTCATGCGAGGCGTGATCGAGAACGGATTCGAGCTCACGGGCCCCATCGCGCGCGGCGACTGGGAGACCGTCGAACGCCACCTCGCGACGATCCGCGCAGAGCGCCCGAAGCTCGAGGAGCTGTATCTCGTGCTGGCGGAGGCGACGGCCGCGATCGCCGGCCGAACGCTGCCAAGTGACACGGTGTCACGAGGCGCGTCGGGCGGTCCGCCGAGGGTGTGCCGGACGATTCGGGACCTTCGGGCCGAGCTCGAGGCGTCGGGGCTCGGGCTCGATCGGCCTGGTGCCGACGATGGGGTCGCTGCACGAGGGGCATCTTTCACTCCTGCGTGCCGCACGCGCCGAGTGCGACACGGTCGTCATGAGCCTCTTCGTCAACCCCGCGCAGTTCGCCGATCCCGCCGATCTGGGCCGCTATCCCCGTGACGACGAACGAGACTTCGCGCTCGCCGGGGAGGTCGGCGTCGACCTCGTGTTCGCGCCTCCTGCTGACGAGATGTACCCGGAGGGCTTCCAGACCTGGGTCGACGTGACCGAGCGTCGGATCGACCCTCGAGGGCGAATTCCGTCCGGGCCACTTCCGGGGAGTGGCGACGATCGTCCTCAAGCTCCTCTCCGATCGCGCAGCCCGACCCGCGATCTACTTCGGCCAGAAGGACGCACAGCAGGTCGAGGTGATACGCCGCATGATCCGGGATCTCGCGCTCGACGTCGAGCTCCGGGTGCTCCCCACCGTCCGGGACGACGACGGGCTCGCGCTTTCCTCGCGTAACGTCCTCCTCTCCGCCGAGAGCGGCGGCGCGCCGTGGCCTTCTCCCGCGCTCTCGCCACGCGCGACCCCGCCGCGGCCCGCAGGCTCCTCGCCGAGTCGAACGGCCTCGAGGTCGACTACCTCGAGATCGCAGACTTCGATCCGCCTGTCCTCGCCGGCGCAGTCCGCGTCGGCTCGACACCGCCTCATCGACAACGTCCCTCTGGAAGGAGACACGACGTGAGCATTCGACCCCAGAAGCCGGCCCCCGCCACCCCCGCTCCGGGAAAGCTGCCGCTGACCGAGCTCGCCGAGATGAAGGCGCGACGGCAACCGATCGTGATGGTGACGGCGTACGACGCACCGGGTGGCCGGCTCGCCGACCAGGCAGGGGCAGACCTCGTTCTCGTCGGCGACTCGGCGGCGATGACCGTGCTCGGCCACGAGTCGACGGTCCCGGCAACGATGGAGGAGATGCTGATCCTCACGCGGGCCGTGACGCGCGGCGCCAGCCGACCGCTCGTCATCGCCGACATGCCCTTCGGGTCGTTCCAGGTCTCGGACGAGGACGCGATGCGCAACGCCATCCGCTTCGTCAAGGAGGCGGGCGCAGACGCCGTCAAGCTCGAGGGCGCGGGAGCGATGCTCTCGCGCGTCCAGAGCATCGTCGCCGCCGGCATCCCGGTGATGGGACACCTCGGGCTCACGCCCCAGTCGGCGACGATGCTCGGTGGATACAAGGCGCAGGGACGCTCGGCCGAGAAAGCGCTCGCGCTGCTGTCGGACTCGCGAGCACTCGAAGCTGCAGGGTGCTTCTCGCTCGTGCTGGAGGCGGTACCGGCACCGGTCGCCGCGCACATCACACGGGCCCTCTCGATCCCGACGATCGGCATCGGCGCCGGAGCGGACTGCGACGGCCAGGTTCTCGTCTGGCACGATCTGCTCGGCCTCTACCAGGGTCGCACCGCGCGCTTCGTCAAGCGCTACGCGGAGATCGGGGAGACGATCCGAGAGGCGCTCGAGGCCTACGCCGCCGACGTTCGCGAACGGCGCTTTCCCGAGGAGCAGCACACGTACTCGATGCCGGAGGAAGAGCTCGCGCTCTTCGAGCGAGCCGCCGCTCGGAACGGAAGCGCTAGATCGTCGCGAATAGGCCGACGATCGCAGCGACCAGGGCTGCGGCCGCGACCACCGCTCCGAGCGAGCGGGGCCAGCTCCAACCGTGGACGACCTTCACGCCGACGAGAAGCAGCGCCAGCGCCCAGGCGACGAAGACGAGCTGGAGACCGAGCAAGACCGCCTCGCCCGTTCCCTCGTCCGCTCCGCCCCTGCTGAACGTGTCGCCACCGAAGATCGCGAGCCGCAGCGGCACCACGAGGAGGAACGACACCGCAAGCGGTACCGCCGCGAAGCCGACGAGCTGACGCTCTCGGCGGAAGCTCCCGAGGCTGCCGAGCAGGCGGGCGCCGAAGAACAGCGCGAAGCCGAGGACGAAGTATCCGACGGCGCCGTAGATGCTCCCGGCGATGAACGTCCACACGGCGAGCAGCAGCGGGTCGTACTCCGGATTGTCGAGGAGCCTTCCGGCCGTGGGCGTCGCGAGCACCGCGGCAGCGCCCGCAAGCCCGACGATGAGCAGGATCGGCTCCGAGCGGGCCGCGACGTCATCGGGATCCTCCTCGCGGAGGGCGAAGAACACCGGCCGTGGATCGACGAGAAGGGCCGGCACCCGCAGCCACCAGGCGCGCTCCGGCGAGAGCTCTTCCCGTCCTCCCGGCCGTGTCCAGGAACGCCACCACGAGAGCGTAGCCGCACCGGGTTTCGCCGACCACGCCCGCCGAATACAGTGCGCGAGTGGTGACCGTCGCGTGACCGCGCCAGACGCAGCGCTGACCGAAGTCGCCCGCGCATCGATGCCCTTCGCCGACACGCTCGGCCTGGAGATGCTCTCCGCTGCCGCTGACGAGGTGCGCGCGCGGCTGCCGTTCGAGGAGCGACTGTGTACCGCCGGCGGGATCCTCCACGGCGGCGCGCTGATGAGCCTCGCCGACGCGGCCGGCGCCTACTGCGCCTTCCTCAACCTGCCCGAGGGTGCCACCGGTACCGCGACGATCGAGTCGAAGACGAACTTCTTCCGCGCGGTGCGCGACGGTCATGTGGTCGCGACCTCGCGGCCGCTTCATCGCGGCCGTACGACGATCGTCGTCGAGACCGACCTCCACGACGCGGCCGGAAAGCACGTCGCCCGAGTCACGCAGACACAGGCCGTGCTCAGCGGCTGATAGCCTCCCGCGCGGGCCGAGCGGGTCTACGCTTGACAGACGTCCCCTGCGTAGAAAGGATCCCGCCTGGTGGGAGCAGGGAAAACCTCTGCTCGTGACGTTCGAGGAGGGAGAACAACTTGCACAGGAGACACCCGTTCCGACCGCTGGTCGGATTTGTGTTCGCGGGTCTCGTCGCCACACTGGCCTTTACATCGGCCGGCGTAGCCAAGGAGCCTGCCGCGATCAGCGGCGGGGACTTCATTCAGGCCACGTACCGCACACCCCAGGGCCTGAGCAACGAGCCCGTGAACGTGATGGTGCAGCTCGCAGGCAAGACCGTCGCCGAGGTCATGGCGGAGCAGGGCAGGATCACGGCCAGCACCAAGGCCGACATCAAGGCGGCTCTCAGCGCACCGCAGGACGCGATCAAGCCTGCGATCCAGAGCGTCGGTGGGCAGGTGCTCGCCGACTACCAGGTCGCCTACAACGGCATCAAGGTTCGCATCGCTCCGAACCTGATGGACCGGCTGCGGGCGCTTCCGGGCGTCATCGGCGTCCACTTCATCCCGAACCACGAGCGAGTCGAACGCGATCAGCGTTCCCTATCTCGGCGTGCCGACCGTGTGGAGCGGCCCGAACTTCATCCGCGGTCTGAACCGCAAGATCGCGGTCATCGACACCGGGATCGACTACATGCACGGCAACTACCGTGCCCCGGGAACCGTCGCGACTCCGGCCGAGTTCGCAGCGGCGAACGCCGCCGACACGCTTCCGGCGAACCCGGCGTTCTTCGGCCCCGGCCGCCCCGAAGGTCAAGGGCGGATTCGACTTCGTCGGTGACGACTACAACGCGGAGCGGCACCGGCGCTGCAGCTGATTCCTCAGCCCGATCCCAACCCGCTCGACTGCAACGGTCACGGCTCGCACGTCGAGCGGTACCGCGGCCGGATTCGGCGTGCTCGCGAACGGCGCAACCTTCGGCGGTCCGTACGACACGACGACGCTACACGCCGCGAACCGGTTCCGCATCGGCCCGGGCGTCGCTCCTCGAGCGAATCTCTACGCCCTCCGCGTGTTCGGTTGCGCGGGCTCGACGAACGAGACCGTCGACGCGATCGAGTGGTCGGTCGACAACGGCATGGACGTCATCAACATGTCGCTCGGCTCCTCGTTCGGAAAGAGCGACGACCCGTCTGCGGTCGCGGCGGACAACGCTGCGCAGTCCGGCATCGTCGTCGTGACCTCGGCCGGCAACTCCGGCCCGAGCTCCGTACATCACCGGCTCGCCCGGCACGGGCACCCACGTCGTCAGCACCGCCGCGAACGAGTCCCTCGCGGGGCTTCCCCGGCTTCACGCTGACGCTTCCGACCGCGCCCTCGCCGATCACGGCGATCAACGCGAACGGTGAGCCGGACGTCGCCGAACGGGACGCAGTACACGATCGTCTCGGTCAACGACAACCCCGCGCACGACAACGGTCGACGAGTCGCTCGGCTGCAACGTGTCGGACTATCCGACGCCGCCGAACGCGACGTCGATGGCGGTGACCGATCCGTGGTGTCTGCGCTCGCGTAGGCAAGGCCATTCGAAGCCAGCAGGCCGGCTACGCGGCGGCGGCGATGGTGAACAACTCGACCGCGCTGCCTCCGTACGAAGGGCCGATCTTCTCCCACCCGGACACGGGCGAGCAGTTCACGGTCACCATCCCGTTCATCGGCGTTCGCGGCCTGGCCTCGACGCCGACGTCGGACGGTGCCAGGCTCCGTGCCGCGTCGGGCTCGACTGACGACCGTGAACAACACGACCGTCCCCAACCCGAACTTCTCGGGTCTCGCCAGCTTCTCCTCCGGCGGACCGAGGAACGGAGACAGCTTCCTCAAGCCGAACATCACGGCGCCCGGCGTGAGCATCTTCTCGACCGGCGTCGGAACCGGAAACGCCCCGGGAGGCAACTCCGGCACGTCGATGGCGTCCCCGCATGTCGCGGGTGTCGCAGCGATCGCCCGGCAGGCTCACCCGACGTGGTCGGGCAACGAGCTCGCGGCGGCGATCGTGAACACCGGTCGGCCTGCACAGATCGGTGGCACGACGCCGTACCTGACGAGCCGCTCCGGAACGGGCCTCGTCTTCCCGTTCGGTGTCGTGAAGACACAGGCCGTCGCGTTCGCCGGCCAGCAGATTCCGGCCGCGAACTTCGGCTTCTACGAGAGCGAGGACGACTTCAGCGGCTCTCGGACGATCCGCGTGTGGAACAAGGGCAGAGCGGCCGCCGATGACCTTCGACGTCGCGATCTCCAACGCGAGCGGGTCTCCGCACACGCTCACCCCGAGCGCGGCAACGGTCACGGCTGCTGCCCGGCACGTTCGGCGAGATCGACGTGACGTTGGCTGTCCCGATGTCCACCGCCGGAGACGCCTCGGCGTTCCGGGAGGTCTCGGGGCTCGTCACGTTCACCCCGCAGGGTGGAGCGAACAACAACATCACCCTGCGTGTTCCCTACTACCTCGTCCCGCGGCCGAGCTCGCTCGTCGACGTGACGGTGGCGGACTCGACGCCCGACTCTCCGTCGTTCACGACGACGGCGACGGTGACGAACGACGCCGACGCGGCGGTCGCAGGCAGCGCGGACTTCTACGCGTGGGGCCTGCGTGACGGCGAGGACGCCGACGGCTCACCCGCCGACATGCGGGCGGTCGGAGTCCAGTCGTTCGACATCGGCGGCGGCAACCGACTCATCGGTTTCGGCGTGAGCACGTGGAACCGGTGGTCGAATGCGTCCACGACGGAGTTCGACATCTTCGTGGACGTCGATCCGCAGAACGCAAACGGAGACGACTACATCGTGGTCGGTGTCGACAACGGCGCCATCTCGGCGGGCGTCTTCAACGGCCTGTTCGACGCGTTCGTCTTCAGCACCCGCAGCGGCGGCGCGAGCTCCCTCGCCGGGTCGTTGGGGGCGTTGACGGACGGGAGCACGGTCTTCCTCCCGATCCTCTCGACGCAGCTCTGCAGAGCGGGCGAGCCGTGCCTCAGCGCGGCGAATCCGCGCTTCACGTACAACGCGATCGGGTTCGATCTCAACGAGGAGGAGGAAGACGACATGCCTCTCTCCGCGAGCTTCAACCCCTGGACTCCGGCGATCTTCACGGATAACGAGTTCGACTTCCTGACGGTCGACCCGGGCGACTCGGACAACCACCGACGTCACCATCGACCGCCCCGAGTGGAATCAGACTCCCGCTCGCGGCCTGATGGTGATCGTGAACGACAACAAGAGCGGTGAGGACGAGGCCAAGCTGATCGAGATGCGGCCTTCCTCGTAGCGACCCAGCTCCGACGGTACGACCGAAAGGCCCTCGGCGCACTCGGCGCCGGGGGCCTTTCTCTTGGTCGCGATCGGGTGTGAGGGGTCAGGCTTAGCCTGACCCGTTTCGAGTTCCACGTCTCGATCTCACACCGGGGCAGGCTGAGCCTGACCCCACCGCTCGGCGCAGCTAGCCGGGTGAGACGCAGTCGATCTGCGAGCGGCGCGGCAGGATGCGGGCGCGGCTGCCCTTCGAACCGAACGCCTGCATCGTGAAGCGCGAGCACGCACCGAGCGAGACCCGGAACTCGACGGTGAACGCGCCGGTCGGGCTCGCCACCGTGTTCCGCCACGTCTGCCCTCCGTTCAGCGCGAGCAGCACCTGGACGCGTTCACGCGGCTCGAAGCCGGCGCCGCGAACCTCGAAGGGACGCGTGTCCGTCACGGCGAGCACCGGGCGCTGAACCTCCGTCTGCCTTACGGCGCCCGCGGAGCCTGCGACCGCGAGAGCACCGAGTACGACGACGATCGGGAGCTTCGGCATGGCTTTCAGTATGCCACCGCCTCCGAGCTACGCCGCGGCCGCGGCCGGCTCCGCGAGGACGCCGCGGAGAAACTGGCCGGTCGAGGAGTCCTCGGCCTCCGCGATCTCCTCGGGCGTTCCGACCGCGATCACCTCTCCCCCGGCCTCGCCTCCCTCGGGCCCGAGATCGACGATCCAGTCGGCCTGCTTGATCACGTCCAGGTTGTGCTCGATCACGAGCACCGTGTTCCCGGAGTCCACGAGCCGCTGCAGCACCTCGAGCAGCTTCTCGATGTCGGCGAAGTGGAGACCCGGTGGTCGGCTCGTCGAGGATGTACAGCGTCTTGCCCGGTGGCGACCTTGGAGAGCTCGGCCGCGAGCTTCACCCGCTGCGCCTCGCCGCCCGAGAGCGTCGTCGCCGGCTGCCCGAGCTTCACGTAGTCGAGACCCACGTCGTGCAGCGTCTGCAGGCGGCGGCGGATCTTCGGGATCTTGGCGAAGAAGTCGAGCGCCTCCTCGACCGACATCTCGAGGATGTCCGCGATCGACTTCCCCTTGAAGCGGACCTCGAGCGTCTCCCGGTTGTAGCGGCGCCCGTGACACGTCTCGCAGGGCACGTAGACGTCGGGCAGGAAGTGCATCTCGATCTTGATCGTCCCGTCGCCCTTGCACGTCTCGCAGCGCCCGCCCTTGACGTTGAACGAGAAGCGGCCGGGCTTGTACCCGCGCACCTTGGCCTCGGGCGTCAGCGAGTAGAGCTCGCGCACGTGCGTGAACAGATCCGTGTACGTCGCCGGGTTGGAGCGTGGCGTGCGCCCGATCGGCGTCTGGTCGATGTCGATGACCTTGTCGAAGACCTCGATGCCCTCGACGCTCTCGTGCTCGCCCGGCTTCGTGCGCATGCGGTTCAGGCGGTTCGCGAGCGCCTTGTAGAGGATCTCGTTCACGAGCGTGGACTTGCCCGAGCCCGAGACCCCGGTCACCGCGACGAACCGCCCCACGGGAAAGTCGACGTCGATCCCCTTCAGGTTGTGCATCGACGCTCCCCGGATCGAGAACCAGCCGCGACCGTTCTCCTCCCGCCGGAACGGCACGGCGATGCGCCGCTCCCCGCTCAGGAACTGGCCGGTGATCGAGCCTTCGGTGGCCGCGATCGTCTCCGCCGTTCCCTCGCCGACGATCTCGCCCCCGTGCTCCCCCGCGCCCGGGCCGAGGTCGACGATCCAGTCCGCGGAGCGCATCATCTGCTCGTCGTGCTCGACCACGAGCACGGTGTTCCCGAGATCGCGCAACCGCTCCAGCGTGCCGATCAGCTTGCCGTTGTCGCGCTGGTGGAGCCCGATCGAGGGCTCGTCGAGGATGTAGAGCACGCCGACGAGCTGCGACCCGATCTGCGTCGCCAGGCGGAGCCGCTGCGCCTCTCCGCCGGAGAGCGTCTTCGCCGCCCGGTCGAGCTGGAGATAGCCGACCCCGACGTTGTCGAGGAAGGTCAGGCGCTCGCGTATCTCCTTGACGATTCTGCGGCCGATCAGCTCCTCGGTCTTGGTCAGCGCGAGCTCGTCGAGGAACGACGAGCGCCCGCGTCACCGACATCTGCGTGAACGCGTGGATCGAGCGGTCGCCGATCGTGACGGCCAGGATCTCCGGCTTCAGCCGTGCGCCACCGCACTCCGGGCAGGGGCGGAAGCTCATGTACTCCTCGATCCGGTCCCGCTGCTGCGAGGAGTCGGTCTCCCGGTAGCGCCGCTGGAGGTTGTTGACCAGCCCCTCGAACGCCATCGTGTACTGGCGCCGGCGACCCATGCGGTTGCGGTACGTGACGAAGATCTTGTCGCCGTCCGTCCCGTACAGGAACCTGTCCTGCTGCTCCCGCTCCAGCTCGCGCCAGGGAACGTCGAGCGAGATCTCGTAGCGCTCGGCGATCGCCTCGATGACGCTGTCGTAGAAGCTCTGGCTGCCGATCGTCCACGGCACGAGCGCGCCCTCGTTGATCGAGAGCGAGCTGTCGGGCACGAGCAGATCGGGGTCGATCTCGAGCTGCGCCCCGAGCCCCGTGCACCGGGGGCACGCGCCATGCGGCGAGTTGAAGGAAAACGCGCGCGGCTCGAGCTCCGGGCAGGGAGACGCCGTGCTCCGGGCACGCCAGGTTCTCCGAGAAGGTCAGAGGCTCGCCGTCGATCACGTCGACGACGACCAGTCCTTCGGCGAGCGACGTCGCGGTCTCGATGGACTGCGTCAGCCGCTGCCGCAGGTCGGGCTTCATCGCGAGCCGGTCGACGACCACCTCGATCGTGTGCTTGTACTTCTTGTCGAGCTCGATCTCCTCCTCGAGCAGTCGCTGCTCGCCGTCCACCTTCACCCTGGTGAACCCGTCCCGCCGGAGCTCCTCGAGCACGTCCTTGAACTCGCCCTTGCGGTCGCGGGCGACGGGCGCGTTGACGGTGAACTTCGTTCCCTCCGGCAGGCGCAGCACCTGCTCCACGATCTGGTCGAGGGACTGGCCGGTGATGGGCCGCCCGCAGATCGGGCAGTGCGGCCGACCGATCCGCGCGTACAGGAGCCGCAGGTAGTCGTAGATCTCGGTGACCGTGCCGACCGTCGAGCGCGGGTTGCGCGAAGTCGTCTTCTGGTCGATCGAGATCGCGGGCGAGAGCCCGTCGATCGAGTCCACGTCCGGCTTCTCCATCATCTGCAGGAACTGGCGCGCGTACGCGGAGAGCGACTCGACGTAGCGCCGCTGCCCTTCCGCGTAGATCGTGTCGAACGCGAGCGAGGACTTCCCGGAGCCCGAGAGGCCCGTGACGCACACGAGCGCATTCCGCGGAATGCGGACGGTGACGTTCTTCAGGTTGTGCTCGCGCGCCCCGTGGACGACGAGCTCTTCGGCCTGGCCCATAGGCGCGCCATTGTACCGAGGCGAACAGACGTTCGATAGCAGTGAGACCGCAGGCTTGAAATGCTCCACGACGTCAACCTGAAAAGGAGGTGGGGCATGGCAGACGCCGGTCTCTTCATCGGCTGGGGCGAAGTCGTACGCGGCCGCGAGGCGGAAGCCGTGGAGACGTTCAACTCGACGATGGAGTACTTCGGTGGACTGCAGGCAGACGGGACAATCGAAAGCATCGAGCCCGTCTTTCTCGAGCCACACGGTGGCGATCTTCAGGGCTTCTTCTTCCTCCGCGGCGAGGCCGAGAAGCTCGCGACCCTGCGGGTCGACGAGGAGTTCCAGTCGACAATCATCCGCGCTGGGCTCATCGTCGACAACGTGGGCGTGGTAGGCGCCAGCATGGGTGCGCGCCTCGAGCGCCTCATGGGCTCGTACACGGAGCAGATCGCCGCATTCGCTTAACAAGGCGCAGGTACAAAGGCGGCGTGCGCTCTGCTCGGCGTACGCCGCCTTGCTCCTCGCCGCAGCGAGCCTCGCCGCGTGCGGCAACGACGTCGAGGTCGAGCTCGTCTGGGGCGGGCCTCCCGAGCCGAACTCCGCGGGGATCGTCTCGACCGACGGCTTCGCCTCGTTCCAGGAGAACGTCGACGAGCACTGGGAGCGCTCGGCGGCGATGGCGGCGGCGGAGTTCCTCCGCCTCGACGAACGCACGGTCGTGCGTACGACCATCGACGCCAAGGCCTCGTCCGAGGGCACAGGGCCCCAAGTCGTCACCGTCACGCTCGACGGTCTGCTCGACGACTCGGTCCGCGCCGAGCGCTGGAGCCTCGCCTTCGAGCCGGACGGCGAGACGTACCGGCTTGACGACTGCGCTCCGCGAGCAGCGCTGCCAGCCGAACCGCGGGCACCAGAGCTTCTCGGCCGACGACTGCGTCTAGCCGAGCGATTCGGGGAATAGTGCGGAGGTGACGCACCGAGATCCGGCACGCCTGTACGCGGTGGTGCTCGCCATTTCGAGCACCGTCTTCGTCGCCATCGCCGGAGCCGTGCTCTTCTGGGCGAGCGCCGATCGACTCGACGTGCGCGCCGTGGACTGGGTGCGGCGAACCGCTCCCGACCTGCTGGTCGACGTGATGGAGGTCGTCACCTACGCGGGAAGCGCAGTGGTGCTCGGCCCCTTGGTAGTCGTCGCCGGGCTGCTCCTCGTCCGGCGCGGCCGGCCGGGAGCCGCGATCTTCGTGGTGTCGGCCTTCGCGGGCAGCCTGATCGTCAGTCAGTCGCTCAAGGCGCTCTTCCAGCGTGGACGCCCGGAGCTCGAGGATCCGTTCGTGCAGCTGACGACCTACGCGTTTCCGAGCGGCCACTCGTTCAGCGCGACCGCGACGTACGGTGCGCTTGCGCTCGTCCTCGCAGCCACAGCCGTCGAACGACGCCACCGCCTGGTGGTCACTCGCGATCGCCGCGGCACTGATCATCGTCGTCGCAGGCAAGCCGCGTGATCCTCGGGCGGCACTACACGCTCGACGTCCTCGCCGGTGTCGCCGGTGGCGTAGCCCTGCTCAGCGGCCTGCTACTCGTCCTCGGACGAAGCAGACGCCGGGGACTCCGCTTCGAGCTCTTCGCGGGGGACGAGCAGCCGCAGCGCGCCGGGCTCGACTCGTAGCTCGAGCGGCGAGTCGAGAAGCGCCGGCTCGCCGTCGACGGCGGCTCGGGCCAGGGTTGCGCGACGTCTCGATTCGGACGGAGGGAGTCTTGCGCTCCGTCCAGCGGAGGCGACGAAGACCGTGCGCCGCGTAGATCGCGAGCGTGCCCTCGTCCACCCGATCGCGCTCTCCGATCGAGAAGAGGTCGAGTCGGTACTCGTTGTTGGCGACGAGCACGACGCTCGCTCGCAGGGGCTGGCCGTCGACGACGAAGTGCTCGCTGCGACGCCGGTCCTTCAGCGAGATGACGAGCGCCCGCAGCCGCGCGAAGGTCTCGCCCCGTTGCCTTCGCCGCTCACGGCGGTGGACGAGCCGCGCGTAGACCCCCAGCGAGACGTTGTTCAGGAACACCTGGTCGCCCACGCGGCCGACATCGACTCGCCGCTCGGCTCCGTCGCGGAAGGCCGCGAGCGCCGCCAGCGGATCGTCGGTATCGAGGCCGACGTCGTTCGCGAAGTGGTTGCGCGTGCCCCACGGGATGCAGGCGAAGGGCAGGTCTCGCTCCACGGCGACCTGGGCAACAGCGCCCAGCGAGCCGTCGCCTCCGGCCATGCCCAGCACCCCAGCATCCGCTTCCCGCGCGAGTTCGGCGAGGTCGTCGTCCTCCTCGAGCACGTGAACCTGCACGCTCGAGCGCGCGTGCGGCTCGGGTCAGCTCCTCGACGCTCGGCCCGCCCTTCCCCGAGCCGGGGTTGACGAAGAGGAGCGCCGACAACGCTCAGATGCGTCGGTAACGGGCTTCGACGAAGCAGAAGAGCGCGTAGCAGAGCAAGCCCGCGGCGACGATGGCCAGGAGCACCGGCCCGTAGCTCGCGTCACCGACCTTCCGGAGCGCACCGTCCAGACCGATCGCCTCCTTGGGGTCGTACTGGTACGCGGCCTTGACGAAGAAGCCGCCGATCAGCACGAAGACCACGAATCGCGCGAGCAGGCCGAGCGAGCTCAGTCGAGCGCCCCACACGCGCTCCGACCTGCTCATCTCGCCGGTCTTCCAGTTCTCCTCGAACTTCTGCGTGAACGCGCGATACGCGTTGAAGATGCCGACGCCGATCAGGATCAGGCCGCCGACGCCGACGAGCCAGCGGCCGGCGGGCCAGTCGAGCACCGTCGACGTCGCGTTCCTCGCCTCGCCCGTCTGGGAGTCGCCTCCGCCACCCGATCCGCTGAGCAGTCGGAGCGTCGTCCACGTCAGCACGCCGTAGAGAACGGCTCGGCCGAGATAGCCGACGCGCTTCGCGATGCCCTTCGCACCGGAGCCCTCGTCGTCGCGATCGAAGATGGCCTGGACGAGACGCCACAGGCCGTACGCCGTGAAGCCGAGCGCGAGCGCAACCAGGAGCACCTTGCCTAGGCTCTCGTCGGCGATGACCTCGAGCGCACCCTCGCGGCTCGCCGCCTGTCCCGCCCAGCCCGAACGCCAGGGCTCCGGCGAGGATCCCGATCAAGCGCGTACGAGAAGCCCTTGGCGCTGAGACCGAAGCGCGCGAGCCCGTCGACCCAGTTGCTGTCGGCCGCCTGCTTGGCGCCCGCGTGCGCGCTCTGCGCCGCGCCCTGGATTCCGGTGTCCGTCATCGCCTCTTCGTACCCGCTACCGCGCCGCGCGAACCTCAGACGCTTGCATGCCTCTCGCGGCCGCGAAGCGGGCGCCTTCAGGTCCTTTCGCGCGATCGAAATTCGCGCGAGCGAATTTCGATCTTGCGCCTCAAGCCTTGCGCCAGCGGCCGAAGATCAGGCCGCCCACGGTGAGCCCGAGGCCGAACGTCCCGAGCGCGAACGCGCCGATCGCGATGAACTTGCGCCAGAGCGACAGCCGCCGCCAGCGGCCGATCGCGTCCTCGTCCTCGGCGGAGAGCGGTTCGCCGCGCCGCTGCTTGCGTACCGCGCCTCCCGCCCGGAGGCCGAGATAGACGTCGTCGAAGAGCTCCGGCGACTCGTTCGCCATGCGCCCGAGTCTACCGGCACGAAGCGACGACACCGCTCCGCGAGTACGCCAGCGACCGTTCGGGCTCGAGGTCAGCGTATAGCCTGCCCCGGCCGTGACCGCGCGCGTTCTCCACCTCTCCGATCTGCACATGGGCCACGGAGAAGCCTGGGAGCCGCTGGCCGCGCTCGGCGAGCTGATCGCCGACCTGCAGCCGACGCTGCTCGTCGCCACGGGAGACATGGCGCACCGCGGCCGGCGGCAGGAGCTGGAGACGGCGGCGACCCTCCTCCGCGGCCTCGGCCTGCCATTTCTGGCCGTTCCCGGGAACCACGACATCCCGTACACGCTCCCGGCGCGCTTCACCCGGACGTTCGCCGACTGGGAACACGTCTTCGGAGAGACGGAGCCCGTGCACGCCGCCGACGGAGTCGTCGTCGTCGGCCTGAACTCGGTTCGTGCCGTGGCGCCAGCAGGGAGGCGCGCTGGACGACGAGCCTCTGGCGCGCGCGCTGGCAAGGCTCCAGGAAGGCCCTCCCGACGCTCTGCGAATGGTCGCGCTGCACCACCATCTCGCAGCGCCTCCGTGGCGAGCCGCGCGCAAGAGGCCACTGAGCCGCCGCGACGACGTGCTCCGCAAGCTCGTCGCGGCCGGGACCGAGCTGGTCATCGGAGGGCACGTGCATCAGGGCGGGATCGCGGAGCGGCGGGAGTTCAAGGTGCTCGAGGAGGGTCCCCGCCGGGCTCTGGTGCTCGCGACGGCCCCCGCCCTCGGCCGCCCTCGGCCCAAGCGGCGGGAGGAAGCGCGTGGCCTGAACGTGTACGAGGCCGAGCCCGCCTCGCTCACGGTCAGAACCTACGCCTGGGACGGGCAGGCGTTGCTCGAAGTGGGTCGCAGAACCTTCGCGCGTACGTAGAGTGAGAGTCTGCGGCCCATGGAATCCTCACTTGCGGAGCTCAAACGGCGGCTTGCAGAGATCGACGATCTCGAGCGGACGCAGCTCCTCCTCGCGTGGGACACCGAGGTCTGGATGCCCCCTTCGGGCGAGAGCACGCGCGGCGCGCAGCTCGCCACGCTCGAGACGATCGTCCACGATCGCCAGATCGACGATCGGATCGGCGAGCTGCTCGACGACGCTCGAGCCGTACGCCGCGACCCTCCCCCACGATGCCGACGACGCGTGCCTCGTCCGTGTCGCCCGCCGCCGCTGGGAGAAGAAGCGGCGCGTTCCGACCGACCTCGCCGCCGAGATCGCGGGCGCGCAGGTCGAGTCGTACCAGGCGTGGGTGAAGGCTCGCGAGGAGTGCGAGCTTCGAGGCATTCCGTCCCTCGCTCGAGCGGATGCTCGAGCTCAAGCGTCGGCTGATCGAGTGCTTCGCGCCGTACGACGATCCGTACGACGTCCTGCTCGACAACTACGAGGAGGGGACAAGACCGAGGACGTCCGCGCATCTTCGCCGCGCTCCAGCCCGAGATCACGGCGCTCGTCGGCCGAGCACGCGCGGAGGAGGACGAGGACGGCGTTCCTGCGCGGGCCGTTCGCGATCGCCGCCGCAGGAGGCGCTTTCGCGGGAGCTGATCGAGCGCTTCGGCGCGACCTGGGATGCGTTCCGGCTCGATCTGACCGTCCATCCGTTCGCCGCACCGGTCGGGCTTCGCGACATCCGGCTGACGACCCGCTACGCGCGAGACGACCTGAACTCGCTCTTCACGGCGATGCACGAGTGCGGTCACGGCCTCTACGAGCGGGGCTCGGCCCGTCCCTCGAGCGCACGCCGCTCGCAGGGCTGCGCCTCGTACGCGCTCCACGAGTCGCAGAGCCGGCTGTGGGAGAACATCGTCGGCCGCTCGCTGCCGTTCTGGCGCTGGTTCTACCCGCGGGTCCAGGAGGCGTTCCCGGACGTCCTCGGCGGACGTCCCGCTCGAGGGCTTCCACCGCGCGGTCAACCGCCCACAGCGTGGCATTCATCCGCGTCGACGCGGACGAGACGAGCTACGGGCTGCACGTCATCCTTCGCTTCGAGCTCGAGCAGGAGCTCCTCTCGGGACGGCTCGCGGTCGACGGACCTCCCCGAAGCCTGGAACACGCGCTTCGACGGAGCTCATGGGCCTCGAGGTGCCGAACGACGCGGTCGGCGTCCTGCAGGACTCGCACTGGGCGAGCGGCTCTTCGGCTACTTCCCCACGTACCTGCTGGGAAGCGTTCTCTCGGTGCAGATCTGGGAGAAGGCGCGCGAGGCGCTCCCGGACGTCGAAGAGCAGATCGAGCGCGGGGAGTTCTCGCGAGCTGCACGACTGGCTCCGCGAGAACCTGTACGCGCTCGGGAGCAAGTTCACGCCCGCAGAGACGATCGAGCGCGTGGTCGGCGGCCCGATCGACCCGCAGCCGTACCTCCGCTATCTGCGCGAGAAGCTGAACGCCCTCGCTGCCGCATAACGCGCAGCCGCACGGCTCGGCCGCGCTGTCAGACAGCGACGGCGAGCTCGTCCGCGCGCTCGCGGGCGAGCACGCGTTCGAGCGCGTCGACGCAGCGTGCGTCGAAGATGGTCCCGCGCTCCCGCGGAGCAGCGCAGCGCCTGCTCGTGCGTCCAGGCCGCGCGATACACCCGCCGCGAGATCAGCGCGTCGTAGACGTCGCACACGCTCAGGATCCTCGTGTCGAGGTCGAGCTCCGCCCGGCACGAGCCCTGCGGATAGCCGCTGCCGTCGAGCCGCTCGTGGTGGTCGCGAACGAGTCGGAGAACGCTATCGGAGAAGCCGCCGAGCTCGCGCAGAAGCCGCCGCCCTCGCTCGGGGTGCTCTTCGACCAGCGTCGAACTCCCGTCTGTGAGAGCGGGCCCGGACGCTTGAGGATCTCGTCCGGGATGCTGAGCTTGCCGATGTCGTGCAGCAGGCCGCCGACGGCGAGGTCGCGAAGTCGCTCGGGCGGCGAGCCCGAGCTCGTCCCCCACCTGCACCGCGCGCAGCGCGACCCGGCGCGTGTGCTCCTCCGTGTACGCGTCCTTCTCTGCCAGGTCGACGAGGAGCGCTCGGACGTGGGAGCCGAGGAACGCCTCCTCTTCGGCGACGAGATCGGCGCCGCGTGAGGTCGCCGAGGAGCGGGCGCGAGCGGGCGGCTCCCGCGCGCAGATCGAGCGCGACCGGGAATTCCGACGATCGCGATCCCGACGATCTCGAATCCGTGGCCGAGCCACCAGCCGAGGTCCCTCAAGGCGAGGAGCAGCGCAGCCGGAAGCGCGCTCGCGAGCCAGACGATGCCGACCGCGACGATGAGGTCGCTCTCGCCGACGCGTGAGGCGGAACGTGCGCAGCGCACGCCAGAAGAGCAGTGCGAAGAACTCATCCCGGCGACGAGCACGGCGAGCGCAAGCGGGCTGCGCGGCTCGGGCACGGGCGGGACGAGGTCGGCTCGAGCAGCGCGGCGACACCGAGCCCGAGGATGAGAACGACGCCGCCGCGAGCAGGCCGAGCAGCGGCCGCACTGCCGCGGGTCGGCGCAGCGCCGGGACGACGCCGAGCGCGAGGATGGCGGCTCCCGACGGGGAGGGTCGCGCCGCCCGTGAACGCGACGACGCCGTTCATCCCGACGAGAACGCCGGGCGTCGCGAGCCCGTGCAGGCAGAGAAGCGCGGCCATCACGGAGAACGCGCTGCCCACCAGGACCGCGTGCCCGTCCCGCTGGCGCGCGCCGGCGACGGTCAGCGCGACCGCGGAGGCGGTCGCGACGCCTGCTCCGAGCGCGACGCCCGCGAAGTGGAACCAGCCGTCGAAGGACACGTCCTCGCCGCCGACGAAATGCAGCAGCGCGACGGGAACGACCGCCGCGAACGCGGCCAGGCCGAGCACCGGAACCTTGCGGTTCGCCACCCGGCTGTATCGGCAACGAGCGTCGGACGATGTTCGAGCCTGCGAGTACGCAGCGCGGCCGAAGCGCTTCTCGGCCCGGGCGCGTGCGCGCGCGGCCTCGACCTCGCGGTCGCGCGGCGCCGCGTGGGTCACGAGCTCGGCGAGAAGCTGTGGTGGCGTCCGCGACCTCGTCGACGGCGCGCGCGAAGACAGCCTCGTTGGCCTTCGACGGCTTCTGCGATCCGCTCACTTTGCGCACGTACTGCAGCGCCGCCGCGCGCACCTCGTCCTCGGTCGCCGGCGGCTCGAAGTTGTGGAAGCGTCTTGATGTTTCGGCACATGGCGTCGTCCTCCGTAACTCCGTCGCTTCTGGCGAACGCCATCAGCTCGCGCCGCAGCTCCTTGATCTCGTCGCGGAGCTTGGCCGCGTACTCGAAGCGCAGCTCCTCGGCGGCGAGGTACATCTCCTCCTCGAGCGTGATGACGAGCTTCTCGAGCTCCTCGCCGGACATTCCCTCCACCTGGGCCTTCCCTCGCCGCCGGCGCGACGACGGGACATGCGGGGACTCGAGCGAGAGGAGCTCCGCGATGTCGGAGACGCCCTTGACGATCGTGACGGGCGTGATCCCGTGCTCCTCGTTGTAGGCGACCTGGTACGCGCGCCGCCGGTTCGTCTCCTCCATCGCGCCGATGATCGCCTCGGTGCGCTTGTCCGCGTAGAGGAGCACCTTGCCGGCCGTGTTCCGCGCGGCGCGCCCGGTCGTCTGGATGAGTGCGGTCTTGCCGCGCAGGAAGCCCTCCTTGTCGGCGTCGAGCACCGCGACGAGCGATACCTCGGGGAGGTCGAGCCCTTCGCGCAGGAGGTTGACTCCGACGAGGACGTCGTACTCCCCGAGCCGGAGCTCGCGGATGATCGCGATCCGGTCGAGCGTGTTGATCTCGGAGTGCAGGTAGCGCGCTCGGACTCCTGCCTCGAGCAGGTAGTCGGTCAGGTCCTCGGCCATCTTCTTCGTCAGCGTGGTGACCAGCGTGCGCTCGCCCGCCTCCTCGCGGTGTCGGATCTCGTTCAGGAGGTCGTCGATCTGGTTCTTCGTCGGACGCAGCTCGACCTCGGGGTCGACGATCCCGGTCGGCCGGATCAGCTGCTCGGAGATCACCTTCGAGCGCGAGAGCTCGAACGGCCCCGGCGTCGCGGAGACGAAGATCAGTTGGTTGACCTTGCCCAGGAACTCGTCGAAGCGCAGCGGACGGTTGTCGAGCGCCGAGGGAAGCCGGAAGCCGTAGTCGATCAGCGTCTGCTTGCGCGAGCGGTCGCCCTCGTACATGCCGCCGAGCTGAGGGACGGTCTGGTGCGACTCGTCCACGAAGACGACGAAGTCGTCGGGGAAGTAGTCGATCAGCGTGAACGGATGCGTGCCCGGCGCGCGGCCCTCGAGGATGCGCGAGTAGTTCTCGATGCCGCTCGTGAACCCGAGCTCCTTCAGCATCTCCATGTCGTACTCCGTCCGCTGCCGGATGCGGTGCGCCTCGAGCATGCGCTCCTCGGCCTCGAACTTCGCCACCTGCTGCTCGAGCTCGGCGCGGATGTCGTCGATCGCGCGGTCGATCGTGGGCTTCGACGTCACGTACTCGGTGGCGGGCCAGATGACCAGGTTGTCGAGCTTCGCGTAGACCTCGCCGGTCAAGCGGGTCGAAGTGCGTGATCTGCTCGACGTCGTCGCCGAAGAACGAGATCCGATACGCGGTCTCCTGGTTCGCCGGCTGGATCTCCATCACGTCGCCCTTCACCCGGAAGCGGCCGCGGCCGAGCACGGTGTCGTTGCGCACGTACTGGCTCTCGATCAGCTTCCGCAGCACCTCGTCGCGGTCGTGCTCCTCGCCCACTTCGAGAATGAGCACGCGCTCGCGCCACTCCTCCGGCGAGCCGAGACCGTAGATGCAGGAGACCGAGGCGACGACGACGACATCGCGGCGCGTGAGCAGCGAGGACGTGGCCGAGAGCCGGAGCCGCGCGATGTCGTCGTTCTGCGACGAGTCCTTCTCGATGTAGAGGTCGGCCTGCGGAATGTAGGCCTCGGGCTGGTAGTAGTCGTAGTAGGAGACGAAGTACTCGACCGCGTTCTCCGGGAAGAACTCCCGGAACTCGTTGCAGAGCTGAGCGGCAAGGGTCTTGTTGTGCGCGATGACGAGCGCGGGGCGCTGGATCTTCTCGATCGTCCAGGCCATCGTCGCCGTCTTGCCCGTTCCGGTGGCGCCGAGCAGGGTCTGGAAGCGGTTGCCTTCGTTGACCGACGCCGCGATCTCCTCGATCGCGCGCGGCTGGTCGCCCATCGGCGCGTACTGGTCGGTTGCCTGGAACTCCCGCACGAACCCCAAGGTTAGCCCTGCGACCAGATCTGACCACGGCGCCGATCTGCCGGCAGCCGACTAGACGAATGGAGGGTTGACGCACACACGATCGGAGTGAAACTGCAGTGGATGGTGCGGCTCGCTGCATTGCTCGTCACGCTGGCCCTGTGCGCCGCTGGCGCGAGTCGCAACGCGGAGACGAACGAGCGCTGGGTGGTGCACGACCTCACCCGCGAGCACGCGCGGACGCTCGCGTCGTCATCCCCCTCGGCCCGAGTGCCGGCCCGGACAGCCGCCACCTGGTGCGGCACGCCGACTCAGGCCGACCTCGCGCCGAACGCGGTCGCCGGGAGTCCGGTGCACTGGGTGTACGCGATCCCCTCGGACGGGCCGGATCGGTTCAGCTCCTACGGAAGCCTCATGCAGGGCGACGCGGAGTCGATCGACGCGTGGTGGCGTGGGCAGGATCCACTCCGGACTCCGCGGAACGACCTCGCCCCGTTCTCCTGCGGGTCGCAGCTCGACCTGACGCTGTTCCGGCTCACGCAGTCGAGCTCCCAGCTGTCCTCGGTCGACGCCCGTTTCAACGCGATCACCAGCTCGCTGATGATGCGTGGATTCGGGTCGCGCCACACCAAGTACCTCGTGTACTACGACGGGCCCGTGGAGCCGGACATCTGCGGCCAGGGCGGAAGCAGCTCGTCCGGTCTCGGGTTCGCGGTCGTCTACGTGCAGGCATGTCCGGGGGTTCCGTGGAACACCACCGCCGCGCACGAGCTCCTGCACGCGCTCGGAGCGGTCTCGAGCAGCGCCCCCAACAACTGTCCGGAGCCCGACGACGGGCATACCTGCGACAACCCGTACGACCTGATGTATCCCGTTCGGGGACGAGACGCCCATCACCGGGCTCACGCTCGATTCGGGACGGGACGACTACTACGGGCACGCGGGAGCGTGGTTCGATACCCAGGATTCACCGTGGCTCGTCCAGCTCGACCGCCAGGTGCCGTTCGCGCTCACCGTCTCGGGATCGGGCTCCGTCACGGCGGACGTCCCGGGTCTCCGTTGCAGCCAGAGCTGCACGACGACCTGGAGCGCAGGCACGGCCGCTCGAGCTGAGCGCGACGCCGGCGGCAGGCACGAAGCTCGTCAGCTGGGGCGCGAGCTGTTCCGGCCGGTCGACGTGCAAGGTCGTCGTCGAGCCCGGGCGTAGCGTGTCGGCGGTCTTCGCTCCCGCGACGTACCGGCTGACGGTTGCCGTCTCCGGCCGAGGCACCGTGCGAAGCTCCCGGCCCGGCATCGCCTGCCCCACACGGTGCTCCGCGCTCGTCCCCTCGTACGAGACGACGCGGCTGACGCCCGCGCCGGCGAAGGGGTGGCGCTTCAAGCAGTGGAGCGGCGCGTGCCGTGGGAAGGGCGTGTGCTCCGTTCCGATGACGAGCGCGACGAGCGCCCGCGCCGTCTTCGTCGCGCGGCGCTAGACGGTCGCCGGCTCGCCGAGCGTGTCGACGTCGCGATGGCGCAGGACGATCGCCCCGTACACGGCCGCCATCGCCGTAGCGCCCACGACGACCGCGGTGAAGAGCGGGACGATGCCCCAGCGCTCGATCACCAGCCCGGCGGCGATGAAGCCGAGCGGCGCAGCGAGCGTGTTGATCGAGATCACCGCGGTGATGACCATCGCCCGCAGCTGATCCGGGGTTCGAGCCGTCAACACCGCGATGAGCGGGCCGTTGATGAGCGGCGTGCAGAACATCGCGAGGAAGAGCGCGACGAAGACGACGGGCCACGGGGGCAGGAACGGCAGCACCCACAGCGGGACGACGAAGGCGAGCATCGCGAGCCCCGAGAGGCGGAGCGGCGCCATCCTGCGAACGGCCACCACCGCAACGAGGCTCCCGACGAGCGCGCCGGCGCCGAGAGCGGCGTAGAAGAGGCCCGCGATGCGCGCGCTCCCGTCGAAGGCCTCGTATGCGTAGACGGGAAGCCCGGCCGACATCCCCGGCATGAAGAACCCGAACGCGACGATCACGCGCGGCGATCGGGCCGAGCAGCTTGTCTCCGAGCAGGAAGCGCACCCCGGCCAGGACCTTCGGGCGCACCGCGTCGACGATCGGCTTGCGCCGCGGGACGAAGACCAGCGACGAGCAGGAACGCGACGAAATAGGTCGCCGCGTCCACGTACAGGACGTTCGGGGCGCCGATGACGGGGATCAGCAGGCCGGCAAGAGCCGGTCCGATCAGGGCCGAGAACGCGGCGCCGCCCTCGATCAGGCTGTTTCCCTGCGACATCAGCCGCTCGTCCTCCCCCACGAGCTCCGGGCAGGATCGTGCGCTGCGACGCGTAGTACGGCGGCATGAAGCAGCCGAGGAGGGCGACGAGCCCGAGCAGGAGCGGGAAGCTCAAGAGCCCGGCGGCATGGAGGAGCGGAATCGAGGCGAGGATCGGTGCGCGCGCGAAGTCGGCGAGCAACATCGTCGAGCGTGCGCCGATGCGCTGGACGAGCATGCCGCTCGGTATTCCGAGAATCGCCATCGGCGCGATCTCGGCGGCGAGGACGAGGCTCATCTTCCCCGGCGAGCCCGTCGTGACCAGCACGAACCACGGCAGCGCGAGAAACGTCATCCGCGTCCCGAGGACCGAGATCGAGCTCGGCTGCGACCAGCCCGCCGACCGCTGCTGCTTCTTCGACCGGCGTCTCCATCGTGGCGAGTAATATAAAACGTCCGTACGGTTTTGTAAAGTGGGACGATGCCGAAGATCTCCGACGAGCGCAGGAACGAGCGGCGCGAGCAGATCCTCTCCGCGGCTCGCCGCTGCTTCGCCGAGCACGGATACGAGCGCGCCACGGTGGTACGCCTGGAGGACGCGACAGGTCTCTCCCGCGGCGCGATCTTCAACTACTTCGGCTCGAAGGAGGATCTCTTCCTGGAGCTCGCGGCGCGGGACAACGAACGGCTCGTCCGGCTCTGGATCGAGAAGGGCTGGGAGCCGACGCTACGGGAGGTCGTCCACGAAGACCCGGACTGGATCGGCGTGTACATGGAGATGGGCCGGAAGATCCGCACCGACCCGGAGTTCAGGCGGCGCTACGAAGCGCGCACGCAGGAGTCGCTCGCTCCCCCACTCCTCGAGCACGTCCACGCCGAGCAGGAGCGCGGCGCGCTGCGAGCGGATGCCCCGCCGGAGCAGATCGCAGGCTTCATCGGCCTGGTCGCGAACGGAGTGGCGGTTCAGCTCGGAACCGGCGAGCCGATCCGGAACGTCGACGCCTTGATCGAGTTCGTTCGCTCGGCGGTCACAGACCGAGCTCCGACGGGTACGCATCCGCGTACACGTCCCTGATGCGCAGCACGTCTGCGACGTAGCTTCGGGTCTCGGGGAACGCGATGCCGGCTCCGTCGGCGCGCCAGCGATCCACGTTGCCCTGGCCGGCGTGGTAGGCGGCGAGCATGAGCCTCGTGTCGTCGTAGCGGCCCCGGAGATGGTCGAGGTACCAGGAGCCGTAGCGGACGTTGATCTCCGGGTCGCGGAGGTCGTCCACGACGAACCGCTCGCCGCCGGTGCGAAGCGCGATCCCCTTCGCGGTGTCCGGCAGGAGCTGCATCAGCCCGACCGCCCCCGCCGCCGATTCGGCCCGGGGATCGAACCTGCTCTCGACGTAGACGACCGCGGCCAGGAGCGCGGGGTCGAGGTCGTGGTTCGACGCGTGGCCCGCGCAGGATGTGCTCGAACTCGAGCGGGTAGCGCGCGCGCAGGTAGATGTCGGGCTCGGCTCTCGTGATCCAGGCGGCGACACCGGCGATCGCGAGGACGGCGACCGCTGCAAGGGTCAGAACGCGCACGGCGGGAGCGGCCGTCGAGACGAGCACCGCTCCAAGTTACAAGTTGTTACTCGGAGTACCTCGTTGCGGCTTCCGGCGAGGCGGTAGCAGTCAGGGTCGCCATGACGTCGGCAACCCAGGCGTCCAGCTCCTCCGGCGTGCCGGTGTTGACGTAGACGAAGTCGCCGCGCTTCGCCTTCTCCTTGTCGGGCAGCAGCCGCGCCTCGCGATCGTCCTTGCGGCCGCCGCGACGGGCCTCGCGGAGCTTCGCCGGCGCGGTGATGACGACGACCTTGTCGAAACGCGTCTCGGCGCCCACCTCGTAGAGCAGCGGCACCTCGGTCACGCAGACCGCGAGGCGGCGTGGGCAGCGCAGCGAGCTGCTCGCGCCACGCGAGGTACTCGCGCGAGACGAGCGGGTGCAGCAAGCCTCTCCAGGAAGTCGAGCGCCTCACGATCCTTGAACACGCGCAGCGCGATCCGCTCGCGATCGGGGGCGCCGTCCTCGCCGAGGATCTCGTCTCCGAGACGCTCGACGAGCGCACGCTTGACCTCGGGATCGGTGGCGAGGAGATGATGGACGATCTCGTCGCTCGAGACGGTCGCGGCTCCATGGCGGCGGAAGCTCTGGAGCGCAGAGCTCTTACCGGCGCCGATGCTGCCGGTGATCGCGACCGCGATCGGAGGCTGCAACGAGCTAGGCGGTCGGCTCTTCGTCGAGCTCGGACCCTGCGCTCGGGCTCCTCGTCCGGGGCTGCGCTCGTGTCTTCGACCGGCTCGCCGGCAGCTTCGACCTCGTCGAGCGGCTCGGCGGAAGCCTCCGGCTGGTCTCGGCGACTCGTCCTCGGCGGGATCTCCGGCTCGGCGTCTGCGTCGGGCTCGATGCCGATCTCGGTCTCGGCGACGGCCTCGGACTCGATCTCGATCCTCGCATCCTCGGCTCGGCCTCGCTCTCCGGCTCGGCAGCGTCGCCCTCCTCGTCTGTCACCACAGTCGCCCGCGCCCGCGGGGAAGGCCTCCTCGGACAGCACCAGGTTCGGCGTCTCGTGCACGGATTCGGCCCCGTCGGCGCGGGGCACGGGCTGCATCGCCCTCCTCGACGCGCTTCAGCGAGAGCGAGAGCCGACGCCGGTCGCCGTCGATCTCGAGAATGCGAACGTTCACGGCCTGGCCCTGCGAGACGACCTCGCGCGGGTTCTCGACGTGATGCGCCGCGAGCTCGGAGATGTGCACGAGCCCCTCGACACCGGGGAGGATCTCGACGAAGGCGCCGAACGTGACGACCTTCGCCACGCGGCCTTCGACGACGTCCTCCTCGCGATACGAGTCGAGCACCTGCTGCCAGGGATCGCTCTGCGTCTGCTTCAGCCCGAGCGAGATGCGCTGGCGGTCGCGGTCGATGTCGAGCACCTTGACCTCGACCGTCTGGCCGATGTCGAGCACCTCCGACGGATGGTTGACGTGGCTCCAGGAGAGCTCGGAGATGTGGATCAGCCCGTCCATGCCGTCGAGATCGACGAATGCGCCGAAGTCGACGATGTTCGAGATCTGGCCCTCGATCACGTCGCCGGGGCTCAAGCCGGTCGAGGATCGCCTGGCGCATCTCCTTGCGCTCGTCCTCGAGGACGGCGCGACGGGAGAGCACGACGTTGTTGCGCGAGCGGTTGAGCTCGATGACCTTGCAGCGGAGCTCGCGCGCCATGAACTCGTCGAGGTCCTGCACGCGGCGGATGTCGACGAGCGACGCAGGAAGGAAGCCACGTACGCCGAGGTCGAGGATCAGGCCGCCCTTGACGACCTCGATGACCTTCCCGACGACGGCTTCGCCGGACTCGGCGGCGGCCTCGATCTTCTTCCAGGCGAGCTCGAAGCGTGCGCGCTTCTTGGAGAGGATGAGCCGGCCTTCGGCGTCTTCCTTGGTCAGGACGAGCGCATCGATCTCCTCGCCGAGCGCGACCTCGTCGGCCGGGTTGACCGAGCGCCGGATGGTGAGCTCGGCGACGGGGATGACGCCCTCGGACTTGTACCCGATGTCGACGAGCACCTCGTCCTTGTCCACGCGCACGACCGTGCCGTGGACGACCTCGCCCTCGTTGATCTCGGGAAAGGACGATTCGTAGTCCGGCACGAGCTCCCCGTCGGGGCCCGTGATCCAGACGCCTTCCTCGACCGCTGCCGGCTTCTCGACCGTGTCGTTCACCATCGGATCGCGGAGTATAGCCAGGTCAGGCCGTTTTCAAGCCTGCGCGGGCGCTCTCGCTCACGACTTCGCCTCGGCCCAGTCGTCGCCGACGCCGACGTCGACCGCGAGCGGCGGGTCGAGCGGGTACGCGCCGACCATCTCCTCCCGTCACGAGCTCGCGAACGGCGGTGACCTCCGTCTCGGGCACCTCGAGCAGGAGCTCGTCGTGCACCTGGAGGACGAGCCGCGCGCCTCTCCCTTCCGCGCGAAGGCGCGAGTGGATCGCGACCATCGCCACCTTGATGATGTCCGCGTTCGAGCCCTGCATGACGAAGTTGACGGCGACGCGCTCGCCGAAGCCGCGCGTCTGGCGGTTCGACGCGCGGAGCTCGGGAACCGGCCGGCGGCGCCCGAGCAGGCTGGTCGCGTATCCGTCCTCGCCGGCCTGCGTGATCGTCCTGCGCGATGAAGGCCTGCACCTGCGGGAAGCGCGCGAGATACGCGTCGATGTACGCCTGAGCCTGCTCCTTCGGGATGTCGAGGTTCTCGGAGAGCCCGAACGCCGAGATCCCGTAGACGATCCCGAAGTTGATCATCTTGGCCACGGCCCGCTCGTTCTTCGTCAGCGTCGCCGGATCCTTGCCCAGGACCTCGGACGGCGGTCGCGGTGTGGATGTCCTCGCCGCGCAGGAACGCCTCGCGCAGCTTCGGCTCGCCGGAGACGTGCGCGAGGATCCGAAGCTCGATCTGCGAGTAGTCGGCCGACAGGAGCCGGTGGCCGGTCTCGGCGACGAACGCCGAGCGGATCTCGCGCCCGAGCTCGGTGCGGATGGGGATCGCCTGCAGGTTGGGGCTCGAGGTCGAGAGCCGCCCGGTCGCGGCGACGTGCTGGTTGATCGTCGTGTGCAGCCGCCCGTCCTCGCCGATCAGCGTCGGCAGCGGCCCGAGGTAGGTGTTCACGAGCTTCGTCAGCTCGCGCCACTCCTCGACCACGGGGACGATCTCGTGATCGGCCCGGATCGCGCGCAGGACCTTGCCGTCGGTCGAGTAGCCGGTCTTGCCCTTGCGGCCGGGGGTCAGCTCGAGCTTCTCGAAGAGGATGCGTCCGAGCTGCACCGGCGAGCCGATCACGAACTCCTCGCCGGCGAGCTCGTACGCGCGCGCCTCGAGCTCCTCGACGCGGTCGGAGAGCCGAGCGGTGATCTCGCCCATGCGGTACGTGTCGATGCGGACTCCCGCGTCCTCCATCGCGGCGAGCACGCCCGAGAGCGGAAGCTCGATCTCGTCGTAGAGCCGCTCGAGGCCGCGCTCGCGCACCTTGTCGCGCAGGAGGGGAGCGAGCCGGCGCGTCGCCTCCGCGTGGCGCACGAGGGCCGCGGTCTCGTCCTCCGTCGGCGGCTCCGGCTCGAGCTCGAAGCCGTACTCGGCAGCGAGGTCGTCGAGCAGGTACTCCGCGCGGCCGGGGTCGATCAGGTACGCGGCGATCAGCGTGTCGTCGGCGGCGTCGACCCGCAGCGCCTTGGCGTCGTGCACCGCGAGCGCGTCGCCATCACCTTGTAACAGCTTGTCACTTGGCGGCGCTGCGTCACGACGACTTCGTCGCCCGTGGCGACCGCGACGCGGTCCGTCGTCCGCGGCCAAGCCGACGCGCGCCGCGCAGCTTCGGCAGCTCTCCCTCGCGCCACGCCGACCGACTGCGACTCCGCCTTCGGGCGCTCGGCTGCGGGGAGCGCATCGTCGAGCGTGTCGATGCGACCGAGCAGCGCGCGGAACTCGAAGCGGCGGAAGATCTCCTTGAGCTGCGAGCGATCCGGCGGGCGCGAGACCACGTCATCCAGGTCGATGTCGAGCTCCAGGTCGCGACGCATCGTCGCCAGGAGCTTCGAGGCGCGCGCCTGCTCGGCGTGCTCGATGAGCGATCGCGAGCGTGCGGGCGACAGCTCGCCCGCGTGCTCGAGCACGCTCTCCACCGAGCCGTACTGCGCGATGAGCTGTCCTGCGGTCTTGTCCCCGATGCCCGGGACGCCCGGGATGTTGTCGCTCGTGTCCCCCTTCAGGCCGATGAAGTCCGGCACCTGATCGGGCCGGACGCCGTAGCGCAGCTCGACCCGCTCGGGCGTGTAGACGTGGACGTCGGCGACCCCGCGCGGCGTCATCATCAGGCACACGTTCTCCGAGACGAGCTGGAAAGCATCGCGGTCGGTGGACACCACGCACGTCCTGATGCCCGCCTCGTCCGCACGCGTCGCCAGCGTCGCGATCACGTCGTCCGCCTCCCAGCCCTCGAACTCGAGGTTCCGGTAGCCGAACGCCTCGACGATCGGGCGGAAGTGCGGGAACTGCTCGCGCAGGAGATCCGGCATCGGCCGGCGTTCGGACTTGTACTCGGCCGAGATCTCCGTTCGGTGCACCGGGCGCGTGTCCCACGCGACCGCGACGCCCCTCGGCGTGTAGTCGGACAGAAGCTTGAAGAGCATGTTCGTGAAGCCGAGCAGGGCATTGGTCGGCTGCCCGTCGGTCGTCTGGAGCTCCTCCGGAAGGGCGAAGAATCCCCGATACGCGAGGTTGTTCCCGTCGACGAGGAAGAGCTCGGACTCGCGCGCCGGCGCGTCGTCGAGCTGCAGCTCCTCGCCGGTGAGCGTCTTCGGCATGAGACAACTCTACGGCCTGGTTGGATAGCAGCCGTGCGTCGCGTTCCGCTGCTTTCGGGCTCGCGTGTCGTCCTCGTTCCGACGAGCGACGACGACGTCGTCCTGCGTCCGCCCTCCCCGCCCGAGCGGGTCGTCGACGTGGAGGCAGCCGTCCGCGATGCGCTCCGCTTTCCGCTCTCCGGCGGACGGCTGGACACGCTCGTCACACGCGGGCGGACGAGCAACGATCCTCGTCGAGCCGGCGGCGCTCCCGCTGCCCGGCGCCCCGCAGGACGCCCGGCAGTCGGCGATCGCCGTGACCATGGCGGAGCTCGAGCGCTGCGGGGTCCCGGACGAGCGCCAGACGATCCTCGTGGCGGGCGGGCTCGGGCGCCGCTTCGGCCAGCGCGACCTCGAACGCGTTCTCTCCCCTCCACAGGCCAGGGCGTTCCGCGGGCGGGTCGTCGTCCACGACGCCGAGGACGACGCGCTCGTGCCCATCGCCGGCGGAGCTCGCATCCATCCGGCTCTCGTGGAGACCGATCTCGTGCTCGCGGTCACCGCCGCCGAGACCGTCCTGCACGGAGGACCGGGAGCGCTCATCGCCGCCTGCGACGCGGCGACGATCCGAAGCACCGCCTCGGCCGACTCGCTGCTCGAGGCCTCGGGCTCGCCCGCCTGGGCTCTCGGGCTCGACGCTCGAAGCCGCCGTCAAGGCGCGCGCGGCGCTCGTCGGCGTCTCCCTCGTTCTCGACCTGCCGCGCCTGACCGGCACGTTTCGCGGCTACCCGGACGATCCTGCACAGGTCGCTCGCATCGCACGTTCTCCGTTGCGAGCGATCTTCTCGCTCCTCCCCAACGCCTTGCGGCGAGACCTCCTCGCGAGCCAGGGCCGCCGCATGCAGGCGACGGGCGCGTACGCAGGAGCGCCGTCCGTCGCTCACGCCGAGGCCCTACTCCGCGGCATCGCGCTCCGAGGAACCGAGCTCGACGAGCCGGTCGATGCCCTCGTCGTGGGGGTGCCGTGGATCGGCCCTCACGTGCCGCGCGAGCCACTCAATCCGATCACCGTGGCCGCGGTCGCGCTCGGCCTCGCGCTCCGCCTCAGACGCGATGCCTTCCCGATCCGACCCGACGGATCGCTGATTCTCGTCCATCCGCTCACTCGCTCGTTCGCACATGGCACCCAGGCGCCCTACGCCGCGATGTTCAACGCCCTGCGCACCGCCCGAGACGACGAGGAACTGGCCGACGCGGAACGTGCGGCCGCCGTCCGACGAGCGTGCGCTCGCGGCGTACCGAGCAGGGACCGCGTGCCACCCACTGCTCCCCTACGCGGACTGGGCGGGATGCGCGCCGGCGCTCTCGCGGCTCGGACGCGTCATCGTCGCCGGCTGTCGCGATGCGGTCGCCGCGAGAACGCTCGGGTTCGTGCCGAGCCACGGGATCTCGAGCGCACTCGAGATGGCACACGGTGTGGCGGGCGGCCACGCCCGGGTCGGAATCCTGCTGGCGCCGCCCTACGCGCCCCTGCTCGTCGGCTGAGCTCTCAGCTCCGCGCGTCTCGGTGCGTCCACATCCGGACGAGCGCGGCCGCCAGCCAGACGAGGACGACCACGCCACCCGAGAAGATGGCGATGTCCGCGACGTTGAACGCGTTCGGCCCCGAGCGGATGAAGTCGGTGACGAGGCCGAGGCGGGCTCGGTCGACGAGATTCCCGAGTCCGCCGCCAACGAGCAGGCCGAATCCGATGACGAGCGACACGCGCCCGTGACCCCGCTGGGCCAGGAACTCGTACAGCCCGAGCACGGCCATCATCGCGAGCACCGCGAGCGGCAGCGCCCTCGCCTCGAGCCCACCACCGGCGATCCCGAAGTTCTGGACATGCTGGATCGAGTACGAGCCGAAGAGATGCGTCCCCTCGCCCGGTTCGAGATTCGCGCGCACACTCTCCTTGAGGGCCTGGTCGACCGCCAGCACCGCGAGCGCGATCACCGACAGTGCGGACCAACGCAACCCGCGTCCCGGTGCCGCTGCCACGCTGTCCTTACCCCTCTCCATCACGCCGTCTCCCCACTCAGGACGTCGCCCCCTCGAGCCCAGTATGCCGAAAGCGAGCTCGCTCAGCCCTCGCCGAGGTAGGTCTTGCGAACCTCCTCGTTCGTCTTCAGCTCGCTCGCCGGGCCTTCGAGCACGATGCGCCCGGTCTGCATCACGTACCCGCGCTGCGCGACCTCGAGCGCCATCAGCGCGTTCTGCTCGACGAGCAGGATCGGAGTTCCCTCCTTGTTGATCTCGACGACGGTCTCGAAGATCCGCTCGACGAAGATCGGCGCGAGGCCCATCGAGGGCTCGTCGAGCATGAGCAGCTTCGGCCGCGCCATCATCGCGCGCCCGATCGCGCACATCTGCTGCTCGCCGCCGGACATCGTCCCGGCCTTCTGCGTCCTCCGCTCCGCGAGGCGGGGAAAGAGCGTGAAGACATGCTCCATGTCCTCTCTTGATCTCCGCCTTGTCATTGCGCTGGAAGGCCCCCATCTCGAGGTTCTCGACGACGGTCATGCGCGGGAAGAGCTTGCGGCCCTCGGGTGACTGCGAGATGCCCATCCGGACGATCTCGTGCGCGGGCTTGCTCGTGATGTCCTCACCCATGAAGCGGATCGTTCCCGTGCGCGGGTGGTTGAGCCCGTTGACGGAGCGGAGAGTCGTCGACTTCCCGGCGCCGTTCGCACCGATGAGCGTCACGATCTCGCCGTCGTGCACGTCGATCGAGATGCCCTTGAGCGCCTCGATCGTCCCGTAGTAGGTGTGGACGTTCGAGAGCTCGAGGATCGGGCCGCCGTCGTCGGTCAACCGACGGCCGCCGTTCCCAGGTAGGCCTCGATGACCTTCGGGTCGCGCTGGACCTCCTGCGGCGTCCCTTCCGAGATCTTCTGGCCGTAGTCGAGCACCGTGATTCGCTCGGAGACGCCCATGACGAGCTTCATGTCGTGCTCGATGAGCAGGATCGTGAGCTCCAGGTCGTCGCGCACCTTGCGGACGAAGCCGACGAACTCGAGCGTCTCCTGCGGGTTCATGCCGGCGGTGGGCTCGTCCAGGAGCAGGAGCTTGGGCTGGGTGGCGAGCGCACGAGCGACCTCGAGGCGCCGCTGGTCGCCGTACGAGAGGTTGCGGGCGTAGTCGTCGTGACGGCGGGCGAGCCCGCAGTAGTCGAGGAGCTCGCACCGCGCGCTCGTGGGCCTCGCGCTCCTCGCGCCTGACCCTGGGCGTGCGCAGGATGCTCCCGAGGATGCCGCCCTTCAGGCGGCAGTGCATGCCGACGAGGACGTTCTCGAGCGCCGTCATCTGCTGAAAGAGGCGGATGTTCTGGAACGTGCGGCCGATGCCGCGCTCCGTCGCGGTGTGCGGCGGCGAGCCGGCGATGTCCCTGCCGTCGAAGACGACCCGGCCCGAGGTCGGCTTGTAGACCCCGGTGATCATGTTGAAGAACGTCGTCTTGCCGGCGCCGTTCGGCCCGATCAGGCTCACGATCGCGCCCCGCGGGATCGTGAGATCGACGTCGTTGACCGCGACCAGGCCGCCGAACTCCTTGCGCAGAGCGTCCACCTCGAGGAGGAGCTCGCTCACGATCGCTCATCCCGGGCCTTCTTCCGGCGCATGGCGGACGTCCATCAGCGGCTCGTCGTGAACGCCCTCCTCGATCTCCCGCTTGCGCCGCTCCTCGGGGATCAGGCCCTGCGGCCGGAACAGCATTGCTAAGACGAGAATCGTCCCGTAGATACCGGTCGCGAGCAGCGGCGCATTCAGGCAGCCGGCGCTGATCGGCCTCGACGGGTCCTGCGCGACCGGATCGCACGCGAAGGCGACGAAGTCCCTCTCGTTGAACCAGCCCGCGACGTTCGAGAGCCCTTCCTTGTCGAGGTAGGTGAGGAAAGCGGCGCCGGCGATCGCGCCCCACACGTTGCCCATCCCGCCGAGGATGACCATGCAGAGGATGAAGATCGAGAAGTTGAAGAGGAAGTCGTCGGGGAAGACGCCCTGCTTGAACGAGCCGTACCAGGCTCCGGCAAGGCCGCCGAAGAACGCGCCGCTCGCATATGCCCACGTCTTCGTCCGCATCAGCGGGATCCCCATCGCCGCGGCGGCGACCTCGTCCTCGCGGATCGCGATCCAGGCGCGACCGAGCCGCGAGTCTCGCAGCCGGAGGCTGCAGAAGACCGTGATCAGAAGGAGCCCGATCGCGGACCAGTAGACGAGGCTGACGAAGTTCACGTACGAGCCGTTCTCGACGATGAAGTTCGCGGGCAGCCCGAGCTTGTCGGACAGCCAGCCCCCGAAGCCCGGCGGGTCGACCGGGTTGATCCCGAATGCGCCGTTCGTGAGGTTGAAGTCCGTCTCGCGTATCGAGCAGCGCACTGATCCCGTCGGCGTCGCCGTTCAGCGCCACGCCTGATGGATGATCTCCCCGAATCCGAGCGTGACGATGGCGAGGTAGTCGCCTCGGAGGCGGAGCGTCGGCAGGCCGATGAGAACGCCCGCGATCGGCCGTCGATGACCGCGGCGATGACGAGAAGGAGCCAGATCGAGATGTGGAAGCCGTCGACGTCCGGCGGCACGCCGATCGCGCCGAGCTCGAAGTCGATCGACGAGAAGTGCGGAGAGGCGAACCAGGCCGCCATGTAGGCGCCGATCGCGTAGAAGGCGACGTAGCCGAGATCGAGCAGGCCCGCGTAGCCGACGACCATGTTCAGCCCGATGGCCATCATCGCGAAGATCACGATCGCGACCATCGTGTCCATGTTCGGGAAAGCCTTGAAGACGGGGATCTCGAACAGGATGTTCGTGCCGTTGAGCTCGTTCGCCCACAGGATCGGGTAGGCGATCGCAACCCCCAGGACGGTCAGCGGCAGCGCGATCCTCCGAATCCGCGGCGGCAGCAGGTAGAGGGCGTACACGATCGCCAGGAGCGCGAGCAGCGTCGGGTGCGGCGGCACTCCCAGCCGCCCACGCGACCAGGATGACGAGCGCGGCGATCACGAGCGGCGGCACCGCCCGCTGCAGGAACGGGGACTGCCCCTCCCAGCGCCGGCGGGCGTTCTTGACGCCGACGGCCTCTAGGGCACGCCAGAAAGCCCGTTGCACCCGCGCGCGCATCGTCGTCACCCTCCCTCGGGCGTCTGCTCGCCGAGCAGCCCCTCGGGCCGGAAGACGAGGATCAGGATCAGGATCGAGAAGACGATCGTCTGCGTCCAGCCCGGCACCGGGCGAATGCCAGGACAGGCCCTCGACGAAGGCCTGGATCAGACCGATGAGCAGCGCGCCGAGAACGGCGCCCGGCAGATTGCCGATGCCCCCGAGCACGGCCGCCGTGAAGGCGATCAGCCCGATCGTGAAGCCGGTGTCGTAGCGGATGGTCTGGAAATAGAAGGCGAACAGGACGCCCGCCGCTCCTGCCAGTGCGCCGGCGAGGAGGAAGACGAACCCGATCGTCCGGTTGACGTCGATCCCCATCATCGCCGCCGCGTCCTTGTCCTGCGCGGTGGCGCGCATCGCCTTCCCGCGCCGCGTGTAGCGGACGAGCCAGACGAGCCCGATGAGCACCGGCACCGTGATCAGGATCGGGAAGAGGCGATTCCAGCGTGTAGACGACGCAGTCCGGGCAGGTGCCGACCGTGAAGATCGCCCCGTCCGGGAGCGACCGCGGCATCGCGACCGGCGCGGAGCCCTTCCAGATCAGGGCGACGTTCTGGAGGATGAACGAGACCCCGATCGCCGTGATCAGCGGCACGAGACGCGGCGCCCGCCGAAGCGGCCTGTACGCGACGCGCTCGATCGATCGCGTTCAGCAAAGCGCACCCGGCCATCGCGAAGAGGAGCGCCACGAGGATCGCGGGGACGAGGGTGCCGAGAGCCGGGTCCTCCTGCAGGCTGAACATGCTGAGCGCGACCGTCGCCGCGACCATCCCGCCGATCATGAACACGTCGCCGTGAGCGAAGTTGATCAGCTCGAGAATGCCGTAGACGAGCGTGTAGCCGAGCGCGACGAGGGCGTAGAGCGCGCCGTTCGTCAGCCCGATCAGGAAGATCCGGAAGAACTGGTCCCAGTCCTTCGCGAGGTTGATGCCGAGCCAGACGAGGACGAGCGCGACGAGGATGCAGCCCGATCGCGGGGACGACGACGGAGGAAGCTCGAATCCGCCGTCTGAGCGCGACGGCCTGCGCCTGAACGTCGGTAGCCACTTCGCCTCCTCATCCACGTGGGGGAAGGGCCTTTCGAGGCCCTTCCCCACGTCGCTACTGCGTAGGTCGTCGCCTGCTACACGCCGACCTTGGTGACCACGGCGAACTCGTACACGCCGGTGTTGCCCTTGCAGCTTGTCGAAGCTGATCCACTTGTTCGGGACGATGTCGCCGTTCTTGTCGAAGCGGAACGTGCCCATGATCCCGTTCTTCACCCTCGTCGCGAACATGCGCCTTGACCACCGAGGCACGCGTGCCGTTCGAGCGTGCGATCGCCGCGAGCAGGACCTGCGCCGCCTGCGCCTGGTAGACGGCGTACGGAGGCATGTTGCCCTTGATCTTCGCGTAGGCCCTGAACTCCTTGATGAACTTCTTGCCCGCGGGACCGAGCTTCTGGAGCGGCTGGCCCGCGTAGCGAGATGCACCATGCCCTGAGCCGCCGAGCCGGCCTCCAGGGTGGCGGAGTAGGGGGTGAAGCCGTCAGGCGCGACGAAGACGGGCTTCGCTCCGACAGCAGCGCGGAGGTCCTTGATGAGCTTCACGCCGTTGTTGCAGACGATGCCGCCGAGATAGACGGAGTCGCGCGCCCGACGACGCGATCTGCTCGCCGATGGCCTCGTAGCTCGTCGCCTTCGCATCCCACGGCACGAAGCCGGCGATCTTGAGGCCGAGCTTCTTCGCCCGAGCCTGCATGGCCTGGGCGACGCCCTTACCGAACGTCTGGTTGTCGTGGACGATGAAGACGTTCTTCTTCTTCTTGAGCTTCAGGTAGTCGGCTGCTGCCGGACCCTGATAGTCGTCGCTCGCCGCCACCCGTGCGTAGTTCCTGACGCCCGTGGGGTAGTAGATCCTCGGCTCGCCGGGGCTGTTCCACGGCGCGGCGTGAGTCAGACCGACGTTCGTGTTCGCCGACGAGAGCATCGCGACCGCTCCGCCCGGAGCACGATTCAGGATCGGGACGATGAGCTTCGCGCACCCGGAGTTGAACGTTCCGAGGACACCGACGAGCGACCGCTCGGCCGCGTAGGCCCGCGCGTTCGACGAGCACTTGGCCGGATCCCACGCGCCGGTCTGCGCCGTCGAGTCGTCACAGCCCTGGTAGCCGACCGTGAAGTTCCCGGCCTTGAACTTGTACTGCTTCTCGAGCACGAACTGCACCGCCTGCTGCATCGCGAGAAGCTGCGCCCGACCGGCACCCTGCAGCGGCAGGTCGGTGGCGATCAGGAGCTGCGGGCTTCCGGAGCCCTTGTAGAACACCGGCCCGCACGAAGACGACGGCAGGACCGAAGCGCTGTTCTCGGAGTTCGGTCCTGCACCCGCCACTGCTCCCACCGCGAGCGCAGCGACGGCAGCGATCGCGCTAGCGACCATAAGCCTCTTTCTCACTGAATATTCCTCCTCGGCCGATCATCGATTGACGCCGCACATGCACAGGCTCGTCCACCGCCCGTCTGGCGGCCGCGCAAGTATCACCTCTCGGACCGCGAGGTTCAAGTTTGTGCCGTCGGCTCGGTTACGCGGCGAGCTCGGACAGGGGAAACGAGCGGTGCGCGCGCGGAGGCACGAGAAAGTTCTGCCGATGCGTCGTCACGAGAATCGAGTTGAAGCCCGGGCCGAGGCTTCCCGTCTCGAAGCCGAGCCCGGAGCCGCCGGGAAGAACGCCGTCCATCGCGAGCCGGGTTCGCCGGAAGTCGTCGCTCGTCGGGTTGAAGATCAGGAAGTGGAGGCCGGCGGCGGGCACGTCCACGAACGCGTCGCGCGTCGGCTCCGCCGACCAGAAGAACGGGTTGTCGAGAGTGTTGAAGTCGGCGCGCTGGGGAACCGCGGTTCCCTTCGGATACCGCGTGCCGTCGGGGCCGACGACGTCGCGGTCGAGGCGGGAGGCCGGCTGCACCGATCCGGCATGCCCGATCCGCCGGTGTCGGTCGAAGTCGCGACGAACCTGCTTCTCGGTCTGGGCCTCGCTCACGCCCTGGGCGACCGTCTGCGTCTCGCGCGGAACCTCGAGACCGGGCCGGAAGGTCGTATCGACGCGCTCCTGGAAGTCGAAGATCTGGTACCAGGCCGCCAGGTCCTCGAAGAGGTGCGACAGGTGCAGATGCGTTCCGTGGACGAAGTAGCCGCGCGGGCCGAGGTCGGCGTAGCCGAGCGTCTCGAGGTTCGCGATCTTCGACGGGCCGAGCCCGGCCTTCTGCGTCGAGGTGAACCCGAGGAAGAGCTGGGCCCCGTCGGGGATGAGGTCGGCGCCCGGAATGCGCGCGGCAAGCGCCATCTGCTTCGGCAGTCCCGGCCCGCCCTCCAGACCTCCGCCCACGAAGCCCTTGCGGATGCTGGTGATGCGAAACATCGTTTCGAGCTCGTCGAAAAGCGCCGTCGCGCCCTCGGCGATGTGCTCGAGCGAGTCGCTCCGCAGAACGACCGCGACGTCGTTCGCCTCGAGCCGCGTGGTGTCGGGGTCGCTGGGAAAGCGGATCGCGTCCTCGAGCACGCGCACAGGCTCGCCTCGAGCTGCGGTCGCGCGCCGATCGAGTGGAAGATGCCGCTCCGCCTGAGCCGGCACGTAGCGCTCGAAGTAGGGAGCACCCCAGGCCACGGTCACGCCGAGGCCGGCCGGAGTGGGAGCGAAGCGCCCGTCGAGCCGGGCGAGCGCGTGCTCGAGCTCCTCGCGGGCTTCCCTGAGCGCGGCGGGCGTCTCTCCGACGCGCAGGGTCGCGGTGACGACCTGGTGGTGGAGCGGCGGCACGAGCACCTCGACGCCGCTGTCACGGACGATGCGAACGCCGTCCAGCAGGTGCTGCTCCGGCTGCAGCGAGCCCGCCACCGCGCGGTCGGGAGCCGCCGTCAGCTCGTCCACGAGCTTGTAGATCCCACCGGCCCCGAGGACCGAGACGGCGGCGGCGCCGCCCACGAGCTGCCTGCGGGTCAGCTTCATGTGTCGTCTATGCGGCTGGAGGAACCAGCACGAGCCGGCGCATCATCCGGTCGAGATGGGACACGACCTGGGTATGGCTGTACGGAGCGGCAACGTGCTCCGAGAGGGTGTAGAGCGTGCCGTTCCGGCGCCACGCGTACAGCACGTGCCACTGGTCGGCGCCCTGATTCGCGGTGTACACGGTCGCGCTCACGGCGCCGAAACGCTTCGTCCCCTGGCGGTCGCTGAAGCAGGGGATCTTCTTGCGGACGGTCTTGCCGCCGACCGTGAGCGTGTCCTCGCAGGTCGGGATGCGCGTCTTGCCCGGGTAGGCACGCAGGTTCACGTGCACCTCGTTGACGAGTCCCTGGCCCGACTCGAACCAGACGAAGCTGACGAGATACGAGCGGTCCGGATCGACCGAGCGACCGTTGAAGTACCTCCCGCCGAACGTCCCGGCGAGCGGGTGCGGGAGCCAGGACGGACAGTAGACGGGGGCCTCGATCTCGTTCGCGAGCTTCTGCCAGCTCGCGAGCTCCGCGCGCTTGCACACAGGAGGCTTGGCGAGCACGGCCGGCGCCGAGGACGAGTCCCCGCCCCCGCATCCGAGCGCGGCCAGCGGCACTCCGACCGCGAGTAGCCCCAAGACCACGAACGCGCTGAGCTTCTTCAGATTCACGATGTTCTCCCAGTGGCCGGCCGACGGCCGGTTGTCCGCGCCGCAAGGTAGCAGGAGGCTGTTAGAGGACGGCCTCGAGAAACCGGCGCGTCTCCGGCCGCTGGGGGTCGTTGAGGACCTCGGCCGGCGGACCCTCTTCGATGATCTGCCCCTCGTGGACGAACACCATCCGCGAGGCGACCTCACGCGCGAAGCCCATCTCGTGCGTGACGACGAGCATCGTCATGTGCAGCTCGGTCGCCAGACGCCGCATGACCGCGAGCACCTCGCCGATCAGCTCCGGATCGAGCGCGGACGTCGGCTCGTCGAAGAGCATCACCTGCGGGTTCATCGCCAGCGCGCGGGCGATCGCGATCCGTTGCTGCTGGCCGCCCGAGAGCTGGATCGGGTACTGGTCGGCCTTCTCCGGGCAGCCCCACCATCTCGAGGAGCTCGCGGCCCGTCGCCTCGGCGTCGCGCGCAGACTTCCCGAGCACGGTCAACGGGCCCTTCGGTGACGTTCTGCAGCGCGGTTCGGTGCGGGAACAGGTTGAAGTCCTGGAACACCATCCCGGTGCGAATCCGAACCTGGCGGATCCGCTCTCGCTTCGCACGCGTCCGGTGCCCGCCGCCGGGGATCCGGATGCCCGCGACCTCGATCGTCCCCTCGCTCGGCTCCTCGAGGAAGTTGATGCAGCGCAGCAGCGTGCTCTTCCCCGAGCCCGAGCGGCCGAAGACGACGACGACCTGCCCGGGGTCGACGTCGAGGTTGACGTCCTTCAGCACCTCGTGGCCACCGAAGGACTTCCAGAGATGCTCGACCCGCACCGCGGGGCTCTCGCCCGAGATGCCGCTCACGGTGCCTCGGGGTCGAGCGCTCCCGCTGCCCTGCGACGGCGACCCGTGGCCGTCCCGCGGACGTAACCCTTGCTCAACCGGCGCTCGAGCCGGAGCTGGAAGTACTGGAAGATCGTCGTCAGCCCCCAGTACATGAGCGCCGCGACGAGCAGCGCCTCCAGATTGCGGAAGTCGGCGCGGCCGAGGAGCTGGGCCCGGCGGAAGATCTCCATCTGGTCGATGCTGGTGCCGAGAAAGCTGACGAGCGCCGTGTCCTTCATCATCGCGATGAACTCGTTGCCCGAAGGCGGGATGATGACGCGCATGGCTTGGGGCAACACGACTCTGCGCATCTTCTGGAAGTACGTCATGCCGAGTGCCTCCGCGGCCTCCGACTGCCCGTGCCCGACCGCCTGGATGCCCGCGCGGAAGATCTCCGTCATGTACGCGCCGTAGTTCAGGCCGAGGGCGATCACGCCGGCGGTGAGGACGTCGAGCGTGAGGATGTCGGCCCAGGGGTCGCCGAGCGCGATCCCGATCTGCGGAAGGGCGAGGTAGATCAGGAAGAGCTGGACGATGAGCGGCGTGCCGCGGAAGAACGACGTGTAGAAGCTCGTGAGACCGACCGCGACCGCGTTTCGGCTGAGACGCCCGAGCGCACCGAGCAGCGCGAGCACGCAGGCGAGAGCGATCGCGAGGACCGCGATGACCATCGTCCAGGTGATGCCACGCGCAATGAAGCCCGCGTTCTCTCGCATCCAGCCTGTGTCGAAGTCGGCCGCCACGAAGAGGGCGACGAGCACGCCGAGGATGAGCGTCCAGACGACGACGAGCTTGAGCCTGAACGGGAACGCGCGCCGAGTAGAGCTCGACGGTCTCCCGACGGCTGCGCGGGTGGTGCTGGCCGGGAGGCAGCGGCGGCTGCACGACGTGCTCGCCGCCGCTCTCGCGACGTTCGTGTCACGAGGCCTCCCTTGGGGGTGCTACCCCGTCACCTCGCGCGGGGCGACGGTGAGGTCGGTGCCGTACCACTTCTCCGAGAGCTCGACCATCGTGCCGTCCTCGTGCATCTCCTCGATGATCTCGGAGAGTCTCTCGACGAGGCTCGTGGGATCGAGCTCCGAGCTCCTGTCGACTGCCACCGACAGCGGCTCGTAGTAGAGGTCCGGCGGCACGACCTTGATCGGCGAGCCGGATTCGATCGCCGCCTCGAGCGTCGGCAGCGCGGAGATGACCGCGTCGAGCCTCCTACCGTCTCCCAGCGCCAGATCCTGTATCGCGGTCGAGTCCGTGTCGTACGTCTTGATCTCCGGGTCCGTGATGACTGTGTCGATCTTCACGGGCTCGCCCGACTCGTCCTCCGCGATCTCGAGCTTGTCCTGCAGGTACAGGTCGTACGTGCAGCCGCCGCAGGCGCCGATCTTCTTGCCGTTCAGCCCGCTGGTATCGGTGATCGTCGTGTTGTCCTCGTGCACCGCATAGGACGCGGGCGTGAAGTAGTAGGGCGGAGTGAAGTGGAGAACCTCGGCGCGCTCCGGGGTGATCGTCATCGAGCCGACGGAGATGTCCCAGCGTCCGTTCCAGCTCCCCGAGATGATCGTCTCCCACGCGGGCGCCTCCCAGGCGATGTCCACGCCGAGCCGGTCGGCGATCTCGGTCGCGACGTCGATGTCGAATCCCTCGTACTCACCGGAATCCTTGTTCAGCTCCGACTGCGGGGGGTAGGCGGGGTCGGTCGAGACCGTCAGGACGCCCTTCTCCTCGATCGACGCCAGCAGGTCATCCGCACTCTCGTCGCTCCCGCCACACGCGGTCACCGCGAGCGCCAGGGCGAGTACTGCCAGTACAGCGGCTACGGCCTTGGACACGGTCGTCCTCCTTTTCCCTCAACTCCCTGATTTCGAAGGAGGGAGGGTACAGCGTGGGGGAAGTCAAGCTCCGCACACCAGACAGTAGGGCCGGATGCCGGAGGTGGGGGTCGAACCCACACGTCCCGAAGGACACGGGATTTTGAGTCCCGCGCGTCTGCCAGTTCCGCCACTCCGGCCGGTCGCCGGATGGTAGCCCGCGGTCAGCCGAAAAACGCGCGGGCGACTTCGTACCACTCGGCCGGCACCGTCTTCAGCTCTCGGGTTGCGTCCTCGAGCGAGACGTCGACGATTGCATCTCCGTGGAGGGCGGCCATGCGGCCGAAGCGGCCCTCGTGCACGAGGTCGGCGGCCTCGAGGCCGAAGCGCGTTGCGAGGACCCGGTCGCGCGGTGTCGGCGTACCGCCGCGCTGCACGTGACCGAGGACGGTCACGCGCGTCTCGAAGCCGGTGCGCTCCTCGATCTCGCGCGCGAGCGCATCGCCCACGCCTCCCAAGACGACGTGGCCGAACTGGTCGGTCTCTCGCGCCTCTCCCGCCACGAGCCGCTGCTCCCCGGACTCGTACGTCAGCTCGTACCCCTCGCTGACGACGACGATCGAGAAGTCCTTGCCCCCGCCGTGGCGCTTCACGAGCTCGCGGCAGGCCTCCTCGACGGTGATCGGCTGCTCCGGGATCAGGATCACGTCCGCCCCGCCCGCGATACCGCTCATGACGGCGATCCAGCCGGTGTGCCTGCCCATGACCTCGACGACCATTACGCGGTTGTGCGACTCGGCGGTCGAGTGCAGGCGGTCGATCGCCTCGGTGGCGATCGTGACTGCGGTGTCGAACCCGAACGTGTAGTCCGTGCCGGAGAGGTCGTTGTCGATCGTCTTCGGAACGCCGACCACCGGGAATTCGTGCTCACGGTGCAGGCGGGCGGCGACCCCGAGCGTGTCCTCGCCTCCGATCGCGACCAGCGCGTCGAGGCGCTCGTCGCCGAAGTTGCGCAGAACCGCCTCGACGCCGCCCTCGAGCTTGTACGGGTTCGTGCGGGTCGTACCCAGGATCGTCCCGCCACGCGGCAGGATGCCGGACACCTCCCGTCGTCCGAGCGGGGCGAAGATCCCGTCGGTCAGCCCTTTCCAGCCGTCGCGCACGGCGACCATCTCGTGTCCGCGGTCGGTCGAGCGTCGGACGACCGCGCGGATCACGGCATTCAGCCCGGGGCAGTCGCCCCCACCCGTCAGAACTCCGATCCGCACCGTGAGCCTGTCCTAGACGTCCGGCGGCTCGACGCCGACGAGCGCCGCGACGTTGCCCGCCGACACGAGGACGCCGTCGACGCCTGCGCGCTCGAGCTCGGCGACGTCTTCAGCCGTCGCGTCATGGAGGTCGGCGATGGCGAGCTTTCCCGCGGGAACGTCGTGGAGGAGCGCCAGCAGCATCTCGAGCGGGTCGTCGTCCGAGTCCGGTCGGGCGGCGAGCAGGAAGATCTCCGGATCGAGCTCGGCCAGCACGCGTTCGAGATCGTCGGAGTCAGAGACCCGGACGACGCACTCGAGCCCGAGCGCACGGCCCTGCTCCCAGGCCGTGGAGCCGGAGACGACCACCGCGTCCGCCGACCGCACGCTCGCCTCTGCCGTGCCACCGAGGTGGAGGAGGGGCAACTGCGACGACGCCCGCACCGCGTCCGCGTCCTGCCGCACGCCGAGACCGTCTGCCCCTTCACGCTCGGCCGCGCTCGCGCCGGCGGCGTCGCCGACTTCCGCGAGGATGGAGATCCCGTCGCCCTCGGCGATCGCCTGGCTCAACCTGCTCACCGCGCGCATCGTAATCGGCTCGCTCTCCGAGCCGTCCCGCACATCTATCGTCTCTGCCGATGCGGACTTCCGTCGCGCTCGCGATCGTGCTGATTCTCGCCGGGGCGGCCCAGGCCGCCCGGGTGGTCGGCACGAGCGGCGAACGATCGCCTCGTCGGGACTGCGAGGGCGGACACGATGCTCGGCCGCGAAGGGCGAGATCGGCTGCGTCGGGAGGGCCGGGGCCGACTTCTTGAGCGGCGGACCCGGTCGCGATGTCGTCGACGCAGGTCCGGGCGCCGATCGGATCGTCGTCCAGTACGACGGCTCCAGGGACAGCGTGCGCTGCGGACCTGGCTCGGACGTCGTGAACGCCGACCTCGTCGACCGCATCGCTGCGGACTGCGAGCTCGTCGGCCGGCGGCTGTCACGCGATCCGTACACGGGCCCGGAAGCTCAGCACGAGTCCGAGGTGGAGCCGGACAGCCTCACGGTCGGGCGCACCACCGTCGCGACCTTCCAGGTCGGGCGGCGATTCAGCGGAGCGGCGGACAACGTCGGCTTCGCCGTGTCGACGGACAACGGGAGCACGTGGCGGAGCGGACTCCTCCCCGGCCTCACGCGCGTAAGCGTCCCGGCCGGCCCGAACGAGCGCGCAAGCGACCCGGTCGTCGCGTACGACGCGGTCAATCGCGTCTGGCTGATAGCGACGCTCGCCCTCGAGGGGCAGACCACACGACTGACCGTCAGCCGTTCGACCGACGGTTTCACGTGGAGCGCGCCGGTGACTGCGATCGAGGACTCCTCGGCGAACGGGATCACGTTCGACAAGAACTGGATCGCGTGCGACAACGGCGCCGCCAGCCCTCATCGAGGGCGCTGCTATCTCGTCTACACCGACACGCTCAGAAACGACCGGCTGGCGGCGATCACCTCGACCGACGGAGGAACCGCGTGGTCGGCTCCGGTCGGGATTCCGGTGACGGACGCCGTCGGGGCATTCCCGGTGATCCGGCCAAGGGGGCGAGCTCGTCGTCGTCTACCTCTGGTCTGGGAACCGCCTCGGGTCGTCGGTCTCGACGGACGGAGCGGCGAGCTTCGGCCCGCCGGCTGTCATCGCGGAGCTCCAGGTTCGATCGATCCGCGGGCTGCGCCTCTTTCCTCTTCCCTCAGCCGACGTGGATCCATCCGGGCGCGTGTGGATCACCTGGCACGACTGCCGCTTCAGCTCGGGGTGTGCCCAGAACAGCGTGGTCGTCGCGACGTCCGCCGACGGTCGCACCTGGAGCCGCGCCGACCAGGGTGACGACCGGACGCGACGCGTTCCTCCCCGCGGTCGGAATCCACCCGACTACCGGGCGGGTGGCGATCGTCTACCACGCCGTCCGACCGGGTGGAATCGACGTCGAGCTCGTCGAGTCCCGTCCAGAGACTGCCGGCGGCACGGCCACGTTCGCGGTGCCACGTCGCCTCTCGGCGCAGACCATGCGCCCGGAATGGTCGCCGAACACCGTCTCCGGGCGGATGCTCGCGGACTACATCTCCGTGCACTACGCCGGCGACCGCCCGCTGGCGGTCTGGATACTCGCCTCCGAGCCGGTCGGTACGGAGCTGCGGCAGGCGGTCTACGCGACTCGCGGCTAGAAGGCCAGGGGACTAGCGCACTGTGGCCGGCGGTCTCAGAGACCGATCGGGTGCCAGACCGTCTTCAGCTCGAGGAACGCCTCGATCTCCCACGGGCTCTGCACGTCAGCCGACGAGCGGACGACGCGCTTGACGTTCTCCGCCGCCAGCTTCTCGAGCTCAGCGGTCATGCCGTCTGCTCCGGTCAGATCGATGGCGTTGACGTCCATATGGCCGGCGATCCAGGGCGCGAGCTCGTCGCGGAAGCCCGGTGAGGATGTTGACGGCGCCGGCGGGGAGGTCCGACGTCGCAAGCGCCTCGGACAGCTCGACGGCCGCAAGCGGATGTGCCTCGGACGCGACGACGACGACCGCGTTTCCGCCGACGAGTGCGGGAAGGATGCGGGAGACCAGGCCGCCGAGCGCGGGCTCAGGAGGAGCCAGGATCGCGACGACACCGGTGGGCTCCGGCACGGTGAAGTCGAAGTACGGGCCAGCGACCGCGTTCGAGCCTCCGAGCACCTGGGACAGCTTGTCGGCCCAGCCCGCGTACCAGATGACGCGATCGATCGCCGCGTCGACCTCCTTTCGACCCGAGCAGACCCGCTCGAGATCGGCGGCCCGCGCCTCCATCATCTCCGCGAGGCGATAGAGACCTGGCCACGGTTGTAGGCGGTCGTCCCAGACCAGCTCGCGAACGCTCCGCGGGCGGCGCGGATGGCGTCGCGTGCGTCCTTGCGCGAGGCACGGGCGACGTTCTGTCCGTCCACCTCGTAGGTCCGTCCGGACTCCGAGCGCGGGAACTTGCCCCCGATGTAGAGCTTGTACGTCTTCTTGACCGGGAGTCGGCTCATCGCCTGCTGTGGAGACATTGGCTCGAAGCCGGCGCACGCGCGTGCGCGTTCCGTGAGCGGTTCGCCGATAGGCTCGACACCGGGTGGAGGGTGGTCACACTCCCCACCCTGGGTGGGGAAGGGAGGAATGCGAGAAGCGGCCTGCTGCGGCGCGCGCGTTCAATCGAACCTCAGGTACGGCGCGAGCCCGTGGCGCCCGCCCTCGCGCCCGAAGCCGGACTCCTTGTAGCCGCCGAAGGGCGACGTGGGGTCGAACCGGTTGAAGGTGTTCGCCCACACGACTCCCGCGCGAAGGCGATCGACCATCCACAGGATCCTCGATCCTTTCTCGGTCCAGACTCCTGCGGACAGGCCGTACGGCGTGTTGTTCGCTTTCTCGACCGCTTCCTCCGGCGTCCTGAAGGTGAGCACCGAGAGCACCGGGCCGAAGATCTCCTCCTGGGCGATGCGGTGGCTCTGGGCCACGTTCGTGAAGAGGGTCGGCACGAACCAGTAGCCGCGCTCGGGGAGACGGCACTCGGGCTGGTACATCTCCGCGCCCTCCGCCTCCCCGCTCGCGACGAGCTCCGTGATCCGGTCGAGCTGCGCCTTGGAGTTGATCGCGCCGACGTCGGTGTTCTTGTCGAGCGGGTCGCCGACTCTCAGCGTGGACAGGCGGCGTTTCAGCTTCTCGAGCAGCGGCTCGTAGATCGACTCCTGCACGAGCAGCCTCGAGCCGGCGCAGCACACATGGCCCTGGTTGAAGTAGATGCCGTTCACGATCCCCTCGACCGCCTGGTCGAGAGCCGCGTCGTCGAAGACGATGTTCGCGGCCTTGCCGCCCAGCTCGAGCGTCAGCCTGACGTCTCGACCGGCGAGCTCGCGCATGATCAGCTTGCCGACCTCGGTCGAGCCCGTGAACGCGAGCTTGTCGATGCCGTCGTGGCGAACGAGGTGACCGCCCGTCGTGCCGTCGCCGGTCACGATGTTGACGACGCCCGGCGGAAGCTCCGCCTGTCGGCAGATGTCCGCGAAGATCAGCGCGGTCAGCGGAGTCGTCTCCGCAGGTTTCAAGACGACGGTGTTCCCGCAGGCGAGCGCCGGAGCGATCTTCCACGAGAGCATCAGCAGCGGGAAGTTCCAGGGGATGATCTGCGCCGCAACTCCGAGCGGGCGCGGCGTGCGGTTCGGGTAGGCGTACTCGAGCTTGTCCGCCCAGCCCGCGTAGTAGAAGAAGTGGGCGGCCGCGAGCGGAAGGTCGACGTCGCGCGACTCGCGGATCGGCTTGCCGCCGTCGAGCGACTCCGCGACCGCGAGCTCGCGGGAGCGCTCCTGGATGAGGCGCGCGATCCGGAACAGATACTTCGCTCGCTCGGAGGGGGCGAGCTTCGCCCAGCCGTCTTCGAACGCTCCTCGCGCGGCGCTCACCGCGAGCATCGACGTCTTCCGCGCCTGCCAGCGCGACCTCGAACAGGGACTCCTCCGTCGAGGGCGAGATCGACTCGAACCACTCGCTCGATCTCGGCTCGATCTCCTCGCCGCCCACGAACAGGCCGTACCGGTCGCGGATCTCGACGATGTCGCGTGCCTCGGGCGCAGGAGCGTACTCCCACTCGAGCGGAGCGGGAACGGACGCGGTTCGCTTTTCGAGCTGTGCCATCAGTCGATCGTGAAGTAGTCGCCGGACTGATAGCGCCCGGTCTTCTCCTTGCGGATCTGCATGAGGACGTCATTGAGCAGGGACGAGGCGCCGAAGCGGAAGAGGTCGGGGGTCATCCACTCCGACCCGAGCGTCTCGTAGAGGACGACGAGGTACTGGACGGCTTGCTTGGAGGCCCGGATCCCTCCTGCGGGCTTGATGCCGACCTTGCGACCGGTCTCGTGGTAGACGTCGCGGACGACCTCCATCATGCAGAGCGTCACCGGCAGGGTCGCGGCCGGGTTGATCTTCCCCGTGGACGTCTTGATGAAGTCGGCGCCTGCGGCGATCGCGAGCAGGGATGCGCGGCGGACGTTGTCGTAGGTGCCGAGCTCACCGGTCTCGAGGATGACCTTGAGGTGCGCGTCGCCGCAAGCCTCCTTGATCTGCACGATCTCGTCGTAGACCTTCGAGTACCTGCCGGAGTGGAACGCACCGCGGTCGATGACCATGTCCACCTCGTCCGCCCCTAGCTCGACCGCCGGCACGCGTCTCGGCGACCTTGAGCTTCGTCGGCAGCTGGCCGGACGGGAACGCGGTCGCGACCGACGCGACCTTCACGCCGCTTCCGGCCAGTCGCTCCTTCGCGCCCGCGACGAGATTCGGGTAGAGGCAGACTGCGGCGACCGCCGGCACGGTCGAGTCGACCGGATCGGGACGCATCGCCTTCGCGCAGAGGGCGGCGACCTTCCCGGGCGTGTCCTGGCCCTCGAGCGTCGTCAAGTCCATCATCCGGATCGCGAGATCGAGCGCCTGCAGCTTGGACTCGCGCTTGATCGAGCGCTTCGCGAGGGTCGCGGCGCGCTCCTCGAGCGCGACGGCGTCCACCGAGCCGACTCGGGGAAGTCGTGGGCCGGCCGGAAGCTCGAACCCACCGATGAGCGCAGGTGTCGTCGCCACTGCTCCGAGTGTAGCCCCGTGCCTCTCAACTCTCCTCTTCGCTCGTCAGGCTCGACCAGCTTCGGGCTGCGACGTTGATCGGCAAGGCCGTCCTCTACGGCCGCGAGGCACCGCAAGCCTCTAGATCCGAGCTTTCGTGGTGCCGAGCTGAATCTCGAGCGCCTGGGCACGCGCGAGCTCGGACGACTCGGCGACGCCGCCGTCGATGAGGAGTCGCAGGCACTTGAGCAGCAGCCAGGGCGAATCCTGCGAGCCGAGCAGATGAGCGCACTCACGTGCGACCTCGTGGACTCCGGTTTCTGCGACCGAAACGCGTGCTTCGAGGAGTGTGCGAGCACCGTCTCCGGCTTCGGATGGTTCACGCTCGAGCGTGGCACCGAAGATTTCCAGCGCACGTCGCGCCTCGCGGACGTGTCCGAGGGCGAGTCCCGCTTCGACGACGACGTCGACGGCCTCGAACCACGAGGGCAACGAGCCTCCTTCCGCGATCGATGGCTCGAGCTGCTCGAGCTCGACCCGGAATCCCGTCGTGAGGCCTGCCCGCGCGATCAGAACGTCGACGGCGGATCGAGAGATCAACCCGTACGGCGTCTCCGGGAACCCGAGCGGCTCGTACCACGCGACCGCGCGCTCCAGGACTGCCCGATCTCCGCGCGCGGCGGCCATGGGCACGACGACGAACCACGAGCGCGCAGCGACCCGATGATATTTCCGGCTTTCTCCCAGCTCGATCGCTCGGAGCCCGGCGGCGAGAGCTTCGTCCCATCGGCCACGCGCGAACTCGACCTCCGAAACGTAGTAGTGGGCCCACGCCCCGGGCTCATCGAGCTCGTGTGCTTCGGCGAACGACGCGAGGCGTGCAGCCGCCTGAACGGTTTCTTCGAGGTCGTCCGGAAGACAGAGACCCGTGAGCGTGCGGCGTGCCTCGGCGACGTCAGGCCAACGCCGCAGCTCGTGCGCGATCCGCTCGATCTCGCGCCACGCGTTGCGCAGTCCGGTCCACGTCAGGCTCGTCCCACACGGTCCACATTCGTGTCTCGAGCTCGAGCTCGGGATCACCGCTCGCCCGTGCGATCTCGAACGCTCGCACGCGGTCGCGCTCGGTCTTCTTCCATTCGTCCTCGCCGATCATCGCCGCACCGCGGATGCGCGTCAGCAGCAGACGCGCAGTGACCGCGTCGTCCCGATCCGCCGAGCTCCGCAAGCGCGTCTACGGCCAGCCGCACGACATCGTGAAAGTGGAGCTGCTGGGCGTAGATCGTGCCGACGAGCGCAACGACCCGTGACATCTCCTCCCGAATGTCGTCGAGAGAGCGCGAACCATCCCGAAGGCACTCTCGGTAGAGGGCGAGCGCCTCCTCGGCCGCCTCCAAGCCCGCTGCCATGTCCGATGTGAAGGCCGTCGCACGCGCCATCCCGGTGAGCCGCCTCGCCCGCTCCACCGGAAGGGCCGGCGACGTGAGCTCGAGCGAGCGGGCGAACAACGTCGACGCGGCGTCGTAGGCAGATGCGGCCAGTGCGGCCAGACCGCCTCGCTCGAACCAACCGGCGGCAAGTACCTCCGCCTCGTCTCTCGCCAGCCCATCACCCAGATCCGGCGCCAGCGTCGGGGCCGAGGCGAGTGCGGCCGCATAGTGGCGGCCTATGACCTCGGCCACCTCGTCGGGCCTGTCAGCAGCAACTCCCTCCAGCCACCGAGCCATCCGCACGTGCAGGCGGGCGCGCTCCGCGCGCGAGAGACTCGCGTAGCCGACGTCGCGGAGGAGTGCGTGCCGGATGACGAACGACTCGCCGAGAAGTTCGTCGGCAGATGGGGCCTGCGACGATTCCGCGTCGCTCCAGCGCAAGCATCCCCTCGTCGTCTCCGGCTCCGAGGGCCCCCAGCGCGTTGCAGGGGAAACTGCCTCCCCGCTACCGAGGCCCGGCGGATCACCGACCGCGCGGGCGCGGGAAGATCGTCGAGCTGCGCGGCGTACACGCTCTGGACGGTCGAGGGCAGCTCGACGTCGTCGACCGAGCGGGACAGCTCCCAGCCCGATGATGATTGCTCGAGAAGACCACTGCCGACCCACGATCTCAGAAGCTCCTCGACGAACAGTGGGTTACCACCCGATCGCTCGGAAAGTCGGACGATGAGCTCCTCGGAGAGAGCATCACCCACGAGCGCGCGAACGAGCTCGGCAGTCGACAGCGGAGAGAGCGGCTCGAGCTCGAGAACCTCGCCGCTCGAGATCCACTCGGGGTCGGCCTCGAGAAGCGACGGGCGAGACGTGCAGACGACAAGGCGGCCGTCTCCCTCCGTCGCCGTTCTCAGGAACGCTCGGTAGTCACTCCCGGACCAGTGGACGTCTTCCACGCAGCCAGAGCTCGGCGCGATCGTCGAGAGCTGCGATGCCCGTGGACCAGGCGGCAAAACGGGCCGACCGACGCGCTTCCGCGTCCCCGGTGTCGGCGACGTTCTCGGAAACGCCGAGGAGTGCCGCCACCTCGGCCGCGACGACAGCCGCGCGCTCGCGACCGAGTGACTCGGTCAACTTTCGGCGGATCGCTTCGGGATCGCCGAGGTCTGCGTCCGCGAGAGCGTGTTCGACGAGCTCGATCAGAGGGCGAAACGCCGAGAGGACGTCTGGTCGCACGCGCGCCCGTCGAATCGCGACTCCGCGTCCGTTCGCGAGCGCTCGCGACTTCGTCGAGCAGTCGCGACTTGCCCGTTCCGGGGGGCGCGACGACCGTGAGACGCTGCGACTCGCCGGCCATGCATCGATCGAGTGCGCGCGTCACGCGAGAAAGCTCCGCCTCGCGACCGATCGTGGGCGCGGTGAGTTGACCCATCGCCCGTTCGCGCTCCGGCTCGGAGAGCAGCACGACCGCCCGAGAAGCCCGGACCGGTTGCGCCTTGCCTTTCAGATCGAGCTCGCCGGCGGCCTCGAGCTCGACGGCATGCGCGACGGCGAGTGCGGTCTCGGGACCGAGCAGCACGCCGTTCAGAGGTGCGGCCGACTGTAAACGCGCCGCCGTGTTGACGACATCGCCGGTCACCATCGCCTCGCCCGCGGATGGCGCAGGGTGGACGACGGCCTCACCCGTGTTCATGCCCACCCGAACGTGGAGCGTGCCGTCTTCGAGCCCAACCCGGGTTGCGAGCTGCTCGATCGCGCCTACGACTGCGAAGCCGCAGCTCACGGCGCGCTCCGCGTCGTGCTCGCCGGAGGTCGGAACGCCGAACACGGCTACAGCAGCGTCGCCGATGAACTTCTCCAACGTCCCTCCGTGTCGACCGACCGCGTGACGCACGGACTCGAAGTACGCGTCCTGGACGATCGCCACGTCCTCCGCGTCGAGTCGCTCGGAGAGAGAGGTGAAGCCCGCGAGGTCGCAGAAGAGCACGGTGACGACTCTCCGCTCGAGCTCCCCGCGCAGCGGTCCTCCCGACACGTCAGGCGATGTCACAGACCCAGCCGCTCGAGCAGCTTCGGGTCTCTACGCCACTTCGGACGCACCTTGACCACGAGCTCGAGAAAGACTGGGTGACCGACGAGCGCCTCGACCTCGGGCCGCGCGCGCGTGCCGATCTCGCGCACCATGGCGCCCTTCTTGCCGACCAGGATCCCCTTCTGCGACTCCGTCTCGACGTAGACGAGCGCACGGACGACCCTCTCCCCGATCTCGTCGACCTCGACCATGATCGCGTGTGGGACTTCGTCCCGCGTCAAGCGGAGCGCCTTTTCGCGGATCACCTCGCCGACGCGCTCCTCGAGCGTGAGGTTCGTCCTCTGCTCGCCCGGAAAGTACGACGGGTCCTTCGGGGAGAAGGAAGACGAGATCGCCGCGGAGCTCGTCCACGCCGTCCTTGGTCACGGCGCTCACGGGATGCAGCGCGTGGAAGTCGCCGAGCTGCGAGGCCGCCTGCATCTGCGAGAGCACGTGCCCGCGCTTCAGCCGGTCGATCTTGTTGAGGGCGATCACGACGGGCTTCTCGAGCCCGAACACGCGCCGGGCGACGAAGCGGTCGCCGGCGCCGATCCGCGCGCGGGCGTCGACGACCAGGAGCACGGCATCCACGTCGTCGAACGACGCGTCGACCGTCTCCTGCATCTTCTCCGTCAACGCATCGAGCGGCCGCTGGAAGCCGGGAAGGTCGACGAGAGTCAGCTGGAAGTCCGGCCCGTTGGCCACCCCGAAGAGGCGGCGTCGGGTCGTGTTGGGCACGTCCGAGGTGATCGCGACCTTTTCGCCACAGAGGGCGTTGACGAGCGTCGACTTGCCGACGTTCGGCCGGCCCGCGACGGCCACGAGGCCGGACTTCACGGGCGCCTCCATTCGGGGCACCCCATCCCACCACCCACTGCGATCGTAACGAGAAGATGCGCGCGTATGGGATACCGCTTCGTGCCGAAAGCGTGCGGATCGCTCCCCAGGCTCACGGGAGGTCCGAGGCCTCGAAGGACTCCGGAAGCAGCTCGCTCGGGGTCAGCGTGACGACCCGGCCGCCGTTTCGAAACACGACCCTCTCGACCCCCATCTCCAACAGCCACTGACGACAACCGCCGCACGGCGACGCGGTGATCGCAGCCGTGACGAAGTCGCCCGGCCGGTATCCCTCGGCGACAGCGCGTGCGAACGCCGTGCGCTCCGCGCAGACTCCGAGCGGATAGGCGGCGTTCTCGACGTTGACGCCCTCGATCACCCGCCCGTCGCGCGCGAGAACCGCGCAGCCGACGTGGAACTGCGAGTACGGCGCGTACGCCCGCGCGGCAGCGGCGTCGGCAAGCGCGAGGAGCTCGGCGTCGGTCACGGAGCGGCGCTCATCCGAAGGCCTGGAAGAGAACGAGCGTCGTGAGCGCCCCGAGCGCGCCCCCGCTCGCTACCTCGGAGGCGGAGTGAACTCCGGTCTCGACACGTGTCTGCGCCACGAGCAACGCCATGATGAAGGCCAGCGAGGAGATCAGGAAGCGATGCGACGAGTCGTCGAGGATCAGCGTCATCGCCATCCAACCCGCGAATGCGACCGCCGCGTGCCCCGATGGCAGGCCACCCCGAAGCGGTGTGCCGCGGCCCGTATACGCCTTCACGGCGATCACGAGAATCACCGTGAGCGCGAGCGCGACGAGCGTCAGCTCGGCGGGCGCGTCGCTCAGCCCGTCGAGGAACCGCGAGCTGCGGTCGGCGACCTCGCCCGAGAAGACGAGATAGCCGACCGCGACCGCGTTCAGCGCCGCGATCAGCACCGCGCCGGCGGCGATGTCCTTGGCCAGCTTGGCCATCGGGTCGAAGGAGGTCGAGGCGACGTCCACCGCCGCCTCGATCGCCGTGTTCACGAGCTCGGCCACGAGCACGAACGTGATCGCGAGCAGGAGCACCATGAGCTCGAGCTTGGACACGCCGAAGGCGACGGCGGCGACCAGGACTGCGGCGGCGATCGTGAAGTGGATCCAGAGGTTTCGCTGCGTCCGCAGCGCGTGGATCACCCCCTCGACCGCGTGGTTGAAGCTCTGGAAGAGCGAGGGGCTGCGCTGCGTGCTCATCGAACGGCGTGCGCCCGCTCGCGGGACGTCCATCTCGTCGCCGTGATCGAATCCGAGCAGGTGCAAGCAGACCGTGGACGAGCGGCGCCCGCCACTCGGCGCCCACCACCGCGGGGCAGAGGACGATGTCTCCGAGCGCGCGCGGCTCCCCCTCCGGGAGGTCGTCGCGCCCGTCGAGCGGGAACGAGAGCACGTCGGTCGCCTCGTCGATTCCGAGATGCTCGCGCTTGAGCTGGCGCATCTCCTCTCGACCTACGAACGCGATGCCGAGCTCGCCGTCCGCGATGCCTTCGGCGGCAAGCACGCGCCGGGCGAGATCCGCTGCCTCCGCCTCGGCGACCTCCGCCCCGCTTCGGTTCTGCGTCTCGACCGCGATCACGTCGAGCCTCACCGACTGCGCGCCGTGCCGGTCTCCTCGGCGTGGCGCTTGTAGGCCTCGACGATCCGCTGGACGAGCTTGTGTCGGACGACGTCCGCGTTGCCGAACTCGACGAAGCCGATGCCTTCGATGTCCGCGAGGATCTGGCGGACCTGAATCAGCCCGGAGGCCTGCTCGCGCGGGAGGTCGATCTGCGTGATGTCGCCGGTCACGACCATCTTCGATCCGAACCCGAGTCGGGTCAGAAACATCTGCATCTGCTCCGGCGAGGTGTTCTGCGCCTCGTCGAGCACGATGAAGGAGTCGTTGAGCGTGCGCCCACGCATGAACGCCAGAGGAGCCACCTCGATCGTCCCGCGCTCCATGTACCCGGTGAGCCGCTCGGCCTCGATCATGTCGTAGAGCGCGTCGTAGAGCGGCCGCAGGTACGGGTCCACCTTCGCGAGCATGTCGCCCGGGCAGGAATCCGAGCCGTTCACCCGCCTCGACCGCGGGTCGCGTGAGGATGATCCGTCCCACCGCGCCCTCGGAGAGCGCGGCCACGGCGAGCGCCATCGCAAGGTACGTCTTCCCGGTCCCTGCCGGACCGACCGCGAACGTGACCGTCCGGCTGCGAATCTCGTCGACGTAGCGCTTCTGGTTGACGGTCTTCGGAGAGATCTTCTTGCCGCGGTGACGCCAGACGACGTCGTCGAAGACCTCGCGGACGTCCTCGGCCTGGTCGATCGCAGCGAGCACCGCGCCGACCGTCTCCGGCCCGATCTGGTGTCCGCCCTCGACGAGCTCCGTCAACTCGTCGACGACGGCGCGAGCCGCGATCACATGCTCTTCGTCGCCGCCGAGCGTGATCCGGTTGCCACGTAACGCGATCGTGCAGCCCAATCGCTCCCGGAGCGCGTCGAGCACGCCGTCCTCGACCCCGGCGAGCTCGGCCGCGACCTCGTTCGAGACGTCCAGCACCTGTTGCATCGAACGGAGTGTAGGGGCGAGGGGTACCTCGCCTACGAGCGTCTCAGGCGAGCTTTTCCTTGACCAGCTGGCTCACCGTCGAGCCGTCGGCGCGGCCGGACACCTGGTGCATGACCCCGGCCATGACACGTCCGAGGTCGCGAATGCTGGTCGCTCCGACCTCGGAGATCACGTCGTCGATGATCTCCTCGATCTCCTCCTCGGAGAGCGGCTCCGGCATGAACTCCTCGAGAACCTCGAGCTCGTACTCCTCGTCTTCGGCCTGCTCCTCCCGGCCCCCGGCGCGAAACGCGTCCGCGGCCTCGAGTCGTCGCTTGCGCTCACGCTGGAGCACCTGCAGCTCCTCGTCGTCCGAGAGCGCACGTTCGAGCTCCTTCTCCGCATTTCGAAGCGCGTTCAGGATGAGGCTGAGCGCGTCTCGGCGATCCGCGTCGCGGGCGAGCCGAGCCGCCTTCAGCTCGTCTTCGATGCGGGCGATGAGGCTCACTGCGCCGCCTCGGCGAGCGCCGTTGCTACACGCCCGGAGTCGACGCGGCCGCCGAGCACGTGCCAGTGGAGATGAAAGATGGTCTGCCCCGCGTCGGCGCCCACGTTGACCAGCACGCGGTAGTCGTTCAGGCCGGCCGTCTTGGCGGTCTCCGCGACGAAACGGAGCATGCGGCCGGCCTCTTCGTCCGGGAAGGCATCGATGTCCTTGAACGTGTCGATGTGGCGCTCGGGGAGGACGAGCAGATGCGTGTCCGCCAGACGGGTTGATGTCCCGGATCGGCGACGAATCCGTCCGCGCTCGCGACGTGATCGCCTTCGGCCACGAGGCGACAGAAGAGGCAGTCCTCACGCTGCGACGGCAAGGATCCCCTCCTCGGAGAGCGCGACCGCGCGCGCCTGCACCATCCGACCGACGTTCGCGTCCAAGAGCCACGGCGTGTAGTCGTCGCCGTAGCCGCGCCCGGGCCTGTCGACCAGCACTCGATCCGTCGTCCCGAGCTTCGTCTCCCAGCGACGTCGGCAGAGCTCGCGCGAGAGAGAACGCAGCCGAGCGCTCCGATCCTTCTTCACGTTCGCCGGCACGGTGTCCGCCGCGGCGGTGACGGTTCCCGGGCGGGGTGAATACGGGAAGACGTGCACCTTGGTGATCCCCGCCCGCTCGACGACGTGCAGCGTCCGTTCGAACGCCTGCTCGTCCTCGCCCGGAAAACCGACGATGACGTCCGAGCTCAGATTGAAGTCGGACAGCGGCTCGAGCTTGGCGAGGAACTGCGCCGCGCTGTAGCGCCGCCCCATCGCGCGCAGCACGCACGTCGTCCCCGGACTGCAGGGGAACGTGCAGATGGGCCGAGACGGTCGGAGTCTCGCGCAGCGCCTCGATCAGCTCTCCGCTCAGGTGGTTCACCTCGATGGACGACAGCCGGAGCCGCTCCACGCCGGGAATCGCTCCCACCTCGCGCACCAGGCGAGCGAGCGTGTAGCCCGCCTCGCGGTCGCGAAAGCAACCGAGGTTGACGCCGGTGAGCACGACCTCGGGATGCCCTTGGGACGACACGCTTGCGGACCTCCGCAAGAACCGCGTCCGCGCGCCGGCTGCGAGTGCCGCCGCGCACGAGCGGGATCACGCAGAACGCGCACGAGAACGAGCACCCGTCCTGGATCTTGACGAAGGCGCGTGTCCGTTCGAGCCGAGCGGCGGCCTGCACGCAGCCGATGGCGCCGACATCTCGGGCCACGGCGTCCGGCAGCTCCTCGCTTCTCGCGGACAGGACCGTGACGTTTTCGGCGACTTGCGGAAATGCGCCTTCGAGGTGCGCCGCGCAGCCCGTCACATAGACGCGCCCGTGCGTTCGCGACGCGCGCGAGACCGCCTGGCGCGACTTCGAGACCGCCTCGTGCGTCACACAGCAGGTGTTGACGACGGCGACGTCGCCTCCGCGCTCGACCTCGGTGTGGCCGTCCGCGAGCAGCCGTTCGCGCACCGCCTGTGCATCGGCGAACGAGACCTTGCAGCCCAGGAAACGCGCGGAGAAGGTCGCCATCGGGCCACCTAGCTTAGAAGCGTTCTCAGGAGAAGGCGAGCAGGTCGGCGACCCAGCCGTCCAGCTCGAACCGCGAGACTCGTTCCCAGCCGGCTGCCCGTGGCCGCTCGTGGGCGAGATAGCCGGAGGTGATCGCACGGGGAGCCGGGCGCCGAGCCAGCAACGCCTCGACCGCGCGCAGCTCGATGTTGGCGACCACGAGGTCCGCCTTCGGCAAGCTCGTCGACGAGCACGTCGGCCTGTCGAACCTCGATGCGCGACGCCGTTTCGACTCGGCCGTGAGCGCTCGCGGCCTCGATCGCGTCCGGGTCGACGTCCAGCGCGAACACGGGCTCGAAGCCGAGCTTCGCCGCGGCGACGGCGATTACCCCCGACCCCGTCCCGGCGTCGAGCACGCTGCCGCGGTCGAGCCTGCGAAAGGAGCTCGATGCATGCCCGCGTCGTCGGATGCGCACCCGTCCCGAACGCGCGTCCCGGATCGACGACAACGGCCGGCTCTCCAGGCGGCGGCATCTCCCAGGGCGGCCCGATCCACAGGCCTCCGGCGCGCACCGGGCGGTGGAACGCGCGCCAGCGCTCCTCCCAGCCGGGAAGCACCGACCTCCGTCGAGACCTGCTCGCCGAACGCTGCGCGGATGCGCTCCGCTCCGGCCTCGTCGGTGTAGACGCCGAGCTCGGTCAGGTTCCCCGCCGTGCGCTCCTCGAAGCCGCTCGGCGCGAGCTCCAGGAGACGGCTGCCGGCGAGCTCGGCCCGCGCGGCAGGCACACGGAACGAGACCCGAAGCAAGGCGGAGGTCAGCGCAGCGCGCTCTTCAATCGCCGGAAGAAGCCCTCGTCCTCGTCGTCCGGCTCATACGTCTCGGGCCCTGCCTGTCGACCGAAGTCCTCGAGGAGCCGACGCTGCTCCTCGGTCAGGTTCGTCGGGAGGGCGACGTCGAGCCTGACGTAGAGATCGCCGCGGCGAGAGCTGCGGAGGGTCGGCATGCCCTGACCCGCGAGAACGCGAACCGCGCCCGGCTGGGTACCGGGAGCGACCTCGAGCTCGAGCTCGCCGCCGAGCGCGTCGACTCTGGCTGTCGCGCCGAGCGCCGCGTCGGTCATCGTCAGCCGGATCGCCGTGTGCAGGTCGTCCCCGTCGCGTACGAAGCGCGGATCCGGGCGAACGCGCACCACGACGAACGCGTTTCCGGTGTCCCCGCTCTGAAAACCGGCGTGCCCCTCGCCGCGGACGCGGATCCGCTGGCCGTCGTGGATCCCCGCGGGCACGTCGACCTCGAGCGTGCGTTCGACGACGCTGCGACCTTCGCCGTCGCAGTCGCCGCACGGGGTGTCGAGCACCCGGCCGAGGCCACGGCATTCGGGGCACGTCTGCTGGTGGACGAACTGGCCGAACACGTTCTGCGAGACACGGCGCACGAGCCCGACGCCGCCGCACGTGGAGCATTCGTGCGCACCGGTTCCCGGCTCGGACCCGGACGCCGCGCAACGCTCGCAGGCGACCGCGACCTCGATGGGCACCCCGGTGGTGAGGCCCGTGAACGCTTCCTCCAGGTCGATCTCGACGACGACCTGGAGATCGGGGCCGCGGGCGGAGCGATGGGTACGCGACGCAGCACCTCCGAAGAGGTCCTCGCCGAAGAACGCCGCGAAGACGTCGGAGAGGTCGCCGAAGTGCGAGAAGCTGGGCTCGAAGCCTCCACGCCGAAGACCCGCATGACCGAGACGGTCGTACAACGCACGGCGTTCCGGATCGGTCAGCACCTCGTACGCCTCTGCCACTTCCCGGAAGCGCTGCTCGGCGTCGGGCGAGGGCGACACGTCCGGATGGAGCTCGCGGGCAAGCGTCCGAAACGCCTTCTTGATCTGGATCTCGGACGCTCCACGCTTGACGCCGAGAACCTCGTAGTAGTCGCGCTCCGTCGTCGACACGGCCCGTTTACGCCTCCTCGTACACGTCTTCGACGAACCGGCTCAGCTCGTAGGCTGCAGCGCGGACCGTGCGGATCGCCTTGTCGTAGTCCATGCGGAGAGGACCGATGAGTCCGACCGCACCGAGGGCGGTCGACCGGATTCCGTACGTCGCGCCGACGAGCGACACGTCGTGGAGCTGGCCACCCCGGAGCTCGGGACCGACGTGCACGACAGCTCGTCGCGGCTCGAGTGCCTCGCTCACGAGCTCGAGCACCGCGGCACGTCGCTCGAGCAGGTCGAGCAGCCGCATCGAGGCCTCGAGCTCCTCGGCGCGCGCCTCTTCGAGCAAGCCGGCGGCGCCGCCGACGTAGACCTGCGGGCGTTCCTCCGATCCGACCTCGAGCAGGCCTTGCCCGATGAGGCCGAGAAACGCGCGCTCGCGCGGCGCGAGCTCGGGGGCGTCGAGCCGGCGGCGCACCGAGCTCGAGCCGAGGCGCTCGCCCACGAGCCGCTCGTTCAGGTACTCGGAGGCCCAGGTCAGGAGGCCGCGATCGGCCGGCTCGTCGAGACGGAACACGCGCTTCGTCACGCCTCCGGTCGACGTGATGACGACGACCATGACGCTCGTCGGCTGGAGTGCCAGCACCTCGATGTGACGGATGGAGGCCGTCTCCAGGGAAGGTGCAGAGACGAGCGCGAGGAGCCTGGTCGCGCGGGAGAGCATCTCGGTCGTCGTCCGCAGCGCATCCTCGATCTCGTCGCGCATTCCGCGGAGATCGACACCGAGCCCGTCCGGACGTCCCTCCAGAGTCTCGATCAGCTCCTCGGCGTAGAGGCGGTAACCGCTCTCGGTGGGGATGCGACCCGCCGACGTATGTGGATGCGTCAGGAGACCGATCGCCTCGAGCTCGGCAAGCTCGCCGCGCACGGTCGAGGACGACACCTCGAGCCCGGTCCGCTCGACGAGCGCGCGCGACCCGACGGGCTGGCCCGTGGCGACGTACTCCTCGACCACACGTCGGAGAATCTCTCGTTTGCGGGCGGAAAGCACCATTCCTTCCGATGGTAGCGGCCGGTCCTTCCGGGCACCGGTTCGGACGCGGGACCTATGAAAACGAGGCCGAGCGTCGCATAATGCGCGCGGGGAAGGACTGAGGGGAAGGGGGAACGTGCGGCGAATCTGGGGAGATCGCGGCACCCGTTTGTTCGGGGCGATCGACTGCGGCCCGAGGCGAGAGTCAGAGCGAGCGAGGTGCATTCGTCGTGCTCTTCGCCTTGGTTCTCCCGCTCATCCTCATGCTGAGCGTCATCGTCGTCGACGTCGGTAACTGGTGGGTTCACAGGAGGCACCTGCAGACGCTCGTCGACGCCGGTGCCCTGGCAGCCGCACCGAAGTTCGTCGGGCTGCTCGTACCAGTACGGAAATCCCCCGGCTGCGAACGTTGCAATTCGGCGACACGGCGCTCGCGTATGCGGGTGACACCACGCGCGACCCGGCGACGAAGAACCTCCAGGTGCAGGAGCCGGACAGCGTGCACGTGCTCCTCAACGCGCAGCGGTTCTGGCAACCCGGCGACCCGATGAACGGGGGCGCGGGGCTCGACTACACCTGGGACATCGACGGGAGTCGGAGGCGGCGGCGACCCCTGCAGCGAGAGATCGCTCGACGTCAAGGCGACCGACGACGCCGTGCCGCTTCTCTTCGGGTTCATGCCGTTCGTGGCCGACCCCAAGCGGCGTGCCAGAGTCGAGGTCAGGCAGGTCGTCGAGCAGAACGGCATGCTGCCCTGGGCGGTGCCCGAGGTCGAGCCTGCGGCCGTTGCGGCGCTCTTCGTCGACGAGATCAGCGGACAGGTCGTCGGGAGGCAGTTCCTCGAGAAGAGAGACGACGTCAACCTCCCCTTCCTGGAGTGGGTGACGTCAGGGCTGGACTGGAGCACGTCGCCACCCACGGAAGTCGTCCCCAATGCGTCGCGTATCGACCTCGCGTTCGAGAACACGGGCGTCGTCATCCTCGTCTCGAAGGTGGACCCACTCCCCGATCTCACCGGCACGACCTTGACGGGACATCTGCGCCGGCGATCCGCTCATATCGTGCTACGCGGGTGACGGGAACGAGGACGGCCTCACGTTCATCCACGGCTGGAACGACGAGAACGGGACGCCCGCCGTACCCGTCGATCCGAGACGTCTCCGTGCTCAACCAGACGTGCGAGGACTTGTCCGCGCCGTATTTCCTCCGCACCGGAGACTGCGCGCTCGGAGCCCGCGCCGTCATCCACTTCGGACGAGTCCCGGCGATTCAACCCGCAATCCGCCGTTGTCAAGCTCTTCGCACCGGGTGTCACCGGACCCAGGGCTGCAACATGGCGTACAGCGGCGCCGGACAGCCCGGCGAGGGCATCTGGACAACGACGCAGAACGCGAGCTTCGCGGACGACTTCTTCGGACGGTCCACGTTCTCGATCAGGGTCACGACCACGTTTGGCCAGCGGACGTTCACGGGCGTCGCCCACCCGTACGTGGCCGAGCCGGCGGACCTGCAGGGCAATCAGGCGCCGCCTGGGGCGGGCGCCGGGCCCGTCGAGTACCTGAAGATCACGACCCTCGACCCGCCCTCGGTGGCTTCGGACGCGAACTCGCGAAACACGGGCAGCGTTTCTCCACCGCCGAACCCGCCTCGTCAACCCGTCGTTCGTCGTCACCGTCGGCCTGCGGGCGCCGTTCCAGGTCCAGAGCCCGCTACTGCCGCCTGTCGTCCTCCGCGTTGCGAGCCCGTCCGGTAGCCAGAACCAGGCGTTCGACTGCGACAAGTCCATCAACTTCCAGACCGAGATCGAAGACGGCTGCAAGACGACATACCGCGAGAACTACGGCGACTGGGACGACGACGGGGACAAGGAGTGGTCCGACATCCTGTGCGCCGACTACCCGAACGGCGCCGGCCTACCGCCGGACACCTTCTTCCCCTCGCCTGCCCCGGACTGCGTCGCGGGTCGAGACCGGAGACAAGATCGGGCAGTTCCGGCACGGGCATCTCCGCAACGCCTCATGCAACCGAGCTGCGCGCCCAACAACTGGCCCGAGGCGCTCGCCGACTTTCCCGACTTCTTCACGAAGTACGACCTCGCCAACGACCCCCGCTACGTCACGCTGATCGTCACCGACTACGGGACGTTCCAGGGATCGGGCAGCAGCTCCGCGTACCGGTCAAGTACTTCGCCGGCTTCTACATCACCGGCTGGGACAAGATCGGGCAACAATCCGCCGTGCGCCGACAACGAGCCACATCCCTGGTACTCGCCCGGATACCGCAGGAGCCTCGACAACGGCGACGTCTGGGGCCACTTCATCAACGTCGGTGGTCTTCTCGGCGGTCGGGACAGGGAAGCGACGACCTCTGCAACTTCGACGAGGTCGGAACCTGCATCATCGTCCTCGTCGAGTAACGACACCTCGGCAGTCTGCGTCACGCTCGTCGCGGGCTCGAGCCTCGCGAGCTCGACGGTCACGCCACCGCCGAGGAAGCGACCGCGGCGCGTGAGGCGCAGCGTGTCGCCCGCTCCGTTCGGGGCGAGCTCGACGAGCCCGCCTGCGGCGAGCCGGGCGAGCGCCTCCGTGTCGAGCGACTCCGCGACCTCGGCAACGCGCAACGGCTCGTCGAGCCGCAGCCCCAGCATGAGACGCTCGGCTGCCTGCGGTCTGCTCGTCGAGGATCTCGATCTCCCGCCTTGGCGGCTCTCCCACCGAGAGCGCACTCAGGTACGCGCGCGATCCCCGGCAGGTTGCGACGTCGGACTCCGGAGACCGTCGAGACTGCGCCGACGCCGATGCCCAGGTAGTCGCTCCCCCGCCAGTAGGCGAGGTTGTGTCGAGCACGGAGATCCCGTCCACTCGCGCGTTCTCGCTCGAGGCAGAAGTTGGCGGTCTCGTACCATCGGTATCCCGACCCCGTCAGCGTGTCGACGACGGTCTCGAAGTAGCCCTCCATCGCGTCGGCCTGCCGCTCGAGCTCGCTTCCATGCGTGTGGGTGAACCTCGTCCCGGGCTTCGCCTCGAGCTCGTAGCACGAGAGATGCTCGGGCTCGAGCGCCAACGCGTCGGCGAGGTCGCTGTGGAGATCGGCGGCGCTCTGACCGGGGATCCCGTACAGGAGATCGAGCGAGATGTTGTCGAATCCGGCATCACGGAGAAGGTACACCGCTCGCCGGACGTCGTCGGGCCGGGCCCTTCGCTCGAGGACCTCGAGCAGATGGGGCTGGAAGCTCTGGGCGCCGAGCGAGACCCGGCTCACCCGGCCGTCCACGAGGAGTGAAGCGAGCTCGGGCGTCACGGTCTCGGGATTCGCCTCCACGGTGAGCTCGTCCGCGTCGGGAAGCGCGGCGAGCAGTCGGGCGAGCTCGGCCGGGTTCGTGAACGTCGGCGTCCCGCCTCCGAGAAACACCGTTTCGAGACGATCCGCGAGGACGTCACCCTCGAGCGCGAGCTCGGCGAGGAGGGCGTCCACGTAGGCGCGGTGCTGCGGGCGACGCCCGACTACGGTCACGAAGTCGCAGTAGCCACAACGATGCGCGCAGAAGGGCAGGTGCACGTAGAGGTGTCGAACTGCGCTCATCGCTTGCGCTCCGAGTCGAGGTTCAGGACAGCGAGGAAGGCCTCTTGCGGGACCTCCACCCCACCGACCTGCTTCATCCGCTTCTTGCCCTTCTTCTGCTTCTCGAGCAGCTTCCGCTTGCGCGAGATGTCCCCGCCGTAGCACTTGGCGAGCACGTCCTTCCGGCGCGCCTTGATCGTCTCGCGCGCGATGACGCGCGAGCCGATCGCCGCCTGCACCGGGACGTCGAACATCTGCCTCGGGATCTCCTTCCGCAGTCGCTCGACGAGCTGGCGCCCGCGGTCGTAGGCCGCGTCACGGTGGACGATCAGCGACAACGCGTCGACCTGCTCGCCGCCCACGAGGATGTCGACGCGGGTGAGATCCCCGGGCTGGAATCCGGCGAGGTCGTAGTCGAAGCTCGCGTACCCCCGCGTTCTCGACTTCAGCTGGTCGTAGAAGTCGAGCACGATCTCGCCCAAGGGAAGTGCGTAGGAGAGGAGCACCCGCTCCTCGCTCAGGTACTCGAGGTGGTCGAAGGTCCCACGACGCTCGTTCGCGAGCTCCATGACCGGGCCGACGTAGTCCTTCGGGACGATCACCGATGCCGTGACGTACGGCTCCTCGACGAGATCGAGCTCGGCGGGCATCTCCGCCGGGTTGTGCACTTCGACGACATCGCCGCCGCGCTTCGTCGCCCGGTAGGCGACCGTCGGCGCCGTGATGAGCAGGTCGAGGTCGAACTCGCGCTCGAGCCGCTCGCGCACGATCTCCATGTGCAGCAAGCCGAGGAATCCGCAGCGGAAGCCGAAGCCGAGCGCCTGCGACGTCTCCGGCTCGTACGAGAGCGACCCGTCGTTGAGCTTGAGCCGCTCGAGAGCGTCCCGGAGCTCGGGATACTCGTCGGAGTCCGTCGGGAAGATCCCCGCGAACACCATCGGCTTCACGTCCTTGTAGCCCGGCAGCGGCTCGGCGTGCGGGCCGCCGCCGAGAGGTCAGCGTGTCCCCGACCCGCAGGCGGGACACGTCCTTGAGGCCGGTGATGACGTACCCCACTTCGCCGGCACCGAGCGCCGCGACCGGCTCGCGCACCGGCGACATGACTCCCAGCTCTTCCGCGTCGAACGCCGTTCCCTGGACCATCGCGCGCAGCGGCTCGCGCGTCTCGAAGCGGCCGTCCACGACGCGAACGAAGGCGACGACGCCCCGGTACTGGTCGTACGACGAATCGAAGACGAGCGCGCGGGCGGGCGCCTCGGGATCTCCCGCGGGGCGGCGGTATCCGCTCCACGATGGCGTCGAGCACCTCGTCCACGCCCGTACCCGTCTTCGCAGAGATGCGGAGCACCCGCTCCGGCGACTCGCCGACGAGCTGGCCGAGCTCGGCAGCAGCGGCATCCGGATCCGCCTGCGGGAGATCGATCTTGTTCGCGACCGGGACGATCTCGAGGTCGTTGTCGAGCGCGAGGTACGCGTTGGCCAGCGTCTGCGCCTCGATCCCCTGCGACGCGTCGACGAGGAGCAGCGCCCCCTCGCAGGCCTGGAGCGAGCGCGAGACCTCGTAGCTGAAGTCGACGTGGCCCGGAGTGTCGATCAGGTTCAGGAAGTGGTCGCGCCAGCGAACGCGGACCGCCTGGGCCTTGATCGTGATCCCGCGCTCGCGCTCCAGGTCCATGGAGTCGAGAAGCTGCTCGCGCATCTCGCGCTCGGAGACGGCGCCGGTCAGCTCGAGGATGCGATCGGCGAACGTCGACTTGCCGTGGTCGATGTGCGCGATGATCGCGAAGTTGCGGATCCGATCCAGCTCCATAGGCGCTCAGCGCTGCTCGGTGGGATCGACGCGCCGGGCTCGCAACAGTAGCAGCGCCTTCAGCTCCCGAATCCCGAGCAGCCGCGCGACGCCTGCGTAGACCAGCCCGGCGACGACGAGAGCAGCGCCGAGCGAGACGACCTGCGCGAGAGTGGAGCGCCCGAGCCACTCGTCGAGGCCGTACCAGACGCCGAAGGCGCTCGCGGCTCCGACCGCGGCGGCGACGGCGATGCGCGCGACGGCCGCCAGCGTTCGTCCCACGTGCTCGAGACCCACGCGACGCCGCATCACCACGAGCAGGGTCGCGGCGCCGAGGACGTTCACCGTTGCCGTCGCGAGCGGGATCCCCCAGATTCCGAGGCGGTAGAAGACGGCGTCGAGGGCCGCGTTGAGACCGACCGTGCCCAGGGCGATGGAGGTCGGGATCCAGTTCGACTGAATCGCATAGAAGCTGCGGTTGAGCAGCAGCATCCAGCCGTTGAAGACCAGTCCGATGGAGAACGCCTGCAGGCAGTCCGCGACGATCGAGGTGTCGCTCGCCGTGAACTCCCCACGCTCGTAGACGAGCCGCACGATCGGATCCGCGAGCACGATCGAGACGAGGCAGGCCGGGACGAGCAGAAACGCGATCTGCCGAAGGCCACCGTCCAGCGCACGACGAAGCCCGTCCTCCTCACCCCGCGCAGAGAGCCGCGCAAGTGTCGGGAACAGGACCGTCACGACGGCCACGCCGAAGAGGCCCTGCGGGAGCATGTACAGCCGGAACGCCTTGTCGATCGCGGTCGGCGCGAGCTCGGGATCGAGGAGCCTCGACGCGAAGAGCATGTCCACGAAGAAGCTCACGTTGATCAGCCCGATCGTGAGCGTCACCGGGAGCATGAGCTTGAGCACGCGGCTGACTGCCGGGTCGCGCCAGTCGACGACCATCGTCAGCGAGCCGTCCAGTCGCCGCAGCCACGGCACCGGCAGGAGGAGCAAGACCAGCGTGCCGAGGACCACGACCCCCGCGTAGAGGTACAGCTCGGCGTTCTCCTCCTCGACCCGCGGGATGCCGAGGAAGAGCCCGAGGATGATCACGAGGTTCCACGCGACCGGAGCCAGGGCCGGCAGCGCGAAGTGGTGGTAGGTGTTCAGGATCCCGACGACGATCCCCGAGAGGCCGAGGAGCACCACGGTGGGAAAGAGCACCCGCGAGAGGCCGACCGCGAGATCGAAGTCGCCTCCTGGATCGCCGAACGGGCGCATCAGGAGCGGCGCGAGGAGGATGAAGAGCGCTGTCACCGCCTCCGAGGCCGAGGAGCGTCAACCACAGAAGCGTCGAGGCGACACGCCATGCGCGCTGTTTCTCGCCTCGCTCGAGGAGCTCGCTGAAGACCGGGACGAACGCGCCGGAGAGCGCAGCGTCGGCGACGAGCGCACGGACGAGGTTGGGTATCTGGATCGCGATCGTGAACGCGTTGATCTTCCCCGCGACCCCGAAGTAGTACGCGCTGACCATCTCGCGCACCAGGCCGAGCACCCGAGAGACTGCCGTGGCCAGAGAGAAGACCGCCGCCGAGCGGGCCATGCGCCGGTTCGAGCCGGACGCCGCCGGCGAAGGCGCTATCGGCGTTGTGGGCGTCTGGTCCATGTGTCGTCCGGAGCGATTCTCACAGAGACGCTTGCTCCGAAATCTGGCGCAACCGGCCCGTCGTGAACTTCACGTCGAGCCTCTTCGCTCCTGCTACCATCGCCCGGCCCGAGAGCTAGTCGGGCATCTCTCGCTCGACACCTTTACACCCGTGGCCAACATCAAGCAGCAGAAGAAGCGTGTTCGGATCCAGGCGCGGCAGCGGCTGGAGAACCTGCGCTACCGCTCGACGATCAAGACGCTGACCAAGCGGCTCGAGACTGCGGCCGGAGCAGGCGACGCCGAGCAGATCGCGACCGAGCATCGAGAGCTCGTCCGCACGATCGACCGCGCGGCCACCCGCGGCGCACTCCATCGGAACACCGCTGCTCGCAAGAAGTCTCAGGCCGCGAAGATGGCCGCCGGCGCCTCGTCCTAAGGCGCGCCCCCTGGTGACAGAGGCGGAGGCATGCCTCGGCCCCTAACTGATTGCGACGGACTCCTCAGCGACGCGTCAGATCGACGAGCGCCCGCTGAACCTCGAGGTCCGGCGCGAGCTTGCTCTTCCCCTTGAGAGCGCCGTCGAGCTCGGCAAAGCGAACGGTCGCGTCGTGCAGCTCCTCCGCTGAGAACGTCTCCGCCTGGCCGTAGAGCTTCCGCACGTAGTACGGATTCATCTTGAGCTTCCCCGCGGCCTCCTTGGAGCGGACGCCTTCGCCCGCCAGTCGCTTGACCGACCGCAGGCGGCTCAGATGCATCCCGAGCGCGCCGGCGAGTCGAGCTGCCGTGTCGCGTCGGGGCTTCGACTCGCGCTCGAGGATGGTCTCGCTCGCTTCCAGCGTGCGAGCAGCGTCGCGACCGGCCCAGGCGTCGGTCAGGGCAAAGATCGGAACCTCTGCCGACGCCGTGCAGAGGAGCTCGACCTCACGCTCGCCGATCGGCTCGCCCGCGGCCCAGGTGGAGAGCTTGTCGATCTCCCCGGCGAGCGCGTGCAGGTCTTCCCCGCCGACGAGCTGGAGAAGCAGCGCACAGGCCTCCGGCTCGGCTTGCACACCGCGCTTCGCGAACTGTTCGGCGATCCAGCCCTGAACCGCGTTCTTCGCCACAGCGAACTCGAGCACCGATCCTGCCTTCGCGCACTCCTTCCAGAGAGCTGTCGTCTTTCCGACCGCCTCGCCGACGAGCGCGAGCACGGTTGCGGGGGCGGGGCTCGCGAGGTAGGTCGACAGGACATCGACTGTCCGCGGCCCTCCAGCCACCTTTTCGGCGGCCGTCGGAGTCACGTCGACCGTCGACGTCTTCCACGACGACGAGTCGCGCATCGCCGAACAGGCTTCCGGCGTTGCACAGGGCAACCGCGGCTTCGGCCGACGTGTCGAGCGCGCTGACGAGATCGGTCGCCTCCGGAACGAAGTGCGTGCGGAGGCGGGCGAGCGCGGTGTCGATCTTGGGACGATCGCTCCCGGTCAGGAGGTAGACGGGCTTGTCGGGGGCTTCGGCCACGGCCCTCGGCACTCTAGCCACCGCCTGTTCGGACTCGGATCGAGCGGCCGTCCGACTCGACGATCACGCGGCGGTGAGTGTCCGTGCGATAGAGGGCGAGCCCGGGAACCGTAGCGAGGGCCGCGAGGGTCTCGGGGCGGGGATGCCCGTAGTCGTTGTTCCGCCCGGCGGAGATCACCGCGATCTTCGGTCGCAGGACGCGCAGCTGCTCGTCGAGCCCCGGATCGACGGAACCGTGGTGGGCGACCTTGAGCACCTCGAAGGCCCCCAGGCGAAGGCGTGCGGTCACGTCCGACTCCGCGTCTGCCGGAAGGAGTACATCGGTGTCCCCGTACGAGGCGGAGAGCACGGTGGCGTTGAGATTCGGGTCCTCGGTCGGGAGACCGGGATCGGGTGGCCAGAGCACGCGGAGAACGAGTCCACCAGCCCTGAACTCAGACCCGGTTCGAACCATCCGGATCGGGACACCTCGAGCCCGAGCCGCGGCAATCGCCTCCTCGCGCTCCGGCCCGGTGGCCGCAAGAGCCGGATCGAGGAGTGCGGCGACCCGGAGCCGACGAATGACGTCAGCCGCTCCTCCTACGTGGTCACGTTGGGGATGCGTGAGGACGTACCGCCGAGAGGGACGTGATCCCCATTCGTCGGAGTTGGCCCGCGACGTTCGCTTCGGGCGGTCCCTGATCGACGAGGATCCGCGCGCTCGGCGTCTCCAGCAGGATCGAGTCGCCCTGCCCCACGTCCAGGAACGTCACTCGGAGGCCGGTTGGCGCGTGCCAGACCGGTGGTGATCGCAGCGTCCACGCTCCTGCTGCAACAACGACCACAAGACCGGCGGCCACGGCCGCGCCCGATCCGCTGCGCGAGATTCGCGGTCGCGTCTCGCGCCTCCCGAGCCAGGCAAGTCCGGCTGACGACTGCAAGGACAAGCGCCGTGCGGGCATCGATCTGCGCGCCGGGCAACGAAGCCGAAGACCCGCGCCACGAGCTCGAGCCATGCTGCAGCCCAGCCGGCCAGCCAGGCGAGCGCGGTGGCGGCCGCCGGCGAGACCGGGTCGACCGCCGCAGCGAGGAGACCGAGTCCGAGCACCGCGGGTGCCGCCGGAAGAGCGAGCGCGTTCGCGGGAACCGTGTAGATCGGAGCTTCGCCGAAGTGAAACAGGACGATCGGCGCGGTCACGACACCGCAGACGACGGCCACGCCGAGCACATCGGCGACGCGCAAGGGCAGCGGGTAGCCGTCCAAGCGCGCGCGCAGACGAGGAACGCCGACGAAGATTCCGGCAACAGCCGCGAACGAGAGTTGGAACCCCGGATCGAGCAACGACGTCGGAGCCCAGGCGAGCAGCACGAGCGCTCCGAGGGCAAGGAAGTGCCAGCGGTCGCGCGGCCTGGCGGCGATCCACGCCAGCGATGCCAACGCGCCCGCGACGCCCGCACGGATGACGGACGGCTGCCAGCCGACCGCGAGCACGTAGGCCGCGATCGCACCCAGCGTGGCGAGCTCTCGAACCAGCCTGGAGAGGCGCAGTAGCCAGCCCAGTCCGTAGACGCCGAAGGCGAGAAACGCGACGTTCTGTCCGGAAACGGCGAGAAGGTGGGCGAGCCCGGAAGCCCGGAAGTCCTCCCGCACGGAGTCGGGTAGCTCCTCGTCCTCGCCGAGAACGACGCCGAGCACGAGCGCGCGTTGGGTTCCGGCCGCGCCTCGGCCGACCGCCCGCTCGACGCGGTCGCGCATGCGGTCGCCCACTCCCGCGATACCGCCCCGGTTACCGACCCATCGCCAGCTCCCGCCGCGCAGCACGACGTGGATGCCCTGCCGCGCGAGCCAGGCGCGCTCGTCGAAGCCACCGTCATCGGCGGGCCGAGGCTCGGCCACGCGAACGACTGTCTCGAGGATCGCTCCGCGCGGCGGGGAGCGCCCCACGGGAAGCACGAGGAGCACCCGCTCCCGCAGCGGTTCACCGCGGAACTCGCGCGTCTCGGCCGCCATCCGAATCGCCCACGGCGTCCTGCGCGCCGGCCCGATGACGACGACACGGGCTGTCCCCGACTCGCCGACCTCCGCGAGGAGCGCGCTCTGGCTCATCGCCTCGAGGCGCATCGCTCCCCAGACGAGCCCCGCCAGGGCGAGCAAGGCGCCGAGCGCGGCCACGCGGGCGCTCCCGCCGCAGCAGGACAGCACCACGAGCAAGACGAGCGCAAGCGCCACCACAACCGAGCCGCTGGGCGAAATCCAGTTGGAAGCCGCCAGGCCGGCGCACGCCGTGCCCGCGAGCAGCGCCGGCCAGTGGAGCTCGACGACTCGCCTCACGGGGTCACGAGGTCGCGCAGTTGCTCGACGCGCGTCGGTCCGATGCCGGGAACGGCGTCGAGATCGTCAACCGATCTGAACGGTCCGTGCTCGGCCCGATAGTCGAGGATCCTCTGCGCGGTTACCGGCCCCACCCCGGGGAGCTCGTCGAGCTCTTCGGCCGTCGCGGTCGCCAAGCTCGGCTTCGATCCGATCCCGGTCGTCCCCGCCTCGAGATCGGCGCCCGACTCCGGCGAACCGGAAACCGTCGTCGCTCGCCTCGGCACGAGCACCTGAGTCCCGTCCACCAGCGGAGCCGCCAGATTGAGCCCGGCGAGCTCGGCGCGACGCGTCGCTCCACCCGCTCTCGCGACCGCGTCCGCCACGCGCTCGCCCTCTCGGAGGCGATACAGCCCCGGCCGACGAACCGCTCCCACGACGTGCACCACGAGCCCGACTCGATCCGAGTGAGATGCGATCGCGTCGGGAGTGGACGTGGGCTCGAGAGGGGCGACGATCTCGGGCGCGCTCGAGGTGCCCGTACGCGCGAGGCGCGGGCCGACGAGCACGAGCAAAGCGAGGAGCGCGCTTACGAGAACGAGCGCGGTCGACCGCGAGACCGAGACGGAAGGCACGCGGTCATCGTCGCCGGTCTCAGGTCACGGGTGGGACACGACTTCGTCGAAGATGTGTGCCAAACGCGCGCTGGCGGCACCACTGGGCGCAATCCGCGTCAGAGTCACGAAATTGACGAGCTTTCCGGGCACCACGACCGTGCGCGCCGCCTGGCCGCCGTTCAGGTACTGCTGTACGCGCTCGGAGCCACGCGCAAGCGCGACCAGCTCGTCCTCGCCCAGGTCGGGCGCTACGTGGAGCCGGTCGCGGATCTTCCCGTTCACCTGCACGACGACCTCGACCGTGTCGACCACGAGCAGCGCGGGATCGGCCACGGGCCAGGGCGCCTCCCACAGCCGCTCTCGGCCGAGAAGCGCCCACAGCTCCTCTGCGACGTGCGGCGCGTACGGCTGGATCAGCGACACCGCGGTCTCGGCCGCGAAGCGAGAATCGCGCCCGTCGCGGTCTCGAGAGAGCTCGTTGACGAGCTCCATGACCGCGGCGATGCCGGTGTTGAAGGCGAACCGGCGACCGATGTCGTCCGTGACCTTGGCGATCGTCGCGTGCGCCTTGCGCGCGAGCCGGCCGCCTTCCGGATCGCCGGCCGGCGCGCGCTCCGCGACGTCCGAGACGACGCTCCAGAGCCTGCGGACGAAACGCGTCATACCTTCGACGCTGGCCTCGGTCCACTCCATGTCCTGGTCGGCCGGGCCGAGGAACAGGATGTTCAGACGACAGGCGTCGGCGCCGTAGCGCTCGACGAAGAGATCCGGCCCGACGATGTTCCCTGCCCGCTTCGACATCTTGACCTTGCCGAGCGTCACCCAGCCGTTGGAGAAGAACTGCGCGAACGGCTCGCGGAAGCCCAGCATCCCCAGGTCGTTCAGCACCTTGACCCAGAAGCGCGCGTAGATCATGTGCATCGTCGCGTGATCGACGCCGCCGATGTAGAGGTCGACGGGGTTCCAGTAGTCGACCGCGTCGCGATCGAACGGCGCTGCGTCGTTGTGCGGATCGCAGTAGCGCAGGAAGTACCAGGACGAGTCGACGAAGGTGTCCATCGTCTCGGTCTCGCGCTTCGCCGGCCCCGAGCAGGACGGGCACGGCACGTTCACCCAGTCCTCGGCCTGTGCCAGGGGAGGTACGCCCTTCGGCTTGTAGTCCTCGATCTCCGGCAGCACGACCGGCAGCTCGGCCTCGGGAACCGGGACGATCCCGCACGTGTCGCAGTAGACGATCGGGATCGGACAACCCCAGTAGCGCTGTCGCGAGAAGCCCCAGTCGCGCAGGCGAAAGTTGATCGTGAAGCGCCCGCGACCCTCGGCCTCGAGCTTCTCGACGACACGACGGCCGCCCTCGGCGCAGACAGGCCGTCGAATTCGGCCGAGTTGACGAGCACCTCGCCCTCGGCGTGCTCGACGTAAGCCACGCTCTCGTCGACGTCACCGTCTCGCGGCTTCACGACCTGCCGGATCGGAAGGTCGAACGCCGTCGCGAAGTCGAAGTCGCGCTGGTCGTGGGCGTGCGCCGGAACGGCCATGATCGCACCGGTCCCGTAGTCGGTCAGGACATAGTCCGCAACGTAGATCGGCAGCCTCTCCCCGTTGACGGGATTGACGGCGTGGAGGCCGGTGAAGACGCCCGTCTTCTCGGCAGCCTGTGCCCGCTCCTCGGTCTTCTTCGCCCCGGCGCGGCGCACGTAGTCGCGAACCTCGTCGGAGTCGATCCGCGCGAACGAGCTCGACCCGTGCTCCGGAGCGAGAACGAAGAACGTCGCGCCGTAAAGCGTGTCGGGACGGGTCGTAAAGACCGCAACGTCCTCGTCGAGCTCGTCGATCCTGAACAGGATCTCGGCCCCTTCCGAGCGGCCGATCCAATTGCGCTGGCGCGCCTTGATCGACTCCGGCCAGTTCACGGTCTCGAGGTCGTCCAGCAGCGCCTGCGCGTAGTCGGTGATGCGGAAGAACCACTGCTCCATGAGCCGCGACTCGACCTCCGCACCGCAACGCTCGCACGTCCCGTCTGCCAGCACCTGCTCGTTCGCAACCACCGTCTGGTCGTTCGGGCACCACTTGACCGGCGCGCCCTTGCGATAGGCGAGGCCGTGCTCGAGGAACCTCAGGAACTGCCACTGCTGCCAGCGCGAGTAGGCCGGATCGTGCGTGGTCAGCGAGCGCGACCAATCGTACGCCCACCCGACCCGGCGCATCGAGCGTGTGATGTGCTCGATGTTCCGCTCCGTGCTCTCGCGTGGGTGAACGCCCTCGGCGATCGCGGCGTTCTCGGCGGGCAGGCCGAAGGAGTCGAACCCCTGTGGGTGCAGCACGTGAAAGCCATTGCGCGCGCGGAAGCGCGTGACGACGTCGCCGATCGTGTAGACGAGCATGTGCCCCACGTGGAGCGTCCCCGAGGGGTACGGGAGCATCTCGAGCACGTAGCTCTTCGGCTGCAACGGCTCGTTCGAGACGTGGGACGCCTTCGCGTCGTCCCAGACCCTCTGCCACTTCTCCTCGATCCTCTTCGCGTCGTACTGCTCCATCGCCTTCTCAGTTCGCCTCGGTCAACAAAAAAGCCTCTCGCGCGAGAGGCTCCAGGGGAACGCCCGCGGCTCTCGCCGCGCCCGCTCCCTGCCTACGTAAGAAGCTGCACCATGCTCGGAAAAGGGTAACAGGCAGAATCGGGCGGTGTCCGAATCCGCTGTGCTCGATCTCTTCCCGGACTCAGCACGAATCGAGCAGGGCGAGCTCGAGATCGGGGGCGTGAGCGCCTCCGATCTCACGGAGCGCTTCGGAACCCCGCTCGTCGTGTACTGCGACGACACCCTGCGCCAGCGTGCCCGCGCGCTTCGGGCGGCAGCCGGCGAGGGCGGTCGGGTCTTCTACGGGACGAAGGCCTTCCCCAACGTCGCTCTGCTCCGCCTCTTTCGCGAAGAGGGGATCGGCGCGGACGTCGCGGCGACCGGCGAGCTCGCCTTCGCGAGGCGGGCCGGTCTCTCGGGCTCGGAGCTCGTCGTGCACGGGAACAACAAGGACGACGCGCTCCTTGCGGATGCCGCCGCCGATGGTGCTTCCGTGGTCTTCGACGCGCCCGACGAGGCCGAGCTGGCGGCTGCAGCAGGAGTCGAACGAGCTCTCGTCCGCGTCACGCTCGGCGTCGACGCCGACACGCACGAGGCGATCGTGACCGGTCACCATGGCTCGAAGTTCGGGCTTCCTCCGGAGCAGGCCATGACCGTCCTCGCAGACGCGGTCGCTCGCGGAATCGACGTGCTCGGCCTGCACGTCCACGTCGGCTCACAGCTGCCGAACTTCACCGCGCAGGCGGAGACGATCCGCCGCCTCGGCGCATTCGCGGCAGCCTGTCGCACCTCGCTCGGCTGGGAGGCTCGCGTCGCCAATCTCGGTGGAGGCTTCGGGATCCGACATCACCCCGACGACCAGGTGCCGGACGCCGCAGAGCTTGCGGGCGCGGCCGCGGCGACGGCACGCACCGCCTTCCGGGACGAGGGGTTGCCCGAGCCCGCGGTCTGGCTCGAACCCGGTCGCTGCCTCGTCGGCCGGGCGGGCGTCACGCTCTACCGCGTCGGCTCGGTCAAGCGACTCGAGAACCGAACGTGGGTGGCAGTCGACGGCGGCATGTCGGACAACCCGCGTCCTCAGCTCTACGACGCCCGCTACACCGCGCTGAGCGCGCAGCGCGCCGACGAGGAGCCCGACGAGCTCGTCAGCGTGGCCGGCATGCACTGCGAGTCCGGAGACGTCCTCATCGACGACGTCTCGCTCCCCTCGCCGCGGCGCGACGACCTGCTCGCGGTTCCGGCGACCGGCGCCTACACGCTGGCGATGAGCTCGAACTACAACGGCGTGACGCGTCCCGCGGCAGTTCTCGTCCGACAGGGCGAAGCGCAGCTGATCCGTCGCCGCGAGACGATCGACGACCTGCTTGCGCTCGAGGTGGACTACCTCGGCTCCCAGGAGACCTCGACCACGTAGCCGTCCGGGTCCCGGAACTTGACGCTCACATAGTCGGGCTCGTCCCACTCGCCGACGATCGCCACGCCGTCCGCCGCGAGCCGCTCGCGGAACGCGCGCACGTCGTCCTCGGCGGGCAGACGCGCGCCGAAGTGCAGGAACTCCGGGAGCCTGATCGCCTCGCCCGTCTCGCCGAGCGCAAGGGAGAATCCGGCGGCGTTGTGCAGGATCAGCACACCGTCCTCGCGAGGTGTCGGCTCGGCGGAGAACCCGAAGTACCGCTCGTAGAAGCGACGCGACCGATCCTGATCGGAGACGGCGAGCGCGAGGTGGTTCATCGACGCTCGGCGACGAGCCCGGGGCGAACGAGACGAGGCGGGGCGACGAGGCCGGAGTCCTGTACCGGTGGGTTCAGCGGCTCGGTGAGCGGCGGCGCGGCGAACGACGCACGCACGCGGTCCTTCGACGGCTCGCCGTACAGGGTCGTTCGCTGGCGGGGCAGCCGGCCGGCCGAGCGGATCAGCTCCTCCATGCGCTCGGGTGGCATCTCCTGACCGTGCTCGGAGCCGGCCGAGCGGGAGATCGACTCGTTCATCAGCGTCCCGCCGAGATCGTTGACGCCTGCCTTCAGCGCTTCGCGCGTGCCTCGAGGACCGAGCTTGACCCACGACGCCTGGATGTTCGTGATCGACGGATGCAGCGCCAGCCGGGCGACCGCGTGGACGAGCAGGGTCTCACGGAAGGTCGGTCCGCGGCGAGCAAGCCCCTTGACGTACATCGGCGCTTCCATCGGCACGAACGGCAACGGCACGAACTCGGTGAAGCCGCCCGACCGCTCTTGCTGCTCGCGCGCGCAGAGGAGGTGGCGCGCCCAGTTCCTCGGAGTGTCCGCGTGACCGAACATGAGCGTGACGTTCGAGCGGAGTCCGACCCGGTGCGCGGCGTCGTGCACTCTGAGCCACTGTGCGGTCGTGACCTTGTCGGGACAGATGATGCGGCGCACCTCGTCGTCCAGCACCTCCGCGGCAGTGCCGGGCAGCGAGCCGAGACCCAGGTCGCGCAGGTGCGCCAGGTACTGCTCGAGTCCGAGACCAAGGGTCGCGGCACCTTGCCAGATCTCGAGAGCCGAGAACGCATGCACGTGAAGTCCCGGCACCTCGTCCTTGATCGCGCGCACGATGTCGGCGTAGTAGTCGCCCGTGAACGCCGGGTGGATGCCGCCCTGCAGACAGACCTCGGTCGCGCCGCGGTCCCACGCCTCGCGCGAGCGCCGGACGATCTCTTCGCGTGGGACGAGATACGGCGCTCCGCGCAGGTTCCGCGCCAGCTTGCCTTTCGAGAAAGCGCAGAAACCGCAGCGGAAGTAGCAGACGTTCGTGTACTGGATGTTCCGTGTGACGACGTACGTCACCTCGTCGCCGCACACCTCACGTCGGAGCCGGTCGGCAGCCGCGAGGACGCGCTCCAGCTCTCGACCGCGCGACTCGAGCAGGCGAGTCAGCTCGTCCTCGCCCAAATCGCCGCCGGCGGGCTCGAGCGGCGCCGGGTCGCCTCGTACGAGAAACGGGATGCTGCCCGGCTCACCGGGCGCCCACGCATCATCGCGGGCGAGCCCGACCGCGTCGGCGGCTCGACGGACGTACGGCGCGACGGCAATATCGCTCCAGCGCTCCAGGTCCGTCACGTACTCGGGGTACATCGCCAATCTCGGGGCGAGCTCCAGCCCGCGGCTTCGAGTCGCCTCGGCCAGGCGCTCGAGCTCGGGCCACGGCGCCTCGGGGTTGACGTGGTCGATCGTCACCGGCGAGACGCCGCCCCAGTCGTCGATGCCCGCGTCCAGCAGACGCGGAAAGCTGTCGTACGAGAGGTTCGGCGGCGCCTGCACGTGCCAGTCGGGCCCGAGCAGGATGCGCGCGACCGCGATCGTCCACAGGTGGTCGTCGAGATCGGGCTCGGGATGTGAGGCCATGCGCGTGCCCGGCTTCGCGCGGAAGTTCTGGACGATGACCTCCTGCAGATGCCCGTGCTCCTCGCCGAGCGCACGGAGAGCGAGCAGGGCGTCGACCCGCTCCTCCAGCGTCTCGCCGATCCCGATCAGGAGGCCGCTCGTGAAAGGGATCTCGAGCTCGCCCGCCAGGCGGATCGTCTCCAGACGCCGCGCCGGGATCTTGTCCGGGGAGGCCCAGTGCGGTCCGCCCCGCTCCCCAAGCCTCTCCGCCGTGGTCTCCAGCATGATCCCCATCGAGGCCGAGACCGGGCGCAGGAGCTCGAGCTCGTCGCGCGTCATGACACCGGGGTTCAGGTGGGGCAGAAGGCCCGTCTCTTCGAGGACGAGCCGCGCACAGCGCTCGAGGTACTCGATCGTGGTCTCGCAGCCGAGCGCACGCAGCTCGTCTCGCGCGACCCTGTATCGAAGTTCGGGCTTGTCCCCGAGCGTGAAGAGCGCCTCGCGGCAGCCCGCTGCGGCGCCGGCACGGGCGATCGCCAGCACCTCGTCCTCGCTCATGAAGGCGCGCTCCCCGCGCCTCGGCGGTCGCGCGAACGTGCAGTAGCCGCACACGTCCCGGCAGAGGGTGGTCAGGGGGATGAAGACCTTCGGCGAGTAGGTGACGAGCGGAGCGCGACGCAGCCCGCGAGCCTCGGCGAGCAGCTCATCGAGGGAAGCGCCGAGGAGTTCAGAGGTCGTGCGCACGTTCTGCACGAGCATACGTCGATGATGCAGTCGCGCATTCGTCTCATGCGTGGAAACGACCGAAGGAGACGCAATGAAGTTCCTGTTCCTGATCCACGGGGAAGACGAGGCCGAGGCGGCGCTCACGCCGGACGAGCGCCGCTCGATCGTCGGCGAGCACATCGCCTACGGAGCGATGCTGCGCGAGCGCGGCGCATACGTGCTCGGTGAGGCGCTCGAAGGGCGAGAGTCCGCTGCGGTCGTCCGCCCTGGTGCGAAGCCGTTGGTCATCGACGGGCCGTTCGCGGAGACGAAGGAGGCGCTCGGCGGCTTCTACGTCGTCGAGTGCGCGAGCCGCGAGGAGGCGCTCGAGCTTGCCGGCAGGGTGCCGCCGAGCCCGGGAGCTGCGGTCGAGGTGCTTCCGATCGCGGAGCTCTGAACCCCGAGTGCGGGATCAGGCTGAAGCCTGACCCCTGGGGCGGAAATGACCCGTTTCGAGGTGTTACAGCCGGTTCGACTCCCACAACCCCCCGAACGGCACCCACTTCCCCTTCGTCCAGCGCTGGAGCTGGCCCTGCTGGATCGGGAAGTTGTCGCCCTTGCCCGTCCTCACCGCGATCCCGGGAAGGAGGAAGGGATTCGCCGGGCTGGTGATCGATCGTGCACGCGCCAGGAGGCCGGCGCGGGTCGGGTTGGCTCCCAGGCGCTTGAAGAGCGAGACGGTCTCGAAAGCCACCGACATGCCGTAGACGTGGTACACGTCGCTGACGTTCGCGCCCTTCGCATACTTCGACATGACCGAGCGGTAGGTCTTCATTCCCGGGTCGTTCTTCCACTTCGGGTCGGTCGGGTCCTTGAGGAAGTTGAGTGAGATCGCGCCCTCGATCGACTTGTTCTTTCCGCCCTCGGAAGCGAGCAGCATGATGTTCGAGGCCCCGGAGACGGAGTTGTTGATGATCCGGGGTCGCCAGCCGAGCCGGTTCGCGTACACGAACGCCTGGATCGCGAACTTCGGCGTCGCGAAGATCGCGAAGACGTTGGCGCCCGATGACTTGAGCTTCGCCACCTGCGACTGCACGTCGGGGGCGGTGACCTCGTACGACTCGGCGGCGACGACCTTCGAGCCGGAGCGGCCGAGGCCGCGCTTCAGGCCGACCAGGAGATCCTTGCCGTAGTCGTCGTTCTGGACGAGAACGGCGATCTTCGCCTTCTTCAAGGTCTTCGAGACGTACTGCCCGTACACCCAGCCCTCGGCCTGGTAGCTCGGCTGGAAGCCGATCGTCCACGGGTACTTCGCCGCGTCGCGGCCCCAGGTGGTCGCTCCGGAGGCGACGAAGAGCTGCGGCACCTTCGTCTGGTTCAGGTACTCGCGGACGGCGATGTTCTGCTCGGTGCCGAGCGAGTTGAAGACCGCGAAGACCTTCTCCTGCTCGACGAGCTGCCGCGTCGCCTGGACCGATTGAGCCGGGTTGTAGGCGTCGTCGACGATCTTGTACTCGAACCTCCGCTTCGCCACCCCGCCCTTCGCGTTCACGGAGTCGAGGTACGCCTTCGCGCCGCGCGCGACCGACGCGTATGCGGCGGCCGGGCCGGTGAGGGGCGAAGTACCTCCGAGGACGATCGAGGTCGAGGTGACGCCCGGGTCTGCGCTCGATCCTGCGAATGCGCCGGGCAGCGCTCCGAGCGCGAGGGCGCCTACCACTGCGAGGGCCACCAGGGCCGGCTGTCGTCTCATCGTCTCCTCCGAAGATTCGATTAGCTCGAACGAGAGTAGCGCCAGCGTGTGAGGGTCTGCCCTGCGCGACGGAAGAGACCGCCGACACCGTTCGGGAGGAAGAACATGAGCAGGATCAGGACGATGCCGTAGATGATCGCGGGCGCGCCCGGCTCCTTCGTGCGATCGACGATGGCGTCGGGGAGCCGCGACGCCACCCCCTCCCCCTGGGCCCAGAGCGGCAGGAACTGGATGAAGATCGCACCCACGACGAGGCCCGAGAGCCCGCCGAGCCCACCGACCACCACGCCGACCAGGAGGAAGATCGAGAGCGCGATCGGGAACGTGTCCGGGTTGACGAACGTCGTCGCGATCGCGAAGAGCGAGCCGGCGACTCCTGCGTAGGCCGCGCTGATCCCGAAGGCGAGAGTCTTGTAGCGCGCCAGGCTCACGCCGGAGGACACGGCGGCGGTCTCGCTGTCGCGAACCGCGCGGAACGCCCGCCCGGTTCGCCCGCGGAGGATGAGCCAGGCGACCGCGAACGAGACGAGCGCGATCGACCAGCAGAGGTAGTAGAGCCAGTCGTTGAACACGAGCTCCTGACCGGCGATCTCGACGGGGACGATCCCGGCCGTGAGCTCGGGCAGGCCGAACAGGTTGACCCCGGACCCCCGCCCGAGAACTCCTCGAAGCGCTTGATGACCGACGGCATCGCGACCGCGATCGCGAACGTCGCAAGGGCGAGATAGAGACCGGAGAGCCGGAGCGCCGGAAGCCCGAACGCCAGCCCGAAGAGCCCGGCGACGACTCCCGCGATCGGAATCGTCCAGACGTCCTTCATCCCGCCCCCGATCCCGAGCAGCCCTTCCTGGCCGAACTGCTCGTTCCCGGCCATGAGCAGCGCTGTCGTGTAGCCGCCGATCGCCATGAACGCGCCGTGTCCGAGCGAGATCTGGCCCGTGTACCCCGTGAGGATGTTGAGGCCGAGGAGCGCGATCAGGTAGATCCCGACGTAGGCGAACTGCTGCGCGCGGAAGTCGCTGATCCAGCCCGGCAGGACGAAGATCAGCACGGCGAACAGCGCGAACGCGACGAAGCCCGTCAGACGTAGCGTTCTCGGTGTCATACGCGTTTCACCTCGGGGCGGCCGAACAGCCCGGACGGCCGGACGAGGAGCACGACGAGGATCACGAGCAGCGCCACCGGCAGCTTCAGCTCGGCCCCGACGAAGTCGACGTAGACCCCGATCAGGTTCAACATCACGCCGAGCGTGAGCCCGCCCACGACCGCGCCGAACGGCGAGTCGATGCCTCCGAGCACGGCGGCCGCGAAGGCGTAGATGAGGATCGGCTGCATCATCTGAGGATCGAGGCCGACGCTGGGCGCGGTCAGCATCCCGGCAACGGCGCCGAGCGCGGCCGCGAGCCCCCAGCCGAGCGCGAGCATCCAGGTCACGCGCACGCCGACGAGCCGTGCCTCGTCCGGGTTGACCGCGGCCGCGCGTAGGGCCAGACCGACCTTCGTGAACTGGAAGAGGAGCCAGAGCAGGATGACCATCCCGATCGTGACCGCGATCGTGCCGACGTCCTGGACCGAGACGATCACGCCGCCGATGTCGACCGTGTCCGTCCCGAACGGGCTCGCCAACGCCTGGGGCTCCCCGCTCCACTGCCAGACGACGAAGCCGTTGAACGCGATCAGGAGGCCGATGGTGACGATGACCACTCGCAGCACGTTTCCGCGCTCGACGGGCCTGATCACCACGCGATGGGTGACGACGCCGAACAGGAACGAGAACCCGAGCGTGACGACGAACGCGGGCCAGTAGCTCCACCCATGGTTCACGGTCAGCGTCCAGGCGATGTAGGTGCAGAGCGTGGCCATCTCCCCCTGCGAGAAGTTGATGACCCCGGTGGAGCGGTGGATGATGACGAGCGCGAGGGCGAGGGACGCGTAGATCCCGCCCGCGGCGAGGCCCGAGACGACCTGCTGCATGAAGTCGGCGAAAGCGGCGGCGAGCATCAGTAACCGAGGTAGCTCCGGCGAACCGATTCGTCGCCCTGCAGTTGCTCGCTCGTCCCGGTCAACGCCACCTTGCCGACCTCGAGCACGTACGCGCGCGAGGAGCTCCTGAGGGCGATTCGCGCGTCCTGCTCGACGACGAGCACGGTCAGGCCCTCCTTCTCGTTCAGCTCACGGACGATGCGAAAGAACTCACGCACGATCATCGGCGCCAGGCCGAGCGAGGGCTCGTCGAGGAGCAGCAGCTTCGGCCGGCTCATCAGCGCCCGCGCGAGGGCGAGCATCTGCTGCTCGCCGCCCGAGAGCGTTCCGGCCCGCTGGCCGCCGCGCTCGACCATCCACGGGAAGTACTCGGAGACGCGCGCGATGTCTTCCTTCACCTTGCGGTCGCGTCTCGTGTAGGCGCCGAGGCGGAGGTTCTCCGTGACCGTCAGGTCGACGAAGGTTCCTCGCCCCTCGGGGACGTGCGCGATCCCGGCTTTCGCCGCCGCTTCGGGACCGCCCCCGAGCTCCTTGCCGTCGAGCTCGATGCTTCCGCTGCGTGCGACCGTGCCGGAGATCGCACGAAGTGTCGTCGTCTTGCCGGCGCCGTTCGCGCCGAGAACCGCAACGACCTCGCCTTCCGAGACCGTCAGCGATACGTCGCGCAGAGCCTGAACCGGGCCGTAGTGGGCCTCCACCTGGTCGAGCTCGAGGAGTGTGGTCATACGACCTCGTCCTCGGACGGGGTCTGGCCGAGGCGCCAGAACCCTCGCCGGTCGAGCCAGATCCCTGCTCGGGTCGCTCCTCTTCCTCTTCGCTCCCGAGGTAGGCCTCGATCACCGCGGGGTCGGCGCGCACCTGGGCGGGCGGGCCGTCGGCGATCTTGCGGCCGAAGCTCAACACGTTGACGTGGTCGGAGATCGACATGACGAGGTTCATGTGGTGCTCCACGAGCAGGATCGTGAGCTCGAGCTCCTCACGCAGCCGCTGCACGAAGGCGCCGAGCTCGGCCACCTCCTCGTGGTTCAGGCCGCCGGCGGGCTCGTCGAGGAGGAGCAGGCGGGGCTTCGCGACCAGCGCGCGCGCGAGCTCGACGCGTTTCTGCGTCCCATACGGCAGCGCCGCCGCCGGGAAGTGCGCGCGATCTTCGAGGCCCACCACGCCGAGCATTGCCAACGCGTCGCTCTCGTTCGCCTTTCGACCCAGCCCGTGCGCGCCGACGAGGACGTTCTCGAGCACCGACATCGACCGGAAAAGCTGGATGTTCTGGAAGGTGCGCGCGATGCCCTTCTGCACGATCTTGTACGCCGGCGACCCGAGGATGGACTCGCCGTCGAGCTCGACCGCTCCCGCGTCGGGCTTGTACAGACGCGTGATTACGTTGAACGCCGTGGTCTTTCCGGCGCCGTTCGGCCCGATCAGGCCTGAGATGTGCCCTTCCTCCACGTCGAACGACACCCCGTCCAGGGCGACGATCCCTCCGAAGCGAAGCGTGACGTCCCGGACCGAGAGCAGGGCCATCGGCGTCCAACCCTAAACGGGTTCGACGCACGGTGACAACGAACGAAAGCCTCGCCCGCTACCCGCTGGTTACTGCCTGGGCCGAGCGGGTATCGGGAGCAAACCGCATGGGACTCTCGAAGTTGTTCATCCACCTCAAGTCGAGCCTGTGGTTCGTGCCGGTTCTGTGCGTGCTCGCCGGCGCGTTCCTGTCGTTCGGGACGATCGCTCTCGACCGCCACTTCGATCACAAGGCGCTGCCCACCAGCGTGACCGGCGGGCCCGATGCCGCAGTCGTGACCCTCACCACCATCGCGGCATCGATGGTCAGCCTGGCGGCACTGGTTCTGACGATCACGATGGTCGTCGTGCAGCTCGCGATGGGTCAGTTCTCCCCTCGCATCGTCCAGCGCATCCTGCGCGACAAGCCGAGCCAGCTCGCTATCGGTCTGTTCGTCGCCACCTTCGTTCACGCCATCCTCACCGCCCGCGAGGTGACCATCAACGGCGACAGCACCGGCCAGGTGCCGGGGATTGCGATCGTGACCGCGTTCCTGCTCGTGGTGGCCAGCATCGCGGTGCTCGTCATCTACGTGCACCACATCGGGCAGTCGCTTCGCGTCTCGGCGCTCATCGAGCTCGTCGGCAAGGAGACGCGAAAGCTTCTCGACCGCAAGTACCCGGACAAGGGGCGAGCGCTCGAGCCCGAGTCGGGATCTCTTCCCGTCGTGCCCGCCCGGGAGTCCGGTGTGATCACCAAGATCGGCTCGGAGGCACTGGTCGAGGAAGCCCGACGAGCGGGCTGCCGGCTCGAGCTCGTGCCGGCTCTCGGGGAGTTCGTGCCGGCCGGCGCTCCGCTCTTTCGCGTGCACGGCGAGCCGGCCGACCTGGACGAGGAACGACTCCACGGAGCGCTGATCCTCGCCCTCGAGCCTACGCTCGACGAGGACGTCGCCTACGGCGTCCGGCTACTCGTCGACATCGCCGAGCGCTCGCTCGCGGACTCGCCGTTCCAGGATCCGACCACGGCTGTGCAGGCGCTCGACCGTCTGCACGACATCCTGCGACAGCTGGCGCGCAGGCCGTTTCCCGACGGTCGCTACCGCGACGAGGCGGGAGAGCTGCGGCTCAGCGTGTTCACGATGACCTGGGATGCCTACGTCCATCTCGCCTTCGACGAGATTCGCCTGGCCGGGGCGGGATCTCCACAGGTCACTCGACGGTTGAAGGCTGCGCTCACCGATCTCCGCTCGATCGCACCTCCTGAACGCGTCGCGATCCTCGACGAGCAGCTCGAGCTCCTGATCGCTGCGACGGAGAGGTCGATGGACGACGAACGCGATGCCGAGATGGCCCTCGGCGGCGACCGCGAGGGAATCGGCGCGGCGGCGGCACTCCGAGCCTAGACCCAGGCAGACACCTCCTCACGGAAGTCAGTGTCTGACACCTGTCGCGCCGGTGGCATTACGATCGGTTCGATGGATCTGCGGGACACCGCCGAAGAGGCTGCTTTCAGGAGCGAGCTCCGTTCCTGGATCGAGGAAAACCTCCCCGAGGAGCTACAGGGGCACCGCGGCGGAGCGGCGCGCTTCGAGGGGCCGGAGATGCGCGCGTGGAGCCGGGCGCTTCACGACGCGGGCTACGCGGGCCTCACCTGGCCGACCGAGTACGGGGGCACGGGCGCGTCGTACACGCACCAGGCGATCTTCCTCGAGGAGATGGCGCGCGCCGAGGCGCCGCCCCATGTGGGCGTGATCGGCCTCGGCATGGCCGGGCCGACGATCATGGCCCACGGCACCGAGGAGCAGAAGGCGCGCTACCTCGAGCCGATCCTCTCCGCGGAGGAGATCTGGTGCCAGGGCTTCTCGGAGCCGGGCGCGGGCTCGGATCTCGCCGGCGTCCGTACGAGCGCACGCCGAGAGAACGGCCATTTCGTCGTCGACGGGCAGAAGGTGTGGTCGTCGTTCGCGCACCTCGCGAGCTACTGCATCCTGCTGACACGCAGCGACCCGGAGTCGACGCGGCACGCGGGACTCACGTACCTGATCGTCGACATGCACGCGCCGGGCGTCGAGGTGCGACCGCTGACGCAGATCACCGGTGAGGCCGAGTTCAACGAGATCTTCTTCGACAAGGTCGAGGTGCCTGCGGAGAACCTCCTCGGCGAGGTCGGTGGCGGCTGGCAGGTGGCGATGACGACACTCCTGCACGAGCGCGGGACGCTCGGATTCGCGCTGCAGGCCGCGCTCGAGGTGCAAGTGCGCAAGCTGACGGCACTCGCCCGCGATCGCGGAGCGGACCCGCTGCAGCGCGATCGGATCGCGCGCGAGTGGATCGAGATGCAGGCGCTCCGGTTCACGAACTACCGCGCGCTCTCGAAGCTCGTGAAGACGGGGATGCCCGGGCCGGAAGGCTCGATCTCGAAGCTCGTCTGGTCGGAGGCGAATCAGCGGGTGACGAAGCTTGCGCTCGAGCTGCTCGGTCCCGACGCAGCGCTCGCCGAGGAGAACGCGCCCTACGGCGGCTACTGGCAGCACCAGCAGCTCAGAAGCCGCGGAAACACGATCGAGGCCGGGACCTCCGAGGTGCTCCGGAACATCGTCGCCGAGCGCGTGCTCGGACTTCCCAAGTCACGCTGACCGAGATGGATTTCACCTTCACACCCGAGCAGGACGCGCTTCGCGAGCAGGCTCGCGCATTCCTCGCTGCCAGTGCGGAGCCGTCCTGGAACGAGCTGGCGGAGCTCGGTTGGACCGGCGTGTCGATCGCCGAGGAGGACGGTGGCGTGGGGCTCACCTTCGTCGAGGAGGCCGTGCTCTTCGAAGAGCTCGGGCGAGCGCTCTACCGCGGCCCGTACTTCTCCACCGTCGCCCTCGCGCTGCCGGCGCTGGCCGGTGATCTCCGCGCGGAGGTTGCCTCGGGCGACGCGAGCTGGACGCTCGCCTTCGGCCCGCTCGTGCCGGATCTCGATACCGCGGATCGAATCGCGATCGCCGGCGGCGACGGGATCTACGAGCTCGAGGGCGCCGAGCGTGAGGTGCTGACCACGAGTGACGAGACCCGCTCGCTCGGGGTCGTCCGCGGAGGCGACCCCGGTCGGCGTCTCGCCGACGCGGGAGTGCTCGAGGAGATCCGCAGCCGCTCGTTGGCCGCGCTCGCGATGGAGGCATGCGGAGTTGCCCGCCGAGCGCTCGAGTATGCGATCGAGCACGCGCAGACGCGCGAGCAGTTCGGAAGGCCGATCGGCGTCTATCAGGCCGTGTCGCATCCGCTGGCGGACGCCTACACGCGGCTCGAGCTCGCCCGCTCGCTCTCGCTCTGGGCGGCGTGGTGCGTTGCAGAGGCCGACGAGCAGGCCCCGATCGCGGCCGCCGCGGCAAAGGCGTCCGCGGCCGAGGCGGCGGTGCAGGTCTGCGAGACAGCCATACAGGTGCACGGCGGCATCGGGTTCACGTGGGAGCACGTGCTGCACCGCCTGTACAAGCGGGCGCTCTGGATCGAGAGCTTCGGGGCCTCGAGCAGCACGCTCCGGGCCGAGGTCGCCGCATCCCTGCTCGACGCAACCGGCTCAGGATCCGGAGTCGGCCAGACTCCGGTCTCACTCACCCAAGGAGGCTGAAGGTGGACGGCCTGATCATGGACTACCAGCTCAACGTGCCCGCGATCCTGCGGCGGGGCGAGCAGCTCTTCGGCGACCGCGAGATCGTGACGCGCCTTCCCGACCGAAGCTGGCATCGCTACACGTACGCCGACTTTGCTCCTCGAGCGCGCCGCCTCGCCGCGGCGCTGCGGAACGAGCTCGGCCTGAAGGACGGAGACCGAGTCGGCACCTTCGCCTGGAACCACTACCAGCACCTCGAGGTGTACATCGGCGTACCCGTCGGCGGGATGGTCACGCACACCCTCAATCTCCGCCTCCACCCCGACGACCTGACCTACATCGCCACCCACGCGGGCGACAGGATCCTGATCGCGGACAAGGTGCTCTGGCCCCTCGTCGAGAACTTCCGCGAGCGCGTCGGCTTCGAGCATGTGATCGCGATCGGCGACGGCCCCACACCCGACGGCGCGATCGAGTACGAGGAGCTGCTCGCCAGCGCGGGCCCGGATGACCTGGGCGAGCGCGAGATCGACGAGAGAGCCGCCGCAGCCATGTGCTACACGAGCGGAACCACGGGCCAGCCGAAGGGCGCCGTCTACTCGCACCGAGCGATCGCCCTGGAGACGCTCGCCTCGACGATGGCCGGTGTGCTCGCCATTACGGAGCAGGACACGGTGCTACCGGTCGTGCCCATGTTCCACGCCAACGCCTGGGGCTTTCCGTTCACGTGCACGTTCGTCGGGGCGAAGCAGGTGTTCCCCGGGCCGTTCCTCGACGGGGAGAGCCTGCTCGAGGCATTCCAGGAGGAGAAGGTCACCGTGACGGCCGGCGTGCCGACGATCTGGATGGGGATCCTCAAGGAGCTGGATGCGAATCCCGGCAAGTGGGATACGTCATCGATTCGCCGCGATGGTCGTAGGCGGCTCCGCGGCGCCGCAGGCGATGATCGAGGCCTTCGAAAAACGTCATGGGCTCAGCATCCTGCAGGCCTGGGGCATGACGGAGATGTGCCCTCTGGGGACGGTCTCCGAGCTGACCAGCCGCGAGCTCGAGCTCTCCGAAGGAGAGCGGTATCGCTACCGCGCCAAGCAGGGCATCCCGGCGCCGTTCGTCGAGATTCGCGCACGGGGGGCGGAGGGCCTCGTGCCCTGGGACGGAGAGACCATGGGTGAGCTCGAGGTGCGCGGGGTCTGGGTCTCGTCCGCCTACCACGACAGCCCCGAGGGGGCAGAGCGCTGGACCGACGACGGCTGGTTCAAGACCGGCGACATCGTGACCATCGAGCCGCACGGCTACATCGAGATCCAGGACCGCTCGAAGGACCTCGTCAAGTCCGGCGGTGAGTGGATCTCGACCGTCGCGCTGGAGAACGCGCTCATGGGCCACCCCTGCGTGGCCGAGGCTGCGGTGATCGCCGTCCCGGACGAGAAGTGGTCGGAGCGCCCGCTGGCAGTCTGCGTCTTCAACGAAGGCGCGTCCGCGACCGACGACGAGCTCCGCGAGTTCCTGGCGCCGAACTTCGCGAAGTGGTGGCTACCCGACCGCTTCGAGGTCGTCGACGAGATCCCGAAGACCGCGGTCGGCAAGTTCCGGAAGACCGCGCTTCGCGAGCAGTTCGCGTCCGAGGCCGAGCCCGTGGAGACGTCCTAGTGGAGTTCATCTCGACCGAGCAGGAGGGCTACGTCGCCACCGTCACCATCGACCACGCGCCCGTCAACGCGCTCTCGGCACCCCTCCTCGAGGAGCTGGAGGCCGAGATCGATCGCCTCGATCACGACGTGGGCGTACGCGCGATCGTGTTGCAGGGAGCCGGCGACCGGGCGTTCGTCGCCGGCGCCGACATCTCCGAGTTCCCGGCGCTCCGCGAGGCCGGGCTCGAGGAGGGCGGCTCCGCGCGCGGGATCCAGAAGCTCGGTGCGCGGATGGATGCTGCGCACACGCCGTTCGTCGCGGCGATCCACGGCTTCTGCCTCGGTGGCGGACTCGAGCTCGCCATGTGCTGCGACATCCGCGTGGCCGCGGAGGACGCCCAGCTCGGTCAGCCCGAGATCAAGCTCGGCCTGATTCCCGGAGGCGGAGGCACGCAGCGACTGCCGCGACTCGTCGGGATCGGGCGCGCGCTCCTGCTCAACATGACCGGCGAGTTCGTCGACGCAGCCACCGCATATGAGTGGGGTCTGGTCGAACGAGTCGTGCCGAGGGACGAGCTGCTCGACACCGCGCTCGGCATCGCGCGCGCGATCGCCGCACGCTCCCCGGTCTCGATCGGCGTGCTCCGTGAGCTCGCAAGGACCACGCGCGACCTTCCGCTCGAGGAAGGCCTACGGCGGGAGGCGGACGGCTTCCGCCGCTGCCTCGCAAGCGAGGACGGCGCGGAGGGCGTGGCTGCGTTCCTGGAGAAGCGCGAGCCGCAGTTCAGCGGGCGTTGAGGGCGGTCGTCCTCAAGGGGACCGGGGGGCCCGAGCACCTCGTCGTCGAAGAAGTACCCGAGCCAGAGGGGGACGGCGCCGTCGTCGACGTCCGCGCCTGCGGCATCAACTTCGCCGACATCCTGATCCGTCTCGGTCGCTACCCGCAGATGCCCGAGCTCCCCACGGTGCTCGGCTCGGAGGTCGCCGGCGAGCTCGACGGCGACCGCGTCATGGGCTTCGTGCGGACGGAAGGTGGCGGCTACGCGGAGCGCGTCGCCGTCGACCGGCGCTGGCTCCTGCCACTCCCTGCGAACGCGAGCTTCGCGGAAGGCGCAGCGTTCCCGATGGCATTTCTCACGGCGTGGATCCCGCTCACGCAGCTCCTCAAAGTCGCCTTCGGAGCACGCGTCCTGGTGACCGCGGCCGCAGGAGCGGTCGGCACCGCGGCCATCCAGCTCGTGAAGGTCCTGAACGGCCGGCCCGTCGCCGCCGCCGGCAGCGAGGAGAAGCTCGAGCTCACCCGCTCGCTCGGTGCCGTCGAGGCCGTGACCTACGAGGCAATCGGCGAGCTCGAACCCGTCGATGCCGTGTTCGACCTCGTCGGTGGCGACGTGTTCGCAGGGTCGCTCTCGCTCCTCAAGCCCATGGGAACCGCAGTGGCGGTGGGCTATGCGGGCGGGCTCTGGCAGGACGTGAGCCCGACCTGGCTGGTCGGCCGCAACATCGGCGTGCACGGCTTCTACCTCGGCCGACTGATCGGGCGAAACCCCGATCTCGTGGAGCAGGCGGGCCGTGATGTGCTCCGTCTCTGGGAAGGGGGAGTCGTCCGGCCGGTCGTCGGTGCAGAGTTCCCCCTGGAACAGGCCGGCGAGGCGCACCGCCTCATCGAAGAGCGACAGACGACAGGAAAGGTGGTCTTGATTCCGTGACGGCGTTGGTGACGGGCTCCGCAGGCGGCATCGGGAGCGCGATCGTGGAGAAGCTTCGCGGTGAGGGGTTCGTTGTCAAGGAACTCGATCTCGTGAACGGGTTCGACGTCACCGATCCCAAGTGCTGGGAGCACGTCGGCTCGGTCGACCTCGCATGCCTGAACGCGGGCGTTCTCACCGGCGGAAATGGCGTGGGCAGCCTCACGGACGACCAGTACCGCCGGGCCATGGGCGTGAACGTGGACGGCGTGGTCTTCGGCGTGCGCCGCCTCGACCGCGTGATGCCGACGGGCAGCACGATCATCGTCACGGCGTCCCTCGCGGGGCTCACGGCGATCCCCGACGATCCGATCTACGGCCTGACGAAGCACGCGGTGGTCGGCTTCGTCCGCTCCGTGGCGCCGCAGCTTCAGAAGCGCGGGATCCGGATCCAGGCGGTGTGCCCGGGGTGGGCGGACACCGGGCTGCTGACGCGCGACTTCAAGCAGGAGCTCGACGGACGCGGCTACCGGCTGCTCGAGCCCTCGAAGGTGGCCGAAGGCGTCTGGGCTGCGTACACGAGCGAGGGAACGGGCGAGGCGTGGATCGTCCAACCCGGCCGCGAGCCGCTGCTGTACGAGTTCAAGGGCGTTCCCGGCCCCCGGTAGCGTGGGGGAACCCATGGTCCCCCACGAGCCCCCTCCGTGCAACGCATCGAGCGTTCCGTGGCCTCCCGGCCGGCAAAGCCGGCCTCCGGCGGGACGATGCGCTCCCGCGCTCTCGGATCGGCCTGCTGCTCGTCGGGCCGTGCTGGCGTCGGTCGCGATGGCGCTGCTCTGGGCCCTGCAGGTGCGGATCCGCGATGCGAGCCACGTCGACGTCGCCTGGGCGATGCTCATCGCGTGCGCTGCTCTCGCGTACGCGCTGCTCGCCGACGGCGACGTCGCGCACCGTGTGCTCGCCGCCGTGCTGGCCTCGATCTGGGGCTTCAGGCTCGGGCTCTACCTCTTGTTCAACCGCGTGCTCGGCAAGGAGGAGGACGGCCGCTACCAGGCGCTCCGGGAGAAATGGGGTGAGAGTGCGAACCGGAGGTTCTTCTGGTTCTTCCAGTTCCAGGCCGCGCTCGTCGTCTTCTTCTCGCTGCCGTACGCGTTCATGACCCTCGACTCGACGGACGGGCTCGGGGTGCTGGAGTGGACGGGAGCGGCGATCTGGGCCGTCGGGAACTTCGGCGTGATCACCTCCGACTGGCAGCTCTCGCGCTGGCGCGCCGATCCCGCGAACAAGGGGAAGACGGCGAAGAACGGCCTCTGGTCCTGGTCGCGTCATCCGAACTACTTCTTCGAGTGGGTCACCTGGCTCGGGGTCGCGCTGGTCGCGACGGCGTCGCCGTGGGGCTGGGTGTCCTGGCTCGTCCCGGCCGCGCTCCTCTACCTCCTGCTGCGCGTCACGGGCATCCCGGCGACGGAGGCTCAGGCGCTACGAAGCCGATCGGACTACGCCGAGTACCAGCGAGCGACGAGCTCCTTCGTTCCGCTGCCGCCGAAGCTCAAGGAGACCTGACGCGTAACGGATCAGACGCTCGTCAGTCGAAACGCCAGCCGTCGCCGGCGGCGAACGACTTCAGGATCCGCCGCGCGACGACCATGCGGTGCACCTCGTCGGGGCCGTCGTAGATCCGCGCAGCGCGCGCTTGCCTGGCCATCCCCGCCAGCGGCGTCTCGTCCGTCAGCCCGCGCGCGCCATGCACCTGCACCGCGCGGTCGATCACGTCGTTCAGCGCCTTCGCTGCGTAGAACTTGATCAGCGAGACCTCGACGCGCGCCTCGTCGCCCTGATCGATCTTGTGCGCGGCGTCGAGGGTCAGGAGCCGGCACGCCTGGATCTCCGCCGCGGAGTCGGCGATCCAGTTCTGCACGGTCTGCTTCTCGGCCAGCGGCCCGCCGAATGCCTCGCGTTGGAGCGCGTAGGAGCACATGAGCTCGAACGCACGCTGCATCTGCCCGAGCCAGCGCATGACGTGGTGGATGCGGCCCGGACCGAGCCGCTTCTGCGCGATCCGGAACCCGTCGCCCTGCTCGCCGAGCGTGTTCTCGACGGGCACGCGGACATCCGTGTAGCGCACCTCGCAGTGCGTCGTCCAGCCGCGGCCGCGATGTCCCATCGTGGGCACCGCACGCACGATCTCGACCCCCGGCGTGTCGGCCGGGACGACGATCTGCGTCGCGCGGCGATGCGGCTCGGCGTCGGGGTCGGTGACCGCCATCACGATCCCGAAGGACGCCCCCTCGGCGCCCGACGAGAACCACTTGTGACCGTCGATGACCCACTCCTCGCCGTCCCGCACCGCTCGCGTCTCGAGCCCGGTGGGATCCGATCCCGACACGTCCGGCTCGGTCATGGAGAAGAACGAGCGGACCTCGCCCGCGACCAGCGGCTTCAGCCAGCGCTCCTTCTGCTCCTCGGTTCCGAACTGCCAGAGGATCTCTCCGTTGCCCGCATCCGGCGCCTGGCAGCCGAGGACGAGCTGCCCCCAGAGCGAGCGCCCGATCTCCTCGTTCAGGAATGCGTACGTGAGGAAGCTTCCGTTCGAGCCTCCTGCCTCGGGCGGCAGGTGCGGAGCCCAGAGGCCCTCGTCCTTCGCGACCTTCCTCAGCCGTGCGACGAGCTTGTCGGTCCCGTCGTCCTCCCGGTCGAGCGCCGCCTCGTTCGGATACACGTGCTCCTCCATGAAGGCGCGAACGCGCGCCCGGAGCTCGAGCACGTCGTCGGTCGGTCGGAGATCGGTGATCGTCACGGCGTTAGCATCGCACCGATGCGCCTCGGGTTCTACATGGGCTACGCGCCGCCGGGCACGAGCCCGCTCGAGCCGATCGCGCTCGCGCAGGAGGCGGAGCGCCTCGGATACGACTCCGCCTGGGCAGCCGAGGCCTGGGGAACCGACTGCGTGAGCGTGCTCGCCTGGCTCGGGGCGACGACCACGCGGATCAAGGTCGGGAGCGCGATCATGCAGATCCCCGGTCGCACGCCCGCGAATACGGCGATGACGGCGGCGACCCTCGACCTGCTCTCCGAAGGCCGCTTCCTGCTCGGGACTCGGCACCTCGGGGCCGCAGGTGGTCGAAGGCTGGCACGGCGAGCCGTGGGGAAAGCCTCTCGGGAAGACGCGCGAGTACGTCGAGATCGTGCGCACGGCGCTTCGCCGCGAGCTCGTCGAGCACCATGGCGAGCACTACGACATCCCGTTCTCGAACGGGACCGGTCTCGGCAAGCCGCTCAAGCTGATGGCGCGTCCGCTGCGCGCCGACATCCCCATCTACATCGCCGCGATGGGCCCGAAGGCCGTCGCGCAGGCCTTCGAGATCGCGGACGGCTGGCTGCCGATCTTCTGGTCGCCGGAACAGGCTCCGAAGGCCTTCGCCACCCAGCTGAGCGGCCGACGCGAGGACTTCGACGTCGCCCCCACCGCGCCCGCGATCCTGATCGACGACGTCGAGGCCGGGCGCGACTTCCTCAAGCCGTACTACGCGCTCTACATCGGCGGCATGGGCGCGCGCGGCAAGAACTTCTACAACGACCTCTTCAGCCGCTACGGCTACGAGGGCGACGCGCGGAAGATCCAGGATCTCTATCTCGGCGGGAACAAGCGAGACGCGGCAGCGGCGATTCCCGACGCGTTCGTGGACGAGGTCGCGCTCGTCGGGCCGAAGGAGCGGCTCGCGGAGCGCCTGGACGCCTGGCGCGAGTCGGGCGCGACCTCGCTCCTCGTCTCCACGCAGCAGCCCGAAGCGCTGCGAGCGCTCGCCGAGATCGCGCTCTAGGCTCGCGGGACCGCGATGGCCTCCGGCAGCAGCTCGGCGAGACGCGGAACGCCTTGCTCGAAGCGCGCGGCGCCCTCGTCCTCGGCTCCGAGCTCGCCCCGGACGTAGCGGCCGTAGATCGCCTCGCAGAAGACTGCCGCCTTCCACAGGGCGAGCGCCTCGAACCAGCGACAGCGGCTCGACGTCACGGCCGCTCCGCGCGACGTAGCGCTCGGCGAGCTCCGACTTGGATGGGAAAGCCCGGACAGGGCCGTCACCGGTGACGTCCCGAGCGGATTCGGAGGGCCGCCAGGCTCGCTGTACGTCGCGAGCAGGTAGCCGACGTCGGCGCGCGGGTCTCCGATCGCGCCCATCTCCCAGTCGAGCACAGCGACGATTCGCGACGGGTCGTCCGGCGCGACCATCGTGTTCCCGAGGCGAAAGTCGCCGTGAACGACGGTCTCCGGCAGCGATGCGGGCACGTTCTCGCCCGAGCCACGCCCCGACCCGCTCGACGGTCGGGATCTCACGCGTCTTGTTGATGCTCCCAGAGCTGGGAGAAGCGCCGGACCTGACGCTCGCCGTAGCTTCCCGGCCGGGCGAACGCAGCGAGAGCCGGGAGTCGAGACGTCGGCTTGGTGGATCTCGACCAGCGCGTCGACGAGATCCGTTCGCCAAGCGCCTGCGCTCCGACTCCTCCTCGAGCCCCGGTACGAGCTCGTCCGTCAGCACGTGACCCTCGAGATATTTCATGACGTAGAAGGGGACGCCGAGAATGGTCTCGTCCTCCGCGACGGCGACGATCGTCGGAAGACGCGAGAATCCGGCTTCGCGGAGCGCGAGCTGGAGCCGTGCTTCGCGCACGACGTCGTGCGCCGACGGCGGAAGCGGCGGACGGGGAGGTCGCCGCAACACGAATCGATCCACCCCGCGCTCGAGCAGGAAGGTGAAGTTGGAGCCGCCGCCTTCGCCGATTCTCCGCGCTCGCACCTCGCCTTCGCCGAGGCCGTGGCCGTCGAGAAACGCCCGCACGCGGTCGAGCACGAGCAGAGGCGCCTTCGAGCTTGCCGCGGCGTCCACCGTCTCGACGATGTCGTACGACGGCATCGTGCGATCCTATGCCCCAATGCGTCGACGCCTGTACCTCATGCGGCACGGAGCGGTGTCGTACTTCGCACCCGACGGGAGGCCGGTGCAGGAGGACGACGTCAGCTTGAACGACACGGGACGCGCGCAGGCCGAGGCCACGCGTGACCTGCTCGCGGGCGTGACGTTCGACCGCGTGGTCACGAGCAGCCTGCCGCGCACCATCGAAACCGCACGAATCGTCGCCCCCGAGGCGGAGATCGAAGAGTGGCCCGACCTGCGCGAGCTGCAAGGAGGGCGGCTGTCGGAGATCCCGATCGAACGGCTCGAGGAGGAGTTCGTGCACGCGTTCCGAGGCACTCTCCCGCTCGAGAAGCGCTTCCTCGGCGGGGAGACGATCGGGGAGCTCTTCGACCGCGTCCTCCCCGCACTCGAGCGCCTGCTCGCCGACGAGAGCTGGGACACGGCACTCGCCGTCCTGCACGGCGCCGTCAACCGCTCGATCCTCTCGTACGCTCTCACCGGCGAGCGCATGTTCCTCGGGCACTTCGAGCAGGCGCCGGGTTGCGTGAACGTGCTCGACGTCGGCGACGAGTGGCCGGACGACGCGATCGTGCGTGCGGTCAACATCGCCCCGCACGACCTGCTGCACCCTCGTCGCGCCTGACGACGATGGAGGGGTACTGGGCGGAGTTCCTGGCCGGACCGCAGTAGGGGCCGGGCAATGCCCGGCCCCTACTGAGCGACGACAGACGCGCTAGCGCGGACGGCCGTCGATCAGCCTGCCGACGGGCACCCAGGTGCCGGTGCCACTCGCAGTTGTAGCGCTGGAGCTGCATCTGGCTGATGATCCAGTGGTCCGTCTTCGTGGTCTTCTGCGTGACGCCCGGGAGCGCGAACTTGTTCACCGAGTTCATGCTCAGGAGCGCGCCATGAGACTCGCGCGGGTCGGGTTCTTCCCGGCCTTGTACAGCGCCTGCACGAACGTCTCGGCCTTCGCCACGCCGTAGTAGATCTGACCGTCCTCTGGGGTTCCGTCCGGGCAGGTACTTCTCGACGATCGTGCGGTACTGCTTCATCGCCGGGTCGTTGTCCCACCTCGGGCTGTCCGAGTCCTTCAGGTAGGCGACGGAGAGGATCCCGTTGACGTAAGGCAGCTCCGGCCGAGGCGACTGCGCCGTCCATCGGCTGCCGGAAGGCCGAGACCGAGTTCATGTAGATCTGGTCGGGGTTGTACCCGAGCGCCTTGCCGGTAGCGATCGTTCGGACCGTCGGCGTCGGGAGCTGGAAGATGACGAGCACCGTCGCTCCTGATGACCTTGATCTTCGCCATCTGAGAAGCCGAGCTCGTTGCCGTCACCTCGATCGGCTCCGTAGCGACGATGTTCTGATCGGCGTAGTTCTTCCCCAGCGCGACTCGGAGACCGAGCAGATAGTCCTTGCCGTAGTCGTCGTTCTGGTAGATCACCGCGATCTTCTTGCCGTTCTGGTTCGCCTTGATGTGGAGGCCGTAGAGGCGACCCTCGGCGATGTAGTCCGGCTGCCACCCGATCGTCCACGGGTACTCCTTGAACTGCGTACCCCAGTACGACGCGCCGGTCGACACGAGCGTCTGCGGCACCTTCTGCTGGTTCAGGTACGGACGGATCGCGAGGTTCGTGCTCGGTCCCGAGCTGGCCGACCGTCGCGAAGACCTTGTCCTCCTCTACGAGCTTCCGTGTCAGCTGCACCGTGTTCGCGGGGTTGTAGCCGTCGTCGTAGTACTTCCAGACGATCTGGCGACCCATGACGCCACGCTTGCCGTCAGGCCCTCGCCGCGCGTTGATGTAGCTGAAGTACGCCTTCATGCCGAGCGGGATCGGCGCGTACGCGGCCGCCGGGCCGGTGAGCGGGAACGTCCCACCGATGACGACCGTCTTGGCCGTGACGCCGGGTGTCTGCTCCGCCCCGCCGAGCGCGCCGGGCACCGTGAGCGCGAGGGCCGCTACGAGGGCGACTCCGCACGCAATGAGCTTTCGCACAAACTCCTCCTTTTTCCCCTCCGAGCTCCTGCCTGTCAGCCGCGGAGGGTACCGCCGAAAAGCCTCCGACGCTAGGTCCGGCTAGCTCCGGCTCGTCTCCAGGCCGATCTCCTGTGCGAGCGCCTCGGCCTCGTCGAGCTCGACGGAGAGCGCATCGATACCGCTCGCCCAGATCCCGGGATCGGTGAGATCGAGCCCGACGATCTCCGCGAGCTCCTCGGGCGCCTTCGATCCGCCCGCGCGAAGGACGTCGAGGTACGGCTCCACCATGGACTCGCCCTCTTGCTCGTAGCGACGGAAGATCGCGAGGGCGAAGAGGAAGCCGTAGGCATACGCGTACACGTAGCCCGGTGTCGAGAGGAAGTGCGGGATGTAGCTCCACCACGTCCCGTACCCGTCGATGTCCACCGAGTCTTCGAACATCTGCCTCTGCGTGTCGAGCCAGAGCTCCTCGAACCGGTCGGTCGCAACCTCTCCCTGCTCGCGACGCTCCGTGTGCACAGCCTCCTCGAAGCGATTCATCGCGATCTGACGGAACACCGTCGCGATCGAGTCCTCGATCCGCCCCGCCAGCAGGTTCAGGCGGCGGTGCGGATCGTCCTCGAGGGCGAGCAGACGCTTGAAGGTGAGCGCCTCGCCGAAGACCGACGCGGTCTCGGCGGTCGTCAGCGGAGTGTCGGCATTGAAGAGGCCGAGCGGCTCGGCGAGCGAGCCGTGCAGGCCGTGGCCGAGCTCGTGCGCCAGGGTCAGGATCGAGCGGCGGTCGCCCGTGAAGTTCATGAGGATGTACGGGTGCACGCCGGGGACGCTGGTGGCACAGAACGCGCCGGTGCGCTTGTTCTCGCGGGTCGGCGCGTCGATCCAGTTCTCGGTGAAGAAGCGCTCGACGATGTCTCCCGCCTCGGGAGCGAAGTCGTGATACCCCGCGAGGACGATGTCCTTGGCCTCGTCCCACGAGACCGAGGTCGGATCGTCCCCGATCGGCGCGAAGCGGTCGTAGAAGGTGAGTCGGTCGAGGCCGACGAGCTTCGCCTTCAGCCGGTAGTAGCGCTGCGGGACGTCGTAGCGCGAGACTGCCGCGTCGACGAGCGCTCGTACCGCCTCGTCGGTCGTGTCGTTGCGGAGGTTGCGCGACGAGATCCAGGTCTCGTATCCGCGCAGGCGATCGTCGATCGACTTGTCGACGAGGATCGTGTTGAACACGAACGTCCTCGTGCGCAGACCTGGTGCCAGGGCTTCCGTGACCGCCTCGGCGGCCGTGCGCCGCTCGTCGCGGTCGGCGGAGTACAGCTTCGACATCGCCTTCTCGAAGCTGATCTCCTCGCCGTCGATCTCCACCTTGACCGCGCTCAGGAGCTCCTCGTGCAGCCGCGACCAGGCGCTGACGCCCGAGACCGACTTCTCGGTGAAGATCTTCTCCTCCGGCTCCGAGAGCAGATACGGCCGGAACTTCCGCAGCGAGCGCAGCCAGTGCTGCCAGTGCTCGAGCGCGGAGTCGGCAATGAGCGCGTCCGCGCGGTCGTCGTCGAGGTCGGCGATCTCCAGCCCGAAGAAGAGAAGCTGCGTGTCGAGCGCGGCGCCCTTCTCCGTCAGGCGCGCGACGAGCGCGCCGCGAGCGGGGTCGGCCGTGTCCGTCGAGAACCACAGGTGGGCGTAGTAGATGGCGCGGGTGAAGATCGACTCGATCCGCTCCCGCTCGGCGATGGCCGCTGCGAGGCCGGCCGCGTCGAGGTCGGCGACCTTGCCGTAGTACGTCTCGCGAAAGGTCTCGGAAGCCTCCTCGGCTTCCTGTACGTCCTGCTCCAGGCGGGCGTCGTCACCGCTTTCGTAGAGGTCGGAGAGATCCCACGCGACGTCCTCCGCCCCGGTCAGCTCTGTAGTCGTCATGGCCGAGACTCTACTCATGCAAGTGCCGGCAGAAGCTGCTCGCCTACGAGCGCGACCATCTCGTCGTCGGAGTGGTTCAGGTGCTGCAGGAAGACGCGCGTGACCCCGAGCGCCTCGAGCTCGCCGATCCTCTCGGCGACCTCCTCGACGGTCCCGGCAAGCCAGGTGCCTCGGCGCTCCTCGAGCGTCTCGGCAGCGTTCGCCTCGCCTCCGCGGACGGAGAGGAAGGCTCCCACCCGATCGACGGCCTCCGCACGGTCCGACCCGACGAAGCAGGCGGTCATCACCGAGAAGCCGAGAGACGCCGGATCGCGCCCGACGTCTCGGCACGCGCGATCCAGGCGCTCCCTTCGCCCGCGCAGCTCCTCGTTCGCCGCGCCGAGGGTGTTGACCTCGTCGGCGAAACGCGCGGCGAGCGCTGCGAAGCGCGGCTTGACCGTGCCGCCGAGAACGAGCGGCGGGTGGGGTCGCTGAACGGGACGCGGCAACGCGCTCTGCTCGCGGAGCTCGAAGGTCTTCCCGGCATGGTCGAAGGCGTCCTCGGTCCACGACCGGACGACGATCTCGACCTGCTCGGCGAAGAGCTCGAACCGCTGCTTCGCGTCGAGGAACGGAAACCCGTGCTCGATGTGCTCACGCTCGTACCAGCCCGCGCCCATCCCGACGTCGACGCGACCGCCGGAGATGTGATCGACGGTGACGGCCATCCGCGCGAGCACGCTCGGGTGGCGGAACGTCGCCGGTGAGACGAGCGTGCCGAGCCGGATCCGCTCCGTGATCGCCGCCAGCCCCGCAAGCGTCGCCCACGCGTCGAGCGCCCCCGCCTGCGGGCGGATGATCGCCGTGTAGTGATCCGAGCGAAAGAGCCCTTCGAGGCCGTGCTCCTCGGTGAGCCGAGCGAGGCGCACCCAGTCCTCCCAGGTGACACCTTCCTGCCCTTCGATCATCAGGCAGACACGCATGTCAGGCGCTCGCCGCCAGCGCCGCGGGGTCGGTGACGGGGCTGCGGCAGACGAAGCGCTCGCAGACGTAGACGGCGGGCTCGCCGTCGACGAGCTCCTTGCCCTCGAGCAGGGGAACGCCCTCCCCCGGTCCGACCGCGACGACGGTCCGCGGGTCGAACCCGGCGAGTGCGGCCCGCGCGACCGGCGAGTCGGCGGCGCCTGCGATCGCGATCTCACGCGGCGGGCTGAACCAGAGGTCGAGCCCGCAGAGCATCCACGCGAATCCTCCGGGCGCGCGACGGAGCGCCGGCTCGACGAGTCGGAAGACCGAGACGGCGCGCCGCTCCAGCTCGTCGTCTCCCCAGATCCGGCCGAGCCGGAGCAGCACCCAGGCGAGCATCGAGCTCCCCGACGGAATGGGCGTGTCCTGGAGGTCCTTGGTGCGCGGCACGCGCTGGTCGGCGTCCGCCGAAGCGAGGTAGAACCCGCCGCGCTCCTCGTCGGCGAAGAGCTCGATCGCGAGCAACGCGAGCCGGTGCGCCTCGGTCAGCCAGCGCAGGTCACCGGTCGCGACGTGCAGCTCCATCAGCCCGTAGGCGACGTTCGCGTAGTCGTCGAGGAAGCCGCTGCCGCTCGCTCTGCCGTCGCGGCGAGAGCGGAGGAGCCGCCCGTCGGAATCGGAGAGCGGACCGAGCAGGAACTCGCCCACGCCGCGGGCGACGTCGAGCCAGTCCGCGCGCTCCAACCGGTACGCGGCCTCGGCGAGAGCGGCGAGGGCGAGCCCGTTCCAGGAGGCGAGCACCTTGTCGTCCCGGAACGGCTGCGGCCGTCGCGCGCGCTCGGCCAGCAGGCGAGCCTTGAGCTCCGGCTCGAGCTCCCCGCGCACGACCAGGCGACCGTGCTCGAACGGCTCGAGCAGCTCCGCGGGAATCCCGGACGACGCTGCTTCGTCGGCGGACCAGGTGTACGTCAGCCCCTCGACGCCGTCCGTGTCCGCGTCCTGGGCGGAGGCGAGGCCGCCCTCGGGAAGCAGCAGCTCCCGGACGAGGTAGTCGATCGTCTCCTCGACGATCTCCCGGTAGCGAGATCGGCCGGTCACGAGCCAGCCGTGCAGGTACGTCGAGGCGAGCACCGCGTTGTCGTAGAGCATCTTCTCGAAGTGCGGCACGAGCCAGCGCTCGTCGACCGAGTAGCGGTGGAAGCCTCCTCCGACGACGTCGTACATCCCGCCTGCCGCCATCCCGTCGAGGGTGGCAGTCACCATCGCGAGAGCGTCGTCGTCCCCGCGGCGGAGGAGGAACTCGAGAGTGGAGGCGGCCGGGAACTTCGGCGCGCGGCCGAAGCCGCCGAACGCGGGCTCGAACGTGCTCGCGATCCCGCGAGCAGCCTCGCCCAGGATCGACTCGGTCAGCGGCTCCGTGGACGGTCGCAGCTCGGCGCTCCGCCTCAGCGTCTCGTCGATCTGCCTCGCCTGGCGCTCGATCTCGACTCGCCGCTCGCTCCATGCGCGCGCGACCGCCTCGAGCAGGTCGCGGAAGCTCGCCAGCCCGTGCCGCGGCTCGGGCGGGAAGTACGTGCCGGCATAGAACGGCTTTCCCTCCGGCGTCATGAAGACGGTCGTCGGCCAGCCGCCGGAGCCCGTCATCCCGACGGTCGCCTCCATCGTCACCGCATCGACGTCCGGCCGCTCCTCGCGGTCGACCTTGACGTTGACGAACAGCTCGTTCATGAGCGCAGCGGTGTCCGGATCCTCGAACGACTCGTGCGCCATCACGTGGCACCAGTGGCACGAGCTGTAGCCGACCGAGACGAGGAGCGGCTTCTCCTCGGCGCGTGCGAGCTCGAACGCCTCGTCTCCCCACGGATGCCAGTCCACGGGGTTCTCGGCATGTTGCAGGAGGTACGGGCTGGTCGCGTCGGCCAGGCGATTCATCTCACCACCGTACGCAGTTGACTCCGTCCGGCGGAGGTCTTAGGGTGCCGCGCATGGACAGGCAACGGATCGGGCTCTGGGGAACGGTCATCTTCGCCGGGGCCGCTGTCGTCGGCATCATGGTTCAGCTCTACCTCATCGGAGGCGTCGTCTTCGGAGAGGGAGCCGGTTGGCTGGACGCGCACAAGGACTTCGGTAAGGCCGTCCACCTTGCCTACATCCTCACGTTCATCTCCGCGCTCGTCGCCGCCTGGCCGAACTGGCGCGCGACACTGTGGCCGTTCGTCCTGGCCGTGATCGGCTCGGTCCAGGCTTTCCTCGCCGGTGGCGGTGACTTCGCCGCTGGCGACAACGGCGCACTGCACGCCTTCCATGCTGCACTCGTGCCTGTCGTCGTGGTGCTCGCACTGTGGATAGGGTGGCGTGCCTGGACGGCGATCCAGGCGTCGTCACGCACCGACGCGACTCCGGCGACCTAGCTCCCTTCGCCGGTCTCGCCTGCGGTTGTGCTGCGCCGCTTGCGCACGTGCCGGACGAGCTCCACGACGAGGCCCAGGGTCAGCGCGATCCCGAGCGCGAGAGCGACACCCCACACGGGATGCTCCTCGAAGGTCTTCCCGAAGAGGTAGCCGAGCATGGCCGCGTACGTCGCCCACGCGAATCCGGCGATGACGTCGTAGACGATGAAGCGTCGCCACGAGAACGTGGGGATGTAGCCGGCGGAGAACGTCACCGCGGTCCTGCCGCCGGGGATGAACCGGGCGAGGAGGATGATGTACGCGCCTCGCTCGTCCAGCGTGCGCTCGGCCCACTCGAGGCGCTTGTGCGACTTCTCGCTGCGGAACCAGCGCTTGACGGTCCGCTCTCCGACGAGTGAGCCGATCCCGTACGAGATGTTGTCGCCGACGATCGCTCCCGTCGCGCCCGCGAGGATCACGAGCAACAGGCTCAGGTCTCCCGATCCGGCGAGGCTTCCCCCGAGGACGACGAGCGTCTCGCTCGGCACGAACGGGAAGAACGCGTCGATCGCCGCGATCGCGAAGATGACGAGGTAGCTCCACCACTCGCCGGAGACCCACTCGGCAAGCTGGTCGAAGTCGAGCCAGTCGGGCACGCGCGCATCCTCGCAGGAGGTCGTGCGGCGGGACTGATCGCCTCGCACCGACCTGCGTGGGGAGCGGTCGATGATTCGCCTCGATGCCCTTCCTTCCGCTCGCCGGCAAGCGCGTCCTCGACGTCACGACCTCGATCGCCGGCCCGTTCTGCGCCGAGATCCTGGCCGCTCTGGGCGCGGACGTGGTCAAGATCGAGCGCCCCGACACCGGCGACGACGGCCGGGCCTGGGGGCCGCCGTTCTGGAACGGCGAAGGAGCGATGTTCCTCTCGGTCAACGCCGGGAAGCGCTCGCTCGCCCTCTCGCTGCGATCCGAGCAAGGTCGCGAGGTGCTCCTCCGGCTCGCCGAGCGCTCCGATGTCTTTCTCCAGGGCCTCCGGCCGGGGCTGGCCGAGCGACTCGGCCTCGGCGCGTCAGCAGTTCGCGGGCGGAATCCGAGCCTCGTCTACTGCTCGATCGGCGCCTACGGTCGCGTCGGGCCACTGTCGGACGAGCCTGGCTACGACGCGCTGATGCAGGCGGCAGGCGGGCTCATGAGCATGACCGGCGAGCCGGGCGGCGCCGGAGCTCGTGTGGGCTCATCCCTCATCGACATGGGCACGGGCATGTGGGCCGCGCTCGGGATCGCCGCGGCGCTGCTCGAGCGGGAACGCACCGGCTCGGGCGCGGAGGTGGACACGTCGCTCTACGAGACCGCCCTCGGCTACATCGGCTATCACCTCGTGGGCTTTCTCGCGGACGGCTCCGTGCCGAAGCCGGAGGGCACCGTGTTCCCGATGGTCGCGCCCTACCAGGTGTTTCCGACGAAGGACGGGGAGTTGATGGTCGCGGGCGGGAACGATCGCCTTTTCGCCGCGCTCTGCACGGCGCTGGAGCTGCCCGAGCTTGTCCTGGACCCTCGCTTTCGGACGAATCCCGATCGCGTCCGCAACCGCGAGCCGCTGGTCGAACGTCTCTCCGAGCGGTTGCGTGAACGCGGCACCGCCGAGTGGATCGACCTCCTTTCGCGTGCGGGCGTCCCGGCCGCCCCGGTCGCGAACGTGGCGGACGTCGCCTCCTCCGAGCAGACGCGAGCGCTCGGGATCCTCCAGCCGATCGAGCATCCGCGAATCCCGGATCTCCGGCTCGCGGCCCTCCCGCTCTCCTTCGACGGCGAGCGAGCGCTGCATCGCCGTCCGCCGCCGCTCCTGGGCGAGCACTCGGCGGAGGTGCTGCGGGAGGCCGGCTACGACGACGAGGAGATCGCCGTCGCTCGCCGCGGACGGCGTCATTCGTACGCGATAGCCCGGAGCGGATCGAGCTTCGCGGCCCTGCGCGCAGGGAAGACCGCGGCGACGATGCCGACCAAGATCGCGGCGATCACGAAGATGACCACCTGCAGCGTCGGAAACGAGAACACGAGGAAGTCGACCCGATAGATCAGGAGCGCGGCGAGGACGATTCCGAGCACGATTCCGATCGCCGCGCCGATCAGCGCCGTGATCACGCTCTCGTGGCGGATCATGCGGCGGATCTGGCGACGCGTCATGCCGATCGCGCGCAGCATCCCGATCTCGCGGGTTCGCTCGAAGACCGTCAGGACGAGCGTGTTCACGATCCCGAACAGGCTGACGATGATCGAGAGTGCAAGCAGCACGTAGAGGATGTTCAGGATCGAGCTGAGCCCGGAGATCTGGTTGTCGATGAAGCCCTGACGGGTCTGTGCCTTGGCGTTCGGGTAGTCGGTGAGTGCGGCGTCGAGAGCAGCCTGGTTCTCGTCCGTCGCTCCGCCCTCCATGTTCAGGAACGAGTACAGGTTCCTGGGCTGCGCCACCTCGGTGTCCCACGCAGCCGCCGAGATCGTCACCGGCGCGAACGGCGATCCCCCGGCGGGCGGGTCGAAGATGCCCTCGACCCGAAAGGTCTTCACGGTGCCGTTCGGGAAGGTGATCTCGATCGGCGATCCGACGTCGAGCGCATTGTCCTCCGCCCAGCTGTCGTCGACGAACGCACCGTCCGCGCCGAGGGAGGAGATGACCTCCGCGGAGCCCGCTTTCCAGTCCATCTCGATCACCTCGCGCATCCCCGGATCGACCGCGGTGATGAAGCCTGCTTCGCCGTCTCGAAGGGCCTCGCCCGTCCGCACGTTTCCCACGACGGTCACGCCCGGCGACTTGGCGACGGCCTCGGCAGCGTCGATCGGGATCGGCGAGAAGTTGTTCTGCGCCGTGATCGCGTAGTCGCCCGTGAAGAGATCGTTCACCGCGCCCCTGAACGACGCGATGATCCCGGACGCGAGCGTCGCGACGAGCGTCACGAGCGCGAGTCCGATCATCAGCGCCGCGGCGGTGGACGCGGTTCGCTGCGGGTTTCGGCGCGCGTTGTCCCGAGCCAGCGATCCGGCCGCGCCGCCCATCTTCGTGGCGGGCCACCCGAGAACATGAGCGAGCGGACGTACGAGACGCGACGAGAAGAGCGCGACTCCGAGGAAGACGAGCAGCGTGCCGAGACCCATCCAGATCAGGATCTCGGTGGTGTCGAGGCCTTCGGCGAAGAGGCCGTAGGCGAGCGCGCCGAACCCGGCGGCCGCCATGAGCAGCGCGCCGACGCCCCGGAGGCGTGCGAAAGCGGCCCGGAGGAAGCGTCGCGCCCTCGCGCACGGCCGCCACCGGGGGCACACGCGTCGCTCGGATCGCTGGCCGCAGGCTGGCGAGGAGCGTCACGAGGATCCCTGCCAGCAGCGCGACGATCACCGTGCGCGTCTCGAAGACGAGGCCGGTGTTCGGGAGGGTGAATCCGACCAGGTCGAAGAGCCAGAAGAGGCCCTTGGCGAGAAGCAGTCCGAGGAACAACCCGATGACGGAGGCGACGACGCCGACCACGAGCGCCTCGAGGACGATCGAGCCCAGCACCTGCCGCCGCGAGGCCCCGAGCATGCGCAGGGTGGCGAGCTCGCGCGTCCGCTGGGCGATCGTTATCGAGAGGGAGTTGGCGATGACGAAGGAGCCGACGAACAGCGCGATGCCGCCGAACGCGAGCAGGAACGTCTGCAGGAAGGTGATGAACTCGTTCGTGCCTTCGGCATCGTCGTCGGCAACCTGCTGGCCCGTCCTGACCTGAGTGTTCGGCGGCAGGATCTCCGTGATCTGCCGAAGCAGCTCTTGCTGCGAGGTGTTCGGGGCGGACGCGATGGCGATCTCGTCCAGGCGTCCCTCCTTCCTCTGAAGGCGCTGAGCTGTCGGGAGGTCGAAGCCCGCGAGCGTCGCGCCGCCGATCGTGAGCCCCGACGAGAACTGCATGATCCCGGAGAGCTCCAGCCGCTGGACTGGTCCCTCGGCCTGGACGCCGACCATCTCGCCGACCTCGAAGTCCTCCTTGGAGGCGGTCTCCTTGTCGACGATGACCTGGTTCGGGCCCGGCCAGCCACCTTCGACGAGCGTGAGCGGGTTGAACGGCGAGTCGGGATTCGCGATCGAGAAGCCGAGGTTCGGCGCGCCTCCGTAGACGACCGCCTTGCCGTCGTCGCCGATCAGCTGCGTCGTCTCGGAGTCGACGGCGCCCTCGGCCTGTTCCACCGCCGGCAGTCCTTGCACCTCGGCGAGCAGGGACTCGTCGAAGGTCGGCTCCGTAACACCGCTGCCGTCGGAGAGGTCGAACTCCGACTTCCCGGTGATCACGGCATTCGAGCCGGCACGGATGTCGTTGAAGATCCGCTCGAACGCCTGGTCGATCGAGTCGGTGAGGACGTACGTGCCGCTGATCATGGCGACGCCGAGCACGATCGCCAGAGCCGTGAGAGCCGTCCGCAGCTTCCGGCTGAGCAGGCCACGGATGGCGAAGCGCGTCATTCGTAGGCGATGGCTCGGAGCGGGTCGAGCTTGGCGGCGCGGCGCGCGGGCATGATCGCGGCCACGATGCCGACCACGATCGCCAGCACGGTAAGGAAGATCAGCTGGAACCAGGGGATGGAGAAGGTCAGGTTGAAGTCCCCGAGCGCGCGCGTCACGAGCGCGGCGAGGAAGATCCCCAGCGGAAGCCCGATCGCCGCGCCGATGAGCGCCGTGATGATGCTCTCCTGCCGGACCATGCGGCGGGTCTGCCGGCGCGTCATGCCGATCGCCCTCAGCATCCCGATCTCACGCGTCCGCTCGTAGACCGAGAGGACGAGCGTGTTGATCATCCCGAAGATGCTGATGAGCACGGCGAGCGCGAGCAGCACGTAGAGGAAGGTGAGGAACTCGCTGATGTCGTCGTCCTCGCGCTCGATCCACTCCTCACGCGTCTCGACCTGAGCATCCGGGAAGCCCGCGACCGCCTCCTCGAGCTGCGCCTTGCTCTCGTCGGACGGCTCCCCGGCGACGTTCGCCCACGTCCAGCGATTTTGCGGCCGGTCGTAGAGCTCGTCGAAGAGCTCGGTCGACACGGTGATGCTCTCGAGCAGCGGATAGAACGGATGCGGCTCGTAGAGGCCGACGATCCTGGCATCGGCGGTCCGGTTGTCGGTCGACGTGAGCCTGAGACGGGTGCCGATCTCCATTCCGTGGTCGTCGGCGTAGTTCGCGCTCACGATTGCTCCGGTCGTGCCGAGATCGGCGAGCACCTCGTCGCTCCCCTCGGTCCAGTCGAAGGTGTACGCGGACGTGATCGTCTCGGGATCGATGCCGCCGAGCTCGGCCTGGTCGTCGTTCACGAGCGCAGCGCCGGTCCGCACGGGCGACACGACCTCGGGCGCTTCCGATGCGGCCACGGCATCGCCGATCGCGGCCGGGTACGGCGTGTAGCCGTCCTGCGCCGTGATCACGTAGTCGGCGGAAACCTGCTCCTCGATCGCCTCGCGGTTCGACGTCTTCAGGCCGTTCGCGAGCGTCGCGATGAAGGCGACGAGCGCGATCCCGATCATCAGCGCAGCGGCCGTCGCGGCCGTCCTGCCCGGGTTGCGCACCGTGTTCCCGCTCGCGAGCTTCCCCGCCGCGCCTCCGATCCGACGCGCGGGGAGCCCGACCAGGGCGGCGATCGGCCGCACGAGTCGCGACGAGAGCATCGCGATACCGACGAACAGGAGCAGGACGCCCCCCGCGAGACCGATCAGGCGGTCGGTCGTGCCCAGGTCGTCGGTGAACATCGCCCGGGCGAGCAGGAGCAGCGCCCCGACGACGACGAGGCCGGCGATCCATGGAACGAACGGCGAGATCCGCGAGGGTGGGAGCGTCGCTCCCTCCCGCACCGCGGCGATCGGCGGCACGCGCGTGGCACGGATGGCGGGGAAGAGCCCCGCGGCGAGTGTTACGAGGACGCCGACGAGCATCGATACGATGACCGTGCGCAGCGCGAAGACGCGCTCGGCAGTCGGCAGCTCGAAGCCCAACGTCCCGAAGAGCGCCTGGATCCCCTCCGCGAGGAGGAGGCCCAAGGCGAGACCTAGAGAGCGACGCGACGATGCCGATGACGAGCGACTCGAGGATGACCGAGGCGAGCACCTGCCGCCGCGATGCGCCGATCGTCCGCAAGGTCGCGAACTCGCGCGTCCGCTGCGCGACGGTGATCGAGAAGGTGTTGAAGATGACGAACGCGCCGACGAAGAGTGCGATGCCGGCAAACGTCAGCAGGAAGTAACGGATGATCGAGGTGAACTGGCCGATCTCGTCCTGCGCCTCTTCGGTTTCCGCGGTCGCCGTCTGGGCGGCCACGCCCGCGGGTAGCACGGACTGGATCGCGCTGACGAGCTCTTCCTCGGTCGTGCCCTCCTCCGCGGCGACCGAGATCGCGTCGAACTGGCCCTCCCTGTCCAAGAGCTCCTGAGCCGCCGGGACGGTGAACACCGCGAACGTCGCCGTCCCGAGGCTGTCGATGCCTCCGTACTGACCGATGCCGACGAGCTCGAACGCGCGCTTCGGCACGAGCGTCGCGATCTCCACGGTGTCGCCGAGCGCGAAGCCCTGCTCGTCCGCGGTGCCCGCGTCGATCACCACCTCGTCCGGCGAGGACGGCCAGCGGCCCTCGAGGAGGTTGAGCGGGTTGAACTGAGCTAACTGAGGATCGGTGTCGATCCCGAACCCGAAGCTGGGCGCGCCGCCGGTCGAGACCGCGTCGCCGTCAGGTTGGAGGATCTTCGTGTTCGTCTCGTCGTAGATGCCGCCGGTCGCGAGCGCGACCTCGTCGACGCCGCGCACCGTCTCGAGCAGGGACGCGTCGACCGGCGGGGTCGGAGCTGCGGCGCCGTCGATCGAGATGTCGGGGCCCTCGCCCTGGACGACAGCGTCCGTCCCTGCGTACGACTGCGTGAAAAGGGTCGAGAACGCGTTGTCGATCGTGTCCGTGAGGATGTAGGTGCCGCTGATCATCGCGACCCCGAGGACGATCGCGATGCCGGTCAGGACCGCCCGCAGCTTGCGGCCGAGAAGACCGCGAAGCGAGACGCTGAGCATCAGGCGGCTATCTCCTCCAGGACCTGCAGGATGCGATGCGCGTCGCATTCGCCGAGCTCACGCACGATCTGCCCGTCGGCGAGGAAGAGCACCCGGTGCGCCATGGCCGCCGCGCGCGCGTCGTGCGTCACCATGACCATCGTCTGGCCGTAGTCGTCCACCGATCGCCGCAGGAGCTCGAGGATCTCGTTACCGGTCGAGGAGTCGAGGTTTCCGGTCGGCTCGTCGGCGAAGAGCACCGTCGGCTTCGAGACGAGCGCGCGGGCGATCGCGACCCGCTGCTGCTGCCCGCCGGAGAGCTCGGACGGACGATGCGAGAGCCGGTCGGAGAGCCCGACGTCGCCGACGATCTTGTCCACCCAGCCGGCCTCGGGCTTCTCGCCCGAGATCGTCAGCGGAAGCGTGATGTTCTCCCGCGCGTTCAGCATGGGCAGCAGGTTGAAGAACTGGAAGACGAAGCCGATGTGCTGGCGGCGTAGCTTCGTCAGATCGTTGTCACCGAGCGTCGTGATCTCGGTTCCCGCGACCTCGACCGTGCCCGAGGTCGGCTTGTCGAGGCCCGCGAGAATGTGCATGAGCGTCGACTTCCCCGAGCCCGACGGGCCCATGACGGCCGTCAGTCGCGCGCGCTCGATGTCCACTGAAACGCCCCTGAGGGCGTCGACGGCCGTCTCGCCCTGTCCGTAACGGCGAGCCACATCCGACGCGACGACGACCGGCCCGTCTCCGTTCCCGTTCACGCTACCCACCTCTCCTCGAATGAGGGACTTAGGCTACAGCCCCCCATACGAACCCTGGTCGAAGAGGCAACCATCGTGCAGAGTCCGGGTATGGAATCGGTCGTCGAGATCCAAGCCGCCCTCGATCGGGCCCGAGCGGCGACCGACGCGCTCCTCGCCCCGGTGTCGGACGAAGGGCTCATCGAGCACGTGTCGCCGCTCCAGCTGCCGCTCGTGTGGGAGCTCGCGCGCGTCGCGCACTTCGAGGAGCTCTGGCTCCTCCGCAACCTCTACGGTCAGGCGCCGGCGCTCGACGCGCACGGCGAGGTCCTGACGGCTTTCGGCGACGCGCGGAACGGCCGGCCGCAGCTCCCGCCCCTCCGACCCGAGGCCGCGCGCGCCTATGCGACCGACGTTCGCGAGCGCGTCCTGGAGGCGCTCGAGCACACGGAGCTCGACGGCCCCGGCCCCTTGCTGCGAAAGGCATTCGTCTTCGGGCTGGTGCTCCAGCACGAGCTGCAACACCAGGAGACGATGCTGCAGACCCTCCAGCTCAGGACCCAGGTCGAGTACCCGGTTCGAGACGAGAGCCCGTACGGAGAGATCTCCGACGGCCCCGAGGAGATACGGGTGGACGGCGGCTCGTTCGTCCTCGGCGCGACCGACGAGCCCTGGGCGTACGACAACGAGCTCGTCGCGCACGAGGTCGAGCTCGACGCCTTCTTCATCGACCGGACCCCGGTCACGAACGGCGCCTTCGCGGACTTCATCTCGCACCGCGGCTACAGCTCGCAGAAGCACTGGAGCCCGGAGGGTTGGCAGTTGGCGCGAACGCGAGAAAGCGGTGGCGCCGCTCTTCTGGGAGCGGAGCGCGGACGGTTGGGAGCGGATTCGCTTCGGCCGGCGCGAGCCGGTCCCGCTCGATGAGCCCGTGCAGCACGTCTCCTGGTACGAGGCCGACGCGTACGCGCGCTGGGCCGGAAAGCGACTTCCCACGGAGGCCGAATGGGAGCGGGCGGCGGCCTGGCACGAGCGCCGTGGCAAGGATCGCTTCCCCTGGGGCGGCGAGTGGACGGGCTACGAGGCGAATCTCGGGCACCGACGCTTCGCTCCCGCTCCAGCGGGCTCGTACGTCGGCGGCGAGAGCCGGGTCGGCTGTCGCCAGCTGACCGGCGACGTCTGGGAGTGGACGTCGTCCCATTTCTTCCCGTATCCCGGCTTCCTCGCCTTCCCGTACCCCGAGTTCTCGGAGGTCTTCTTCGGCGACGAGTACCGCGTTCTCCGCGGCGGCTCCTGGGCGACCGACTCGGTGGTGGCCAGGTCCAGCTTCCGGAGCTGGGACTTCCCGGACCGCCGCCACATCTTCGCCGGCTTCCGCTGCGCCCGAGACGCCTAGACGGGTCGGTGGGCGTTTCGGGTCGACGTTCTTCTCGACGACGCCGAGCGCAAGGCAGCACGTCGACGACGCGACGCTCCGCGGCCTGCGCTCCCGGCCGAAACAGATCCCCGCGATCTGGCTCTACGACGAGCGCGGCTCGCTCCTCTTCGACGAGATAACGCGGCTGCCGGAGTACTACCTCACCCGCACGGAGCGCGGAGATCCTCGAGAAGCGGGCGGCCGAGATCGCGTCGGAGACACACGCGGAGACGCTCGTCGAACTGGGCTCGGGAACGTCCGAGAAGACGCGGCTCCTCCTGGACGCGCTCGTCGCCCAGGGAACCTTGCGTCGCTTCGTTCCGCTCGACGTGAGCGAGGAGATGCTGGTCGAAAGCGCGCACGCGATCACGCGCGAGTATCCGGGGCTCGAGGTGCATGCCGTCGTCGGCGACTTCGAGCGGCACCTCGCGTCGCTCCCGGCGGACGCCCGACGGCTCTTCGCCTTTCTCGGCTCCACCATCGGGAGCCTCGGGGTCGAAGCTCGGGAGAAGTTCTTGCGCGCGATCGCGACCTCCCTGGGAGAGGGCGACACACTGCTGCTCGGCATCGACCTCGTCAAGGATGCGACGCGTCTGCAGGCCGCGTACGCGGACAGCTCCGGGCTGAGCGAGACCTTCCAGCGAAACGGGCTCGCCAACCTCGATCGCAACCTCGGCTCACGCTTCTCGGAGGGCCGGTTCGAGCACTACGCGATCTGGGACGACGAGCATGAATGGGTCGAGATCGGCTTCCACTCGGTCGGCGCGCAGGTCTTGGCCATCCCGGGTCTCGACCTCGAGGTCGCGTTCGCCGACGGCGAGGCCCTGCGCACGAGCGTGAGCGCGAAGTTTCGGCGCGAGCGCTTTTCCGCTGAGCTCACAGCCGCAGGGTTGGAGCTCGCTGCGCTGGTGGTCGGATGCGAGCGGCGACTTCGGCGTCTGCCTCGCGGCGTCGGGACGCTGCTCGCAGCTCGCCTACCTCCCCTGCTAGCGCCCGACGTGACGCTGCGCCTCGGTGAGCACCTCGCCGAGGATCCGCACGATCTCGTCGAACTCCGCCTGGCCGGCGACGAGGGGCGGGGAGATCTGGATCACGGGATCGCCGCGATCGTCGGCGCGGCAGATCAGGCCCGCATCGAACAGCGCGTTCGAGAGGAAGCCGCGCATGAGGCTGCTCGCACTCCTCCTCCGTGAATCCCTCGACGCGTGTCCTGATCCTTCACGAGCTCGATCGCGTAGAAGAATCCCGTCCCACGCAAGTCGCCGACGATCGGGAGGTCGAGGAGCTGGCGTAGCGTTTCAGCGAACGCCGCCTCGTTGGCCCGAACGTGCTCGACGATGCGCTCCCGTTTCATGATCTCGATGTTCTTGAGCGCGATCGCGCACATCGTGGGATGTCCCCCGAAGGTGATCCCGTGGGAGAACATCGACGTCTGCTCGAGGAACGGCTCCATCACGCGGTCGGTCGCGACCACGGCACCGATCGAGGCATACGACGAGGAAAGGCCCTTCGCGCAGGTGACGAGGTCCGGTCGGATGTCGTAGCGCTCCGAGCCGAACCAGTAGCCGACCCGCCCGAAGGCGGTGATCACCTCGTCGGCCGAGAGCAGGATGTCGTAGCGGTCGCAGATCTCGCGGACGCCCTTGAAGTACCCCTCCGGAGGCGTGAAGGCGCCGCCCGCGTTCTGCACCGGCTCCATGTGCACGAGGCAGACGGTCTCGGGGCCCATGGAGACGATCGTCTGCTCCAGCTCCTGCAGGAGAAACCGCGTGAACTCCTGCTCCGTCTCCTCGGGCGGGCGGTGGTAGCGGTTCGTGTTCGAGACGTGCCGCACCTCGGGAACGAGCGGCTCGAAGGGCTCGCGGAGCCCGGGGATCCCGTTGATCGAGAGCGCGCCCATCGTCGTTCCGTGGTACGCGATGTCGCGGGCGATCGCCTTGTAGCGATGCTGCCGTGCGATGCCGCGAGCAGCGTAGAACTGGCGCGCGAGCTTCCAGGCCGACTCGACGGCCTCCGAGCCACCGGAGCAGAAGAACGCGCGGTTCAGGTCGCCGGGAGCGAGCGAGGCGACTTCGGCGGCCAGCTCGATCGCCCGCGGATGCGCGTACGACCAGTTGGTGTAGAACGGCAGCTCCCGCATCTGCTCGAGCGCGGCCTGGCCGATCTCCTCGCCGAACGAGTAGCCGATGTTCACGGAGAAGAGCCCGGCGAGAGCGTCCAGATAGCGCTTCCCGTTCACGTCCTCGAGGTAGCACCCGTCTCCGCGCACGATGATCGGCACGTCGGCGACCTGGTATCCACCCATGCGCGTGAAGTGCATCCAGAGGTGATCCTTCGCAGCCTGTTGGAGATCGACCGTGGTGACGGACGACGAGGTCATGTGGCTCCTTTTCTGGCGATCGCAGGGTCGACGGCCTCGAACGGTCGACGCCCGAAGAACCGCTCGTGCCCGCCGAGGCGCCAGAGCACGAGGAGGACGAACCCGAGCAGGAGGAAGCCCATCCCGATGACGAACGGGACGGCCATCCCGAGGATCGTCTGCGCCGAGTACGAGTTCTCGGGGTCGGCGAGATCGATCGCCGACTTGACGAACAGGAATCCGAGGATCGCCGCTCCGACGAGCGGTCCGACCCCGATGAAGAAGAAGTTCTTCACGGACTTCGTGAGCTCGCGCCGGTAGTAGATCGCGCACGCGAAGCCGGTCAGCGCGTAGTAGAAGGCGATCATCAGCGAGAGCGCCGAGAGCGTGTCGAAGAGCGCGTTCTCGGACAGGATGTTGAGAGGCACGTACCACGCGATCGACAGCCCGGCGATCACCACCGTCGAGAACCACGGGAGTGTGGAAGCGCGGGTGAATCGCCGCGAACTTGCGCTGGCAGCGCGCTCTGCCGCCCCATGGAGAACGACGTTCGCGAGGACGGGATGATCGTCGTCTGGGTGGACGCGATCGCAGAGGTGACGATCGCGAGGATCACGAGCTTGTCCCACGGCGAGCCGAGGACGTCCGCTCCGAGGAACGCGAAGATCGCGTCGTCGTCGTCGTACTCGGCCAGCGTCTCCAGCCCCGCATACGCCACCACCGCGACCGTGACTCCCACGTAGGTGACGAGGAGGATCACCGTCGAGACGACGGCGGCGAGGCCGGGCGCCCGTGCGGAGTCGCGCGTCTCCTCCGTCAGGTTCACCGCGCTCTCCCAGCCCCAGTAGATGAAGACCCCGATCAGGAGCGCGGAGACGAGAGTCGACGTGCTCGAGATGGCAAAGGGCGAGAACCAGTCGAGCTCGGGCTTCGACGAGCGCGGCGGGAGCGGTGCCGTCGTACACCTTGTAGAGCGCCGCTCCCGCGAAGAGGAGCAGCGCTCCGATCTGGAGCACGATCAGCACGTCCTGGATCGCCCCGGTGAGCTCGGTGCCGATGATGCAGATCGCCGTCATCACGACGATGTACGCGACCGCGAGCGCCATCACCGCCGGTCTTCGACGCCGCCGCCGACTCCCAGCCGACGAGCTCGTACGTGTAGCGCGCGCCCACATCGGCGAGCGAGCCGACGACCAGGATCCCGGTCGTGCATCACCGCCCAGCCCCCGAGCCAGCCGAGCCACGGCCCGAGCGCGCGAGTCACCCACGAGAACGTCGTGCCCGCGTCCTGATCGGCTCGGTTCATGTAGAAGAAGGCGCCCGCGATCAGGAACATCGGGACGAACGAGGCGAGCATGGCTCCCGGCGCCTGGAAGCCGACGACGACGGTGACCGTGCCGATCACCGCGGCGAGCGAATAGGCGGGCGCCGTCGACGCCAGACCGACCGCCAAGGACTCGCGGAAGCCGATCGCGTTCGGCTCGAGCCGGGGCACGACCGGCTCGTCGGCGTGCCGCTGGCCCGCCGTGATTCATTCCGCGAGCTTCACGACGACATGCTTGATGCGGGTGTACTCCTCCATCGAGTACATCGACATGTCCTTCCCGTAGCCCGACTCCTTGAAGCCACCGTGCGGCATCTCGGGCGTGAGCGGGAAGAGGTGCTCGTTGATCCAGACCGTGCCGAAGTCGAGTTGCGCGGCGACCTTCATCGCCCGGCCCACGTTCTCGGAGAACACCGAGGCCGCGAGCCCGTAGCGGACGCCGTTGGCCATCGCTATCGCGTCCTCGTCGGAGGAGTACGGCTGGACGGTGACGACCGGGCCGAAGACCTCGTTCTGGACGATCTCGGCCTCCTGGTCGACGTCGGTGACGATCGTCGGCGAGACGAAGAAGCCGCGCTCCCCGACCGTCCCGCCGCCGGTGACGATCGTCGCCTTGGCAGCGGTCGCACGCTCGAGGAAGCCGAGCACACGCTCCTGCTGCTCGTGCGAGATCACCGGCCCCATCTCGATCTCGTCGTCCGACGCCGGATCGCCGACGGTCATGGCGTCGACGACGCCCACCGTCCGGGAGAGGACGTCGTCGTAGATCCCGTCGCTGACCAGGATCCGCGACGATGCCGTGCAGTCCTGGCCGGAGTTGAAGTAACGCTCCGATCTTGATCGCCTCCGCGACGGTGGCCGGATCGGCATCGTCGAGGACGACCATCGGCGCCTTGCCCCCGAGCTCGAGATGCAGGTGCTTGACGGTGTCGGCGGCGTTCTTGGCGATGATCTTCCCGGTCGCCGTATCGCCCGTGAGGGACACCAGGCGAACGTCCGGATGTCGTACGAGCGCGTCGCCCGCCGGGATGCCCTCGCCGGTCACGACCTGCAGGACACCCGGTGGGATGACTTCCTGCGCGAGCTCGGCGAAGCGAAGCAGCGTCAGCGGCGTCTGCTCGGCAGGCTTGACGATCTGGACGTTCCCGGCCGCGAGCGCAGGGCCGATCTTCCACATCGCCATGTACAAGCGGGTAGTTCCAGGGACAGATACCGGCGACGATGCCGAGCGGCTCGCGGCGAATCATCGAGGTGTAGCCCTCGACGTACTCTGCGGCCGACTTCCCTTCGAGGTTCCGCGCCGCCCCGGCGAAGAAGCGGAGGGTGTCCGACATTGCCGGTGGCTCGTCCTTCGCGACCCACCACGGCTTCCCGACGTTCTGCGACTCGAGCCGCGCGAGCTCCTCTGCGTTCTCGTCGATGACATCCGCGAGCGCGAGCAGGAGCTCCATCCGGTCCTTCGGCGTCTTCGACCGCCACTCGCTCCACGCCTTCTTCGCGGCTTCGACCGCCTTCTCGACGTCGTCCGCCGTCCCGGCGGGCACCTCGGCGATGACCTCGCCGGTCGCCGGGTTCAGCACCTCAATCGTCTCGCCGCTCGACGAATCCATCCACTCGCCGCCGATGAACTGCTTCAGCTGGGTTACCGAAACGCTCACACCGACCTCCGATCGCGGAATCTCGGGTGAGCGTATCGCTCCGCCGTCGAAGCGCGGGCCTAGACCCGCCGGGGTCAGACCCGTGGAGTCTGGCCCAGGTTGAGGTACAACACGCCCCGCCGTGAGAATCCTCGTCGTCGGGACCGGCGGTGTGGGCGCCGCCTTCGCCGCCATCGCGCGAAGCCGCTCGTTCTTCGAGCACTGCGCGCTCGCCGACTACGACCCGGCTCGCCCGGAGACGGTGCGTGGGCGATCTCGACGACGGCCGCTTCAGCGCTCATCGAGTGGACGCATCGAGCGCCGAAGACGTCGGACGCCTGATCCGCGCCACGCGAGCCGACGCGGTGCTGAATGCGGTCGATCCCGTCTTCAACATGCCGATCTTCTCGGCGTGCCTCGAGTCGCGGGTGACCTATCTCGACATGGCGATGTCGCTCTCGCAGCCCCACCCGGAGCACCCGCACGAGCAGACGTACGTGAAGCTCGGCGACCAGCAGTTCGCTCAGGGGCCTGCGTGGGAGCAGGCGGGACTGCTCGCGCTCGTCGGCATCGGCATCGAGCCCGGCGCCGCGGACGTCTTCGCGCGCCATGCGGCGGACGAGCTCTTCTCGGAGATCGACGAGGTCGGCGTGCGCGACGGCTCCAACCTCGTGGTCGAGGGTTACGACTTCGCGCCGACCTTCTCGATCTGGACGACGATCGAGGAGTGCCTGAATCCACCCGTGATCTGGGAGAAGGGACGTGGCTGGTACACGACCGCGCCGTTCTCCGAGCCCGAGGTCTTCGACTTCCCGGAAGGCATCGGCCCGGTCGAGTGCGTCAACGTCGAGCACGAGGAAGTGCTCCTGGTTCCACGCTGGATCGACTGCAAGCGCGTCACCTTCAAGTACGGGCTCGGGGACGAGTTCATCGAGGTGCTGAAGACGCTCCACAAGCTCGGGCTCGACTCGAAGGAGCCCATCCCGGTGAAAGGCGCCGAGGTCGCGCCGCGCGATGTCGTCGCCGCGGCGCTCCCCGACCCGGCCACGCTCGGCGAGCGCATGCACGGAAAGACGTGCGCTGGGACTCTCGTCACCGGAGTCGGAACGGACGGAAACCCGCGGAAGACCTACCTCTACCACGTGGTCGACAACGCGTGGTCGATGCGGGAGTACGGCGCGCAGGCAGTCGTCTGGCAGACGGCGATCAACCCGGTCATCGCGCTCGAGCTCCTGGCCGCAGGCGAGTGGACCGGCTCGGGCGTGCTCGGCCCGGAGGCATTCCCGGCGCAGCCCTTCCTCTCGAAGCTCGCGGAGTACGGCTCGCCGCACGGCGTCCTCGAGCTCGCACCGTAGGTCGGTCGATGTCGATGAGTTTCGCTCTCGTTCGTCGTCTTACCGTTGATGCGCTCTAGGATCGACCCATGGCCACGGTGAGGTTGCGGGCACCGCTCTCCGAGCTCGCAGGGGGGCAAGCGCGAGCTCGAACTCGAGGGGGCGACGGTCGCGGACGTCCTGAAGGCGCTCGAGCGCGAGCACCCGGGCACCAGGGGCTGGATCCTCGACGAGCGCGGTGCCATCCGGGAGCACATCAACGTCTTCGTGAACAGGGAGTACGGGCGAGAGGAGACCTCGGTCGCGCCCGGCGATCGTCTCCACGTCCTGCCCGCGATCTCAGGAGGGTAGAACCCATGACTCAGCTTCTCGTCGGAACCAAGAAGGGGTTGTTCGCGCTGGAAGGAGCGGCGGCGGGCCGCTCGAGGTGCAGTCGCGCGCCTTCGCGGGAGAGCCGGTCGAGTTCGCCTTCCGCGACCAGCGAAGCGGGCGCTACTTCTCCTGTGTCACGTCGGCGTTCTACGGCCCGAAGCTCTTCTTCACGGACGATCTCGCGGACGAGTGGCGCCAGGCGGAGGGCATCGCCCTTCCTGAGGACGCGGAGAAGGCGATGACGCGCCTCTGGGTGGTGACGCCGGGGGAGGAAGACGGTCTGCTGTACGCCGGAGGTGACCCGGGCGTCCTCTTCGAGAGCCGTGACGGCGGTGAGAGCTGGAAGCTCAACGAGGCGTTCTGGGAGCAGCCAACCCGGCCCGATTGGAGCCCCGGCGCGGGCGGAATGTGCATGCACTCGATCGCGACCTGGCCGGGCGACCCGTCGCGAATCGCCCTCGCCATCTCTGCCGTCGGCGTCTGGCTTTCCGACGACGGCGGGCAGTCCTGGCGACACGGCAACAAGGGCCTCTATCCCCGCTACATGCCCGAGGAGGCGCGGGCGGACACGATCGACCTCTGCGTGCACAACATGCACCGCGCGCCGACTCGGCCGGAGCGGCTCTTCATGCAGTTTCACGGCGGCGTCTATCGCTCCGACGACGCAGGAGAGAGCTGGACGAGCATCGCAGACGGGCTCCCGTCGGACTTCGGGTTCCCGATGGTGATCGACCCGGACGACCCCGACAGCGCCTTTGTGATCCCGCTCGTCGCGGACCTGGATCGCACGACGCCGGAGGGTCGCGTCCGCGTCTACGAGACGCGCGACGCCGGCGCGACCTGGACAGCGCGCGGGGACGGTCTCCCCTCCGAGGACGCCTACCTCACGATCCTCCGCCAGGCGTTCTGCGCAAACGGCGCGGGGCAGGACATGGAGCTCTACTTCGGAGCGACCTCGGGCGACGTGTTCGGCTCGGCGGACGCCGGTGCGACCTGGGACACCGCGGCCGCGAACCTTCCGCCGGTGCACTCGGTGCGGGTGGCGTAGACGAAACGCCGGTGGCTGTCACCTTCGGTGGCAGCCACCACGCGTCTCAGACGATCGCGACCATGCGGTCGATTGCGCCCCGCGCGCGCTCCGCCACGTCCGGCGGCACCGTCACGACGTACTTCCAGTCGCGCAGCGAGTCGCGCAGCTTCTCGAGCGTGATCATCTTCATGTAGCGGCAGATCGCCTTCTCGGACACGGCCTCGAAGCGCTTCTCCGGCGCCTCCTTGTTCAGGCGGTGGATGATCCCGGTCTCCGTGGCGACCAGGAACCGTTCCTTGGGAGACTGCCGCGCGAACTTGATCATCCCCTCGGTCGAGAGGATGTGCGTCTTGCCGTTGCCGAAGGCCATGCACTGGCTTGCGCAGCCGCACTCGGGATGGACGAGCAGCTCGGCGTCCGGGGCTTCGTCCTGCCAGCGCTGGATGTCGGCCGGGCGGATGCCGGCGTGCACGTGGCACTCGCCCATCCAGATGCGGAGCGTGCGACCGGTCACCTTCTCGAGCCACAGCCCGAGGTACATGTCCGGTAGGAACAAGATCTCCTGATCCTCGGGAATCGACTCGATGATCGCCTTCGCATTCCCGGACGTGCAGCAGTAGTCGCTCTCGGCCTTCACCTCCGCCGTCGTGTTCACGTAGGAGACGACGACCGCGCCCGGATTCTCCGCCTTCCACGTGCGGAGCTGCTCGGCGGTGATCGACGCGGCGAGCGAGCAGCCTGCGTCGAGGTCGGGGATGAGGACGGTCTTCTCGGGGCAGAGGATCGCAGCGGTCTCGGCCATGAAGTGGACGCCGCAGAACACGATCGCGTCCGACTCGGTGCGGGCTGCCTCGTGCGAGAGCCCGAGCGAGTCTCCGACGAAATCGGCGACGTCCTGCACCTCGGGCACCTGGTAGTTGTGGGCGAGGATGACCGCGTCTCGCGCGCGCGCGAGCTCGCGGATCTCCTCGTGCATGGTCGTGATCTCGAGTGTCGTCATGTCAGCTCCAGTGAGACGTCGAGTGAACGTGCTGAGTGGGTGAGGGCGCCGATCGAGATCTCGTCGACGCCGGTCTCGGCGATGGTGCGGATGCTCTCGAGCGTGACGCCGCCTGACGCTTCGAGCCGCGCCTGCCCTCGTGCGAGCGCAACCGCGGCTGCCAGCTCGCTCGGGCTTCATGTTGTCGAGGAGGATCGCGTCGACGCCTGCGGCCAGCGCCTCGGAGACCTGTGCGAGCGTGTCGCACTCGACCTCGACGGGGAGATCGGTCGCCGCGCGCAGCCGCTCGACCGCGGCGCGAACCGAGCCGGCCGCCGCGAGATGGTTGTCCTTCACCAGCACGGCGTCATCGAGACCGAACCGGTGGTTCTTGCCGCCGCCGCACGCGACCGCGTGCTTCTCGAGCAGGCGCAGGCCCGGCGTGGTCTTGCGCGTATCGAGGATGGCGACACCGGTTCCCGCCACGGCGTCGACGTAGCGCCGCGTGAGCGTCCCGATTCCCGAGAGCCTGCCGAGGAAGTTCAGCGCGACGCGCTCGCCCGTGAGGATCGCGCGCAGCGGTCCCGAGACGACGGCGACGACGGTCATCCGCTCGACGGGCGTGCCGTCCTCGACGAGGGCTTCGAACCGAACGTCGGCGTCGAGAGCACGGAACACCGCTTCCGCCGCGTCCAGCCCACAGACGATCCCGTCCTCCTTGAGGAGAATCTCCGCGGTGCCGACGGCGTCGGCCTCGACCGTCGCCTCGGTGGTGACGTCGCCGGCGCCGACATCCTCCGCGAGCGCGGCGTAGACGACGCGTTCCAGGGTGTCGGCCGCTACAGCCATGTCTCCAGCCTGGGGCTCGTCGTGCACGCGAAGGACGACGTGACGCTCCAGCGACGGATTCTCCACGGGGAAGTCCGCGCGGAAGTGCGAGCCTCGACTCTCCTCCCGGATGAGCGCGCTCTCCGCGATGAGTCGCGTGAGCAGGTGCGACGAGGCGCGTAGCCGCTCCAGCCCCTCGAAGTCCCGGATCAGTCCGCAGTCCCGCCAGAGCCCCGTTCGCACGCTTTCCTCCACCTGTCCGCCGCAGGACACGGCCGGGGTCGGACCCCGGACGTGTCCCGTGAGCGAAGCGCGGGGACCGGTCCGGACAGGGCAGGCTCGGCGAGGGCGGCGAGCGCGGCCCGACGGCCGAAGACGAGACACTCGAGGAGCGAGTTCGACGCCAGCCGATTCGCTCCGTGGACACCGGTCGCTGCGCATTCGCCGGCCGCGTAGAGACCCGGAAGCTCGCTTCGCCCGTCGAGGTCGGTCACGATCCCGCCGACCGTGTAGTGCGCGGCCGGAGCGACCGGGAATCGGCGTCTCGGCGGCGTCGTAGCCGCGCTCCGCGAGGCTCCCCATCAGGCTCGGGAAGCGCGCGCGGTCGATCTCGCGCAGGTCGAGAAGCGCCGTTCCGCGCGCGGCGATGTCGCGCGCGACGACGTCGCGGGGGGCGAGCTCGTCGGTAAACCGCTCGCCGCGATCGTCGAGGAGGAGCGCACCCTCGCCGCGGAGCGCCTCGGACAGGAGCAGCGTGGAGTCGACGAGCGTCGTCGGGTGGAACTGCACGAACTCGAGATCGGCGATCGCAGCGCCCGCCCGGTAGGCAGCGGCGATGCCGTCCCCGACCGCCCCTGGAGGGTTCGTGGTCCGGCTCCAGAGCGCGGCGGCTCCACCGGTGGCGAGCAGCGTCGCACGCGAACGGATGGCTCGACGATCGGTCACGACACCCAGGCAGCGGTCGCCCGACCGCCACAGGTCCTCGCATCCGCTCCTGCTCGGCGACCTCGATCCGCGGGTGCGCGAGTACGCGCTCGACGAGCACTCTCGGCGACGCGGTCACCGGTCGCGGCGCCGCCCGCATGGACGACGCGCCTCCGGCCATGGCCGCCTTCGAGCCCGAGATCGTCGTCGAACTCGACGCCGAGCTCGACGAGGTCGCGGATGCGCGCCGGCGCTTCGCCTGTGAGCGCGGCGACGGCACTGGGGCGGGAGAGACCGCGGCCCGTACGCAAGGTGTCCTCGGCGTGGAGTGCCGGCGAGTCGTCGCCGCCGAGCGCCGCCGCGATCCCCCCCTGCGCCAGCGAGCTCGTCGTCAGGCGAAGCGGCCCCTTCGCCAGCACGAGAACCCGTCCTTCGGCGGCCGCGCAGAGCGCGGCGTAGAGGCCGGCGACGCCCGCGCCGACGACGGCGAGGTCGAAGTCTTGACCGCTATGTGTCCCGTTTATGGCGCTCATGCTAGTTTTCGCCTCTGAGTCAATAACCTCATGGCCGAGTCTACCAGCCCACACTCACCTCCCGCCCACGCTGCGCTCGCCACCGTCTTCCAGGTGCGCGACGACGAGCTGCAAGTCCTCCTCTGGGAGCGCGCCCGTGAGCCCTTTCGGGGCGACTGGTCGCTACCGGGCGGCTCGCTCGGCCCCGGCGAGACGCTCGAGGAGTCGATCCTGCGGCACCTGGCGACCAAGGTCGACGTACGCGAGGTCGCCCATCTCGAGCAGCTCGGCACCTGGAGCGACCCTTCGCGTCATCCGGAGCACTGGGAGCTCGCGACCGCCTACGTCGGCCTCGTCCCACTTGGGCATCGACCCACGCGTCCCCGCGGACACCCGCTGGCACCCCGTGGACGCGCTGCCACCCACGGCGTTCGATCACGGCGCCATCGTCCTCGCGGGACGCGAGCGGCTCCGCGGCAAGCTCTCGTACTCGAACGTCGGCTTCGCGCTGGCTCCGGAGATGTTCACTCTCGCGGAGTTGCGTGACATCTACGCCGCGGCCCTCGGGTACGACGTCTCCTCGACCAACCTCAAGCGGGTGCTGCTCCGCCGCGGAGCGATCGAGACGACCGGCGGACCTGCGCACACACGGTCCTGGCGGCGGCCGGCCGGCGGAGGTCTTCCGCTTCCGGAGGAGCCGCCTCGAAGTCACCGATCCGTTCGCAGTTCTCCGTCCGCCCGACGTAGAGGCGTTTGCTTTCGGCGGATTCTGGAGATATTCGAGCGTGCAGTTCGCGACCGCCGAGGCGCTCCGCACGCTCAAGGTCGAGCGCGCCGGCGTCCGATCTTCGATCGCATGCGGCACTTTCGGATGTGGCTTGTCGTGATCGCGGTGCTCAGCCTCGTCGCCGAGGCGATCGGCGCTGCCGCCGTCTTCTGGCGGCGGCCGAGTCGAGCTCCAGCGACTAGGCGACTAGCGCGCACGAGACGCGGTCACGAGCGCGGCGACGAACATCGCGGCGACGATCGGCGCTCCGCGCCAGATCGCGATCGCGGCCGCAGCGACCCCCGGGATACGCGCGTCCACGACGATCTCCTCGTCTCCGCCGACCGTCTGGGTGACGACCAGAGCGGTGAGCATCACCGGGGCCACGAGATCGACGACCGACTGGGCCTTCGCCGGAAGGCGGCGCCTTCCGAGAAACACCGGACCCGCGGCCTTGAACACCATCGTGAATGCTCCGACCACGAGCACGACGATCCAGACGTCGCTCATCGCCGCAGACCGAGCAGGCATGCTGCCGAGGCAGCGACGAGTGGAACGCCGGCGGGCGTCACAGGGATCAGGACGAGCGTGATGGCGACGGCGATCAGCGCGGCCGCGACGGCCTTTCGCTCTCGCAGGTACGGCTTGCGCCAGCGCGAGGAAGAGCGCGGCGAACGCGGCGTCGAGCCCGAGATCGTCGGGATCGCCGAGGGCGCTGCCGACCACGGATCCGATCGCCGTGCTCGAGACCCAGAGCACGTAGAGGAGCAGACCGGCGCCGACGAGGATCGGCCATTCGAAGCGTCCAGACCTCCCGGAGAGGGCCCAGGACTCGTCCACGATCAGCTGGGACTCGACGAACCGTCGCGGGCGGCTTCCGGGAAAGATCGATGCCACAGCGACGCTCTGTCCGACATAGCGGAGGTTGAGCAAGACCGCTGACACGACCGCAGCGAGCACGGTGCCACCGTCCTCCAACACCGCGACCGCCGCGAACTGCGCAGAGCCAGCGAAGGTCGTTGCGGACATCACGACCATGGCAGCCGGACTCATCCCCGCCTCCTCGGCGACCACTCCGAAGGAGAGCCCGAAGAGCACGGGTCCGAGTACGAGCGGTAGGGCGGCGCGAGCGCCGTCGCGAACGCGAGGCGCAGGACGGCCGTCCGACGTCACTCTCCGAACCTAGCAGCGGCCTGCCGTCGTTCGTCCGCGACAATACGAGCGTGCTCGACCTCGCGACGCTCGGCTGGGACGATGGCTGGGCCGAGGCGTTCGCACTCCATCGTGCCGCGGCGCTCGAGCCGGGCAGGGTCGCGGTCCAGCATCGCGGCGCGTACGACGTTCTGACCGAGCGCGGAGAGATGCGCGCTCGTCTGCCCACTCGCACGCGACGCGACATCGAGGCACGGGCGGAGCTTCCCGTGGTCGGCGACTGGGTCGCGCTCGATCCCGCGGAGGATCCCCTGCCGACGATACGTGCGGTTCTCCCCCGCCGTACGAAGTTCTCCCGGCGCGCAGCGCACGAGCCAGGCTCGGACGACGTGCGGGAGCAGGTCGTCGCGGCGAACGTCGACGTCGTGTTCATCGTCGCCGCGATCAGCGAGCAGGTCAGTCGCGGACTCCTCGAGCGCTACCTCACCCTGGCCTGGGAGAGCGGTGCGCAGCCCGTGCTGCTTCTCACGAAGGCCGACCTCGTACCGGACGTCGACGACGAGACAGCCGCCGAGCTGGCGGAGCTCGGGATTCCCGTGCACGGCGTGTCGGTTCGCACGAAAGTGGGTCTCGAGGACGTCCGCGCCTACCTCGACCCTGGAGTGACGGGCGCGCTGCTCGGTCCGTCCGGCGTGGGAAAGTCCACCCTTGTCAACGCGCTGGCCGGCGAGGATCTCCTCGCGACCGGCTCCGTCCGGTCGGACGGCTCGGGCAGGCATACCACGACGCGGCGAGAGCTCATCGTCCTGTCGAGCGGAGGGCTCATCGTCGACAACCCGGGCATGCGAGAGCTCCACCTCTGGGTTGCTTCCGACGGGCTCGAAGAGACGTTCGACGACATCGTCGCGCTCGAGGCTCAGTGCCGGTTCACGGACTGTCGACACGAGACCGAGCCGGGCTGTGCAGTGCAAGCGGCACTTGCCGACGGACTCCTCGCAACGGAGCGCTGGCAGCGCTATCGCGAGCTCGAGCGCGAGCTCGCCGAGCTCGACGAGAAGCTCGTTCGTCGTGGGCGCTCCCGCGCCCGGCGCAGTCGGCCGGACGCGGGAGGCTGATTGCCGTTAGGAGGACGCGATGTTGGCGGCTCCTTTCGTGAGGGTCGTCGTGAACGCCCAGTCCGTCGCCGCGTTGTTCGAGTCGGTGCCGTTCGGGATCCGCGACAGCGAGCCGGCGACCGTGTTCGAGTCGACGACGCTTTCATCCAGTGCGGTGCCTTCGACGAGGTTGTACGTCTGTCCGTCGATGACCGCCGCAGTGATCCCGCCCTCGTACGAGAGCGCGTCCAGTAGCGCCTTCGACGCGGTGTCGATCAGCGCGACCCCATCGGGTGCGCCGTTCTGCGCCTCGATGTCGAGCGCCAGGTAGGCACCGGCGGCGAGCGAGCCCGTGAGCGCGACCCGCGCATACTCCTGACCGTCTCCACCGTTCACGAGCACGAGCGCCAGACCGTCGAGCGATCTCGCCGACGCGGTCGTGTTGGCGATCTCGACGAACCCGCCCGAGTCAGCCCCGACCTGGTCGTAGTCGATCTCGTTGATGACGAGACCGCCGGTCGGAGGAGGCGGAGGCGGCGGAGGAGCACCGCCCGCGCACGTGAGCGCGACGAGACCTCCCGCCCCGGTCGAGACGTCGACTGTGCCGGCGGACCCGTCCTGCCGGGTGCACGCCACGCCATCGAGCGCATTCAGCGAGTCGAGAGCGGGACCCTGAGGCCCGCGCGGCCCGGCAGGTCCCGGCGGGACCCGCAGCTCCAGCCGGGCCTACTGCGCCCGCGGGTCCGACTGGACCCGCTGAACCGGCCGGTCCCGCGGGACCTGCCGCCCCGGCGGGTCCGGCTGGGCCTCGCGCGCCGGCTGGGCCGATCTCGCCCGCCGGACCCGCGGGACCGGCCGGGCCGACCTGGCCGTTCTTGCTCCAGGTCACCACGCGCTCTCCCACCTTGCACTTCGACGCGTCGCTCACGACGCGCAGGTACTTCTTCTGGCAGGCCGTGATGGTGTCTTGGTTTCGGGATGTGGCCGAGCCCGTGGCCAGGGCGGCGGCCCCGCCTGCCAGACCGAGCGCGATCAATCCCACGGCAATGGTGCGTACGTGCACGCATCCTCCCTTCGTCGGTGTCGCACCGGTGGTAGTCGCGGCATGCGCTCGACGCCAGATGTCCGAATACGACAGTGCCCGGGAAAAGCGCATGGCTCTGCGGAGCTGTGGAAAGCTCGGCACTGACTCGTGAAGGGGAGGCGAGGGAAGCACGCCATGAGCGAGAATTCGTTCCCCGATGCCGACGGAGCCGCTCAGCCCCGAGCTCGCGCTCATCGACCCCGATCTCGGCGCGCGCGCGCGCGCCGCGCTCCCGGAACGCGGCCATGCGCCCGCGCGGCCGCGACCCGCGGTCACCGCGCCTCCCCTACCGACCGGCGCCCCTGTGGCAAGCGCCGAGACGCGGCCCTACCCGATCTGGGCGCGCCTGACGGCCGCACTCTGGCTGCTCGTCCTCGGGATGCTCATCGGCGGCACCGCGATTCCCCACGCGCAGGACCGCCCGCGCGTCGTCCCACCCGGCGAGGACGTCACGATCTGCCCGCGCCCGACCGAGCGATCCACGCCCGATCAGCTGCCTCCCGGCCGGCCGTTCGGCCCGTAGCAGTACGGGCCGCCGTACGTGGCTACAATCCGGCCTGCCCGGGGCTATAGCTCAGTTGGGAGAGCGCCTGGATCGCACCCAGGAGGTCGGCGGTTCGAGCCCGCCTAGCTCCATCACAGAACCCGCTGGAAACGGCGGGTTTCTTTCTGAACCGCCTTCGGCGTCAGTCGGGATTTCTGCGCGTTTGGCAAGCGTTTGGCAAGTTCAGCGGCCGAACTGCCCGCAGGCAAGCCCGGCGGCGGACGCCTCGTTGCGGGGGAGGCATCTCGATTTGAATCGACAACCGCTGGGGGCGCGGCAGGCTCATTCGACCCGTCCGAGCCGCCGCTTAGTGTTGCCTTCCATGGCAGCGCCGCCTGAGGTGGAGTGGTCAGCGCCTCTCGTTCCGTTCGCGCGAGATAGTCGCGCAGATCGCGCTCAGGCTCGCCGTCGGCTACACGCGTGAAATCGCAGACGATGCTCAGCCACGACGGCCGAGCCTGAGGCATCTCGACTCCCCAATGACGAGGTGAAGACGAGCTGGTCAGGGAACGGCTAAATTGTCATGATCGAAGTCGGCGGCTGGGCACTTACGGCGAGTTCATGCTCGACATGCACCACTTCGCCGTGCGACTCCGTGAGGAACTCGCGCCGGAGGAAGCGAGGGTCGACCTTGAGGCCTACCTCCAAACTGCCCTCGGCTACCGGTGCGGAAGGTGCTGGCCAAGTACATGGATGAGTTCAACTGGTGGCGGGCTTCAAAGTCCCAGCAAGGACTGTGAGAATTAGCAATCGGCGCATCGCCTCGATGAGCTCCCGCGCGTAGGCGAGCTGTTCGTCTGTTGGCTGCTCGGAGGCAAAGCCGGACGCGCCGCTGCTCCATGAACAGGCACGAACGGAGATGGCGCATGTCACGAGAGGTAGGGGCCCCGTCGTGCCTCCATCTCTCGAACCGTTTCTCCGCGTAGACGGGGCAGCCAGTTGCTTACCATCAACCGTAGCCGTCGAAGGTCAGCGCAAACGCCTGCGATTGTCGAGATGACCACGAAGCGTCCGGACCTGGCAGATGTTCGGGCCGCAGCTCGTGGTGTGGGATCTCGAAGACAACGGCGTTGCGACGCGGCCGTCCCTATTCGCGCTCGAAGCCGTGCTGGTCGAACTTCAGCGTCTTCGCGTTCTCGGTGACCGTGCGGACGACGTCGTCGGGGAACCCGTCCTCGGACGTCGCCGTGATCTCGACCCGCACCTCGACATTCGGTCGACCATGCCCGACGAGGTGCTTCACGACCTCGTCCGCGACCTGACCGGCGTCGCGCGACATCCGCACCGGATCGAGCGACGACCGCGCCGTAGAAGCGGCGCGGCTCCGATCGACGACGACGGCCTCGCCCATGCGCCGTCGCCCGCCTCGCCATCCGCTCGCCGTCTCCGCGGCTGTCGACAGCGACCGGCCCGCTCTCGTCGAGCTGTTCCGCGCGGCCTCGGGCTTGACGACGACGCTCGCACCATCGACGACGAACCAGCGCGCCCGAGCCCGCGACGAGCCCGAGGTACCGCTCCTTCTCCTCGTCCCACGCATCTGCGTACGCGAACGTGTCCTGCTCCCAGCTCAGCGACGCAACGCCCTGCTCGATCGCCCCGACCAGCACCGACCGATCCCGCAGCCGCGGCAGATAGAGGTACTGCGCGTAGTACGACCAGAGCTGCTGCGTGGAGACATGCCCGAATCGGCCGGCCAAAGGGAACCCGGTCGAGATCCATCCGCAGCCGCGTCCCCGCGTACTGCGTGAGCAGCCCCTCCTCCCCGGCGAGCTTCTTCGACACCCGCACGGGGATCGGGTCGCTCCCGGTCACCCGCGTCTGCTCCCAGGTCACCTCGGCCGAACCGAGCTCCTGGCGCGGGGTCAGCATCCAGATGAACGTCTCGCCGATCCGCTGCTGCACCGTCTCGTCGAAGTGCTTCGTCTGCGACTCCGCGTGGCGACGCTGCTGCGCGTCGAGGTTGAGCTCCTCCCACTCGTCGTTCACCGAGCTCCACGCCAGGTAGAAGCGGGCGGCCTCGCGGAGCTCCTCGAGCCGCGCCTTGTCCGGCGCCAGGAAGACGAGCATGTTCCGATTCACCCGCGGCCCCGCCGCGCGCTCCTCGAGCATCTTCGCGACCATCTCCCGCGCCGCCGTAACCTCCGTCCCCGAGGCTTGGCTCGCACCCGTTGGCGAGCAACTCGAGGCGATTCACGTTGCGCCCGCTGCGAAGAAGTACGGTGCGGCCGCGCCGCGAGCGACGAGACGAATGTTCACGTTCACGCTGTCGCGTGCGCGGATGACGTAAGCCGTATGCGCAACACCCCCTCGAGGCGACGTCAGTACCTGCGCTTCGTCGAGCTTGGCGACGTGCTCCATATCGGCAGTTCTGTGCGCGTGAATGTGCGTGACGCCGACGAACACGGAGTCATTGGAATCCTGAGGGAGGAGAGTCAGGGTCTCCCACGACTGTGATGGGGCTCCGAATGCACGGTTGGAGGCTGTGATGATTCCTTGGCTGAAGATCGCATTAGCGGTGCCGCCATCACGGCGCCGATACCGAACGGAATGACTCTGCCGAGCACGAGGATGCCCTGCTTGGTGCCGTACTTGGTGACGAAGTTCTTACCGAGCACCTTGTTGACGGCAAGGATCTTCGAGTTTGGGATACCCCGGACAAGTTGTCGTGCCCAATGCTGGCCAGTCGGCTCTCCAACCTTGCCGACCGCTTTTGCCCCCGCGTCACCGAGCATGACGGCCATGACCAGCGTCCGGCGAGCTCGACGTCTCGATCGTGATGCCCTGCACTCGCCGCGGGCCAGGATGTAAAGGACGGTGACGTGAGGAACGCGACCGCCTCAGCTGCCGAGAGGGCGAGTGCCACTCCAGTACCGACGGCCGGCGCCGCTGCGACCGCGCCGACACCGGCTCCTGCCGATGGTCGCGGCGCGCAGCTCGGCGTTCAGGCGAACCACGATCTCGCGCGGCGTGGCCACCGGTCGGTACGTCGCAACAGAGCGATGCGGTGCTCAGTCAATGGGGCTTGATGCGCGAGAGCCTTATCGAGCAACCCGAACGTCAAGGGCGGCTTGGACGGAGGGCTCGCGGCCTCGGCGCTCATCCGCTTTGACCCGATTCGATCGACCGAGCAAGGATAAGCGTGCACAGTAATCAACAACTCAACTTGCAACCGTCGAACCCGAACAGATTGCCCGAGATCGAGTGGTGCATCTCGATCAGCAATCGTCCGTAGTCGTCGACGCGGTCGGTCGCCGGTTCCGGCACGACGCGCACGTCCGGCGGACAGGAGCCGCTTGGTTACATCGGAACACCTGCTGCCCGTAGGTTGCGCTCGTCCCGAAGTAGACCTCCAGCATGGGGATCTGGACGAGGCGCACTCGCTGGCCGTTTCGCAGCACCACGGTATCCCCGTCGGTGACGTGAGTCGATGCGGTACGTCGCGAGGTGCTTGGAGCCCCGCGGCAGGTGGAACGACCAGCTCGATGAGTACTGCCAACAGCACGGCTTCATCAGTCCGACACGTACCGAGGTCGATGCCCCCGATTCAGGGATCGGATCGTTCAACATCGGGTGCATAGTGTGAAGATGGCACCGAAGAAGAAGCGGCGGCGGCCCACGGACGAGGAGAAGGCCGCTCGCCAAATGGCGGCGAACAAGCGGCGAATCGAAGCGTCGTCACGTTCGGGGACCGCCTCAGACAAGACGCTCTCGCAACGCGGGTATGACCCTGACCCGTCCGGCAGCGGTTTGAAGGTTCCCGCCAAGAATCCCCCATCGACCACACCGGAGAAGCGCCAACGAAAGAGCGGCACGGGCACCGGCAAGCCCCGCAAGGTCATCCGGTAGGTCCCCGCGGCAACGAGCAGTTCTCCACTCGTCCGTCTGGTCGTCAGTGGCCACCTCTCACGCAGAAGGATCTCTTCTGGAGCCTCGCAGCCAGCCGCGCCTCCGCCTCGAGGGATTCCTCTCGCGTCTCGTATGGCCCCCACTTCCGATAGAGCCGAGGTTTGAGTTGGATGCCGTGCTCGCGTACGGCGCGAGCAGACGTGAATCCGCCCGCCAGGTGCTCTTCGAACCGCTCCTCGGGGGTCTGCTCGGTCTCCCCGACGTACACGTGCGGCTTGCCCGAGAGTCGTGAGGGGCAGACGGTTCTATGGCAGACGGATTCTTCGAGCTCGACGACATAGACGGAGAAGATCGGCACGAAGGCCTCCTTGTTCGGTGATGGCTTTGTCCCTTTCACCGTAGGGACTCTCAGACGCGACGCCCGCGTGCGCGGGCGCGTAGAGAGCGGAGCGAACGGGCGCCGGGCGCAAGTGGGTGAGGCGTACCGCTTAAGGCGAACGTAAGGTTCGTAGGGTTCAACGAGGAAATTGCTCGTGACAACCAGGATCTCTTGAATGGATCGATCTACTCTGCTCGATCAAGTCGGATCTCTGACGCAGAGCGGTCGTTGGGAGGCTGCCCTTCCCCTGCTCCTGCGGGAGATCGAGGAAGATCCCTCGGACTGGAACCTCGAGTACTTGGCGGGCCAGTGTTGCCGGTTCCTCGAAGATTTCGACGGCGCGGTGGAGCACCTCTCCCGCGCTTCCAGGCTCGCCCCGGGGGTGCGTCGGTGTTCCTTGCACTCGGGATCGCGCATCAGCAGCGCGGCGATTGGGACGACGCAATAGCTGCGTTTGCCCATGCAATCGACATCGACCCTGATTACGAGCTTGCATACAACAGCCTCGCCCTCACCCAGAAGAAGAGCGGCGAGCTATACAAGGCACTCCACAACTACGACGCCGGCGCGAAGGCGCTCGCGAGGCAGATCGTCAAGAGCATGCGCAACGACCCGTCGAGTCGGATCTTCAAGCACCGCGACACGATCGGACACTGCTGGCTCGAGTACGCCATGCACGGCGGCATGTCCTCGCAGCCAACGCCGATGGAGTCACGAGCATCGCGTGGCCGACGGGTGCAGCTGCCCAGGAAGAGGAGCGCACGGAGCGGCATGGCGGCTTGTATTGGGTCGACAGTCGGCAACCCGACGGTGGGACGCGACGTTTGTTCTTGCCGAACTACTTCAACACGTTCCGCGAAGCCCTGCACAGTAGTCCCTCTTACGCCAACCTGGTCGGGAATCGTGGAACCGTCTTTGACCTTCTCGGCCAGAATGAGGAAGCCAGATGCACTTCGAGGAAGCAACCGAGTCTCACCGTAGGATGAGGTGCCCTTCAGCGGGGCGATCTCGAGCACGAGCGGCGGGTGCGCGAGGGGCTCGTCTAGCCCTCGTCGGTGAGATGCAGCCTCTTCCCACGCCGGAGTTCACGCACTACCACGTCGCACTCGCGATTGCTGACGTGCTCGATAACGGTAAGGACGTGGAGTCCGAGGTCACGCTCGAGCAGTGGGAGAAGATGTCCAGCGATGAGCGACCTCGACAGCAAGATCCGCGACCGCGACCCCGACGATGCCTCATTCGCCTCACCAAAACGGCCGAGCGCGGAGTTGAAGCTCCCCGACCTCGGCGCCCGGTCAGAAGAAGGTGCGGGTCGCGGTGGTCGTCATCGCCCTCCTGGCCTGGCTCGCGGTGATCGTCGTGCCCGGTATGCAGTGGGAAGTGCTCGTGCTCTCGGGTGTGCTCGTCGCGTGGGCGACGTTTACACACCTGACGGCCAAGTCAGCGCGGACCCGCCCGGATTACTGCGGCTGCCTGATCCGATGCTCTCCCACCCTGCGCCTCGGTTCAGCCCTGGGACGCCGGAACGCGTACCGTGCGATGAGCTTCTTGGCGGGGGCGAGAAACGCATCCAGTTGAGCTCTCCCCGCCTCAATGACGGCCACGAAGAGATGTCTCTGGCCTCCGTAGCGGACGTCGGAGAAATAGAAACGACTCACCGACTTGCCAGCCAGGCCGTATGGCTCTCCCCACTGCGGGAACTGCAAGAAGTTGACGCACGCCTTCGCTGGACAGCCGGGATCGTCGTTCACCGCTCCATCCGAGACGCCGATGTCGACAACGCGAGCGCGGATCGTGCCGATCTTGCCGCTCCTCGGCTTGGAGACCGTCAGATTTGGGTTCTTCTGGAGCCAAGCGAGGAGGCTCGCACTCGTTCGCCGTAGCGGGCCCACGCGTTGCGAGTTTCCAGGTACCGACGCCTTTGTCGCATAGACGTCTTCCCAAAAGATCACTCTTGCGTCCGGGTTCTTCTTCGGGGAGGCGGCGAACTCCCCGGTGCTGTCTTCGTCAGAGAACCAGCCCTTCGCGAACGAGAGCGTCATCTGGCCCGCGAAGAAGTACCTCGTCTGGTACTTCCCGGCCGGCAGGTTCCCCGGTTGAGTCAAGCCGGGTGGCAGGCACTGCGGAGCACAGCCCGGAATCTTCCTCACTCCTGCCGAGCCCGGGTTCGCGCCGGTCGCGGTCGTTAGAGAAACCAATACAACCGCTGCGCGACGCCTGCGAAACAGGAGAATCGTTTGCTCACCTGCATGTGCGAGATCCTTACAGATAGAGGGGCCGGCCTCGCGTCCACTCGCGCCCCATGCTCGTGCGTTCGGCTCATCGCCTCCCGCTCGGCATTGCGCCGCCAGTAGTTCGGATTCTTGACCTTCACCCACCCGCGATCCTTCGGGTGGTAGAGGCTGGAATGGTTCTTTGCGACAACGCCCTCGAAGCCGACCTCGCGAGCTACCTGCGGATCGAGGAGCGGGAGCTCGAGGCGGGCGGGCTGAACAAGGAGCTACTTCTTCTGCCGGGCGACCAGACAGGGGAGCGATCGGGCGCAGGGTTGCGCGTCAGGTTCTGCTGCCCGCTCCCGTCGGCGTTCATGACGTAGACCTCGAAGTTGCCGTCGCGCTTGGTCGTGAAGGCGATCTTGCGCCCGTCGGGCGACCATGCGGGGGCGCTGTCGTGCCCCGGATGTCGCGTGAGGTTCCGCTGCCCGCTCCCGTCGGCGTTCATGACGTAGACCTCGAAGTTGCCGTCGCGCTCGCTGACGAAGAGGATCTTCCGTCCGTCGGGCGACCAGCTGGGAAGGCTGTAGTTGACCTGCGCCATGCGCGTCAGCCGCCGCAGCCCGCTCCCGTCCGCGTTCATGACGTAGATGTACACGGCTGCTGGTCCGCCTCTACCCGGCCGCCCGCGCGTATGAAGGCGATCTTCCGCCCGTCGCGTGACCAGCCCAGAACGAAGCCCGCGTCGCGCGTCAGCCTCCGCTGCCCGCTCCCGTCCGCGTTCATGACGTAGATGGAGCCGCCCCACAGGCCGGAGGCGTCGCGCCAGCTCGTAAAGGCGATCCTCTGTCCGTCGGGCGACCACACGGGTCCGCCGCTCACGGCGTCGTCCGTCAAGTTCCGCTCTCCACTGCCGTCGACGTTGATGACGTAGACGTCGAACTCCCGCGGCCCTCTGCCTTCCGTCGGCGCATGAGACCTTGTGAAGGCGATCTTCCGCCCGTCCGGCGACCAGACCGGAAAGCCGTCGCTCGCCGGGTCGCGCGTCAGCCTCCGCAGCCCGCTCCCGTCGGCGTTCATGACGTAGAGGTCGACGTTGCCGCGCCACGGTTGGCGATCGGCGCTCGCGAATGCGACCTTTCGCCCGTCGGGCGACCAGACCGGGAAAACGACGTTCGGCTTGGCCGTCAGCCTCCGCTGACCGCTCCCGTCGGTGTTCATCACGTAGGCGTCGAAACGTCCGTCGCGGAAGCTCTGGAAGGCGATCTTCGACTTGACAGGCGCGCCGAGGAACAGATCGCGCACGGTGCCGAACGCGGAGGCGGTTCCGACGACGAGCACGAGCGCCGCCGCAACCAGCACGACGAGCAAGACGTAGGGCTTTCATGGAGCACCTCCTCGAAAGACGCGATCTGCGCGCGCTGGTGGAGAATCCGATGATCGACCTGCCACGTTTCAGGCGCGTTTCAGACCCGTAACACCGGCTGCGTCCATGAGAACATACGTTCGTGACCGCGCAGCCCCACGCGCGCGTCCGCTTCCGCCGAGCGATCGAGCGCCGAGCACTCTGGCTGGCCGAGGACGCCGCTCGCGAGCTGCCGAACCTGCCGCTCGAGGACGCGCTGCAGCTCGTCCATCTCTACGCCGAGCGCGGATCGCCGAAGTACGAGAAGGCGGCGATGCGGTGGCTCGAGCGCTACCTGACCGAAGGCTCGCCGAGGCTCCAGCACTTCGCGGAGATCACGGCGAGTCTTGCGAAGCGCGAGCCGTAGATCGTGAGATCCCGAGCTCGCGAGCTACCTGCGGATCGAGGAGCGGGAGCTCGAGGCGGGCGGCGGAACCGTTCGACGCGCAGTGAAAGATTGACTAGCCAGGGGGGTTACCTACACTCAGCGAGGAGTGGACACACACATAGCCATGGCTCGGAAGTGGGCTGGATTGCCGTTCTGTCGCTTGTTGCGAGTCGTACTCTGTCGCCCTGCCAAGCGCCGCCGGAGCTGTCCCCGGTGACCTCGACCCGAGCTTCGGGACTGGCGGCAAGGTGGTCACCGATCTCGGCGGGTTCGAGCGCGGGTTCCCACTGCTTGTGCAACCAAACGGGCAAGCTGGTCGCAGGAGGGATGAATGAGGACGACTTCCTGCTCGTCCGGATACTCGCCGATGAATCCCCTGACCCCGTCTTTGATCAAGACGGCATCGTGACGACCGACTTCTATCGCGGCCCCATGCACAACGACATCGTTTCGGGCCTCTGCTTTCCGGCCGGGGCAGCTCGTCGCAGCCGGCACGGCCGCCGCGGGGCTGCCGCTCTACCACCGGCACGAGCGCGTTCGCGGTTGCCCGCTATTGGCTCGACGGGAGCCTCGACCCGACCTTCGACGGAGACGGCAAGGCCCTTTACGACTTCGGTGGGCTCTCAGCCGGTGCCTGGGACGTCGCTATCTAGCCCGACGGCAAGATCGTGGTCGCCGGCGGGCTTGAACGCGGGCACGCCGGATTTCGATGCCTACTTTGCCCTCGCCCGCTTCAACGTCGACGGGAGCCTCGACCCGACCTTCGGTGACGCGGGTCAGGTGATAACCGAATTGGGCAGTAATGGGGATTGGGCGTTCGCGGTCGCCTTGCAAGGTGACGGTCGGATCGTTGCGGTCGTGGGGACAGGGGATAATCCTGCTTACTTCGCGATTGCTCGCTACAACACGGACGGCACGCTCGACCAGAAAGTCTTCCTGACGGGGACGGTAAACAAGTCATCGACTTCGGCGGCACGTCGTTCACCTTCGACGTGGCGATTCAGTGCTTACGGGTATATTCTTGTCGCTGGGGCTGCTGGCCCTGGAGCGGACGTCGAGTTCGACTTTGGGTTGGCCTGCGCCTTGACCTGGACGGAAGTCTCGATACGGAAGGCCTCGACCCGCGCATGGATGCTCCGTTCGGCACGGGTGGAAAGGTCATCACGGACTTCGCGGGCGGCGACGACAGAGCCACGTCGATCGCCATTGAGCCAGGAGGGAAGATTTTGGTGGCGGGGACTGGACAGCGCGGCCCACCCAGGACAGGGTAGCGACTTCGGGCTCGCCCGCTACCACGTCAACGGCAGCCTCGATCAGGACTTTGGCGCAGTGGGAAGGTCACCACCAGCTTCACGCCGACATAAGACTGCGTGATGGGGAGTCGTGGTGCAGCGCGACAGTGACACGCCGGCCTGTGAATCGTCTGGGGGAAGCTTAAATTTCGCTCTGGTTTGATACCTCAAAAGAGGTTGCTGCTTCAGTGACGGCCAGCCGCCTGGCGGCCCGGAGCTGCCCGTGCCGTCGCGCACAGGAAACTCAGGCCGCCGATCGTTCAGCGGCTCGCCGCGACCGTCTGCCTATCCTGCGCCCTATGTGGATCTCGATGGCTTAGCTCACCACTCTCGCGACCTCGGCCGCCCGCCCTCGTTGAGGTACATCTCGCGGAGCTTGCGGTGGCGTGACGTCGCTCGGTTTCCACCCTCGCTGCAGTCACGAAAGAGATGCTCGGTGGGTCGCGCGGACGCCGGAATCCGGTGTTCCTTTCACTGGTGGCCCCTTGCGTGGCCCCATTGCCCCCGAACCGCCCCCAATGACCGGTTTACGCGCACCACGCCCAATGGCCCCGGGTGGAAGTCGAACCTCCGCACACAGATTCGAAGTTCGGGGAAAACCTAGCTACGACAAAATCAAACACCGAGACCAATCTGTGCCGCCGAGCCGGTTTCGTCACCAGACGAAGCGATCGACACGGTCGCACTCAATCGGGACTTCAGGTGTGGACCTCTGGAATCTAGGGCAAGAGAGAGGGCTGCTGGGAGCGGCCCTCTCGCTGTCCCTTCTGGAGGATGAGGGATCTCTAGAACGGCGGCGGGGGGACGCCGCAGAAGACGGCACCGTCAGCGCCCATGGGGGCGTTGACGTACAGGTCTCCGGGTGCCTGAACGTGGAACTCGATCACGCTGTTCGGGCCACCGATGTGTGTTGTAATAACGATGTTCGGATTACCCCGTTCGGTGTATTTGATGGTGGTGTTTTCGGGCCACACGTCCCCTGAGCCTCCTGGGGCCAGCGAGTACGGGATTGCCGTGGTATCGCTGAACAGCAGGCCGCTGACGAGGTAGAAGCCGTCCGGGTTGATCGGCCCGTTGCCCCCCGTTCCGGGCGACGTGCTCTTCCCGCCGGGAACCGCATCCCCGCCGAACGGATCATCGGGATGCCCGTTGTCGCCAACCTCTGGATTCCCTGCCGGGTTGACCGTCTCGTGGCAATCCCCCGATGGTGGTGGAGTCGTCGTGGTCGTGGTGTCCGTGGTGGTGTCCGTAGTGGTCGTCGTCGTTGTCCCTGGTACGGCGAGGCCAACGCCCGCCACTGTGGCGGCGACGAGAAAGCCGCAGACCGCCAGCGCGGGCACACCGAGAAGCTTCGCCGCGCGGCGTTTTCGTTCGCTCATTCCATCCTCCCCTCGAGTCGGAACTCCCCAGTTCCGAGGTTGACCGAATGGCCAACCTGGCAAGTTGTATACACCCGCTCATGGCCGAATGCAAGCCAACAGCAGGGAAAAGAAAGAGCGGCCGCTGGGACGGCCGCTCTAAGGGGAAGAACATAGGGAGGATGGGTTGCATCCGCGTTGTCCTCGAAATCAGCCCGTCGCTCGTCCCCCTTCCGGGGGGGGTGGAGAACTGGGATAGAGACTCGTCTGGGTGGCAGAGTTGGCCCCAAGAAGCGTTTGATGGGGTAGCCGGACGTGCGGTTGTTTACGACTGGAGAGGTTGAAGGGCTGGGAGGACTCCACTTTTCAGCAAGAGGTCGTCGCGTCCGGCCGTTCACCTTTCTTCTGTTCGGGTCCCCAGGATGCGGCGGCAGACGTGCGGGAAGTACGGCTCGCTCTTTCACCAGGCAACGAGTTCCCCATCGAGCACTAGGCCGGGCGGTAGCTCGCGTAGCTCCGGGAGCATTGCGGTCATGTTCCAGCCACGGCGGCTCCGTACGCGAAGGCCGTCCTCGGTGGAGACGATCGCTCGAAAGCCGTCCCACTTGAGCTCGTAGGACCAGCCGGAACCGGTCGGAAGGGGACCGGATCGAGAGAGCATCGGTTCGGGGAGCCGCAGAGAGATAACGTATTACAGCTCGCGAGTTGCCTGGCGATCGAGGAGCGCGAGCTAGAGGCGGGCGGGCTGAACTAGCAGCTTCGCCCAACAGGGTTTGGCGCCTCCCGCTTGGGACACCGAGAGAGGCCCACTCATCGAATGCGCTCTACCTACTCCCTCCTCATCGCGCCGTCGCTTTGAGTATGCGCTGATCCGCGACGATGAAGAGGGTGCCTCGCCCATACGCAACCGCCGCAGGTGACACCTCCCCAGGCTTAAGTGAGACGCGTCGACCGTCGACGACAAGAGAGGGAGCGCCAACGAACGTCGTGATCTTCCCGCCCGGGGTGACCTTGTACACGTCACCGTTCGCGATGTAGAGGTTTCCTTGCCTATCGACCGCTAGGCCGTTGGCGGCTTCTCCCGGCACTCCGCAGCCCTTTGGGGAGAAGGTCGTGATTATCCCGCTGCGGCTCACCTTGCGTACGCGGCCAACCGAGCCCGACACCCCACCATCACAGAAGTAAACGTTCCCTTTGAGGTCCGCTGCCACGGATCCCGGGCCGGCGGAAAGCCGCGCACGGGTCGCCGGGCCGCCGTCGCCGGAAAAACCCGGCGTCCCTGTGCCGGCGATCGTGGTGATCGTCCCATTGCGGCTCACCTTGCGTACACGGGCGCGTTCGGTGATGTAGAGGTTTCCTTTGCCATCCACCGCCACTCCGCGCGCGAAGCACAACGTGGCGGCGGTCGCCGGGCCGCCATCGCCCGAACTACATGGGGTGGTGGCCGACGAGGCGCCCAACCGGCCTGCGAAAATCGTGTTCGTCCCGTCGGGGCTTACCTTTCGGATTACTCCGACCTCGGTGTAGACGTTGCCCTGCCTGTCCACGGCCAGGCTGGTCGGGCCCCCCAGGTCGGCGAACTGCGTGATCCGTCCCGCGCTGACCTTGTGAACTCTGGGGCTCCCATTGTCCTGGAAGTAGACGTTCCCTCGTCCGTCCACCGCCAGGGCCCACGGTGTATACAGGTACGCAGACTTGGCCGGGATAGCCTTCCCCCGTACGGAAGCTGTGCTGTTGGGCTTCCTCCGGCGATCGTTGTGAGCCTGCCGCCGCTTGTGACGCCGGACGCGCTCGTCGCCACGACGGCCGCAACAGCCGCCAGGGCAACGCCCAAGCAGAGCCTTGTCCGTACCACGTTGGATCGCACGATCTTTTCCTCCTCTGTCGTCAGAACGATCGCCACTTCTCACGGCTCAGGAAGAACCCGTGGCCGCCCTTGTTCCGGCACGTCAGCCCGGTGATCGCCCTTTCCAGACCTTCCGCACGGTGTTGTACGCACCGTCTGCGATGTAGACGTTTCCCTGTTTGTCTACGGCAACCCCAAACGGGGCCGACATCTGTGCCAGGTTCGCTGGGCCGCCTTCCCCAAGGCCGCCAGACCTGCGGGGATCTCTACCTGCGACCCTCGTTAGCGTTCCGCCGGCCACTTTCAGAATGCGAGCAAGGCCGGTGTCCGCGATGTAGACGTTCCCCTTTCCGTCCACGGCTACCCCGAACGCGCCGCTCATCTGCGCCGAGGTGGCCCGGCGGCCCTCCCCGGCGAAGCCGTTCACGCCTGTGCCCGCAAACGTCGTAATCTTGCCGCCGGCGCTCACTTTGCGCACACGCACGTTCTGTTGGTCGGCGATATAGACGTTCCCCTGTCCGTCCACCGCCACCCCGGCTGGGGCATACAGCTGGGCTGAGGTTGCCGCACCGCCGTCTCCGGAGAAGCCCGCCTTACCATTACCTGCCAGCGTCGTGATCGTCCCGCCGGCGCTCACTTTGCGCACCCGGTGACCGGTGTATTCGCCGATGTAGAGGTTCCCATGTCGGTCCACCGCAACCCCGAACGGCGAGCTCAGCCACGCCTCGGTCGCCGGGCCGCCATCACCCTGGGCGCAAACAACGGGACCACGGCACGGACCGCCGGCGACGGTCGTGATGATCCCGCCGGGGCTCACCTTGCGCACACGGCTGTTACCCAAGTCAACGATGTAGACGTTCCTCTGACCGTCCACCGCCACTGCCCTTGGGGTGCATAGAGCTGCCGATGCCCCCGGTCCACCGTCACCAGAAAAGCCGCATCTGCCTGTCCCGGCAAACGTGGTGATCGTCCCGCCACGGCTCACCTTGCGCACACGATGGTTCCTAGAATCGGCGATATAGACGCTCCCCAGTCCGTCCACCGCCACCCCGAGCGGCGAGCTCAGCAGCGCCCGGGTCGCCGGGCCGCCGTCCCCGGAGAAGCCCCCCGTACCGAATTTGCCTATGCCGGCGATCGTCGTGATCTTGTCGCTGCCAACGACGCCGGACGCGACTGTCGCACCCACCGCTGAAATCGCCGTTACCGCTGCAAGCGCCGCCACGCCCACACCCAGCCAAAGCCCCATGCGCAACGCGCCGCGAGTACGGCGCTGCGGACTGCGCGTTCCAGTAGAACGGCTAGCTGTCATCTCATCCTCCCGCTTACATCGACCGCAGCCGGGAGGTGAGCGCTGCACGTGCAGCAAACAGCCAATGGACTTCTCCTACCGGATCCCCCGTGGCTTCGATGTGACTCACATCACAAAGCCACGAACACTCTATGCGCGGCCGCTCCAAAAATCCATTAAGCCCCTCACTCTCATCCGACGCGAGGACGCCGAGCGTTTTATCGAGGAGGGCGAGGTGACGAGCCCGAGATTGCGGCGAAGCTGCGGATCGAGGAGCGCGAGCACGAGGCGGGCGGGCTGAATTAGCGAGACGTTACGTGGCCCTGTGTCTGGCACGGCTTCGCAAGCCAGTCACAGATCGTGAACGCGAACGCCCGTCGCGCCGCAGGCACAGCTGGAAAACGTGCTCCTCGGGCAGGAAGCCCTCCGACCACGACGCTCCCGCGAAGCGTCTTGCCCTTGACTGCGTCATTCGATTCCCACTCGTACGTACATATGGCGACCGTCGCGTTGATTCCTTGCGCCCCGAAAGCCGTCCATGCCCGAAGTACTGCTGGGGAGAGGTTCTTCCCACGCCGCTTGAGCGAGCCTGCTGCGAGCTTGGCCGACCCGAGTAACCCTATCCGGGGGCCTGGACCGTAGATCGGGGGCGGTTTGGTCAACGCGCCCAGTCCGCCTGGGCACTGGACGCCCTTTCTCACAGCTATTGAGATCCCGGCTCCCGTCCGAGAGAAGAACCGGAACCATGACGTTGAGGTGATACTGGCTGCGCTCGCCTACTGGCTTGAGCGCTGGAAACTTTGGTGCGGGCGTCGACTGGGTTGAACCGCGCGATGCGTGTTCGGTTGCATGGGCTGGCTGAAGCACTAGTAGAGCGGCAGCAGCCGCCAGAAATACAAGCAAGGCAAGCCGGTCTGATGTGCCCAACCCTCGCCACCACTCCAGTACGCTCATTGCCGCAGTCTCCCCGCCCGCAAAGCTAGTGCGCGCGAGCGTATGAGGGTGAGGCCGGGCGTGTCAAGAACCACGTTCGCCTGTGGGAACATACGTTCTTGACTGCCCAGCCCCACGCTCACGTCCGTTTCCGTCGAGCGATCGAGCGCCGAGCGCTCTGGATGGCCGAGGACGCCGCTCGAGAGCTCCCGAAACTGCCGCTCGAGGACGCGCTACAGCTCGTTATCTCTACGCGGAGCGCGGGTCGCCGAAGTACGAGAAGGCGGCGATGCGCTGGCTCGAGCGGTATCTCACGGAGGGCTCGCCGAGGCTCCAGCACTTCGCGGAGATCACCTCCAGTCTCGCGGAGCGCAAACCGCGAGGGCTGGAATAGCTTGACCCCAAAGGCGGGGATGGCCGCGAGACAGCATCGGGTCGGGCAGCCGCAGAACGCTCGGAATCTACCGGTGCTGACGTGGCAAGTGGGTGGCAAGTAGCGGTGTCCCGCGCCGTCTAACGCGCCGCCTCCTCGCGCCCAAATCCCGCATTCCGGAGCCGAATCGGGCAGCGCCCTCCAGTGGCGTCCTACCCTTGCCCCAGCATCGCACCCAGGAGGTCGGCGGTTCGAGCCCGCCTAGCTCCATCGTCGCTCGATCAGCGCACGGTGTACGGCCCCGTCGAGACGGCGTGGTACCCCTTCGAGCCGACGGCGACGGCAAGCGGGCTGCGGGGATCCTCGCCCGCGGCGACTGCGTCGAGCGCCCGGCGGAAGTCGTAGCCGGGAGCCCAGCCGAGATCGGTTCGTGCACGGTCGTTCACGTACACGCGATCGATGCTCGGGAACATCCTCCAGCCGAGCCGGGCGTAGACCTCGTCATAGCTCGGGGAACAGACGCGTAACGACTGACGGGGCGTCGACCGCGAGCTCCTGAAGATCATCCCGCGTGAACGGCGTGGTCGCGCTGACGATGTAGCGGCCGAAGCCAAGCGCAGGAGCATGCTCGAGTGCGAGCCGGTGCGCGCTGACGACGTCCTCGATGTCGACTCTGCGATACAGGAGCTCGTTGACCTTGAGGTTGGCGTCGTCGTAGACGTTTCGCACCTCTTCGCGATCGTCGGCCTCCGGGAAGAAGCGTGACGTGCGCAGGATCAGGCAGGGCAACCCGTGGTCACGATGAACGAGCTCGCAGAGATCCTCCGCCGCCGTCTTCGTGGCGCCGTAGACGTTCCTGGGGATCGGCGGGACATCCTCGGTGATCCACGCCGCGGGCGCCCCGGCGAGCGGGGTGAGCGCCCGGCCGAAGGCGCTCGTCGTGCTCGTGTAGACGAAGCGACCGACGCTCGCAGCGACGGCCTCCTCGAGCAGGTTGAGCGTCCCCGTCACGTTCGTGTCCACGAACGCCCGCCGGCTGTGGGATCCGACATGCGGCTTGTGCAGCGTCGCCGTATGCACGATCGCGTCCACGCCCTGGACGCAGCTCCGGACGAATTCACGATCGACGATCGACCCGACAGCGGCGGTGTACTCGGACTCGAGCAGGTCGAGCCCCACGACATCTGCCCCCTCGGAGCGAAGGACGCGCACGAGCGCTTCGCCGAGGTGACCAGAGCTCCCGGTGACGAGAAGTTTCACGCTGCGAGTGTCGCACTCAAGCGTGGAATGCAGCGAGCCGATCCGCCTCTTCGCGTACGTCGCGCAGCGCCGCGCGGTCGAGTCGATGGAACGGCGTGGCCGCGACACTGCCAGCGTCGTAGCGCCAGGCACCCGCGACCGCTCCGTCGACGAGAAACGTGCCCACCGAGTGCGGAGTCTTGGTCGAGAACACGCGCGGGCGGTATTTCTCGGGAAGGATCCCGCTTCGGCGCGCATGCACGAGCAGCGTCGCGTCCCACGTCGGCAGGAAGCGAACAGGAGCGGGCGTCTCCGGATCGGGGAGCGGCGCCCGCGGGAGGTCGAGAAGCTCCTTCCCCTGCTCGTCCCGGAAGCGCCTGAGCGTCATGCGCGCAAGCACGGGATCGAGCCGTGACCTCGAGACCTTCGACCAGCTCGCGATGTCGGTTCCTCGACGCGGGTCCGAATCCGCCCAGATACCGCCGTACAAGGTGCTCGACTCCATCCTCCTCGGACGTCTCCAGCGTCCCCATCCACTCTTCGGCGAGCGCGAAGAGATGCGCGCGACGCTGCTCCCAGGTTCCCGACGGCGGTACGCGGATCAGGTCGAGCCAGTGCGCGAAACCCCAGGAGCTGGCTTGCGGGAATTCGCTCGAACGCATGAACTCCTCGATCTCTGCGCGACTCCTGACCGACCCGAGCAGAAATCGACGTGCGCGTCCCGCAAACGTGCTCATGTCCACATCCGCCGGCACCTTGTTCACACGGCTCCACCACTCCTGGCCGGACCCGCGTATCCCGGCTGCGAGCAGCGCGTAATCCCGCTTCGAGACGACGTGGATCGTCTCGCGCATCAGCGTCCCCTGGATGACCGTTCTCCGCTCGAGCGCCCGGGTCAGATCGTCCCGTCGAAAGCCCTCCAGACAGGACCACAGCCGGATGTAGGCATTCGGCGCGTACTGGTTCTGGATGCCGCCGATCCGCTCGAGCGCTCTCGGAATCGCGAGGTGCGCCCGTTCGAGCAAGAGCTGGCGCGCGAGCAGTGACCGGTTCAGCTCTCGCTGGGAGAGGACGCGCTCTGCCACGACTCGACGCTAGCCGAGCGCACCCGACTCGGTGTCCGCTGAGTGAGCGCGATCCCGCCGACGACGAGCACGGCCCCGAGAACCAGCCACAACGACAGCTCCTCGCCCAGCACCACCGCCCCGATGAGGACCGCAAGGGGCGAGATCGCGTACGTGTACGCCACCGCGCGCGTGGGGCCGAGCCCACGCAAGCCGATGTTCCAGCCGATGTAGCCGAGCAGCGTCGCCAGCACGCCGAGATAGAGAATCAGCGCGAAGTCGCGAGCAGACGTGCCGGCCAGCGCGTCGACCGTGGACGCGCGGACGAATGGCGTCAGTCCGACGGTGCCGATCAGGCTCGTCGCAGCCGTGAGCGCGAGCAGATCGTGTCTCCCGAGAAGGGGCTTCAGGATCACGTTGTAGAGAGCGAAGGCGAGCGGCGCCCCGAGAACGATGAGCGGCCCCTGGGCGTTCGCGACGGAGACGGACTGCCCGGTGCCCAGTGCGACGACGACCGCAACACCCGCGAACGCGACCGCAAGCCCGACGACGTGACGTGGACGAATTCGATCAAGACCGAGAGCGAGCGCGAGCAACAAGGTCATCCCCGGCGAGAGCGCGACCACGAGGGCGGCCACTCCCGAGGTCGTATGACTCGCACCGATGTTCAGGAACAGGTGGTAGCCGACGACGATCAGAAGGCCCGACGCAACGACCCTCAGTGCGTCGCGTGCTGTCAGCCCCGGCAGCCCTCGAGCGCGCCACAGAATGAAGACGAACCCGGGAGCTGCGATCGCATACCGCAGGATCGCGATGTCGATCGCCGCGACACCATGATCGAGCAGCGACTTGATCACGGAGAACGAGCCGGCCCAGACCACCACCACGGCGATCAACGAGAAGTGCGCGCGGGTTGCCACCGAATGGGTCAACGCGGAGAACCGCTCAATCGTGAGCTGACCAAGGCAGCGCACGGTTGCATCCTTCCGAGAAAACGTCCGGCAACACCCCTAGACGGGGCTATTTCGCGGGGCCAAGCCAGTCGATGAAGAACCTCATGGGCCACAACCGAGACGAATGGAACGCCGAGGCCGTCGTGATCGCATTCCAGCCGTGGGAAATCGACGTCATCGCCCGCGGCCTCGGTCGCCTCGCCCAGCTCGCTGATGCGAACCCGGCGCGCTATGGCCTCTTCGGCCATGGCGCCCAACCCGCCCTGGCCGTCGGCGAGAAGATCGACCAGGTGCTCGAGTACCAGGGGCACGGGGGTATCGAGGACTTGCGGAATCGCGTCGAAGAACGGCGTGGCTACGAGCTCGACCCGAGCGCCGGCTGACCGCACAGCTCGACGCGCGACACTTTCTCTCGTAGTGCCGGAAAGCTGGACGGCCTGCGGATCGCGAACGAAGCTCGCTACCGCGCCCGGGCGAAGCGGTGCACCGCCTCGAGGAGCTCCTTGCTCTTCGCTCCTGCCTCCGCAGCATCGCCTGACGCGAGGGCTCCCGCGACGCAGTGGTTCACATGGTCGTCGAGGATGCGGAAGGCGACGCTCTCGAGCGCTGTCGTCACCGCCGAGATCTGCGTCAGGATGTCGATGCAGTAGCGATCGTCGTCGACCATGCGCTCGATGCCGCGCACCTGTCCTTCGATCCGGTGCAGCCGGCGGACGAGCGCCTCCTTGTCGGCGACGTAGCCGTGCGTTTCCGTCTCGCTCACGTGGCAATCCTTTCCCGGGACGAGTGGAACCGGCGGAGCCGGAGCGAGTTCGTGACGACGAAGACGCTCGAGAACGCCATCGCCGCGGCCGCGACGATCGGGTTGAGCAGGCCGGCCATCGCCAGGGGGATCGCCGCGACGTTGTAGGCGAATGCCCAGAAGAGATTTCCCTTGATCGTGCGTAGCGTTCGCCGTGCGAGCGAGATCGCGTCGGCGGCGGCACGCAGGTCTCCCGAGACGAGCGTGATGTCGGACGCCTCGATGGCGACGTCGGTGCCGGTTCCGATCGCGAGCCCGAGATCGGCCTGCGCGAGCGCGGGAGCGTCGTTGATCCCGTCGCCGACCATCGCCACGACTTCGTTCTCGCTCTGGAGTCGGCGGATCTCGGCCACCTTTTCATCGGGATACACCTCCGCGAGCACGCGCTCGATCCCGACCTCGCGGGCGACGCGCTCGGCGTTCTCCTGTCCGTCGCCGGTGAGGAGAACCGGACGTCAGGCCGAGACGCTTCAACTCGGCCACCGCCTCGAGCGCTGGTCGGCTTGACCGTGTCCCGGACCTCGAGCGTCGCTCTCGGTTGTCCGTCCCACGCCACGGTGATCGCACCGTTACTTCGCCCGACCTCGACGTGACGACCGTCGACGACGCCGGAGACGCCGACACCCGGGAACGTTTCGGAAGTCGGTCACCGGCGAGAGCTCACCGGTCTCCGCGAGCGCCGCTGCAGCGACTGCCTGCGCGATCGGGTGCTCGGATGCCGCTTCGACTGCGCCCGCGAGCGACAGCACCTCGAAGCGCGTTGCGCCGTTCAGCGTCGATGACCCCGGTCAGCTCCACTCTTCCCTCGGTGACCGTCCCCGTCTTGTCGAGCACGATCGTCGTGATCCGGCGCGTGCGCTCGAGGGTTTCGGGGCCCTTGATGAGAATGCCGAGCTGGGCGCCGCGACCGGTCCCGACCATGAGTGCCGTCGGCGTCGCCAGACCGAGCGCGCAGGGGCAGGCGATGATCAGTACGGCGACCGCGGCGGAGAAGGCAGCGGTCGCATCGCCGGTCACGAGAATCCAGCCGGCGAGGGTTGCGAGCGCAAGCGCGAGCACGATCGGTACGAAGACGGCCGACACACGGTCGACGAGACGCTGGATGGGCGCCTTTCCGGACTGCGCTTCGGCGACCAGTCGCGCGATCTGGGCGAGCGCTGTCTCCTCGCCGACCTTCGTCGCGCGCACGACGAGCCGGCCGTAGGTGTTGATCGTCGCGCCGGCAACGTCGGATCCCGGGCCGACGTCCACGGGAACGGGCTCGCCCGTAAGCATCGACTGGTCGACGGCCGAGTCCCCCTCGACGACCGTCCCGTCGGCAGGAATCTTCTCGCCGGGGCGGACGACCATGAGGTCGCCGGGCACCACATCCTCGATCGCAACGGCCACCTCCTGGCCGTCCCGCAGCACATGGGCTTCCTTGGCGCCGAGATCGAGGAGTGCCCGGATCGCAGCGCCCGACCGCGTCTTCGCCCGCGCCTCGAGGTAGCGGCCGACGAGGATCAGCGTCGTGATCACGGCGGCGACCTCGAAGTAGGTGTGCGCGTCGTCGAGGAAGAGCAGCGCGACAACCGACCAGCCCCAGGCGGCAAGCGTCCCGATCGAGATCAGCGTGTCCATCGTCGCCGCGCGGTGCCGCGCGTTCAGCGCGGCCGCCCGGTGGAATCCGAACCCTGCCCAGAGGACGACCGGCGTGGCCAGCACTAAGGCAAGCCATTCCCAGCCCTCGAACTGGAGCGGGGGGATCATGGCGAGCGCGGTCAGCGGAACCGTCAGCCCGATCGCGATCGCGAGCCGCACGCGGAGCGCGCGTGCGCGATCCTCGACGGGGCCGACGTCCGCAGAAGTGCGAGCGTGATAGCCGGCGGCCTCGACCGCGCCGACCAGATCCGTGACCGCGACGCGAGTCGGAGTCGTAGTGGACGGACGCCCGCTCTGTCGCGTAGTTGACGGACGCCTCGACGCCTTCGAGCTTGTTCAGCTTGCGCTCGATGCGGGTTGCGCACGCCGCGCAGGTCATGCCCTCGAGCGCGAGGTCGATCCGTGCCTCCGGCGCCTCGATCTGGGTCACGCGACGTCGTACCCGGCTTCCGCGATCGCCCCCCGCAGCGCGGCGTCGTCGAGCTGCTCACCGCGGATGGTGACGTGCTTTGCCTCCAGGTCGACGTCGACCTCGTCGCACGCCGGCCACCTCAGAGACCTCCTCGCGAATCGACAGCGCGCAATGCGCGCAGTGGACTCGCGGGGACGCTGTACGTGATCTCCACCGCGGCTCCTCTCGTCACTGACGAGCGGAGTATACCCCATCAGGGTATAGCTGAACCGCGCATCTCGAAGAGACGCCCAGCGCGAATCGTCTCGGCCATGGCCTTCGACTCCTCGCGATACCAAGCGCCGTCCTCGAACTCGATCGCGGGGAGATAGTGCTGGCCCGTGTGCTCGATGACGTCCTTGCGCCTACCGCGCGGGTATGTCGGCTCGATCACGTTCTCGTACTCGATCCCCTGCTCGTCGAGCGCATGCTGAACCGTCCAACACGCCCCGGCCTTGACCTTGAACCTGCAGCGGTGAAACTTGACCGGGATCAGAGACCTTCGATCCGACTGGCGCCGACGATCGCCTCGTCGCCGCCGGCGAGACGTACGAGCGCCTTCCCCTTGCCGTCGTAGTCCGGCGACCACACCATGAGCGTCGCGTCTTCTCCGTGCACACGGCACGCGCGGCCGTCCTCCGAGTCGAGTCCGCGCCAGAAGCGGACGAAGGGATTCGCTTCCCACTCGCGGCCGATCGTCGTCTCCTCGGTATGACCCGGGAGCACTCGAACCTCGTGCGGGAAGCGCCATCAGCACGTCCATCACGGAGCGCCTGACCTCGTCGGCAGCCCCGCCACCCACGGAATCCTTGAACAGCGTGTCGCCCGTAAAGCAGAGCTCGTTTCCGAGGACGAACGAGACCCCGTCCTCGGAGTGCCCGGGCGTCGCCACCACCTCGATCCGCAGGTCGCCGGTCTCGACCGCGCCCGTCGTCACCTCGAGTCCGAACCGGCGGACGAGCTCGTCGTTTCCTGCGACGTGGTCGGCGTGGTCGTGGGTGATGAGCAAGTGTGTGGGTCTCAGGCCGTCGCGCTCGACCACGGAGAGAAGCTGCTCGAGTGGGGCGCCCGAGTCGACGAACACGGCGGTCCCGTTCTCGTCTGCGAGCAGATAGGCATTCGAGAGCCACGACGGGTGCATGCTGCGTTCGACGCGCATGGGCAGATGGTACGGGAGAGGATCGCGCGGGCATGAGAGAATCGAGCACGCGTCCGTTTCACCGCCGGTCGAAGGAGGTCAGATGAGCGGAAATCCCGCAGGTACCGTGGACACGGTGTTCGAGGATCGCGAGGTGCTGCGCTCGGCCTCCGGGGTCTGGTGGCTGTTCCTTCTCACCGGACTCGCGTGGCTCGTGTTCTCGGTGATCGTCTTCCGTTTCGACATCACCAGCGTACGGTCGATCGGCATTCTCTTCGGCGCGATCGCGATCGTCGCCGGCGTCAACGAGTTCCTTGCACTCGTCGTCTCGACGATCGGCTGGAAGTTCGTGCACGGCATCCTGGGCGTGGCCTTCATCCTCATCGGGCTCTTCGCATTCATCGAGCCGGGAAGCGCGTTCGCGGCGCTCGCCTCGGTGATCGGCTTCTACTTCCTCTTCAAGGGAGTCTTCGACATCGCCGTTGCGATCACGACGAAGGGTGAGTTCGAGCTCTGGTGGCTTCAGCTCGTCGCCGGAATTCTCGAGATCGCGCTCGCGTTCTGGGTGGCCGGGAACTTCGAGCAGAAGGCGACCTTGCTCCTCGTCTACACGGGCCTCGTCGCGCTCTCGAAGGGAGTGACCGAGCTCTTCCTCGCGTTCAAGCTCAGGAGTCTACGAACGCACCTCGAGACCGTCTGAGACCCGTTTTGATTAGGATCGAAGCCAGAATGCGTCGTACCGCTCTCGTACTCGCCGCGCTCATGCTCGTGCTCACCGTAGGCATCGCCGCGGGCTGCGGCGGCGAGGAGGAGGCGACGCCCACGCCGGACACGATCACGGGCACCCTCACCACCGACACGACCGAGACGGAAACGACCGAGACGACGGCACGGATACCACGGAGACGACCGAGACCACGGATACCGAGCCGGCTCCTGCCGGCGATCCGGCCGCGGGCAAGGAAGTCTTCCTCGGCGTCGGCGCCTGTGGTCAGTGCCATACGCTCGCGGACGCCGGCACGGAAGGCTCGATCGGGCCGAATCTCGACGACGCGGCGCCGAGCTTGGAGCTCGCTCTCGACCGGATCACGAACGGACAGGGCGCCATGCCCTCGTTCTCGGATCAGCTCACGGAGCAACAGATCGCCGACGTCGCAGCGTACGTCTCCGGCGCCTGAGCTCTCGACGCCGGCCGCCGCTTAGACTTCACGTCGTGATCGACCTCAAGGCCGCGCGCTCGGACGCCGATCGCTGGCGGGCTGCGCTCGCGCGCAAGGACGCAGCCGACGCGTTCGATGCGCTGCTCGGAGCCGACGAGCGCTGGCGCGCCCTCATCCCCCAGGTCGACGAGCTGCGGACGCGGACGAACCTCAAGGGAAAGCCGACTCCCGACGAGCTCGAGCAGGTGAAGGCGGCGAAGGAGGATCTCCGGCGGCTGGAGAGCGAGTTGGCCGACGCGGAGTCCGAGCGCGACCGCCTCGGCCTCCTCGTCCCCAACCCTCCGCACGACTCGGTCCCGGAGGGCGCCACCGAGGACGATGCTCTCGAGATTCGCCGGGTCGGTGAGGCGCCGAGCCTGGGCGATGCGAAGGAGCACACGGAGATCGGGCGCTTCGACATGGACCGCGCCGCTCGGATCGCCGGATCTCGCTTCGGCTACTGGATCGGCGACGCGGCCCTCCTCGCCCTCGCGATGTACCGCCTCGCTCTCGACCGGCTCGTCGCGAAGGGGTTCGTACCGGTTCTGCCACCCGTTCTCGTCCGCGAGGAGGCTCTCGTCGGCACGGGCTGGCTACCGTCGGACGACCCGAACGTCTACGCGGTCGCAGGCGAAGACCTCTATCTCGCAGGCACGGCCGAGATTCCCGTTGGCGGTCTCCATCTCGGCGAGCTCCTGCAGGCAGACGACCTCCCGCTCCGCTACGTCGGCTTCTCACCCTGCTTTCGCAGCGAGGCCGGAGCCGCGGGGAGGGACACGCGGGGCATGTTTCGCGTCCACCAGTTCAACAAGGTCGAGCAGTTCGCGTTCACGCGCCCGGACGAGTCCTGGGACGAGCACGAGCGCCTCCTCGCGAATACGGAGGAGATCGTGGCCGAGCTCGGGGTCCCGTACCGGGTCGTCGTGCTCCCGACCGGCGACATGTCGAAGGCGTCCGCGAAGACCTACGACGTCGAGATCTGGTTCCCCTCGCAGGACCGCTACCGCGAGACGGCGTCGATCTCGAACACGACCGACTTCCAGGCGCGCAGGCTCGGCACCCGCTTCCGCGGCGAGCACGGCCCGGAGCCCGTGCACACTCTCAACGGGACCGCCGTCGTCGACCGCATGGCCCTGGCGGTCCTCGAGAACTTCCAGGGCGGCGTCCCGGACGTGCTGCAGAGCTACGGCGCACCCGCCGAGATCCGCTCCTAGGCGCTCGGCTCGGTCACAATGCCCCTCGGTGGGGTGCCGGAGCGGTCGAACGGGGCGGTCTTGAAAACCGTTGGGCGTGCAAGCGCCTCGTGGGTTCGAATCCCACCCCCACCGCTACATCGCGAAGTCTCGGAGCTGGCTCAGTACGCCGAGCGAATGCGGGCCAGCGCGGGGACGGTGAGCATGATCAGCCGCACGTCCTCGCGCAGCGACCAGTTGGTCACGTACAGGTAGTCGAGCTTCGTCATCTCGTCGAACGGGATGTCGCTCGCGCCGAGCACCTGCCACAAACCGGTCATGCCCGGCTTCAGGTCGAGGCGCTTCCGCGCCCACGCTTCGACGTGTTGATCCTCGTCGAGGATGAGCGGCCGCGGGCCTACGATCGACATCTCGCCGCGGATGACATTGATCAGCTGCGGGAGCTCGTCGATGCGCCAGCGACGCAGAAAGCCGCCGACACGCGTGACTCGCGGGTCGTCGGGAATCTTGAACATCCTCGGGTCTTCGTCGCGATGCATGTTCATGTGCGCGACTTCGGCCTTTCTCGACTCGGCATCGTGCACCATCGTCCGGAACTTGAAGACGTGGAACGTGCGCCCCTGCGCACCCATGCGCACCTGCCGGAAGAAGATCGGGCCGCGAGAGTCGATCGCGATCGAGATCGACGGCGATGAGCAGGAGCGGGGAGAGGAGGACGAGGCCGGCGGCCGCGCCGAGGGCGTCGAAGGAGCGCTTGAGGAATCGCTCGGAGTCTGAGAGTTGCGGAATGGGCAGGCCCACCAACGGGATGCCTTCGATCGTGTGCAGCTGCGCGTTCGTGCCCAGCACCTCGAACATGCGCGGAACGATGTCGATCTGAACGTCGCTGTCCTGCATCGAGCGAATCACCGCGAGCGTCTGCTCGTGCGAGTCCGTCGAGAACGCGATTGCGACGCGGTGCACCGAGTGCGCCTTGACGAGCGCGGGCAGGTCGCCGGTCGATCCGAGGAGGTCGAGCGGTTGATCTCCGTTCGGCGAAGCGCGGCCATCGCGGTCGACGAAGCCGACGATCTTCAGTCCGTACTCGGGATGGTTGCCGATCTTGTTGGCCAGCAGGCGCGCGACCTGACCCGACCCGACGATGATGACGTTCTGGATGTACGCGGCGTTCCGCCGTCCCATGACTCGCGCGATCGCCCGGAGCAGCGGAACGAGCAAGATCGCGATCGCCCAGAAGACGACGAGGCGCGTGAGGTTCGGATGAGGCAGGCCGATGATCTCCGTGACCGCCACGAACCCCCACGTGCCGATGGAGACCACCTGCAGAACGCCGAAGATGTCGTCGACGGTCGAGTGGTCGGTTCGCTCCTCGTCTCGATCGTAGAGGCCGTGCATGCGTGCGATGAGCACCCAGAGGGGGAGGCTCGCGATGAAGAGTGCGATCTCCCAGCGCGTGTTGACCTGATCGACCGCGGGATTCGGGCGAGACCAGCACGAGAGCGAGCAGAAACGCGGACAGGAGCCCGACGAGATCGGCGATGAGCAGCAGCCGGCGCATGAGCCAGCCACGGCGCCGCAGTGCCGGCATGGCTGCCTCGACCTCCGGGACGATCGCGCGGTCACTCGTTGCGACGACAAGGCCGTCGCGAGATGCTGCCCCCAATTGAATCCTCCCCTTCACGCGCGGCTCCCCGCCATGCGTTTTTACCCAGTTCCCCTGGCTGAAACAGAGGATACTCGCGCTCCCGGCGGCGTCAACGAAAACCGTGAAATCCCGTACCTTCGGCCAGCTCCGAAACCAAATGCGACGAGAACGGCTCTTCTCCTGCTGAGCCGCGAGCGCGCGCCCGCCTCAGTACGTCAACCCCTCTCCGCGGGCGAGCACCTTCACCGTCCGCCAGAGGATCCCGAGGTCGTACCGCGCGAGCTCGAGGCCACTCCACCTGCGGCTCGCGTCGACGTACGCCAGATCGAGCCTCGTGTAGCCGGCGGGCTCCACGATGCCCTTCTGCACCTGAACCGGCCCCGTCCAGCCCGGTAGCACGTGGTTTCGGTAGTCGAGCCCCGCCGCGACCTGGTCTCGCACCATCGACGGTGGCCAGGGCCGCGGCCCGACCAGGCTCATGTCTCCGCGCAGGACGTTGAAGAGCTGCGGGAGCTCGTCGAGGTACCACGGCTTGAGGATCCGGCGCCCGGCCCACGTCAAGTTCTCGTGGTCGTTCTCCAGCAGCCGGGCATGTGCCTCCCTGTGACGCTGCTGCTCGAGCGCCGTGCGGCGGAGCGTCCGGAACTTGAGCAGGTCGAACTCGCGGCCGCGCGAGATGCGGCGCTCCCGATAGAGCCAGGGCCCGCGATCGCTTGGAGACAGCACGGCATCGATCCCGATCGCAACGTACGCGACGACGAAGATGGGGCTGAACGCGACGAGCAGGAGGCTCGAGAGCCCCTTGTCCGTCACCTTCTTCGCCAGGGGATAGCGCACCGCGTGTGGGTTCACGACGTCACCGTTCTCGGATCTCGGCATGTCACCTGCAGTGTCTAGTGTGAGAAGCGTGGCCGCCGGAGTCGAGACCGCCGACCTGCGCACACTCCTCGGCCGGTCGCCGGCCGGCGCCTGTGTCCTGACCGTGGCCGCGGGAGAGCAGAAGCTCGGGCTGACCGTCGGGTCGCTCGTCTCGCTCTCGCTGGATCCTCCGCTGATCGGATTCGCGATCTCGCGGGAGGCGGCGATGCACGAGCTCCTCCGCGAGGCCGGCGGATGCGCGCTGTCCCTGCTCGCCGCCGGTCAGGAGTGGCTGGCCCAGCACTTCGCGCGTGGTGTGCCGCCGATCGCAATGTGGCACGCCATCGCGACGTCGGAGGGAGCGAACGGTGCGCCACTCATCGTGGGAGCGCTCGGCTGGCTGGAGTGCGGGATCCGAGAGCAGGTGAGCGCAGGAACGCACACGTTCTTCGTCTGCGACATTCGACGCGTCGAGCTCGGCGTCGAAGCCGCGGCCCTCGTTCGCATCCGCGGCGGGTATGTGAACGCGTGAGCGTCGTCGAAGCGGTGGTCTTCGACCTGGACGGCGTCCTGATCGACTCCGAGCAGGTGTGGGACGAGCGTCCGCGAGCAGCTCGCTCACGAGCGCGGCGGTCGCTGGCACGCACGGGCGCAGGCCGACATGATGGGCATGAGCTCGCCCGAGTGGTCGCGCTACCTCCACGACGTCATCGGGCTTGAGGAAACCCCCGAGGAGCTCAACGCCGAGGTGGTGCGCCGCATGCTTGTCAGCTACGAGGCATGCGTGCCGCTGATCGACGGTGCCATCGAAGCACCGGGTCGACTCGCGAAGGTGTTCCGGCTCGCGCTCGCATCCTCGTCCAACCGCCCGTTGATCGACGTGGTACTCGCGAGCGCGGGCCTGGACGCGCTGTTCGAGGCGACCGTCTCGTCCGAGGAAGTGGAACGCGGAAAGCCTGCACCGGACGTCTTTCTCGAAGCTGCGCGACGACTCGGTCTCGAGCCGTCGCGGTGCGCCGCGATCGAGGACTCGGCGAACGGGATCCGCTCGGCACACGCCGCCGAGATGCGCGTCCTCGCGATTCCGAACCGTCACTACCCACCCTCTGCCGACGCGCTTGCGCTCGCCGATGTGGTGCTCGATTCGCTCGCGGACTTGACGCCCGCGGTGGTGGCCGGAGAGAGCTAGACGCGGCCGACGAGAACGCAGGCGTTGTGCCCGCCGAGCCCCATCGCGTTCGACAGCGCCACGTCGACCTGCACGCTGCGCGCCTCGTTCGGCACGTAGTCGAGGTCGCACTCGGGGTCGGGCGTGCGGTAGTTGATGGTCGGTGGAAGCACGCCCTCGTGTACGGCGCGGACGCACATCATCGCCTCGACCGCCCCGGCCGCCCCGAACAGGTGCCCGAGCACCGACTTCGTCGAGGAGACGGCCAGCTCGTAGGCGTGCGTGCCGAAGACCTCCTTGATGGCCTTCGTCTCCGCGAGATCGCCCTGCGGCGTCGACGTTCCGTGCGCATTGATGTACCCGACCTGCTCGGGCGCAATGCCGGCCGCGGGATCAGCGCCGCACGCATCATCTCGGAGACCCCGACCGAGGCGGGGTCGGGCTGGGCCATGTGGTGAGCGTCGTTCGAGGTCCCGTAGCCGAGAACCTCCGCGTACATCCGAGCCCCTCGCGCCTCGGCATGCTCGAAGTCCTCGAGCAGGAGGACGCACGCGCCCTCGCCCATGACGAACCCCGCGCGGGTGGCGTCGAACGGGCGTGATGCACGCGTCGGATCGTCCTCCTCGGCGACGAGACCTCGCATGGCGGTGAATCCGGCGAGGATCACGGGATGCATGCAGGACTCGGTGCCGCCCGCCAGGACGACGTCGGCGTCACCGCGCCGGATCAGCTCGGCGCCCTCGCCGACCGCGTGTGAACCGGTCGCGCACGCCGAGACCGGAGCGTAGTTCGGGCCACGCACGCCGAGGTCGATGGCGATCTGGCCGCTCGCCGAGTCGACGAGCACGTTGGGAAGAAACCACGGCGACACGCGTGTGTGCCCGCGCTCCTTCAACACCTCGTTCTGTGCAAGCACGCCCATGACTCCCCCGATCGCGGAGCCGACGAGGATGCCCGCCCGGGCAGGATCGACCCCGGCAACGCCCGCGTCGCTCCACGCCTCTCGGGCAGCTGCGACGGCCAGCACGACGTTCCGCTCGAGCCGACGCGCGTCCTTGGGCCCGACGACTGCCTCGGGCTCGAAGTCCTTGACCTCGGAGGCGATGCGAACCGGATACCCGGTCGGGTCGAAGGCACGAATCCAGTCGACGCCGCTCTTCCCGGCGACCGCCGCGTCCCACGTCGAACGCGCATCGAGACCGAGCGGGGTCACCGCTCCGAGTCCCGTGACAGCGACGCGGCGCATCAGGTCGAGAGCGTAGTAGCTTGGCATGGTGCCTCGCACCCGTCGCCGCCCTCCGAGCCGCGAGCCCGTCGAGCGGCCGGACGATCTCGACCCCTCGATCCCCTTCCCGCCGATGGAGGCCGAGCTCGTTCGCGAGCTGCCCGAAGCCGACGGCTGGCAGTACGAGCCGAAGTGGGACGGCTTCAGGGGAATTCTCGAGAACGCATCCGGCGAGCTTCGTCTGTGGTCCCGAAACGCGCGGCCGCTGCTGCGCTACTTCCCCGAGCTACGGCCGCTCGAGAAGCTGCTACCCGAACACTCGGCGCTGGACGGGGAGATCGTGATCGAGCGGGACGGCGTTCTCGACTTCGATGCGATGCAGACCCGTTTGCACCCCGCGGAGTCGCGGATCACCAGGCTTTCCGGAGAGATCCCGGCGCGCTTCGTAGCCTTCGACATCCTCGTGTGGAAGGGCGAAGAGCTCTGGCGCGAGCCGCTCGTCGAGCGCAGGAAAGCGCTCGAACGGAAGGCAAAGCGCTTCGGCCTCTCCCCCGCCTCGCGCGACCGCGACGAGGCGCTCGCGTGGCTCGACCGCTTCGAGGCGATCGGTCTCGACGGCGTCGTCGCGAAGCGCGTCGACGCTCCCTACCTGCCGGGCTCGCGCGAGGGCGTCGTCAAGGTGAAGCCCGAGAAGACCGCCGACTGCGTGGTCGTCGGCCTGCGCTGGAAATCGCGACCCGACCGGATCGCAACGCTCCTGCTCGGGCTCTACGACGAGAAGGGCGGCATCGACTACGTAGGCTCGGCTGCGGTCGCGGCGGCGAAGCACGCCGAGATCGCCGAGCGCGTGCTCCCGCTCCTGAAGGACGCACCCGAGCGCCGCTTCTCCGAGCCGAACCGCTGGGGAGGCGGCGAGCTCGAGGAGTCGCCGCTGCGGCCGGAGCTCGTGGTCGAGGTGCGCTACGACAAGGTGCAGTCGAACCGCTTTCGCCACGGCACGAAGCTGATCCGCTTCCGCGACGACAAGGAGCCGTCGCAGTGCACCTGGCGCGAGCTCTTGCCCGCTCGCCCTCGAGGCGTGACGGTCGCGTCGTTTCTCGGCACGACCTGAGCTCAGCGGAGTCGCTTCGCTGAACCGCGTGACGCGCAGGCCAGGTACGACCTCGAACTCGTCGGTCTGCTCGAAGCCCTCCCGGAGATAGAGGGCCTTGGCGGGCTCGTTGTCGGCGCCGGTCTGGACGATCGCCTGCCGCGCCGCCGGCTCGCTCGCGAGAGACCGCGCGGACGAGGGAGCCGCCGACCCCCCGGCGAAAGTGCGCGGGATCGACCGCCAGGCGGTGGATGTCGATCGTGTCGCCGAAGCAGGCGATACGACAGCGCGCCGACGATGCGGCCCTCGACGAGAACGGCGAGGAACGTCTCGTCCGCGCCCTGCAGCGCCTGCCGGGTCTCCGTCAGCGGGGGAATCTCCCGCGATCCGATCAGCGCCGCCTCGACCTCGTAGGCGCGACGCTGGAGCTCGAGGAGCTCGGCCGCGACTTCCGCGTCCGAGTGATCGACGTGGACGACCTCCACCGAGCTCAGTCCGGCTTGCGGGCGCGCGACGGTTGCACTCGCGCGGGCTCGCCCGGCATCTTCGGGAAGTTCGGCGGGTACGGCGCCTCTCCGAGCCCTTCCTTCTCCTCGCGCTCGACCCATTCGAGCAGGACGCGAAGATCGCAGACCGCGTCGTCCATCCCGGCCTGGATGTCTCCGATCCGGGCGAAGCGATCGGGCATCGTGGTCATCGTGAAGTCCTCGGTCTCGACGTCCGGCAGCTCGTCCCAGGTGACGGGCGCAGAGACCGCTGCGTCCGGGCGAGCCCGGACCGAGTAGGCCGAGGCGATCGTCCGGTCGCGCGCGTTCTGGTTGAAGTCGATGAAGACGCGACGACCGCGCTCCTCCTTCCACCACGCCGTCGTGACCTTCTTCGGGAGACGCCGCTCGACCTCTCGCGCGAACGCGAGCGCGGCGCGGCGCACGACCGGGAACTCCCACTTCGGCTCGATCCGGCAGAACACGTGGACGCCGCGGTTCCCCGAGGTCTTCGGCCAGCCCACGTAGCCGATCTCGTCGAGAACCTCCCGTACGAGCGCCCCGACGCGCTTCGCGTCCTTGAACGTCGTCCCCGGCTGCGGATCGATGTCGATCCGGAGCTCGTCCGGGTGCTCGGTGTCGCGCCGGCGAGAGGGCCAGGGATGGAAGTCGATCACCGCGAGGTTCGCGGCCCAGACGACCTGGGCGAGCTCCGTCACGCAGAGCTCGTCCGCGTGCCGGCCCGACGGGAACGTGACGCGCGCCGCCTCGACCCACTCCGGTCGCTTCTCCGGCACGCGCTTCTGGTAGATCTGCTCGCCCGCGATCCCGTCCGGGAAGCGACGGAGCTGGGTCGGCCGCTCGTACAGCGTGCGCACGATCCCGTCGCCGACCGCGATGTAGTAGTCGACGAGGTCGCGCTTGGTCTTCTTCGCCTTCGGGAACAGGATCTTGTCCGGGTTCGTCACCTTGACGACCCGCTCCCCCACTTCGAGCTCGACAAAGGGCGAGGGCATACCCGCACGCTACCCAGGCAGTGCTAGGCTCGCCGCGCCCTTCCCGGACAACAAGGAGTGGATTCGCATGCGCCCGGTTCTCTTCGGCCTCGCCCTCGTCTCACTCGCCCTTCGCACTCGCGGCGACGGCCACCGGTAGTCCTGAGGCGCAGGTCCAGACCGGCGCGCTGCGCGAAGGCCAACCTCGACCTGATCGAGGACGGACGCCTGACCCTCGGCACCGACAATCCGGCGTTCCCGCCCTGGTGGGGCGGCGGTCAGACGCGGAAGCCCTGGAAGACGTCGAATCCCTACTCGGGCCAGGGGTACGAGTCCGCAGTCGCGTACGCCGTCGCTCGGCAGCTCGGCTTCGCCAAGCGCCAGGTGGACTGGCGAGCGGTGCCCTTCGCGCAGTCGTACCGACCGGGGGACAAGAACTTCGACTTCTACCTGGCCCAGGTCTCGTACACGCCGGAGCGTGCGAGGACGATCGACTTCTCGAATGCCTACTACTTCGTGTACCAGTCGCTCGTCGGACGCGAGGGAACGGCCATAACTCGAGCCCGCTCGGTCGCAGACCTCAAGTCCTTTCGGCTCGGTGCACAGCTCGGAACGACGAGCTTCCAGTACATCGACAACTACATCGAGCCGTCGCAAAGCCCCCTCGTATACGACTCCAACGACCTCGCCGTGCAGGCGCTGAAGAACGGTCAGATCGACGGCATCGTCGTCGACCTGCCCACGGCGTTCTACGTGACGGGCGTTCAGCTCGACGACGGTGTGATCGTCGGTCGCTTCGCGAGCCGAGGGGGACGGGAGCGCCTTGGCATGGTCTTCGAGAAGGGCAGCTCTCTCCGGCGATGCGTCAACCGGGCGCTGAACCGGCTCTGGGCGAACGGGACGATCAAGCAGCTCCAGAACCGCGAGCTGCCGAGCGGCAGCGAGCTACGCGTCCTCAGGTAACAGCTGGAAGGCGACCGCCGCTCCCGGATCCTGAGCACCTCGACTCCCCGCTCTGCCCAAGGGCGGGGAGTCCTGATCGCTGTCGCGAGCACGCTCGTCTTCGTCGGCGCGCTCGCGTTCCTCGCGACGCAAGCTCCCGGCTGGGAGCGTTTCAAAGCGTACTTCTTCGACTGGGACCTCTACCGGGAGTCCTTTCCGGAGATCGCCGAGGCGTTCCTCCTGAACGTGAAGATCTTCCTCATCGCCGAGGCGATCATCCTCGTCACCGCGCTCGGACTGGCAGTGCTGCGGAGCCTGCCCGGCCCGGTGTTCTTCCCCATCCGCGTGCTCGCGATCGTCTACACGGACTTCTTCCGGGGAGTTCCGACGATCCTCGTCATCCTCATGCTCGGAACGGGGATGCCCGCTCTCGACATCGACTGGATGCCCACGTCGCAGATCTTCTGGGCGGTCGTGTCGCTCGTGCTCGTCTATACCGCGTACGTCTCCGAGGTGTATCGCGCGGGCATCGAATCCGTGCATCCGAGCCAGGACGGCGCCGCTCGCTCGCTCGGCCTGAGCCGCCTCCAGTCCCTCCGCTACGTCGTCGTCCCGCAGGCGGTCCGCCGCGTGATCCCGCCGCTCCTGAACGACTTCATCGGGCTCCAGAAGGACACGGCCCTCGTCAGCGTGCTCGGGGTCGTCGAGGTTCTCCGCCAGACGCAGATCAACGAGGCGGCGGCCTTCAACGGCACGTACTACCTCGTCGCCGCGACGCTCTTCGTCGCGATCACGATTCCCCTCGCGCGCTTCACGGACTGGATCGTGGCTCGCGACCGACGCCGGCGGCAGGTGGCGGGAGTGGCTGCGTGACCGAGCCGACGCTCCTCGTCGAAGGGCTCCACAAGTCCTTCGGCAAGCTCGAAGTTCTGCGTGGGATCGATCTCGGGCTCGACGAGCACGAGGTCGTATGCCTGATCGGGGCGTCGGGCTCGGGCAAGTCGACGCTGCTCCGCTGCATCAACCTGCTCGAGCCGATCGACGCGGGACGGATCGTAGTTGCGCGGGGACGAGATCACGGGAGCCGGCGTGGACGTCGATCGCGTCCGGAGCAGGATCGGGATCGTCTTCCAGGCCTTCAACCTGTTCCCGCACATGTCCGTCCTCGACAACGTCACGCTCGGGCCGCGGAAGGCGCTGCGGCTCGGAAGGACGGAAGCCGACGGGCGCGCCACCGAGCTCCTTGGCCGCTTCGGCCTCGCGGACAAGCGCGACGAGTATCCCGACCGGCTCTCCGGCGGACAGCAGCAGCGCGTCGCCATCGTCCGTGCGCTGGCGATGCAGCCCGGCCTGCTCCTGCTCGACGAGGTTACGAGCGCACTCGACCCCGAGCTCGTCGCCGAGGTGCTCGAGGTCATCCGCGAGCTCGCCGCCGACGGCATGACGATGCTGATCGCCACGCACGAGATGAGCTTCGCCCGCGACGTCGCCCACCGCGTCTGCTTCCTCGACGAAGGAGTGATCCTGGAGCAAGGGAAACCGGAGCAGATCTTCGGAGCCCCGAAAGAGCCACGCACGCAGCAGTTCCTGCAGCGGATCGTCGACGCCGGGCGACTGTAGGCCGCGGTGCGTCACTCGCCGCGGCTTCGACGTATCGTTAGGCCGTGATCGAGGAATCCCGCAGCATCGACGTCACGCTCGAGCCGCTCGACGAGTTCGTCGTCGTGCAGCCCGTGTCCGACGAGACGGAGACTCGCGCGGGACTGATCCTTCCGGCCTCCGCAACCGAGACCGCGCCCTGCCGAACCGGCATCGTCACCGCTGTCGGCAGCGACGCGACGGGTGTCGAGGCAGGCGACAAGGTGCTGTACCCGCGAGATTCCGGCTACGACGTCCGCCTCGGCGGCATCGAGGTCAAGGTTCTCAAGCGCGAAGAGCTGATCGCCCGCATCCACGATTGAGCCGCGGCTGCGGCCGACGAGCAAGGCGGAGAAGGAGGGATTCGAACCCTCGAGGCAGGGTTTTCCCCACCTAACGCCTTAGCAGGGCGCCGCCTTCAGCCACTCGGCCACTTCTCCGCGCGCCTGCGCAGGATAACGGACGCTCTGGCGAGCTCCTGCTAGACGGGTTCGGTGGCGCAGACGTGGCGAGGCGGAGCCGGCAGCGTTCGTGGCGGTCACCGTCGCCCGTAGTCTGCATCCGGTGTCGGCGGGGACCGGGACATACGTCTTGGAGGTCGCCCCGGAAATCGGTGTACAGGACGCGATGTCGAGCGTCGTGCAGCGAAGCCACTGGTACGAGATGGCTCATCGGAGTCGAGCCGGTCCAGCCTCCGTTGCCCACGGTCATGACCGGCGGATAGGACAGGGTTGCCGGATGCGCGGAATGGAGACGTTCACCGGGGCGCCCGACGCTCGTATAGGTCGCGGTAAAGGTCGCCGGCGAAGAGGCGGCGACGATGTTATGGGTCTGCGCCCCCCGTCCGACCAGGAGGAGAAGGCATAGCTGGTTCCGCCCAGGACTCTGCGGCGTGGTCGCGCTCAGCGAGTTCGTGGAGCCGACGATGACGGTGCGCGTGAAGGGCGTCGTCGAGGAGATGGTGTTGACGGCGAGCTGCAAGCCCGGAGGGCGAGGAGGCGAAGCTGAGGACGACCGTCTGCGGATCGAGGCGCAGGGTGGTCGTCGCGCCGATGCTCCGCCCGCGTCCGTGGCGGTCAGCTTGAGCTCCAGGTACGAGGGGTACTCGTGGTCGGGCGCGCTGAAGGAGCCGCTCGCGACGCCGGGCCAGCTCTGGATCGTGTGCGAGTGGCAGTTGGAGGGACAGTGCTGGATGAGAAGGTCCAGGACAGAGAGGAGGCGGGAAGGTGCCCTGCTCGGGGTCGGTCGCATGCCCGGTGAAGGAGACTGAGTCCCCGACCTTCCAGAGAAGCGTGGAGGCGGGAGTGTCGATCACCGGGGTCGGGGCTGTGTTCGTTCCTGCCGCCGTGGTGAAGGTCCAGCTGACGTCGGCCGCGAGCGCGTTCCCGGCGACGTCCTCCGCCCCTCCGGGGCCGCCCTTGACCTTCGCCGTGTAGGTCGTGCTCGCCTGCAGGCTCGCGCTCGGGTCGAGCGTCGCCACCTGGTTCTGGTAGGAGACGAGCGCGGGGACCGGAGTCGGCTGCCCCTGCTTGGTGAGCGTGAAGGTGCTCGTGGTCAGGGTGCGTCGGATCCATCGCCTCCGAGAAGGTGGCGGTCGGCGAGACGCCGAGGGCGATCGCCGGTTGCACCCGGCGCAGGCGTCCTGCCGGTGATCGTCGGCGGCGTGGTGTCGCCTCCCGCACTCGATGCGCGCGAGCGCCCAGTCGGCGTGGTCGGAGCGATGCCGTTGCCGCCGTCCGTGACCACCAGGCGCAGCTCGTTCGCTCCCGCGATGGAGACGTCGATCAGCTTGGTCGCCGTCGACTCCCGTCATCAGCCCGCTGTCGTACGACCTTGGTCGCGTCGGCGTACACCTGGAAGACGACCGAGCCGTCGGAGCCGACCTCGTCGTCGACGCCGACCGAGGCCTTGAAGCGCTGCAGTCCTCCGCTCAACGCGTAGCGGACGTCCGAGTTGGCGTGCGCGCCGACGCCCTTCGCGAAGGTCGCGCCGTTCAGGGTGAGGGTCGCGCCGTCGCCCTCCAGGGCTTGGCCGTTGCTCTTGTCCTTCTCGATCGGCCCGTACCCGTTGGTCATGAAGGTCCAGGTGAGGTCGCTGAGGTAGGCGTCCTGCAGGGGCTGCGCAGGAGCGGTCTCGATCCTGCGCATCGTTCCGCCGTCGAAGTCGGCGTAGTAGAGGTTGCCGTCGGGGCCGAACTCGAGGTTGACCGGGTTGGCGGCGCCGGTGACGAAGGTGTGGATGTTGCCCGGCGAAGGAAGCGGGTTGCCGTTCTTCTTCATCACCCAGATGCAGTCGCGCGAGTAGTCCGCGAAGAAGAGCGCGCCGTCGTAGTCGGGCGGGTAGCTGCGACTGCTGCAGGGGTAGAAGGCCAGGCCCGGCGATCGAGGAGCTGCCCGGCGGACAGGACTCCCCGGGGACGACCTTGTCGTGGTGGAAATAGGGGAAGAAGGGCTCGGTGTCGGCGCTCGGCTGCGCGTACAGGTTCTCGCAGATCGAGAGGTTGGCCGAGTCGTAGCCCGAGCTGGCGCGACTGCCCTCGTAGCAGGGCCAGCCGAAGTTCTCGACCGCGGCGTCGGCGGGGTCGAGGATGCGGTTGATCTCCTCCCAGTCGCTCCAGCCCACGTCGCCGAGCCAGAGCTCGCTCGTCCCCGGCCGGAAGGTGAAGCGGAAGGGGTTGCGCAGGCCGTGGGCGATGATGCGCCGCGCGTTCGCGATCGGGGTTGCCCGCGAGCGGGTTGGAGGGCAGGCCGGCGCCGGTCGTGGGATCGACGCGAATGATGGAGCCGTCGAGGCCACCGGATCGCCGGACGTGCGCAGATCCTGGCTCCGCAGGGCGCCGCCTTCGGCGGTCGGCGGGGTCAGGGCGGCGCCCACTCCGCCGGGAGGATCGCCGCAGGGGTTCAGCGGGATGCCGTTCTGTCCGTAGTCGACGAAGTTGAAGCTCGCTCCGTCCCCGCCACTCGCGTAGAGCGCGCCGTCGGGGCCGAACTCGACGGTGCCGACCGAGTGGCTCGGGAACTGCTGGCACCAGTCCTCGACCAGCACCTGCTCGGTCCCGTCATCACGTTGCCGGCCGCCTGCAGCCGCGAGAGGCGGCCGCTCACGACGCAGCCGTCCGACGTCGCGCCCGGGCGGCGTCGGGACAGCCGTCCGAGACGCCGCCGGCGGTGCCCCAGCGCGGGGCCGTGCCGCCGATCGCGGCGTCGTGCGTGTAGAGCACGTACACGTAGGGAGTCGTCGGGAAGTTGGGATGCAGCGCCATACCCAGCAGGCCGCGGTCCCAGAAGTTGTGCACGTTCGGTGCGGAGGTCGGCGAAGACGGTCGGGGTCGTGTCGGTCAGGTTGTCGAAGACCTTGATGACGCCGCTCTTCTCGGCGACGAAGACGCGCCCGTCCGAGGCGAAGCGGACGACGGTGGGGTTGGTGAGCCCGCTAAACACCGACGTCTCCTGGAAGCCGGAAGGGAGGGAGGCGGCTTGCGCCGATTCGGGCGCAGGCAGCGGCCCACCGCTCGGCGCGAGCAATGCGAATGCCCACACAACTACGAAGACCAGGACTAACCGCCTGACGACAGTCAGCGGGTCAACGCGCCCTTCCCCCAAACCTCCTCCGTTCTCCCCCCGACCCAAGAACAGGGTCTTATCGTGGCACACGCACCCCGGCCTGGCAAACGCCTGTCCGATGTCGCGGTGACATTCCCGCAAGGGTGGTCATCGAAACTGCTGCCCTGGCAGCGCACTGGGCCGACCCGGAGCACGTGGCTTGCGGAAGACCCTCAGCCCTCGGCACAGCCTCCGCCGATGAGGCGTGCGAAGCGCATAGGGAAGCGGCTGCGGGATGTCGCAGGCGGCACCCCAGATCTGCGGGTAGGGAGGCTGGTCCTTGCACGTACCAGTGCCCGTCTCGGAAGACGGCGATGTCGGCGTCTCCGTCTCCGTCGTAGTCACCGGGGACGGGGACGTCTCCTGCCTGGCCCCAGATCTGCGGGAAGGGAGGCTGTCCCTGCACGTACCAGTGCCCGTTTCGGAAGACGGCGATGTCGGCGTCTCCGTCTCCGTCGTAGTCGGCGGGGACGGGGACGTCTCCTGCCTGGCCCCAGATCTGCGGGTAGGGAGGCTGTCCCTGCACGTACCAGTGCCCGTTTCGGAAGACGGCGATGTCGGCGTCTCCGTCTCCGTCGTAGTCGGCGGGCACGGGGACGTCTCCTGCCTGGCCCCAGATCTGCGGGTAGGGAGGCTGTCCCTGCACGTACCAGTGCCCGTTTCGGAAGACGGCGATGTCGGCGTCTCCGTCTCCGTCGTAGTCGGCGGGGACGGGGACGTCTCCTGCCTGGCCCCAGATCTGCGGGTAGGGAGGCTGTCCTTGACGTACCAGTGCCCGTTTCGGAAGACGGCGATGTCGCGTCGAGCCGTCTCCGTCGTAGTCGGCGGAGACCGAGAGATCTCCGGAGGCTCCCCAGATCTGCGGGAAGGGAGGCTGGCCCTGCATGTACCAGCCGCCCTGGGAGGGACGAAAGACCGAGAGGTCGGTGTCGCCGTCGCCGTCGAAGTCGGCGACGGCGTTGCTACCCGAAGGCTGGCTCGCATAGCTGGCGGTGTACGTGTCGACGGCGGTCGAGGCGACGATGTTGTGCGACTGCGCCCCTCCGTCCGACCAGGACGTGAACCCGTAGCTCGTCCCGCCCTGCGACTGGGGTGAGGGGGCGCTCAACGAGTTGTTCGAGCCCTCGATCACCGTGCGGGTGAAGGGTGTCGCCGACGACGTCCCGTTGACGGAGAGCTGCAGACCCGAAGGGCTCGTCTCGAAGGTAAGGGTGACGGTCGCCGGATCGAGGCGGAGAGTGGTGCTCCCCGATGCTCCGCCCGCGTCCGTGGCTGTGAGCTGGAGCTCCAGGTACGAGGGGTACTCGTGGTCGGGCGCGCTGAAGGAGCCGCTTGCGACTCCGGGCCAGCTCTGGATCGTGTGCGAGTGGCAGTTGGAGGGACAGTGCTGCATGAGCAAGGTCCAGGACAGGGAGGAGGCAGGCAAGGTGCCCTGCTCGGGGTCGCTCGCATGCCCCGTGAAGGAGACCGACTCCCCGACTTCCCAGAGAAGCGTGGAGGCGGGAGTGTCGATCACCGGGGTCGGGGGTGTGTTCGTTCCTGCCGCCGTGGTGAAGCTCCAGCTGAATCGGCCGCGAGCGCGTTGCCGGCGAGGTCCTTCGCACCCTCCGGAGCCGCCCTCGACGGTCGCCGTGTAGCTCGTGCTCGCCTCGAGCGCGCGCTCGGGTCGAGCGTCGCCGTGCCTCGCTCGTCGTAGGAGACGCTCGCCGTCAGCGGGGTCGGCTGCCCTGCTTGATCAGGGTGAAGGTGCTCGTCGTCAGCGTGCTCGGGTTGATGCTCTCGGAGAAGGTCGCGGTCGGGCTGGCCGAGAGCGCGACCCCGGTCGCACCCTGCCGCCGGTGTCCTCTGGTGATGGTCGGCGGGGTCGTGTCCGAGACGCTCCCGCAGTCGACCCGCGCGAGTGCCCAGTCGCCGTGGTCGAAGCTGATCCCGTCGCCACCGTCGGTGACGACCAGGCGGAGCGTCTGCGTCTCGCGACGCTGACGTCGATCGTCTTGGTGGCGGTCGCTCCCGTCATCAGCCCGCTGTCGTACACCTTGGTCGCATCCGCGAACACCTGGAAGACGATCGAGCCGTTGGCGGCGACCTCGTCGTCGACGCCGACCGAGGCCTTGAAGCGGCTGCACGTCCCGCCGAGGAAGTACTGCACATCGGAGGCCGCGTGCACACCCAGACCCTTGGGATAGGTCGTGCCGTTGAGCGTGATCGTGAGCCCGTCACCGCCGGAGAAGCCGCCGTTGCTCTTGTCCTTCTCGATCGGCCCGTAGCCGTTGGACATGAAGGCCCAGGCGAGGTCGCTGATGTAGGCGTCCTGCAGGGGCTGCGCAGGGAGCGGTCTCGATCCTGCGCACGGTTGCGCCGTCGAAGTCGGGGTAGTACGGGTGGCCCGATGGGGCCGAACTCGAGGTTGACTGGATTGGCCGCTCCGCTGACGAAGGTGAGGATGTTGCCCGGCGAAGGAAGCGGGTTACCGTTCTTCTTCATCACCCAGATGCAATCGCGCGAGTAGTCCGCGAAGAAG
>CAWIQX010000025.1:0-12372 GCA_963838395.1 uncultured Actinomycetes bacterium
GACCAGTGGGCGCCGGTGGGGATCATGGCGGTGTGCCGCCACCCTCGTCGTCATCGCGGGCGGCTTCGACCTCTCGGTGGGTGCGATCTATCGCGGTCGCGGGCATCACTGCCGCCAAGATTGCCAACGCCACTTCGCCGAGCTTTCGGCTTCCTGGCAGGCGGTCGGCGTCGGCCTGGCGTTCGGCCTCGGCAACGGCCTCCTCGTGACGGTCGGCCGCATCAACTCCTTCATCGGCACGCTCGCCTCGAGCTTCATGATTCGCGGCTTCGCGCTTGTCCTCACAGGTGGGTTCCTCGTCATCGTCGAGGATCCGGGCTTCCAGACGCTCGGTTCGGGCGACCTGTTCGGCTCAAGTACCGGGGCTCTTCTTCCTCGGCTTTGCGCTCGTGAGCGGGTTTCTGCTCACGCGGACGACGTTCGGACGTACGTCTACGCCGTCGGCGCGAATCCCACCGCGGCTCGCCTCTCCGGCGTGCGCGTGAGTCGCGTGCGCATGGCCACGTTCGCGCTCTCCGGGCTGTCCGCCGGTCTTGCCGGGATCATCGTCTCCAGTCGCATCAGCACAGGGCAGGCCGATGCCGGGATCGGGATCGAGTTCTCGGTCATCGCGGCCGTCGTGATCGGCGGAACGAGCATCTACGGCGGGGAGGGAGCGATCTGGCGGACGGTGCTGGGCGTCCTGTTCCTGGCGATGATCGGGAACGGCTTCAACCTGCTGAACATCAACCCCACCTACCAGCAGATCATCCAGGGTGCCGTGATCGTGGCCGCTGTCGGGTGGATGCGTGGTCACGCCGCAGCTGACGGAAGTCGAAGCGGCTCACGGTCGACGCCAGGTGTCACCGAGCCGGGCCGAGCTGCGCCCGGTTGATCGGTCCGGGCGGCCCTGCCGGCGATAGGTGAGTGACCGCACGGGATCGTGGCGTGCGTGCCTCCGGGGCTCATGGCTCGTGACCTCGCGGACACGCGTCGCAGGGGTGCGGTCGGCCACGTAGGACAGCAGGAGCTCGAGTGCCCCGCGCTCGGATGCTGCCTCGACCGTCCACCAGATCGCATGCGTGCCTCCGAGGCAGGACGCCGTCGTCTTGCGGTGACGAAGCGGCTTTCGTAGCCCTTGAAGGCGGCGACCACGACGCTCCATTCCTCCGGCGTGTGACGGTGCTTGAGGAGGTAGCGGGACACGGACGAGTCCGCTTCGCCCACGAGCCGGCGACATCGGGCGACACCTCGCGAACCCGGATCTTGGGTGCTTGCCCATTGACGGAGCACCCATGGCCTCGGCCCGATCCGACGATCAGGGTGCTGGATCAGGGTGCCGCCCGATGTCGCGCATCGACAGACCCGCCACGCTGGGCACATGTCCCGTGCCGCCAGCGAACGGAGGAAGACCATGGCCACTGCGATCAAGCCGGCTCAACGGCAACCAGGCGGCCGAGGACGGCCGGTCGCCACGGATTCGTCATCTGTTGCGTGTTGACCGCAGCGTTCGCAGTCGCGGCTTCGGCGGTTGCCGCGCTCCGGAGCGATACCGCCACGACCGCGTCGGCGCTCCAACCCGATGTCGACGCGATAGTTGCAGCGGGCACTCCAGGGGCAATTCTCCTCGTCCGCAACGGCACACAGACGACGCGCCTGACGGGCGGAGTGGCCGAGATCGCCACGAAGCGACCGATGGGTGCAGGCGACCGCTACCGGATCGCGAGCCTGACGAAGACGTACGTCGCGACCGTCGTCCTCCAACTGGTCGGCGAGAGGAAGCTCCGGTTGTCGGACACAGTCGACCGCTGGTTGCCCGGCCTCGTCCCGAAGGGCAAGCAGATGACCGTCCACCAGCTGCTCAACCACACGAGCGGCCTCTACGACCACGAGAGGGATCCTGAGGTGCTCAAGCCGTACCTGGGCGGGAACCTGGGGTACTACTGGTCGCCGCTGCGGCTCGTCAAGCTGGCGGTCACGCGGAAGGCCCGATTCGCGCCCGGCGCGAGCAAGACCTCGTCGTACTCGAGCACGAACTATCTCGTTCTCGGCCTCATCGTGGAGCGCGTGACCGGCAAGCCGATCGGCGCCGAGCTCAAGCAGAGGCTCTTCCAGCCGCTTCGCCTGGCGCGGACGACGTATCCGACCAGGCAGACGCAGCTGCCGCGCCCCTACGCACACGGGTACTTCCTGCTCGGCGGCCAACCGCCGCTGGTCGATCTCTCGGCGTTCAGCCCGTCGCTCTCCGGTGCCGCGGGGGCGATCGTCTCGAACGTCGACGACGTCGCCGGCTTCTATCGCGCGCTCTTCTCGGGCCGCTTGCTCAAGCCGGCGTTGCTCAAGGCGATGATGACCACGATCCCGGGCGGGCCGGACAGCGACCTGAAGCAGCGCGAGGGGTACGGCCTCGAACGATTCCCGACGTCCTGCGGCGCTGCCTGGGGCCATAGCGGCAGCTTCCCCGGCTACAAGAACTACGCGCTCTCCAGCGGGGATGGGAAACGGCAGGTCGTGCTCATGGTGAACATCGACCCGACCGCGGAGCCAGAGCCGGCGCGCGCGCTCTTCTACGCACTGCTCGACAAGGCCTACTGCACCACGTCGTAGATGCGGTTTGCCCCGAACGCTCCGATGACCACGCCTGCTCCAGAGAGAGGAGAAGTTGATGAGTGACGTGTCGCCCCCGATCAAGGTGTCCGGTGTCCCGCTGGATTCGCGCGCCTCGCGACGGATCAAGCCCGGTGAGGGCGGTCTGGCCGAGCGCCTGGGGAATCGGATGCACCGACTCCACCCGCTGGCCGTTTCGTGGATCGTCGCGAACGTCGGAGCCGTCCTTCTTGCAACCGTCATGGTCGCACTCGGCTTCTTCGTCACGAAGGTGCTGCTTTCGAGTCAGACCATCGCGGATGCAGACGCGTGGCTGCCCCGATGGGCGGAAGACCAGCGAACCCCGTTTCTGAACGACGCGTCGTTCGTCACGTCGCACATCGCCGACCGCTGGGTTCTGATTCCGCTCGTAGCGATCGTCGTACTCTCGCTCGCATTGCGGAAACGCTGGAGGCTAGGCAGCTTCTACCTGCAGGCGATCCTCGCCGAGGTGCTCACCTACGGGCTGGTGACCCGATTCATCGAGCGTCCTCGTCCCGAGCCGGTCGAGCAACTCGACACCTTCAACCTGCTTCACAGCTACCCATCGGGCCACGTTGCGGCGTCCGTCGCGATCTACGGTTCGCTGGGGCTGCTACTCGCCGCGCACTTCAAGGACATTCGGGCGCGAGTCGCGATCTGGACGGTTGCGGCGGGATTTCCGCTCGTCGTCGCCTCCTCGCGGATCTATCGCGGGGAGCATCATCCGATCGATGTGATCGCGGGAGCGCTGATGGGCGCCGGAGCGATATGTGTAGCCCTCTTCGCCGCGCGCACGGCCCGCAGGGTCGCCGAGCTTCGTACGAGTGCGTCATGCAGAGCGGCGCGCGACCGAGGTGCCGGCATGAGCACCGTCGCGGTCATCGCACATTCGGGGAAGACGCTCGACGGCGGGCTGCCGGCGCTGCGGAAGGCATTGAGCGAGCGGGGAGTACACGATCCGCTCTGGCTGGAAGTCCCAAGAGCCGTCTCGCACCGAAGCAGGTCAAGTCAGCGCTGAAGCAGGGGGCAGATCTGATCTTCGTCTGGGGTGGCGACGGGATGGTGCAGCGATGCGTCGACGTCGTCGCAGGTTCGGACGCAACCATGGCGATCGTGCCGGCCGGGACCGCCAACCTCTTTGCCGCCAACCTCGGAGTTCCGAAGCACATCGAGGAAGCCGTCGAGATCGGGCTGCACGGGAACCGGCGAAAGCTCGATCTGGGCCGTATGAACGGCGAGCGCTTCGCCGTCATGGCCGGCGTCGGGTTCGACGCGCGCGTGATCCGTGACGCGACCGTCAAGCTCAAACGCGCCCTTGGACGGAACGCCTACGTCTGGGCAGCGGCGAAGAACCTTCGCGTCAACACGTTCAAGGCCCAGGTGGAGGTCGACGGCAAGGAGTGGTACGAAGGCCCGGCCAGCCTCGTGCTGTTCGGCAACGTCGGCGAGGCGTTCGCGGGCGTCAAGGCGTTCGACGACGCACAACCCGACGACGGGTTGCTCGACATCGGAGTCGGGAGCGCGGACGGGGTCGTGCAGTGGGGGCGGACGTTCGCCCGCAGCAAGTTCAGCAGTGCGAGCAAGTCCCCGTTCGTGAACGTCACCAAGGGTCGCTCCGTCATCGTCAAGCTGAACCGCAAGGTTCTCTACGAACTCGACGGCGGCGACCGCGAGAAGAAGAAGACGTTTCGGGTCGACGTTCAGCCCGAGGCGGTCACGGTGTGCGTTCCGGCGGGGACGCGGTGAGCCGCGCGAACGAGTGGCGCCCGATCTGCTCGAACTGCGTGCCGACCCATGCGTACGTGACGACGGCGAGCGTTTCGGCACCGGTCTCGATCACGTTGAAACCGAGGGCCTCGCCCTTGCGGTGGGGTCTCACCCGGCTGAAGCCCGGCGCGGTCGCGAGGACGAGTGTCTGAGGCGACGCTCCGTCGAGGGCCTCGAACTCGCGACGCTCGGCAATCGAGGCCTGGTGTACGTGGCCGCCCAGCACGAGCTCGGCGCCTGCTTGCGCCAGCTGCTGAAGCACCTCGTTCCTCTGATGCAGCGGTCGCTTCCGGGGCGCCCGCCACGGCGGCGCCGCCAAGTGGTGGTGGAACGCCACGACACGAAGCGCTGTAGGCTGCGCGCGCTCGAGCGTCGCCGCGGCGCTGACGAGCTGCGACTCCTCGAGGGCCCCCTGCTGCTGGCGCCAGGGCCGGACGGAGCTGAGGCCCGCAACAGCGAGCTGAGCGGATATGTACTCAGGGTCGGTGACTCCGAACACACGATCCCACTCGGAGAACGTCGTCGTGAACCGGGCCGGCACGGTATACGGGATGTCGTGATTGCCAGGAACTGCGAGGAACGGGACGTCTAGCGCTTCGAGTTGCCTCCGGGCCTGCTCGAGCTGGTTCCCTCGGCCCCGATGCGTCAGGTCGCCCGTGACAACGAGAAGCTCGGGGTCGAGCCTTTGCCGAAGCTCTCGTAGGCCCGCGTAGGGCTCCGCGAGGTCGTGGCGTCCGAGATGGAGATCCGAGATGTGGAAGATCCGCGTGACGATGGCCGCGGCAGGCTACCTCGCGCTGCTCCTCGAAAGAATTCCGTCGATCCTTTCAGCACCCATTCCACGTGGTACCCCCGCGCTCGGTCGGGATGCGGATGACGGCGAGCGATGTTCGAGCGTGAGATCGTCGAGGCAGAGGTTCTCCGCGGAAGTCGGGTTGAACCGCTCAGCGAGACGGTCGAACAACTTGGCTGCCGGATCGCGCCAGCGTGCGGGAATTTCCCGGCTAGCTCATCATCCGCCCGCTCTTCGAAAGTCGAGACACGCGCGCTCTAGCCAAGCGCCTGCTCGAACCGCGGGTCGTCGCGTACGGCGGCGAAGTCGTCGTCTCTGCGCGCGTCATCGCGGAACCGCGGGAGCAGCTCGACCGATCGTCGGAGATGTGCGAACGTCTCGTCGCGGGTGTCGCCCGCGAGTGTTGCGAAGCAGGCGTAGTTGTAATTGAGGCCAGCGTGGTCGGGCATGCGCTCGAGAGCCCTGCGGACCGCGTCGAGCGCGTCGGCGTAGCGTTGCTCGCCGTAGGCCGTCATCGACTCTCTGTGGAGGGGCCAGGCCTCACCCCAGTGGATCCCTTGGTACGCCTCGCCGGGCGTGGCGCCGACAGCCAGGATGGTTCCGTCCCCGGTCGCCTTCCGCCGCGCCTCCGGCCCGACGAAGACGAGGGTTCCTGGTGGCGCATCGACGGTCTCTCCGTCGACCTCGAAGGTCGCGTTCCCGTCGAGCACGATGTACAGCTCCTCTTGGCCCGCTCCGGCCTCGTCGTGCTCGTTGATCAGCGTGCCGTCCTCGTCCGGCGTGAAGGCGTTGATTCCGAATGCCTGGATCCCGAAATGCTCGCGCACCGGAACATCTCTCCCGAGCCGCTCGATCTCGTCCAGGTGTGCGACTTTCCACGTCGGCTTGTCGTTCATCCGTGTTCGCCTCCGAGCTGCGCGGGTGGTTTGGGTCGTCGATCGTATCCGCCGTCAACCGACGGCCCTGTTCTTGGCGAGCGCGTCCCGGGAAGCGCACCTTCGGCTGAGATGACGGCGCTCTCCGGCATCGCACCGAGCATCCAAAGGAGGGTGAAGGCGTCTTTGCAACAGCGTTCGGGAATGTCACCTGAGGACGTGACGCTGGGCTTTCCGGAACCGATGAATCTTCGATGGCCGGCCAGTCTCAACCGCAGACGGTCTGAAAAGCTCTCGCTGCGGCAATGACTTTCAGGAGGCGCGATGAAGATTCTTCTCACATCCAGCGGCATTAGGAATGTGAGCATCCATGATGCGCTGGTCGAGCTGCTGGGCAAGCCGATTGCCGAGTCCAGTGCGCTCTGCATTCCCACCGGGGTGCAACCTTTCCCCGGCGGGCCGTCACACGTCTATGGGTTCATCAACGGATCGGTCGGCGGCCCCATGTGCGGCTTGGGTTGGAAGTCTTTGGGGGTGCTGGAGCTGACCGCGCTGCCCAGCATCAAAGAGGAGTACTGGGTTCCCGCGGTCCAGGAAGTCGACGCGCTGCTGGTCTGGGGTGGCAGTCCTCTGTATCTCTGTTACTGGATGCGGCAGTCCGGGCTGGCCGACCTTTTGCCGTCACTGCGGCCCGACGTGGTCTACGTCGGCACGAGTGGCGGTGCGATGGTCGCGACTCCCGACTTCGGAGGAGAGACCTACGACGACAGTGATCCACTCACAGGCAGCGACAAAGCGCTGGGGCTTGTTGGTTTCTCCGTGTTTCCACACCTCAATCGTGAGGATGGCCTTCCGGCTACCCCTCTGGCCGAGATCGAAGCATGGGCCGCGGGGTTGTCAGTTCCTGCGTACGCGATTGACGATCAAACCGCCATCAAGGTGGTTGACGGCGCCCTCGAGGTCGTCTCCGAGGGGCACTGGAAACTGCTCACGCCCTCGGACTGAGACCTGGGCCAACGTGCCGCAATGGGTCTTGACGGTCGATCGAGTTGGTGGATGTGCTCTGCCTGGGGCGTGCTGCGGTGACGAGGACGACGCGGCGGACACGAGCGCGGCCTCGACCACCGCGGGACGCGGCGAGCCGCTCGTGATCCGCTCGACGCTGATCGTCGCCGCGGAGGAGGGTTCGGAGCCGATCGCCCTCGTAGCCGCCGCGTGAGAGGCGCACACGGGTTTTACGCAGCCTCCGCGACGTAGTGCATCGGGTCGCCGGAGCCGAGGTCGGTGATGCCGGCGTCGGCGAGCGCACCGAGGACGAGTGTGCGGCGATGTGCGGCGAACGTGAGCACGTGCGCGATCATCCCTCCGTAGGTGAAGACCTTCGGTGGCTCGCAGATCGCGTCGACGAACGTCTCGTCCAACTGTCCCGCTTCACTTTTCGCACGCACGGTCACCAGGAATTCCGGCCCCGCCTCGGCGAGCCTTCGTCGGATCGAACTGATCGGCTCGTCGATCTCGGTCTCGAAGTCGTATGCGGCGGCGGCGACGGCCGCGTTCCACATCGCGAGTTGCCCGACGAGGCGGGAGAGGAGCGAGCGCAGTGTCGGGTTGTTATCGATCCCCTCGACGGAGAGCTCGATCGGAGCGTCTAGGACGCGGTCGGGGAGGTTCTCAGCTCGCGCCGTCAGCTCGTCGAGCAGCCAGACGTGGTGGTCGACCATCCGTTGGATCAGATTCATGGATGTCACCTTTCCTTTGCCCGGGAGGCGGATGCCGCCCGGCGGGTTGAAGTGGATGCCGTTCGGCGCCGGCACCTGCAGCGGGGTGGGATGCCGGCGCCACGCGGACGGCGGGTTCCCGTAGGCGCGTTTGAACGCACGTGTGAAGGTTTCGTGCGACGAGTAGCCCGCCTCGAGAGCGATCGAGAGCACGTCGACCCCGGGCGCCAGCAACCGGTACGCGGCCCGCTCGAGCAGGATCCGCCGCCGCAGCGCGCCGGGAGGCTCGCCCGCGACGGCTGCGACGATCCGGTCGGCGTGGAACCGGGAGAGATGCAACCGCGCGGCCAGCCCGGCGCCGTTCACGCCGGGCTCGTCGAGGGTGTCGCCGAGGACGCGAAGAAAGCGGGCGAAGGTGTCGGAAGCGGCGCTCATACATCCCGATCTTCGCCGCACGCGCACCCCCGCGCTTGACCGCGCTTGCGCATTCGACGAACTCGATCAATCGCCTCGACGAGCGTCAAGGAATCGTCCCCCGAAGCTCGCGGATCCAGATCCCGCGTGATCGGCGGGAGGAGCGGCGTCAGGACTGCGTACAACAGCATGTCCACCAGAGCGACCGCGCAGACGGTCACCAGGAGACGACGCACCCATCGACGCTATCAACCGGCCCTCGACGAGAGCCCTGGCCTCGGCCGGCGATTTCGAACCTCTTCGTGATCCGCCGATCGAGGCGCTGAGGGAGCTCGAGCCTAGCCTGCCTTCGGCGAATCGACGATGATCGCGCCGTGCCAGTCAGGCAGAGCGACGTGCGAGCGACCGCCGCCACCGCGGTAGGGCTCCTGCTGGTGTCCCTCGTGGCGCTGGCCAGCGGCGGGTCTCCATGGCACGCCGGAGGCAGGCAGGACGTCCCGGTCGGCGTGATCCCCGCGCTCGCCGCTGCCGCGGGCGCGCTCGTCGTCGGGTCGCTGCTCCTCGCCTGGGTCGGGACGCCCTCGGTGGAGAAGCGCCTGGGACGGAAGCGACGGCTCGGTGCGAAAGACGCTGAGGAGGTCGGGGCGTCGCTGCCGGCGGCCGTGAAAGCCGCTGCGATCGTCGGCGGTGCGATTGGCGTGTTCCTGCTCCTCCTCCTGCCGCTCCTCGTTCCCAATACGGCGACACCGCCCGGCGCCACGCCCGGGAACGCCGCGACGCGCGGCGATACGAGCAGTTCGGCGTTGGCGGGAAGTACGACCTCGAGCGCCCTGACGTGGCTCGTCGTCGGCTCGGCGGCCGCGCTGCTCCTGCTCGCGCCGGCGGCAGTCTTCGTCCGTCGTCGGCGCGCGCGGCGCGACCGTGAGGCGGTTGTGCCCGATGCGGCGGCGCGGGTCGGCTCCGACCTCAGGCGGTCGCTCGGAGACCTGGAATCCGAGCGAGACCCGCGGCTTGCCGTCCAGCGCGCCTATGCGCGCATGGAGGAGTCGCTCGGCGAGATCGAGCTCTCGCGAGCGCCGGACGAGACCCCGACCGAGTTCACCGCCCGCGCCCTCGGAGTGCTCGGTGCGAGCGCTGCAGCAGCCTCCGACCTCACCGGTCTCTTCGAGATCGCCCGGTTCAGCGACCACCCGATGGACGAGGCCGACCGCCGGCGCGCAATCGCTTCGGTGCGGCAGGTCGCGGTCGAGGTGGCCCCGCCGTGATTGCCCGCCGCCCATTGCTCCTCGTCGCCGCCGGTTGGCTCGCGGCGACCGCGCTGGGTCTCGTCTTCGGGCAGGGCGCGGCGGTCGCGCTGGCCGCGTCGCTGGCGCTCGCCGCCGCGCTTGCCGCCGGGACTGCGCTGCAGCTCCGACCCGCACGGAGGCAAGAGCCACCGCCGCGTCCGCGGGACGACGAGATGCCGTTGCGGCTGCGTCAGATCGTGGACGTCCTGCGGGAGAGCGAGCGATCGGAGTTCGGCGTCGACCGGTCGCTCCGGCCGCTGCTCGTCCCGATCGTCGCGGCACGCCTAGGACGTCGTGGCATCGACATGGCGCTCGCGCCGCAGCGCGCGCAGGAGCTGCTCGGCGACCGGCTGTGGGAGATCGTCCGTCCCGACCGTACGTCGGCCGCGAACCGCGTCAGCCGGGGTCTCCCCAGCAACGACCTGCGGGCGGCGATCGAGCGGCTGGAGCAGCTGTGACCGACGGGCCACGGGCAGGGGTCGCCGTCCAGGAGCTGGCGACCGCGGTGGCCGACGCAGTGGAGCAGGCGATCATCGGCAAGCGAGAGGCGGTGGAGCTGGTGCTGTTCGCCCTGCTCGCCAACGGTCACGTGCTGATCGAGGATCTCCCGGGCCTTGGCAAGACCCTGCTCGCCCGCTCGTTCGCGCAGGTGTGCGCGATGGACTTCGCGCGGATCCAGTTCACCCCGGACCTGATCCCGAGCGACATCACCGGGGCCTCGATCTACGATCGCTCGAGCGGCAGCTTCACGTTCGAGCCCGGGCCGATCTTCACGAACATCCTGCTCGCCGACGAGATCAACCGCGCGCCGGGCAAGACGCAGGCCGCGCTGCTCGAGGCGATGGAAGAACGGCAGGTAACGCTCGAGAATACGACGCGGCAGCTCGAGTCCCCCTTTCTCGTCCTCGCGACACAGAACCCGATCGAGTACGAGGGGACGTACCCGCTGCCGGAGGCGCAGCTCGACCGTTTTCTCGTCCGCATCACGATCGGCTACCCGTCGGAGGACGCCGAGCGCGACATCCTCCTCGAACGCTCCCGTCGACGGAACGAGCGAATCGAGCTCGAGCCCGTCTGCGACCGGCAGACGCTGCGGGCCATGCAGGCGGCGATCGAGGAGGTGCACGTCGCCCCGCCGCTCGCGGAGTACGCGGTCGCGATCGCGCGCGCGACGAGAGACTCGCCGCAGCTGGCCGTCGGGGCCTCGCCCAGGGGGTCGCTCGCGCTCATGAAGCTGGCCCGCGCCCGCGCCGCGTATCTCGGCCGCGACTTCGTCACGCCGGACGACATCAAGGCCGTATCGATCCCAGCCCTCGCGCACAGGCTCACGCTGGCGCCCGAGCTCTGGGTACAGCGGATCGATCCGGCCGAGGCGGTGCGGGCGGCCGTCGCGTCGGTTCCGGTGCCCGTTCTCGACGAACCGTCGTGACGCTCGAGCGGCGCGCCGCCGTCTGGTTCGTCGTCGCTTCGGCAGGGCTCCTCGCGGGCCTTGGGACGGCGCAGCCGGCGCTCGTCGCGGTCGGGGCGGGTTTCCTCGTTCCGCTGGTCTTCGGGCTCGCGACGCGCCCGCCCCGGCTACCCGAAGCGACCGTCCGGGTCTCCGCCGATCGCCTGATCGAGGGAGGGGAGGTCGAGCTCGAGCTGACGCTCGCGGCGTCGGACGCATGCCCCTGGCTCGACGTCGAGCTGCGGCTGCCGGAGCGGCTCGATTCGGGCGGAGCGCCCACGCGGCGCGTGCTCGGGATGAAGACGGGCGAGACCCGGACGCTCGAGTACGCGATCAGCTGCCCCCGCTGGGGCGCCTTCCGCATCCCCTCGATCCGGCTCTCGGCACGCGATCGGCTTCACCTCCGCTCTGCCGAGGTCGTGGTCGAGCCGACCACGACGCTGCGGGTCTACCCGTCGGTCGAGAGGCTGCGACGGCTCGCCGGGCCGAGGGCGACACGCCCCGTGACCGGCAGCCGTCCGGCCGCGGTCGCAGGCGAGGGCATCGAGTTCGCAGAGCTCCGCTTCCTCGCCCCCGGCGAGCGTGCCCGGCGAGTCAACTGGCGTGCGACCGCCGCGCGCGGCAGGGTGCTCGTCAGCGATCGGCTGCCCGAGCGAAGCTCCGACGTCGTCGTCTTCCTCGACGCGTTCGGAGCCGCAGCGACGAGCGCGGCGAGCACGCTCGACGACGCCGTGCGCGCGGCCGCATCGCTGACCGAGGCGTATCTCCGCCGGCGCGACCGCGTCGGGCTCCTCCGCTTCGGCGGCGACCTCGAGTGGATCGTCCCCGGCTCGGGCCTGCGCCAGCAGTATCGGATCGCGGACGCGTTGCTCGAGAGCGAGCTCGCGCGAACGTATCGCTGGCGCGACACGAGTCTCATCCCGCGCCGAATCCTCCCGCCCCAGTCACTGATCGTCGCGCTGACGCCGCGGCTCGACTGGCGCGTCACACGTGCGCTCCTCAATCTCCGCCGCCGCGGCTACCAGGTCTCGATCATCGAGATCGATCCGCTCCCGTACCTCGCCGACGCGGAGGCTGCCGCCGGGCCGCTCGCCTGGCGGACCTGGTTGCTCGAGCGGGACGCGACCCGAACTCGGCTCGCCGGCGCGGGGATCGCGCTCGCGTCGTGGCGACCGGGCGAGCCGGTCGCCGCGCCCGTCGAAGCCCTCGCCGCGGCACGATGAGTGGGAGGCGAGTTCGACGCGCCGCCGCCGCTGCGGCGCTCGGCCTCGGAGGCGTCCTCGGGGCGCTCGCGGTCGCCTACGGCGAGGACTTCCCCGGTTGGAGCATCCCGCTCCTCGCCGCCGCCGTCCTCGTCCTCTTGGAGCTCGTCTCGTTGTCGCGCGGCCCGACGCCGGACGCGGCGGTCGACCGATCGGCCGTTACCGGCGTCCTCATGGGGCGCCTGCTCGTCGCTGGGCTGCTC